>FOZN01000001.1 GCA_900114805.1 Agrococcus baldri | reverse complement strand
GTCGACAACGCCGTGCGCCTGGTGGACGCGGCCGTCGCCGACGGCGCGACGCTCGTCGCCGGAGGCAAGGCGATCGACGGCCCCGGCTCCTTCTTCGAGCCCACCGTGCTCGACGGCGTCGACGCCGAGATGGCGGTGTCGATCGAGGAGATCTTCGGCCCGGTCGTCGCCATCCAGCGCTTCAGCAACGAGGAGGACGCCGTCCGCCTCGCCAACGCCACCGAGTACGGCCTGGTCGGCTACGTCTTCACCGAGGACACCAAGCGCGGCCAGCGCATGATCGAGCTGATCGACACCGGCATGATGGGCCTCAACGTGGGCGTGGTCTCGAACGCGGCCGGCCCCTTCGGCGGCGTGAAGCAGTCGGGCCTGGGCCGTGAGGGCGGCGCCGAGGGCATCCACGAGTACCTCGAGACGAAGTACACGCTCATGCCCAACCCGTTCGCCTGAGCGCAGCGACGAGGCCCGCGACCGAATGGTCGCGGGCCTCGTGCGTGCTGCGCGCTGCCTCAGGGGGCGACGCGGATGAGCTTCTCGTTGACGAACGCGGTCAGGCCGCGCTTGCCGAGCTCGCGACCGAAGCCCGAGCGCTTGGTGCCGCCGAAGGGCAGCTCGGCCGCGGTGCCGCCGGGTTCGTTGATGAACACCATGCCGGCCTCGATGCGGTCGGCGAGTCGCAGCGCACGCTCCTCGTCGTCGGTGTGGATCGACGAACCGAGTCCGAAGGGCGTGCCGTTGGCCAGCTCGACGAGGTGCTCCTCGTCGGTCACGCGGTGCAGCACCGCCACGGGGCCGAAGAGCTCTTGGCCGAACACGTCCATGTCGGGCGTGATGTCGGCGAGCACGGTCGGCTCGTAGTAGGCGCCCGGCGCGTCGACGCGCTTGCCGCCCGTGAGCACTGTCGCGCCCTGCTCGACGGCGCGGCGCACCTGCGCGTCGAGCGCCTCGACGGCGGCCTCGGACGAGAGCGGCCCGAGGAAGGTGTCCTGCTCGGCCGGGTCAGCGGGGGAGATCGCGCGCATCGCATCCGTGAACTTCTCCGAGAACTGCTCGTAGAGCCCGTCCATCACGAGGAAGCGTTTCGAGGCGTTGCACGCCTGCCCGCCGTTGATCATGCGCCCGAAGACGGCCCGCTCCACGACGGTGTCGAGGTCGACGGTGTCGAGCAGCATGAAGGGGTCGGAGCCGCCGAGCTCGAGCACGACGGGCTTGAGGTGCGCGCCCGCCTGCGAGGCGACCGCGGCGCCGGCGCGCTCGGAGCCCGTGAGCGAGACGCCGCGCACGCGCGGATCGGCGATCATCGTCGAGACCTGCTCGTTCGTGGCGAAGACGTTGACGTACGCGTCCTCCGGCAGGCCGTGCTCGGCGAGCGCCTGGCGGATGAGCCCCGCCTGCGCGAGCGCCGACTCGGGGCACTGCGGCGCGTGCTTGAGCAGGATCGTGTTGCCGATCGCGAGGTTCGGGGCCGCGAACCGTGCCACCTGGTAGTACGGGAAGTTCCACGGCATGATGCCCAGCAGCGCGCCGAGCGCCTCCTTGCGCACGAGGGCGGTGCCGCCGGCGACGACGTCGAGCCACTCGTCGGCGAGGTGCGTCGCCGAGTGCTCGGCGTAGTAGCGGTAGATGCTCGCGACGATGTCGACCTCGAAGCAAGCCTGCACGATGGGCTTGCCCATCTCCTGCGTCGCGATGGCGGCGAGGCGGTCGCGGTGCTCGACGTGCAGCTCGGCGATGCGCGAGAGCACGGCGGTGCGCTGGCTCAGCTCGGTCGCGCGCAGTGCTGCGGCGGCGCAGTCCGCGCGGGCGACGGCCTCAGTGATCTCGACGTCGGATGCGGTGGGGTGCTCGGCGACGACCTGTCCGGTCGCGGGATTGGTGACGGTGTACATGGGGCTCCTTCGATGAGTCAGGGCAGCAGGATGTCGGGGTCGACGACGATGTGGATGAGCGCGCAGCGGCCCTCTTCGACGGCCGCGAGCGCACGGGTGACAGCGCCGTCGATCTCGCCATCGGCGCGCACGGTCTCGCCGTGGCCGCCGTACGCGCGGGCGAGTGCGGCGAAGTCGGGGTTGGTCAGCTGCGTGCCGGAGACGCGGCCGGGGTAGTAGCGCTCTTGGTGCGAGCGGATGGTGCCGTACTGGCCGTTGTCCATCGCGATCACGAGGAAGGCGGCGCCCTCCTGTGCGGCGGTCGCGAGCTCCTGCCCGTTCATGAGCAGCTCGCCGTCGCCGACGATCGTGACGACCTCGCGGTTCGGGTCCTCGAGCGCCGCGGCGAGCGCGGCCGGCACCGAGTAGCCCATCGAGCCGTTGCGGGTCGCGAGCTCTGCGGGGTAGCGCACGCTCGGCAGCAGCTGTGCCCAGGCGGAGTGGTTGCCGGCGCCGACGGTGACGAGCGGGTCGCGCAGCCGCTCGGCGACGGCGTCGATGAGCCGCGTCATGCTCGCGCCCCGGCGGCCGTCGGCGCGAGCCGACCAGTCGAGCCGCTCGGCGACGACCCGGTCGTGGTGCTGCGCCGTCCACGCGCTGCGGCGGGCGTGCTCGGGCAGGGCGGCGTCGGCGATCGCCTTCGCGAAGGTCTCCGGCGAGGCGAGCACATGCCGCGAGAGCGCGCCGGAGCCGCCGCGCAGTTCCGGGTCGAGCGAGACGACGATCGTCCGCGCGTCGGCGTTCTGCCGAGCTACGTAGGAGCCCGTGGTGACGTCATTGAGCACCGCCCCCACCGTGACCAACACGTCGGCGTCCTCGAGCATCCGCATGCCCTCGGGCGGGCCGCCGAAGGCGAGCTGCCCGACGAAGCTGGGGGAGTCGGTGGGGATGCGCCCGGTCGCGTGCCATTCCTGCAGCACGGGGAGGCGGTTGCGCTCGGCGAAGCCCTGCACGGCCTTCGCCGCCTCGGGAGTCCAGCCCTCGCCGCCCACGAGCAGCAGCGGCCGCTCGGCACCGGCGAGCGCGTCGAGGATCGCCTCGCGGTCGTCGTCGGCGACGGCGCCGCGCGCGACGGGCAGCCGGGCGCGGAGCTCGCCGGTGAACGGCGCCGCCACGACATCCTCGGGCAGGCCGACGATGACGGGCCCGGGCCGGCCGCTGCGGGCGATGCGGAAGGCCTCGGCGACGACCTCGCTCGCGCGCTCCGGCGCGTCGAGCACGAGCACGCGCTTGGCCTGGGAGCCGAACCAGCCGTTCGGGTCGAATTCCTGGAAGGCGTCCCGGCCGCGGTCGGCGACGGGGATGAGGCCGACGAAGAGCACCATCGGGCTCGCGTCCTGCCAGGCGACGTGCACGGCGACGAACGCGTTCGCGGCACCCGGCCCGCGGGTCACCATCGCGACGCCCGGCGTGCCGGTGAGCTTGCCGGTGGCCTCCGCCATGTAGGCGGCGCCGCCCTCGTGGCGGCAGACGACGTTGGGGATGGCGACGTCGTGGAGGCCGTCGAGCAGCGCGAGGTAGCTCTCGCCCGGCACCGAGAACACGCGCTGCACGCCGTGCAGCTCGAGTGAGGCGGCGATAGCCCGTCCCACGTGCATCGCCGGTGGCGCATCCTGCGCCCTCGTCGTGTGCTGCAGCGTGCTGGTCGTCATCGTCCTGGCTCCTTCCGGCGCGGGCGGCGGTGCCCGCTGCTGGGGAGTCTAGGAAGCGCAGGCCATGCCGGCCACGACCAGAAGTGTCGAGGTTCTATAGCAATCGGGCATCGGAGTCGGCGAGCGCGCCGTACCGGCTCTCGACGTACGCCGCGAAGGCGTCCACGAGCTCCGCTATCGCGTCGGCGGCGTAGTGATCGCGCATCCAGCACCCGTAGAGCGTGATGCGCGGCTGCTCGCCCGCGGTGCGGATGGGGATGGAGCGGACGCCCGGACCGCTGTCGGAGGTGAGCACGGCGACGCCGCGATCGCTCGCCGCCAGCGCGAGGCTCGTCGAGTCGACGGTGCTCTCGAGCACCGTGCGCGGCGCGAGCCGCTCGCGGCGCAGCGCCCGGTCGAGCTCCTGTCGGCTAATGCTCGACTCGGGCGGCAGGATGAGGTGCTCCTCGACGAGTTCCGCGAGCGTGACGTGGTCGCGGCTCTCGAGCGCCCACGGGTGGCGAAGGGAGACGTGCGCGAGCACTGGAAAGTCGGCGATCGCGCGCGAGGCCAGGTGCGGCGACGGCGGCAGCGGCGCGATGGCGAGGTCGGCGCCGTGGCTGAGCGCGCGCTCGACGTCGACGTGCTCGACCTCGGTCGTCGTCAGCAGCGGCATGCTCGCGCCGAGCGTCGCGATGAACGGGGAGAAGAGCCCCTGGTTCGTCGAGCGCGTCGTCACACACACGAGGTGCTGTGCGGTGCCCGCCCGCAGGCTGCGGGCTGCCCGCTCGGCCCGGTCGGCCTGCTCGAGCAGCGCGCGGGCGATGCCGCCGAGCGCGAGCCCGGTCGGAGTGGGCACGAGCCGCCCGCGCCGTCGCTCGAACAGCGGCAGCTCGAGCTCCTCCTCGAGCAGCCGGATCTGGCGGGAGAGCGCCGGCTGCGCGACGCGCAGTGCCTCGGAGGCCGCCATGAGCGTGCCGTGCTCGAGCACAGCGGCGAAGTAGCTCAGTCGTCGAAGGTGCAGCATGGGCTATCGCATTCGGGTATACATTCGTGCATGACTTGGTCGTAGACAGTATGAACCAGCGCAGGCAGGTTGGTCACGCAGAGAGCGGCGATGGCGCCGTTCGTGACCCAGGAGGAGACCGATGGCGGTCAGCGCCCTTCCAGAATCCACCCGTCGCCGCCGAGCGGTCTTCGGGGCCTTCGTCGGCACCGCGATCGAGTGGTACGACTTCTTCATCTTCGGCATGGCCGCCGCGCTCGTGTTCGGCCCGCTGTTCTTCCCGAGCGTCGACCCCCTCACGGGACTGCTCGCGAGCTTCGCCACCTTCTGGGTCGGCTTCCTCGCCCGGCCCTTGGGCGGCATCCTCTTCGGGCACCTCGGCGACCGCTTCGGTCGCAAGCGCGTGCTCGTGGCGACGCTGTTCCTCATGGGCATCGGCACCACCGCAATCGGCCTGCTGCCCACCTACGAGCAGGTCGGGCCGCTCGCGCCGGTGCTGCTCGTGCTCCTGCGCGCGGCGCAGGGCCTCGCCGTCGGCGGCGAATGGGCGGGCGCCACGCTCATGGCGACCGAGAGCGGCGGCAGCAGCAGCGACCGCACGAAGGCCGGCATGTGGGTGCAGCAGGGATCGCCCGCGGGCTCGATCCTCGCGACGCTCATGTTCCTCATGGTCGGCGTGCTCGACGACGACGCCTTCTTCTCGTGGGGCTGGCGCGTGCCGTTCCTGCTCTCGGCGGTGCTGCTGGCCGTCGGCATGTGGATCCGCTCCCGCGTCGAGGAGTCGAACGACTTCGAGCAGACCAAGGAGCACCGCGAGGTCGTGAACGTGCCGCTCGTGCACGTGATGCGCACGAGCTCGGTCGTGGTGATCTTCGGCACGCTCGCCAGCGTGCTGGGCATCGCGGCGGCGTTCTTCCAGAACACCTTCCTCATCTCGTGGTGGACGACCGAGCTGGGCAACCCGCGCGAGGAGATCCTGCAGCTCGGCTTCGCGATGGCGGTGCTGCAGTTCATCTGGCAGCCCATCTCGGCGCGCATCGCCGGTCGCTGGGGCCGCGAGCGGGTGATGATCGCCGGCGTGCTCCTCTCGCTCGCCATCACGGCGCCGTACTTCATGGGCATCCTGTCGGGCAACATCTGGTTCCTCGGCGCGATGCAGGCGATCCTGGTGATCGGCGCTTGCGCCTACTACGCGATGCTCTCGAGCTTCCTCTCGGCGGCATTCCAGCCCAACGTCCGCTACACGGGCGTGGCGCTCGCGAACGGGCTCTGCGCGGTCGCGATCGGTGGCTCGACGCCGCTCATCGCGCAGACGGTGCTGGGCGCCTTCGGCCCCTGGGGCGTGGCGGTCTTCTTCGCCCTGCTGTGCGTCGCGACGCTCGTCGGCATCATCGGCGCCCGCGGGGCCATCGTGCGGCGGACCGCCCGCGAGGTCGAGCAGGAGCGCGAGCCGCAGACCGCGTAGCCCGGCACGCATCGTCGGCGGCCGGCTCCTCGCACGGGGCACCCAGCCGCCGCCGAGCGTCCGGCGGCAGACTGGCCTCATGGCCGAGCAGCACGAGTACCGAGTCTGGGCGCCGGGCGCCGAGCGGATGCGCGTGGTCGCCGCAGACGCGTCCGTCGAGATGGCGCGCGAGGACGGCGGCTGGTGGCACGCCGTCGCCCCCGCCGGCGACTACGGCTTCCAGGTGGGCGACGACGACGGCGTGCTGCCGGACCCGCGCTCGCGACGCCAGCCGCACGGGGTGCACGAGCGCTCCCGCGTGTGGGACGCATCCGACCACGACTGGGACGACGCCGACTGGACCGGGCGGCCGATCGCCGGCGGCGTGCTGTACGAGCTGCACGTCGGCACCTTCACGCGCGAGGGCACCCTCGACGCGGCGGCCGAGCGGCTCAGCCACCTGCTCGAGATCGGTGTGACGCACGTCGAGCTGCTGCCGGTGAACGGATTCAACGGCACGCACAACTGGGGCTACGACGGGGTCGCCTGGTACGCCGTGCACGAGGGCTACGGCGGCCCGGCCGCCTACCAGCGCTTCGTCGACGCCGCGCACGGCGCGGGGATCGCCGTGGTGCAGGACGTGGTCTACAACCACCTCGGCCCCAGCGGCAACTACCTGCCGCGCTTCGGGCCGTACCTCTCGAGCGAGGGCCGCTCCACCTGGGGCGAGCACGTGCACCTGGCCGAGCCGGAGGTGCGCCGGTACATCCTCGACAACCTGCGCTTCTGGTTCGAGGACATGCACGTGGACGCGCTGCGGCTCGACGCCGTGCACGCACTGCACGACGTGCGCTCGAGCGAGCACGGCGAGACGCACATCCTCGAGGAGATGGCCATCGAGACCACCGCGCTCGCGGCCCACCTGGGCCGCCCGCTCGAGCTCATCGCCGAGAGCGACATGAACGACCCGGTGCTCATCACCCCGCGCGAGGCCGGCGGCTGGGGGCTCGACGCGCAGTGGTCGGACGACTTCCACCACGGCCTGCACGTGGCGCTGACGGGCGAGACGCACGGCTACTACGAGGACTTCGCGTCGCTCACGGCGCTCGCCAAGACGCTCGAGCGGGGCTTCTTCCACGACGGCACGTACTCCTCCTTCCGGGAGCGCGACCACGGGCATCCGATCGACACCGACCGCTCGCTCGCGTGGCGGCTGGTGGTGAGCGCGCAGAACCACGATCAGATCGGCAACCGCGCCCGCGGCGACCGCATCACCGAGGCGCTCACCGAGTCGCAGCTGCTGTGCGCGGCGCTGCTGCTCTACGCCGGCCCGTCGACGCCGATGCTGTTCATGGGGGAGGAGTGGGCGGCCTCGACGCCGTTCCAGTTCTTCACCTCGCACCCCGAGCCCGAGCTCGGCCGGCTCACGGGCGAGGGGCGACTGGCGGAGTTCGAGCGGATGGGGTGGGACGAGTCGGTCGTGCCCGACCCGCAGGATCCGGCGACCTTCGAGCGCTCGAAGCTCGACTGGAGCGAGGTGCGCCGCGAGCGGCATGCGCGGGTGCTCGACGGCTACCGTCACCTGGCGTCGCTGCGGCGCGAGCTGCCGGCGCTCACCGATCCGCACTGGAGCCACAGCAGCGTGCAGGTGTTCGAGGAGGCCGGCGTGCTGCGGCTCGTGCGGGGCGGCTCGGAGGTCGATGCCCCGGTCGAGGTGGTGATCAACTTCGGCGACAAGCCGCAGTCCATCGCGGTGGAGCGCACCCACCTGCGCTTCCAGACGCATCCGGATGTCGCCTTCTCGGGTGAGCTCTCGCTGCCACCCGGCAGCGGCGCGCTGCTGACCTGAGGCGTTCGGCGCTGCTCGCGCGGCGCTGCTGACCCGCGGCGTTGAGCGCTGCTCGCGCGGCGCTGCTGACCTGCGGCGTTCAGCGCGGCTCGCGCGGCCCCCGGATCGCCTCGAGCGTGTCGCGTGCCGACTCGGTCCGCGCGACCCAGAGGAGCGCGGCGGCGACCACGGCGAAGGCGATGCCCGCGGCTACCTGCTCGGTGAGCACGAGCGTGAGGGCGGCGCCGCCGAACACGAGCACCTTCACCGTCCACTTGACCCAGTCCGGCGCATGCGACTTCGGCGAGGCGAGCAGCGCCCAGAGCGCTGCGATCGCGGCGAACGCGCCCACCGCGCCGATCGCGCCGGCGGTGTCGCCCCATTGCGCGCCGATCGTCCAGCCCCACATGGCCAGGATCAGCCACGCGAGCAGCTCGACGACGAACAGCGCCGCGAGGATGAAGAGCACTGCCGGTCCGCGCATGCGACCAGGATCCCACGGCAGGTGGCGCACTGCCGCGCGCCGGGGTGCCCGACGATCGGCCGCACGCCGGCGTGCCCGACGAACTGCCGCGCGCCGGCGTGCCCGACGAACTGCCGGGGCGCCGGTGCGCCCGCGGGCGGCTACCGTTGACGCGTGACCCAGACCGTCGGCGAGCTCGACTTCCCCCTGCACGGCTTCCTCGAGACGCGGCGCGGCCCGATCGTCGAGATCGCACTCTCCGCCACGCCCACCGGCCTGGCCCGCACCTACGTGCTGGTGCCCGAGGGCGCCGGCGAGATCCCGCCGGGCATCTACAGCACAGCCGTCAAGCAGGTCGTCGACCTCGACGAGGACTTCGGCTGGGTGGTCGAGCTCGAACTGGAGCCCGAGGCCAAGGACGCCGAGGTGCGCACCGACACAACCCTCGACGACGAGTGGGAGTCAGACGAGCGCGACCTGCTGATCGCCTCGATGCCCGACCGCTTCCTGCAGGAGGCACCGGCAGAGCGCGAGGGCGACGCGCCCGTGAACCCGTACGGGCTGTGGGCGATCGACGAGCAGGGCGTGCCGTTCCGCGTCGAGGCAGAGCTCGACGAGGAGTCGGGCGGGCTCATCGTGGAGGCGGCGACGCGCTTCGGCAAGGCGCTGCACCCCTGGACCTACGGTGCCGTGCGCGCCGACACGCTCGCGATCGAGCAGCACGCGCTTGACGCCGACGACGCGCTGCTCGAGCTGCAGCTGTTCGTCTTCGACGGCAGCGACGACCGCGAGTACCAGCGCTGGCAGGTCGGCACGCGACGCGCCCTCGAGGCCGCGGCGACGCATCCGCTGCCCGCCTTCGAACCGGGCGCGTGGATGCGGTGGCTCACCCCCGTGGGCGGCGGCGCCCCGGTCGCGTTCAGCGGCTTCCTCGAGCCCGAGAAGCGGGTGATCGAGCTGCAGCCGGTGATGTCGCAGGAGCCGGCGTGGGCAATGGGCCGCGTGCTGACGATCCCGCGCGAGCGGCCAGACCAGGAGTACGAGGCGAGCCGTGAGGTGACCGTCTACGGCAAGCCGTTCAAGGAGCTGCGCTCGTCGGTCGCGAAGATCCAGAAGCGGCCCGCGACGCCGGTCGGCCGCTTCGTGCTCGAGGCCGAGGGCTACATGCCCGAGGGCTGGAGCGGGCTGGGCTGATCACACGCCGCTCGCTCGAGGCCGAGGGCTACATGCCCGAGGGCTGGAGCGGGCTGGGCTGATCACACGCCGCTCGCTTCGGGCCTCGCGTGCTCGCGCGCGCTCACGTTCTCCGCGCGCTCGCGCTCCTTGCGACCACAGCGCCGCTCGCGACCGTCGCGCGTGAGACGGCGTCCGCACCGTTCTCCACAGGCGCTTCGCGCCAGCCGCGCCGTGTGGGTGGCATCATCTAGTGGCTCATCCCAATCGGGGGTGTAGGAGTTGGGGTCTGAAGCCGCCGGTCTCGAGCAGGCTTCGGGCGATGTAGTTGGTCAGGTTGCGGAACCCGAGTGCGGAGCCGCGCAGGTGTTCGAGCCGTCCGTTGAGTGCCTCGGTCGGCCCGTTGCTGGTGCCGGGTCGTTCGAAGTAGGCGAGCACGTCGGCGGCTCGCTTCTTCAGGGTCCGGCCCAGGGTGGTGAGCTCGGTGAGCACCTTGGGGACGCCGGCGCTGAGGTCGGTGATCAGCTTCTCCATGAGCTCGCGGCCGCGTTGCCGGTCCTCGTGGCGATAGGCGGCGATCATCCGCTGGTAGACACCCCAGGTCGCCTCGACCTCGACGTGAGCGTCATCAACGAACAGCGCGCGTAGCCTGTCGCTCTGCTTGTCGGTGAGCAGGTCCGAACCGGTGTGCAGCGTGCGCCGCGACTTGTAGAGCGGGTCGTCCCTGAACCCACGGTGCCCGTGGATCGCGAGTTGGACCCGGCGCCGGCACCTGTCGAGGGCGTCACCGGCCAGGCGCACGACGTGGAAGGGAGCCATCACCGTGACCGCGTCCGGGATCTCCTCTGCAGCGGCGGTCTTGAACCCGGTGAAGCCGTCCATCGCGACCACCTCGACCGCGTCACGGAAGGCGTCGTCGCGGTCGGCGAGCCAGGTCTTGAACGCCGCCTTCGACCGGCCCTCGACCATGTCCAGCAGCCTTGCTGGGCCGGCGCCATCGCGGACCGGGGTGAGGTCGATGATCACGGTGACGTACTTGTCGCCACGCCTGGTGTGGCGCCAGACGTGCTCATCGACGCCAATGACCTTCACGCCCTCGAACCGCGTGGGGTCGTTGATCAGCAGCCGCTTGCCTTCGGCCAGGACCGCGTTGTTGGCGGTGTCGCACGCGACCCCGAGTCCCTCGGCGACACGGGCGACGGTGAGGTGTGCGACCACGATCCCTTCCAGCGCCCACCGCAGCTCGGTGCGCGAGAGCTTCGCGCGTGGCTCCGCCGCGGCGTTGGTGTCTTGGCGCCACACGTGTCCGCAGTCTGCACAGCGGTAGCGACGCACTACAACTTCCAGCACGGTCGGTCGCCAGCCCAGCGGCTCGTGGGCCAACCGCCGGATCACGGTGTCACGAGCGGCGCCTTCGCTGCCGCACCGCCGGCACGACTGATCTGGTTCCACCACGCGGCACGCGAGGACCGCACGATCCGGTTCAAGTCGTTGCCCGATCACCCTCAGACCGAGGCCGTCGAGTCGAGCGAAGGCGGTCAGGTCAGGGCGGCCGAAGCCGGGCGGCGGGGTAGCGTCGGGCACGTCGAGGTCTTTCCGATGGATGGCGTAGGAACCTCCATCGTCGGGAGACCTCGACGTCTATCTGCGGACCGACTCGGCGGGGCGCGATCGTCTCGTGCGTTGGCGGACTACGGGAGCTTGGACGCGAGGACGTCGGCCGCCAGGATCTCGGGTGCTGCGCCGAGGAGGTGCTGGTTGGCCATCAGGGCTGCGACGATGGCGCCGTTGGCGTGGGCGTCGCGAGCGGCCTCGTCGGGGAATGCATCGAAGATCCAGAAGGTGTCGGCGTGGGTCCTGACCGCGAACCAGACAATCGTTCCCACTTCTTCGTTGGCGAGTGCGACAGCGCCGGCGAGCAGATCTGCGAGCGCGTCGTGCTGTCCATCGGCCGCGACGATCTTGGCGACGAAGGCATACGGAAGTGATGCGGGTGTGGACATGAGGGGTTCTCCTTGACGTCGGGGTTCTTCGTGGGGCGAGTTCAGCGTATGACGAGCGAGGGCCGGTGGGGAGTGGCGTATACGGCAGTATTGCTATTGTTTACGTCATGCGTATCGGACTGATCGCGATCGACGGCTGCTTCGGTTCGGCTATCGCGTCGATCATCGACATCGTGCGGGTGGCCGACGGAGCCCGCGGCGATGTCGACCCGCGGATCGACCCGATCGAACTCGCCATCCTCGGACCGAAACGGCGAGTGACCACGACGGCATCGATGACCCTGTCGGTGGACCACCCGCTGCCGGAGTCCGGAGAGTTCGACGTGGTCGTCGTCCCTGCGCTTGGAACCCTTACGGCCGCCGCTACCAACGACGTCCTCCAGAGCCGAGATGCTCGTTCGGTCATCGCCTCACTCGGGCGCCTCGACGAGGCGACCACCCGGATCGCCGCGGCGTGCACCGGCGTGTTCGCCGTCGCCGAGACCGGACGGATGCATCATCGGCGGGCGACGACCAGCTGGTTCCTGGGGCCGGAGTTCCGGAAGCGCTATCCGACCGTCGCCCTCGATCTCGACACCATGGTCGTGGTCGACGGGAACCTCGTCACCGCCGGCGCCGCCTTCGCCCACATCGACCTCGCGCTCTCACTCGTGCGATCGATCAGCCCCGACCTGGCCCAACATGTCGCCAAGCTCCTCATCATCGACGAGCGCCCGTCGCAGGCGGCTTTCGTCGCCTATGAACATCTCCGGCACGAGGACCCGATCGTCGTCGAGTTCGAACGCTTCGTGCGCGCCAGCCTGGACGAACCGTTCAACGTCGCCTTCGTCGCGCAGTCGCTCGGCACCAGCCGGCGCACCCTCGAACGACGAGTCCGTGCGGCGCTCAACCTCACTCCGCTCGGCTTCGTCCAACGGCTTCGCACCGAACGAGCTCGACACCTCTCAGCAACCACGGACCTCACCTCCGCCGAGATCGCGCTACGGGTCGGCTACGCAAACGCCGAGACTCTGCGCTCCCTCCTGCGCAGGGAGCGACGCCGTTCCTGACCTATCGCCATGCCTGTAGCTTGTGTCCTAGCGCTCGGTTGGAACCACCTCTCAGCACGTCGCGTCGACGCTCCTGCGTCGCCCCTGGACTACCCACTCGACACGCCCGCAGCACAGCCCATGTGACGTGCCCCGGCTTCCCGGACGGTCGGGGTTGGGTGGCTGTGATGTCGCTGCGTTCTCGTCGAGAGGGTCAGCAGACCCGATCAGAGCCGATTGGGATGAGCCGCGAAGGCGGTTAGGTCAGGGCGGCCGAAGCCGGCCGGCGGGGTAGCGACGGGCACGTCGAGGTCTTTCGGATGGATGGCGTAGGAACCTCCATCGTCGGGAGACCTCGACGTCTATCTGCGGACCGACGCGCCCGGCCGACCTACACCTTCATCTGGGAAGAGCCCATCTAGTCTCTGTTCGTACAGACGTTCGAAGGCGAGGCACCCGGCCGACACGGCGGGATCGGAGGAGTCGACGATGACGAGGATCGAGCAGGCGGCGACCGCAGTCGCGGCCGCGCAGGCTGCGTTCGCCGATGCCGTCGCGCTCGAGTCCGCTCCCGAGGCAGAGATCGCCGAGCTGCTGACGCAGACCGCTGCGCTGGCTCGCCTCGTCCAGGCGCAGCAGGTGCGGCTGGCCGGCGCGATCGACGCCCGCTCCCTCGGCTCACCCGAGACCGACCTGTGCCGCAAGCTCGGCAAGGCGAGCGCGAAGGAAGCTGTCGCCGCGGCCTTCGGCATCCGCGCGCGTGAGGCGCAGGAGCTCCTGTCGATGGCTCGCTCGACCGCTCGCGGCGTCAGCATGACCGGCGGCGACATCGAGATCAAGTACCCGAGCGTCGCGACCGCGCTCGACGCGGGCGAGCTGTCGCTGTCGCAGGCTCGCGCGATCGTGCGCACGCTGGAGCCGGCGGCGCCGCGCGCCGACCTCGAGCAGCTCGCCTGGGCCGAGCGCTGCCTCGTGGATGCCGCACTGAACCCCGAGCAGCCACTCGCCCCGGAGCTGCTGGTCGACCAGGCACGACTCTTCGCCGCGGTCATCGATCCCGACGGAGTGCTGCCGAACGGCGAGCGGCAGCAGGCGATGCGCTCGCTCAAGCTGTGGCAGCGCCCCGACGGCATGTGGCCTGTCGAGGGGCTCTTCACGCCAGAGGCGGGCTCTGAGCTGAAAGCCATGTTCGACGCGCTGAACGGGCCTCGGGTGCGAGTGCGATTCCGCGACGACGCCGACAGTGTCGAGCAGCAGGAGCCGGTCGACGACCGCTCGCCTGAGCAGCGACGCCACGACGCGTTCCTCGGCATCGTGCGGGCGCAGGCCGCGTCGGGCAAGGCGCCCATCGCCGGCGGCGAGGTGCCGCGGCTGGTCTTCAACGTCACCGAAGAGGCCTACGAGGCCTACCGTCGGGGTCTCGAGCACCCTGACCGCACGCTGCAGATCGAGCACACGGGTGCGCTGGTGCCGATCGAGACCGTCGACCGGCTGATGTGCGATGCGCTGGTGCAGCGCGCAGTGGTCGATGCGCGCGGTGCAGTGCTCGACCTGGGGCGCACGAAGCGCGACTTCAACCGCGCTCAGCGCCGAGCCTTGGCTGCGCAGTACGGCGGCTGTGCCAACTGCCGTGCACCCGCCTCCTGGTGCGAGGCGCACCATGTGCTCTGGTGGGTGCGAGGGGGACCGACGGATCTGAAGAACGGGATGCTTCTCTGCAGTCACTGCCATCACGAGGTGCATGCCGGCCGGCTCGTCGTCGTGGGCGAGCCCGGCGATTGGCGCGTCGTCGCGCAGCTGCGACCGCCGGATCGCTACGTCCGCGGCGTCCGGGGAGACCAGCGGCCCGGGATCGCAGCGGCACCGGGAATCGGCGCACTGGCACGGGTCGCGGTGCAGCGTGGCGCGCTCGCATCCGCAATGCGCGGCACTGAGCCCGTCGTCGCCGACGCGGGCCGGTCGCAGTCGCCGGCCGGCACCGGCATGCTCGCCTCCGACGCCGCGCCGAGCCTGGCCATCCGCATCCGCGATGCGGCGCCGAGCCGCACTCGCGACGCGGCGCCGATCCGCATCCCCGATGCGGCGCCGAGCCGCGCTCGCCGACCGCGCACGTCGGCCGGCGTGATCGAGCAGCGGCTGCGGCGGCGACTCCGCGACTGCCAGCGACCCGGACCACCCAGGCTCGCGGTCGACCATCGGCCGCCGATCCCGGTGGTGCTGCGGCACTGAGCAGCGACGCTGCACAGCCATGTCCGGGCCATCCCACGGGTCTGCGGTCGCAATGCACCGACCGCACGCGCGGCGGCGATCAGTGCCGCGCGACCACGGTTTCGGCGACGGGCTGGGGATCGGGCTCCGGGCAGGCGAAGCGCCGGCGATACGCCGAGGGCGAGACGCCCAGCTGCCTGGTGAAGTGATGGCGCAGCAGCGCGGCCTGTCCGAAGCCCGACTGCTGCGCCACCGCATCCAGGCCCAGGTCTGTTGCCTCGAGCAGCTGCTGCGCGCGCTGCACCCGCTGCGAGGTGAGCCAGGCGGCCGGCGTCGCGCCGAGCTCGTCGCGGAAGCGACGCGCGAACGTGCGCTCCGAGAGGTTCGCACGGCGGGCCAGCGCCGCGACCGAGTGCTCCTCGTCGAGGTGCTCGACCATCCAGTCGATGAGCGGCGCGAGCGTCTCGGCGCGCTGCTCGGCGACCGGGCCGATCGCGAACTGGCTCTGACCGCCGTCGCGCAGCGGCGGCACCACCATCGAGCGCGCGATGGTCGCCGCGACCTGCGCCCCCTGCAGCTCGCGCACCAGGTGCAGCGCCGCATCGATGGCGGCCGCGGTGCCCGCGCTCGAGGTGATCGGTCCGTCGTCGACCCAGAGTGCGTCGCGCTCGACGACCAGCTGCGGGAACTCCGCCGCGAGCGCATCGGCGTGCGCCCAGTGGGTTGCCACCCGGCGTCCCTCGAGCACGCCCGCGCGGGCGGCGACGAACGCGCCGGTGCACATTGTCAGCACCCGCGCGCCGCGCTCGACCGCGCGCTGCAGCACTCTGGCCACCGGCACGCTGCACTCGACGTCGGCGCTGCACTCCTCGTACGGGGTGACGATCACGACGTCGGCCTCGTCGGCGAAGCCGAGGCCCTCCTCGACCATCACGGGCAGGCCGAGGCCGCCGGCGACGCGCACCGGCCCGGGCGTGGGCGTCACCACACGGAAGTCGTTGCGGGGCACGCCGCGGTCGCTGCGGTCGGTGCCGAAGATCTCGGCGGCGACGCCGAGCTCGAAGATGTTGACGTCGTCGTCGACGATGCAGGCGACCTTCAGCATGGAACCCTCCTCGTTGCCGACCAGGATCCGCGCCGACAGCAAGTGGCGGAATCTTGTCGAGCATTGTCTATCCTGCCACTGGTGGCAGGAACTTCGCAAGCGCAGACTTTCTGCCATGGACATCGCACTCATCGCACTGATCGTCGTCGGCGGGGCAGCAGTCACCGCCACCCTCGTGGCACTCGTCCGTCAGCGGGCTCCACGAGTGGCCACAGATCCCTCGCGACTCGCGCTCCTGCGCGACCGCTTCGCCGACCAGGAGGAGCAGCGGCACCACGCCGAGCTCGTCGCGCGCGTCGCGGCCGAGAGCGATGCGCGCGACGTCACGATCGCTCCGCAGCGCCGGGATCCTCGCGACCCGACTCCCGAGCGCATCTGGGCCGGAGCCTTCTGATCCACTTGCGCGCCGTCGGCCACCCGGCCGACGGCGCGCCGCCCGGCACCCGGACAACTCGCCTCTGGCGCGGCCATCGACGCGGGCGCATGATGGCCGCATGGAACCTGCATGGGGCAGCCAGCTCGCTGCCATGGACCCCACGTGGCTCGCCGTCATCGGCGTCATCAGCGCGCTCGGCGCGATCAGCAGCCTGGTCGTCCTCGCGCGGCAGCACGCCCCGAGGGCGAGCATCATCCCCGACCGCGTCGCTCGCCGCCGCGAGCCGGGGCGTGCGATCGCGCATTGACCGCCGCGAGCCGGGGCGTGCGATCGCGCATTGACCGCCGCCCGCCGGTAGCGTTCGGAGCATGCGCCTTGCGAACATCCGCCTGCTCGCGAGCACGGCCGATCAGTCACTGACCGACCTCGACATCGTCGACGGCGCCATCGAGCGCGTCAGCCCCGCCGGCTCCACGCCGTCGGCGGGCGAGCGGCACGACCTCGAGGGCGCGACGGTCATCCCCGGACTGTGGGACGAGCACACGCACATGGGCCAGTGGGCCCGCCACCGCACGCGCCCCAGCGTGCTTGAGGCAGGCAGCGCCGACGAGGCGTCGGTCATCGCCCGCGACGCCGCCCGGGCGCACTCCGGCAGCGATCCGCTGGTGCTCGTCGGCATGCGCGACGGGCTCTGGCCGGCGGCGCCCACGCGTCGCCAGCTCGACGACGCCACCGGGGCCGTTCCCACGCTCATCGTCTCGAGCGACGTGCACAGTTCCTGGCCGAACTCGGCGATGCTCGCGCGCCTGGGCATCGAGTTCGACGGCCCGCTGCTGCGTGAGGAGGCCGCCTTCGACATCCTGCAGGT
Source organism: Agrococcus baldri (assembly GCA_900114805.1). Classification (GTDB taxonomy): domain Bacteria; phylum Actinomycetota; class Actinomycetes; order Actinomycetales; family Microbacteriaceae; genus Agrococcus; species Agrococcus baldri. The sequence continues at coordinate 835,906 of FOZN01000001.1, read as the reverse complement.
CATCGAGCGGATGCTCGATGCCGACCGGCTCGACCGTCACGTCGTCGACGCACTGGCCGCCGCGGCCGCGCGGGGCGTCGTCGGGGTGGTCGATCTCGAGTTCAGCGACGCGGTCGGCGCCTGGCAGCGGCCCGGCAGGGCGACCCCGGTGCGGGTCGAGGCCGGCATCTACCAGCACGACCTCGACCTGGCCGAGGAGCGCGGCCTGCGCACGGGCGACCCGATCGCGGGCACCGCGCGCGTCGGCCGCTTCAAGGTGATCACCGACGGATCGCTCGGGACCCGCACGGCGTGGACGGCGCATCCGTATGACGACGGGCTGGGCTCGGTGGGCCGCGGCGTGCGCAACGAGGACGACCGCGATCTCGATCGGCTGCTGGCACGCGCGGGCCGGCTCGGGCTCGGCGCCGCGGTGCACGCCATCGGCGACGCCGCCGTCAGCGCCGCGATCGATGCCTTCGAGCGCGCGGCTGCCACCGGCCGCGTGACCGCCGACGACCGCATCGAGCACGCGCAGCTGGTGGCGGAGACGGACATCCTCCGCATGGCCCACCTGGGCCTCACTGCCTCGCTGCAGCCCGAGCACGCCCTCGACGACCGCGAGCTGACAGAGTCGCTCTGGAGCGACCGTGCGGGTGATGCCTACCGCATCCGCTCGCTGCTGGACGGCGGCGTGCGCGTCGTGCTCGGCTCCGACGCGCCCGTCACCCCGCTCGACCCCTGGCGGGCGATCGCCACCGCGGTCACCCGCACGCGCGGCGACGAGCGGCCGTGGCAGCCGGAGGAGGCGATCGCGCTCGAGCAGGCGATCGGCGCCTCGGCGCGCACCCGCATCGCCGCGGGGGAGCCGGCCGACCTCGTGGTGCTGGCGGATGCGCTGCCGAGCGCCGACGAGATCGCCCACGCGCCGAACGCGGCGGCCGGGCGTCTCCGGGCGGCGGCGATCTCGGCCACCCTGATCGCCGGCGAGGTCGTGCACGGCTCGCTGTAGGACCGGCCGCGGCTCCCGGTTCCGCGGGTGGCGCGCTCCCGACTCGGCCGCCGCTGCCGTGCGCATCCGACAGCGGATCGGCAGTCCGATTGTGCCGATCGCACAACCGGCATCGGCGACGGCGCGCGCTCGACTGTGCGGTCGGTCACGCAGCCGTGCGCCCGGCCGACGACCTGCCTACCGTGGTGATGCACCTGTCGCAGGTGCCGCATCCGCACGTCTGTCCGAGGGGGACCCATGTCCGACACGAACCGCACCCGACGCCAGCGCAGCGAGGAGCCTCGCATGCACGGCAGGGTCGACGTCGACTGGCTCGGCCGCGACCTGCGCGGCGACTGGAGCGAGCAGCGGATCCGAGCCCTCAAGAAGGTCGCCGACCCGCGCTACCAGCGCATCGACGACCTGACCATGGCCGACCACCGGCAGCGCACGCTCGAGCAGGTGCAGCTGCTGGTCGACGACGGCGCCGTGCTGGCAGCCTTCCCGAAGCGGCTCGGCGGCGCCGACGACCACGGCGGCAACGTCGCCGCCTTCGGGCAGCTCGTGCTCGCAGACCCGAGCCTGCAGATCAAGGCTGGCGTGCAGTTCGGCCTTTTCGGGGCGGCTGTGCTGCACCTGGGCACCGAGCACCACCACGACACCTTCCTGCCGCCGATCATGCGCTTCGAGGTGCCGGGCGCCTTCGCCATGACCGAGACCGGCCACGGCTCGGACGTCGCCTCGATCGGCACGACCGCGACCTACGACGAGACCACCGAGGAGTTCGTCATCCACACGCCCTTCCGCGGCGCGTGGAAGGACTACATCGGCAACGCCGCCCTGCACGGCAAGGACGCGGTGGTCTTCGCCAAGCTCATCACCCAGGGCGTCGACCACGGCGTGCACGCCTTCTACGTGCCGCTGCGCGACGAGACCGGAGCGTTCCTGCCCGGCCGGGGCGGCGAGGACGACGGCTACAAGGGCGGCCTGAACGGCATCGACAACGGCCGACTGCACTTCACGCACGTGCGCGTGCCGCGCACCAACCTGCTGAACCGCTACGGCGACGTGGCGGTCGACGGCACCTACTCGAGCCCGATCGACAGCCCCGGGCGCCGCTTCTTCACCATGATCGGCACCCTCGTGCAGGGGCGCGTCTCGCTCGACGGCGCCGCGGTCGTCGCGCAGGAGGCGGCGCTCGCCATCGCCATCCGCTACGGCGCCGAGCGCCGGCAGTTCAACGCCTCCAGCGAGACCCAGGAGGAGGTGCTGCTCGACTACCGCCGCCACCAGCGCCGCCTCTTCACGCGCCTCGCGAAGGCCTACGCCCAGGCCTACGCGCACGAGCGGCTGCTCGCGCAGTTCGACGGCGTATTCTCGGGCCGCACCGATACCCCGGAGGAGCGCGAGGATCTCGAGACCCTCGCCGCCGGTCTCAAGTCGCTCTCCACCTGGCAGGCGCTCGACACGCTGCAGGAGGCTCGCGAGGCCTGCGGTGGTGCCGGCTTCATGGGCGAGAACCGCCTGGTGCAGCTGCGTGCCGACCTCGATGTGTACGTCACCTTCGAGGGCGACAACACCGTGCTGCTGCAGCTGGTGGGCAAGCGACTGCTTGGCGACTTCGCCAAGCAGTTCAAGGGTGCCTCGAAGGGCGACATCGCCCGCTTCGCCGCGGACCAGTTCTTCGAGCGTGCCACGACGCTCGTCGGTCTGCGCACCCTGGGCCAGGACGTGCGCGACCTGCGCAACGTGAAGAAGTCGTCGCTCGCCCTGCGCGATGCGGACACGCAGCGCGACCTGCTCGAGGACCGCGTCGAGACGATGGTCGCCGACATCGCCGGCCGACTGCGCCACGCCCCGAAGGACCAGGCGAAGGCGGCCGCCGCGTTCAACGCAGAGCAGCACCAGCTCATCGAGGCCGCCCGCGCCTGGGTCGAGCTGCAGCACTACGACGCGCTCGCGGCAGCGGTCGACCGCGCGCCCGAGGCGACGAAGAAGGTGCTCACCCACGTGCGCGACCTCTTCGCCCTCACGATCATCGAGGAGCACGCCGCCTGGCATCTCGAGAACGGTCGCCTCTCGGGCGCCCGCTCGCAGGCGGTCACCTCGACGATCGAGCGGCTGCTCGGCAAGCTGCGCCCGCACGCGCTCGACCTGGTGGCGGCCTTCGGCCTCGGCGACGAGCACCTGCGCTCGCACATCGCCACCGGCGCGGAGGGCGTGCGCCAGGCCGAGGCGCAGGCGCACTACGACGCGCTGCGTGCCTCGGGCGAGCTGCCGGTGCCGGAGAAGCGCGCGAAGGCCAGCAACCCGGAGGCGCAGCCGATCGCGACCGCGGGGGCCGCGCCGCTCGCCCCGTCCGAGTTCGACGACGTGGCAGACGAGTCGGTCGATGCGGGGGCGGATGCGGCTGACGCCGGCCGGGGTGCAGAGGTCCCGATCCGCTGATCCCCGCCACGCCGCAGGAAGGCCCGGTCCGCATTGCGGGGCCGGGCCTTCTCATGCACAACCCCTAGGGCGTATGCGGCTGGCCGCATTGCGTACGGCATACGCTGAAAGCATCCGGGGTCCCGACCACGCAGTTCGGCGGGCCCTCCACGGCTGGGAAGTCGCCGATGACCCCAAGGGGGCCGCATGTCCACGATGACCGCACCAGCGGTGACGCACGGAGCGCTGCGCACCACGATCAAGGCATCCGAGCGCTCCGAGGAGGAGCGCCGCGCCGACTTCCGGGTCGTCGCGAAGGCCGTGCGCGACGCCGGCCTGCTCGAGCGGACCGTGGGCTTCTACGCGTGGCTGATGGTCGGCCTCGGCGTCGCGCTGGTCGGCCTGCTGGTCGGGGCGTTCCTGCTGGGCGACAGCTGGTTGCAGCTGCTGATCGCAGGCGGCCTCGGCATCGTCATGACGCAGATCGCCTTCATCGCGCACGAGGCCTCGCACCGACAGGTGCTGAAGTCCGGCCCCGCCAACGACCGCCTGGGCCGCATCCTCGCCGCCGGCGTCGTGGGCATCAGCCACCAGTGGTGGATGACGAAGCACTCCCGCCACCACGCCAACCCCAACCAGATCGGGCGCGACCCCGACATCGACATCGACACGATCTCGTTCCTGCCCTCGGACGCCAAGAGGGCCCGCGGTCTGCAGCGCTGGGTCACGCAGCGCCAGGGCTGGCTGTTCTTCCCGCTGCTCACTTTCGAGGGCGCCAACCTGCACGTGCGCTCGATCGCGACGCTGCTCGAGCGCCGTCCAGTCGTCGGCCGCTGGCTCGAGCTCGGCCTCATCGCCGCGCGCTTCGCCGTGCTCATCACCTTCCTCTTCCTCGTCATGCCGGCCTACATGGTGCCCGCGTTCCTGGCCGTGCAGCTGGCCGTGTTCGGCGTCGGCATGGGCGCATCCTTCGCGCCGAACCACAAGGGCATGCCGACCGTCAGCCGTGACGCGAAGCTCGACTTCTTCACCAAGCAGGTGCGCACCTCCCGCAACATCCGCGGCTGGGGCATGAGCGCGCTCATGGGCGGTCTCAACTACCAGGTCGAGCACCACCTTTTCCCGAACATGGCGCGCCCGCACCTGCGCAAGGCGAGCGAGATCGTCCGTCTGCACTGCGCGACCCACAGCATCCCCTACACGGAGACCGGCCTGGTCGGTGCCTACGCATCCGTCATCGCGTACCTGAACCGCGTCGGCCTCGCAGCCCGCGATCCGTTCGACTGCCCGATGCTGTCGGCGCGGCGCATCGAGGCGCGTGCGTGACCGATGCCCGGGACGGGCGTCGGCGCCGAGGAGGCGGCGGAGACGCGCAGGCCTCGCCGCACTCCGCTCCACCGCGGATGCCGGTCCGCCGCGCGCTCGCGCGACTGCACTGGGCGCTCAGTCCCTGGACGCTCGTTCGTGAGCAGCCCGCTCACCACGGTCCGCGGCTGCTGATCGGCGCACCCCACACGTCGAACCGCGACTTCGTGCTCATGCTCGCGATCTCGTGGGATGCGGGACTCGCGGTGCGCTGGCTCGGCAAGCGCGAGCTCTTCGGCGGCCCGTTCGGGCGCGTCATGCACTGGCTCGGCGGCATCCCGGTCGACCGCGATGACCCCTCCGGGCTCGCCGACCGCGTGGTCGAGCTGGCACGCACCGACCCGCGCGCCGCGATCGTCGTCACGCCCGACGGCACCCGCAGCTCGAGCCAGTGGCGCAGCGGCTTCTACCGCATCGCCTACGAGGCGGACGTGCCGGTCACGCTCGGCTTCGTCGACTCGGTCACCGGCACCACCGGCCTCGGGCCGACCATCTCGCTCACGGGTGACGTGCCGGCCGACATGGATCGCATCCGCGCCTTCTACGCCGGCAAGCGCGGCATCATCCCCGAGCGCACCACCGAGCCGCGGCTCGCCGACGAGGCTGGGCTGGCCGAACGGCTCGCTGCCGAGGGGCGACGCTGAGCTGACAACGGCCTTGGCCCAGGCCCGCCCCCTGGCGCGGGCGCCGCAGCAATGCGAGCATGAAGCCATGAGCCAGCATGCAGGGCGCGAGAGTCCGGTCCACGAGATCAGCGAGGACGAGTGCGTGAAGCTGCTCGCCGCGTTCGAGTTCGGGCGCATCGCCTTCCGCGTCGGCGACCTGCTCGAGGTCTTCCCGATCAACTACCACTCGGCCGGCCGCGAGATCACCTTCCGCACGGCGCCGGGCACGAAGCTCGCCGGCGTGCTGATGGCCGACGACGTGGTCTTCGAGATCGACAACATCGGCGTCAAGGAGGCCTGGAGCGTCATCGGGCACGGCCGGGCGCGTCGGCTGGAGGCGCGGGACGAGATCGAGGCGGCCTCGGCGCTGCCGATCCATCCGCTCATCCCGACGGTGAAGCGCGAGTTCGTGCGCATCGACCTCACCCGGCTCTCCGGGCGCCGCTTCCACCGCTGGGCCGAGCCGGACCCCGACAGCGAGCCGGTGGTCGACTCGACCGATTGACGCTGGTCGACTCGACCGATTGAAGCGTGCTCGAGCGCGCCCAGAAGCCGTCGGTGCGCGCGATCACGGCGTCGGGCGCACCCTCGACGCTCAGCGTGATCACGCCGGCGCGCTGCCCGTTCTCATCCCCAGCGGTAGCGCATGGGTGGAGGATAGGGGGTCGGGATCGGCAGCGCCCAGCGCGGGAATGCGTCCAGCCGGCCCACTGTTGTCAGACACCAGAGCCAGTCAGGGGAGTCACGCATGTCGCAGCAGGTCGAGTCGATCGCCGAACGCAGCGAGCCATCGGCCGAGACGCTCACGGTCGCCATCCTGGGCGCCGGCAAGATCGGCACCGTGCTCGCCAAGCTCTCGCTCGCCGCCGGCCACCGCACGCTCGTCGCAGGCTCGGGCAGCCCCGCGCGCATCCGGCTGATCGTCGAGTACCTCGCGCCCGGCGCAGAGGCGATGGTGTCGGCGGATGCGGCTGCCGCAGCCGACGTGGTCATCCTCGCCCTGCCGCTCGGGCAGTACGACCGGCTGCCGGTGGAGCAGCTCGCGGGCAAGCTCGTGATCGACGCCATGAACTACTGGTGGGAGACCGACGGCATCCGCGACGAGTTCACCGACCCTGAGCGGTCGACGAGCACGATCGTGCAGGAGTTCCTGCCCGCCTCGCGGGTCGTCAAGGCCTTCAACCACATGGGCTACCACGACCTCGCCGACTGGCCGCGGCCCGCCGGGCACCCGCAGCGCCGCGCGATCGCGGTCGCGGGCGACGACGTGCGCGACGTCGAACTGGTCGCGGGTCTCGTCGACGACTTCGGCTTCGACCCGGTCGTGCTCGAGTCGCTGGACGCCGGCCTGCACCTGCAGCCGGGCTGGGCCGCGTTCGGCGCGAACGAGGACGCCGAGACGCTGCGCGGTCTCATCGCGACGGCCTGACGCATCCGTCGACCCCGAGAGCGCGGGCTGCATCGGCGTGTCTTGAGGCTCAGGAGTGCCGCGGGAACAACGAAGCCCCCGCTGAACGGGGGCTTCTCCGTGGCTCCGACGGGCGTCGATCCCGTGACCTCACGATTTTCAGTCGTGCGCTCTACCAACTGAGCTACAGAGCCGGACTCCTGCGAGCCTGACGGGCTCTCGCCCGCCCTTGCACAAGACCCTCTCTCTCGAGAGGGCCTCAGGCATGGCGACCCTGACGGGACTTGAACCCGCGACCTCCGCCGTGACAGGGCGGCGCGCTAACCAGACTGCGCTACAGGGCCTAACTGGTAGAACCCATCGTACAGACCAAAATCCGTACTGAGTGACCCCAACGGGATTCGAACCCGTGCTGCCGCCGTGAAAGGGCGGTGTCCTAGGCCTCTAAACGATGGGGCCGTATGCCGAAGCATGCGACTACCGAGGAGAAACGTTACAGGACGGGTACGGCTGGTTGCAAACCGGGACGAAATCGCGACACGCCCGCCTGAAGTTCTGCTGAACAAACCTTCAGGTGGAACATGAAAGTTGGTAGCGTGAGCCCGATTGTGTCGTGACGAACGCGGTGAGCTGGGTGCACGATGGTGGACGAAGCGGCGATCTGACGCTGCGAGACGGGAAGACCATGGCTTTGCCCGACCGGCAGACACGTGCCGAGCGAGCCCCCTCGCGCGGTCGCAGGCTGCGCCTGGGCATCGCCGCGAGCCTCGCCGTCGGCGCCATGCTCGCCACGCTGGTCACGCCGGGCGTGCCGAGTGCGCAGGCCGTCGACGAGTACGGCTTCCCCACCTGGGCAGAGGTCGAGGCCGCTCGCGGGAACGTCACCGCCAAGAATCAGCAGATCAGCGACATCCGTGCCCTCATCGCCCAGCTCGAGACCGATGCCGCCGACGCGCAGGCGCTCTCCGATCAGCGAGCCGCCGAGGCGATCGAGGCGCAGCGCGTCTACGACGAGGCCGTCGCCGTCGCCGAGCGGCTGCAGGAGCAGGCCGACGAGGCGACGGAGCGCGCCGAGCAGTCGCAGCTCGCAGCCGGACAGCTCGCGGCGCAGCTCGCGCGCTCCGGCGGCACCGGTGACATGAGCGCCGAGCTCTTCGCCAACCCCGGCTCGGCCGACACCTGGCTGTACCGGCTCGACATGATCGACCGGGTCGCCGGTACGGCGGACACGCTCTACGAGCAGGCGCAGCAGGACGCGAACACGGCGCAGTCGCTGCAGGACCAGGCCGCGGTCGCCCGCGATGCGCTGCAGGAGCTCAAGGAGGCCGCCGACGCCGCGCTCGTGGCCGCGCAGGAGGCCGCCGCCGCAGCGCAGGCCGCCGTCGTGGCGCAGCAGGAGCACCGCGTCGAGCTCGAGGCGCAGCTCGAGGTGCTGATCGAGAACCGGGCAGCGACCGAGGACGACTATCAGGCGGGCCAGCGGCACCGAGCCTGGCTGGCCGAGCAGGAGCGGCAGCGCCGCATCCGCGAGGCCGCCCAGCGCGAGGCCGCGCGGCAGGCCGCCATCGCCGAGCAGCAGCGGCTCGCAGAGGAGGCCGCGCGCAACAACGCCGGCAGCGGCGGCGGCGGGAGCGGCGGCGGCACCACGGTGCCCGTCACGCCCCCCGCGAGCAGCGGCTGGGTCACCCCGCACTACGGCCGCTTCACCTCCGGCTACGGCTGGCGCAACGACCCGGTCGGCACGCTGGGCCGCAAGCTGCACGCCGGCATCGACATCGCGGCCGGCTGCGGCACCCCGATCTACGCGGTCGCGGCGGGCACCGTGACGCTGCGCTCGTACGACATCTACGGCGCGAACATGCTGTACATCAACCACGGCGGCGGCGTGCAGAGCGAGTACTTCCACATGATCAGGCCCGCGCACGTCTATCCGGGCCAGCGTGTCCGCGCCGGCCAGGTGGTCGCCTACGAGGGCTCGACCGGCCACTCCACCGGCTGTCACCTGCACTTCCAGCTGCGCGTCGGCGGCACGCTCACCAATCCGGAGTCGTTCCTGAACGCACGGGGCGTGCGCCTGCGCTGAGGCCGCGGCGCCCGCGACGGCGACCCGACGCATCCGCCATCGGCAACGCGAAGGGGCGGGACGCACCGTGTGCGGCCCCGCCCCTTGTCGCGTGCTCCGGATCAGTCCGTGACGTCGCGGCCGCCCTCGGGCTTCTCGACCGGCTCGTCGGTCTCGTCGCCGTGCGCCGCGTCGAAGGCCGCGAAGCCTGCCTGCACGGTCGCCTCGGCGGCGTCGACGCCCTCCCAGCCGCCGAGCTTGGCCCACTTGCCGGGCTCGAGGTCCTTGTAGTGCATGAAGAAGTGCTCGATCTCGTTCCGGATCTGCTGCGGCACATCCTCGATGTCCTGGATGTGCGACCAGCGCGGGTCCTTCTCGAGCACGCAGATGACCTTGGTGTCGATACCGCCGTCGTCCTCCATGTTGAGCTGGCCGACGGGCCGCACCTTGACGAACACGCCCGGCGGCACCGGGTACTCGAGCAGCACCAGCGCGTCGACCGGGTCGCCGTCGAGGCCGAGCGTGCCCTCGAAGAAGCCGTAGTCGGTGGGGTAGACGAAGGTCGTGAAGAGCACGCGATCGAGGTACACGCGACCGGTCTCGTGATCGAGCTCGTACTTGTTGCGGCTCCCCTTGGGGATCTCGATGACGACGTCGTAGGCGGCCAACGGCGGCTCCTTCTCGTGGGGGTGGGGAATCGGCATAAGGTTACTTCATGCCCGAAAACGAGCGCCGACCGCGGCTCACCCCCGCCGTCGCCGACGTGCGTCGGGCCGTGCGCGAGGCGACGGATGACGTGCCGGCGGGCTCGCTGCTGCTGGTGGCGCTCTCGGGCGGCGCCGACTCGCTGGCGCTCGCAGCCGCAACCGCGTTCGAGGCCGAGCGCGCCGGTCTGCGGGCCGGTGCCGTCATCGTCGACCACGGCCTGCAGCCGGGCAGCGCGGAGATCGCCGAGCGCGCGGCCGCGCAGGCGCGAGAGCTGGGGCTCGACCCCGTGCGCATCCTCGCCGTGCAGGTGGCGCCCGACGGCAGCCCAGAGGCGGCCGCCCGCCAGGCGCGCTATGCGGCGCTGCTGCAGGCGCGCAAGGAGGAGGGTGCCGTCGCCGTGCTGCTCGGCCACACCCTCGACGACCAGGCGGAGACCGTGCTGATCGGCCTCGCCCGCGGGTCGGGTGCCGAGAGCCTGTGGGGCATGCACCCGCGCATCGGCTTCCTCCGGCGGCCGCTGCTGCAGGTGCGTCGCGCCACCACCCACCAGGCGTGCGCCGATGTCGGCATCGCGCCGTGGCACGACCCGCACAACGACGACGACCGCTTCCTGCGCGTGCGCGTGCGCCACCGGGTGCTGCCGATGCTCGACGACGTGCTGGGCGGCGGTGTCGCGCTCGCCCTCACCCGCACTGCCGACACGCTGCGCGAGGACGCCGAGGCGCTCGCCCACTTCGCACAGGAGCAGATCCTCGACCTGGTCGAGCACGCAGAGGGCGGCCTGTCGCTCGACGCGGGCGCGCTCGCGGCGAACCCGCCGGCCCTGCGCCAGCGCATCATCCGCCTCGCCGTGCAGAGCGAGTTCCACACCGCGCTCTCGAGGCAGCAGACGCTCGAGGTCTCGCGCCTCGTCACCGACTGGCACGGGCAGGGCCCGATCCACCTGCCCGGCATCCGCGTGAGCCGCGAGGGCCGCAGACTGGTCTTCGTCGCGGCCTGACGCACGGTCGATCGTTGCCGGATCGTTGCTGCGCGCACGCTTGTGCGGTGCGGAGCCCTGCGATCCTGAGACGACGGTGACGGATGCGTCGCCGCACCTGAGCAGAGGGGCCGCGATGCGCGCTCGACCGAGAAGGGCGGCCGCGATGGCTGCCGCTGCGATGGTGCTCGCCCTCGGCGCGTGCGCCGCCCCCACGGCGGAGCCGAGCGCCCCTACGGCGACGACCGTGGCCAGCGCGGCCGCCGGACCAGCGTCTCCCGCGCCGACGGCGACGGCCGAACCGACCGCATCCGACGACCCGATGGCCGGCTGGCAGGCGGTGGAGACGAGCGACGGGCTCTTCCGCTGGCGCATCCCGGTGGACTGGAGCGTCGTCGACGAGAGCTTCGAGGCGGAGGACGACCTCGGCCACGTCAACGCGATCACCGTCGTGAGCGACATCGGCCAGGAGCTCGCCTACTTCGGCAGCGCCTACTACGGCGACCGCGGCGGGGCGTGCGACGACTGGGACGGCGACGGCACGACGATGGTGCCCGGCCAGCTGCACGCAGATGCGATGGCGCTCGGCGGCGACGGCCGCGTCGTCGCGTACACCGCGCAGCGTGTCGAGGATCGCTTCGACTTCGTCGCGGGCTTCACGATGGACGATGTCGAGGACGACCGCGTGCCGTGCCTGGGGTACTTCGACGTCCCGGTGCCCGACGACCACCCGTTCACCTCGTTCAGCACCACCCACGATCGGGCCCTGTGGGAGGTCGCATCCTTCGCTCAGGGCGCGGCGTACGCGGAGACCGAGGAGTTCGACGAGCTCTTCGCCATGTTCCGCTCGCTCGAGCTGCTGCAGGAGCGGTGACCGCCCGACTGCGTCCGGCGGCCATCGCGGCGCGCCGTCGAGCGCGCCGGTAGGTTGGTCGCACCGCACTGCCGACCGACCAGGAGCGCCCATGGACTTCCAGCACGTCGAGGCCGACCTCGCCAAGACCCTCATCACCGAAGAGGAGCTGCACGCGAAGCTCCAGGAGCTCGCGCGCCAGATCGAGACCGACTACGAGGGCAAGGATCTGCTGCTGGTCGGCGTGCTGCGGGGCGCGGTCATGGTGATGGCCGACCTCGCGCGGGCGCTCAACCGCCACATCGAGATGGACTGGATGGCGGTTTCGTCCTACGGCTCCGGCACCGTCTCGTCCGGCGTCGTGCGCATCCTCAAGGACCTCGACAGCGACCTCTCGGGCCGCAACGTGCTCATCGTCGAAGACATCATCGACTCGGGCCTCACGCTCTCGTGGCTGCGCGGCAATCTCGAGTCGCGCGGCGCTGCATCCGTCGAGATCTGCACGATGCTGCGCAAGCCGGATGCACTCAAGGTCGAGGTCGACGTGAAGTACTGCGGCTTCGACATCCCGAACGAGTTCGTCATCGGCTACGGCCTCGACTACGCCGAGCAGTACCGCAACCTGCGCGGCATCGGCGTGCTCGCCCCGCACGTCTACGAGTGAGGTGCCGGCTGCTCGCACCGCGAGCGGCCGTTCGCTCCGGCCGCATCGTGACCGAATCGTGACCCCGCGGGTGTGACACTCGCGCTGGACTGGACATGTCAGGTCGACGGAACCCGTCGCAACGACTCGACAGGAGCAGCCATGACCCGCACGCCCGCCCTCGCGCTCCGCGCATCCGTCGCCGTCCTCACGGCCTTCGCGCTCGCGGCATGCACACCTGCGGCCCCTGCCCAGCCCGAGGCGCCGGCCGCTCCCAGCGCGGCGGCGTCGACGGCCGCCCCCACCGCAGGGCCCGCACCCACCGAGACCGGCTCCGCCGAGGCGCCGGCGTTCGAATCGCAGGATGGCGCGGTGCGCTTCACGCTGCCCGAAGGCTGGAGCGTCGACGACCGCAGCGCTATGGGCGAGGCATCCGAGATGCAGAATCGAGGGCCGGGCTGGCTGAACGACCTCGTGGTGCTCGACGCGGAGGGCGAGCAGATGCTCTGGTACCGGGAGTACTACGGCAGCGACTTCGCCCACTGCTACGTGCTGCCGGCCGACGTCGCCGAGCCGGTCGACCCGCTCGTCCCGGAGCTCCGCGAGCGACTGGACGCGGAGGCCGCCGCTCGCGGCCACGAGCCCCTCGAGTTCCAGCTCCGCAGCGGTCTCCAGGAATCCATCGAGTGGAACGGTGAGACCGACGTGCCCACGGGGGAGTGGACCGCGTCGCTCGCCCTGACGGCCCACGTCTGGACGGACGGCGAGGACTGCGGCTGGACGGAGGAGGTCTGGGTGGGCGATCGCACCGCGACCGTCGGCGCTGTCGGCGACCGGCCCGGCCCCGACAGCCCCGCGTCACCGATCGTGTTCGGTTCCGAGCAGGCCGCACGCGACTGGCTGGCGGGCGACGAGGCGGCGGTGCTGCTCGAGACGCTCGAATCGATCGAGTTCACGGGCGCGCCCATGCTCGACGCCGCCCCGTGAGCTGCTGCGCTCGGATGCCCGTGCAGCGATGACCGGCTTCTCGCGGCATGATGGTGGGATGCAGTCCCGTGCACGTGCGAGCGCAGTCGTCGCGCTCATCCTCGCCGCCAGCGCGCTCGTCGCCTGCTCGTCGACGCCCGAGCCCTCGCCGGAGCCGAGCATCCCGCCCGGCATCACGGCGCCGCCGCCCACGACCCCCGCGACGACGGCACCGGAGGTCGAGTCGTCGCTGCCGGCCGAGATCGCCGGCGTCGACACGAGCGCCTGGCAGCAGATCGGGGTGCCGAGCGGTGCGGCGACCTTCCGCATCCCGGCCGACTGGTCGGTGAGCGAGGCCGAGGGCGGCCTCGATGTGCTGCGCGCCGATGGCCAGCGGCAGCTGCTGTACCGGGAGAACCCGGACACCGGCGACGGGCGCTGCGTGAACGCCGAGGGCGTGGCGGTCGCATGGCGCACCGCGATCCTCGACCGCCAGGATGTCGAGCTCGCGGGTGCACCCGGGATGGCCTTCGGCGCCGCGGCGCTGCAGCTGGGAGACCAGTGGATCGTGAGCGTCGGGCTGCGGCCCGCCGCCGACGCGCAGTCGCCGCGCTGCCCGATCGTCAACGCCTTCGACTCGCCCGCCGGCACCATCGGCTTCGGCTCCGAGGTGATCGTCCAAGGAGCCGGCGAGGCCGCGCCGTGGCAGGTGGCGTCGCTCGCCGACGGGGAGGCGTACCTGGGCGGCGAGGAGTTCCCGATCATCCGCGCCATCCTCATGTCCCTCGAGCTGCAGTCGTAGCGCAGCCGAATCGGGCACAGGCCGTGAGCGAACAGGCGGATTCCCGCGCTCGCCCGCGGGATAGCCTGGGCCGATCGAGACTCAGAAGGGCGTCATGAGCTTCAAGAAGTTCCTGCGCGGGCCGATCCCCTGGATCGTCATCGCACTCCTCATCGTCGGCGTGGCGTTCAGCTTCTTCATGACGCCGCAGTACCGGCCGGTGCAGACCGATGTCGGCATGGACATGATCCAGGACGGCCGTGTCGAGCAGGCGACCATCGTCGACGGCGAGCAGCGCGTCGACCTCGTCCTCAGCCAGGCGGACGCCGAGTTCGGCCAGCGCGTGCAGTTCTACTACGTGGCTCCCCGCGGCGACGAGGTGGTCGAGGCGATCACCGCGGCCGACCCCTCCGGCGGCTACATCGATGAGGTGCCGCAGGCCAACTGGCTGCTGTCGATGTTCGGCATCCTGCTGCCGGTGCTGCTGCTGGGCGGGCTCTTCTACTTCTTCATGACGCGCATGGCCGGTGGCAACAAGGGCGTCATGCAGTTCGGCAAGTCGAAGGCCAAGCTGATCACCAAGGACATGCCGCAGGTGAAGTTCGCGGATGTCGCGGGCGCCGACGAGGCCGTCGAGGAGCTCGGCGAGATCAAGGAGTTCCTGCAGGATCCGACGAAGTTCCAGGCCGTCGGCGCGCGCATCCCCAAGGGTGTGCTGCTCTACGGCGCGCCCGGCACGGGCAAGACCCTGCTCGCACGGGCCGTCGCCGGCGAGGCAGGCGTGCCCTTCTACTCGATCTCCGGCTCCGACTTCGTCGAGATGTTCGTCGGCGTCGGCGCCAGCCGCGTGCGCGACCTGTTCGAGCAGGCGAAGGAGAACGCCCCCGCGATCATCTTCGTCGACGAGATCGACGCCGTCGGCCGGCACCGCGGCGCGGGCCTGGGCGGCGGCCACGACGAGCGCGAGCAGACCCTCAACCAGCTGCTGGTCGAGATGGACGGCTTCGACGTCAAGACCAACGTCATCCTGATCGCCGCGACCAACCGTCCCGACATCCTCGACCCGGCGCTGCTGCGCCCGGGCCGCTTCGACCGGCAGATCGGCGTCGACGCGCCCGACATGAAGGGCCGCGAGACCATCCTGGGCGTGCACGCGAAGGGCAAGCCCATCGCTCCCGGCGTCGACCTCTCGGTGCTCGCGCGCAAGACGCCCGGCTTCACCGGTGCCGACCTCGCGAACGTGCTGAACGAGGCCGCGCTGCTCACCGCGCGCAACAACGAGACGCAGATCACCGACGAGTCGCTCGACGAGGCCGTCGACCGCGTGATGGCCGGACCGCAGCGGCGCACGCGCATCATGAACGACAAGGAACGGCTCATCACCGCCTACCACGAGGGCGGCCACGCGCTCGCGGCGGCGGCCATGCGGCACTCCGACCCGGTCACGAAGGTGACGATCCTGCCTCGCGGCCGGGCGCTCGGCTACACGATGGTGCTGCCGGTCAACGACCGCTACTCGGTGACCCGCAACGAGCTGCTCGACCAGCTCACCTACGCGATGGGCGGCCGCGTCGCCGAGGAGATCGTCTTCCACGACCCCACCACCGGCGCCGGCAACGACATCGAGAAGGCCACCGGCATCGCCCGCAAGATGGTGACCGAGTACGGCATGACGAGCGCGATCGGCGCGGTCAAGCTCGGAAGCGCGCAGGGCGAGCAGTTCTTCGGCCGCGACACCGGCTCGAGCCGCGACTACTCCGACACGCTCTCCGAGACCGTCGACCGCGAGGTGCGGGCGATCATCGAGCAGGCGCACACCGAGGCGTGGCAGGTGCTCAACACCAACCGCGACGTGCTCGACCGGCTGGCGGGCGAGCTGCTCGAGCGCGAGACGCTCGACCACCTGGCGCTCGAGGAGATCTTCCACGACGTGCAGAAGCTGCCGGAGCGCCCCCAGTGGCTCTCGCACCCCGACCGGCCGGTGAGCGACCGCCCGCCGATCGAGCTGCCCGTCTCCCAGCACGTCGATGAGGCCGTCGAGCCTGACGTCGAGAGCGAAGCTCCGGCCTGATGGCTGTCGACCGGGAGCGTGTGGAGGCCGCCGTGCGCGAGCTGCTCGCGGCGATCGGGGACGACCCCGGGCGCGCCGGCCTGCTCGACACCCCGCGCCGCGTCGCCACCGCCTACACCGAGTACTTCGCCGGCGTCGGCGCCGACCCCACCGAGCAGCTCGACACCCTCGGCCTCGAGGGCGAGACGGGCGAGATGGTGCTGCTGCGCGACATCGAATTCCGCTCGATGTGCGAGCATCACCTGCTGCCGTTCACGGGCGTCGCGCACATCGCCTACCTGCCGGGCGATCGCATCACGGGCCTGGGCCGCATTCCCGCGGTCGTCGACGTCATCGCCTCCCGGCCGCAGATCCAGGAGCGCCTCACCGACGAGATCGCCGACGCCCTCGACGCGGGCCTCGAGCCGCGAGGCGTGCTCGTCGTGATCGAGGCGGCACACGGATGCGTGCAGGCACGCGGGGCGCGCCAGGCCAGTTCCACGACGGTGACGGTGGCGAGCCGCGGGCAGCTCGCAGAGCCGATCGAGCGCGCCGAGATCATGGCCCTGATCGGCGAGCGGAGGTAGCGGTGGCCGAGCTGCAGCGCGCCGAGGTCTGGGGCATCCTCAACGTCACGCCCGACTCCTTCAGCGACGGCGGGCGATACGTCGACGCCGGCGCCGCCATCGCGCACGCCCGGCGGATGCGCGCGCAGGGCGCCGACGTGATCGACGTGGGCGGCGAGTCGACCCGGCCCGGCGCGGCGCCGCTCGACCCCGCGCAGGAGCAGGAGCGCATCCTGCCGGTCGTGCGCGAGCTCGTCCGCGAGGGCTTCCGAGTGTCGGTCGACACGATCCACGCCTCCACCGCCCGCGCCATGATGGCCGCCGGCGCCGAGATCATCAACGACGTGACCGCCGGCCTGCACGATCCGGCGATGCTGCGCACGGTCGCCGAGGGCGGCGCGCGGATCGTGCTGATGCACTCCCGCGGCATCGACGTGACGGTCGACACGGGCTATGACGATGTGGTCGAAGAGGTCGCGCAACACCTTATCGAGCGCGTCGAGGCGGCCGAGCAGGCCGGCATCGCGCGCGAGCGCATCCTCATCGACCCGGGCTTCGGGTTCTCGAAGGAGCCCGCCGACAACTGGCGGCTGCTCGCCCGGCTCGAGAGCCTCACCGGCCTCTTCCTGCCGATCCTGGTGGGCACGAGCCGCAAGCGGTTCCTCGGCGCCCTGCTGCCGGACGGCGCGCCCGCCGAGGAGCGCGACGGCGCCACCGCGGTCACGAGCGTGCTGGCGGCCCAGCGCGGGGCGTCCGCCGTGCGCGTGCACGACGTCGCGGCCACCGTCGCCGGCATGCGCGCGCTCGAGGCGATGACGAGCGTCGCGCAGGCGACCGTCGACCGCGACGGCGACAGCGGCTCGATCAGGCTCGAGGGCATCCGCGCCTTCGGCCACCACGGGGTGCTGCCCGAGGAGCGCCGCGACGGCCAGGAGTTCGTCATCGACGTCGACCTCTCGGTGCAGGTCGGGGCCGCGGCGCGCACCGACCGGGTCAGCGACACCGTGCACTACGGCGAGCTGGCCCAGCGGATCGTGGCCGCCGTCGAGCGCGACCCCGTCGACCTCATCGAGACGCTCGCCGCCCGGCTCGTCGACCTCTGCATGGAGCATCCGCTCGTGGAGGCGGCGCACATCACCGTGCACAAGCCGAGCGCGCCCGTCGGCGTGCCGTTCGGCGACGTGGCCGTGACGCTCGGCAGGGCGCGCGAATGGTGACCTTCGGGCTCGAGCGGCGCGCCGTGCTCTCGCTCGGCGCCAACCTCGGCGACCGCGTCGCCACCATCGACGCCGCCGTGCGCGCCCTCGACACGATCGACGGCATCCGGGTGCTGCAGCGCTCCAGCGCGTGGGAGTCGCCCTCCTGGCACCCCGACGGCGAGGGGCTCACGCCCGACTACGTCAACATCGCCGTGCTGGTCGGCACGACGATGGAGCCGATCGACCTGCTCGACGCGACGCAAGCGGTGGAGGATGCGCTCGGCCGCGTGCGCAACGAGCGCTGGGGCCCCCGCACGATCGACATCGACATCGTCACCATCGGCGGCATCGAGCACGCCGAGGACCGGCTGGTGCTGCCGCACCCGCGCGCGCACGAGCGGCAGTTCGTGCTGCAGCCGTGGCTGGAGATCGAGCCGCACGCCGAGCTGCCAGGGCGGGGCCCGATCGCCGAGCTCGCCGACTACGCCGACGGCGACGCGTGGAGGCTGGAGTGAACCGCACCCGGCCCGCGCCGATCGTGCTCACCGCGGTGATCGCGGCCGTGCTCACCTGGGTGTTCGAGACCATGCTGGTGATGAGCGGCCGGCCCGCGCTCGTGCTGCCGTTCACGCTCGGCGTCGCGCTGGCGCTGATCGCCGCGATCCTGCTGCTGGCCGCGTGGCCGGTGCGGCAGGCGGCCCAGGGCAAGCGGCGCGTCGGCTACCGGCACGCCACCTCGGTGCTCGGCTTCGCGAAGGCCTCGTCGATCGTCGGCGCGATGCTCGGCGGTGCCGCGCTCGGCGCGCTCGTGTTCTTCGCCACGCGCGCGGTCGTCGTCGGCGACGCGGTGGTCACGGTCGCTGTGGTCGCCGCCGGCGGGCTGGTGCAGCTCGGGGCCGGTCTGCTGGCCGAGCACTGGTGCGTGCTGCCGCCCGACGACGATGACGAGGCGACGGCGACCGCAGGCAGCGCCGCGTAGCCGCACCGCGCATCCGCCCCCTTCTCGCCCGGCGGGCTACTTCTCGGCCGGCGGCGTGAAGGTGGTCATCGACTCCTGGTCGAAGGCCTCCTGCACCTGCGCCAGCCCCTCCTCGTTGACGTAGACGACCGACTCCGAGCCCTCCATGCCGGTGCCGAGCGTCGGCATCGTGAAGGTGTGGATCCTGGAGTTGTCGATGCCCGCCAGCTGCGGCGCGAGCGAGACCACGGTGCCCAGGTCGAAGGTGTCGCTGGTCGCCATGTAGGGCGAGACGGTTGCGAAGATGTCGGCGGCCCGGTTCGGGTTGGTCAGGTTCTCGCGCGTCATCAGCTGCGACATCATGCCGCGCAGGAAGGCGCGCTGGTTGGTGACGCGCTGGTAGTCGCCGTCGCTGAAGGGATAGCGCGCCCGCACGTAGATCAGCGCCTCCTCGCCCTGCAGCGTGATCTCGCCCTGCGGGAAGTCGTAGCCGCCGGTCGAGAAGGCCATCTCGTTGTCGACGGTCACGCCGCCGAGCGCCTCGGTGAGCCCCTCGAAGCCGTCGAAGTCGATGATCGCGACGTGGTCGATGCGCTGGTCGATGAGCTCCTCGACCGTCTGCACCATCAGCGGCACGCCGCCGTGCGCGAGCGCCGAGTTCACCTTGGAGACGCCCTGCCCGGGGATCTCGACCCACGAGTCGCGCATGATCGACATGATCTGCACCGTCTCGCGGTCCGGCGGGATGTGCGCGACCAGGATGGTGTCGGCGCGGTCGCCGAGGCCGGTCAGCAGCGAGCCGTCCTGCGCACGCGAGTCGCTGCCGAGCAGCAGCACGTTCACCGGCTGCGACGGCCCCTCGTCGGCCTCCGGCCGCAGGGAATCCTCGGGGAAGGCGGTCTCGATCGTCTCGACCTGCTGCACCGAGGGGTTGATCCGCAGGAAGTACCAGCCGATCACGGCCAGCAGCGCCAGCACGATCACGCCGACGATGCTCACGGCCACCCAGCGGCCGACGTGCTTCTGCTTCTTGGTCTCTGCCGTCACTGAGGCAGTATCGCAGAACCGCCGTTCAGTCTCCTCGCACTAGCCTGGGTGCGACCGCGGTCAGGCACCGGCGATCGCCTCGGCGAGCGGCCGAGCACGCCCCATCCGCACCAGCCCGACCGCACGAGGAGGAACCGTGGCAGAGCGCATCGACGTCGACGGTGAATGGCAGCGAATCAGCATGCGGTACGCGAGCGTCGAAGCGGTGAGCACGGTGATCTGGTGGTTGATCGTCGGCGTCGGCGCCACCGTGCCGATCTGGTTCGCGAACGACGCACGTCTGCCGTGGTGGGGCTGGCTGCCGCTGGCGGCGGCGATCCTGCTGATCGTGATCGGCGTGGTCTTCTCCGTCCTGCGCACCCGCACGATCGGCTACCTGCAGCGCGACGATGACCTGCTCGTGCGCCGCGGCATGCTCTTCCGCCGCTTCGTCGCCGTGCCCTACGGCCGCATGCAGGTGGTCGACATCACGCAGGGGCCGGTCGAGCGGATGTTCGGGCTGAAGTCGCTCAAGTTCGTCACGGCGGCCGCGACGAGCGCGATCACCATCCCCGGGATGCCCGGCGACACGGCCGAGCAGCTGCGCGATCACCTGGTCGCCGTCTCCGAGTCCCGACGGGCCGGCCTGTGACCGAACCCCAGCATCCTCAGGCGCCGGTGCAGGGCGGACCCACGCCCGGCATGCCCGCCCAGCACGGCCGGCCGCAGGAGGCCCGCGCGAAGGCGGCCGAGCTCGTCGACGGCGAGTGGCACCAGCTGCACCCCGCCTCGCCGCTGCTGCGCGGCGGGCTGGCGCTCATCATCTTCGTCGGCATCCTGTTCTCGGTGTTCCGCGACCGCGTGATCGGCCTGTTCGTGCCGGATGAGTTCGACGAGTGGGATGAGGACCCGTTCGGCGACTTCATCGTCAACCAGCTGCTGTGGGTCATCCTCGGCATGATCGGTCTCGTCCTCGTGCTGATCCTGCTGTTCTGGATCGGCTGGCGCGTGCACCGCTTCCGCATCACCGGCGACGCCGTCGAGGTGCAGCAGGGCATCTTCGTCAAGAAGCATCGTCGCGCGCCGCTCGCGCGCATCCAGGGCATCAACATCCAGAAGCCCTGGTTCGCGCGCCTGCTCGGCGCCTGCAAGTTCGAGATCCAGCAGGCGGGCAACGACTCCAACGTCGACCTGAACTACCTGAGCTCCTCGGTGGCGGATGCGCTGCGATACGAGATCCTCAACCGCGCGTCCGGGCGCTCCACGGCTGATGCGCAGCGGATGGCCGCCGAGCGCCAGGCGGCCGCGGGCGGCGTCGTCGACGAGTTCCTGCACCCCGACGCTGAGATCTCGCACGTCGCGCCCGACTCGCTCGTGCGCATCCCCGTCGGCCGCATCGTCGCCTCCTCGGTGCTCGACGGCTGGATCGTCTGGGCGGTGCTCTACCTGGTCGGCACGCTGGTGGTGACGTTCGTCTTCCAGCAGTGGTGGGTGCTGTTCTCGATGGTTCCCGCTGCGATCGCGTTCTTCGCCGCCGGCATGCGCTCGCTGGGTGCGAAGCTGCGCTACTCGATCGCCGCGACCCCCGACGGCATCCGGCTCGCCTACGGCCTCGCCTCCACGACCACCGAGATCCTGCCGCCGGGCCGCATCTTCGCGCTGCAGGTGAAGCAGCCGCTGCTGTGGCGGCCGTTCGGCTGGTGGCAGGTGACGTTCACGCGAGCCGGCAAGATGTCGAGCGACGGCTCGGGCTCGAGCGGCCAGAGCCAGCAGATGGCGAACTACCTGCTGCCGGTGGGCGACCTGCGCGATGTGCGCACGGTGATCGGGCTCCTGCTGCCCGAGCTCGCGCACTCGCCGCTGGTCGACCAGGGCCTGTTCGGGCAGGCGCCGGACGCCTACGTCGTCAGCCCGCCGCGCGCTCGAGCCTTCCGCTGGTTCAGCGTGCGCCGCAACGGCTTCCACGTGCACCCTGCGGCCTTCCTGCTGCGGCACGGCCGCATCTGGCGCTCGCTGCAGCTGGTGCCGGGCGCCCGCGTGCAGTCCGTCGCCATGCAGCAGGGCCCGATCTACGGCCTGGCACGCCTCGCTCGCGTGCAGTTCCACGTGCCGGGGTCGGTGCTCTCGCCCTCGATCGGCGCGCTCGACCAGCAGGATGCCGCGACGCTCTTCGAGCACGCGATGCGCACCGTGAAGCTCGCCATCGACACGGATGCGTCGGAGTCGTGGGCAGCGTCGCTGTCGCGCAACGCCGTGCTCGAGACCGCGCCCGCCGTGCAGGACGGGCTCATGCCGGCGCCGCAGCAGGGGCAGCAGCCGGCGCCGTGGCAGCAGCCGTCCGCCCCGCAGCGGCCGGCGCCGTGGCAGCAGTCGTCCGCCCCGCAGCAGCCGGCGCCGTGGCAGCAGCCGGCGCAGTCGCAGCAGCCGCCCGCCCCGCAGCAGCCGCCCGCCCCGCAGCAGTGGCAGCGACCCCCGGCCGACGTGCGCTGGCAGCCGCCGGAGGCGGACGGACGGTGGCAGCCGCCGGAGGCGGACGGACGGTGGCAGCCGCTGCAGGGCGAGGACAAGTGGCGGCCCGCGCGCGGCGAGGACAAGTGGCAGCCGCTCGAGGGCGGGGACAAGTGGCGCCCCGCGCAGGGCGACGAGCAGTGGCAGCCGCCGCAGCCCGATCCGCGCCGGCAGCCGCCGCGCGACGAGCGGTGAAGCCCGGCAGGCTCGGCGTCGGCATCATCGGCGCCGGCAGGGTCGGCCCGGTGCTCGGTGCCGCGCTGGCGGGCGCCGGCCACGCGATCATCGGCATCAACGCGATCGGCGCCGACGCGATCGAGCGGGCGGAGGCCGTGCTGCCCGGCGTGCAGCTCCTGGACGCCCCGACGATCATCGAGCGCAGCGAGCTCGTGCTGCTGACGGTGCCCACCGACGAGCTCGCCGACCTCGTCGCCGGCCTCGCGGCCACCGGCGCCTGGCAGCCGGGGCAGCTGGTCGTGCACACGGCGGCTGAGCACGGCATCGAGGTGCTGCGGCCCGCGTACGAGCGCGGGGCGATCCCCATCGCCCTGCACCCGGCGATGACGTTCACGGGCACCTCGCTCGACCTGAGCCGGCTGCTCGAGACCGTCGTCGCGGTCACGGCGCCCGGCCCCGTGCTGCCGATCGGGCAGGCGCTCGCCGTCGAGATGGGCGCTGAGCCGATGGTGGTCGACGAGGCCGACCGCCCGGCCTACGCGGAGGCGGTCGCGACGGCGCGCGACTTCGCAGACGGGATCGTCGCGCAGGCCATGCGGCAGCTGCACGAGATCGGCGTGGAGCGCCCCGCTCGCGTGCTCGGCGGCGTCGTGCGCTCCGCGGTCGAGACCGCGCTCTCGCGCTATCCGGATCCGCCGATCGAGCCCTGAGGCTCGGGGGCTCAGCCGCCGATCGCGTTCATGCCGCGCGCAGGCTGCAGGAACGAGGGGTCGTTGATGGCGTGGCCGGGCAGCTTGCCGGCGATGCACGAGCGCAGCACGTCGTCGACGGCCAGGTCGGTGCCGCCGCCGGCGCCGTCGCGCAGCACCGGCAGCAGGTCGTACTCCTGGTTCGAGAACAGGCAGTTGCGGAACTGCCCGTCGGCCGTCAGGCGCATCCGATCGCACGCGCCGCAGAACGGAGCGGTCACCGAGGCGATCACGCCGACCGTGTGCGGGCCGCCGTCGATCTCCCATCGCTCCGCCGGCGCACCGCCGCGACCCGGCACCGGCGTCAGCGCGAAGCGGCGCCCGAGCGTCGCGAGCATCTCATCGCGCGTGACCATCTGCGCGCGATCCCACGTGTGGCCGGCGTCGAGCGGCATCTGCTCGATGAAGCGCATCTGCGCGTCGTGCGCCATGGCGAACTCCACCAGCTCGACCAGTTCGTCGTCGTTCACCCCGCGCATCGCCACCGCGTTGAGCTTCAGCGGCCGCAGCCCGGCGGCCTGCGCGGCGCGGATGCCCGCGAGCACGTCATCGAGCCGATCGCGGCGGGTGAGCTCGGCGAAGCGCTCGCGGCGCAGCGTGTCGATCGAGATGTTGAGCCGCGCGAGCCCGGCGTCGACGAGCTCGGGCAGCAGCTCCGGCAGACGGATGCCGTTGGTCGTCATCGCGAGCTCGACCGGGGTGCCGTCGGGGCTGCGCAGCGCCGCCAGGCGGCGCACGACGTCGACGATGTCGCGCCGCAGCAGCGGCTCGCCGCCCGTGAGCCGGAAGGTCGAGATGCCGGCCGCTGCGGCGACGCCGGCGATGCGCACGATCTCGTCGACCGTGAGGATGCTGGTGCGCGCGAGCCACTCGTTGCCCTGCTCCGGCATGCAGTAGGTGCAGCGCAGCGAGCAGCGGTCGGTGAGCGAGATGCGCAGGTCGCGGTGCACGCGGCCGAAGCGATCGACGAGCGGTCCTGAGGCGGGTCCGCTCGATTCCACGGGTACGGGCGCGCGCGCCGCCGACACCGCCGTGCGGCTGCTGATCGTCACCGGCACTCGGGTCAAGCCGTGCCCCTCGCATCCATGCTCCGAGCGTAGCCCGGCCACCGCATCCGGGCCCGATCTCTTCTCTCTTCCTCGCTCCACCCTTGCCAGGCGATCGGGGTTCGGCCAGGCTGAGAGCAATTCGGCGACGGAGCGGAAGGGTGACGATGCTGGCGATATCTGGCCGTGGACGCAGGACCGACCTGCCGGCTCCCGAGCGGGATGGGCACCGGGCCGACCGGGTTCTGCCGCGTGCGCTCCGGGGCCGCGGCGAAGCGCTGCATCCGTCAGGAGGAACGTCATGACACAGACCGAGCCGCGACGCCGCACCGCACCGGCCACCGACGGGCCGCTCGCGGAGGCACTGGTGGGCATGTCGCGCTTCGTGCGCCGCGGCGACGTGTCGGAGGATCTGCGGGCGCTGTTCCTGAAGGGCGGCCGCGAGGGCGACGTCTTCTACCGCGACCGCTGGTCGCACGACAAGGTGGTGCGCTCCACGCACGGCGTCAACTGCACCGGCTCGTGCTCGTGGAAGGTGTACGTCAAGGACGGCATCATCACCTGGGAGGCCCAGCAGACCGACTACCCGAGCGTCGGCCCCGACTCGCCCGAGTACGAGCCCCGCGGCTGCCCCCGCGGCGCCGCCTTCAGCTGGTACACCTACTCGCCGACCCGCGTGCGCTACCCGTACATCCGCGAGACGCTCGCGCGCCACTACCGCGCGGCGAAGGCGCAGCATGGCGACCCCGTCGAGGCCTGGGCGTCCATCGTCGACGACCGCGAGGTCTCCGCGTCCTACAAGCGCGCTCGCGGCAAGGGCGGCCTCGTGCGCACCACCTGGGACGAGGCGCTCGAGATCGCGGCGGCCGCGCACGTGCACACCATCAAGCGCTACGGCCCCGACCGCATCGCGGGCTTCTCGCCCATCCCGGCGATGTCGATGGTCTCGCACGGGGCCGGCTCGCGCTTCATGAGCCTCATCGGCGGCTCGATGCTCTCCTTCTACGACTGGTACGCCGACCTGCCGGTGGCCAGCCCGCAGGTGTTCGGCGACCAGACCGACGTGCCGGAGTCGGCCGACTGGTGGAACTCCAGCTACCTGATGATGTGGGGCTCGAACGTGCCGGTCACCCGCACGCCCGACGCGCACTTCATGACCGAGGCGCGCTACCGGGGGCAGAAGGTCATCACCGTCTCGCCCGACTACACCGACAACACGAAGTTCGCCGACGAGTGGGTCGCGCCGCACCCAGGCACGGACGGCGCACTGGCGTTCGCGATGGGGCACGTGATCCTGAAGGAGTTCCTGGTCGAGCGGCAGACCGAGCGCTTCGTCGACTACATGCGTCGCTTCTCGGACGCGCCCTACCTGGTCGCGCTCGAGCAGCGCGGCGACCAGCTGGTGCCCGGCAAGTTCGTCACCGCGAGCGACCTGGGCGGCGAGGCGGCAGCCGCGCCGCGCGCCGACTTCAAGACGGTGCTGCTCGACCAGCACGGCACGCCGGTGGTGCCGAACGGATCGCTCGGCCACCGCTTCACCCCCGAGGACGAGGGCAGGTGGAACCTCGACCTGGGCGAGACCGTGCCGCCGCTGTCGGTCGCCGATGTGCCCGGCTGGGCCGGCGCATCCGCCGAGATCGCGCTGCCCCGCTTCGACCTGGCCCCCGAGCCGGGGCAGGAGCACGCGGGCGGTTCGGGCGTGCTGCTGCGCGGTGTGCCCACCATGGAGGTCGCCGGGCGCACCGTCACGACCGTGTTCGACCTCATGCTGGCGCAGTACGGCGTCGCCCGCGACGGTCTGCCGGGGCAGTGGCCCAGCGGCTACGACGACGCCGAGGCGCCCGGCACTCCCGCGTGGCAGCAGGAGCTCACCTCCGTGCCTGCCGAGCAGGTCATCCGCATCGGCCGCGAGTTCGCCGACAACGCCGAGCGAAGCGGCGGCCGCTCCATGATCCTGATGGGCGCGGGCACCAACCACTGGTTCCACTCCGACACGATCTACCGCACGTTCCTGGCGCTCACGACGATGACCGGCTGCCAGGGCGTCAACGGGGGCGGATGGGCGCACTACGTCGGGCAGGAGAAGGTGCGGCCGATCACCGGCTACTCGCAGTACGCCACCGCCGCTGACTGGAACCGGCCCGCGCGGCTCGCGATCGGCACCGCCTTCTGGTACCTCGCCTCCGAGCAGTGGCGCTACGACGGCCTGCCGGCCGACCAGCTCTCGTCACCGCTGGCCCGCGGCACCTTCGCGGGCCGCACCACCGCCGACTGCCTGGTGGAGTCGACCAAGCGCGGCTGGATGCCGAGCTTCCCGACCTTCTCCCGCAACCCGCTCGACCTGTGCGACGAGGCGGAGGCTGCTGGCAAGGAGCCCGCGCAGCACATCGTCGACTCGCTCACCGACGGCTCGCTGCACTACGCCGTCGAGGATCCGGGCGCGCCCGAGAACTTCCCCCGCGTCATCTCGATCTGGCGGGCGAACGTGCTCGGCTCCTCCGGCAAGGGCAACGAGTACTTCCTGAAGCACCTGCTGGGCACCGACGCGGCGGTGCGCGCCGCGGAGTCAGGGCCGGGCGAGCGGCCGCGCGACATGGTCTGGCGCGACGAGGCCGCCAGCGGCAAGCTCGACCTGCTCATGACCGCCGACTTCCGCATGACCTCGACGACGCTGTTCAGCGACCTCGTCTTCCCCGCGGCGACCTGGTACGAGAAGTACGACCTCTCGTCGACCGACATGCACCCGTTCATCCACTCGTTCAACCCCGCGATCCAGCCGCCGTGGCAGACGAAGACCGACTTCGACCTGTTCGGCGAGCTCGCCAAGCGCTTCAGCGAGCTCTGCGAGGGGCACCTGGGCGTGCGGCGCGACGTGGTCGCGGCGCCGCTGCAGCACGACACCCCCGACGTCATGGCCACCCCGCACGGCAGGGTGCCAGAGGATGCGCCCCTGGTGCCGGGCGTGACGATGCCGAAGCTCATCGTGGTCGAGCGCGACTACCCCGCGCTCTACGACCGATGGCGCAGCCTCGGCCCGCTCACGGCCAAGCTCGGCATGACGACGAAGGCGATCACCTACCGGCCGGATCAGGAGATCGACCGGCTCGGCCACGCGAACGGCCTGTTCCCCACCGGCGCGACTGCCGGCAGGGTGCGGCTCGACAGCGACAAGCGCGTGTGCGAGATGATCCTGGCCTTCTCCGGCACCAGCAACGGCAGGCTCGCGGTGCAGGGCTTCCGGCGGCTGGAGCAGCACACCGGCCAGCGCATCGCGCACCTCGCCGAGGATCACGAGGGCTCCCACATCACGTTCGCCGACGTGCAGACCCAGCCGCGCAGCGTCATCACGAGCCCCGAGTGGTCCGGCTCGGAGCACGGCGGCAGGCGCTACACGGCCTTCGCGATCAACGTCGAGCACCTCAAGCCCTGGCACACGCTCACCGGCCGCCAGCACTTCTACCTCGACCACGACTGGATGGAGGAGCTCGGCGAGAACCTGCCGATCTACCGCCCGCCGCTCGACATGCACCGGCTCTTCGGCGATGCGCAGATCGGCAGCGTCGGCGAGGCGACCGGCCCCGGCGCCGGGCAGGCAGAGGTGGCGGTGCGCTACCTGACCCCGCACTCCAAGTGGTCGATCCACTCCGAGTACCAGGACAACCTGTTCATGCTGTCGCTCTCGCGCGGCGGCCCGACGATCTGGATGAGCCCGCAGGATGCCGGCAAGGTCGGCGTGCGCGACAACGACTGGATCGAGTCGTACAACCGCAACGGCGTCGTGGTGGCGCGCGCGATCGTCTCGCACCGCATGCCGGAGGGCACGGTGTTCATGTACCACGCGAAGGACCGCACGATCGATGTGCCGATCGCCGAGACGAGCGGCAAGCGCGGCGGCATCCACAACTCGCTCACGCGCATCCTGCTCAAGCCCAGCCACCTCATCGGCGGCTACGCCCAGCTCGCGTGGGCGTTCAACTACCTGGGACCGACCGGGAACCAGCGCGATGAGGTCACGACGATCCGACGCCGAAGCCAGGAGGTCGAGTACTGATGAAGGTCATGGCACAGATATCGATGGTGATGAACCTCGACAAGTGCATCGGATGCCACACGTGCTCCGTCACGTGCAAGCAGGCATGGACGAACCGCACCGGTGTGGAGTACGTCTGGTTCAACAACGTCGAGACCCGGCCGGGCGTCGGCTATCCCCGCACGTACGAGGATCAGGAGAAGTGGCGCGGCGGCTGGAAGCGCACCAAGCGCGGCAACCTGAAGCTCAAGGACGGCGGGCGGCTCTGGAAGCTCGCGCACATCTTCTCGAACCCGAAGCTGCCCGAGATCCACGACTACTACGAGCCGTGGACGTACGACTACGACATGCTGCTGAACGCTCCGGCCGGCGACCAGATCCCGGTGGCGAAGCCGCGCAGCCTGCTGACCGGCGAGGACACCAAGATCTCCTGGTCGGCGAACTGGGACGACAACCTGGGCGGCTCGCTCGAGACGATGCAGGACGACCCGATCCTGCAGAAGATGAGCGAGAGCGTCGAGGCGGAGTTCTCGAAGGCCTTCATGTTCTACCTGCCGCGCATCTGCGAGCACTGCCTCAACCCCTCGTGCGTCGCCTCCTGCCCCTCGGGCGCGATGTACAAGCGCGCCGAGGACGGCATCGTGCTGGTCGATCAGGATCAGTGCCGCGGCTGGCGCATGTGCGTCTCGGGCTGCCCGTACAAGAAGGTCTACTTCAACCACCGCACCGGCAAGGCCGAGAAGTGCACCATGTGCTACCCGCGCATCGAGGTGGGGCTGCCGACCGTGTGCGCCGAGACCTGCGTCGGGCGGCTGCGCTACATCGGGCTGGTGCTCTACGACGCCGATCTCGTCGCCGAGGCCGCCAGCGTCGAGGACGAGCACGCCCTGCTGGCCGCGCAGCGCAGCATCCTGCTCGACCCGAACGACCCGGCCGTGATCGAGCAGGCGCGCAAGGACGGCATCCAGGAGGACTGGATCGACGCCGCCCAGCGCAGCCCGATCTGGAAGCTCATCCAGCAGTACGAGGTGGCGCTGCCGCTGCACCCCGAGTACCGCACGATGCCGATGGTCTGGTACATCCCGCCGCTGTCGCCGGTCGTCGACGTGGTCTCGGGCTCGGGTGCCGACGGCGAGGACGCGCGCACGCTGTTCGCGGCGATCGAGAAGCTGCGCATCCCGATCGGCTACCTGGCCGAGATGTTCTCGGCCGGCGACCCAGATCCCGTCGACCTGGCGCTGCGCCGCATGGCCGCGATGCGCTCGTACATGCGAGGGGTGAATCTCGACGGGGAGGGCGATGAGCGCATCGCCCGTGCGGTCGGCATGCCGGGGGAGGACCTGCAGGAGATGTACCGGCTGCTCGCGATCGCGAAGTACGAGGAGCGCTACGTCATCCCGAGCGCGCACGCCGAGCAGGCGCACGACCTCGAGGAGATGGGCTGCTCGCTCGACTTCGAGGACGGGCCGGGGATGGGCGGGGCCGGGCCGTTCGGGTCGTCCAGCGGTCAGAGCGTGCCGGTCGCGGTCGAGAACTTCCAGTCGCTCGAGGCGCGGCAGACCGCCGATCGGCCCTCGAGCCCGGGTCGCGTCAACCTGCTGAACTGGGACGGCAACGGCACCCCGCGCGGGCTGTTCCCACCGAAGGGCAAGGACGTGCCGCAGGGCGACATGGGCCCGGTGCAGAGCACCGGCAAGCGGAACAAGGGGAAGGACGTGTGAGGACGCTCCTCCCGATGCCCACCCGGCGGCCCAGGCTGCCGGGTGAGCTGCCGCCATTGCGGCTCAAGGCCGACGAGCGCGCGCGCACGCACATGCTGGCCTCGCTGCTGCTCGACTACCCGGATGCGGCGTGGTTCGACCGGCTGCCGTCGCTGCGCGTGCACCTCGACGGCCTGCCGGCGCCGATCGCCGAGGCGCTCGCGGGATTCATGGACGCCGCCGAGCTGGCGGGTCAGGCGCCGTGGGAGGAGCAGTATGTGCTCACCTTCGACCTGAAGCGCAAGTGCAGCCTCTATCTCAGCTACTTCGCCACCGGCGACACCCGCCGGCGCGGGATGGCGCTGCTGACCTTCCTCGACGCCTACCGCGCCGCGGGCTGGCAGTTCGATGCGCAGGAGCTGCCGGACTACCTGCCGGCGGTGCTGGAGTTCTCGGCGCTGAGCGGCTCCGACGTCGCGGCGGCGGTCATCACCTCGCACCGCGAGGGCATCGAGCTGCTGCGGGCGGCGCTGGAGGATCTCGACAGTCCGTGGGCGCAGGTCATCCGCACGGTCACGCTCTCGCTGCCGCCGGTGGACGAGCGCACGCGCGAGCGCTTCCGGCAGCTGGTCAGCGACGGGCCGCCGACCGAGACCGTCGGGCTCAGCATGGGGCTGGAGCCCTTCATCGCGACCTCCCAGAACGGAGACTGACTCATGAGCCCGATCGAGATCGTCCTGTGGGTGGCAGTGCCCTACGTCAGCATCATCGCGTTCGTCGCAGGCCACATCTGGCGGTACCGCTACGACAAGTTCGGATGGACGACGCGCTCGAGCCAGACGTATGAGAACGCCCTGCTCCGCTGGGGGTCCCCGATGTTCCACCTGGGCATCCTGATGGTGCTCGCCGGCCACGTGGTGGGCCTGTTCATCCCGCGCGAGTGGCTCTATGCCATCGGCATCACCGAGGAGATGTACCACTGGGGCGCGACCGTGATGGGCAGCTTCGCCGCCGTGCTCACGCTCGCGGGCCTCGCCATCCTCATCTACCGCCGCCGCACCGTCGGTCCCGTCTTCCTCGCGACGACGGTGATGGACAAGGTGATGTACGTCTTCCTCGCCCTCACGCTCGGCTTCGGCACCCTCGCGACGTTCGTGCACCAGGTCTTCGGCTCCGGCTTCCACTACCGCGAGACGATCTCGCCCTGGCTGCGCTCGATCTTCGGCTTCCAGCCGCAGCCGGAGCTGATGGCGAACGTGCCCATCCTGTTCGACCTGCATGTGCTCAGCGCGCTCGCCCTGTTCGCGCTGTGGCCGTTCACCCGGCTGGTGCACGTGTTCTCGGCACCGGTCGGCTACCTGTTCCGGCCCTACGTCGTCTATCGCTCCCGCGACGACGTGCAGGGCACCCGCGCGCCCAAGCGCGGCTGGGATCCGATCAGCACGCCCGACCCGCAGCGCCTCCGGCGACCCTGACGCGCGCGCGGCGCGGATCCGTCACGCCCTGCGCGCGCCGCGCGGATCCGTCACGCCCTGCGCGCGCCGCGCATCCGTCACGCCCTGCGCGCGGCGCGAATCCGTCACGCCGTGCGCGCGCCGCGCATCCGTCACGCGTCGTGCCGCTCGAGTGCGGCCATGAAGCGCCGGTAGCCGCCCGCCGGCGGCGTCTCGCGCTCGACGCCGCCGTGCTCCTCGGCGGCGCGCACGCTGCCGGTGCGCAGCAGCTCGCGCGTGAGCACCCGCAGCTGCAGCGTCGCGAGCGGCCGCCCCGGGCACACGTGCGGGCCGATGCCCCACACGAGGTTGGCGGATGCGTTGCCGTGCGGGTCGAAGGCATGCGGATGCTCGAAGCGGGCCGGGTCGACGTTCGCCTCGCGCCAGTCGAGGGCGACGACCTCCTCGTGCGCGACCGGACAGCCCGCGACCTCGGTCGCGCGGGTGGCGATGCGCCGGTTGGCGAGGAAGGGGTCGTCGAGGCGCAGGATCTCGTCCAGCACCGCATCCAGCTCGGCGTCGTCCGCCGCGGCCAGCCGCTCGGCGTGCTCGGGGTGCTCGGTGAGCCAGGCCACCACCACCCCGACGCAGAGCGCCAGGGAGGCGAGGTCGCCGCCGGTCCAGTTCCGCAGCACCGACACCAGCACCTCCTGCGACAGCGGCATGCCCTCGGCGTCGCGCGTGCGCACTAGCTCGGTGGTGAGGTCGTCGGGCGCGTCGGCACCCATGCGCTCCTCCACCCGGGCGCGCACGATCGCGTCGAACCGCACGGCGACACCGGCCAGGCGGGTGCGGTCGCCCGATCGCGTGGCAGCCCGGTTGTCGGCGACCCACTGCAGCAGATCGTCCTCGATCGACGCCGGCCAGCCCAGCCAGGCTGACTGCGCCCGCACCGCGTACCGCGCGCCGAGCTCGCTGACCGCATCGAACGCGGCCCTGCCGGCCAGCTGCTCGAGCAGCTGCTGCGCGACTCGCACGAACGCGGGCGTGTACGCGGCGACGCGCTGCGCGTCGAGGAACGGGTCGAGCATGGCGCGCGCCCGCCGGTGCGCCTCGCCGTCCAGCCCGTTCGGCACCTGCAGGTGGCGGGAGACGGCGCTCGAGAAGGTCTCGGGGTCGGTCGCGACCGCGACCACCGCCGCGTGGTCGCCGAAGCGGCGGCTGACAGTGCGCGACGGGCGGGGCTCGTGAGCGGTCATGCCTCCACGGTAGGCGCGGGCGCCGCGTTCGGCGAGCCCTGGTGTGGCACCAGCCGCAGCCGCTGCGGATCGATCGACACGCGCACGCGCGCGCCCGGGCGCAGTGCCGGCTCGGCCGCGGTGCGCTCGTCGAGGTCGGCCGCGATCCCCGGCGCGTCCGGTGCAGCGCCGTCGAGGGCCACCACCACCCGCAGGCCGGCCGGCAGCCGCAGCACGCGCAGCACCGTGGCCTCGCCGCCGAACTCCGCGCCACCGGCGCGCCCGGCATCTGCGTGGGTGCCGAGCTCCGTGCCACGGGCGGCCGCGGCGCCTGCGGCTGTCAGGCGCACGTCCGCTGGTCGCACGACTGCGGCCGCGTCGCCGTCGGCCGCAGTCGCGCCGTCCGTGCTCGCCGAGGCCTGCGCCCGCGCGTCGAGCCGGAGGCCGCCGCCGGCTGTCCACACGCCGTCCCGCACGACGCCCTCGATGCGGTTCACGTCGGCGAAGGCGGCAGCGAAGCGGGTCGCGGGCCGCTCCAGCACCGCGCGCAGCGCACCATGCTGCGCGACCCGGCCGTGCTCGATGACGACGATCCGAGCGGCGAGCGCCGCCGCATCCGCTGCCGCATGCGTGACCACGAGCGCGGTCGCTCCGCTCGAGGCGAGCTGCTCGTGCACGAGGGCGCGCACGTCGGCCGCGGTCTCGACGTCGAGCGAGGTGAAGGGCTCGTCGAGCAGCACGAGCGCCGGCTCCACCGCGAGCGCGCGGGCGAGGGCGACGCGCTGCTGCTGGCCGCCCGAGAGCCGCTCGGGCGCGCGATCGCCGAGCCCGCGCAGCCCGACCCGGTCGAGCCACGCGTCTGCCCGCTCGGCCGCTGCCGCCTTCGCGACGCCGCTCGCCCGCAGCCCGAAGGCGACGTTCTCGCCCGCCGTCAGGTGCGGGAACAGCCGCGGGTGCTGGTCGAGCAGCACGACGCCCCTGCGGTGCGCGGGCAGGCTCCGCCGGGCCGTGGCGACCGACCGCTCGCCGATCACGACCTCTCCGTCGGCCAGCGGCGCCTCGCCCGCGATCGCCTGCAGGATCGTCGACTTGCCCGCCCCGCTCGGCCCGATGAGCGCCACCGCCTCGCCCGCGGCGGCGCGCACGTGCGCGCGCACGGTCATGCCGTGCGCGCGGTGGACGACGATGCGGGCGTCGAGCGCCGCGCCGCTCACCGCACGCTCCCCGGCATCGCACGCTCCCGGCATCGCACGCTCCCGCTCATCGCACGCTCCCCGTCATCGCACCAGGCCGCCAGGCGCGCGCGAGCAGCAGCACCGCGATGGCACTCACGAGCAGCAGCAGCGACAGGGCGATCGCCGTCGCCTGGGTGGCGCCGGTGCCGTGGAAGGCGGTGTAGATCGCCAGCGGCATCGTGCGGGTCACCCCCGGCGCGTTGCCGGCGAAGATCGCGGTGGCGCCGAACTCGCCCAGGGCGCGCGCGAAGCACAGCGTGGTGCCGGCCAGCAGCCCGGGTGCCGCCAGCGGCAGGGTGACGCGCAGCAGCACCGTCCACGGGGGCGCACCGAGCGACGCCGCCGTGCGCTCGAGCGCGATGCCGCGGGCGCGCACCGTGCCCTCGATCGCCAGCACCAGGAACGGCAGCGACACGAAGGTCTGCGCGAGCACCACCGCGGAGGTCGTGAACGGCACCTCCACGCCCCAGACCGCCAGCACGCGGCCGAGCGGGCCATCGCGCCCCAGCAGCGCCAGCAGCGCCACCCCGTCGACCAGCGGCGGCAGCACCAGCGGGATCGTCACGATCGCGCGCAGCCACGCGGCAGTGCGGTCACCCGCCCTGGCGATCGCGATCGCCAGCGGCGCCCCGAGCAGCAGGCAGATCGCGGTGGCCAGCAGCGCGGTGCCGAGCGAGAGGCCGAGCGCGCTGAGCGCCTCCGGCGAGGCGATGTCGGCGCCCAGGCTCGCCCATTCGACCTTCCCCACCAGCGCGGCCATCGGCACCACCAGCAGCAGCAGCCCGACCACGATCGGCACTGCGAGCACCGGCGGCCACGGCCACGACGCATCCGCCCGCCCGGTCACGGAGCCCCGAACCCGAGGGCCTCGAGCACGGCGCGGCCCTCGCCGCCGGCGATGAAGCGCACCAGCTCGGCGGCCAGCTCGAGCTCGCGCGAGTCGAGCACGGTGGCGGCCACCGCGCGGTTGACGACCTGCTCGGCGCCGGCGACCGCGATGGTCTCGACCGAAGCGGATGCGGCTGCGTCGGTCGAGTAGACGAGTCCGGCGTCGACCGCGTTCGCCTCGACCTTCGCGAGCACCCCGCGCACGCTCTGCTCGAGGCTGACCGGCCGCACGTCGACACCGTGCAGCGCGAGCAGGCGCTCGGAGGCGGCGCCGCACGGCACCTCGGGGGCGCAGAGCACGGTGGAGGCGCCGGCCAGGTCGCCGAGCCCGCGCACGCCGCCCGGGTTGCCCGACGGCACCACGATCACGAGCCGGTTGGTCGCCAGCGGCACCGGCTCGCCGACCAGCTCGGCCACGCCCGCCATGGTGGGCTCGTCGGCCGAGATGAAGACGTCGTAGGGGGCGCCCGCGCGGATCTGGGTGGCGAGGGTGGCGGAGCCGTCGCTCACGATCGGCCGCACGTCGACGCCGGAGCGGCCCTGCTCGAAGGCCTCGGCGATCGTGGTCATCGCCTCGGCGAGCGATGCGGCCGAGGCGATCGTGAGGGCGGCGGTCGGCTCGCCGTCGGGAGCTGCCGGGCCGCCGCCGTCCGCGGGGCTGCACCCCGTCAGCAGCAGCGCCGCCGCGACCGCCGCCGAGACCCGGCGGCGCATCATGCCCTCGGCGTCTCGACCACGACGTGGGTCGCCTTCACGACCGCCGCCGCGAGCGAGCCGATCTCGAGCCCCAGCTCGTCGACCGCCTCCGCCGAGAGCAGCGAGACGACCCGGTGGGGGCCCGCCTGGATGTCGACCTGCGCCATGACGCCGTCGCGCTGCACGCGCACGACGAGCCCTACGAAGCGGTTGCGGGCGCTCGAGCGCGTGACGTCGGGGTCGGCGGGAGCCGCGGCCAGCTCGAGCGCCTTGGCGGCGAGCGCGTCGCCGGGCACCTCGATCGGCCGGCCCTCGCCCACCGGCAGCTCGCCCTGCTCGATCCATCGGCGCACGGTGTCGTCGCTGACCCCGAGCAGCTGCGCGGCCTGCGACACCTTGAACGACTGCATGCGCCGACCGTATCGCCGCAGATGCGGAGAATCCAGCCCGATTTCCACTCATCTGCGGCGGTGCCGTCGCGTCGTGGCCGCACGGGATCGATCCGCGTAGCCTGGCGGCATGGGAATGGTCCCGCTGGTCGAGCCGATCGACGCGCTGACGGAGCGCGAGCGCCTGCGCACCGCTCGCCACGCGCGCCTGCCCCAGCTGGGGGAGCTCGGCCAGCGCCGACTGGCAGCCGCGCACGTCGCCATCGTCGGCGCGGGCGGCCTCGGCTCGCCGCTCGTGCTCGCGCTCGCCTCCGCGGGCGTCGGCACGCTCACCGTGATCGACGACGACGTGGTCGAGATCTCGAACCTGCACCGGCAGGTCATCCATCGGCTCGGCGATGTCGGCGCACCCAAGGTCGCCTCCGCCGCTCGCGTGGCGCCGGAGCTCTCCGAGACGCGGGTGGTGCCGCTCGAGCTGCGGCTCACGCCGGCGAACACCGCCGAGGCGCTGCGCGGCGCCCACCTGGTGATCGACGGCTCCGACAGCTTCGACACCCGCGCGATGGTCGCGAGCGCCTGCGAGCAGCTCGGCGTGCCGCTCGTGTGGGGCACGATCCAGGCCTTCGACGCGCAGGTGACGGTCTTCTGGAGCGCGCCGCCCGCCGGTGTCGCCCCGGTGGTGCTCGCCGATCTGCACCCGCCGGCATCGGTCGGCGAGCTGCCCTCCTGCGCGCAAGTGGGCGTGATGGGTGCGCTGTGCCTGCAGGTGGGCTCGCTCATGGCGCTCGAGGCGATCAAGCTCATCACCGGCGTCGGGGAGAGCCTGCTCGGCCGGGTGCTCGTCATCGACGGGCTGCGCGCGACGCAGCGCGAGCTGCGCGTGCGCCCCGCGCGGGCAGCCGCGCCGCCGGTCGCGCCGCCGCGCGTGCGCGAGGTGGGCGAAGCCGCCCTGGCCGGGGCGCGCGTGCTCGACGTGCGCGAGCCCGACGAGGTCGCCGAGGGCATGATCCCCGGCGCGCAGCATCTGCCGCTGGCCGCGCTGCTCGCCGACCCGCGCTCAGCCGCCGGCGACGGCGGGCAGACGGTCGTCGTGTGCCGCACGGGCCCGCGCGCGCACGCCGCCGCCGCGGCGCTGCAGGCGGTGGGCGTCGACGCCGCGGTGCTCGCCGGCGGCATGCTCGCGTGGGACGCCCAGCGGCAGGGCGCTCGGGCGTGAGCGCCGCGCCGATCGAGGTCGAGGCGCAGCTCGCGACCGTGCTCGCGCGCATGCGCGCGCTGCCGACGGAGGCGCTCCCGGTGGCGCTCGCGCTCGGCCGCGTGCTGCGCGAGCCGGTGCGCGCCCGCGTCGACATCCCCGTCTTCGACAACTCTGCCATGGACGGCTTCGCGGTGCGCTTCGACGACCTCGTCTCACTGCCGTCGCGGCTCGCGGTGGTCGCCGACGTGCCGGCGGGCTCCGCCCTCGACCCCCCGCTCGATGCAGGGCAGGCCGCGCGCATCATGACCGGCGCGCCGATGCCGGCCGCCGCCGACACCGTCGTGCCGTTCGAGGACACCGCGGGCGGCCTCGCCGACTCGCTCGGGGTCGTCGAAGTCGTGCGCGCACCGGCCGCCCGCGGCCGCCACGTGCGCCGCCGCGGCGAGGATCTGCGCGCCGGCGAGCCGCTGCTGGCCCCCGGCGTGCGGCTCAGCCCGCTCGCGCTGCAGGCGATGGCCGCGGCAGGGGTGGCGCAGGCGATCGTGTCGCGCCGGCCGCGCGTGGCCGTCGTCTCCACGGGCGCGGAGCTCGTCGCCGCCGGCGCCGAGCTGCGGCGCGGCCAGATCCCCGAGTCGAACAGCGTGCTGCTCGCCGCGCTCGCGGCCGACGCGGGGGCGGAGGTCGTGCTCGTGCGCTCGGTGGGCGACGGCGGCGACGACCTGGTCGCGGCGGTCGCCGAGGCAGAGGCCGCCGGCGCCGACGCCCTCGTCAGCACGGGCGGCGTGAGCGCCGGCGCCTACGAGCCGGTGCGGACGGCGCTCAGCGGCACGATGGCGTTCACGAAGGTCGCGATGCAGCCGGGCAAGCCGCAGGGCTTCGGCGAGACCGCCGGCGGCATGCTGCTGTTCGGCCTGCCGGGCAATCCGGTGAGCGCCGCCGTCTCGTTCGAGGTCTTCGTGCGCCCGGCGCTGCAGGCGATGCAGGGCGCGAGCGAGCTCGCGCGGCCGGCGCTGCGGCTGCCCGCCGCGGTCGGCTGGCGCTGCCCGCCCGGGCGGCGCCAGTACCTGCCCGCGGCGATCGACCGCGCCGACCCGTCGCGCTGGCGCGTCGCCCCCGCGACGGCCGGCGGCTCCGGATCGCACCTCGCGGGCGGGCTCGCGCACGCCGAGGCGTACGCGGTGGTGCCGGCGGAGACCGAGCAGGTGACCGAGGGCGACCTCGTCGATGTCATGGTGGTCGCATGAGCTTCACGCATCTGGATGCCGCGGGGCATGCCCGCATGGTCGATGTCACCGGCAAGACGCCCACCGTGCGGGCGGCGACCGCGCGCGGCTCGGTGCGCTGCAGCGCCGAGGTGATCGCCGCGCTGCGCGACGGCACCGTCCCCAAGGGCGACGTGCTCGCGCTCGCCCGCATCGCCGGCATCCAGGCGGCCAAGCGCACCGCAGAGCTGCTGCCGCTCGCGCACGTGATCGGCGTCCACGGCGCCGTGGTCGACCTGGCCGTCGTCGACGACGGCGTCGAGATCGAGGCCACCGTGCGCACCGCCGACCGCACGGGCGTCGAGATGGAGGCGATCACCGCCGTCTCGGTCGCCGCACTCGCGGTGATCGACATGGTGAAGGGCATGGATCGGCTCGCCTCGATCGAGCACGTGCGCATCGTCGCGAAGGAGGGCGGCCGCTCCGGCGCCTGGGTGCGGCCGCAGGCGGACTGAGCGGCCGATGAGCGCGCCGGCGACCGATGCCGCAGCCCCGGCTGGCGGCTGCGCGGCGGTGCTGCTCGCGGGCGGGCGCGGCTCGCGCATGGGCGGCGTGCACAAGCCGCTGCTCGAGGTCGGCGGGCGCAGCCTGCTGCAGCTCGCGATCGACGCCGCCGAGGCGCTCGGCTGCAGTCCGGTGACCGTCGCCGGCCCGGTGGCGGATGCGGTGGGCGCGCACGTGCGCTGGGTGCGGGAGCAGCCGCCGCTCGGCGGGCCGGCCGCCGGCATCGTGGCGGCGCTCGCGGAGCCGGCGTCGGCGCCCGAGCCCGCGTGGACCCTCGTGCTCGCGTGCGATCAGCCGGCGGCACCCGCCGCCGCGCTGCGGCTGCGCGACGGCATCGAGGCGCTGCCGGCGGGGCTCGACGGCCGCTGCCTCGCGGTCGGCGGACGCGCGCAGTGGCTGTGCGGGCTCTACCGCACGAGCGCGCTGCGCTCTGCGGCGGCAGCGCTGCCGGAGTCGGGCGCTGGCGCCTCGATGCGGATGCTGCTGGCGCGGCTCGCGCTCGAGCTCGCCGACGCGCCAGCAGCGCTGGCGGCGGACGTCGACACCTGGGACGATCTGGAGCAGGCACGTGCTCGGGCCGACGCGGCGCGAGCGACCGAGGACAGCCAGGAGGAGGCGCCATGAGCACCGCACACACCCTGCCGCCGGAGGCGCTCGACGAGTGGTCGGTAGCCCTGCGCACGCACTTCGACCTGCCCGCCGATGCGGTGCCGATCGCGCTCGTGCTCGATCTCGCGCGCGACGTCGCGGTCGGCGTCGCCCGCCCGGCGGCACCGCTGAGCGCGTTCGTCGCCGGACTGGTCGCGGGCTCCCGCGGCGGCGATCCGGAGCAGATCGAGGCCGCCGTCGCCGCCATCACGAAGCTCGCCGACCGGTGGCAGACCCGCGCCGCCACCGACAGCGTGGAGGGCTCGGCGTGACCCGCGTGCGCTACTTCGCGGCCGCACTGGAGGCCACCGGTCTCGACGAGGAGCGGCGCGGCGAGCAGACCGTCGGCGCGCTGCGCGCCGGCCTGGTCGCCGACCATCCGGGGCTCGCCGGCATCCTGTCGCAGTGCGCGGTGCTCGTCGACGGCTCTCGCGTCGACGACGCCGCCTCGCTCGCCGACGCCGAGCTCGTCGACGTGCTGCCGCCGTTCGCGGGTGGCTGAGCCGCGGCCGCACCGATCGCGCGCGGGCGAGCGATCAGCCCCCGAGCCCCTGCCACTGGGCCGATCCGTCGGCGGCGTGCTGCCGCTTCCACACCGGCAGCTCCAGCTTGATCGTCTCGATCACGGCGCGGCAGACGGTGAAGGCCTCATCGCGGTGCGGCGCGGCGACCGCGATCACGACCGCCAGATCGCCCACCTGCAGCGTGCCGACGCGGTGGCTCACCGCCACCACCGCCCGCGTGCCCGCGGCGGCGCGCTCGGCGATGCCGCGCAGCGCCGCCGACGCATCCGGGTGCGCCGAGTACTCGAGCGCGACGACCGGCGCGCTCGCGTGCGGGTCGTGATCGCGCACGCGGCCGATGAAGGTGGAGATCGCGCCGGCGGTGTCGTCCTCCACCGCGGCCAGGTGCGCCGCCAGGTCGAGCGGCACGCTCTCGACGCGCGCGAGGCGCACGGCACCGGCCGCGGAGTCAGTAGCGGCGCCGGCATGCATCGCCTCGCTCATCGGTGGTCACCGCCGCCCAGCTGGCTCGCGACGTGGTCGGCGACGCGCAGCACCGCCTCGACCCCGTCGGCGACGCCGCCGGGCGAGCCCGGCAGGTTCACGACCAGCGCCCCGCCCGCGACGCCCGCGAGGCCGCGGGAGAGCAGGCCGCCGGGCGCCGCGGCCGCACCGATGCGGCGCAGCTCCTCGGCGATGCCCGGCACCGGGCGCTCGAGCACGCGGTCGGTGCCCTCCGGCGTCTGGTCGCTCGGCGCGATGCCGGTGCCTCCGCTGGTGAGCACGAGCAGCGGCCGTGCCGCGAGGGCATCGCGCAGCGCCGCCTCGACCGAGTCGGCGCCGTCGGGCACGACGACCGCGTCGTCGCACGCGAATCCCGCCCGCCGCAGCGCCTCGACCGCGACGGGACCCGACGCATCCGCCCTCGTGCCCGCGGCGGCGCGGTCGGAGACCGTGATGACGACTGCGCGGTGCGGCATGAGCCCAGCCTAGGCACCTCTAGGCTTCTACGAGTCCCCGCACCGTGGAGAGCGCATGCCCATCCAGACCCTGACCACCATCGACGACGCCCGCACCTTTGTCGCGCGTGCCCGCGCTGAGGGCAAGCGCGTCGCGCTCGTGCCGACGATGGGGGCGCTGCACGCCGGCCACCTCGAACTCGTGCGCGTCGCCCACCAGCACGCCGACGTCGTGATCGCGTCGGTGTTCGTCAACCCGCTGCAGTTCGGGCCGCACGAGGATCTCGACCGCTACCCGCGCATGCCGAAGGCCGACACCGAGCAGCTCATCGTGCTGGGGGTCGAGGCGGTCTTCATGCCCTCGGTCGAGGAGATGTACCCGGACGGCGGCCGCAGCGCCACGCTCGTCACCGCCGGCCGCCTCGGCACGGTGCTCGAGGGCCGCAGCCGGCCCGGCCACTACGACGGCGTGCTGACCGTGGTGGCGAAGCTCTTCTCGATCGTGCGGCCCGACGTCGCGGTCTTCGGCGAGAAGGATGCGCAGCAGCTCTTCCTCGTGCGCCGCATGGTGCGCGACCTGAACCTGCCGCTGACGATCGTCGGCGTGCCGACGGTGCGCGAGGCCGACGGGCTGGCGCTCTCGAGCCGCAACGCGCTGCTGTCGCCGGGGGAGCGGCAGGATGCCCTCGCCCTCTCGCGCGCGCTCGAGGCGGCGGGCTCCGCTGCCGACCGCGGCGTCGAGGCGATGCTGGCGGCGGCGCAGTCGGTGTTCCAGTCCGACACCGGCGTGCAGCTCGACTACCTGGCGATCGTCGACCCGGCCACGTTCGCGTTCGCGGGCGAGTCGCACCACGGCCCCGTGCAGGTGCTGGTCGCCGCCCGCGTCGGCACCGGCTCATCGAACACCGTGCGGCTGATCGACAACCTCATCACCGTCGTCCCCTGACGCCTGCGGGCTCGTGCGCCCGCTGCAGATGGGTCACGTTCTGCGCGAGACGCGCGCCGTGGACAGCAGTTCGTGACCCTGTTGCCCACCGCGAACGGGCGGCATGCGCGCGCAGGCGAAGGGCGGCGGATGCGGTGGCGTCGGTAGGATCGGGAGTCGTGACTGAGATGCCTGACGACAGCACCGCCGCCGACACCGGCACGCTCGAGGCCGCCGCCGAGCCCGAGCGGGCCGACTGGGTCTCGCGCCTCGCCGATGACGTGATCGCCGAGGCCGCACGCCGCGGCACCGTGCCCGTCGCCGCATCCGGCATCTCGCCCTCCGGACCGATCCACCTCGGCAACTTCCGCGAGGTGATGAGCCCGCACCTGGTCGTCGACGAGATCCAGCGCCGCGGCCTCGAGGCCGAGCACATCTTCAGCTGGGACGACTACGACCGCTTCCGCAAGGTGCCCGCCGGCATCGAGGGCGTCGACGAGACGTGGAGCGAGCACATCGGCAAGCCGCTCACCAGCGTGCCGGCCCCGCCCGGCAGCGAGCACGAGTCGTGGGCCGCGCACTTCCGCAGTGCCGCCGAGGCCTCCTTCGCCGAGGCGGGCATCCGCTACCGGGGCATCAGCCAGACCGAGCAGTACGCCGCCGGCGCCTACACCGAGCAGATCCTGCACGCCATGCGGCACCGCCGCGAGATCGACGCGATCCTGGCGCAGTTCCGCACCCTGCCCGCCGCCAAGGACGAGGACGAGGAGCTGCAGCGGGCGCTCGACGCGTCCTCCGGCGCGGCCGCCGAGGACGACGGCTCTGCGGGTGTCGAGTCCGGCGGCACCGAGTACTACCCCTACAAGCCCTACTGCACGCGCTGCGGCAAGGACCTCACCACCATCGAGGCCTACGACGACGAGTCGACCGAGATGACCTACTCGTGCCAGTGCGGGCACCGCGAGACGGTGCTGCTGCGGGAGTTCCGCTCGGGCAAGCTGGTCTGGAAGGTCGACTGGCCGATGCGCTGGGCCTACGAGCGGGTCGTGTTCGAGCCCTCCGGCGTCGACCACCAGAGCCCCGGCTCCTCCTTCCAGGTCGGGCTCGAGCTCGCGCCCGTGTTCGGCTGGCAGCGGCCGCTGGGCCCGATGTACGCCTTCGTCGGCTTCGGCGGCGTCGCCAAGATGTCGTCCTCGCGCGGCGGCGCCCCCGTGCCCGCCGACGCGCTCGCGGTGATGGAGGCGCCCGTGCTGCGCTGGCTCTACGCCCGCCGCCGGATGAACCAGTCCTTCGACGTCGCCTTCGGCTCCGAGCTGCAGCGCACCTACGACGAGTGGGACGCGCTGCTTCGCAAGGCCGACGCCGGCACGGCGGGCGAGGCGGAGCTCGCCGCGCTCGAGCGCGCCACCTCGACCGCCCACGAAACCCTGCCGCAGACCCCGCGCCGCGTCGCCTACCGCACCCTCGCATCCATCGTCGACATCACCTTCGGCGACGAGGCGCAGGTGCTGCGGATCCTGGGCGGGCTCGACGCAGAGGATCCGATCACCTCGCTCGACCCGCTGCGCCCGCGGCTCGACAGGGTCGAGGCCTGGGTCGCGACCCACATGCCGGACGAGGAGCACACGGCCGTGCGGGACGCGCCCGACCGGGAGGCGCTCGATGCGCTCACCGAGACCGAGCGCGACGGCGTGCGGCTGCTGCTCGACGGCGGCCAGGGGCTGCCGGCGATCGAGGAGGCGTGGACGCTCGACGGGCTGACGCACCAGGTGTACGGCGTCGCGAAGGTGCAGCGCGGCCTCGAGCCGGGCGCCATGGTGAAGGGCGACAAGGAGCTCTCGGCGGCCCAGCGCGCGTTCTTCGCGCTGCTCTACCGGCTGCTCGTCGGCCGCGAGACGGGGCCGCGCATCCCGACGCTGCTGCTCGCGATCGGCCGCGAGCGGGTGCGCGAGCTGCTCACCTGAGCCGGCGGTAGACTCGAGCCATGCCTGAGAGCTGGTGGGGGAACGCGATCTTCTCGCTCGTGCCGACCATCGTGCTCGGGC
This sequence comes from Agrococcus baldri, assembly GCA_900114805.1. Classification (GTDB taxonomy): domain Bacteria; phylum Actinomycetota; class Actinomycetes; order Actinomycetales; family Microbacteriaceae; genus Agrococcus; species Agrococcus baldri. Next base: position 792,147 of record FOZN01000001.1, on the reverse strand, counting down.
TCATCTTCTGGATGGTCATGCGCATGATCCTGCGCGGCGACCGCACCGCGCGCCGCGAGTACGACCGCATCGAGGCCGAGGAGCGCGCCAAGCTGGGCCTGCCGCCGAAGGTCGCTGGCGCATCCACCGGCGCTGCCGCGGGCACGGGCGCAGCCACGGGCGCGGGCGCAACCCCGGGCACCGCCGCCGCGACGGGCGCGGGCGCAACCGCTGGCGCGACCGCGAGTGCGATGCCGGATGCGGTGGTTGAGCCGGTGCACTCGGCCAGCCCGCCCGACCCGCAGTAGTCGTTCCTGCGGCAGTCGCCCGCGCATCGGGCGCGCCTGCGGCAAGCGCCGGCGCTTCGCTCAGTAGGCGCTGGCCGGCGCCGGCTGCTGCGGCGCGACCGGCCGCGGTTCGAGCATGTCGGCGGCGGCGCTGCCGGTGGTGAAGCGCTGCGTCTTCGCCATCGTGAAGTGCACCGCGAGGTAGGCGAGGCCGAGCGCCGCCGCCGTGATGGCGGTCGAGAGCCAGTCCTCGCCCGCGACCGGCTGGCCCGAGAACGCCGAGGTGCCGGTGAGCGCGAGCGGCACCATGATGAACACGTTGTTCGAGGTGTGCAGCACGGACGCCGCCTCGAGACCGCCGGTGCGGTACGTGAGCATCGAGCAGGTGAAGCCGACCAGGGCGAGCTGCAGCGTCGCCGCGATCGACGGATGCGCATGCATGGCACCGAAGAGGAGGCCGGTCGCGACGCCGGTCCAGACCGCGGTGCCGAAGCGGCCGGGGAGCACCCAGGGGCCCACCGCCGCGGCGACGAGCGCAAGCAGCGACAGCCACCAGGTGGCCGGCTGCAGCACCATCACCAGCAGCACCGGCAGCAGCATCACGAGCGCCGGCACGTAGCGGTGCACGCGCCAGCCGCCCATCAGCTGCGGCAGCAGCCCGCGGAAGGTGAACTCCTCGCCGGTCGACTGCAGCGGCGTGGTCAGCAGCACGGCGATGACGAGGCCCCAGTTGGGGTTCCACTGCCATTCGAGCGTGGGATCCATCCAGAGCGAGATGCCGATGTAGACGGCGAAGATCGGCACGATCACCAGCGCCGAGCGGGCCACGGCGCTCCAGCGCCAGCGGCCGACCACGCTCATCGCGAAGCCGGCGGCACCCTTGCCGAACCCCGCCATCGCCACGATCGCTCCGGGGATCATCGCCGCCCACGCCATGTTCACCGCGACCATGCCGAGCGGAGTCGCGACCACAGACTCGATGAAGTCCATGCCCAGCTGGGTCTCGTCGGTCGGCATGGTCGTCGGGTCGAGGGTGGCGAAGAAGTCGACAAGGCCCGGCAGCATCAGGGTGAGCGAGATGATCTGGCCCGCCATGAAGAAGCCGATGGCGATCGCCCAGGCGATGAACCAGCGGCCGACGCGACGCTCGAACGGCCGGAACGCCTGCGGATAGGAGAGGCCCGACATCGGCAGCGCGGCAGGCAGCAGCGCCGGGCGCTTCGGGGCCGGCGGCTGCATGGCGAAGCCTGGCTGGCCATAGGGCGCGGTGCCGTACTGCGGCTGCCCGTACTGGGGCTGCCCGAAGTGGGACTGCCCCTGGGGCTGCCCGTAGCCGGGCGCCGGGGCGCCGAACGGCGGCTGGCCGTACCGACCGAGCGCGCCATGCTGCGGCTGCTGCCCGTACTGCGCGGGTTCTCCGTAGTACTGCCCGTACTGCGGCTGCTGCCCGGCGTCGGGCTGCTGTCCCTGCGGCTGGTCCCAGGGCTGGGGCTGATCGGTCACCGTGCTCCTCGCGTCTTCGCATCGAGGCTATCGAGCGGAGCCTTGCGTTCCGTGAGCGTCGACCGTGAACAGCTCGCCCGGCTGGCACCCGAGCGCGTCGCAGAGCGCGATCAGGGTGGAGAAGCGGATGGCCTTGGCCCGGTCGTTCTTCAGCACCGAGAGGTTGACCAGGCTGACGCCCACCTGCTCGGCGAGCGCCGTCAGGGTGATGCCGCGCTCGACGAGCAGCTCGTCGAGCCGGCAGTGCAGGCGCGAGAGATCCTCCTCCGCGGGCACTAGACGAGGCCCTCCGAGTCGCGCTGCAGCTGACGGCCGTGGCGGAAGACCGTGGCGAGGGCGGCGAGCCCGAAGCCTGCGCCGACGGGCCACAGCGGCACGTCGATCCGGAAGCCGGGCTGCGGCAGCAGCACGGACGGGTCCGCCAGATCGCCCGTCCAGGCTGCGCTCGTCCACGCCAGAGCCTCCTGCGCCGCCATGCTGCCGGCGATGTCGCCGAGCACCTCGGCCAGCAGGCCGCCGACCAGTACGACGACTGCCGTCAGCATCGTCATGCGCTCGAGCAGCGGCGCGAACGGCCGACCGGCGCGCAGCCGCAGGCACCCGACGGCGATCAGCGCCGCGACGGCGCCGGGCACGAGCCAGCCGAGCGCCAGCGCGATCGCCCAGCACAGCCGAGCGCCGAGGCTCAGGTCGGCGATGAGCAGGTCAGCCGAGGAGAAGCCCCCGCCGGCGCGGGTCGCGGTCGTGCCGCCGACCTCTGCGCCCGCGGGCAGCTGCGGCCAGAACTCCTGCACCGGCACGGTGATGCCCACCGGGTTCTGGAGCAGCACGGCGAGCAGGGCGATGATCGCACCGATCGCCGAGAGCACTGCATATCCTGCGGCGACGATCAGCGCCGTGGTCACGACGGCGCCCGAGCCTCCGTCGCGCCGCGCGCGCACACCGACCACCAGCAGCGCGATCGCGCCCAGCAGCAGCGTGGCCATGACGATGCCTGTCATGCCTGCGATCGCGCTCATGGCAACTCCCATCCCTGTCGATCCGAGCCCGCCGACGCTGCGCCGAACGTTATCGATCATCGTTGTTATCGATTGTCGATACGGTAGCGGCGAGCCGTGACGAGCGCAAGGGGGATGTGCGCACGGCGGCCACGACGCATCCGTCTGTCTCGGTCTGTGTCGTCCCGCGTCGCGCCGACAGCGAACAGCCGCACGCCGCCCCCGCGCCCGCGGCTACGCTCGGGAACCAAGGAAGGGAGGCAGCGATGTTCGAGAGATTCACCGACCGCGCTCGCCGCGTCGTGGTGCTCGCCCAAGAAGAGGCGAAGCTGCTGAACCACAACTACATCGGCACGGAGCACATCCTGCTCGGCCTCATCCACGAGGGCGACGGCGTCGCCGCGAAGGCGCTCGAGCAGCTGGGCATCTCCCTCGATGCGGTGCGCTCGCAGGTGCAGGACATGATCGGCTCCGGCAGCCAGCAGACCTCCGGGCACATCCCGTTCACGCCGCGCGCCAAGAAGGTGCTCGAGCTGAGCCTGCGCGAGGCGCTGCAGCTCGGCCACAACTACATCGGCACCGAGCACGTGCTGCTCGGCCTCATCCGTGAGGGCGAGGGCGTCGCAGCCCAGGTGCTCGTCAAGCTGGGCGCCGACCTCAACCGCGTGCGGCAGACCGTCAACCAGCTGCTCGCCGGGTACCAGGGCAAGGAGTCGACCACGGTCGGCGGCGACCAGACCGTGCAGTCGGACGCCAAGGGCTCGCAGATCCTCGACCAGTTCGGGCGCAACCTCACGCAGGCCGCGCGCGACGGCAAGCTCGACCCGGTGATCGGGCGCGAGAAGGAGATCGAGCGGGTCATGCAGATCCTCTCCCGCCGCTCCAAGAACAACCCGGTGCTCATCGGTGAGCCCGGCGTCGGCAAGACCGCCGTCGTCGAGGGGCTCGCGCAGGCGATCATCAAGGGCGAGGTGCCCGAGACGCTCAAGGACAAGCAGGTCTACACGCTCGACCTCGGCTCGCTGATCGCGGGCAGCCGCTACCGCGGTGACTTCGAGGAGCGCCTGAAGAAGGTGACGAAGGAGATCCGCACCCGCGGCGACATCATCACCTTCATCGACGAGATCCACACGCTCGTCGGCGCCGGTGCCGCAGAGGGCGCGATCGACGCCGCGAACATCCTGAAGCCGCTGCTCGCCCGCGGCGAGCTGCAGACCATCGGCGCGACCACCCTCGACGAGTACCGCAAGCACTTCGAGAAGGATGCCGCGCTCGAGCGCCGGTTCCAGCCCATCCAGGTGAACGAGCCGTCGGTCGCCCACACGATCAACATCCTCAAGGGGCTGCGCGACCGCTACGAGTCGCACCACAAGGTGACGATCACCGACGGCGCGCTCGTGGCAGCGGCGAACCTCGCCGACCGCTACGTGCAGGACCGCTTCCTGCCCGACAAGGCGATCGACCTGATCGACGAGGGCGGCGCCCGACTGCGGCTGTCGATCCTCTCGGCCCCGCCGGAGCTGCGCGAGTTCGACGAGAAGATCGCCGACGTGCGCAGCCGCAAGGAGGGCGCCATCGAGGGCCAGGACTTCGAGGCCGCGGCACGGCTGCGCGACGAGGAGAAGGAGCTGCTCGGCGAGCGGCTGCGCCTCGAGAAGAAGTGGCGCTCGGGCAACGGCGGCCCCACCGGCGTGCTCGACGAGGGCGTGATCGCCGAGGTGCTCGCGAACGCGACCGGCATCCCGGTGTTCAAGCTCACCGAGGAGGAGTCGGCTCGCCTGGTCTTCATGGAGAAGGCGCTGCACCAGCGCGTCATCGGCCAGGAGGAGGCCGTCAGCGTGCTGGCGAAGACCATCCGCCGTCAGCGCGCCGGCCTCAAGGACCCCCGCCGCCCCTCGGGCTCGTTCATCTTCGCCGGCCCCACGGGCGTCGGCAAGACCGAGCTCGCGAAGGCGCTCGCGGAGTTCCTCTTCGACGACGAGGACGCCCTGATCTCGCTCGACATGTCGGAGTTCAGCGAGAAGCACACCGTCTCGCGGCTCTTCGGCGCCCCTCCCGGGTTCGTCGGCTTCGAAGAGGGCGGCCAGCTCACCGAGAAGGTGCGCCGCAAGCCGTTCTCGGTGGTGCTCTTCGACGAGATCGAGAAGGCGCACGTCGACATCTTCAACTCGCTGCTGCAGATCCTCGAGGAGGGTCGTCTCACCGACGGCCAGGGCCGCGTGGTCGACTTCAAGAACACCGTCATCATCATGACGACCAACCTCGGCACCAAGGACATCTCCGGTGGCCCGGTCGGCTTCGTGCTGGAGGGCGACTCGGAGAACGACTACGAGCGGATGCGCGGCAAGGTCCGCGAGGAGCTCAAGAAGAACTTCAAGCCGGAGTTCCTCAACCGCGTCGACGAGATGATCGTCTTCCCGCAGCTGAGCTCCGAGGAGCTGCTGCAGATCGTCGACCTCTTCGTCGGCCGCCTGGCCGAGCGCCTGCTCGACCGCGACATGACGATCGAGCTGACGAAGCCAGCCAAGCAGCGCCTGATCGAGATCGGGCACGACCCGGCGCTCGGCGCCCGGCCGCTGCGCCGCGCGGTGCAGCACGAGATCGAGGATGTGCTGAGCGAGAAGATCCTGCACGGCGAGCTGGGGGCGGGGGAGCACGTGACGGTGGACTTCGCCGACAACGCGTTCATCTTCACGCACACCAGCCCGGAGCAGCACGAGCCGGAGCTCGAGGCGGCCGACGCCTGATCGGCTGCCTGCACGAGAAGGGGATCCCGAGAGGGGTCCCCTTCTCGCTGTTTCCGGCGAAGGTCAGCCAGTGTTCACCTGCCGGCAAGTTTTGGGCCTCGCGCTCACCCTCGGAATTTCCTAGGGTGGACCTGGGCGCACACTGTGCGCCTTCCGCATCCATGGCAACGGAGACACTGTGATGAAGCACTTCAAGCGCAATACCGCGGTTGGCGCCGCCTGCGCACTCGGACTCGGGCTGATGGTCGCCCCGCAGGCCGCGGTGGCAGCGCCGATCGACCCAGCGACGACCGCCGTCGTCAACCTGATCCACATCAATGACTTCCACGGGCGCGTCGAGAGCCCGCTGACCGTGAACTTCGCCGGCGTCGTCGAAGACCTGCGAGCGGCGTACCCCACAGGCTCGTTGCTGACCGGCGGCGGCGACCTGATCGGCGCGTCGAACTTCACCTCCGGCTCGCAGGACGACGTGCCCACGATCGACGTGCTGAACGCGCTCGGGCTCGACGCTTCGACGGTCGGCAACCACGAGTTCGACCGGGGCGTCGCCGACCTCACCGATCGGGTGATGCCGCTGGCTGACTGGACCTATCTCTCGGCCAACGTGACGCTCGATGGCGCGCCGATCGGGCCTGCGTACGCGACCTACGAGATCGATGGCATGACCGTCGGCGTGGTCGGCGCGGTGACGGAGGAGACAGCCTCGCTGGTGTCGCCCGGCGGCATCGTCGGGGTGGAGTTCGCTCCGGTCGCCGAGACGATCAACCGGGTCGCCGCTGAGCTCAGCGACGGCGATGCGTCGAACGGTGAGGCCGACATCGTCGTCGCCGAGCTGCACGACCACGGCCTCGCCTACGACACGGAGTTCTCAGCCAATGTCGACGTGGTCTTCAACGGCCACACGCACCAGGCGTATGCCGAGCTGCGGCCCGTGCCGGGCGAAGCCGGCGTCATGCGCCCGTTCGTGCAGTCCGGCGAGTACGCCGGTCACGTCGGTCACGTGGTGCTCGAAGTCAACCGCTCGACGGGGGTGATCACGCCGACCACGGTCGAGAACGTCGCCACCCCGGATGTGGACGGCTCGGCGTACATCGCCAAGTACCCGCGCGTCGCCGAGATCGCGACGATCGTCGACGCCGCAGAGGATGCGGCCGCTGTCGCGGGCAACGTGCAGGTCGGCACCATCAGCGCCGACATCACCGTGCCGCTCCAGGATCGCGGCAACCGCGCCGAGGAGTCGACGATGGGCGAGCTGGTGGCGAACATGTATCGCGACCAGGTGGCACCGGAGTCGCGTGGTGGCGCGGAGATCGGCGTCGTCAACCCCGGCGGTCTGCGAGACAACCTGCTCTTCGCCGCGAGCGAGGAGGAGACCGCTGACGGCATCGTCCGGCTGGCCGAGGCCAATGCGGTGCTGCCCTTCATCAACAACCTCGGCAGTGTGACCCTCACGGGTGCGCAGTTGGACGAGATGCTGGAGCAGCAGTGGCAGCGCAATGCCGATGGCAGCACCGCCGGCATCTCGCGCCCGTACCTGCAGCTGGGCATCAGCGACAACGTCACCTACATCTCCGACCCGAGCCGCGCCCTGAACGACCGTGTCAGCGACGTTCGCATCGACGGAGTCCCGGTCACGGCTGAGCAGGAGATCCGAGTCGCGACCGCGTCGTTCCTGCTCGACGGCGGCGACAACTTCTGGGTGTTCCCAGAGGGCGCGGACCGCCGTGACTCCGGGCTCGTCGACCTCGACGCGTTCACCGCGTACCTGGCCGACAACCCCGGCATCGGGCCGGACTGGACGGTGAACCACATGGACGTGACGGGTCTGCCGGTCGCCGCCGAGAAGGGTGGCGAGGTGACCATCCAGGTCAGCCAGATCGACCGCATCCGCTCGACGGGCGCCGTGCCCTCGACGACGCTCGAGGTGCTCAACGGCGCCGGCGAGGTGGTCGGCTCGGGCGACGTGGTCGTGACGAACGACGCCCAGGGCGCGCCGCTGCGCAGCTCGGCCGAGGTCACGTTCATCGCTGACGCGGCGGAGGCGGGGCTCGCGACGTTCACGCTGCGCGCTGACAACGGCACCGAGATCCCGTTCCAGCTCGAGGTGCTCCCGACCGACCGCATCGCAGGCGAGAACCGCTTTCTGACGGCCGTCGAGATCTCGAAGGACGTCTACCCCGAGGGTGCACCGGTCGTCTACGTCGCCAGCGGCGAGGTCTGGCCGGACGCGCTGACGGCCGGTCCCGCTGCCGCGCACGAGGGCGGCCCGCTGCTGCTCGTCCGCAAGGGCGAGGCTCCCGCGGTCGTGCTGGACGAGATCGCGCGACTGGGCGCTGAGCGCGTCGTCATCGTCGGCGACCAGCCGTCGGTGAGCGCCGAGGTCGAGACGGCCATCGACGCCATCGCGACGGTCACGACGACCGACCGGGTCGCCGGGCAGAACCGCTTCGAGACCAGCCGCTTGGTCGCGGAGTACGCGTTCGAGACGGCAGGCGGCGCATACGTCGCCACCGGCCTGCGGTTCCCCGACGCGCTGTCGGCCGGCGCCGCCGCCGGGCACCTGGCATGGCCGTTGGTGCTGGTCGACACGCGGACGGAGATCCCGGCCGCGACGATCGCGACGCTCGACGCGCTCGGCGTCCAGAACGTGCGCGTCGCCGGCTCCGCCGACGCCGTGCCGTCCTCGAACGCCGGCGACCTCGTCGACGCCGGTTACAGCGTCGCCCGCCAGGGTGGTGCCAACCGGTTCATCACGAGCGCGATCGTGACGCTGGGGGCATTCGACGCCGCGCCCAGCGGCGCCTACCTCGCCACCGGCCAGCTGTTCCCGGACGCTCTCGCGGGCGGCGCCGCGGCAGGAGCCCAGGGCGCGCCGCTGCTCATCACCCGCGAGGGCTGCGTGCCGCAGCCGGTGCTGGACGCGCTGGACGCGCTGGCGCCGACCTCGATCACGCTGCTCGGCGGGGAGCCGTCGCTCAGCCTGAACACGGCGCGACTGATCAGCTGCGGCTGAGGACCGCACGGTGAGGAGGGGCGGGGCTTCGGTTCCGCCCCTCTTGCGCGCTTCGGTGCGTGCGCATCGCGCCATCGCTCCCGCGTAGGCTCGGGGACTGTGACCACCGACGCATCCGCCATCACCGTGCGGCCCGCCCGCACGAGCGACGTGCGGGGGATGCAGCGGCTCATCGAGCCCTACGTGCAGCGCCGCATCCTGCTCGGCAAGGAGCTCGTCACGCTCTTCGAGGCGGTGCAGGAGTTCGTGGTCGCCGAGCGCGACGGCGAGCTGGTCGGCTGCGGCGCGCTGCACGTGCTCTGGGAGGACCTGGGCGAGGTGCGCACCATCGCCGCTGCGGAGGGCGCCGTCGGCAAGGGCGTCGGCCACGCCATGCTCGACGCGCTCGAGCACCGCGCGCGGCACCTCGGACTGACGAGGCTGTTCTGCCTCACGTTCGAGACGGACTTCTTCGGCCGGCACGGCTACGAGGAGGTCGACGAGCACGTGGTGCCGCCCGAGGTCTTCGCCGAGCTGCTGCGCTCGGCCGACGGCGGTGTCGCCGAGTTCCTCGACCTCGCGCACGTCAAACCCAACACGCTCGGCAACACGCGCATGCTCAAGCGCCTCTGAGCCCGCTCTCGCCTACCCTGGATCAGTGAGCAAGGGACCCTCAGCACAGCGCCGCGCGGCCGTGCGTCGACGCCGCACGCTGCTGGCGCTGCTCGTGCTGATCGTCGTGGCTGCCGTCGCGCTGTTCATCTGGCGCCCCTGGGCGGCCAGCGAGGCGCCGCCGTCGCCGGCACCTAGCGAGAGCGCGCCGGAGTCGCCCGCTGCGGACGAGGCGGAGCTGAGCGAGACGCCCCAGCCGACCGAGACGCAGCCGTTCACGCCGATCGGCGGCAACCCGACCGCGGATGCGGGCGAGCCATGTGTCACCGAGCAGGTGCGCATCACGCCGCAGACCGATCACAGCACGTACGCCGCCGACGAGCCCGTGCAGCTCTCGTTCACGATCGAGAACACCGGCGAGGAGGCCTGCTCGCTCAACGCCGGCACGAGCGTGCAGGAGTACGAGATCCGCACCGGCGACGAGCTCGTCTACCGCTGGTCGGACTGCGCGGCCGACGTGCAGGACAGCGTCGCGACGCTCGAGCCCGGCGCCCCGCAGACGACCGTGCCGATCGAGTGGGACCGCACCCGCTCGTCCGCGGACAGCTGCACCTCTGAGCGCGCGCCGGTCACCGCCGGCGGTGCCGCCTACAACCTCAGCGTGCAGGTCGGCGACTACGCGAGCCAGGAGAGCCGGCAGTTCATCCTGGAGTAGTGCGCGGCCGGCAGCCGAGATCGAGGCTGTCGGGTGCGCGGCAGCGGGTCTACGATCGGCCCATGTCGGCCCCCGGGGATGCCTACCGCGAGCCGCTCGATCGCGCCCGACTCCACGCACAGGCCTGGCTCGACGCGGTGCCCGAGCGGCACGTCGGTCCCGCGGTCGACGTCAACCGGCTGGTGCCGCAGTTCGCGAGAGCGCTGCCCGAGGGGCCGAGCGCCGCCGGCGCCGTGGTCGACGAGCTCGCGGCGTTGAGCGAGCCGGGTCTGATGGCGATGCAGTCCGGCAGGTTCTTCGGCTGGGTGATCGGCGGCACGCTGCCGGTGGCGCTGGCCGCCGATTGGCTCGTCAGCGCGTGGGATCAGAACGCCGGGATGCGCTTCGCGACGCCCGCCACCGCAGCCATCGAGGAAGCCGCAGGCGGGTGGCTGCTCCAGCTGCTCGGGCTGCCGCACGGGAGCGACGTCGGCTTCACGACCGGCGCGACCATGGCGAGCTTCGTCGGGCTCACCGCAGGCCGCCAGCACCTGCTGCAGCGAGCGGGGTGGGACCTCGATCGCGACGGTCTGTTCGGTGCGCCTCGCGTGCGCGTGCTGGTGGGCGCGCAGCGGCACGACGTGATCGACCTGGCGCTGCGCTACCTGGGGCTCGGAGCGCCCGAAGTCGTGCCGGCCGACGCCGAGGGCCGCATGCTGCCGGATGCGCTCGCCGAGGCGCTGGACGCGCACCCCGGACCGAGCCTGGTCTGCCTGCAGGCCGGCAACCTCCATTCGGGCGCATTCGACCCGATCGGCACGGCGACGGCGATCGCGCACGACCGCGACGCCTGGGTGCATGTCGATGGCGCCTTCGGGCTGTGGGCTGCGGTGAGCCCGCGCTGGGCGGAGCACCTCGAGGGCCTCGCGCACGCGGACTCGTGGGCGACGGATGCGCACAAGACGCTCAATGTGCCGTACGACTGCGGTGTCGCGATCGTCGCGCGGCCGGAGGCGAGTCGCGCCGCGCTGGGCCTGCACACGAGCTACCTGATCTCGGACGATCACGGGCCCGGCGACCCGTTCGAGAAGGTGCCGGAGCTCTCGCGCCGTGCTCGCGGCATCCCGGTGTGGGCGGCGCTGCGATCGCTCGGGCGCTCGGGCGTCGTCGAGCTCGTGGAGGGGCTCGCCGACGCGGCGCTCGCGCTCGCGGACGGCATCTCCGCCATCCCGCACGCCGAGGTGCTCAACGACGTCGTCTTCACCCAGGTCTGCATCAGCTTCGGCTCCGACGAGCGCACCCGCCGCGTCACGCAGCTGCTCATCGACGACGGCACCGCGTGGATGTCGGGCTCACAGTGGCGGGATCGTGCTGTGCTGCGGATCTCGGTGAGCAACTGGGCCACCGACGACGACGACGTGCGGCGCTCGGTCGATGCGGTCGCTCGAGCGGCCGCGCGGGTGCCGCACCCGTGAGCGGGCGCCGCCGGCATCGGAGCGCCGCAGCGCAGCGGCTCTAGAACTCGGGGACGGCGACCGGTCGCTGCGCCGGCGCCGATTCGCTGCGGCCCTGCCTGATCGCCTCGGGGACGGCGTTTCGCACCAGCCCGACGGCGTCGTCCACGACGCGCGTGTAGCCGAGGCGCCTGGCCTCCTGCACGCGGCGGCCCGCCGCCGAGGCCGCGCGGATCTCTCCCGCCAGCGAGATCTCGCCGATGGCCGCGAGGCGGCGGGGGAGCGCGACGCCGTGCTCGGCGCTCGCGATGGCGAGCGCGATCGCCAGGTCGGCGCCCGGCTCGGTCAGCTTGATGCCGCCGACGGTCGAGACGTAGACGTCCTTGCCGCCCAGGTGCAAGCCGGAGTGCCGCTCGAGCACCGCGAGCACCATCGCCACGCGCGACGCGTCGACGCCGTTCACGACCCGGCGCGGCTGCGGCGTCGAGGCCGCGACCACGAGCGCCTGCACCTCCACCGGGATCGCCCGCCGCCCCTCGAGGGCGACGGTCACGCAGGTGCCCGCCAGCGGCGTCGTCGAACGCGAGAGGAACAGGCCGGAGGGATCGGGCACCTCGACGATGCCGTCGCCGGTCATCTCGAAGCAGCCCACCTCGTCGGTCGCGCCGAAGCGGTTCTTGGAGGCGCGCACGAACCGCAGCGCCGTCTGCCGATCGCCGTCGAAGTGCGCGACGACGTCGACCAGGTGCTCGAGCAGCCGCGGCCCGGCGACCGTGCCGTCCTTGGTGACATGCCCGACCAGCAGCAGCGGCACATCCGCCTCCTTGGCCGCACGCGTGAGCGCGGCCGCCACGTCGCGCACCTGGCTGGGGCCGCCGGCGAGGCCGTCGTTGTCGGCGTTCGCGACCGTCTGCACCGAGTCGACGATCACGAGCTCCGGCTGCGTCTCGACGAGCTGCCCGAGGATGGTCGCCAGGTCGGTCTCGCTGGCGAGATAGAGCTGCGGCTCGAGCGCCCCGGTGCGCTCGGCGCGCAGCCGCACCTGCGCGAGCGACTCCTCGCCGGAGACGTAGAGCACCCGCCTGCCGGCGGCCGCGGCCTTCGCGGCGACGGCCAGCAGCAGCGTCGACTTGCCCACGCCCGGCTCGCCCGAGCACAGCACCACCGCGCCCGGCACGATCCCGCCGCCGAGCACGCGATCGAACTCGCCGATCCCGGTCGGCCACCGGGGCGCATCCGTCGTCTGCAGCTCGGTGATCGGCCGTGCGCCGCGGCCGGCGGGCACGGTGGCGGGGCGGATGCGCGTCACCGATGCGCCGACCTCCTCGACGGTGCCCCACTGCTGGCACTCACCGCAGCGGCCGACCCATTTCAGGGTCGACCAGCCGCACTCGGAGCAGCGGAACGCGGGAGCCTTGGCCATGCCTGCGAGGCTACCGGCGACCGGTGACGCCCCGGGCCGGCACCGTGCCCACCTGTCAGCAGCGTGCCTGCGCGCGGACTGGGAGCACCATCGGCGGGCGACCCAGTACCTTTGGCCTCATGCTCAGTGTCGGCTCGATCGTGATCCGCTGCAGCGACCTCGATCGCCAGCTGCTGTTCTGGACGGCAGCGCTCGACTACGAGCCCCGTGTGCCGCTCGACGAGGGGTTCGCGCTGCTGCGCCCGCGCTCCGGCGAGGGGCCGAACGTCTCCCTCGACGCCGTGCCCAGCGAGCGCATCCTGCCGCCGCGCATCCACCTCGACCTGTATGCCGACGACCAGGCTGCAGAGGTCGACCGGCTCGAGTCGCTCGGCGCGCTGCGCGTGCACTGGCCGAAGCGCCCGCGGGGCGCCGACTACGTGATCATGGAGGATCCGGAGGGCAACCGGTTCTGCGTGGTCGACGCGGCACCTGGCGACGCGGCATGACCGCCAACATCCGCGACGCGACGGTCGACGACGTCGCCGGCATCGCGAGAGTGCGGGTCGAGACCTGGCGGGCGGCCTACGACGGCCTGGTGCCGCAGGAGATCCTCGACCGCATGGACATCGAGCGCGAGACCGCCCGCCGCATGGAGCACTGGGATGACATGCACGCGGATGCGCGCTGCCACGACCTGGTGGCGGTGGCCGACGGCGAGGTGGTCGGCTGGGCCATGTGCGGGCCGGCGCGCGATGCGGACGCCCCCGCGACGGGTGAGGTGTACGCGATCTACGCGCACGCCTCGCGGTGGTCGCGCGGCGTCGGCAACGCGCTGCTGCTGGAGCTCGAGCGGCGGCTGATCGCCGACGGGCACGCGAACGCCTATCTGTGGCGGCTGGTCGGCAACCATCGCGCCGACCACTTCTACGAGGCCCACGGCTGGCACGCCGACGGCGGCGAGAAGTCGGAGGAGGGCATGCGCGAGCTGCGGCACGTGCGGGTGCTGGGCCAGGCGTTGGCGCCGGGTTCTGCGCTCGTGTAAGATATTCCCTTGGTGGCGTGTCCGAGCGGCCGAAGGTGCGACTCTCGAAAAGTCGTGTAGGGCAACCCCCTACCGTGGGTTCAAATCCCACCGCCACCGCCAAACCGCGTCTTTGCTCTCGCCAGCAAGGGCGCGGTTTTCGTTGCGCCCCGTCGCTCCGAGCAGCAGCCCGACCGGCAGCGGCAGCTCTCCAAGCACCTCCACCGTGCGCCCGGGCTCAGCCCGGGTGTCGCTCCGCCGCGGATCGGCAGCTGGGCGCCCTCCGGGCGGTGACGACGGGCGGATGCCTCGTGGTCGTCAGCGGCGCCGGCCGGGCCCCGCTCGGCCCGAGCGGCCGGGGCCGCCGGGGCGGCGCGGCCGGTTGGAGCCGGGCTTGGGCTGCGGCTTCGAGGGGCGCGGCTTGGCGCCCGTGGCCGCGTTGCCGGGCTCGACCCGGTGCTCGCGATCGGCGCGGTCGCCTCGCGAGGAACCGGCCCGGCGACCGCGCGCGATGCCGATGAGCTCCTGGTGCAGCGGTGAGTCCGCCGCCTCCAGCCAGGCGAGCGCGATCGTCGTCGACGGCAGGTCGGTCACGACGCGATGGCGGGTCTCCGCGCCGCCGAGCGCGCGCGCGACCGACATCGGCACGACCGCGAGCCCGGCACCCGTCGCGACGGTCTCGAGCAGCTGCGCCAGGCTCATGCCGCCCTGCTCGAGCATCGGCTCGCCGTCGAGGTCGGCGCTCGTGACGGTCTCGAAGGCGACGATCGGGTGGCCCTTCGCCGCCACCACCACCGGCAGCTCGTCGTAGAGCCGCACGATGTGCAGGCCCTCCTCGGCGATGGGGAGCCGGGCCAGGACGGCATCGGCGCGCCCCTCCACGAGCGCGGCCACCGCATCCGCCTCGTCCACCTCGACCAGCACGGCGGGCACGCCCGGCACGCGCTCGCGCCACACGCGCAGCCACTTCGCCGGCGTCACCCCCGGCACACCGCCCAGCCTGAACCGCTCCATGCGCTCAGTCTGCCGTGCGCGCGGGCCCTCAGGCTGCAGCGCGCTGCAGGAAGGCGACCACGTCGGCGAGCTCCTCTGCGACGATCGAGTGCGCGCGGTGATACGTGCGGCGGTCGACGTCGAAGTGCGCGTCGAGCCACGGTGCCGAGCGCTCGATCTTGTCGCGGTGGATGACCTCGTCGAGGTCGCCGATGGTCGTCAGCAGCGGGATGCGCGGCTGCTTCGCAGCCAGCGCCGCATCGCCGGGCAGCTCGCCGGCGTGCACGAACGAGGCGAGGTGGGCGATCGAGGCGAAGCGATCGGGAGCGATGCGCGCGAGCTGCACCGCCATCGCGCCGCCCTGCGAGAAACCCAGCAGATGCACGCGCGAGAAGCGCCGCTCGAGGCCGTCGAGCCAGGCGAGCACCGCGTGCGCGGCCTCGTCGATGACGGCGTGGTCGTCGCTGTCGACGGGCGAGAACTCGAACCAGGCGAAGCCGCCGCCGTACGCGATCGGGGCGCGCAGGGAGGCGACCGTGAGGTGCGCCGGCAGGTGCGGGGCGAGGCCGAACAGGTCGCCCTCGTGCGAGCCGATGCCGTGCATGACCACGAGCAGCTCGCCGTCGGGCTCGCCCTCGCGCCAGCGGACGACGTCCGCGTCGATCTCCAGCATGGAATGCCCCTCTCGCGGGAGTCGCGTGCCGACGTCCCCGTCTCGGCAGCGCCGCAGGGCCGCCGCGTATTCCGCCGTGGCGCCCCCGAGCGGCGAGCACCCTCGGCAACACCGTAGCCTCGAACCATGACGAACACGTCGGCGACCACCCGGGTGCTGGGCACGGTCGGGGCCTCGTCGCGCGGCGGGAGCGGCCGCCGCGCACGACCGCGCGGCCGTGCCGCGCGCATCAGCCGCGTCGTCTCGCTCGACGCCGCTCGCGGCCTGCTCGTGCTCGCGACGGTCTTCTGGCTCGCCGCCCCCCGCCGGCCCTTCCCGGTCTCGGAGCCCTGGGGCGCGATCGGCATCGACGCGATCGTGCTGCCCGCGTTCGCCGTGGTGCTCGGCTGCGCGTTCGCGATGGCGCAGCACCGCCACTGGATGAGCGGCGGCCGCATGATCCGCCGCACCCTGCTGCTGCTGCTGCTCGGCCTGCTGATCGCCGCCGCTGCCGCGCTCATCGGCGGCGCAGCGGCCGGCATCCCGTTCGACCCGGAGGCCGGCACCCTCGGCGGCCTGGAGCGCATGGCCGTCGCCGGACCCCTCGTGCAGCTGGGGGTGGCGATCGCCGCGCTCGGCTTCCTCGGCATGCTCGCGCGCAGCTGGTCGGGCTGGTCGCTCGCCGTCGCCGTCGCCACCGCCATCGGTGCGGGCACGCTCTGGCTCAGCACCAGCCTGTGCGGCGAGCTGAGCGACCGCTGCAGCCCCGCGACCCTCATCGTCACCGGGGTGGCGGATGCGGCGGGCACCACCGCAGACCCGCTCATCACCGCTGGGGTCACCACCGTCGTCGCCGGGCTCGGCCTGGCGCTGCCGGCAGCCGCCGGCGCCGCGCTCGTGCACGCGCTGCTGCGTGCCCGCAGCGTCACCGCCCACCAGCGCGGCCGCGTGATCGGCTACGGGCTGCTGGCGGCACTGCTGTTCGGCGTGCTCAGCGTGCTCGCCTACTTCACGCCCACGGTGTGGGGCCAGCAGCCGCTGCAGCCGGCGACCGCGCTCTGGACGCCCCCGCTCACCCTCGCGGTCGCGACGCTGGCCGGCCTGCTCGCGACCGCGATGCATCCGGCGATCGACACCGACCTGCGCGGCGGCACCTCCGCACTGGGCATGTTCGCCGAGCCCTTCGCCGCCATCGGCCGCATCAGCCTGCTGGCGGTCGGCACCACGCTCGCCGCCCGCACGCTGCTGGAGGCCATGTCGCCCAGCCCGGTCGAGGCCTTCGCGCGGCTGGGAGACATCCCCTCGATCGCGCTCGGGCTGGTGGTGGTGGCGCTGTGGCTGACGCTCGCGCTCTGGGCCGATCGCGCAGGCCGGCGCCTGCGTCCCTGAGCGCATCCCGCCGCGCAGCCGGGCACAATGGGGGCCATGGCTGTGCGCACCCCCGACCCCAACCCCGGCTGGCTGAGCGACGACGAGCTGCAGCAGGCGCGCGAGCGCATGCCCATCCTCTACGTCGAGGCCATCCCGGTGCGGCTCGACGGACTCGGCCAGGTGACCGAGATCGGGCTGCTGCTGCGCATGAACGCGCAGAGCGAGATCACCCGCACGGTCGTCTCCGGCCGTGTGATGCGGGGCGAGCGCGTGCGCGACGCTCTCTACCGCCACCTCGAGAAGGATCTCGGGCCGATGGCCTTCCCGCAGCTGCCCGCCGACCCCACCCCGTTCCACGTCGCCGAGTACTTCCCGCTGCCGGGCGACGGCATCTACGCCGACGACCGGCAGCACGCCGTCTCGCTCTGCTACATCGTGCCCGTCACAGGATCGTGCGATCCGCGGCAGGACGCCCTCGAGCTCACCTGGCTCTCACCGGAGGCCGCCGCCTCAGAGCTGGTCACGAGCGAGATGGAGGGCGGCCGCGGTGCGCTCGTGCGGGCGGCGCTCGCCCGGCTGGGCGCGCTGCGATGAGCGCGCACTACCAGGTCACCTTCGAGTGGGGTGCCGCCGGCCTGCTGGCCGCCGCCGCTGACGTGATCGTGATCGCCGACGCCGATCGCGGGCCGGAGACCGAGCAGCTGCTGCGGCTGGCCCCGCGCGCGACGCCGGTGCTGGAGGCGACGCTCGAGAACGCCGACGTCGTCGCGCGAGCCGCTCTCGACGAGCAGGAGCGCCGCGGCGATCGCGTCTCGATCGCCGTGGTGGCGGCGGGGGAGCGCTGGGCCGACGGCTCGCTGCGCCCCACCGCCACCGATCTGCTGGTCGCCGGCCGCGTGGTCGACGAGCTGGCATCGCTCGGCATCGACTTCCACAGCCCCGCCTGCGCGGCCGCCTGCGCAGCGGCCGTCGCGCTCCGCGGCGCGACGCGCACTCTGGTGGCCGCGGAGGCCGCCGCGCTGCACGCCGAGCCGGGCACCGCATCCGCACCCCACGCATCCGCCACGACTGCAGGAGCAGCACGATGACCTGGACCGCCGACCCCGCCCGCTACGACACGATGCAGTACCGCCGAGCCGGCGCATCCGGGCTGCAGCTGCCCGCGCTCACGCTCGGCCTCTGGCACAACTTCGGCGACGACGTGCCGCTCGAGCGGCAGCGCAGCATCGTGACCACCGCCTTCGACCGCGGCATCACCCACTTCGACCTCGCCAACAACTACGGCCCGCCCTACGGCGCCGCCGAGGCCGGCTTCGGCCGCATCATGGCGAGCGACCTCGCCGCGCACCGCGATGAGATCCTCGTCACCACCAAGGCGGGCTGGGACATGTGGCCGGGCCCGTACGGCATGGGCGGCAGCCGCAAGTACCTGATCGCGAGCCTCGATCGGTCGCTCGCGCGCATGGGCCTCGACTACGTCGACATCTTCTACCACCACCGGCCAGACCCCGCGACGCCGCTCGAGGAGACCATGGCGGCCCTCGATCACATCGTGCGCACCGGACGCGCGCTCTACGTCGGCGTCTCGAGCTACTCGGCGGCAGAGACCCGCCGGGCGCACGAGATCCTGGGGTCGCTCGGCACGCCGCTGACCATCCACCAGCCGTCGTACTCGATGCTCAACCGCTGGATCGAGACGGATGGCCTGCTCGAGACCGCGGGCGAGCTCGGCATCGGGGTGATCGGCTTCACCGCGCTCGCGCAGGGGCTGCTGACCGGCAAGTACCTCGATGGCGTGCCGGCCGACTCGCGTGCAGGGCGCGGCGGCACCTCGATCGACCCGGACGTGTCTGCGGAGGCGACCCGACGCATCCGCGGCCTCGCCGGCATCGCCGAGCAGCGTGGGCAGTCGCTGGCGCAGCTGGCGCTGGCGTGGGCGCTGCGCGACGAGCGCATGACCTCGCTGACGATCGGCGCCTCACGCGTCGAGCAGCTCGAGCAGAACCTCGGCGCGCTCAGCGGACCGGCGCTCAGCGCGGGCGAGCTCGCCGCGATCGACGAGCTCGCCCGCGACGAGCCGGGCGTCGATCTCTGGGCGGGGGCGCGCGACTCCCGCTGAGCGGCTCCGGGTCTGTCGCGCGTGGGCGGCCGGGTCTACCGTTCTCGCATGACCGCGACAGCCGGCACGCGGGCGCGCTCGCCCGGGGAGCGCGTGTTCCTGCATGTGCTCGCCAACACCGCCCTTGCCAACGTCACCACGAGCTACGTCTGGTTCGCGCTCACCTTCTGGATCTACATCGAGACCGAGAGCGTGCTCGCCACCGGCGTGGTCGGCGGCGCCTACATGCTGTTCGTCGCGTTCGGCAGCATCTGGTTCGGCTCGATCGTCGACCACCACCGCAAGCAGCGCGTCATGCTGCTCTCCGGCTCGCTCACCCTCGTCGGCTTCGCGGTCGCCGGGGTCATGTACCTGCTGCTGCCGGAGCCCCTGCTGCTCGATCTCGCCCAGCCGTGGCTGTGGCTGTTCATGGCGATCATCCTGGCCGCGTCGGTCGTCGAGCACATGCGCAACATCGCGCTCTCGACCACGGTGACCATCCTCGTGCCCGACGAGCGCCACGCGAACGCCAACGGCCTGGTCGGCACGGTGCAGGGCATCGCGTTCGTGGTCACGAGCGTCTTCTCCGGCCTGTCGATCGGCTTCCTCGGCATGGGCTGGACGGTCGCGATCGGCATCGGCCTGCTCGGGCTCAGCCTCGCCCACCTCGCGACGCTCCGCATCCCCGAGGACGTCGTGGCCGTCGACCCGGACGAGCGCGCGCGCGGCATCGACCTGCGCGGCTCGATCCGCGCCGTGCTGGCGATCGGCGGTCTGTTCGCGCTGATCGTCTTCTCCACCTTCAACAACTTCATCGGCGGCGTCTACATGGCGCTCATGGATCCCTACGGGCTCGAGCTGTTCGACGTGCAGACCTGGGGCATCGTGTTCGGCCTGGCCTCCACCGGCTTCATCGTCGGCGGGCTGCTGATCGCCAAGTTCGGCCTCGGCAGGCGGCCGATCCGCACGCTGCTGCTGGTCGCGATCGCGATGGGCGTGCTGGGCGCCGTGTTCACCCTCCGCGAGTGGTGGTGGCTCTACGCGCTGGGCACCTGGGCGTACATGGCGCTCATCCCGGCGGCCGAGGCTGCCGAGCAGACCATCATCCAGCGGGTCGTGCCGCTGCCGCGCCAGGGCCGCGTGTTCGGGTTCGCGATGGCGTTCGAGTCGGCCGCCGCCCCCATCACCGCGTTCATGATCGCCCCGCTCGCCGAGTTCTGGATCATCCCCTGGTCGCGCTCGGCAGGCGGCGCGGCGGCCCTCGAGCCGTGGTTCGGCACCGGCAGCGCGCGCGGCATCGCGATCGTGTTCGCGATCGCCGGCACGGTCCTGGTGCTCGCGGCCGGGCTGGCGTTCCTGACGCGCTCGTACCGCCTGATCAGCGATTCCTATGCCGCGTCAGCGCCGGCACCCGCCATCGCCGGGCTCGCGCCGGAGACGCCCGCGACGGTGAAGGCGGGCACGGCGGATGCGCGGGGTGCGGCCGCGCCGGATCAGGGCAGCGGGGCGGTCAACGAGGCGGGCACGACGCCAGGAGCGGAGAACCGCGACAGCAGCGGCTCGGCGTAGGGGATCGCCGTCGCATCGCTCACCGGCGCCGGCTGCGTGTCGGCGACGAACCGCTCGAGCCGCGGCCAGCCGACCACCATCGTGCGCGGGCGCATCGGCTCGAGGCGCGACCTGATCGCCTCGATCGGCAGCGCTGCGTCGCTCGCGAGCAGCACGATGTTGCCCGGCCGGATGGCGAGCGTCGAGCCCCGCGTGATCATGCCGACGTGCGCGAACACCGCGCGCAGCGTGGCGAGCTGGGTGCGCACGAACGTCAGCGGCGGCGCGTCGGCGGAGTTGATCATCAGCGCGCCGCCGGGAGCGAGGGCACGCCTGGCCGCGCCGAAGCACTCGATCGAGGTGAACGGCGCCGGCACGCCGCCGCCGTCGAAGACATCGATGGTGACGAGCGAGACGCTGGCGGCCGCCGCGGCGTGCAGCGCGGCCCTGCCGTCGTCGACCACCAGCTCGACGCCGTCGGGCGGCGGCGCGAGCTCGCCGACGAGCTGGACGATCGCCGGCTCCAGCTCGATCACCCGCTGCCGCATGCCCGGGTCGTCGTGCTGCAGCAGCCGCGGCAGGGTCGCGGCGCCGCCGCCGATGTGCAGCGCAGCCGCGCCGCCGCGGTCGGTGAGCAGCTCGCGCGCCGCGGCGTGCATCCAGCGCATGACGGTGTGCTTCGCGGCCTCGCCCGGCACGCCGATGTGCGACTGGGCGAAGCCGCCCACCTTCAGCGTCCAGCCGGTGTCGTCCTGCTCGACGACCGCCTCGCGGCCGCTCGAGAGCATGCGTCGGGTCACGCCGCCTCCTTGCGTCGCTCCCATCGAACCTCGACCAGCCTGCGAGCCGACCGAGTGCAGGGCGTGCACGCGTAGCGCCCACGCGGCGCGCGGAACCGCACGTGCTGGTGGCCGCCAGGGCAGGCGCCGACCCACCCGGCGCGCTCCGCCGCGATCTCCCCCTGGTGCGTGCGGCCGCCGACGTAGCCGATCTCCCGCGCGGTGCGGCGCCACAGCGGGCCGTGGCCCACCCGCGGCCCGACCATCGCGTGCGCCACCTCGTGCAGCAGCGTCTGGTGCACCTCGTCATCGTCCCAGCGGGCGGCGAGATGCTTCGAGACGGTGATGCGCCGGGTGGTGAAGTTCGTCAGCCCGGCGCGCTTGGCGGCCCGGTCGAAGCCGAAGGCCCAGGAGTCGTCGAGGTGCAGCCGGATGAGCGCCTCCGCCCACACCCGCACACGTTCGAGATCAGCCATCGTTCACCCTTCGACGGCTGCGAGCATGCCAGCAGTCGGGCGGGCGCCACGAACCCGACGCATCCGCCTGTGGATGACGACCGCCGCGCATGCGATGCTGCGGCTCAGCGCCCGCCCCAGATCGGATGCGTCGCGCGCGGCACATCCTGCTCGGCGCGCAGCGCCTCGGTCTGGTCGCGGTCGGTCGCGACCATCAGCGCAAGCTCCGCGGCGTCGAGCTGCTCGGCGGGCAGCTCGGCCTCGCGGCAGAGCTCGACCGCGACCGTGAAGTCGATGCAGGCCTCGTGCCACTGGCCGAGCGCGAAGTGCACGGTGCCTCGCTGCTGCAGCGCGTGCGCCCACAGCTCGACCCAATCGTTCGAGCGCGACTCGGCGATGATGCCGGTGCACTCGCGCAGCGCGGTGCGCAGGTCGCCGCGGGTCTGGATGACGGATGCGCGCAGCAGCCGCGCCTCCGCCACCCGGTCGCGCGAACCCGACGCCCGGGCGAGCGTCACCGCTTCGCTCGCGGCGGTGAGCGCATCGTCGAGGCGGCCGATCGACTCGAGCAGCCAGGCACGCTCCGAGACGGCGGCGAGCGAACGCTCCCTGCCGAGCTGCCGCAGCCTGCGCGCGACCGCGCCCACGTCGACCGCGTTGCGCAGCGCGGTCTGGTCGTAGCCGATCGACTCGCTCATGCCCGCAATCGTCCCGCACCTGCGCCGATTCGCGGGGAGCACGCGCCGCGCGCTGCGACAGTGGGCAGGTCTCTCCATCGAGATCCGCGCGCCAGTCGCTGGGGCTGAATCCGCGGGTCGAGCGCGAGGAGGCGGTGGTGGGGCACTGGTCTCGCCGTCGCGCCGCAGCGTCAGCCGAAGATGCCGCGATCCGGGGCCGGGCTCGGCGTCGCGTCGGCGTCGCGGGCAGGCAGCGCGCCGCCGAGGAACCGTCGCAGCTCGGCCCCCGCGACGACCTTGCCGGGCAGCGGGTCGCGGCGCAGCGCCCTGCCGATGCCGTCGAGTTCGGGCAGCGCGGCGCCGGCGATCGCCACGACGTTGCCGAACCGCCGGCCCTTGAGCATGCCGGGGTCGGCCAGCGCGGCCACCTCGGCGTGCACCTCGAGCAGCGCCGCCAGCTGCCGCTTGGCGAACGACAGCGTGCGGTCGTCGGCGATGTTCACCACGACCAAGCCGCCCGGTGCGAGCAGGTCGCGCACGAGCGCGTGGAACTCCACCGTCGTCACGTGGGCCGGCGTCTGGGAGCCCGAGAACACATCCACCACCACCAGGTCGACGGCGCCGTGGAGCCCGGCGGGCAGCCGCGCCAGCTGCTCGCGCGCGTCGCCGTAGCGCACCCGCACGCTCGCGCCCCGGGGGAGCGGGGCGACCTCGCGCACCAGCTCGACCAGCAACGGCTCGAGCTCGATCACCTGCTGCCGCGAGCCGCGCCTGGTCGCGTCGATGTAGCGGGGGAGCGTGAACGCGCCGGCGCCCAGGTGCACCGCGGTGATGGGCCCCGGCGGCAGCGCGTCGATCGCGTGGCCCATCTGCTGCACGTACTCGTAGACCAGCAGCTCGGGCCGCTCGGGGTCGACGTGCGACTGCGGCGTGCCGTCGACGACGAGCTGCCAGCCGCCCGCGCCTGAGAAGCGCATCTCGGCGTGCAGGCCGCTCGAGAGGCGTCGGGTCGGGGTGCTCACCGCACCATCCTCCCGCGTCTGCCGGGTACCACCGTCGACGGTGCGCGAGGCGCTCGCTCACTGGGCAGTTCTCCCCGTCGCGAGCGGACGCCGAGCGCACCTAGGGTGTGGGGGGCGACCGAGTAGAGAGTTGGCGACCGTGGACATCATGCTCGATCTCGAGCGCATGCGTGAGCTGCACCGTGGCCTCACGCTGACGATCAACGAATTCGAGAACGCCGGCGACACGAACAACCAGCTCGAGTCGGATATCGGCAGCCCTGACGGCCGCAGAAGTCTGCGTGACAAGGCAGGCGAGTTCGAGAGCAAGTGGAACGACAAGCGCGGCAAGCTCACCGACAACCTCACGGCCATCGACGAATCGCTCCGCGGCCTCATCGAGACCTGGACGAACTGGGATCGCGACACCGCCGGGTACCTGCAGGACGCAGAGGGCGAGTCGACGACCCTCACGGATCCGGTGCGATGATGCGATCACCGATCGAGCAGTACGAGCTGCGAGCGCTCGAAGGCAATGCCGAGAGCATCACTGAGCACGGCCGGGTGCTGGGCGTCCTCGCCGACACCATGGAGTCGACTGCCGAGCGACTCGTGGAACTGGGTGATTCGAGCATGTACTGGAGCCAGGCGACGGACAAGCTCTCGACCACCGCTGCGGAGGTCGAAGAGGACCTGCGCGCCGCAGCCGTGCGGTACCGACTGACGGGTGAAGTCGTCGAGGCGTACGGCAAGGAGCTCGACACCGCCCAGGACTGGATCAATCCCAACATCGAGAACATCCGCGCAGCCGAGGAGGAGTACCAGTCGGCGCTGCAGGCGGTCGAGGAAGCGAAGGACGATCGCGACGGCCTCGCCCGCGTCTGGCTGTGGGAGACCGAGCCGACGGCCGAGCAGACCGCTGATGCGGAGGATGCGGTGACGACGGCCGAAGGGACGCTCAGCGGCGCGAAGGAGACGCGAGATGCGCTCTGGTCGACCTTCGAGACGAAGTTCGGCGATTGGAGCGCCGCGTACGACACCGCCGTGGACGGCATCGAGGACGCGATGGACTCTGCCGACAACAACGACGGCTTCTGGGAGGCGTTCGACAACTTCCTGGACGTGCTCGGCTGGGTCGTTCTCGCGCTCGGTGTCATCGCCCTCGTGATCGGTGCTCCACTCACCGGTCTGCTCGCTCTCGTGATCGTCGGGATCTCAGCGGCGATCCTGATCGGCGAGCTCATTCAGTTCGCCGCTGGTGAGGCGACCCTGAGCGACGTGCTGTGGGCAGGGCTCGGACTTCTGCCGTTCGGCGCGGGCAAGCTGCTCAGTCGCGGAGCGCCTGCCCTCCGGCCACTCATCAACGGCGCGCGCGGCTCCGCGGTGGTGGGCGTTCGCAGCGGGCTGCCGGCAATGCGACTGCAATCGATGCTGAAGGTCACTTCCAACGGATGGTTCCGGCTTCCTTCGATGCAGCTTCGCGGCCCTATCGCGAACGCCTCGACGCCGTGGAGATGGCTTCGGGCACCGGCGAACGTGCGGGCTGGGCTCCCGGCACCGGGCATGCTCGTGAGTCCGCGCAACGCCCTGCTGCACGGCGGGCCGGAAGCGGCGCAGGTGCAGACGTTCGTGCACACGATGCGCAACTCGCCCTACTCGGGGCACCTCGTCGATCTGCTGCGCAATCCGGCGATCACGAGCCCAGCGTCGCAGTGGCAGCGCATCGGCTTCGCCAGTGTGTATGGGAGCTCTGGCGCGATCGGCCTGACGGGATTGCTCGGCGTCGACCTCCCCGTGGTCGAGAACATCACGATCGACAATGGCCCTGTCCGCTGACGCGCGCGCCCGCTGGATCGCACGATTCCATGCCATCGGACTCGCAGCCTGCGGCGTGGGCGCGCTCGTGCTCCTGACGTACGTGGTCGGATCGCTGGCGCTGACGGGCGGGCGGATGGGCAGGGACCTCGACCCGCTCTACGGCCAGCTGCTCGATTGGCCCCTGTTCCAGGTGCCCGCGTGGCTCGTGATCGCGATCGGCATCGTCGCATTCGCAGCGTTCGTGCCGATGGCAGCACTCGTCGGGCCCGATCAGTCCCATCGCATCCCCTCCGCCTTCTCATTCACGGTCGCCGGTGTGGTCCTGCTGTCGCTGCTGTCGCAGTTCGCCTTCCCGACCGTGGTCAGTGTGAGTGCGGGCGGCGTCGTCGAGACCGAGCCGGGGCTGCACTGGATCGGCATCGTGCTCGGAGTCGCGACCATCGCTGCGATGCTGCTGCTGGGCGGCCGGGCGATGACGGAGCACGACCGCAGGCGGCGCGGATGACGGCTGACGACTCGCAGCCCGGATCCCCGACCGGCTACCACCTGCTGCTGCCGCCGGGTTGGCGAGGATTCTCGGTCGATGATGCGGGGCTGGCGGCAGTGCAGCGGCTCGTCAGCGCGCGGTTCCGCGAGCTGGGTCGACCGGACCTCGACGCGCAGATGCGCACGCTGCTGCAGCAGCAATGGGAGGGATTGCGGAAGCAGCTCGCCCGACAGGTGTTCATGCAGGCGGAGCAGACGGAGCTGAAGGTGCTGCCGATGTCGATCGCGGTGCGGCAGTTCGTGGCGCGTGGCGGCACGACCTTCGAAGCCGGCCTCGCGTCGGTGACCGAGACGCCGCTCGAACGCATCGACACGCCGATCGGTCCGGTCTTCCGTGGTGAGCGCGAGCAGCGCGGCACAGGCGAGTTCGCGGTCGCCCGCTCGGTCACCGTGCTCTACGGACTGCCGCTGCCGGAGCCGCATCACCAGAAGGGTCTGGCATTCATCGGCTCCGTCACGCACGTCGACGAGACGGACGACGAGCTGATCCGCGGCCACGTCGAACTGCTCGACACGATCATGGAGACGGTGCGCTGGCGATGAGCACGCGATACGCGTTCGATCTGGAGGAGACCCATTGGGTCCGGGTGCCGCTGTCCTTCCCTGACGAGTCGGCGCCCGACGTCTTCGCCTGGGCGGCCGGGCTGGCCGACGCGCTCGCCGGGGCCGATGCCGTGCTCCATCGCGCGATCATCGGCAGGGCGACCGAGATCGCAGCGATGCCGGGACCCCGTGCGGGTGCAGACGAGCGGCTGTGGCTGCTCCCCTCCGACGTCGACGCTGAGGTGGTCGCACATCTCTACTTCGCAGACGCGGCCGGCGAATCGACCGACGACTACGCGGTCGCCGGCGTCGACGGGATCGTCCAGTCGTGGCGAGCGGTCGAGCGCACCGGCTTCGACGACGCGCTCGCGGTGGAGATCATCGCGCAGACCGACAGCCAGCCGCTGTTCGTCTCACGGCGCCTCGGGCGGATCGGCGATGCCGTCGCCGTCCTCGAGGTCATCGACCTCACGCTCTCCGGCGCCATGCTGGAAGACGGCCCTCTCGACGAGCTGCTCAGGGGTCTGGTCGTCGAGACCGGTTGAGCCAGGGCTCCGCGTTTCCCAGGTGCTACCACCGACGCACAACGTGCCACCAGCCGACACGCCGCTCCGACTGGACTTTCGGCCCTCACCGGCGTAATGTTGCCGGTTGCGCTCACTGACATCCCCCATGCCTTCATATTGCGGTCGGCACGCGCCCTTCTCGGGCGCTTCAGGGTGTTGACGAGTCTCTCACCGACGACACGATCCCGGGAAGACCCGCAACCCTTCCCGGCCCGGAGGTATCTGCCTTGGCTGAACTGAGCCCCAAGACCGGTCGAAACGCGAGCCGCCTGAGCTTCGCGCGGATCACGGACACACTGACTGTCCCCGACCTGCTCGCACTCCAGACCGAGAGCTTCGAATGGCTCATCGGCGACGAGGCATGGAAGGTGCGTGCCGGCGACCCGAGCACCGCCGGCCGTGAAGGAGTCCACGAGAACTCCGGCCTCGAGGAGATATTCGAGGAGATCTCGCCCATCGAGGACCTCGGCGAGAAGATGCAGCTCTCGTTCTCCGAGCCCGTCCTCGACGTGCCGAAGTACACGATCGACGAGTGCAAGGAGCGCGGCAAGACCTACGCCGCCCCGCTGTACGTCGCGGCCGAGTTCATGAACCACGAGACCGGCGAGATCAAGTCGCAGACGGTCTTCATGGGCGACTTCCCGCTGATGACGGAGAAGGGCACGTTCATCGTGAACGGCACCGAGCGCGTCGTCGTCTCGCAGCTCGTCCGCAGCCCCGGCGTCTACTTCGACCGCACTCCCGAGAAGAACTCCGACAAGGACGTCTACTCGGCGCGCGTCATCCCCAGCCGCGGCGCATGGCTCGAGTTCGAGATCGACAAGCGCGACGCCGTGGGCGTGCGCATCGACCGCAAGCGCAAGCAGTCCGTCACGGTCTTCCTGAAGGCCCTCGGCCTCACGAGCGAGGACATCGCCCGCGAGTTCGCCGGCTACGAGTCGATCATGGCGACGCTCGAGAAGGACGTGCCGATGTCGAAGGAGGACGCCCTCCGCGACATCTACCGCAAGCTGCGTCCGGGCGAGCAGGTCGCCGCCGAGGCCGCCCGCGCGCTGCTGGACAACTTCTACTTCAACCCGAAGCGCTACGACCTCGCCAAGGTGGGTCGCTACAAGATCAACCGCAAGCTCGGCATCGACGTGCCGATGAGCGACTCGGTGCTGTCGGTCGAGGACATCGTCGCGACCATCAAGTACCTGGTCGCGCTGCACGCCGAGGAGTCGACGATCAAGGGCGTCCGCAAGGGCGAGCCCGTCGACATCCGCCTCGACGTCGACGACATCGACCACTTCGGCAACCGCCGCATCCGCGCGGTCGGCGAGCTCATCCAGAACCAGGTCCGCACGGGCCTGGCGCGCATGGAGCGCGTCGTGCGCGAGCGCATGTCCACGCAGGACATCGAGGCGATCACCCCGCAGACCCTCATCAACGTGCGCCCCGTGAGCGCCGCGATCAAGGAGTTCTTCGGCACCTCGCAGCTGTCGCAGTTCATGGATCAGAACAACCCGCTCGCGGGCCTGACCCACAAGCGCACGCTCTCGGCGCTGGGCCCGGGCGGCCTCTCGCGTGAGCGCGCCGGTGTCGAGGTGCGCGACGTGCACCCGTCGCACTACGGCCGCATGTGCCCGATCGAGACGCCGGAAGGCCCGAACATCGGCCTCATCGGCCGCCTCGCGACCTTCGGCCGCATCAACTCCTTCGGCTTCATCGAGACCCCGTACCGCCGGGTCGAGAACGGTGTCGTCGGCGAGCAGATCGACTACCTGACCGCCTCCGAGGAGGACGAGTTCATCGTCGCCCACGCGAACAACCCGCTCGACAGCAAGAGCCGGTTCGTCGAGGACCGCGTCATCGCCAGGAAGAAGGGCGAGGAGGTCGAGCTCGTCGACCCGATGACCGTCAACTACATGGACGTCTCGCCGCGCCAGATGGCGTCGGTCGCGACGAGCCTCATCCCGTTCCTCGAGCACGACGACGCCAACCGCGCCCTCATGGGTGCGAACATGCAGCGCCAGGCCGTGCCGCTGGTGCGCTCGGATTCGCCGCTGGTCGGCACCGGCATGGAGGGCTTCGCGGCCATCGACTCCGGCGACGTCATCACGGCGGATGCCTCGGGCGTCATCGCAGAGGTCTCGGCCGACCTGGTCACGGTGCAGCTCGACGAGGGCGGCACGCAGCAGTACTTCCTGCGCAAGTTCTCCCGCTCGAACCAGGGCACGTCGTACAACCACCGCGTGATCGTCTCGGCGGGCGACCGCATCGAGGCCGGCGAGGTCATCGCCGACGGTCCCGCGACCGAGAACGGCGAGCTCGCGCTCGGCAAGAACCTGCTCGTGGCGTTCATGCCGTGGGAGGGCCACAACTACGAGGACGCCATCATCCTCAGCCAGAACCTCGTGAAGGACGACGTGCTCTCGTCGATCCACATCGAGGAGTACGAGGTCGACGCCCGCGACACCAAGCTCGGCAAGGAGGAGGTCACGCGTGACCTCCCCAACGTCGGCCCCGACCTGCTGGCCGACCTCGACGAGCGCGGCATCATCCGCATCGGCGCCGAGGTCGTCCCCGGCGACATCCTGGTCGGCAAGGTCACGCCGAAGGGCGAGACCGAGCTGAGCGCCGAGGAGCGCCTGCTCCGCGCGATCTTCAACGAGAAGAGCCGCGAGGTGCGCGACACGTCGCTCAAGGTGCCCCACGGCGAGCAGGGCACCGTCATCGCCGTCAAGCAGTTCCGCGCTGAGGACGGCGACGACGAGCTGGGCTCGGGCGTGCACGAGAAGGTCGTGGTCTACATCGCGCAGAAGCGCAAGATCACCGAGGGCGACAAGCTCGCCGGCCGTCACGGCAACAAGGGCGTCATCGCCAAGATCCTCCCCGAGGAGGACATGCCCTTCCTCGAGGACGGCACGCCGGTCGACATCGTCCTGAACCCGCTCGGCATCCCGAAGCGCATGAACTTCGGCCAGGTGCTCGAGACGCACCTCGGCTGGATCGCGAAGACGGGCTGGAAGGTCGAGGGCACCCCCGAGTGGGCGAAGGGTCTCGACCCGGCTGCGCTCGAGGCGCCCGCGAACACGAAGGTCGCGACGCCGGTCTTCGACGGCGCGACCGAGGAGGCGATCATCGGCCTGCTCGATGCGACGCTGCCCACCCGCGACGGCGTACGACTGGTCGACGGCTCCGGCAAGGCGAGCCTGTTCGACGGCCGTTCCGGGGAGCCGTACCCGTTCCCGGTCTCGGTCGGCTACATGTACATCCTCAAGCTGCACCACCTGGTCGACGACAAGATCCACGCGCGCTCGACCGGGCCGTACTCGATGATCACGCAGCAGCCCCTGGGCGGCAAGGCCCAGTTCGGCGGCCAGCGGTTCGGCGAGATGGAGGTCTGGGCACTCGAGGCCTACGGCGCCGCCTACACCCTGCAGGAGCTGCTCACCATCAAGTCCGACGACATCGTCGGCCGCGTGAAGGTGTACGAGGCCATCGTCAAGGGCGAGAACATCCAGGAGCCCGGGATCCCCGAGTCCTTCAAGGTGCTGATGAAGGAGATGCAGTCGCTGTGCCTGAACGTCGAGGTGCTCAACGCGGCCGGTGACGTGGTCACCCTCCGCGATGACGAGGACGAGGCGCTCCGCACGGCCGAAGAGCTCGGCATCAACATCTCCCGCCCTGAGCTGTCGTCGATCGACGACATCTGATCCGGCAGCTGAACAGAATTCGACAAGAGGGAATTGCATTGATCGACGCAACAACGTTCGATGAGCTGCGGATCGGCCTGGCTACGGCCGACGACATCCGAGGCTGGTCTCACGGCGAAGTGAAGAAGCCCGAGACCATCAACTACCGCACGCTGAAGCCGGAGAAGGACGGCCTGTTCGGCGAGCAGATCTTCGGCCCGAGCCGCGACTGGGAGTGCGCCTGCGGCAAGTACAAGCGCGTGCGCTTCAAGGGCATCGTCTGCGAGCGCTGCGGTGTCGAGGTCACGAAGTCGTCGGTGCGCCGTGAGCGCATGGGCCACATCGAGCTCGCCGCTCCGGTGACGCACATCTGGTACTTCAAGGGTGTGCCCAGCCGTCTCGGCTACCTGCTCGACATGGCGCCGAAGGACCTCGAGAAGGTCATCTACTTCGCCGCGTACATGATCATCTCGGTCGACGAGGAGGCTCGTCACGAGCGCCTGCCGCAGCTCGAGCAGGAGCTGCGCCTGAAGGTCGGCGAGATCGAGAAGCGCCGCGATGCGGACATCGCCGCCCGCTTGTCGCAGCTGGAGGCCGACGTCGCCCAGCTCGAGGAGGAGGGCGCGAAGGCCGACCAGAAGCGCAAGGTCAAGGACGCCGGCGAGCGCGAGATGGCGCAGCTGCGCAAGTTCGCCGACGACGAGATCGCGCAGATGGAGAAGGTCTTCGACGACTTCCGCACGCTCAAGGTCGGCGACCTGAAGGCCGAGGACGCGACGTACCACGACCTCGTCGACCTGTACGGCGAGTTCTTCGAGGGTCACATGGGCGCCGAGGCGATCAAGCTTCGCCTGCTCTCGTTCGACCTGGTCGCCGAGGGCGAGGACCTGCACAAGCAGATCGCCGAGGGCAAGGGCCAGCGCAAGATCCGCGCGATCAAGCGCCTGAAGGTGGTCAACTCCTTCCTGCAGACGGGCAACAGCCCGGCTGCGATGGTGCTCGACGTCGTCCCGGTCATCCCGCCGGAGCTGCGCCCGATGGTGCAGCTCGACGGTGGCCGCTTCGCGACCAGCGACCTGAACGACCTCTACCGCCGCGTCATCAACCGCAACAACCGCCTGCGTCGTCTGCTCGACCTCGGTGCTCCCGAGATCATCGTGAACAACGAGAAGCGGATGCTGCAGGAGGCGGTCGACGCCCTGTTCGACAACGGCCGTCGCGGCCGTCCCGTCACGGGCACCGGCAACCGCGCGCTGAAGTCGCTCTCCGACATGCTCAAGGGCAAGCAGGGGCGCTTCCGCCAGAACCTGCTCGGCAAGCGCGTCGACTACTCGGGCCGCTCGGTCATCGTGGTCGGCCCGCAGCTGCAGCTGCACCAGTGCGGCCTGCCGAAGCAGATGGCGCTCGAGCTGTTCAAGCCGTTCGTCATCAAGCGCCTGATCGACCTGGGCCACTCGCAGAACATCAAGCACGCCAAGCGCATGGTGGAGCGCTCGAAGCCGCAGGTGTGGGACGTGCTCGAGGAGATCATCCGCGAGCGCCCCGTGCTGCTGAACCGCGCGCCCACGCTGCACCGACTGGGCATCCAGGCCTTCGAGCCGCTCCTCGTCGAGGGCAAGGCCATCCAGCTCCACCCGCTCGTCTGCGCGGCGTTCAACGCCGACTTCGACGGCGACCAGATGGCTGTGCACCTGCCGCTCTCGGTCGAGGCGCAGGCAGAGGCGCGCGTGCTGATGCTCGCATCCAGCAACATCCTGAAGCCGTCCGACGGCCGCCCGGTGACGCTGCCCTCGCACGAGATGGTCTCGGGTCTGCACCACCTGACCACGGTCAAGGAGGATGGTGTCGGCAGCGGCCGTGCGTTCTCCTCGGTCGCCGAGGCGATCATGGCCATGGACCAGGGCTCGCTGAACATCGGCTCGACCGTGCGCATCCGCCTGGACGGCCTGGTCTTCCGCGACCAGGACCGCCCGGAGGGCTTCGTCGACGGCGAGACCTTCCTGCATGAGACGACGCTCGGCCGCGCGCTCTTCAACGAGCTGCTGCCGGCGGACTTCCCGTTCGTGGCGGAGGCGGCGACCAAGCCGGTCATCTCGCTGATCGTGAACGCTCTCGCCGAGCGCTACCCGAAGGTCGTCGTCGCGCAGACGCTCGACAAGATCAAGGACGCCGGCTTCTACTGGGCCACGCGCTCCGGCATCTCGGTCGCGCTCTCCGACGTCATCACGCCGGAGCACAAGGACGAGATCGTGGGCGCCGCGGAAGAGGCCGCGCGCAAGATCCAGGACAAGTTCGACAAGGGCCTCATCACCGACGCCGAGCGTCGCAGCGACCTGACCGAGCTCTGGACGAAGGCCACCAACGATGTCCAGAAGGACACGCAGGAGGCGTTCGACGAGGACAACTCGATCTACCGCATGGTCACGGCAGGCGCCAACGGCAACTGGATCCAGGTGCGAAACATCACCGGCATGCGCGGTCTGGTGACCAACCCGAAGGGTGAGGTCATCCCTCGCCCGATCATCTCCTCGTACCGCGAGGGCCTGACGGTGGCGGAGTACTTCATCGCCACCCACGGTGCGCGCAAGGGCTCGGCCGACACCGCGCTCCGCACGGCCGACTCGGGCTACCTGACGCGTCGTCTCGTCGACGTGTCCCAGGACGTCATCATCCGTGAGGACGACTGCGGCACCGAGCGCGGCCTGGACGTGCCGATCGCCGAGACGATCGACGGCAACCTCGTGCTGCACGAGAACGTCGAGTCTGCGGTGTACGCCCGCAACCTGGCGACGGATGTCGTGGCTGCGGACGGCACGGTGCTCGCGACCGGCGGTCAGGACATCGGCGACCGCGAGATCCGCGCGTTCATCGCCGCGGGTGTCGAGACGGTCAAGGTGCGCTCGGTGCTCACGTGCGAGTCGGCGGTCGGCGTCTGCGCCCACTGCTACGGCCGCTCGCTGGCCACCGGCCTGCTCGTGGACATCGGCGAGGCGGTCGGCATCATCGCCGCCCAGTCGATCGGCGAGCCCGGCACGCAGCTCACCATGCGCACGTTCCACACGGGTGGTTCGGTCGGCGCGAGCGACATCACGCAGGGTCTGCCCCGTGTGACGGAGCTGTTCGAGGCCCGCACGCCGAAGAACGCCTCGCCCATCGCGGAGGCTGCCGGTCGCGTGCGCATCGAGGAGGACGAGAAGTCCAAGCGCATCGTCATCACGCCGGACAACGGGGACGAGGAGATCGCCTACCCGGTGCTCCGCCGCGCGACCCTCGAGGTCGGCGACGGCGACCACGTCGAGCAGGGGCAGCAGCTCCAGATCGGCGCGGTCGACCCGAAGGAGGTGCTGCGCGTGCGCGGCGTCCGCGAGGTGCAGAAGCACCTCGTCTCGGGTGTGCAGGACGTCTACCGCTCGCAGGGTGTGCCGATCCACGACAAGCACATCGAGGTCATCGTCCGCCAGATGCTCCGGAAGGTCACGGTCGTCGACCACGGCGAGACGGACCTGCTGCCCGGTGAGCTCGTCGACCGCTCGCGGTACAACGAGCTCAACCGTGCCGCGCTGACCGACGGCAAGAAGACCGCCTCGGCCCGCCAGGAGGTCATGGGCATCACCAAGGCGTCGCTCGCGACGGAGTCGTGGCTGTCCGCCGCGTCGTTCCAGGAGACCACCAAGGTGCTCACCGAGGCGGCCCTGGCCGGCAAGCGCGACCCGCTGCTGGGCCTCAAGGAGAACGTCATCATCGGCAAGCTCATCCCCGCGGGCACCGGCCTGTCGCGCTACCGCGACGTCTCGGTCGAGGCCACGGAGGAGGCGAAGGCGGAGCGCTACCCGAACCGTCTGTTCGCCGACGCCGGCGGGGTCGACGAGTCCGACCTCTCCTACCTGGACTTCGACGCCTTCACCGGCGGCGAGTTCACCGAGGAGCCCGGTCAGATCGTCTGATCGACAGCACGCGCAGGGGCCGCATCCGATTCGGGTGCGGCCCCTTCGCCGTACCCGATGATTGCCCCTCGGGCGGTGCGCCGCAGCGATCACGCCCCGCTGCGTGCCTAGAATCAGCCGACGACGCGGCACCGTGCCGCTTCAGGAGGTTTGACGATGAGCGACGAGCAGCCCACCTCGTGGCGCGATCGGTTCTTCGGCAGCACGCCCGCCGAGACGCCGGCAGCCGACAGTGCCGACCCCGCGGCGGATGAGCAGGCGGAGGCCGAGCAGGAGGTCACCTACGACTCCGCGGAGCTCGCGCCCGACGATGCCGAGGTCGCAGCCGTCTCGGTCGGGGATCACGACGAGCATCAGCCGCTCGTCGAGCACGACGCCGAGGCCAGGCAGGATCCGTTCGACGCCGAAGAGACCGCGCCCGCAGAGCGGGAGCGCCGCGCGCCCGACAACGGATCCGGCGACGACGCATCCATCGAGCCGACCGTGATCGCCCCGTCGACGCTGCGCGGCCCCTCGCACTCCGCCGCGCACCCGGATGACGCACGCGGCTCGGTGGACGCGGCGCACGGCGATGCTGCGGAGAGCTCGCTCGAGCAGCACCCTGACACGGCCGGCGCGCATGCAGTGGACGACGCCGCGCCGCCGGCGCTCGTCGAGCCTCGCCGCCCCTCGTTCGGGCTGCGGCGCCGCGCAGACGGCGAGCCGGCCGGTGCAGGCGGTGGCGGAGACGGCGCAGCAGCGGGCGCCGCAGCCGGCGGGCTGGCCGTCGGTGGCGCCGCTGCGGCATCGCGCGCCGGCGAACGCGATGCCGGCGCCCCGGAGTTCTCGGAGCCGGCCCCCACGCAGGCGATGGATGCGCAGCACGCCGGTGACCAGCCGACGCAGGCGATGGACGCGCAGCCCGCCGGCGACCAGCCGACGCAGGCGATGGACGCGCAGCAGACCGACACCGGCACCGCGACGCGCGTGCTCGACGCGCAGACGGAGCCCGGGCGCACGGAGCGGTTCGGCATCATCCGCGACGAGGTGCCAGCCTCGTCGATCCCGGTGGACGACGAGACCGCCCGCGCTGCCGCCGGCGGGGGCACGCCCATCGTGCTGGTCGAGGAGCCGATGCCGCCGCGGCGCAAGGGCGCACGGGCTGTCGGCTTCGCTGTCGCCCTGCTGGCGACGCTGATCTTCGCGATCGTCTTCGCGGCCGCGTACCTCGCCGTCGGGTTCCTCTTCGACCGCGATTTCGCGCTCATGGAGACGCTGCAGACCGTGTGGCTCCGGCCGTCGTACCTGCTGCCGGTCGTGATCTTCTTCCTCGCGTACTGGATCGTGACGCTCATCGTGAATCGCGCCGGCTGGTGGGCCCACGTGCTCGGCGCGTTCATCGTCGCGCTGCTCGTCTACGCGGCGCACATCGGCGGCGCGTTCATGGAGGAGCAGGGCGGCTGGGGCGGCTACACGGCACTGCCGGGCATCGACCCGCAGGCGCTGGGCCAGCTGCTGCTCGCGCCGCTGTCGGTGCTGGCGTTCGTGATCGCCCGCGAGGTGCCGGTCTGGGTCGGCGGCATCGTCGCCCGCCGCGGCCGCAAGGCACGCGAGTGGAACCGGCAGTCGATGGACGAGTTCAACGCCCAGAACGCCGAGCGACTCGACGCGTACGAGCGCGCCAGAGGCTGATCGACCGCCCGCAGGAGGGGTTCACCCGATCGGGTGAGCCCCTCCTTCCTATTCCCCAGGTTTCTGTTTGCTCAGTTCTGGCACAATATGCGGAGCCACCGCTGACGCCGCAGACCCTCCTGCGCGCGCGATGGCCCGGAAAGGGGATGCCGGTTTGCTTCGGTGGATCACGCGCCATCGCAAGTCGACGGTGGCGGGTGCGCTCGTCACTGCCGTCTCTGTCGCTCTCGGCATCCTCGCCTTCACCTACGACGGCTTCACCACCACCGACGTCGATTTGAACGACGGCGGCGTCTGGGTGACGAAGACGGAGAGCCAGCAGCTCGGCCGCATCAACATCCAGGCGCAGGAGCTCGACGCCGGCCTCACGTCGCCGACCGCGAGCTTCGACGTGCTGCAGGACGGCGACCACGTCCTGCTCCACAACCAGGAAGCATCCCAGGCCATCGTCGTCGACACCCTGCAGGTGATCCTCGGCTCGAGCGTGCCGCTGCCCCCGCAGGGCCGCATCGCCTTGGGCGGCGGCATCGTCGCGGTCCTCGACCCCTCCGACGGCATGCTGTGGGTGATGGAGTTCAGCGACTTCACCGCATTCTCGGTCGAGGCGACAGAGCCGATCGCCGAGCTCGGCGCGGGCGCAGCGATCGAGGTCGGTCGCGACGGCACCGTGCACGCCGTCTCGCCGCGCGACGGCCAGCAGCTCACCATCTCGCAGCTCGAGGAGGGCGGCTTCGCCGAGCCCGTCGTGCGCGAGCGCAGCGAGCTCAGCGCCATGCAGGAGCCGATGGTCACGGCCGTCGGCAAGGAGGCGGTGGTGCTCGATCGCGCGACCGCGACACTGCTCGTGCCCGGCGGCGCCGTCGAGGTGCCGGAGGGCGCCGCGGTGCAGCTGGTCGGCGACGCCTCCGACCACGTGATCGTGACCGCGCCGACGCAGCTCATCCGGCAGCCGCTCGGCGGGGGCGCAGCCGAGGTCGAGGAGCGCGAGGGCGGCGGCGAGGCCGTACGGCCGGTGCAGCTGAACGGATGCGTGTACGCCGTCTGGACGGGCAGTGCGCAGTTCCTGCGCGACTGCGATGGCCAGGAGCGCAGCGAGCAGCAGGTGCCAGAGATGAACGGCACGCCTGCGACGTTCCGCATCAACCGTGACGCCGTCGTGCTCAACCAGTACCAGGAGGGCTCGTCCTGGCTGCTCGCCGACACCCTCGTGCTGGTGGACAACTGGGACGACCTGGTTCCCGAGCAGTCGGACGAGACCAGCGACGAGGACGACTCCGAGTCGACCGAGGACCTGCTGACCAACCAGCCTCCGCCGCTCAACGAGGAGAACACCGAGCCCGACGCGAACGACGATCAGTTCGGCGCGCGTCCGGGCCGCTCGACGATCCTGCCGGTGCTGTGGAACGACAGCGACGCCGACGGCGACGTGCTCACCGCCCGCGTGGTGGGCGATCTTCCCGAGGGCGTGGAGGTCGCGCCGGTCTCGAACGATTCCGAGCTGCAGCTCGAGCTGCCGGAGAGCTTCACCGGCGGATTCACCTTCAACTACGAGATCGCCGATGGCCGCGGGGGCATCGACACGGCAGGCGTCCGTGTGCAGGTGCGCGCGGAGGGCGAGAACTCGGTGCCCGAGCAGCTGCGCGCGCAGGCCTTCGCGGTCGAGCAGGGCGGCGAGTACGAGTACCAGGTGCTGTCCGACTGGGTCGACCCCGACGGCGACGACATGTACCTCACGGGTGCCACCACCGACTCCGGCGACACCATCCAGACCGACCCCTCCGGGCGCCTCATCTACACCGCCACCGGCGACGTCGGCGCGCAGACGGTCACCGTCACCGTCTCCGACGGCCGCAGCGAGACGACGGGCGAGATCGAGGTCGACGTGCGCGAGCGCGGCGATGCGCCGCCGCTGGCGAACGCCGACTTCATCAGCACCATCGAGGGCCGCGAGGCGACCATCCGCCCGATGCTCAACGACTACTCGCCCTCCGGCCGCCCGCTGCGGCTGGCGTCGGTCGAGCCGGCCGAGGGCGTCCAGATGGAGTGGGATGCCGCGACCGGCACGGTGCGCGTGCTCTCGGGCCCGGTCGGCACGCACTACCTGACCTACATGATCGCCGACGGTCCGCTCTCCAGCCTGGGCCGCATCCGCATCGACATCCGCACGCCCGACGAGGAAGCACGTCCGGTCGCGGTGCGCGACACCGCACTGCTGCCGCAGCAGGGCACGGCGCTCGTCGACCTGCTCGCCAACGACGTCGACCCGGCGGGCGGCGTGCTGGTCGTGCAGCAGTTCACCATCGAGGGCGCGGCCCCGATCTCCGTCGAGCTGCGCGACCGCCGCATCGTCAGCATCCGCGACAACGGCCTCGACGCGCCCTTCCAGTTCACCTACACGGTCTCGAACGGGCGCTTCACCGAGACCGGCACCGTCGAGGTGATCCCGGTCGCACCGCCCGCGCAGCCGCGCGCGCCCAAGGCGGTCGACGACACCGCGACCGTGCGCGCCGGCGACTACGCGACCGTCGACGTGCTGCAGAACGACTTCTCGCCCGACGGCACGCCCTTCGAGCTGCTCGAGGAGGTCGTCGACACCAGCTTCGCCTCCGAGGCAGAGGGCGTCGCATTCATCTCCGAGGGGCAGCTGCGGGTGCACGCGCTCGCCGACGCGCCGACGCGCGCGACCGTCTCCTACGAGATCGCCGACGAGCACGGCAACCGCGACTCGGCGACCGTCGCCCTCACGATCGTGCCGCGCGACCCGGAGCAGAACGCGTCACCGGCACCCGAGACCGTCACCTCCCGGGTGCTGGCCGGCTCGACCGTGCGCATCCCGATCCCGCTCGACGGCATCGACCCCGACGGCGACGGCGTCGAGCTGGTCGGCTACGACACCGGTCCCGACGGCGGGCGCATCCTGCCCGAGGTGGGCCCGGACTACTTCGACTTCCAGGCCTTCCCCGAGAGCTCCGGCACGGTCGAGTTCATCTACCGGGTGCGCGACCGCTGGGGCGCAGAGGGCACCGCCACCGTGATCATCGGCATCGCGCAGGCAGCGGATGTGAACCAGACACCGTTCGCCGAGGTCGACCTGGTCACCGTGCGGCCGGACCGATCGGTCGCCATCGCGGTGCTCGAGAACGACTCCGACCCCGATCAGGATGCGCTCGCGCTGCAGGCCGACGGGCTCGAGCTGCCGGACGAGCTGCGTGACGCCGAGGTCAACACCGAGCGCCACACCGTCGACCTCCGCTCGCCGGCGGACGAGGGCGACTACCAGTTCACCTACACGGCGACGGATGCGCGGGGCGCGTCCACCACGGGCACGGTGCTGCTGACGGTGGCCGAGGATGCGGAGCTGCTGGCGCCGATCGCTCGCGACGACCCGCTGCCGCGGGACGGCGTCGAGCTGGAGGTGCCGCTGGACGTGCCGGTGCTCGAGAACGACCTCGACCCGGATGGAGACCCGAGCGAGCTGGTGGTCTCCGTGGTCACCGGACCCGGCACGGTCGTCGACGGCGGGGTGCAGGTGGTGCCGAGCGACGCGTTCCAGGTGGTGACCTATCGCGTCACCGACCTCGACGGCCTGACCGCCGAGGCGTTCGTGGCGGTGCCGCCGGTGCGCGAGCGGGCGCCGTTCCTGACCGACGCGGAGCCGATCCAGATTCCGTCCGGCGTGCTGCGCGAGATTCCTCTGCGCGACCATGTCACTACGTCGAACGGCGCGCCGCCGCGGATCACGACCGGCGACTCGGTCTCGGCGGTGAGCAGCGACGAGACGGGCTGGATCGTCGACACGCAGACCCTGCAGTTCCGGTCGCCGCAGGGCTACGTCGGTCCTGGGTCGATCACCTTCGAGGTCACCGACGGTGACGGCCCGGATGACCCGGACGGCAACACCGCGATCCTGACGATCCCGATCGACGTGACGCCCTCGAGCGTCATCGCACCGGTGTTCGCGGGCGCCGTGATCCGGCCGGTGGCAGGCGAGGACGCCGCGACGTTCGACCTGCGCAGCGCCACCACCGACCCCGATCCGGGTGATATGGACGCGATGGAGTTCGAGCTGCGCGGCGGTTCGATGTCGGGTGTCGAGACCTCGCTGAGCGGCTCGGTGTTCTCGGCCACGGCCGGCGTGAGCACCCCGCCGGGCACGACCGGCTCCTTCCAGATCGTCGCGATCGACCCGCACGGCAATGAGGCGCCGGGCACCGTGGTGGTCGAGGTGGTGCCGACGAACCGGCCGGTCGCGATGGCGCGCGACGACCGCGGCGAGGCGACGCAGGGCGTCGCGCTGACGACCGACGTGATCGACAACGACTTCAACCCCTTCCAGAACGACGGCCTGCCGCTTCGCGTGGTGGCCGCCGAGGTGGTGGCGGGCGAGGGGCAGGTCTCCAACGACGACCGGCGGGTGACGGTCACGCCGGGTCCCGACTTCTCCGGCGTGCTGACCGTGCGCTACACGGTGCAGGATGCGACCGAGCTCGTGCAGCGGCAGGTCAACGGCACCCTCACGCTCAACGTCAAGGGCCGTCCGGACGCCCCGCCGCGGCCGAACGTCGATGCGGTCGGCGACTCGCAGGTCACGCTCACCTGGGCCCCGCCGGCCTCG
The DNA here is from genome assembly GCA_900114805.1 of Agrococcus baldri. Lineage (GTDB taxonomy): Bacteria > Actinomycetota > Actinomycetes > Actinomycetales > Microbacteriaceae > Agrococcus > Agrococcus baldri. The sequence goes on along the minus strand of FOZN01000001.1, from coordinate 751,501 downwards.
AACGGTGCGCCGATCACCGGCTACGTGGTGCGCTCCGCCGACGGCTCGGTGTCGCAGGAGTGCGCCTCGACCACGTGCGTCATCGACGGTCTCACCAACAACGTCACCTACACGTTCCAGGTGATCGCGCAGAACGAGGTGGGCGACTCCGACCCCTCGGCGGCATCCCGCGAGGCACGCCCTGACGTGCGGCCGGAGCAGCCGGCGCCGCCGCAGGCCGAGCGCGGCGACATGCAGGTGGCGCTCACCTGGGTCGCGCCGACCAACAACGGCTCGCCCATCCAGTACTACAACGTGGAGATCTCGCCACCCGCGCCGAACGGTGCGGTGTCGCAGCAGGTGCAGGGGCTGAACTACACCTGGACCGGGCTGACGAACGGCACCGCCTACACGTTCCGTGTCCAGGCTGTGAACCTCGCGGTCGAGCCGAGCGACTTCTCCGCCTACTCTCGCGAGGCGGTCCCGGCCGGACGGCCGTTCCCCGTCGGGCAGCCCTCGGCGACCATCGACCGCTCCATCCCTGGAGAGGTGCAGATGACGGTGACGTGGGGCGCCGCCGACGGCAACGGCGATCCCGTCAGCGCGTACACGGTCACCTCCTCGACCGGGCTGACGCAGACCGTCTCGGGCACGACGGCGAACTTCTCCAACGTGCCGGCCGACGGCAGCAGCATCACCTTCCAGGTGGTCGCCACCAATGATGTGGGCGCTTCCGACGCGTCGCCTGCGTCGGCACCGCGACGAGCGGTGACGGCGCCCGACGCGCCGTCCGGTGTCACCACCGTCGACGGCGATCAGCGCGTGCAGGTCTCCTGGACCCCCGGCTCGCGGAACGGCCTGCGCGCCGACGAGGTCACCTTCCAGGTGCGTGGCGGCGGCGCGGGCACGCAGATCCTCGGCTCCGGCAGCTGGTACACCGGCATGAACAACCGCGGCGGACCGTACGCGCTCGAAGTGCAGGCTGTCGCCGTCATCGACGGCCAGACCTACACGAGCGCGTGGACGCGCCAATCCGGCCAGGCGCGACCCTTCGGCACGCCCCCGACGCCGAACGCGTCCGTGACCGGGCAGGTCAATCAGGTCACGTTCCACTATTCGCCGAACGGTACCAACGGGCGTCCGCTCGACCGGCTCGAGTATGTCCTCGACGGTGGCGGCAACGGCTGGACGACGGTGCGGCCGGCGGCGAGCGGCCAGTTCTCGATGTCGCGTCAGCCGGGCAACGAGGCATGCATCCGCGTGCGGGTGTTCGACACCGAGGGCACGCAGAGCGAGCCGATCGTCGGCTGCGGATTCGCCAAGGCGCCGCCCCCGCAGCTCTCGCTCAGCCGCGGCGGCAACGTCACCGCGCCGAACGGACAGACCGGCACCAACTACGTGCTGGACTGGTCGAACCTGGTGCAGGGCCAGCTGTACCGCTACGAGTGCCACTCCACATCGAGTGGGATGTTCCGAGACGGCAACTGGACGGCCCCGCGAGCGAACGGCACGAGCCCCCGCAACCAGTACACCTTCTGCATGTCCGGCTACAGCGGTCAGGGATGGATGGTGCTCTACGCCAATGGCGAGAGCTGGAGCACGCAACGGGAGAACTGGCCGTGAGCGCGAGCATGACCCGACGAAAGGACCGACGATGAGCGCATCGATGACCCGCGAGCAGGCGACCTGGTTCGCTGAGACCTTCACCCGACTGGTCGACAACGTCGGCACCGTGGTGCTCGGCAAGGACGACGTCATCCGCCTTGCGTTCACCGCGATGCTGTCGGAGGGCCACCTGCTGCTCGAGGATGCGCCGGGCACGGGCAAGACGCAGCTCGCCAAGTCGATGGCGGCCACGGTGCAGGGCACCAACCACCGCATCCAGTTCACGCCCGACCTGCTGCCCTCGGACGTCACCGGCGTCACCGTGTACGACCAGAAGACGCAGACGTTCGAGTTCCACAAGGGGCCGATCTTCGCCTCCATCGTGCTCGCCGACGAGATCAACCGCGCGAGCCCGAAGACGCAGTCGGCGCTGCTCGAGGTGATGGAGGAGGGCCGCGTCACGGTCGACGGCACGCCGTACGAGGTGGGTCGTCCCTTCATGGTGATCGCGACGCAGAACCCGATCGAGCAGGCGGGCACCTACCGCCTGCCGGAGGCGCAGCTCGACCGCTTCCTGATGAAGACCTCGATCGGCTACCCGGGGCGCGAGCAGACGGTGCGGATCCTGGCCGGCGCCTCGAACCGCAACGCGTCCGCCGGCGTGCAGCCGGTGATCACCACCAGCGCGATCGCAGAGATGATCGACCTCGCCGCCACCGTGCATGTCGACGAGGCCGTGCTCGACTACGTCGCGCAGCTCGCCGAGCACACGCGCGACTCGAAGGACACACGCCTGGGCGTCTCGGTGCGCGGCGCCATGTCGCTCATGCGCGCGGTGAAGGTGTGGGCGGCCGCGAAGGGTCGCGCCTTCGTGCTGCCGGACGACGTCAAGGAGCTGGCCCAGTCGATCTGGGCGCACCGCATCGTCATCGACCCGGAGGCCGAGTTCTCCGGTGTCACCGGCGACCGCGTCATCGACCGCGCCATCGCCGACGTGGCCGCACCGCAGGACCGGCAGAACGCTGCATGACGACGGCGCCCGAGCGGGCGACGTCTGCACCCGCCCCTGACCCCGACACCGGCACCGGTGGCGCCACCGCGACGACCGCATCCGACACCACCCGGCTGCGTCGCACGGTGCAGCGCGAGCGCACGCCGATCCAGCGCGTCGCCGATCGCGTGGTCGGCGACGAGTCGGTCGTCCACGCGGGCCTGCGAAGGGCCGGCGGCTGGCTGCGGCGCACGGTGTGGCCGCTGCTCGAGCCCGTCACCGGCTTCGGCTGGGCGGTCATCGCCGGCACCCTCGTGGCGCTGGGGCTGGGGCTCGCGCTGGGGTGGAAGGAGCTCATCGTCATCGGCATCGTCGGCGTGCTGCTGCTGGCCGCCGCGATCGCATTCATCGTGGGTCGCAACCGCTACCGGATCGAGCTCGATCTCGCCTACACCCGCGTTGTCGTGGGGGAGCGCGCGCTCGGTCGCATCGAGATCCACTCCGCCTCGCAGAAGCCGCTGCTGCCGGCGACCATCGAAGTGCCGGTCGGCAAGGCGCTCGCCTCCTTCCACCTGCCGAGGATGAAGCCGGGCGATGTGCACGAGGACGTCTTCGCCATCCCCACCAGCCGCCGCACCATCCTGCAGGTCGGACCGGTGCGCTCGGTGCGCGGCGACCCCGTGGGCCTGCTGCGCCGACAGGTCAAGTGGACCGACCCGGTCGAGCTCTTCGTGCACCCGAAGACCGTGCAGCTCGATGAGACCGCACCGGGTCTCATCCGCGACCTCGAGGGCATCACCACCCGCGACCTCACCAGCAGCGACATCGCCTTCCACGCGCTGCGCGACTACGTCGCGGGCGATGACCGCCGCTACATCCACTGGAAGTCCTCGGCGCGCACCGGCACGCTGATGGTGCGCCAGTTCGAGCAGACGCGACGCAGCGTGCTCGCGCTGGGCCTGTCGACCTCGCCGGACGACTACGCCGATCCGGCCGAGTTCGAGACCGCCATCTCGGTCCTGGGCTCGCTCGGCCTGCAGGCGGTCAGGGACGAGATGGATGTCGTGGTGCAGACCTCGAAGCAGACGCTGCCCGCCACCACCGGCAAGCGGCTGCTCGACGCGCTCTCCGGCGTCGAATGGTCGCCGCGGCATGACCGCTTCCTCGATCTGTCGGCGACGATCGCGCAGCAGCACGGCGGCGCATCCGTGATCATGCTGCACGCCGGCGCCAACGTCGAGCCGGCGATGGTGCGCCGGGCACGGACGCTGCTGCCCTCCCAGGCGCGCGTGATCGCCTTCACGGTCGTGCAGGGCGCGAAGCCGCGGCTGCAGCCGATCGGCGACGTCTCGCTCGCCACCATCGGCAGCGTCAGCGACCTGCCCCGCGTGATGCGAGGGGTGGCGCTGCAATGAAGGACGAGCCCCTGCTGCCGCGCACCCCGCGACAGGCGGTCGTCGACTGCGCGGCGATCTTCCTCATCGGGCTCGCCGCCACCCTGTCGTTCGGCCCGGTCTTCGGCGGCGTCGCCTACCTGGCAGCGGGCCTGGGCGGCACGCTGCTGGGCATCGCCGTCGGCGTGGCGACCTCGCTGCGGCCGCTGCGGGGCTGGCTGATGACCGCCGCCGGCGTCGTGCTCGCGCTGGTGCTGTTCGGCCCCGCGCTCGCGGTGCCGCGGAAGACGATCGGCGGTGTGATCCCGACGCTCGAGGCGTGGCAGGAGCTGCTGCTCGGCGTCGTCTTCTCGTGGAAGGGCCTGCTGACGGCCGAGCCGCCCGCCGAAGGCTTCCCGAGCCTGCTCGTCGTGCCGTTCCTGACCCTGCTGGTGACCTCGACCCTCGCCACCGTGCTCGCCATGCGGCTGCGCCGCCGCGCCGCCTTCGCGATGATCCCGGGCGTCGTCGCGCTGATCGTGGGCATCGTGTTCGGCACGAAGATCGCCTTCTGGCCCGCCGCGCTCGGGCTCGTCGTCGCGGGCGTCATCATCACCTGGTGGGCATGGCGCAGGGCGCAGTGGCGCACCGGCCTCAACGAAGAGGTCGAGGTCACGGGCGACAGCCGCTTCCGCGGTCGCGCGCGCAGGCAGCGCACCCGCGGCGCGGTGGCGATGATCGCCGGTGCACTGCTCGTCGCCGGGCTCGTGAGCGCCCCGATCCAGCCGGCGAGTCGCGCGGTGCTGCGCGACACCGTCGAGCCGCCGATCGAGCTCGCCGAGTACCCCAGCCCGCTCGCCGGCTTCCGCGACTGGCACAAGAACTTCGAGGACGCGACGCTGATGACCGTCACCGGCATGCCGGAGGGCGCCAGGCTGCGCCTGGCGACCTTCGACTATTACGACGGCACGGTCTACGCGGTCGCCGGCACCCAGCAGTCGGGCTCCGGCTCCTTCGCCCGCATCGGCGACGAGGTCCTCGTGCAGCAGTCGGGCACCCCCGCGACCGTGCAGGTGCAGCTGCAGGACTACACCGGCATCTGGGTGCCGGAGGTCGGCTACATCCAGTCGCTCGACTTCGGCGGCGCCCGGCAGGACGCGCTGCAGGGCTCGCTCCACTACAACGGCCAGACCGGCACGGCGATCGCGCTCGAGGGCCTGGGTGCCGGCGACTCCTATGAGCTGCAGGCGATCGTGCCCGACCAGCCCGAGCACGAGGCGCTGGCGGACGCGACGATCACCGACGTGCAGGTGCCCGACCCGGTGGTGGTGCCCGACCTGCTGCAGGCATGGGTGGCCACCTGGGGCAACGAGGGCCAGAACCGGCTCGAGAACATCCAGAACATGCAGCGGCTGATGCAGAACGGCAGCTTCAGCCACGGGCTCGAGGACGACAAGATCCCCTCGCTCGCCGGGCACGGCGCCGGTCGCCTCCAGGCGATGTTCGAGCGCGACGTGCTGGTCGGCGACGACGAGCAGTACGCGACCGCGTTCGCGCTGGCGCTGAGCCGCATCAACGTGCCGGCACGCGTCGTCATGGGGCTCTATCCCGACGACGGCTTCCCGGGTGGCGACCAGCCGGTCGAGCTCACCGGCGGCGAGATGCACGCCTGGGTCGAGGTGCCCTTCGAGGGCTACGGCTGGGTGCGCTTCGACCCGACGCCGCCGGAGGACAACGACGACATCCAGCCCGAGCCCGAGCCCGAACCGGACCCCAAGCCGCAGGTGCTGCAGCCGCCGCAGCCGCCCGAGGAGCCGGCGGACATGTCGCCCGACACCGTCGCGGACGAGGGGCAGGAGGAGGACGAGGAGGTCGAGGACGCCTCCTGGGTCATCTGGCTGTGGATCGGCGGCGGCTCGCTGCTGCTCATCCTGCTGCTCGCCTCGCCGTTCATCGTCGTGGGCGCGATCAAGGCCGCGCGGTGGCGGAGGCGCTACCGCGCGGAGCGCGAGAGCGATCGCCTCTCCGGCGGCTGGCACGAGGTGGTCGACCATGCGGTCGACCTCGGGCTGCCGGTGCCCGCGGGCGTCACCCGGCGCGAAGTCGCAGCCACCGTCGAGGATCGCTACCCTCGTTCGAGAGCGAGCGAGATCGGCGAATTCGTCGACGAGGGTGTCTTCGGCCCGGGCGATCCTCCGAAGGAGGATGTCGATGCCTTCTGGCTCGATGTCGAGCGGAGCGTCAAGGGCATGCGGATGGAGGCGAAGCCGATGCAGCGACTGCTGGGCGCGCTGTCGCTGCGGTCCTTCCGGAGACGCAGGAGAGAGCGGAGGCGCCGATGATCTGGGAGATCGACGAGAGCCGCGAGGTGATCGAGGGGCTCGACGAGGACGGGCGCCCGGATCCCGCCTACGCGGCCGCGCTCGGCATCCGGCCCGCGCCGCTGGGGCGCAGGGCGCTCGCCTCGATCATCGAGTTCTCGGTGTACGCCCTCCTGCAGCTGCCCTACTGGCTGGTGGCGCTGCCCTCGCTGCTGGCCCTCGCGACCGGTGCGCTGACGCCCGCCGGCTTCGTCAGCCACCCGAACCTGCTCTGGATGATCCTCGCCGCGGGCCTGTCGTTCGTGCTCACCCTCGCCTTCTGCATCACGCAGCTCGCGCTGCACGGCCGCCGCGGCGTCACGATGGGCAAGGCCTTCGTCGGCATCCGCAGCGTGAACGTCGTCACCCTGGCCAAGCCGACATTCCGCCGCGCGCTGCTGCGCGGCCTGCTGCTCTACCTGATCTTCCTGGTGCCGCTGATCGGTCCGGTGCTGTTCTTCATCTCGCCGCTGTTCGACGGCGAGAAGCGCGGCCGTGGCTGGCTCGACAAGGCGGCGGGCACCTGGTTCGTCGACATCACCCACGGGCTGAATCCGTACCACGAGAAGCGGATGCGCGTGGCGCGCAAGACGATCGCGGCAGTCCCAGAGGCGGCCAAGTCGCAGCTGCCGTCGCTGGCGACCCCGTCGGCGAGCGCACCGCAGGCCTACCGCCCCGGCGCCCGGGTGAGCTCGGGCGTCGTCGGCGCAGCGCGCCCCGTCGAGCCCGGCGCCGCGACGCAGGTCGGCCTGCCGACCCATGCCGAGCAGCCCGCGCCCACGCAGACGCTGCCGGGCATGCCCGCCGGCGGCGCCCGGCTGGGCGGCTACCGGCCCGGCGAGCTCAGCGGCCGCGCGCGGCCCTCCGCGCCGCAGCCCGCCCCGAGCGCGCCGCGCCCGCTCGCTGACGGCATCGTCGACAGCGTCCCCGGCAGGGACGGCTCGCCGTCGGCCCCGGCAGCCCACGCGGCTCCGTCGGCCCACTCGGCGGCCGCGCCGCCGGCGCAGGTGCCGGCCGCCCAGGTGCCGGCCGCCCAGGCGCCGACGGCCGAGCGACCGCAGCCCCGCGCCCCCCGCGCCGCCAGCCAGATCAGCGACGAGACCGTCATCGAGCCCGATCTCGACGACGAGATCGACGATCGCACCGTGCGCCGGATCGAGGTAGCCGACGACGAGGATCTCGAGGCCACCCGTGCCCGCCCGCGCGCCGCCACTGCCGCCGCGACGCTCGCCTTCGACAACGGCGACCGCTTCGCGATCACCGGCGCCGCGCTGATCGGCCGCAACCCGTCGCCGGCCGCCGGGGAGGTGGTCGCGCACCTGCTGCCGTTCGTCGACGACACCCGCTCGATCTCGAAGACGCACCTGCTGATCACCGCGGATCCCCTCGCGGCGGTCGACCGCGCCTCGACCAACGGCTCGAGCGTGGTCCGCCGCGGTGCCGAGCACCAGCTGACGGCAGGGGAGCCCTTCGCGCTCATGCCGGGCGACGTGGTGCGCTTCGGCGATCGCACCGTCACCGTCGAGGCAGGAGCGGCATCGTGAGCACCGTCGGAGAGTTCCGCTTCAGCCACCCGTCGATCTCGCTGCGCTGGGCGGGCGCCACGCACCCCGGCATGCGCCGCACCGTGAACGAGGATTCCGTGTTCGCCTCGTTCCCGGTGTTCGTGGTCGCCGACGGCATGGGGGGTCACGCCTCCGGCGATGTCGCCAGCGCGCTCGCGATCGAGGCGTTCCGCAGCCTGAAGGGCCGCACGCTCGCCGATGTCGAATGCGTCGAGGATGCGGTCGAGCGCGCGTTCGAGTCGGTGCAGCAGCGCTCGCTGGGCGAGCCCATGGGCGGCACGACGCTCTCGGGCACCGTGCTGGTCGATGTGGCCGGCGTCGCGCACTGGCTCATCCTCAACATCGGCGACTCCCGCACCTATCTCTATGAGCGCGGGCAGCTCCAGCAGGTCACGGTCGACCACTCGGTGGTGCAGGAGCTGGTCGAGACCGGTGCGCTGCGGCGCGCCGATGCCCGCCGGCATCCGCACCGCAACGTCATCACGCGCGCCCTCGGCGCGGGCGAGCGGCAGCCTGCCGACGTGTGGCTGCGGCCCGCCGAGCACGCGCAGCGCCTGCTGGTGTGCTCCGACGGCCTCACCGGCGAGGTGGACGACGGCGAGATCGAGCAGATCCTGCGCGATGTCCACTCGCCCGCGGCAGCCGCCGCGCTGCTGATGCGCAGGGCACTCGATGCCGGCGCGGCCGACAACGTCTCCGTCGTCGTGGTCGACGTCGATGCCGTGTCCCTCGCCGACGAGGACCTGTTCGACACCCATGCGCAGTCGCTCGACGACACGATCCCCACGGAGGTGCGGCCATGAGCGGATGGACGCAGAGCGCGCGCGTCGAGTACGCGCCAGGCGAGGCATGGTGCATCGCGGCAGACCGGGTGGTGCTGGTGTGCGAGCGCGACCTCGCTCCCACTCGCGCGGCGGAGCTGCACGCCCAGGCCGCCTCCGTGGCATCGCTGGAAGGGCTGCGCGCCGTGATCGAGCAGGAGCTGACGGCACTCATCGCGCTCGTCGATGTCGATGGCGCTCGTCTGCTGCTGCGTCGCCACGGCGTGCCTGCCGCCGCCGATGCGTCGCCGCTGGCCGATCGCTTCGGCGCCGAGTGGTCGCTCGACGAGCTCGGCGACGGGCAGCGCATCGCCGCCGGTGGCCTCGGCGCGCTCGACGGCGCCACGCTGCCGCTCGAGGGCGGGGTGGTCCGCGTGGCCGCCGTGCGCGTCGCACCCAGGCCGGCGGATGCGTCGGCCGACGACGCGCAGGCGGCTCCCGTCGCCGACACCCCTGCCCCCGCTGCGCCGAGCATGGGCGCGTTCGGCCAGACGCTGCCGCCGGCCGCCGCCACTGAGGCGAGGGCAGAGGCTCCGGAGCCGGAAGCCTTCGCGGACCCGGAAGCCCCCGCAGAGCTGGCAGCGCCGGCGGAGCCGGAAGCCCCCGCGGAGCCGGCAGCGCCGGCGGAGCCGGAAGCCCCCGCGGAGCAGCCAGAGTCCGCCCGTCCCTTCGTCACCGACGCCGGCAACCCGATCGGCGGGCTCATCGACTCGGTGCCCGGTTTCATCAAGCCCGCCGTCGACGTGCGCGCGATCGACTCCGCGCCGCAGCCGCCGACGGAGTCCACCACCTCGCCGACCGCCGCGCCGAGCGCTGCGCCGAGCGCTGCGCCGACCGCTGCGCCGATCACCCGCCCAGCGCCGAGCGCCCGTCCCGTCACGGCGGAGCCGCCAGCGCCCACGAGCGCGGCTGCAGCCGTCCCTCCCGCGGCACCGGCCGCATCCGCAGACGCCGGGCTCGGCGATCACGACGGCATGACCGTCACCGCCGATCGAGCCCGCGAGCTGAGGGCTGAGCGCTCGCAGCGCGAGCTCGCGACGCCGCCGGCGACCGGACCGCTCGTGCTCTCGACGCTGTGCCCCGAGGGCCACGTCAACGCGCCCGGCACGCCGCAGTGCAGCCAGTGCGGCGCGGCGATCGACGAGGGCTCCGCCGCGCAGCGCCGCCGCCCCGAGGTCGCCGTCGCGGTGCTCACCTCCGGTGAGCGCGTGCCGCTGGGCCGCGGCGTCGTCATCGGCCGTCGTCCGCGCTCGCGCCGGGTCGAGGACGGCCGCGTGCCCCGCCTGGTGACGGTGGAGAGCCCCGGCGAGGACATCTCGCGCAGCCACATCGAGCTGCGTATGGAGGACTGGAACCTCGTCGCCATCGACCTCAGCTCGACCAACGGCACCCTGCTGCTGCGCGAGGGCGCGGCACCGCAGCGGCTGCGGCCCGAGGCATCCACCATCCTGCAGCTCGGTGATCGCCTCGACCTGGGCGACGCGCAAGTCGTCACGATCGAGCCGGCGCCGTGAGCCCCAAGCGCGCACCCTCGGCACCTCCTGAGCTGCCCGGCTACGACTACCTGTCGCTGCTGGGCTCCGGCGGCTTCGCCGACGTGTTCCTCTATCAGCAGCTGCTGCCGGCCCGGAAGGTGGCGGTCAAGGTGCTGCTGCCCGATGCGGTCAACCGGCAGCTGATCGAGAACTTCCGGCACGAGGCCAACGTGATGGCGCAGCTCTCGAGCCACCCGTCGATCGTGACCATCTTCGGGGCGGCGGTGGCGCCCGACGGTCGGCCGTTCCTCGCCATGGAGTACTGCCCGAAGCCCAACCTGGGCGTGCGCTACCGCCGCGACCGCTTCTCGGTGCCGGAGGTGCTCGCGCTCGGCGTGCAGATCGCGGGCGCCGTCGAGACCGCGCACCGCGCCGGCATCCTGCACCGCGACATCAAGCCGGCGAACATCCTCGTGACCGCCTACAACCGTCCGGCGCTCACCGACTTCGGCATCGCCACGAGCTCGGGCGTCGGCGACGACGCGAGCGGCATGTCGATCCCGTGGTCGCCGCCCGAGGCCTTCCTCGAGCCGCCCAGGTCGACCCCGGCATCCGACGTCTTCTCACTCGCCGCGACGCTGTCGACGCTGCTCGCCGGCAGGACGCCGTTCGAGCTGCCCGGCGGCAGCAACACGAGTGTCGACCTGATCGATCGCATCCAGCGCGGCGAGATCTCGCCGCTGGCACGCCACGACGTGCCGCAGCGGCTCGAGGCCGTGCTCGCCGCGGCGATGGAGCCCGACCCCTCGCGCCGGCACGCCAGCGCGGTCGCCTTCGGGCGCGCCCTGCAGCAGGTCGAGGCGGAGATGGCGCTGCCGGTCACGCCGCTCGACGTGCTCGACGACTCGCTCGATCCCGAGGTCGTCGACGAGGAGGACGGGGGTGCGACCCGCATCCGCGGCGTCATCTCGGTCGACCCGCATGCCGGCGAGCCGCAGTCCGTCGGTGCTGCGCCGACCGGCTCCTCGGTGTCGGACGCCACCGTCCGCAGGCAGCCGGCGGGCGACGCGCCGCAGCCGGCCGCAGCCGCAGCGCCGCCGGAGCAGCCGCGCTCCCGGCGCAGCGCCGTGCTCGGAATCGTCGGCGCCGGCGTCGTCGCCGTGCTGGGCATCGGCATCGTCGCGCTCGCCCTCACGACCGGCAACCAGCCCGCGCCGCCGGCGAACCCGAGCCAGTCGGTCGCGCCGCCTGCCGCGCCGCAGCGGCCCTCCGCCCCCATCAACGTCGGAGGCACGGTGGACGGCGACACCGTGCGCTTCACCTGGACCAACGCGCAGCCCCAGACCGGCGACGCGTTCCAGTACCGCTACGAGCGCAGCGACGGGGACCCCGTCACGGCGCAGACCAGTGCGCCCGAGGTGACGCTCGAGCGCGACGGTGACGGCGAGTCGTGCATCCTGGTGCGACTGGTGCGCTCGGACGGGCGGTCATCGAACGACACGGAAGGGTGCGTCAATGGCTGAGCAGGTGCCAGAGCTGAAGCTCGAGTTCGCGGGGGAGTGGATCACGCTCGACCCCTCGCAGCCGTTCGTCATCGGCCGCGAGGGCGATCTCACCGTCGACGACAACCAGTACCTGCATCGCGAGTTCCTCGAGCTCCGGAACCAGGACGGCCTGTGGTGGCTCTCGAACCTCGGCTCCAGGCTGTCGGCGACCATCTCCTCCGGCGGTGGCGCGGTGCAGTCCTGGCTGTCGCCTGGTGCGCGCCTGCCGATCGTCTTCTCCGAGTGCTCGATCGTCTTCACCGCCGGACCGACGACGTACGAGCTCGGCCTCCACTCGCAGGACGCCTCGTTCGCCATGTCGACCGAGCACCGGCGCCGCTCGTCGGGGGAGACGACCGTCATGCCGGTCGGCCTCACGCAGCTGCAGAAGCTGCTGATCGTCGCCCTCGCCGAGCCGATGCTCAGCCGCGACGGCGTGGGCGTGAGCGAGCTGCCCTCCAGCGGCGCAGCGGCGGCCCGGCTCGGCTGGACGATGAGCCGGTTCAACCGCAAGCTCGACAACGTCTGCGACAAGCTCGACCGGATGGGCGTGCAGGGGCTGCGCGGCGGCGTCGGCAAGCTCGCCAGCAACCGGCGAGCGCGACTGGTGGAGTACGCGGTGTCGTCGCAGCTGGTGACCCGCAGCGATCTGCCGCTGCTCGACGACCCGGCGCTGCGCGACGCCGACGACAACCAGGACTGACCGGAAGGGCGCCATATGAAGGTCAAGCTGACGCTGCATCGGCCGACGGTGGATCCCACCGACGTGGTCATCACCGCCGATTCGACGGCGACCGTCGCCGATGTCGCGCGGCAGATCGCGCTGGCAGACCCGGCCAAGAGCATCGCCTTCGGCGAGTTCGACACCCTCACCCTCGCGGTGGCGCCGCCCACGGAGCAGCAGCTGGTCGAGCTGCAGCCGGATGTGCTGGTCGCCGAGGCGGCCATCGGCTCGGGCTTCCATGCGTCGGTGGTGAACCTGGGTGCCAACCCGCGGCGCTTCGGGGAGGCATCCGGCACCGCGCCGGAGGCGGTCGTCGTCCTGCGCGCCGTCGGCGGCGCGCTGCGCGGGCAGGAGTTCCAGCTGCCGAAGGGGCACTGGCGCATCGGACGCGACGCGGGCAACGACATCGTGCTCGACGACGCGCTGGTCTCGAAGCGCCATGCGCGCATCGAGGTGGGCACGCACATCGAGCTGGTCGACCTCGGCTCCTCGAACGGCATCCTGGTCGACGGCGAGCTCGTGATGCGGCTGACGGTCGTCCCCGGGCAGCCGTTCACGATCGGCGACTCGGAGTTCGTCGTGCAGCTCGCCGGCTCCTTCGACGCTGCCGGCGACGACCCGGTGCTCGAGCGCGGCGGCGCGCTGATGTTCAACCGCAGCCCGCGGGTCGAGCCGCGCTTCCCCGGAGAGGCCATCAAGCCGCCGCGGCTGCCGAAGGAGATCACCGACAAGCTCTTCCCCTGGCCAATGCTCATGACGCCGATCCTGATGGCCGGCGCGCTGTATGCGATGACGGGTCGTGCGCGGTCGATCCTCATCGCCGTGATGACGCCGCTGATGTTCCTCGCGAACCACTTCAACCAGAAGCGGCAGGCCGGCGGGCGCCAGCTGCATGAGAAGCAGGTGTTCGAGAAGCAGTACGAGGATCTCGAGGAGCGCTTCTACCGCGAGCAGCCGATCGAGGTCGAGATCCGCAACCAGGAGGCGCCGCCGGTCGCCGAGGTCTTCGAGCACGCCATGCGGCTGGGGCCGATGCTCTGGACGAGGCGGCCGGAGCACTGGAACTTCCTGGGCGTGCGGCTGGGCTCGTGCCGAGCCGAGTCGCGCCTGACGATCCGCGACGTCGAATCCGAGGAGTCCGAGGGCCTGCCGGAGTTCGAGGAGCGCGTCGAGCGGCTGCGTGAGCGCTTCCGATACGTCGACGACGTGCCGGTGTACGAGTCGCTCGCGGCATCCGGCTCCATCGGCGTCGCGGGCCCGAGAGGACTGGCGGCGGATGCGCTGCGCTCGATCTCCGTCCAGCTCTTCGGGCTGCACGCGCCCAACGAGGTCGTGGCAGTCGCGCTCTGCGGGGCCGACTGGACCGAGCAGCTCGACTGGCTGAAGTGGCTGCCGCACACCACGAGCGAGACGAACCCGTTCAAGGACCTGCCGCTCGCCGACTCCGCCCCTGCGGGCGCAGCCCTGCTCAACTCGCTCGAAGAGCATGTGATGAAGCGCACGAAGGCCGCCGAGCCGCGCGGTCCGCTCGACGACACCTGGACGCCGATGGACTACGGGACCGACGTCTCGCGGGCCGCAGAGAACAGGAAGGCCAAGCCGCCGGTGTCGGTGATCGTGATCGTCACCGATGACGCCCCGGTCGACCGCCCGCGCCTGACGCAGATCCTGGAGCGCGGGGCGGATGTCGGCGTGCACGGCGTCTTCGTGGCGCCGACGGTGGAGTCACTGCCCGCGGCCTGCCGCAGCTTCGTCGACGTCACCGGCGGTCTCGAGGATGCTACGGCCGGATCGGTGCGCGCCGGTGAGGCGAAGCGCCCGGTGGTCGTGGAGGGGGTCTCGCTCGAGTACATGAGCATGTTCGCCAAGCGGCTCGCGCCGGTGATCGACTCGAGCATCGTGATCAACGACAGCTCCGACATCCCGAACGCCGTCATGTTCCTGTCGCTGGTCGGCGACGAGGTGGCAGCGGATGCGGGTGCGGTCGTCGACCGCTGGCGCCAGAACTCCACCATCATCGACCGCTCGGGCGCCCAACTGCCGCGGCTGAAGCGCGCCGGCACGCTGCGCGCCGTGATGGGACAGGGCGCGAGCGACGTCATGACGCTCGATCTGCGCACTCAGGGCCCGCACGCACTGGTCGGCGGCACGACCGGCGCCGGCAAGTCGGAGTTCCTGCAGGCGTGGGTGCTCGGCATGGCGGCCGCGCACAGCCCGGACCGCGTCACGTTCCTGTTCGTCGACTACAAGGGCGGCAGCGCGTTCGCCGACTGCGTGGAGCTGCCGCACTGCGTCGGCTTGGTCACCGACCTCAGCCAGCACCTGGTGCGCAGGGCGCTGACGAGCCTGAAGGCGGAGCTGCACCATCGCGAGCACCTGTTCAATCGCAAGAAGGCGAAGGACCTGCTCGAGCTCGAGAAGCGCCAGGACCCGGAGACGCCTCCGGCGCTGGTGCTGGTGATCGACGAGTTCGCGGCGCTCGCCAAGGAGGTGCCGGAGTTCGTCGACGGCGTCGTCGACATCGCCCAGCGAGGTCGTTCGCTCGGCATCCACCTGATCATGGCGACGCAGCGCCCTGCCGGCGTCATCAAGGACAACCTGCGGGCCAACACCAACCTGCGCGTGGCGCTGCGCATGGCCGACGAATCGGATTCGCGCGATGTCGTGGACGACACCGTCGCAGCCTCGTTCGACCCGAGCATCCCCGGTCGCGGCATCGCGAAGACGGGTCCCGGACGCCTCGTGCCGTTCCAATCGGCCTATGCGGGCGGCTGGTCGGGCAAGGACGAGGTCGTCGTCGCCGAGGTCAAGGTCGCCGAGCTGCGATTCGGATCGACCGCGGTGTGGGAGATCGAGCGTGTCGCCGAGTCCGACTCCGAGGACGAGGACCTGGGTCCCAACGATCAGAAGCGGATCGTGCGAACCATGATCGACGCGGCGGCCAGCGCCGCGATCCCTGCGCCGCGCCGACCGTGGCTCGATGACCTCGACACGACGATCGACATCGTCTCGCAGCCGCTCGAGGGCGACGGGAAGGTGCTGCTGGGCCTTGCCGATCTGCCCGAGCGGCAGGCGCAGCTGCCCACCTACTTCGATGCCGATCGCGACGGCTCCATGATCGTGTTCGGGGCGTCGGGATCCGGCAAGTCCTCCGTGCTGAAGACGATCGGCACGGTGGCCGGTCTGCGGCCGGAGCTGGGCCTGGCCGAGGTCTACGGCCTGGACTTCGGCACCGGCTCGCTGCGCGCGCTCGAGCGGCTGCCGCACGTCGGCTCGATCATCGACGGCGACGACGCCGAGCGCGTGCAGCGTCTGCTCCGCTCGCTCAACCGCGAGATGGACCGTCGCGCGAAGGCGTTCGCCGACGCCGACGCGGCGAACCTGGCCGAGTACCGCACGATCGTCGACCCGAAGGCCACGCGGGTGTTCCTGCTGGTCGACAACTTCCCGGAGTTCCGCAAGGACTGGGAGATCCCCGCGGCGCGGTCGCCGTTCTACCGGATGTTCATGCGGGTGCTCAGCGAGGGCCGCAACCTCGGCGTGCACGCCGTGCTCGCGGCGGATCGGGCGGGTTCGGTCGGCGGCAGCGTGACCGGCAACATCTCGAGGAAGATCGTGCTCCGTCTCGCCGACCCGAACGGCTACCTCTACCTGGGCGTCGCCCGCGACGTGCTCGACGAGTCGTCGCCGGCCGGCCGGGCGCTGCTCGACGGGTCGGAGACCCAGCTGGCGGTGATCGGTGGCACCTCGAACGTGGCGGAGCAGGCGAAGGTGCTGGATCAGATCGCTGCCGACCTGCGAGCGGCAGGCGTCGCCGATGTCGACGAGATCGGGGCGCTGCCGACGCGCGTCGCACAGCGCGACCTGGCCGACAGCGTCGACGGCCTGCCGGTGTTCGGGATCGCGGAGGACACGCTGGCAGCACGCGGCTTCGACCCGGTCGGCACGTTCGCCATCGTCGGCCCGCCGCAATCGGGGCGCACGAACGCGCTGCGCGCGCTCGTCACCGCGATGGAGCGCCTCGACCCCGACGTGAAGCTCTTCCACTTCGGTGGCCGCCGCGCGGAGCTGGCCGACTTCCGGCCATGGATCCGCAGCGCCGTGCGCCCGGACGACGTCGAGGAGCTCGCCAAGGAGCTCGCCGAGCTCGTCGTGGACGAGTCCGTGCCCGGCCGCATCGTGATCGTCGCCGAGGACGTCGCGCAGCTGAACGACGGGCCGGCGGAGCGTGCGCTCCGCGGGCTCATGTCCGCGGTGAACAACAGCGACCACGTGCTCTTCGGAGAGGCGGACATCTCCCGTGCCGGATCGAGCAGCGGGACGATCGGTGAGTGGAAGTCGGCCCGCCAGGGCATCGCGCTGCAGCCGGACACCTACGACGGCGAATCGGTCTTCAAGGTGCCGTTCCCGCGGATCAAGCGCAGCGAGTCGCCCGTCGGCCGCGGGATCTTCGTGCAGTTCGGCAAGGGCGTGATGACGCAGATGCCGCTCGCCGAGGCCACGCCGTCCTCGACGCTGCAGACCGCCTCCGCTGCGCATGGGTAGGTCTCCCCATTGAGCGTTCAGGCGAGCTTTCCTAGATTGGTTGCAGTTGGTCCAGACCGGGCCCACGATCCCAGTTGAGAAAGGCGAGGACCGATGGTTGACTTCGGCGCATCATACGACGACATGGAGAGCACTGCCTCCAACCTCGACACCGGCAAGACGGACATCGATGACCTGCTGGACAAGCTGCAGGGCTACGTCGACGAGCTCGTCGAGGACGGCTTCAAGACGCAGCAGGCTTCGGGTGCCTACAAGGATTCGTACACCGACATGACCGAGGGCATGAAGGAAGCCGCCAAGGGCGTCGAGGGCATGGCGCAGGCGCTGCGTGACATGTCGCAGATGATCCAGGACACGGACGAGGGCGCTGCGGCCAGCATCACGGGCTGACACGCTGTCGCCGAGGGGGCCGCGCGAGCGGCCCCCTTTTCGCGCCGATGGCGCAGCGCCTGATGGGGAGGTCTCCCCATTGGCCGGCACTGGGGCGCACCATAGATTTGCATGGACGACGGGCACGCTGCCCACAACGGAAGGGTCATGATGAACGACGTGCTGATCAAGTACGACGAGCTCGGCAGGCTCGTGACCCGGCTGGCCGCCATCATCGAGGAGTTCGAGAACGCCGGCGACCGCTCGGATCTGATCCGCGACGCCATCGGCAAGCCTTGGGACCGTCGCGAGCTCCCCGACAAGGCAGGCGAGTCGGAGTCGCGCTGGGACTACAAGCGGGGGAGGCTCGTGGAGTCGCTCTCCACCATCCATGAAGCGGCCGACGGACTGCACAAGTCGTTCGAGCAGTTCGACGAGGAAGCGGCCTCGAAGTTCGAGAGCGGCGAGCAGCCGCCGAAGAGCTGACCAGGGCACGAGGCAGGGAGACAAGCATGGCGCATTGGCCATACACCAATCAGAGCCGATGGATCATCGAGTTCGAGGGCGACGGCGACGAGATCTGGACCCAGGGCAACGAGGTCTGGCAGCTCGGCTACCGGATGGAGCTTGCGGCCGGCACCTTGCGCGAGCTCGCCAGCGGTGATGACGGACAGCAGGGTGACGCCGTCGATGCGCTGCGGAAGAAGGTCGGCGACGCCGACGACAAGCTCACGCTCGCTGCTGAGCTCTATAAGCCCCTCGGCACTGCACTGAAGACCTACGGCAACGAGGTGCGGAACACCATCAAGTCCCAGGTCGACACCGCCTGCCAGGACGCGCGCGACAAGTGGAACCTCTACGACGGCCTGCCCGGCGACAAGGACGGCACCGACTACTTCCTCGGCATCGGCAAGCCTGAGGAAGGCAGCGATGAGGAGGCCGAGCAGGAGGCCAAGGATCAGGCGAAGCTCGCAGCCTGGGAGGACTGGGAAGACGCCGCAGGCGTGTACGACACCGCCTATGACACTTGGGAAGACGCGTGGGAGAAGGCGATCGGGACGATCGAGGATGCCTTCAGCGACGACCTGAAGGACTCCACCTGGGAGGACTGGAAGGGCAGGATCAACATCGCCCTCGAGATCCTGAAGTGGGCGGGTCTGGTGGTCGGCATCGCCGCGCTCATCATCGGCGGACCGATCGTCGCGGCCATCGCCGCGGCGATCGCCGTCGCGACGCTGGTGCTCACCGTTGTGATGGCTCTCGACGGCGACGGCTCCTGGGGCGATGTCGCCTGGGCGGCGGTCGACCTCATCCCCTTCGGCAAGGCCGGCAAGCTCTTCAAGGGTGACAAGGCGGGCTTCGCTCGGGACATGTTCGCAAACTTCGGCACGAAGCAGCGCGTCGTCACCGACGGTGTGACCAAGATCGAGCCCAACGTCTACCAGAAGGGATGGAGCGCGGTGAAGGACTTCGGCCAATCCGGCGCCAACAAGACCGGCTGGCAGAAGTGGGCGGGCGAGGGCGCGAACACCGGCTGGCAGGACTCGGTCGTGAAGTCGATCACGGGGAAGAACATCAGCGACTGGAGCGACACCGCTGACGGCATGCCCGGCTCGATCTACGAGATGTACCACTCGAAGGTGGGCCACTACCTGAAGATCGAGGGCTGGGGCAACACCATCTACAACCAGGTGACCGGCGACGACCGCGAGAGCCTCCGCAACCGCAACCCGGTCGTCAAGACGGTCTGGTGATCGACCACGGCTGGTAGGGTCGCCGCCGTGACTGGATCCATCGAGCTGGCGACGACGGAGCCGGGCTGGCTGGCGATCCCGGACGAGCTGCCGCAAGCGGATCGCGCGAAGTGGGTCGATGAGTGCGTCGACGAGCTGCAGACCGCCTGGGGCGAGTTGTGGACGCCCGAGGCGGAGGGGCGAGTGCGGCAGATGCTGCTCGCGGGGCTCGAGGAGCGGCCGGATGCGGAGTTCGTCTTCGACGTCTGGCCGGTGTTCCGCACGGTGCGGGTGCGCGTGCAGATCGACATGTTCGCCTCTGCCACCCTGCCCGACTGGCAGGCGGAGGACTTCACCGTCCTCGCCTACGAGGATGCCCCCGTCGGTCCCGGCACCATGTGCGTGCGCATGCACGACCTGGGGACGGGCGACGGGGTCGAATCCACGCTGGTCGACTGGTGCGCGGTCTTCGACGACGGCGAGCGCGCGCTGGTGGTGCTGGTGGAGTCGACGCTGCCGCATCTGCTCGGCCAGATCCTGCCCGGACTCCACGGCATGATCAGCACGCTCAAGGTCACGCTGCCCGATGGCGCGCCCTTCCGGGCCGCCTCGCCCGCTGCGGTGCTCATCGATGACGACGCGATCTGGATGTCGCTGCAGCTCGAGGCCGCACGGCGCGCGGACGATGAGGCATCGTCCGCCGGCGACGGCGGCGAGGAGCGATGAGCGAGCGCGTGCACCGCGCTGAGGCGGTCGAGGACCCGCGCCCGCAGGAGGCTCGCCGCGAGCGCGTCTCCCTGCGTGCGGAGCTCGGTGCGGCCGCGGAGCCCGACTTCGCCCTCACGCTGCCGCGAGGGTGGGCGAGGACGGCGGTCGACGAGGCGGCTGAGGCGATGCTGGCGAAGCAGCTGCGCCAGCGGATGATGCAGGCGGGCCGACCCGACATCGAGGTCGCTGTCCGCCGCATGCTCCGTGAGAGCTTCGCGGCCATGCGCGGCAACGGCGCGGTCGCGGCCTTCATGCCGCTCGACAGCAGCGGCGACGGGCTCTTCGTGCCGGCCTCGATCATCGCCGTCATCCGTCGGGGAACAGCCGAGTCGCCGATCGATGCGTACGCGCAGTTCGCCATCCGCCAGTACGGTGCAGAACCGCTGATGGGCGACACGCGCACGATGCGCTTCGAGACGGAGTCGGAGCAGGAGGTCGAGGGCGAGCAGGTCGTGATCAGCACGACGCACTACCTCACGCCAGTACCCGGCACGCGACGGCGGCGGGCGCTCGAGCTGATGGCCACATACGGCCGGCCGCAGCACCTCTCCCGCGAGGCCGAGAACCCCAGAGCGCTGCATGCGCTGTTCGACATGTGCGCGTCCACCCTGCGGTGGGTGCGCCCGGAGGGAGACCATTGAGCGAGTCAGCGGAGCGGACCAGCGATGCGGTTCGGCATGCCCAGGAGGGCGACTTCAGCAAGGGGGTCGACTACGGGATCCTCGAGTGGCGGCAGCTGCGGCTGACGCCCTCGCTGCGCGGCGGGGCACGCGGGAAGCTGGCCCTCGGCGCGCTGAAGGCGATCGCGATGGTCGCGCCGCCCGCCGCGCTGCTGCTGCCGCTGGGCGGCGACGACTTCGGGAGCATGATGTCGGGCGACGGCTTCGTCGGCGACCAGCTGCAGACCATGGTGCTCGTGACGTTCTGGATCGGCGCGATCGGCCAGGCATGGGTGCTCGTCGACTGGTGGCGTCGCGGACGCGAGCGGAGCGGCGCGGCTGTTGCGATGGGCGTCCTCGCCGTGCTCTCTGCCGTGCTCGCGGTGCCGTGGTTCTCCGGCATGCTGCCGCCCACCTCGTTCGCAAGCCTGATGGCGCCGATCGTGGTGACCGGGCTGCTGGGGCTGGTCGTGGTCATCGCCCAGCTCGCGGCTTCGCGGCCCACGGTGCGCGACCGCAAGGAGATCGCACTGGCGAAGCGGGTGCAGGCGCTGCCCAGCGATGAGCAGCAGGCGCTGCGCGACGAGCGGGAGTCGATCCTGCAGGTGCTGCAGGAGCGGCAACTGGTGGACGCCGTCGGCGCGGAGCGTGCTCGCGCGACGCCGCTGGGGGAGTGGTGGACCCTCGATCGGGACGCCGCGCCGCACGGCTGACGCCCCTGCTTGACCAGATTTCCCCACACCGGTAGCATCGAGCGGGTGTGCGCACATGCGCGCCCTGCGTCATGCGCAGGAAGCGTACGAGTTCACTCGGGCTGCGGAGCCTATCCGCAGACCCCCACGGCATATCCGGGAGCGCGCGAGAGCGTGCGACGGATCACCGATGGAGCCGGCCCAGCCGGACCACCACATCGAAGAGCTGTCACCGTGCAGCAGGAAGAAGCAACGTGCCCACAATCCAGCAGCTGGTCCGCAAGGGTCGGTCGCCGAAGGTCACCAAGACCAAGGCGCCGGCACTGAAGGCGAACCCCCAGCAGCGCGGCGTCTGCACCCGCGTCTACACCACCACGCCCAAGAAGCCGAACTCGGCGCTCCGCAAGGTCGCGCGCGTGAAGCTCTCGAACGGCACCGAGGTCACCGCCTACATCCCCGGTGAGGGCCACAACCTCCAGGAGCACTCGATGGTGCTCGTCCGCGGCGGTCGTGTGAAGGACCTCCCCGGCGTGCGCTACAAGATCGTGCGCGGCGCGCTCGACACCCAGGCCGTGAAGAACCGCAAGCAGGCTCGTAGCCGCTACGGCGCGAAGATGGAGAAGAAGTAATGCCTCGCAAGGGACCCGCACCCAAGCGCCCGGTGGTTGCTGACCCCGTCTACGGCGCACCGATCGTCTCGCAGCTCGTCAACAAGATCCTGCTCGACGGCAAGAAGGGCCTCGCCGAGCGCATCGTCTACGGCGCGCTCGCCGGCGTCGGCACCAAGTCGGGCGAGGACGCCGTCGTCGTGCTCAAGAAGGGCCTCGACAACATCCGTCCGACCCTCGAGGTCAAGTCGCGCCGCGTCGGTGGCTCGACCTACCAGGTGCCCGTCGAGGTCAAGCCGCACCGCGCGAACACGCTCGCGCTGCGCTGGCTCGTCTCGTACGCCAAGGCTCGTCGCGAGAAGACCATGACCGAGCGCCTCATGAACGAGATCCTCGACGCATCCAACGGCCTCGGCGCCGCTGTGAAGCGCCGCGAGGACACGCACAAGATGGCCGAGTCGAACAAGGCCTTCGCGCACTACCGCTGGTGACCTTGATGCGGGCCGCCGTCCAAGGCGGCCCGCATCCACCAATACCAAACGCATCCATCCACTCATCGGAGGAACCCTGTGGCACAGGACGTGCTCACGGACCTGAAGAAGGTCCGCAACATCGGCATCATGGCGCACATCGATGCCGGCAAGACCACCACGACCGAGCGCATCCTGTTCTACACGGGCGTCAACCACAAGATGGGCGAGACGCACGACGGCGGCGCGACGACTGACTGGATGGAGCAGGAGCAGGAGCGCGGCATCACGATCACGTCTGCCGCCGTGACCTGCTTCTGGGACAACAACCAGATCAACATCATCGACACCCCCGGCCACGTCGACTTCACGGTCGAGGTCGAGCGCTCGCTCCGCGTGCTCGACGGCGCGGTCGCCGTCTTCGACGGCAAGGAGGGCGTCGAGCCCCAGTCCGAGACGGTGTGGCGCCAGGCCGACAAGTACGACGTGCCGCGCATCTGCTTCGTCAACAAGATGGACAAGCTGGGTGCCGACTTCTACTTCACGGTCGACACCATCATCAACCGCCTCGGCGCTCGCCCGCTGGTGCTGCAGCTGCCGATCGGCGAGGAGAGCTCCTTCGAGGGCATCGTCGACCTGGTCGAGATGAACGCGAAGACCTGGCGAGGCGACTCCAAGGGTGACGTGAAGATGGGCGCCGAGTACGCCATCGAGGAGATCCCGGCCGAGCTCAAGGAGAAGGCCGACGAGTACCGCACGGCCCTCATCGAGACCGTCGCCGAGACCGACGACGCCCTGATGGAGAAGTTCTTCGAGGGCGAGGAGATCACGGTCGCCGAGATCAAGGCCGCCATCCGCAAGATGACGGTCAACTCGGAGATCTACCCCGTGCTCTGCGGCTCCGCGTTCAAGAACCGCGGCGTGCAGCCGATGCTCGACGCGGTCGTCGACTACCTCCCCAACCCGCTCGACGTCCCGGCCATCCCGGGTCGCGACGTGCGCGACGAGGACGTCATCATCGAGCGCCACGCCGACCGCGACGAGCCCTTCGCGGCACTCGCGTTCAAGGTCGCCGTGCACCCGTTCTTCGGTCGCCTGACCTACGTGCGCGTCTACTCGGGCCACGTGGACTCCGGCGCCCAGGTCGTGAACTCGACCAAGGGCAAGAAGGAGCGCATCGGGAAGATCTTCCAGATGCACGCCAACAAGGAGAACCCCGTCGAGTCGATGAGCGCGGGTCACATCTACGCGGTGATCGGCCTCAAGGACACCACCACCGGCGACACGCTCAGCGACCCCGCCAACCAGGTCGTGCTCGAGTCGATGACCTTCCCGGCCCCCGTCATCGAGGTGGCCATCGAGCCGAAGACGAAGGCGGACCAGGAGAAGCTCTCCATCGCCATCCAGAAGCTCGCCGAGGAGGACCCGACCTTCCGCACCGAGAACAACCCGGAGACCGGTCAGACGGTCATCAAGGGCATGGGCGAGCTGCACCTCGACATCCTGGTCGACCGCATGAAGCGCGAGTTCAACGTCGAGGCGAACGTCGGCAAGCCCCAGGTCGCGTACCGCGAGACCATCAAGGGCACCGTCGAGAAGTACGACTACACCCACAAGAAGCAGACCGGTGGTTCCGGTCAGTTCGCGAAGGTGCAGATCAAGCTCGAGCCGATGGAGGTCACCGCGGAGACCACCTACGAGTTCGTGAACGCCGTCACCGGCGGTCGCGTGCCTCGTGAGTACATCCCCTCGGTCGACGCCGGCATGCAGGATGCGATGCAGGTCGGCGTGCTCGCCGGCTACCCGACGGTCGGCGTCAAGGCGACGCTGCTCGACGGTGCTGCGCACGACGTCGACTCCTCGGAGATGGCGTTCAAGATCGCCGGATCGATGGCGTACAAGGAGGCTGCCCGCAAGGCCCAGCCGATCCTGCTCGAGCCGCTCATGGCGGTCGAGGTGCGCACGCCCGAGGAGTACATGGGCGATGTCATCGGCGACCTCAACTCGCGCCGCGGGCAGATCCAGTCGATGGAGGACGCGCAGGGCGTGAAGGTCGTCAGGGCCGACGTGCCGCTGTCGGAGATGTTCGGCTACGTCGGAGACCTGCGGTCGAAGACCTCGGGCCGCGCCGTCTACTCGATGGAGTTCTCGAGCTACGCCGAGGTGCCCAAGGCCGTCTCGGACGAGATCGTCCAGAAGAGCAAGGGCGAGTGAGGCGCCGGGGCGGCCACGGCGGCGCCCCGGTCCGCACGCCAGCGACTTCGGTTTTCCCTGCAACCGCGGTCGAAGTACGATAGATCAACACCACCCCGAAGGATCGCCGCGGATGCGGCGGTGCACTCATGAGAACAGTCCTAGGAGGACATAGTGGCTAAGGCCAAGTTCGAGCGGACCAAGCCGCACGTCAACATCGGAACGATCGGTCACGTCGACCACGGCAAGACGACGCTCTCGGCAGCGATCTCGAAGGTCCTGGCCGACAAGTACCCGTCGGCGACCAACGTGCAGCGCGACTTCGCAACGATCGACTCCGCTCCTGAGGAGCGCCAGCGCGGCATCACGATCAACATCTCGCACATCGAGTACGAGACGCCGAAGCGCCACTACGCGCACGTCGACGCTCCTGGTCACGCTGACTACATCAAGAACATGATCACGGGTGCGGCCCAGATGGATGGCGCGATCCTCGTGGTCGCCGCGACCGACGGCCCCATGGCGCAGACCCGCGAGCACGTGCTGCTCGCCAAGCAGGTCGGCGTGCCGTACCTGATGGTCGCGCTCAACAAGTCCGACATGGTCGACGACGAGGAGATCCTCGAGCTCGTCGAGCTGGAGGTCCGCGAGCTGCTGTCGAGCCAGAACTTCGACGGCGACAACGCTCCGGTCATCCGCGTCTCGGCGCTCAAGGCGCTCGAGGGCGAGCAGAAGTGGGTCGACTCGATCATCGAGCTCATGGAAGCCGCTGACGAGAACATCCCGGACCCGGTCCGCGACCGCGACCGCCCGTTCCTGATGCCCGTCGAGGACGTCTTCACGATCACCGGCCGTGGCACGGTCGTCACGGGTCGCGCCGAGCGCGGCACGCTGAAGATCAACTCCGAGGTCGAGATCGTCGGCATCCGCCCGACGCAGAAGACGACGGTCACCGGCATCGAGATGTTCCACAAGCAGCTCGACGAGGCATGGGCCGGCGAGAACTGCGGTCTGCTCCTGCGCGGCACCAAGCGCGAGGACGTCGAGCGCGGCCAGGTCGTCGTGCAGCCGGGCTCGGTCACGCCGCACACGAACTTCGAGGGCACGGCGTACATCCTCGCGAAGGACGAGGGCGGCCGCCACAACCCGTTCTTCACGAACTACCGCCCGCAGTTCTACTTCCGCACCACCGACGTCACCGGCGTCATCTCGCTCCCCGAGGGCACCGAGATGGTCATGCCCGGCGACACCACCGACATGACGGTCGAGCTGATCCAGCCGATCGCCATGGAGGAGGGCCTCGGCTTCGCCATCCGTGAGGGCGGCCGCACGGTCGGCGCCGGCACGGTCACGAAGATCAACAAGTAGGACCAGCACGACACACGGAAGGGGCCCCGCGCACTGCGGGGCCCCTTCTGCGTGCGCGGACGGATGCGGCGGAGGGCCGGCCGATCTGGACGCCGCCCCCGATCCGGCAGAGGATGGTCGCATGGCAGAGCAGAAGACCAAGCCCACCGACGCATCCGTCGAAGCATTCCTCGATGCGGCCGAGCCGCCCCGGCGCGTCGAGGAGGGGCACCGGCTGGTCGCGATCATGCGCGAGGAGACCGGCGAGGAACCGGTGCTGTGGGGTCCGTCGATCATCGGCTTCGGCAGCTACCACTACGTGTCGCCCTCGAAGACTTCGCGTGCCGAGGGCGACTGGCCGAAGGTCGGCTTCTCGCCGCGCAAGGGGGCGCTCTCGCTCTACGGACTGAAGGATCTGCCTGAGGGCGCGGCGCTGCTGCCGCAGCTGGGCGGCTACACGGAGGGCGCCGGCTGCGTGTACGTGAAGCGGCTCGAGCAGGTCGACGAGGCCGTGCTGCGGCAGCTGATCCGCATCGCGCACGCGCGCGGCGAGGATCCGGCCCGAGATGCCTGACGCGGTCGGCATCGTCGGGGCCGTGCTGCTGCTGGTCGGAGCCGCCTTCAGCCTGCTCGTCTGGCCGACATTCCTGCGTCGTATCGCGAAGGATGAGCGAGCGAGGGATGCGCACGGCAGGCCGACGCGGTTCCTGACCGTGCACGTGGTGCTGATCACGATCGCACTGCTGATCGCGATCGCGCAGGCGGTGGCCGGCATCTGGTGGCTGATCGACTGACGGTCGCACCCGTGGGCGCCGCTTCGCTTTGGGGGCTGGCGGGTGACGGCAGGATCGGCTTGGCTGGCAGGTGCGCGGGCGACCGCCGCCCGCTCGGCACAGGAGGTGCGAGATGCCCGGGACCGACGACATCGCCGACGCAGGGCTCGCGGCGTTCGATCAGGAGCACGAGCTGGTGCAGCAGCCGGGCGAGCGACCCGACCGGGCTGCCGCCGAGGAGGCGGAGGCCGGCGGCGCCGCGGATGACGTCGCCGACGACTCGGTCGCCCCCGGCACCCAATCGCCCGCCAATGAGCCGGTCGGCTCCGAGGCTGGCGGGCCCGATGCCTTCGGCGTCGGCCCCACCGACACCGACCGCACGGGCGGCAACTGGGCCGACGCCGACGACGCGGGCGCCAGCGATACCGGCATCGCGCCGCCTCCCGGAGCGCAGCCGGGCAATGACGACCCGGCCGACGGGCGTGCTGAGCCATGAGCGGCATCGAGACCGCGGCCGCATCGGATCCGCCGGAGCAGGACCCTCCGGTGCGCGTGGATCCCACTGCGCCCGGTGCGCCGAGCGCGCCGGAGGCGCCGGTGGGGCCGCCGCCCGAGGCGCCCGAATGGCCCGCCGACCCTACGCAGCCGCCAGGTGGCTGAGCAACGCTGCCACGCCGCGTGACGGGGCGTGACGATCGACGACGCGGTGGGCTGCCGGGCCCGCCGCGTCGCCTCGTAACCTGTGGTCTGGCGACCCGAGGAGACCCATGAGCATCGCCACCGCATCCGCCGCCGCACCCGCCGTCGACGTCACCGCCGACGAGCGCACGGAGCGACTCGAGCAAGCCGAGCAGGCCTGGGGCGAGCGCCTCGCCGCCGACGCCGCGAACGGCCGCTGGCCTTCGCCGCCGCCGGCATCGCCCCGCAGCTCCGAGCGTCACCATTGCCCAGCGGCGCTCGGCATGGTGTGCTGTCAGAGGGCGGCGCACCGCCGCCGGGTCACGAGAGGGGTGCGAGATGGCTGAGCACGAACCGCAGGGCGACGACCGCCGCGACGACCGCCGCGATGAGGACCAGCCGGATGTCGAGCTGCCCGGTGCCGACGTCGACGGCAGCCAGGACTTCGTCGAGGACGCGACCGGCGCCTCCTACGACGAGCAGGCCGACCGAGCGCAGGCGGTCATCGACAGGACGCACGCGATGGATAAGCCCGAGCTGCAGCCCGACGACGCCTCCGAGGCTGCGCTGGCGGACGCTCCGCCGTCCGGACCCGACGCCGACGAGCGGCCCGTCTGAGTCGCGCGGCAGTCGAGCTCAGCCGCCGCCGAGCCGGCGGGTGAGCTCGGCTGCCGCGGCTGCGCACTGCGCGCCCAGCCCCTCCCAGTCGTCGGGCTCGAGTGCCGCCAGCCGGAAGGTCAGTCCGACGGCCGCGGCGGGATAGCCGGCGGCGTCGCGCGCGGCGGCCGCGACCGAGCCGTAGGCCGCATCCACCTCGCCGTCCTCCCTCGCCCAGCCGCGCCGCCGCACCCCGGCGAGCAGCGTCGTCAGGGCCGAGCGCGTCGCCGGACGCTCGCCCGCCAGGTCGCGGTCGTGGGGGATGAGCGCGCGCACCTGCTCGTCGCCCAGCGCTGCCAGCATCGCGCGGCCGGTCGCCGTGCGCACCGCGGGCAGCCGCACCCCGACGTTCGAGACGGTCGCGGGGGAGCGGCGCGCCTCGCCCCGCCCGGCGTAGGCGACATCGCTGCCGGCCAGCACCGCCAGGTGGCTCGTGGTCGGCACCGGCGCGGCGCGCACGAGGCCGTCGAGCAGGGGCTGCGCGAGCCGCTCGAGCCTGGTCGCCGCTGCCACCCGCGAGCCGATCTGCTGCACCCGGGCGCTCGCGCCCCACGCGCCCAGCTCCGGGTAGTGCACGAGGAAGCCCTCGTCGCGCATCACCTGCAGCAGCTGGTACGCGCTCGACCGGGGCAGCCCGAGCTCGCGCGCGATGGTCGCCGCGCGCACCGGGCCGGCCTGCTCGGCGAGCAGCGCCAGCACCCGCAGCGCGCTCCGGGCCGCCGGCATCCGTGCCATCCCCACGATCGCCTCCGAGTCTGAGATCTCAGACACGAGTATGACGCAGGCGGATGCGCGTGTCCGGTGCCGCAGGTGGAATGGGGGCATGACTGTGGTTCTCGGAGACTCCCCCCTCACCCGGCACGAGGTCGTGCAGGTCGCCCGCTTCGATGCGCGCGTCGAGCTGAGCGCCGCGGCGCTCGCGGCGCTCGACGCCTCGCGCGCCGTGATCGACGGGCTCGCCGCCGACACGAGCCCGCACTACGGCATCTCCACCGGCTTCGGCGCGCTGGCCAACACGGCCATCGCGCCGGAGGACCGCACCCGGCTGCAGCAGTCGCTGATCCGCTCGCACGCGGCCTCGAGCGGCGAGGAGATCGAGCGCGAGGTGGTGCGCGGCCTGATGCTGCTGCGGCTGCAGACGCTCGCGACCGGCCGCACCGGCATCCGTCGCGCGACCGCAGAGCTCTACGCCGGCATGCTGAACGCCGGCATCCACCCGGTCATCGGCGAGTACGGCTCGCTGGGCTGCTCGGGCGACCTCGCGCCGCTGTCGCACATCGCGCTCGCGGCGATGGGGGAGGGCACCGTGCGCGTGGACCGCCAGGGAGATGGCCCGCTCGAGCTCTCGACCGAGCTCCTCGACGCCTCCGAAGCACTCAGCAGGGCGGGCCTCACGCCCGTCGTGCTGGCCGAGAAGGAGGGGCTCGCCCTCGTCAACGGCACCGACGGCATGCTGGCGATGCTGTGCCTGGCGCTGGCCGACCTCGACAAGCTGCTCGACACGGCCGATCTCGCCGCCGCCATGAGCGTCGAGGGGCTGCTCGGCACCGACGCCCCCTTCGCGCCCGAGCTGATGGCGCTGCGCCCGCACCCGGGCCAGGCCGCCAGCGCCGCGAACATCGCCGCGCTGCTGGCCGACAGCCCCATCGTCGCCAGCCACAAGGGGCCGGAGGACACGCGCGTGCAGGACGCCTACTCGCTGCGCTGCGCCCCGCAGGTGCACGGCACCGCGCGCGACACCGCCGCGCACGCCGCCCGCGTCGCCGAGATCGAGCTGGCGAGCGCGATCGACAATCCGGTCGTGCTGCCCGATGGCCGCGTGGTCTCGAACGGCAACTTCCACGGCGCGCCCGTCGCCGCCGTGCTCGACTTCCTCGCCATCTCGATCGCCGACGTCGCCTCGATGAGCGAGCGCCGCAGCGACCGCTTCCTCGACCCGGCGCGCTCCTACGGCCTGCCGCCGTTCCTCGCCCACGACCCGGGCGTCGACTCGGGCCTGATGATCGCGCAGTACACGCAGGCCGGCATCGTCTCCGAGCTCAAGCGCCTCGCGGTGCCCGCCTCGGCCGACTCCATCCCCTCGAGCGCCATGCAGGAGGACCACGTCTCGATGGGCTGGGGCGCCGCCCGCAAGCTGCGCCGCGCCGTCGACGGCCTCGGCAGGGTGCTCGCGATCGAGATCATGACGGCAGCGCGCGGCATCGAGCTGCGCGACGACGCTCCCGGGCCCCGCACCGGGCGGGTCATCGAGGCGCTGCGCCGGCTGGTGCCGGGCGTCGGGCCCGACCGCTTCCTCGCCCGCGACATCGAGGCATCCGTCGCCTTCGCCGTCGGCGGCGGCGCCCTCATCGAGGCGGGGCTGGTCGACCGCATCGAGGCGTGGTCGGCGCGCGAGGGCGAGAGCTTCCAGGTCGGCATCGAGCGGGGTCAGTGATGGCGACCCTCATCACCGGCATCGGCGAGCTGACCACCAACGACGACGAACGCGGGCGGATGCGCGACGCGGCCGTCGTGGTCGACGGCGACGTGATCGCGTGGGTGGGTGAGGCATCCGCAGCACCGGCCGCCGACGAGCGCGTCGACGTCGACGGTCGCGCGGTGCTGCCCGGCTGGGTCGACAGCCACACGCACCTGGTGTTCGCCGGCGACCGCACCGCCGAGTTCGAGGCGCGGATGGCGGGCGAGGCGTACGCGGCCGGCGGCATCGGCGTGACCGTGGGTGCCACCCGCGCCGCGACCGACGACGAGCTCACCGCCAACCTCGACCGGCTCGCCGACGAGCTGCTGCGCGGCGGCACGACCGCCTTCGAGACCAAGACCGGCTACGGCCTGACCGTCGCAGACGAGCTGCGCAGCGCGCGCATCGCAGCCACCCGCGCCGACTCGGTCACCTTCCTGGGCGCGCACCTGGTGCCGCAGGACTGGGCCGAGCGCGGCGGGCCGGACGCCTACGTCGACCTGGTGACGGGCGAGATGCTGGCGGCGGTCGCGCCGCACGTCGAGGCGATCGACGTCTTCTGCGAGCGCGGCGCCTTCGACGAGGCGCAGTCGCGCCGCGTGCTCGAGGCGGGCAGGGCCGCGGGACTCGCGCTGCGCGTGCACGGCAACCAGCTCGGCCCCGGCCCGGGCGTGCGGCTCGCGGTCGAGCTCGGCGCCGCGAGCGTCGACCATGTCGCCTTCATCGACGACGAGGAGGTGCGGATGCTCGCGGAGACCTGGCACGGCGGCACCGGCACCGTCGCCACCGTGCTGCCAGCCTGCGACCTCTCGACCCGCATGCCGCTCGCCCCCGCGCGGCGGCTGGTCGACGCGGGCGCCGTGATCGCGATCGCGACGAACTGCAACCCCGGCACGAGCTACACGACCTCGATGGCGTTCTGCGTCGCGACCGCCGTGCTGCAGATGGGGCTGACAGTCGAGGAGGCCGTGCGCGCCGCGACGCTCGGCGGCGCCGTCGCCCTCGGGCTCGACGGCGACGAGTCCGCGGCCGCGCCGGTGCGCGCCGCCGGCTCCGGTGAGCGCGGCGTGCCCGACCCGGCCGCCTCGCGGGCCGGGCGTGCCCGCCTGCCGCTGGGACGCATCCGCCCCGGTGCCCGCGCCGACCTGCAGGTGCTCGATGCCCCGTCGATCACGCACCTCGCCTACCGGCCGGGCGTGCCGCTGACGAGCGCGGTCTGGCGCGCGGGCGCGCGGGTGGTCTGAGCGGAGCCGGGTCGAGCTGCGCTGCGCGCTTACGTCCGGCGAACCCACAGTGTGCCCCATTAGCCTCGGGCCATGACGGTGACGATGCGAGGCCTGTCCACAGCGGTGCCGTCGACCGAGCTCCTTCAGCCGCAGGTCGCCGAGGTCTTCGCGTCGCAGCCGGGTCTGAGCCGGCTCGCGCAGCGCATCGTGAGCACCTCGTTCGGGGTGTCCGGCATCGAGCGCCGCTACACCGTGATCGACGAGCTCACCCTCGATGGCCCGGCGCCGGCCGAGCCCGAGTTCTTCGACCGCGACTCCGGCCTGCTGCTCGACCCCGGCACCAGGCTGCGCAACGACCGCTACGAGACGCACGCGAGCCGGCTGTACGTCGAGGCCGGCCGGGCCGCGCTCGACGCGGTCGACGGCCTCGAGCCGGAAGACGTGACGCACGTCGTCACCGTCTCGTGCACGGGCTTCTACGCGCCGGGACCCGACTTCGTGCTGGCGCGCGACCTCGGGCTGCGAGCCGGCGTGCAGCGCTACCACCTGGGCTTCATGGGCTGCTACGCCGCGGTGCCCGCGCTGCGGCTCGCGAAGCAGCTGTGCGAGGCGGACGCGGACGCGGTCGTGCTGGTCGTGAGCGTCGAGCTGTGCACGCTGCACCTGCGCACCTCGAACGACCCCGACACGATCGTTGCGACCTCGCTGTTCGGCGACGGGGCGGGGGCGGCGCTCGTGACGGCCCGGCCGCCTGCCGAGGGTGAGCGCGCGCTGCAGCTCGACGCCTTCGCGACGCGCACGACACCGCAGGGCGAGGGCGACATGGCCTGGCGCATCGGAGACCACGGCTTCGAGATGGTGCTTTCGAACGCGATCCCCTCGATCATCGGCGAGCACGTCACGGGCGCGATCGCGCCGCTGCTGGCGAGCGAGCCGGCGCTCGGCGATGCGCTCGCTGAGGAGCGCGCCGGCTCGGCGATCGAGCACTGGGCCATCCACCCGGGCGGCCGCAGCATCCTCGACCGGGTCGAGTCGACGCTCGTGCTGAGCGAGGCGCAGCTCGCGCCCGCGCGCGAGACGCTGCGCGACTACGGCAACATGTCCAGCGCCACGGTGCTGTTCGTGCTCGAGCGCATCCTGCGGGATCCCGCGGCGGCCGACGGCGACCGGGTGGCGGCAATGGCCTTCGGCCCGGGGCTGACGGTGGAGTCGGCGCTGCTGACCATCCGCGGCTGAGATGCTGCTGAGCGGGCTGCGGCGGCGCGATCCCGACGCGCGCGAGACCATGGACGACCCGGCATGCGACCCCGTCATGCTCGCCCGCACCTACTCCCGCTTCGACCTCGTGAACGCGATCGTCTCCGGCCGCGGCGCGATGTACCGCCGGTGGATCCGCCCTCGGCTGCGCGCCGGATCGCGCGTGCGGCTGCTCGATGTCGGCACGGGCGGTGCCGATCTGCCCCGGCGCCTGCTGCGCTGGGCCGCGCGCGAGCCGGGCACGCTGGAGGCGGTCGCGATCGACCCCGACCCGCGCGCGATCGCCTTCGCGGCCGGGCTCCCGGCCATGCGGGGGCTGGAGCTGCGGCAGACGACGACGCGCGAGCTCGCCCTGGCTGACGAGCGCTTCGACGTCGTCATCTCCGGCCACGTGCTGCACCACCTCGCGCCGCGCGAGCTCGGCGCGATCCTCGCCGACTCCGAACGGCTCCTCGCACCGGGAGGCGTGGCCGTGCACGGCGACATCGCGCGATCCGCCATCGGCTACCTCGCATTCGCCGCCGGCACGCTGCCGTTCGAGGGCACGCTGCTGCGCCACTCGTTCATCCGCGCCGACGGCCTCGCATCCATCCGCCGCAGCCACACGGTCGCCGAGCTCGCCCGGGCGGTGCCGTCGGGCTGGCGCGTGCGCGGCGGCCATCCCTGGCGGCTGGAGCTCGTGTGGCCCGCGTGACCGAGCGTGTCGAGGTCGCCATCGTCGGTGCCGGCGCGGTCGGGCTGCTGCTGGGGTGCCTGCTGGCGCAGCGCGGCGTCGACCTGATCGTGCTCGAGCGCAGGCCCGCGGTCTCGCGCGCCTCGCGAGCCATCGGCATCCACCCGCCCGGCCTCGCGGCGCTCGATGCCGCCGGTGTCGGTGACGCGGTTCGGCGCGAGGCGGCGGGCGTCGAGGTGGGCATCGCGCTGGGCGGCGGGCGGGAGCTCGCGCGCGTCCCCTTCGGCGACCGGCGGATCCTCTCGCTGCCGCAGCACCGCACCGAGGCACTGCTGCGGGAGCGCCTCGCGCAGCTGGCACCTGGAGCCCTGCGGACTGGCGCCGAGCTCGTCGGCCTGCAGCAGTCCGTGTCGGGACAGGTCGAGCTCGAGCTCGCGGACGGCGCCCGGGTCGCGGCCCGCTGGGCGGTGGGCGCCGACGGCGTGCGCAGCACGGTGCGGCGGCTGCTGGGCATCGCGTGGCAGCCGCGGCCCGGCGTCGCGGCCTACGCGATGGCTGACGCGCCGGATCGCACCGGCGCGCCGGGCGCGGCCCTGCTGTGCCTCGAACCCGACGGCATCGTCGAATCGTTCCCGATGCCGGACGGGCAGCGACGCTGGGTCGCGCGGCTTCCGGGACCGAGCGGGCCGACGCGGATGGAGCCGCTGTCGCTGGCCGCGCTGCAGCGACTGCTGCGGGAGCGCCTCGGCGTGGCGCCCGAGCTGCCGGCCGCGGCGAAGCCGAGCAGCTTCGTGGCGCGGCAGCGGGTGGCGACCGAGTTCACGCGTGGTCGCGTCGCCCTCGTCGGCGACGCCGCGCACGAGATCAGCCCGATCGGCGGGCAGGGCATGAGCCTCGGATGGCTCGACGCCGTCGCCTTCGACCGAGCCCTCGCGAGCGCGGCCCCGCACGAACGCGACGGAGCAGCGCTCGAGGGCTACGCCCGCGAGCGGGGGCGCGCTGCTGCGCGCGCCGTGCGCCGGGCAGCCTGGAACATGCGCATGGGTGCGCCTGCACACGGGGCCGCTCGCGTCGCCAGGCTCGCGCTCGTGCGGATCCTCGGGCTGCCGCCGGCCCGGTCTCTGCTCGTGTCCTCGTTCACGATGCGCGGCCTGTGACCCGCAGTCGCAGCTGCGGTCGTCGATCGGGTCTGGTGCCCCTCGGGCGAGTGTGGTTCTGTGTGCGCGGAGGCCGCGAACAGCGCGGCGACGACCGAAGGAGTTGCACATGGGGTTCGAAGACCTCGTCAACAAGGGCAAGGACGCGCTCAACAGCGAGCAGGGCGAGCAGCAGAGCGACCAGGCCATCCAGGGAGCCGGCGACGGCTTCGACAAGCTGACCGGCGGCAGGTTCGCCGAGCACACCGACGGCGTGCAACAGCACGCCGACGGCTTCGTCGGCCAGCAGGACCAGCAGGACCAGCAGCAGCAGTAGTCGCGGCCACCGGAGGGGGACAGGACTACGGCCCCGTCCCCCTCTGCTGTGCCGGCACACGCCCGGCCGACCCGCGCGAACACGGGCGAGGAAGCGCGACACGCCCGGGTTGCACGAACATCCGCATCCGTGCGAGAATCGTCAGGTTGCAAACGCGGCGGTTCACGTCGCTCACTGCTCTGGCTGTGCACAGGTCGATCACGAACCTGGGCCGCGGGCAGCCCCAACAAGAACTTCACTGAATTCGAGCGCGGCACGGCCGTGCTCGGCATCGGTGCGCGCCCCTCGTGGGCATTGACAGAAGAACAGCGGTGCACTCGAGCAGTGCGTTGCGAGCAGCCTGAACGGCTGCGTCGACAGGAAGAGAGTCAGCCATGGCGGGACAGAAGATCCGCATCCGACTGAAGTCGTACGACCACGAGGTCATCGACTCTTCGGCGCGCAAGATCGTCGACACCGTGACCCGTGCGGGCGCGACGGTGGTGGGCCCTGTGCCGCTGCCGACCGAGAAGAACGTGGTCGTCGTGATCCGTTCGCCTCACAAGTACAAGGACAGCCGCGAGCACTTCGAGAAGCGCACGCACAAGCGACTCATCGACATCATCGACCCGACGCCGAAGGCTGTCGACTCGCTCATGCGCCTCGACCTGCCCGCTGACGTCAACATCGAGATCAAGCTCTAAGGAACGCCATGTCGAAGATCATGACGACTCGCGGCCTGCTCGGCAAGAAGCTCGGGATGACCCAGGTCTGGGATGAGCAGAACAAGCTCGTCCCGGTCACGGTGCTCGAGATCACGCCGAACGTGGTCACGCAGATCCGCACGCCCGAGAAGGACGGCTACGCAGCCATCCAGATCGCCGCCGGCCAGATCGACCCGCGCAAGGTCAACAAGCCCGCTGCCGGCCACTTCGAGGCCGCCGGCGTCACGCCGCGTCGCCACATCACCGAGGTCCGCACGGACAACGCCGCTGAGTACGAGCTCGGCCAGGAGCTGGCGGTCGACCTGTTCGCCGTCGGCCAGAAGGTGGATGTCGTCGGCACGTCCAAGGGCAAGGGCTTCGCCGGTGTCATGAAGCGTCACAACTTCGCCGGCGTCTCCGCCTCGCACGGTGCGCACCGCAACCACCGCAAGCCCGGCTCCATCGGTGCCTCGGCAACGCCGAGCCGCGTCTTCCGCGGCAAGCGCATGCCCGGCCGCATGGGCACGGACCGCGTGTCGGTGCTGAACCTCACGATCCACTCGGTCGATGCCGAGCAGGGTCTCATGCTCGTCAAGGGCGCCGTCCCCGGCGCTCGCGGCCGTCTTGTGTACGTCCGCAACGCTGTGAAGGGAGCCTGAGCATGACTGCACAGGTCGCCATCGTCAACGCCGAGGGCAAGCAGGCAGGCTCGATCGAGCTGCCCGCGAGCATCTTCGACGTGCAGACGAACGTTCCGCTCATCCACCAGGTCGTCGTGGCGCAGCTGGCTGCCGCCCGTCAGGGCACGCACGCGGTCAAGGGTCGCGGCGAGGTCTCCGGCTCCGGC
This sequence comes from Agrococcus baldri, assembly GCA_900114805.1. Lineage (GTDB taxonomy): Bacteria > Actinomycetota > Actinomycetes > Actinomycetales > Microbacteriaceae > Agrococcus > Agrococcus baldri. The sequence continues at coordinate 714,955 of FOZN01000001.1, read as the reverse complement.
GCCAAGCCGCACAAGCAGAAGGGCACCGGCCGCGCCCGTCAGGGCTCGATCCGCATGCCCCAGCACCGCGGCGGTGGCATCGTCCACGGCCCCGTGCCGCGTGACTACTCGCAGCGCACCCCCAAGAAGATGATCGCCGCGGCTCTGCTCGGCGCGCTCTCCGACCGAGCCCGCGGCGGCAAGCTGCACATCGTCGAGGCATTCGCCGGCGAGACGCCCAAGACCCGCGTCGCCGTCGAGATGCTCGGCGCGCTCGGTGTCGTCAAGAACGTGCTGGTCGTGCTCGACCGCTCGGAGGAGACCGCGTTCACCTCGGTGCGCAACCTCCCCGAGGTGCACGTGCTCACGTGGGACCAGCTCAACGCGTACGACGTGCTCGTGAGCGACGACATCGTCTTCTCTCAGCCGGCCTACGAGGCGTTCGTCGCCGCGAAGTCGGGCGGGAAGGCAGAGGTCGCAGCGGCACCCGTGGCCGAGCAGCCCGCCAAGGCCGAGAAGGCTGAGAAGCCGGCCAAGGCCAAGGCTGCGGACGTCGAGGAGGCGCCGGCTGCTGCCGCCGCTGACTTCGGCACCGACTCGCACGCCGCGCTGGAGGACGGCTCGGCACCCGAGGGCTTCGAGATCAAGGGCAACGCCAGCTCGATGAAGTTCCACCTCCCCGGCGGTCGCTGGTACGAGCAGACCGAGGCCGAGGTGTGGTTCCGCACCGCAGCGGCCGCTGAGGCCGCAGGCTTCACCGAGGCCGGCAAGGCCTCGAAGGCTGACAAGGCAGAGAAGGACAACTGATGAGCGGCTACAACAAGGACCCTCGCGACGTCATCATCCGACCGATCGTGTCGGAGAAGAGCTACGCGCTCATCGACATGGGCAGCTACACCTTCGAGGTCGACCCTCGTGCCACGAAGACGGAGATCAAGCTCGCCATCGAGAAGATCTTCGGCGTCAAGGTGGAGCGCGTCAACACACTGAACCGCGTCGGCAAGTCGCGCCGCACCCGCTTCGGCACCGGCAAGCGCAAGGACACCAAGCGCGCCATCGTCAAGCTGAAGTCCGGCTCGATCGACATCTTCACGGCTGTCGGCTGAGACTGAAGGAACGAGAACATGGCTATTCGCAAGTACAAGCCGACGACCCCAGGTCGTCGAGGCTCGTCCGTCGCCGACTTCGCTGAGATCACCCGGTCGACGCCCGAGAAGTCGCTGCTTCGCCCGCTGCCCAAGACGGGCGGCCGCAACAACACCGGTCGCATCACCACGCGGCACATCGGTGGCGGTCACAAGCGCCAGTACCGCGTCATCGACTTCCGTCGCAATGACAAGGACGGCGTGAACGCCCGCGTCGCGCACATCGAGTACGACCCCAACCGCACGGCGCGCATCGCGCTGCTGCACTTCGAGGACGGCACGAAGCGCTACATCCTGGCGCCGAACAAGCTCGGGCAGGGCGACGTCGTGGAGTCGGGCGCAGGCGCCGACATCAAGCCGGGCAACAACCTGCCGATGCGCAACATCCCCACCGGTACGGTCATCCACGCAGTGGAGCTCCGCCCCGGCGGCGGCGCCAAGATGGCTCGTTCGGCGGGCGCCTCGGTGCGTCTGGTCGCCAAGGACGGCCCCTACGTGCAGCTCCGCCTGCCGTCGGGTGAGATCCGCAACGTCGACGCGCGCTGCCGAGCGACGATCGGCGAGGTCGGCAACGCCGAGCAGTCGAACATCAACTGGGGCAAGGCCGGCCGCAAGCGCTGGCTCGGGGTCCGCCCGACCGTCCGCGGTGTCGCGATGAACCCGGTCGACCACCCGCACGGTGGTGGCGAGGGCAAGACGAGCGGTGGCCGCCACCCCGTCAGCCCGTGGGGCCAGGCAGAGGGCCGCACCCGTCGGCCCAACAAGCCGAGTGACAAGCTCATCGTCCGTCGCCGTTCGACCGGCAAGAAGAAGCGCTAGTAGGAGAGTCCGATGCCCCGCAGCCTCAAGAAGGGTCCGTTCGTCGACGACCACCTCCTCACCAAGGTGGTTCGCCAGAACGAGGCCAGCAGCAAGAACGTCATCAAGACGTGGTCGCGCCGTTCGATGATCGTGCCGGCCATGCTCGGTCACACGATCGCCGTGCACGACGGTCGCAAGCACATCCCGGTCTTCGTCACCGAGACGATGGTCGGCCACAAGCTGGGCGAGTTCGCGCCCACCCGTACCTTCCGTGGACACGTGAAGGACGACAAGAAGGGCCGTCGCCGCTAAGCGCGGTGACGGAAGAAGGAGAAGGCAATGGTTGAGTCGATCGCTCGCGTTCGTCACATCCGCGTGACCCCTCAGAAGGCCCGCCGTGTCGTCGACATGATTCGCGGCAAGCAGGCCGAGGAAGCCCTCGCGATCCTGAAGTTCGCCCCGCAGGGCGCCTCGGAGCCGGTGTACAAGCTCGTCGCCTCGGCGATGGCGAACGCCCGGGTCAAGGCCGATGCGACGAACGAGTTCCTCGACGAGCAGGACCTCTACGTGTCCCGCATCTTCGTCGACGAGGGCACCACGCTCAAGCGGTTCCAGCCGCGTGCACAGGGTCGCGCGTTCCGCATCAACAAGCGGACGAGCCACATCACCGTCGTGCTCGCGACGCCGACCACGGAGGACGAGAAGTAATGGGACAGAAGGTCAACCCGTACGGCTTCCGCCTCGGCATCACCACCGACCACGTGTCGCGCTGGTTCGCCGAGTCGACGAAGCCGGGACAGCGCTACGCCGACTACGTGGCTGAGGACGTCCGCATCCGCAAGATGCTGATCACCAGCCTCGACCGCGCCGGCGTCGCCCGCATCGAGATCGAGCGCACCAAGGACCGCGTCCGCGTCGACATCCACACCGCCCGGCCGGGCATCGTGATCGGTCGCCGTGGCGCCGAGGCCGAGCGCATCCGCGCCGACCTCGAGAAGCTCACCGGCAAGCAGATCCAGCTGAACATCCTCGAGGTCAAGAACCCCGAGGGCTCGGCCCAGCTCGTCGCACAGGGCATCGCCGAGCAGCTCAGCGCTCGCGTGGCGTTCCGCCGCGCGATGCGCAAGGGTCTGCAGTCGGCGCAGCGCGCCGGCGCCAAGGGCGTCAAGATCAAGGTGTCGGGTCGTCTCGGCGGCGCCGAGATGAGCCGCAGCGAGCAGTACCGCGAGGGCCGCGTGCCCCTGCACACGCTGCGGTCGAACATCGACTACGGCTTCTACGAGGCACGCACCACCTTCGGCCGCATCGGCGTGAAGGTCTGGATCTACAACGGTGAGCTCACCAACCGCGAGCTGGCTCGCGAGCAGGCGAACCAGAAGCCGCAGCAGCGCGAGCGTCGGGGTCCCCGTCGCGACGCAGCTCCGGCCGCAGCAGGAGCAGAGGCGAAGTAATGCTTATTCCCCGTCGAGTCAAGCACCGCAAGCAGCACCACCCGAACCGTCGTGGCCAGGCCACAGGCGGCACGGCCGTGTCGTTCGGTGACTACGGCATCCAGGCGCTCACGCCTGCGTATGTCACGAACCGCCAGATCGAGGCCGCACGTATTGCCATGACGCGTCACATCAAGCGCGGTGGCAAGGTGTGGATCAACATCTACCCCGACCGTCCGCTCACGAAGAAGCCTGCCGAGACCCGCATGGGTTCCGGCAAGGGTTCGCCCGAGTGGTGGGTCGCGAACGTCAAGCCGGGCCGCGTCCTGTTCGAGGTCGCCGGTGTCGAAGAGGAGCTCGCCCGCGAGGCGATGACGCGAGCCATTCACAAGCTGCCGCTCAAGGCACGCATCATCAAGCGCGAGGAGGCTGACGCATAATGGCGATCGGTTCCAAGGAGCTCATGCCCGCCGAGCTCGCCACCCTCGATGACGAGCGACTCGTCGTCGAGCTGAAGCGGGCCAAGGAAGAGCTGTTCAACCTGCGCTTCCAGTCGGCCACCGGCCAGCTGGAGTCGCACGGCCGCCTGCGCGCCGTCAAGCGCGACATCGCGCGGCTCTACACCGTGATCCGTGAGCGCGAGCTCGGCATCAGCGCCTCCCCGGCGCCCGTCGAGAAGCCTGCGGACAAGAAGAAGTCGAAGAAGGCCGACGAGGCCAAGGCTTCTGAGAATGACGAGAAGGCTGAGGACAACTGATGGCTACTGAGCAGCCCAAGGACGAGACCGTCCAGCGCGGCTACCGCAAGTCGCGCATCGGCTACGTCACCTCCGACAAGATGGACAAGACCGTCGTCGTCGAGGTCGAGGACCGCGTCAAGCACGCCCTGTACGGCAAGGTGCTCCGCAAGTCCTCGAAGGTGAAGGCACACGACGAGCAGAACGCAGCCGGCATCGGTGACCGCGTGATGATCGCCGAGACCCGCCCGATGAGCGCCACCAAGCGGTGGCGCGTCGTCGAGATCCTCGAGAAGGCCAAGTAGGCCTCGGCCTCGAAGGAGATCCAGACATGATTCAGCAGGAATCCCGCATCAAGGTTGCCGACAACACCGGCGCCAAGGAGCTCCTGACCATTCGCGTGCTCGGCGGCTCCGGCCGTCGCTACGCCGGCCTCGGTGACACCATCGTGGCCACGGTCAAGGACGCCATCCCCGGCGGCAACGTCAAGAAGGGCGACGTGGTCAAGGCCGTCGTCGTCCGCACCGTGAAGTCGACGCGCCGCGCCGACGGCTCGTACATCAAGTTCGACGAGAACGCAGCAGTCATCCTGAAGACGGACGGCGACCCCCGCGGCACTCGCATCTTCGGACCCGTCGGTCGCGAGCTCCGCGACAAGCGCTTCATGAAGATCGTGTCGCTCGCACCGGAGGTGATCTGACCCATGGCCAGCATCAAGAAGGGCGACCTCGTCCAGGTGATCGCCGGCGCGCGCGAGTCGCGCGGCGGTGACCGAGGCAAGACCGGTCGCGTCATCCGGGTCCTCACCGAGCAGGACCGAGTGGTCGTCGAGGGCGTCAACCTCGTCACCAAGCACATCAAGGTCGGCCAGACCAACCGCGGCACCCGCACGGGTGGCATCGAGACCCACGAGGCCCCGATCCACGTGTCGAACGTCGCGCTCGTCGACCCCGAGTCGAAGAAGCCCACGCGCGTCCGCAGCGAGGTCAAGACCGTCGAGAAGAACGGCGCGTCGATCCCGCAGAAGGTTCGCGTCTCGAGCAAGTCGGGCAAGGAGATTAAGAGCAATGACTGACACCGCTGTGCGCCTGCCCAGGCTCAAGCAGCAGTACCGCGAGACGATCGTGAAGCAGCTCCAGGAGGAGTTCGGCTTCACGAACGTCATGCAGGTGCCTGGCCTGACCAAGATCGTCGTCAACACGGGTGTCGGCGAGGCCGCACGTGACTCGAAGGTGATCGATGGCGCGATCCGCGACCTGACGCTGATCACCGGACAGAAGCCGAAGGTCACCGCTGCCCGCAAGTCGATCGCTCAGTTCAAGCTGCGCGACGGCATGCCGATCGGCGCGCACGTCACGCTGCGCGGCGACCGCATGTGGGAGTTCCTCGACCGTCTGCTGACGCTCGCGCTCCCGCGCATCCGCGACTTCCGCGGCCTCGAGCCCAAGCAGTTCGACGGCAACGGCAACTACACCTTCGGCCTCACGGAGCAGTCCGTGTTCCACGAGATCGACCAGGACAAGATCGACCGCGTCCGCGGCTTCGACATCACCGTCGTCACGACGGCGAAGACGGATGACGAGGGTCGCGCGCTGCTCAAGGCGCTCGGCTTCCCCTTCAAGTCCTGACCCCATCGGCGCCGCCGGCGCCGAGCTGAATTCAAGGTCGCTGTCCGCGGAACGGGCAGCGAAACCAGAACGGAGAACATCCATGACGATGACCGACCCGGTCGCCGACATGCTGACGCGTCTGCGCAACGCCAATACGGCGATGCACGACGAGGTCACGCTGCCGTCGTCGAACCTCAAGGCGAACATCGCTGAGATCCTCGAGCGCGAGGGCTTCATCTCGGGCTGGAAGGTCGAGGACGCACGCGTCGGCAAGACGCTGACGCTGAGCCTCAAGTACGGCACGAACCGCGAGCGCGCGCTCGCTGGCCTCAAGCGGGTCTCGAAGCCCGGTCTGCGCGTCTACGCGCGATCAACCGAGATCCCCCAGGTGCACGGCGGCCTCGGCGTCGCCATCCTGTCCACGAGCTCGGGCCTCCTCACTGACCGTGAGGCCGAGCAGAAGGGCGTCGGCGGGGAAGTCCTCGCCTACGTGTGGTGAGCTGACATGTCACGAATCGGACGTCTCCCCATCGACATCCCCTCGGGTGTCGAGATCTCGGTGAACGACGGCGTCGTCACCGTCAAGGGCCCCAAGGGCGAGCTCACGACCCGCATCGCGCAGCCGATCGAGGTCGAGGTCGCCGACGGCCAGGTGCAGGTCACCCGGCCCGACGACGAGCGCGAGTCGCGCTCGCTGCACGGCCTCACCCGCACCCTCATCGCCAACGACATCGTCGGCGTCACCGAGGGCTACTCCAAGTCGCTCGAGGTCGTCGGCACCGGCTACCGCGTGCAGGCGAAGGGCACGGGCCTGGAGTTCGCGCTCGGCTTCTCGCACCCGGTGAACATCGAGCCGCCCGCCGGCATCACGTTCGCCGTCGAGGGCAACAACAAGGTCACCGTCAGCGGCATCTCCAAGCAGGCCGTCGGCGAAGTGGCCGCGAATCTCCGCAAGCTGCGCAAGCCCGAGCCCTACAAGGGCAAGGGTGTGCGCTACGCAGGCGAGCAGATCCGCCGCAAGGCTGGAAAGGCTGGTAAGTGATGGGCATCGGTACCCGAGGCAAGAGCAAGTCGGCTGCCCGCGGCCGTCGTCACGCACGCCTCCGCAAGAAGATCGTCGGCACCGCTTCGGTGCCGCGCATGGTCGTCACCCGCTCGGCACGCCACGTGTTCGTGCAGATCGTCGACGACTCGCAGGGCATCACCGTCGCCTCGGCGTCGACCATGGAGGCAGACCTCCGTGCGCTCGACGGCGACAAGACGGCCAAGGCCAAGCGCGTCGGCGAGCTGCTCGCTGAGCGTGCGAAGGCTGCAGGCGTCGAGTCGGTCGTGTTCGACCGCGGCGGCAACCGCTACGCCGGTCGCGTCGCAGCGATCGCCGACGGCGCACGAGAGGCAGGGCTGGGACTGTGAGCGAAGAGAACAAGGACACGCAGGTGACGGACACCACGCAGCAGGCTGCAGCCGGTGCTCCCGCGGCTGAGGCCGGCCAGTCGGCCGACCACCGCGACGAGCCCCGCGAGCAGCGTCGCGGCAGCCGCGACCGCGGCACGCGCAACGAGCGCGGGCGTCGCGACGACCGCACGGAGAACCAGTTCCTCGAGCGCGTCGTGACGATCAACCGCGTCTCGAAGGTCGTCAAGGGCGGCCGCCGCTTCAGCTTCACGGCGCTTGTCGTCGTGGGTGACGGCGACGGCATGGTCGGCGTCGGCTACGGCAAGGCGCGCGAGGTCCCCACCGCGATCTCCAAGGGCGTCGAGGAGGCGAAGAAGAACTTCTTCCGCGTCCCCCGCATCGCCAAGACGATCCCGCACCCCGTGCAGGGCGAGGCCGCAGCCGGCGTCGTGCTGCTGCGTCCCGCTGCCGCCGGTACCGGCGTCATCGCGGGTGGACCGGTGCGCGCCGTCCTGGAGTGCGCTGGCATCCACGACGTGCTGAGCAAGTCGCTCGGCTCGTCGAACTCCATCAACATCGTCCACGCGACGGTCGCGGCACTGCGCATGCTCGAGGAGCCCCGCGCAGTGGCAGCCCGTCGTGGTCTCGACGTGGACCGCGTCGTGCCGGAGCGCCTGCTCCGTGCCGAGGCGGAGAACACCAAGCACGAGGCCGAGATCGCGAAGGCGGCATCCAAGTGAGCAAGCTGAAGATCACGCAGACGAAGTCTGTGATCAGCGAGAAGCAGTACCAGCGCGACACGCTGCGCTCGCTCGGGCTCAAGCGCATCGGCCAGTCGGTCGAGCGCGAGGACAACCAGCAGAACCGTGGGTACGTCAACACGGTTCGGCACCTCGTCAAGGTCGAGGAGATCCAGAATGACTGACAAGAACGAGTCGGCCGAGCTGCCGTCGCTCAAGGTGCACCACCTCCGGCCCGCGCCGGGCGCGAAGACCGCCCGCACGCGTGTCGGCCGCGGTGAGGCGTCGAAGGGCAAGACGGCCGGTCGAGGCACGAAGGGCACCAAGGCCCGCTACCAGGTGCGTCCCGGATTCCAGGGCGGCCAGCTCACGAGTGTCATGCGCACTCCGAAGCTGCGCGGCTTCAAGAACCCGTTCCGCACGGAGTACCAGGTCGTCAACGTGGGCCAGCTGGGCGAGTTGTTCCCCGAGGGCGGCGACGTCACGGTGGCCGCTCTGGTCGCCAAGGGCGCGGTCCGCAAGAACGAGCTGGTCAAGGTGCTCGCCGGTGGCGAGCTCTCGGTCGCGCTCACGATCGCGGTCGACAAGGTCTCGGCTGCGGCTGAGCAGAAGATCGTGGCCGCTGGCGGTTCGGTCAAGTAAGTAGGCTGAGGGGCGGTCCGTGCGCGGACCGCCCCGATTGCCATTCTCTGGAAGGCTGCACGTGTTCAGTGCCATCGCACGCATCTTCAAGACGCGAGACCTGCGTCGGAAGATCTTCTTCACGCTCGCCATCGTGGCGGTGTTCCGGTTCGGGTCGTTCATCCCCGCGCCGTTCGTCGACTACGGCAACGTGCAGGAGTGCATCGCCGCCAACCAGACCGCGCAAGGGCTGTACCAGCTCGTCAACCTGTTCTCAGGTGGCGCGCTGCTGCAGCTAAGCATCTTCGCGCTGGGCATCATGCCCTACATCACCGCGGCGATCATCACGCAGCTGCTGCGCGTCGTCATCCCCCACTTCGAGGCGCTCCAGAAGGAGGGCCAGCAGGGGCAGGCGAAGCTCACGCAGTACACCCGCTACATGACCATCGCGCTCGCCGTGCTGCAGTCGACCACGCTCATCACGGTCGCCCGCTCCGGCGCCCTGTTCTCGCAGACCGGCGGCCCCGCGCTGCCGCAGTGCCAGAACCTGCTGACGAACGACTCCTGGTGGTCGATCACGCTGATGATCTTCACGATGACGGCCGGCACCGGCCTCATCATGTGGTTCGGCGAGCTCATCACCGAGCGCGGCATCGGCAACGGCATGTCGCTGCTCATCTTCGTCTCGATCGCCGCGACCTTCCCCGGCGCGCTCGGTCAGATCTTCCAGACGCAGGGCCCGAACACCTTCGCGATGGTGCTGGTCGTCGGCATCATCATCATGGCGCTCGTCGTCTTCGTCGAGCAGTCCCAGCGGCGCATCCCTGTGCAGTACGCCAAGCGCATGGTCGGTCGCCGCATGTACGGCGGGCAGTCGACCTACATCCCGATCAAGGTCAACATGGCCGGTGTCATCCCGGTCATCTTCGCGTCCTCGCTGCTGTACCTGCCGATGCTGGTCGCGCAGTTCAGCACCCCGAACGACGGCACCGCGCCGCCCGAGTGGGTGCTGTGGGTGCAGGCGAACCTCACCTCCGGTGACGCGCCGCTCTACATGCTCGTGTTCTTCCTGCTCACGGTGGGCTTCACCTACTTCTACGTCGCGATCACCTTCAACCCCGAAGAGGTCGCCGACAACATGAAGAAGTACGGCGGCTTCATCCCCGGCATCCGCGCCGGCCGTCCGACGGCCGAGTACCTCGACTACGTGCTCACCCGGATCACGCTGCCGGGCTCGCTCTACCTGGGCATCGTCGCGCTCATCCCGCTGATCGCGCTCTCCACCGTGGGTGCGAACCAGAACTTCCCCTTCGGCGGCGCCTCGCTCCTGATCATCGTCGGCGTCGGTCTGGAGACCGTGCGGCAGATCGACGCGCAGCTGCAGCAGCGCCACTACGAAGGGCTCATCCGCTAGATGTCGAATCTCCTCATCGTGGGCCCGCCCGGTGCGGGCAAGGGCACCCAGGCAGCACGCATCGCCGAGGCGCTCGGGATCCCGGCCGTCTCCACCGGAGACATCTTCCGTCAGAACATCAAGGACCAGACCGAGCTCGGGCAGCGCGTCTCCGCGATCCTCGACGCCGGCGAGTACGTGCCCGACTCCCTCACCAACGAGCTGATCGACGACCGGCTCGCGCAGGCCGACGCCGAGCAGGGCTACCTGCTCGACGGCTACCCGCGCACCGCAGGCCAGGTCGAGTTCCTCGACGGCGTGAACCTCCGCCGCGGCGAGCAGATCGACGCCGTCATCCGCCTGGTCGCCGACACCGACGAGGTCGTCCGGCGGCTGGCTGCGCGTGCGCAGGAGCAGGGCCGCAGCGACGACACCGAGGATGTCATCCGGCACCGCCAGGAGGTCTACGAGCGCGAGACCGCACCGCTCATCGCGATCTTCGCCGAGCGCGGCCTAGTGGTCGAGGTCGACGGCATGGGCGCCGTCGACGACGTGACCGAGCGCATCCTCGCCGGCCTGGCCGAGCGCGCCATCACGGCCTGATGCGAGGCCGCGGTCACTCCAAGTCGCGGCGCGAGCTCGCCGCGATGCGTGAGCCGGGTCGCATCACCGCGCTCGCGCTCGCCGCAGTCGCGCAGGAGATCCGGGCGGGCGTCACCCCGCTCGAGCTCGACCGCCTCGCCGAGGGCGTCATCCGCGAGCACGGGGCCGTGCCCAACTTCCAGCTCGAGCCCGGCTACGAGCACACGCTGTGCGTCGGTGTCAACGACGTCGTGGTGCACGGCATCCCGGGCACCGCTCCGCTCGAGCCGGGCGACCTGGTCACCGTCGACTGCGGCGCCACCATCGGCGGCTTCCACGGCGATGCGGCGATCACGGTCGTCGTGCCCGGCGGCGAGCCGGAGCGCACCGCGGCCCGCCAGCGGCTGAGCAACGTCACCGAGGGGGCACTCTGGGCCGGCATCGCGGCGCTCGCCTCCGCGAAGCAACTCGGCGAGGTCGGCGCCGCCGTCGAGGACCACATCGAGGCCCACAGCGACTACGGCATCAACGACGACTACATCGGCCACGGCATCGGCACCGCCATGCACGAGGATCCGCCGGTGTTCAACTACCGCACGCGCGTGCGCGGGCCTGCGGTGAAGCCGGGGCTGTGCGTCGCGATCGAGCCGATCATCCACGCCGGGTCGACCGGCACCACCGTGGACGACGACGGCTGGACGGTGCGCACCGCCGACGGCACCGACGCCTGCCAGTGGGAGCACTCGGTCGCGGTGCACTCCGCAGGCATCTGGGTGCTGACGGCGCTCGATGGCGGGGCAGCGGGTCTGCAGCCGTTCGGCGTCGTGCCGGTGCCGATCGCGGATCGCTGACGGCGGGCAGTGCCCGGTGGTAGCGTGTTGCCACCTCGGGCCGACCCCGGCCCTGATCTCGAAGGAGCACCATGGCCGAGCGCACCGTCACCGTCGAGTCAGCGCACGGGCTGCACGCCCGTCCGGCCTCGCTCTTCGCCCAGGCCGCGGCCAAGGCCAGCAGCGCGGTCACGGTCACCAAGGGTGAGAAGCAGGTCAACGCGGCCAGCATCCTCTCGGTCATCTCGCTCGGCGTGAACAAGGGCGACTCGATCACGATCGCCTCCGACGACGAGAGTGTCCTCGACGAGCTCGAGCAGCTCCTCGCCACCGATCACGACGCCTGACCACCCAACCCGACGCAGCACGGAGTCGACGATGACCACCACGCAAGCAGCCTCGAAGTCCGGCGGCGCGCGCGTCGCAGTGCAGAAGTTCGGCACGTTCCTCTCCGGCATGATCATGCCGAACATCCCCGCGCTCATCGCCTGGGGCATCCTGACCGCGCTCTTCATCGAGGTCGGCCCGTTCCCGAACGCCGACCTGGCCACCATGGTGGGCCCGATCATCCACTACCTGCTGCCGATCATGATCGCCGGCACCGGCGGCCGCATGGTCTACGAGACCCGAGGCGCGGTGGTCGGCGCATTCGCGGTGATGGGCGCGATCGTCGGCTCCGACCTGCTGATCGACCGCATCAACGCCGAGGGCGAGGGCGGCCTCGGCTACGTGCACATGTTCATCGGCGCCATGATCCTCGGACCGCTCGCAGCCTGGGTGATGAAGCAGCTCGACAAGCTGTGGGACGGCAAGGTCCGCGCCGGCTTCGAGATGCTCGTCAACATGTTCTCGGCGGGCATCGTCGCGTTCCTGATGGCGCTGCTGGGCTTCTACCTCATCGCCCCCATCGTGAACTGGATCATGTCGGTCGTCGGCGGCGCCGTCGGCTGGCTGGTCGACACGGGCCTGCTCTGGCTCGCATCGTTCCTCATCGAGCCGGCGAAGGTCTTCTTCCTCAACAACGCCATCAACCACGGCGTGCTCACGCCGCTGGGCACCACCGAGGTGGCGACCGACGGCAGCTCGATCCTGTTCCTGCTCGAGGCGAACCCCGGTCCGGGCCTGGGCCTGCTGCTGGCGTTCTCGTTCTTCGGCGTCGGCGCCGCGCGCGCCACCGCACCGGGTGCCGCGATCATCCAGTTCGCCGGCGGCATCCACGAGGTCTACTTCCCCTACGCGCTCATGAAGCCCACGCTCATCATCGCGCTCGTGCTCGGCGGCGCGTCGGGCGTGGCCACGAACATGCTGCTCGGCACCGGCCTCGCCGGCCCGGCGGCTCCCGGCAGCATCTTCGCCGTCGCCGTCCAGGCAGGGCTGGTGGGCATCGGCAACCTGGTCGGCGTGCTGCTCTCGGTGGTGGTCGCGGCCGCGGTCACGTTCCTGGTGGCCGCGGTCATCCTGCGCGCTTCGCGCAAGCGCGACCTCGCGCGTGAGGACGCGGGCGACCTGTCTGCGGCCATCGCGAAGACCGAGGCGGCGAAGGGCAAGAAGTCCGAGCACCTCTCGAACCTCGCCGCCGGCGGCGCGGCGGCCGGCACCGCGGCCGACGCGGGCGGCACCGCGGTCGTGAGCGAACCCATCCGCAAGATCGTCTTCGCCTGCGACGCGGGCATGGGCTCGAGCGCGATGGGCGCGAGCGTGCTGCGCAACAAGCTCAAGAAGGCCGGCATCGAGGGGATCGAGGTCAAGAACGTGGCCATCGCGAACCTCGACGGCAGCGAGGATCTGATCGTCACGCACCAGGACCTCACGGCCCGCGCGCGGCTGCAGAACGACCGCGCGACCCACGTGTCGGTCGAGAACTTCATGAACAGCCCGAAGTACGACGACGTCGTCACGCTGGTCGGCGACTCGAACGCGACCGAATAGGAGCATCATGCCCGTTCTCTCCCTCGAGCAGATCACCACGACACCGACGGCCACCTCGAAGGATGAGGCGATCCAGGAGGCGGCCGACATCCTGGTCGCCGCGGGTGCGGTGACGCCCGACTACGCCGACGCCATGCGCGAGCGCGAGACGAGCGTGTCGACCTACATGGGCAACCTGCTGGCCATCCCGCACGGCACGAACGAGTCGAAGGAGTCGATCCTCGACTCCGGGCTGTCGGTGGCCCGCCACGACACCCCGATCGACTGGGACGGCAATCCGGTGAAGTTCGTCATCGGCATCGCCGGCAAGGATGGCGGGCACCTCGAGATCCTGTCGAAGATCGCCATCGTGTTCGCCGACGAGGACGAGGTGGCGAAGCTCGAGGCGGCGCCGGATGCCGCGGCCATCCTCGAGCTGCTCGGCGACGTCAACGAGTGATGCGCGCCGTCCACTTCGGCGCGGGCAACATCGGCCGCGGCTTCGTCGGGCTGCTCCTGCACCGAGCCGGCTACGAGGTGACGTTCGTCGACGTCAACCCCGAGCTGATCGGCATGCTGCAGACGGCGGATGCGTACCAGGTGCGCGAGGTCGGGCCCGACGCGGTCGTGCACACGGTCACCGGCTTCACCGGCATCGACTCGAAGGCTGACCCGACCGGCGCGGCGCAGGCGGTGGCGGATGCGGATGTCGTCACGTGCGCGGTGGGCCCGACGGTCATGCGGTTCATCGCCCCCGTGATCCGCGAGGGGCTCGCGCTGCGCTCGGGCGATCCGCTGGTGGTGATGGCGTGCGAGAACGCGATCGGCGCGAGCGACACCCTGCGCGAGCACGTGCTCGAGGGCGCCGAGGAGCTCGCGGCGAAGGCCGTGTTCGCCAACACCGCGGTCGACCGCATCATCCCGCCGCAGGATCCCGCCGGTCTCGACGTGGTGGTGGAGGACTTCTTCGAGTGGTCGATCGACCGCTCGCCGTTCGCCGGCTCGGGCGCAGCCCAGCCGGCCATTCCGGATGCGCACTTCGTCGACGATCTCGCGCCGTTCATCGAGCGCAAGCTGTTCACGGTCAACACCGGGCACGCGACCACCGCCTACGCCGGGTGGAACGCCGGCATCGCGACGATCGCGGAGGCGCTCGAGGACCGGGCCATCCGCGCCGCCGTCGAGGCGGCGCTCGCCGACACCTCGAGGCTGCTGCTGGCGAAGTTCGGGTTCGACGCCGACGAGCACGCCGCGTATGTCGCGCGCGCGATCGAGCGCTTCGAGAACCCGGCGCTGCCAGACACCTGCGAGCGCATCGGGCGCCAGCCGCTGCGCAAGCTCTCGCGTCACGAGCGCTTCGTGCAGCCGGCCGTCGAGCTGGTGGAGCGCGGCGAGCGCGCCGATGGCCTGGTCGCCGCGTACGCCGCCGCGCTGCGCTTCGACGCGGAGGGCGACGAGCAGGCGGTCGAGCTGCAGCGGCTGCTGCACGAACTGGAGCCGGCGGACTTCGTCGCGCACGTGAGCGGCATCGAGACGGGCCCGCTCGCCGAGACGCTCGCGGAACGCGTGGCGGCAGCGCGGAGCTGAGGCCCGCAGCGCTCCCAGCCGAGATGCGGCAGGATCGGAGCCATGGGGATGAGGCAGGCGCGCGCATGAGGCGGACGCGATGCTGATGCGCGGCACGCGCCGGCGCGGCCGCTCGAGCGCCAACCCGCGGCAGCGGCTGCTGCACGGCTGGGACTGGTCCGACCCCGGCATCGAGCTCGAGGAGCTCGCCCCCGCCAGCCGTGTGCTGGTCTCCGGCGGCGCCGGCGAGATGATCGCCGTGCTCGCCGACGCGGGCCATCGCGTCACCGTGATCGGCTCGAACCGGAACCAGCTGGAGTACGCGCGCCGACGCGTGGCAGGCGGAGCGTTCGAGCCCGGCGCCGCGGAGCGCCTGTTCGATCTGGGCCGCGGCATGATCCGCGCGGCGAGCCCCGCCTGGAGCCGCCGTCGCGTGCGGCAGTTCCTGCAGGAGAACGATCCGATCAGGGCGTCGCAGGCCTGGAAGGACCGGCTCGACAACCGCACCCTGGCATCCATCCTGAAGACGATGCTCGGGCCGGCCGGCGCGCTGTCCGCGCTGGTCCTGCGCGACTTCTCGACGCCCATCCCGCCCCACTTCGATGAGGCGATCCGCGGCCGTATCGCGCGTGCGCTGCGCAAGCATGCCCCGCGCGACAACCCCTACGCCTGGCGGCTGCTGCTGGGGGAGGAGCTGCCGGGCCATCGGCTGCCGCGCGTCGACGCCGATGCGATCGGCTGGGTCGATGCGCCGCTGCTCGACCATCTCGAGCGCGTCGAGCCCGGCACCTACGACGCCATCACGCTGTCGAACGTGATCGACGGGGCCGACGAGCGATGGGTGCGCGACCTTCGCAAGGCGGCGGTGCGGGCGGTCGTCCCGGGCGGCCCGATCATCGCGCGCTCGTTCGCCACCACCATGGACGACGACGCCGCCAAGCGTGCGCGGCGAGATCGTGCGATGCTGTGGGGCAGCATCGTGGTGCACCGGTCCGACGTCGCTGAGCGCCCCGACACGCCCGGCTTGCAAGTTCACTCACCTTCCGCGTAGAGTTGACCGTTGGTGTCGCGCGCCCTCTGCGCGCGTCACTCGCATGACCGGCAACCAGAAACTTGCAGAAGAAGGCTATGGCCAAAAAAGACGGCGTCATCGAGATCGAAGGAACGGTCGTCGAGGCACTCCCGAACGCGATGTTCCGCGTCGAGCTCTCGAACGGCCACATCGTGCTCGCACACATCTCCGGAAAGATGCGGCAGAACTACATCCGCATCCTCCAGGAGGACCGAGTGATCGTGGAGCTCAGCCCCTACGACCTCACCCGCGGCCGCATCGTCTACCGCTACAAGTAATCAGGCTGCTGGAAAGGAACGGCCCGCGCACCCGCGCGAGCACGAGGCCAGCGAGGAAGCAAACATGAAGGTCTACCCCAGCGTCAAGAAGATCTGCGACAAGTGCAAGGTGATCCGCCGGCACGGTCGCGTGATGGTCATCTGCGACAACCCCCGCCACAAGCAGCGCCAGGGCTGAGCCCCGGCGCTCGCGCTCCTCGGAGCGCGGCGCACAACTGCACAACAGCACCCAGCAGCGGTAAGAGCCCTCTCACGATGGCGACACCTTGGGGAGAGGCCCAGGCACCTCCGCTGCTCCATACCTCTCACCACTCCCTAGGAGACACACGATGGCACGCATCGCAGGTGTCGACATCCCGCGCGAGAAGCGCGTGGAGATCGCACTGACGTACATCTTCGGCGTCGGCCGCACCCGGTCGATCCAGACGCTCGAAGCCACCGGCATCGACCGCAACATCCGCGTGAAGGACCTCACCGACGAGCAGCTGCTCGCGCTCCGCGAGCACATCGAGGCTGCGTTCAAGGTTGAGGGTGACCTCCGCCGCGAGGTGACCGCCGACATCCGTCGCAAGGTCGAGATCGGCTCGTACCAGGGCATCCGCCACCGTCGCGGTCTCCCCGTGCACGGTCAGCGCACCAAGACGAACGCGCGCACCCGCAAGGGCCGCAAGCAGACGGTCGCCGGCAAGAAGAAGGCCGGCCGCTAGGCCGCGTGGAGGTAGAAGAACATGGCAGCTCCCAAGTCCGCGGTCCGCAAGCCGCGCAAGAAGGACAAGAAGAACATCGCAGCGGGCCACGCCCACATCAAGTCGACGTTCAACAACACGATCGTCTCCATCACCGACACCACCGGGGCCGTCGTCTCGCAGGTCTCCGGTGGCGGCGTCGGCATGAAGGGCTCGCGCAAGTCGACCCCGTACGCCGCACAGCTCGCCGCTGAGTCGGCCGCGCGCCAGGCGCAGGACCACGGCATGAAGAAGGTGGACGTGTTCGTCAAGGGCGCCGGTTCGGGCCGCGAGACGGCGATCCGCTCGCTCCAGGCCGCCGGCCTCGAGATCGGTGCGATCCACGACGTGACGCCGCAGGCGCACAACGGCGTTCGCCCGCCGAAGCCCCGCCGCAACTAAGTCGCTCCAGCCGGGCAGGCACCTTCTGCCTGCCCGGCCATCCGCCGTCACTGAACACGCGAGTCATATAGCGGACTCGCGACCGAAAGGAACCGACACGTGCTGATCGCCCAGCGCCCCACTGTCACCGAGGAGACCGTCTCCGAGCACCGCTCGCGGTTCACGATCGAGCCGCTCGAGCCTGGCTTCGGCTACACCCTCGGCAACTCACTCCGCCGCACCCTCCTCTCGTCGATCCCCGGCGCTGCTGTCACCAGCATCCGCCTGGACGGCGTGCTCCACGAGTTCTCGACGATCGCGGGGGTGAAGGAGGACGTCACCGAGATGATCCTCAACATCAAGCGCCTCGTCGTCTCCTCCGAGCACGACGAGCCCGTCGTCGCCTACCTCTCGCGCCAGGGCGCGGGCACGGTGACCGCGGCTGACATCACGGCGCCCGCCGGCGTCGAGATCCACAACCCCGAGCTGGTGCTCGCGACGCTGAACGACTCGGCGAAACTGCAGCTCGAGCTGACGATCGAGCGTGGCCGCGGCTACGTCTCGGCCGCGCAGAACCGCGACGAGTTCGCTGAGGCCGGGGTCATCCCGATCGACTCGATCTACTCGCCCGTGCTCAAGGTCACCTACCGCGTCGAGGCGACCCGTGCCGGTGAGCGCACCGACTTCGACTCGCTCGTCGTCGACGTGGAGTCGAAGCCGGCGATCTCGCCGCGCGACGCCATCGCGTCGGCCGGCCGCACGCTCGTCGAGCTGTTCGGCCTGACGCGCGACCTGAACGCGGAAGCAGAGGGCATCGAGATCGGGCAGGCACCCGCCGAGGCCATCGGCTCGGGCGAGCTCGCCACGCCGATCGAGGAGCTCGACCTGTCGGTCCGCTCGTACAACTGCCTCAAGCGCGAGGGCATCAACACGGTGTCCGAGCTCGTGGCACTGAGCGAGACGCAGCTGATGAACATCCGCAACTTCGGCCAGAAGTCGGTCGACGAGGTGAAGGACAAGCTCGTCGAGCTGGGCCTCTCGCTCAAGGACGCGGTGCCCGGCTTCGACGGCGCCCACTTCTACAGCGGTTACGACGAGGACGCTCGCTGAACGCGGGCCGACTGAACAACTAGAGGGATACGAATCATGCTCAAGCCCACGAAGGGACCCCGCCTCGGAGGCGGCCCCGCCCACGAGCGCCTGCTGCTGGCGAACCTCGCGGCCGCGCTGTTCACGCACAAGTCGATCAAGACGACCGAGACGAAGGCCAAGCGCCTCCGCCCCGTCGCTGAGCGCCTGATCACGTTCGCCAAGCGCGGCGACCTGCACGCGCGTCGTCGTGTGCTCGGCGTCATCGGTGACAAGGGCGTCGTGCACGAGCTCTTCACCGAGATCGCTCCGCTGGTCGCTGAGCGCGAGGGCGGCTACACCCGCATCACGAAGCTCGGCTTCCGCAAGGGCGACAACGCCCCGATGGCGCAGATCGAGCTCGTGCTCGAGCCGGTGCAGAAGAAGGCCTCGAAGTCGAAGGCGTCCGCTGCCGCCAAGTCGGCCGCCGCCGACCAGGAGGCCTCGGAGGCGAAGGCTGCAGAGGCCAAGGCCGCTGACGCCGAGGCCGAGGCCGAGGAGACCACCGAGGCCGCGGAGGCGACCGACGAGTCGCCCGCGCAGGACGCTCAGGTCGAGGCTGACGAGGCCGCCGCCGAGGCTGCGGACGCCGAGGCCGCCGAGGCGCAGGACGTGGCGCAGGACGCCGCGACCGGTGCCGCGTCGAAGGAGAACACGCAGCGCGACGGCAAGTAGTCGCAGCACGCACGGGGAGGGGCATCGCAGCACGCGGTGCCCCTCTTCTGCGTCAGCGCTCCGGCGTCGCCTCGTCCTGAGGCTGCGGCGAGACCGCGGGATCCGGCTCGCCCGGCTCGCTGAGCGAGCCGTGGGCCTGCTCGCGCTCGGCCTCCTTCTGCTCCGCCTCAGCCGACTCGGCCTGCGCGGCACCGGCCTGCTGCCGCTCGGCCTTCGCGATCTCCGTCGCCGCCAGCACGAGGCCGAGGTGCGAGAACGCCTGTGGGAAGTTGCCCCAGTGGCGACCGGTCGCGGGGTCGATCTCCTCGGCCAGCAGCCCGACGTCGTTCCGCATCGACACCAGCTGCTCCATCAGCCGCTCCGCGTCGTCGACCCTGCCCGCCTGCGCGTAGGCGGTTACGAGCCAGAAGCCGCACAGCACGAACGGGAACTCGTGGCCCTCGAGGCCGTCGACGCCGGTGGTGCGATATCGCAGCGGGACGCCCTCGACGAGCAGATCCTGCTCGATGCGCGCGATCGTGCCGAGGAAGCGCGGATCGGTCGCCTCGACGATGCCGATCGTCGGCAGCTGCAGCAGCGAGGCGTCGACCTCACTGGTGCCGTAGTGCTGGCGGAACGAGCCGGTGGACTCGTCGAAGCCGCGCGTCAGCACCTCCTCGCGCAGCGCATCCCGCAGCGCGATCCAGCCGGTCGGGTCGCCCTCGCAGCCGTCCTCCTCGATGGCCCGGACGCCGCAGTCGAAGGCAGCCCACATCATCGCCCGCGAGTGGGTGAAGAAATGCGGCTCGCCGCGCATCTCCCACAGCCCCTGGTCGGGCTCTTCCCAGTGGGTGGCGAGCTCGTTGAGCAGTGCCCGCTGCATGCGCCACGAGTCCTGGGTGTCGTCGAGGCCGATCTCGCGCAGCCGCTGCAGGGTGAGCATGACCTGTCCGAGCACATCGTGCTGCCGCTGGTCGGCCGCGCCGTTGCCGATGCGCACGGGTGCGGCGCCGCCGTAGCCCGGCAGGTGCGGGAGCTCGCGCTCGACGAGGTCGCGGCCGCCGTCGCGCCGGTACATGATGCGCATGTCCTGCGGGTCGCCCGCGATCGCCCGCAGGAGCCAGTTGCGCCAGAGGTCGACCTTCTCGGAGAGCCGCACGGCGAGCATCGCGTCGACGGTGAGCGACGCGTCGCGCAGCCAGGTGAAGCGGTAGTCCCAGTTGCGCTCGCCCCCGGGGGCCTCCGGCAGCGAGGTCGTGGGCGCGGCGAGAATGCCGCCGGTCACCCCGTCGGTCAGCGAGCGCAGCACCAGCACGCTCGTCTGCACCGCCTCGAGGTACGGCCCCTCGTAGTCGAGCTCGCGCAGCCACTCAGCCGACTCGGCGACCGTCGTCTCCACGATCTCCGACTCGCCCACCGGGCCGGCGAAGGGCCGCCACGAGTGGCGCCAGCAGAGGTCGAGCACGATCCGGTCGCCCTCCCGCACCGTGAAGGTCGAGCGGTGCCGGTGGCCGTCGGCGCGCGGCAGCTCCGGTCCGCGCAGCACCAGCCGGTCGGGGCCGGCGATCGCGACCAGGATCTCCGTGCCGTCCTCCCGCAGGCGGCGGAACCACGGCGGCACGCTGCCGTAGCCGAAGCGCACGACGAGCTCCTGCTCGAGCTCGACCTCGCCGGCGATGCCCTCGATGATGCGCACCACGTCGGCCCGGTCGTCGCCGGTGGGCATCGCATCCGTCACCGTGACGCTGCCGGTCGCCGTCGCGTGCGTCGTCTCGAGCACGAGGCTTCCCGGCAGGTAGCGGCGAGTCGACTCCGCCTCGGCGCTCGGCCCGATGCGCCAGTGCCCGTGCTCGGGGCCGCCGAGCAGCGCCGCGAAGCACGCGGGCGAGTCGAAGTGCGGCAGGCACAGCCAGTCGATCGAGCCGTTCCGGCCGACGAGCGCGGCCGTCGTCCGGTCGCCGATCAGTGCGTAGTCCTCGATGGCCAGGGTGTCGTTCGGCATGCCGCGAGGCTATCGGGACGCCTCGGCGGCGGGGGCAGGTCGCGTTCAGGATCGGCGCATCCCGTGGGCCGGCAGAGCGCTGCAGCGCACGTAGGCTGACGGCATGCCGCGCATCCGCCTCGACCTCGCGTACGACGGCGGCGGCTTCGCAGGCTGGGCCGCGCAGCCGGGTCTGCGCACCTGTCAGGGCGAGCTCGAGCGGGCGCTGACGACCATCGCGCGGGAGCCGGTGCGCGTGGCTGTCGCGGGCAGGACGGATGCGGGCGTGCATGCGAGCGGGCAGGTCGCGCACGCCGACGTGCCCGACGCACTGGTGCCCGGCGACCCCGACGCCGCGCAGCGGCTGGCGCTGCGCCTGTCGCGCCTGGCCGCGCGCGGGGGTGATCTCGTGGTGCGCGCCGTCTCGCCCGCGCCCGCGGGCTTCGACGCACGCTTCTCGGCCGTCTCGCGCTCGTACCGCTACCGCATCATGGCGAGCGCAGCGGCCGACCCGCTCGAGCGGCACACCGCCGCGCACGTGCCGCAGCCGCTCGATGTCGACGCGATGCAGCGCACCGCGGAGGCACTGGTGGGGCTGCGCGACTTCGCCGCCTTCTGCAAGCCGCGCGAGGGCGGGACGACGATCCGCGAGCTGCGCGCGTTCACGTGGCAGCGGGAGGGCGCGCTGCTCACCGCGGCACTGACGGCGGATGCGTTCTGCCACTCCATGGTGCGCGCGCTCGTGGCCGCATGTGTGCGGGTGGGGGAGGGCAGGCTCGGGCTCGCCCAGGCGGCCGCGCTGCTCGACGAGCGCAGCCGCTCTCCGCTCACCGGCCTCATGCCCGCGCACGGGCTGACGCTGGTCGCGGTCGGCTACCCGCCCGACGACCTGCTCGCACAGCAGGCCGAGCGCGCCAGGGCACGGCGCAGCGCATCCGACCTGGACGCCTGAGCGCTCTCCGGCGCTTCGCGCGAGCCGGCGGAGTCAGGCCGCGAGCACCAGCGCCAGCTCGTCGACCGACTCGACGATGCGGGTCGCGCCGGCGGCCTCGAGCTCGGCGCGGCCGCCGTAGCCGTAGGCGACCCCGATCGAGCGCATGCCCAGCTCGTGCGCCGAAGCGATGTCGTTGACGCGGTCGCCGACCATCACCAGCTCGGCGGCGGGCAGGCCGATGGAGCCGACAGCGCGCGCGATCACGCTCGCCTTCGAGTGGCCGACCTCGCCGTCGACGCGGCCGTGCACCCCGCGGAAGCGGTGGCGCAGCGCGTAGTGGTCGATGACGGTCTCGGCATCCGGCTGCAGCTTGTGGGTGGCCACCGCGAGCGGCCGGCCCGCGTCGTCGAGGGAGGCGATCAGCCCCTCGACGCCCGGGTAGAGCGTCGAGTCGACCAGACCGCCGGCAGCCTGGCGGGCGCGAAAGGCGAGCAGCGCCGCCTCGATCTCGGCGGGCGTCCGGCCCGCCTCGCCGAGCACGGTCACGAGCGGCGGCCCGAGCCATTCGAGCAGCTCGGCCTCGCCGGGCACCTGCCATCCGACCGACACGTGCATGTGCCGCAGGCTCGCGAGGAGCCCCGGCTTGGAGTCGGTGAGGGTGCCGTCGAGGTCGAAGATGATGCCGCTGGGAGTCATGTCCCACCATGATCTCAGGTATCTGATCGGGCTCGCCGGCTGTTCGCGCGCGGCTTAGACTGGAGCACGGTTGCCGAGGCGTTCGGCGGGAGTCGAGAGGCACGGCATGGCGGAGCAGCAGCAGGCGTTCGATCAGGTCTTCCGGGGCTACGACCGCGAGCAGGTCGATGCTGCGATGGCATCGCTGCGCGGCGAGCTCGATGAGCTGCGCGGCCAGGGCGAGACCGCCGCACTCGCGACCGAGGCGCGCGTGCAGCACCTGAGCGAGGACCTCGACGCCGCCATCGCGCGCGCCGATCAGGCGGAGGCCCGCATGCTGCGCCTGGCGCAGCAGGTGCAGACGCTCGACGAGGAGGGCGCCGACGACACCACCCCCGAGGGCGACGGCGAGGAGGGCCGGCAGACGCGCGTGCGCTTCGCCGAGATCCTCCGCGTCGCCGAGGATCAGGCCTCGACGCTCGTCACCAACGCCTCGACCTCGGCCGAGCGCATCCTCGACGACGCGAATGCCGAGCGCGACCGCATCCGCAAGGAAGCCCAGGAAGAGGCAGCCCGGGTGCTGCAGGAGGCGCAGCACGAGGCCGAACTCGCGCGCCGCCGCAGCGAGACCGAGCAGACCGCGCACCGTGCGCGCATCGAGACAGAGCTCGGATCACTCGGCGAGAAGGTGTCGCAGGCCGACCGTGAGGCGCAGGTGCTGCTGGGCGAGGCCGAGCGTGCCGCCGCGGCGATGCGCGCTCAGGCGCAGCGAGAGACCGACGACCTGAAGCTCGATGCAGACCGCATCGTGCGAGAAGCCAAGGCGCGCAGGGTCGAACTCGACGCCGCCATCACTCGCCGCCAGGACGACGCCCAGCAGGAGTTCCTGCGCCTGCACAGCCAGGCCGTCGCCCACGCCGAGCGCATCACGAGCGACGCCAACGACAAGGTCGCCTCCGCGCTCGCGCACGCCAAGCACGTGGCCGAGCAGTCGGAGGCCTACGAGCAGCTCTCGAAGGCGCAGGCCGCGCAGATCGAGGCGAGCGCGAAGGCCCGAGCGTCCTCGATGCTCGATGAGGCCCGGCAGCGTTCGCAGTCGATCGTCGACACGGTCACGAAGCACACGAAGGACGTGCTGCGCGACGCCGAGGACCGCACCCGCTCGCTGCGCTACCAGCAGACCCAGCTGAACGGCTTCATGGCAGAGGTGCAGTCGCTCATGCACGTCGCCGACGCCGCGGACCCGCGCACCTGGAGCGCTGCGGGCTCCGAGGCGGCCGCCGGCCCCGACGATGCGGTGGCGGATGCCTCCACGGCGTCGAGCGCGCCGGCCGCGGTGCCGTCCGTGGCCGCGGAGGACCGTGTGGTCGTACCCGACTCGCACACCGCATCCGCCCCTGACACCGACCCGCTCGCAGACCTCGCCATCGAGGTGGACGAGCCCGTCGAGGGCGAGCCGCTCGAGGACGGCGCCGAGCCGTCGACCACGAGCGAGCAGGTCGTCGACGTCGTCTGGCACGAGGAGGACGAGGAGTACGACCCGGCGATCGACCGCTGAGGTTGACCGACGGGGGATCGGGCGACTATGCTCGATCCTTGGTGCGCACAGCCTGTGCGCTCCCGAATGAGCCCTCCACCGGATCGTTCCCGCAGCATCGCTGCCGGAACACCTCGGAGTGGGATTCACGACCATCCATTCGATCAGTGAGGCATCAATGACTCGCACGTATTCGCCCAAGGCGGCGGACGTCCAGCACAACTGGATCGTCATCGACGCCACCGACGTGGTGCTGGGCCGTCTGGCCAGCCACGCAGCCGCCATGCTCCGCGGCAAGCACAAGCCGACCTTCGCCCCGCACATGGACATGGGTGACTTCGTCATCGTCGTCAACGCGGAGAAGGTCGCCCTGACAGGCCAGAAGCTGGCCAAGAAGGTCGCCTACAGCCACTCCGGCTACCCGGGCGGCCTCCGCGCGGTCGGCTACGAGGAGATGCTCGACCGCTACCCGGTCCGCACCGTCGAGAAGGCCATCCGCGGCATGCTGCCGAAGAACTCGCTCGGCCGCGCCCAGATCAAGAAGCTCAAGGTCTACGCAGGCCCCGAGCACCCCCACGCGGCGCAGCAGCCCACCCCCTACACGTTCGACCAGGTCGCCCAGTAGGGCGCGAGGAGACACCAGACATGGCGAAGATCGCAGACTCCATCGAGGCTCCTGAGAGCTTCTCGACCGAGACGCCGGCAGCTGAGGCTCCCAAGGCTCCTCGCGTCGTCAACATCGGCGGCCAGGCCGTCGGCCGTCGCAAGCAGGCAATCGCCCGCGTGCGACTGATCCCCGGCTCCGGCTCGTACACCGTGAACGGCCGCACGCTCGAGGACTACTTCCCGAACAAGCTGCACCAGCAGCTGATCAACGACCCGTTCACGCTCCTCGAGCTCGCGGGCAGCTACGACGTGATCGCCCGCATCTCGGGCGGCGGCCCCTCGGGCCAGGCCGGCGCGCTGCGCCTCGGCATCGCTCGTGCGCTGAACGAGATCGACGTCGAGAACAACCGTCCGGAGCTCAAGAAGGCCGGCTTCCTCTCGCGTGACGCTCGCGTCATCGAGCGCAAGAAGGCCGGTCTCAAGAAGGCCCGCAAGGCGCCGCAGTACTCGAAGCGCTGATCCATGTCGCGCCTGTTCGGCACGGATGGAGTTCGAGGCCTCGCGGGGCTCGACATCACGGCAGAATCGGCGCTGGCGCTTGCACAGGGCGCCGCACTCGTGCTCGGGCGACATGCCCGGCAGGAGGGGCGGCGCCCTGTCGCAGTCGTCGCGCGCGACCCCCGCGTCTCGGGTGAGTTCATCGTCGCGGCCGTCTCGGCAGGCCTGGCCTCCAGCGGCATCGACGTGCTCGACGCCGGCGTCATCCCGACGCCGGCTGCCGCCTACCTGGTGGCCAGCATCGGCGCCGACTTCGGCGTGATGGTCTCGGCGTCGCACAATCCGGCGCCGGACAACGGCATCAAGTTCTTCGCCACCGGTGGACGCAAGCTGCCCGACGCGGTCGAGGACGAGATCGAGACCGCGCTCGGCGGCGCCCCGCTGCGCCCCATCGGCGCGGAGGTGGGCACCGTGCGCCGCTTCGCCGACGCCGAGGACCGCTACCTCGTGCACCTGCTGGGCACGCTCGACGTGAGCCTCAAGGGCCTCCACGTCGCGCTCGACTGCGCGCACGGCGCGGCCGCCGGCGTCAGCCCGCAGGCGTTCGCCGACGCCGGCGCGACGGTGACCGTGATGGGCAACGACCCCGACGGCATCAACATCAACCGCGAGGTCGGCTCGACCCACCTCGAGCAGCTGCGCGAGCTGGTGGTCGCATCGGGCGCCGACCTGGGCATCGCCCACGACGGCGACGCCGATCGCTGCCTCGCGATCGATGCGGCAGGCAACGTCGTCGACGGCGACCAGATCATGGCGCTGCTGGCGCTGTCGGCCAAGCGCCGCGGGCTGCTCACCGACAACACGCTCGTGGCGACCGTCATGTCGAACCTCGGCCTGAAGGTCGCGATGGACGAGCACGGCATCGCGCTCGTGCAGACCGCCGTCGGCGACCGCTACGTGCTGGAGGCGCTCGGCGAGTACGGCCTCTCGCTCGGCGGCGAGCAGTCGGGCCACATCATCTTCTCGGCGCACGCCACCACCGGCGACGGCATCCTCACCGGGCTGCAGATCGCCGCGGAGATGGCGCGCACCGGCCGTTCGCTGCAGGAGCTCGCCGGCGTGATGCAGGTCTACCCGCAGGTGCTCATCAACGTCACCGGCGTCGACCGGCTGGGCCTGCGCGGCAATCAGCAGATCGCCGACGCCGTCTCGAAGGCGGAGACCGAGCTGGGGGAGCAGGGCCGCGTGCTGCTGCGCCCCTCGGGCACCGAGAAGATCGTGCGCGTCATGGTCGAGGCGAACGAGCAGCACCGCGCGCAGTCGATCGCCGACGAGCTCGCCGACCTGGTGCGCGCCGAGCTGAGCGTCTCGGCATAGCGACGGGCTAGCCGAGGTGCGCCGTGTGGCGCGCCCGGAACGCGGCGACGTTGGTGCGCGACTGGCAGGTGGTCGAGCAGAAGCGCCGGGAGCGGTTGCGCGACTGGTCGAAGAACATCCGCTCGCACCGCCCGTCGCCGCAGCGCTTGCAGCGGGAGGTGTCGTCGGTGCGCACGAGGTCGACGAAGGCCATCGCGGCGTGCACCGCGACGGCACTGTGCAGCGGCGCGCCGGGTGGCACGCCGTGCAGGTGCCAGTCGAAGGGTCCGTGCCGCACGAGCCTCGGCCGCGCCTCGTTCGCGTCGAAGATCGCATTCGCCATCCTGGCGGCCTCGTCCCGATCGGCATCCCAGAGCGCCTCGATCGTTGGCAGCTGCGCCCACGTGCCCTCCGCATCCGCCTTCGTGGCACCGCTGGCGCCCGGGAACGACCACTCCGAGCACAGCCGGCGAAGCTGCGACGCCGTCTCGAGGGCGCCCTCGCGATGCCGGTTGCAGAGCTCGGCAATGAAATCGAGCGTGTGCATGAGCTCTTGCGGGTGGTGCAGCGGCACGGTGCGTTCCTCTAGGCTCACGACTGTCAGGGCCCACGGTCGTGACACCCGTGCCCCGTCGTGGTGAGCACGATCGTAGCCCTTGAACTGCAAGCTGGTGGTCATGCCATCTCGTCGCCCGGTCGGGCTCGCCCTCGCGCTCGCGAGCGCTGCCTCCTTCGCGCTCTCGGGCATCTTCGCGTCTGCGCTGCTCGATGGCGGCTGGAGCGCCGGCGCGGTCACGCTCGTGCGCATCGCCGGCGGCGCGCTCGTGCTGCTGGTGCCGACCCTCTGGATGCTGCGAGGCAGATGGGATGCGGTGCTGCGGTCGTGGCGGGAGGTGGTGGTGCTCGGCGTGCTCGCCGTCGCGGTGTGCCAGCTCGCGTTCTTCAGCGCCGTCGCCTACATCGACCCCTCGCTCGCCCTGCTGATCGAGTTCCTCGGGCCGGTGCTGCTGGTGTTCTACAGCTGGGCCAGGACGCGTCGCGCGCCCGCGGGGCTGACGTTCGCCGGCGCCGCGGTCGCGCTGCTCGGCCTCGGCCTGATCTCGGGGATCGGCGGCGAGGCGCTGCATCCTGTGGGCGTGCTGCTCGCGCTCGGCGCGGCCGTCGGCAACGCGGGCTACTGGGCCTCGGCGTCGAAGGCCGACTCCGAGCTGCCGCCGGTCGCGCTCGCGGGCCTCGGGCTGATCGTCGGCGCCGTCGTCCTCGGCCTCGCCTCGGCGACCGGCCTGCTGCCCTTCGTCGCGACCGCCGCGCCCGTCGTGCTCGCGGGCTCGACGATGCCGTGGTGGCTGGCCATGGGCATGCTCATCCTGCTCGCGACCTCGCTCTCCTACGTGCTGGGCATCCTGGGCGCGCGCCGGCTGGGCGCCACGCTCGCGAGCTTCGTCGGCTACTCGGAGCCGATGTTCGGCATCCTCTGGACGGCGCTGCTGCTGGCCATCCTGCCCACCGGCATGCAGTGGGTGGGCGCCGCGGCGATCATCGCCGGGGTGCTGCTCGTGCGGTTCGGCCAGGTGCGGCGGCCGCGGCCCACGAGGGGGCCGGCGATCGTCGAGGGCATCCCGAGTCCCTGAGCCTCAGAGCTTGCGCAGCAGCACCGAGCGGATGGTGTGGTCGTCGGCCTTCCGCAGCACCAGGTCGGCGCGCGGCCGGGTGGGCAGGATGTGCTCGACCAGGTTGGGGCCGTTGATCGAGTCCCACACGTCCTCCGAATACATCCGCGCCTGCGTGCGCGTCATGTCCGCGAAGCGGTGGAAGTACGACTGCGGGTCCTGGAAGGCGCTCTGCTTCAGCGCCCAGAACCGGTCGATGTACCACTCGCGGATCGCGCTCGTGCGCGCATCCACGTAGATCGAGAAGTCGAACAGGTCGCTCACGGCGAGGTGCGAGCCGGCGGGCGGCGGCTGCAGCACGTTGAGGCCCTCGACGATGAGGATGTCGGGCCGGCGCACCACGACCTCCTCGCCGGGCACGATGTCGTAGGTCAGGTGCGAGTAGACCGGTGCCCGCACCTCGGCCTCGCCGGCCTTCACCCGCGAGACGAAGCCCAGCAGCGCCCGCCGGTCGTACGACTCGGGGAAGCCCTTGCGCTCCATCAGCCCGCGCTCCTCGAGCACCCGGTTGGGGTGCAGGAAGCCGTCGGTGGTGAGCAGCTCGACCCGGGGCGAGCCCTCCCAGCGGCGCAGCAGCTCCTCGAGCAGCCGCGCGGTGGTCGACTTGCCCACCGCGACGCTGCCGGCGACGCCGATGACGAAGGGGGTCGGATGCGCGGCCGTGCCCAGGTAGGCGTGCGTCTCCCGGTGCAGACGGGCGGCGGACTCCTGGTACAGGCTCACCAGGCGCGAGAGCGGCAGGTAGACCTCCGCCACCTCGCGCAGCTCGAGCCGGTCGCCGAGGCCGCGCAGTCGCCGCACCTCGTCCTCGGTGAGCGGGTTCGGCATGCGGGGGGCGAGCCGAGCCCAGTCGGCTCGCTCGATCTCGACGAACGGCGACTGGATCGGGTGCGACACGAGCGCGAGCCTACCGCCGGTACGATTGTCGCCATGTGTGGAATCGTCGGGTACACCGGGCAGCGCAGCACCGTCGAGGTGCTGCTCGAGGGGCTCAGTCGGCTCGAGTACCGCGGCTATGACAGCGCCGGTGTCTCGGTGCTCGACGGCGACCGCGTCGCGCTGCGCAAGAAGGGCGGCAAGCTGGCCGTGCTGCGCAGCAGCCTCGAGGATGCGCCGCTGCCCGACGAGGGCGCCGGCATCGGGCACACCCGCTGGGCGACGCACGGCGGCCCGACCGACGAGAACGCCCACCCGCACCTGGGCGACGACGGCAGGCTCTCGCTCATCCACAACGGCATCATCGAGAACTTCGCCGCGCTGCGCGCGGAGCTCGAGGCCGACGGCGAGACCTTCCTGAGCGAGACCGACACGGAGGCCGCCGCCAAGCTCGTCGGCCGCGCCTTCCGCGAGACCGGCGACCTCACGACGGCGATGCAGCAGGTGGTCGCGCGCCTCGAGGGCCAGTTCACGCTGCTCGCGGTGCACGCCGAGCAGCCCGGCGTGGTCGTCGGCGCCTGCCACAACTCGCCGCTGCTGCTGGGCTACGGCGAGGGTGAGCACTTCCTCGGCAGCGACGTGAGCGCCTTCGTGAAGTTCACGCCCGACGCCGCGGCCCTCGACAACGACCAGATCGTCACCATCACCGCCGAGGGCGCATCCGTCACCGACTTCGACGGCAACCCGGTCGAGCCCAAGCGCTTCGAGGTGAGCTGGGATGCGTCCGCCGCCGACAAGGGCGGCTGGTCGTCGTTCATGGCCAAGGAGGTCGCGGAGGGCCCCGAGGCCGTCGCGAACACCCTGCTCGGCCGCCTCACCGACGACGGCGTCGACCTGGGCGAGCTCGGCGTGCTCGACGAGGAGACGCTGCGGGGCATCCAGCGCATCGTCATCGTCGCCTGCGGCACCGCGAACTACTCCGGCCTGGTCGGCAAGTACGCCATCGAGACCTGGGCGCGCGTGCCGGTCGAGGTCGACCTGGCGCACGAGTTCCGCTACCGCGACCCGATGCTCGGCGAGCACACGCTGGTCATCTCCATCTCGCAGTCGGGCGAGACCATGGACACGAAGATGGCGGTGCAGCACGCGAAGGCGCAGGGCGCCCGCACGCTGTCGATCTGCAACACGCAGGGCGCCACCATCCCGCGCGAATCGGAGGCGGTGCTCTACACGCACGCCGGCCCCGAGGTCGCCGTCGCCTCCACCAAGGCGTTCCTCGCGCAGGTGATCGGCCAGCTGCTGTTCGGCCTGCACCTGGCGAAGGTGCGCGGCACCATGACCGACGAAGCCATCGCCGAGGTGGTGCGCGAGCTCAAGGAGCTGCCGGACGAGCTGCGCCAGGTGCTCGCCGAGCAGGCGTCGGTGCACGAGCTGGCGCACTGGATGAGCGACACCCGCGCGGTGCTCTTCCTCGGCCGCCACGTCGGCTACCCGGTCGCGCTCGAGGGTGCGCTGAAGCTCAAGGAGATCAGCTACATCCACGCCGAGGGCTTCGCCGGCGGCGAGCTCAAGCACGGCCCGATCGCGCTGATCGAGCCCGGCCAGGTCGTCTTCGTCGTGGTGCCCAGCCCCCGCAACCAGCCGGTGCTGCACTCGAAGATCATCAGCAACATCCAGGAGATCCGCGCCCGCGGCGCGCGCGTGATCGCGGTCGCTGAGGCCGGCGACGCGGCGGTCATGCCCTACGCCGACGTGGTGCTGCGGGTGCCGCTGACGCTGCCGATGCTCGAGCCGGTGCTGCAGGTCGTGCCGCTGCACATCTTCGCGCTCGAGCTCGCGACCGCGAAGGGCCTCGACGTCGACCAGCCGCGCAACCTGGCGAAGTCGGTCACGGTCGAGTGATGCGGATGCGGTCGGTCGCGTCATGATCGTCGGGGCTGCGCCGTGATCGTGGGCCTGGGCGTCGACGTGGTCGACCTGGCGCGCTTCGAGCGCGCCGTCACCCGCACCCCGAAGCTGCTCGAGCGGCTGTTCGACGCCGAGGAGCTCACCGCCGACGGCCAGCCGCGCTCGATCCACTCGCTCGCTGCCCGCTTCGCCGCGAAGGAGGCAGCGCAGAAGGCGATCGGCACCACCGCCGGCACCCGCTGGGTCGACTACGTCGTGCTGCAGGCCGCCGACGGCAAGCCGTCGCTCGAGCTGCGCGGCACCGCCGCGGAGCGCGCCGCCTCGCTCGGCATCGCGCGCCTGCACCTGTCGATGAGCCACGACGCCGGCATCGCCATCGCGACGGTCATCGCGGAGTCCTGATGCGCGTCGACGTCGACAGCGCGGCGATCACCGCGAACGTCCGCGCGCTGCGGGCGATCATCGGTGTGCCCGTCTGCGGCGTCGTGAAGGCCGACGGCTACGGCCACGGGGCGCTGCGCTCGGCGACCGCCATGCTCGACGGCGGTGCGGCGATGCTGGGCGTCGTCGACCTGCAGGAGGCGCTGGCGCTGCGCCGCGCCGGCATCGACGCGCCGCTGCTGGCCTGGCTGCACGGCGCGGGCACCGACTTCCGGGTCGCCGCCGCGCACGAGATCCAGGTGGCGGTCTCGTCGATCGCGCAGCTGGAGGCCGCGGCTGCCGCGGGCGCCACCATCCACCTGAAGCTCGACACGGGCCTGGGCCGCAACGGCATCGCCCGCGGCGATCGCGCGCGGGCGATCGCCCGCGCGATCGAGCTCGCGCGCGGCGGCGCGCGCATCCGCGGCGCCATGTCGCACCTGGCCGGCAGCAGCCGCGAGGCCGACCTCGCGCAGGTCGCCGACTTCGCGGCCGCGCTCGAGCAGGCGGCGCCGCTGGGCCTCGAGGTGCGGCACCTCGCGAACTCGCAGGGCGCGCTGGCGCTGCCCGAGGCCCGCTTCGACCTGGTGCGCATCGGCATGGCCGCGTACGGCATCGACCCGAACGGCCCGGCCGGTGGCGATGGCGCGGCCGCAGCTTCCCTGGGGCTGGTGCCTGCGATGCGGGTGACCGCCGCGTTCGTCGACGGCGTCGCGAGCTGCGGCCTCGACGACGGCCTGCTGCCCGCGCTCGGCGCACCGGTGCGCATCGGCGGGGAGACTGCTCGCGTCGTGGCGATCGACCCGTGCCGGCTGCGCATCGAGCCGGCGCTCACCGGCGAGGGCGTGCTGTGGGGCGATCCGGCGACAGGGGACCCGAGTGCGGATGCGTGGGCCGCGGCCGCGGGCACGATCGGCTACGAGACGGTCACCAGGATGGCCGCCGCGCGCCGCGGCAGCGCCGCTGCCGCAGATGCCGGCACCGCCGTCACCGCGGACGCCGCCACCGCGCCGCGCCGAGTGCTCGAGCTCGGCCTCGACGGCGAGCCCCAGCGGCTGCTGGGCGAGGTGATCGGCGTCAAGCGCGCCGAGGCGGGGCTCGGCATCTCCTACGGCGGCGAGTACGTGACCCCTGGCGAGACGACCCTCGCGCTCGTCGGCCTCGGCTACGCCGACGGCGTCACCCGCTCGGCGAGCGGCCGGCCGGCGGTGCTCGCGGGCGAGGCGCACCCGATCCGCGGGCGGGTGGCCATGGACCAGGTCGTGCTCGACATCGGCGACCGCCTCGCGAGCGTGGGCGACCCGGTCGAGCTCGCCCACGCATCCGCCCCCGAGCTCACCGGCATGATCGGTGCTCGTGTCGCGGTCGAGCTGGCCGGCTCGATCGCCGACGCCGACGAGATGGAGTCGCTCGGCTTCGCGATCGGCGCGCGGCTGCGCGCGGGCGACGCCGTGCTGCTGATCGGCCCGCTCGGCGCCGGCAAGACCACCCTCACCCGTGGCATCGGGGCCGCGTTGGGCGCGCGCGGCACGGTGCAGAGCCCCACCTTCGTGCTCGCCCGCACGCATCGCACCGCCGCCGGGCCCGCACTGCAGCACGTCGACGCGTACCGGCTGCTGACGGACGACGACGAAGAGGCCGAGCTCGACGACCTCGATCTCGACCTCGAGGGCGCCATCACGGTGGCGGAGTGGGGCGCGCCGCTCGAGCACGCGCTGGAATCGTGGCTCCGGGTGGAGATCGAGCGGCCCGTCGCCGGTGACGACGACGACGGCGACGGCGACGTCTCGCCCCGCACGGTGCGGCTCAGCGGGCACGGGCCGGCGTGGCCCGCCGGACGCGTGCGCGGCCTCGCGGCTGATCGCGCCGCTGATGACGACGAGAGGCAGGAGCGGGCATGACGCAGCAGGGCATGACGCAGCAGGGCATGACGCAGCAGGGCATGGTGCTGGCGATCGACACCTCGCTCGGCACCTCCGTGGCGGTGGTCGACGGCGATGCGGTCATCTTCCGCGAGCACGCCGCCGACACCCGGCGCCACGCCGAGCACCTGGGCGGCATGCTCGAGCGAGCGCTCGAGGGCCGTCGCGAGCGCATCGGGCTGGTCGTCGCCGGCATGGGTCCCGGCGCGTTCACCGGACTGCGGGTCGGCATCGCCGCGGCACGTGCGGTCGCGCTCGGGCTGGGCGTGCCCTGCCGCGGCGTGGCGAGCCACGCGGGCGTGACGAGCGGCAGCGCTCAGGTGACGACGGATGTGCGGCGCAAGGAGCGCGCCTGGAGCATCGTGATCGACGGGCTGGTCGCCGATGGCCCGCACCTGGCGCCGGCCGACGAGGTGCCGCCGCCCGCCGGCGAGCACGCGGGGCTCGAGCGCATCGATGCGGCGGCGGTGGACGCCGCCCTTCTCGTGCTGGGGGTGGCGCGCGGCGCCGCCGAGGTGGGGCAGGCGCTGTACCTGCGCGACGCCGATGCCGTGCCCTCCGCCGGCCCGAAGCGGGTGAGCCAGTGATGCCCGGCCAGGAGAGCGGTGTACCCGAGGACGCGATGACGCAGCATGCCGACCAGTCACCCCCCGCGACGTTCCGCATCAGGACGGCCACCGCATCCGACCTCGACGCCATCATGGCCATCGAGCGGGCGTCGTTCGGCGCCAGCGCCTGGGAGGCCGAGACCATGCGGGCCGAGATCGGCAGCGAGTGGGGCCGGTACATCGTGGCCGAGGAGATCGCCACGGATGGGTTCGCTGGCGAGCGGACAGCTGCCGAGAGCGCTGTCGCCGAGGGGGCCGACGCCGCGGACTCGCACCGGGCGCTCGGCTACGCGGGGCTGCGCTCGGTGGGTGTGGAGGGCGACGTGCAGACGATCGCGGTCGTCGAGGAGGCGCGCGGGCGCGGCATCGGGCGCGCGCTGCTGGCCGAGCTGCTCATCGAGGCCGAGCGGCGGGGCGTGCGCGAGCTCTTCCTCGAGGTGCGGGCCGACAACCCCGTCGCGCGCGCGCTCTACGAGTCGGTCGGCTTCGGCGAGATCGGTGTGCGCCCGCGCTACTACCAGCCGGAGGACGTCGACGCCGTCGTCATGAAGAAGGAGATGCTGCGATGAGCGCATCCGCTGCCCCGGTCGTGCTGGGCATCGAGACGAGCTGCGACGAGACGGGCGTCGGCATCGTGCGCGGCACCGCGCTGCTCGCCAACCGCATCGCCTCGTCGATGGAGCTGCACGCGCGCTTCGGCGGCGTCGTGCCCGAGATCGCCGCCCGCGCGCACCTCGAGGCGATGGAGCCGACGATCCGCGCGGCGCTCGTCGACGCGCAGCTGACGCTCGACGACATCGACGCGGTGGCCGTCACGGCGGGTCCCGGCCTGGCGGGCGCGCTCATGGTCGGCATCGGCGCGGCCAAGGGCCTCGCGACCGCGCGCGAGCTGCCGCTCTACGGTGTGAACCACCTGGTCGGGCACGTCGCGGCGGACGTGCTCTCGGGCGAGCCGCTCGAGCTGCCGACGATCGCGCTGCTGGTCTCCGGCGGCCACACCTCGCTGCTCCTCGTGCGCGATCTCGCGGGCGACGTCGAGCTGCTGGGCGAGACGATCGACGACGCCGCGGGCGAGGCCTTCGACAAGACCGCCCGGCTGCTCGGCCTCAGCTACCCCGGCGGGCCCTCGATCGACGCCGCTGCCGTCGGCGGCGACCCGCGCGCGATCGCCTTCCCACGCGGTCTCACCGCGCCGAAGGACCGCCAGAAGCACCGCTGGAACTTCTCGTTCTCGGGCCTGAAGACCTCGGTCGCGCGCCATGTCGAGCGCGCCCAGGCCGCCGGGGAGGCGCTGCCGACCGCCGACGTCGCCGCGAGCTTCCGCGAGGCCGTCGTCGACGTGCTGATCGCGAAGGCGCTCGACGCGTGCCAGGCGCACGGCATCCCGCGGCTGCTGCTGGGCGGCGGCGTGGTCGCCAACGCTCGGCTGCGCGACGTCGCGATCGAGCGCTGCGAGGCCGCGGGCGTGACCCTGCGCATCCCGCCGCTCGAGCTCTGCACCGACAACGGCGCGATGATCGCTGCGGTCGGCGCGATGCTCGTCGCGCGTGGCGATGCTCCCAGCCCCGCAGGCTTCGCCGCCGAGTCCACGCTCGAGGCGAACGTCGTGCAGGTCGTGGAGTGAAGCGCATGCCCAGGTCGGGCTGGCAGGATCGGTTGCGGAGCGTCGGGAGAGGCGGAGCCTGAGTCAGGCAGGATGGCAGCAGCCCGCGTGGCAGCAGCCCGCATGGGGCACAGCCCCGGCGGCCATGCCCGCGCAGCCGCACCCGATGCAGTGGACAGCACCGACGCATCCGGGACCGAGGACCGATCTGCTGGCTCTGCTCGCGATCGGTGCTGCGGCGCTCGGCACCACCGTCTTCGTCGGGCTCGGCTCGCTCGCGGCGATCGTGCTGGGCTTCATCGCGCTGGGCCGCATCAAGCGCACGGGTGACGACGGCAGGCTGCTGGCGATCTGGGCGATCGTGCTCGGCATCGTCACGATCGTGGCGCTCGTCGCCAGCACGATCATCGGCATCGGCGCGTTCATGACGATCGTCGAGCGGTTCGGCTCGCTGGGCGTCTGACGGCGTCCACCTCGCGCGCACGATTCATCCAGACTTCGCCTGCGCGCCGCGCGATACGGTGGTGCTCGCGCACCCGCGCGCCGCAAGGAGGTATCCCCGTGAGCGACCAGTTCCCGCCGGCCGACGACCGTTTCCGTCGACCCGATCAGGATCAGCCTGAGCAGCCGAGCGCCGCGTCGGCAGATGGTGCGCAGGCGGGCGACCCCGCGAGCGCGCCGCCGGCCGCCGACTTCGGCCAGCAGGCCGAGCAGGCGCCCTCGTTCGGCCAGTCGCAGGATGCCCCTGCCGCTCCGGCGGCGCCGTCATACGGCGATCAGAGCCAGTCGCAGGCGCCGTCCTACGGCCAGCCGCAGGAGGCGCCGGACTACGCCCAGCAGCAGCCGCACGGGCAGCCGGCCGCGCAGCAGGGCTACGGTCAGCCCTCCGCGCAGGAGCCGCCCGCCTACGGCCAGCAGTCCGCCTACGGCCAGCAGCCCGCCTCGGCCCCGTACGGCCAGCAGTCCGCCTACGGGCAGCAGCCCGACGTGTCGCAGCAGCCGTACGGTCAGCAGCCCGACGTGGCGCAGCAGGCCTACGGGCAGCAGCCCGGCTACGGCACCAGCGCCCCCTCCTACGGTCAGCAGCAGTACGGCCAGCAGGAGTACGGGCAGAGCGCCCCGGCCGACCAGGGCTACGGCCAGCAGCCCGCCGCCTACGGCCAGCAGCCCGCCGCCTACGGCC
This sequence comes from Agrococcus baldri, assembly GCA_900114805.1. Lineage (GTDB taxonomy): Bacteria > Actinomycetota > Actinomycetes > Actinomycetales > Microbacteriaceae > Agrococcus > Agrococcus baldri. The sequence goes on along the minus strand of FOZN01000001.1, from coordinate 678,204 downwards.
AGCAGCCGGCGTACGGCCAGCAGACCTCCTACGGCGATCCGGCGGCCGCCGGCTACGGCCAGCAGGCCGCGTACGGCCAGCAGCAGGGCTTCGCGCAGCCGGGCGAGAAGAAGTTCAGGGGCATCACGATCGCCGCCCTGATCTTCTCCGGCCTCGGCGTGCTCTTCACCTTCGTCAGCGGCTTCGGCACCCTGCCCGGCATCGTCGGCGCGATCCTCGGCTTCGTGGCGATGAAGAAGAACCCCGAGGCGAAGCCATGGCCGCTCATCGCGGCCATCGTGGGCATCGTGGCAGCGATCGCATCGCTCGTGGTGTTCACGGTGCTCGCGGTGCAGTGGATCAACTACTTCACGGCCCTCGGACAACTCGGCGTCTAGCGCTCCGGCACCGTCGACGCCCCTGCCAGCCGTGCTGGGCGGGGGCGTCGTCGCGTCTACGCCCGATCGGCGAGGATGGCCCGGTGCCGCCCGCCGACGCGCGTCGCGAAGAGCGTCGCGCGCTCGTCGCCGGCGAGCTTCAGCCGCTTGCGCAGGGTGGCCGGGTCGATGTCGGCGCCGCGCTTCTTGATCTCAAGCTCGCCGATGCCGAGCTCCCGCAGCCGCTGCGCGATGCGGCGCTCGTCCAGCGGCAGGGTCTCGCGCACCCGGAACGCCTGCGCGAGCGGCGTCGAGGCCTGCCGAGGCCCGCTCAGGTAGGCGATGCCGTCGCTGATGCTCGTCGCACCCAGCTGCTCGGCGAGCGTGCCGATGAGCTCGGCCCTGATCACCGCACCGGCCGGCTCGTAGAGCCACTCGGCGAGCTCACCGGGCTCGGGGTGTGCGGGCTCGCCGGAGAGCTCCGCCGCACCGCCGTCGCCGAGCACGAGCGCGCTGCGGGCGACGCCCTGCCGCGCGAGCGACCCCGTCCACACCACCGCCTCGACCGTCTCCAGCCCATCGGTCACCCACTGGTGCTCGGCCTCCGCGGGCAGCAGCGCGCGGTCGATGCCGGGCGCGAGCTTCACTCCCGCCGGCCGCTCGGCCGCGCGCGCGAAGACCCGATCGAGTGGCGGCGACCAGTCACCCGGGTCGCTCAGCCGCCTGCGCCCGTCGCGGCGTGCGGGGTCGAACCAGAGCGCCTCCCCGTCGACGGGTGTCTCGAGGGCGTCGCCGTGCACGACGGATGCGTGCCAGGCGGCCAGGTTGTACGTCGCGATCGCGGCCGTCACCTCGTCCCGCTCGACCGCGGTGACCTCGAGCCCGAGGGTGGCGAAGGCGAGCGAGTCGGCACCGATGCCGCACCCCAGGTCGGCCACCGAGACCATGCCGGCCGAGCGCATCCGCCCCGCATGGTGCGCGGCGACGCGCAGCCGCGTCGCCTGCTCGAGCCCCGCCTCGGTGAAGAGCATCTCGGTGGCGAACTCGCCGAACTTCGCGCGCGCCCTGCGGCGCAGCTTCGCCTGCGTGAGGACGGCGGCGACCAGCCGGGGGTCGTGCCCCTCGGCCCGCAGCCGGGTCACCTCGCGCACGACGTCGCGATCGTCGAGCCCGGTGCCGTCGGGACCCGCCTCGACGCGCTCGAGCAGCGCCAGCCCGTCGGCGGACAGCAGCGCGCGCAGCTCTTCGGCATCCATGGCTCCAGTGAAGCACCGCGGGCGCGTGCCGCGCCGCCCTGGCGTGCGCGGCACGCGAGCGATTGGCACTCATGTTGACCGAGTGCCAATCGAGCGCCTAGGCTTGGGCTGTTGTCCGGTGCATCCGGGCAGACCCCAAAGACTGAGAAGAAAGAGGCAACCGTGTCGGTTTCCATCAAGCCGCTCGAGGACCGCATCGTCATCCAGCAGGTCGAGGCTGAGACGACCACTGCAAGCGGTCTCGTCATCCCTGACACCGCCAAGGAGAAGCCCCAGGAGGGCGAGGTCGTGGCTGTCGGCCCCGGTCGCATCGACGACAACGGCAACCGCGTCCCGATGGACGTCTCCGTGGGCGACCGCGTGCTCTACTCGAAGTACGGCGGCACCGAGGTGAAGTACGGCGCCGACGAGTACCTGGTGCTCTCGGCGCGCGACGTGCTCGCCATCGTCGTCCGCTGACGCAGCACTGACATCTCGGCGGCGCCCCCTCGGGGGCGCCGCCTTCAGTCTTCCCGGAGGGACGATGGGCGAGCACGCCAAGGCAGGCCTCGGATACGCGCTGTTCGCGTACCTGTTCTGGGGCTTCCTGCCCGCCTATCTGCAGCTCACCCGCGGCATCGACGGCTTCGAGCTCATCGGCTGGCGAGTCATCTCCTCGGTCGTGGTGGCCTTCGCGCTCGTCGCCGCGACGCGTGGCTGGCCGCGCATGCGCACGGTGCTGCGCAGCCGCCGCGACACCTGGACGCTCGTGATCGCCGGCCACGCGGTGCTCATCAACTGGACGGCGTTCGTCGTCGGCGTGCTCAGCGACAAAGTGCTCGAGACCAGCCTCGGCTACTTCCTCAACCCGCTCGTGAGCGTCGTGTTCGCCGTCATCTTCCTCGGCGAGCGGCTGCGGCCCCTGCAGTGGGTGGCGGTGGGCCTTGGCGCGGTCGGCGTGGGCGTGATGATCGTCGGCTACGGCCAGGTGCCGTGGATCGGGCTGCTGGTGGCGTTCTCGTTCGGCACCTACGGCCTGATCAAGAAGCGCGTCAGCGGGTCGGTGGATGCGCTGTCGGGATTCACGATCGAGACCACAGCCGCGCTGCCGGCGTCGATGGTCATGCTCGGCGTGGCCTTCGCCGTCAACGGCGTGACCGTGGGTGCCAACGGCGCGACCGGGATCCTGGGCGCCGCGGGCTTCGGCATCGTCACCGCCATCCCGCTGCTCGCATTCGCGGCCGCGACCCGACGCATCCCGCTCACCTGGGTCGCCTTCGTGCAGTACCTGACGCCGATCATGACCTTCCTGTTCGGCGCGTTCATCATGCTCGAGCCGATGCCGCTCGAGCGCTGGATCGGGTTCATCCTCGTCTGGGCGTCGCTGGTGCTCTTCACCGCCGACATCGCCCGGCACCGCTTCCGCAGGCCCCGGCCGATCCCGCCGGCCGCGTAAGCGGGGCTGGCCTCAGGTCTCGCCCAGGATCAGCCCAATAGGGCTCGCGTGCGCCAAGACCGTTACCAGGACGTAACGCAGAACGCCGGAAATCGGCCCGTTCCTCGCCTACTGTTGCAACAACGCCCGCGTCAGCGAGCTACTCAGCAACCGAGGAGAACAATGCAGTCCTTCCTTCGCACCAAGGGGCACAGCCCCCGCCGGTACGCCGCGCTCGGCGCAGCGACCGCGGGCGTGCTGCTGCTCGCCGCCTGTGCAGGCGGCGGCACCCCCGCACCGTCCGGCTCCAACGGCCCCGACGAGGGCGCGTCCGACGACACGCTCTACGTGGGCACCGTGCTGCCGCAGACCGGCAACCTCGCCTTTCTCGGCCCGCCCGAGTTCGCGGCCGTCGATCTCGCAGCGCAGGAGCTCGAGGCAGCCGACTACCCGTACACGATCGAGGTCGACCACCAGGACTCCGGTGACACGCAGACCGACATCGCCACGCAGTCGGTCGGCACGCTGGTCTCCGCCGGCGCAGACGTCATCATCGGCGCCGCATCGTCGGGTGTCTCGTTCACCTTCATCGACCAGGTGATCGACGCGGGCGTCGTGCAGATCTCGCCCGCGAACACCTCGCCCGACTTCACCGACTACGAGGACGACGGCTACTACTGGCGCACGGCTCCCTCTGACGTGCTGCAGGGCCGCGTGCTCGGCAACCTGATGGTCGCCAACGGCGCCGCCTCGGTGGGCTTCATCACGATCAACGACCCGTACGGCACCGGTCTGCAGGAGAACGCCACTGCGGCGATCGAGGCAGCCGGCGGCACGGTCACGCACAGCGAGCTGTACAACCCGGGTGACACGAACCTCGCCACCCAGGTCGCAGCGGTGATGGCCGACAGCCCCGACGCGATCGGCATCCTCGCCTTCGCCGAGACGGCGCAGATCGTGCCCGAGCTCGTCACGCAGGGCTTCGACCCGGCCGGCATGTACTTCGTCGACGGCAACCTGTCGAACTCGTACAACTTCCCCGAGGGCACCCTTGACGGCGCGATGGGCACCCTGCCCGGCAACCCGGCCGACGAGACCTTCCGCGAGCGCCTGCTCGAGGTCGACCCCGAGCTGGAGGACTACTCGTACGCGCCTGAGTCGTATGACGCAGTCGTGCTCGCGGCGCTCGCCGCGGTGCAGGGCGGCAGCCCCGACTCCGACACCATCCGCGACAACATGCAGTCGGTCTCCGAGGGCGGCACGAAGTGCACGGCCGTCGCTGACTGCCTGCAGCTGCTCGCCGACGGCGAGGACATCGACTACGACGGTGTCTCCGGCCCGATCACCTTCTCCGATCAGGGTGACCCCACTGAGGCGTACATCGGCATCTACCAGTACGGTGCCGACAACCAGTACACCTTCGTCCGCACGGAGTTCGGCTCGCTCAACGAGTGATCTGACCCAGCACGCGAGAGGGCCCTGCTCCGGCAGGGCCCTCTTCGCTGTCTGCACGCGGGATGAGCCGAGCAGTTCATGGAGCATCCCGCAGTCCGGAACGCTCCGCAGCGGCCGCTGGAGCGACAGATGCGGCCGAGCGCGCACCATGCAGGCAACACCGCCACAACGCCACCAAGGCCGCACGGGCACTCGTGCACCCTCCCCAGCCAGCCCGCACGCAGCAGCGCCCCGCTCGCGGTGAGCGGGGCGCTGCTGCGATCAGGCGGTGCGGCTTACTCGGCCTTGGGCTCGACGGTCGCGTTCGAGGCCGTCTTCGCCTTCTCCTCGACGTCGGTCGCGAGTGTGCCGAGGTAGAGCTGGATCACCTTGGGGTCGTTCAGCATCTCGCGGCCGGTGCCCGTGTAGGCATCCTTGCCGTGATCGAGCACGTACGCGCGGTGCGAGATCTGCAGGCAGCGTCGGGCGTTCTGCTCCACCATCACGATGGTCACGCCGTGGCTGTTGATCTCGGCGACGCGCAGGAACGTCTCGTCCTGGCGCACCGGGCTGAGCCCGGCACTGGGCTCGTCGAGCAGCAGCACCGAGGGGTCCATCATGAGCGCGCGGCCCATGGCGACCATCTGCCGCTCGCCGCCGGAGAGGCTGCCGGCGCGCTGCTTGCGGCGCGAGACGAGTTCCGGGAAGAGCGCTCCGACGAACTCGAAGCGCTCCTTGAACATCTTCGGCTGCTGGAAAAGGCCCATCTCGAGGTTCTCCTCGATCGTGAGCGAGGGGAACACGTTGTTGTTCTGCGGCACCATGCCGACGCCCTTGCCGACCAGCTTGTCGGCTTTGAGCCCCGAAATGTCCTCCCCGTGCAGCAGGATCTCGCCGCCGCGCACGTTGACCTGCCCGAAGACGGCCTTGAGCAGCGTCGACTTGCCGGCGCCGTTCGGGCCGATGATGCCGATCAGGTCGCCCTGGTTGGCGACGATCGAGCAGCCGTTGAGGATGTTGACGCCGGGCAGGTAGCCGGCGACGAGCTCCTTGGTCTCGAGCACCGGGGTGCTCGTGGCGCTGTCGGTCATCGCTTGCCCTCCTCATCGTGGGCGTCTGCGCCCGGGTCAGCCGGCGCATCCGTAGTCGTCTGCTGACGGGCGGATGCGTCGACGTCGACGGGCACCTCGTCCCCGGCGTCCTCGTGGATCTGGGCGACCTGCTGGTTGGTCAGCGTGCCCAGGTCGGTGTCGTGGTGCGCGCCCAGGTAGGCGTCGACGACGGCCTGGTTCTGCATGATGGTCTCGGGCGGGCCCTCCGCGACGATCCGGCCCTCGGCCATCACGATCACCCAGTCGGAGATGTGACGCACCATGTGCATGTCGTGCTCGACGAAGAGCACGGTCATGCCGTCGTCCTTCAGGCCCTTGACGTGGTCGAGCAGCGACTGGGTCAGAGCGGGGTTGACACCGGCCATCGGCTCGTCGAGCATCACCAGCGTCGGCTCGCTCATGAGCGCGCGCGCCATCTCGAGCAGCTTGCGCTGGCCGCCGGAGAGCGAGGCGGCGTAGTCCTCGCGCTTGGCGTCGAGCTTGAAGCGCGCCAGCAGGCTGTCCGCCCGCTCGATGTTGGCCTCCTCCTGCGCCTTCCACAGCGGCCGCACGAGCGCGGCGAAGATGCCCTCCCCGCGCTGGTCGCGGGCGCCCAGCAGCATGTTCTGCAGCACCGTGAGGCGGCCGAGCGACTTCGTCAGCTGGAAGGTGCGCACCATGCCGCGGCGCGCCACCTTGTGGCTGGGCACGTGCGCGAGCGACTGGCCCTCGAACGACCAGGCGCCCTTGTTGGGGCGGTCGAAACCGGTGAGCAGGTTGAAGAAGGTGGTCTTGCCCGCGCCGTTCGGCCCGATCAGCGCCGTGATGGCTCCGCGCGGGATCTCGGCGTGCTCGACGTCGACGGCCGTGAGGCCGCCGAACTGCCGCACGACGCCGTCGGCGATGACGATCGGGTCGACCTTCTTGCAGCCGGGGCCGACCTCGCCGTCGACGAGCGGGTGCGTCGTCGGGGGAGTGGTGGTCTCAGACATGGAACGACAGCTCCTTCTTGTTGCCCAGGATGCCTTGCGGTCTGAATACGACGATCGCTATCAGCGCGAGGCCGACGAGCACGAAGCGCAGCTGGCCGGCCTGGGTGCCGGTCATGTCGCCGAAGGCGCCGATCGACTGCAGCCCGCTGAGCAGACCGCCGGTGAACGACAGCAGCACCCAGAACAGGATCGAGCCGAGCAGCGGGCCGATCACGGTGGCCGCACCGCCGAGCAGCAGGGCCGTCCAGATGTAGAAGGTCATGGCGGTGGCGAAGTTGTCGGGCTGCACCGCTCGGGGCAGCACGAACATGATGCCCGCGAGCCCGCCGATGACACCGCCGAGGATGAGGGCCTGCATCTTGTAGCCGTAGACGTTCTTGCCCAGCGACCGCACCGCATCCTCGTCCTCGCGGATGCCCTTGATGACGCGGCCCCACGGGCTGCGCATGAGCAGCCAGACGAGGATGAGCGCCACGATCACGAGGCCCCAGGCGAGGATGCGCACCCAGGTGTCGTAGGCGGTGGCGGTCCACGGGCCGAAGCCGTAGGTGCTGCCGGTGAGCGGGTTCAGCGCGTCGATGTCGCCCTTGTAGTCCTGCCCGCGAAGCCCCTGCGAGCCGCCGGTGACCGTGGAGTACTCGGAGGTGCGCATCGTGAAGCGGACGATCTCGGCCGCGGCGATCGTCACGATCGCCAGGTAGTCGCCGCGCAGCCGCAGCGTGGGGATGCCGAGCAGCAGGCCGAACGCCACCGCCGCGAGGATCGCGACGAAGACGGCGGCCAGGAACGACAGCCACACCGGCCAGCCGAGGCTTGCGGTGGGGTCGACCTGCATCGTGAAGATGGCGAAGGCGTAGGCGCCCACGGCCATGAACGCAGCCTGACCGAAGTTGAGCAGGCCCGCATAGCCGAAGTGCACGTTGAGGCCGATCGTGGCGAGGGCGAAGGCCGCCGTGGTGGGGGAGAGGATCTCGCCCGCGGCGTTGCTGAGAATCGCGAGGAAGTCCATGTCAACCAACCCTTTCCCTGCGACCGAGGATGCCCTGCGGTCGGAACAGCAGCACCAGGATCAGCACCAGCAGCGCCACCGCGTAGCGGAGGTCGGCGGCGATCCACAGCGTCGAGAGCTCGGTCACGAGCCCGACCACCACGGCGCCGACGAGGGCGCCGAACGCGCTGCCGAGGCCGCCGAGTGTGACGCCGGCGAACAGCAGCAGCAGCACGGTGAACCCGACGTCCCACTTGATGTTCGCGCCGATGAAGTACGTGTAGAGGATGCCGGAGCCGCCGGTGAGCAGGGCGCCGAGCACCCAGACGATGCGGATCACCCGGTCGACGTCGATGCCAGAGGCCGAGGCCAGCGAGGCGTTGTCGCTCACCGCGCGCGTGGCCTTGCCGAGCCGCGTGCGGGTGAGGAAGAGGCCGACGGCGACGAGCACCACGATCGCGATGACCATGCTGACGACGTCGCCCGTGCGCATCACGATCGGACCGACGTTCAGGATGTCGCCGCGCGGGACCGACAGGCCGAGGATGCCGCCGCCGATGAGGAACTGGAAGAAGTAGCGCAGCGCGATCGAGAGGCCGATCGTCACGATCAGCACCTGGACCAGGCCGACACCGCGCTTGCGCAGCGGCTTGAAGATCGCCCAGTCGTGCATATAGCCGAGTGCAGCCGACGCCACCAGGGTGATGATCACCGCGATCCAGACCGGCCAGTTGACCAGCGTCGTGGTGGCGTAGAAGACGATGCCGCCGAAGGTCAGCAGCTCGCCGTGCGCGAAGTTGCTGACGCCGGTGGTGCCGTAGATCAGCGTGATGCCGATGGCGCCCAGTGCCATGAGCAGGCCGAAGCCGAGACCCGAGACGGCGCGAGCCAGCACGGTCGACCAGAAGCTGTTGTCGGTGGTGCCGGTCGCGGCAGAGCCGCCGCCCGGATCGGCCGCGTCGCCGCCCGTGCCGCCGGTGTCGCCCGTGCCGGTGTCGCCGCCGGTGCCGGTGTTGCCGGTGTCGCCGGTGTCGCCGCCGGTGCTGCCGCCGCCGCCTGAGGCGGCGAAGGGGAAGAGGACGCCGATCTGCGAGGTGCTGGCCGTGGTGAACTCACGGCTCTCGAACTCCGGGCCGCGCAGCGTGACGCCGTCAGGCAGCGTCGCGGTGTCGATGGAGACCGTGTAGGTGCCGGGATCGGCCACGCCGACCGACCAGGCGCCGCTCGCGTCGGTCGCGACGGTCTCTTCGACGCCGTTGCCGGTGACCGTGATCTCGACGCCTTCGAGCGGGGTCTGCCCGTCGCGGATGATGCCCTGGAACGTGAACTGGTCGGTCGATTCGGTGGCCGGGAGCTCAGCAGCGGCGACAGCTGTCGCACCGCCTGTCGCCAAGGCCATGCCGGCGAGGGCGACGGCGATCGTTCGCCACAGCCCTCTCCGTCGAGGTCTGCTGGACGTCTTCACATGTCCTCCATGTCGTGGGGCAGCGCTGCCCGGGGAATGCCGCGTGCATCTTGCCCGTTACATCGGTGGTGACACAGTAGCGGCCACGCGAGCCGCTCCGCGTCCATTTGAGCGACACCTGAGGCGAGATTGCCTGCATGCGGCGGGACCGTTACCGAATAGATACGATGGAAGCGATGGAAATGCGCAACCCCTTCGGCCCGATCGGCCTGACCTACGACGACGTCATGCTGCTTCCGGGCCGCACGGATGTGATCCCCTCCGAGGCCGACACGGGCACCCGTCTGTCGCGCCGCATCCGCATTTCCATGCCGCTCATCTCGAGCGCGATGGACACCGTGACCGAGGACCGCATGGCGATCGCCATGGCTCGCCAGGGCGGCATCGGCATCGTGCACCGCAACCTCTCGATCGCCGACCAGGCCGCGATCGTCGATCGGGTGAAGCGCTCGGAGTCGGGCATGATCACCGACCCGCTCACCACCACTGCCGACGCGACGATCGAAGAGGTCGACCGCATCTGCGGCGAGTTCAAGGTCTCCGGGCTGCCGGTCGTCGACGCCGAGGGCATCCTCGTCGGCATCATCTCCAACCGCGACATGCGCTTCGTGGCGCGCGACGAGTTCGCGACGACGCTCGTGCGCGACGTCATGACGCCGGCGCCCCTGCAGACCGCGAAGGTCGGGATCTCCCGCGAGGAGGCGTTCGACTTCTTCGCCCGCACGAAGCTCGAGAAGCTGCCGCTCGTCGACGACGACGGCCGCCTGCACGGCCTGATCACCGTCAAGGACTTCGACAAGGTCGAGCAGTACCCGAACGCGACCAAGGATCCGCACGGCCGGCTGCGCGTCGGCGCCGCCATCGGCTTCTTCGGCGACGCCTTCGAGCGGGCCGTCGCGCTCGCGGCGGAGGGCGTCGACGTGATCGTGGTCGACACCGCCAACGGGGAGAGCCAGGGCGTGCTCGACATGGTCGCGAAGCTCAAGGGTGACTCGCGCTTCGACGAGATCGACATCATCGGCGGCAACGTCGCCACCTACGAGGGCGCCGCGGCGCTCATCGAGGCGGGCGTCGACGCCGTCAAGGTCGGCGTCGGCCCGGGCTCCATCTGCACCACCCGCGTCGTCTCCGGCGTCGGGGTGCCGCAGGTCTCGGCCATCTACGACGCCGCGCGCGCCGCGCACGACGCCGGCACCGACATCCCGGTGATCGCCGACGGCGGTCTGCAGTACTCCGGCGACATCGCGAAGGCGCTCGTCGCCGGCGCCTCGTCGGTCATGCTCGGCTCGCTGCTGGCCGGCACGAGCGAGAGCCCGGGCGAGCTGGTGCTCGTGAACGGCAAGCAGTACAAGGCCTACCGCGGTATGGGCTCGCTCGGCGCGATGCAGACGCGCGGGAAGAAGACCTCGTACTCGCGCGACCGCTACTTCCAGGCCGACGTGCCCAGCGACGAGCAGCTCATCGCCGAGGGCATCGAGGGCCAGGTGCCCTACCGCGGCCACCTCGGCACCGTCGCCTACCAGCTGGTCGGCGGCCTGCGGCAGTCGATGTTCTACACCGGCGCGCGCACGATCGCCGAGCTGCAGCAGAAGGGCCGCTTCGTGCAGATCACCGCTGCCGGCCTCAAGGAGTCGCACCCGCACGACATCCAGATGGTGGTCGAGGCACCCAACTACCGTCGCTAGCCCGTACCGTCAGAGGCCGGACGTGCTCGCGCGCGTCTGGCTTCTGCTCTCCCGGCCGCGCCGGCGCTCGGCGGGACCTGCCGTGAGCCCATCGCACACTCCGAGCGGTGGAAGTGCCCGCCGAGCGGTGGAGGTGCCTGCGAGGAGTGGCCTCGCGGAGCCCCCCCCGTCGCGGGCAGGTCCACCGCTCACCGGGTTCGCGTCCCACGAGGACCGCGCCGCTCCGCGCCGGGGCTACCAGCCAGGCAGGAGCGCACCCCGCACGGGCACGCGCGCGCCAGCGAGCATCCGCATCAGCCGCTCGGGGTGCTGCACGGAGTCCCACATCCAGTGGAGCGTGTCGATGTGCTCGCGCAGCGCATCCTCGCGCTGCTTCTCGCGGATCACCGCATCGACGGGCTGCACCCCGTTGGCCGCGGCGAGCACGCCGTACTTGACGGCGCCGTCGAACTCGCCGCCGAGCGGCCGCATCCCGGGCCGCTCCCAGAGGAAGTCGGGGAACCGCGGGCCGAGTCGCGTCATGACTCGAACCTGCAGCTGCGGGCTGGGTGCGCCCATGCGGTGGAAGGCGACCCGACTCCAAGATTCGCCCACGGACTCGGCGAGCGGGTCTGCGAACGCGACCACCCATGCCGCCCGCCGTTGCCCTCGCCGCCCCTGCCGCGCGAGGGCATCGGTGACCGCCTCGCGCCCGACGGCACCCGTTCGCAGCGCCCAGTCGAGGGCGCTCACCGCATCGACCTGGCGCCCGCGTCGCGCGATGTCTGCGAGCGCGTACGCGGGGGAGCAGTGGGCGATGCCGTCCGTCTCGACGACATCAGCGTCGTCGATCGCTGCATGCGAATGGCGGACGCCGTTCGCATACCCCGAGGTGGCGGTGCGCCCGATGGTGAACACGTCCTGCGGGATCCCGGCGGGGAGTCCAGCGAGGACGAGCGCGGACTCCCTCGCGAAGATCGCTCTCGGACGGGCGGCAGCGACGGCGCGCACGTCGAGCAGGTGCCGCTGGTGCTGCGGCAGGGCTTCGAGCGCCGCTCGGTCGACGTACCAGCCACGGCGGATGCGCGCGAAGGCGGGGTCGTGGAAGTGCCTGTGCTCAGCGTCGTCGTGAGCATCGAACAGGGGGAGCGTCATGCCGTGGAGGGTGCCCGAACGGGCCGGCGCGCGCTCGAGCGAGGAGCACTCCTGTGGATGGAGCGCATCCGGGTAACCGGCGGGAGGGGCCGCCTTCGACCGGTGGAGCTGCCCGCCAGCGGTGCAGCCGCGAGGGGCCCGCTCGCGGGCAGCTCCACCGCTCGAGCCGCGAGTTGCGCGGAGAAAGGGGTTGCGCTCGCGGAAGACGCGATATAGCGTGACTTGCCAAGAACGCGATATATCGCGAGTGGCGGCCAGCGGGGCCAGCGCGCAGGGCAGGAGAGCACGATGAACGAGCAGTGGGGCGGCGAGGCCGAGGGCTCGCAGTGGAGCGGCGGGGCCGACGGCTTCGGCGCGCAGGGGAGCGGCGACACGAAGCCGCGCAGCGCCTCGGGCGCGACAGCGTCGGGCGCCGACACGATCACCGAGCGCTGGACGATCGGCGAGGGTCAGAGTCGGGTCATCGACATCGACGCGGTGACCGCGCTGCGCGTGGGCATCGTCGGCGGCAGCGTCGACATCGTCGGCCACGACGAGCCGACCGCGCGGGTCGAGGTGCACCGCGTCGAAGGCCGCGACCTCACGGTCACGCTCGAGCAGGGCCGCCTCTCGATCTCCCACCCAAAGATGAGCTGGGACGACGTGTGGCAGTCGGTGAAGGCCCTCGTCGGCGTGCGCGCCCGAGTGGAGCTGAGCATCGTCGTACCTCGGCACGTGGCGCTCTCGCTCGGCCAGGTCAACGCATCCGCACTGGTCACCGGGCTGCGCTCGCGCGCGAGCCTCAGCACCGTCTCGGGTGCGATGCAGGTCGAGTCGCACGAGGGCGACCTCGACCTGAACACCGTCTCCGGCGACATCGAGGTCTCGGGCGGCTCCGGCCGGCTCTCGGTGCACGGCGTCTCGGCCGACGTGACGGCGTCCGGCGCGCTCCAGGTCATCGGCGTCGACACCGTCAGCGGCGACGTCGTGCTCGACGTTCACGGCTCGCCCCGCGGCATCACCGCGAACTCGGTCTCGGGCGACGTGACGGCGCGGCTCGACGCCGGTCAGGGCATCGCCGCGACCACCCGCACGGTCTCGGGCCGCAGCTCGATCGCCGGCATCGCGCTGCCGAGGCGCGGTGGCCGCCAGGTGGTCGACGGCACGAACGCCTTCGATTTCAGCGCCAACACGGTCTCGGGCGACGTCACCGTGGTGCTGCGGGACGCGCCGAGGGGGGACGCATGACCCCCGTCTTCGGCCACGGCGCGCTGCGGCTCTACCTGCTGAGCCTGCTGGCCGAGGCGCCGCGCCACGGCTACGAGCTCATGCAGGCGCTCGAGCACCGCTTCGGCGGCACCTATTCGCCCAGCGCCGGCACCATCTACCCGCGGCTGGCGAAGCTCGAGGAGGAGGGGCTGGTCACCAAGACGGCTGACGGGCGCAGGACCACGTACGAGATCACCGACACCGGCCGCGCCGAGCTGCGCGGGCGCGAGGGGGAGCTGCACGCGCTCGAGGGCGAGATCACGGATTCGGTGCGGCGGATGGCCGCGGACGTGCGGGCGGGCGTGAAGTCGGCGATGGAGGCGCTGCGCGCCGACCTCGCCGTGGCCGAGCGCGACGCGCGCGCGAGCGCACGCGCCTCGGCGCCCGGCACGAGCACGCCCGGTGCGCCGAGCGCGCCGAGCGCGCCGCGATCGCCAGCCGCCGGCCGGGGCAGCACATCGGCACCGCCACGACCCGGCGCACCCGACTCGACCGACGAGGCCACGCAGGCGTGGCTCGACGCCGCCGCGCACGCGGACGACGTGTGGCCGCGGAGGTCGGAGGGGGCGACTGCCTCGCACACGAGCGCGAAGGCCGCGGCGCGGATGGCGGTTCACGACGTCGACCTGGCGCTGAGCGACTTCCGGCAGCAGGTGCGCGAGGCGGCCAGGCGGGAGCGCGGCGAGCACATGACGAGCGAGCGCGCGGCGGCCGTGCGGCGCGAGCTGGAGGCGGCGCTGCTGCGCATCAAGAGCGCGCTCGGCGGCTGAGGGCGCCGATCGCCCGGCGGCCGCGAACCTGGGCGGCCGCCCGGATCGGCGGCGATAGGCTGAAGGAGTGACGGAGATCGAGATCGGCCGCAGCAAGCGCGCTCGTACGGGCTACGGGTTCGACGACATCAGCATCGTGCCGTCGCGGCGCACGCGCGACAGCGATCTGGTCTCGCTGCAGTGGCAGATCGACGCGTTCAAGTTCGAGATCCCCGTGCTGGGCGCCCCGACCGACTCGGTGATGAGCCCCGCGACCGCGATCGCGCTCGGGCGTGCCGGCGGCCTCGGCGTGCTCAACCTCGAGGGCGTCTGGACGCGCTACGACGACCCCGAGCCGCTGCTGGCCGAGATTGCCGGCCTGCCCGCCGACCTCGCCACCAACCGCATGCGCGAGATCTACGCCGAGCCGATCAAGCCCGAGCTGATCCGCGATCGGCTGGCGCAGATCCGCGACGCGGGCGTGGTGGTCTCCGGCAGCCTCAGCCCGCAGGCCGTGCAGGAGCACTACGAGACGGTGCTCGCCGCCGGCGTCGACCTGATGGTCATCCGCGGCGCGACCGTCAGCGCCGAGCACGTCTCCGCAGAGGCCGGCACGCCCCTCAACCTCAAGCGGTTCATCTACGAGCTCGACGTGCCCGTGGTGGTCGGGGGCGTGGTCACCTACACGGCCGCCCTGCACCTGATGCGCACGGGCGCGGCCGGCGTGCTGGTCGGCTTCGGCGGGGGAGCGGCCTCGACGAGCGAGCGCGTGCTCGGCGTCGCGGCTCCCATGGCGACCGCGGTCAGCGATGTCGCCGCCGCGCGCCGCGACTACCTCGACGAGTCGGGCGGGCGCTACGTGCACGTCATCGCCGATGGCTCGCTCGGCACCTCCGGCCAGATCGTGAAGGCGCTCGCGTGCGGCGCCGACAGCGTGATGCTGGGCACCGCGCTGGCGCGGGCGACGGATGCGCCCGGTCGCGGCTGGCACTGGGGCCCGGAGGCGCACAACCAGAAGCTGCCGCGCGGCAACCGCGTGCAGGTCGACCAGATCGGCCAGCTCGACGTGGTGCTGAACGGTCCATCGCCCGTCGCCGACGGCACGGCGAACATCATGGGCGCTCTGCGCAAGGCCATGTCGACGACCGGCTACAAGGATCTCAAGGAGTTCCAGCGGATCGACGTGGTCGTCGAGGCGAACCCACCGCGCTAGAGAAGCCCCGATCGGGGCGACGTACCGAAGGAGGATCCATGGCTGAGACCACCAACAGCGTGAGTCGGTCGAGGAAGCTCGGCCCCGAGGAGCGAGCGGACGCGATCGCGTCGATGCGCGACCGCGAGGTCGACGTGCTCGTGATCGGCGGCGGCATCGTCGGCACCGGCGCGGCGCTCGACGCCGTCACCCGCGGCCTGCGGGTGGGGCTGATCGAGGCGCGCGACTTCGCCTCCGGCACCTCGAGCCGCTCGTCGAAGCTCATCCACGGCGGCATCCGCTACCTCGAGCAGATGAACTTCGAGCTCGTGCGCGAGGCGCTCGTCGAGCGCGGCCTGCTGCTGCAGCGGCTCGCCCCGCACCTGGTGAAGCCGGTGGAGTTCCTCTACCCGCTCGAGACGCCCGTGATCGAGCGCGCCTACATCGGCGCCGGCATGGCCATGTACGACGCGTTCAGCTACACGGGCTTCATGAAGCCCGGCGTGCCGCTGCACCGCCACCTGTCGAAGAAGCGGCTGCAGAAGGAGCTCCCCTCCCTCGACACCGACAAGGTCATCGGCGGCCTCTCCTACTACGACGCGCAGATGGACGACGCCCGCTACGTCGCCACCGTCGCCCGCACCGCCTCCTTCTACGGCGCTCACGTCGCCAGCCGCGTGCGGGCCGAGGGCTTCCTCAAGGTCGGCGAGCGGGTGGTGGGCGTGCAGGCGCACGACTACGAGACCGGCGAGCAGTTCGAGATCCGCGCGAAGCAGGTCGTCAACGCCACCGGCGTCTGGACGGGCGACACGCAGGCGATGGTCGGCGCTCGCGGCGAGATCAAGGTGCGCGCCTCGAAGGGCGTGCACCTGGTGGTGCCGCGCGACCGCTTCCACTCGACGATGGGCATGATCCTCCGCACCGAGAAGAGCGTGCTGTTCGTCATCCCGTGGGGCCGGCACTGGATCGTCGGCACCACCGACACCGACTGGCAGCTCGACAAGGCGCACCCGGCGGCGACCGCCGCCGACATCGACTACATCCTCGACAACGTCAACCGGGTGCTCGCGACGAAGCTCACGCGCGCCGACGTCGAAGGCGTCTACGCGGGCCTGCGCCCGCTGCTGGCGGCGGGCGACGGCTCGTCGACCGCGAGCCTCTCGCGCGAGCACCACGTCGGCCACACGGTGCCGGGCCTGGTGATCATCGCGGGCGGCAAGTTCACCACCTACCGCGTGATGGGCAAGGACGCGATCGACGAGGTCGCCACCTCGCTCGATGGCAAGGTGCCCGAGTCGTGCACGGCCGACATCCCGCTGCTGGGCGCGGAGGGCTACAAGGCGGCCTGGAACAAGCGCTCCAAGATCGCGCGCGCCTTCGGCCTCCACAAGCACCGCATCGAGCACCTGCTGAACCGCTACGGCACGCTCACCGACGAGCTGCTCGACATGATCCGCAAGGACGAGTCGCTCGCCGAACCGCTGCCGGGTGCCGACGACTACATCGGGGCAGAGGTGCGCTACGCCTGCACCCACGAGGGTGCGCTGCACCTCGACGACGTGCTGGCCCGCCGCACGCGCATCTCCATCGAGGCGTGGGACCGCGGCGTCGCCGCGGCTCCGATCGCCGCGAGGATCATGGCGGATGCGCTGGGCTGGGACGACGCGCGCGTCGAGCAGGAGGTCAACACGTACAACAAGCGGGTGGCCGCCGAGCTGCAGAGCCAGGAGCTGCCGGACGACGAGTCGGCCGACCGCGCGCGGCTGGAGGCCCCCGACATCGTGCCGCTGAGCGCGCTGCCGACGGCCGACACCGTGCGCACCCGGCCGGAGCCCGCCGCCTGATCCGCCGATAGGCTGGGGGTGCCCATGAGCACCCCTCGCCCCACCTTCAAGCAGGTCGCCAAGCGACCCCGGTGGATCGGCGTGCTCGCGCTCTGCATCCTGGTCGCCGGCGTGTTCGCGCTGCTCGGCCAGTGGCAGATCGAGCGCGCCGTCGAGCAGGGCCAGAGCGACGAGCGCGACACCGAGACGGCCGTGCCGCTCACGCAGGTCGCCGAGCCTGCCGCGACCCTCACCACCGAGGCGGGCGGCCGCACGGTCGGCTTCTCGGGCACCTGGGTGGCGGAGGACTTCGACACCCTCGTCGGCCGCAAGCAGGATGACCGCACCGGCGCATGGGTGATCGGCCGCATGCTGATCGAGCAGCCAGACGGGCAGCCGGCCTCGCTGCCGGTGGCGATGGCCTGGTTCGCGGACGCCGCCGCGGCCGAGGCCCGCGTCGCTGAGCTCACGGCTGCTGCCGGTGCGGCGGATGCCTCCGGTGAGCTGGTCGGGCGCCTGATGCCCACCGAGGCACCCACGCAGGGCGACATCCGCGAGGGCTCCAGCGAAGCCATGTCGGTCGCCGCGCTCATCAACCGGTGGAGCGACTACAACGGCCTGGTCTACCGGACGTACGCGATCCTCGACGAGCCGTCGGCAGCCGCATCCGGAGCCCTCACCGCGAGCGCGCAGCCGATCATCTCGATGCGGCCGGTGAGCGACACGCAGCTGAACTGGCTGAACGTGTTCTACGCGGTCGAGTGGGTCGCGTTCATGCTGTTCGCCTTCTACCTCTGGTATCGGCTCGTGAGGGATGCGCACGAGCGCGAGATCGAGGCGATCGAGGATGCCGAGGCCGCGGCTGCCGCCGCATCCGCCGGTCGCTGAGCCGCTCCGCCCGAAGCGCAGAGCGCGTCGAAGGGCGCCGATAGACTGGCACCCGTGCCCCGCCCTATCGAACAGCTGCCGCAGATCCGCACCGCCATCACCTTCTACCGCGTCATGTCGTGGGTGACGGGAACGTTCCTGCTGCTGCTGGTGGCCGAGATGGTGCTGAAGTACTCGCCCACGCACGTCGAGGTGTTCGCCTTCGGCGCCAGCGGGCCGCTCGCGCTCGAGGCCGTCGTGCCCGGCGCCGGCTGCCAGTGGTACTCGCTGTTCGTGCCCGGCGGCATGGGCTGCGAGATCGTCTCGCTCGGCGAGGGGGGCATCAACATCTCGCTGATGATCCTGATCGTGCACGGCTGGATCTACGTCGTCTACCTGCTCGCGTGCTTCCGCCTCTGGAGCCTGCTGCGCTGGCCCTTCCCGCGCCTGCTCGCCATGGCGGCCGGCGGCGTCGTGCCGCTGCTGTCGTTCTTCGTCGAGCACCGCATGCACCGCATCGCGCTGGCCGACCTCGCCCGTCTCGAGGTCGAGAAGGCCGGCCGCGACAGCGCATCCGTCTCCACCTCCGCCCCCACCCCGAAGGAAGCCTGATGTCCGACACCGCTCAGCGGCCCGTGCTCGTGGTCGACTTCGGCGCGCAGTACGCGCAGCTCATCGCGCGCCGCGTGCGCGAGGCCGACGTCTACAGCGAGATCGTGCCCTCCACCATCACGGCCGACGAGGTGCGCGCGAAGGACCCGGCGGCGATCGTGCTCTCCGGCGGCCCCTCGAGCGTCTACGCCGAGGGCGCGCCGCGGCTCGACGAGGGCATCCTCGAGCTCGGCGTCCCCACCTTCGGCATCTGCTACGGCTTCCAGGTGATGGCCGCGCAGCTCGGCGGCACCGTCGCCCACACCGGCCGGCGCGAGTACGGCTCGACGGCGATGACGGTGGATGCTGCGGGCGCGCTGCTCGACGGGCAGCCGGGTGCGCAGACGGTGTGGATGAGCCACGGCGACTCGGTCTCGCAGGCACCGGAGGGCTTCACGGTGCTTGCCACCACCGCCGATACTCCGGTCGCCGCCTTCGAGGACCGCGAGCGGCGCATGGCCGGCGTGCAGTGGCACCCGGAGGTCAAGCACTCCGAGCACGGCCAGCAGGTGCTCGAGTCGTTCCTGCACGACATCGCAGGGCTGCCGGGCGACTGGGATTCGGGCTCGATCATCGAGGAGCAGGTCGCGCGCATCCGCGAGCAGGTCGGCACCGACCGCGTCATCTGCGGGCTCTCGGGCGGCGTCGACTCGGCGGTCGCGGCGGCACTCGTGCACGAGGCGGTCGGCGACCAGCTCGTCTGCATCTTCGTCGACCACGGCCTGCTGCGGCAGGACGAGCGCGAGCAGGTCGAGCAGGACTACGTCGCCTCCACGGGCGTGCGGCTCGTGACCGTCGACGCGCGCGAGCGCTTCATGTCGGCGCTCGCCGGCGTCACCGATCCCGAGACCAAGCGCAAGATCATCGGCCGCGAGTTCATCCGCGCCTTCGAGCAGGCCGAGCGCGACCTCGCGCTCGAGGCGGCGGAGGAGGGCGAGCCGATCCGCTGGCTCGTGCAGGGCACCCTCTACCCCGACGTGGTCGAGTCGGGCGGCGGCTCCGGCACCGCCAACATCAAGAGCCACCACAACGTCGGGGGCCTGCCCGACGACCTGCAGTTCCAGCTCATCGAGCCGCTGCGGGCGCTGTTCAAGGACGAGGTGCGCGCCATCGGCCGCGAGCTCGGCCTGCCCGAGGCCATCGTCGGCCGCCAGCCCTTCCCCGGGCCTGGCCTGGGCATCCGCATCATCGGCGAGGTCACCGAGGAGCGGCTCGACATCCTGCGGCGAGCGGATGCGATCGCTCGCGCCGAGCTCACGGCCGCCGGCCTCGACGGCGAGATCTGGCAGTGCCCCGTGGTGCTGCTGGCCGACGTGCGCTCGGTGGGTGTGCAGGGCGACGGCCGCACCTACGGCCACCCGGTGGTGCTGCGCCCGGTCTCCTCCGAGGATGCGATGACCGCCGACTGGACGCGCGTGCCCTACGACGTGCTCGCCCGCATCTCCAACCGCATCACCAACGAGGTCGCCGAGATCAACCGGGTCGTGCTCGACGTCACGTCGAAGCCGCCGGGCACCATCGAGTGGGAGTGACCGGGCAGTAGAGCGCCGGTCGCCGCCGCCGGGTCGGGCATCATGGCTCCATGGCGGGGCAGATGGAGCGCGAGCGAGCGGCGCGCGCTGCGGCCCTGTGGACGCTGCTCATCGGGCTCATCGCAAGCGCACTCACCGGCCTCTCGGGCGCGAGCTGGCTGCAGGGCGCGCTGCGCTTCGGCTGCGCGCCGGCGGCCTCCGGCGGCGGCCGCGCGGTCTGGCGCTGCGACGACACCATGGCGCTGCTCGTGCCCGCCATCGCGACCACCGTTCTCGGCGTGATGGCGGCGGCCGCCATGCTGCTGATCGTGCGTGCGAGCTGGCAGGATCCGCGCGGGCACGCCGCGGCGCTCGCCACGGCAGGGATGCTCGCCGTGGTGCCCGCGATCGTGCTGAGCGCCGCCCTCCTGTGGGACGCATCCGCGTGGGATGCCGCCTTCGCCTCCATCGAGGCGAGCCGCACGGTGCTGTGGCGCGAGTACGCGCTCCCGGCGCTGCTGGCGCTCGCCGCCGCAGGCATCGTGGCTGCGGTCGGGCTGCGGATGCGCGCCCGTGGCCGCCCGGGCAGGCTCGGGGTCGTGCTGGTCGCCGCCGCGCTCGCGCTGCTGCTGCTCGCGGCGGCGCTGACGAGCCTCGGGACCCTCTCGACGGGGCTGATCGCGGCTGGCGTGATCGGGTCGGCCTGGTACCTCGCGGCGGCCACCCCGCAGGGGCCGCGGGAGATGCACTGAACAAGTCTCGCCGCGATGTCGATCGAGGGGATTCCCGATCGACGTCTTGAGTGAGAGGGTCGAGCAGCGACCCCGCACACTAGGAGTAGGACCATGCAGTACATGCTGATCATGCGCTCGGACGACGCAGCCGTCGAGGCGTTCAAGGAGATGCCCTTCGAGCAGGTCATCGAGGCGATGGGGAAGTACAACGAGTCGATGATCAACGCCGGGGTGCTCGTCGCCGGCGAAGGCCTCAGCGACGCGAGCGAAGGCTTCGTCGTCGACTTCACCGCCGATCCGCCGCTCGTCACCGACGGCCCCTACGGCGAGACGAAGGAGCTGTTCAACGGCTTCTGGATCCTCGAGGTCGCCTCGAAGGAGGAGGCCGCGGAATGGGCGAAGCGCTGCCCGCTCGGCCCCGGCGCCAAGCTCGAGGTGCGCCGCGTCCACGGCGCCGAGGACTTCCCGGCCGACAACGAGTGGATCCAGAAGGAAGAGGGCTGGCGCGCGGAGCAGACCGCGAAGCAGGCTGCGCAGGCGCCCGGCGGCTCGGACTGACGCGCGGACAGCGAAGGAGCAGACCATGCAGTACATGCTGATCATGCGCGACGAGGATGCCGCCGCCGTCGAGCGCCGCGACGCCCCCTTCGAGCCGATGCTCGAGGCGATGGGTCGCTACAACGACGCGCTCGCCGAGGCCGGCGTGTTTGTCACCGCACACGGGCTCGCGAAGCCGGGCGAGGGCGTCGTGGTCGACTTCACGGCCGACCCGCCGCTCATCACCGACGGACCCTACGGCGAGACGAAGGAGCTCTTCAACGGCTTCTGGATCATCGACACCGACTCGATCGGAGTCGCAGCCGAGTGGGCCGCGCGCGCACCGCTCGGACCGGGCACAAAGCTCGAGATCCGTCGCGTGCACACGGAGGCGGACCTGCACCGGTGACCGAAGCGAGCGACGAGACGGCGCGCCGAGCGGAGGAGTCCGCCCGGCGCGCCGTCGTCGCCGTCTGGCGCATCGAGTCGGCGCGCATCGTCGCCACCCTCACCCGGTACACCGGCGACTTCGCGCTCGCCGAAGACCTGGCGCAGGATGCGCTGACGGATGCGCTGGACCAGTGGCCGGCGCAGGGCGTGCCCCGCAACGGTGCGGCCTGGCTCACCTCGGTCGGCAAGCGCAAGGCGATTGACGCCTGGCGACGGCAGGAGCGCTTCGCCCAGCGGGTCGCGGCGATGGGGCTCGACCTCGAGCAGGAGCAGGACCGGGCGGCGGATGCGGTGCCCTGGGATCCGGACGAGATCGACGACGACGTGCTGCGGCTCGTGTTCACCGCCTGCCACCCGGTGCTCAGCCAGCAGGCTCGCGTCGCCCTCACCCTGCGCGTGGTCGCGGGCCTCGAGACCACCGAGATCGCCCGCGCGTTCCTCGTGCCGGTCGCGACGATCCAGCAGCGCATCGTGCGCGCCAAGCAGGCGCTCGCCGACGCGAACGTGCCCTTCGAGACGCCGCCGCGCGCCGAGCGGCAGCAGCGCCTTGGCGCGGTGCTGGGTGTCATCTACCTGATCTTCACCGAGGGACACGCGGCAACCGCGGGCGAGGACTGGTTGCGACCAGAGCTCAGCCGCGAGGCGATCCGGCTCGCTCGGCAGCTTGTAGCCCTGCAGCCCGAGGAGCCGGAGGTGCACGGGCTGCTGGCGCTCATGGAGCTCACCGCCGCGCGCTTCCCGGCGCGCGTGGACGCGCACGGCGAGCCGGTGCTGCTCGCCGACCAGGATCGTCGCCGCTGGGATCGCGGCGCGATCCGGCGCGGCAAGGCGGCGCTCGCCCGGGCCGAGAGCTTCGGCCGCGGCCTCGGCCCGTACGCGCTCCAGGCGACCATCGCGCAGGCGCACGCCGACGCATCCGATCTCGCATCCACCGACTGGGCGCGCATCGTCGCCGCCTACGAGGGGCTCGAGCGGGTCGCTCCCTCGCCGATCGTGACCCTCAACCGGGCGGTGGCGGTGTCGATGGCGCCCGAGCCAGAGGGTGGGCCGGCGGCGGCGCTCGCGATCGTCGACGGGCTGGCAGGGGAGAAGGCGCTCGCCATGGGTCACCTGTTGCCCTCGGTGCGCGGCGAGCTGCTCGCCAGGCTCGGCCGCGCCGACGAGGCGCGCGACGCGTTCGCGCTCGCCGCCGAGCGCACGCAGAATGTCCGCGAGCGCGCGGTGCTGCTCGCGAGGGCCGCCGCCGGCCGCTGACAATCGCGCATATGGCAGCGACAGGCGCGGCTACTACCCTTGATGCGTGACGACCGCGATCGAGACTGCCCTGACCGAGGAGC
Organism: Agrococcus baldri; assembly: GCA_900114805.1. Lineage (GTDB taxonomy): Bacteria > Actinomycetota > Actinomycetes > Actinomycetales > Microbacteriaceae > Agrococcus > Agrococcus baldri. Next base: position 655,290 of record FOZN01000001.1, on the reverse strand, counting down.
GCGTGCAGCAGCTGCGCGCCGATTTCCCGATCCTCGCCGAGCAGCCCGGCGGCGTGCCGCTCATCTACCTCGACTCGGGTGCCACGAGCCAGCAGCCGCGCCAGGCGCTCGAGGCCGAATGGGCCTTCCGCACGCAGCGAAACGCCGCCGTGCACCGCGGCGCCCACACGCTCGCGGCGCTCGCGACCGACGACTACGAGAGCGCCCGCGAGCGCATCGCCCGCTTCGTCGGCGCCCGCCCGACCGAGATCTCGTGGGCCATGAACGCCACCGACGCGCTCAACTCCGTCGCGCTCTCGCTCGGCGAGGCGAACCGGGCATCCGCTGTCGACCCGGCCTTGGCGCTCCGCGAGGGCGACGAGATCCTGGTCACCGAGGCCGAGCACCACGCCAACCTGCTGCCCTGGCAGCGCCTTGCCGACGAGACCGGCGCGACGCTGCGCTGGGTGGAGGTCGACGACGACGGAGTGTGGACGACGGATGCGCTGCTCGCGCTGATCACGGAGCGCACGCGCGTCGTCGCGATCGCCCACGTCTCGAACGTCACGGGGCAGATCGCCGAGGTCGAGCCGATCGTCGCCGCAGCCCACGCGGCGGGCGCGCTCGTGGTGCTCGACGCCTGCCAGTCGGTGCCGCACCGTCCGGTCGACTTCCGCGCCCTGGGCGTCGATGCGGCCGCCTTCTCGAGTCACAAGATGCTCGGCCCCGGCGGCATCGGCGTGCTCTACCTGGCCGAGGCGCTGGGAGCGGCGCTGCCGCCGGCGCGCGTCGGCGGCTCGATGATCACCACCGTCACGATGACCGAGCACGAGCTCCTCCCGGCGCCCCAGAAGTTCGAGGCCGGCACGCAGCCGGTCGCGTCCATCGTGGGCCTCGCCGCCGCCGTCGACTACCTGGAGGCCGTCGGCATGCCGGCGATCGAGGCCCACGAGGTGGCACTCGGCGAGCGGCTGGCGGCCGGCGCCGCGGCCATGGACCGCATCCGTCTCGTCGGCCCGCGCCCCGGCGCCGAGCGCGCCGGCCTCGCGAGCGTCATCGTCGACGGCGTCCACGCGCACGACGCCGGCCAGCTGCTGGATGCCCACGGCATCGCCGCGCGCGTCGGGCACCATTGCGCCCAGCCACTCCACCGACGGCTGGGCACCGCGGCGACGACCCGCGCATCCGCCTACCTGTACACGACCGAGGCGGAGGTCGACCGGTTCCTCGACGTGCTCTCGGGCGTGCGCGCCTACTTCGGGGCGGCGTGATGGCAGACCCGCTCGCCGGCCTCTACCAGGAGCTCATCCTCGAGCACGCGAAGCTGCGCTCGGGGGAGGGCGAGATCGACCCCTTCGACGCCGAGCGGCACCTGAAGAACCCCACGTGCGGCGATGAGGTGACGCTGCGGGTGCGCCTGAGCGAGACGCACGGAGAGGCACGAGTGGATGCGCTCGGCTGGATCGGGCAGGGCTGCTCGATCTCGCAGGCCTCGGCCTCGGTGCTCGCCGAGCAGGCGCCCGGGCTGGCCGTCGCCGCGGTGCGGGAGCGCATCGAGGCGATGCGCGAACTGCTGCGCTCACGAGGCGCCGTCGAGCCCGACGAGGCGCTGCTGGGCGACGCGGTCGCCTTCGCCGGTGTCGCGAAGTTCCCGATGCGCGTCAAGTGCGCGATGCTCGCCTGGGTGGCGCTCGAGGAGGCGCTCGACGAGCTCGACCGCCATTGAGCGGGCTGAACAGACCCCTCTGGCACTGGTCGTGCGGGCCGAGTACCCTCATGACGATCGGACTCGTTGGCAGTCCTCTGGGGAGAACCTCATGGCCAGCAGCATCGGCGCGTGCCCGTTGCGCGCGCGAGTCGACCCGCGCCTGATTCGATTCAGCGCCGGGGCCACGGCCATCGTGCTCGTGGTCGTGCTGCTCCTGGTCGAGATCGCTCGGCCGCTGGCGCTCTTCCTCCTCGCCACGCAGGTCGCGGTGTTCGGGTTCACCGCGTTCGTGAGCTTCCAGTGGTCGGTGTGGGCGCAGCTGTTCGCACGCGTCATCTGGCCGCGGTTGACGGCACCGGCCGAGCTGCGGGACGCCAAGCCGCCGCGCTTCGCGCAGCTCGTCGGCTTCGTGCTCACCGCGGTGGCACTGATCGCGTTCGCGGTCGGCCTGGACGTCGCCGGCTACGTCCTGACCGCGATCGCCGTGGGCGGCGCAGCCCTCAACGCGGGCACGGGACTGTGCGTGAGCTGCCGGCTCTACGTGCGGATGCGCCCCGGTCGACCTGCCTGAGCAGGCGCCCGAGGCGCTCGCCAGATGGAGGCCGACGACGCGAGCCTCCACGCGCGGATCAGCGGAAGACCATGCCGCCATCGATGAGCGGCGTCTGGCCGGTCATGTAGTCGGAGTCCGGGCCCGCGAGATACGACACGAAGTTCGCGACGTCCTCGGGGGTGGACGCGCGGCCCATGGTGATGCCCTCGACGTACTTCTTGTAGGTGGCGCCGATCTCGGCCCCGGTGAGCTCGGCGAAGCCGCGGTCGATCTCCTCCCACATGCCGGTGCCGACGATGCCGGGGGAGTAGCCATTCACGGTGATGCCGTGCGCGCCGAGCTCCTGCGCGGAGGCCTGGATGAGCGCCCGCACCGCGAACTTCGTCGACGAGTAGAGGCCCAGCATCGGGAACGAGTCGTGTGCGGCGATCGACGTCGCGGCGATGATCTTGCCGCCCTTGCCCAGCTCCTTGAACTTCGCAGCGGCCACCTGGATGCCGAACAGCACGCCCTTGACGTTGATGGCGTAGATCTTGTCGAAGTCGGCCTCAGTGATGCCCTCGACCGGTGTGATCGGCCCGGCGATGCCCGCGTTGTTGACGATGATGTCGAAGCCGCCGAGCTCGTCCGCGGTGCGGTTGACGGCCGACTCGAGGCTGGCCTTGTCGGAGACGTCGCCGGCGATCGTGATGGTGCGGCGGCCGAGCGCCTCGACCTTCGCCTTGGTCTCCTGCAGTGAGTCCTCCGTCAGATCGAGCAGCGCGAGGTCAGCGCCATCCTTCGCCAGGCGCTCGGCGATGCCCTGCCCGATGCCCTGCGCAGCACCCGTGATGAGTGCGATCTTCCCGTCGATTGCCATGATTCCTCCTTGTGAGTGGTCCCGAGCGTCAGGCTACGCGCGGGGTCTCGTGCGAGCCAGGATCCATCGGGGCATGAACATTGTGGTTTGGTATCAGATAACAACGAGAGAGGCCGTTCTATGCCCAAGTCCGCCCCCGTCGGCGAGCGCGTCGGTCGCATCGCCGGCACCTGGTTCCCCGTCGTCGTGCTCATCGCGGGCGCGATCGCGCTGTTCGCCCCGCAGCCGTTCCTGGCACTCGGCGCGTGGATCAACCCGCTGCTGGGCATCATCATGCTCGGCATGGGCCTGACGCTGCAGCCGGTCGACTTCAAGGTGATCGCCAAGAAGCCCAAGGCGTTCGTCATCGGTGTCGTCGCGCAGTACGTGATCATGCCGCTGGTGGCCATCGCCCTCGCCACGGTCTTCCAGCTGCCGCCCGCGCTGCTCGTCGGGGTCGTGCTGGTCGGCTCGGCGCCCGGCGGCACCTCGTCGAACGTGATGGTCTACCTGGCCAAGGGCGACACGGCCCTGTCGGTCGCGATGACCACCGCCTCGACGCTGCTCGCGCCGGTGCTGACGCCGCTGCTGGTGCTCTGGCTCGCCGGCTCCTACCTGCCGGTCGACGCGTGGGGCCTGTTCCAGTCCATCATCTTCATCGTGCTGCTGCCGGTCATCGCCGGCCTGGTGCTGCGCATGCTGCTGCCGAAGGTCGTGCAGGCGATCCTGCCCTGGCTGCCGCTCGTGTCGGTCACCGGCATCACGCTGGTCATCCTCGCGGTCGTCGCGGCATCGGCCGCCACGATCCTCTCCGTGGGCCTGCTGGTCGCGCTCGTCGTCATCCTGCACAATGGCTTCGGCTACGGCCTCGGCTTCCTGGCCGCCAAGTCGGTCGGCCTCGATTCGAGCGCGCAGCGCGCCGTGGCGATCGAGGTGGGCATGCAGAACTCCGGCCTCGCCGCGGGTCTGGCGAAGACGCACTTCACGCCCGAGGCGGCTCTGCCGGGCGCCATCTTCTCGGTCTGGCACAACGTCTCCGGTGCCCTGCTGGCCTCCTTCTGGTCGCGCCGCCCCACGAAGGACGCGCAGCCGCAGGTGACCGAGGCGACTGAGGACGCCCCCGTCAGCTGACCCGCCGCAGCCCGAACGACCCTCGCCTGCGCTGGGCGGGGGTCGTTCGCGTCGTGGTGCCGGGCAGCGTGTGCGTCGTGTTGTCAGGACGCGTGCGGCTGGCCTTCCTCGAGGCGCAGGGCGACGATCGCTGCGGTGACCCTGCCCACCAGCTCGATCGGCAGCGGCAGCGCATGCTTGAGGACCACCGTGTCCTTGGCTTGCCGCAGCGGCGCGACCTCGGTCTCCAGCGCCTCCGGCAGCGTCGGCACCGGATAGAGCCCGATGTGGTGCTTCCAGCCCGCGAAGTGCAGGGCGTAGCGGCCGCCCAGCATGACCGCTGCGATGCCGTAGCGCATCCGCTCCTCCGGCACCTGCCCCTCGGGTGTCGGCACCCCGGCCAGGATGGCCGCGCGCACCTGCAGCAGCCGCTCGGCGACGTCCGGCGGGAAGCCGGCGATGTAGTCGTCGACGGAGGCAGGCTGCTCGCTCATGCGCACAGTGTGCCGCATGGAGGAGGGACAGCAGAAGGGGCTCCGGCCGAAACCGGAGCCCCTCCTTCGTGCAGTCGAGCTGCTAGTTGTTGCCGCGCAGGATCGCGATGATGCGCAGGATCTCGACGTAGAGCCAGATGATCGTCAGCACCAGGCCGAACGCCGCCGACCAGCCGTACTTCTTGTGCACGCCGCGCTTGACGCCCATCTCGATGCCCTCGAAGTCCATCACGAGGGAGTAGGCGCCGAGCAGCACCGCGAGGCCGCCGAGCAGCACGCCCCACGGGATGCCGAACAGCGGGCTGGGCGCGGAGCGCATGCCGAAGGCGAGGTCGGTCGCGCCGAAGAGCATCATGCCGAAGTTGACCAGCGAGAACAGTCCGTAGCCGATGATGGCGATGAAGAAGATCTTGTTCAGCTTCGGCGAGGTGCGGAAGACGCGGAAGACGTAGCCCGCGAGGGTCACGCCGATCACGCACGCGGTCGCGAGCAGCGCCTGGAAGATGATGCCGTCGAGCTGCATGCCGAACTCGAGCATGCCCGAGAAGCCACCGAGGAAGAGGCCCTGTGCCGCGGCGTAGCTGAGGATGAGCGCGGGGCTCGGCTCCTTCTTGAAGATGTTGACGAGGGCGAGCACGAAGCCGACCAACGCACCGCCGTAGGTCAGCACGAAGAAGGGCATCGAGGTGCCGCCCAGCCAGAGCATCGCGAGTGTGATCACGAAGCCGACCGCCGTCACGCCGAGCGTGAGCACCGTCTTCATGATCACGCCGTCGTACGTCAGCCGCTCGGTCTCGACCGGGCCGGCCGCGGGCGCGTTGAACTGCTGGTTCAGCTGCTCAGGGGTCGGTACGCCGGGCTGCTGGCCGTACGGTGTGCCGCCGTACTGCTGCGGCTGCCCATACTGCTGCTGGCCGTAGGGGGCCTGGCCATAGGGGGCCTGGCCATGCGGAGCCTGCCCGTACGGGGCCTGGCCATAGGGAGCCTGCTGCCCACCGGGCGTCGCCTGCGCGGCGCGCTGGGAGTTCTCGGTGAACGCGGGCGAGTTGCGGAACGCCGGGTTGCCTGCCAAGGGAGTTGCTCCTTCAGAAAGAATCGCGGCCGCCACCATGGGCGGACTGCGCTCAGACTACCGACAGATCCCCGGTTTTCGCTGTGGATGCGGGTCGTTCGCTGACGGCGTGCCGACGGATAGCCTGGCGCCGTGGACACCACGCGCGTGATCGCCCACCGCGGCGCCTCCGGTTGGGCTCCCGAGCACACCGAGACGGCCGTGCGCCTCGCCGCGCAGCTCGGTGCCGACGCCGTCGAGCCCGACCTGGTCGCGAGCCGCGACGGCGTGCTCGTCGTGCGGCACGACAACGAGCTGGGCGAGACGACCGACATCGCGAGCCGCCCCGAGTTCGCCGATCGCCGGCGCACGCAGACGATCGACGGCACCGAGCTCACCGGCTGGTTCGTCGAGGACTTCACGTGGTCCGAGCTCGCCACCCTCCGCACGCGCGAGCGCCTGCCGCAGCTGCGCCCCGCGAGCGCCCGCCGCGACGGCGCAGACCCCATCCTGCGCTTCACTGACCTGCTCGCCATCGCCGACGAGACCGGCCTCGACGTGGTCGCCGAGCTCAAGCACCCCAGCCATCACGCCGCGATCGGCCTCCCGCTCGATGCGATGCTGGCGGATGCGCTGGCGCGCACCCGCTGGATCGCACCGGGAGCGCTGACGGTCGAGTCCTTCGAGGAGAGCGCGCTGCACCAGGTGCGCGCGCTCGGCGTCGACGCCCGCCTGGTCTACCTGATGGAAGCCGACGGAACGGCACCCGACCTGCGCCTTGCCGACGATGCGGCCGGGCCCGACGCATCCGCCCCCACCTACGCCGCCCCCACCTGCGCCGCCCCCACCTACGCCGGTCCCACCTACGCCGAGCAGCGCACCGACACCGCGCTCGCGCGGCTGGCCCGGCGGGTCGACGCCATCAGCGTCGCGAAGTCCGTGCTGTTCGAGCCCGGCAGCGGCGGCCTGCGCACGAGCGACCTGGTCGAGCGGGCGCGCGCGGCAGGGCTGGGCACCATCACCTGGACGCTGCGGCCCGAGAACGCCTTCCTGGAGCCCGCGCACCGGCTCGGCGAGCACCCGGCCGCATGGGGCGACTGGCAGCGCGAGTGGATGCTGCTGGCAGAGCTCGGGCTGGAGGCGGTGTTCGTCGACCACCCCGAGCTGTGGCGGCGGATCGAGCGGTAGCGGAGCGGTCACGAGCGCCTCCACCGGCGCCCTCGGCCGACCGCGCGTGTGCGCGCTCGCCTAGAATCGAACCCATATGAACGATCTGTGGGGGTTGCACGATGACGGCTTCGGGGACGTCGCGAGGCCGAGCCCGATCGGCCCCCGCGGCGACGGCATCCCCGAGCATCTGCTCGCCGGGCTGAACCGGCCGCAGCGCGAGGCCGTCGAGCACCGCGGTCCCGCGCTCCTGATCGTCGCCGGTGCCGGCTCGGGCAAGACACGCGTGCTCACGCATCGGGTCGCCGGCCTGCTCGCCACCCGCGAGGCGTGGTCGAGCCAGATCCTCGCGATCACCTTCACGAACAAGGCTGCGGCCGAGATGCGCGAGCGCGTCGAGCACCTCGTGGGGGAGGAGGCGCGCGGCATGTGGATCCGCACGTTCCACTCCGCGTGCGTGCGCATCCTGCGGCGCGAGGCCGAGGAGTTCGGCTTCAAGGAGTCGTTCACGATCTACGACTCCGGCGACGTGCGCGCGCTCATCAAGCGGCTCATCAAGCAGCGCGGCGCCGACATCCAGGGCCTCACCCCCGGCAGCGTCTCGGCCCGCATCTCGAAGCTGAAGAACGAACTGCACGACGTCGACTCGTGGGCGCGCACCGTCAGCCTCGAGAACCCGCTCGATGCCGCCTTCCTCGAGCTCTGGCGCGACTACGACGCCGAGCTGCGGCGTGCCAATGCCTTCGACTTCGACGACCTCATCTCGCAGACCGTCTTCCTGCTGCGCGCCTTCCCGAGGGTGGCGGCGCAGTACCGCAAGCGCTTCCGCCACATCCTGGTCGACGAGTACCAGGACACCAACGCCGCCCAGTACGCCCTCATCCGCGAGCTCACGAAGCCGGTCACGCGTGCCGAGCTGCCCGAGCTTCGCGGCGACCTGCCGGGCGCCTCCTTGACGGTCGTGGGCGACTCGGATCAGTCGATCTACGCCTTCCGGGGTGCCGACATCCGCAACATCACCGACTTCGAGCGCGACTTCCACGATGCGCGCGTCATCATGCTCGAGCAGAACTACCGCTCGACCCAGAACATCCTCTCGGCCGCCAACGCCGTGATCGGCAACAACTTCGACCGGCGCGCGAAGAACCTCTGGACCGACTCCGGCGACGGCGCGAAGATCATCGGCTTCACCGGCTACTCCGGCCACGACGAGGCGCAGTTCGTCGCCGACGAGATCGTCGAGCTCACCAGCGGCGGCAGCATGTCCTACAGCGACGTCGCGGTCTTCTATCGCACGAACGCGCAGACCAGGGCGCTCGAAGAGGTGCTCATCCGCACCGCCATCCCGTACAAGGTGATCGGCGGCACGAAGTTCTACGAGCGGGCCGAGATCAAGGATGCGATGGCGTACCTGATCACGGTGGCCAATCCCGACGACGCGCTCAGCCTGCGCCGCATCATGAACGTGCCCAAGCGCGGCATCGGCCCCGCCACCGAGGCGGCGCTGCAGGCGCACGCCGACGAGCACCGGATCTCGCTGCGGGATGCGATGCGTCGCGTCGACGAGATCGCTCTCGGCCCGAAGGTCGCTGCGGCGATCAAGGACCTCGCAGCGCTGCTCGACGAGTTCAGCGCCCGGCCCGAGGCAGACCCCGGCGAGGTGCTGCGCGAGCTGATGAGCCGCTCGGGCTACACCGATCAGCTGCGGCGCTCGCCCGACCCGCAGGACGCGGCGCGGCTCGAGAACGTCGAGGAGCTCGTCGCGGTGACGCGCGAGTTCCGGCGGCAGAACCCGGCGGCCACCCTGCTCGACTTCCTCACCGAGACCTCGCTGGTCGCTGCCGCGGACGAGCTCGACGACTCCGGCGGGCAGGTCTCGCTGATGACGCTGCACACGGCGAAGGGGCTCGAGTTCGACGCTGTCTTCATCACCGGCATCGAGGAGGAGCTGCTGCCGCACCGCATGGCGGCGCAGGAGCCCGGCGGCGAGGCCGAGGAGCGGCGCCTGTTCTATGTCGGCATCACGCGCGCCCGGCAGCGGCTGCACCTCTCGCTCGCCATGACGCGGGCGCAGTTCGGCGAGGTCAACCCGGCGGCGCCGAGCCGCTACCTCGAGGAGATCCCAGCGGGTCTGATCGATTGGCGCACGCCGCCGTCGACCATGCGGGCGCCATCGGGGCAGCGCGCCGTGGGGCGGTGGCGCGACGAGCCGCGCGAGTCGTTCGTGACCGGGTACCGCGACAGCCCCAAGCCGTTGCCGAAGGCTCCGAAGAAGGAGTTCGCCAACATGATCACCGAGGTGCGCGACAACAGCGCCATGGTGCTCGAGCCCGGCGACCGCATCCGCCACAAGGACTTCGGGGAGGGCCGCGTGCAGGCGGTGACCGGCCTCGACAAGAAGCGGGTCGCCGAGGTGCTCTTCGACGGCGCCGGCCGCAAGCGGCTGCTGATCAAGATCGCGCCCATCGAGAAGCTGAGCCCCTAAGCGCGCTCGCGCACGCGCAGCAGCCCCGAGACTGGCGCACCGGTCGGTTCGGGGCCACAATGAGCCATGGACACCGCTTCCGGAAGACCCGACCGCACCGTGCTGGTCGCGATCGTCGCCGTGGTGGCGCTCGTCGTCGTCGCCCTGGTCGTGGTGTTCACGCGCGGCGGTGCGGCGCCGATCGACGAGGCCGCCCCCGCTGGCGTCGTGCAGCGCTACACCGAAGCCGTCATCGCCGGCGACGAGGAGGCCGCGCGCGCCTACCTGGTCCAGGAAGTGCGGGACGACTGCGAGCGGATCGAGGCCGGCATGCTCGACGAGATGCGCGTGACGCTGACGTCGACCACGGAGCGCGAAGACACCGCCGACGTCGACGTCTCGATCGTCACGACCAGCGGCGGGCTGCTCGGTCCCTCGGAGTATCGCGAGGACGCGAGCTTCGACCTGGTGCGTGAGGGCTCGGACTGGGTGATCGCGACGACCCCCTGGCAGTTCACCATCTGCACGCAAGCGGCGCCGTGAGCGCCGTCCAGGCTCCGGTGGCGCCGGCGCCCCGCAGTGCGCAGGGCACGGTGCGGCGGCTGATCGTCTACAGCATTCTGTTCGTGCTGGTGGTGATCGCCGCGACGGGCATCAGCGGCCTCATCGGACGGCTGCTCGAGACGCGGCCCCAGTTCGCCGAGGGCGCGGGCGGGCTGGCGCTCTCGCTCGCCTTCTCACTCATCGCCGGCCCACTCGCGGTGGTGCTCTGGTGGTTCCTGTGGCGACGGCTCGACGGCCCGGACCGCTCGTCGGTGGCCTGGGGCCTCTACCTCAGCGCCATCGCGGTCGTCTCGCTCGTCACCTTCACCACCGCGCTGCTGGGGACGGCGGCCGACCTGGTCAGGGGCACCTGGTCGCCCGAAGCGCTCGCGACCGGCATCAGCTGGCTCGTCGTCTGGGTGCTGCACCGCATGATGTGGGGCAACGACCGCAAGGGGCCGCTGCGCCTGACCGCCGTGCCGCTCGTGCTCGGCGCCGCCTACGGGCTCGTGGTCGCGGTCACCGGGGCGGTGCGCACGCTGGAGCCGGTGTTCGGCGAAGCGCTGCTGCCCGCGGATGCGCAGATCGGCTCGCGCTGGTGGTCGAGCGCGCTGCAGGCGCTCGTGTGGGCGGTCGGCGGCGCCGCCATCTGGTGGTGGCACTGGGTGCGGGAGCGCGCGCGCATGCTGCGGGACGGCTTCGCCGCTGTCGTGCTCGTGATCGTCGGCGTGCTCGGCGCGGCTGCCGTCACGCTGGGCGGGCTCGGCGCCTCCCTGTTCGTCGCGCTGCGCGCCGCGTTCGACCGGAGCGACCCGTGGCCCGTGCTGCTCGACCCCCTGCCCCTCGCCGTCGCGGCGGCCTCGGTGGGCGGGATCGTCTGGCTCTACCACGGCCGGATCGCGCAGCAGCGCTCCGATGCGGTCCGCAGCGCCGCGCGCCTCGTGGAGGCGGGCATCGGGCTGATTGCCGCGGCCTCCGGCATCGGTGTCGTCGTCAACGCCCTGCTCGCCTCGCTCACCGCACCGCTGGCCGGCGATGATGCGCGCACGCTGCTGCTGGGCGGCATCGCCGCGATCGTCGTGGGCGCGCCGATCTGGTGGGTCGCGTGGCAGCCGCTGCGGGTCGCGGCGGATGCGGGCACGACGGGTCGACGGGTCTACCTGGTCGCGGTGTTCGGCGTGAGCGCCGTGGTCGCGATCGTCGCGCTGCTCGTCGTCGGCTACCGGATCTTCGAGTTCGTGCTGGACGGCGGCGGAGGGGGACTGATCGAGCGCATCAGGGCGCCGTTCGGCCTGCTGCTCGCGACCGCGCTGGTCGCGGCGTACCACTTCGCCATCTGGAGGCGCGACCGCGGGACGGCACCGCCGAGCGCTCGCGCACGCATGATCGATCGCGTCATCCTCGTCAGCGCGGGTGAGGCCGGAGCGCTCGCCGAGGCGATCGAGTCGGCCACGGGCGCATCCGTCACCCGTTGGACGCGCGCCGGTGATGAGGCGGCCGCTGCTGCCGCGCCCGCGACCGTGGTCGAGGCGCTCGCGGGCGTGACCGGGCGGCGCGTGCTGGTCGTGGCCGGGCCCGGCGACCGGGTCGAGGTCATCCCGCTCGCCGAGTGAGCGGTCGCGCGAGGGCTACAGCCCCGGCGTCACGAGCAGCACCATCGCCACGAGCGTGACCGCGCCCACCAGCCAGATGACCGGCTGCAGGCGACGCCGCATCGTGCGCGGCGGCCGCTCGTCGTCGAAGCGCTCGAAGTACGGGTCGAGCTCCGCCGGGATGCGGTCGTGCTCTCGTGCTCGCTCGTCCCGCTGCTCCTGCATGCTCACCAGCCTGGCACAGCTCAGGTCTGCGCGCTGTAGTCCGGCAGCTCCTGCAGCGTCCAGCGATTGCCGTCCGGGTCGGCGAAGGTGACGAAGCGGCCCCACGACTGCTCGTCGACCTCGCTCGCGCCGACGCCGTTCGCGAGCAGCTCGGCACGCGCGGCGTCGGCGTCGTCGATCACCAGCTGCACGTTGTGCAGGCTGCCCGGCTCGCCCTCCAGCAGCCCCTCGCCGAACGCGATCGAGCAGGCCGAGCCCGGCGGCGTGACCTGCACGAATCGCAGCTCGGGGGAGACTCTGCGGTCGTGGTCGACGTGCCAGCCCAGCTGCTGCTCGTAGAACGCCTTCGCCCGGTCGGTGTCGCTCACCGGCACGAAGATCAGCTCGATGCGGTAGTCCATGCTCGCTCCCATCGTGGTGCGCGGTCGCCGTCGGCCGCGTCGTGCCCGACGCTACGCCGGGCCGCCCACGCGCGCGCGGGGGCTGAGACCGGAGGTCCTTTCGGGCCTTCGGTGCGACTCCAGTGCCGGCGCCCGTCTCGGGCGCCGGGCCCCGCAGACGACGGATGCCGCCCCGGGTGTCCGGGACGGCATCCGTCGTGTGGCCTCGATGCGGCCATCGTGGCATCAGCGGGACGGCGCCGGATCGTCGGGGTCGTCGTCCTCGCCGTCGCGCCGCACCCGCGGCAGCGCGGTGGTGGAGAGCCGGCCGCGGTCGAGCTCGGGGTGCGGCTCGTGCGACTCGATGTCCTCATCCAGCGCGCTGATGGCGACCGTGTCGACCGCCGGCAGGGATGCCTCGTAGCGCGCGCGGCGGCGCTTGAGCCACAGCGACAGGGCGATGATGACCACCATCAGGCCGTAGGCGATCCACGAGAACGGGCTGTGCACGAGGTAGGCGGGGTCCCCCTGCGAGATCTGCATGGCCTTGCGCAGCTGCTCCTCGGCCATCGGCCCCAGGATCGCGCCCACCACCAGCGGCGCGACCGGGAAGCCGAGCCGCCGCATGAAGAAGCCCAGCACACCCAGCACCAGCAGCACGCCGATGTCGAAGGTGGTGAAGTTCGCCGCGTAGGCGCCCAGCCCCGCGAACACCAGGATGCCCGCGTACAGGTAGGGGCGGGGGATCTGCAGCAGCTTCACCCACATGCCCACCAGCGGCAGGTTGAGCACCAGCAGCATCGCGTTGCCGATGAACAGCGAGGCGATGAGCGCCCACACGAGCACCGGCTGCGTCTCGAACAGTCGCGGCCCGGGCGCGATGCCGTAGGTCTGGAACGCGCTCAGGATGATCGCGGCCGTCGCCGAGGTGGGGATGCCGAGCGTCAGCAGCGGCACCAGCACACCCGCAGCCGCGGCGTTGTTCGCCGCCTCCGGCCCCGCGACGCCCTCGATGGCGCCCTTGCCGAACTGCTTGCGGTACTCCGGCTTCGCGAGGCTGCGCTCGGAGGCGTACGACAGGAAGGTGGCGACGTCGGCACCGCCAGCGGGGATCGAGCCGATCGGGAAGCCGATCGCCGCGCCACGCAGCCACGGCTTCCACGAGCGCGCCCAGTCGCTGCGGCGCATCCAGGTGCGCCAGCCGCGCGTGATCGGGATGATCGGCAGCTCGCCGCCGCGCAGCCGCGAGCCCACGTAGAGGGCCTCGCCGAGCGCGAAGAGGCCGACCGCGACCAGCACCACGTCGATGCCGTCGCCGAGCTGCGGGATGCCGAGCGTGAAGCGCGTCTGCCCGGTGAGCGTGTCGACGCCGATCAGGCCGATGAACAGGCCGATCGAGAGCGAGACCATGCCGCGCCAGGCGCTGTCGCCCAGCAGGGCGCCGACCGTCAGGAACGCGATCACCATCAGGGCGAAGTAGTCGGATGGGCCGAGGCTGACCGCGAAGCGGGCGACGGTGGGTGCCAGCAGCGTGAGCAGCACGGTGGCGATCGTGCCGGCCACGAAGGAGCCGATGGCGGCGGTGGCGAGGGCGGCGGCGCCGCGGCCGGCGCGGGCCATCTTGTTGCCCTCGAGCGCCGTGACGATGGACGCGGATTCGCCGGGTGTGTTCAGCAGGATCGAGGTTGTCGAGCCGCCGTACATGCCGCCGTAGTAGATGCCGGCGAAGACGATGAACGCCGCGGTCGGCTCGAGCGCGTAGGTGATCGGCAGCAGCAGCGCCACCGTCATCGCCGGGCCGATGCCGGGCAGCACGCCGACGGCGGTGCCCAGCAGCACGCCGAGCAGCGCGTAGAGCAGGTAGATGGGCTGGAGCGCGGTGGCGAAGCCGTCGAGCAGCAGGGACCAGGTGTCCATCAGAGGCCGATCCAGGAGGTGAGGGTGCCGGTGACGGGCATCGAGAGCCCGAGCAGCGTGCCGAAGAGGAACTGGGTCACGGCGCCGAGGCCGAGGCCGATGAGCGCAGAGACCCACCAGCGCTTCGCGCCCAGCGCCAGCGAGGCGCCCGTGAACAGCACGACCACGCCGAGCGGCCATCCCAGCCACGGGATCGTGATGATGAGCGAGAGGAACGCGAGCACGACGATGCCCGTCGAGCCCCACGAGGTGCCGTGCTCGAGGTCGACGTCCTCGCCGGCCTCGGAGGCGCCGAAGTGGCCGCGCAGCTGCTGGATGAGCACGGCGAGCGAGCTGAGCAGCAGCAGGCCGCCGACGACGTAGGGCACCACGCGTGCGCCGAGGGTGCCCGTCGAGCCGGGCGGCTCGCGGATGGTGGTGGTCGCGATCAGCACGGCGACCGACAGCACCACCAGGAGCCCGACGAAGACCATCGCCTCGATGCGGGCGGCGCGCGCCCGGGCCGACGCAGCCTGCGAGGCTGCGTCGGCCGGGGCGGTGCTCATTCGATCAGGCCGATCGTGCGCAGGGTCTCCTGGGTGAGCGTGATCTCGTCCGTCACGAACGAGTCGAACTCGTCACCGGCCATGAACGCATCCGTCCAGCCGTTGGTGGCGAGCAGCTCGGTCCAGGCCTCCTGCTCGTGCAGCTGCGTCACCAGGTCGATGAGGGCCTGGCGCTCCTCGTCGGAGATGCCGCCCGGGGCGATGACGCCGCGCCAGTTGGTGAGCGTCACGTCGATGCCCTCGTCCTGGATCGTCGGTGCGTCGGGCAGCAGCTCGGCGGGCTCGGCGCTCGAGACGGCCAGCGCGCGCAGGTCGCCCGAGAGCACCGACTCCGAGAACTCGCCCACGCCGGAGATGCCGGCCTGAACGGTGCCGCCGAGCAGCATCGTCAGCGCCTCGCCGCCACCGGAGTTGGCGATGTAGTTGAGCGTGTTGGGCACCTCTTCGGGCGCGACGCCCGCCTCGGTCAGCAGCAGGCCGGCGAGGATGTGGTCGATGCCGCCGGCCGAGCCGCCCGTGACGGCGACGCCCTTGCCCTCGGCGACGATCGCGTCGACGAGGTCCTGCAGCGTCTCGAACTCCGAGTCGGCGGGCACGACGATGACGAGCGGCTCCTCGGTGAGGGCAGCGATCGGCGTGGTGTCCTCGACGCGGTTGTCGGAGGCGTTGGTCTCCACCGCGCCGATCATCACGGAGCCCGTGATCATGAGCGTGTTCGGGTTGGTCTCGGTGGCGAGGCTCGCCAGGCCGACGGTGCCGCCGGCGCCGCCGATGTTCGTGACCGGGGCGCTGCCGACCAGGTCGGAGTCGGTCAGCACCTGGCCGATGGCGCGAGCGGTGGCGTCCCAGCCGCCGCCCGGGTCGGCCGGGGCGATGACGTTGACGGCGTCGATCGCGGCCGGAGCCGCCTCGCCGTCGGGGGCGTCAGAGCCGGCCGGTGCGCCGCTCGACGAGCAGGCGG
Source organism: Agrococcus baldri (assembly GCA_900114805.1). GTDB lineage: Bacteria > Actinomycetota > Actinomycetes > Actinomycetales > Microbacteriaceae > Agrococcus > Agrococcus baldri. The sequence continues at coordinate 639,763 of FOZN01000001.1, read as the reverse complement.
CCAGCGTGAGGGCGGCGACGCCCGCGATGCCGATGCGGGCGATGGACTGCAGACGCGTGCTGCGCGTGGTGCGTGGGTGCATGGATCGCACTTCTCCTCCTTGAGCGCCCGGCACCATGCCGGGTCGCGATCACCGGCGACGCTAACTCGAACGAGACCGGCAGGTGCCGTTGTGGTCGATTCGGCCGTTTCGGTCGTTCTGGTCAGTGATCGGTCGGCCGCGCGCCGCCTAGCATTGAGGCATGCGACGGGGGATGACGCTGCGCACGCAGCTGGTGGTGCTGCAGAGCGCCATCATGCTCGTCGTCATCGTCGCCTCCGGCATCGCCGCCGCTTGGCTGCAGGAGCGCTCGCTGCGCGACGCCTACCTCGACCGGATGATCGGCGTCGCCTACTCGGTCGCGCAGCTGCCCACCGTGATCGACGCGTTCGACGACCGCTTCCCCTCCGAGGTCATCCAGCCGATCGCCGAGACCGTCAGGGAGGCATCCGACGTCACCTACGTCGTCGTCTCCGATCGGGGCGGCGTGCGCTTCTCGCACCCGAACGTCGAGCGCATCGGCGAGGTGGTCTCGACACCGCCGAACGCGGTGCTCACGGGCGAGCTGTTCGTCGACACGCAGACCGGCACGCTCGGCGAGTCCTGGCGCGCGAAGGTGCCGGTCTTCGGCCGCGACGGCGAGATCATCGGCCAGGTCTCCGTCGGCATCCTCGAGTCGGAGCTGCAGGCCGACTGGCTGAACAACATCTGGATCCTGGCGCTGTTCCTGGTGGTCGCCGCGGTCGTCGGCGTCGTGCTCGCCAGCTGGGCGGCCTCGCTCGTGCGCCGCCGCATCTACGGACTCGAGCCCGACGAGATCAAGTCGATGCTCGAGACCCGCAACGCCACGCTGCACGGCATCGGCGAGGGCCTCGTGGTGCTCGACGAGCGCGGCGCGATCGTGCTCTGCAACGATGCTGCGCTGCGGCTGCTGGGGCGCGAGGGCGATGACCTCGCCGGTGTGCCTGTGGCCGACGTGGTCGACGCTCGGATGGACGCGCTGCTGAACGACGCGGGCGAGCAGCAGCTGGTCCTCGCGGGCGAGCGCATGCTGGTGGTGCGCGCCGACCCGGTGGTCGTCGACGGCCGCGCGGTCGGCACCGTGCTCATCCTGCGCGACCGCACCGAGCTCGACGCGGCGCTGCGCGACCTCGCCGGCGCGCAGGGCATGACCGAGACGCTGCGCGCGCAGCAGCATGAGTTCGCCAACACCCTGCACACGCTCGGCGGGCTGCTCGAGCTGGGCGAGACCGACGCCGCGATGGCCGTGATCGAGCGCGCGGGCGCCGGGGGTGCGCTCGCGGCGCTCGAGCCGGCGTCGGGCATCCTCGAGCTCGAGGTGGCGGCACTGCTGCTGGCGAAGCGGGCGCAGGCGCGCGAGCACGGCGTCGAGCTGCTGGTGGCCCCGGATGCGTCACTGCGGCCCGCGCCGTCGCTCTCGGTCGCGGGCGACTGGCTGACGGTGCTGGGCAACCTGGTCGACAACGCGGTCGACGCCTCGCCCGCCGGACGCATCGAGGTGTCGATCGACGACGCCGACACCGACGCCGGCCGGGTCGTGACGATCGTGGTCGACGACGACGGGCCGGGTGTGCCGCGCTCGCAGCGCGAGTCGATCTTCGCCGTCGAGGTCTCCAGCAAGCAGCGCTCCGGCGGCCTCGTGCGCGGCTACGGGCTCACGCTCGTGCGCCGCGTCGCGCAGCGCCTGGGCGGCTCGGCCGTCGTCGAGGACTCTCCGCTCGGCGGCGCGCGCTTCGTCGCGCGGCTGCCGGTGGTGCCGAGCGAGGTGCTCGCGTGAGGCCGCTGCGCGTGCTCATCGTCGAGGACGACAAGGCCGTCGCGCTCGTCACCCGCGGCTTCGTCGAGCGGCACGGAGCGTTCGCGGTGGTGGGCGAGGCCGGCACGGGTCGCGATGCCCTGGAGGCGATCGAGGCCGTGCGGCCCGATCTCGTGCTGCTCGATGTGCACCTGCCCGACGCATCCGGCATCGAGGTGCTGCGCGTCGCACGGGCGCGCGGGTTCTCGGGCGAGGTGGTGGCAGTCACCGCCGCCCGCGACCTCGAGACGGTGCGAGCGGCACGCTCGTTCGGCGTGCGCCACTACCTGGTGAAGCCCTTCGGCATGGAGGCGATGCGCGAACGGCTCGAGTCGATCCGCGCCGAGCTCGTGCAGGCGCAGAGCCTCTCGACGCAGCCGCTCGACCAGCGGGCGGTCGACGCCATGCTGCAACCGAGCGAGCGGCCGGGGGGCGAGCGGCAGAAGCCGCCGTCCGCGGGATCGCAGCTCACGCTCGACCGTGTCGCAGCACTGCTGGAGACGGCCGACGGCAGCGTCAGCGCCACGGATGTGGGACAGGAGCTCGGCATGTCGCGAGTGAGCGCCCGTCGCTACCTCGAGCGGCTCGTCGTCGACGGCCGCGTGGAGGTCTCGCCGCGCTACGGCGGCACGGGCAGGCCGGAGCTGCGCTACAGCGCTCGGCGTTGAGTCTGCCGGATGCCTCGGTGTGCACCCGGGCGTACCCTGCAGGCATGCCAGGAGCACGGATGCGGCCGACGCGTCCGCGGCGCGTCGGCGCTGCCGTGGTCGCGGTCGGGATCGCGGGGGCGCTCGCGGCCTGCGGCATCACGATCCCCTCCGACGTCGAGGGCACGCTCGATGCCGTCACCGGCGGCGTGCTCGAAGTGGGCGTCACGCCCAACCCGCCGTACGTCGATGCGAGCGAGGAGCAGCCCACGGGCAGCGAGGTCGAGGTGGTGACCTCGTTCGCCGACTCGATCGGCGCGACGGTCGAATGGACCGAGGGCAGCGAGCAGACCCTCGTCGGGCTGCTGGAGGCCGGCGAGATCGATCTCGTCATCGGCGGACTCACCGACGACACCCCGTGGAGCGACCGGGTCGCCCTGACGCGCGCCTACGCGCAGGCGGAGCAGGCGGACGGTTCGAGCGCTGGGCTCGTGATGCTCGCGCCGATGGGCGAGAACGCCTTCCTCTCGGCGCTCGAGCGCCACCTCGACGCAGAGGCGCAGGGGGAGAGATGAGCCGGACCGGCAGGCTGGAGCTGCCCGAGCAGCAGGAGCGGTTGCTGCGCAAGGCGCGCAACCTCGAGTGGGCTGTGCTCGCGTACACGGCGGTCACGATCACGGTCGTCGCCCTGGTGATGGGCAACTCCCAGGCGATGCAGACGGCCTGGGTGGAGGACATCCTCTCGACGCTGCCGCAGATCGCCTTCCTGGTCGCCCTGCCGATCATCCGCCGCAAGCCCACGGCAAAGCATCCGTACGGCTACCACCGGGCGATGGGCGTCGGTCACCTCGTCGCGGGCGTCGCGCTGCTCGCCGTCGGCGCCAACCTCTGCTTCGAGGCGATCAGCGGCCTCGTGAAGCAGGAGCATCCGCCGATCGGCACGATGCAGCTGTTCGGCATGACGATCTGGCAGGGCTGGGTCATGATCGCGGTGATGGCGCTCATCGTGATCGGCCCGCTCATCTACGGCCCCATGAAGATGAAGCTCGCCAAGCAGCTCGACAACAAGCTGCTCTACGCCGACGCGGCGATGGCGAAGGCCGACTGGACGACGAACGCCGGCTCGATCGTGGGCGTGCTCGGCATCGGCCTCGGCATCTGGTGGCTCGACGGTGCGGCGGCGCTGTTCATCTCCGCCAGCATCCTCTGGGACGGCATCACGAACACCCGCGGCTCCGTGCTCGACCTGATGGACATGCGAGCGACGACCTACGACCAGAAGCAGCCGCATCCCGTGCACGGTCGCGTCGATGAGGTGCTGCGCGGTCTGCGCTGGGTGCATCACGCCGCGAGCCGCATCCGTGACGAGGGGCAGGTCTTCCACGTCGAGGCCTACGTCGTGCCGAAGCGCGCGAAGGTGAAGGTCTCGGATCTCGACCGCGCGGTCGACGACATCCTGGCGCTCGACTGGCGGGTGCAGGACGTGTCGGTCTCGGTGGTGTCGCAGCTCGATGTGCCGGACGAGGAAGAGGAGCGCGAGGAGCAGCGCGGACGCGGCAGCCCCTAGCGATCCGCGATGCCCGCTAGTGCACGGGGGTGTCGAGCAGCGACCCGATGGACCAGGTCGCGGCGAGCGCGATCACCCCGCCGATCAGCACGCGCAGCATCGCAGCACGCTTGCTCGAGGCGCCGATGCGCGCCGAGACGATGCCGGTCAGCAGCAGGGCGGCGACCGTGGCGGCCGCGATCGACCACGGCATCCAGGCGGCGGGGGCGAGCAGCGCTGCCAGCAGCGGGATGAGCGAGCCGAGCGTGAACGCCACCGCTGAGGAGGCGGCTGCCGCCCACGGGTTGTTGAGATCGTCGGGGTCGAGGTTGTACTCGACGTCGAGGTGCGCGCGTAGCGGATCCGCGTGCGTGAGCTCGACGGCGACGCGGTGCGCGGTGGCCGGCTCGAGTCCGCGCTCCTCGTACATGTGCGCGAGCTGATCGATCTGCCCGTCGGGGTTCGCCTGCAGCAGCGCCTGCTCGCGCCGGATGGCTGCGCGCTCGCTGTCGCGCTGCGAGGAGACCGAGACGTATTCGCCCACGGCCATCGAGAAGGCACCGGCGACCATGGCCGCGACGCCTGCGGTGAGCACGCCGCCGATCGCGGTGCCGGCGCCGGCGACGCCGACCATCAGCGCCGAGGTCGAGACGATGCCGTCGTTCGCGCCCAGCACCCCGGCGCGCAGCCAGTTGAGCTTCGACATCATCGACGCGACGGGCGGCGGCAGGTCCGGCCGGCGCTGCAGAGCGGGATCCATGGAAGTTCCTCCTGACCCCCATCGTCGGCTGTCGCACGGCCCGCCGCAAGCAAGGCGAGGCTCGTACGAAAGCCGCAAGAAAGCCGAATCTTGGCCCTTCGGCAGCCCGAAAGCGGGCGGGGAGGCATGCGCCGGGCGGCTAGGCTTGCCACGGCGAATCCCCCCAAACACACGGATTGGATGACGCGTGGATCTCTACGAGTACCAGGCAAGAGACCTGTTCGAGCAGCACGGGGTCCCCGTGCTGCGCGGCATCACGGCCGACACCCCCGAGCAGGCCGAGGCAGCAGCCACGGAGCTCGGCGGCGGTGTCGTCGTCGTGAAGGCACAGGTCAAGACCGGCGGACGAGGCAAGGCAGGCGGCGTGAAGCTCGCCAAGAGCCCCGCCGAGGCGAAGACCGCAGCGGAGGCGATCCTCGGCCTCGACATCAAGGGGCACACGGTGCGCCGCGTGATGGTGGCGGAGGGCGCCGCGATCAAGGAGGAGTACTACTTCTCCGTGCTGCTGGACCGCGCGAACCGCTCCTACCTCGCCATGTGCTCCTTCGAGGGCGGCATGGAGATCGAGCAGCTGGCCGAGGAGCGCCCCGAGGCGCTCGCGAAGATCGAGGTCGACCCCGCCGTCGGCATCGACGCCGCGAAGGCCGAGGAGATCGTGCGCGCCGGCAAGTTCCCGGAGGAGCTCGTCGCCAAGGTCGCGCCCGTGATCGTGAAGCTCTACGACGTCTTCGTCAAGGAGGACGCCACGCTCGTCGAGGTGAACCCGCTCGTGCTCACCGAGGGCGGCGACATCATCGCGCTCGACGGCAAGATCTCGCTCGACGAGAACGCCGACTTCCGTCAGGAGGGCCACGCGGCCCTCGAGGACAAGGACGCGGCCGACCCGCTCGAGGCGAAGGCCAAGGAGTCCGACCTCAACTACGTCAAGCTCGACGGCCAGGTCGGCATCATCGGCAACGGTGCGGGCCTCGTTATGTCCACGCTCGACGTGGTCGCCTACGCAGGCGAGAAGCACGGCGGCGTGAAGCCGGCCAACTTCCTCGACATCGGCGGCGGCGCATCTGCCGAGGTCATGGCTGCCGGCCTCGACGTCATCCTGAACGACACGGACGTCAAGAGCGTCTTCGTCAACGTCTTCGGCGGCATCACCGCGTGCGACGCGGTCGCCACGGGCATCGTCAAGGCGCTCGAGATCCTCGGCGACGAGGCCTCGAAGCCGCTGGTCGTCCGACTCGACGGCAACAACGTCGAGGAGGGTCGGAAGATCCTCGCCGACGCCGCGCACCCGCTGGTGACGGTCGTCGACACGATGGACGAGGCAGCCGACAAGGCCGCCGAGCTGGCTGCGGCGTAAGGGAGCAAGAGATGTCGATCTACCTCAACAAGGACAACAAGGTCATCGTCCAGGGCATCACCGGGGGCGAGGGCTCGAAGCACACCGCGCGGATGCTCGCGGCCGGCACCCAGATCGTGGGCGGCGTGAATGCACGCAAGGCCGGCACGACCGTCTCGCACACGGCGCAGGACGGCTCGGCCGTCGAGCTGCCCGTGTTCGGCTCGGTCGCCGAGGCCATGGAGGCCACCGGCGCCGACACCTCGATCGTGTTCGTGCCGCCGGCATTCGCCAAGGACGCCGTCATCGAGGCCGTCGACGCGGGCATCGGCCTGCTCGTGGTCATCACCGAGGGCATCCCGGTGCAGGACTCGGCCGAGTTCTGGGCGCACGCGAAGGCCAAGGGCACCACGCGCATCATCGGCCCGAACTGCCCCGGCATCATCACGCCGGAGGAGTCGCTCGTGGGCATCACGCCCGCCAACATCACCGGCAAGGGCCCGATCGGCCTGGTCTCGAAGTCGGGCACGCTGACCTACCAGATGATGTTCGAGCTGCGCGACCTCGGGTTCTCGACCGCCATCGGCATCGGCGGCGACCCGGTCATCGGCACGACGCACATCGACGCGCTCGAGGCCTTCGAGGCCGACCCCGAGACCAAGGCGATCGTCATGATCGGCGAGATCGGCGGCGACGCCGAGGAGCGGGCAGCCGACTACATCAAGGCGCACGTCACGAAGCCGGTCGTCGGCTACGTCGCAGGCTTCACCGCTCCCGAGGGCAAGACGATGGGCCACGCGGGCGCGATCGTCTCCGGCTCGTCGGGCACGGCTGAGGCGAAGAAGGAGGCCCTCGAGGCCGCCGGCGTCAAGGTCGGCAAGACGCCGACGGAGACCGCCCGCCTGATGCGGGAGATCATCGAGTCGCTCTGAGCTGATTCGTCCACGATGGGTCCCGGCCGCGGCCGGGGCCCATCGTCGTGTCCGGAGCCTGCACCCAGCCGTCGCCAGGCTCTGCCGACTACGGTTGCTGCACGATCCGACGAGCCGTCGTCGGTCGCGACGTCGAGGAGGCTGTCATGAGCGACCAGCACGAGCAGCAAGGGAACGAGGACGAAGGCACGAAGAAGCCCGGCGGCCTCGGCGAGGACGGCACGATCCCGCCCGAGGAGGACGGGCTGGGCGCGACCACGACCGACGAGCCGTCGACCTTCGAGCCCGAGGAGGACGAAGCCGCGGCGCCAGAGGTCGACGAGCGCTGATGGTCGCCGGCGCGGCGCACGCGACGATCCTGTGCGCGACGTGCGGCGTCGAGTCGGCAGAGCCGCTGCCCGAGACCTGCCCCATCTGCGCCGATGAGCGGCAGTGGGTGCCGAAGCACGGGCAGGCGTGGACGAGCACGGACGTGCACGCCCGCGACGGCATGCGCATCGACGTCGTCGAGGACGAGCCGAGGCTCTGGGCGCTCACTTCCGAGCCCGCCGTCGGCATCGGGCAGCGTGCGCTGCTGGTGCAGACCGACGCCGGCAACCTGCTCTGGGATCCGATCGGGACGATCACCGACGACGCGGTCGAGCAGGTGCGCGAGCTCGGCGGACTGGCGGCGATCGCCGCCTCCCACCCGCACATGTTCGGCGTGCAGTGCGCGTGGGCGGAGGCGTTGGACGCACGAGTGCTCGTGAGCGAGCGCGACGCAGCCTGGATCCAGCGCCGGCACGAGCGCATCGAGCTCTGGGACGGTGAGCTCGAGCCGCTGCCCGGCGTACGGCTGATCCGCTTCGGCGGCCACTTCCCGGGCTCGGCGATGGTGCTCTGGGCGGCGGGCAGCGGCGGGGACGGATCGCTGCTGGCTGGCGACACCATCCAGCCCAAGCCCGACCGCGCGAGCCTGAGCTTCATGCGCTCGTTCCCGAACAACATCCCCATGTCGCCCGGCGTCGTGCGTCGGATCGCCGACCAGCTCGCGCCGCTGTCGTACCGCCGCATCTACGGGAACATCCCCGGCCAGCTGATCGAGGACGGCCCGGCGGCGGTGGAGCGCTCGGCTTCGCGCCACATCGCCTGGTGCCGCGGCGAGCACGACGACCTGACCTGATCCACCCTCGTCGGACGCGGCGGCGCGTCATCGCGAGGGGTTGCAGAGACGACGAATGGCCCGGCCGGAGCCGGGCCATTCGCGAAGCTGATCAGCGCAGCGGCGCGAGGATCGCGTTGAGCGAGGCGCTCGGCCGCATGGCGGCGTCGGCCAGGTCGGTCTCGACTCGGTAGTAGCCGCCCAGGTCGACGGGGCTGCCCTGCACGGTCAGCAGCTCCTGCTCGATCGTGCTCGTCTGTGCGGCCATCGCCTCGGCGACCGGCCCGAAGGTCTCGGCCAGCGCGGCGTCGTCGTTCTGGGCCGCAAGCTCCTCGGCCCAGAAGCGCGCGAGCCAGAAGTGGCTGCCGCGGTTGTCGATCTCGCCGACCTTGCGCGAGGGCGACTTGTTCTCGTTCAGGAACGAGCCGGTCGCGGCGTCGAGCGTCTCGGCCAGCACACCGGCGCGGGCGTTGCCGGTCGTCTCCGACAGATGGCGGAACGACTCGGCCAGCGCCATGAACTCGCCCAGCGAGTCCCAGCGCAGGTGGTTCTCCTCGACGAGCTGCTGCACGTGCTTCGGGGCGGAGCCGCCGGCGCCGGTCTCGAACAGCCCGCCGCCGTTGAGCAGCGGCACGACCGAGAGCATCTTCGCGCTCGTGCCGAGCTCGAGGATGGGGAAGAGGTCGGTGTTGTAGTCGCGCAGCACATTGCCGGTCACCGAGATGGTGTCCTCACCGCGGCGGATGCGCTCGATGGAGAGCTTCGTCGCGTCGACCGGGCTGAGGATCTGGATGTCGAGGCCGTCGGTGTCGTGCTTCGGCAGCTCAGCCTCGACCTTCTTGATCAGCTCGGCGTCGTGCGCGCGGCCCTTGTCGAGCCAGAAGATCGCAGGCGTCGACGAGGCACGGGCGCGCGTGACCGCGAGCTTCACCCAGTCGCGCACCGGCACGTCCTTCGTCTGGCAGGCGCGCCAGATGTCGCCGGCCTCGACCTCGTGCGACAGGAGCACCTCGCCGGCCGCGTTCACGACCTCGACCGTGCCGTCGCGCTCGATGCGGAAGGTCTTGTCGTGCGAGCCGTACTCCTCGGCCTTCTGCGCCATCAGGCCCACGTTGGGCACCGAGCCCATGGTGGTCGGGTCGAAGGCGCCGTTGGCCTGGCAGTCCTCGATCACGACCTGGTAGATGCCGGCGTAGGACGAGTCGGGGATCACGGCGAGCGTGTCGGCCTCCTCGCCGTCCGGGCCCCACATGTGACCGGACTGTCGGATCATGGCCGGCATCGACGCATCCACGATCACGTCGGAGGGCACGTGCAGGTTGGTGATGCCGCGGTCGGAGTTCACCATCGCCAGGCGCGGGCCGTCGGCGAGGTTGTCCTCGATGGCCTTGCGCACGCCGGCTGCGGTCGACTCGTCGAGCTCGCCCAGGCCCGACAGGATCGAGGCGAGGCCGTTCTCGGCCGACAGGCCGGCGGCGTCGAGCTGCGCGCCGTACTTCTCGAACACGGTCGGCAGGAACGCGCGCACGACGTGGCCGAAGATGATCGGGTCGGAGACCTTCATCATGGTCGCCTTCAGGTGCGCCGAGAACAGCACGTGCTCGTCGCGGGCCCGCTTGACCTGCTCGACGAGGAACGCGTCGAGCGCCTTCGCGCTCATGAAGGTGGCGTCGACGATCTCGCCCTCGAGCACCGTCAGGCCGTCCTTCAGCACGGTGGTCTCGCCGTCGGTGCCCACGAGGCGGATCTGCAGCGTGTCGTCGGCCGGCATCGTCACCGACTGCTCGTTCGCGCGGAAGTCGCCGGCGCTCATGGTCGCCACCGCCGTCTTCGAGTCCTCGGCCCACGCGCCCATCGAGTGCGGGTGCTTGCGCGCGAACTCCTTCACCGAGCGCGGCGCGCGGCGGTCGCTGTTGCCCTCGCGCAGCACCGGGTTGACGGCCGATCCCTTGATCGAGTCGTAGCGGGCGCGGATGTCGCGCTCCTCATCGCTCGCGGGCTCGTCCGGGTAGTCGGGCAGCGCGATGCCGTGCCCCTGCAGCTCCGTGATGGCCGCCTTCAGCTGCGGCACCGATGCCGAGATGTTCGGCAGCTTGATGATGTTGGCCTCGGGCGTCTGCGCCAGCGCGCCCAGCTCTGCCAGCGCGTCCGACTCCTGCTGCTCGGCGGGCAGCAGATCGGCGAAGGCGCTGACGATGCGTCCGGCGAGCGAGATGTCGCGGCTCTCGACCTCCACGTCGGCCGCGGCGGCGAAGGCGCTCACGATCGGCAGGAAGGAGTGCGTGGCGAGCATCGGCGCCTCGTCGGTGTACGTGTAGATGATCTTGGCCATGCGGCTCGAACCCCTTGCAGTGAAGTTGATGGACGGCGGCCGAGAGTGCGTGCACAGGCCGCGCCGTACCCTTCCAACCTACCGCGAGCCCAGCCGGTGGCGCGCGGCGAGGCGACGACGACGAGGGCGGATGCCTCGGTACAGTGCCTGCCGTGCGTCGCGTGTGGGCCGGGATCGGCCAGGCAGTCGAGTCCGCCGCAATCGCGGCGGTCGGACTCGTCGTGTGCGCGCTCGCCGTGCTCGCCGTCTGGGGCTTCGACCAGGGCTTCGGCGGCGACCCGCTGCTGCAGTGGCGCCTGGCTGCCGACGCCTGGCTGCTCGGGCACGGTGCCGACATCGGCGTCTCCCTGGGCCGCGACGCCGTCGTCGCCATCGGCATCGAGGAGGCCGGACGCTCGTTCGTGCTCTCGCTCGGCGCCTGGGGCATCGGGCTCATCACCTTCTGGCTGCATTGGCGCAGCGGGCGTCGCCTCGCCTCGCTGCCGCTGATCGACACCGCGGTCGCGGTCGTGCTCGGTGCCGCGGCGACCGCGGTGATCGGCCTGCTGGTGGGCTCGAGCGCACAGCACTCGAGCGTCGCGCCGAACCTCGCGCACGCGGCGATCCTGCCCGCGCTCGTCGCGCTGCTCGGCATGGCCGGAGCGGTGGTGGCGGTGCACGGGCACGACTGGCTGGCCGCCATCGCGCGCAGCCTGACGATCGAGGATCAGTGGCTGCGACCCATCCGCGCCGCGATCCGCGCGGGCCTCGGCGGCGCGATCGGCGTGCTCGGCATCGGCGCGCTGCTGGTCGCCGTCGGCCTGTTCCTGCGCTTCACCGACGCGCTGCTGATGCTCGAGTCGCTCGGGGTCACGCCCGTCGGCGTGGTCGTGCTGTTCCTGCTGCAGCTGGCACTGGCGCCGATCGCGGTCGTCTGGGGCGCGTCATGGGCGATCGGGCCGGGCTTCATGATCGGCACCGGCTCGAGCATCTCTCCACTGGGCACCGACCTCGGCCCGGTGCCGGCGATGCCGCTGCTGGCCGCGATCGATCCGAGCGCGCAGCCCTGGATGGCGGTCGTCGTGGTGCTGCCGGTGCTGGCCGCGGTGCTGGTGGGCGTGCTCGCGCGACAGAGCCTCCTTGCGGGCAGCGAGGCCCGCCCGGTGCACTGGTGGGAGCTCGCGATCGCCGCCGTCGGCGGGGGTGTGCTGGCGGGGGCGCTGCTGGGCATCGCCGCCATGCTCGCCACCGGTGCTGCAGGCCCCGGAAGGCTCGGGACGACCGGTCCGGATGCGGTGCTCGTCGCCGCCTGGGGAGCCCTCGAGATCGGCGTGGGCCTGCTGATCGGCATGGTGGCCGGCGGCAGGGGCGCGGGTGCGCTCGCGGGCGGCTTCGCGGTGCCGCTTGCCGCGGAGCGCGAGGGATCGACGATCCGCGACTTCTTCGGCTTCGGCCGCGGGGACGACGCACCGGCGGAGCCGGCCGTCGACGAGCAGGAGACCGCAGCGATCGAGCCGCTGGCCGCAGAGCGGACGACCGGCGACGCGACCGGGTCACGGCCGGCCGCGCAGCCGGCTGCCGACGAGCTCGAGACCGCAGTGATCGAGCCCTCCGGCGAGGCGACCGAGTCGGCGCGGGTGGGCGAGCAGCACGGCGAGCCGGCCATGCCGCAGCCGGCGGAGGCGACGCAGCCGGTCGAGGCGACGCAGCCGGTCGTGTCGGTCTCGACCGAGGATCAGACCGGCACGCAGGCCGTCGAGCCGCTGGCCGACGAGGAGACGCTGGCCGACGAGGAGACGCTGGCCGACGTCGACCGCGGGGCCGACGACGAGGCGCCGGCCGACGGCGCGACGCCGGCCGACGGCGCGACGCCGGCCGACGAGGAGATCGACGCGGAGGCCGACCGCAGCCCTCGGTAGGATGGAGTCCGTGCTGCGTCTCGTCGTCCTCGTCTCCGGCAGCGGCACCAACTTCGCCGATCTGCTGCAGCGCACGAAGTCGGGGCGCGTGCCTGCCGAGATCATCGCCGTCGGCGCCGATCGCGAGTGCGGCGGCCTCGAGACGGCGCAGGCCGCCGGCATCCCGACCTTCGTCGAGCCGTTCACCGCGCCGCGCGAGGAGTGGTCGATGCGCATCGCCGACCGCATCGCAGGCTTCGAGCCCGACCTGGTCGTGCTCTCCGGCTTCATGCGGCTGCTCTCGAGCGCCGCCGTCGCCCGCTTCGAGCCCGCCATCCTCAACACCCATCCGGCGCACCTGCCCGAGTTCCCCGGCGCGCACGGCGTCCGCGACGCGCTCGCGGCCGGCGTCGCCGAGAGCGGCGCGACCGTCATCATCGTCGACAGCGGCGTCGACACCGGACCGATCCTCGCACAGCAGCGGGTGCCGGTGCTGCCCGGCGACACGCAGGATGTGCTGCACGAGCGCATCAAGCTCGTCGAGCGCGACCTGCTGGCGCGGGTCGTCACCCACATCGCCGATGGCACCATCGACCTCGCCGATCACGGCCTCGAGCACCGACTCGACCGATCCGACAGTGAAGGAACACAGTGAGCGGACCCCAGCACGACCCCAGCCTCTACCGCGACCGCGATCAGGTGCCCTTCCGTCGCGCGCTCATCTCGGTGAGCGACAAGAGCGGCATCGTCGAGCTCGCGCAGTCGCTCGCCGCCGCCGGCGTCGAGCTGGTCTCGACCGGCTCGACCGCGAAGATGCTGGCGGATGCGGGACTGCCGGTCACCGAGGTCGCTCACGTCACGGGGTTCCAGGAGGCGCTCGACGGCCGCGTCAAGACGCTGCACCCCGCCATCCACGCCGGGCTGCTCGCCGACCTGCGGCTGGAGCACCACGAGGCGCAGCTGGTCGAGCTGGGCATCGCGCCGTTCGAGCTCGTGATCGTGAACCTCTACCCGTTCGTGGAGACGGTGCGCTCCGGCGCGGCCGACGCCGACGTGATCGAGCAGATCGACATCGGCGGCCCCGCCATGGTGCGCGCCGCGGCCAAGAACCATGCGAACGTCGCGATCGTGACCGACCCGCGCGTCTATCCGCTGATCGCCAGGGCGGCAGCGACGGGCCTCTCGCTCATGCAGCGCCGCGCCCTCGCCCGCGATGCCTTCGCCCACACTGCCGGCTACGACCGCGCGGTCGCGCGCTGGTTCGCCGGCGAGCCGGTCGAGGAGCCGACCGCGGCGCCGAATGCGGCAGCAGCCGGTGCCGCGCTCGCCGCCGCTGCTCCCGCGGCGGCCGCTTCCGTCGCCGAGCAGTCAGCGACGGTCGAGCCGGGCGAGCGCGGCGCGGCGGCGGCGCCCGCGCCCGCACGCGCCGGCGCGCCGGGCACGGCTGCGCGGGCCGACGCATCCGACGCCCTGCCCGACACCGGCAGCGCCACCGGGCTGCTGAGGGCCGTGGGCGCCGCGAGCCTCGTGCAGGGGCTGCGCTACGGCGAGAACAGCCACCAGCAGGCGGGCCTGTTCGGGCTGCCGGGCGGGAAGGGCATCACGCAGGCCGAGCTGCTGCACGGCAAGCCGATGTCGTTCAACAATTACGTCGACGCCGATGCCGCCCTGCGCGCGGCGTTCGACTTCACCGAGCCGGCCGTCGCCATCATCAAGCACGCGAACCCCTGCGGCATCGCGGTCGCCGCGCCCGGTGCCGCTGACGCGATCGCCTCGGCGCACCAGCGCGCCCATGCGTGCGACCCGGTGTCGGCCTTCGGCGGCGTGATCGCCGCGAACCGCACGGTCACCGCGGCCATGGCCGAGACCGTGAAGGACATCTTCACCGAGGTGGTCGTCGCGCCCGACTTCGAGCCCGAGGCGCTCGAGCTGCTGACGGCCAAGAAGAACATCCGCCTGCTGCGCCTGCCCGCTGGCTACGTGCGCGAGGGCAGCGAGCTGCGGCAGGTCTCGGGCGGCGTGCTCGTGCAGCAGCCCGACACCTTCGAGGGCTTCTCGTCGCACACCTGGCGGCGCGTGTCGGGCTCGCACGTCTCCGATGCGGTGCTCGCCGACCTCGAGTTCGCCTGGCGCGCGGTGCGCTCGGTGAAGTCGAACGCCATCCTGCTCGCCTCCGGCCTCGCCTCGGTGGGCGTCGGCATGGGGCAGGTCAACCGGGTCGACTCCTGCCACCTCGCCGTCTCGCGCGCAGGGGAGCGGGCCGCCGGCTCGGTCGCCGCCTCCGACGCGTTCTTCCCCTTCGCCGACGGCCTGCAGGTGCTGCTCGACGCGGGCGTCACGGCGGTCGTGCAGCCGGGCGGATCGGTGCGCGACGAAGAGGTCATCGCGGCAGCGAACGCCGCCGGCATCACGATGTACTTCACGGGCGAGCGGCACTTCGCGCACTGATGCTCAGGCGCCGTCAGCGGGTAGTCTCGCTCGGATGAGCGCGGGCACCATCGACGACGTGCGGCGGGCGCGCCGCATCCTCTGCTTCGGCGCCACCGGCTCGGGCAAGTCGACGATGGCGGCGGCGCTGGGGGAGCGGCTCGGCCTGCCCGTCGTGCTGGTGGACGACCTGTGCTGGGAGCCGGGCTGGGTGCAGCCGCCGCGCGACGAGCTCGACCGGCGCATCCTGCCGGTGCTCGATCGCGAGGCCTACGTCATCGACTCGGTCTACCGCTTCCACAACGCCGCCGCGCTCGAGCGGGTCGACGCGATCGTCGGCCTCGACTACCCGCGCGCCACGTCGCTCGCGCGCCTCGTGCGCCGCACGGCCCGACGCATCCGCACCCGGGAACCGGTCTGCAACGGCAATCGCGAGACGGTGCGGCTGGCGCTCTCGAGCGACTCGATCCTGTGGTGGCACTTCCGCTCCTGGCGCTCGAAGCGCGAGCGCATCCGCCAGTGGCATGCGGATGCGTCGGCGCCGCCCCTGCTCCTCCTCCCGCGCCCCGCCGATGCCGACCGCCTGCTCGCGCAGCTGGAGCGCTGACGCGCGCTCGCACGCAGGAGTGGGGGACAAGGCAGAAATGATTGGGAGAACCCGATCACAGGGGTGGACGGGGCAGCGGGGATCTGCTTAGACTGAAAGGCTGCACGCACCACACCGGAGCGGCCGACCAAGGAGGATGCCATGAGCACGACGACGACCGCCCCGATCGCTGCCGCCGGCCTCTTCCCCGTCGGTTCTGCCCGCGCGGGCGTCCGGTAGCGGGGCCCGCCAGCCCGCCGCGAGCCCCGCTCGCCCCGTCGCAGCCGGTCCGCCCTGACCTGTCAGTGGCGCAACCGATCATCGACGAAGCACCACCACTCGCGACCCACCGGTCGCGCCGCTCCCACCGCTGACGCACGACGTCGGCGGCCTCGAAGGATCCCCAATGTCGACGTCCATCCCGGACCAGTCCCCGCCCGACCAGACGCCTGGCGACCACACGCCTGGCGACCAGACCGAGCCGATCGGCCACCTGAGCGCGCTCGCCCGGCTCATGCCGTACATCCGCCCCGTGCTGCCCCGGCTGCTGCTGGGCACGTTCGCCGCGCTGCTCTCGGCGCTGCTGAGCCTGGCGACGCCCATGGTGATGCGCGTGCTGGTCGACGGCCCGCTCGCCGAGGCCGATGCGGGAGCCGTCTGGCCCGTCGCGCTGCTGATCCTCGCGCTGGCACTGGGCGAGGCGTTCTTCGTCTTCATGCGGCGGTTCCTCGTCACGCTGCCGTCGACGCAGGTCGAGGCGACGATGCGCAGCGCGCTCTACCGCCAGCTGCAGGCGCTGCCGGTCGCCTTCCACGACCGCTGGCAGTCGGGGCAGCTGCTCAGCCGCGCCGTGCAGGACCTCGGCATGATCCGCCGCTTCAGCGCCTTCGGCGCACCGCTGCTGGTCGTGAACTCGATCACGCTCGTGGTCGGGATCGTCGTCCTGTTCGTCTGGAGCCCGATCCTGGCGTCGGTGTTCGTGGTGCTCTCCACCCCGATCGTGTTCGTCGCGGTGCGCTTCGAGCGCCGCTACTTCCTGGTCTCGCGCGCCGCGCAGGATCAGGCGGGCGACCTCGCGACCACCGTCGAGCAGTCGATCCACGGCATCCGCGTGCTGAAGGCCTTCGGCCGCGGCCGGCACGCCCTCGAGGGCTTCACGAACCAGGCGTCGACGCTGCGCGAGACCGAGATCGACAAGGCGCGCATGGACGGCTACCTATGGATGTGGCTGACGATCGTGCCGTACGTCTCCTACGCCGTCTGCCTGTTCCTGGGCGTCTGGCTGGCCGCGACCGGGCAGCTCTCGGTCGGCACGCTCGCCGGGTTCTTCGCGGTCGCGATGGTGCTGAACTGGCCGATCGAGTCGATCGGCTTCCTCTTCGCGTTCCTCATCGACGCGTCGAACGCGTCGCGCCGCTTCCACGAGATCATCGACTCCGAGAACACCATCACCGACCCGGCCGAGCCGCGCACGCTCACGCGCCCCAAGGGCCGCCTGGTGTTCGAGGATGTGCACTTCCGCTACCAGGATGCGCAGGAGCACGAGCGCGACCTCGTCGACGGCGCGAGCCTGACGCTGGAGCCCGGCGAGACGATGGCGCTCATCGGCGTCACCGGCTCCGGCAAGACGACGCTCACCGCGCTGCCGACCCGCCTCTACGACGTCACCGGCGGCCGCGTGCTGCTCGACGGCGTCGACGTGCGCGACCTCGCCCTCGAGGAGCTGCGCACGCACGTGGCGATGGCCTTCGAGGATGCGACGCTGTTCTCGGCATCGGTGCGCGACAACGTGCTCATGGGTGCACCGGATGCCTCCGAGGAGGCGCTCGACCGCGCCCTCGCGATCGCGCAGGCCGACTTCGCGCGCGATCTGCCGAAGGGTCTCGACACCGAGATCGGCGAGGAGGGCCTCTCGCTCTCCGGCGGTCAGCGGCAGCGGCTCGCGCTCGCGCGCGCAGTGGCGGCCGCCCCCGCTGTGCTGGTGCTCGACGACCCCCTCTCGGCGCTCGACGTCGAGACGGAGGCGCTCGTCGAGGAGGCGCTGCGCAACGTGCTCGAGACGACCACCGCGCTGATCGTCGCCCACCGTCCCAGCACGGTGCAGCTCGCCGACCGCGTCGCGCTCATGCGCGACGGGCGCATCGACGACGTCGGCACGCACTCCGAGCTGCTGGCGCGCAACGCCCACTACCGATTCGTGATCTCCAGCCTCGAGGAGGCGGCACGCGACCGGAAGACCATCGAGACCGTCACCGGCTCGATGGAGCAGATCCGGCCCGACGAGATCGATCCGCAGACGACCTCCGAGGAGGTGGCCCGATGACCGTGCAGGGAGTCCAGGGCGAAGACCGCACCGACTACACGAAGGCGGAGTCGAAGCAGATCCGCGCGCGCTCGCGCCGGCTGCTCGGCTCGCTGCTGAAGCCGCACCTGACGCGCGTCGTGCTCACGATGGTGCTCGTGGTGATCGCCGTCGCGGCGAACGTCGCAGGCCCCATGCTGATCGCCTACGGCATCGACACCGCGCTGCCGGCCATCATCGAGCAGGCCGACTGGATGCCGCTGTGGGGCGCGACGATCGTCTACATCATCGCCGCGATCGTCGGCGGCGTGCTGATGTTCGTCTACACGGTGAGCATCGCCCGCATCAGCCAGACGGTGCTGTTCGACCTGCGCCGCCGGCTCTTCGACCACGCGCAGCGCCTGAGCCTCGAGTTCCACGAGACCTACACCTCCGGCCGCATCATCGCGCGGCAGACGAGCGATCTCGAATCGATCCGCGACCTGCTCGACCAGGGGCTGAACGAGCTCGTGCGCGGTGTGCTGTTCATGGGCTTCACGGCGGTGGCGATCACCATCCTCGACCCGCTCTCGGGCCTCATCATCGCCCTCGCGCTCATCCCCGCGATCGTCCTGACCCGCTGGTTCCAGGTGCGCTCGACGAAGCTGTTCCGCGAGACCCGCACGACGAGCGCGCGCATGATCGTGCACTTCGTCGAGACGATGACGGGCATCCGCGCGGTCAAGGCGTTCCGCACCGAGCCGAAGGACCAGCGCGAGTTCGACCAACGCGTCGACGACTACCGCGACGCCAACTTCCGCACCATCAACATCTTCGGCATCTACGAGCCGGGCATCATGGCGATCGGCGCCATCACGCTCGCGACGCTGGTGCTGGTGGGCGGCCTGCGCGTCGTCGACGGCTCGCTCGAGATCGGCGCGCTGCTGGGCATCGCGCTCTACGCACGCAACTTCTTCCAGCCCATCCAGGGCATCGGGATGTTCTTCAACGGCTACCAGGCGGCCTCGGCCGCGCTCGAGAAGATCTCGGGCGTGCTCGAGGAGGAGCCGACCGTCAAGGAGCCGGCGCAGCCGAAGGCGCTGCCCGCCTCGCGCGGCCAGATCGACTTCGACGCGGTGCAGTTCTCCTACGGCGGCGAAGCAGCGGTGCTGCCCGACTTCGACCTGCACATCCCCTCCGGCCAGACGATCGCGCTCGTCGGCACCACCGGCGCGGGCAAGTCGACGCTCGCGAAGCTCATCTCGCGCTTCTACGACCCGACGAAGGGCTCGGTGCAGCTCGACGGCGTCGACCTGCGCGAGCTCACGAACGACGACCTGCGGCGCGCGGTCGTGATGGTGACGCAGGAGGCGTACCTCTTCTCCGGCACCGTGGCCGACAACATCGCGCTCGGCAGGCCCGGCGCGAGCGCGGAGGACATCGAGCTGGCGGCCCGTGCGGTCGGCGCGCACGAATTCATCGAGGCGCTACCCGACGGCTACGACACCGATGTGGCCAAGCGCGGCGGCCGTGTGAGCGCCGGGCAGCGGCAGCTGCTGTCGTTCGCGCGCGCGTTCCTCGCCGACCCGCGCGTGCTCATCCTCGACGAGGCCACCGCCTCGCTCGACATCCCGTCCGAGCGGCTCGTGCAGGAGGGACTGACGACGCTGCTGGCCGACCGCACGGCGATCATCATCGCCCACCGGCTCTCGACCGTCGCGATCGCCGACCGGGTGCTGGTGATGGAGCACGGCCGCATCATCGAGGACGGCAGCCCCGACGAGCTCATCGCGCAGGGCGGCAAGTTCGCCTCACTGCACCGCGCCTGGCGCGAGTCGCTGGTGTGATCGCCCGGGCATGACGTGCAGAGGCGCTACGGCCGCGTGAAGCGATCGAGCGCCACTGCCTGCCACGGCTCGAGCTGCAGCACGGCGACGCCGCCGGCGACCTCGACGACGGATGCGCAGTCGGGCACCACGACGTCGCAGTACGTGCCGTCGGCCAGGGCCACGGGCACCTCCACGGCGGCCGGCTCGTCGTCGAGCAGCACCGCGAACGCAGCCGTCTCGCCCCGCATCGAGGTGAAGACGTCGTCGACCGCGGCGGTCGCCGTCACCGGCGCGTCCACCACCCGGGTGCGCCAGGCGACCAGCTCGAGCGTGCCGGGCCAGCGGTGCTGGCACACCCAGGCGCGATCCTCCCAGCCCGGCCCCGCGACCACGTCCGGGTGCTCGTCTCCCGTGCACGAGGCATCCGCCACCGTGCCGTCGTCCTCGAGCGCCGGCCCCTGGTCGCGGTCGCTGAAGGCGTAGCCGGAGTAGAGCGTGGGCGGGCCGTAGTCGCTCGCGAGCATGACGGCCGTGGCGGCCGAGAACTCGCGGCCGTTCGCGTACGAGAGCGTCGTGCCGTTGCGCTCGGTGTCGTGGTTCGCGATGAAGGTGCGGGCACCCTCCTCGAGCAGGCCGTAGGCGCTGGGGGAGAGGTCGGCGAGCGCGCGGGTGGAGCCGCCGCGCACGAACTCGCCGACGCGGTCGGCCCAACCGAACTCCCACACGGTCGAGAAGGGCGTGTACTGCTCGGGGTAGACGGGCTCGCCCGCGCCGCGGATGACCTCGCTGATCACCGGCGTGCCCTCCGGCAGGCCAGCGACGATCGCGGCGACGTCGTCCGGGTCGATGTGCTTGGCGGCGTCGATGCGGAAGCCGTCGGCGCCGAGGTCGAGCAGGCTCTGCAGGTAGGCGCGGAGGTTCGCGCGCACGTGCTCGCTCTCGGTCGCCAGGTCGGCGAGGTTCTCGAGCTCGCAGTGCTGGATGACGTACGGCTCGGTGTAGGCGTCGATGTCGTCGTGCGGGGTGCGTCCGCAGTGGTGGAAGTCGGTGGCGTCGTACAGGCCCGGATACGCGTAGTGGCTGAACTGCGTGCCCGACCAGCCGGTGCCCGCCGGGACGCCCGCCATGTGGTTGAGCACCGCATCCGCGTACACGTCGACGCCCGCCTGCTCGCACGCGCGCGTCATGGCGGCGAACTGCTCGCTCGTGCCCAGTCGCGAGTCGACCATGTACGAGACCGGCTGGTACGACCACCACCACTCGGAGCCGTCGGCGCCCGCTACCCGGGCGCTCGCGCCGTCGACGTGCTCCTGCGGGGGCGAGGTGAGCACCCAGGCGACGCCGGCATCGCCGAGCGCGGGGCACTCGGCGGCGATCGCGTCCCAGCTCCACTGGAACATCGCGATGCCGGCATCGCGCCGTTCGGGAGCCGCGGCCGCGCAGCCCGTGATCGCCAGCACGGCCGCTGCTGCGACGACGGCAGTCAGCCGTCGCAGCACGCTGGTGCGCGCGGTGCGTTCGGCGCGAGCGCGCACGGAGCTGAGCCCGTCAGGCCGTCAGAGCGACTTGCGCCCGATGGACTCGCCGTACTCGTTCTCGCCGATGACCTCGAAGCCGACGGCCTGGAAGAAGTTGCCCGGCCCCAGGTCGTCCTCCTCCCACACCGCGTAGACGCTGTCGAAGCCCAGGCGCTTGGCCTCCTCAGCGACCTTATCGACGGTGAAGGTGCCGACGCCGCGGCGCTGCGCCTCGCCCGCGACGTACATGCGGAGGATGCTCGAGCGGTACTCCTCGCGGTCGACCTCGGGATCGAAGTTGGCCATCACGTAGGCGACCGGCTCGTCGCCGTCGAAGATGACGCGCTGCCAGGCGCTCTGCGTGTTGACGAATTCCTCGAGCTTCGCGTTGGCGGCGAGGAAGGCCTCTTGGCCTCGCTTCAGCGTCATGCCGTTTGCCGCGACGACGTTCGCGGCGGAGAGCTCTTCGAGGCGCAGGTTCGTCATGGGCACACCGTACCAGCGCTCGCGCCGCTGCCACATGGAAGTTGAGTGCCTCGTCAGGTCACCCGATGGGCGTGATGCGGATGCGCGCGGCCAGCCGCTCGGCGTCGACGATCGAGCCCGCCTGCGCGGCGAGCACGGCCGCTCCCGACCACGCGGTGGCCCTGGCGAGCTGCTCCTCGAGCGTCGCTCCCTCGGCGACCGCCAGCGCGAGCGCGGCGACAGCGGCGTCGCCCGCCCCGGTGGGATTGCCGTCGAGCACGTGGTCGAGCTGCGCGTGCCAGGCGCGGCCATCCGGCAGCACCGCGAGCATGCCCTCGACGTCGAGCGAGGCGAAGACCACGCCCGTGCCGTCGGCTGCCAGCCGGCGTGCAGCGTCGAGCGGGTCGGCGCCGCCCATGGCGTCGAAGAGCTCGTGCCGGTTGGGCTTGACGGCGGTGGCGCCCGCGGCCATGGCCTGCCGCAGCTGCTCGCCGCCGACGTCGACGATGACCGGCTTGCCGGCGGCGGCAGCGACCTCGACGACGCTCGCGCAGAAGCCGCCAGGCGTCTCCGGCGGCAGCGAGCCGGAGGAGACGAGGACACGGGCGGCAGGCGCTTCCGCGCGCACGATCGCGAGCAGCCGGTCCCAGTCGTCGGCGCTGATGGCCTCACCGCGCTCGTTGAGATTGGTGGTGCCCGCGGGTGTCACGATCGCCGTGGTGCGGCGCGTGGGGGAGTCGACCTCGACGAGGCGGTGCGCAATGCCGGAGCGGTCGAGGTCGTGCACGAACAGCACTCGCACGGGGCCGCCGATGGGCGCGATCACGACCGCCGGCTCGCCGTGCTGGTGCAGCACGCGGGCGACGTTGACGCCCTTGCCGCCAGCGCGCGAGAGACCGGTCTCGACGCGATGGCTGGTGCCGATCCGGAGCTCGTCCATCGTGTAGGTGATGTCGATCGCGGGATTCGTCGTCACGCAGAGGATCGGCGCGGACGGCGCGGCGCTGGCTGCCTGCATGGTGCCCTCCTCCCGCGTGTGCGTGCTCCTGCTCGATCTTCCCGCATCCCTCCATAGCGTGCGACCCGCAGCGAGGCGGCTGCGCGCGCCCGGGATCATCGTTACGGATTCGTGACCCCGGCAGCGGTGCACGACGGGGCGGTCATCGCCGCTGATCGTCGACACGCCGACCACGATTGACATCGATCGAACACACGTTCGATCATGGAGGGGTGAGCACACGGGTTCCGGCACGACTCGAGCGCCGCGCGGGTGAGGACCGCACGGCGACCGTCGAGGCGCTGCGCGCACGCCTGCGCGGCATGCAGCAGGCGTCGCCGCAGCACGCGGTGCCCTCGCTCGACGAGTCGGCACCAGCCGGGCTCGAGGAGGTCGTGCGCCGGCTGCGCTCCGGCGCCGCCCACAGCATCGAGTCGCGCAGCCTCGCACTCGTCTGCCTGGGCGCCGCCATGCCGGCCGGCGCGTGGGGTGCGATCGTCGGCATGCCGGATCTCGGCGTCGAGGCCGCCCGCGACCTGGGCGTGCCGATCGAGCGCGTGGCGCTCGTGCCCCATCCGGGCCGCTCGTGGCTCGACGTGGTCGCGAGCCTGGCGGAGGCGATGCCGGTGGTGCTCGCAGCCTCGCCCGGCAGCGTGAGCCCCACCGATGCCGCCCGGCTCGCGGCGCGATTGCGGCAGGCGTCCTCGACGCTGCTCGTGGCAGGACCCTGGCCGAACGCGGCCACAGTCGTGCGCAGCGTGCGCGCCGAGTGGCAGGGGCTCGATGCCGGCGACGGCAGGATCGCCGCCGGCAGCCTCGTCGTCGAGGCGGCCTCCGGCGGCGCTCCGCGGTGGGCGCGCATCCCGATCGGCGGCGATGGCGCACCGGCCGCCGCCGCGGCCGAGCCCGGGGAGGAGCTGCAGCACCAGCCGGCGGCATGACCGGAGGCCGTTCCTGAGAGATTCCCGAGTTTCATTGCCCTTCGTCGACGTCCGCCGTAGCGTGGCGGAGGAACGCCGACGAAGTCACGACTCGGGAGGCAGCCATGGCACTGGGCGCAGCGAGCAGCAGCTCCCGCCTGCTGCGCCTCGCGCTCGCCACCGGCGCCGCCACCCTCGGCGCCCTCTCCTTCTCCCTCCTGCTCGGCGCGTCGACTGCCAGCGCTGACGAGGGCGAGCGCCGAGACGGCTCGCTCGTCGGGCTCGTCGGCACTGCGCTCGGCGACGTGACGCAGCCGGTCGGCGACCTGCTCACGGAGATCACCGAGCCCGTCGGCGATGTCGCCGCGGCCGCCTCAGATGCAGTGGTCGACATCGCCGCACCCGTGACGGGAGTCGTCGCAACCGTCACCGCCCCAGTCGAGCCCGTGGCCCAACCGGTGCTGGCGCCGGTGGTCGAGCTCGTCGACGAGGTCGCCGACGATGTGGTCGCCCCCGTGGTGCGCGCCGTCGACGACACCGTCGCTGCCCTTCCGGTCATCAGCGACGTGGTGGGCGACGATCCGGTCGAGCGGATCACCGCGCCGGTGGTCGAGGCAGTCGTCGAAGGGGTCACCCCGCCGCAGCAGCCGGCACCGACGCCTGCGGCACCGACCCCGGCGGCGCCTCCGGCCGACGACGCGGCCGATGGCGACGCATCCGCCCCCGCCCTCGACGACGCGGTCGCCCCCGCAGCGATCGACGGCGCCGCCCTCGGCAATGCGGCCCTCGAGTCGACCCCCGCAGCGCGATCCGGTGCCCCGTCATCGCTCGAGGCGCTGGTCGCGGCAGCGCTCGTCGACGTGCGGCCGACCTCGACAGCAGAGGTGCCCACCATGCAGCCGGGCGATCCGCAGCCGCTCGATCGAGCGGTGCCGCTGTCGCCGGCCGCACCGCCGGCGATCGCACCCGCCGCGCCCGCCGCATCGAGCGGCGGCGCGAGTGGTGCTGCCTCGCCCGCAGCCGAGACCCATGCCCACCAGCTGCCCGCCCCCGCGAGCGGCCAGGCCGGTGCGATCGAGCACGACCGCACCCCCGCCTCGATCGTCGAGGAGCACACCGCCAGCCCTGATTGAGCGATCCGCGGCCGCGCCAGCGCGGCATGCAGCCGTCCCGGAGCGGGATGGCAGATCACTCAACGAAAGGCAGAGCGATGAACAAGCTCATGTGGCGAGCGCTGTGCACAGCAGCGGTCGCGGGCGGCCTGTGGGCCGCAGGCACTGGGATCGCCAGTGCAGCAGAGACCGACGGCACCGATGCCATCGGTTCGGGAAACCAGGCGGTGGTGGATGTCTCGCTGCCGGTGACGATCAGCGGCACAGCCCTCGGCGTGCTCGGCGATGCCGAGACGACGGATGCGTCCACGACGTCGACCGCGCCGGCGGCTGAATCGCCGTCGGCCGATGTCTCGACCTCCGGCATCGACGGTGTGCTCTCGGGCACGGCGGCGCTCGTGGCGGTCGACGTGCCGGTGACGATCGCGGGCAACGCGATCGGTGTGGCAGGCGACGCGACGAGCGAGAGCTCGACCGCGGAGTCGACGGCAGGCGCAGCGGGCGGCGACGAGGCGGCGGCAGCGTCGACCTCGGGCGACGACAGCCTGCTGGGCGGCACCCAGGCGCTGGCCGACGTGGCAGCGCCCATCAGCGTCGGCGGCAACGCCGTCGGCGTGCTGGGCGATGCCTGGAGCAGCGGCGCGATGACGGGGTCGGCCTCGTCGGCGGGTTCGTCGGCGGATGCGTCGTCCACGTCGGGCGAGGACGGTGTGCTCTCGGGCACGCAGGTCGTCGGTGCTGTGGTGGCGCCGATCGCGGCGGGCGGCAACGCTGTCGCGGTGCTCGGTGATGCGTCCAGCGATGGTGCGATGACCGAGTCGGGCACGGCCGGTGGTTCAGACATGCCGGTCACCTCTGGTGACGGCAGTCTGCTGGGCGGTACGCAGGCGGTGATCGACGCAGCAGCGCCGATCGCGGTCGGCGGCAACGCCGTCGGCGTGCTGGGCGACGCGACGAGCGAGGGCTCGAGCGTCGAGTCCTCCTCGGAGACCACGGGATCCAACGGCTCGACCACTGGTGACGGCGGCATCCTGGATGGGCTGCTCGGCGACATCGGCGTGCAGGTGCCGGTGGCTGTCGGCTGCAACGCGATCGGCCTCGTCGGCGATGCGACGACCAGCGACTGCATGACCGCCAGCACGCCCGTTGACCCCGGCTCGCCTGGTGAGCCTGGCGACCCCGGCGAGCCTGGTGACCCGGGTACGCCTGGTGAGCCTGGTGACCCGGGTACGCCCGGCGACCCCGGTACGCCCGGTGAGCCCGGTGACCCGGGCACGCCCGGTGAGCCTGGTGACCCGGGCACGCCTGGTGACCCCGGTACGCCCGGTGAGCCCGGCGACCCGGGCACGCCTGGTGACCCCGGCGATGACGGCAAGGTCGATGTCCCCAGCGGTGACACGCCGGCCGACGATCGCGCGAGCCTGCCGGTGACGGCCGACGCCGCTGCGGAGCTGCCGCAGACGGGCGCCGAGCTCTCCGGCATCCTGCCGCTGGCACTCGCGCTCATGGCGCTGGGTTCGCTCCTGATGATCGGCACGCGCCGCCTGCGCACGACGCGGTGATCCGTGGGAGGTGCGGGGCGTGTCACGGCGTCCCGCACTTCCGCCTGCCCGGCGTCGGTGCCGGCCGGATGCACGACGCAGGATCCCGGCCTTGGCGACACACCGCATCCACTTGCTTGATTCGAACGTGTGTTCGATCATGGATGCATGACCAGCGAGACCGTCGAGCACCCGGCAGCGGATGCGCCCCAGCGGAGCGCGCGCATGCGCGAGAGCCGCGTCGGCGTGCTGCGCGTACCCGACTGGCCGGTCGTCGTCGCGCGCCAGACCGGTGCCCTGCCGGCGGGCGGCGAGCAGGGGGCGCCGGGCGCGATCGTGCACGCGCTGCGCATCGTCGCCTGCGACGAGGGTGCGCGGGTCGACGGCGTGCGGGTCGGCATGCGGGTGCGCGACGCGCAGGCGGCAGCGCCCATGCTCGCGCTCGCCCAGGCCGACCCGGTGGGGGAGGCGCTCGCGTTCGAGCAGATCGTGCGCACGGTGCTCACCGTCGTGCCGGCCGCGCAGCCGATCGGCGACGGCGCACTGGCGTTCCGGATGCGCGGGGCCAGCAGGTTCTACGGCTCCGAGCCGCGCGCGATCGAGGCGGTGCGGGGCGCGCTCGCGCAGCTCGGCCTGGTCGCTGCGTTCGGTGTCGCCGACGACCGCTTCACCGCGGAGCTGGCGGCCGGCACCGCTGCCGGGACGCCCGGCGGCGAGGTGATCGTGCCCGCCGACCGCAGCCGCGACTTCCTCGGCCCGCTGCCGGTCGGGGTGCTCGGCGACGACGAGCTGCCGAGCATGCTGCACCGCCTCGGCGTGCACACGCTCGCCGGCTTCGCGCAGCTGCCCGACGACAGCATCCGCGATCGCTTCGGTGCCGCAGGGGTCATCGCGCTCGCCCGCGCCCGCGGGCTCGACGACCGCCGCATCGACGACACCGGGCTGGGGGAGGAGCGCGCGCTTCGGCTGGTCTTCGAGCCCGGCATCGAGGGGGTGGCGGAGCTGGCGCTCGCCGTGCGCGAGCCGGTCGATCGCTTCGTGCGGCAGCTGGCCGAGCAGCGGCTGGTGTGCAGCGAGATCCGCATCGTGCTGCGCGGCGAGGAGGGCCGCGTGAGCGAGCGGCTGTGGCGACAGCCCGGATTCCTGCGCGCGGGCGACATCGTCGACCGGATGCGCTGGCAGCTGACCGAGAGCGAGCTCGGCTCGGCGCTCGTCGAGGTGCAGGCGCTGCCCGAGCGGCTCGATGCGCAGGCCTCCCACATGCCGGGCCTGTGGGGCGGCGGCGGCATCGACGACCGCACGAAGCACGCGCTCGAGCGGCTGCAGAGCATGCTCGGCCGGGAGGCGGTGCTGACGGCGGCCACCGGCGGCGGCAGGCTGCTGGCCGAGCGCGGGGTGCTCACCCCCTGGGGCGATGCGGCACCGATCCCGTCGGCGGGGCCGTGGCCGGGCGCGCTGCCCGCCCCGCGGCCGAGCGTCGTCTTCCGCCCGCCGCTGCCGGTGCTGCTCACCGATGCCGCCGGCCTGCCGGTCGAGCCCGACGCGCTCGATGTGCGCGAGGCATCCCCCGCCGTCTTCTCGCCGCCCGCCGCCGCGCGCCGCCGGGTGGTGGCCTGGGCGGGGCCGTGGCCGATCCGCCGCCGGGAGCTCGGCGACACGGTGCACCGCGTGCAGCTGCTCGACGGCGAGGGTGAGGCGTGGGTGCTGCTGCACGCCGACGGCGCCTGGCTCGCGGAGGGCCGCTATGCGTGACGGTCGCCGCGCACGCTCGTCCGTCAGACGGCTCCCTGGTTCCGCAACGCGGTTTCGGCGGGTCTGCGACCAGGCGTCCGTCTGACCGGCAGGCGGCGCGGCACGAGGAGCGGGAAGGGCTGAGAAGGGAAAGAGGGGGAGAGGAGGAGCGATGGCCGGCTGGAACAACCCGGCGATGCCCTGGCGCGAGCTCGAGGGCATCCTCAGCGACCGCGACGTGGGCGCCGGCAAGACGGCCCACGCGACCGAGCTCGACGACGCCCGCCGTCCGCGCATCCGCGTGCCTGCCGAAGGCAGAGCCACCCCCTACGCCGAGCTGCACGCGCACTCGCACTACTCCTTCCTCGACGGCGCCTCGAGCCCCGCCGAGCTGGTCAACGAGGCGCGCAGGCTGGGCCTCGAGGCGCTCGCGCTGGTCGACCACGACGGCCTCTACGGTGCGGTGCGCTTCGCCGAGGCCGCCGCCGAGGCGCAGCTGCCGACCGTGTTCGGCACCGAGTTCACGCTCGGCCTCGAGACGCCGCAGAACGGCATCCCCGACCCCGACGGCAGCCACCTGGTGGCGCTCGCGACCGGACCGGCCGGCTACGCGGCGCTCGCCTCGGCGCTCACCGACGGCTACCTCACCAGCGACATCCACGGGCCGGGCGAGAAGGGGCGGCCGATCTTCGGGCTGGAGACGCTCGCCGAGGCCGCGCGCGGCGAGTGGATGATCCTCTCGGGCTGCCGCAAGGGAGGCGTGCGCCAGGCGCTCGACCGCTTCGGAGCCAACCACGAGGGCGCGGATGCGGCCGGTCACGAGCTCGACCGGCTCACGGCGCTGTTCGGCCGAGACCGCGTCGCCGTCGAGCTGAGCGACATCGGCGACCCGCGCGACTTCGAGCGCAACCGGGTGCTGGCCGGGCTCGCCGAGCGGCGCGGGCTGCCGGTGATCGCCACCACGAACGCGCACATCGCCTCACCGGCGAGCCAGCAGCTGGGCGATGCGGTGGCGGCGGTGCGTGCTCGCCGCTCGATCGACGAGATCGACGCCTGGCTGCCCGCCGGCGGCGTGCCGTCGCTGCGCTCTGGGGCGGTGATGGCCCGCCGCTTCCGCGCCTTCCCGAGCGCGGTCGACACCGCGGCCGCGCTCGGCCGCGAGCTGGCCTTCGACCTGCGCGCCGCCTCCCCGAAGCTGCCGAAGACCGAGGTGCCGGTCGGCCACACGCCCATCAGCTGGCTGCGGGCGCTCGTCGCCGAGCGGCTGCCGCGGGTCTACGCGACCGGCGGCGACGGCCGCCCGAGCAGCAGCATCGTGCGCGACCGGCTCGAGCACGAGCTGCGCCTGATCGACGAGAAGGGCTTCGCCGGCTACTTCCTGATCGTGTTCGAGATCGCCGAGTTCGCGCACGGCCGCGGCATCCTCTGCCAGGGCCGCGGCAGCGCGGTCGCGAGCGCGGTTTGCTTCATCCTCGGCATCACCGCCGTCGATCCCATCCGCTACCGGCTGCCCTTCGAGCGCTTCATCTCGATGATGCGCGAGGAGGAGCCCGACATCGACATCGACTTCGACGCCGACCGCCGAGAGGAGGTCATCCAGCACGTCTACGAGCGGTACGGCCGCCGCAACGCCGCGCAGGTCGCCAACGTCATCACCTACCGCCCGAAGTCGGCGGTGCGCGACGCCGCGAAGGCGCTCGGCTACGCCGTCGGCCAGCAGAACGCCTGGTCGAAGTCGGTGGAGTCCTACTCGAAGGTCGACGAGGGCTCGATCCCCGAGCCGGTGGCGCTGCTGGCGGGCGAGTTCCTGCACGCGCCCCGGCACCTCGGCATCCACTCCGGCGGCATGGTGCTCACCGAGCAGCCGGTCGGCACGGTCTGCCCGATCGAGCCGGCGCGCATGAAGGACCGCACCGTGCTGCAGTGGGACAAGGACGAC
Source organism: Agrococcus baldri (assembly GCA_900114805.1). Lineage (GTDB taxonomy): Bacteria > Actinomycetota > Actinomycetes > Actinomycetales > Microbacteriaceae > Agrococcus > Agrococcus baldri. The sequence continues at coordinate 609,994 of FOZN01000001.1, read as the reverse complement.
TGCGAGTGGATGGGCCTGGTCAAGTTCGACCTGCTGGGCCTGGGCATGCTCGGCGCCATGTCGCACACCATGGCGCTCGCGGCCGAGCACACGGGCGAGGAGTGGTCGCTCGCGACCATCCCGCTCGAGGAGGCAGGGGTCTACGACATGCTCTGCGAGGGGGATGCGGTGGGCGTCTTCCAGGTCGAGTCGCGCGCGCAGCTCGCCACCCTGCCCAGGCTCAAGCCCCGCTCGTTCTACGACCTGGTGATCGAGATCGCGCTCATCCGCCCCGGCCCCATCCAGGGCGACGCCGTGCATCCCTACCTCCGCCGCCGCAGCGGCCAGGAGCCGATCAGCTACGCGCACCCGCTGCTCGAGCCGGTGCTCGAGCGCACCCTGGGCGTGCCGCTGTTCCAGGAGCAGCTGATGCAGATGTCGGTCGCGGTCGGCGGCTTCGACGCGGGCGAGGCCGACCAGCTGCGGCGCGCGATCGGCTCGAAGCGCTCGAAGGAGAAGATCGAGGCGCTGCGGGCGAAGCTCTTCGCGGGCATGGCCGCGAACGGCATCGATGAGGCGACCGGCGAGGCGATCTACCGCAAGATCGAGGCCTTCGCAGGCTTCGGCTTCGCCGAGTCGCACTCGCTCGCCTTCGCGAAGCTCGTCTACGCCTCCTCCTGGCTGAAGCTGCACTACCCGGCGGCGTTCCTCGCGGGCCTGCTGCGCAGCCAGCCGATGGGGTTCTGGTCGTCGCAGACGCTGGTGGCGGATGCGTCCAGGCACGGCGTCGAGACGCTGCGGCCCGACGTGGTGCACTCGGGCGTCGCTGCGGGGCTCGAGCGGCACGAGCCTGCCGCAGCCGGTGCGCGCACGCCGGGCGACGACGCGTGCTTGGCGCACGAGCAGCCGCCCGTGCCGCTGAGCGCGAGCGAGTCGCTGGCGCAGCGGGATCGGCATCGCCGCGACGCCGGCTTCGCGGTGCGGATGGGGCTCGCCGAGGTGCATGGCATCGGCGCGCCGGCCGCCGAGCGCATCGTCGCCGCCCGTGCGGCGCAGCCGCTGCGCGACATCCACGACCTCGCCCGCCGCGCCGATCTCGGCCGCGGCGAGCTCGAGGCGCTCGCGACCGCCGGCGCGCTCGACGGGCTGGGGGTCGGCCGCCGCGAGGGGCTGTGGCTGGCGGGACCGGCCTCGACCGAGCGAGAGGATCAGCTGGAGGGCTCGCAGGTGAGCCTGCAGGTGCCGCTGCTGCCGCTGCTGAGCGCCGAGGAGCAGGTGGCGCTCGACATCTGGGCGACCGGCGTCGCCCCCGACGACCACCCGGTGCGGCACGCGCGGGCAATGCTCGGGGGCCGCGGGGTGCTGCCGATCGCGGCGCTCGGCGAGGCCGAGCCGGGCAGGCGCGTGCAGGCGGCGGGCGTGGTGACGCACCGGCAGCGGCCGCGCACCGCGCAGGGCGTGACCTTCATGAACCTCGAAGATGAGACGGGCATGCTCAACGTGATCGTCTCGAAGGGGCTGTGGCTCAACCAGAAGCAGGTCGCCAGGCACGCGCCGGCGCTCATCATCCGGGGCATGCTGCAGCGCACCGAGGAGGGCGTCATCGCGCTGCTGGCCGACCGGCTGGAGCGCTTCGACGTGCCCAGCCGCGGCTCTCGCGACTTCCGGTAGGCCGCCTCGCCGGAGGCGCATCTCAGGCTAGAAGTCGCGGCCGGGCCGATCGGCCGAGCCATGCACGGCGAGCGACTGCAGCGCGTCCCGCGCATCATCGGCATCGGCACCCGCGCCGACGGCGTGCACAGCGGCGCGGAGGGCCGCGGCGAGTATGTCGGCGAGCACGGGCGACGCGGTGGGCGCCGCACTCCGCAGGGTCTCGACGAGCCGGTCGGCCTCCGCGCCCGGCGGCGGCGCGTCGAGCAGGTGCAGGAAGCCCTCGCGCACCGCGAAGTCGAAGCCCACGACGATCGCCGGCACGATGCGCGCGGTCGCCTCGTCGCCCGCCGCCGTCGCGAGGGCGCCCTCCACGCGGTCGAGCAGGCGGCGCTCCACGTCGTCGCGCACGAACGCGTAGAGCCCGAGCTTGCTGCCGAAGTGGTGGTAGAGCGCGCCCGTCGTGACGTCGGCGTCCGCCGCGAGCTCCGCGACGCCGACCTCTGCGAAGGGCCGGGTGCCGAACGCGGCGACAGCCGCGAGGGCGAGCCTCGCCTTCGGCGAGCTGGAGATCGGCATCCACTGGCGCACCAGGCCATCATTGCATTACGTTGTACATAATCTGATTACGACATGCATGGAGGAAGCGATGCGACTCGAGATCCTGTACGTGCCCACGACCGACCTCGAGGCCACGCTCGGGGTGTACCGCGACGGCCTCGGCTACACGGAGCTCTGGCGGGAGGGCGCATCGACCGTCGCGCTCACGAAGGACGGCAGCGAACTGCAGATCATGATCGACGAGGACCCGGACGCCGAGACCGGACCCATGTTCGTCGTCGACAGCGTCGTCGCGTTCCACGAGGCGCTGCCGGCGGGGCTCACGGTCGTCGACGAGCCTGCGCAGATCCCCGGCGGATGGCTCGCGTCGTATCGCGAGCCGGGCGGCTCGGTGCTGTACGCGATCGATCAGGCGACCGCCGCCGCGTCGTAGCGGGCCAGCCGCGGCCCGGCGTCGCGGCTAGGCTCGTCTGATGCGCGCTCCGATGACCCCGACGATCCGGCTGGCGATCGCGCGCTCGCCGCACGAGCTCGCGACGCTCGCCGCCGATGCCGTCGTCGAGGCGCTGCCCGGCGATCGCGCGCCCGTGCTGGGCGTCGCGACCGGCTCGTCGCCCAGCGGCGTCTACGTCGAGCTCGCTCGCCGGCAGGCCGCCGGCGAGATCGACCTGCGCGACGCGAGTGCCTTCGCGCTCGACGAGTACGTCGGACTGCCCGACGGCGACCCGCACAGCTACCGCACCGTCGTCCGCGAGCAGGTGATCGAGCCGCTCGGCCTCGACCCCGCGCGCGTGCACGTGCCCGACGGCACTGCCGCCGATCTCGCCGCCGAATGCGCGTCCTACGAGCAGCGCATCACGGCCGCCGGTGGCGTCGACGTGCAGATCTTGGGGCTCGGCCGCAACGGCCACATCGCCTTCAACGAGCCCGGCTCGGCGCTCGACTCCCGCACCCGCGAGGCGGAGCTCGCGCCGGAGACGATCGCCGACAACGCGCGCTTCTTCGACAGCCCCGACCAGGTGCCGCGCCGCTGCGTCACCCAGGGTGTCGGCACGATCCTCGACGCGCGCCGCATCGTGCTGGTCGCGCAGGGAGAGGCGAAGGCGGATGCGCTGGCGCACGCGCTCGAGGACGCCGTCTCACCCGCTTGGCCCGCGACCGCGCTGCAGCAGCATGCCGATGTCATCGTGATCGTCGACGAGGCGGCGGCGAGCCGCCTCTCGCCCGCGCTGCGGGAGTCCGCGCGGCGCTGACTATCGGCGCTCGCCGTCGCACCAGACGGCCGCGACCTCGAGCCGCGCATCGAGCGCGACCAGGTCTGCCCGCGCACCCACGCGGAGCATGCCGAGGTCGTCGCGACCCACCGCATCCGCCGGTGCACGCGTCGCGGCATCGAGCGCGACCCCGAGCGGGATGCCCGCGGCCACGAGCACCCGGATCGCGCGATCGGGCGTGAGGGTCGAGCCGGCGATCGAGCCGCCCGCCGCGAGCCGAGGCAGGCCGTGCTCGACCCGCACGTCGAGCGCACCGATGCGGTAGTCGCCGTCGGCCATGCCGGCCGCTGCCATGGCGTCGGTCACGAGCGCGATGCGGCCGGGCGCCGCCTGCAGCAGCAGCGCGAGCATCTCGGGCGCGACATGCTCGGCGTCGGCGATGACCTCGAGCGTGACGCGCGGATCGAGCAGCGCGGCGGCGAGCGGTCCGGGGGAGCGGTGGTGCATCGGCGGCATGCCGTTGCAGGCGTGCGTCAGCAGCGTCGCGCCCGCGTCGAAGGCGGCGCGCACGGTGTCGGCGTCGGCGCCCGTGTGGCCGACGGCGACGAGCACACCCGCGTCGGTGAAGCCGCCGATGGCGTCGAGCGCGTCGGGCAGCTCGGGCGCGATCGTCACCTGCAGCAGCCGCCCGTCGCCCGCTTCGAGCAGCCGCTCGACCGCATCCGGCGTCGGCACCTGCAGCGCAGCCGGATCGTGGGCGCCGCGATGGCTGTCCGCGAGGAACGGACCCTCCAGGTGCACGCAGAGCAGTGCGTCGTCGGCGGCGCACGCGGCGGCCGCCGCGGCGACGCGCGGCAGCAGCTGCTCGAGCGGCGCGGTCACGAGCGAGACCGCCTGGCGCGTCGCGCCGTGCGCCGTGCGGAAGGCGGCGATCGACTGCCACTCGGGATCGTCGTCGTCGAAGGCCGATCCGAGCGCGCCGTGGCAGTGGAGATCGACGAAGCCCGGCGCGAGCGTTGCATCCGGCAGCGCCAGATCGGGGCTGCGCGGCGGCGCTCCCTGGCCGACCGCGGTGATGATGCCGCGCTCGGACTCCACCCACGCATCCGGCATCAGCACGCCCTCGACCAGTGCACGCCCTGCGGTCAGCAGCAGGCGCGTGTCGGTCATGCCGCCAGCCTATGCGGCGAGCGGCCCGCAGACATGCGACAGGGCCCGCGCCCGAACGGATCGGTGCGCGGGCCCTGTGCATCAGTGATGCGGCGTCAGCAGTGCTGCATCGGCCGGGGCCATCGGCTCAGCAGCCCGTGCGCCACGCCTCCGGGTTGAGCGTCGGCAGGCCGCCGACGTTGTAGACCGCGACCGGCGTGAGCGCCGCGATCTGCTCCTCGACCGAGAGCGTCACGCAGGCGCCCACAGCCAGCAGCACCGGAGCGTCGTGGGCCCCGGCGATCATCGAGGCCGAGAGCGCGTCGGGGAAGTTGCGCCCCGATGCCACGGCGATCGACTGGCCGCTGCTGCGCGTGATGAACTCCGAGACCAGCATGGCGTTGGTCGCGTAGCGGTCGGAGCCGGCGAGGCGGGTCACCTCGATGCCGGTCGCCCGGTAGGCGCGCAGGGCGGCATCCGAGACCGACGGCTGACCGCCGAGCACGGTGGCCGACTGCACGCCGAGCGACTCGAGCGCAGCGATGGTCGCCGCATCGGCCTGTGCCTGCGGTGTCAGCAGCACGGGCACGTCGCCGATGGCCGAGGCGGTGCCGCTCGCGGAGACCGCGTCGGCGAACACCTGACCGCTGGCGATGAACGCGTGATCTGCGGCGCCGAAGTAGCGCTGCGCGATCATCGCCGCCGTCTCGTAGCGGTTCGCGCCCGCGATGCGCTCGACCGTCGCGCCCGGCACGATCTCGAGCACCCGCTCGACGACGGCGCTCGAGACCGACGGCGTGCCGCCGATGATCGTCACCGTCGGCGGCTGCAGCCGCTCGAGCTCCGCTGCGGTCACTGCCGGCAGTGTGCCGGCGCGCGTCAGCAGCAGGCTCGCGTCGATGCTGGCGGCGGCGGGACCGGCGGCCAACGCATCCGGGAACAGCTCGCCGGAGGCGAGCAGCACGTCGGTGCCCGGCGCGAACGTGTCGGCCGAGACGAGCGCGTTGGACTCGAAGCGGTTGGCCCCGGCGTACGACTCGACCGCTGGCTCACCCGTGGTCCACCTCTGGAGCTCGAGCCCGATCACGACCGCGTCATGGTCGCTCGCCCGGAAGGGGTCGGGCGCGAACAGGGCATCCTGCGCGGGCTGCTTGAACGCCATCGTGTAGTCGATGAGGCTCGGCTCGTCCGAGTTCGCGTGCCAGGCGGCGGCACCGACCACGAACGGCAGCGCTCCCGAGTCGGCGAGACCGTAGTCGAGGTAGCCGAGCTGGCCGTCGAAGACGTAGGTGTAGGCGTCCTCGCCCTGGAACTGCTCCAGCAGGTCGGTGAAGCCGGCCGCCTCGAGCGTGGTGATCGGGTCCTCGTGGTCGTAGGCGTTCAGGTCGCCGATGATGATCGAGCCGTCAGGGGCGACGCCGGTCGGGTCGCCGGCGAGCCAGTCGGCCAGCGCCGCTGCAGCCTCGGTGCGCACCGTGTTGCAGTTGCCCTGCTCGGGCTCACCCGTGTCGCCCTCGCACGCGGAGCCCTTCGACTTCAGGTGGTTGACGGCGACGGTGAGCGTGCGGTCGCTCGCGAGGTCGCGGAACGTCTGCGCCAGCGCCGGACGGTTCTTCGAGTCGTCGAAGCGGGGGTCGACGGTCGCATCGAGCACGGCGTGCGCGCCCTCCGGCGCGACGAGCGCCGGCTGGTAGATGAGTGCGGTCGTGATCGCGTCGGTGCCGAGCACGCCGGTGTCGATGCCGGCCCACTGCTCGATACCCGCCGTCGCGTTCAGGGCGGCGACGAGGGTGTCGAGCGCGACACCGTTGTTCTCGATCTCGAGCAGGCCGACGATGGCCGAGTCGAGCTCGTCGATGGCGGCGACGATCTTCGCCTCCTGGCGCTCGAACTCCTCCGCCGTGACCGCGCCGCGGTCGCCGAGCGTCGTGAAGTAGTTCAGCACGTTGAACGAGGCGATCTCGAGGTTCGCGCCCTCGATCTCGGGTGACGCCTCACGGGCGTTCACCTCGGTGAAGGTGCCGGCCGCGGTGGGCTGCATGCGCCACAGGTCGTGGCGGTACTCGAGCACGCCGGTGATGCCGGTGACCGTGTCGCCGCCGCGGAACGAGTTGGCGAGCGTGAACTCCTCGAGGTTGCCCGGGTGGATGGCCGGGTCGGGGTTCTGCGACGAGCGGCCGTCGTCGATCGTGATGCGGTTCGCGGCGTTGGCGGCGCGCACGGCGGCTGCCTCGTCGGAGCCGGGAGCGGCGACGGCAGTGGGCTGCATCTGGCGCTCGGTGCCGACGACGACCTCGCCGTAGCGGCCGTAGTTGAAGTACTCGAGGATCGCGAGCGACTGCGGGAGCGTGACGAGCATGCTCTCGCTCGACTCGTAGTCGGTGATCGGCAGCTCGAGGTCCACCGCGTCGGGCAGCGCGCCCGGGCCGCAGTCGAGGATGGTGGCGTTCGAGATCTGCGTCATGCCGTCGAACTCGGTGGCGATGCCCCACACGGTGAGCAGGTCGCCCTCGGCGACGTCTGCGGCGCCGGGCGCGTATACGAAGATGCCGTCGCTGGTCGCGGCGTCGCCGTCTCCTGCATCCTGCAGCGAGACGCCGTCGAGGCCGCCGACCTGCCAGTCACCGGTGACAGTGCCTCGCACGGTCACGGTCTCGCCGTCGAGCGGGCTGGTGTCGGTCGTCCCCTGCACGGCGCCGATCGCGACCGCGTCGGACTCGCAGCTGAGGTCGGCCGGCGGCTCCACGGCCTCGAACACCTCGTTGGCGGCGCCGGGCGTGTTCCACGCCTCGCCTACTGCGGGAGACGTGGCGAGGTCAGTCCTGCCGTCGAGCACGAGGCCTGCGCCGCCGTAGCTGTTGCGCACCCAGTCGGCCGGCGCGTCGGTGTCGGTGCCGTCGGGGATGCGGCTCGCGCCGCCGACGGTGTTGCCGCCGTCGTCGAAGGCGGCGCTCAGCACGGGACCGTAGGTGAGGTCTGCTGCCCCGCCGTCATGGATCGCGATCGAGTCGACGACGGTGAAGGCGACGCCGTCATCGATCGTGCCGTCGAGATTCGCGTCGACGGTGTCGCCGCTCGCGGCGGTGCCCTCGACGAGCAGGATCGAGATGGAGCCGTTCTGCAGACCGTTCGAGGGATAGCTGACGAGCCCGAAGCCGGACGCGTCGAGCGAGGGCGCGGCGGTCGCCTGCAGGAGCTTGCCCGCGTCGTCGTGCGGGTTGTCGCCCTTCACGACGAGCACCATGTGCCCGGTGAGGTCGGTTCCCGGTGCGGCGTAGAGCTCGACGTACTCGGCGCCACCATCGACCCCGGTGATGTTCACCGAGAACTCGTTGATGACCGGATGGTCGGCCGCCATCGCTGGGGTGGCGACAAGGCCTGTCAGGGCGAGCGCGGCGACCGTTCCGGTGCCGAGCAGTGTGCGTGCGTGCATAGGTCCACTCCGTCGGGGACAAGGGGGTCCGTTCAACCTAACCGGCTCCTGTGACATTCGCGAGGTCTGGACATGAACGCGCGATGAATCCGCGATGCCGCCCGAGAGGGCGGCCGATGCGGTTCAGCGGAAGATGATGGTGCGCTGCCCGTCGAGCAGCACGCGATCCTCGGCGAACCACTGCACCGCGCGTGAGAGCGTGCGCGACTCCTCGTCCTGCCCGATCGCGACCAGCTGCGCGGGGGAGTGCGCGTGGTCGACGCGCACCACGTTCTGCTCGATGATCGGCCCCTCGTCGAGGTCGCTGGTGACGAAGTGCGCGGTGGCGCCGATGAGCTTGACGCCGCGCGCGTGCGCCTGCCGATAGGGGTTGGCGCCCTTGAAGCCCGGCAGGAAGGAGTGGTGGATGTTGATGAGCCGGCCCTCGAGCGCGTCGCACAGCTCCGGCGAGAGGATCTGCATGTACCGGGCGAGCACCACCAGCTCGATGCCCTCCTGCTCGACCACCTCGAGCACGCGGGCCTCGAACGCGGCCTTCGTGGACGCATCCGTCACCGGAGCGTGCTCGAAGGGCACGTCGTAGAAGGCGGCGAGCGAGCCGAGCGATGCATGGTTCGACATCACCAGCGGGATGTCGACCGAGAGCTGGCCGGCGCGCTGGCGGAAGAGCATGTCGTTGAGGCAGTGCGCCGCCTTCGACACCAGCACCAGGGTCTTGAGCGGGCGGCCGACGTCGTCGAGCTGCCACTGCATGCCGTACCGCTCGACGACCGGCGCGAGCCGCGACTCGAAGTCGGCCTGCTCGGCGTCGGCCTGCACCTGCAGCCGCATGAAGAAGCGGTCGGTGTCGGCGGAGGAGAACTGCTGCGACTCGGTGATGTTGCCGCCGCAGTCGACGATGGCGCCGGAGATGGCGTGCACGATGCCCGGCCGGTCGTCGCAGACGAACGACAGGATCCAGTGGTTGCTCACCCGATCGAGTCTAGGCCGGGTCAGGCCTCGCGCTCGTGCTCGGCGAGGGCGATCGCGACGCGCTCGATCGCGACGTCCACCTCCTCGGTGGCGTAGGCGTCGCGGCCGCGCGCGGTCGGCAGGGTCGTCTCGCGCGCATCCTCGGCGAGCAGCTCGACCGTGCCCTCCGCATCGCCCTCGTAGGCGCGCAGGGTGCGGATGACGTGGTCGAGCCAGTCGTCGACGGCGTCGGCCGCGTAGCCGGCACGGAAGAGGCCGGCGGACGAGAAGCGCAGATCGACGACCTCGGCGGCGGTGAGCATGCGGCGACCGTAGCGAGCGAAACTGGCCGTGGACTCGGCATAGGCTGAGCGCTCGTGGGTGAGCAGACGACGAGCGGACAGCGGCAGGCGACGCCATTTCCGATGGCGGCGCTGCTCGTGCTGGCGCTGACGATCTTCGTGAACATCTCGGTCGAGATGCTGCCGATGGGCCTGGTGCTGCCGATGAGCCGCGACCTGAGCGTCTCCGAGAGCGCGATCGGCCTGCTGGTGTCGGTGTTCGCGTTCACCGTCGTCGCCTCCTCGACCACGCTCATCCGCCTCACCAGGCGCCTGCCGCGGCATGCGCTCGTGATCGGCGTGCTGCTGATCTTCACTGCCTCGTGCCTGGCGACTGCCGTCGTGCCCACCTACGAGTGGATCGTGGCGATGCGCATCATCGGCGGTCTCGCGCACGGCGTCTTCTGGACGGTGGTGGGCGCCTACGCCGCCTATCTCGTGCCGCCCGAGCAGCTCGGGCGCGCGGTCGCCATCACCAGCGCCGGCGGCTCGCTCGCGTTCGTGCTGGGCCTGCCGCTGTCGACGCTGCTGGGCCAGGCGGTCGGCTGGCGCTGGGCGTTCGCGGTGTTCGGTGTCGCGTGCCTGCTCGCGGCGCTCGCGGTCTGGAAGGTGCTGCCGCCGGTCGACCACATGAAGGATGTCGCCACCACCGAGACCGGATCGCTCGCGCTGCCGGTCGAGGGCTCGCGCGTGTCGATGAGCGGCATGGTGGTCGCGATCCTCTCCACGACGCTCGCGATGACCGGGCAGTACGCCTTCTACACGTTCATCGCGCCGTTCCTCGTGCAGCACGCCCAGCTGCCGGAGGAGTGGCTGAGCCCGGCGCTGCTCGCCTATGGCGTGATGGGCGCGATCGCGGTGCTGGCGCTGACCATCTGGCTCGGCGGTCGCCCGCTCGCAGGCGTGGTCGCCTGCATGATCGTGATGCTGCTGACGATGGTGGTGCTCGCGCTCTCGACCGTGCTGCCGCTCACCTTCGCGGCGATCCTGGTGTGGGGCCTCGCCATGGGAGCGCTGCCGCCGCTGCTGCAGACGCGGCTGCTCGAGGCCGCGCCCGAGCGGCTGCTGCAGCCGGCCATGGCCTGGTACACCACCGGTTTCAACACGGGCATCGGCGGCGGTGCGCTGCTGGGCGCGATCGCGTTCGACAGCTGGGGGCCGGGCTCGCTGCCCTGGGTGCTGTTCGCAGGCATCGCCGTCAGCCTCGCGCTCGTCGCCGTCAGCCACGTGCGCCGGCGGAACCGGGCCTGAGCGGGGCTGCCCCCGTTCCGTCCGCTACGCGATCTCCGGCCGTTTCTGCCGGAACATGCGCGCCGGTCGGTCCTCGCCGTCCCATACCTGCGTGATGCCCCAGGCGACGGCGGCGATCGGCACCGAGAGCACCGCGCCGACGATGCCGCCGAGCACCGTGCCGACGGTGAGGGCGATCAGGATGACCAGGGCGTGCAGATTGAGCGAGCGCCCCATGACCACCGGCTGCAGGAAGTTGCCCTCGATCTGGTTGACGAGGATCACGGCGCCCAGCACGATCACCGCCGAGAGCACGTCGGTGGCGACGAGCGCGACGAGCGTCGCGAGCGCACCCGCGACGGTCGCGCCCACGAGCGGGATGAAGGCGAGCAGGAACACGAGCACGGCCAGCGGCAGGGCCAGCGGCACCTGCATGATCCAGAGCACGATGCCGATGCCCACGGCATCCACCAGCGCGATCGTGGCCGTGCCCCGCACGTAGCCGCCGAGCGTCCCGACGGTGGTGGCGCCGATGCGCTTGGCGCGCGCGTACCGCTCGCCCTCGAACGGGCGCAGCAGGAACTCCCAGATGCGCGGCCCGTCCTTGAGGAAGAAGAACAGCACGACGATCATGAGCACGAGCCCGGTGACGAAGTTCGCGGCGGCGCTCACGCCCGCGAGGGCACCGGAGCCGAACTGCGCGCTGGTGAGGAAGTCGATCGCGGTGTCGCGCGCCTCGGTGATCTGCGCATCGGTGGGAGCGAACGGCAGGGTCGAGATCCAATCGAGCACGCGATCGAAGCCTTCGGTGGCCTGGGCGATGAGCTCGTCGAGCTGGTTGCGCACCGCGTTGACGATGAGCCACACCACGCCGCTGAGCACCGCGGCGATCGCGAGCAGCGAGATGATGGTCGCGAGCACCGAGGGCACGCCCCGGCGGCGCATCCACCGCATCAGGGGCGCGAACGCCGACGCGAAGATGAGCGCGAGCATCACGGGGATGATGACGAGCGTGAGCTGCGTCATCGCGAAGATCGCGCCGGTGACGACGGCGATCACGAGGATGATCTGCAGCGACCGCGTCGCGAGCCGGCCGAACGAATCGGCCCACAGCGACCAGGGCGCGCGGACCGGCCGCTGCGCGACCTCGGTCGTCTGCTTGCGTGTGAACAGGCCCACGGTTCCCCCTCGGGTAGGTCGCACCACGGTAGCGAGCGCCGTTTGAGCGTGGCCGGAGTCGCGCCCGGGACGGGGTGCCGGTCGGCGGGCCAGTGCGGCAAGCCGGACGCTAGTCGGCTGCGACCTCCGTGGGCACCGCGCCGCGCAGCGCCTCGCGCACGGCCGCGATCGCCGGTGAGCCGCTGGATGCCGCGCGCGCGGCGGTGAAGATCTCGCGCCGCGGGGCACCGGGCAGCGGGAGCGGCTCGAAGCGCACCTGCGTGCCGACCCAGGTGAGGTCGTTCACGATGCCCACGGCGTGGCCGGTCTCGACCAGCCGCATCTGCGCCTGCAGGTCGGCGGTGGCGAAGCGCACATCGGGCTCGAAGCCCGCCACCCGGCACTGCTGCTCGCCGAAGTGCCGCGAGGCCGCGCCGACAGGCTCCATCACCCAGGGGCGGGATGCGGCGTCGACCAGGGTGCGGATGTCGCTGCCCGGCGGCACGGCCAGCCGCAGCGCATCCGTCATCAGCACCTCGCGGTCGAGGCCCAGGTGCTGCGGCGCCGCGTGCCCGGGGTACTGCTCGGCGACCACCAGGTCGAAGTCGCCCACGTGGGTGTCGTAGAGGGCGGTCTCGGGCTCGCGCTGCACCATCTCGATGCGCAGCTCCGGGGCGCTCTCGCTGAGGATGCGCAGCATGCCGGGCACGAGCGAGAGCGCCGCCGACTGGAACACCGCGATGCGCACGGTGCCGATGGGCCGGCCGAGCGACGCCGCGACCGCGCGCTCGGCGGTCTCCAGCTCGTCGAGCACCCGCTCGGCGTGCTGGGCGAGCAGCTCGCCCTGCGGGGTGAGCGCCAGGCGCCGGCCCTGCTTGTGGGTGAGGGGCACGCCGACCTCGCGCTCGAGCGCGCTGAGCTGCTGCGAGACGGCGCTCGGCGCGTACGCGAGCGCTGCGGCGACCGCCGCGATGGTGCCGCGCAGCCGCAGCTCGCGCAGCAGTCGCAGGCGTCGCACCTCGAGCATTGCCGGCCTCCCAACGCGCGCACCGCGACACATCCGCAAAGCATCACTCAACGCGATGCATATCCATCGTGAACCGTCACTGTACCTGAACGATGGTTGCGGGCAGACTGGCCGCGACGCGCATGTCGGCGCGCACCCACCCACGCGGGCACGCCCGCGGCACGGCGAGAAAGGGCAGCAGCATGGGCGCAGCCGCCACCGAGAAGACCAGCGCGACGCAGGACACCGCGCAGGCCACGGCGCAGGCCGTCGCAGGCGCCGTCGATCCGGCCGAGCTCGCGAGCCTGCAGGCGCTCGCGCCCGAGATCGTCGCGCAGGTGCGCACGTGGCTCGAGGCCGCCGAGCAGATCCCCGCCGACGCGAGCGCCGAGCAGCTCGCCGGGGTGCTGAACGACCCCAAGGGCCTCGACTTCGCGGTCGCCTTCGTCGACGGCGTCGTGCGGCCCGAGGATGTGCACGTGGCCGCCCGCACGCTGCGCGAGATCGCCGGCGACGCACCCGCGTTCCTGCCCTGGCCGATGCGCCAGGCGCTCAAGCTCGGCGGCGGCGTCGCCCCGCTCGCCCCGCACATCGTGGTGCCGATCGCGCGCCGCGTGCTGCGCGAGATGGTCGGCCACCTCATCATCGACGCCACCGACGCCCGCCTCGGTGCCGCGATCAAGCGCATCCGCGCCACCGGTGCCCGCCTGAACGTCAACCTGCTGGGCGAGTATGTGCTCGGCGGCCGCGAGGCGAAGCGCCGCATCGACGGCACCATGGCGCTCATCGAGCGCGACGACGTCGACTACGTCTCGATCAAGGTCTCCGCCACCACCGCGCCGCACCAGCCGTGGGCCTTCGACGCCCACGTCGACCACGTGGTCGAGCGCCTGCTGCCCCTCTACCGCCGCGCGAACGAGACCGGCACCTTCATCAACCTCGACATGGAGGAGTACAAGGATCTCGAGATGACCATGGCGGTCTTCATGCGGATCCTCGGCGAGCCCGGCCTCGAGCAGTACCGCGGCGGCATCGTGCTGCAGGCCTACCTGCCCGACGCGCTGCCGGCCATGCAGCGCCTGCAGGAGTGGGCGGCCGAGCGCGTCGCGTCGGGCGGCGGCAACGTCAAGGTGCGCCTGGTGAAGGGCGCGAACCTGCCGATGGAGCGCGTCGAGGCCTCGATCCACGACTGGCCGCTCGCTACCTGGCACACCAAGCAGGACAGCGACACGCACTACAAGCGCGTGCTCACCTGGGCGCTCACGCCCGAGCGCATCGCCAACGTCGAGCTCGGCGTCGCCGGCCACAACCTCTTCGACGTCGCCTTCGCCTGGCTGCTGGGCAAGCAGCGCGGCATCGAGCGCGGTGTCGAGTTCGAGATGCTGCTGGGCATGGCGCAGGGCCAGGCCGAGGTGGTGCGCCGCGACGTCGGCGGCCTGCTGCTCTACACGCCGGTCGTGCACCCGAACGAGTTCGACGTCGCGATCGCCTACCTGATCCGCCGCCTCGAGGAGGGCGCGAGCCGCGAGAACTTCATGTCGGCCGTGTTCGAGCTGGCCACCTCGCAGCCGCTGTTCGAGCGCGAGAAGGATCGCTTCCTCGCCTCGCTCGCGGGCCTCGCCGCCGAGGCGCCCGCCACGCACCGGGTGCAGGACCGCAGCATCGACAGCACTGCGGATGCGTCGGCCCCGGCCGGGCAGGGCGGGTTCCGCAACGCTCCCGACACCGACCCCTCGCTGCCCGCCAACCAGGCGTGGGCGGCCGGCATCCGCGAGCGCGCGAAGGACTCGCGCCTGGGCGTCGACGCCGTCGAGGCGGCCACGCTGCGCGATGCGGATGCGCTGGAGACCGTGATCGAGACCGGCATCGCCGCGAACGAGGGCTGGCGCTCGCTCTCGGGTGACGAGCGCGCCGAGATCCTGCACCGCGCAGGCCGAGAGCTCGAGGCGCGCCGCGGCGAGCTGATGGAGGTCGCGGCCAGCGAGGCCGGCAAGACGCTCGACCAGTCCGACCCTGAAGTCTCCGAGGCGATCGACTTCGCACACTACTACGCCGAGCGCGCCCGCGATCTCGACCGCATCGACGGCGCCGTCGCGGTGCCCTCGCGCCTGATCGCCGTCACCCCGCCGTGGAACTTCCCCATCGCCATCCCCGCGGGCTCGACGCTCGCAGCCCTCGCGAGCGGCGCATCCGTCATCATCAAGCCCGCCCGCGCCACCGCGCGCACCGGCGCGACGATGGTCGAGGCGCTCTGGGCGGCCGGCGTGCCGAAGGACGTGCTGCAGCTCGTGCAGCTGGGGGAGCGCTCGCTCGGCGACCAGCTGATCGGCGACCCGCGCGTCGACCGCGTCATCCTCACCGGCGGCTTCGAGACCGCGCAGGCCTTCCGCCGCATCCGCGCGGATCTCAACCTGCTGGCCGAGACGAGCGGCAAGAACGCCATCATCGTGATGCCCTCGGCCGACTTCGACCTCGCCGCGAGGGACATCGTGGCGAGCGCCTTCGGCCACGCCGGTCAGAAGTGCTCGGCGGCCTCGCTCGCGATCCTGGTCGGCCAGGCCGGCACGTCGAAGCGCCTGCACAACCAGATCGTCGACGGCGTGCGCTCGCTCGAGACCGGCTACCCGTGGCACGCCACCAGCCAGATGGGCCCGGTCGTCGCGCCGGCCGAGGGCAAGCTGCTCGACGGCCTCACCAAGCTTGGCCCCGGCGAGTCGTGGATCGTCAAGCCCGAGCAGCTCGACGACTCGGGCAAGCTCTGGTCGCCCGGCCTGCGCGCCGGCGTGCAGCGCGGCAGCGAGTACCACCTGACCGAGTACTTCGGCCCGATCCTCGGCATCATGCGCGTCGACACCCTCGAGGAGGCCATCGCGCTCGTCAACGAGGTCGACTACGGCCTCACCAGCGGCATCCACTCGCTGGACCCCGACGAGATCGGCCGGTGGCTCGAGACCATCCAGGCCGGCAACCTCTACGTCAACCGCGGCATCACCGGCGCCATCGTGCAGCGCCAGCCCTTCGGCGGCTGGAAGCGCTCGGTCGTCGGGCCCACCACCAAGGCGGGCGGCCCGAGCTACCTGATGCCGCTGGTCGACTGGGTCTCGGCCGAGGCGCGCGAGACGGCGCCGATCGAGCTGCAGTCGGTGCAGACGCTCGTCGACGCGGTGGAGTCGGTGGCGTCGACGGCGGATGCGTCGGGCTCGGCCGCGACGGATTCCTCCGTCACGCGCGACGAGGCCGCAGCGCTCCGCCGTGCGGCCGGCTCCGACCAGCACGTGTGGGCCGGCGAGCTGGGTCTCGCCCGCGATGTGCAGCAGCTGCTCGCCGAGCGCGACATCCTGCGCCACCTGCCGATGCCGAACGTCGTCATCCGGCTGGCGGAGGGCGGCCGCATCGTGCAGCTGGCGCGCACGGTCGCCGCTGCGCTGCGCGCCGGTGCCGAGGTGCGCGTCTCGACTGCGATCGAGCCCGCTCCCGCGGTGCGCGCGGCGCTCGCTGCGGCGGGGGTTCCGGTGGAGGTGCAGGACGACGCCGCCTTCGCGCGGGCGGCGGCGCGCCTGCCGCAGGGACGCATCCGCTATCTGGCCGCCGAGGCGACGGTCGCCGAGGGCGTGCGCGCGCTGGCGGAGGCCGTCGAGGGCCGCCCCGACCTCGCGATCGTGTCGCACCCGGTGACGGAGGCGGGCCGTGTGGAGCTGCTGCCGTTCCTGCGGGAGCAGGCGGTCGCGATCACGGCGCACCGCTTCGGCACGCCCAACCACCTCACCGACCACCTCATCTAGCGGCTGCGGCTGCGGCAGCAGCTGCGAAGGGCCGGGGTCGCGCGATACCGGCCCCCTCGCCGTCTGCCGGCCGGACCCGCGACCCGGCTTGCTCGTTGCTGGCGGGCTGCGAGGGCGCTCCGCTCACGCGGTGCTGCGGCGCGTGCTCGCCGCACGTGGGGCTCCGGGCGCGCTCAGAGCACCAGGTGCTGCCGGCCGTCGAGCAGCTCGCGCGTCGCGTCGAGGTGGCCGGCGTGCGTCGCCGCGTCGAGGATCACGTGCAGCAGCACCGCGGCCAGATCGGGGAATCGCTCGGCGGGCCACTCCGGCTCGGGCCGACGAGGCGCGGCGCGGAGGTCGAGCGCGGCCACGATCTCGTCGGAGCGCGCGATCGCGTCGCGGTACTCCTGCACCACCGCATCCGTCGCCTCGTGCGCCTCGACTCGCCAGTCGGCGGGCCGGCCGTCGTCGAGCTCGGGGCGGTCTGCCGGCCAGTAGTCGAGCGGCTCGCCGGCCATCACTGTGTGCAGCCAGTAGCGCTCACCGCCGAGCGTCAGGTGCCGCACGAGTCCGATCGGCGACCAGCCCGACGGAAGCACGGCGCTGCGCAGCTGCGCATCGCTCAGCCCGTCGATCGCGGCGAGCACGTGGCGGCGCTGCGCGTCGAGCGCGTCGAGCAGCAGGAGGCGGATGCGGTCGTCGTCCGTCATGCGCCGAGCCAACCACACACGCCCGGCGGCAGTGCGACCGGCCGGCTCACCCCGCGGACCAGCCGCCGTCGTTCGGGATGATCGCGCCGCTCACGTTGCTCGCCGCGTCGGACGCGAGGAACGCCGCGAGGTTCGCCTGCTCGATCGGCTGCGCGACGCGCATCGCCGACTGGTGCACGGGCGTGATGGCAGCGAGCCCCTCCTGGTCGATGTGCTGCTGGATGTCGGCGGTCATGACGTTCGTCTCCACGCCGCCCGGGCAGATCGCGTTCGCGCGGATGCCCTGCTTCGCGTAGGTGTAGGCGGTGTTGCGCGTGAGCCCGATGAGGCCGTGCTTCGACGCGGTGTACGCCGCGCCCGCCGCGGCGCCGCGGATGCCCGCCTCGCTCGCGATGTTCACGATCGAGCCTGAGCCCTGCGGCACCATCACTCGCAGCGCAGCCCGGGTGAGGTAGAACGGCGCCGAGAGGTTCACCCGCAGCACGCGGTCCCACAAGGCGTCGTCCACGGCCGCAGCACCGGCGAAGTGATCCATGATGCCTGCGTTGTTGACGAGCACATCGAGCTTGCCGTGCCGCTCCACCGCCGCCGCGACGATCGCGTCGGCCACGGCGGCATCGCCGATGTCGCCGACGACGGCGGATGCGGTGCCGCCGCTGGCCTCGATGCTTGCGACGGTCTCGTGCGCGGTCTCGGCGATGTCGCTCACGACGACTGTCGCGCCCAGGCTCGCGAAGAGCTCGCATGTGGACTTGCCGATGCCGCTGCCGCCGCCGGTGATGATGGCGACTTTGCCGGTGAGATCAATGACGCTCATGGTGCTCCTTCGTGCAGATGTCGGTGAGAGCAAGGCTGGCCGGAGAGACGCGCGACCGCAACGCTCGGAATGCGAGCATCGGCCAAGCATCGGCCCGCGGGATACGATGGCTGCGGCCGTGACTGGCGCATTGGTGGAGCACCACCGGGGAGCGGCCGAGCAGCAGCCGCGCGCCTGGGCATCCGAACCAGCGACGCGCGCCAGCGCACCAGCGAAGGAGCACCCGTGACCGACCGTCTGCCCAGCACGTTCAACAGCCCCCTCAGCGAAGTCGATCCTGAGATCGCCGAGGTCCTGCAGCAGGAGCTGAACCGCCAGCGCGACTACCTCGAGATGATCGCGAGCGAGAACTTCGTGCCGGTCGCGGTGCTCGAGTCCGCCGGCAGCGTGCTGACCAACAAGTACGCCGAGGGCTACCCGGGCCGCCGCTACTACGGCGGCTGCGAGTACGTCGACGTCGCCGAGCAGCTCGCGATCGACCGCGCGAAGGCGCTCTTCGGCGCCGAGTTCGCCAACGTGCAGCCCCACTCGGGCGCCACCGCCAACGCCGCCGTGCTGCACGCGATCGCGCGCCCCGGCGACACGGTGCTCGGCCTCTCGCTCGACCACGGCGGCCACCTCACGCACGGCATGAAGATCAACTTCTCCGGCCGCCTGTACGACATCGTCGCGTACGGCGTCGACGAGACCACCAGCCAGGTCGACATGGAGGAGGTGCGCCGCCTCGCGATCGAGCACAAGCCCAAGGTGATCGTCGCCGGTTGGTCGGCCTACCCGCGCCAGCTCGACTTCGCCGCCTTCCGCGCGATCGCCGACGAGGTGGGCGCGCTGCTGTGGGTCGACATGGCGCACTTCGCAGGCCTCGTCGCCGCGGGCCTCCACCCCAACCCGGTGCCGCACGCGCACGTGGTCTCGTCGACCGTGCACAAGACCATCGGCGGCCCGCGCTCGGGCTTCATCCTCACGAACGACGCCGACATCGCCAAGAAGATCAACTCGGGCGTCTTCCCGGGCCAGCAGGGCGGCCCGCTCATGCACGTGATCGCCGCGAAGGCCACCGCCTTCAAGCTCGCCGCGAGCGACGAGTTCAAGGAGCGCCAGGAGCGCACGCTGCGCGGCGCGCACATCCTCGCCGAGCGGCTCATGCAGCAGGACGTGGCGGATGCGGGCATCACGGTGCGCTCGAACGGCACCGACGTGCACCTGGTCCTGGTCGACCTGCGCGACGCCGCCATCGACGGCAAGCAGGCCGAGGACCTCCTGCACGAGATCCGCATCACGGTCAACCGCAACGCGGTGCCGAACGACCCGCGCCCGCCGATGGTCACGAGCGGCCTGCGCATCGGCACGCCGGCGCTCGCGACCCGCGGCTTCGGCGACCAGGAGTTCACCGAGGTGGCCGATGTGATCGCGCTCGCGCTGCTGCCCGGCGCCGACCCCGAGCCGCTCCGCGCCCGCGTCGCGAAGCTCGCCGACGCCTTCCCGCTCTACGCGGGCGTCGGCCCGTCCGGCCAGCCGACGGCGGTGCACGACCTCGGCTCCTCCGTCTCCCAGGGCGGCGACCGCCGATGAGCGCACGGCTCCTCGACGGCAACGCCACCGCATCCGCCATCAAGGCGGAGCTGAAGGAGCGAGTGGATGCGCTGGCGGCCAAGGGCATGACGCCGGGTCTGGGCACGCTGCTGGTCGGCGATGACCCGGGGAGCCAGTCGTACGTGAAGGGCAAGCACCGCGACTGCGCCGAGGTGGGCATCGAGTCGATCCGCGTCGACCTGCCCACGGGCGCCTCGACCGCCGACGTGCGGAAGGCGATCGCCGATCTCAACTCGGCGGGCGAGGTGACCGGCTACATCATCCAGCTGCCGCTGCCCGACGGGCACGACGAGAAGGCGATGCTGGAGCTGATGGATCCCGACAAGGATGCCGACGGCCTGCACCCCACGAACCTCGGCCGGCTGGTGCTCGGGGTCGACGGGCCGATCGACTCGCCGCTGCCGTGCACGCCCGCGGGCATCGTGCAGATGCTGCGCCGCCACGACATCGAGATCGCGGGCTCGACGGTCGCCATCGTCGGCCGCGGCCTCACCGTCGGCCGGCCGCTCGGCCTGCTGCTGACCCGCAAGGGCATCGACGCGACGGTGACGCTGTGCCACTCGCGCACGCCCGAGCTCGCCGCCCAGGTGCGGGAGGCCGACATCGTCGTGGCCGCCGTGGGCGTGCCGGGGCTGATCAAGGCCGACTGGGTCAAGCCCGGCGCCGCGGTGCTCGATGTGGGCATCACGCGCGGCCTCTCGGCCGAGACCGGCAAGGTGAAGCTGCTCGGCGATGTCGACCCGGGCGTGAAGGATGTCGCGGCGTGGGTCTCGCCCGTGCCCGGCGGTGTGGGCCCGATGACGCGCGTCATGCTGCTCGACAACGTGGTGCAGATGGCCGAGCACCGGGTGCGCTCGCGCTGACCCGGATGCGACGGATGCGTCAGCCGGCGTACGCGTCGCGCAGCGCCGGGTAGTAGTCGTCCCAGGCGGGCATCGGCTCGCCGGCGATCGCGGCGACCAGTCGATCGAGGTACCACTCCCAGCCGGCGCCCACGTCGGGCAGCATCGACAGCGGCAGCTCGTGGTGCGAGAAGCGGATGAGCGTGCCGGAGCCGGGCTCGTGCCCGCCGTCGACGAGCTCGACCTCGAGGCTCCAGCTGCCCGAGTCGTCGGTGGTCTGCACGATCAGGTGCTCGGGCGGCGTGCACTCGAGGATCTCGACGGCGCTGGTCGACTCGCCGTCCTCGGCGGTCATCGACAGCACCACCTCGCCCGAGTCGGGCTCGCCGACGTAGTTCGCGAACCAGATGCCCAGCTCGCGCGACTCCGACAGGAACGGCCACACCGCGATGGCGTCGGCTCCCACCCTGCGCTCGAGCATCAGCTCGCACATCTCGCCATGCTCGGTGACGGTGCCCGTCCGTTGGATCGCCATCTCGGTCTCCTCCCCGTGGGGCCGAGCCTACGCATCCGCCCGCCTGGCCCGCCAGGGCATCGCCTCAGTGCCCGATGGCGCCGACGTAGACCTCGATGCGCTTCGCGTAGGTCTCGGCGTTGCGCTCGATGCCGCGCCGCTCGTCCTCGGTGGTCTCGCGCCGCACCTTGCCGGGCACGCCGGCGACCAGCGAGTGCTCGGGGATGACGGTGCCCTCGGTGACCAGCGCGCCGGCGGCGATGATCGAGCCGGTGCCGATGACCGCGCCGTTCATGACCGTCGCGTGCATGCCGATCAGCACGTCGTCCTCGACGGTGCAGCCGTGCACGACGGCGTTGTGGCCGATCGAGACGCGCGCGCCGATGGTGAGCGGGGAGCCGTGGTCGACGTGCAGCGAGCAGGAGTCCTGCACGTTGGAGTCGTCGCCGATCATGACCGGCTCCTCCTCGGCGCGGATGGAGGCGCCCGGCCAGATGCCGACGCGCTCGCCGAGCGAGACCTGCCCTGCGATGACGGCGCCCGGCATCACCAGCGCCGACTTCGGCAGGTGCGGCACGCGGTCGGGCAGCGGGATGATCGTGGCGCGGTCGTGGACAGTCATGGCGCCAGCGTACGCCGCGAGCGGCGGATGCGTCGGGCGGCCGTGCACCGCTGTGCGGCTCGTGCGGCAGTGGGGTACGTCGACCAGAAGTGAGGGATGCGCTTCTCAGAGAAGTGGGGTACACCAGAGAAGCGGTGCTCTCGGGCTCCGCCGACCGGAGGAGGCCCGTTGACGACGACGTCCGCACCGCCCGGCGCTCGGGAGCCCGGCGCGCCCGAGCCTGCAGCGCCGAAGCCGAAGCCCAAGCGCCCCCGGATGAGCCCGATGCGCCGGCGCGAGGCGCTAAACGGCTACCTGTTCATCTCGCCCTGGATCCTCGGCTTCCTCGTCTTCACGTTCGGCGCGATGGTCTACAGCCTCGTCATCTCCTTCAGCTACTACCAGCTCGCGACCGACACCGCCCGGCCGGCGGGCATCGCGAACTACCAGATGCTGATCGAGGATCCGAAGATCGCGACCGCGCTCGGCAACACGCTCTTCTGCGCCGTGCTCGCCGTGCCGCTCGAGGTGGCGCTCGCGCTCGGGCTCGCGATGCTGCTCAACACCGTGCGCCGCGGCGCCGGCTTCTTCCGCACCGTCTTCTACCTGCCGAAGATGACGCCGACGGTCGCCACCGCATCCGTCTTCCTGCTGCTGCTCAACGGCAGCAACGGCGCCATCAACCGCGGGCTCGCGGCGCTCGGCATCGACGGACCGGCGTGGCTGCTCGACCCCGCGTGGGTCAAGCCGTCGATCGTGCTCATGACGCTGTGGGGCGTGGCCGGCACGATGGTCATCTTCCTGGCGGCGCTGCAGAACGTGCCGAAGGAGCTCTACGAGGCCGCCTCGATCGACGGCGCCGGCTCGTGGCGGCGCTTCTGGAACGTCACGCTGCCGCTCATCTCGCCCGCGGTGCTGTTCAACGTGCTCGTGCTGACGATCGCGGCCTTCCAGATCTTCGACCAGGCCTTCCTGCTCTTCCACCGCACCACCGCATCCGGCTCGTCCGACGCCTCGCTGTTCTACGCGATCTACCTGTTCGAGCAGGCGTTCCGGCAGTTCAACTTCGGCTTCGCCGCGGCGATGGCTTGGCTGCTGTTCGTCATCATCCTGGTGATCTCGATCATCCAGATGCGGATCGGCAACCGATTCGTCTACTACGAGGGAGGCGAGCGATGAGCGCGCAGGCCGATGCCGCCGAGCCGCGGATGAGCTCGGCCGCGCTTGCTGCGGCTGCCGATTCGCCCGTGCAGCCGCGCGAGACGCGCCTGTCGGTGTGGGGCTGGGTCGGGCAGGTGGTGCGGTGGGTGCTGCTGCTGGCCTGCACCGGGCTGTTCCTGTACCCGATCGTGTGGCTGCTGGCTGCGAGCCTCAAGCCGCGCGGCGAGGTCTTCGACAACCGGCTCATCCCGCAGACATGGCAGCCGGAGAACTACGTCGAGGTCTTCGACCAGCTGCCGCTGCTGGCGTGGCTGGGCAACAGCGTGCTCATCGCCGTGCTCGCGGCGGGCTTCGTGACCGTCTCGAGCTCGCTCGTGGCGTTCGGCTTCGCCTACTTCCGCTTCCCGGGCCGCAACGTGCTGTTCGGCGTCGTGCTGGCGACCATGATGCTGCCGGGGGCGGTCACGCTCGTGCCGCAGTTCCTGATCTGGAACCAGCTGGGGTTCGTCGGCACGCACGTGCCGCTGTGGGGCGCGAACGTGTTCGGCTCGGCGTTCTACATCTTCCTGCTGCGGCAGTTCTTCCTCGGACTGCCGCGCGAGCTGTTCGAGGCGGCGCGCATCGACGGCCTGAGCGCGTGGGGGCAGTTCTGGCGCATCGCCTTCCCGCTCTCGGTGCCGTCGTTCGTGATCGTGTTCCTGTTCGAGTTCCAAGCCAGCTGGAACAACCTGCAGGGCGCGCTGATCTACCTCAACACCGGCTCGGCGACCGGCTACACCGTGCCGCTGGGCATCGCGAGCGCCATGACGAAGTACAGCCCCGAGTCGGGCGGCCACGGCGACTACCAGTACGTCATGGTGGCGGCGCTCATCGTCACGCTGCCGATGCTCATCCTGTTCGCGTTCGGGCAGCGCTCGTTCATCCACGGCATCGCCACCTCCGGCCGCACGGGCTGACGAGCATCCGCGCACAGCGACGGCGGGGACGGCCGAAGCCGCCCCCGCGGTCGCTGCTGCCGCGCGGGTACCCGATCAGCCGCCGCTGACCTGGTTGTAGGCGCTCATCGCGGCCTGCTGCGCCTGCGCGAGCGCGTCCTCGGGCGAGGCCTCGCCCAGCAGCGCCGACGTCATCGCGTTCTCGAGCTCGCCCTGCACCTGCTGGCCGGCGGGCGACGCGCCGACCGACGTGCCCTCGGCGGCCACGTCGTAGTAGGTGTCGATGCCCTCCTGGAAGCCGGGGTAGCCCTCGGCCGACGCGAACTCGTCGCGGATGAACTGGTCGCTCTCGGGCGAGCCGGTGAACAGCCCGGTGTTGATGCCGTTGCGGTCGGCCTCTGCCTCGGTCGTCTCCGCCCGAGCCTCGGCGGCCGCGCGCCACGCATCCGCCGTCGTCAGCTCGATCGCCCACGCGCACGCGGCCGACGGGTTCTGCGCACCCGCCGGGATGACGAACGACGAGCCGCCGGAAGCCGTGAACGGCTCGCCCTCGCTGTCGCGCAGCGGCACCGCGCCCAGCTCGACGTCGTCGGCGTAGGGCGTGAGCACGTTCAGGTACCACTGGTCGAACACCGCGGCACCGACGAGGTCGTTCGCGTAGCCGTTGCCGTCGCCGAAGATGTCGATCGCGGAGATGAAGCCGTCCACCTCGGCGAAGCCGCCCTGCGCCTCGTAGAGCTGCTGCAGGAACTCCACGGCCGCGACGTTCTCCTCGCGGTCGAGCGTCGGCGCGCCCTCCTCGTCGACGACGCCGCCGCCGAACGCGAGCAGCCACTGCTGCGCCTTCGAGACGCCCTGCGGGTCGAAGCCGACCCGGCTGACGCTCGAGCCGTCCATGACCGTCATCGCCTCGGCGGCCGCGATCATCGCCTCCGGGTCGCTCGTGTCGAGGTCGTCCGCGCTCACGCCGGCCTCCTCCATGACGCGCGCGTTCGTGAGGATCACCGGGGGCTGGTAGAACTGCGGCACCGCCCACATCTGGTCGTTCCAGGTCACGTCGTCGGCGACGTGCGGATACCAGTGCTGCTGCGGGTCGACCTCGTGCGCAGCGAAGCACGCGTCGAGCGGCATGATGAGGCCCTGCGCCGCGTAGGTCGGCACGAACTGGCGGTCGATCTGCACGACGTCTGGCATGTCGCCCGAGACCGCGAGCGTCGTGAACTTCTGCGCGTCGAACGCAGTCTGGTCGAGCTCGACCGTGACGCCCTCGAGCGCGGCTGCGGCATGGTCGAGCCGCGCCCGACCCACGTCGTCGGTGTTCTCGAATCCCCAGCCGCTGAGCGTGCCCTCCGGCACCGCACCGAAGTCCGTCTCGGCGGACGCTTCCGGTCCGCCCCCGCCCCCGCCGCATCCCGTCAGCAGCAGTGCTGCCGCGATGGCGCACGCCGCGCCCGTCCGTGCCCGCATGGCAACCTCCTCGTCCCTGGCGGTCGCGAACGCGACCGGCTCACGATGCGGACGGTACGCCCGTCTGTACCCCGATGGAAGCCGCTTCTCCTGAGAGTCGCGCGTACGCTCGCCGCATGGAGACCTCGCCAGCCCGCATCGACGCGCTCGAGCCGCACCAGGTGTTCGTGTTCGGCTCCAATGCCGAGGGTCTGCACGCCGCCGGCGCCGCCCGCACCGCGCACGAGCGCTTCGGCGCGGTCTGGGGGCAGGGCAGCGGCCTGCAGGGGCAGTCGTACGGCGTCGACACGATGCGCGGGCTCGGCACCATCGAGCGCGAGGTCGCGGCGCTGCTCGCATTCGCAGCCGCCCATCCCGAGCTCGAGTTCCTCGTCACCGAGATCGGCTGCGGCATCGCCGGCCACACGCCGGGCCAGATCGCGCCGCTGTTCCGCGCCGCGCCGGCCAATGTGCTGCTGCCGCAGCGCTTCGCGGCCGTGCTGGCGGGCGAGTCGGCGTAGCGTAGGGGCGGGCGCGCGCCCGGCCCCCATAGCCCAACTGGCAGAGGCAGCGGACTTAAAATCCGCCGAGTCTGGGTTCGAACCCCAGTGGGGGCACTCCGCGACAGCCGACTCAGCGCACCAGCAGACTCAGTGCACGAGCAGCTCGCGCAGGCTGATGGGCCTGCGGCCGGTGAGCAGCTCGACGTCGTCGCTGACGCGCGCGAACCTGCCCTCCGCGATGGCGGTGTAGGTGGTGATCCAGCCGTCGATCTGCCACGCGGGCGCGTCGAAGTGCACGCGCGAGCTGCGGGCCTCATCGACCGTCTCGTCGACGTAGCGGATGCGTCGTCCGGTGGCCGACGACAGGGTCTCGACGATCTCGGCGAACGAGAGCGCCTCCGGCCCGGTCATGTCGTAGATGCGGCCCGCGTGCGCTGCCGGGTCGCGCAGCACGGCGGCCGCGGAGCGTGCGACGTCGAGCTTGGCGACCGCCGCGACCCGCCCCTGGCCCGCGGGCGCCCGGAGGAGGCCGTCGGCATCCGGCAGCAGCGCCAGGAAGTCGAGGTAGAAGCTGTCGCGCAGCATCGTCCAGGCCATGCCGCTGGCGCGGATCGCCTCCTCGGTCGCGTAGTGGTCGCGGGCGTAGGTGAAGACAGCATCGGTGGCCGCCGTCTGGAAGGAGGTGTAGACGATGTGCTCGACACCCGCCGCGGCCGCCGCCGCCACGAAGTCGAGCTGCTGCTGCAGCCACCCCTCCTCCTCGCCGGCCGAGACCATCAGCAGCGTCGACACGCCTTCGAGCGCAGCCTGATCGCGGTCGCCGTACGAGCTCTGCATGACGACCGCGTCGGGCAGCTGGGGCGCACGCTCGGGCGCGCGGGCCAGCAGGCGCAGGGGAGTGCCGCCTCGTGCGAGCTCCTCCGAGGTGAGCCGCCCGACCGCTCCGGTGGCGCCAGTGATCGCCAATGCGGGTGCGTCAGTCATGCTCATCGGGCCTTCCGGTTCAGTGCTGGCGAGGCGCGCCAAGGAGCGAGCGTACGCGCCCGTCCGGCGCGCGCCCCGCGCACTCGGCCCGCTTCAGCCAACGCTGGGGGAGTGCTCGGCGGGTGGCGCTCAGCCAGCGGCGCATCGGTAGGCTCGCGGCATGCGACCGCCCACCGGAGAGCAGTTCATCATCGCCCGCAGCGTCGACGGCCGGCAGCTGCGCGCCGTCGTGACGGAGGTCGCGGCGGGGCTGCGCGAGCTGGTCTTCGACGGCGTCGACCTGGTCGAGCCGTTCCCCGAGCACGCCCGCCCCGCGAAGGCGCAGGGCATCGTGCTCGCCCCCTGGGGCGGCCGAGTCGCCGGCGGCGACTGGCGGCACGAGGGCACGACGCAGCAGCTCGCCATCACCGAGCGCGACAAGGGCAACGCCAGCCACGGCCTGCTGCGCTTCGCGCCCTACCGGCTGCTCGAGCACACCGAGTCGAAGGTGGTGCTGGCGGCGACCATCCATCCGCAGACCGGCTGGCCGTTCCTGCTCGACACCACGATCGCGTACGAGCTCACCGACGACGGCCTGCTGGTGACGCACGAGGCGACCAACGTCGGCACCGAGCGCGCGCCGTGGGCGTGCGGCGCGCATCCGTACCTCGCCGTCGGCGACACCGCACCGGGCGAGCTCACGCTCACGGTGCCCGCCGCCCGGGTGTTCAACGCGGAGGGGCTCATCCCCACCGAGGAGACCCTGGTGGATGCGATGGATGCGTCGGCGCCCGACCTGCGCGGCGGCCGCCGCCTGGCGGAGCTCGACATCGACGCGAACTACGCGGGGCTGGAGTTCGTCGGCGGGGTGGCCACCTCGTCGCTCCTCGACGCGGGTGGCCGCGGCGCGGAGCTGTGGCAGGACTCTGCCTACCCCTTCGCGGTGGTCTTCACCCCGAGCAGCTTCCCGGCGTCGTCGGGAGCGAAGCACGCGGCGGCGGTCGAGCCGATGAGCGCGCCCGCGAACGCGCTCAACAGCGGCACGGGCCTCGTCTGGCTCGAGCCGGGCGAGCGCTGGATCGGCCACTGGGGCATCGACCCGGTCGGCTTCTGACCGGCGTGTCCTGGCCGGCGCGACGCCGCCGCCGCGCTACTGCGCCACCTCGAAGACCCCCTGCGCCCCCCGATCCGCGTCGATCATCACGTGGCTCAGGAACGGGTAGTGGCCCGCCTCCGGGAAGACGAGCTCGACGAAGCCGCCCTGCGCCGGCTGCAGCGCGAGCGCCTGCGCGCCACCGTCGCCGCCCTCGCGCGCGTCGAGCAGGTAGTCGCCCTCGGCCCAGGTGGTGTCGAACTGCCCGCCCACGACGTGGAAGCTCGACGGCCGGGCGACTCCGGCATCCAGCAGCCACACCCGCACGCGCTCGCCGACCCGGGCGGCCAGCGGTGCGTGCTCGTACTGGCGGGCGTAGCCGTTGAACGCCACGATGTCGGGCTGGCCGGTCGCCAGCTGCGCGACGTCGACCTCGCCGTCCTGCGGTCCGAGGTAGAGCTCCGACTGCACGAGCACGTAGCTGCGATCCACCTCGGGCAGGCCTGCCGGCTCGATCACGACGGCGCCGAACATGCCGTTGGCGATGTGCGCGCTCATGGGCATCGTCGCGCAGTGGTACATCCAGATGCCGGCCCGCTCGGCGGTGAACGCGTAGGTCAGCGCCTCGCCGGGCCCGATGGTGCGCATCGGCTCGTCGGGCGCCAGCGCCCCGGCGTGGAAGTCGATCGAGTGACCGATGGTGCCGTCGTTGACGAGTGTGATCTCGAAGCGGTCGCCGACCCGGCCGTGCAGCGTCGGGCCCGGAGCGGTGCCCGGTACGGCGCCGTCGAAGGTCCACAGCGTCTGCCGCACCCCCGGCGCGACCTCGACCACCTGTTCGGTCACGGTGAGCGTCTCCCGGTGCGTGACGGGCCCGTCGGCCGGCGGCGGCAGCGGCGGCAGCGCGGCGTCGCGGGCGGTGAAGCCTGCGCCCGGCTCGGCCATCGGGTCGTAGACGGCGTCGGATGCGTCGTGGCCGTCACCGGCGCCGGATGCGTCGCCGCCGTCGCCGGCGCCGGCCGCCGAGTGATGGTGGGCCGCGTCGGGCGTCGCCGCGCCACCGGGCTCGCCGGTGACGACGATCGCGAGCGTCATGCCCATCTGCCGGTGGCCGATCACGGAGCACCAGCCCTCGGCGCCGGCGGTCACGATGCCAGCATCGATGCTCGCGTGCTCGCCCGGGGCCAGTCGCGGTGAGCGCACGCCGGTGTCGAGCACCAGGTCGTGCTCGATCTCGACATCCGCGTTCGTCAGCTCGATCACCAGCCGGGTGCCCGCCGGCACCTCGATGCGGCCGGGGGTGAAGCGCATGTCGGCGGCGCTCACCTCGACGGTCTGCACGGGTGCGGATTCGGCGGTGGGCTGTGCTGCCGCCGCCGCACCCGCCGGGGGAGCGGTGAGACCGAGGTCCTGCGGCTGCACGGCCGCCGCGATCACGACCGCGAGCACGACCGCCAGCAGCCCGGCGACGGCCTGACCGGAGCGCTGCCCGGCCGGTCGCTCGCCCTCCGGTGCGATGGGTCCGCGCCGCGACGCGGCCGCAGCCGCCGCAATGCCTGGAACTGGCGCAGCGCCCGCGACCGGCGCAGCGCCCGCCACCGGCGCAGCGCCCGCGCCCGCGGCCTGCGCCTGCTTGGCGCGCCGCTGCGCCCGCATCGCGATCACCAGCAGCGGCAGGAACGACCCCACCGCGACCAGGTACAGCATCGACGCGATCACCCGCATGAGGCTGCTCACCGGCAGCGCGCAGACCACCAGCGCGACGTTGGCGGTCGCGATCCGCAGCGGGCCGCCGCGATCGAGCGCCCGCGTGCCGGTGCGCACCGGCGTCGGTCCGCCGCCGAGCACCACCGGCACCAGATAGCTGAGCGCGCCGATGAGCACCTGCGCGACGAAGCCGGCTGCGGCGTACGGCACCACGGCATCCATCGCCGCTCGCACGGCGACGAAGTCGGCGCCGGTCGACCAGGCGTGGAGCGCCGTGCCGGCCAGCGCGAGCAGCGTGCCGACGCCCCAGAGCGCCGCCATGCCCGCCGAGCCGGCTGCGAAGCTGCGCGGCGGCGCCGTGCGGGCGGCCCGCACCATGCCGATCGCGATGAGCACGAGCCCCGCCGCGTAGCAGAGCAGGCCGAGCGCGAGCACGCCGCTCGCGCCGAGTGCGGCACCGGCCGTCGCGACGGCCGCCGCGACGGCGAGCACGGGCAGTGCGCGAGCGGCGGAGGGCCCGGCCTGCTCGTCGGCGCGCGTGCGCAGCATCGTCGGCCAGAGCGTCACGAGCGTGCCGGTGACCGTGAGCCCGACCCAGCCGAGCAGGTTGATGAGCGCGTGCGCGAGCACCAGCCGCTCGCGGTCGGCGCCGAAGCCGCCGGCCAGCCAGGTGCCCAGGCTCGCGCCGACGATCAGGAACGCCGCCGCGGCCACGTAGTAGCGCACCGTGCGGCCGAAGCGGCCAGCGAGCGCCCCGCGCAACCGGCCGACGAGGCTCACGGCATGCCAGGCGACGGCGGCGATGAGCAGCGCGGCGCCGGCGACCGTGACCGGCCAGACGGCCAGCGGCACCCCGATGACGACGAGCGCCGCGCCGGTGTTCGACAGCGCCAGCCGCCAGGTCTGACGGGACCGGTCGCTGCTCGACTGCTTGGATCGCAGCAGCGCGAACGAGAAGTACTGGCTCCACACCAGGATGGCGTGCGTCGCGGCGCCCAGCAGCAGCACGTGCAGCATCAGCCAGCGCGGCGCAGGCAGGTCGCGGTGCGCGATCGTGACGAGCACCAGCAGCAGCAGCCACAGCACCGTCGGCAGATCGCGCAGCGGCTGGAACCCGCGTGTGGTGGAGGCGGCCCTCATCGCACAGCGCCCGTGTTGGTGCCGGTGCGCGCACCGGTGACGATGCCTGCACCAATGCCGATCCGGATGCCTGGGGCCGGCTCGGCTGCTGATGATGCGGCGGCCTGCGCGGGCGCCCGCACTGCCGGGCCCGCGATCGCGCTGCCGACGGCGACGAGCAGGAACAGCAGCACCGCCACGATGTTGAGCACGCCGCCGAGCTGCCAAGCGGCCGGCCCGCCCAGGCCATCGCCGAAGCCGATGCGCAGCACGAGCCCGGCGTGCAGCAGCAGCATCGGCGCCCACATGACGGCCCGGTAGGGGAGCGGGATGCGCAGCACCGCGGGCAGGATCGTCGTGGCGTGCGCCATGATCATCGAGATCGTGAAGCCGAGGAACACGGCGTGCAGCACGGCGTCGTACGCGGGCTGGCTGACCGGGTGGCCGAAGAGCAGCACGCCGGCTGCCACGGCGAGCCAGCCGTAGCCCGCCAGCATGCAGGCGGCCATGAAGCGCGTGACGCCGCGCGCCGCGATGGTGCGTCGTGCGACATCGTGCCGCACGAGCCATACGGTGAGCGCGGCGAGCACCCCGCCGAGGAGCCGCGCACCGGCGTCGGCGTCGATGAGCGTGACCACCAGCGCCGCCGTCGTCGCCCACGCCGCCAGCAGCAGCCGTCCGCCGGCACCCGCGCCCATCGTGATGCGGGCGAGCTCGACGCGCTCGGCGGCGATCGTCAGCACGACGAACGCGATCAGCCACGGCATCAGCCGCGTGACCGGCAGGTCGCCCAGCCAGAGGATCGCGGCGGCGCACCCGAGCGCCGCCGCCAGCAGCTGGGTGAGCAGCGCCGCGTCGCGCTGCCTGCGCCACAGCGGCAGGTACAGCGCGGTGAACGCCGCCATGCCGGCGACCAGGACCAGCTTCGCCGCCGCCAGCGGCACGGCGTCGACCACGAGCAGCACCGCGCCCGCACCCAGCAGCGCCGGCGCCGCGAAGCCGATCCGGCGGCCCCACGCGGTCGCGCGCTCGAGGGCGATCAGCGTGCCGACGAAGCCGAGCACCAGCACCACGCCGTGCACGAGCGGCAGCCGCGCGGTGGTGACGGGCGCGGGCAGCCCGAGCAGCAGCAGCGCGGCGTCCAGCCCCGCCAGCAGCGCGAGCGCCGCCGGCAGCATCCACAGCGCGCGCAGCGGCAGCGCGCGGCGCGCGGTCACCGTGCGTCCAGCAGTCGCAGCGTGCACTCGCTCGGCCCGCTGAAGGGCTCGAGCGCCGTCGCGGTGCGCTCGGCGCCGAGCGCCTGCAGTGCGCCGTCGGCCATGCCCAGGTGCACGGCGCAGACGACCTCCGGATGCCGCGCCGCGGCCTCGAGCAGCGGGCAGCGGCGCAGCAGCACCGTCGTGCCGTCGCCCTGCGGATCGGGCGCGAAGCCTTGCTCGCGCATGAGGTCGACGACGGCTGCCCGCGCGGACGACTCGCCGCGCGGCGCATCCTCGTCGGCCGCCCGGGCCGCCATGAGCTCGCGCCCCCATGCCCGCCCGGCCTCGCGAGCCTCGGCGACCGGATCGTCGCTGACGCGCATCACCGTCGCGGCGAGCACGCTCGCGAGCGGCGCGTACGGCGTCGACGCCTCCGGCTCCGCCGCCTGCCACAGCCAGGCCGGGCGGCCCCGGCCGGCTGCCGGCGCCGCGCGCCTGGTGGCGAAGCCGTCACGGCGGAGCGCATCGAGGTGGCCGCGCACGGTGTTCTCGTGCAGGCCGGTGGCCAGCGCGAGCGCGGCGAGGGACACGGGCGCGTGCTGCGCCTCGAGCGTGCGCAGCAGCCGTTCGCGCGAGGCGGAGTGCAGTCGTCCGCTGATGCTGCGGCGAGAGGTATTTTCCACGGTACTTATTGTAGTAAATTCTGGGCATGGCCGATATCCAGATCCACCGCAGCCTCGACGACGCGAACGAGGCCCCCGCCGCCGCCCACGCCTGCGCGTGCGGCGAGCACGACGACACCATGCCCGAGCTCGATGTGCAGACGATCCCGCACGCCGTGCGCCACGCCGCCATCTTCGGCGCACTCGACGCGCTGCAGCGCGGCAGCGGGATGATCATCTCCGCGACGCACGATCCCGTGCCGCTGCTGACGCAGCTCGGCCAGCGCCACCCGGATGCCTTCGAGGTCGACTACCTCGACCGCGGCCCGGAGCGCTGGCGCATCCGGCTCGTGCGCGTCGCGTAGGCGACTGCCGCCGGCTGCCGCACTGCGCCAGCTCGTGTGTCACGGGCGACTGAGCCGGGCGCGCGAGCGTGCGATCCTGCATCCCCGGCAGCCCTTCGAGGTGATCGTCGCGGCGACCGAGTGGGAGCCCGAGTGCGCCGACGACCATCTGGCGCAGACGACGCGGCTCGCACGGCTCATGCGCGAGGAGTCAGCCCTGCTGAGGCTGCTGCTCGCCGACCTGAACTGCCATGCCAGCCAGCCGGAGCTCGCGCCGCTGCCCCACGACGGGCGCAGCCACCGGCTGACGCAGGATCGTGCGCAGCCTCGCCGGCTCCACCCGGCGGGCGTCGCTGAGGTAGATCTCGTGGTGCCGGCCGCTCATGCGGAGCCCCTCGGCCTCGAGCCACGCGTGCATCCGCTCGAGCACCGGCCCCTCGTCGTCGAAGGCGCCCACGTGCAGCGTCTGCACGCAGCGGCCCTCCTCGAGCGGCGCGAGCCGGATCTCGTCGAGCCGCACGGGCGCGCCCTTCGTGCGCACCGCATCCGCCGCCTTGTCGACGAGCGCGCGATCGATCCAGTCGGGCACCAGCATCAGCAGCGTCCAGTCCCACCGCGACTTGTCGCGGGCGACGGTGAAGGCATCCATGTCGGCCGCTGACCACAGGCCCTCGAACGGCATGACGACGTAGTCGCGGCCGAGCTCGCGCCTGCTCGCGAACTTCAGCGCGTAGGCGAGCGGGTAGAGCGCCTCGAGCGCCTCGCGGTAGGCGGGCGCGGCGTTCGGGTCGCCGTGCCCGTCGATCATCAGGTACTGCAGCGGCGGCACCTCGACCAGCCGGAACTCGCCCCGCTTCGCGCGATAGGCGTCGAGCTGTCGCTTCAGATCGACCTTCTCGGTCATGCGGCATCACCTCGCGTGGGCCCGGTGGGGCTCGAACCCACGACCGACGGATTAAAAGTCCGATGCTCTACCGACTGAGCTACAGGCCCGCGCATCCAGGGTAACGGCGCGAAGGGGGCACGGGGACACGCCCGAGACACGCCGCCGGCGCGGAATCGTTGCCCGCTCGTCATCTGCGGCGGTGCGATGCCTCTTCATATGCGCGCGCCCACGCGCGTAGCACGACGCGATCCCGGTGCCCCAAGGGCGAACACGGTT
The DNA here is from genome assembly GCA_900114805.1 of Agrococcus baldri. Taxonomy (GTDB): domain Bacteria; phylum Actinomycetota; class Actinomycetes; order Actinomycetales; family Microbacteriaceae; genus Agrococcus; species Agrococcus baldri. The sequence continues at coordinate 576,190 of FOZN01000001.1, read as the reverse complement.
GCGATCGATCGAGATCTCGGTAGCGTCGATGACCGTTCGCTGAGTCCCGGCTGCAACGCCTGGATGACTCGCACGCGCCGACCGGCTCGCGCCCACTGGCACCCCCCGATCATCGACCGAGGAGATGCATGCCCCTGATCGTGCAGAAGTACGGCGGTTCGTCCGTCGCCGATTCCGACCGACTGCGCATGGTCGCGCGTCGCATCGCAGCCACCCGCGAGGCCGGCCACGACGTGGCGATCGTGGTCTCGGCGATGGGCGACACCACCGATGAGCTGCTGCAGCTGGCACGAGGGGTCTCCTCCGAACCGGTGGCGCGCGAGCTCGACATGCTGCTGACCGCCGGTGAGCGCATCTCGACCTCGCTGCTGGCGATGGCGCTGCACGAGCTCGGGCACGAGGCCGCCTCGTTCACCGGCGTGCAGGCCGGACTGCGCACCGATCAGGCGTTCGGCGACGCGCGCATCCTCGACGTGCAGCCCGCGCGCATCGCCGACGCCATCGCGGCGGGCGTGATCCCGATCGTCGCCGGCTTCCAGGGCGGCAACGACGACGAGGACGTCACGACGCTCGGTCGCGGCGGCTCCGACACGACCGCGGTCGCGCTCGCCGCCGCACTCGGCGCCGAGGTGTGCGAGATCTGCACCGACGTCGACGGCCTCTACACCGCCGACCCGCGTGTGGTGCCGCACGCGCAGCGGCTGCCGTACCTCTCGACCGAGGAGGCGCTCGAGCTCACCGCGCACGGCGCGAAAGTGCTGCACCGCCGCTCGGTGGAGATCGCTCGCCGCCACGGCGTCAGCCTGCACGTGCGCTCGAGCTTCGGGGAGACCGAGGGCACCTGGATCTCCGACGACCCCGTCGCCACCGCCCTCGCCGCCGATCCGCTCTCAAGCGACCCCCACGCATCCGTCCACCAGCACGCCGACCTCGAGGAGAGCCCCGTGGAGCAGCCCATCATCAGCGGAGTCACGCACACCGACGACCAGTCCATGCTGACGGTGGTGGGCGCGCCCGACGTGCCCGGCACCGCCGCCGCCATCTTCGCCGTCATCACCGGCGCCGTCGCGACCGTCGACATGGTGGGCCAGACGCACACCGCCGCCGACACCGGCCTGATCGACTTCTCGTTCGCGCTGCCGATGGAGGACGCCACCCGTGCCGCCAAGGCGCTGCAGCGCGAGCAGGACCGGCTGGGGTTCGCGACCCTCACGCTCACCGACGACGTCGGCAAGGTCTCCGTCGTCGGCGACGGCATGCGCTCGACCCCGCAGGTGTCGGCGCAACTGTTCGAGGCGCTCAGCGCCGAGGGCATCACGGTGCACCTCATCGCGCAGAGCGAGATCCGGCTGTCGGTGGTCGTGCCGCTAGAGCAGCTCGAGCACGCGACCCGGGTGCTGCACGGCGCGTTCGGGCTCGATGCGGTCGAGCTCGCCGTCGTGCACGGCGAGGCGGCCGCATGATCGGCACCATCGCCTTCCGCGCCCCGCGACCCGACGAGGGCGCGCAGCTGTGGGAGCTGGCCCGCGACAGCGAGCGGCTCGACCTCAACACGCCCTACGCCTACATGCTGTGGGCGCGCGACTTCCGCGAGACCACAGTGGTGGCGGATGTCGACGACGAGCTCGTCGGCTTCGTCACCGGGTTCCTGCGGCCCGAGGATCCGACCACGCTGATGATCTGGCAGGTCGCGGTCGACGAGTCGCAGCGCGGCCGCGGGATCGCCGGCCGGATGCTCGACGAGCTCGCCTCGCGCACCGGGGCGGCCGCGGTCGAGACCACCATCACCCGAGCCAACGAGGCATCGGTGCGGCTGTTCGCGTCCTTCGCCGAGCGACGCGGCGCCGAGCACACCGTCACCGACCTGTTCGCACCCGAGCACTTCCCCGGCACCGAGGGCGAGTGGGAGGCTGAGCTCCTGCATCGCATCGCCCCGCTGCGGCCCGAGCCGCGCGAGGAGACCGAGGCGCTCGACGCACTTGAGGAGGCAATCCGATGAGCACCACCACCACAACTCCGGCCGAGACGCCTGCAGGCGGCATCGGCGACACCAGCGCTTTCGAGCGTCGCGAATCCGCGGTCCGGTCCTACGCGCGATCGTGGCCCGCGGTGTTCGCGAGCGCCTCAGGCGCCGAGCAGGTGAGCGAGCAGGGCGAGACCTACCTCGACTTCTTCGCCGGCGCAGGCGCGCTCAACTACGGGCACAACCACCCGATGCTGCAGCAGGTGGCGATCGACTATCTCGCCAGCGGCGCCGTCGTGCACTCGCTCGACACCCACACGCCCGCCAAGCGCGCGTTCCTGGAGGCGTTCGAGCGGCACATCCTGGCGCCGCGCGGGCTCGAGCACCGGGTGCTCTTCCCCGGGCCGACCGGCACGAACGCGGTCGAGGCGGCGCTGAAGACGGCCCGCAAGGCCACCGGCCGGCGGGACATCGTCTCGTTCACCAACGCCTTCCACGGCATGACGCTCGGCTCGCTCGCCGTCACCGGCAACGCCAAGAAGCGCGCCGCCGCCGGCGTGCCGCTGCCCTTCGGCGTCACCGCCCCCTATGAGGAGCCGGGGATGGACGCGATCGCCTGGCTCGAGCGGGTCTGGTCCGACAGCGGCTCCGGCATCGACCTGCCCGCCGGCGTCATCGTCGAACCCGTGCAGGGGGAGGGCGGCCTCCGCGCCGCGAGCCCCGAATGGCTGCGCCGCCTCGCCGACCTCTGCAAGCGCTTCGACGTGGTGCTGATCCTGGACGAGATCCAGGCCGGCTGCGGTCGCACGGGCACCTTCTTCGCGTTCGAGGAGGCCGGCATCACGCCGGACATCATCACGCTGTCGAAGTCGCTGTCGGGCCTGGGCATGCCGATGGCACTGACGCTGATCCGCCCCGACCTCGACGTCTGGCAGCCCGGCGAGCACAACGGCACCTTCCGCGGCTTCGCACCCGCCTTCGCGACCGCGACCGCCGCGATCGAGACCTTCTGGGCCGACGGCGCCTTCGCCGAGTCCGTGCAGGCGAAGGCGGCGCTGCTCGACGCGGGCCTGCAGCAGATCGCCGAGCACTCCGGGGCGACGCTGCGCGGACGCGGGATGCTGCGCGGCGTGCGCTTCGAGGATCCGGCCGTCGCCGGCCGCGCCGCAGCCGCCGCGTTCGAGCGCAAGCTGCTGGTCGAGACCTCCGGCTCGAACGACGAGGTCATCAAGCTCATGCCGCCGTTGACCATCACCGATGAGCAGCTGCAGCGCGGCATCGCGCTGCTCGACGAGGCCGTGCGCGCCGCTACGGCGTGACGCACCGCCCGGCATCCAACCGAACGACGAGAGGAACTCCATGAAGGTCATCCACATCGACGAGCTCGACGGCACCGCCAACGACGTCGACCACGACACCTGGCGCAGCCGCCGCTTCGTGCTCGCCGACGCGGGCGTCGGCTTCTCCTTCCACGACACCCTGCTGCGCGCGGGCACCGAGACCGAGATGTGGTACGCCAACCACATCGAGTGCGTCTACGTCTACCAGGGCACGGGCACGCTCGTGAATCGCGAGACGGGCGAGGAGTTCCCGCTCAAGCCCGGCACGATGTACCTGCTCGACAAGCACGACAAGCACACCGTGCGCGCCGAGACCGACATCCGCTGCGCGTGCGTGTTCAACCCGCCGGTCACCGGCCGCGAGGTGCACGACGAGAACGGCGTCTACCCGCTGCTGACGGCCACGGCCTGAGCCGCCTCGACCGCCGCACAGGGCGCCGCCGGGCTGCATGCTCGGCGGCGCCCTCGCACGTGCCGCGTGGGAGGATCGTTGCCGATGGCTGACGACTTCCACCGCCCCACGCGCTTCTCGAACGACTGGTTCGAGCGCGTGGAAGGCGACGTCGACCCGGTGGTGCGGCTGCAGCTCGCGAGCGAGACGGCGAATGCGCTGCTCGCCCGCGTGCGCGCCGGCGCCGACCCGGAGGTGGCGGAGCGCATCCTGCGGGTGGCGCGCGAGGACGGCATCGACATCGTCGCCGAGCTGTGGTCGGGCGCCCGCCCGCATTCGCTGCCGGGCGCGCTGTGGCGGGTGCACGTGCTGCATGCGCTGGTGACCCAGCGCGCCGAGGAGGCCGCGCACATCTACCAGGCGGGGGCGGATGCGCTGCCCACGGCCGCACCGGTGGTCGCGGGAGTGCCGGCGCCGGCCACGCCCGCCGAGCTGCGGACGCTCTCGGAGACGATCCTGCGCGGTGTCTTCGCCGGCGACTTCGCGCTCGCGCTCGAGCGCGCCGCCGCGTTCGCGATCGTCACGGCGGCGGGCGCCGTGCAGCTCGCCCACCAGGACGAGACGACGCACCCCGATCGGGCGAGCGCGCGCACGAAGCTCGCGGCCAGGCTCACCGACATCGCCGAGGATCTGCGCATCTGCGCTCGGCTGTGGCGGTCGGACTCGCTCGCCTGAGGGTCGCCTGAGCGAGCCGCCCGGTCGGCGGCGTAGGCTCGGCGGAGCCGTCAGTCGCGGCCGTCGCACGATTCGGAGACTCGCATGCCCAAGCCTCGCCGCACCCTCGCAGCCGCCCTCGTGATCGGGGCGAGCGCCATCGCGCTGACGGGCTGCTTCCCGCTGCCGCCCGCACTGCCGGAGGCGCCGAGCGCGCCCTCGAGCACCCCCGCGCCCGCCCCGGAGACGTCGGCGCCGGAGGTCTCGGAGACCGCCGCGCCGACGGAGCCGAGCCAGGAGCCCGCAGCCGGCGACTACCCGTACACCGTCGACGACGGGCTCGGCGACACCTGGTCGTTCGACGTCACCAACCTGATCGCCGACCCGCCGATGCAGTCCGGTGAGGCCGAGCCGGGCACCTTCTTCGTCGGCGTGGTGATCTCCGCCGAGCACGTCGAGGGCGACGTCGGCTTCAGGACCTGCTTCGACATCTTCATCGAGGGCGACGACGGCCAGACCTACGACTGGCGCGACACGATCGGCGTGACGGCGGAGAACGACGTCTACTTCGCCGACGACACGTCGTTCGCGGACGCGGTCGCCGCGGTGCAGCTCCCCGAGGGCGTCGAGCCCGAGCGGGTCATCATCCGCTCCGCGTACGGCCACCCGGAAGTGCCGGACACCGTCATCGACGTCAACTGACATTCCTGCGTTCGCAGTGAGCGCATCCGCCCGCGTGTCGGCCCGAGCCTCGTTAGTGTGGACGAGCCGGGCCGCGTAACCCCGGGCTCCAATATTCGCCGCTGCGAGCGGCCTCTCGCCGTGAGGCGTTCGCGGCCCGGCACTCAGCTTCCCGGGCGCCGCGCGCTGCCGCCGCCCGTGTTCACCCGCTGTTCACCTGCGCGGGGCCTTCGCGAAACCCGGCTTCCCTAGCGTGAATTCCGGCGCGCTCGTTCGTGCCGATTCCAGGGCGCTCCAGGCCCTGCATCACAGCACTCCGAAGGGAACACCGTGAAGTTCACGAAGCTCGGCCGCGCAGCGGTCGTCGCCGCCGCAGGCGCTCTCCTGCTCAGCTCCTGCGCCGCCAACGAGCCGGCCGCCGACGAGCCTGCCGGCACCGACGCGTCCGCCGCTCCCGGCGGCTCGTCGTTCTCGGGCGACCTCGCCGGCGCCGGCGCATCGTCGATGGGCGCAGCGCAGGAGGCCTGGATCGCGGGCTTCCAGACGGCCAACCCCGACGTCAACATCACGTACGACCCCGCCGGCTCGGGCGCGGGCCGCGAGCAGTTCATCGCCGGCGGCGTCGGCTTCGCCGGCTCGGACGCCTACCTGAAGGACGAGGAGCTCGCGGGCTCCTTCGGCGCGTGCGTCGCCGACACCCTGCCCGTCGACCTGCCCGTCTACATCTCGCCCATCGCGGTGATCTTCAATGTCGAGGGCGTCGAGTCGCTCAACCTGGACTCGGCGACGATCGCGCAGATCTTCTCTGGCCAGATCACGAAGTGGAACGACCCGGCGATCGCCGACCAGAACCCGGAGGCGACGCTGCCGGACGCCAACATCACGGCCGTGCACCGCTCGGACGACTCGGGCACCACCGAGAACTTCACCGAGTACTTGGCAGCGACCGCTGAGTCCGACTGGAGCGAGGGCGTCTTCGAGACGTGGCCCGCGAGCTACCGCGGCGAGGGCGCACAGGGCACCTCCGGCGTCGTGCAGGCCGTCACCGAGGGTGTGAACACGATCGGCTACGCCGACGCGTCGCGCGCCGGCGACCTCGGCACCGTCGCCCTGCAGGTGGGCGAGGAGTACGTGCCGTTCACCTCCGAGGCAGCCGCCGCCGCCGTCGACGCGTCGCCGCGCGTCGAGGGCCGCCACGAGGGCGACATCGCGGTGGACCTCGACCGCACGACCACCGAGGCCGGCGTCTACCCGCTCGTGCTGATCTCGTACGCGATCGCCTGCACCGACTACACCGATGACGCACAGGCAGAGCTGGTCAAGGGCTACCTCTCGTACATCGCATCGGCCGAGGGCCAGGAGGCGGGCGCCGCGAACGCGGGCAACGCTCCCATCTCGGACTCGCTGCGCGACGAGATCCTCGCCGTCGTCGACAGCATTCAGTAATACTGGACACGCACACCGCACGCCCGTAGGGCTGCACCGTCCGGCCGGGGCGCACCACCGCCCCGGCCGGACCTCGTTCACAGGTCCTCCGACTCCGCAGGGAGCTCAATGACTACCGCTGCACCGGCCGCACCCAGGGCCGCAGTGAAGAACCGGCCCGCCGACATCGTCTTCAAGGCCGTCTCGACGACCGCAGGCGTGCTGATCCTGATCGCGCTCGGCGGCGTCGCGCTGTTCCTGGTCGTCCAGGCCGTGCCCGCGATCATCGGGCCGATCCCCGAGGAGGAGGGCGCCAACTTCTGGGCGTGGGTCTGGCCGCTCACCTTCGGCACGCTCTGGTCGGCCTTGCTGGCCATGGTGATGGCCGTGCCGCTGGCAGTCTCGATCGCGCTGTTCATCACGCACTACGCGCCGCGCAAGCTCGCGCAGTTCCTCGGCTACCTCATCGATCTGCTGGCAGCTATCCCTTCGGTCATCTACGGCCTCTGGGGCATCGCGGTGCTCGCCCCGTTCTTCCAGCCCGGCTACATCTGGCTCGCCCAGAACCTCGGCTGGCTGCCGCTGTTCAGCCCGCCCGCGTCGGGCACCGGCCGCACCATCCTGACCGCATCCGTCGTGCTGGCGGTGATGGTGCTGCCGATCATCACGGCCCTGTGCCGCGAGATCTTCCTGCAGACGCCGCGGCTCAACGAGGAGGCCGCGCTCGCCCTCGGCGCCACCCGCTGGGAGATGATCAAGATGGCCGTGCTGCCCCACGGGCGCTCCGGCATCATCGCCTCCTCGATCCTCGGCCTCGGGCGCGCGCTGGGCGAGACGATGGCGGTCGCCATGGTGCTCGCCTCCTCCGGCGTCGTGAGCCTCGTGCTGATCGGCTCGCAGAACCCCTCCACGATCGCCGCCAACATCGCGCTCCGCTTCCCGGAGGCGCACGGCATCACCGTGAACATGCTGATCGGCTCCGGCCTGGTGCTGTTCGCCATCACCCTGCTGGTCAATGCCATCTCGCGCTGGATCATCGCGAAGACGACCGTCGACGGAGGTCGCTGAGCCATGACCACCACCATCGCCCCCAACCGCACCGCGCAGAACCCGCTCACCGCGGGGCAGCTGGCGCCCTGGGCCCCCTGGGCGCTGCTCGGCGTCTCGGTGCTGATCGGCGCCGCCATCGCCGGCCTGATCGCCGGTGCCTCCGACAGCGACTTCAGCGTCGTGATCGTCGCGCTGTTCGGCTTCGTGCTCTACCTGGTCTCCGTCACCGTGGTCAGCCAGCTCATCGAGGGCGGCCGGAAGGCAGCCGACCGCCTGGTCACCGGGCTCGTCGTCGGTGCCTTCCTGCTGGCGCTCATCCCGCTGATCTCGCTCATCGTCACGGTCGTCGTCAACGGCGCGGCCCGCTTCGACCTGCAGTTCTTCACCTGGACGATGCGCAACGTCGTCGGTGAGGGCGGCGGCGTGCTGCACGCCATCGTCGGCACCGTGCTCGTCACGCTCTGGGCGGCGATCATCTCGGTGCCGGTGGGCATCTTCACCGCCATCTACCTGGTCGAGTACGGCAGGGGTGCGCTGTCGAAGGCGATCACCTTCTTCGTCGACGTGATGACCGGCATCCCCTCGATCGTCGCGGGCCTGTTCGCGTACGCGCTCTTCGCGCTCTTCGCCGGCGAGGGTGTGCGCAGCGGCCTCGGCGGGGCCGTCGCGCTCAGCCTGCTGATGATCCCGACCGTCGTGCGCTCGACGGAGGAGATGCTCAAGCTCGTTCCGAACGACCTGCGCGAGGCCTCGCTCGCGCTCGGCGTGCCGAAGTGGCTCACGATCTGGAAGGTCGTGCTGCCCACCGCGCTCGCCGGCATCGTCACCGGCGTCACGCTCGCGGTCGCCCGCGTCATCGGCGAGACCGCGCCGCTGCTGATCATCGCCGGCTTCACCACGAACATGAACTACAACGTGTTCGACGGCCGCATGATGACGCTGCCGGTGTTCGCCTACAACCAGTACATCAGCCCAGGGGTGCAGGAGCAGGCCTACTTCGACCGCGCGTGGTCGGCGGCACTCGTGCTCATCCTCATCGTCATGATCCTCAACATCGGCGCCCGCGTCATCGCGCACTTCTTCGCGCCGAAGTCTGGAAGGTAACGCAATGTCCAAGCGCATCGAGATCAACGACCTCGACATCTACTACGGCGACTTCAAGGCCGTCGAGGGTGTCTCGGTCGACATCGAGCCCCGCGCGGTCACCGCATTCATCGGTCCGTCCGGCTGCGGCAAGTCGACCGTGCTCCGCTCGCTCAACCGCATGCACGAGGTGATCGCCGGCGCGTGGGTCGACGGCGAGGTGCTGCTCGACGGCGCCAACCTGTACGGCCCGGGCGTCGACCCGGTGAACGTGCGCCGCCAGATCGGCATGGTCTTCCAGCGCCCCAACCCGTTCCCGACTATGACCATCCGCGAGAACGTGCTCGCCGGCGTGCTGCTCAACAACCGCCGCATGTCGAAGAGCGACCAGGACGACCTCGTCGAGCGCTCGCTGCGCGGCGCCAACCTCTGGAACGAGGTCAAGGACCGCCTGGGCGTGCCCGGCTCCGGCCTCTCCGGCGGCCAGCAGCAGCGCCTCTGCATCGCCCGCGCCATCGCGGTGAGCCCCGACGTGCTGCTGATGGACGAGCCCTGCTCGGCCCTCGACCCGATCTCGACGCTCGCGATCGAGGACCTCATCGAGGAGCTCAAGACCGAGTACACGATCGTGATCGTGACGCACAACATGCAGCAGGCCAGCCGCGTGAGCGACAAGACGGCGTTCTTCAACATCGCCGGCACCGGCAAGCCGGGCAAGCTCATCGAGTTCGACGAGACCGCGAAGATCTTCTCGAACCCGAGCGTGCAGTCCACCGAGGACTACGTCAGCGGAAGGTTCGGCTGATCAGAGATCAGCCGCTGCCTGGTCCGCGACGCGGTGCGCCGCGCAGCTGACGGCCCGCAGCAGTGCCGGCCGGCGATGCGTCGCGAACGGAGGATCGATTCGCGATCCGTCGCAGGATGAGGAGAGAACGTCCTCTTCTGGGAACATCTCCTCAGCTCAGAACGGCGGCGTCGGGCGCTCGCGCGCTCCGGCGCCCTATCGCTCGCGGGGGCTGTGCGTCTCGAGGGCGACCAGCGCGGGTGTCTCGCCGGCCGAGACGTGCAGCACGGTGAACTCGGCCGTGTGCAGCATCGACGCGCGGTGCGTGCGCTGCGATTCCAGCGCATCCGTCGCGTGCACGACCGCGGTGACGATCTCCGGGATGACCGGCGCGTGCGAGCAGAGCACGATGCCGCGGCGCTTGCGCACCGCCTTGCCGACACGCCGCTCGACCTCGTCGCGCGGGTGGAGCTCCGGGTGGTCGTGCGCCTCCTGGCTGATGGCGCTCGAGACCTTCGGCTCGATGCCCAGCAGCTGCCGCAGCGGCGCCACCGTCTGCATGCAGCGCACCGCGTTCGAGGTGATGATGCGCTCGGGCGCGAACGCCGCGATGCCGCCCGCGACGAGCCGCGCCTGACGCTCGCCCCGCGAGGTCAGCGTGCGCGACGCATCCGACCCCTCCCAGCTGAACGGGTCGGCGGCCTTCGCGTGCCGCTGCGCGATGATCGGGAAGGTCTCGGCGTGGCCGGCTGCCAGCCGCTCCTCGAAGCGCTCGATGACCGTCACGTCGTGCTCGTAGGTGCAGCGGCGCTTCGCCTTCGCCAGCGGCAGCCACTCGAGCGCGAGGATCTCGTCGTTGGGGGAGAAGGCGGCGGCGCTGACGGCGTCGTCGTCGACCTTCGCCTGCCAGTAGTAGACGACCTTGTCGCGGCCGTCAGGCAGTCGGTACTCGGTCGTCCCCAGCGGTGCGCCGAGGCTGATCGTGAGCCCGGTCTCCTCCTCGATCTCGCGAGCGGCGCACTCCGGCAGCGTCTCGCCGGGGTCGAGCTTGCCCTTCGGCAGCGAGTGGTCGCGGTGCTGGGTGCGCTCGACCAGCAGCACCTGCACCTTGCCGCCCACCTCGCGCCAGACGAGGGCGCCGGCGGCGAGCACCGGCGGTCGGTTCGCGCTCACCGGGTCGACCGCTTGCGCCGCTGGATCTGGATCATGCGGTCGCGGTGCAGGTCGTCGAGCGGCGTGCCGTCCTCGGTCTGGAAGTGCCGCGTCCAGCTGCCGTCGGGCTCGCCCCACCAGGAGGCCGTCTGCGGCGACATCGCCTTGTCGAAGTGCTGCTGGATGTCGCGCATGTGCTCGCTCGAGGTGAGCTGGATGAGCGTCTCGACGCGGCGGTCGAGGTTGCGGTGCATCATGTCGGCCGAGCCGATGAAGACCTCCTCGTCGCCGTCGTTCCAGAACGCGAACACGCGAGAGTGCTCGAGGTAGCGGCCGACGATCGAGCGGATCGTGATGTTCTCGCTCAGCCCCGGCACGCCCGGCTTGATCGTGCAGATGCCGCGCACCCAGATCTCCACCTCGACGCCCGCGCGGCTGGCGCGGTAGAGCGCGTCGGTGATCTGCTCGTCGACGATGGAGTTGACCTTCAGGCGGATGCGCGCCCGGCGGCCGGCGCGGGCGGCCTCGGTCTCGCGCTCGAACCGGCTCAGCAGCCCCTTGCGCAGGTGCCTGGGGGCGACCAGCAGCCGCTGGTACGACTTCTCCTTCGCATAGCCGGAGAGCTCGTTGAACAGCCGCGTGATGTCGCGGCCGACCTGGTCGTTGTCGGTGAACAGCCCGAAGTCCTCGTAGATGCGGCTGGTCTTCGGGTTGTAGTTGCCGGTGCCGATGTGGCAGTAGTGACGCAGCCGGCCGTTCTCGCGCCGCACGATCAGCATCAGCTTGCAGTGCGTCTTCAGGCCCACGATGCCGTAGACCACGTGCACGCCCGCGCGCTCGAGCTGCCGCGCCCAGCGGATGTTGTTCTGCTCGTCGAAGCGCGCCTTCACCTCCACCAGCGCCAGCACCTGCTTGCCGGCGGCGGCCGCGCGGATGAGCGCGGCCACCACGGGGGAGTCGCCGGAGGTGCGGTAGAGCGTCTGCTTGATGGCGAGCACGTCCGGGTCGTCGGCGGCCTGCTCGAGCAGCGCCTGCACGCTCGTCGCGAACGACTCGTACGGGTGATGGACGAGCACGTCCTTGCGCGTGATGGCGGCGAAGAGGTCGGGGGAGTCGTCCTGGTCGGTGGGCAGGAACGCCGCCGCCGTCACCGGCACGCGCTTCGTGTACAGCAGGTCGGGCCGGTCGAGCTTCGCCAGCTGGAAGAGCCCGGTGAGGTCGAGCAGGCCGGGCAGCTTGTAGACCTCGGAGTCGGTGATGCCGAGCTCGTCGACGAGCAGCTCGAGCGTGACGTCGTCGATGTCCTCCGACACCTCGAGGCGGATGGGCGGGCCGAACTTGCGGCGCGAGAGCTCATGCTCGAGCGCCTTGATCAGGTTCTCGGTCTCGTCCTCGTCGATCACCACATCCTCGTTGCGGGTGACGCGGAAGACGTGGTGCTCCACGATCTCCATGCCCGAGAACACCTCGTCGAGGTTGTTCGCGATCAGCTCCTCGAGCGGCAGGAAGCGCTGCGCGCCGTCGACGCGCGAGAGCTCCACGAAGCGCGGCAGCACCGCGGGCACCTTGAGGCGCGCGAACTGGTCCTCGTCCTCGCCCGGCACGCGCACGCGCACGGCCAGGTTGAGCGAGAGCCCCGAGATGTACGGGAACGGATGCGCGGGGTCGACCGCGAGCGGCATCAGCACGGGGAAGATCTCGTCGTCGAAGCGCTTGCCCATCGACTCGCGCTCGGCGTCGGTCAGGTCGCTCCAGCGCACGATCCTGATGCCGGCGGCCCGCAGCTCGGGCTCGAACGACTGCTGCGCGGTGCCCGCATGCCGCAGCTGCAGGTCGTGGGCGCGCTCGACGATCTCGTCGAGCAGCTGCTGCGCGGCCCTGCCGACGTTCGTCGGCACCGCGAGGCCGGTCATGATGCGGCGCTTCAGGCCGGCGACGCGCACCATGAAGAACTCGTCGAGGTTGGAGGCGAAGATGGCCAGGAAGTTCGCCCGCTCGAGCAGCGGCGTCGTGGGGTCCTCCGCCATCTCCAGCACCCGCTGGTTGAAGTGCAGCCACGAGAGCTCGCGGTCGAGGAAGCGGTCGGCGGGCAGGCCATCCTCGGTCTCGACCCCCTGCATCTCGGCCGACCAGGCGACCTCCAAGTCGAAGTCGTCGCCGTCGAAGTCGGCCTCGTTGGCGTCGTGGAAGGTCTGCTCCTGCTCGAGCGTGCGCGGGGCGCGCTCGATGCGCGGCAGTTCGCCCGTCGCGCTCTCCGTGACGTTCGTCTCGCTCGCAGTGCCGTCGCTCATGGCGTCATTCTGCCAAGTTCGCGTGCACGGCGGGTGCAGGGTTCGCGGCGGCCGCCGGAATCACGCATGCGCGGCATGTCGCCAGCGCACGTCGATGGCCCACTGCGTGAAGCCCGCGCGCCGGTACAGCGCGAGCGCCGGCGCGTTGTCGCCCTCGACGTAGAGGTGCGCCGTCGTGGCACCCAGCGCGCGCATGCGCACGAAGGTGGCCTCCAGCATCCGTCGCCCGAGGCCGGCGCCCTGCCGCCGCGGCGAGACGCCCAGCACGTACAGCTCCGCCACCTCGCCCTCGGGCTTCACCCAGGTGAAGGCGTCGAGGGCGCCCTCGCCCGGCGCCACCACGAGGTTGGCGTCGTGGTGCCAGGGCTCGGCCATGCGGGCGGCGAGGTCGTCTGCCGACATGCGGCCCTGCTCGGGGTGGTCGGCGAACGCCTCGGCGTTCAGGGCGAGCAGAGCGGATGCGTCGTCGGGCTCGTACGCGCGCGTCCCGTCGGGCAGGCAGTCGTCGGCCGCCGCCGTGGCGGCCGCCGGCACGGCCGCCCGCAGCTGCAGCAGCGTGCGCACGCGCCGCATGCCGAGCCGCTCGGCGATCGCGGTGGCGGCCGGGTGGTCGCCGTGCGCCCAGGCGTCGAAGGCGCCGAGCTCGTCGGCGATGCCGCGGGCGAGCGCGGTCCCGAGGCCATGGCCGCGCTGCTCGGGGTGCACGGCCAGCTCCACCTCGGGCAGCGAGCCGTCCTGACCGGCATCGCTGATGACGGCCAGCGCGGTCGCGTCGCCGATCGCGCGCCGCTCGCCGCGCCGCAGCTCGACGAGCGCCTGGTCGTTGAACGGCGGCATGCCGTCGGCCTGGGCGCACGCGGCGCCCAGCTCGGTCGCGAGGCGCACGGCCTCGACCGGCTCGATCCGTGCGGGGCTCACCGGGCGTCCTGGTTCATCGCCCCACCGTCTCACGCATCCTGCTGCTCGAAGCGGTAGCCGACGCCGCGCACCGTGCCGATGAGCGACTCGAGGTCGCCGAGCTTCGCGCGCAGCCGCCGCACGTGCACGTCGACCGTGCGGGTGCCGCCGAAGTAGTCGTAGCCCCACACCTCGCTCAGCAGCTGCTCGCGCGTGAAGACGCGCGCAGGGTGCGCGGCCAGGAACCGCAGCAGCTCGAACTCCTTGTAGGTCAGGTCGACGGGCCGGCCGTCGACCTTCGCCTGGTAGCTCGCCTCGTCGATGGTGAGGCCGCTGGTCGGCGCCGGTGCCGCCGCGCGCGCGCTGGCGAGGCAGAGGCGGATGCGCGCCTCGATCTCCGCCGGACCGGCCGTGTCGAGCACGATGTCGCTCGCGCCCCACTCGGGCGTCACGGCCGCGAAGCCGCCCTCGCCCAGCACCAGCAGCACCGGGGCGGCGTCGTGCTCGAGCAGCCGGCAGATGGCCTTCGCAGCGACGAGCTCGCCGACCGCGTCGACGATCAGCAGGTCGCCGGCAGGGGCGTGCGCGACCGCCTCCGCCGTCGCCGGCAGCGTGCTCACTCGGTGCTCGAGCAGCTCGAGGCTGGGCAGCACGCCCCGGTCGCGGCGGGTGAAGATCACGACGTGCGCCATCCAGCCTCCTGCCGAGTCGATCCTACTTCGCGCCGAACGCGCGCCCCGCGCGCCCCACGCACGAGCGTGCGCGCGACCTCGAGCACATGCGGCGGTGCGGCGTCGAGGCAGGTGCGCCATGATGGGGCACATGCGCAAGGCGATGTCGTGGCAGTGGGCGAGCGTGTGGCCCGTGTGGCTGCTGGCCGCGCTCGGCGCCGTGCTGGTCGCCGTGCTGCAGCCCACCGACGGCATCGTGTGGCTGCCGATCGTGCTGGGCGTGTGCACGCTGACCGCCTTCGCGATCCAGCTCGGCGGCCCCACCGTGCCGGGCCTGGTCGACCGGCTGGCGGCCGCGCTGTTCGGCGCCATCGTCGTGCTGGCGATCGCGAGCGCCGTGCTGGTGCCGTTCACCGGCCTCTAGCCTCCGCCACGCGCGGCGCGGAGCGGTTAGGATCGAGACATGGATGCCATCCCCGTCGTCGCCCTCGAGATCTTCTTCCTCGGCCTGCTCGGCCTTGCGATGCTCGCCATCCTCGGCGTCTCGTTCGTCGTGGTGCGCAACCTCTTCCGGGGTCAGCGCTAAGCGATGCTCGAGCTCGACCCCACGCTCCCTGCCGAGCTGGGCCCGCTGCAGTGGCTCATCGGCACCTGGGAGGGCACCGGCGTGCTCTCCTTCCCGGTCGGCGAGCGCACCGTCGAGCAGGAGTTCGGCCAGCGCGTCTCGTTCTCGCACCACGGCCAGCCCTACCTCAGCTACGAGGCCTACGCCTGGCAGCTCGACGACGAGCTGACGCCGCTGGCGGCCGAGAGCGGCTTCTGGCGCCTGGCGCGCCCCGCGCACGACGCCGACGCCGGCCCGGGCATGCTGCCGCCCGAGGGCGAGCCCGCCTACGGCGACGCCGAGGCGGTCGAGGCGCTGCGCCGCCCCGACGGCGGCTTCGAGATCCAGGCGCTCATCTCGCACCCCACCGGCGTCGCCGAGCTCTACCTCGGCACGATCGCCGGCCCGCGCATCGACCTCGCCACCGACGCCGTGCTGCGAGGTGCGAGCGCGAAGGAGCACAGCGCATCCACCCGCATGTACGGGCTGGTCGAGCAGCACCTGCTGTGGGCGTGGGATCTCGCCGCGCTCGGCCAGGGCCTGGAGAGCCACGCCTCCGGCCGCCTCGCCCGTGTGTCGCCGAGCGAGGCGAACGAGGCATGAGCGCCGCCATGAGTGCCCCAGAGACCGCACGCCGCATCGCCGCGGCGCTGCCCGACGCCGTGCTCGACGAGGCCACCGGGCTGCCGCTGCACGTCGGCAACCCGATCGCCGAGCAGCGCCGCCTGCGCGCCGGCAGTCTTGTGCTGCTGCCGCGCGACGTGTTGCGGCTGAGCGGCCCCGACACGCTGCCGTGGCTCGACTCGATCACCAGCCAGGCCATCGAGCAGCTCGCGCCGGGCGCCTCGACCGAGTCGCTCGTGCTCTCGCCCGAGGGGCGCATCGAGCACGTCATGCGGCTGCATCAGACGACGGATGCGCTCTGGATCGTCGTCGACGCGGGCACCGGTGACGCGCTGGAGACCTGGCTGACGCGGATGCGCTTCTACAAGCAGGTCGAGATCGAGCGGCCCGAGGTGGTCGTCGTGGGCACCGCAGGCGAGCCGTCCGCCGAGCTCGCCGGCGCCCCGGCCTGGGTCGACGGCTGGCCGGAGGTCGCGCCCGGCGGCGTGCGCTACGGCGAGCCGACGGGCGAGCCGTGGCGCTGGTCGGAGCTGATCCTCACGCCCGCCGAGGCCGAGGGCATCGCGAGCGACCGCTTCGTCGGCTCGATGGCGGCCGCGGCGCTGCGCATCGCTGCGGGCAGGCCGTCGCTGGCGGAGGTCGACGAGCGCACCATCCCGCACGAGCTCGACTGGCTGACCACTGCGGTGCACCTGGCGAAGGGCTGCTACCGCGGCCAGGAGACGGTCGCGAAGGTGCACAACCTCGGTGCGCCGCCGCGTCGCGTGGTGCTGCTGCACCTGGACGGCAGCGAGAACGCGCCGGTGGCGCACGGCGACGAGGTGCTGGCCGGCGAGAAGCCCGCCGGTGCCGTCACCTCGGCTGCCATCCACGACGAGCTCGGCCCCATCGCGCTCGCGGTCGTGAAGCGCTCGACGCCCGCCGACGAGGATCTCGTCGTGCGCACCGCCGATGGCACGGCCGTCGCAGCGGGCCAGCAGGTGCTCGTGCCGCCCACCGCGGGTCACGCGAACCGTCCGCCGCGCCTGCCGCGCGTGGGCGCCGTCAAGCGCCCCGCCGTACCGCCCGCCTGAGCAGGCGGCACGGCTAGGCTGGCGGCATGACTGAGCGCACCCTCATCCTGCTCCGCCACGGCCAATCGACCTGGAACGAGTCGAACCAGTTCACCGGCTGGGTCGACGTCAAGCTCACCGAGAAGGGCGAAGGGGAGGCGAAGCGCGCGGGCGAGCTGCTGCGCGAGCACGACCTGCTGCCCGACATCCTCTACACCTCGCTGCTCACGCGTGCCATCGCCTCGGCGAACATCGCCCTCGATGCCGCCGACCGCGACTGGATCCCGGTCAAGCGCTCGTGGCGCCTCAACGAGCGCCACTACGGCGCGCTGCAGGGGCTGAACAAGGCCGAGACGCTCGAGAAGCACGGCGAGGAGCAGTTCATGCTCTGGCGGCGCTCGTTCGACACCCCGCCGCCGCCCATCGACGACGACAGCGAGTACTCGCAGGCGCACGACCCGCGCTACGCCGACATCGACGGCGAGGTGCCCAGGACCGAGTGCCTGAAGGACGTCATCGAGCGCTTCCTGCCCTACTGGGAGTCGGACATCACGAAGGACCTCGAGGCCGGCAGGACGGTGCTGGTCGCCGCCCACGGCAACTCGCTGCGCGCGCTCGTGAAGCACCTCGACGGCATCTCCGACGACGACATCGCCGCCCTCAACATCCCCACCGGCATCCCGCTGCTCTACCGCCTGGGCGAGGACAACATGCCGCTGGGCCCGGGGGAGTACCTCGACCCGGAGGCCGCCGCCGCCGGCGCGGCCGCCGTGGCGAACCAGGGCAAGCACTAGCCGGTTTCCGGCGCCCGAGACGGGCGTGGGCGCTGGCGTCGCGGGGGAGGTCCGAACGGACCTCCCCTCTCGGCTCCAGCGCGCTACTCGGCGGGCGCGGCCGGCTGCACCGGCTCCGGCATGGCGTCGGCGTGCCCGTCGTCGTCGGCTCCCACCCAGTCGCCGGTCGCGAGGTACTGCACCTTCTTGGCGATGCCGACGGCGTGGTCGGCGAAGCGCTCGTGGTAGCGGCTCGCAAGGGTGGCATCGACGGTCGTGTGCGCCGCGCCCTCCCAAGCGGTGCCCAGCACGTGGGTGAACACGTCGCGGTGCAGGTTGTCGACGTGCTCGTCCGACTCCTGCAGGCGCTCGGCGAGCGTGAGGTCCTGCGTCTCGAGCAGGTCGCGCAGCATCTTCGCGATCTCGATGTCGCGCGCGCCCATCTCGGCGAAGGTCGGCTGCAGCGACTCCGGCACCACCTGCATCGGGAAGCGGTAGCGGGCCAGCTGCGCGATGTGGCGGGCGAGGTCGCCCATCCGCTCGAGCGAGGCGGAGATGCGCAGGGCCGAGACGACGATGCGCAGGTCGCGGGCGACCGGCGATTGGCGCGCGATGATGTCGATCGCGAGCTCGTCGAGCGCGTTGGCCTTGTCGTCGATGACCGGGTCGCTGGCGATGACCTGCTCGGCGAGCTGCACGTTCGAGTCGCCGAACGCCCGCACGGCGGCCTCGATCGAGACGACCACGTGGTTGGCGATGTCGACGAGGCGCTCCTGCACCTCGGCGAGCTCCTGCTGGAATACGTCGCGCATTGCTTCTGCTCCTGTTGCTGCGCCCGGGGCTGCATCGGGACCGGGCACGGGTCGAACCCCGAGTGTTCCGCTCCCAGGTTACCGGCGGGTGTCCGACCGCTGAACGTCGGGTGCACCGCGCCGATTGCGCAGATCCGCCCGCTTCGCACCGATACGCTCGGGGGGTGGATGCGTCTTGGTACGTGCTCCTCGCCATCCTGCTCGGGTTCGCGATCGGAGCGGCCTCCGTGCACCTGCTCGGCCTCGCCGCCCAGCGCGGGCGGCAGGTGATGGCGATCGCGAGCGAGCCGATCCCCGACGGCATCACCGCGATGGTGCACGTGCTCGAGTCGGCGGGCGTCGTGCTCGACGGCTCCAACCAGGTCATCGTCGCCTCGCCCGGGGCGCACGCCCTCGATCTGGTCGAGGGCAGGACGCTGCGCGCGCACGAGATGGCGGATGCGGTGCGTCGGGTCTGGAGCACCGGTGCGGCCGAGGTGCTCGACATGACGCACCGTCGCGGCCGCCTCGGCGGCGGTCACGACGTGCAGCTGCGCGTGCGGGTGGCGCCGCTGGGCAACCGCTTCATGCTGGTGCTGGCCACCGACCGCACCGAGGAGCTGCGGCTCGCGGGCGTGCGCCGCGACTTCGTGGCGAACATCAGCCACGAGCTGAAGACCCCGATCGGTGCGCTGCAGGTGCTGGCGGAGGCCATCGAGGCCGGCGCCGAGGAGCCGGAGCGGGTGCGCTCCTTCGCGCAACGCATGCAGGTGGAGGCCGATCGGCTGGGGCGCATGACCAAGGAGCTCATCGACCTCTCGCGCATCCAGGCGGACGACCCGCTCGACCACGCCGAGCGGTTCCCCATTGCGCAGGTGGTCGATGTCGCGGTCGACCGCAACCGGGTGCTGGCCGACGCCAAGCGCATCCGCATCATGCCCCGCGTGCTCGAGGAGGCCGACGTGCTCGGCTCCGAGGAGCTGGTGACGATGGCCGTGCAGAACCTGATCTCGAACGCCGTGCAGTACTCGCCCGAGGCGACCCACGTGGGGGTCGGCGTGCGCGTGGTGGACGACGTGGTGGAGGTCGCGATCACCGACAAGGGCGTCGGCATCCCCGCCGATGAGCAGGAGCGCGTGTTCGAGCGCTTCTACCGCATCGACCCGGCGCGCAGCCGGGTGACGGGCGGCACCGGCCTCGGCCTCAGCATCGTGAAGCACGTCGCCGCCAGCCACGGCGGCGAGGTGTCGCTCTGGTCGCGCCCGGGTCAGGGCTCGACGTTCACCCTCCGGCTGCCTGCCGCGGCCGCCCCCGCTCACAAGGAGACTCCATGACGCGCATCCTGATCGTCGAGGACGAGCCGGCGCTCGCCGAGCCGCTGGCCTACCTGCTCGAGCTGGAGGGATACGAGACCGCGCACGCCGAGGACGGCGACGCCGCGGTGCGCATGTGGGAGCAGGAGGGCGCCGACCTGGTGCTGCTCGACCTGATGCTGCCCGGCCGCAGCGGCACCGAGGTGTGCCGGCACATCCGGCAGCGCTCGCAGGTGCCGATCATCATGGTGACCGCGAAGGACAGCGAGATCGACACGATCGTCGGGCTCGAGCTGGGTGCCGACGACTACGTCACCAAGCCGTACTCGTCCCGGGAGCTCGTGGCGCGCATCCGTGCCGTGCTGCGCCGCCGCGCGGTCGACGAGGAGGACGAGGACGACTCGGTGGTGGAGATCGGCCGGGTGCGGCTCGACTCCGACAGCCACACCGTGCGCGTCGCAGGCGACGAGGTGGCGATGCCGCTGCGCGAGTTCGAGCTGCTCGAATACCTGATGCGCAATGCCGGCCGCGTGCTCACGCGCGGGCAGCTCATCGACCGCGTGTGGGGCAGCGACTACTTCGGCGACACCAAGACGCTCGACGTGCACATCAAGCGGCTGCGCGCGAAGATCGAGGAAGACCCTTCGAGCCCGACGTGCGTGGTCACGCTGCGCGGGCTCGGCTACCGCTTCGAGCGCTGAGGGCGCTCGCGGGATTACTCAGCGGTCGGCGCGAGCGTCTCGTAGCCGAGCGCCTCGCTCGAGATCATCGGCACGCCGAGGCCGGCCGGCTGGGCACCGTCCGCCTGGAACGACACGTTGCGCAGCGAGCCGAAGGGCAGTTCGCCCGTCTGGGGGAAGATCAGCTGCTCTTCGTCGGGGAAGCCGAACGTGGTGACGCCCTCGGAGACTCGCACCTGCTGCGCCTCGTCGTCGACGCGCACCTCGACGACGGTCGCCTCGCCCTCGTTCGTGAAGGTGACGGCGAGGTTCAGAGCGTCGCCGTCGGGCTCGCCGATGAGCATGGCGTTGTGGATCTCGACCGTGCCCGTCGAGCCCGAGACGCCGTCGGAGGCGTCGTAGTCGATCGTGGTCGCCTGCGGCGTGAGGATGTTGCATCCGGTCGCGGCGATGGCGACGACGACGGCTGCGACTGCTGCTGCGGCGAGACGAGGCTGCACGGGGACCCTTTCGACAGGTGACGCTGATGGCCCGCTGGTGTGCGTGGCGCGGTCGCGATCGAGTCTACTACCGGCGGCCTCGTGTGCGCGCGAGACTGGACGGAGGGCGGTTGCGACATTCGCGCGGGGCGTGATTCAAGCACCTCCGGAGGGCCTTGGCGAGCGACACGCTGTGATAAAATCAAGGTTCTGGGCTAGGACGAGGAGCATTCGATGAACTTTGAGGTCGGAGAGACTGTCGTCTACCCGCACCACGGTGCCGCGACGATCACCGAGGTCAAGGTGCGCAAGATCAAGGGCGTCGAGATGACGTACCTGAAGCTCAACGTCGCGCAGGGCGGCCTCACCATCGAGGTCCCCGCCGCCAACGTCGATATGGTCGGCGTGCGTGACGTCATCGGCGAGGAGGGCCTCGACAAGGTCTTCGAGGTGCTGCGCGCCGACTTCACCGAGGAGCCCACCAACTGGGCCCGCCGCTACAAGGCGAACGTCGAGAAGCTCGCCTCGGGTGACGTCATCAAGGTGAGCGAGGTCGTCCGCGACCTCTCGCGCCGCGACCAGGACCGTGGCCTCTCGGCCGGCGAGAAGCGCATGCTGGCGAAGGCTCGGCAGATCCTGGTGAGCGAGCTGGCGCTCGCGGAGAAGACCGATGAGGATGCTGCTTCGGCGCGCCTCGACGAGGCGCTCGCCCCCGCGAGCTGACCCGCAGAGACTGCGCGAAGGCGCCCGAGCCGCGAGGCCGGGCGCCTTCGTCGTCTCATGGGCTTGCCGGTGGCCGACCGCGCCGCTGCAGCCGTCTCCGTGGCGCTGCCGTCGTCCATGCGGCGCTGCGCCGCCCCCGTGTCGCTGCCGCCGTTCCGCGGCGCTGCCGCCGTCTACGCTGCGCGCAGCATCCGCACGACGCCGATGGCGAGCACGACGAGCATGCCGGCGCCGCCGATCCACAGCACCGGTGCGACGGGCATGCCGACCAGGCTCAACGCGATGCCCGTGAACAGCATGGCGATCGGCACCATCATCCACACCAGCATGCGCTCGCCCTCTCGGTAGAGGCGCTGCGCGTTCTCCTCGGTGACCGGCACGGGCAGGTTGAACCAGCGCGGCTTCGTCGACAGCCACGCCATCGCGGCAGGCAGCAGGACGGACACGGCCACCAGCGCGAGCACGCTCGACTTGTCGCCCCACGCGTCAGGGGTGCCGGTGACGTCGAAGTGCGTCGGCACCGTCTGCGGCATCGCCGGGTAGAGCAGCAGCACCCAGCCGGCGACCGCGACCGCGGCGACGAGCGCGAGGATGCGCACGGCGCGAGTGAGCGCATCCGTCGTGTACGTGCGGGCGGGCCGCTGCGACCGGGGCATCGCACCAGGCTAGCCAGCCGCGCCGCCATAGGCTGTCGCTGTGACCGAGACCGCACTGATCGTCGTCGCCGCCGGCAGCGGCACGCGCCTCGGCCGCGGCGTGCCGAAGGCGTTCGCGCAGCTCGCCGGAGCGACCGTGCTCGAGCACGCGCTGCGCGACCTCGGGTGGCTACCCGCGCGCATCGTCGTGGTGGTGCCGAGCGGGTACGAGGCGGATGCGTCCACGATCGCCGCGCGCGCAGGCGTCACGGCTCACGTGGTCACCGGTGGTGCGACGCGCGCCGACTCGGTGCTGGCGGGGCTCGCCGCGGCGGGTGAGGTGCGCTTCGTGCTCGTGCACGACGCCGCCAGGGCGCTCACGCCGGCGACGCCGTTCGACCGGGTCCGCGCTGCGCTGGAGGCGGGTGCTGTGGCGGTCGTGCCGGTGCTGCCGGTCGTCGACACGGTGCGCGTGGTGGATGCCGTCCGCGCAGTCGACGTCGCGGCGCCGGCCGGTGCCGACGAGGCCCTCGGCGCGATCGTCGACCGCTCGACGCTGCGTGCGATGCAGACGCCGCAGGGCTTCGATGCGCAGGTGCTGCGCCGTGCCTACGAGGCGGCGGGGGATGCCCGTGCGGACTCGACCGATGACGCGCAGCTCGTGCAGGCGCTCGGCGAGCCGGTGGTGGCGGTGCCGGGCGACGAGCTCGCCTTCAAGATCACCACCCCCGCCGATGCGGAGCGGGCTGAGTCGCTGCTGTCGCAGAAGGAGCGCGAGATGGACCTCAGGACCGGCATCGGCGTCGATGTGCACGCCTTCGGTGGCGACGGCGCGCTCTGGCTCGCCGGCCTCGAGTGGGAGGGGCAGGGGCTCGCGGGCCACTCCGACGGCGACGTCGTCTGCCACGCGATCGTCGACGCGCTGCTGAGCGCGGCCGGGCTCGGCGATATCGGTGGGCTCGTCGGCGTCGACGATCCGCAGCACGCGGGCGCGCGCGGCGAGGTGTTCGTGCGGGCGGCGCTCGAGCGGCTCGGCAGCGAGGGCTGGACGCCGGTGAACGTCGCGGTGCAGGTGCTCGGCAATCGCCCGCGCATCGGCCCGCGCCGCGACGAGGCGCAGCGGGTGCTGGGCGCGATGCTCGGCGCGCCGGTCAGCGTCAGCGGCACCACCACCGACGGGCTGGGCGCCACCGGTCGCGGTGAGGGCGTGCAGGCGATCGCGACGGCGCTCATCCGCCGCCGGTAGCCGCAGCGCACGCGAGAGCGCCCGTTGTCAGCGCGGCCGGGTCGGCGTGGCCGGGTCGGCGTGGCCGGGTCGGCGTGGCCGCTGTCGGCGGCCGGTGTCAGAAGGGTACGTCGACCAGTGGTGGTGCGTTGGGGAGGCTGGGCTGGGTGCAGGCGATGGTGCCCCAGATGACGTCGTCGGTGTCGGTGAAGGCTGGGCCCTGGGGTTCGGGCTCGCTGCGCAGCACCACGCCGAGCGGGCTGGTGAACTCGAGCACCCCGTCCTGGAGCTGCTGGACGGTCCAGGCGGTGGCGTGCTTCATCGTGTGGTGACGCCGGCACAGGTGCGCCAGATTGCCGATCGTGGTCACGCCGCCTGCCGCCCAGTCGTGCGTGTGGTCGACGTCGGCGCGGTAGACCGGGTTGTTGCAGCCGGGCCAGCGGCAGCGGCCGTCGCGGGCGCGCAGCCAGCGCCGCATCGCCCGGTTGGGCCGGTACGTGTCGACCGTCACGGGCACACCGGTGACGGGGTGGAGGAAGAGCCGCTCCCAGGTGACCGTCTCGGCGGCGAGCATGCGGACGGTGTCGACATCGACGAGGATCTCATCATCGAGCAGCGCCGGGAACAGCTCCTGCCCGGCACCGTCGCCGCCCCGCTCGCGCAGCAGCGAGGTCGCCGGGATCGTCAACGCGACCGTGGCGGTGATGCCGTTCACCCCGTGCACGCCATTCGTGTCGTCGGGCACCTCGCCGCGGGTGAGCAGATCCAGCACGACATCGGCCCGGTACTGGTCGAACGTGCGCGGGTCGTCCTTCGGCTTGCGGCGGGCCGCGTCGGTGGCGCGGTTGTAGGCGGCCTTCGCCGCCACGGCTATGCATCGCACGCCCAGGAACGCCATCCCGTCGCCCTCGTCCTGCAGGAACAGCTCCCGCGTCTCGCGTGCCCGATCGTGCCGCTGCTGCAGCGGCTCGGACAGCGCCCGATCGACGATCCGCCTCGCACGCGAGCGCAACTGCCCGGGCGTGACCGTCTCGGCGATCGCGACGAGCTCCTGCTCGACCCTCGCCCGCTCGTCGGGCTGCACGTTGCTGTCGAGCCGCAGCGTCTCGGTCGCCTGCTCGATGGTGCGCAGGTGCCCGCTGTTGATGCGGCCGGCCCGGTGCGCGTCGTGCGTGAGCGGCAGCTCCGTCACCGTGCGGGCGGCGGCGATCATGCGCCGCTCCATCGTCCGATCCGACAGGCGCAGCTCCACCGCCAGGTTCGAGGCAGTCTCGCGCAGGTTCGTGTCGAACACGCCCGGCTCATCGGCCAGCCGCGCGAAGCGCGCCGCCAGCAGCTCCCGCTCGGCCGCCTCCAGCCGGGCCCGCTGGGCCTGCAGGGCGCGGGCACGGCCGACGAACTCGAACTCGGCGCGGAAGCGCGCGGCGTGCTCCGACTCGATCGGGCCTGGGAGCGCCGGCAACGGCATCCGGCCCGCGACGACCTCGTCGAGCTGCTCATCCGTGAGCGCCATCAGCCGCTCGGTCCAGTCGCGATCGTACGCGTCCAACGACTCCTGCAGCTCATCCGCAGAACGGCCGTACGGGTCGATCGCGCCGGCACGGACAGCAGCGATGTACTCCTCCGCATCCATGCCGTCCTCGAACATGCAGGCATTCAATCAGCGGCCACTGACATGGGAACAGGGAGTCGGACGGGGTGTGGAGAACTCGGTCTCGACAGGGGAGCGGAGCGCCCTGGTCGGCCAACCGGCAGTGCGGGCTCGGTCGGCCTGCGCCGCTGCTCGACCGGCCGTCGCGCGCGGGCGGCAGCGCGGGCT
The DNA here is from genome assembly GCA_900114805.1 of Agrococcus baldri. Lineage (GTDB taxonomy): Bacteria > Actinomycetota > Actinomycetes > Actinomycetales > Microbacteriaceae > Agrococcus > Agrococcus baldri. Next base: position 551,030 of record FOZN01000001.1, on the reverse strand, counting down.
CGGTCGGCCTGCGCCGCTGCTCGACCGGCCGTCGCGCGCGGCAAGTAGCCTATGGAACCGTGACCGTGCGCATCTACGACTCGAAGCAGCAGGCCGTCGTCGACCTCCAGCCGCTCAAGGCCGGCGAGGTGTCGATGTACGTCTGCGGGCCCACCGTGCAGTCGAGCCCGCACATCGGCCACGTGCGCAGCGCCGTCGCCTACGACCTCTGGCGCCGCTGGCTCGCCTACCGCGTAGGCCGCGTCACCTTCGTGCGCAACGTCACCGACATCGACGACAAGGTGCTGGTGAACGCCGTCGACGAGCCCTGGTGGGCGCTGGCCTACCGCATCGAGCTGGAGTTCACGGCGGCCTACCGGGCCGTCGGCGTGCTCGCGCCGACCTACGAGCCGCGGGCCACCGCATCCGTGCCCGAGATGCACGCGCTGATCGCCCTGCTCATCGAGCGCGGCCACGCCTACGAGGCGCTCGACGGCTCGGCCGACGTCTACTTCGACGTGCGCTCCTGGCCGCAGTACGGCGCGCTCACGCGGCAGTCGATCGACAAGATGGAGCCGGCCGCCGACGCCGACCCGCGCGGCAAGCGCGACCCGCGCGACTTCGCGCTCTGGAAGGCCCGCAAGGACGGCGAGCCCGAGTCGGCCACGTGGGAGTCGTCCTGGGGCGCGGGCCGGCCCGGCTGGCACATCGAGTGCTCGGCGATGGCGCGCAAGTACCTCGGCGACGCCTTCGACATCCACGGCGGCGGGCTCGACCTGCGGTTCCCGCACCACGAGAACGAGCTCGCGCAGTCGACGGCGGCGGGGCTCGGCTTCGCGAGCGTCTGGAGCCACAACGGGCTCGTCAACGTCGACGGCGAGAAGATGTCGAAGTCGCTCGGCAACTCGATCTTCGCGGCCGACCTGCTCGGCAGCGTCCGCCCGATCGTGGTGCGCTACCTGCTGGCCGCCTCGCACTACCGGTCGACGATCGACCTGCGCACCGCGAACGGCAGCCTCGAGGGCGGCTCGCTCGCCGAGGCGGAGGCCGCCTTCGGGCGCATCGAGGCGATGCTCGAGCGGGCGCGCCGGGTGGGCGAGCTGCCCGAGACGGACGTGCCGGATGCGTTCGGCGCGGCCATGGACGATGACCTCTCGACGCCGCAGGCGGTGGCGGTGCTGCACGAGACCACGCGCGCCGCGAACGCCGCGCTCGACGCGGGCGACAAGGGCGCCGCGCTCGCCCGCGCGGGGGAAGCGCTGGCGATGCTGCGGGTACTGGGACTCGACCCCGAGGACGCCGTGTGGCATTCTGGAGTGTCGGGCACCTCCGGTGCAGCGCAGACCGCCGCCTTGGCCAGCCTCGTCGAGACGCTGCTGGCGGAGCGCCGCGAGGCCCGCGCGGCGAAGGACTTCGCCGCCTCCGACCGCATCCGCGACGCGCTCGCGGCAGCCGGCATCCTCGTCGAGGACGGCAAGCAGACCACGACCTGGAGCATCGCATGAACAAGCCGCAGCGCCCCGCGCGCAAGAAGGGCCCCCAGAAGGGCACCGGCGGGAACGGCCGCAAGTCGCTCGAGGGCAAGGGGCCGACGCCGAAGGCGGAGGACCGCTCGTGGCACCCGGCCGGCAAGCGCAAGGCCGCCCGTGAGCGCTACGAGGCCGTCGCGGGCAAGAGCCGCCGGCCCGAGCCGCCGCGCCACCGCAAGCCCTCGTCGGCGAAGGACGACTCCGAGCTGGTCACCGGCCGCAACTCGGTGCTCGAGGCGCTGAAGGCGAAGATCCCCGCCACCTCGCTCATCCTCGCCTCCCGGCTCGAGATGGACGACCGCGTGAAGGAGATCCTCTCGCTCGCCACCAAGCGCGGCGTGCCCGTGCTCGAGGTGATGCGGCCGGAGCTCGACCGCATCTCGGGTCACGACACCGTGCACCAGGGCGTGGCGCTCAAGGTGCCGCCGTACCAGTACGCGCACCCCATCGACCTGCTCGAGACCGTGCGCGGCCGTGGCCAGAACCCGCTGTTCATCGCCCTCGACGGCGTCACCGATCCGCGCAACCTGGGCGCGATCATCCGCTCGGCCGCCGCCTTCGGCGCGCAGGGCGTGATCGTGCCGCAGCGTCGCTCGGTGGGCGTGACGGCGAGCGCGTGGAAGACCAGCGCCGGCGCCGCCGCGCGCGTGCCCGTCGCGATGGCCTCGAACCTCACGGCGACCCTCAAGGAGCTCAAGGGCGAGGGGATGTTCGTGATCGGCCTGGACGGCGACGGCGACGTGCCGCTCCACCGGCTCGAGCTCGCCGACGGGCCGCTCGTCGTGGTGGTCGGCAGCGAGGGCAAGGGCATCTCACGCCTGGTGGCGGAGACCTGCGACGCGATCGTGTCGATCCCCATCGAGTCGATGACGGAGTCGCTGAACGCCGGGATCGCGGCATCCGTCACCCTGTACGAGGTGGCGAAGATCCGCTCGGCCCGCTGATCAGACCAGGTCGCGCCAGTCGGGCTCGTCGGCGTCGTCGCCGGGCTGCTCCTGCAGCGTGACGATCGGCATCGTCATGGTGGTCGGCACGTTCAGCAGCGCCGCCTCGTCGCGCTTGAACGCCAGCTGCGTCTCGATGTAGCTGGAGGTGGCCTCCTCGAGCGTCACCTCGCACTGCTGCTGCTCTGACAGGAACCAGCGGTGCTCGAGCACCTCGTGGAAGACCTCCGGGCCCTCGAGCTTGCCGCGCAGCTCGAGCGGCACCGCGGCGACCACACGCGCGAACACCTGCTCGAACCACTCGTTGGCGAGCGCCTCGTCGCCCACGTTCGGTCGCGCGTCGTGCTGCACCGCGACGTACTCGTCGAGGTCGTTGAGCATGCGCCTGGCCTGGTTCTCCTGCGCGTCGATGCCGGTGAGGGACTGCAGCCGCCGGTGGTGGTGGCCGGGGTCGACGACCTTCGGCTGGATGGCGACGGTGGTGCCGCCGTCGCCGGTGCGGATGGCGAGCTCGCCGATGTCGAAGCCGAGCGCGTTGAGCCGCTCGATGCGGTCGCGGATGCGCCAGCGCTCGTCGGCTGCGATCACCTGGTCGCTGTGCAGCTCGTGCCACAGCGAGCGGTACTGCTCGACGATCGAGCCGGCCACCGCGATCGGGTCGATGGTGGGGTCGAGCCGGTCGCCGGCCGCCAGGTCGAGCAGCTCGCCGGCGATGTTCACCCGCGCCACCTCGAGGTCGTCGGCGCGGCGGCCGTCCGAGAGGCCGCCGGACTCGATGGTGCCGGTCTCCGCGTCGACCAGGTAGGCGGCGAAGGCGCCCGCGTCGCGGCGGAAGAGCGTGTTCGACAGTGACACGTCGCCCCAGTAGAAGCCCACCAGGTGCAGCCGCACCAGCAGCCCGGCGAGCGCATCGACGAGCCGCTCGGCCGTCGCCTCCTGCATCGACGAGGAGTACAGCGCGCGGTAGGGCAGCGAGAAGCGCAGATGACGGGTCACGAGCGCCGCCGCCAGCGGGTTGCCGTCGGCGTCGGTGCGCTCGGCGATCACCGCGAGCGGCTCGACGCACGGCACGTCGAGGCGCTGCAGCCGGCGCAGCATGGCGTACTCGCGATTCGCCATCTCGGCGGTGGTCTCCTTGATGGCGACCACGCGGCCGCTGAGGCGTGCGAAGCGCACGAGGTGCCGCGAGATGCCCTTCGGCAACTGCACCACGTCGTCCTCGCTCCACTCCTCCAGCGGCAGATCCCACGGCAGATCGAGCAGGCTCGCGTCCATCAGCGCCGAGGTGATGCGCAGGTCAGAGGGCATGCCGCCATCGTAGGCGCGCACGCCGCCGCCGTGACGGGCGCGTGCGGGCCGGCCCGACGCATCCGTCTGCGCCCTGTGCACGACGAAGGGCCCCGACCGAGGCCGGAGCCCTTCGCGGCGGGAGAGTCAAAGGCGGGTGCCGGACTCCTTGTCGAACACGTGCAGGTGCGTCTCGTCGGGCGTGATGTAGACGGTGTCGCCGAGCTTCGCGTGGTTGCGGCCGTCGACGCGCGCGACGATGTCGACGCGCTTGCCCTCGACGTCGGCGTGGCCGTAGAGGTAGCCGTCGGCGCCGAGCTCCTCGACCAGGTCGACCTCGACCGGCAGGCCGTCGCCCTGCTCGGCGACCGAGACGTCCTCGGGGCGGACGCCGACGATGATGCCGTCCTTGACGCCCGCCATCTGGTCGCGCGAGATGGGCACGAGGTGGTCGCCGAAGTGCACGCCGCCATCGCTCGTGCGCAGCTCCATCAGGTTCATGGCGGGGCTGCCGATGAAGCCGGCGACGAACACGTTCGCCGGCTCGCCGTAGAGGTCGCGCGGGGTGCCGACCTGCTGCAGCACGCCGTCCTTGAGCACCGCGATGCGGTCGCCCATGGTGAGCGCCTCGGTCTGGTCGTGCGTGACGTAGACGGTCGTGACGCCCAGGCGCCGCTGCAGCGACGCGATCTGCGTGCGCGTCTGCACGCGCAGCTTGGCGTCGAGGTTGGACAGCGGCTCGTCCATCAGGAACACCTGCGGCTGGCGCACGATCGCGCGGCCCATGGCGACGCGCTGGCGCTGGCCGCCCGAGAGCGCCTTCGGCTTGCGGGCCAGGTAGGGCTCGAGGTCGAGCAGCTTCGCGGCCTCCTCGACGCGCTTGGCGCGCTCCTCCTTGGCGACGCCGGCGATCTTGAGCGCGAAGCCCATGTTCTCGGCCACCGTCATGTGCGGGTAGAGCGCGTAGTTCTGGAAGACCATCGCGATGTCGCGATCCTTCGGCGGCATGTCGGTGACGTCGCGGTCGCCGATCATGATGCGACCGTCGTTGACCTCTTCGAGGCCGGCGAGCATGCGCAGGGTGGTGGACTTGCCGCAGCCGGAGGGGCCGACCAGCACCAGGAACTCGCCGTCGGCGATCTCCAGGTCGATCTGGTCCACCGCGGGCTTCGTGCTTCCCGGATAGACCCGGGATGCCTTGTCGAACGTCACAGACGCCATTGTCGTTTTCCTTCCATCGGCAGGTACGTGCCGAACGATCCGTTGTGTCAGGACGGGCGGCTTCGCCCGCAGTCATGATCTTCGCACAGCAGAGCGGACGGTCGACATAGCGATCGCCGCTACCCTGGATCGCGGCGTGTGATCCGATCGCGCCCGGTTGCCGATCCCCGGCCGACTTCAGGACAAGGACGCATGAGCGAGAAGCTGACGAAGAACGAGCGCCGCGCGCAGGCGCGCGAGCAGGCGCGGAAGATGCAGGAGGAGCGCCGCCGCAAGGAGCGCGTCAAGAAGGGCCTCACGGTGGGCGGCATCATCATCGCCGCGGTCGCCGTCGTCGCGGTCGTCGCGATCGTGATCGTCAACAGCATCCGGCCGGAAGGCCCCGGGCCCGAGAACATGGCCTCGAACGGCATCGTCATCGGCCAGGACTTCGTCGCCGAGACCACCGCGGCCACGCCTGCGGGCGGTGAGCCGACGCCCACTGAGAAGCGCCAGGACATCATCCAGATCGAGATCTACCAGGACTACATGTGCCCGGTCTGCGGCGCCTTCGACGACGCCAACCGCGCTACGCTCGAGCAGCTGCTCTCCACCGGCGCCGCCACCGTCGAGGTGCACCCGATCGCGATCCTCGACGGGCAGTCGCTCGGCACGAAGTTCTCGACCCGCTCGGCATCGGCCGCCGCATGCGTCGCGGAGTTCGCCCCGAACAGCTTCTGGGACTTCAACAGCGCCATGTTCGACAACCAGCCGGAGGAGCGCACCGCGGGCCTGACGAACGAGGAGATCGTGGGCATCGCCGAGCAGGCCGGCATCGACACCTCCGGCGGCCTCGCCGACTGCATCAACGACGGCCGCTTCGCGAGCTGGGTCGAGAGCGCCACCGCACGCGCGGCGACGCAGCCGCTGCCCGGCACCGACGGCGTGGTCGCCGACCGCACCCCGACGGTGATCGTCAACGGCGAGAAGTACATGGGCGGGGTCGACGACGCGGCAGGCTTCCAGGCCTTCGTGACGGCGGTCGCCGGTCAGCAGACCGGTGAGTCGACCGAGGAGCCTGCCGAGACGCCGGCTCCCACCGACGAGGGCTGATGCCGCGCGCCGCCCGGCCGGCCGGCGCTGCGCTGCTCGCGCTCGCGCTGCTGGCCGGGTGCGCGCTGAGCGGCTGCACCCCGGCGCCGCCGCCGCCGATCACCACGATCGGCGAGCTCGGCGCCGCCTACCTCGACGCGGGCGGCGAGTGCGCCGAGCTGGTCGAGCAGTACCGTGAGTCGGATGACGCGCCCGTGGTCGCCACCTGCGGCGCCGACACCGAGCTGCTGCTCGCCGCCGATGCCGATCAGGCGCAGGCCATCGCGACCGAGCGCCAGCTGCAGGAGCAGACGGTGCTCGTCTCGGGGCGCTGGCTCATCCGCGACCCGCAGCTCGAGACGCTGCAGCAGGCGCTCGGCGGCCAGATCGTCACACTCACGCCCGCCGACGGCCCGGCGAACATGGCCGACGCGATCGCCTTCGACGCCGACGGCGTCGTGCCCGCCGAGCCCGTGCCCGCCGACGGCGTGCCTGCGGAGCCGGCCGACGCATCCGCCCCGCACGACGTGCTCGTGGTCATCGACGCCGACTGCGAGTACTGCGACCGGCTGCTGGCAGCGAGCGGCGCGCTGCTGACCGAGCTCGCCGACAGCGGCGAGGCGCGCGTGGCCTATCTGCCCGTCTCGCTCGGCGACACGATCGACAGCGGCTACGCCTCGACGCTCGGCGCCAACGCGCTCGCCTGTGTCGCCGACGCGGCCCCCGAGGCGTACCGGCCGTTCCAGACCGCGCTGCTCGCGCACCTGCAGCAGCACCCGTTCGAGGCGAGCGAGGTGGCCGCGCTGGCCGCCGAGCACGTGCCGGCGGATGCGAGCGCCGCGGTAGGGGAGTGCGTGCAGTCGGCGCAGTTCGCGTGGTCGGTGCGGCAGGCGACGGTGCGCGCGATCGATCAGCCGCTGCAGGGCGTCGAGCCGCTGCGCGGCGTGCCGACGGTGATCGTGGACGGCGTGACGTTCGCGGGCGATGTGGGCGATGCGGATGCGCTGGCCGCGTTCGTCGCGGACCCTGCGGCGCCGCCGCAGCCGTAGCCGCAGCCGCATCGGACGCCTGACGGGCCGCCCTCGTCGAGGCTCGCGTCCTCGTCGAGGCTCGCGTCCGCGTCGAGTGTTGACTTGTTGCGCTCTCGGGCCGCCAGCAGCGCAACAACCCAACACTCATCGCGGCGCACGCATGGGCAGCATTGCCCATGCGCGAGGCAGGCCGATGGGCCATCCAGCCGATGCGGCGGGGTCAGGGCCGCGCCTAGCGTCAGGAACATGCTCGAGTTCAGCGTCGCAGCCGGATATGTCTCCACGCTGCTGTTCGCCGTCGCCACGCTGCCGATGATCGTCAAGGCGATCGCCACGCGCGACCTCGCGTCGTACAGCCGCAGCAACCTCCTGCTGGTCAACGGCGGCAACCTCGTGCATTCGATCTACATCTACTCGCTGCCTCCCGGGCCCATCTGGCTGCTGCACGCCTGCTATCTCGCGACCTCGGTCGTGATGCTCGTGTGGCACCTGCGGTTCGGTGCGGCGACCGACCGGAGGAGCGCATCATGGCGATCCAAGAAGGAGAGGGCGCTGCTGGCGTCCGCGACGTCGACACCCTGATCATCGGCGCGGGCCAGGCCGGCCTCGCCACTGCCCACGCACTGGAGCGGCGCGGGGGCGACTGCCTCGTCGTCGACGCCGAGCGCCGCGTCGGCGACAACTGGCGGCACCAGTACGACTCGCTGTCGCTGTACACGCCGAACCGCTTCAATGCGCTGCCGGGCATGCCGTTCCCGGGCGACCCCCGCGGGTTCGCGCACAAGGATGAGGCCGCCGCCTACCTTGAGGCGTACGCCGCCCACCTCGAGCGCCCCGTGCAGCTCGACTGCCGGGTGCACCGCCTGGCGCGGCACGGCGACTGGTTCCGGGCCGAGACGGCTCAGGGCGTCATCGACTGCCGCAGCGTCGTCGTCGCCACGAGTCCGCTCGGGCGCGCTCCCGCGATCCCGGCCGCAGCCGCCGAGCTCGATCCGGCCATCCTGCAGCTGCACTCGAGCGAGTACCGGCGGCCGAACCAACTGCGCGAGGGGCCGGTGCTGGTCGTCGGCGGCGGGCACTCGGGCTGCGACATCGCGCTCGAGCTCGCGCGCACGCATCCGACGACCCTTGCGGGGCGCGATCCCGGGCAGGTCCCGGTGCCGTGGGACAAGCCCATCGTGCACCTCGCGGTGCCGATGGTGATGGCGATGTACCGGTGGGTGCACGTGCGCCGAGCGCCGCACGGGCGCCGGCTGCGCGAGCACGTGCTGCACCACGGAGCCCCGATGCTGCGGGTCAAGCGCGCGCACCTCGCGGAGGCGGGCGTCACCCGCACCACTGCCCGGATGGTGGGCGCGAGGGACGGGCAGCCGCTGCTGGCCGACGGCACCGTGGTGGAGGCTGCCAGCGTCGTCTGGGCGACCGGCTTCCGGCACGAGTTCGGCTGGCTCGACCTGCCCGTGCTGGATGCGGAGGGCTGGCCCCGCGAGTACCGCGGCGTCGCGGCCGACGTCGACGGGCTGTACTTCTGCGGCCTGGCCTGGCAGCACTCGATGGCCTCGATGGTGATCTTCGGCGCGGGGTCGGACGCCGCGCACGTGGCCCGGCGGATCCTGGCCCGATCGGCGGTGCCGGCACGGCGGCCTCGACCCGCGGCGGCCGGGGCACGCTGATCGGCCCGCCCAGCGTGCACGCTGATCGGCCCGCCCAACGGGCACGCTGATCGGCCCGCCCAACGAGCACGTTGCGGGAGTACCCTCGCAGCGAGGGCACCATGGCTTCTGATCGGCGCAATGCGGCGCGGGTCTCGGACACGCGCGATGGTGAGGTGCGGCCTCGAGACGACGTCGATCGCGAGCCACGCGAGCCACGCGAGCCTGCAGCACTGCTGGCGGAGGGCGTCGCCGCGCACTTGGCGGGCGAGCCGGAGCGGGCGGTGCGGCTGCTGCAGGCCGCCCATCAGGCGTTCGTCGACGAGGGCGCGACCGCGGAGGCGCTGAGCGCCGCCTACCGGATCGCAATGGTGCACGGCACGACCGGCGACCGCTCGCAGTTCAGCGGCTGGGTGGCGCGCGCCGAGCGACTGCTGGCCGAGCTCGCCGATGGCGCCCCTGCGGCGCGCGGTTATGTCGCTGTGCTGCAGATGCATCGCGCGATCGCGGCCGGCAGCTTCGAGAGCGTGCGCGAGCTCGCCCAGGAGGCGGCGGCGATCGGCAGGCAGCACGGGCGGCACGACTTCCTCGCGCTCGGATTGACGGCGCAGGGGCGGCACAGCGTCACCTCCGGCGACGTCGCGCTGGGGCTGTCGCTGCTGGACGAGGCGATGTCGGTGGTGCTCGCGGGACAGGTCGACGGGCTGGCTGCCGGACTCGTCTGGTGCGCCGCCATCGAGGGCTGCCAGCAGATCGGCGCGATCGACCGGCTCTGCGAGTGGACGGCAGGGCTCGATGCCTGGTGCGCCGACGAGCCCGGGCTCGCGATGTTCGCCGGGCGGTGCTCGCTGCACCGCGGGCAGGTGCTCGCCCTGCACGGCGAGTGGTCGGCCGCGATCGCGTCGCTCTCGGCCAGTGGCCATCGCGCGGAGGAGCGCGGGCAGCTGCCGGCGGCGGGCGAGGCCCAGCGCGAGCTCGGCGACCTGCTGCAGCTGCAGGGCGACGACGCTGGCGCGGCAGCGGCATATCAGCGCGCCACGGAGCTCGGCTGCGACCCGCAGCCGGGGCTCGCGCTGCTCTGGCTCGGGCACGGGCGACGGGATGCCGCCGCGGCGGCGATCCGGCGCTGCCTGGCCGAGTCGCCCGCGCCGGCGCTGCGGTGCGCGCTCATCGGGCCGGCGATCGACGTGCTGCTCGCGGTGGGCGACATCGACGAGGCGGCCGAGCTGGCTGCCGAGCTCGACGGGCTGGCCGAACTGGCCGGATGCCCGCCGGTGACGGCCGCCGCCGCGTATGCCAATGCCGGCGTCGAGCTCGCCCGCTTCGATCCGGCCGGTGCGCTGCCCTACGCGCGCAGGGCCGTGCGGGAGTGGAGCGGCATCCGCTGCCCGTTCGAGTCCGCGCGATCCCGCGTGCTGCTGGCGCGAGCACTCCTCGGCGCGGGCGACGCGGCCTCGGCCGATCGGGAGCTCGCCGCGGCGCGGACGGCGTTCGCGTCGATCGGCGCGATCCCGTCGGCAGTGGACGCCGATGCGCTGCTGCACCGGCGCGACCACGCGGACGGCCTCACCGAGCGCGAGATCGAGGTGCTGCGGCTGGTCGCCCGCGGGCGCAGCAACCGGCAGATCGCCACCGAGCTCGTGATCAGCGAGCGCACGGTCGCCCGCCACCTGAGCAACCTGTTCGTCAAGGTCGGCGCGGCCTCGCGCACGCAGGCCGCCGCCTACGCCTTCGATCACAGCCTGACGTGAGCCCCCTGTCAGGATTGAACTGACGACCTACGCTTTACAAGAGCGTTGCTCTACCACTGAGCTAAGGAGGCGCGGCCCGCTTCAGCCGGGCGCCCAGCCATTCTAGGCTGGCCCGGTGCCCAGCCCCACCTCCGACCGCGCGAGCGCCGACACGGCGACCGTCGCCCGGCTGCGCCCGTGGCGACCCGAGCGCGACGCGGCGGCCGTGCTCGCCGCGTTCAGCGCATCCGCCGACCTGCACCGGCAGGCGCCGCCGATCGCGACGCTCGCCGATGCGCAGGGCTACCTGGCCGCGATCGCCGCGGACGCGCTCGCGATCGAGCAGGGCGGCGAGGCGGTCGGATGCGTCATGGCCGCCGAGCGCGAACCGCGCCACGGCACGGCGTGGGTGTCGTACTGGCTGGCGCCGCACGCGCGGGGGATGGGGCTCGCGACCCGCGCGCTCGACACCCTCTCGCGGCAGCTGTTCGCCGACGGCCTCCACCGGCTGGAGCTCGGCGCGCGGGCGAACAACCCGGCCTCGATCGCTGTCGCCGAGCGCGCCGGCTACCTGCGCGAGGGCGTCGAACGGGAGCGACTGCGCTACCTCGACGAGCACGGCAGGCCCGAGCGCTTCGACATCGTGCGCTTCGCGCGCCTGGCGACCGACCCGGCGCCCGCGCTCGAACCGCTGGGGGCCGCTCGCGGCTGACCGGCCTAGGCTTGCCGGGTGAGCGAGCAGACGGGACCGATCGAGCTGCCCGCGACGAGCAGCGCGGCGAGCGGCGCCGCGGATCACCGCCGGCCGGTGCTGTGGACGCTCGTGGCGGTCGCCGCCGGTGCAGGCCTCGCTACCCAGGGCCGCATCAACGGCGAGCTGGGCGCCAGGCTCGACCACGGCATCCTCGCCGCCCTCATCTCGTTCGCGGTCGGGTGTGCGCTGCTCGTGCTCGTGCTGGCGGTCGCGCCCAAGGCGCGGGCCGGCCTGGTGCGGCTGGTCGCCGTCATCCGCGACGGCTCGATGCCGTGGTGGTACATCTCGACCGGCCTGATCGGCGCCCTGCTCGTCGCCACCCAGGGCCTCGTCGTCGGCACGATCGGCGTCGCCCTCTTCACCGTCGGCGTGGTCGCGGGGCAGACGATCAGCGGCCTCGCCGTCGACCGGCTCGCCTTCGGCGGGCTGGCGCGCAAGCCCATCACGGTGCCGCGCGTCGCAGGCGCGCTGCTGGCGCTCACGGCCGTCGCCCTGGCGCTGGTGGGCACCGGCCGGCTCGACGGCATCTGGCTCGCCGTGCTGCCGTTCGTCGCGGGACTGCTGCAGTCGCTGCAGCAGGCGATGGGAGGGCTCGTGCAGCGGCACTCCGGTTCGGCGATCGCGCAGGCCACCCAGAACTTCGTCGTGGGCACCGTCGCGCTCGCCTTGGTCGTGGCCGTGCAGACCGTCGCCGGCAAGAGCTGGCAGCCGCTGCCGGCCGAGCCGTGGCTCTACGTCGGCGGCACCCTCGGCGTGGTGTTCGTCGCGCTGGTCTCGGTGGCGGTGCACCACCTGGGCGTGCTCGCGCTCGGCCTCGCCGTCATCTGCGGCCAGGTCGTCGCCTCGGTGGTGCTCGACCTGGTCTTCCCGGCCGACCACCCGGTCTCGACGTGGTCGCTCATCGGGGCGGCGCTGACGATCGTGGCGGTCGGCGTCTCGTCGATCCGTGCGCCGAAGCGGCGCGCTGCCGCGTGAGCCTCAGGACTCGGGCGTGAAGTTCAGCGCCAGCGAGTTCATGCAGTAGCGGTCGCCCGTGGGGGTCTGCGGAGCGTCGTCGAAGATGTGGCCCAGGTGGCTGCCGCACTTCGCGCAGCGCACCTCGGTGCGCACCATGCCGAGCGTGCGGTCCTCGATCAGCTCGACCGCGTCCTCGCGCACCGTCTCGTAGAAGCTCGGCCAGCCGCAGCCGGCGTCGAACTTCGTCTCATCGCGGAAGAGCTCGTTGCCGCACGCGCCGCAGGTGTAGACGCCCTGCCGGGCCTCGTCGAGCAGCGCACCCGTCCAGGGCCGCTCGGTGCCCGCCTCTCGCAGCACCTTGAAGGCTTCGGGCGAGAGAGCCTCGCGCCACTCGTTGTCGGAGCGTTCGATGCGTTCGTTCATGCCTTCAGCCTACGCCTCGGCCCTCGCGTTTCGCGGCGGGCGCAACCCGCCTGCGGCCGTAGGATCGAGGGCATGCCGACCGACCCGCGCGCACGCAGGACGGGCACCGCCGATGAGGCGGCAGCCCTCGCCTTCGTGTCGGCGGATGCGTCAGCGTACGCGGATGCGTCAGGGTACGCGGATGCGCCCACACCGGCGGGTGCGTCGGCGCACGCCGACGAGCTCGCTCACGATGCTGCGCCTGCTCACGATGCTGCGGCTGCTGACGATGCTGCGTCTGCTGACGACGCGGTGTCTGCGCACGACCTCGCCGCGGCGCGCGAGGCGCGCATCCGCCGCATGCTCGACTTCGAGGCGGGCTGGACGAGCCACGGGGGCGCGAAGGCGCGCGCGATCCGCGCGGAGTTCGGCTGGACCACCACGCGCTACTACCAGGTGCTCGACGGGCTGCTGGAGACGCGGGAGGCCGTGCGGCACGACCCGATGCTGGTGCGCAGGCTCCTTCGCCTCCGCGAGGCTCGATGAGCCGCAGGCAGCGGGTCGGCGTGCACCGCTCCTCCTCCACCAGCCGGTGGCCCCGCTGGGTGATCCTGCTCGCCGCGCTCGCAGTGGCGATCGTGCTCGCCGCCCTGGGACTGTTCGCGCTCGACATGCTGCGGCCGCGAGCGCCCGAGCCGACCCCCACGCAGGCGCCGGAGACGATCAGCGATCCCGCCGCCATCGACCCGTCGCTCGACGCTTCGATCACCGTGCTCGACACCTCCGGCGAGGACGGCTTCGCGGCCGGCGTCGGGCAGGCGCTGGCCGATGCCGGCTGGCAAGTGGTCGCCACCGCCGGCAGCTCCGAGCCCAGCGAGACGACGATCGTCTGGTTCGACAGCGAGGAGCTCGCGCCGATCGCGCGAGGGCTCGTCGAGCAGCTCGGCGCCGGCCAAGCCGTGCTGTCGGACGGCAGGCTCTCCGGCACGCCGATCACGATCGTGCTGGGGCCGGACTCGCTGGAGACGGCGCCGAGCGCCGAGCCTCGCGACGACGGCGACCTGACGCACAGCCCGACGCCGGAAGCGCCCTGAGCCCACATCGCTCGGCGGCATGAGGCCGCGCGCTCGGCGGCGTGCGCCCGGCGAGCTCGGCGGCTTGCACTCGACCGCGTCGAGTGCCAGACTTGGGCCTGGCACTCCCACCGTTGGAGTGCCAGTTGAACGTCACCAGCGTCCAGGAGGGACGAGATCCAATGGCAAAGATGATCGCATTTGACGAGGAGGCCCGCCGCGGGCTGGAGCGTGGACTCAACACGCTCGCCGACGCGGTGAAGGTGACCCTCGGACCGCGCGGCCGCAACGTCGTGCTCGAGAAGAAGTGGGGCGCCCCCACCATCACGAACGATGGCGTTTCGATCGCCAAGGAGATCGAGCTCGAGGACCCCTTCGAGAAGATCGGCGCCGAGCTCGTCAAGGAGGTCGCGAAGAAGACCGACGACGTCGCCGGCGATGGCACCACCACCTCGGTCGTGCTCGCTCAGGCGCTCGTCCGCGAGGGCCTGCGCAACGTCGCGGCCGGTGCTGACCCGATCAGCCTCAAGCGCGGCATCGACAAGGCCGCTGCGGCCGTGAGCGCGCAGCTGCTCAGCAACGCCAAGGAGGTCGAGACCAAGGCGGAGATCGCCGCGACGGCTTCGATCTCGGCTGCTGACGAGGAGATCGGCGCGCTGATCGCCGAGGCCATCGACAAGGTCGGCAAGGAGGGCGTCGTCACCGTCGAGGAGTCGCAGACCTTCGGCACCGAGCTCGAGCTCACCGAGGGCATGCGCTTCGACAAGGGCTTCCTGTCGCAGTACTTCGTGACGGACCCGGAGCGCCAGGAGACGGTCTTCGAGGACCCGTACGTCCTGATCGTCAACTCCAAGGTCTCGAACATCAAGGACCTGCTCCCCATCGTCGACAAGGTGATCCAGGCGGGCAAGCAGCTCGTCATCATCGCCGAGGACGTCGAGGGCGAGGCGCTCGCGACGCTGGTCGTGAACAAGATCCGCGGCATCTTCAAGTCGGTCGCCGTCAAGGCTCCGGGCTTCGGCGACCGCCGCAAGGCGATGCTCGCCGACATGGCGATCCTCACGGGCGGCCAGGTGATCTCCGAGGAGGTCGGCCTCAAGCTCGAGAACACGACGCTCGACATGCTCGGCCGTGCGCGCAAGGTCGTCATCACCAAGGACGAGACCACGATCGTGGAGGGCGCCGGCGAGGCCGACGCCATCGCGGGCCGCGTGCGTCAGATCCGCCAGGAGATCGACAACACCGACAGCGACTACGACCGCGAGAAGCTGCAGGAGCGCCTCGCGAAGCTCGCCGGTGGCGTGGCCGTCATCAAGGCGGGTGCCGCGACCGAGGTCGAGCTCAAGGAGCGCAAGCACCGCATCGAGGACGCCGTGCGCAACGCGAAGGCTGCTGTCGAGGAGGGCATCGTCGCCGGTGGTGGCGTCGCGCTCATCCAGGCTGCGAAGACCGCGTTCGACGGGCTCGAGCTCACGGGCGACGAGGTCACGGGCGCGAACATCGTCAAGGTGGCTGTCGACGCTCCGCTGAAGCAGATCGCGCTCAACGCCGGCCTGGAGCCGGGCGTCGTCGCCGAGAAGGTGCGCGGCCTCGAGGTCGGCTTCGGCCTCAACGCCGCCACGGGCGAGTACGTCGACATGCTCTCCGCGGGCATCTCGGACCCGGTGAAGGTGACGCGCTCGGCGCTCGCCAACGCCGCGTCGATCGCCGGCCTCTTCCTCACCACCGAGGCAGTCGTGGCCGACAAGCCCGAGAAGGCGCCGGCCATGCCGGCAGACCCCACGGGTGGCATGGACTTCTGAGTCCGAAGGACTCAGGGTCGAGCAGCGGACGGCCGTAGGTCGCCCGCGCATCGAGAACCAGCGGTTCAGACGAAGGGCCCCAGTCTCGCGACTGGGGCCCTTCGCCGTTCCCGGCCGTCCGCCGCGTCCCGGCCGTCCGCCGCGTCCCGAATCGAGGACCGGTCCGCGTCTGTCTCGGTGCACCGCCGTCGCGAGCGGAGGACGCATTCGCGATCCGTCGCCAGCGGAGGACAGAACGCCCTCTGCCCGCGACCTCTCCTCTGCTCAGGACATGCGCGAAGCTCAGGCCGCGAACATCCGCAGGTTGCCCTGCTCCACCTCGTCGTACTGGCGGCCGGCCTGCGCGAGCGCCTCGTTGATCGCGGCGAGCGACTCCTCGACGCGCACCTGCGTCGCGCGCCAGTCCTGCACCACGCCCTGGAAGGCGACGGATGCCTGGCCGCTCCACGAGTCCTGCAGCGCCTGCAGCTGGCTGTGCATGGCCGAGACCTCCGACTGCAGACGTGTGGCGGTGCCCCGCACCGCGACGCTGGCTCCGTGGATGGCATCGGCGTCGACGACGTACCTGCTCATGATCCCCTCACTCCTGCGCGGAGCATCCGCGCTCGTGGGGAAGGTAGGCGAGATGCCCGATCAGCCGTGGCTGCGCAGCCGCGCCTGTGGATTGCTGCCGGTGCTGACGGTGGTATCGGGGCGCAGCTGCTCGCTCAGCCTCATCAGTGCGGCATCGTCGGCCAGCGGGATGGCGATGCGGAACGTGGCGCCGCCGCCCGGGGTCTCGACCACGTCGAGCCTGCCGGAGTGCGCACGCGCGATGCCCTGCACGATCGCCAGCCCCAGGCCGGTGCCGCCGGTGTCGCGAGCGCGCGAGGTGTCGGCGCGGAAGAAGCGCTGGAAGACCCGCTCGCGCAGCTCCTCGGGGATGCCGTCGCCATGGTCGACCACGAGCACGACCGCCTCCCGGCGACGCGTCGAGACGCCGACGCCCAGCTCGATCGGCGTGCCGTCGGGCGTGTAGCGGGTGGCGTTGCCGATCAGGTTCGAGATGAGCTGCCGCAGCGCGTGCTCGTCGCCCAGCACGACCGCGGGCGGGGTGAGCGGTGGCGGCGTGAAGACGCCCGTCTGGGGCGCACCCGCGTCCACCACCCCGGCGACGGGACCGTGCGCATCCGCGTCGATGGGCACCACGGTGATGCGCCGGTCGGGGGTGCCGACGCGGGTGTCGCTCGCAGCGTCGTTGACGAGCGGCACCAGATCGAGCGGCTGCAGATCGAGCGGGCGGCGCTCGTCGAGGCGGGCGAGCAGCAGCAGATCCTCGACCAGCCGGCCCATCCGCTTGGCCTCGCCCTCGATGCGCTCCATCGCGTTCTTGACGTCCTCGGGCCGGGAGATCGCACCCATGCGGTAGAGCTCGGCGTAGCCGCGCACCGCCACCAGCGGCGTGCGCAGCTCGTGGCTGGCGTCACCGACGAACTGGCGCATGCGCGCGACCGACTCGTCACGCTGCTCGATGGCGGCCTCGATGCGGTCGAGCATGGTGTTGAGCGAGAGCTGCAGCGAGCCGACCTCGGTGCGCGGGTGCTCGCCGGTGAGGCGGGTGTCGTAGTCACCGTCGGCGAAGCGCTGCGCCTCGGCGGCGGTCTTGCGCAGGCTGCGCAGGGTCGAGACGGCGAGGATGCGCGTGAGCGCGGCACCCAGCACCACCGCCAGCAGCGAGAAGCCGACGAAGACGAGCAGGAAGTTGGTGCTGGTCGACTCGGCCGAGGTCATGTCGACCGCCACGATCGACACCAGCAGCTCGCCCGTGCCGCTCACCGTGCTCGGCGCGACGATCGTGCGCCAGCGGGTCATGCCGTCGATCGACGTGAGGGTGAAGGCGCGATCCTGCTCGGCAACCGTGCCGAGCGAGATGCCGGTGAGGTCGGGGTTGGAGGCGCCGGGGAGCTTGTTGTCGCACAGCACGGTGCCCGAGGGATCGGCGACGCCCAGGTAGTAGGTGTTGGGCATGCGCTGCGCGAGGTCGCACTGCTCGGGCGAGTCGGATCGGGTGATCTCCTCGCTCGTGAACGCCCGCATGGCCTGATCGAGCTCCTGATCGATGTCGGCCACCTGCGCGTCGCGGATGATCGACAGCGTGCCGATGCCCGCGAGCGCGAGCCCGAAGGTCATCACGACCACGATCAGCGTGGTGATCCGCCCGGCCAGCGACATGCGGCCGAGCAGACGCGTCAGCAGTGCGCGCACCTACGCCTTGGGCGTCTTCAGCATGTAGCCGAACCCGCGCTTGGTGACGATCATGGGCTCGCTCACGCGGTCGTCGATCTTGCGGCGCAGGTAGGAGATGTACGACTCGACGATGCCGACATCGCCGTTGAAGTCGTACTCCCAGACGTGGTCGAGGATCTGCGCCTTCGACAGCACGCGGTTGGCATTGAGCATCAGGTAGCGCAGCAGCTTGAACTCGGTGGGGGAGAGCTCGATCTCGTCGCCCGCGATCGACACCTCGTGCGTGTCCTGGTTCATGACGAGCTCGCCGACGCTGATCGAGGCGTCGTCGGTCTCGGCCATCGTGCGGCGCAGGATCGCCTTGATGCGGGCGATGATCTCGTCGAGCGAGAAGGGCTTCGTGACGTAGTCGTCGCCACCGACGGTGAGGCCGGTGATCTTGTCCTCCGTGTCGTCCTTCGCGGTGAGGAAGAGGATGGGGGACGTGAACCCGGATGCGCGGAGCCGCTTGGTCACGCCGAAGCCGCTGATGTCGGGGAGCATCACGTCGAGCAGGATCAGGTCGGGCTCGTCGTCCAGCACCGCCGAGATGGCGGCGGCGCCCGCGCCGACGGCGCGCACGTCGAAGCCGGCGAAGCGGAGGCTGGTGGACAGCAGGTCGCGGATGTGGGGTTCGTCGTCGACGACGAGGATCTTGGCGCTGGGCTCAGTCATGGGTCCAGTCTCTGATCGTTCGCTGAACGGTTCCTGGGAGCCTCGTGCACGCGGGTCAGACGGCCACGTGGTCGGCCAGGCCGAGCTCGTGCTCGTCGAGGATCGTGTAGGCGTAGCCCTGCTCGGCGAGGAAGCGCTGGCGGCCGAGCGCGAACTCCTGATCGACGGTGTCGCGCGCGACCACGGTGTAGAAGCGGGCGGTGCGGCCGCCCTTCGGCCGCAGCAGGCGGCCGAGGCGCTGCGCCTCCTCCTGGCGCGAGCCGAACGAGCCCGACACCTGCACCGCGAGCGAGGCATCCGGCAGGTCGACCGAGAAGTTCGCCACCTTCGAGACCACCAGCACCCGCTCGGTGCCCTCGCGGAACGCCTGGAAGAGCTCCTGCCGCTCGGACACCGGCGTCTCGCCGGTGATGAGCGGGGCGTCGAGCGCCGCCGAGAGCTCGTCGAGCTGGTCGAGGTACTGGCCGATCACGAGCGTCGGCTCGTCGGGGTGCTGCGCGAGCACCCGCTTGACGGTGTCGATCTTGCGCGGGCTGGAGGCGGCGATGCGGTAGCGGTCGCGATCGCCGCTGGCGGCGTACTCGAGCCGCTCGTCCTCGTCGAGGTCGATGCGCACCTCGTAGCACTCGGCGGGCGCGATGAAGCCCTGCTGCTCGATCTCCTTCCAGGGCGCGTCGAAGCGCTTGGGGCCGATCAGGCTGAAGACGTCCGACTCGCGGCCGTCCTCGCGCACGAGCGTGGCGGTCAGGCCGAGCCGTCGGCGGGCCTGCAGGTCGGCGGAGAGCTTGAATACCGGCGCGGGCAGCAGGTGCACCTCGTCGTAGACGATCAGCCCCCAGTCGAGCGCGTCGAGCACGCCCAGGTGCGCGTACTCGCCGCCGCGCTTGACGGTGAGGATCTGGTAGGTCGCGATGGTGACCGGCTTGATCTCCTTCGACTGGCCGGAGTACTCGCCGATCTCGTCCTCGGTGAGGCTCGTGCGGGCCAGCAGCTCGGCCTTCCACTGGCGCGCCGAGACGGTGTTCGTCACCAGGATCAGCGTGGTGGTGTCGGTGGCGGCCATCGCCGCCGCGCCGACGATCGTCTTGCCCGCGCCGCAGGGGAGCACGACGACGCCCGAGCCGGCCTCGGCGAAGTGCGTCACCGCATCCGCCTGGTACGGCCGCATCGACCAGCCGTCCTCGAGCAGGTCGATCTCGAGCGGGGTGCCGGGGGTGTAGCCGGCGAGGTCCTCTGCCGGCCAGCCGAGCTTGACGAGCTCCTGCTTGAGCTCGCCGCGCGCCCAGTCGACGATGCGGATGCCGCCCTCGACCGGGCCCGCGAGCAGCGGCTGGATCTTCTTCGACCGCCGCACCTCCTCGAGCACCGGGCGGTCGTCGCTGCGCAGCACCAGTCCCTCGTCGTCGCGCTCGATGACGAGGCGGCCGTACCGGCCGATGGTCTCGCGGATGTCCATGGCGACGCCGGGCGGGACGGGGAACTTGGCGTGCGTGTCGAGGGTGCCGACGATCTCGTCGGCGGTGTGGCCGGCGGCGCGCGCGTTCCACAGCCCCAGCCGCGTGACGCGGTAGGTGTGGATGTGCTCGGGCGCGCGCTCGAGCTCGGCGAACACCTGCAGGGCCTGGCGAGCCGCGGTCGCGTCGGGGTGCGCGACCTCGAGGAGCACAGTCCGGTCGGACTGCACGATGAGCGGGCCTGGCTGAGTCATAGCGTGCCAGTCTACTCGCGCTTCGGGACGGTGGCCCTGGAGCGGCTGACGCCGGGGGCGAACGGTGTGCGGCGCGGCTGCTGTGGCGGGCCATGGCCGCGAGGTCGACCCGTTCGTGATTCGTCGACCCGTTTCGCCCTCGCCGACCCGGTGCAGCGGGTCGCGGGCGGCGGAACGGGTCGGCGGGACGGCGGATGCGCGGGTGAGGCGGATGCGCGGGGTCGGCGGGTGCGCGGGGACGCGGAGGCGCGGGTGAGGCGGATGCGCTGGGTCGGCGGGCGTACGGCGCCGGCCCCCCGCGCGTCAGCTCAGGGCGCCGAGGCCCGCCACCTTCGTGATCGCGCTCAGGGGCAGGGTGCGCTCGACGTCGCGGTTGGCGTCGCGGGCGCGCAGGCGGCCGTTCGCGACCGCGAGCGGCACGAGCTCGATGTCGACGGGATCGGTCGCGGTGGTGACGGTCAGGCGCACCGGCATGCGGTCGCGGATGGCGCCCTGCAGCTGCCGCTCGAGCCAGGCGCGCTCCTGATCGCCCACCTCGAAGCCGGCGTCGCGCAGCCGGTCGACGAGCCGGTGCCGCTCGTGCACCGGGCGGGGCGCGCGCTCGATCGCGGGCCGCACGAGCTCGCCCGTGTCGTCCTCGTGCACGGCGGGGTAGCGCTCCTCGAGCAGCGCGGCGAGCGCCTCCTCGGCGCTGAGTCGGAAGGTGACGCGGTGCGGCCCGGTCTGCAGCGGGCCGGCGCTGACGAGCGCCCGGTCGACGGCGATGGTGCGGATGAGCTGCTCGTCGTCGCTGCGGGCCTGCGAGCGGGCGCCGCCCTCGGCGAGCGGGTCGATGCTGCGCACCCGCAGCGAGCCGAACTTCGCGGCGGTGTCGCGCACCAGGTAGGCGACCGGCTGCGGCAGGCCGGTGAGCGAGACCTCCGCCAGGAAGGCCAGCATGCCCTCGACGTCCTCGCCGGCGACCAGGCCCGCGGCGATCGACTGCGCGGTGAGCCGCCAGTGCGAGGCGATGCCGGCGCGCTCGATGCGGGCGAGCCGCCGCAGGCGCGACTCGACGGTGGCCTCGAGCGGACCGGGGGCGACGGCCGAGAGGTCGGGCTGCAGGTAGACGGATGCGGTGGCCGGCGGCACGTGGGCGGCGAGCGCCTCGAGCGCGGCGGCCGGGCGCCGCTGCAGGTCGGCGGCGAGCGTCGTGGGGGTGCCGCGATCGGCGAGGCCGAGGCGCTCGGCCTGCCGGTGCTGGCGCTCGCGGACGGCGAGCACGGCGGCGTCGGCGAGCGGGAACTGCGTGCGCGGGTCGCCGGCGATCGCCGCCGCGTCGGGGGTGGCGACGAGCCACGCCTGCGCGAGCCTCGCCCAGCGCTCGGGCACCGGGGAGGCGAGCCAGGCGTCGGCGTCGACGGTGGCGCGCATGCGGCCGTCGCGGCGGTCGATGAGGCCGGCGAGCAGCGCGGGTTCCAGCCGTTCCTCCAGCTGGGCGGGGTCGCCGTCGACGGCGGCGGCGAGCTCGCGCCCGACGGCGGCGGGCAGCTGCGAGCGGCTGCGCAGCGTGACGGGCGCATCGGCGACGCGGTGCACGAGCTCGGAGACCTTGATGGTCTCGTCGATCGCCGACTGCGGGGCGGTGGCGCTCTCGGCGGGCTCGGCCTCCGCCGAGCGTCCGCCGGCTGGCATCGCCGTCGCCGCGAAGGAGCGCACGCGCGGCAGCGCCTCGCCGTCGACGCTGAGCAGCAGGGCGTCGAGCCGGGGCGTCGAGCCGCCGTCGCGCAGCACGGCGAGCTCGGCACCCGACCGCCACTTGAGCGCGGCCGCGATGGACGCATCCGTCATCAGATGCTCGGCGAGGTCGAACGTCGACGACAGCTGCGGCGGCGCCTGCCGCTCGACCACCAGCAGGTCGAGCGCCTCGTCGGGCATCGCCTGGATGCGGGCGGCGAGATCGACGACGTTCACGGATGCGGCTTCACGGTCGCCCGGTCACGCCCGGTGGGTGCTGGCCTTGTCGCGCGCGCTCATGATGACGAGCACGACGACCAGCACGATCATGATCGGCAGCGCCACCAGCGGCAGCCAGAACGCGTACTGCCATGCGATGCCCGCGAAGAAGTCGTTGCCGTCGCGGAAGGCGACGTGCAGCAGGGTGGCGGCGAAGCCGAGCACGGCGATCGAACCGAAGACGACGACGGCGACGGCGAGCGCGCGCTCGAGCGCGTCGCGGCCCGATCGTGTCTCGGCGACGGGCTGCGGTGCGCGCTTCCTGGGGCGCTGCGTCGGGTTGCTGCTGGCCTTCGGCATCCGACCAGGATATCGCGGCTCGGGGGCTCAGCCGACGCCACTACGCTGGAGCGAGCGGCAGGGCGCCGCCATCGATCTGCAGCAGGAGGGTGCCATGCCGACGGGCAGGGTGAAGTTCTTCGACGAGGCCAAGGGCTTCGGCTTCATCGCCGGCGATGACGGCGGCGAGGTGTTCCTGCACGCCTCGGCGGTGCCGGAGGGCGTGCTGATCAAGCCGGGCGCGAAGGTCGAGTACGGCGTCGCCGACGGCCGCCGCGGACCGCAGGCGCTGTCGGTGCGCGTGGTCGGGCCGACCGCCGTGCGCGCCGCGCGCCGCGACACCGAGGACATGGCGATCATCGTCGAGGACCTCGTTCGGCTGCTCGACACGATCGGCAACGACCTGCGCCGCGGGCGCTACCCGAGCGCCGCGCACGGCTCGACCGTCGCGCAGATGCTGCGAAGGGTCGCCGATGACCTCGACGCCTGAGTCCGACGCCGCCGCTCCCGAGGCGGTCGAGCCCGACGCTGCCCAGCCCGGCGCCGCCCCGACGCCGGAGCACCACGAGCACCACATCCCCGAGCCCGAGGCGGGCGAGGGGGAGTGGCCGGAGTCGGCGGCGACCGAGCCGTCGCACGCGGCGCCGCTCGATCACGCGACGGCGCACGACCACGCGACGGCGCACGACGAGCAGCCCCACGCATCCGCCGCTCACCCCGAGCAGCCGGCGCCCGAGCCGACGACGCCCACGATGCAGGAGCTCGAGCTGGCACTCGCAGCGCTCGACGAGATCGCGCCCGCCGGCGCGGTCGGCGAGGTGCAGGGTGCGCTGGCCGAGGGCGGCGCGCACGGCCAAGCGCAGGTGGTCGCCATCCGTCACGCCTCGACGCTCGCCGGCTATCCCGACTGGTCGTGGACGGTGCTGCTCTCGCGCGGCCTCGAGGGCGGCCCGACCGTGCTCGAGGTGGCGCTGCTGCCCGGCGAGACCTCGCTGATCGCCCCCGCATGGGTGCCGTGGTCGGAGCGACTGGCCGACTACCTCGCCGCGAAGGACGCGGAGGGCGCGGACGGGGACGCGGACGAGAACGACGAGGACGACGAGTTCGAGTCGGATCTCGAGGCCGATCTCGAGGACGACTTCGATGACGACTTCGACGTCGAGGACGCGGACGCCGATGAGGCCGACGCCGACGAGGACGACACCGACGGCGACGAGGACGAGGACGACGCCGACTGGGACGACGAGGACGACGGCGACGAGGACGACGACGCGGCAGGGATTTCCGGCGAAGACCGCGGGTGATCTGAGACTCTCCGTTCTGCGCTGCGTCAGTCTTCGTCGTCGCGGATCGTCCTGATCGCCGCTGCCTCTTGCGGGAGGTCGACCTCGAGCGTGCGCCACAGGACGTCGTCGTCGATCACCGCATACTCGTGAGCGACGAGGTTGCGCAGGTCCTTCATCTGCCTCCAGCGCACCGCGGGGTGCGCGGCGGTGAACGGATCGCCGAGACGGGCGACGGCGGCGCCGATGCGGATGAAGACCGCTTCCGCCGCCAGCTGCACGAGCTCGTCGTCGTCGAAGCGCGCTCTTCCCAGTTCGACGATGCGCGCCCCGGTCGCCGCGAACTCGAGCAGGTCGTCGAGCGCCTCCCGAACGCGAGCGTCCATCACAGCGGCACGGCCTCATCGAGGATGCGGGCATGCTTGGGCCGCAGCCCGCCTTCGCTGACGATGTCGACCTCGACGCCCAGCAGGTGCTCGAGGTCCTGACCGAGCCCCGCGATGTCGAACAGCGAGGCGGCGGCATCGAACGCGACGAGCAAGTCGAGGTCGCTGCCCGGCCGG
The DNA here is from genome assembly GCA_900114805.1 of Agrococcus baldri. Taxonomy (GTDB): domain Bacteria; phylum Actinomycetota; class Actinomycetes; order Actinomycetales; family Microbacteriaceae; genus Agrococcus; species Agrococcus baldri. The sequence continues at coordinate 526,830 of FOZN01000001.1, read as the reverse complement.
TCGGTGCCGCGCGCGACCGAGCCGAAGACCCGTGCGCTGTTGGCATGGTGCTTGCGCAAGAGCTCCTCGACCGCGGATCGCTGCGCGGCGAGCGCGACGCTTGGTCGCGGTCTCGCAGCGGAAGCCAGTCGCTCCAGCATCTTCGATGATGGGCGTCTGCTGCCGCGCTCGTAGGCTGCGATGTTGGGCTGCGCAACTCCCGAGCGCTCCGCCAACTGGCGCTGCGTCAAGCCCGCGCGCTCACGGAGCAGCCGCACCTGCTCCTGCTCGTTCATGCCGGCCTCCTCGATATCTCCATGATATCGAGGACAGCGCCGCCCGCGGCTGCGAATCCACAGCTTCTGGGGGCGGGTGGGAGACGTGCTCAGAGCGCGCGCTCCCAGCGCACCTCGCCGTCCTGCCACCGCTCGGTGCGCTCGAGCCCGAGCCTTGATGCGACCCGCATCGACGCCTCATGCTGCGGATGCACGTGCGCGACCACCGTGCGCACCTCCTGACCGGTGAGCCAGTCGACCATCGCCGCGGCAGCCTCGACGGCGAGGCCCCGCCCCTGGTGGGCGACACCGACGACCCACGCCACCTCGGCCACCCGGGCGCCGCTCTGCTCCTCGACGGATGCCTGCACGTAGCCGACCGGCTCGCCCGATGCGCGGAGGCTGATGACCCAGTTCAGCCACCACTGCGCGCCGTCGGACGACTGTCCGACGACCTGCGCGGTGTAGCGCCTCCGCAGCTGCTCGAGGCTCGGTACCTCCCCGCCCGTGTACTCGTAGAGGGCGGCGTCGCCGAGCACCGGCACCAACGCATCCGCATCGTCGACGCGCAGCGGATCGAGCGACAGCCGCGCGGTGCGCAGCCGTTCGATGCGCGGCCACGCCGCCGGACGAATCAGCACTCCGTCACTCGCGCGCCGTCGGCGTGTGCACGCCGCTCAGCGCGCGTCGAGCAGGAAGTCGAGGCAGCGGGTGAGCTGCACGACATCGCTCGGCTCGATCGCCGCGAAGGTCGCGACCCGCAGCTGGTTGCGCCCGAGCTTGCGGTACGGCTCGGTGTCGACCACGCCGTTGGCGCGCAGCGCCTTCGCCAGCGCTGCCGCGTCGACCGAGTCGTCGAAGTCGATCGTGACGACCACGTTCGAGCGGTGCTCGGGATCGATCACGAACGGCGTAGCCTCGGCTCGGCCCTCGGCCCACGCGTAGAGCGTCCCGGACGACTCGGCCGTGCGCGCCGCCATGGCGCGCAGCCCGCCGCCGGCGAGCATCCACTGCACCTGCTCGTCGAGCAGCAGCAGGGTCGTGAGCGCCGGCGTGTTGAGCGTCTGGTCGAGCCGCGAGTTCGTGACTGCCTGCTGCAGCGAGAGAAAGTCGGGGATGTAGCGATCCGACGCGGCGATGCGCTCGATCCGCTCGATCGCCGCCGGCGAGGCGAGCGCCAGCCACAGGCCGCCGTCGGAGGCGAAGTTCTTCTGCGGCGCGAAGTAGTAGACATCCGCTTCGGCGGCGTCGACGGCCAGACCGCCCGCCGCACTCGTGGCGTCGACGACCGTCAGCGCATCCGCCCCCCACCCGTCGGTGCTGCGCGCTCGCACCACCGGGTGGAAGACGCCGGTGGAGGTCTCGTTGTGCGGGTAGGCGACCACGTCGACCTCGACGCCGTCGGCGACCGGCTCGAGCAGCGGTCGCGAGCCGGGCTCGGCGGTCGCGATCGACGGCGCCTCGAGCCAGGGCGCGGCGGCGGCCTTGCCGAACTTGGCGCCGAACTCGCCGAAGGTCAGGTGGTGCGAGCGGCGCTCGATGAGGCCGAAGGCGGCGGCATCCCAGAAGGCGGTCGAGCCGCCGTTGCCCAGCAGCACCTCGTAGCCCTCGGGCAGTGAGAAGAGCTCCGCCAGCCCCTCGCGCACCGTGCGCACGAGCGACTTGACCGGCGCCTGCCGGTGGCTGGTGCCGAGCAGCTCGAGGCTCGAGGTCAGGCGCGCGACCTGCTCGGGGCGCACCTTCGAGGGGCCGCAGCCGAAGCGGCCGTCGGCGGGCAGGAGGTCGGTGGGGAGAAGGATGTCGCTCACAGGACGATCCTATGAGCGCAGGACAATAAGGTGGGGGCATCCGGATGCGTGACAAGAGGGAGAGCTGCGGGTGACCGATCTCGTCGACACGACTGAGATGTACCTCCGCACGATCCTCGATCTCGAGGAGGAGGGCATCGTCCCTCTGCGCGCTCGCATCTCGGAGCGGCTGAACCACTCCGGCCCCACCGTCTCGCAGACGATCGCCCGCATGGAGCGCGACGGCCTCGTGGTGGTCGCCGCCGACCGGCACCTCGAGCTGACCGAGGAGGGCCGCGCGCTCGCGACCCGCGTGCTGCGCAAACACCGGCTGGCCGAGCGGCTGCTGGCCGATGTGATCGGGCTCGACTGGAGCCTGGTGCACGACGAGGCCTGCCGCTGGGAGCACGTGATGAGCGAGCAGGTCGAGCGCCGGCTGCTCGCGCTGCTCGGCAACCCGACCGAGTCGCCCTACGGCACACCCATCCCCGGGCTCGAGGAGCTGGGGCTCGCGCCGGCCGCACCCTTCCTCGCAGGCGTCGTGCCGGCGACGGATGTCCGGGGCGAGTCGGTCGTGCGGCGCCTGGGGGAGCCGATCCAGTTCGACATCGAGGGGCTGGCAGAGCTCCAGGCCGCGGGCGTGCTGCCGGGCGCGCGGGTCGTGGTGGCGGAGGCCGCCGGCCGCATCCGTCTCACCGTCGTCGACGGCGCGGCGATCGACCTGCCGGTCGAGCTCGCGCAGCACGTCTACCTCCAGGCCTGAGCAGGCGCCGCACGCGCAGCGGCTGCGAGCGCGTTCAGGCCGCGTTCAGGCAGTGCGCAGGCTCGCCGGTACGGTGCCTGTCGATTGTGACGAATTGGTAACGGTCGGGTAGTGTCGCCGGGTCAGCCTCGCACGCAGCGGTGCGGGGAACTGCATGAATGTCCTGGGGGATCACCGATTTTGAAGCAGCACACCACGGCCGTCGCGGTCGCGAGCGGCCCTGCTCGCACCATGTCAGGAACGGTGCGCCGCGGCGCCAAGAGCCTCGGGGTCGTGAGCATCGCAGCGGCGCTGGTCGGCGCATTGTCGCTGCCGGCCGCCGCGTTCTCGCAGCAGAGCCCGGAGTTCTCGCAGCAGCAGCTCGACAGCATCATCGCCGAGAACTCGCAGACCGTCACGGTCGCCGCCGACGCCCGCGTCGAGGCGATCGCGCGCGACGGCATGTCGGGCACCACGCCTGCGGAGCTCGAGGAGCTCCGCACGGCAGCGCAGGAGGCGGAGGAGGCCCGCCAGGCCGAGCTCGCCGAGGCGCGCGAGGCTGCCGCCGCGAACGCGGCCGGCACCGACGCCGCTGCTTCCGGCACCGCAGCCGCCGCCGCGACCGTCAGCATCCCGGCCAACAGCGGCATCGTCGGCATCGCGCAGTCGCAGCTCGGCGCCCCCTACGTCTGGGGTGGCTCGAGCCCGTCGACCGGCTTCGACTGCTCGGGCTTCACCGCCTGGGTCTACGGCCAGGCCGGCTATTACCTTCCCCACTCCTCCGGCGCGCAGGGCGGCTACGGCACAGCCGTGCCCGCCTCGCAGGTCGCCGCGGGTGACCTGCTGGTGTGGAGCGGCCACGTCGCCGTGTACGCCGGCAACGGTCAGATCATCCACGCCGCGACCAGCGGCAAGCCCGTCAAGTACTCGAACTACTCGGCGATGGTCGCCGCGTTCGGCACGCCCGACGTGCGCCGTTTCGGGTGAACCTGCGAGTCTGGTGACAAATCGGTAACGATTTGGTAACGTGGCTCGATGTGTCGCCCAGCGGCACGTTCTACGCAACGAGAGTTTTGGAGCATGAACCTGTGACGACTTCTACCGAGTTGACCGGCACCGAGCCCGGCAAGAAGCGCTTCAACCGCGCTTCGGTCGTGCGTGGCGCCCGTCGCGTCGGCGTGATCGCCGTTGCCGCCGCCCTTGCCACCCCGCTTGCGCTGCCGGCCTTCGCCTCCACCTCCGACACCAGTTCGCAGGAGTCGCTGTCGGCGCTCGTCGCCCGCGACGCGCAGCAGGTCTCCGGCGTGGTGACCGCTGGCGAGAGCACGCTCGCGGATGTCCGCCTCGACGTGCAGGCCACGACGCGTGCCGAACTCGAGCAGATTCGCGCAGAGCTCGAGGCGGCCGTCGAGGCTGAGCGCGAGGAGCAGGCGCAGGCAGCTGCCGCGGCCTCCAGCGCCAGCTCCAGCTCCAGCTCCAGCAGCTCGTCGAGCTCGTCCTCCTCGGCCGCCGCAGCCTCGGGCGCTGGCGCGGCCGGTGTCTCCGGCAGCGCCGTGGCGAACGCCGCGCTGGCCCAGGTCGGCGTCGCGCAGGACTGCACCGCGCTCGTGCGCAAGTCGATCGCCGCGGTCGGCCTCGGCTACTCGGGCATGGGCAACCTGTTCAACTACGGGCCCACCATCCCCATGTCGGCGGCCTCGCCCGGCGACATCATCTACTACTCCAACGGCGGCACCGGCAGCGCCCACGTCGCGATCTACATCGGCGGCGGCCGCGCGGTGCACGGCGGCTGGAGCGGCTACAACACGGTGGTCGCGGGTGTGAACATCGGTGGCTCGGCCCCGGTCTTCATCGACATCACGTGAGCTGAACCCACGCGCTGAGCGCCCGTCCCCGCACCGGGGGGCGGGCGCTTCGCACGTCCGGCCCGCGTTAGACTCGTCGGGCCCTGCCTCTGTAGCTCAATGGAAGAGCATCTCCGTCCTAAGGAGCTGGTTGGGGGTTCGAATCCCTCCAGGGGCACCGATCGTTCGGCGCCGCGCGGTCACGACTCCGGGTGTCACGACTCCGGGTGTCACGACTCCGGGTCGTGCATGAACTCCCGCACCTCCTGCGCGCACCGGCAGCCCTCCGCGATCCTCGCGGCCCATTCGAGCGCCGCCTCGCGGTCAGGCAGATCGAGCACCGCGAAGCCCCCGGTGAGCTCCTTGGTCTGCGGGTAGGTCCCCTCGGTCACGGTGCCGTCGCCGGCGACCATCACGGGCGGCACGCCCTCGTCGATGCCGCCGCCGAAGATCCACACGCCGACCGCCTTCGCCTCCCGCACGACCTCATGCGAGGCATCCGACACCGCATGCATCTCGGCGTCGGGCATCTGCATCGCGGGGGCCGGGAACGAGATCAGGAACTTCGTCATGGGCCAGATCTTCCTCCTGCCTGTGCCCGAGCGGAATAGGCTCTCGCCATGTCGTTCCAGGCGTACCTCGACGCGATCGAGGACAAGACCGGTCTCACCCCGCGCGAGCTCGTCGAGCAGGCGAAGCAGCGCGGCTACGACGACGCCTCCGTGAAGGCTGGCGTCATCCTCGAGTGGCTGCAGGCCGACTACGGCCTCGGTCGCGGGCACGGCATGGCGCTCGTGCACGTGATCAAGAAGGGGCCGCAGATCGACGCGAAGCATGTCGGCTCGACCGGCGCGCACCGCGACGAGAGCGACACGCTCTGGCTCGACGGCAAGGCCACGAAGCCGGCCTGACCGCGGGCAACACCGCCCTGGCCCGGTCGCTTGCGACGGCGGTGACGGTCCCGCAGGAGCATGATGGCGTCATGCGACGCGCCTGGCTCTGGTTCATCAAGCACACGCTCAACAAGCTGACGAGCAGGGCGGCGCGCGCCTCGGTCGGTCCGTTCTCGCTCGTGCGGCACGTCGGGCGCACGAGCGGCAAGACCTTCGAGACGCCGATCATCGTCGCGCCGGTGCCCGAGGGCTTCGTCTGCGAGCTGACCTACGGCGACGACGTCAACTGGTATCGCAACATCGTCGCGGCGGGCGGATGCGTCCTGGTCGTCGACGGGGTCGAGCACGAGATCGTCGCGGTCGAGCCGTACGGCACCGACGCCGGCCTGCGCGCCTTCGGCGGCGCGAGGGCGCTGGTGCTGCGGCTGCTGCGCCGGCACGACTTCCGGCTGCTGCGCACCGGAGGCGACGACCGCGGACGCTGAGGGCGCGCCCGCGGCCGCGAGCGTGGACTACTTGATCCAGCGGTAGTTCCAGGGGTACCGGTAGGAGCCGCCGTCCTTGACCTTCATCCCTCCCTTGATGCAGAAGATGATGTGCGCGATGTAGATCGCGAAGAGCAGCACGGTCACCAGGATCCACGCGAACAGCCCGAGCACCGGGATGAACCCGAGGATGACGTTCGCGATGTTCAGCACGATGACGACGCCGGCGATGTTGATCGACCAGTTGAGAGCCTCCTTGCTCTCGACCGCCACGCGCTGACCGCGATCCTTGAACATCATGAAGATGATCAGGGCCGGGATCACCGCGATCACGTTGAGAAAGTGCGAGAGCATCGCCCACTGCGCGTCCTCCGCCGCGCTGAGCGGAGCGGAGGCTGCGGGTGCCGGCTGGCCGCCGCCCGCTGCGGGTGCTGCGTAGGGCTGGGCGCCGTCTGCTGGGGGTCCTGCGTACGGCTGAGCGTTGGGGTCGGTCATGATCCGTGCCTTTCGACGTCATGGAAGCGCAGCGCCACGAAGCGGCGTCGCGACGCCAGTTGAGCAGGCGCCGCTCACAGGTCGCTCACGCGGGCGGCGGATGAGCCAGCGGAGCGGAGAACGGCGGCGTGTGAGCCGGCTGTGAGCGGTACCTGGTTGCTTGGAGCAGTCAGCATCTGGCGTGCTCAAACCCGGAAAGGGATCCTCCATGTCACGACCCATCGCCCGGCGCTCTTGGCGCGGAATCGTGCTGGGAGCCGTGCTCCTGTTCGGCGTCTCCGCATGCGCCACCTCCGGTGCCGCGCCGTCGGCCCCGCCGCCGTCCACCAGCACGGCGGTGCCGACTGAGGATTCCGCCGACGCCGACGCCGAGGTCGCCGCCGAGGTCGAGGTGGAGTCCGCCGCCGACGCTGCAGCAACCGTCGAGACGGAAGCCGGCTCATGCGATGACGCCGAGTTCGGCGACGTCGCAGCGCGCCCCGATCCGCTCGCAGAGCTGGGGATCCCCTTCTACCCGTGCACCCGCGAGATGACTGCGATGCCCGGCACCGACCCGCTGTTCGTGGGCGAGTACGTCACGGATCACGAGCTGATCATCGTGGAGGCGGCGATCGTCGCGCAGTTCGACGCCTCCGACTGGGAGATCACCGACAGCACGGTGGAGGGCGACAACGCGATCAGGACGGCGCAGATGCCGGGCTACTCGCTCGTCGTCGTGGTCGGCCCCGAGCGCACGAACCCCGACAGCAGCAGCATCCACTACACCTTGCGCGCCTCATGAGCGGCGAGCGAAGGAAGGCGATCATGCACCACGAATCCATCCGCAGACATGTACGCGTCGTGCCCGTCGCCAGCCTGCTCCTGCTCGCGCTCGCGCTGGCAGGATGCAGCGCCGGCGCAGGCGATGACGGCGCACCCGCCAGCTCGCTCGATGCCGGTGCTACGGCCCCCGGCGGCGCGACGACCCCCGCAGAGTCCGACACCGACAGCGACGACACCGACCCGCAGACCGACGAGGGCGAACAGCCCGCGCCCCCGCTCGATCACAGCAGCGCCCTGGCGGCGGGCATCGCCGGCGAGACGGCCATCACCTGCGAGTACACCTACGACGAGCAGGAGCTGGCAACGCTGAGGGCGTTCGCGGGGGGCGGCGAGGTGATGCCTGGTGCGACCGTCTACCTCGACGGCAGCACGGTCTACTGGGATCTGCCGGAGCCGGGAGGCGTGCTGGGGCACCTTCTGAGCTACGAGGGCGAGGTGTACACCTGGATGGAGCCCGATGCCACGGGCGCGTGGGCACCGTCGGAGGACCCCGAGGGGGAGCGCGCACTCCTCACGGAGCGGATGGAGCGGAACGCCAGCGAGTGCGCCGCCTACACCGGCCCGGCATCGATCTTCGAGGTGCCGGAGGAGATCACGTTCAGCGGCTTCCCCGGGTGAGGGGACGCTCCCGCAGCGCGAGCTCGACCATCGGCAGTCCGTCCACCGGCCGCCCGGTCGCCTTCTCGATCGCGCCCCGCAGCAGCTCCCAGTCGCGGGGACGCGCGGCGCGGTAGCGACCCAGTGCCTGCGCCGACTCCTCGTCGGACAGCAACCGGGCGGTCGCTGGAGCCCGCCGCAGCGATCCCGTGCTGACGAAGCACTGCGGGTGCGCCTTGAGGTTGCGGTACCACTGCGCCCGCTCGCCGAAGCCGCTCACGATCACGATCCGGTCGGGTGAGGGCCGCTCGACCACCTCGAGGCAGACGTAGCGGCGCAGGCCGGAGCTGCGGCCGCGGTGCTCGAGCATCAGGATGCGGCTGCCGAGCAGCCAGCCGAGCCCAGCCTTGTACAGGGCGATCGGCGCGCGCACGAGCGAGCGGGTCCGCAGCACCCGCGCGCCGATGGCCGAGAGCGACAGATCCATACCGGCGACGGTACTCCGGCTGGCTCGACGCCCCGCCCAGGCGGTGCGCGCCGGTACCATCGAGGGCGGTGCCGTGTGCACCTGCGCGAGCCAGCGCATCCGCCCCCACCGACCACCAGAGAGCGAGCGCATGAGCACCTCGAGCGAGCCGAAGCCGGCGAAGGCGACCGACGGGACCGCCTGGGATGCGCAGGTGCTCGAGGGGCAGTCGCGCGCGCACTACATGCAGTCGGATGCGTGGGCCAAGACCCGCGAGGCGAGCCCCTGGAGGGCGCTTAGGGATGTCATGAGCGTGCCGACGGACGACGGACGCAGCCGTGAGCTGCCGATCCAGCTGTTCGAGCGGACCGCGCCGCTGGCCGGCAAGATCCTCTTCCTGCCGCGCGTCTCGGGCATCGACGCGGCCGCGATCGACGCGATCACCGCGCGCGCCAAGGCCTACCCGAAGCGCTGGTTCGGGCTGAAGATGGAGACCTTCCAGACCGAGGACCCCGAACTGATCGCCGCGTTCGAGCGCAACGGCTGGGTGCCGGCCGCCTCCAGCCAGTACCAGCACGCGGTCGCCGTCGACCTCTCGGGCACGCTCGACGAGGTGGCCGCCCGCTTCAAGAAGCGCGCCCGCAACTCCTACCGCGCCGCCGAGAACAAGTTCGGCGTGACGGTCGAGAAGGTGCCGATGACCCCCGAGAACGAGGCGGAGATGCACCGCCTCATCGGCGAGACGAAGACGCGCTCGGGCGGCTACTTCCGCCACCCCGAGTACTTCCAGCGCATCTGGGACGTCTACAAGACCGTCGGCCAGGGCCACTTCTACGTCGCGCACTACGAGGGCGAGGTGCAGTCGATGGCATTCGTGATGCGCTTCGGCGACACCGCCTGGTACAAGGATGCGGGCTCGATCCGCGAGAACGCGAAGATCTTCGCGCCGTACCTGATGCAGTGGAAGATCATGCAGGACCTGCACGAGCAGGGCGTCACGCTCTACGAGCTCGCGAACATCCCCGACCCGGCCGAGTGGGAGACGAGCGACATCAAGGGCCTCTACACGTTCAAGACGGCGTGGGCGAAGGAGCCCGTCAAGTACATGCCGACCTACGAGCTGCCGCTGAGCCCGCGCTACGCGCTGTGGCAGAAGGCCGGCCGCTGGCTGCGCGCGGTCTACACGCGGCGCACGCGCGACGCCTGGTTCTAGGAGACCTGGTCGGGCAGGCCCGGCGGCGCAGGAAAAGCCGCGCGATTCTGCGGGTTCTCGCAGTGTCACCCGGCCGCGCCGCCTGCCCTTGACTATCCTCGCGGTGTGCGTGATGACGAGACCGAGAACCAGGGCGACCGGCCTGTCGGCGGCGCGCAGACCGGCGACGACCTGGTCGGCGACGCCGCGACGGACCGCGCTGCGACGGATCGCACCGCGACAGACCGCACCCCGACGGACGGCGACGCGATCGATGACGCCGCCTTCGACGAGACCACCGGCGCGGCCGGGCCCGACCGCGAGCTCATGACCCCCGCATCCGTCCCCGCCCCCGAGATGCAGCCCGCCAAGCGCGAGGGCGAGTGGGAGGCCTGGGCAGCTGCGCTCCGCAGCGTCGGCGGCCGCAGCCCGCTCACCGACTTCATCGACACCACCGCCACCCGCATCGAGCTCTCCACCACGCACCCCGGCGGCCTGGCCCAGTTCATCACCGGACGGCCGACGGCGCTCTCGAGCCTGATCCGCGACGACCTCGCCCTGCGCGCCGCCCGCTCCGCCGCCGCCGCGATCGCCTCGAAGGGCATCGAGCTCGCCGCCGCCCGCTCGATCGACGCGGTGCACCTGGGCATCGGCATGGCCCGCTTCCCGCACAAGACCGCGGATGGCGTCGACCGCGAGGTCTACGGACCGGTGCTGCTGCGCCCGCTCGTGGTGCGCCGCCGCGGGCGCGACTTCGAGCTGCAGCTGCTCGGCCGCCCCTTCGTCAACCCGCGGCTGGCGAGCATCCTGCGCGGCCACCACGGCGTGCGGCTGGACGAGCGGCAGCTCATCCAGCTCGGCTCCGGCCACGGCACCTTCACCCCCAATGCGGTGCTGGATGCGCTGCGGCAGGCAGCCGCGCACGTCCCCGGGTTCACGGTGGAGGCGAGGCTCCTCGCCTCGACCTACGCCGACGTGGGCGAGCCGATGGCCGCCGATCTGCAGCAGCAGGAGCACGACGTGCTCGACGCCGTCCGCGGCGACGAGCAGGCCGCCTGGCGCCTGCGCGAGGGCCGCGCCGGCACCGACGAGACGCCGCAGGACCAGCGCGACCCCGAGGTCGACCGGCTGGTGCTCGACGCCGACGGCGAGCAGGATGCCGTGATCGCCGAGGCCGCCGCCGGCAACTCGCTCGTCGTCGAGGCGCTGCCCGGCACGGGCCTCACCCAGACGCTCGTGAACGTGATCGCCGCGCTCGTCGGCGACGACAAGCGCGTGCTCGTGGTCAGCCCCCGCCGTGCCACGCTGCGCGACATCGGCGACCGGCTCGCCGCCACCAAGCTGGAGGGGCTCGCCGTCTCGGAGGCGACGCTGCGCCGCGACCTGATCGCCGCGATCCGCCGCATCGAGGGCTCCGCGAAGCCCGACACGAACGAGATCGACGAGGCGATGCTGCGCCTGCGCAAGGTGCTGCTCGACTACCGCGCGGCGCTGCAGCGCGTCGACCCCGACCTGCACGTGAGCGTGCTCGACGCGCTCAAGGAGCTCTCGCGGCTGGCCATGCTGCCCTTCGCCCCCTCCACCCGCGCGCGCCTGAGCGAGCAGGCCACCCGGCAGCTCGCCACCGACCGTCCGCGCGTGGCCGCCACCATGCGCAAGGCCGCCGACCTCGGCCAGTTCAAGTACGGCCCGGGTGACACCCCCTGGTACGGGGCGTCGTTCGCGACCAGCGGCGACGCATCCGCTGCCTTCGACGACGCGAAGGCGCTCGCCGGCGGCGATCTGCACGCGCTGCAGGCCGAGGCCAAGAAGGTCATCGGCGACACGAAGCTGCGGCCGGCCGCGTCGCTTGCCGAGCTCGGCATCCAGGTGGCGCTGCTGACCGACGTGCGCGCGACGCTCGATGTGATGACGCCGTCGATCTACGACCGGCCGCTGGGCGAGCTCATCACCGCCACCGGCCCGCGCCGCGAGGCGATCCAGTCGCTCGGCGGCATGCAGCGCCGGCGGCTGCGCAAGCTCGCCGAGGAGTATGTGCGGCCCGGCAGCAGCGTGCCCGACCTGCACGATGTGCTCGTCGCCGCGCAGCAGCAGCGGCGGCTGTGGGCGAAGTGGGCGCCGGATGGCTCGATCCCATCGGTGCCGGCGGGCCTCGCCGCCCTCGACGCGCGGCTGCGCGACGTGGCCGCGCGCCTCGACAGCCTCGACGCGGCGCTGAAGCCCGAGACGAAGAGCATCGACCTGTCGATGGGCGACCTCACCGAGCGCGTCGCCGAGCTGGCAGCGCCCAGCGACGCGCTGCAGAACATCCAGGAGCGGGCCGAGCTGATGGCCTCGATCGAGCGCCTCGAGCTCGACGCGCTGCTGACCGACCTCGCCGACCGGCACGTCGCCGACGACCAGGTCGAGCACGAGCTCGATCTCGCCTGGTGGCAGTCGGCGCTGCAGACGATGCTCGCGAAGGAGCGCGCCCTCCTGCGCGGCAACACCGACGTGCTGCGCCGCCTCGAGCAGGACTTCGCGCTCGTCGACGAGGCCCACGTGGATGCCTCCAGCGCCCGGCTCGCGCACCAGATCGCGCAGCAGTGGCGGCTGGCCGTCGACGACCATCAGAACGAGGCGGATGCGCTGCGGCAGCTCATCAAGGCCGGTCCCGTCGACGCCGACGAGCTGCAGCGCGTCGCCGGCCACCTGACCCGCTCAGTGGCGCCCGTGTGGCTCGCCTCGCCGTACGACCTGCACCGGGTGCCCAAGCGCATCCCCTTCGACGCGGTCATCATCGCCGACGCCGGGGCGATCACGATCGCCGAGGCCGCGGGCGCCATCAGCCGCGCCCGCCAGGTGATCGCGGTGGGCGACTCGGCCACGCAGACGCCCTCGCCCTTCGACGTCGGCATCTCGACGCTCGGCATCCGCCCCAGTGCCGAGCTCGCCACCCCCGACGAGCTGCACGCCGAGTCGGCGCTCTCGCGCCTGGGGGCGGTGCTGCCGAAGCTGCACCTGACCCGCTCGTACCGCACCGGCGGCGCCGACCTGGTCACTGCCGTCAACGAGCGCTTCTACGAGGGCCGCATCGAGGCGCTGCCGTGGGCGGGCGCCTACCTGGGCCACGCCTCGCTGACGGCCTCGATCGTGCACGGCGCGCACGGCCTGCCCGAGCAGGGCGCCGCGACCGTCGAGAGCCCCGACGCCGAGGTCGAGCGGGTCGTGCAGCTGGTCACGCAGCACGCGCGCTCGCGCCCGCAGGAGTCGCTCATGGTGGTCACCGCCAACGAGAAGCACGAGGTGCGCGTGCAGCAGGCGGTGATGGCGGCGCTCGCGCACAACTCGGCGCTCACCGACTTCGTGGTCGCCGACCGCGACGAGCAGTTCGTCATCGTCGACGTCACGCACGCGAGCGCGCTCAGCCGCGACCGGGTGATCTTCTCGGTCGGCTACGGGCACACCAAGCACGGCAAGAACGTCGACTTCGGCACGCTCGGCCACGAGGGCGGCGAGCGGCTGCTGGCCGTCGCGATGACGCGGGCGCGCAAGTCGCTGCAGATCGTCGCCTCCTTCGACGCGGCGGAGCTCGACCCGGCGAAGCTCGAGCACGGAGCGGCGCAGCTGCGCGAGATCCTGCTCGATGCGGCCGCCGGCCAGCGCCCGCAGTCGTACTACGGCGGCGACCCGCTCATGGTCGACCTGGCGACGCGGCTGCGCCGGCGCGGGCTGCGGGCCGACGTCTCCTACGACGGCCAGCTGCCGCTCGTGGTGGCCAACGGCGGCGTCTGCGCGGCGATCGAAGCCGACCACGACGACGGCGACCGCACGCTGCGCGAGGCGCTGCGGCTGCGGCCCGAGGTGCTGCGCCGCTTCGGCTGGCACACGATGCGCGTGCACGCCTTCGAGCTGTTCACCGACCCCGAGGGCGTGGCCGACCGCATCGCCGAGCTCGTCGGGGCGGATGCGTCGACGTCGTGACCGACGACCGTCCCGCCGGCGACGGCTCGGCTGCGGCCGCTGCCGGGGCCGGCGAGGCGGCAGCCGCGCACGATGCGGCCGACAGCGGACCGACGCGCGGCGAGGAACCGGTCGGCGATGGCGAGGCAGCCGGCGACGACCGCAGCGAGGATGCGCCGGCCCCGCAGGTGATCCGCCGGCGCGGCCGCCGCGTGAGCACGGAGCCGTCGCCCGGCTACACGGGGGAGCCGCCCACCGAGCGCAAGCAGTCGAGCGAGAACGACGCGCGCATCTGGGGCGACCTGCCGCCGCACTGGGGCAAGCGCTAGACCGGAGTCCCGCTAGCTGCCGCGCGGCGCACGTGCTGAGCAGAGGAGTTGTCCCGAGCAGAGGACGATATGTCCTCGTTCGGCGACGATCTGCCGATTCCATCCTCTGCTCAGCACGCGCCGCAGATGTCTGTGGCGCGGGTGGCTGCGCTGCGTGGTGCGCAGCGCGTCAGGCGCGCGGCGCGGTGCCCGGCGCCTGCTGCGCACGCAGCAGGTCGCGGATGTCGTGGAGGATGTCGACGTCGGTCTCGACCGGCTCGTCGGCGCTGATGCCCTTGCGGCGGTCGCTGCGCTCCTTGAGCTTCGCCATCGGCAGCACGAGCACGAAGTACACGACTGCGGCGACGATGAGGAAGTTGATGATGGCCGCGATCAGCAGGCCGATCTTGAAGATGCCGACCTCGGCGCCCGCGATGTCGTCGGCGTTGAACGCCTCGGCGAGCAGCGGGTTGATGATCGCCTCGGTGAACGCGGCCACGATCGCCGTGAACGCGGTGCCGATGACGACGGCGACCGCGAGCTCGACCACATTGCCCTGCATCAGGAACTTCTTGAAGCCCTCCATGGGGTCCTCCTCGAGAGTGTGCTGGTTGTGAAGGGGTGAGAACGGCGCGGTCAGGCGACCGTGCCGGCTCCGCCGCTGGATGCGGTGGAGGTCTTCGCAGCAGGCTGGGATCCGCTGGAGGTCGTGGCGGCAGACGAGCCGCTCGAGGCCGTGGTGGCAGAGCCGCTCGAGCTCTTCGCAGCGGAGGAGCCGCTGGCGCCCGCGCCGGCCTTGGCCGCTGCGCGCGAGTCGGTGCGGTAGAAGCCCGAGCCCTTGAAGCTCACGCCGACCGAGCCGAACTGCTTGCGCAGCGCGCCGCCGCACGTCTCGCAGATCGTGAGCGACGGCTCGTCGAAGCTCTGGCGGGCGTCGAAGGCATTGCCGCAGGCGGTGCAGGCGTAGGCGTAGACGGGCATGAGGTCAGCTCCTCGTGGCTAGGTGAAGGATCCCGGACGGCGTGACCACGCCGTCGACAGGCTGGTCGTAGCCGGCGTGCGGGACGCTGTCGAAGAGCTCCTCGTCATGCACCACTGCGTAGACCAAGGGACATTCTGCCATGGCCGCGATCGTCTTGTCGAAGAACCCGCGCCCGCCGCCCAGCCGCGAGCCGTCGCGCCCGACCGCCGTCGCGGGGATGAGCATGAGGTCGACCGACTCCAGCTCCGTCGGCGCGAGCGCGTCGCTCGCGGGCTCGGGCATGCCGAGCGTCGCCTCGATCGTCTCGGTGCCGTCGTGCTCGGCCCAGTCGAGCAGGCCGTCCTCGCGGATGATCGGCAGCAGCACCCGGATGCCCTGCTCGGCCGCCCAGGTCAGGAAGGCCCGGGTGTCGGGCTCGTCGGGCGTCGAGAGGTAGGCCGAGATCGTGCGGGCCTCGAGCGAGCGGGTGAGCGCCTGGAGCTGCGCGGCGAGCGCCGGCGCCCGCTCGGCGGAGAACGCCGGCCCGCGCTCGGCCCGCTCGGTGCGCAGCTTCCGCCGCAGCACACGCTTGGCGTCCTCGATGGCGGCTTCGTCGTCGTTCACGGCCTGGAATCTAGCGCGTCGGGGTGAACAAGGAGCACAGCCGCTCCGCGAGCGGGGCGTTTGCCTGGGTGCGGCCAGGGGCGGATGCGCGATGCCGAAGGCAGGATGCGCGGATGCTGTGCGGGCGGATGCGCGGCGCCCACACCCGGGGAATGCTCGGCATCGCGGTCGGTTGAGTCAGATATGGACTATGGCCACGAGATCGAGTTCGGCGTCTTCATCACCCCGACGAATCAGCGGCCGCAGCAGCCGGTGCAGCTCGCCCAGCTGGCCGAGCGGGTGGGCTTCGACCTCGCGACCTTCCAGGACCACCCGTACCAGCCCGCCTTCCACGACACGTGGACCCTGATGAGCTACGTCGCCGCGGTGACCGAGCGCATCCGCCTCTCACCGAACGTCGCGAACGTGCCGCTGCGGCAGCCGGCCGTGCTCGCCCGCAGCGCCGCGAGCCTCGACCTGCTCACGGGCGGCCGCGTCGAGCTGGGCCTGGGCTCCGGCGGCTTCTGGGACGCGATCGAGGCGATGGGCGGCACGAAGCTGACGCCCGGCCAGGGCGTCGACGCGCTGGGCGAGGCGATCGCGATCATCCGAGAGATCTGGAGCACGGGCGAGCGAGGGGGCGTGCGCGTCGACGGGCAGCACCACCGTGCCGCCGGAGCCAAGCGCGGGCCGCGACCCGCGCATCCGATCCCCCTCCACATCGGCGCGTACAAGCCCCGCATGCTGCGGCTGACCGGGCGGCTCGGCGACGGCTGGCTGCCGAGCCTGGGTTACATGCAGCCGGGCGACCTCGCGAAGGGCAACGCCACGATCGACGAGGCAGCGGCGCGGGCCGACCGCGAGCCGGGCGAGATCCGCCGGCTGCTGAACATCGGCGCCGACTTCGCCGACCCGGCACAGACGGGGCAGCTGGTCGAGCTCGCGATCGAGCACGGCACGAGCACCTTCATCCTCAGCACCGATGACCCGAGCACGCTGCAGCGCTTCATGGCCGAGGTGGCGCCGGCGGTGCGCGAACAGGTGGCGGCCGAGCGGCGCGCGCGCGGCACCGCGGTCGCGTCGCGATTATCGGCCGCAGCGATCGCGCTGCGCGCCGAGGCGCTCGACTACGAGGCGATCCCCGAGAGCCTCAGGGCGACGGCGGTCGAGCCCGGCTCGTGGGAGTACCCGGAGCGCCGCAACACCTACCTGCGAGGCGGCGCGCCCGGCGTGCTGCTGCGCCCGACGAGCCCGGCGCAGGTCGCCGACGCGCTCGCCTACGCCCGCTCGCAGGGCGCGGCCCTCGCGGGGGAGGGCGCGGGCCGGGTGCCGCTGAGCATCCGCTCGGCCGGGCACGGCATCTCGGGCCGCTCCACCAACGACGGCGGCATCGTCGTCGACCTGGGTGCGCTCGACCGCATCGACGTGGTGGATGCCTCCCGGCGGCTCGTGCGCATCGGCGCCGGTGCCACGTGGGGCCGGGTCGCGACCGTGCTCGACGGGCACGGCTGGGCGATCTCCTCGGGTGACTACGGCGGCGTCGGTGTCGGTGGGCTGGCGACCGCCGGCGGCGTCGGCTACCTGGGCCGCGAGCACGGGCTGACGATCGACCACATCGAGGCGATCGACGTGGTGCTCGCCGACGGCTCACTCGTGCGCGCGAGTCGCGACGAGCACCCGGAGCTGTTCTGGGGCATGCGCGGCGCCGGCGGCAACCTGGCCGTGGCCGTCGCCTTCGAGATGGTCGCGCAGCCGGTGGGCGAGATCGGCTTCGCGCAGCTCGCCTTCGACGCGAGCGAGACGGCCGACTTCTTCGAGCGCTGGGGCGCGGCGACGGAGGCGAGCGACCGCGTGGTGACGCCCTTCCTGCTGCTGGGCGGCGACCAGCCGGGCAGGCCGAGGGTCGCGCAGGCGATGATCGCGGTGGACGCATCCGACCCCGACACCATCGTCGAGCACCTGCAGCCGTTCGCGATGGTGGCGCCGCTGGTGGGCCAGCAGGTGATCAAGACGCCGTATGCGGGCGTGATCGACAACGCGCCCGGCGGCGCGCACCAGGGGCAGGGGGAGCCGGCGACGCGCTCGGCGCTGCTCGGCTCGATCACCCCGGAGGTGGCGCGGGCGCTCGCGCGCTTCCTCGACGCCGGCACCCACCACTTCTTCCAGCTGCGGGCGATGGGCGGCGCGATCGCCGATGTGGCGAGCGACGCGACGGCGTTCGCGCACCGCGGCGCGGCGTTCTCGGTGATCGCGTTCGGCGCGCACCGCGCCCGCCTCGATGCCGCGTGGGACACGCTCGTGGCGCCCCACGCATCCGGTCTCTACCTCTCGTTCGAGACCGATCAGCGCCCCGGCCGGCTGGAGGAGGCCTTCCCGCCGGCGACGCTCGCGCGGCTGCGGGCGCTGAAGGCCGAGGTCGACCCCGAGAACCTCTTCCGCGACAACTTCACCGTGGTGGCGGTCACAGCCGTCGAGTAGGCGCGGGGCCCGTAGCGAGGTGCGGCCGGGGACGTTGCGGGGCGCGGGCGCCGCCCCGTCGCGTGCGCATCGGTGTTCCGCCATAGGCTCAGTGCTGTGTTCGACACTGCGCCCCGGCTCTCGCACGGCGCCGTCTCCGTGCGCGCCATCAAGCTGCGCGACGCGAGGACGCTCGAGACCGAGCTGCAGCTGAACCGGCAGTGGCTGCAGCGCTGGGAGGCGACGCTGCCCGGCACGCGCCCCAGCGGCCGCTTCGACACGCGCTCGTCGATCCGCTCGCTGCTGGATGCCGACCGCGACGGCAGCGGCATGGCGATGGTGATCGAGGTCGACGGCGAGTTCGCCGGGCAGCTGAACGTCGCGAACATCTCCGGTGGCGCGCTCGCCTCCTCGACCCTCGGCTACTGGATCGCTCGCCGCTTCGCCGGCAGGGGAGCGACCACCACCGCGGTCGCGCTGGTCACCGACCACCTGATGCTCGGCCGCGGCCTGCACCGGGTGGAGATCTGCATCCGGCCCGAGAACACCGCCAGCCTGCGGGTGGTCGAGAAGCTCGGCTTCCGCTATGAGGGCTGCCGCCGCCGCTACATCCACATCGACGGCGACTGGCGCGACCACCTGTGCTTCGCGCTCGTGCGCGAGGAGCTCACCGAACCCGTGCTCGACCGATTCCTGGCCGGCCGGGTGCCGCCCTTCGACCGCTCGGTGTACCCGGGTGAGGTCGGCGGCCACCCGCGAGGTGCGACTTCAGCCTGAGGGTGAACGAACCACCGCGCGCCCTCCTGTCATCGGCGCCGTTCTCGCACTACCGTGCAGGACATGCCAGAGTTCGCAGGTCTCGGGACGACACTCGTCCTCATCATCGCCGTCGTGCTCTGGGTCGCCTACCTGGTGCCGGTCTGGACCCGCAAGCGCGAGTACCTGGCGACCGAGCGCAATGCGATCCGACTGCAGCAGACGCTCCGCATCATGGCCGAGTCGGCTGAGGCGCCCGAAGAGGTGCAGCTGGAGGCCGACGCCCGCACCATCGCCGTGCAGCAGAAGGCGGTCGCGAAGGAGGCCCGCCTCAAGCAGGCGATGGAGCACGCGAAGGCCGTCGCCCGCGCCCGCGAGCTCGACGAGCAGATCAAGGCGGTCGAGCGCGAGGTGCGCGCGGCCGTGAAGTCCACTGTCTCGCGCGCGCAGCGACTGCGCCGCACCCGCCTGGCCTGCTTCGCGCTGGTGGTGCTCGGCTTCGCCGCCACCGTCGCCGGTGCACTCGTGCCCGGCCTGCAGCTGCTGCTGGCCGTCGGCGCCGCGGTCGCGGTGCTGGGCATGGTCGGACTGGTGGCGGTGAACTCGTCGTCGGCGCGGATGCGTCGGGTCGCCGAGGCGACGGCGCCGCGCGTGCACGATCTGGTCGAGGCGCGCGAAGTCGCCGCTCACGCGG
Organism: Agrococcus baldri; assembly: GCA_900114805.1. GTDB lineage: Bacteria > Actinomycetota > Actinomycetes > Actinomycetales > Microbacteriaceae > Agrococcus > Agrococcus baldri. Next base: position 507,532 of record FOZN01000001.1, on the reverse strand, counting down.
TCGCGACCGAGACCCGCATGGCCGAGCAGATGGTGGCGCGGCAGTCGCGGCGCGCCGGATCGAGCACGGCTTCGAGCGCCGCTTCGAGCGACGGCACCGTGCTGCCGACCGAGGAGGTGCTCGCCTCGCGCGCCTGGACGCCGCGCTCGGTGCCCGAGCAGCGCCTGCGCGTGCAGTACGAGCCGGGCCGCCACGCGAGCGATGACCTGCTCGCGCGGGCGAAGGCGCAGCTGGCCGAGGATCGCCGCGCCATCTCCGGACCGATCGCGCGCGTGACGCGCCTGGAGGCCAGCTTCGAGGAGATCATCGATGGCGGCGAGGAGGCTTCGCTCACCGAGTCGGAGCGCCGCATGTCGCCGACGGAGCCGGCTCTGCCCATTCGCGAGGTGCACCGGGAGCGCGCGGTCGCGGCAGCCGAGGCGCTCGACGTCACCCGCGCCGACGCGCCCATCCAGGCCGAGACCGACGAGCACATGATCTTCGCGCGCGACGAGCGCACGCCCGCGGCGCGCACTCCCGAGCGTACGCCTGCCGCAGCAGTCGCCGAGCGCGCCCCCGCCGCCACCGGCTCGAGGTTCGCCGCCATGGGTCTCGTCGACGACGACCTCGGCGGCATGGACGTGCACGAGGCGTTCCTCCGCCGCGTCGGCTGAAGCCCGCGAATCTCAACGTGTGAGGTGTCGGTCCGCTGCACTGTGTGCGGCGAACGCGCACCTGACACGTTGAGAAAATGGCGACACGTCGATTTCCGCGCAGTCCGCTTCATCCGATAGCATTTCCCGGTCCGGGCCCATGGCGCAGTTGGTAGCGCGCCTCGTTCGCATCGAGGAGGTCGGGGGTTCGAATCCCCCTGGGTCCACCTCCGGAAGCCCCGCCGCAAGGCGGGGCTTCTCTCGTTCCACGACACGGCGCTGGAGCGTCGAGCCCGACCGACCTACGCTGGGCGCCATGGTCGATTGGAAGCCCGCCTCGTATCCGTCGCTGAGCCCGTACCTCATCTGCCCAGAAGGCGATGCGCTCATCGCCTTCCTCGAGTCCGCGTTCGGCGGCGTGCTCCAGCGCAGGTTCGCGCGACCCGACGGCAGTCTCATGCACGCCGAGGTGCGCATCGACGACAGCATCGTCATGATCGGCGGCGGAGCGGCCGACGAGGGCAGCGCCGCCGTGCACCTCCACCTCTACGTGGAGGATGCGCGCGCCGCGTTCGACCGGGCGGTGGCAGCAGGAGGCACGGTCGTGCGAGAGCCGCAGCGCGACGACGGCGATCTGCGCGGCGGGGTGCAGGACGCGTGGGGCACGACCTGGTGGGTCGCCACTCAGGAGGCACCGGCCGCCGGCGCAGATGCCGAGCGGCAGCCACGGGGAGCCGCGCGGTGACGGTGCGCGGACGACTGCTCGGCACCGGCGTCGCCGGCGTGCTCACCGCGAACGCCCTGCCGCACCTGGCGACGGCCGCCGCCGGGCGCACGATGATGACGCCGCTCGGAGGAAAGGGCTCCGGCACGGGGCCGAACCTGCTCTGGGGATGCATGAACCTGGCCGCTGGGATCGCGCTCGCTGGCCGGTCGGGCCGACGCGACCGCGACTGGAGCCGTCACGTCACCGCCCTCACCGTCGGCGCCGCCGTGTTCCTCAGCTGGGCTGCCGTCGCCGAGGGCGTCTTGCATCTCAACGCGCCGGAGAAGCGACGCGCGTCCCGGCGCCGCTAGAGGGGCCGTCGCACGCGGCCGGGCTGCCCGGCAGGCGCGCTCGTACGATGACCTCATGAGCACGCTGCCCACGCCCCTGCACATCGAGCGCACTGCGCTCAAGACCTACGTCGGGCGCAACGCGCGCGGCGCCGAGGTGGCCATCGGCAGCGGCGACGCCGACGGCGTGTTCTCGCCGGGCGAGCTGCTCGCCCTCGCGCTCGCCGGCTGCGGTCTGCTCTCCGCCGACCACACGATCGCGAGCCGCCTCGGTGACGACTTCGGGGCAACGGTCGACATCGAGCAGCGCAAGCCCGCCGACGAGGATCGCTACGACCTGATCGCGTCGACCATCCGGGCGAACCTCGGCGCGCTCGACGAGGCGCACGTCGCGGCGCTCGCCGAGCGGGCCCAGCGAGCGATCGACCGGCTCTGCACGGTCGGCCACACGCTCGACAAGGGAACCGAGCACCCGGTCGTCCTGCAGCACGACGCAGCGCTGCCGCAGCGAGTCTGACGGCCGCGAGCGTTCGGCTGCGGGAAGCTGCGGATCGTCACTCGCTTCGGTCGTCGCCGTTCTCCCGCACGGCCTGGCGGAAAGCTCGGAATCCGCCGGCGAGCCTGTTCGCCGTCGACTTTGCCCGGTCGATCGCTTCGTTGCCGAAGTCCATCGCCGCTTCGGCGCCGTCCGTGCCAGTCTCGATGACCTTGTCCTTCGTCTCTACGACCGCTGCCAACCACCGCTTCGCCTCGGGAGAATCGTGGCCGTCGTCGATCCCGAGGACCCGCTGGAAGTCGACGACGCTGACGGCGACTCGATTGCTCGAGCTGAGCGCTGCTTTGGCGGGCAGCGGATGCAGCAGCACCTGCCCGTTCGCTCGCGCACCGGCCGTGTTCATACGGTCTAGCAACTGCTCGGTGCTGCGGAAGATCAGGTCCAAGCGGTTCTGCCGCGCAGTGCGCAAGCCGAGTCGGTGCTGGTCGAGATCTTCCGGGGATGCGTCCAACACTCGATCGAGCTCCAGCACTGAGTGCGCGTCCTGCAGCTGGAAGCAACGAGCGAGCACGGCAAGCCACTCCTGCACCTTTGCTTCAGCATCCTTCGTCGCGGCGGCGACCTCGCCTATCTTCGCCTTCTGATCCACCTTGTCGGCGAGCGCATCGAGCTGCCGCAGCGCGTATGCCTGGGTCCGGGCGATCGTCTGCGACATCGCCTGGACTTTCGACCACGTGACCTCGGAGACCCGGCCGACCTCGCCGCGGACGGTCATCGCCTCTTCGAGAACCAGGCCCACGCCGATCATGTCGGCGAACACGGCATCCTTCTGGGCGCGGAGGACATCGTCGAGCTTCTCGTCGATGACGGCGAGATAGTCCTGAATCTCGTCCATCTGAGCCTGCATCGCGAGCTGCGCCATGAGCCCAGCCGCGCCCGCCAGCACCGCTGGGCTTGCGAGGTAGGCGAGCGACTTCGGGTCCACGAACTGGAGACTCTTGGCGAACTGGCCGTTCGACGCGCGCAGCGTCCCATGGAAGAGGCCGGTGCTCGAGTTGACCACCGTCGGTAGGTGCTGCATCGCCGCCGCTGATTCGTCGGCGAGCAGCAGCCAGCGTCCGGAGGTAGCGGCGATCGTGGAGCCCGCCTGTGTCACGCCTGCCGCGGTCGCGAGCTTGGGGCCGAGCCGCTGCAGTCCGAGCTCTTTCCCATTCAGCCCATGCGACGTGAGGAACGCCTCCACGTCGGTCGGAGCTCCGATGACAGCAACGCCGTCACCATCGCTGATCAGTTCGATCTCGCTGTCCATCATCGGCTCCTGGGGTCGGCTGGGGTACCAGAATCATTGTGGACCATGCAATCGACAGGGACAGTCACGGCGCAGCAGACGCGCCGCGTCAAACGACCGTGTAGCGCAGCAGCAGCTCGTCGCCCGAGCGCAGCACCGAGGCAAGCGTCATCGGAGTCGGGGCGCTGAGCGTGCTGTGCGCGATGCGCCGCGCATCGCCCGCCTCGATCGTCGGTGCGAGCGTGAGGCACAGCTCGTCGACCGCGTCGGCCGCGAGGAAGGAGCCGAACAGGCTCGGACCGCCTTCCGCGTGCACGCGCAGCAGCCCGCGCGCGGCCAGGTCGTCGCGCATCCGCTGGGGGTCAACGTCGCTGTCGCCGGCGTCGACGACATCCGCCACCGCCTCCAGCGCAGCACGGCGCTCGGGCGCGGCCCCCTCGACCGTGTAGATGACGGGTCGCACGGGCGCATCGGCGAAGAGCGACGAGCGCGGGTCGAGGCCCAGCGAGCGCGTGACGAGCGCGAAGACCGGATGGTCGGGCAGGTCGTGCGCACGACGCCAGGCGACGGCCGCGTCGTCGAGCCGCATCGCCCCGTAGCCCTCGGTGCGCACCGTGCCCGCGCCGACGAGCACCGCATCCGCCCCGTGCCGCAGCAGATCGAAGACCCGCCGGTCGGCGGCGTCGCCCAGCCCGCCAGAGCGACCCTGGCGGGTCGCCGCGCCGTCGATGCTGGCGATGAAGTTCATGCGCAGCCACGGTCCATCGGCGGGGAAGGCATAGGCCTCGAGCAGCGCCGCGTCGTCGAGGTCGGTCGCCGGCTCGGGCCAGAGCCGGTCGATGCGGGCGGATGCGTCGGTCGACGCGGGTGCGTCGGCTGCGGTCGTCTCGGGTGCGGTCGTCTCGGCTGCGGCCCGATCGGCCGCCGCGCCGGGCGCGGTCGCGTCGCTCACACGTTCCTCGTCGGGTGGGTGTTGTGCTCGAGCCGCACGGGCGCGCGCATGCCGAGGATCGCCTCGGTCATCCGCACCGCATCCACGCTCGCCTCCACGTCGTGCATGCGCACGATCCGGGCGCCGGCGAGGATGCACGCGGTCATCGCCGCGAGCGAGCCCGACAGCCGCGCCTCCTTCGGCCGGTCGATCGACTCGCCGATGAAGTCCTTGTTCGAGACCGCCACCAGCAGCGGCGGTCCGAGCCCCGCGATCTCGTCGAGCCTGCGGGTGAGCTCGAGCGAGTGCAGGGTGTTCTTGTCGAGGTCGTGGCCGGGGTCGATGATGATGCGCTCGCGCGGGATGCCGGCGGCCTCGGCGTGACGGATGCGCTCCTCCAGGAAGGCGCGCACCTCGCCCACGACGTCGTCGAAGCGGGCGGGCGGCTTCTCGACCCGCGGCGGGCCGACGCTGTGCGTGATGACGATGCAGGCGTCGCTCTCGGCGACCACGCGCGCCATGTCGGGATCGCCCAGTCCGCTGGTGTCGTTCACGACCGCTGCACCGGCGGCGATCGCGGCCAGCGCGACGGCCGCGCGGTTCGTGTCGACCGAGATGACGAGGTCGGGCGCGAGCGCGAGCACCGCCTCGATCACCGGCACCACCCGCTCGATCTCCTCCGCGGTCGTCACGGCCGGGCCGCGGCCGAAGGGCACGCCGCCGATGTCGATCCAGTCGGCGCCCAGCTCGACGGCGCGCAGCGCGTGCGCGACGGCGCGATCGAGCGCGAAGGTCGCGCCGCGGTCGAAGAAGGAGTCGGGTGTGCGGTTGACGACCGCCATCACCGCGACCTGCCGCTCGAAGTCGAACGCGCGGGTGCCGATGCGTCGCGTGGTGGCGGTGCTGCGTGCGTCGACGGGCGTCGCGCGCGTCCGCAGGGCCGGCTCGACGGTCACTGTGCGGCCCCGCGGCCCGCGGGCGCCGGTTCCGCGTTCGCCGCTCGGTGGCTGCCGACGCTGTCGCGGATCGCATCGGATGCGTCCCAGTCGTTCACGTGCATCGCGGCGACGACCGTGTCGTCACGCACCCAGAAGGCCCGGAACGCGTCGCCGTGCAGCGCATCCGTCTCGCCTTCGATGTCGACGCGGTCGTAGCCGGCCGGACCGGGGCTGCCGACGTACTCCATTCCCAGGTCGTACTGGTCGGTGAAGAAGTAGGGCAGGCGCGTGTAGGGCGTGTCGGTGCCGGCGAGCGTGCGGGCGACGGCCTTGCCCTGCTCGATCGCGGTGTCCCAGTGCTCGACGCGGATGCGGCGGCCGAGCACGGGGTGGTCGTGGCCCGCGATGTCGCCGATGGCGAAGATGCGCGGGTCGCTCGTGCGGAGGCTGGCGTCGACGAGCACGCCGCCGCCCTGCTCGCGCGTGGCCATCTCGAGGCCGGCCGCCTCGGCGAGCGCGACGTCGGGGGTGACGCCGATGGCGGCGATGCGCACGTCAGCGTCCGCGAGGTCGTCGGCAGTGACCTGCGTGCTCATGCGCAGGTCGACGCCGTGGCCGCGGTGCAGGTCCGCGAAGACGGCGCCGATCTCTGCGCCGAGCACGCGCTCGAGCGGCACGGCGGCCTGCTCGAAGACGGTTACCTCGCTGCCTGCCTCGCGGGCGGCGGCGGCGACCTCGAGGCCGATCCAGCCCGCGCCGATGATCGCGACCTTCGTGCCCTCGCGGAAGGCGTCCTTGAGGCGGGTGCTGTCTTCTCTGGAGCGCAGCGTCAGGAACTCGCCGACGCCGTCCATGTGCAGCGGGCGCGAGGAGGCGCCGGTCGCCAGCAGCAGCTGCTCGTAGCCGATCTCGGTGCTCTCGCCGCCGCCGACCGGCTCGACGTGCACCACGCGGCGCTCGCGGTCGATGGCGGTCGCGCGGGTGCCCAGGCGCAGGTCGATGTCGTGCTCGGCGTACCAGGACTCGGGGTGCACGAGCGCCGTGTCGAACTCGTCGTTGCCCAGCAGGTAGCCCTTCGACAGCGGCGGCCGCTCGTAGGGCGGCGTGGTCTCGGCGCCGATCAGCACGATCTCGCCCTCGTAGCCCTGCTCGCGCAGCTCGGTGGCGGCGGTCGCGCCCGCCAGCCCTGCGCCGATGATGACGATGCTCATGTCGCTGCCCTTCCTCGAGGCCCTGCTGCTCTGATTGAACACCCGGCCGATTCTTTCGTCAATCAGATTGACTGTTAGAACGCGGCACAGGCGCGGGTGGGCGCGATCAGGCGAACAGCGGCAGCAGCGAGAGCGCGAGGCCGAGCAGGCCAGCGGCGGTGAGCACGGTGCCGAGGACGGTGAGCATGCGCTGCAGCGGGGGATGGTCGCGCAGACGCATGCGCCCCGGATGCCGCGCACTCACCTGCGCGACGTGCTCGCCGTGGGTGCCCAGACGCATCCGCTCGGCACGGGAGAGGCGACGCTCGTGGAAGCCGTCGCCGGCGTACCAGCGGGCCAGCGTGCGGTCGCCCTGCGGGATGACGACGATCTCGACCGGCTCCCAGGCGCCGTCGCGCACCCGCAGCAGCCAGCCGGCCAGCAGCAGCGGGATGCCGGGCACGAGGCAGAACCACGACACGAGCTCGCCGATGGCCTCGACTGCGTCGATCGGCTCCACGGTGCAACGGTAGTGGCACGGCGCCGGTCGCGACTGCAGGGGTCGCGCCGGCGCGCGGCCGGAGGCAGGATGGGCGGCATGAGCGAGCGGTACAAGGTGGGCGACCACGTCAGCTGGAACTCCGAGGCCGGGCGCGTGCGCGGCACGATCACGAAGGTGCACACGAGCGACTTCGACTACAAGGGGCACACGCATCGCGCAAGCGACGACGACCCGCAGTACGAGATCAAGAGCGACAAGACCGATCACGTGGCAGCGCACAAGGGGTCGGCACTGAGCAAGCTGCAGACCTGAGCGAGTTGCAGTGCGGCGCCTGTCTCGCGACAAGGCGCACCGTGCGCGTGCGCGGCCGTCAGCGCAGGGCGCGAAGATATCGCCGGCGGACGACGCGCTGGGCGATGCGCAGCAGCGGGTAGAGCGCACGCCAGGGCTGCTGCGAGGCTGCCTGCGTCAGTGATCGCACGGTGAGCACGACGTCGTCGCCGGCGCGGTGGAGGATGAACGCCTCCTCGCCGGCGACCGGGTGGCCGGGCAGTGTGCGGTACGAGAACCCGGCTCGGGTCGTCGTCTGCACGACGTCCACGACCTCGATGGGTTCGCGGATGCGGAGGCCGGCCACGCGGGCGGTGACCGTCAGGCGCATGCCGGCCGTCGCGGGCTGCGTCGTGCCGACCGAGAAGCCGCTGCGCGTCTTCACGCGCCAGTGCAGCAGGTCGCACGAGGCGCGCTGCCAGAGCTCGTCGCCGCTGCCGATGCGGGCCGACACCTCCGAGCGCCGCAGTCGCCCCTGATTGCGGAGCGGCCACGCCGGCAGTCGCAGATCGGTCATGCGCCGAGCCTAGGAGCCGCGCGCGCTCGGCGCTCGCCCACAGATATACGGCGGACTGCTCTATCGCGCCGCGATTAGGAGCAGAGTGCCGTATATCTGCGGGCGCGCGGGGTGCGTGGGACGGAGTGGGCGGTCAGCCGTGCGGGCGCCGGGCGGCGCGGGTGGGGCGGCGGTGGCCCCGGGCGCCGCGGGCGCTCAGCCGTGCGGGGCCGGCGCGGCCGCGTCGCGGTCGCGCAGGATCGCCGGCAGCACGATGTGCGCCTCGGGGATCATGCCGGGGGTGACGCGGCGGCGGAACACCCAATAGCTCCACGCCTGGTAGCCGAGGATGACCGGCAGGCTGATGGCGGTGATCACCGTCATCACGCCGAGCGTGTACGGGCTGTTGGCCGCGTTCGCGAGCGTCAGGTCGAAGGCCGCATCCACCGTCGAGGGCAGCAGGCGCGGGAACATGCCGGCGAAGATCGACGCCACGCCCAGCAGGCCGAAGGCGGCGTAGCCGATGAAGGCAAGCCCCTCACGGCGACGGCGCGCCTGCACCCATCCGAACCCGGCGGCGACGACGGCGAGCACCACGAGCATCCACGAGCCCGCATTGCCGCCGTGCTCGAGCTGCACCCAGAGCGCCCACGCGGCGGCGGGCACCAGGCACAGCGGCGCCCAGCGGGCGGCGAACAGCGCGGCGCGCTCGCGCACCGGGCCGTCGGCCTTCAGCCCCAGGAAGGTGGCCGAGTGGGCGAGCGAGAAGCCGACCACCGCGAGCCCACCCACCACGGCGGGCCAGCCGAGCCAGACGAATGGCCCGCCAACACGGTCGCCGTTGCCGTCGATGGGCAGGCCGAGCGAGGTGAGCGCGAGCATCGCGCCGATGCAGAAGGCGGCGATCAGCGAACCCAGGCCGATGCCGGCCGTCCACCAGCCGCGCCAGCGGGCCGTGTGCACCTTGCCGCGCCACTCGATCGAGACCGCGCGCAGGATCAGCCCGACGAGCGCGACCGTCAGCGGCACGTAGAGCACCGAGAACAGCGACGCGTACCACTCGGGGAAGGCTGCGAACATGCCGGCGCCGGCGGTGATCAGCCACACCTCGTTGCCGTCCCAGACCGGCCCGATGGTGTTGAGCATGACGCGGCGCTCGCGCTCGTCGCGGGTGGCGAACAGCATGCGCATGCCGACGCCCAGATCGAAGCCCTCGAGCACGAGGAAGCCGATCCAGAGCACGGCGATGATCGCGAACCAGGTGATGGCGAGCGGTTCCATGGTGGCTCCTGTCTGTCGGTTCCGGTGTCGGCCGGCTAGTAGGCGAAGGCGAGCACGTCGTCGCGGCGGTCGCGATCGCCGTCGACGTCGTCGGATGCGTCGTCGTCGCCGCCGTCGCCGTCACGGTGGGCGGGTGCGAGCTCCGGCATCGCGCTGGCGACCCCGCCCCGCACGTACTTCACGAGCAGGAACAGCTCCACCACCATCAGCACCGCGTAGACGGCCGTGAGCGTGATGACGGAGAAGAGCATCTCGCCGGCGGTGACGCCGGGGGAGACGGCGGCGGCGGTGAACATGAACACGCCGTCGATGCCGCTGGGGTCGGGATTGGGGGCGACGACGAAGGGCTGGCGGCCGATCTCGGTGAAGATCCAGCCGGCGATGTTGCCGGCGAACGGCGCCAGGATGCCGAGGATCGCGAGCCGCATGATCCAGGGGCTGCGCGGCACCGTGCCGCCGCGCGTCAGCCACAGCGCGACCAGCGCGCCGAAGGCGGTGATGCCGCCCAGGCCGATCATCAGCCGGAAGCCCCAGTAGGTGACCCACATCGGCGGCACGTACTGCACCTCGCTGCCGGCGAAGGAGCCGTAGAGCTCGTCGTCGGGGATGGTCTCGCCGTACTGGTTCTGGTACTGCGGCTCGAGGTCGGAGATGCCGGGCATGTCCGCGCCCCACTCGCCGGTGGCGAGGAAGCCGAGCGCGCCGGGGATCTCGATGAGCGTGACGACGTCCGAGCAGTCGGTGCTGCCCGGGTCGCCGAGCGAGAGGATCGAGAACGACGAGCCGGTGTGGCAAGCGGCCTCGGCGGAGGCCATCTTCATCGGCTGCTGCTCGTACATGAGCTTCGCCTGCCAGTCGCCGGTCAGCCCCGTGCCGGCGAAGGCGACGATCGCCATCACCGCGCCGAAGCGCAGCGACCACAGCCAGACGCCGTGGTCGGCGCGGTCGCGGCCCGGCACCCCGGGTGCCTCGCCGACGATGACGCGTGTGGACGCATCCGTCAGTCGTCTGATGAGGCCGGCGCGGCGCTCGCCGGGCGGCACCGGGACCACCGTGTCGATGCCGTCGCGGCGGCGCTGCCACAGGTGGTACCAGCTGATGCCGATGAGGAACATGCCGGCGACGATCAGGGCGCCGAAGAGGGTGTGGGTGACGGCGGCCAGCGCCGTGGAGTTGGTGAGCACGGCCCAGATGTCGGTCATGACGGGGCGACCGTCGACGAGCTCGACGCCGACGGGGTGCTGCATCCAGGAGTTGGCGACGATGATGAAGTAGGCCGAAGCCCAAGAGCCGACCACCGCGCACCAGAGGGCGGCGAGGTGGAGGCTCTTGCGCAGCCGGCCCCAGCCGAAGATCCAGATGCCGAGGAAAGTCGATTCGGCGAAGAATGCCAGCAGCCCCTCGAGGGCGAGCGGGGCGCCGAAGACGTCGCCGACGAAGCGCGAGTACTCGCTCCAGGCCATGCCGAACTGGAACTCCTGCACGAGGCCGGTGGCGACGCCGAGGATGAAGTTGATCAGGTAGAGCTTGCCCCAGAACTTCACCATGCGCAGGAACTTCTCATCGCCCGTGCGCACCCAGATCGACTGCATGATGGCGATCGTCATGCCCAGGCCCAGCGTGAGCGGCACGAGCATGAAGTGGTAGACGGTCGTGATGCCGAACTGCCATCTGGCGATGTCGAGGACTTCCACGGTGCTCCGTTCGGGCCGGGGTGTTCTACGTGACGTAGAACGACTTCTACACAGCATAGAACAACTTCGCTCGGCTGTAGAAGTCGCGCTAGGGTTGATGGTGGGCGGATGCGCTGGCGCACGCGGGCGCGCCGTCGCACGCGACCGAGACCGAGACCGAGACCGAGACCACGCGGGTCGCGACCGCACGGCCGCGATGCACGAACCGACGAGACGGAGGGCCGGATGGCGACGCTGGGCGAGCTGGAGCGGGCCGTGATGGACGCCGTCTGGGATGCCGCGGGGCCGCTGAGCGCCTACGACGTGCAGGCCTCGCTCGAGGCTGCGGGCCGCCCGCTCGCGGCGACGACGCTGCTGACGGTGCTCTCGCGCTTGGAGAAGAAGGGCTTCGTCGCCTCCGACCGCTCGGTGCGCCCCTACCGCTACACGGCGGTCGCCGCGCGCGCCGACCACGTGGCCGAGCTCATGCACGAGGTGCTCGGCGAGTCGCGCGACCGCTCGGCGGTGCTCGCGCGCTTCGTCGGCAGCGTGTCCGAGGAAGATGCGGCGATCATGCGGCGGCTCCTCGAGGGCGCGGGCTGACGGGGCCGATCGTGCTGCCGGGAGCCGCTGCCGCGCCTGCGATGGCGGACGCGCTGGTGATCCCGATGGGGGCGATCGTCTGGGCGGCGGCCATGCTGTGGCTCGTCGCGCTGCTGCTGGCGTGGCCGGTGCCGGTGTGGCTCGCGCGGGCCAGCTGGCCGATGCGCGCGCCGGTGGTCGCGCTGCTGGTGTGGCAGGGCGTGGGGCTCGCTGGCGGGCTGTCGATGATCGGCGCGCTCGCGCTGACCGGGCTCGCGATCGCGCCGCAGCAGCCGTTGCTGGCGCTCATCCCGGCCGCCGCGTTCGCGGCCTACCTGCTGGTGCACCTGGCGGTGACGATCGTGCAGGTCACGCGCCAGCGCCATCGCCACCTGGCGCTGCTCGACATGCTGTCGGCACCGCATCCGACCCGTGCGCGCACGCGCGTGCTCGACGACGCGGTGCCCGTCGCCTACTGCCTGCCGCGCGGCGCAGGCAGCGTGACCGTGCTCTCGCAGGGGCTGCTCGACCGGCTCGACCCCGATGAGCTGGTCGCGGTGATCGCGCACGAGCGCGCGCATGTCGAGCAGCGGCACGACCTGCTGCTGCTGGCGTTCCGCGCCTGGCGCTCGGCGCTGCCGTGGTTCCCGATCGCGGCGCTCGCCGACGCCGAGGTGGCGGCGCTGGTCGAGATGCTGGCCGACGACCACGCGCGGCGCGAGGTGCGCGATGAGGTGCTCGCCCGGGCGATCCTCGCCGTCGGCGCGAGCGGCGTCTCCGGCGCCGAGGTGGAGCCGGCCGGCTCGACGCGGGGGAGCGACCGCTTCAAGCGGCTGGTGGCGTAGCGAGCTGCTGACGCGTTCGCGAGCTCTCGCGCGGCCGAGGCGGACGTTGCCTCTCTGTGTCTTGGGGACAATACCCTCTCCTATATGACGACGATCTCTGGCGGCGTGCTCCGCCTCATCATCATCGTGTGTGTGATTGCATCGATGATCGGAGGGTTGGGTACCCTCATGGGGATCTACGAAGTCGTCACCAACGACCTCTCTTGGGCCATTGTGCTCCCCTACCCCGTCGTGTTTGTCGTGTCGTCGCTTTTAGCCGGTTGGTGCGAAAAGGGCCTAAAGCGGCTGAGGGCGCCTGAACAGCTGCCCGCCGTCGGCGAGCTTCAAAGGAACGCGAGACCTTCGAGCGACCACGCCGCGCGCTCAGAAGTCCTCATGATGTCCGTGCTCTCCCAGATGCTGCTGACCGAGGAAGTCGCGACCGGCCATGACGTTTCTGTCGCCGACCCATTGTTGAGCTCGTATTGGAAGCACAGCATCAACTGGCGAACCCTTTGGTTGGCGGCCGTCGACAAGTCCACCGGAGTGACACCGATGCACCGAGCACCGTATTGGACTGCAAGCGACTTTGAGTATGGGAGCGTGCCACTCACCGTCGTCGCATTTTGGGGCGCCGTGGCGCGACACCGGATCGCAAATGATCCGTCTACTGACCTCTCACTGTTGGAGATCATGGCGAATGACCCGTCCCCGATCGTACGAGCCGCCGCGACCGCGAAACTGATCCTTCGCCGATCGGACTGATGCGGAACCTTGCGGTCGCGGAATGAGACCGCGCATTCTCGTGGAGGTTTAGATGCAACAGGTACATGTCGGTGGCGAGGCCACGGCGCCCTAATGTCTGCTCCGGCTCGGGGAGCCGCGGGCGTCAGTCGAGGGTGACGACGGCGTCGGCGGCGTGGCGGTCGGCGGCGCGGTGCGAGACGAGCACGACGACGCGGTCGGCGGTGGCCGCGCGCACGTCGGCCATCATGGCGGATGCGGTGGGGGCGTCGAGGTGCGCCGTGGGTTCGTCGAGCAGGATGAGGTCGGCACGCGTGAGCAGCGCCCGCGCGACCGCGAGCCGCTGGCGCTCGCCGCCCGAGAGCGCGGAGCCGCCGGCGCCGACGCGCGTGTCCAGGCCCTTCGCGAGCGTGTCGAGCAGCGGGGCGAGCCCGGCCCGCGCGAGCGCGTCGCGCAGCGTCGCCTCATCGGGCGCGTCCTCCCGCGAGCGGGCGAGCAGCAGGTTGCCGCGTACGGTCGAGTCGAAGACGTAGGCATCCTGCGGGCACCAGGCCACGCGCGACTTCCACGCGCGCTCGTCGAGCTCGGTGAGCGGTGCGCCAGCACGCGCGCCCAACAGATATACGGCGTGTTGCTCGTTCGGCGCCGTGGAAGGAGCAACACGCCGTATATCTGCGGGCGGGTGTGGGGGAAGCGTGCCGAGCGCGGGGGTGGCAGCGCGGTCGCGAGGGCTGCCGGCGGCGAGGATCGCGCCGCGCTCGAGCGGCAGCGCACCCATGATCGCCGAGAGCAGCGTCGACTTGCCCGAGCCCGACGGGCCGTCCAGCACGAGCCAGCTGGACGCATCCGCTCGCGCATCGACGCCCGCGACCGCCGGCCGCGCCGTGTGCGGGTAGCGCACGGTGACGGCCTGCAGCGCGAGCTCCGCCACGGGGCTGGGCGGCTCGGCCTCGCCCCACTCGGGCTGGGGCGCGGGCCGCAGCACCGGCCCCAGCTGCCGCAGCAGCGCGCGCATCGACGGCACCCGGTGCGCGCCCGCGACGAGGTCGACGAGCGGCTCGAGCAGCGCGAGCGAGAGGAGGGCGATGACGGATGCGCCTGCGGCCGTCAGCTCCGGAGCGAGCACGGGCACGAGGAAGGCGAGTGCCGTCGCCGCCGCGGTGACGACCGCCGTGCCGAGGCCGGCCGCCCACGCCGCGCGGCGCTCGGCGGTGGCGAGGCGCTCGGCTGCGCCGTCGAGCCGCGCGAGCGCCGCCTCGGCGACGCCGTTGCCGCGCAGGTCGGGCGCAGCGGTGGCGAGGGCCGCGGTGCCGCGCACGATGTCGGAGCGGGCGGCGACGCGGGCGGCTGCGGCACCGCGCTCCGACCAGATGGCGAGCGCCGATGCGGCGGCCGTGGCGAGCACGAGGGTGAGCACCACGGTGAGCAGCAGCTGCGGCGCGACGAACCAGGTGGTGATGCCGGTGCCCGCGATGCTCAGCACGCCGACGGCGATCGGCGGCAGCACCCGCGGCAGCTGGTCGCGCAGGTCGTCGGCGAGCGTGACGAGGTAGTCGAGTGGAGCGCCGCCCTCGAGCAGCCGCCGCGAGCCGGCGCCGCGCGCGGCGATCGCGTGCCAGAGCCGCAGCCGCAGGGCGTCGACCACGCGGAAGGCGACATCGTGCGTCAGCAGCCGCTCGGCGTAGCGCCCCACCGAGCGGAAGATGCCGAACGCGCGCACGCCGACGATGGCGACGAGCAGCACCATGATGTGCTGCTCGATGCTCGCCCGCACGATCAGCCAGCCGGAGACGGCGGTGAGCGCGAGCCCGAAGCCGATGGCGAGCGCGGCCATGGCGATGGCGCCGGCCCAGCGGGCGCGGTGGCCGCGCAGGAGGGTGCGGAGCCGGAGGCGTGAACCGCGGTGAGGGGCGGATGCGGGGGCGGGCTGCGAGCTGGACCCGTTTGCGATCGCGGGACCCGAGAGAACAGGTCCGCGAATCTCGAACGGGTCCGCAGCCGGGGCGGGGGCGGCGCTGGCACCCGCGGCAGGAGCGAGGGCGGCGGCAGGGGTGAGCGCGCCGACGGGGATGGTCATCGTGGCGAGCGCAGTGGTCTCGGGCTCGTGGCTGGCCAGCACGATGACCGCGCGGTCGGCGCGGCGCAGGATGGCGGCGCGCACGAGGTCGGCGGAGGCTCGGTCGAGGTGGGCGGTGGGCTCGTCGAGGACGAGCAGCGCTTCGACACGGTGGGCGGCTGCCCCGCGCACCGGCTCAGCGGGCGAGGCGGCGTCGATGCGCGCGAGGGCGCGGGCGACCGCGAGGCGGCGCTGCTCACCGGGGCTCAGCTCCGGCACCGCTGCGTCGGAGACGTGGGCCAGGCCCAGCTCCTCCAGTGCCGGTAGGGGATCGGCGCCGTACAGGGCGAGCTCGGCACCCGGCGTGGGCGCGAACGCGCGAGGGGCTTGCGGGGCCCAGCCCACCGCATCCGTCACCGCGCCCGAGATGCGGCCGCTCACCTCGGCGTCGGCAGGAAGGGTGCCGGTGAGGGCGGCCAGCAGCGTGGACTTGCCGGCGCCGGATGGGCCGGCGATGGAGACGATGCCGGTGAGGTCGGCGGTGAGGCCGGTGAGGGTGGGGGCGTCGCGGCCGGCGTAGCGGACGGTGAGGTCGGTGATGCGGATGGTGGGCGTCTCGATACGCGTGCTGCGCGCGCTGCTCGACGAGCCGGTGGAAGGGGCGAGCAGCGACGAGCGGGTGGGGGAGTCGACCAGCAGGGAGGGCGTGGCGGGGCGGTCGAGGATCGCCTGCGAGCGCTCGAGGGCCGAGAGGCCGTCCTGCGAGGCGTGGAAGGCGGTGCCGACCTGGCGGAGGGCGTTGTAGGCCTCGGGCGCGAGGATGAGGGCGAGGAGGGCCGGCTCGAGCTCCATCGTGCCGTTCAGCAGCCGCAGGCCCAGGAAGACCGCCACGATCGCGACCGAGATGGTGGCGACGAGCTCGAGCGCCAGCGCCGAGAGGAAGGCCCAGCGCAGGGTCTCCTGCGTGCGCTCGCGGTAGCGGCGCTGCAGCTGCTCGAGGGCGGCCGCCTGCTCGTCGACGCGGCCGAGGCCGACGAGCACCGGCAGGCCGCGGGCGAGCTCGGCGAGGTGGTCGGCGAGCCGGGTGAGGGCGCTGAGCGCCTCGTCGGTGCGCTGCTGCGTGTGCTTGCCGATGAGCACCATGAAGAAGGGGATGAGCGGCACCGTGAGCACGATGATGACGGCGCTCAGCCAGTCGGCGCCGAGCACGCGGATGCCGATCAGCAGCGGCACGACCGCGGCGGCGATCGTGGCCGGCAGGGAGGAGACGTAGTAGTCGTCGAGGTCGTCGAGCCCGTCGGAAGCGAGCACGGCCGTGCCGCCGCCGGAGGCGTCGCCGGCCGCGATGCGCCGCCACAGCCGGCCGCGGATGGAGCGCTTGACGCCCGTGGCGATGCGGCGCGCGACCACCGAGGTCGCCCACTCGCTGCCGGTGCGCAGCAGCGCCCCCGCGATGCCGAGGATGACGATCAGCCGCGTGGTCTCGGCGGTCAGGTCGCCGTCGGCGAGCGCCGCGATGCCGCGCGCGACGGCTTCGGCGACGAGCACGAGCCCGGCAGCGCGCAGCGCGGCGAGCAGGCCCAGCAGGTAGACCGGCCCCTTCGGCACCGGCCCGAGCGCCGGGCGGCGGAAGCCGGGGGAGGAGGCGGTGCGCTCGGCCTCGAGCACCCAGGGATCGACGCTCGGTGGGGGTGGTGCGCCGGCTCCGAGGTCGTTGCTGTCAGATATCGGGCGAGGCACCTGGACAGGATCCCATGCACGGCTATGAGCCGCTCAGGTCACGTCGTCTCGCGAGGCGCTCACGGCGCGGGCACGGCTGCGTGCGCCGGGGCGGGCACGCTGCGGTTGCGGCGCCCGACGAGCAGCACGAGCACCGCGACGGCCGCCAGCGAGGCGCTGATGACGGATGCGGTGGTCTGGTTCGCGAGGGAGGCCGAGCCGCCGGGCGCGAGGGCGTAGAGCGCCGAGAGCACGCCGATGCCGACGGCGGTGCCGGTGCGCTGCGCGGTCGTGATCATCGCTGAGGCGACGCCGGCGTCGCGGTGCTCGGTCAGCGCGAAGGCGGCGTTCGTGTTCGGGCCCACGAACAGGCCGACGCCGAACCCGATGGTGAGCAGCGGCGCGAGCATCAGCAGGAAGGTGATCGAGGCCGGCGGCAGCGTCGCGATCAGCACGCTGACGACCGTCAGCCCGGCGGTGATCAGCAGCAGTCCGGCGCCGGCGACGCGCACTCCGAAGCGGTCGCTCAGCGGCCGCGAGGCGATCGAGCCGATGATGCTGCCGAACGCGAACGGCGTCACCACGAGTCCCGCCTCGATCGCGGAGCGCCCGAGCCCGTCGAGCCACAGCAGCGCCAGCATCAGGAATGAGGCGGTGAAGGCGGCGAAGCCGAGGAAGGTCGAGACGACGCCGATGGTCAGCGGCCGCTGCCACAGCCGCAGCGGCACGATCGCGAACCGCTCGGTCCGCTCGCGCCACCGCTCCCAGAGCGCGAAGGCGACCAGCATCGCCAGGCCGGCCCCGAGCATCCCCGCATTCGTCGGCGTCACGCCGGTGCCGGTCGCGAACGGCAGCACGACCGTGACGACGCCGAGGCTGAACAGCGTCAGTCCCAGGGGGTCGGAGCCGCGGGCGCCGAGCGGGTGGTCGGGCGGCAGGAGGAGGGCGGCGGCGGCGATGGCGAGCACGCCGAAGGGCACGTTGATCCAGAACACCAAGTGCCAGCCGTACTCGCCTCCGACCTGCATGAGTAGGCCGCCGAGCACCGGGCCCGCCGCGCTCGCGGCGCCGAAGACCGCGCCCATGATCGCGAACGGGCGGGCGCGCTCGTGGCTGCCGTACAGCAGCTGGATGAGCGCGTTGAGCGGCGTGAGCACCAGCCCGCCGGCGATGCCGGCGAGGACGCGGGCGAGGATGAGCTGGGTCGCATCGGGTGCGAGCGCGCACCAGGCGCACGCGAGCGTGAAGGCGACGACGCCGACCAGGAAGACGCGCTTGTGGCCGTAGCGGTCGCCGGCGCGGCCGGCCGGCAGCAGCACCAGCGCGAAGGCGACCGTGTAGGAGGTGAGCACGAGCGCCTGCTCGCTGCCGGTCAGCGCCAGGCTCTGCCGGATCGCTGGCAGCGCCACGTTGATGCTGGTCACGCTCAGCAGGGTCAGCGAGATGGGCAGCAGCAGCACCGCCAGCGCCAGCCCGCGGCGCGGCACCGGGGGCTGCGGCTGCTGTCGGGTCATCGCCTGCCAGCCTATGCCGCGGGGCGGATGCGGTGGCCGGCGGGGAGCTGGACCCTTTCGGGATTGCCGGACCCGATAGAACAGGTCCGCGAATCTCGAACGGGTCCGCGGCGGTGAGTGCGAGTGCTGTAGTGGGGGTGAGCGCCCCGACGACGATGGCTGTCGTTGATGCTTCGATGCACGGCGAGTGATGTTATGAAGCGTCGCATGCGCACCACCGTCAACATCGATGCCGAGTTGCTCGCCGCCGCGAAGCTGCAGGCTGCGCGCACGCACCAGACGATCGGCTCCGTGATCGAGGACGCATTGCGCCGCGCACTCCAGCAGCACGACGAGTCACGGGCGGCCGTGACGCTGCCAGAGTTCCGGTACGCGGGCGGCCTGCGCGACGGCGTCGACCTGCTCGACCGCGATGCGATGGGTGGGCTGCTCGGCGAGAGCAGCCGCTGACATGCTCTTCCTCGACGTGCACGTGCTCGTCGGCGCCCAGCGCAATGACGGCGCCCCGCTCAGCAGGCCGATGCGCTCCTGGCTCGAGAGCGCCCTCGGCGGTCACGAGGCGATCGGGGTGAGCGAGCTGGCGCTGAGCGCGATGGTGCGCATCGTCACGCATCCTCGCGTGTTCGAGCAGCCCTCGGCGCCAGCGCACGCGATCGCCTTCGCCGATGCGCTGCTGGCCGCACCGCAGACCGCCGTCGTGCGCGCCGGCGCACGGCACTGGTCGATCTTCAGCCAGCTGGTCGCCGACCATCGGCTGCGCGGCAGTGACGTGCCCGATGCCTACTACGCGGCGATCGCGCTCGAGCATGGCGCGACCCTCGTCACCGCCGACCGCGGCTTCGGCAGGTTCGGCGTCCGCGTTCTCGACCCGACGGCGCAGCGCTAGCGCTGGTTCATGCGGATGAGGTTGCCGGCCGGGTCGCGGAAGGCGCAGTCGCGCACGCCGTAGTCCTGGTCGGTGGGCTCCTGCACGACATCCGCCCCCGCCGCCTGCACGCGCTCGAACAGCTCGTCGAGGTCGTCGGTCGCGAGGGTGAGGGCCGTGTAGACGCCCTTCGCCATGAGGTCGAGCACGACCGCGCGCTCCGCATCCGTCACGCCCGGGTCGACGGCCGGCGGGTGCAGCACGATCGCTGTGGGCGAGCCGGCGGGCGCGACGGTGAGCCAGCGCATGTCCTGGTAGCCGACGTCCTGCCGCACCTCGAAGCCGAGCGTGTCGCGGTAGAAGCCCAGCGCCGCCTCGCCGTCGGTGTGGGGGAGGAACGCGTAGTGAATGCTGATATCCATGGCCGCAACGCTAGGCCGCATCGGCCCCGTGGCGCTTCTTCGATCCTGACGAGGTGGGGCGGATGCGCTCGGTCACTGCGCGAGGTCGCGCGCGAGTCGGTCGAGCACGGCTTCGAGCGCGGTCTCGAACTCTGCCTCGCTGCGGTCTTCGCTCAGCAGCGGCCGGAGCCGCAGCACTTGGGGCGCGTCGGCCAGCGTCGACTCGTCGTCGTCGCCGCTGGGGTCGGCGTCGTCGAACGGCGTGTCGACGGGGTCGACGCCGCGCACGGAGGCCTCGAGCAGCAGCTGGCCGAGCAGGAAGCTGCTGAACGAGCGGTAGGTGTGCACGGCCTGCTCGTCGGTGAATCCGAAGCCGAGCAGGGTGCTGAGGAAGGTGTTGACGAGTTCGACGCTGCGCAGCGGCGGGCGCAGCCACGGCGCTGCCGGCGGACGGGTGGCGACGAGCGGGAACGCCTTCGGATGCTCGACCGCGAGGCGGCGGACCTCGTTGGCGAGCGCTTGCAGGAAGCCCTGCCAGTGCTCGGTGAGGTCGGCATCGAGCCGCGAGGTCATGTCGCCCATGAGCTGCTCGACGACACGCTCGAGCAGATCGTCCTTGCCCTCCACGTAGCGGTAGAGCGACATCGCCTCGACCCCGAGCTCTTGGGCGAGCGACCGCATCGACAGGCTCTGCGCGCCGGAGCGATCGATCTGCGCCAGGGCCGTGTCGATGATCGCCTCGCGGCTGAGCCGGCGCGTCGGCGCGGGCGCCGGGTGCTGCTCCTGGTGCATCATCTTCAGCCCTCCTCGGCGTACTCCACGGCTCGGCATCCCAGTGCGGCCCGAGCCGCGCCGGCAACCTCCGCGCCCGCACACCGTATCGCTGCTTACGCTGTAAGCCGATATGTGCTTACACTGTAAGCAGCGCCCGCCGTCGTGCCGCAGCGGAGTGGGCCGTCGCACAGGAGAGCAGAAGGAGCGAGACCGTGACGCTGACTGACACCGAGACCGTGACCGGCGCGATCACTGCCGTCCTGTCGACCCGGGCTGACCGCGCGCGCCTGCGCGGGGCCTCTCGCAAGCTGCCGGTCACGACCGAGTTCGAGGTGCGCATCCTCCGCGAGGGCGACCGGAGCGTGCTGCACGCCGCGGCTGTCTCGCCACTCGTGTCGACGTCGCTGCTCGAAGCGCTCTTCATGACGACCAGCAATCCCACCCTGCAGCGCATCATCCCGAGGAACCCCCGCGCACCGCTCTGGGTGATCGGCAAGGGCGTGCACGCCGACTTCGACGAGGTGGCGCTCGCCTTCTACGCCAAGCGGATGGGTCGGCCCGATCTCGCCTACCTCATCACGGAAGCGGTGGAGGACCGGCACCTGACCATCGAAGAGCGCTGGCACCAGCTCGGCGGCGGTTCGCCGCCGGCCGACGAACCGCGCGTGCCCTGCGGGCCCTGAGCGAGCGACTCACCGGATGGGTCGGGTCACCTGCTTCGCCAGGCACGCGGGGATGCCCGCGGCGGCCTGCGAGTGGTCGCGCCTGTAGGCGCTGGGGGAGACGCCGACGAGCTCGCTGAAACGGGTGCTGAAGGTGCCCAGCGAGCCGTAGCCGACCGCGAAGCAGACCTCGGTGACCGACAGGTCGCCGCGGCGCAGCAGCGTCATCGCCCGCTCGATGCGGCGGGTCATCAGGTAGCTGTAGGGCGGTTCGCCGTAGATGCGGGCGAACTCGCGGCTCAGCTGCCCCGCCGACATGTGGGCGCCGGCGGCGAGCGCCTCGACGTTCAGCGGCCGGTCGAACTCGCGGTCGATGCGGTCGCGCACGTGCCGCATCGCGACGATGGCGCGGCGGTCGTCATCGGTGGGCACGGGCGTCACAGGAAGTCGGCCAGCCCCGCCAGCAGCCGGTCGATCTCGGCGTCGTCGTTGTACGGCGCGAGTCCCACGCGCACGCCCGCCTCGGCTGTCAGCCCGAGCCCGCGCTGCAGCGCCGCGAAGGTCTCGTGCGCGTAGAAGCTGCCGGCGGGTGCGACGATGTCACGCTCGGCGAGGAAGCGGGTGGCGTCGACCGGGTCGCGGTCGGCGAAGGTGAAGAACAGCGTGGAGGTGCGCTCGCGCGCCACCGAGTGCAGCGTGACGCGGTCGCCGAAGCCGGCGAGGCCCTCCTCGATGCGGCCGCGCAGCCGCAGCTCGTGCTCGTCGATCGCCTCGTTGGCTGCGATCAGGCGCTCGCGGCGGGGGCGCTCGTCGGTGGAACTCCCGGAGGGGCCGCGCGCGCCGGCGGCGCCCGCGTCGGCGCCGCTCGTGGGCGAGGCGGGCGCGAGGCTCGCGATGAAGTCGACCGCGGCGGTCGCGCCGGCCATGATCTCGTACGGCAGCGTGCCGAGCTCGAACCGCTCCGGCACCTCGTTGGTCGAGGGCAGCAGCTTGTCGGGCTGCAGCGTCTCGAGCAGCGCCGGGTCGGCGGCGAGCGCCGCGCAGTGCGGGCCGTAGAGCTTGTAGGGCGAGCAGACGAAGAAGTCGGCGCCCAGCGCGGCCGTGTCGACGGATGCGTGGGCCGCGTAGTGCACGCCGTCGACGTAGACGAGCGCCCCCACCTCGTGCGCCCGCGCCGCGATGCGTGCCACCGGCGGCTTCGTGCCGAGCAGGTTGGAGGCGGCGGTCACCGCCACCAGGCGGGTGCGCTCGTTCACGATCTCGTCGAGCGCGCTGAGGTCGAGCTCGGCCGTCGCCGCATTCAGCGGCAGCCAGCGCACGACGGCACCCACCGCATCCGCCGCCTGGATCCACGGTCGCACGTTCGAGTCGTGGTCGAGCTGGGTGACGACCACCTCGTCGCCGGGCTGCCAGGTCTTGGCGAGCATCCGCGAGACGTCGTAGGCGATCTGCGTGGCGCTGCGCCCGTAGACGATGCCGCGCGGCGTGGCGCCCAGCAGGTCGGCGAAGGCGCTGCGGAAGGCGGTGACGGCGTCGTCGGCGTTGCGCTCGCTGAGCGACAGCGTGCCGCGGTTCGACAGTGGCCCGGTGATGGTGCGGGCGATCGCCTCGCCCACGACCGCGGGCGTCTGCGTGCCGCCCGGCCCGTCGAAGTGGGCCAGGCCGGAGGCGAGCGAGGGGAACTGGGTGCGCAGCGCTGCGACGTCGAGGCTCATGGCGACACTCTGTCATCTGGTGCGCCACCTCAGCGGCCGCGCATGACGCTCAAGACCCGTAACGTTGTTCCACAAGTCCTCTCAAGGTTGCCGAAGACGGGCGTACCGTTGCCAAGTGGCACACCTGCTCGTGACTGCACTGCCGCTTGCAGGTCACGCTCGGCCCATGACGGCGGTCGCCGCCGCGCTCGTCGAGCGCGGGCACCGCGTCACCGCCTACACGGGGGCGAGGTATGCGGATGCGTTCGACGAGCTTGGGTGCGAGACGGTGCTGTGGCGAGATGCGCACGAGATCCAGGAGCAGGAGCTGATCGACGCGCTGCCGGGCGCCGGCGAGCCCGGCGCGCGCGGCTCGCAGAGCCGGCTGCACCACCTCTTCCTCGACACCGCGATGAGCCAGGTGGAGGACATCCTGGCGGCGCACCGGCGGCACCCGTTCGACGCGCTGGTGGGCGACGTGATGTCGGTCGGCACGGGGCTGGCGGCCGAGCTGCTGGGGCTGCCGTGGGCGACGCTCTCGCTGGTGCCGCTGACGATGCCGAGCCGCGATCTGCCGCCGCCCGGCATGGGCCTGCAGCCGGGCAGGGGCATCAGCGGCAGGCTGCGCGACCGGTTGCTGCGGGCGTTCGCGCCGCACCTCGGCGAGCGGGCCGATCGCGAGTACCGCGCCCTGCGCGCGCAGCTCGGGCTCGAGAACGGGCGGCACTTCGCCGAGGCGATCTACTCGCGGCAGCTGGTGATCGCGACCGGCTCGGCCTCGCTCGAGTTCCCGCGCAGCGACCTGCCGGCGCGGGTGGAGTTCGTCGGGCACCTGCAGCCGCGCGCGGCGACGCTCGGCGCCCCGCCGCTGTGGGCGGAGACGCTCGCCGTCGAGCCGCGCCCGATCGTGCTGGTCACGCAGGGCATGGTCGACACCGATCCGGTCGAGCTGCTCGAGCCGACCCTGTTCGCCCTCACCCACGAGCAGGTGCGGGTGATCGGCACCACTGCCGGCCGCAGCACCGCCGAGCATGTGCCCGCGAACGCGCGGCTGGTCGACTTCGTGCCGTTCTCGGCGGTGCTGCCGCATGTGGCGGTCGGGGTGACCAATGGCGGATGGGGTGGCGTGCTGGAGATGCTGGCAGCCGGCGTGCCGCTGGTGGTCGCCGGGGGCACGCTGGACAAGCCCGAGATCGCCGCACGCGTCGCCTGGTCGGGCGCGGGGCTCGACCTGCGCACGGGGCGGCCACGACCCATCCGGGTCAGGAACGCCGTGCGACGGGTGCTGCAGGAGCCGGCGTTCCGGGAGCGCGCGCGGGTGATCGCGGCGGAGTTCGCGGCGCTCGGGGGAGCGGAGCGGGCAGCGGCCCTGGTCGAGGAGCTGCTGGCGCCGCTCCCTGAGCAGATCTTGACCTGAGCGCGGCTCGGCGGGGCACACGTCTGCCTACGATGGAATACGTGCCTTTTCGTGCTCGTACCCCCAAGCTGCGCGCCTCCGAGCCCATCGTGCATGTGCTCGCTGTCTACGACGGCGATGTCGAGCGCTCGCAGCGCGTCATCGAGCTGGTCGTCGACGAGCTGGCCGCGGTGCTCGGGGGCACGAAGTTCGCGGACGCCGTGCAGGTGCGCGAGCTCGACCTCGCGCTTGTGCGCTCGCCCAGGGCGCAGCGGGCGCTGTGCCGCACGGCCGAGCTGATCGTCGGCCGCGACGCCGAGCACCTGCACGGCCTCCACCGACCGCTGCTGGTGCGGCACCGCATCTTCACCCTCGAGGAGCTCACGCTGACGCTCGAGACGGTCGCGAACTCCGCCTACGGGCGCGCGGTCGTGTCGATCCTCGAGCGCGGCCTGCCGGCCTTCTCGCGCAGCGTCATCGCCGTCGCCTGCGGGGTGCGAGGGCTGCTGCACACGCCCATCCGCGCACCGCGGCGCGCCAACACTGCCGAGGAGTATGCGCCCCGGCTCGCTCGCGCGATCGGCGAGCTCGCGATCGGGCAGGCGCTCTCGAACTGAGGCACGACGAGGGTATTTTTGTCGCCCTCGCCCGGCATCGACGCGCGCTCACGGGCGCCGAAGCGCTATGTCCCCCATTTCCTGAGCATCTGCTGAGCGAGGTGCCGCCTGAATCGAAGACGAGGCGGGCACCCCGCTCGTAATCTGATTTCGTGACATTTCCCGTCCGGTGGGTTCCTTCGAACCGCAGACCCGCAGGCGTCTTCCGCGTCCTCGTCGTCTGCACCGGAAACATCTGCCGCTCTCCGCTGGGCGAACAATTGGTGCGCGCCCGCGTTCCGGCAGCGTTCGGCCGCTCGACCATCGCGGCGCTCGAGGTAACCAGTGCCGGCACGCACGCGTTGGTGGCTGCGCCGATGGATCCCTACTCGGCCATCGAAGCCGCCCGGCTCGGCGCGCGGGATGCCGAGGCTCACCGTGCGCAGCAACTCCGCAGGCGGGACGTCGCCGCCGCCGATCTGGTGCTCACGATGGAACGCTCCCACCGAGGCGAAGTCCAGCGATTGGCACCGCGCGATGCTGAGCGGGTGTTCAAACTCGGCGAGTTCAGCGCCGTCATCGACCGACTCGCGTGCGACCCGACGCTGCACCAGATCCCGCCACTCGGTGCTGACGGCTTCGCAGCGTTCATGCGCCGGGTTGTCAATGCTGCAGACCACGGGCGCGACTTGGCACGGCTCAGCGGGACGCTCGACGTTGAGGATCCGTATCGGAGGTCTGCAGATGTCTATCGCCGATCGGCTGACGCGATCGACAGGCATGTCGCGCGAATCGCGACAAGCCTCGTCGCTCTGGCCGGGCCACGTGCTGCCGGATCCGGGGCATAACCCGTTGGATAAGCCGTGCTCTCGGGCTGAGCCGCCTCAGCCCTGCTGCGGAAGGACGGTCAGCACCCGCCGCACGAAGTCATCGAAGGTGTGCATGTAGGTCTGCAGGAACTCCCTGGTCGACTCGTTCGTGACGGTGTCGTCCTCGGCGTAGTCCTCCTCCTTGAAGGTGATGTACGCCTCGATCTCGTTCATCATCGGGGCGTTGCAGAAGGAGAGGATGGCCTTGAGGTGCTGCTGGCCGACGGCGGTGCCGATGCCGCCGGGTGAGGCGCCGATGATGCCGACGGGCTTGCGGCTCAGCGCGTTCTCGCCGTAGGGGCGCGAGGCCCAGTCGATGGCGTTCTTCAGCGCACCGGGGATCGAGCGGTTGTACTCGGGAGTGACGATGAGGATGCCGTCGGCGTCGAGGATCGACTGCTTCAGCGCGACTGCCTCGGGCGGGTAGTCGCCGTCGCGGTCGCGATCGTAGAGATCGAGCGTGTCGATCTCGATGAACGAGCACTGCAGCGCCTCGGGCGCGAGCTTGATGAGCGCGTTCGCGAGTCGACGGTTGATCGACGAGGCCGCGATGCTGCCGCAGATGACGCCGATCGTGTACGGGGGTTCGTGGTGGTAGGTGTCAGCCATGCCGCCAGCATGCACCCGTCGCCTGAGAACGTCGAGGGTGCAAAGACGAGAGGATGCGTCCACTCGCCCCGGGCAGTTCAGCCGCGGTAGCCGCGCGGGTTGGCCTGGTGCCAGCGCCACTGATCGGCGACCGCGTCGGTGAACGTGCGGCGGGCCCGCCAGCCGATCCGCTCGTGCGCGAGCGTCGGGTCGGCGGTGGCGTAGGCCGAGTCGCCCTCGCGGCGCGGCACGATGCGGTGCGGCAGTACGCGGCCGACGACCCGCTCGAACGCGTGCAGCGCCTCGAGCACCGAGGTGCCCTGCCCGGTGCCGAGGTTGACGGTGAGCACGCCCGGCTCGAGCGCCTCGAGCGCCGCGACGTGCCCTTCGGCGAGGTCGACGACGTGGATGTAGTCGCGCACGCCGGTGCCGTCGGGGGTGTCGTAGTCGTCGCCGTAGATCTGCAGCTGCTCGCGCTCGCCGGTGCCGACCTGCCCGAGGTAGGGCATCAGGTTGTTCGGGATGTCGTGCGGGTCCTCGCCGATGTCGCCCGAGGAGTGCGCGCCGACCGGGTTGAAGTAGCGCAGCACCGCGGCCTGCAGCACGGGGTCGGCGGTCGCCGCATCCGTGATGATCGATTCGATCATGGCCTTGCTGCGCCCGTACGGGTGGCCGAGTGCGAGGCCGTTCGGGGCATCCTCGCGCAGCATTGCGCCGGGCTGCTCGTAGACCGCAGCGGAGGACGAGAACACCAGCCGGGCGACGCCCGTCTCGCTCATCGCCTCGAGTACGGCGATCGCCGAGTCGAGGTTCACGCGGTAGTACGTGAGCGGATGCGCGATGGACTGGTTGGGCGACTTCAAGCTCGCGAAGTGGATGACGGCGTCGATGCGCTGCTCGCGCAGCGTGCGGGCGACGAGCTGGCGGTCGGCTGAGTCCCCGACGACGAGCGGCAGCTCGGTGCCGGCCAGGTGCGAGGCGCGGCGCACCGCCTCTTCGCTGCTGTTGGAGAGGTCGTCGAGGATGACGACCTCGTGCCCGTGCTCTGTGAGCACGATCGCGGTGTGGGTGCCGATGTAGCCGGCGCCGCCGGTGAGCAGCACGCGCATGGGTTCTCCTGTGTCTGGGGTGCCGGGCCAGCCTATGCGGCGCGCGTCACAACTGCGTCGGGTCCGGGATCTCGACCGGCTCGCCCCACTGCAGGAAGGTGTTGCTGGTGGTCGCCGAGATGTCGCCGACCGCCGCCGTGCCGACCGCGTAGGCGCCGAGGTAGTCGTTGCCGAGCCACAGCTGGTAGTCGGTGATGGCGATGCCCAGCATCGAGAACGCGCCGGCGGGCTCGAGCTGCCAGGCGACATCCGCCACCGCGTCCGTCGCAGGCACGGAGGTCTCGTCGACCACGCGCCAGTCGCTCTGCGCCATGGCCGCGCCGAGTGTGCGCGGGTCGCCGAAGACGCGGGTGAGGTTCACCGCGGCGGTGGCGAGCACCACCTGCGGGTCGGTCGATCCCTCGTCGGCCTGCACCCAGCCGCTCTCCGGCAGCATCGCCCATCCGTTTTCGCCGCGCACCACCATTGGCAAATCGCCGTCAGCGCTCATCGAGAACTGCGGCGTCCATTCGAACTGCACGGTGGACGACGTGCCGTCGCTCGAGTCGACGCGATGCGTGCCCGAGCCGGCAGCGAGCATCGCCGCAGCCATGCACTCGCCGAGCTGCTCACCCGGAATGACCGCTCCAGACTCGAACGGGATGCCGTCGCACTCGGGCACAGCCGCCGCTGCAGTGTCGGCGGATGCGGCGGGCTCGGTCGCCGATTCGGTGCCGGTCGTCGACGTCGCGGCTGGCTCGGCGGCTGGCGGGGTCCCGGTGGAGGCGCCGGACGATGTGCAGCCGGTGAGTAGCAGGCCGGCGAGGATCAGCGGGGCGAGGGCGGGCGTCAGACGGCGCATGGATCGATCGTAATCGGCGAGGTTCGGGTGGGGCTGAGGACATCCGTCCGCAATGCTGAGGCGCGTCGTGCGCGAGTATTGCGACCGCTGTTACAGAATGTCGGTATGACCATCTACACGCTCGACAATGGTGTCGAGTACGAGACCAGCGAGTGCCCGCTCTGCGAACTGCGCGCTCCACGCGTTCGCCCCGCTGACGGCCTCCTCCACTGCGTCAGTTGCGACATGATGTGGCGCGAGCAGCGGGAGGCGGCGTAGGGCTACGGCACCTCGGGGTCGACAGGTGAGTCGCCTACGTCACCGTCTCCGGGGTCCGTCGGCTCGGGCTGCGTCGGCTCCGGCTGCGGCGCCGGCTGCGGACCCGGTGCCGGTTGCGGCTGCGGTGCGGGATCCTGCTCCTGCTGCGCAGCGTCCTCGGCCTCGATTTCCGCCTGGAGGCCGAGGGCGGCATTCGCATGGGCAGTGAGCGCTTCAAGCACGTCGATCGTCGCCGACGGATCCGTTGCTGACCGCAACGAGTCAGCAGTGGTCCGCACAGGCTCTTGTGTTGTAGAGAGTCGATTGACGTTCACGACCTCGTCCGCTGCAGCTAGCAGAGCGGGGGAGAAGTCTGCGATCGCGGCTTCGAGCGAGTCTAGGCGCGCGGTATCCGGTGTAGATGCATCACCCAGTCCAGCCGCCCGTGCCTCGATCGCTTCCACATCTGACTGAGTCGGTGCGGAAATCGCTGGCGGTGCCGTGGGCGGCTCTGCAAGACATGCAGCGACCACGTCCGCGACGCCTTCGTACTGAGCAGCGACGGCTTGGTCCTCGGCTGTGGTGAATCCGGCTGCGAAGCGTTCCGCCGTCGCGGCCCGTTCTATCTCAAAGGCCGCGCGCGGCGGCGGGTTGATGATGAGCCACGCGTCTGCCACGACCGCGGCGCTCTCCAGCGCGGCATCCATTCGTTGCTCGATGTCAACGGCGCTCACGATGCGGCCGGCGACGTCGCACACCGCTTGCTGGTGGTCAGCTTCCCAGGTCTCGATCGTTTGCGCGGCGGCGGCGTATCGCTCCTGTAGTGCGGAGCTTGCATCGCCCGCGCTCTCGGCACCCACTTCTCGCTGCTGAGAGACGAGCGTGACGGCGACGAGAGATCCGATCGCGAAGAGCGCGGCCGCGCTTAGGCCCAAGTAAGCCCAGCGTCGGGTGCCTTCGATCGGCATAGCGGCGCATCCTCTCATGACGTCGGTGCGGTGATCGCCTGTCAGGCTACCTGCTGCTCGCCGCGACAAATGCAGGCTGCGTGGTTTGATCGGCCGATATCCTGATTCCATGCCCCTGCCGAGTCGGAAGTCCTCAGAGCCCGCGAGAACGGACAACGTCTTCCGCATCCTTACGGTCTGCTCCGGCAATCTGTGCCGTTCGCCCCAGGCCGAGCAGCTCCTCCGCTCACGGATTCCTGCAGCGTTCGGCAGGACCACGATCCCGGCAATGAACGTGACCAGCGCGGGCACGAAGGCCTTCGACGGCGATCCGATGGACAAGCATGCCGCCGCAGAAGCGGTGCGACTCGGCGTTGCAGACACGCTGGAGCACCGTGCGCGTCGGATTGACGAGCGCCACGTCGGCGATGCGGACCTGATCCTCGGCATGGGGCGCGAGCATCGGGCGGCGGCGGCCAGCCTCGTGCCAAACGCGAACCGACGAGTCTTCACGCTGATCGAGTTCGCGACCATCATCGATGCCCTGGCGGACGGCGACGTCGAGATGGTAGTTGAGTCCCTGGGAGACGACGGGTTCGCCGCGTTCATGCGCAGGGTCGTAGACGCTGCTGTCACAGCGCGAGGCCTCATGCCAGCGCACGAAGACCCGCTGGAGCTCGACATCGAAGATCCGTATCGCCTCGAGCTAGAGGTCTATCGCCGATCAGCAGACGCCGTAGAGGAAAACGTCGAGCGCATCGCTGTTGGTCTTCGCGCGCTCGCCAGAGGCGGGCGCTGAGGACGAAACCCTCGGTGTGACAAGATATCTGGGGCGTGCGCCCACTCTTGTCGCGCCCAGCCACGCTTAGGGAGTCAAGTTGGAGCTTTCGGATTACATCCGCATCATCAGGAAGTATTGGGTGTTGCTGGTGGCCGCAACGCTCGTCGGCGTGGGAGTTGGCGCGGTGGCTTCGCTCGTGCAGACGCCTACCTACTCGGCCTCGACACAGGTCTTCGTGTCCGTGCAATCAGGTGAGACGACCGCAGAGCTCGCTCAGGGCAACACGTACTCGTTGTCGCGTGTCCAGACCTACGCGAACCTGGTTGACTCCCAGCGGGTGCTCGACGGTGTGATCGCTGCGCTCCAGCTCGATGTCGAGCGCGGCGCTCTTGATTCACGAATCAGCGCGACAACTGTGCCGGAGACGGCGATCATCGAGATCACCGCGACGAGCAGTGAGCCTGCGGAGGCGGCTGCGCTCGCCGATGCGACGGCCGCGAGCCTGTCGACGACGGTAGATGAGATCGAGTCGCGCCCGGAACTCGCGAGCCCAGTGCAGCTCGCTGTTGTGGAACAGGCAACGGTGCCGGCCTCACCCGTCAGCCCCCGCACAACGGTCAACGTGGCGCTTGGTGCCCTCATTGCTCTGGCCCTTGCCGCCGGGTTCGCGCTGCTCCGAGAAGTCCTGGACACGCGGATTCGTGGCGAACGCGACGTTCGCGCAGTGACCGATGCGCCGATGATCGGCTCGATCGCGTTCGATCCCAAGGCGAAGCAGCGGCCACTGATCGTGCACGTAGACCCGCAGAGCCCTCGATCCGAGTCGTTCCGCACGCTTCGCACGAACATGCAGTTCATCGAGGTCGATGACGGCGCACGTACCTTCGTCGTCACCTCCTCGATGCCGGGCGAGGGCAAGAGCACCACGACCGCCAATCTGGCCGTGGCCCTCGCTGACGCCGGCCAGACGGTGATCCTCGTCGACGCAGACCTCCGTAAGCCGAAGATCGCGAGCTACATGAATCTCGACGGTGGTGTCGGACTCACGGATGTGCTCATCGGACGCGCTGAGCTCGTCGACGCCGTGCAGCAGTGGGGCACCAAGTCCTTGTACGTCCTGCCCGCGGGTCAGATACCACCGAACCCCTCCGAGCTGTTGGGTTCGAAGGCCATGGCGACGCTGATCAAGGATCTGCAGAGCGAGTTCGACTGGATCTTGTTCGATGCGCCGCCGCTGCTGCCCGTCACTGACGCGGCCGTGCTGTCGAAGCACGTGGAAGCCGTGATTGTCGTGGCTTCGGTTGGGAAGGCGACCCGCACGCAGCTCGAGAGTGCAGTCCAGTTGCTTGAGACGGCCGACACGCAGGTCGGCGGCGTGGTGCTGACGATGGTGCCGACGCGCGGCGCTGATGCCTACGGCTACGGGCACTACGGCTATACCGAGCGGAAGAAGTTGGAGAGAAAGCCGCGGCTCTCAATCTCTCGGCAGCGGTGATGCGACGCTTCATCGATGACAGCCAAGGCGGGCGGAGACTGCTGTTCGGTCTGATCGCGATCGCCGTACTCGTCGTCATCGATGTCGTGCTCGTGGCACTTGCGATGCGCGCGCATGACACGCCGCCAGACGCAGCGGCACCGCCGATCGTGAGTTCGTCGGCGCCAACGACTCAGGGCGCGACGCCCTCAGCGACGGCTGAGGAAGAATCCTCCAGCCGGACGCGCATGATCGCGGCCATCGATGGTTCCGCGGCATGGCGGGCGGTTGCGGGTTCTTGCCTCGAGCCGGGGACGTTCGAGATCACGTCGGATGGCGGAGCAACATGGTCCCCGGCTGGCCTCGCGCTGGGCGCCACCGTTCTGGCTCTCGAACCGCGTGCGGACGGGCAAAGGGGTCTCGTCGTGGTCGCCGACGAGCAGTGCGGGCCGGTCGTGCATCGCACCTTCACCGCCGGTGCCGGTTGGGAGCCGAGTCCTGTGCAGGAGGCAGGATCGTACGTCACCGATCAGGGCCAGCTCGTGCTCGCTGGTGTCGCTATTGACGCTCCGTGCGATGCTCCTTCCGCCGCAGTCGCGACAGGCGACGGCGTGGTGCTCTGCGCGGATGAAGCATTGGCGCGCACGAGTGGTGGCGACTGGGTATCGGTCGCGCAAGGCGTTACCGCCATCGGACCCGCCGATTCGGGCGTGGCGCTCGTGCTCGAAGGGAGCACGGATTGCGATGGTCTGGCAGCCGGCGTGGTGGTGGCTGGAGCCGTGCAGACCGTGTGTAGCGGCGCGAGCGCCGGCGCTGAAGTCGCGGTCAGCGCCGTCGGTGGACAGGTCTGGGTGTGGGCCGACGAGACCGTGGAGATCCTGAGCCTCTGAGGCAGTAGAGCAGGAGGGCGCGCTGCCGGCCGCTCTCGTCGCATCTGCGTCAGTCGGTCGCCTGGCCCTTGCCAAGCACGATCCTCGGCGTGCCCCGCCAGCTGTCGGCATCGGAGATGTTCCGGCCATCGACGAGCAGCTTGAGACCGGGCAGGTCGGATGCACTTAGCGATGCGTAGTCCGAATGATCGGTCTGGACGATTGCGACGTCGGCGGTGTCACCAATGTGGAACGCGTCGAAGCCGAGCGATGCGAGCTCGTCGTCGCTATAGAGCGGGTCGTGAACGCGTACCGTGGCTCCCGCGGCCTTGAGGGCCTCTGCAGTGGCGAAGACACCCGAGAACGCGGTCTCCTTCACACCGCCTCGGTAGGCCGCGCCTAGCACAACGGCGTTCAATCCGTCGAGGCCGCCAAGCGTCGACGAGGCCCGCGCCACGAGTCGCTCCGGCATCGACGCATTGAACTTTCGCGCTGTTCGGACGATCTCGGCATTGCCATCCGTCGCGAGGTAGAGCCGAGGGTAGACAGGGATGCAGTGGCCGCCGACAGCGATGCCGGGTCGGTGAATGTGGCTGTACGGCTGGGAGTTACATGCCTCGATGACCTGGTAGACGTCTACGCCTACGGAGTCGGCGTACACGGCGAACTGGTTGGCGAGTCCGATGTTGACGTCTCGGTAGGTCGTCTCTGCGAGCTTTGCCATCTCTGCGGCCTCCGCCGAACCGAGGTCCCACACGCCGTTCTCGCGCGCGAGATCTGGTCGCTCGTCGAAAGTGAGCACGGCTTCGTAGAAGGCCCGTCCGCGCTCAGCGCCGGTAGCGGAGAGCCCACCGATGAGCTTGGGGTAGCGGCGGAGATCCTGGAAGACACGTCCGGTGAGCACGCGCTCAGGGGAGAACACCAGGTGGAAGTCCTCGCCTTCCGTAAGCCCGGAGATCTCCTCCAGCATCGGCTTCCAGCGCGTACGTGTCGTGCCGACCGGCAAGGTCGTTTCGTAGGACACGAGTGTGCCGGGGGTGAGGTGCTCTGCGAGCGAACGCGTTGCGGCGTCCATCCAACCGAAATCTGGCTCCCAGGACGCGTCGTCGACGAATAGTGGTACCACCAGCACCACGGCCTCTGCGCCCGGGATACCCGTCGCATAGTCCGTCGTTGCGCGCAGGCGCCCGTCGCCTACCGCAGCGGCGAGTTTCTCCTGCAGATCCGCCTCGCCGGGGAAAGGCTCGGTGCCCGCGTTGACAAGCTGCACTGTGCGCTCGTTGACGTCGACGCCGACGACTTCGTGGCCGGCGTCGGCGAACTGCACAGCAAGGGGAAGGCCAATCTTACCGAGGGCTACGACGGCGATGCGCATAAGGGGTCCTTTGTGTCGTTTTGGTCTTGTCAGTGCTGTTGAATGGAGACCGTCTGGCCGGAGTGTGCGGACTCCAGGGCCGCCTCGACGATCTCCAGCGTGTGAAGCCCCTGCTCCATGGTTACTACGTCGCTATCGAGGCCGAGCACCGCGTCGCGGAACGCCTCGTGCTCGACGCGGAGGGGCTCTCGTTTGGCGAAGGCGAAACGGGTGACATCGCCCTCTGAGACTCCGCGGAACGAAGAGATCGATTCCCATTCGACGTCAATTGTGCCGTTGGCATAGAACGTAAGGTCGCCAGTCATTGTGTCGGCTATGAACGTGCCTTTTTCTCCGGTGACCGTCGTCAGCCTTTCCTTCATCGGACTGAGCCAGTTGACGATGTGGTTGACGTTCACGCCATTCTCGAGTTTGCCAGTCACCAACACCATGTCTTCGTGGGGTCGGCCGGACTTCATCGCGACCTGGCCTGAGACGCTGGCGTACGGACTTCCTGCGATCCACGCGGTCAAGTCGACGTCGTGCGACGCCAGATCCTTTCCTACGCCAACGTCAGCGATTCGGGCAGGGAAGGGGCCCTGCCGTCGAGTCGCGATCTGGTAGACGGAGCCGAGGTCTCCGTATTGAATACGCTTCCGCAACTGCTGCAGGGCTGGATTGAACCGTTCGATGTGGCCGACGGCGCCCACGAGTCCGCGCTCTGCGAAGGCGTCTCGCATCCGAGCACCAGCTGCGACCGAGTGAGCGATTGGCTTCTCGACGAGCGTGTGCACACCTGCTTTGGCAAGCCGGATCGCGACGTCCTCGTGGAATTGCGTCGGCACTGCGACGACAGCAAGATCGATATCTGCACCAATGAGTTCGTCGACACCAGAGAGCGTCGGGAGATCGCCGGCCGCGCCGTGCGGATCACCCATCGCGTCCGCAACTGCAATGAGCTCGACGCCATCGATCTCGCGCATCACCCGCGCGTGGTGGCGGCCCATCATTCCAAGGCCGATCAGACCCGCCCGTAGCACTGCCATCACGCGCCCGCTCGTGCCAGTGCGTTGACGGCGGAGACGATCCGGTCTAGGTCTGCCTCATCTAGTGAGGGGTGGACAGGTAGAGACACAACGGTCGACGCAGCCGTCTCGGTGTTCGGGAGGTCGAGGCCGGATGCAAATTTCGCCAGCGAGTCCAGCCGGTGATTCGGAATCGGGTAGTACACACCATTGCCGATGCCGTGCTCGTCCTTCAGCGCTCGCGAGAAGCCGTCACGGTCGTCGTCGACGCGGATCGTGTACTGGTGATAGACGTGCGATGCCCCGTCCGCCACGACCGGAGTGCGCACGCCCCTCAGGTCGCGGTCTAGTCGCGCGGCATTCGCTTGGCGCCTCGCCGTCCACGCACCCACCTTTTTCAACTGCACACGCCCGATCGCGGCGTGGATATCTGTCATTCGCGCGTTGAAGCCAATGACCTCGTTCGCGTACTGCCGCTCCATGCCCTGGTTGCGGAGCAGCTTCACCGCGCGGGCGAGCTCTTCCCTCTCGACGACGACCATCCCGCCCTCGCCGCTTGTCATGTTCTTCGTGGGGTAGAGGCTGAACATGGCGAACGTACCGAAGGTCCCAACCAGCGCACCGTCCAGTGACGCGCCATGCGCTTGCGCAGCGTCCTCGAACAGCATTAGGCCGTGCGTGTCAGCTAACGTCCGTAGTTCGCGCATTCGCGCGGGGTGTCCGTATAGGTGGACCGGCATGATTGCCCGGGTGCGAGGCGTGATAGCGCTCTCGACTGCCGCGGGGTCGAGCGAGTAGGTGTCGAGCTCGATGTCGGCGAAGACCGGCGTCGCGCCCGTTAGCGCGACTGAATTTCCGGTCGCGGCGAAGGTGAACGACGGCACAATCACTTCGTCACCCGGGCCAATGCCGGCAGCGAGCAAGCCGAGGTGCAACCCCGCTGTGCCGGAGTTGACGGCTACCGAGGTCCGGCCTCCGGCGAGTTGGGCGCCGAACTCGACCTCGAAGGCCGCTACCTCGGGCCCCTGAGCGATCATCCCAGACCTCATGACGCGGTCGACGGCCTGTCGCTCTTCATCGCCGATGATCGGCTTCGCGGCGGCGATAAGTTCAGGCATGCGAGAGAACTCCTTCAGTCTCAATGAACTCCGTACCGGTTGCAGGACACACGTATCGACCGTCTCGTAACTCAAGCTTCCGCCCGGCGGGACCCACCCACGCGATCTGACGAGCTGGCACGCCCGCCACCAGCGCGAACGCGGGGACATCTCGGGTGACGACAGCGCCTGCGGCCACCGTCGCCCAGTCGCCAATGGTTACGGGCGCAACGCACACAGCACGCGCGCCTATGGCCGCTCCACGACCAATTGTCACCCCCGTCGCTTCCCAGTCGGTCGCAGCCTTCAAGCGGCCATCTTCCGTGATTGCCCGAGGGTAGAGGTCATTGGTGAGCACTACACCTGGGCCGATAAACACGCCCTCACCAAGGATGGCCGGCTCATAGATCAGAGCCGAATTCTGCACCTTGCAGCGATCGCCTAGCTTGACGCCAGTGCCGATGTAAGCGCCGCGGCCGACTATGCACTCGGCTCCGATGCGCGCGTATTCGCGAATCTGCGCGAGATGCCAGACGCTGGTGCCGTCGCCGATGAGTGCTCGCGCATCGACGTCGGCGCTAGGCATGATTTTTGGAGGGGAAAGGTGGGCCATCCAGCACAGTCTACGGGGCCTCACGAGGCGGTGCCTGCTGACGCCCTCCCTGGGTGGAGCGCCGACAAGTGCTACCGGGCGGGATGATAGGCAGGGTGGAGTAAGGGGTGTCGGCGGCGACCGTGGCCTACCGGACGGGAATCTCTCCCAGCGGCCTGGCCGAGCATCTAGGCGTCATCAGCCCTACCGGGACCGGCCAACACGATGAGGGAAGCTAAGATCGTCGTGTGAAAGTAATGAGTGTAGTTGGTGCGCGCCCGCAGTTCGTGAAACTCTCGCCGATCGACCGACAGTTTCGGGAGAGTGGCATCGAGCACGTGATCGTGCACACTGGTCAGCACTATGATCCGATGCTTTCCCAAGTATTTTTCGACGGACTGGGAATCTCAGCGCCGGATGTGCACCTGGCTGTCGGGTCGGGGAGCCACGGCCATCAGACCGGCGCAATACTGAGCGGTATGGACAGGGTGCTTGAGGACTACACCCCTGATTGGGTGCTGGTTTATGGCGACACCAACTCGACCGTCGCCGGCGCATTGAGCGCCGTCAAGATGCATTTCCCTGTTGCGCATCTAGAGGCTGGTTTGCGCTCTTTCAACAGGCGCATGCCAGAAGAGCACAACCGGGTTCTCACTGATCATGCGGCCGACCTGCTCTTGGCACCTACGGTCACTGCAATGTCACATCTGGCGCGTGAGGGTCTCTCCAACCGCAGCGTGCTGGTCGGTGATGTCATGGTCGATGTGCTGCACCGGGCGAGGGACGAAGCGCGCGCGCTCGGCCTCGTCGCGCTGTCAGGAAGCGAACCGGGTTCTTACTACGCGGCGACGATTCACCGAGCGGAGAACACTGATAACCCCGCGCGATTGCGGGCAATAGTTGCCGCGTTGCAGGCTCTGGACAAGCCTGTAATGCTATTCGCTCATCCGCGATTCCTCTCGAAGGCGTCTGCGTTGGACCTCGATCTGGAGCGGGGGTCGCTGAAGATTCACGAGCCGTTGTCGTACTCGGAACTAATCGGTGCGGTCCTAGGGAGTGCGGGTGTAATTACCGACTCGGGAGGACTTCAGAAAGAGGCGTTCCTTCTCCGGGTGCCCTGCACCACCCTTCGAACAGAGACCGAGTGGAGCGAGACCGTCGACCTGGGGTGGAATCAGTTAGTACAGGACCTAGATACTCTGGCTGCCGTGGTGCAGCGGCCGGCGCCGGTGGACACAGATGCGACTCCGTACGGCGAGGGAGCCGCTGCTGCTCAAGTTGTCTCAGCCTTGCGTTCTGCGTAGGTTTCGGAGTGTGGGGCGCCGGAATGCGATGTGTATCCGGTGGTCGACGTCACATTGATGACGCCATCGGGTTAACGTAGCTGCGCGCTCGGAGTGGGCGTCGGGCCGCTCCGCTGACGGCGGTCACTTCTCAGAGCTGCTCACCGGACTTCCCCCAGGTCGCCAGGTCAGGATAGCGCTGGTTGGTGCCGGTGGCGGCGCTGGCGGTGCTGCGCCTGTGGCGCCGCTATTCGGCCGCCCGCGTCGGGGCCGCGTGCCGGATCGCGCTGGCCTCCCGGCCGCGCTCGCCCCGCTACGCGCGCCTGCGGCCGATCCTGGAGGCAAGCCAAGACCAGCCTGCCGGGCGTAGTCCGAGGTTCGAGCGCGAGCCGCCGGCTACGTGCGTGGCCGCGACTACTTACGCGGGAGCGGCGCGATGAGCGGCATCGATGGCGAGACCAAGCGGAAACTGTGCGAGATGGGCGTGCCAGCGCTGGCCGGCGCGCTTGATGGCCAAGTTGGCGGACTCACGCTCGGGGTCCCGTTCGGCGAGCGCGTCAAGATCGCCGTAGACGATGTCCACGCGAACTTCAACCGTGGCAACAGAGAGCGTCGTCTTCCAGCGTTTCAGCGGTTCCGGGAACTCATATCTCGGCTCCGTTGGCGAACCAGGCGTGCCAGCACCGATACCGGGAGCACCGCACCCGCATGCGCGACCTCGAAGAGACATGGGCGGCTGCAAATACGCCTACTTCACGCTCCTGGTGATCGATGAATGGCTCCTCGACCCGCCCGATGAGAGCGTCCGCAGTGTGCTGCTCGAACTCCTCGACGCGCCGACGGTCTTCTGCACCCATTACGCGAAGAAGGACTGGCACCAGCGACTCGGCGCAGGCGTCCACGCCGACGCCATCATGGACCGCATCGTCCACAACACCATCTGGATCGAAACCGGCAGCACCAACATGCGCGAACACGCCGCCGCCACGGAGGCGTGAGCCGATGCCGGTGAGTGCGAGTGCCTCGGGTGACGCGCGCCGGCAATATCGGGTGGCGCTCAAGCAGACGATCGACTAGCGCTCAACTGCAATATTCGGTGGCGCTGAGCACTCCAAGTGCTCAGCGAGCGCATCGGGCCGCTCGACTCATTCGAACGGCGTCTCCTCACCGGGTCGGTGCTCGATGATCGCGTTCCGCCGTTCACGTGCGCGCGCACGGCGCACGACGGCCGCAGCAAGCGGGCCCGGACCTGGCGGGTCAGCGTCGGGTGCGAGCCGGTGAAGTCCAGGTTCGCGGTGACGTAGTCGACGAACTCGTCTAACGAATCGGGTGAATGCGCGTTCGCGCTTGCCCGGAGTGCGCTCGCCGTTCAGGTAGGCGCGGATCGTGTTGCGGTCATGATTCGCGCGGCGGGGGATCTCGCTGATCGTCATCCCCTGCCGCTGCAGAGCGTGGATGTCCACGCTGCTCCTCTCAGAGAGCCCGAGCAACAGGGCCTCCTGGAGCTGGCGTGTCTTTACCAAACCCAGTCCCCGGTCACGGCGCAGAGGCCTCAAGCGCGCTGTCTGCCTGACGTGCCGCGTGCCAGCACAAACCGAAGGCAACACCATAGAACAAGCAATGCACCGCAGTGAGGACTCCTATTGCGACAAGAAACTCGGCTTGAACTAGGGCGGGCAGCACCACCGCTGCGACAGTGCAAGCGCCGCGCGCGACATCCCACGCCAACTGGGTGCGTTGGCGTCCGAGCATGACCAACGCGCGCGTCACCGGGGTGACCACGAGCTGAGCGAGCGCGCTGATGACCACGATTTGAGCAATGACGCCAGCATCTCGCCATTCCGGGCCGAAAATGAGGCCAAACAGCGTCGGCGCTGTTAGGAGCAGTACCGCTGCTGGAGCGACGCCCAACCCCGCAAAGCGCGCGCTCGTCGACGCTACAAATGCAGCAAGACCCCGCTCTCGGTCGCGCAGCATCTGCGCAAAGCGGCCCTCGAAATATTGGGCAGCCGCATCGACTATCACGCCTACAGGGCTGGCAATCGTACGAATAGTGAGCGCGTAAAGGCCAGCCGCGAGAGGCCCGTACAGTCCAACAATCAGCAGGGTGGGCGCTTGCAATCCTAATTGATTTGCGAGTCTAGCCCAGGAATTGACGAGAGGGAACCGGCGATAAGCTCGCAATGCTGTAGCCATGCTTTCGCGGCGGACAGCTGAGGTAGGGCGCCACGTGACTAGTGCCGCAGTTAGGCGCCCCGCACCTAGGCTCGTCGCCAATCCGATGCTGCCGAACCCTCCCAAGCCGAAAAGTATCGACCAGGCTGCCTGAACGAAGCCCTGAATCGCATTCCGAAAACCGAGCGCGCCGTAGTTCTGCCAGCGGATCATCCAAGCACTAACGACGC
Organism: Agrococcus baldri; assembly: GCA_900114805.1. GTDB lineage: Bacteria > Actinomycetota > Actinomycetes > Actinomycetales > Microbacteriaceae > Agrococcus > Agrococcus baldri. Next base: position 467,421 of record FOZN01000001.1, on the reverse strand, counting down.
TCTGAAATGCAAGCACTGATCCCGTAGCAGGAGCCACCCACCATAGATCTGTCAACTCGGGCGCATTCAAAAGCGAAGCCACTTCACGTCGAAAGAGCCAGGCGAGCCCCGTACTTATTAAGCCCACTGCGGCTGTCGACAGCATTGCGACACGCGTTAATGCAAGCGCTGTTTCTACCTTCTCCGGCAACGAGAGCGCGCGCTCGAGGCTCAGCGTTGCTAGCCCTCCTAGAACAGTTGCAATCGCCGTCACGACGGCTAGGGTCGCAAAGTCCGTTGCATCGTACAGCCGAGTCAGGATTGGAGTCGCGAGCAGTAGCACGCCTTGACCAAGAGCGCTGCCGGAAAGGATTCGAGCGAGCGCCCGTCTCATTCGGCGAGTCGAGGCACGAACCGAGCGTACGCGTCCGTCAATGCCGTTGCTTCGGTTGACCAATTGAGCTCTTGCTCGGCAGCGGTGCGAGCGTTCCTGCTGTGCTCGTCAAGCAACTGCGGGTTTTCCGCGTAGCGTCTGATAGCGCGGGCCACCGCCGCCTCGTCTGTCTGATCGACTAAAGTGCCGCATTGCCATCGATCGATGATGGTGCGCCAAAGCGGAAAGTCGGATGCGATCACCGGGACCCCAGCAGCGAAGTACTCGAACATCTTCGTTGGCAGGGCATCTCGGTGCGGCTTCGAGTCTTGAAACAGCAGGAGCCCCACGCGCGCGCTGAGCAGAATGTCACGCGCGTCGTCAGGCGGCACTTGGCCATGGAAGTTAACCCTCTTCCACCCGGCGCGCGTTCGCAGCGCCGCAATCAAGGCATCTCCCGCTGTGCCTGCGAGCTCGAGCGACCATCCCGCCGGGAAGTCAGGCTCGGAGGCTGCTTTGACCATGACGCTGGCACCTCTGCTGGAGGCGATGCCGCCGATGTAGACAACGTGTCGTGGCCGGTTGCTCGCTACGGGCGCGTCCGCTTCCTCAGCTCGGAGAGGTGGATAGTTGTGCACAATAACGGTCCGGTCCGCCGGGAATCGCTTTGCGATCGTTTCGGTTGCAGCTACCACCAGGTCGGCATGCCGGGCCAGACCAACGATGCCGTGCGCAAGCCATTGGGCTGGTCGGCGCAGAAACGGAGAGAGATACGCCTTTGCGCCGACCTGCTCCGGCAGATCCTCGTGAGCGTCGTAGATGACCGTCTTGCCGAAGGCTCGCAGCAGAGGCAGCGCAAAAACGAGCTCCGGATCGTGCAAGTGCAAGATTGGCGCGCGCGTCCTTAAGGCGGCGATTACCGCGCGCAGGGCCCCGATTGAAGCGCGCTTCAATCGGGGGAGTTTCGGTAGGGCCAGGGTTCGAACTGAAGGCGTTACGCCACCGATGGATGACTCAACCGCGACTAGGCTGACATCGGCTCCCGCATCGGCGAGACTAGCCGACTCTCGAAAGTGGATCCGATTGTCGGTCCAAGGATGAGCCGAAGAAACGTGAGTAACGCGTATTCCCTGAAGGGTGCTCATGCTTGCATCAGTGTGATCGCTTGCCACTTCTTCTCCAATTGCGAATTGACCACCATGGGGGGCGTGTCCTTAGGCGCCGGCAATTCGCCCCGCCACATCGATTCGGTCTCGGTTCAGAGGCTGCTGTCGCGCAACTACGCCCCGCGAGGTTGGATACTGAATGTCTGCATCGCGCAACGGAATTGCTACCTAATTGCGCAACCTAATTCTACTCCAACCTACCACGGAGCCAGCCGGGTGAGCGTCTACCGCCGGGTGTCCGGCCGCGCTGATCTAGCCGGTTGGCGCCCCCTAACGCCGAGTGCGCAGCTGCGCGCACTGATGTGGCCGGCTGACTCAGTCACCTCGGGAAGGGATCCGGAACTTGGCGCCCGTGACCGCGGCGCATCCAATCTCACCAGGGAGGCATGGCTCCAGCGTCCAGTGCCTCACGCGACGGCTTCGTAGCCGCCCCCGAGTGGTGATTTCGTTGCATTGGCCCGCTCCCGATGTCAATAGGGGGATGCGCCAGACCAGGGCGGTTACGCCGGAGCGAAACGCAGTCGCTCTAGACGGGCGATCGGGCCATGTGACTAAGAACTCTCGAGAGGGGGTAGTCCTGCCCGCTGAGATGCGGCTGGTCGCGCTCCCTTGTTGCAGCGGTGATGCGGAGCGTCGGCGTTCGTCGCTAGGCTCCTGGAGTGAGTCTTGGGGATCCTGGGGTCTGAGTCGCTCCGCGGAGCGTAGCCTGGGCCAGTGAGCCAACTGCGACTAGCCCGCTTCCCTTGGCGAGCATTCCTAGTGATTCCCGCAGCCGTATTGCTCTACGGGTTCGCCCTCCACTGGGTGTACTCCGACATTATTCAGCCTGCGTTTGCGTATTCGGGCCAAAGGTACTTGCGTGCTGCGCCGGAGATCGAGTGCTTGACACTCATCATCGCCATTGTCACGGCCATCACGCCTGGCAGCATGTACGGTTCGCGTTCACGCCACCGCCGGCCGTCAAGCAGGGCCTGCTGGTCGCGCTGGGCCGTCTCACGTCGGGCACGGTGCAATGGGCAGACGTGAAGCTGCTCGTCGCCTGAACCGCTACCGCGTCACCCGCCGGCGAGGCTCGCCCTCTACGGGTCGGTACTCGTCGGCGGGCGCCACGGCGGGCAAGGGTGTCGCGAGGATCACGGCGGCGGTTGCCCACATGAGCCGGTTGTCATTGATGTCGCCCGACACCATCGCGTTCACGACGGTGAACGCCAGCAGGCCGAACATGGCTGCGCCGTGCGGTGTGGATGAGAGTCCGCGCGCCCGCAGCAGCGACCACGCGAGGAACACGGCGACCCCGATCAGGGGGAACCATCCCGCCTCGACCGCCACCTCAAGCAGCACGTTGTGCGCGTACTGGAAGTTGCCGGACTGGAGCATCTCGGCGGGCCCTAGGACGGATTGGAAGTTGGCCCAGCCGACTCCGAACGGGTTCTCGAGCTGACGGAGCGCGGCCAGCGCGAGTTCGACGCGGGCGTCGGATGCTTCTCGTTCCCCGGTGAGTGTCTGCCCGATGCGTGAAGCGCCGAGGTTGTTGCTGTCCTGGATGAACGCGAGTCCGGCGGCGAGCGCACCTACGGCGAGGATGACGCGCATGAAGCGGCCGCGGCCCTTGCTGACTATCGCGACGCCGAGGATCGTGATGGCGGCGGCGATGACAGGACCGCGTGAGCCGGTGGCGATCATGAGCGCACCGCAAGCGGCCGCGAGAAGGATCATCGGTATCCACGCCCGCCCGAACGAGCGCGTCGCGAGTACTGCCAGGATGACGAGCGCGGCTCCGGCGATGCGGCCGGTGGAGATGGTTGTCGCGCCGGCTACCGAGAGGCGTATCACGTCGTCTGCGGCGGGCGCTATCACCGTCAACGCCAGCGTGACTGCGGCAGTGATGACGATTGCGTGCAGCCATGCTTTGCGCCGGCCCGGCGTGTTGATGAGGTAGAAGCCGGCGAGCAGTGCGACGAGCGTGATCACGAAGCCCGTCAGTTTCGCGACCCAGTAGTCGTGGAACTCGCCGTACAGCCAGGCGGGGAGCACGATCGCGAGGAGAGCGACCGCGCGGAGGTCAAGGCGCAACTTCCCCCGATATCGCAGCGCGTGCGCGAGCAGCAGCACGGCCACGACTGCGGCCAGGATCAGCGTTAGGTCGATGGGCAGCCACGCGAGCAGGGGGCTGCTCTTGAACAGGTTCGCGTGGATGAGCAGCACGACCGTGAACGCGACCGCGTAGTCGCGTCGGGTCGGGCTGTCGGTTTGCACACGTTCACGGTAGCGCGCCACCGACGGCCGCCGTCGACATCCAATGCTGGGAGGGGCCGTCGTGGCGATCTCTCATTGTTCGAGACCTGCCGCCTGCGTCTGCGTCGCATGCGTGACCCGGCAGGTCGACCTGGCTGTCGACGCATCCACCCCGAGGAGGGGATGACATGGCATACCCCGTCTCGCGCAAGTTGACGCGCATGTCTGGCTCGTACGGGCCGCGTCAACCGATCCGGCTGCCGGATGGGTCGCTCACTCCCGCATGGCATGGGGGTGTCGACTTCACTCCACTCCGGTCGGGTAGTCGCCTGCCCGTGTACGCGGTCGGTGCGGGCACGGTCGTGATCGCTGACCGCACCACGTCGCCCTCGGACTTCTCGGGCATGGACATCGGCATCAGGCTCGCCGACCGGTCGATCTGGTGGTACGGGCACCTGTCGCGCGTGGACGTGAACGTCGGCCAGCGAGTCCGTGACGGCCAGCAGATCGGCCTCATGGGCGCGACCGGACGAGTCACGGGCGTCCACCTGCACCTCGAACGGCACTGGCCGGCGCTGAACGTCGAAACCGACCCGTGGCCGTACATCGAACACGAACTGTGGGTCTTGTATGTTATCGCGATCGCTCCGACGATCTTAATTAGCACGTACGTCGATGTCCTCGATCCGATGCATGCAGTAGGCATGAGCTTCGGATTCGCTGTTGCGTTTAGCTCGGTCGTGCTACTTGCCAAGCGGACAACCCCGGCGCGGCCACTCGTTCGACGTATCTCTCATACGTCCTTCTGGCTCGTGATCTCCGGCTTTTCTCTTTTCGTGTACGGCTATCTTGCGCTCACGGCGGGCCTGAGCCTACGCTTCCTCTCTATATTCGAAGTGTACGATGTCCGCGAGGATTATGCCGAGGTACTCGCGGGCGCCGGCTTGCTCGGCTACCTGGTGTCCCCTCAAGCGAACGTAGTGAACCCGATCATCATGGCGGCCGGAATATACTCCCGTCGCTGGTGGCTGGTCGGTCTCGGAGTTATCGGGCAACTCGTTCTCTATTCAGGCACCGGTCTAAAGTCGATTCTGTTTAGCATGCTCGCAGTTGTCATTCTCGCCTTTATATTCCGCGCCAATCTGCGACCGCGAGGGATACTCTTGCTGGGTGGCGCTTCTGGATTGATTGCGGTCACTGCATGGGTCAATATTGTGCAGGGCTCCGTGGTTTGGTCGAGCTTGTTCGCGAGGCGCTTCCTGATCACACCCGCGCGCCTCTCATCGCACTATGTGGAGTTCTATAGTGCCAACTAGTGGGATTTGTTTTCTCATTCGATTTTGCGGCGGTTCTTTGTTGACCCTCCTCACGAATTTGGGCCTGCGCGAATGATCGGTCGATCAATCTCGGTTCGCCGTCTCTGTCTGCTAACGCGAATCTCTTTGCGGACGGTTACGCGGAGTTCGGATGGTTTGGCGTCGCGGGTATGTCCGCCTTGTTGGTCGCATTTCTTAGAGTTGTCGACAGGGCTGCCTATGGCCTCCCAGCCGCAGTCAGCGCTTTAGTTGTAGTGATGCCGGCCTTTACGCTTTCGAATACATCACTCTTCACATCGATGCTGTCGCATGGATTGCTGGCGATGATCATTCTGCTCGCACTGGCCCCTCGGAGCGGTTGGGGCCCCGAGACGCCTCCAGCTTGGCGTCGAAATCGAGGCGCCGAGTTGCGCACAATCTCCGCCGTGCGTTGATGGGCCGCTGACAGTTGATGAGGCGTTCTGCCGTTCAGATGGTCCGCTAATCTGTGACGGCTCCAGTGCTTGCAGGCGCGCCCGCTGGGTCTTGGGAAACACCGGCGCCCCGTAGCCCGCGAGTCCGGGCGCTGTTGACTGAGAGGGCGAGGCCACTGCGCGTCGGGATGACGCCGAGTCCCCTCGGTGTCGCAATCTCGCGACCGCTGCTGAACGGAGAATTACTCATCATCATCGCACGGGGCAAGCTGGTGATGCAACCACCGATTGAACTCGCCGGATACTCGTCGTTCGCATTCACGCAACGGCTTAGCGACGCTGGCGTGGACGGCTCCCTGCGTTCGGTGGGCTACGCGTAGGACCACGCGCTGGCCGAGTCCCAGATCGACGCGTGCAAGACCGAGTTGATCCGCCTTGAGGGGCCCAAGCTCGACGTCGAGCACGTCGAGCACGTCGAGCACGTCAAGCACGTCGAGCACGTCGAGCACGTCGAGCACGTCGAGCACGTCGAGCTCGAGACTCTTCACTGAGTTCACTGATTCAACGACCAGCGCACCCACGGATCGATCCACGACCTGACACCGGTCGAAATCGAAACCGTCACAACGCTTCAAGCCCCGTCCGCTGACCGGTTAGCGACGCAACCGGAGCGTCCGGACATCCGAGGCGGTTCAACCGTGCGCACTACATCCGCATGCCCGACCTCGAAGAGTCTTAGGCCGCGCCCCGTGACAGACCCGGCGGGAAGGAGAACAGCTGCGCAAGCTTGCCGCGTTCACGCTCCGGGTAGCTGGCTCTTCGATGCGCCGCTAGTTGAGCGCGTCCGCAGCATCCTCCTCAAGCGCCTCGAATCGCCGCTACGAAGACGCATCGCCAGTCTTCCGGCCCGCTACGCGAGAGGACTGGCAGCACCGTCTCGGCTCCGGCGTACACGCCGACGCGACAATGTTGCCGCATCGTCCACAACACCACGTGGATCGAGACCGGCAGCACCAACAATTCTCGGTGGCACTGACTCGTCGGGCGGCACTGAACCGCAATAAGCACTTACCCTCGAGCCTTCGAACACTCATCGCGATTGCACTGCAACCGGGATAAACCGCTGCGCACCTCCCGCCGTGAGATGAGGGCCCGCCGGAAGGTGCTATCGCGGAGGTCGTGACGACAGCGTCGCTCGCAACTTTGTGTCCAGTTTCTGCGCTAGTTTCGCATAGTCGTAGTCCTGCAACACATGCGCGCGGCCTCGCGCACCCATCGCTTCGCGTGCCGCTGTTGGCGTCTCGCTGATGGCGACGATCGCGTTAGCAAAGGCGCTGATGTCGTCTGCAGGCACCTGGATGCCGGCACCCGCGTCCGACACGGCATTACTTTGGTCGGCGCTGATCACGATTGGCTTCGCTGCCAGCAGATAGTCGAAGAGCTTGTTAGGGCTGAGTCCGAACCGGTAGACGCGGTGCCGCGACGTCGCGATTAACAGCGCGTCGGCCCTGTTCGCACGAGCGACTACTTCGGAGCGCGGGATTCGCTCCTCAAAACGGATTCGCTCGCTAGATCGGAGACGCGCGGCCATCCTCTTCAAGGATTCCTTCGAGGGGCCATCGCCGATCAGTGTTAGGCGAAGCGGGACCGATGACACTTGAGCGGCCTCGTCGAATGCAGATATGAGGAACTCCAGCGCGTTGGCAGGGCCATGAGAGCCGAGATAGAGAAACTCAAACGCTTCAGTCGCGTCAGCTGGGTGCGCGAGTTCGGAGTCCGCGCCGAGGTTGCCCAACTTGACGTCGATGCCATTTGGAATCCAAACAAAATCCTTCTCCGCGCAGCCGATCTCATCGAGCCAAGTCGGGACTTCCCTAAGTGGTGAGACCACCAGAACGGCGCGCTCGGCGCAAACGCGCATGACTGCGCGCATTAGCCGCGCGAGAGGTCCGTTCGGCGTCAGCTTGCCGAGGTCGATGAGGTAGTCCGGCCAGACGTCGCGCACTTCGAACACGAACGGAATACCGTGTCTCTTCGCCAGCCGGCTAGCAGCCCATGCCGCAAAGGGATGCACTGTACTACCCATGACAACATCGGGCTTCCCTATACCGGCGGTGGACCAGGGTGCGAGAATGTGCGCGGCGAAGATCGCCATCCCCAGGAAACGTCGAGGAAGAGAGTCACCATACGCGTTCGTGCGGACAAGCACGGCTTCTGCTTCTGACTCACGGACACGGCGACGCAGCGAAGCCCCCGTCATGCGTTGCAATCCGTCCGGATGGGATGTGCTCGCGGCAAAAATCGTGGTGTCCCACCCCAACTCTCTCAGGTGGTTGGCAAGGCTGAAGTGCCTTCCGTAGCGACCATCCTTAGAGGGGATTACCGCGTAATGGTTGACGATCCATAGTTTCATGCTTCGTGCCGTTCCTGGTTGGCTGGAGCTTTCTTCGCTTGCTCCCTGGCATTGATAGAGATCTCGGAGCCACCGCGCTCGGCTGAGTGCTCCGGTTGAAAGGCAGCCACAACACTTCTGGCATTCCCTGGGGATAAACGACCGCCTCGGAACCTCCGTCGCCTCCGGTCCACCGGTAAAGGATTCAAGGGGTAGGGAATTTCCTTGCGCCGCTCAATGCCTCCCGTCTCAATGATGTCGCTCGAATCGCAGGATCGAGCGCAACTCTTGAAGGCTACTGATTTCAATATCGGCTTCGGCTCCCGCCGCGGGTTCTACAGCGTGATGAAGTTGGCCGCGGGTGCGAAAACGAATCGCATGCATGCCTGCTGCGTGTGCTGCGATGAAATCTTTTGCTGGGTTGTCTCCGACGTAGACGGCGCGGTCCGGACAAATTTCCATGCGCCTGCATGCTTCGAGCATTCCCGCGGGGGAGGGTTTCCAACCGACGCGGCCACCAAGGTCATCAGATAACACGACCTGGATACCTCGCTCGGTCAAACCCAGTGCCTGAGCTTTGGCGGCTTGCATGACCCGGGGTCCATCCGTAACCACTCCAACCGGACCCCAACTCAAGCACCAGTCGAGAAGTTTGCTGTCGGCATCGGAGAGTGACACCTCGGGAAGGTGTGCTCGATAACTGCGTATGCAGTCTCGAACTAGCGCGGGGTCACTCACTCCGTAGAGTTCAAGTAAGCGATTGTACGCGCGAGACCTATCCGGCGATCGAAAAATCGTCCAAAGATCCTGTTCGATCCTGGGAGCAGGGACAGACAGTCGGTCCGACAACAAACGTGAAACGTGCGCGTAGCCACTGCGAACGTAATCGAGTTCGGGCATCAAAGTATCGTCTAGATCGAAGATGACGCCGCTCACCGACAGTTGTCTCATGGCTTATAAAAGAGCGACTCATCGAAGCGAACCATGTGTAGGCCCACATCGATCGCGGTTTCTTCCGTCCGTTCGCGGCCCAACCAGCTATCGGTCAGCAGGCGGGCGACGGGGACGCCAGCAGCAACTGCTAGCGGGATACCGCCCCCCATTCGTGCATTGATCTCCGTAATCCGAAACGATTTGTCGCGGGCATACATTCCTTGCACGGTGACTGGTCCGGTCGGTTTCAGTCCCTCGATCACCTGGTACACGAGTGCGGATACTGCTGGGTCCTCAACAACAGCGCCTCGACTCACTTCGCCACCACGAACTGCGAGGCGCTGGCGCTGCACCATTGCGAGGATCTCACTACGGGCGCCGACGATTACGTCTACTGTAATCTCCGGACCTTCCAGGAGCTCCTGCACGATCGGGTCATCGATATACGTGGTAAAAAAATCAAGCTCCACCGTGGAGTGAATCTTGAACGCATCGATTCCGCCGCTTCCGCGACGGGGCTTCATGAACAAGGGGTAACCGGTGTCGACGAGCTCGCTCGGTAGCCAGGAAATTGCGGTCGGGATGTCGCGGTCGACCAGCCAGCGATAAGTGAGCCACTTGTCCGAAACCATTCGGGCGCTCTCGGGATCGACAGAGGCTAGCGGTGCCGAGGTTTCTGTCGTACCGAGCCGCAAGATATCTGGGTCAATCAGAGGGAAGATAACGTCCACATTGTTCTCAGAACAGATATCGGCAATCACCCGGTCGTAGCTCGGGTCCTCAGTGCGAGGAACTCCAAGTGCCGCGTCGCCCAGTAGTTGAGCCGCAGGCGAGAAGCGGTCGATCTCCGTTCCCAGCACGCGAAGATCTCCCGGGTTGGCGCTCGCGTGATCTAGAAAGTGGCGGATCAACTCGACGCGCCGCCCAACGGATGTGAACAGTACAGTCAAAGCTGGGGTCATCAGGAGATCCTTGGTTCAGATATGCTTGAGGTAACTCACGTCGCCGTGACTGCTGATTGCATCGTGAGCGACGAAGTCTTGGCCGTCGCGCGATACCACAGCACGCGCCGTGCGAAGTAGAATCCGCAGGTCATCCAGCATGCGTACTTCTCGACAATACTCCAGATCAAGCGCGATTTTCTCGTCCCAGGTGAGCTTGTTGCGGCCACTGACCTGCGCCAAACCGGTGATACCGGGACGTACGCTCAAGCGTTCCCGCTGAATTGTTGAGTATCTTGACACTTGATATGGAAGCGCGGGGCGGGGGCCGACTAGCGACATGTCGCCTCGGAGAACGTTGACGAGCTGGGGCAGTTCGTCGAGGCTGACTCGCCGCAGTATGCGTCCGACACGCGTGACTCGTTCAGAGTTGCTCATTTCCGATCCGTCGGGGCGTACGCTTTCGCTCGGGCTGAGCATGCTTCGGAACTTGAGAACCTCAAACACGACGCCGTTCTTGCCGACCCGTGACTGCGCAAAGAGGGCCGGCCCGGGGGTGTCAATTCGGATTGCGGCGCCGGCGACGGTGAAAAGAGGCGCCAACGCAATTAGGGCAACTCCGCTAATGACCGCATCAAGCGGTCGCTTTATTCTTCGCGAATAGAGCGTATTCATGATGAGAAGATCCTTCGAACTAAGCTACCTCTAGCAGCGCCTGTATTTTCGAAATGGGCGTGGGAGGCGGAGTATGCTTCCGTTTGGCGCGCAACCAGTGCCTCCAACTCCTTTGCAGTAGTGGGCACCTCCGACCACTGCAGCCGAATGAAGTCGTCCTCGGAGTAGGCCCCCGGTGCAAGCCGCCAAGCCAGTGCTCCCGCGTTCTTTCTGTAATAGTAGTCGAGTGAGCCGCGCACTGGTCGGATGATGCTCACAACCGGAGACGCCGCGCCGAGTGCGGCGACCAGGCCGTGGTAGCGATCGGTCACGGTAAGTCGCGCTCCGCGGATAATATTCACAGCGTCTTCGATCGGGAGGTAACCAGAGTCAGAGATCGGGTAGACGTGAGCGCGCGGGAGAATGCCGCTAAGCGCATGAGCCTGATCCTCCCCGCCATGGCCACGATGCATCGGTAGGAGCACGATTGATGTGTCCAGGTCCGCTTGGAGGGCCCGCAATGAGCCGACGTTATCCTCGAGCTCTTCCATTGGGCGATAGGTCTCCAGCACGAGGTAGCCCGCGGGATCCGGAGGACGCCACCGGGGTGTCCGTTTCTCGATACTTGGATGAAGCACGAGTAGATCGTCCGGCGCCAAGTAGATTCGATCGTCCGCGATCCCCAAGCGCCGCAACCACCCGGCTGACCCCAGATCGTCCCGGCACGTGAAGGTTGCTGTCGGCATTCTGGAAAGCACAGATGCAAAAAAATCGAAGCTCTCGGAGAATGGGCCGAATCCGTTGGCGGTGAAGTGGACTTGCTTGCCTTGTTGCGCTGCCACGAGAGCGGGCGCCAGGATTGCCACAAGTCGCCCGAGGCGGTGAGGGCGCGCCCACAGATCATTGATGTAGCCGCCTCCGTTGACTATCAATGCGTCAACGCTGGAGATCCATCGGTGCAAAGCGTCTAAGTTCTCTACGCAGCGCAAGATCTCTAAGGCCGCCAGCGAGCGATCCGTAGGCAGGTCTTCTACTTCTTGTGTCACGCCCACGTGGACGACTTCGGCCGATTGAGCCAAAGCATAATCCTCGAGCATCGAAGCCAGGAATTCATCGTTGAAGGAGAAGATTACGGACGGGGAGGCCGGAAAGCTCGCAAGGTTGTTAGGCAGCATTGCGTAATCGCCAAAATTGACGTCGCAATAGGGCCCGGTAATCGCATATTTCATCTGTGAGCGCTTACTCGCGTCGACGGTGCGGTGTTCGCTGACGGCTGATGCATTCGGCAGCAGAGGTCGCGGTTGCCTGGTGCTGGAGGTTGAGCAGTGGTGGGAACTGATAGTTGTGACCTCCGCGTCCTAATCATCGACGGGCCTCCACGAAGAGCGTTAGCGAATCCATCACACGTCGGAGTTGCGTCGGCGAGAGAGCGGAGCCGGAGGGCAGGGTAAGTCCGTTACTAAAGAGTTGCTCCGAGTTCCCGTTAAGGAACGTGCGCGCCCCCGCGAATACTGGTTGCAGATGCATCGGTTTCCACAGCGGTCGACTTTCGATGTCGCGGTTGGCCAGAAAAATTTGAAGCTCGGAAGGAGTGAAACCTGATTCCTCTCGGTCAACTACGATGGACGTCAGCCAACAGTTGTCTTCAGCACCGTCCCGCCCGAAGATCCGTACTCCATCTACTGTCGCAAAGAACTGCGTGTACACAGCGCGCAGTTCTCGGCGACGTGCGATCATTTCGTCCAGGCGTGCGAGCTGAGCTCGACCTAGAGCAGCAAGAAGATTTGAAAGCCGGTAGTTGTAACCGATATCGGTGTGCTCGTAATGCGCGACGGGCTGCCGGGCTTGCGTGGCGAGGTAGCGGGTACGTTGCGCGAGGGCTTCGTCGTCGGTGAGAAGCATGCCGCCGCCGGAGGTCGTCATGATCTTATTGCCGTTGAAGGAAACGATCGAGGCGGCGCCGAATGAGCCGGCCGCACGGCCCGCATGTGTGGCGCCCAGCGACTCGGCTGCATCCGCGAGTACCGGGATTCCGTACCGGCGTGCGAGTAACTCGACGGAGGTGTAGTCGACCGCCTTGCCCAACAAATCGACGGGCACGATCGCTTTCGCCGGCGTCCCCTCGGACGCGAGAGTCGAGAGCGCCTCGGCCAATAGTCCGACATCGATGTTGCCTGTCTCGGAGTCGGAGTCGACGAAGACTGGCGTCGCGCCCGTGTAGACGATGGCATTCGCTGTCGCGGCGAACGTCATCGACGATGTGACGACGATGTCGCCGGGACCGATGCCGAGTCCGAGCAGTCCGAGGTGCAATGCTGCGGTGCCGCTCGATAGCGCCACGCCATGCGCGACGCCCACGCGGGCGGCAAGGTCTTGCTCGAATCCGTCAACCTCCGGCCCCAGCGGTGCTATCCAGCCCGAGTCCATGGCTGCGCGGACGGCAGACTTCTCTGCCTCTCCGATATCGGGGGAGGACATGTATATGCGGTCGTTCACTGAGTGGTTCCTCGTCCGGACTGGATGCGCATGATGGGGGCGGTAGCTCCTGCCATGTTGTCGTTGTCGTCGCGGCGGTGCTCGCGCAGGTTGCGCTCGTGCTCGCCCGTCCAATGAGCATCCCAGCGGGGTTTGTCGAGACCGGAAGGTTCCAGCGGCTCGCCCTGTGCGTGCGTAATCTTGGCGTGGAACGGGCGGTCGTCCTGCTCACCAACACCGATGAGTTCCTCGTGCAACTTCTCGTGCGGGCGCAGCCCGGTGTAGACGATTTCGATCGGCTTGCCGGACATGCGGATCATGCGCTTCGCGACGTCGAGGATCCTGACGGGCTTGCCCATATCGAGGATTAGCACTTCTCCCGGGCGGCCGATTCCGCCAGCCTGGACAACCAGTTGACATGCCTCGGGGATAGTCATGAAGTAGCGCGTGATGTCAGGGTGCGTCACCGTCAGCGGACCGCCGGCCTCGATCAGCGCAGTGAAGGTCGGGAGCATCGAGCCGCGGCTGCCGAGCACGTTGCCGAATCGCACTGACAGGTAGCGGCCCTTGCCTCGCGCTGCGACCGATGCCGTGAGACGTTCGGCCAGGCGCTTCGAGTGGCCGAGCACGCTCGTCGGGTTTGCGGCCTTGTCCGTCGATATGTTGACGAACGTTTCGACATCGGCGGCGAAGGCCGCTTCTAGCACGTTCAAAGACCCGAGCACGTTCGTCTTCCATGCTTCATCGGGATACTGCTCGAGCATAGGCAGATGTTTGAGCGCGGCCGCATGGAAGACGACCTGCGGGCGACGCTCGGCCATGAGGTCTCGAATAGCTTCGGCATCGCGGATGTCGGCGAGAACAACGTCTTTCGTGTGCAGCAGTCCGTGGCCGGCGATCGAGATTTGCACGGCCTGCAGTGCCGACTCGTCGCGGTCGAGCATCATGAGCTCGGCTGGTCCGAATTTAGCGATCTGTCTGCAGAGCTCGGCGCCTATTGAGCCGCCAGCGCCGGTGACCAGCACTCGCTTGTCAGTGAGGTATCCGGCAACGGTGGCAACGTCAGTATCCACAGGGTGGCGCCCGACGATGTCTTCGATCGAGATGTCGCGCAGGTCTCCCATCCCGCGTCGCCCTTCGAGGATGTCGTCGAGCGGCGGCATGACCAACACGCGGAGATCTGCTTCTGCCGCTTGGTCAGAAATGCGTTGCAGCATTGACGCGTCGGCTCGCGCGATTGCGACGACGAGCGCTGTCGCGCCGGTGTTCTGAGCAATACGCGCGAGGTCCTCTCCCTTGCCGAGCACCTTCACACCTGAGCGGACGGCGTTCGCCTGCTCCGGGGCGTCATCGATGATTCCGATGGGGTTGAAGCGGGACTTGCTGTCGGTACGCATCCGCTTGATGAGGCTAGACCCGACGAAACCAGCGCCGTAGACGAGCACGGGTGTGGCCGCGTCAGTCGGTCGGCTCGCGCGCTCGATCGCGACGCGACGAAAATAGCGCGTGAGCGCCATTGCGAGGAAGGCGAGCGGGGCCGCGATGAGTGCCGTGCTTCGCGGGATGCCGAGCTCGTTGCCGAAGATGACGATCGGCAGGGCAATCACGACGAAGGTCAGCGCTACTGACCCCGTCAGGCTGAGGACCTCGTCAAAACTGCCGACCTGGTAGCGCCGGCGGTAGAGGTTCAAGATCAGCCCGGCCCCCAGCTGCACTAGGACGGCGACGACGCAGATGGCAAGTAACGTGAGCCAGTTCGTGTCGCGGAAGGTGAACTCGTAGCGGAGCCAGATCGCAACCACGATGGCAAGGATCCACGCGATGGCGTCGAACAGGTACTGGTAGACACGAATCCCGGCTCGGATCGATCGAAGAGTCGTTCCGTTGCCTGCGCTCGAACTCACCAGTTGCCTCCGTGTCACTGCCAGCCCGCGACGAACCATCTTCACAGGCGCGACCGGACGTTCTCTTCGGTGTCAATGATACCCAAGGGCTCGTGCCGGGCTGGTGCACAGGCGGACTCAACGTTGGACGCAGCGTGTACCCGTGCGCCAACCCCAGCAAAATGCCGGCGAGTTGAACAGTGTCAGCGGCGTGCAGGGTCGCTCGCTAATGCGCTTCCGAATGGATACCAGTTGCCAGGATGTTGCGCTATGTTTCTCGCCATGGCTAAGAAGACATTTGTGCAGTTGGTCGACGACTTCTCGGGCGACAGCATCTCGGACGGCGAAGGCCGTACCGTGCGCTTTGCATTCGACGGAGCAGAGTATGAGATCGACCTTTCCAACGAGCACGTCGAGGAGTTCTCGAACGTGCTCGAGCGCTACGTGCGTGCATCGCGCCGAGTCTCGGGACGCCGCAAGACCGGTGGGGCAAGCGCTGCCCGCAACGGCGGCAACTCCGAGACCGCGGCTATTCGTGAGTGGGCCGAGTCGCAGGGGATCAAGGTCGCCTCGCGTGGCCGGATCTCTGCGGACATTGTGGAGCAGTACCGGAATCGTTGATTCCCGTATAGCCGAATGCGCCGTCCCGGTTTGGGGCGGCGCATTTTGTTTCGATACGCGGTCGGGCGCCGCCCGACCGCTGCTCAACCAACGGGTGGGGCGGGCGGGTGCGTGACCATTGCTCGGACTGCTTCTAGGGGTACAGAGACCCAGGTGGGGCGATTGCGCAATTCATAGACGACCTCGTAGAGCGCCTTGTCGAGCAACAGCGCGCTGAAGACCGGATCCTGCTCGTCGACGGGACCCAGCGCATCCGCATACCCCGACAGGAACTCGGCGCGGCGCTGGGCTACCCAGTCGCCGGCTGCCGTGGGATCGCCGCCTGGGTTCTGCTGCAGGGCAGAGCCGGCGGCGTAGTCGAATGAGCGCAGCATGCCGACGATGTCGCGCTGGCGCGGCTCGCGCACCATCCGCTCGTGGAGCGGCCGCAGCGGCTCGCCCTCGAAGTCGATCAGCGCCCAGCTGCCGTCGGCCGAGCGCAGCACCTGGCCGAGGTGCAGATCCCCGTGGATCTGCTGCAGCTGGCCGAGCGCATCGATCTCGCGGAGCCGCGCCGCCGCTGCGGACAGGTCGTCGTCGAGATCCGAGAGCACGCCCGCGCCTTGCTCGCGCGCCCAGGCGAGGCGCTGCTCGAGGCCGGTGATGAAACGCAGCGTGTCGGCCTCGGTCGCGACGGCCGTGCCCAGCGCATCCGCGAGGTCCTTGTGCACGGTGGCGACCGCTGCGCCGAGTGCTGCGGCGTCGGGCACGTCGCGCTGCTCGCCGCGCAGCGTGGCGAGCGCGTGCTGGCGGAAGAGCTCCCAGCCGTCCTCGCCGCCGGAGACGAACGACGAGACGGCCAGCAGGTGGCCGCTGACGAATGCGTCGCCCGCCGGCCAGGTGGCCGTCAATGCGGCCAAGAGGCTCGGCACCGGCTTGCACCGCGCGCGTGTCAGGGCGCCGGTGACGACGACGTCGGGGTTGTCGCCGGGGGAGACGACCCGGAAGACCTTCGCGATCCACGGGTGCTCGCCGCCGCCGATGATCGACGTGTTCGACTGCTCGCCGGAGATGACGCGGATCTCGCCTACGGCCTCTGGCGTGCTGGTCGCCTCGCCGCTGAGGCCCTCGACCGCACGGTTGCCGGAGGCGACGTCGATGAATGCCTGCACCGCATCCGCGTCGTGGCACGCATCGATCAGCCAGCGGCTGCCGAACTGCGCGATGCCTGCCGAGCCCGGCTCGTCGCGCCAGGCGACCGGCACCTGCAGCAGGGTCTCGCCCGCGCGCAGCAGCAGGATGGCCGCGTCGCCGAGGTCGTAGGCGCGCTCGAGCGTGACGTCGACCACCTGGCCCTTCAGCGGGTACCAGCGGGTGGTGGGCATCCAGGCGGCGATCGCGTCGATGACCTGCCGGTCGCCGAAGTCGGGAGCGTCGGTCGGGGTGGTTGCGCTCATGGGGGCCATGATGCCGCCCGCAGGTGAGTGCTGGCTATGGGTGGTTCTCGGTGTGCAGCTGCAGGCCGTGCACCGTGGCCATGAGCTGCGAGATGGGCGCGATGAGGCCCTGGGTCGAGCAATTGCCGGTGAGCGGGGAGCGCAGCCCGGAGACGACGCCGACCGCGATCGCACCCTCGGCGGTCGGCATGCTGACGACCGGGCCGCCGGAGTCGCCGAAGCAGAATGCCCTCTCGCCGCTCGAGCGCACGATCTGCACGTTCATGCACTCGTTGCCGTGGCTCGTGCCGTAGCAGGTGACGTAGGCCTCGCCCGCGGTCAGGTCGCACTTCCAGCCAGTGATCTGGCCGGAGGAGCAGAGCCGGTAGCCGGCCGGCGGCCAGGTGTTCTGCGAGCCGGTGATGGTCACCGTGCCGGTCTCGCTCGTGTAGATGCGGGGGAGCGTGCGCGCGTCGTAGTCGGCGGCGATCACGCCCAGGTCGTAGAAGCGGGCGCCGTCGTTGAGCTCGGCCACCAGATCGCTCGTGCCGATGCGGGTGCCGTTCACGTTGCGCACCGCGCGGTCGTCGGCGTAGTCGCTGCAGTGCGCCGCGGTGACGACGACCGGGCGGTGCCCGTAGAAGCCGGTGAAGCCAGAGGTGCAGCTGACCCATGCGCCGGTGGAGAACTGCGTCTGCACGCGCATGCCACCCGAGAGGACGCTCGTGTCGTTGGAGCGGCCAGTGATGATGTTGGCTGCTGCGGGTGCGTCGAGGTGTGCGCCCGCCGGGAACTGCTGCGTCAGGGCGGCGTTGACGGGTGCGGAGTCGGTCTCCTGGACCGTCACTTCCGCGCCGAGGGCTGCGGCGGCCTGCTCGGTCGCGCCGATGACGTCGAGCACCTCGCCCTCGAGCTCGATGTGCTCGCTGCCGACGGCTGTTGCGGCTGCCTGCGTCGGGATCTCGATCGAGAGGGTGTCGGTGCCGAGGCCGATCGCGAAGGCGCCGTCGACCGGCATGCTCGCGGCGAGGTCGTAGGCGACCTCGAGCCTCTCCTGCTCGCTCGAGCGCTGCGGCACGAACGTGACGTCGATGCCTTGGTCCCCGGCAGCATCCGCCATCTGTCGCACCTCGGTGGGCACGGGGCCGGCCCAGCCGATCGCGATCGTGCCCGCCACCGGGTCGCCCTCGATCGCGCCGAGTCGCGGGTGGGGCGTCAGCGCATCCCACTGGGCGATCTGGTCGATGACCGCGAAGTGGGCCTCCTGCACCTCGGCGAGGTCGTCGGCAGCGGCAGTGGGCGCGACGGGTGCGAGGGCGACTGCGGAGCCGACGGCGAAGGCGCCGATGGCTGACAGGAGCATGGAGCGGCGGCGCAAGCGGGACCTCGTGATGTTCGGGCTGGGGAGGGGGAGGGACTGTGCTGAGTGTACCCCTGAGGCTCAAGTGACGGTAGAGGGTTGCGGACGCGAGCCCGCCGACTCAGATCGCGCGCTGCCAGATGTGCTCGCGGAGCATCAGCACGATCGGGGAGCCCTCGCTGTCGTGCGCGGCCAGGCGCAGATAGGTGAGGTCGGCGCCCGCGACGATCCTGTCGACCGGCACCGCGGCGCTCTCGGCCCACTCGGTCAGGCTCGTGGCGCCGTTCACGGTGGCCTGCAGGTCGGCGAGGAGCGCGGCGATGTCGGTGTCGCTGTAGGCGGGCGGCCGCTCGAGGTCGTTCAGCATCTTCAGAACGTACCCCGAGCGTGTACCCCAACGGCTGAGAAGTCGGTGAGTGATTACTGAGGGCGGCGGTCCGGTCTGCTCGACCGGCGCCGGCTCCTTCGCGCCCACCGGGTTCACGACCTTCGCCCTCGACCGGGCTGGTGCGTGTCGGCGTCGACGAGCCCTGACTCGCCGCGCCCCGGCGCCGCGATGTGTCGTGACAAGCGGCGCTCTTCAGCCGAAGAGTATCTCCGCTTCGCGGTAGCGGTGCTCGGGGACGCGCTTGAGGTCGCCCAGTGCATCCGCCATGGGCACGCGCACGATGTCGGTGCCCCGTAGCGCCACCATCGAGCCCCACGCTTCGTCGATGATCGCGTCGACCGCCGCGAGCCCGAAGCGCGTCGCCAGCACGCGGTCGGCGCCGCTGGGCGCCCCGCCGCGCTGGATGTGACCGAGCACGGTCGAGCGCGACTCGATGCCGGTGCGCTCCTCGATCATGGGCGCCAGCAGCTCGCCGATGCCGCCCAATCGCGGCCGGTTGAAGGCATCCAGGCCCTTGTGCGAGTGCGCCTCGTCCATGCCCTCGAGCTTGAAGCCTTCGGAGACGACCACGAGCGGCGCGCGGCGCCGGTCATAGACCGACTGCACGTAGTCGCAGATCCACTCGATCGAGCGCGGCTGCTCGGGGATGAGCGTGACGTGCGCGCCGGTGGCGATGCCCGTGTGGAGCGCGATCCAGCCGACGTGGCGGCCCATGACCTCGAGCACCATGCAGCGCATATGCGAATCGCCCGTGGTGCGCAGCCGGTCGCCCGCGTCTGTCGCGATCTGTACCGCGGTGTCGAAGCCGAAGGTGTAGTCGGTGGCGTCGAGATCGTTGTCGATCGTCTTCGGGACCCCAATGACCTGCAGGCCGTCGTTCGCGAGCCGGTTGGCAGCCGCGAGCGTGCCCTCGCCGCCGAGCGCCATCACAGCGTCGATACCGAGACGATCGAGGGTCTCCCTGATCTTGTCTGGCCCACCATTCGGGCCCTCGTAGGGGTTCGTGCGGCTGGTGCCGAGGATCGTGCCGCCGATGCGCGAGATGCCGCGCACCGAGGAACGATTGAGCACGCGCACGTCGCCATCGACCAGACCCCGGTACCCGTCGCGGATGCCCACGAACTCGAGGCCATGGTGCACCATGCCGGTGAGCACCGCGGCGCGGATGACTGCGTTGAGGCCGGGGCCATCGCCGCCAGACGTGAGGATGCCGACTCGCATATCACCTTCCACCGGAGAGCCCTGGGTGAGCCAACCGACGGATCCATTCAAGCGGCGGCCGCGAGGAAAGTCCAACCCGCTAGAAAGTTCGACTCGCGCGTGTGGCAGCGGGCGAGCACGCCTTGTCGCACCGGCGCGTCGTCACGAATCCCCGCGCGTCTTGAGCCACGCGATGCGCGGAAGGTCGAAGGTTGAGGCGATCACCAGAACGATGGCAGCGACGCCGAATGCCGGGATCATGAACATCGCGGCGCGGAGGCCCAGCAGCTGCTCGACCAACGCAAGACAAGCTGGCGCGGCAGCGATTGCCAAGCCGAGTGCGAACGTGCTCGCTGCAGCCGCGGTATCGGCTCGATGATTCGACGCAGTCACGAGTCTTGCCAGAGAGAGCGGGAACTGCCCACCGACACCGAGGCCGATCACAAAGAGTGAGCTGAACCCAAGGATCAGAGAGGGACCTAGCCAGAGCGCGAAGAAGCCCACGATGCTGAGCATCACCGAGCCGATCAGCAGCGCGTCCTGGGACACGCGCGACGCGACGCGCGAGAGGACGAGTCGGCTGACGACCATACCGAGCAGCATGCAGGTTGGACTCGCGGTGGCGAGCGCCACATCCACACCGCCGAATTGCAGGAGCCAAACTGGCGCCCAGAGGGCCGTGGCGAACTCGATTCCCAGTACGAGGATGGTGCTGATCCACACGATCACAAATGAAGTGCTACTCCCCGCTACTGCTTCGACGACCTTCGTCTGCGCTTTCGGGCCGCGACGCAGAGTGATGGCGTTCACCATGAGTGAGCCGACGACGAGCACGAAGGCCACCGCAAGGCCGACTCGCCAGCCGAGGACGCTCGCACTGGCGACACCCACGAGCACTGGAGCCGTGAGCCCGGCAATCTGCGAGAGCGCCGATCCCTCATTGAGTAAGCGGGCTCGAACCGCCAGCGGGTTGTCGGAGAGATCGGCAAACGCGTTGGACTGCACCAGCGTTGCGAAGATGCCCGTGAGGCCGATCCCGATCAACGTGATCGCGAGACTGCTTCCCAGGAGGTAGCAACCGAGGCCGACGGCGATACCGACTGAGCCGATCAGGATGCTCCGGGCACGGTTGATTCGGCGCGCGAGCGCGGGCGCGACGAGCGCACCGACGATGAAGCCGGACCCGAAGGCTGTCGCGTGCAGCGATGCGAGCCCCATCGGGATGTCGAGGTCGTGCGCGAGAAGTTGAACGGTCGGCGCGTATCCGTCAATCACGAATGCGACGATGCCGAGCTGCGCGTACCGCAGCCACGTCACCGGCGTGCGCCTTACCGCCCCCGCGATTCTTGCGTCAGTCATGTCTGCTCGTTCGGTCTGGTGTCCCCGCCGAGCGGGACCTGCTTGCGGAGGTCTACCCGCGGAACGCGGAGATGCCAGTCAGTCGCTCGCCCAGGATGAGCGTGTGCACCTCATCAGTGCCTTCGTACGTGCGCACCGACTCGAGGTTGTTCGCGTGCCGCAGCGGCGAGTAGTCGAGGGTGATGCCGTTGCCGCCCAACATGCTGCGCGCGTCGCGGGCGATGTCGATTGCGATGCGGGTGTTGTTCAGCTTCGCGACCGAGATCATGTGGCGCTGCAACGTTCCCGCGTCCTTGCGTCGTCCGAGGTGCAGCGCCACGAGCTGCGCCTTCTGGATCTCGAGCGCCCAGTCGACGAGCTTCTTCTGCGTGAGCTGGTAGCCGGCGAGCGGCTTGCCGAACTGCAACCGCTCCTGCGCGTAGCCGAGCGCCGCGTCGAAGCTGTCTCTCGCCGCGCCGACGGCACCCCACGCGATGCCGTAGCGCGCCTCGTTGAGGCAGGAGAACGGGCCGCTCAGGCCCTGAGCGCCCGGCAGCATCGCGTCGGCAGACACCCGAACACCCTCGAGAGTGATGTCGCACTGGATCGACGCACGCATTGAAAGCTTCTGCGCAATCGGCACAGCTGTGAACCCTTGGCTGTCCGTCGGCACGATGAATCCGCGCACGCCCGAGTCGGTCATCGCCCAGATGATGGCCAGCTGTGCGATGGAGGCGAGGCCGATCCAGCGCTTGGCGCCGTCGATCACCCACGCGTCGCCGTCACGGCGAGCAGTGGTGAGCATGCTGGAGGGATCGGAGCCAGCGGTGGGTTCCGTGAGACCGAAGCAACCGATGACCTCGCCCGCAGCCATGCGAGGCAGCCACGTCTGCTTCTGTTCCTCCGAGCCGTGCTTGGCGATCGCTGACATCGCGAGGGATCCCTGCACCGAGACGAACGTACGAATGCCCGAGTCGCCTGCCTCGAGCTCCTGCATCGCGAGCCCGTACTCGACTGCGCTCTTGCCGGCGCAGCCATACCCCTCGATATGCATACCGAGCAGACCGAGTTCTGCCATTTCAGGCACCAGCTCGAGCGGGAAGACGCCCTCGTCGTACCACGAGGCAATGTTCGAGCGGATGCGGCGGTCGACGAATGCTCGCACGGAGTCGCGCACCTCCAACTCTGCTTCGCTCAGTTCATGATCGAGCTCCAGCAGATCGCTGGCGCTGGCGTCGACGATGCTGCTCGCATCACGGTTCACGGGAGACTCCTTCTCTCGGGGTGCTCCTAGCCTGGCCGGTGCAGGGGCACCGTTGCGCATTGGTGCGCAAACGGGCAACGGTCCTTGCGTTTGCGGCATCGACGACCTGCGGGGGTTGGGCGTGGGCAACAGTGGGAGCCGAACGGGTTCGAGAAGGGGAGCGATGTCTAGGGGAACAGTGCGCGGCAATGGCGACAGCGGGGGTGCGCGAGCATGATCGCGTTGACCGAGCTCGAGTCGATCTTCGGTCGGCCCGCGACGGGGCCGCTTGCCGGCTTAGTCGTCGCCGACCTCAGCCGCGTGCTGGCAGGGCCGTACGCGACCATGCTCCTGGCCGACATGGGTGCGCTCGTCATCAAGGTCGAGAGCCCCGAAGGCGATGACACTCGCGGATGGGTGCCACCGGTCAGGGACGGCGTCGGCACCTACTACCTCACCGCCAACCGCAACAAGCACTCGATCGCGCTCGACTTCGCTGACCCGGACGACCTCGCCGTGCTGCATCGCGTCATCGATCGTGCTGACGTGCTGGTTGAGAACTTCCGGCCGGGCAGCCTCGCCAAGTTCGGGCTCGACGCGCAGACGCTGCAAGCGCGCCATGAAGACCTGATCTATGCCTCGATCACAGGCTTCGGCTCGAAGGGAGGTGCCGACCTGCCGGGCTACGACCTGCTGGCGCAAGCGGTCTCCGGGCTGATGTCCGTCACGGGTGACGCGAAGGGGGAGCCCACGAAGGTCGGTGCGGCTCTGGTTGACGTCATCACCGGCCTGCACACTGCGGTCGGCATCCTCGGGGCACTCCAGGCTCGCTCGACGACGGGCGCGGGAGACCGCATCGAGACCAATCTGCTCTCGTCGATCCTCTCAGGCCTCGTCAACCAGACATCTGCCTACGTCGCTGCCGGAGTCGTGCCGCAGCGGATGGGCAACGAGCATCCCAGCCTCTACCCCTATGAGCCGTTCCCGACGGCAGATCGGCAGCTCGTTCTCGCCGTCGGCAACGACCGCCAGTTCGAGCGCCTCTGTGCAGTGCTCGGCGTGGCCGAGGTGGCCGAAGACGAGCGCTTCCGGACCATGGCAGCACGCAACGCCAACCGTGCCTCGCTGCGGACGCTTCTCGTGCAGCGATTGCGTACCAGGGGAGCGGATGCGTGGTTCGATGAGCTGCGACGCGTGGGAGTGCCGTGCGGGCCGATCCAGGGCGTCGACGGTGGCGTCCAGCTTGCAGCTGAGATCGGGTTGGAGCCGATCGCGATGGTGGGACCGGCGGATGCCGCCGTGCCTACCGTGCGGCATCCGATCTCGTACACACGCGCGACGGTCGATTATTCTCAGGCGCCGCCAGAACTCGATGCAGATCGCGAGCGCGTGCTGGAGTGGCTCGCAGGCTGAGCGGCCGACGCGGCATTGTGCCGCTCACCTCCGCCGAAGACGAGGGCGGCGACCTCGATGACTGCGCGCACAGCGGGATCGGCCGTCCCGGCTCGAAACGCGAGGCGTACGGCGACGGCGCCGAGATCGGTGGTGAGTGGTCGGAATGCGATGCCGCGCGACGGCAGGCTGTCTCTCACGCCAGACAGCGTGAGGGCAATGCCCTCTCCTGCTTCGACGAGCAGAAGCTCGGTGGCGGAGTCGGGTGCAGTGTGCACGATGCGCGGCACGAACCGACCGTGGCGCCCGAGCAGATGAAGTCGGTGTGAGAGTGTCGCGCCGCTGCCGCCGGGGAGCACGACCCAGGCCTCGTCGACGAGTTGCTGCGGCGAGATCTGCGGGTGGCGAGCGAGGCGGTGCGCGGACGGGAGTGCGACGAGCAACTCTTCCTGCGCGATCACGCGCGACTCGATCTCACGCGGCAGGAAGTCCCAGCGCCCCACCACCAGGTCGAGACTGCCGTCCTGCAGTCGCTCCAGACCTGGACGCGAGAGTTGCGAACTCTCGAGCTCGACTGTGAGGCCCGGTCGTTCGCGCCGACTGCCAGTCATCAGTTCGGCGACCAGATGGCCGACGGAAGCGCCAGCGAAGCCCAGACGGACCCGACCGGTCTCACCGGCGCTCGCGCGCCGCACGATTTCTGACACCCGCTCCGACATCGTGACCAACTCGCGCGCGGGCTGCACGAGTGCTTCGCCGGCGGGAGTCAGCGTGACGCTGCGCGTACTGCGCTCGAACAGTTGCACGACGAGCTGCTCTTCGAGCCGTTGGATGAGTCGGCTGAGCACCGACTGCGCCATGTGCAGCCGGGCAGCGGTGCGCCCGAAGTGCAATTCGTCGGCCAGCACGAGGAAGGCTCGAGCCTCGCGGATTTCCACGCGCACAGTCTAAGTCCCGCGCAAGTGATATCGTTATCATGTGGGCGCTGGTGCCCTCGACGAAGCGCAATGAGAGGCCGATCGATGTCACAGACGTTCCGCTTGAGGAAGCCGGTGCCAGCCAAGACGACTGAGCGGTCGTACTGGATCCAATCGTCTGGGATGCGCGACGAGGACTATCTCCCTGCGCTCCGCGGTGACATTGACGCCGACATCGCGATCGTCGGCGGCGGCCTCACCGGGCTGTGGACCGCTTGGCGCATCAAGGAGCTCAATCCCGACGCCGACGTCGCGATCCTCGAGGCCGACTTCTGTGGTTCAGGTGCCTCGGGGCGCAATGGCGGCCAGGTACACACGTGGTTCGGCAGCCTCGACTACCTTCGCTCAGTCGTGGGTAGGAAGGAAGCGATCCGGCTCGCGCGCGCTACCCGCGATGCCATCGCTGAGATGCAGCAGCTGCAGGCCGACGGCGTGCTCGAGATGGATCTGCGCCTCGGCGGATTCGTGAGTGTCTCCGTCGCGGCAGCGCACGACGGTGGGTGGCAGGAGAAGCTCGCCGAGCTCGAGTCGATCGGCGAGGCGCCCTACGAGGCGATGGGCAGGGAGCGTGCCCAGGCGGTCTCTGCTGCGGCGACGAGCCGCGAGGGAGTCTTCGAGCAGTTCTCGGGCACGATGGATCCCTTCAAACTGTCCCGGAGCCTGCGCGACCAGCTTGTCTCGCGCGGCGTGCGCATCTACGAGCAGTCGCCTGTCGTTGAGTTTCGCACTGGCTGCCCAAGCACCCTCGTCACGCCACAGGGGAGCGTCGTTGCCAAGGACGTGCTGATCGCGAGCGGAGCGTGGGCAGGATCGATCCCGCAGATCAACCGTGCCGTCTACACCGTCGACGGGCAGGTTGTCACGACCGAGCCGATTCGCGAGCTGCTCGACGAGATCGGCATCGAGCCCGGGCGGGCGATCAGTGACAGTCAGATGCAGGTGCTCTACCTGCAGCGCACCGTCGACGACCGGCTGCTGCTGGGGCAAGGCAGCGGATTGCCGGTCTACAAGGATCAGCTCGGGCAGCGCACGAACCACAACCCGCAGTTGCAGGAGGACGTGACGGCCGAGTTGCGCCGAATGTATCCCCAATTGCATGATGTGGCGATCGACTACTCGTGGGCGGGACCGATCGATATCTCGGCAAGCCACCTGCCGGTCATCGACACGCTCGACAAGGCACCAAACGTGCTGTTCTGCGTGGGATGGACCGGCACCGCGCTCGCGCAGATTCCTGTGGTGGCGCGGATGCTCGCCGCCCGCCTGCTGGGCGTCGACGACGAATGGTCGAAGAGCCCGCTCGCAGACCAATCAGGTCGCATCACCAGGGTGTTCCCCGAACCGTTTCGCTTCATCGGCGCGAACGTCGTGCGTAAGGCTGTGCAGCGGCGAGTCGTGCGAGAGCGCGCTGGCCAGCGCGTGGCCTGGCCGACGCGCGCACTCATCTCGCTCATGCCGCGCTACCGTGAGCCGGCGCAGGAGTACGTGCCGACAGAGCGACCGTGACCAATAGAGCGCAGGAGACCGCAATGCTCACCATCGACTCAGTCACCGGCACGAACTTCGCCTACCATCGGGTGCCGCTCACTCGCTGGCTCGACGACATGGTCGCGCTGGAGCGACGCGAGCTCGAGCTGTGGGGGATCGCCCAACACGTCGACCTGCTCGAGTTGACCGTGCCGGCCGTGCGCAAGCTGAAGGGCGAATTGGACGCTCGCGGCCTGAGGGTCGCGTGCGTCACGCCGGAGCAGATCATGTACCCGGTGAACTTCGCCAGCGCCGACCCCGCCATCATTGCCCGCACGCAGCGAATGTTCACGAATGCCGCAGAGCTGTGCGCGGAGCTCGGGGGCGACCTGGTGTTCTTGACACCCGGATGGGGCTGGGAAGGGGAGCCGGTCCAGGACGCCCAGCGGCGCGCGGCAGCGCAGCTCCACGACATCGCGGAGCATGCTGCCGGGCTCGGCCTGCGCTGCGTGCTCGAAGCGCTGCAGCGGCACGAGTCGAACCTCGGCGTCGGCATCGAGCAGCTTGGCGCGGTGTTGGATGCGGCCGACGCGCCAGCGCTCGGCGTGGCGCTCGACACGGTCGCCATGGCGACATCCGGCGAGGGCATCGATGACTACTTCTCGCGCTTCGGCGACCGCGTGTGGCACGTGCATCTGGTGGACGGCTCGCCCGGAGGCCATCGTGCGTGGGGTGACGGAGAGCTGCCGCTCGTGGACTACCTGACCGCGCTGCGGGCAGTCGGCTACGAGGGGCTCCTGACCCCCGAGCTGTTTGGCACGCCCTACGTCTACGACCCGACCGCTGCGCACGCGGCGAATCTCGCGTCCATCCGGCAGGCGTTCGAGCGCGTCGACGCAGGCATAGCGGGCATCCGCTGATGCCGGTCACGCTCCAGGACGTCGCAGCCGCCGCGGGGGTCTCGCAGGCCACAGCCGCGCGAGCGCTGAACAATTACGGCTCCGTCAGTGCTGGCGCGAAAGAACGGGTGCTCAAGGCTGCCGCTGATCTGGGCTATGAGACCAACCACGTCGCCCAGGCCCTGCGCTCTGGCAACACCCGCACCGTCAACTTCCTCCCCGGGAACATTGGGGCACCGTTCTTCGCGCGCATCGCGCATATCCTCTCTGGCACGCTCGAAGAGGCGGGATATGTGCTTGCTGTCTCGAGCTCGTATGAGCAGGTGGAGCGGGAGCGCTCGATCATCGAGTCGATGCGCGCTCGGATGAGTCCTGGCCTGATCGTGGCGCCAGCCCACCGGGACCTGCATGAGCACCTGCAGCGGCTGCAGCAGCGCGGCACCGCGGTCGTCGCGATCGACCGGTCGCTCGCGGAGCGTGGGATCGATTCGATCACCGTCGACAACTACGCGCTCGGTGCCGACGCTGCGGCGCACCTGATCGCGCTCGGGCACCGCACGCTCGGACTGATCTACGATTCCGACGACATCGGGTCGACACCCGATCGCGTCCGCGGCGCTGCAGAGGCCATCAGGGCTGCCGGCGGCACGGTCGTTGCGATCCAGGCGGGCACAGACCTCGAGATGGCGACGACGCGCATCTGCGAGCGCCTGGCTCTATCGTCGTCGGAGCCCACTGCGCTCATCCCCATGGATGCACTCATGACCGAGGCGACGATCGCTGCGATCCGCCAGCTCGATCTGCGCATCCGCACTGACCTGTCACTCGTCGCGGTCGACGACCATTCGCTCGCGCGGCTGCTCGACCCTCCGTTGACCGTCATGGCGCAGCCGGTCGATCAGATTGGGGAAGATGCGGCGAGACTCATGATCCAACGCCTGGAGGGCGAGCGCACCGACGAGGTGGTCGATCTGCGTCATCGTGCTGAACTCATCGTGCGCGGCTCCACCGCTCTCCGCAACTGAGCGACACTTCCCACGTACGGAAGAACGCCATGTCCTGTCTGGGACATGGCGTTCTTTCGTGTCGGAGCGCTAGAGCACTGCGGGCAACCAGGTCGACAGCACCGGAATGAACGTGACGGCCAAGAGCACGGCAACCAGCGCAAGGAACAATGGGATGAACGCTCGCACGAATGCTGGGATCGACACCCGCGTGATCGCGGCGACGGTGTAGACGACGGTGCCGACCGGCGGCGTGAGCGAGCCGATGCTCAGGTTGAGCACGATGATGATGCCGAACTGCACGGGGTCGATGCCGAGTTGCACCGCAAGCGGGGCGAGCACGGGCACCAGGATGATCATGAGGCTCGACGACTCGAGGAAGATGCCGAGCACCAGCAGGATCAGGTTGATGATCAGCATCACGATGACGGGGTTGTCGGAGATGCCCAGGAGCAGCCCGGAGAGCTGGTCGGGGATGCGCTCGTAGGCGACGACGATCGCGAACACCGAGGCGGCTGCGATGATGATCATCACCACGCCCGTGATCAGCACGGCTTCGCGCAGCAGATTCGGGATGTCGCGCCAGGTGATGTTCTTGTAGACGAAGATGCTCAGGATGAGCGCGTACACCACGAGCACCGCACCGAGCTCGGTCGGTGTCATGATGCCCATGCGCAGGCCCACGAGCAACAGGACCGGCATCAGCAGTGCTGCGAAGGTGCGGCGGAAACCGCGCCAGATCTCACGCAGCGTTGGCCGTCGCTCATTCGCGCGCGGGAAATTGTGCACGCGTGCGAGCACCCACACAGTGGTGGAAAGCGCGATGGCGATGAGGATGCCCGGCAGCACGCCGCCGATGAAGAGGTCTCCGATAGAGACACCGCCGAGCACGCCATAGAGGATGAGGCCGATGCTCGGAGGCAGGATTGGCGAGATCGAACCCGAGGCGACGCTGATCGCTGACGCGAACGCGTTCGTGTAGCCCTGCTTGCGCATGATCGGCACCAGGATCTTCGCGTCGATCGCAGCGTCGGCGTTCGCCGAGCCGGACATGCCGCCGATCATCAGGCTGTTGAGCACGTTGACCTGTGCCAGGCCGCCGCGGAAATGCCCGACGAGCGTCGTGGCGAAGCCCATCATGCGTTCGGCGACGCCACCGCCGGCCATGATCACGCCGGCGAGGATGAAGAAGGGCACGGCGAGGAGTGGAAAGGAGTCAAGCCCGCTCGTCAGCCGCTGCACGACCTGAGGGCCGCCGCCGCCGCCCTCGAACACGAGGTACCCGACCGAGATCGCCAGCAGTGCCGCCCAAACCGGTACCCGGAGGGCGAGCAGTCCGAGCATTATCGCGATCAGCAACGCGAGGGTCATGCGCGTGTTCCCTTCTCGTTGTCATCGGCTTGGCGTTCGGTGATGAAAACGGCCTCCGTGACGGAAGTCGGAGGCTCGTATCCGCCGCCGACGGGGGCGCTGGCCTCCAGCGACGCGAATTCGTCGTCGCTGTCGTCCTGCAGCGGGGCGAATTCGCCGGTCGCGACTCCGCGCCCGGCATGCAGCAAGTCGCGGATCGAGTAGATCGCCATGAGCGCGAAGCCGACAACGATCGCAGCAGTGAACACGCCACGGTTGACGCCGAGCCCTGGGACCTCGACGAACCGCGTGTGCAGCAGGGCGTCGACTGCGAAGTAGAGCACGTAGCCGATCAGCGCCAGCACCAGCAGCTGCACGAGCAGCTGCGTCGCTGCTTGCAGACGCTGCGGGAAGCGGGAAACGAGCACGTCGATCACGATGTGGCGACCGCGTCGGGCGATTCCTCCGGCGCTGATGTACGTGATCCAGATGAAGGACAGCATCGCTATCGAGCCAGCACCCGGGATGGGACTGTCGAAGATGTAGCGCGCAGCGACATCGGCGCACAAGAGCACGACGCTGACCGCCAGGAGGAGCGAGGGGATGACTTCTTCGATCGCTGTCGCGATCGCGGCGAGCGCTCTGCGCGGCCTGGTCTGCGTGGATTGTGTGGGCACTGCTTCGTCCTGATTCCGTTGACGTCGTTGTCGCGTCGGCGGCGCTGAGCACGCCAGGCTGAATATTGATAACGTTACCATTGAACGGAGGGCCGCCGCGAAATGCCGCGGCGTCCGAGTCGCAGCAGAGGCGAGAGGCGTGAAGATGCGTGGAGCTCCAGTGAAGATCGTGCACCCAGACGGGAGCCAAGACGAGCGTGGAGAACTCGAGCGCGCGTTGCAAGAGCACGGCATCCCTCTGGACGACGTCGAGGTGCACTATGGCGCCCCTGCGGATGCCGATGAGTGGGTCTCGCGGGTCGGCGACGCCGAGCTCGTGATGCTGGGCTGGAGCGTGCCGGATGCCGCGCTTGAGCGCTTCCCCGCTGTGCGGGCGATCGTATTCCTGGGCACCGGTGCTGCCGATCACATCAACCTGGCACTCGCTGACCGACTCGGCATTGAAGTGCGCACGGTGTCGGGCTACGGCGACGACTCCGTCGCTGAGCACGCGCTTGCGCTGCTGCTGTCGATGGCCCGTCGGATCCCCGAGCACGATGCCCAGGTGCGCAACGGTCAATGGGGACAGCGCGCCGGCACGCTGCTGCGCGGCAAGACCGTCGGCGTCGTCGGTCTGGGTGGCATTGGCAGCCGGTTTGCGCAACTTGCAACCGGAATCGGCATGGAGGTCGTCGGTTGGAACCGCAGCGCGGAACGCGGCGCGAGCATCCATGACGGCATTCCTCTGCTGCCGCTCGATGAGCTGTGTCGGCGTGCCGACGTCGTGTCATTGCACCTCGCGCTCAACCGAGACACCGAGGCGCTGATCTCGGCTGAGCGCATTGACTCGATGGCCCCGGGAACGATCCTGGTGAACACGGCGCGCGGGGGTGTCGTCGATGAGGCCGCTGTGCGTCGCCGCGCCGAGGCGGGGGAGCTGCGCTACGCGGCTGACGTCTTCGATCCCGAGCCGTTGCCTGCGGATTCGCCGCAACGGCAGTCGCCGAATACGGTGCTGACGCCGCACGTCGCCTTCTTCACCCCGGAAGCAACCCTCGAGCTGTACCGGGGCGCGTGCGCGCACGTCGCGACGCTGCTCGTGAAGGCAGCGTGATGACGATGCGAGCTGGCCACCTGCTGATCCAGAGCCTGCACGAGCAGGGTCTGACCCACTACACCTGCGTGCCGGGCGAGAGTTTCCTCCCCGCCCTCGACGCCATGCCCGACTACCCGGGCAGTGACCTCACCGTGTGCCGACACGAATCGCCTGCCGGGCACATGGCCGAGGCGCACGGCAAACTCACCGGGATGCCCGGGGTGTGCTTCGTCACACGCGGGCCAGGAGCGATGCACGCATCCATCGCAGTGCACACTGCCGACCAGGATGCGACTCCGCTGCTGCTCCTCATCGGCCAGATCGATGCCAAGGATCGCGGGCGCGGCGCCTTCCAGGAGTTCGACTCGCACCAGGTCTTCTCGTCGATGGCGAAGTGGGTCGTGACCATCGACCACGCAGAGCGCATCCCCGAGACGATTGCGCGTGCCGTGCGCATCGCAACGACCGGCCGACCTGGCCCGGTCGTCATCGAGCTGCCCGAGAACATGCTGTACGACGAGGTGGAGGCACAGCGAGCCCGCCCTGTCGCACAGGTCGAGCGCGAGCGCATCGACGGTTTCGCTGAGCAACTTGCTGACGAGCTCCAATCCGCTCAGCGGCCGCTCATCGTGCTCGGTCGCGGCGGTTGGGGTCATGAGCAGCATGCTGCGATCGCTCGTTTCGCAGAGAGCAACGCACTGCCCGTCGTCGCTGCCTGGCGCTGTCAAGACCTCATCGACAACGACTCCGCCTCGTATGCTGGCCACCTGAGCCTGTCGGTCGAGCCCGAACTCGTCTCGTTGGTGGAGGAGTCGGATCTCGTCATCGGGATCGGCGGCCACTTCGGCGATGTCGACACCCGTGGCTACCAGCTGCTGGAGCCCGCAGAGGGTCGTAGGGTCGTCCACATCGCGCATGCAGAAGTCGATCTCGATCGATACGTGCATGCGGACGTCGCAGTGATGGCGAAGTCGGGCGAAGCGCTGCGCAGCCTCGACGGCCTGGTGGTCGACTCTGAGCGCTGGCGGGAACGCACGGCGGCGGCACACGAGGACTATCTGCGTCGTCGCACGCCAGCCCTTGATGACCTGCTCGGCACCGCGATCGCCT
This sequence comes from Agrococcus baldri, assembly GCA_900114805.1. Lineage (GTDB taxonomy): Bacteria > Actinomycetota > Actinomycetes > Actinomycetales > Microbacteriaceae > Agrococcus > Agrococcus baldri. The sequence goes on along the minus strand of FOZN01000001.1, from coordinate 435,145 downwards.
GGCTCGCCGATCGGGCGCCAGCCGGCTCCGTCGTCGCGAACGGTGCTGGGAACTACGCGGTGTGGCTGCATCGGTACTACCGCTACCGCACCTATGGCACGCAGCTCGCGCCCGCGAACGGCGCCATGAGCTACGGGCTGCCGGCAGGCATCGCCGCTGCAACGCTCGATGCGGGTAAGCCCACCTTCGTGTTCGGGGGCGACGGATGCTTCACGATGAGCAGCATGGAACTCGCGACCGTCGCTGCGCGCCAACTGCCGGTGATCTCGATCGTCGTGAACAACGAGGCCTACGGAACGATTCGGATGCACCAGGAGCGGGAGTTCCCCGGTCGCGTGAGCGGCACGGGCCTCGTCAACCCGGACTTCGCGGCGCTCGCACGGGCGCACGGAATCGTCGGTAGCACCGTCACCGATCTCGAAGGATTCACGAGCGCGATCGAGGCGGCACTTGACTCAGGAGGCCCAGCGCTCATCGAGGTGCAGACAGACGTCCGGAGCATCTCGCCGACAACACGCATCACCGAGGCTGGGCTCGCAGCGGTCGACAGTCGCTGACTGAGAGCGGTGCGCTACCGATCGGCCCGCGATCAGTAGCGCACCGCATCTTGCAGTTTGGCGCGCGGACGACTCAGAGAGCGTCGAGCACGCTGCGTGCCACGTCCACCGCCATGCGCTGGACGGCTTCGTCCGTCATAGCTGCCAGGTGGGGCGTCGCGATGATACGTGGCTCGTGCAGGATCGCGTCGTCAGCGGCGGGCGGCTCCTGCTCGTACACGTCGACCGCGGCCCCCATGAGGCTGCCAGAGCGCACCGCGGCGATCAGTGCGTCATGGTCAACGAGTCCGCCTCGGGCGGCGTTGATCAGCACCGCGCCGTCGGGCAGCAGGCTGATGCGCCTGGCATCGATGATGCCGCGAGTGGCATCGCCGCCAGGCAGGTGGAGGCTCAGGATGTCGGAGCGCGAGATCACGTCGTCGAGCGATTCCAGCGCGGTGATCTGCGCATCCGCGAGCACGGCAGCGTCAGCGAACGGATCGTAGGCGATCACCGCGACACCCAGCGCCTGAACGCGGCGCGCGACCGCGCGACCGATGGCGCCGGCGCCAACCAATCCGAGCGTCGAACCCTGCAACTCGCGCCCGAGCAGCCCGGCGCGCTGCACCTGGCCGGGCAGTGAGCTGGGCTGCTGCAGCGCACCGCCAGCGAGCGACTCGCGCCCCTCGTCGAAGCGACGGAAGAGGCTGAACGCTGCGGCCACCACATACTCGGCCACTGACTCGGTGTTCGAATGGGGAGTGTTGACGACGACAATGCCGCGGTCGCGCGACGCTTCGAGGTCGATGTTGTCGAGACCCGCACCGTGCCGTCCGACGACTCGCAATCGAGGCGCCAGATCCAGCAGCGCGGCATCGACGCGCGTCGATCGAACGATCAGCGCGTCGGCGTCGCGCAAGGCTGCCGCCATGCGCGCATCTCCGGGGCCATCCAGCACGACGACGTCGACGCCGCTGTCTCGCAAGAGCCGCTCGCCATCTGCATGGATGCTCTCCTGCAGCACGATGCGAGCTGCAGCTGCGGTGCTCATACCTCGCCTGCGTACGTGTAGACCGTCGACGTGGTGGTGAAGAACTCACGCGCCGCGGTGCCCTGCTCACGGCTGCCGTAGCTCGAAGCCTTGTTGCCGCCGAACGGCACGTGGAGATCCGTTCCCGCGGCGGAGCGGTTGACAGCCAGGATGCCTGCACGGCATCGTGCAGAGAAGTCACGAGCCCGTGCGAGCGAGCTCGTGATGATGCTTGCGGAGAGGCCGTACTCGACAGCATCGGCCAGACGGAGGGCCTCTGCGTAGTCGTGCACGCGGATGACGGTGGCGACAGGCCCGAAGACCTCTTCTTGATTGATGCGCCAGTCGTTCTCGGTGTGCGTGAACAGCGTCGGCTGGAGGTAGTACCCGGGCGTCTCTGCTTCGACGCGCTCGCCACCGAACGCAAGCTGACCACCCTCGGAGCGAGCGATCTCGATGTACTTCAGATCCTGCTCGAGCTGCGACTCGCTCACGACCGGGCCCATGGTCGTGCCCGCTGCGCGGGCGTCGCCAACGGTAAGGCCGCGCATCCGCTGCACCAAGGCTTCGATGAACCGATCGTGCACGGCGTCGTGCACGATCAACCGGCTGGATGCGGTGCACCGCTGGCCGGTGCTGCCGAACGCGCCATCCATGGCCGCGTCGACCGCGATCTCGAGGTCGGCGTCGTCCATGACGATCAGCGGGTTCTTGCCGCCGAGCTCGAGCTGCACCTTCTTCATGCCGTGTGCAACGGCCGCCGCTGCGACCGTGCGCCCGACCGCCGAGGATCCGGTGAACGTGATGGCCTGCACGTCAGGCGACTCGCACAGCCTGACGCCAATCTCGCGCCCGGCACCCATGACGAAGTTGAACACGCCGTCAGGGCATCCGCTGGCGTGGATGATCTCAGCCATCAACCAGCTTGTGCCGGGCGTGAGCTCCGCCGGCTTCAGGACGACCGTGTTGCCGTACGCGAGCGCCGGCGCCGACTTCCATGCCGGGATCGCAATCGGAAAGTTCCAGGGAGTGATGATGCCGACGACGCCGACGGGACGGTGCACCGTCTCGATCGTCGCGGGTGTCGCCAGACTTGCGTAGACGGATCCGCGCGCGCTCAATACTTCACCGGCGTAGTAGGCGAACGTCGCGGCCGCGCGCCGAACCTCGCCGATCGACTCGGCAAGCGTCTTGCCCTCTTCGCGCGCAAGCATGTCGGCCAGTTCGCCCTCGCGAGCGGTGATGCCGGCGCTGATGCGCTGCAGCACTGCCGAGCGCTCGGCGATCGGCGTCGCTGCCCAGCCGGGGAATGCGCGGGCAGCCGCCTCGATCGCGGCATCTGCCTCAGCGACGCCGCCCTTGGCGTACAGACCGATCAGATCGCCGGTGTCTGAGGGGTTCCGGTTCTCGGTATAGGCAGTTCCAGCGACGAGCGAGCCGTCGATGAAGTGGTCGTACCGGGGTGCTGCCGAAGTCATGATGCTCCTTCATGAGCGCGCGGTGCGTGCCCGACATTGTGCCGGGCACGCACCGCGCTGTGGGTGTGGATGGGTGGGCGTCAGCCCTGCGCGGCCTCGCGAACCTGCTCGTAGAGCTCTTCGTTGCCCTCGTAGAACGGAGCGGTGCGCTCGCGGTAGGCGTCCGAGTCAGCTTCGTGGAACTCCACGCCAGACTCTTCCTCCATCAGCGCCATCGTCGACTCGATCTCGGCGGCGTACTGCTCCTGCGCTCGCTCGCCGCCGGCGATGAACTCCTCAGAGATGATCTGCTGCTGCTCCTCGGTCAGCGACTGCCACAGGGCTTCGCTGATGCCGAAGCCGATGAGCGTCTGGAAGTGACCGGTGAGCGTGACATGTGTCGCGACCTCCTGCCAGCGCTGCACGTAGGTGCCGTTGATCGGCCCCTCTGCGGCATCGACGACACCCTGCTCGAGAGCGCTGTAGGTCTCGGTGTTCGCGACCTCTGTGGGCACCGCGCCGAGGAGGTCGAATGTGGTGATCCACGTGTCGATCGGAGGTGTGCGCAGCTTGATGCCTGCGAGGTCGTCAGGGTGGGGAACCGGCTGGTTGGCGAAGATGTGCCGCGGCCCGTCAGTCCAGCCGAGCGAGAGAATCCGGATGCCCTGCTCGGCAGCGGCCTGGTCACTCATCTCCTGGAAGAGCTCGGAGCCGAGGAAGTTGTTGACCTCTTCTGTGCTGTCGAACAAGAAGGGGCCACCCAATAGGTTGAAGTCTGTAGCACCCATCTGTCCGATCGCCGAAGCGTCCATGTAGGCGATGAGATCTTCGCCGTTTGCGACCTGCTCGGCGGTGTCGCTGGTCGTGCCGATCTGCCCCGCGGGGAAGACCTCCATCACCAGCTCACCGTTCGATCGCTCTTGAATCGTTGCGGCGACTTCCTCGAGGATCTGTCCGTCGATGCTCGTTGGCGGGTTGACGGTTGAGATTCGGATCGTGCGGGTTTCGCCGCTCGCCGCCTCGCCGTTGCTGGCCTCGGGGCTGTCGCCGCCCGACGTGCTGCAGCCGGTCAGCAGCAGGCCGGCCGTAGCGACGAGTGCGGTGCCTACCAGCAGATGCTTCTTCTTCATGGCCAATGTCCTTACGGTCTTCGGACGCGCAGCACTCCAATGGGCTCACGCGATTTGATAACGATATCACTGCCGCCATGCGCTTCGCATAACGGAATTGCAACGGTGTGGCAGCAGTGCGCAGGTCGCGGCGGCATGACGGGGCAGCGCAGGCGATCTGCGGGGGAGTGCGGCTGGCCCGGAGTGTCTCAGCTCGTGGGGACGGAGATCACCGCGAAGGAGCCGCTGCCGTGCACGATCGGCGTTTCGCCGTCGAGGATGAATGCACCGGCACCGCGGTGCAGCTCAAGCCGCTCGTCACCCGACACAAGTTCGCATTGATCGGCGAGCGCGATCAGGATCTTGGGTCCGAACGCTGGCACCTGCGAGCCTTTGTCCCCGCCCTCGCCCTCGTGCAGATCGACGCGGAACTCCTCCACACCGGCGCTCGCCGACGCGGAGTGCGGCCTGCTGAGATATGCGGGCCTCGTGATCAGGTTTGCGATCGACTCGCCGACGTCGACGCGCTTTGGTGTGAGACCGAGTCGGAAGACGTTGTCTGAGTTCGCCATCACCTCGAGTGCCAACCCAGAGAGATATGCGTGGGGTACACCCGAGTGCACCATCACGGACTCACCCGGCGCGAGCCGCACGCGCTCCAGCATCAAGCTGACCAGGGCACCCGCGTCGCCCGGATACTGCTGCTCGAGCTCGAGCAGCGTCCCTGCCGACTCTGAGCCGTCAGCTGCCAATCGAGTCGCGGCGGCGACAGCTTCTGCGACGCTCTCAGCAGGAGCCGTGGCGAGGATCTCGACAGCCTTCCGCAGTGCGGGCTCATCGCCCGGATCGAGTGCTTCGAGTGCCGCCTGCGTTCGTGCGAGTCCGAAGGGAGCCAGAGTGCGCGCGATGTCTTCGGCCGACCGCAGGCCAACGAGGCCCTCGAATTGCGTGAGCGCGAAGATCATCTCGGGCTTGTGGTTGCCGTCGACGAAGCGGCGGTCTGACGCGGGCGCGGCGGCGTCGGCCGCGAAGCCTTGTGCTGCGCGGGCGGCGCTCGGATGCACCTGCAGCGAGACCGCCCTCCCGGGTGCGAGCAGCTTGACGAGGTAGGGAAGCTCGCTGTCGAAGCGCTCGGCAACAGCAGCGCCGAGCGCGCGGGTCGGGTCTTCAGCGATGAGTGCCGCGAGCGTGCGCCCGTCGGCTAGCGTCGATGAGCCCGCTGGGTGCGAGCCGAACCAGATCTCGGCCAACGGATGGCCTGGAACGCCCACGCCGGCGTACTCCTGGATCGCACGGGTGGACCCCCATGCATATGGTTGCTGGGCTGGCACCAACGCGAACATCGTGCTCCTATCCAAATGAGGCGATCTCTGCTGGCCGCTGGGGCCAACCGCCCACGTGCTGGCATGCATACGACCCTCGTGCAACGCCGGCAGCCAAAGCACCCTCGACGTTCTCTCCGTCGAGAGTGGCCGCGATGAATCCTGCCATGAATGCGTCGCCCGCGCCCGTCGTGTCGACCACGCTCACAGGCATGGGCATCGCCCGCCACCGCTGCGCACCTCGGCCGGCGAGTGCTCCTTCTGGGCCCAGCGTCGCCACGGCTGTACGAGCGCCGTTCTCAAGCATCTCGAGCACCATGGCCTCGGCGACCACCGCGTCTTCGCCAGCCGACGCGAAGGCGACCGCGAGGCGGTGCGACTCCGGGCTGACGCTGCAGTCCTGGCTCACTGGCACCGGCGACATGGCTGCGATCGAAGCACCGAACGCGCGCGAGCGCGGCAACATGCCAACGTGAACCCAGCGACTCGCCCCGATCATCTCGAGCGCGTCGCTTGTCGGATAGTACTCCGCAGTGACCCCGAATTCCTCGGTTTCGAATCTTCGGTCGCCCTGTTCCGTCCGGCTGATCGTCGTCAGCGCGGTGCTGCCGGGCATCGTGACAAGACCGTCGAGCACTACGCCCCGCGCTGCGGCCGCATTGGCGACAGCACTAGCGTTCTCATCGTCACCGACGGCGCCGAAGTAGCCAACCCGCAGACCCATCATCGCCAGCTGGACGGCTACGTTCAGCGCATTGCCGCCGATCAGGTCGCCGATTTCGGGCTCGTCGAGGTATCTATCGAGGGTGTTATCGCCCACCACGGCGACGTCGAGCGGTTGCGAGGTCATCATCGAACTCCGTCGTATTGCGCAGGTCGCTACCTGCAGGGGGTCACTGGCGCTCTCACTCTGGCACGCCTTGGTTGGTCTCGGCGCGAAGGGCAGGGCCGGTGACGGCCCTGCCCTTCGCGCATGCTGAGGCTAGAAATTGCCCTTCTTGTAGTAGCGGCGCGTGGTGAGCGGGTGGTCACGCACGACCTGCAGGTGCATGCTCAGTCGCTCGAACGCTGCCGCGATGACGGCCGGCGCAATCAATGCGCGTACGTCGTCGGAGATCGACCCGAGCTCGAAGTCCTTCGTGTCGAACACGCGCAACTTCTTGGTGACTGTGGTCGCGAAGCGCTCCACACGGTCTGCCAGCGGGCGCTGCTCGTCCTCACCCTTGATGAGCCACACGCTCGTGTCCTCTTCCAGCAGTTCGAGCGTGCCGTGGAAGAAGTCGGATGCGTGCACCGGGCGAGTCCAGATCCACTGCATCTCTTCCAAGATGCACATGGCGTAGTACCAGGCCTCGTACCAGGTGTTGCCAGCACCGGTCACGATGTGGTGCTGCTCATCCTTGATCTCGACGGCAAACGCCTCGGCGCGTGGTTCGAAGGCGCGCTTGACCTCGACGAGCTGTGCCGGCACCGTCTGCAGCTCGGCGACGATGCGGTCGAAGTCGTCGATCTCACCCCGGACGTCCATGATCGCGAGCGCGACGAGGAGCGACTGCAGGTAGAAGTTCTCGCTCGAGGTGTCGTCAGCGCAGAAGTTGGTGAAGTTGATGTCTGCCAGCTCAGCGAGCGGCGTGTCAGCCTTTGCGGTCAGCGTGAGCACGCGAGCGCCCTTGCCGCGCACGAACTCGAGTGCGGCAAGCGCTTCCTTGGTGGTGCCAGAGACGGTCGGAAAGACGACCAGCGACTTGGGGCCGAGGTGCTGGCTGCCCGAGTTGACGAGCTCCGCTGCCATCTCGACAAAGGTCGGGAAGGTCGAGCGGGTCTGCAGCAGCCGTGCCGCAGGCTGCATCAAGAAGTTCACGCCGCCCGCGCCGGCGAAGAAGATGTTCTCGATCCCATTCGCAAGTTCAGATTCCAGCGCGCTGCGGATTCCGGCGGCGTGCTGCACCGCCCCGCTCTGGATACCGAGGTACCGCTCTTCGTCAAAGTTCAGCATGTCGCATTCCATCCTTCATCGGCGTGCTCGTCGAGCATCATGTCGGACAACTGTAACAGGACGTCTGGCAAGTGCGAATATGCTGGTGATCAGCGTCCGACTTCAGCGCCAGGCGGATGCGCGCACGGCACACAGCGCCGGTTGGCGCTCGGTGCTTGGTACGGTCGAGCGACACGCTGGAGGCTGCGATGCAGTTCGAACAAGGAGTCACCCTGTCTAGGACCACACCGGCGGCTCAGGCCAGCCGAGGAAGCATGGTGCTCCGCGTCTACGACCAGATCCTCGCGCTCATCGCCGACCTGGGGTTGAAGCCAGGAGATCGGTTGACCGCCGAGACGGAACTGGCAGAAGTCTTCGGTGTGTCCCGCTCTACCGTCAGAGAGGCTCTTCGACTGCTCGAGCAGGAAGGCGTCGTGCATGCCAAGCAGGGGCAGGGTCGGTTCGTGTCGGCGTCTGGGTCCATGCGACTCGAGCGCCCGATGACGAAGTACGAGAGCATCACGGAGGTGCTGACCGCCCGCGGCTATACCGTCACGAGTGCGGTCCTCGATGTGCGCGTCGCCGCAGCGGATGCTCGGGAAGCTGACGCACTCGGGCTTGCCGAGGGCGCAGAGGTCATCCGTCTGCTCCGGATCCGCTACGGCAACAACGAGCCGCTTGTGGTCAGCGAGAACACCTTGCCGCGTGCAGCGATGCCCGGTCCCATCGAGCATCGCGACTGGAGTGGCTCGCTCACCCTCGCGCTCGCTGGCCACGGTCACCATGTCAATGCTTCCGTGGCGACAATTTCGGCAGTCGAGCTGCCCGAGGCCTGGCAGGCGCGCTACAGCCTTGCGGGCCTGGGTCCGTGGTTGCTCGTCTCTGAGGTTGGCATGACCCGCACTGGCGACCACGTCTTGCTGGCGTCGGACTATCACCGCGGGGCTGAGATCTCCTTCAGCGTGCTCCGGCACCGCTGATCCATCACTCGCGCCGTTCGAGGGCTTCGCCGTCGAGCGGGCTCTGGCATGCCCGAGCGCAGGCCGCAGCTGGGGCCATCGAGACAGGCAGGTCTGACTATTGCGCGTTGATGTAGGGCATCAATGGTGTAGTGTCTGACAACATTCGAGCCCACTGGGGGATCGGGCGAAGCAAAGGAGCTTGACAATGACGCGTAGAAAAGTTTCAGCCCTCCTCGCAGTAGCGACGGTTGCACTCACTGCCGGCTGCGCCGCGGGAACAGGCGCCGACCGCGATCCCGTGGATGCGCAGGGCGCTGCCGCGGACACGCCCAGGATCGCGTTCATCCCCGGGATTTCCTCTGACCCGTTCTTCGTTGCAATGGAGATCGCGGCGCAAGAACAAGCTGAGGAACTCGGGTTCGAGTTGGTCTATCAAGGCAGCTCGAGCGACTATTCACCGCAGGCGCAGTTGCCGTTCGTCGAGAGCGCGCTCGCGGACGACATCGACGCGTTGATCATCGCCCCTACCGATGGGGACGCACTGCAGGCATCCGTGCAGCGCGCAACAGCCCAGGGCGTCCCTGTCATCACGGTCGACACGACGGTCACGGATCAGTCTGAACTTGTCTCGCATGTCACCGGCGACAACGAAGACGGTGGCCGACAGGCAGCGATCGCAATGGCAGAGCTCGTCGGTGGCGACGGGCAGGTCTTCGTCATGTCAGGTGCGCCCACGATCACGACCGACACGCAGCGTGTCGAAGGCTTTGTCAATGAGATCGAGGCGAACCACCCCGATATCGAGATCGTCGGCATTGAATACGCGTACAGTCAGCCGACCGAAGCGACCACCAAGATCAACGCGGCGCTGTTGAACTACCCGGATCTGGCTGGCGTGTTCGCGGTCGAGGGCAACAGCGGCGTTGGTGCGGTCGCGGCATTGCGAAACGCGGATGCCATTGGCGACGTCGCGCTCATCGGGTACGACGCCTACTCGAACCAGGTTGCCGAGCTCGAAGAGGGCCTCTACAGCGCGCTTATTGCACAGGACCCTGCCGAAGAGGCACGCATCGCCATTGAGTTCGCGCTCGCGGCTATCGAAGGACGAGACGACGACATCGAAGCCCAGGTCATCATCCCGAACGTGGTCATGACAGCCGAGAACCTCTCTGAGACGCGCCAGTACCAGTACGCCGAGAAGTAGCCGAGGCAGTCTGCCTGATGCAAGAGACCAACACCGAAGGACGTAGAACCATGCGCAAGAAGAAGTTTCAGAAGCAGGTCATCGCAGTCGGCATCACCGCTGTCGCGGGACTGGCGCTCGGCGGCTGCGCGAGCAGCGGGACGATGACGGAAACGGATGGCGGCCAGGGCGAAGCGGACGATCCCATCCGCGTCGCATTCATCCCGGGCATCTCCTCTGATCCATTCTTCCGAGCTATGGAGATCGCGGCCACGGCTGAAGCCGCCGAACTCGGCATAGAGCTCATCTGGCAAGGTGCATCGGATGCATATTCTCCGCAGGCTCAGCTCCCGTTCGTCGACGCGGCGTTGGCCGACGATATCGATGCACTGGTACTCGTTCCGACGGATGCTGACGCGCTGCAGCCCAGCGTCGCACGAGCCACCGGTATGGGGATCCCCGTGGTAACCGTCGATACCTCGGTGACTGACAGGTCTGAGCTCGTCGCGCACATTACCGGCGACAACGTCGATGGTGGCTCGCGCGCAGCTGAAGAGCTGAGCGACCAGATTGGTGGTGAGGGCACCGTGCTCGTCATCTCGGCATCGCCGACGAACACGACGGGCACGCAGCGTGTCGAAGGCTTCGAAGCGACGCTCGCGAGCGACCATCCGGGACTCGAGATGCTGCCGGTGCAGTACGCCTACAGTCAGCCGTCTGAAGCAACGACCATCTTGAACACAACGTTGCTTGAATATCCTGATCTCGCCGGCGTCTTCGCTGTCGACGGCACGTCATGCACTGGCGCGATCGCGGCACTCAACAACGCCGACATGGTGGGGGAAGTCTCGCTCATCTGCTATGACGCGTATGCGGCGCAGGTCGCTGAACTCGAAGCAGGATCGATCTCCGGCCTCATTGCACAGGACCCGGCGCAGGAAGCACGCCTTGCACTGCAGTATGCACTGGCGGCTGTCACTGGCGAGGGCGCAGACGCAATCGAGTCAGAGGTAGTCATCCCCAATGTGGTCATGAATCTCGACAACCTCGCGGAGACTCGCGAGTACGAGTACGCGGAGTGAACCCGGTGAGCACGGCGACGAGAGATACGCCCGCAGTCGAATCCAGCCCGCTCCGGGCGAAGCGGGGTGGCCGATGGGTAGAGCTCGCGACACGGCAGGAGACGCTGCTGATCGTGGTCTTCGCGATCATGGTGACCGTCTTCTCGATCCTGAATCCGCGCTACTTCTCCACTGCCAGCTTCGGCAACATCATGCAGGACTTCGCTCCTGTGATGCTGATGGCGATCGGGCAGACGTTCGTGATCATCACGGGTGGAATCGACCTCTCGGTTGGCGCCGTCCTCGGGCTCTCGGGGGTTTCCGCGGCACTGACCGTTCGCGCAACCACCGCGAACGGCATCGATCCGGGGCTGAGCATCGCGGCTGGCATCGGCACGGCGCTGCTGGTCGGCGTGCTGGTCGGTGTGATCAACGGCTTGCTGGTGACACGCGTGAATCTCGCGCCCTTCATCGCGACGCTCGCCACGATGGGAGCCTGCATGGGCACGACGCTTGTTGTCACCGGTGGGGTCCAGATCGCGGGTGCCCCCGCTGAAGTCGTGCAGATCGGCAACACTCGATACCTCGATGTCTTCACTGCACCGCTGCTTGTGGCGCTCGTGATTCTTGTCGTGGCAGCGGTCGTGCTATCGAAGACGCGCTTTGGCCGCCACACATACGCCATCGGCTCGAACGTCTTCGCCGCGCGCGTCGCGGGCATCAACGTGAAGCGACACCTCATGAAGGTGTACGTGCTCGGGGGCGTGCTCGCCTCGATCGCCGGCCTGTTCGTCTACTTCCGACTCGGATCGGGTTCTCCCGCCTCAGGGCGTGGTGGAGAGCTGCAGGCGATCGCTGCCGCAGTCATCGGTGGTGTCAGCCTCATGGGTGGTCTTGGCCGTGTCACCGGCGCGGCTCTGGGCGCGCTCATCACGGCAAGCGTCCTCAGCGGGCTCATTCTGATCGGCGTCGAGCCGAATGCGCAGCAGATCGTCGTCGGTGCTCTCATCGCCGTCGCCGTCGCAGTGCAAGGTATCGGCCGCTCGAACGCAGGAAGCTAGGGAGAAAGCAATGACCGCACAGCAGCCTGTGTACGAAGCACGCGGGATCAGCAAGCGCTACGGCAACGTGATCGCGCTGGACGACGTCGACTTCTCCGTCGCGGCGGGTGAGGTCGTCGGCCTTGTCGGCGACAACGGCGCGGGAAAGTCGACCCTCGTGAAAGCGCTCTCGGGGGCCCACCGCCCCAATTCCGGCGAACTCTACCTCGACGGGGAGAGAGTCGAATGGCACTCGCCCCAGCAGGCACTGGAAGCCGGTATAGAGACCTTGTACCAGGATTCTTCGCTCGCGCCCGATCTCTCCGTCAGCGCCAATATGTTCCTAGGTCGCGAACAACTGGTGCCCGGGTTCTGGGGAAAACTTGGGTTCCTGGCCAACAAGCGCATGGATGAGGTGGCGAGCCAAGAGTTGCAGAACGTCGGCATTGCGGTGCCGTCATCGACACGCTCGATCTCAAAGCTCTCCGGTGGTCAGCGGCAAGCAGTCGCGATCGGGCGTGCGGTCAGCTGGGCAAACAAGGTCATCATCCTCGATGAACCGACCAACCACCTTGGTGCCCGCCAATCTGCAGAGGTCTTGCATGTTGTCAAGGCGGCTCGCGAACGAGGCCTCGCCGTCATCTTCATCTCGCACACCCTGCCTCACGTGTTGGAGGTGACCGATCGCATCGTCGTGCTGCGCCTCGGCAAGGTGTCGGTCGAAGCACCAACGAGCGAATTCACCCCGGACACCCTTGTCAAGGCCATTACGGGACTGAGCGGAGCCGCATGACCGACACGTCGCTTGCTGAGCCGGATGCTGATCTGCTCGCTCGTCTGGATCTCGCAGTCGCCGAGCACGCCGAATCGGCTGAGACGCTCCTGGTCGACCTCGTCGCGATCTCGAGCGTCAATCCTCTGCAGCCAGGAGTCAGTGCGGAAGAGCACCTGGGTGGCGAGTCTGCCGCGAACGCGCTCCTGGCCGAGTGGATGTCGCGCGCGGGCGCCGAGAATCACACCGTGACAGGCGATCGCGGACGCGACAATCTCGTTGCGGTGCTGCCAGGCTCCGGGGGAGGGCGTTCGCTCGCGGTCAACGGTCATATCGACACGGTGGCTTCACAAGATGGTTGGCGCACCGACCCATGGACGGCCGTACGAACGGAGAACCGAATCTATGGGCTAGGCACGACGGATATGAAAGCCGCTCATGCTGCGACATGGCTCGCCTTCCGCGCTCTCTCTGATGTCGGCATCCAACTCGCGGGCGATCTCCACCTGCATTCCGTGATCGGCGAAGAGACCATGAGTCATGAGTTGGGCACGACCGCGGTGCTCGAAGCTGGATTCGTCCCGGATGCCGTGTTGATTCCCGAGCCCACTTCGTACGACGATGGCGCGCTCCAAGTTGCAAACACCGCCGCGGGCAACTACCTCTTCTCGATGACGGTGCGCGGAAGGTCGACACATTGGGCGTCGCGCAATCTGGCCATCAGAGCCGGAGGCGGGGGCGATGCAGTGGGCGTGAACGCGATCGACAAGGCCTTCTACATCTATTCGGCGATGCGTCAGCTCGAAGAGCAGTGGGCCTTCACGAAGCGCCACCCACAGTTCGCGCCGGGGGCGTTCATTATTCACCCGGGTGTGCTGCATGCGGATGTCGGATTTCCGGCAGCTCCGTATTTCCCTGACCGCGCACGCTTCGATTATTTGCTGTCCTTTCCTCCTGGCGATACCTCGGAGGCCATCCGGGCAGAGGTCGAAGGGCACATCAACGCGGCCGCAGCACTCGATCCTTGGCTTGCCGCGCATCCGATCGAGTTCGACTGGATCGATACCTGGCCACCCGCCTACACTGACCCGCAGGGCGATTTCAGTCGCGTGGTGATGGCCGCGCGGAATGAGGTAGTGGCGGGCTTAGGGGCGCCGGCCATGGATGCGCCGCGTCCGAACGGCGCACAGTCGGACGCGTCGTTCTATGAGGCGCGCGGTGTGCCGGCGCTCGTGTGCGGCCCGGGCAATCTCCAATCCGCACATGCTGCAAATGAATTCGTCGATCGACGGCTGATTCCGGCAACCGCCCGCATGATCCTGAAGACAGCACTCCGGTGGAGCACGTGAAGCGCGTTGCGGCACCGAACCCCTCGGTGACGCCTGCGTCTAGAGGAGGGCATCCCCTATATGAGGCGATCGTCTTCGACTGCGACGGGGTGCTCGTCGACAGCGAAGAGCTGGCCATGGAGGTCTCGCATCGGCTCCTCGCCGAGCTCGGTCTGCACTACGACCCCGCAGAGATGCGGCAACGCTTCGTCGGCTGCTCGAGTCAGTTCTTCCGCGAGACGGTAGAGGCAGATCTCGGGCGTCCGCTGCCGCCGGATTGGGATACGCGCTCCAGCAATGAGATGGCAGAGGCGCTACGGCGTGATGTCACAGCCATCCCCGGTGTTGAAGCAGCACTTCGATCCGTCCGTCTACCCATCGCGGTCGCGTCGAATTCTGGGCACGATCGCATCCGGCTCAGCCTCGAGACGGTCGGCTTGATCGACATGTTCGATTCAGCAATCGCCAGTGCGGAGGACGTCGCCGAGGGCAAGCCCGCGCCCGACGTGTATCTGCACGCGGCGGCTCTGCTAGGCGCCGACCCTGCCAGGTGTATCGCGATCGATGACAGCCACTTCGGCGTGCTCGCGGCCTATCGCGCGGGAATGCGTGTGCTGGCCTTCGAAGGCGCTGGCCCAATAGCGAAGCTGCCGGACAGCGACCGGGTGACGAGGTTCCAATACATGCGCGAACTGCCGGCGCTGCTCGACACTGTGCAGCGTGAAGTACTAGTCGGAATTTCGAGCTGCGACGGCAACGGAAAAGCACAGACCCGCCGAACGTGAGATGGATGACGGGGTCCTCCAAGCCGGCCCCGCCAGCTGGACGCTCACGGTGTTCGTGGTGCCAGCACGCTCCGTCGTCGCGCTTGTCGTTGTCGGCATCGCGTGGCTACGCATGCTGCCGAACGCGAGGGATCTCATCAGCGAATGAGACCATTCCCATCGCGATACAGACCAGGTGTGCCGTTCGTCGTCTGGCTGGCGATGACAGCCGTCGCGAACACCGTCGTCAACGTGTTCATCGCGCACTTCCTCTTCATGCTCTTCGCACGCGGCGACACTTCGGGCGACTTCGTCGGGCCGCCCGCCCTCATCGTCGTCACGCTCATGCTGCTGCTACTCGATTTCTGCCTCTATCTCGGTCGCTACCCGCGCTTCGACCGCTAGGGCGTTCGGCAACCCGTCTCGTTCGCCAAGAAGCTGCGCACCCGCTTCGGCGACCGCGGCAACCTGCACACGTGCCTGGGCTTCACGAGCATGGCGGTCTCGACAACGCCACGGTGGATACGATTCGCCGATACCTGGAAGTAGTGGGCGGCGGGCTCTCGATCGAGTATGTGGTGGGCGACGAGCGCGTCCAGGTCGCCTGAACGCACTCGCCGTCGCTGCGCAGCTGCTACTCGACCGGCGCCGGTTCCTTCGCGCCCACCGGGTTGACGACCTTCGCGCCCTCGACCGGGGTGGTGCGTGCCGGCATCCGCTTCATGATGCGTCGGACGATGAGCCAGACGATCAGGCCGGCGATGGCGAGGATGACGAGCGTCGGCATCGCCTGGCCGAGGCCGAACAGGAAGGTGGCGCCCCAGGCGAGGAAGCCGTTCCAGCCGTCGACCAGGCCGTCGAAGAAGCTGGGCGTGCCGGTCGGGCCTTCGACGGTCGTCGAGCGGATCTGCACCTCGAGCGTCGACATCGCCACCAGCTCCTCGAGCGAGCGCTGCTGCGAGAGCAGGCTCTCGAGCTCGCTGGTGCGCTGCGTCAGCTGCGCCTCGACCTCGAGCAGCGTCTCGGTGTCGGCCGCAGTCGTCAGCAGCTCGGTGAGGCGCTCGACGGATGCCCGTGAGGCGTTCACCCGCACCTCGAGATCGCGCACCTGGTTGGTGACGACCTCTTCGCCCAGGTCGAGCGCCGTGACCTCGGCCAGGCCGCGCAGGGCGTCGAGCATGCCGTCGACCTCGGCGGCCGGTACGCGCACCGTGAGCGTCGCCCAGGCGGGCTCGAAGTCAGTGGAGGCGCCCTCGGCGCGGCGGTCGATCGTGCCGCCGCGAGCCTGGGCGGCGTCGGAGACCGCGTTGGCGATCTGCAGCGGGTCGCCGGCGCGCATCGCGACGGTGCCGGTGACGATCACCGCGCGATCCTCGTCGGTGGCGATCTCGGGCTGGCCGCCGCCGGCGCTTGAGTCGGAGCCGTCGCCGGAGGTGCCCATGTCGCCGCCGCTCTCTTCCTGCGGCATCTCGACGCCGGGCCAATCGGGCGCGGACTCGAAGCCGGGTTCAGCGGCAGGGGAGACGGAGCTGCCCGCTGCAGAGCAGCCGGCGAGGAGGACGGTGCCGGCGATGACGATGCCGGCCATCGAGAGGAGTCTGCGGGTCATGCTTCCAGCGTGGGCGCAAACTTTCTGAAGCACAGCCCAACCTTTGCGGTGACTCGGGCGTCAGCGGGTTACGAGACGATTGGAACTTCAAGGCAGTGCGGGAGGTGGAACAACTGACGAGGGGGTTGTGTCCAACCGACAGCAACCGGGCCGCGTGCCGGTGTCCCGGGTCGCCCCGATGTCTGCCGCACTTTCGCCGACGACCAACTTGCCCCGAGATGTGCGTTGAGCGCCACCGGATGTGGGTGACCGTAAATATTTCCAACGCCGAACGAATAGACCAGCCGATGGTAAGCGTTCGCGCCGGGCGACGGTACAGCTCCGGGTTGTCTTGGCTTAGCACCGTGGTGAGTAGCGACGAGTCCAACTAGGCGTCCTGGTTGAGGGCAGAACATGGAGTAATCCGCGTCGCCCGGGAAGATCCAAAGCAGTTTGTCCGCAAGCCTTCGTACGGTCAACACGATCCCGCTGTCGTTGATTGAGTTCCCGCGACAGTAATCGATGAGGATCTCCTGGGTCCGCTGTCCAATTGACACTCTTGGTTTGCTTGAACGCTTGACGATAAGAATGTCACCGCCAGCCTCGAGTATTGCAGCTCCGAACTGGCTCTGAGTCTTACCGATGGCTTGTCGCGGAGCGATCCATTGCGACCGCAACAGCCTTGGTTCGAAATCCACCCCCGCCCAGTGGTCTTGATGCCAGTGCGAAAGAACGACGACCGGCTGTTCGCAAACGCAGTACTTGAGGTTGGTGGGTCGTGTTCTGGCGTTCCCTCCGAACGCGGCGCCGACATCGCTGTAGATGAAAGCAAAACCTTGTGCGTCAACGAGCGCGCTTGCAGCACCTTGTCCCACGTCGAATGTCGCGAAGGCTGCTAGGCGCGGCGTCGCCCCGAGTACGGTCGCGACTCGATCCGCTGTGGCGCTGGGCCACGCAGCCATGCCGAAGATTCTGTCTAGGCGCCTGGAGTCGCCGATAGGTACGGGGCGTACTTCCCTGATCTCGAATGAGCTGCCGAAGACTACCTCCGCCCAGTTTGACGCCTCGGGCCAGACTGAGCTCCACGTGGGAAGGTCAGAAACGTCAGTTTCAAGAAGACCGCCCTTAAAAGTGCTCAACTCCGTAGAAATTTGAGAGACGGAGGGCTGCGATTCGAATGCTTGCTGCCACATCCGACGAAAGATTCCGGAGGTGCGCTTGAACTCGGCTCCGGAAAAGCGCTCATCAGTCGCGTCAATAAGATCAAGTCGAACAACCCGTTCATCATGGGATAGCGACTCAACGATCGCAAAGTAGCGTCGCTCGGGAACCGGTAGGAACCGTGGCGTGCTCTGGGCCGCTTGTCGCGGCAGTGTGCCAGTCAGAGTCATGGGTACTCAAGATCCTTGGGCTGCCGTCAGGGAGAGGGAGGAGAAATGCCCATCTCACCGTAGCGAGCGGACCTTCCCCTCGCTGCGAGGTGAGCAGGTGAAATTGTTCCAGGCCAGGGCTCCCCATTGATGCGTTGGCGCTCTCCTCTGAATCGTGGCGGGCCGTCGCCGACAGAATCACGGATGCGTCGAAGCGAGAGTAGGCGTCCGGTCGTCACGTCCACGGAACTGACCCCGCCAGTGACAGTGCCCCGACTTGCAGTGTGACTGACTACCTACGTGCTTTCGCCTCGGCCTTGGCGGCCTTGAGCGCCGCTTTCGCGGCCTCGCGCTCGGCGGCCGCCTCGGCCTTGGACTCTGCGGCCCGCAGCCGGTCTGTGACCTTGGCCACCGCATCCGCTGCCTTCGACTCCGCCTGGCGCAGATCAATGCGTGCCTTCTCGACGAGCTTCGCCGCCTCGCGCACCTGCTTGTCGCTGGTGATGGCGGTCGGCAGCCGGTCGATGCTATCGGCCGTGTTGTCAGTGCGCTCGAGCCAGCGCTCGATGCCGTCGAAGAGGCGGCTGAGGCCGAAGCCGAAGCCGGTGTCGCGGTCGGTGTCGACCGGCTCGAACACGCCCGCCCGCACCGCCGGCGCCAGCAGCGGGAACCGCTCGTCGGTGACGAGCTCTGGCAGCGCCCTGCGCACCGCGTCGTCGACCGCCGCGTTGCTCGACGCCTTCGCGTAGAGCGCGATGTAGCCGAGCAGCAGTAGCAACGTCGGCACCTTGCCGTCGTCGGGCATCCGCACGCCCTCGAGCGCCGTCAGCCCCGCCTCGATGATCGCCAGCCGGTTCGGCGTCGTCGGCGTCGAACTCGGCGGCAGGTCGGCCAGCCACGGGTGCGCGTCGTAGGCGGCCCGCACGAACATCGCCCACTCGCGCAGACCCTTGCGCCAGGTCTCGGCCGCGCCCGGCACCGTGATCTCGCTCGCCGTGTCGTACATGAGCAGCAGCAGGTCGTCCTTGCCGGTGACGTAGCGGTAGAGGCTCATCGGGGCGACGCCCACCGCCGCCGCCACCTTGCCCATGCTGACAGCCTCGAGGCCGTGCTCGTCGGCGATGGCGATCGCCGCCTCGACGATGCGCTCGGTCGTCAGCTCGCGCTTGGGCCCGCGGTGCGGCAGCGCGGCGACGCCCCACGTGACGGCGTGCGCGTGGGGGAGCACGGGGGTCTCGGCGTGCTGGGGGCCGGGGTCGGTGCTCATCGCTGGATCACTGCCGCTCGTCGGGGTGCGTGCCGGTGCGCTCGCCGGTCTCGAGGCGCGCGATCCGAGCCATCTCGTCATCGCTGAGCGCGAAGCCGTCGACGTCGCGGTTCTCCCTCAGGCGCTGCGGATGCGTCGACTTGGGAATGAGGGCGCCCTCGAGCTGCAGATGCCAGCGGATGATCGCCTGGGCGGGGGAGACGCCGTGGTTGTTGGCGATCTTCTTGATCGTGGGGTCGTCGAGGATGCGCGCGCGGCCGAGCGGGCTCCAGGCCTGCGTGACGATGCCGTTGGCGTCGTGGAAGGCGCGGAGGTCGTGCTGCGGCAGCCACGGGTGCGACTCGACCTGGTTGATCGCCGGTGCGACGCCGGTCTCGTCGATGAGGCTTTGGATGTGGGCTTGGGTGAAGTTGCTGACGCCGATTGAGCGCACGCGGCCCTCCTGCTGGAGCGCGATGAGCTCGCGCCAGACGTCGACGAACTGCCCGCGGGCCGGGCGCGGCCAGTGGATCATGTAGACGTCGACGTGGGTGCCGAGGCTGCGCTCGGTGGCTTCGAAGGATTTGCGGGCCGCCGCCGGGCTCTGGTCAGGGTCGCCCCAGAACTTGCTCGTGAGGGTCAGCTCGTCGCGGGCGATGCCGCGATCGGCCGCCCGTGCGACCGCGGTGCCCACCTCGCGCTCGTTGCCGTAGAACTCGGCGCCGTCGATGAGCCGGTAGCGGGCGTCGAGCCCGGCCGCCACGACCCGCTCGGTCTCCTCGAGCGGCACCTTGTAGAGCCCGAAGCCCAGCGCGGGGATGGCGCTGCCATCGTTGAGCTCGAGCGTGCGGGGCATGCGTCGATTGTGTCAGGCGGTCGCGTGGCGGCCGGCCGCCGATACGTTGAGAGAACCCCGTTGCTCGCTCCGCCCGACGATTGGACGCCTGTGCCCACCTCATCTGCTGTCACGCCCGACCTCGGCCGCATCGGCTTCTGGCGCGGGGGACCGATGCTCACTCCTGGGATGGCCGCCGCTGTCGAGCGGCTCGGCTACGGCACGATCTGGATCGGCGGATCGCCGACCGCCGACCTGGGGATCGCGGAGCAGCTGCTCGGGGCGACCGAGCACGTGACGATCGCCACCGGAATCGTGAACATCTGGACGGCGCCCGCTGCGGAGGTCGCTGATTCCTACCACCGGCTGGAGCAGGCGCACCCGGGCCGCTTCCTGCTCGGCATCGGCATCGGGCACCGCGAGCGGAACGACGACTACCGCAAGCCCTTCGCCGCGCTGGTCGACTACCTCGACGACCTCGATGCCGCAGGTGTGCCCGTGTCGCGGCGCGTGATCGCGGCCCTCGGGCCACGCACCCTGCGTCTGGCCGCCGACCGGGCTGCCGGGACGCATCCGTACATGACGACGCCGCAGCACACGCGGTTCGCGCGCGAGACCGTCGGGCCAGATGTGCTCATCGCGCCCGAGCAGCGCCTCGTGCCCAGCACCGACGCCGCGGCCGCGCGGGAGTCGGCGCGCGGGTTCCTCGACCGCTACCTGTCGCTGTCGAACTACCGGCGCACGCTCGAATCGCGCGGCTTCTCCGCCGCCGAGCTTGACGACGGAGCGACCGATGCCGCGGTCGACGCGCTCGCGCCCCACGGCACGCCCGCCGAGCTGGCCGCAGCCGTGCAGGGGCACCTCGACGCCGGCGCCGACCACGTGTGCGTGCAGCTGTTGCCGCAGCGGGACGACCCGCTGCCCGGCCTCGAGGCGCTCGCGGGCGAGCTCGGGCTGCGCTGAGAGCTTCCGGCGTGGAGCCGGACGGGCGTCAGACCGGACTGGGCTCTGCGTCTGATGAGCCCGCGTAGCCGTCCATGAAGCGTCGGTACATCACCTGGTTGGGGAACGCGTCGCGCACATGGGTGCCGACGACGTGGGCGAGTTCGGGTGCAGGATGCCCGACGAAGCCCCAGCGGTCCTTGCCCTGATCCCACGGCATCTCCGATGGGAACCACGACTCCACGCGATAGACGCCTCGGACGATCCCGTATGCGACACCCAACGCGAACTCGGTGCGCTCACGTACCCATCCGGCGACCTTCCAGTGACCTCTCGTCGCCTCGTAGATCTCCTGCTCGTTCATGTCGGGACGCCAACCCCTCTGGATCTTGAGCATGATGACGGCGCCCTCGATTGGAGGGCAGGCCGCGGCGCGGTGCCGTGCCACGACTGCAGGCAGCGTCGCCAGGCCGTGACGGCCTGAGTGGTGCCCGCGCACGAGATTCGTCAGAGGATGGTGATTCGCGTGGAAGGCGTCGATGACCGCCTGTTCGACGATGAACGCGGTTGATTCGTCCTCGATGCCCGTGCGCAGGAAGAGCATGTCGACCGTTCGCCCGCTTGCTTCGATCTCGTTGATCCTGCGGAGCTTGGCTCGCTCGGACTGCAGGTCTGCTCCAGCTTCGCGGACGTGCGCGTTGAGGCGGTCGCCGACGCCCTTGCCGACATAGAAGACCTGTCCGTCGCGCGGATCGCGCAGTGCGTACACGTAGTAGCCGAGAATGGCCGCGACTTCGCCAGGGATGCGGACCTCAGCAGACATCCTGCGATGCTATCCGCGGGCGTCCAGGTCTTTGTCGGTCAGCCGGCCGGCGTCGTCGGCTGCCGGTGCTCCCAGCCGTCGCCGCCTCGCAGGTACTCGACCCGCACGTGCTTGCGGTCGAGCGTCGCCTGCAGGAAGACGCACCGCGTCGGCTCCAGCGCCCACAGCACCCACTCCGGATTGGGCTGGCCGACGTAGCTGGGGCGTTCCCGCCAGTCTGCGGCAGACGCATCCGCCCCCATCTCGGTGACGAAGCCCGACACCTCCACCTGGCGGCCGAGCTCGCGCCAGAAGAACAGCGCCGTCGCGACCGGGTTGCGCTCGAGCTCCTGCCCCTTGCGCGAGCCGCGGTTCGAAGAGAAGTGCAGGCCGTGCTCGTCGACGTCCTTCACGATGAGCGTGCGACTCGCGGGAGCGCCGTCCTCGCCGATGGTGCTCAGCGTGAACGCGTTGGGCTGCCGCGCGCCGCTGGCGATGGCGTCATCGAGCCAGGTGGTGAAGAGCGCGAGCGGATGCGTCGGCACAGCCCCCGGGTCGAGCACCGGCATGGTCTCGGGGAAGGTGGGCAGCGCGCGGAGGCGCTCGCGGAGCTCGCTCATGCCGCCACGCTACGCCCGCCGCGCCCGCCTCGCGTTTTCATCCGAAGATGGGTCACTTTCTGCGCTTGATCGGCGATCGGAAGAGCGGTTCGTGACCCATTTCTTCTGCGGGCTCAGCGCGGCAGCTCGATCGGCGCCGTGTCGGGCGGGTCGCCGATGCCGTGCCGCAGGTCGGGCTGGTGGCGGCGGAAGATGGCTGCGATGGCTGCCGCGATCGCCACCATCACCGCGCCCACCCAGACGCCGCCGACGCCGCCGACCGCATCGATGCACACGCCCGCGAGCGCCGAGCCTACGGCGGCGCCGAGCAGCTGGCCGGTGCCGATCCAGGCGTAGGCCTCGGGGGTGTCGGCGAACTTCACGGTGCCGGCGATGATCGCCGAGAACGCCGCGAGCGCAGGCGCGGTGCCGAGGCCGGCGATGAACAGTGCGATCGAGAGGCCGAACACCTCGGTCATCGGCAGCGCGATCACCATGCCTGCCAGCACCACCGTGAGCCGGATGGCGACCGACCAGGGTGCGATGCCGCGGCTGCCGATGGCGAAGCCGCCGACGAGCGAGCCGATCGCTGAGACGGCCAGCACGATGCCCGCCTCGAGCGCACCCTCACCGAAGGTGCCGACCACGCCGGCCTCGACGGCCGAGAAGCCGCCGATGAACATCGCCGAGATGACGACCGACAGCAGCACGGGCGGCTTTCGCAGCACCCGGCCGAGCTTGCGAGTCGTCGGCGGGATGCGCAGTCGGCGCACCTCCAGATTGAGGATGAACAGCACCGCCCCGAAGAACTGGATCGCGATCGTCACCAGCAGCGTCACCCCGGTGCCGGCGAGCGCCACCAGCGAGACCACCAGCACGGGGCCGAACACCCAGATGATCTCCTGCAGCGCCGCGTCGAACGAGAACAGCGGCGACAGCAGCCGCTGCGGCACCATGCGCGGGTAGAGGGTGCGCACCGTCGGCGTCACCGGCGGCGTGGCCGCGCCCGCGACGATGCCGGCGAGCAGGTCGACCCACAGCGGCACCGCCTGCGTGGCCAGCAGCAGCAGCGCGCCCGCCGAGATCGCCGCCGTCACCAGCAGCACCGTCAGCGTGCCGAAGCGCGACAGCAGCCGGGTGATGAACGGCCCGGCGGTGGCCATCCCGACCGAGAACGCGGCGAGCACGAGGCCGGCGGCGCTGTAGGAGCCGTGCAGGTGCTCCATGTGCATGAGGATGCCGAGCGACATCATGCCCGCGGGGAAGCGGGCGATCAGCTGGCTGAAGATGATGCGCGCCAGCCCGGGAACCTTCAGCACCTCGGAGTATGCGCGCACCAGGTGATACTACGGTCCGGATGCGTCCAGGCAGTGAAGGCGCGGGGGTCGCGCGGCCGCGCGCCGCGGCCCGCTCGAGGAGGTGGAGCCGGGGGCTCAGTCCTCCCGCGGCGACTTGATGAGGAAGCCGGCCACCACGAACAGGGCGGCGGCGACCAGGTGGCCCCAGAACCAGAACGCGGTGAGCGCCTCGCCCTGCCACTCGAACGGCACGATCGGGTTCCAGATCACGGCGATGGCGGCGAACACCGGCACCCACCACCAGTGCTTCGCCTGGATGGCGAACCAGCCGACGATGAGCGCCAGGATCGAGATGACGTACCGCAGCACCTCATCCCACGCGCCCGCCAGCCACAGCTGCGCGGCGACCAGCGCGAGCGCGGCGAGGATGCCGGGGGCGAGCGCGTTGCGCTGGAAGCTGGGGCCGTAGCGGTTGTCGTCCATGGTGCCTCCAGGCTATTGCCGTTCTGCCGCACTCCTGAGCCAGTGCTGAGCGGGCGGGGCGGTACTCCTGGGGCAGCTCGCCTACGGTGTCGATACCACCGTTTCGACGAGGAGGCGGCCGTGGCAGAGGCAGCGCGCACCACCGTTGGAAGCCGATGGACGCGCCTGCAGGCGCTCGCCGTCGCGGCGGCCCTCGCGGTCGGCCTGGCCGTCCTACCGGCGACGGCACCGCCCGCGCAGGCGGCACCACCGCCCGGCCAGGGCGAGGTGATCGTCACGATCACCGCCGACGACACCGGCCTGCCCGTCGAGAACGCGTGGGTGCAGGTGACCGCCGACGACCCCAACGGGCTGCTCTTCGACGGCTACACCGACGCATCCGGCACCGTCACGATCCACGCCGACCC
Organism: Agrococcus baldri; assembly: GCA_900114805.1. Lineage (GTDB taxonomy): Bacteria > Actinomycetota > Actinomycetes > Actinomycetales > Microbacteriaceae > Agrococcus > Agrococcus baldri. The sequence goes on along the minus strand of FOZN01000001.1, from coordinate 411,036 downwards.
CGGCGCATACCGCATCTGGGCGAGCTACGGCGGGTACGCCGAGTCGTTCTTCCCGAACGCGTTCCTGCTGGCGGATGCGCAGGTCATCAGGGTCGTCGAGGGCGCGACCCAGTCGCGGGCGATGCGCCTGATGGTGGGCGGCAGCGCCACCATCACCACCACCTTCGCGGGCGCCGCGCCCGAGCAGGAGGTGATGGTGAGCCTGGTGCGCCGTCAGGCCGACGGCTCGTTCGAGTTCGTGCCCAACATCGGCTGCAGCACCTTCACCGGCAGCTGCCTCATCGAGGGCGTGCCACCGGGCGACTACCGCGCGATCGCCTCGATCGGCTCCTGGACCCCGGGCTACGGCCAGTGGCTGCCGGGCGTGTGGCCCTCGCGCACCGGCACCGTCTCGATCGCCGACCGCCAGCACGTCGATGCCACCGTCACCATGCCGGCGGCCACGACCGTCACCGGCAGCGTGATGCTCGACTTCGCCAGCGCCGTGCCCGCCGTCGACGTGCAGGTGCGCGCCGTCTACCTCGACGCGATGCCGCAGGAGGAGCCGCTGGTCGCGCAGCTCTCGATCGCCCCCGGCGCCAACGCGCCGTTCACCCTGCCGGTCGAGCCCGGCCGCGCCTTCCAACTGCAGCTCGAGTCGCAGCTGACCAACACCGGCGCGACCTTCGACCCGGGCAAGGTGATCATCACCGAGCAGTGGACAGCGTCGGGCATGGCGCTCGTCGGCACCGCCGTGACGGTCGCCGTCGGCGAGGCCCGCAGCTTCACGCTCACCGGCCACGCGGGCGCACGCTTCACCGGCGACTACACGATCCGGGGCGACTCGGGCGGGCCGCTGAGCGTCGACTGCGACACCTGCGGCATCCCGGTGGTCGAGCTGTATCGGCAGGTCGGCGGCGCCTGGGTGCTCGTCGACGAGCACCGGTGGGGCTCAGAGGACGTCTTCGGCGCCGTCCAGGGGTTCTGGTTCACGGGCGTCGCGCCCGGCACCTACACGCTCGGCTTCTGGGCCGACACGCTCTGCCGCGAGTACTGGCGCGACTCCGAGACGCTCACCGGGGCGACGAGCTTCCAGGTGACGATGGCCGGCATCACCGGAGAGCTGCGCGCCGACCTGCAGCCGATCGCCGGCGGCTGCACGCAGCCGACGCCCGACCCGGATCCCGGCCCGGACCCTGATCCCGACCCGGGGCCTGGTCCCGGCCCCGATCCCGACCCAGGACCGGACCCTGGCCCGGGCCCGGATCCCGACCCGGGTTCGCTGCCGACGGCCGAGCGGTTGGCGGGCGCGAACCGCTATGCCACCTCGGTCGCGATCTCGCAGCGTTCGTTCCCGGGGACGGCGCCGGTGGTCTATCTCGCGAGCGGGACGAGCTTCCCCGACGGTCTCGCCGCCGGACCTGCGGCCGCGCACGAGGGCGGACCGGTGCTGCTGACCCCGCAGGGCTCGGTGCCGCAGGTCGTGCTGGATGAGATCGCGCGACTGCAGCCGGCGAAGGTCGTGATCGTCGGCGGTACGCCGTCGGTCTCGGCGGCGGCGTCGCAGCAGGTCGCGGGGCTGCCGGGCAGCCCGACGGTCACGCGCCTCGGCGGCGCGAACCGCTACGAGACGAGCCGGCTGATCGCTGCGCACGCGTTCCCGACCGGTGCGCCGGCGGCGTTCCTGGCGACCGGAGCGAAGTTCCCGGATGCGCTGACGGCCGGTCCCGCAGCTGCGCTGCGGGACGGACCGGTGCTGCTGGTGCGCGGCAACGCGCCCACCGCCGACGCCGAGACGCTCCAGACGCTCGCCGCGCTCGGCGTCGGCTGGGTGGGCATCGCAGGCGACGCGAACTCGGTCTCGGCGGGCATCGCTTCGAGCGTCGACGCGGCGGTGCCGACGGTGCAGCGCTTCGCCGGCGGCAACCGCTTCGAGACGGCCACGCTGATCGGCGGGCTCTTCCCGACCGCTGACACGGTGCTGGTCGCGAGCGGCCTGGGCTTCGCCGACGCGCTGCCGGGCGCGGCGGCGGCGGGCGCCGCGGGTGCGCCGATGGTGCTCGCGCGCAACAGCTGCATGCCCGCGCCGACGCTCGCCGCGCTCGAGGGCTGGATGCCCAGTCGCGTCGTGCTGCTCGGCGGCATCCCGACGCTCAATGCGGCGGTCGCCGGCTACACCCGCTGCTGAGCCCCGACGGACCGGCTGCGGCACCACACCGCGGCCGACCCGCCGAGCGTTGCGTCAGGCGCTCAGCGTCTTGCGGATGCGCTGCAGGCTGACCGGGCCCGAGGTGCCGAGCTGCTGCGCGAAGAGGCTGACGCGCAGCTCTTCGAGCATCCAGCGGGCGGCGACCAGCGCATCCGTCGCCCCGTCCTTGAGCGGCAGCGTGCCACCGGCCGCGGTGTAGAGGGCGGTGGCCTGCTCGACCTCGGTCATCCAGGTGCGGTCGCGGTTGGCGGTCTCGGGCAGCCGCGCCACGCGATGCACGATCGCCCGCACGTAGACCTCCAGGCGCGGCAGCCGCTCGAGCCCCGTGCGGCTGACGAAGCCGTCGAAGATGAGCTGCTCGAGGTGCGCGCGGGCGTCCGCGAGCGCCGCCATGTGCGCCAGGCTCGCACCCTCGCGAATCGCCTTGTCGGCGTTCCGGGCAGCGGTGAGGATGCGCGCCACCTGGCTCGCCAGCGCGAACATCCGGTCGACGAGCCCCGCCTCCACCCGGCCGCGCACCGAGGCGAACTCGGCCGCGGACGCGGGCACCGCATCCGCCATCTCGGCATCGATGATCGCGAGCATCAGATCGTCGAAGAGCCGGTCGGTCGAGGGGTAGGGGCTCGCGCCCAGCGCCAGCTTCTCGGCGCCCGTCAGGTTCGCCTGCACGTAGGGCGCGGGGCTCTTGACCTGCGTCAGCAGCAGCTGCCGCACCGCCGCCCGCTGGTCGCGCTGCTGCGCCTCGCTCGTCGACGCGAGCCGGATGCCCACTCTGCCCTTGCCCGTCACCGCATAGCCCGGGTACGCGCGCACCGTGTTGCCGCCCTGCTTGACGTCGATGTGGGCGGGGAGATCCTGGTCGAAGCCGGGCACCTCGTCGCGCTCGAGATCGCTCGTCACCTTCACGGCCGCCTTCGCCACCTGCGCCGTCGCCTGCTGGCCGAAGCGCCGCTTGAGCGCCTCGAGGTCCTTGCCCTGCCCGAGGCGCCGGCCGCGGGCATCCTCCACCGCGAAGGTGGGCTTGAGGTGGTCGGGGATGCGTCCCCAGTCGACGTCGGTGCCGGCCGCCTGCACGTAGGCGGTGCGGCTGACCCGCGCGGCCAGCACCTCGGCGAGGGAGCGGTCGGTGGGAGCCGCCGGCAGCTCGGCCAGCATGCTGCGCGCCCAGTCGGCCGCCGGCACCACGTGCTTGCGGATGTGCTTGGGCAGGCTCTTGATCATCGCGGTCAGCAGCTCTTCGCGCATGCCCGGCACGAGCCAGTCGAACCCGGCCTCGCTGAGCCTGGGCAGCACCGCGAGCGGCACGTGCACCGTGAGCCCGTCGTCGGCAGTGCCGGGCTCGAAGCGGTAGCTCAGCCGCAACCGCTGCTCGCCCTGCAACCACTTGGTGGGGAACTGCTCGTGGTCGACCCGCGCATCCTCGCCCGTGAGATCCTCGCGCGTCATCGTCAGCAGCTCGGGGGTCTCCTCGCGGGCCTTTCGCCACCAGCCTTCGAAGGTGCGCGTGCTCGCCACATCGGCGGGGATGCGCGCGTCGAAGAACTCGAACACCGCCTCGTCGCCCACCAGCAGGTCGCGGCGCCGCTGGCGCTCCTCGAGCCGCTCGATCTCGCGCCGCAGCTCGCGGTTCTTGCGGTCGAACTCCTGCGGGCTGTCCCACTCGCCCTCGACGAGCGCGTGCCGGATGAACAGCTCGCGCGCGTGCTCGGCGTCGATGCGCGCGTACTGGATGCGGCGCCGCTCGACGATCGGCACCCCGAACAGCGTCACCTTCTCGTACGCCACCACCGCGCCCTGCTTGCGCTCCCAGTGCGGCTCGCTCACCTGCCGCTTCGCCAGCTCGCCCGCGAGCGGCTCGGCCCAGGCGAGGTCGACGGATGCGGCGGTGCGGGCGAAGAGGCGGCTGGTCTCCACGAGCTCGGCGGCCATGACCGCTCTGGGCGGGCTCTTCGCCAGCGCGGAGCCCGGGAAGATCTGGAACCGCGCGCCGCGCGCACCGAGGTACTCGGCGCGCTGCTTGGTGCGGCGATCGTGCTGGCGCTTGCTCTCGCCGGGCCGCGCCTGCTGCGCCTTGCCGGTCTCGTCGATGATGCCGATGCGGCCCAGCAGCCCCGCCAGCAGCGCCTTGTGCACGGCGACCGCGTCGACCGTCGCGACGTAGCGGTCGTCACCCTCCGTAGGTCGAGGAGCGCCGCCGCGCAGCGGCGACGCGTCACGAGACCGGGACCCCTCGCGCCCTACGGCCTCGTGACGCGAGCCGGCTCCGCCGGCGCGCTCCTCGACCTGCGGGCCGCCGGCTCTGCCGGCGCGCTCCTCGACCTGCGGGCCGCCGGCTCTGCCGGCGCGCTCCTCGACCTGCGGGCCGCCGGCTCCGCCGGCGCGCTCCTCGACCCGCGCGCTCACCCGCTCCCGCTTCAGCCCCATCGCCCGCGTCAGCTGCCGCACCACGTCCTGCCACTCGCGCACCCGCCGGAAGTTCAGGTGCTCCCGCTTGCACAGCCGCCGGAACGCGCTGCCCGACAGCGCCGCCTGCTGCTCCTGCAGGTACCGCCACAGCGCCAGCAGCGAGAGGAAGTCGCTCGTCGGGTCGGCGAAGCGCGCGTGCAGCCGATCCGCCTCCTCGCGCCGCTCGAGCGGCCGCTCCCGCGGGTCCTGAATGGTCAGCCCGGCGACGATCGCGATGACCTCGTGCGCGACGTCCGCATCCCGGCCGGCCACGGCCATCCGCCCGAATCTCGGGTCGACGGGCAGTCGCGCGAGCTCGCGGCCGATCTTCGTGATCGCCCCCGACTTGCTCATCGCGCCGAGCTCGAGCAGCAGGTCGTTGCCGTCCTTGATGTCGCGCGCGGCGGGCGGCTGCAGGAACGGGAACTCCGCCAGCGGCCCGAGCCCCAGGCTCGCCGCCTGCAGGATCACCGCCGCCAGGTTCGTGCGCAGGATCTCAGGGTCGGTGAACTCCGGCCGCTTCTCGAAGTCGGCCTCCGAGTAGAGCCTGATCGCGATGCCCGGCGCCACGCGCCCCGCGCGCCCCGACCGCTGGTTGGCGCTCGCCTGGCTGATCGCCTCGATCGGCAGCCGTTGCACCTTCGAGCGGGCCGAGTAGCGCGAGATGCGGGCCGTCCCCGTGTCGATGACGTGACGGATGCCCGGCACAGTCAGGCTCGTCTCCGCCACATTCGTGGCGAGCACGACCCGACGCCGCACGCCGGGGCGGGTGCTCTGCTCGAACACGCGGTGCTGGTCGGCGGCGCTGAGGCGGCCGTACAGCGGCAGGATCTCGGTGTGCTGGCCGAGCCGGCCCTGCAGCTGATCCTGCGCGTCGCGGATGTCGGCCTCGCTGGGCAGGAACACCAGCACGTCACCGGCGTCGTCGCGCTCGATCTCCTTCAGGGCCGCCGCGATGCCCTCGACCGGGTCGAGGTCCTGGGTGTCCTCGTCGTCGGTGCCGTCGTCTCCGTCGGCACCCGCGCTCGCGGAACCGGGGCCACCGCCGGCACCACCGGCACCACCGGCACCACCGCCGGCGCCGCCGCCGGCGCGCCCCGCGCTGCCACCGTGCCCTGACGCATCCTTCGCCTCGGCGACGAGCGGCCGGTAGCGGATGTCGACCGGGAACGTGCGCCCCGACACCTCGATGATGGGGGCGTCGTCGAAGTGGCGGCTGAACGACTCCGGGTCGATCGTCGCGCTCGTGACGATCACCTTGAGATCAGGGCGGCGGGGGAGCAGGCGCTTCAGGTAGCCGATCAGGAAGTCGATCGTGAGGCTGCGCTCGTGCGCCTCGTCGATGACGATCGCGTCGTAGGTCTGCAGATCGCGGTCGCGGTGCATCTCGGCTAGCAGGATGCCGTCGGTCATCACCTTGATGCGGGTGCCCTTGCTCACCTGGTCGGTGAAGCGCACCTTGTAGCCGACCTCGCTGCCCATCTCGACGTGCAGCTCCTCTGCGAGCCGCTCGGCGATCGTGCGGGCCGCGAGCCTGCGGGGCTGCGTGTGGCCGATGCTCTGGCGGCCGAGCTCGAGCAGCATCTTCGGCAGCTGGGTGGTCTTGCCCGACCCGGTGGCGCCCGCGACGATCACCACCTGGTTGGCGCTGATCGCCGCCATGATCTCGTCGCGCGCCTCGCTGACCGGAAGCTCGGCCGGGTACTCGATGCGCATCCACCCATTCTCCCGCACCCGCGCCGCCCCGCCTCGCGTCCGCCCTGCCGCGCCTCGCGTCCGCCGTGCGCCGCCCGGTTGCCACCCGTCGCACGGACCCGTTCGTGATCGGGCGACCCGAAATTTCGGGTCCTCCCGTCAAGAACCGGTCCATCTGAGGATGGTGCCGCGCACGATCGGGTCCATCGCTCACGATCGGGTCCGTGTGGGCGCGGCGCGTGGCTCCGCGAGCCATCCACAAGGCAGCCCGCCGACGCTGCGCCCCAGAGCCGCGGTGCGGCACCCTCCCGCCCATGAGGGAATCGGATATTCGGATCTGGGAGCAGCGCGCACTGGTGCAGCGAGCGGGTGATCTGCTCGAGCAGTCGCCGGGTCAGCCGTCGCGCAATGCGACGCTCGTCCGCATTCGCCACGGCGTGTACGCCCGCGCCGATGAGGTCGGTGAAGATGCGCACGGCGTGCGCTACCTCGCGCGAATCGAGGCCGTGGCCGAGGTGCGCAAGCGCCCGATCTTCGCACGGGAGTCGGCGCTCGCGGTCCACGGCAACCCCTACGGCAAAGAGCCCGAGCGCGTGTTCACCGCCGGCGGCTCGAAGACGGCCGGCCTGAAGGCAGGCGTGCAGCACGATCGAGCCGAGCTCGACGATGCGGACATCGTCGAGTGCCACGGCCTGCTCGTGGTCTCGCTGCCTCATGCGCTGGCCGACTTGGCGCGGCATCGCGACCAGCGGGTCGCGGTCGCGGCGATCGATGCGGCGCTCCACGAGCAGCGCACCACCAAGGCGGCGATCCGCGAGGCGCTCGCGCGGCAGAGCCGCATGGGACGCGCGAAGGCGGAAGCCGCGATCGCCTTCGCCGACGGCAGGGCCGAGTCAGTGGGCGAGTCTTGGAGCCGCGTGGTGATGCATCTGCTCGGCTTTTCGGCGCCGCAGCTGCAGCAGGCAGTGCTTGGGGGCAGCGGAGCGGAGTACTTCCCCGACTTCCGCTGGGTGCTGCCAGAGCTCCCGCGTCCGTTGCTCGGCGAGTTCGACGGCATGAAGAAATATGGGCGCATCGCCGCGGAGCAGGGCCGCACGCCCCAAGAGGCGCTGGCGCGCGAGAAGTTCCGCGACGACGATCTGCGCGTCGACAACGACACCGCCCACTGGGTCTGGGCAGATCTGCTCGAGCCGACGCGGCTCGAGCGCATCCTTCTCGCGCACCGACTTCCTCGAGTGCGCCGCCGATCCCTCTGGCTTCCGCGCACAGCATAAGTCCACTCCACGCTTGCCGCAGCACCACAACACTTGTGGTGTACTACCTAAGAGTTGTACCGTGAGCCGTGCGTGGACCGTCGACGTCCGACACGTGAAGGATTGGCTGATGTCGCTGGACGATCGTTCGTATGACCAGGTGATCGGTGCTTTGGAAGTGCTCGCTGAGCACGGTCCCCAACTGGGGCGACCCTTGGTCGACTCGATCGCGGGCTCACGGCACCGGAACATGAAAGAGCTCCGGCCGGGGTCGAGCGGGCGCTCCGAGTTGCGGCTGCTGTTCGCGTCGACCCGGAACGGCATGCGGTCGTCCTTGTCGGTGGCGACAAGGCTGGCAATTGAAACCGTTGGTACACCGTCAACGTGCCGATTGCCGACGCACGATTCGATGCTCACCTGGAACGACTAAGGAGGCTGTGATGTCAATGACGCTAGAAGAGCTGCTTGCCATTCGGCCGGCCGATCCGAAGCGGATCGCGGAGCACAGGAAGCGGATGCTGGAGGAAGTTCGCGCGTACCGGCTTCGCGAACTTCGAGAGGCCGCTGCTCTGACGCAGGTGCAACTGGCGGAGCGTCTTGAGGTGAGTCAGAATCGTGTGTCTCGGCTTGAGCAAGGTGACATCGAGCGTTCGCAAGTGGACACGCTGCGACGCTACGTCGAAGCCGTTGGCGGGCGACTTCGGATCGAGGTCGAGTTCGGCGACGAGCGCATTCAGATCGCTTGAGCCGTGAGGGACGGCGAGGTCGCGTTACCGTGACCCCATGAGTGAGATCAGCGTGCGAGCGTTGGCGGCAGCCGACCGAGAGCGGTGGCAGGAACTCTTCCACGGCTACCGCACCTTCTACGGCAACCCGCACGACGACGCGGTCGCCGAGCGCGTGTGGCAGTGGGCGCTCGACCCGGCGCGCCAGGTGCAGGCGCTCGTCGCCGAGCTGGACGGCGAGGTCGTCGGCATCGCGCACTGGCGTCGCTTCGCGCGACCATCGGTGGGGGAGACCGGCATCTACCTCGACGACCTCTTCGCCGACCCAGCCGCGCGCGGCAAGGGCGTCGGCCGCGCGCTCATCGCCCGTCTGCAGGCGATCGCCGCGCACGAGGGCGCCTCGGTCGTGCGCTGGATCACCGCCGACGACAACGCCACCGCCCAGCGCCTCTACGACCGCGTCGCGACGAAGACGCGGTGGCTCACCTACGACGCGGCGCCAACCGCCCACTGATCACCGCATCCGCACCCTGGTGCCGCTCAGGATCGAGGGGCAGGATCGACGCATGGACATCCACGACAACGGCCCGCAGCGCAACGCGTTCGACATCGAGACCGCCTCGCGCGAGAACACGAACTACCGCCAGGTCGCCTGGAGCGGCGCCCACCTGCAGGTGGTGCTCATGTCGATCGAACCCGGCAGCTCGATCGGCCTCGAGGTGCACTACGGCACCGACCAGTTCATCCGCCTCGACGCCGGCCAGGGCCGCGTCGTGATGGGGCCCTCCGAGAAGGATCTGCCCTTCGAGCAGGACGTCATCGACGGCTGGAGCGTGCAGGTGCCCGCCGGCACATGGCACGACATCATCAACACCGGCAGCGAGCCCCTGAAGCTCTACACGGTCTACGCGCCCACCCACCACGCGCAGGGCATCGTGCAGGCCACCGCGGCCGATGCCGAGGCCGATGAGGAGGCCGGCCGCGACGAGCCGCCCGCCTTCGCCGAGGAGATCGACACCAAGGGCGAGGACAAGGCCTGACGCCACCCGCCCCACGCACGACGCCCGCCGAGTGGATCGGCGGGCGTCGTCGCGTCTGGGGCGTGCGACCGAGCTCGGCGGTCGGGCTGCCGGGTGACGGCGAGCGGATGCGTCAGGGCCGCTGGTCGCCCGGGGTGACGAGCGGATGCGTCAGGGCCGCGGAGTGCCCAGGTGGTCGTCGGTCTCGGCGCCGTCGGTGCCCTCGGGCGCGGCATTCACGTCGGTCTCGGCCGGGGGCGTCGCGAGGTCGGGGTCGGCGCCGATGACCGTCGTGCCGTTCTCGGCCGCGTCGCTCGGGCCCGGACGGTCGGCGGAGCGCTCGGGTTCGCCCGCGGCCTCCCACGCGTCGTAGTCGGCGTCGGTCGGCGCCGCCCCGTCGCGCACGGGCTGATCGGCGAAGTCGGCGGCGTACGCCTCCGCGCCGGCCGCGCCGACGCCCGCGTAGCCGGCCGATCCCGCGGCGACCGAGCCCGCAGCGCCGGCCGACGCGGCACCGCCCAGCACTGCCGCTTCTGCCGCTGCTGAGCCGCGGCCGCGCACGGGGTCGTCGCTGTCGTCGATGTCGCCGTCGAAGGGGTTGTCGCCGATCAGCGGCGGCAGCTCCTCACCGTGCTCGCCGCGGCGCTCGAGCACGAAGACCGCGCTGAGCATCGTGATGATCGACAGGCCGACGAACACCCAGCCGAGGATGCTGTTGGCGAGCAGCCCCATGGGGTCGGTCACTCGGGTGTAGCTGAGGATGGCCAGCAGTGCGCCGATCGCGACCAGCACGCAGGTCAGGACGACGAACCAGGTGGGGCGGGTGCGGCGCGTGGCGATGAGTGCGCCGAGGACGAGTGCTGCGAGTCCGAGCAGGTAGTGCATGGGGTCAGCCTAGGCGCGCCGCCTGCGATCTGCGCAGATCTCAACGTCTCAGGCGGTCGTTCGCTCCATATATCGCGGCGAAACATCACCTGACACGTTGAGATTCGCCCGAGCCAGGCGCGCTCCAGCGCGACACGCGAGGTCGGCCGGCGTCAGCGCTCTCGCCTACCCTTGATCGGTGACCTCCCTGCCCCAGACCCGTGCCGACGAGCACTTCGGTTCCTGGGCGGTCGACCACCTCTCGCCGACCTATCCGGAGCGCGCCGCCTGGGGCACCGTGCAGCCGCTGCGCGCCTGGCAGCAGGAGGCGCTCGAGCAGTACTTCCGCACCGAGCCGCGCGACTTCCTCGCCGCCGCCACCCCGGGCGCCGGCAAGACCACCTTCGCCCTCCGCCTGGCGAGCGAGCTGCTGCGTCGCGGCACCGTCCAGCGCATCACGGTCGTCGCCCCCACCGAGCATCTGAAGCAGCAGTGGGCTGACGCCGCCCACAAGGCGGGCATCCGGCTCGACCCCGACTTCGCCAACGCCGACGGCGACTACCCGCGGCAGTACCACGGCGTCGTCGTGACGTACGCGCAGGTCGCGGCCCGCGCATCCGTGCACGAGCGCATCACCCGCAGCGCCGCCAGCCTGGTGATCCTCGACGAGGTGCACCACGCCGGCGACGCCCTCAGCTGGGGCGAGTCGGTGCTCGAGGCGTTCGGCCCCGCCACCCGCCGGCTGTCGCTGACCGGCACGCCGTTCCGCAGCGACACCGCGCCGATCCCGTTCGTCGAGTACGTGCGCGACGAGCGCGGCATCCGCCTCAGCCGCACCGACTACGCGTACGGCTACGACGCGGCGCTGCGGGACAACGTCGTGCGCCCGGTGGTGTTCATGGCCTACGCCGGCACGATGGCGTGGCGCACCTCGATGGGCGACGAGATGAAGGCGACGCTCGGCCACGGCGACACGAAGGACATCACCGCCGGCGCCTGGCGCACCGCGCTCGACCCGGGCGGCGAGTGGATCCAGCAGGTGCTCAAGAGCGCGGATGTGCGCCTGACGCACGTGCGGCAGGCGGTGCCGGATGCGGGGGGCCTGGTGGTCGCGACCGACCAGGCACAGGCGCGCCAGTACGCGCAGATCCTGCGCGGCATCACCGGGCACGAGCCGACGGTCGTGCTCTCGGATGACGCCGGCGCATCCAGCCGCATCGACGCCTTCTCGAAGGGCGACAGCCGCTGGATGGTCGCGGTGCGGATGGTCTCGGAGGGCGTCGACGTGCCGCGGCTGGCGGTGGGCGTCTACGCGACCAGCTCGTCGACGCCGCTCTTCTTCGCGCAGCTCATCGGCCGCTTTGTGCGCAAGCGCGCACGCGGCGAGATCGCCACCGTGTTCCTGCCGAGCGTGCCGCCGCTGCTGGCGCTCGCGGCCGAGCTCGAGCGGCAGCGCGACCACGCGCTCGACCGCGAGCAGGCCGACGACCAGCTGCTCGACGACGACCTGATGGCCGCCGCCGAGCAGGGCGACAAGGACGACCGCGAGCCCGCGCCCTTCACGTGGGAGCCGCTCGAGTCGAGCGCCACCTTCGACCGGGTGCTCTTCGGCGAGGCCGAGTTCGGGCAGCTCGTCGAGCCCGCCAGCGAGGAGGAGCTCGACTTCATCGGCATCCCCGGGCTGCTCGACGCCGAGGACGTCTCCGAGCTGCTCAAGCGGCGCCATGCGCGGCAGGCGGCGCGCATCCGCGAGCGGCCGCAGGCCGAGGCAGGGCCCGAGCCGCTCTACCGCAACATGCGCGAGGAGCGGCAGCTGCTCAACTCGCTGGTCGCGATCGTCGCCAAGCGGCGCGGCGAGGCGCACGCGCTCGTGCACGCCGAGTCGCGGCGCGTCTGCGGCGGGCCGCCGGTGGCGCAGGCCTCGATGCAGCAGCTGCGCGACCGCATCCACTACCTGCGCAAGGTGATGGACCGCGGCCGCTGAACGCCCGTGTCACTCGACCGTGAAGTCGGCGTGCCAGACGTAGATCGCGTCCGGCGGCGCACCGGTCAGCGCGACCAGGCGCTCGGCGTCGCCGATCGGCGGATGCTCGCCGTCGAGGGGTGCGAAGAAGATCTTGCGCGTCGTGGTGCCATCGGCGTTCGGCGGCTGGTGCAGCTCCTGGAAGCCGTCCCCCTCGCTCTGCGCGACGTAGCCGTTCGCGGCCGCCCAGGCTTCGAGCTGCTCGAGCGCGCCGCCGTCGCTCGCGACGAAGGCCTCCGAGGTCTGCATGACGCCCGGCTCGCCATCGGTCGGGGAGCGATACGTGATCGCGCACACGACGTCCAGGCCCGCGAGCGCCTCGGCGGCAACGAATCCGGGCTCGGGAGCGGCCTGCGCCAGCTGCTCCTCCTGGGTGCCCATCCACCAGACGATCGACGAGCGGTCGACGATGAACTCGTCGCCGCAGTACGGCAGCGCAGCAGCCGACGCAGTGGAGGTCGGGGAGGGCGATGCGGTCGGGGTCGCCGAGGGTGTGGGCTCGGCCGAGGGTGCGGCCGGCGCTGGCGTGCCCGGCGCGGTGGTGGCCGCGGGCTGCGGCGCGGCGCAGCCGGCGAGCGCTGCAACGGCCAACGCAAGCAGGAACCCGGCGAGCGTGCGGCGCACGGGGCTGAAGGGAGACGACATGCTCCATCCCATTCCTCCAGGCTGGGATGGCGCTCGAGATCCGATCACGATCGGATCAAGGTTTCCGCTTGGCGTCGGCCCGGGACGGGCCGACGAGCTGGCGTCGCGGCGGAGACCCGAAAGGGTCTCCGCCTTCAGCTCCAGCGCTCAGTCGTGCTCGACCCAGCAGGTCAGCACGGCGGAGGCCATCACGTAGGCCGCCTCGTCCTGCGTCCTGGTGCCGTCGCCGAAGCCGTCGGGGAGCGCGGTGGCATCGACCGTGAGCGTCTTGCCGTCGCGCAGGAACGCGACCATCCCGTCGCCGGTCGAGAACGACGGCAGGCCGAGCCCGAGCATCCCCTCGATGTCCTCGGCACCCAGCGTCTGCTGCAGGGCGTCGAAGTGCTCCTGCCCGGCCGCCGCATCGGTCACGTCGTGCACGGTCAGCACCACCGGCGCGCCGTCGACGTCATAGGTGCAGGCGAACATGGGGGAGTCCCAGCTCGACGACGGCGCGGCCGAGGCCTCGAGGTCGAAGATCTGTGCCGCCGAGGTGACGACCTGACCCTCGCACACCATGCGCGCGGCCTCGGACGGACCCTGCGCATCCGTCGTGCCGGTCTCATGCGCGTCGTGCTCCTCGTGCGCGGCATCCTCGCCGTGCGCGTCGTGCTCGGCGCCGGACATCACGGTGCCGTCGGGCATGGTGTGGGAGGGCGCAGCGGGGGAGGGCGCCGGCTCGCCGGACGCTGCCGCGCAGCCGCTCAGCAGCAGCGAGGCGACGGCGAGCGTGGTGAGCAGCGTGGTGCTCTTGCGGATCGTGCGAGCCATGGGAGCCATCCGTTCTGTGACGTAGGGGTGCCAGGGGTTCGTCGCCGCACCGCGTTCGGATTGGTGCGGTTGCCCCGGATGGATGCTGCGGTGAAACTGCTCCAATCCGCACCGGCGAGGGTGCCGAACCACGTTCCAAGAGCGGGCACGTCCAACTGCCCGAGACTCAAGGAAGAGGTACCGCCATGAAGAAGACAGCACTCCTGCTGGCAGCACCGGCACTCGGCATCAGCCTGGTGGCGATGGGCGCCATGCCGGCGATGGCCCACGACGGAGCCCACGCATACGAGACGACGCTCGACGAGATCAACAACAGCGGCGCGACCGGTGAGGTCTGGATCGACGTCGAGGGCAGCCAGGCCACCGTCACGCTGAACGCCTCCGGGCTGGCCGCCGAGTTCGACGGCGCGCCCTACCCGCACGTGCAGCACATCCACATCGGAGCAATGGGCACCTGCCCCAGCCCGGATGCCGACGAGAACGGCGACGGCATCATCAGCACCACCGAGGGCGGACCCTCGTACGGTGAGATCGGCCAGACCCTCTCGATCGGCGACGCCGACAAGAGCCCCGAGGGTGCACTCGACCTGATGGCGGCGCCGGGTGGCGACACCATCACGTACGAGGAGACCTTCGACATCAGCGAGGCCACCGCGACCGCGCTGCACGACGGCACGGCAGTGGTCGTGGTGCACGGCCTCGACCCGGCCACGCAGCCTGAGGGCGCGACCGAGCCGAGCGACCTGGTGCCCGAGCTGCCGCTCGCCGCCACCTCGCCCGCGCTCTGCGGCGCACTCGCGATGGCGCCTGCAGGCGGCGTCGACACCGGCGTCACCACCGCCGGCGACAACGGCGCAGAGATGGGCTTCGTCGCCCTGGGCGCCACGCTGGCCGCGATGACGGCAGCCGGCATCTACGTCGTCCGTCGTCGCACGGCCAACGAGAACTAAGCACCAGTCAGCTCGATGATGCTCCACGGAACGGGCCGTCGCCTCCGCCTCACGGCGGTGGCGGCGGCCCTCCTGCTCGCTCTCACCGCCTGCGGCACGGCCGCCGACGACGCTGGGCAGCCGGAGGCATCCGCTGCCCCGTCCCCGGCCACCAGCGCGGCGCCCGAACCCAGTGCCGAACCGAGCGCCGACGGCGACTCGGCACCGAGCGAATCGGACGCCGACGAGCCTGCCATGCCCGCCTCGCAGCCCGTGCGCATCGACATCCCCGCGCTCGACCGCACCTCCGAGCTCATCGTCACCGGGCAGCGCGCCGACGGCACGCTCGAGGTGCCGCCCGGCGCCGAGGGCTCGCCCGCCAGCTGGTACGACGGCTCGCCCACCCCCGGCGAGCGCGGCGCGTCGGTGATCCTCGGGCACGTCAACTCGCTGTCGGACGTCAGCGGCGTCTTCTACGAGCTCGACACGCTCGAGCCGGGCGATGAGATCCGGGTCACGCGCGAGGACGGCTCGACCGCGGTCTTCGCGGTCGACCACCTCGAGTCGTTCCCGAAGGACGAGTTCCCGACCCGCGCGGTCTACTACCCGGTGCCGGGCGCGGAGCTGCGCCTGATCACCTGCGACGACCTGGGCGCCGGCGGCGACGACTTCCCGAACAACACGGTGGTGTTCGCGACCCTCGTGCCGGGGGCGTAGCGGGCGCACTCGACGCGACCCAGCGCATCCGCTCGTCTGCCTGTCGGAGGCGGCTGTGTATGCACGGGCGGCGATCTGTGGCACGATATTGGCAAGGACGGCCGCAATTCGCGGTCGTGTGCATACACAGCGGATGCGGGGGTGCGGTTCCATGTCGACGGAGCGCGCGAGCGATCGGGCCTACGCCAGCCTGCGCGCCGCGATCGTCGACTGGGAGCTCGAGCCCGGCACGGTGCTGCAGGAGGTCGAGCAGGCCGCGCGCCTGGGCGTCTCCCGCACACCGCTGCGGGAAGCGCTCTCGCGACTCGCCTCCGACGGGCTGGTCGAGCCGCTGCCGGGCCGCGGGCTCGTCGTCAGCGCCTTCTCGCTCGAGGACGTGGCCCAGCTCTACGAGCTGCGCGCCGCCCTCGAGACGCATGCCGCCCGGCTGGCCGCCGCCCGCCACCGCGCCGAGCCCTTCCAGGAGCTCGAGGCGGCGTTCACCCGCGTCGCCGACGTGCTCGACGACGATGACGAGGCGCACCACGGCTACTACGCGCTGGTGGCCCGCTTCGACGCCGCCATCGACGAGGCGGTCGGCAACCGCTTCCTGGTCGCAGACCTGCAGAGCATGCGCGCGCACCTCGCCCGCGCACGCCGGCTCTCGCGCCGCTCGCAGCAGCGGCTGACCTCGGCGGCCGCCGAGCATCTCGCCATCGTGCGTGCCATCCTCGATGGCGACGGCGAGCTCGCCGCGAACGCCACCCACGTGCACCTCAGCAACGCGCTGCGGTCGATCCGCCAGACGGCTCCGGCCGCGCACGCATCCGAACACGACTGAACCCACCTCCAGCGATAGGAGCACCATGAACGCCAGTGTCACCAGCCACGAGCCCGCCACGAAGCACGAGGTCCGTGCCCACAAGAGCGCCGAGAACCTGCCCCGCGAGGAGCAGCTGGCGTGGAAGATCGCGCAGGTGGCCGTCGACCCGGTCGAGGTGGAGGCGGAGGTCGTCGAGATGATCGCGAACCGCATCATCGACAACGCCTCGGTCGCGATCGCCTCGCTCAACCGGGCGCCGGTCGTCTCGGCGCGCGAGCAGGCGCAGCGCCACCCCTACCAGCCCGGCGCCGCCGTCTTCGGCGTCGAGGGCACCGTCAGCCCCGAGTGGGCGGCGTGGGCGAACGGCGTGGCCGTGCGCGAGCTCGACTACCACGACACCTTCCTGGCCGCGGACTACTCGCACCCGGGCGACAACATCCCGCCGATCCTGGCGGTCGCGCAGCACGTCGGCTGCGACGGCGCGGCGCTGGTGCGCGGCATCGCGACCGGCTACGAGATCCAGGTCGACCTGGTGCGCGCCATCAGCCTGCACAAGCACAAGATCGACCACGTCGCGCACCTCGGCCCGTCGGCCGCCGCCGGCATCGGCACCATGCTGGGCCTCGAGGCAGAGACCGTCTTCCAGGCCGTCGGCCAGGCGCTGCACACCACCACCGCCACGCGCCAGTCGCGCAAGGGCGAGATCTCCACCTGGAAGGCGCACGCGCCGGCCTTCGCGGGCAAGATGGCCGTCGAGGCGGTCGACCGTGCGATGCGCGGGCAGACCAGCCCCGTGCCGATCTACGAGGGCGAGGACGGCGTGATCGCCTGGCTGCTCGACGGCTGGGAGGGCTCCTACCAGGTGCCGCTGCCCGCGGCGGGCGAGCCCAAGCGCGGCATCCTCGACACGTACACGAAGGAGCACTCGGCCGAGTACCAGGCGCAGGCCTGGATCGACCTGGCGCGCAAACTCTCGGCCGAGCGGCCCGAGCTGCGCGAGCCCGAGAACGTCGCCTCGATCGTGCTCCACACCAGCCACCACACGCACTACGTGATCGGCTCTGGCGCCAACGACCCGCAGAAGTACGACCCCACCGCGAGCCGCGAGACGCTCGACCACTCGATCCCGTACATCGTCGCCGTCGCGCTGCAGGACGGCGGCTGGCACCACGTCGGCTCCTACGCGCCCGAGCGCGCCCAGCGCCCCGACACGGTCGAGCTGTGGAACAAGATCACCACGGTCGAGGACCCGATCTGGACCGAGCGCTACCACGACCCGGACCCGCAGAAGAAGGCGTTCGGCGGCCGCATCGTGATCACCATGGTCGACGGCGAGACGATCGAGGACGAGATCTCGGTGGCGGATGCGCACCCGGCCGGGGCGCGCCCGTTCGGCCGCGCGGAGTACGTGCACAAGCTGCGCACCCTCGCGCAGGGCATCATCGCCGACGCCGAGATCGACCGCTTCCTCGCACTGGTCGAGCGCCTGCCGGAGCTGACCGTCGATGAGGTGCGGCAGCTGAACGTCGTCGGCCCCGAGGGCACGATCGACGTCGGCACCACGAAGGGCCTCTTCTAGTGCTGTCGACGAGCGTCTCGCCGAGCGAGAAGCGCACGGCGCTCCGGGCCGGCCTGGCCTCGGGCACGCTGCAGCGCTTCCCCGGCGCGTTCACGCCGCTGACCGCGCCGCTCATCCAGCAGCTGGGCTTCGAGGGCGTCTACATCTCCGGCGCCGTCATGTCGGCGGAGCTGGGCCTGCCCGACATCGGCCTCACCACGCTCAGCGAGGTGGCGGAGCGGGGCCGGCAGATCTCGCGCATGACCGATCTGCCGACGCTGATCGACGCCGACACGGGCTTCGGCGAGGCGATGAACCTCGCCCGCGCCGTGCACGAGCTCGAGGACGCTGGCGTGTCGGGGCTGCACCTGGAGGACCAGGTCAACCCCAAGCGCTGCGGCCACCTCGACGGCAAGGAGGTCGTCAGCCAGGACCTCGCGATGCAGCGCATCGCGGCGGCGGTCGCCGCCCGCCGTGACAGCGACCTGGTGATCATGGCCCGCACCGACATCCGCGGCGTGCAGGGCATGGCGGCGGCGATCGACCGAGCCAAGGCGCTCGAGGCCGCCGGTGCCGACGCCATCTTCCCCGAGGCGATGGCCACGCTCGAGGAGTTCGCCGCCATCCGCGCGGCCGTGCAGGTGCCGATCTTGGCCAACATGACCGAGTTCGGCAAGAGCGCCCTGTTCACCCACCAGCAGCTGCAGGACGTCGGCGTCAACATCGCCATCCATCCCGTCTCGCTGCTGCGCATCGCCATGGGCGCCATCGAGCGCGAGCTCGGCCTGCTGAGCGAGACCGGCACCCTCGACGGCGCGGTCGATCGCATGCAGACGCGGGCGCGGCTGTACGAGCTGAACGACTACGCCGCCTACAACGCGTTCGACGAGGGCGTG
This sequence comes from Agrococcus baldri, assembly GCA_900114805.1. Taxonomy (GTDB): domain Bacteria; phylum Actinomycetota; class Actinomycetes; order Actinomycetales; family Microbacteriaceae; genus Agrococcus; species Agrococcus baldri. The sequence goes on along the minus strand of FOZN01000001.1, from coordinate 392,467 downwards.
TTCAACTTCGAGGTGCCGAGCGCGGCGTCGATGGAGGGCACGACGCACGCATGAGTCGTCTCTTCACGCCCGTCGCGGTCGGGCCCGTCGTGGCCCGCAACCGCGCCTGGGTCTCACCGATGTGCCAGTACTCCTGCGAGCGCCAGGACGGCATGCCGGGCGAGTGGCACCACGAGCACCTCGCCTCCTTCGCGCGCGGCGGCGCCGGGCTCGTCATGACCGAGGCCGCCGCGGTGGTGCCCGAGGGCCGCATCTCGCCGCAGGATGCCGGCATCTGGAACGACGCGCAGGCCGAGGCCTGGGCGCCGATCGCCGCCCGCATCCGCGCCCACGGGGCCGTGCCCGCGATGCAGCTCGCGCACGCCGGCCGCAAGGCATCCACCTACCGTCCGTGGTCGGGCCGCGACACCGTGCCCGCGAGCGAGGGCGGCTGGCAGAGCGTGAGTGCGACGACGGATGCGTTCGGTCGCTTCGCGCCGCCGCGTGCGTTGACCACGGCGGAGGTCGCGACGCTGCCGGAGGCCTTCGCCGCGGCCGCCCGTCGCGCCGTGGCCGCCGGCTTCGAGGCGCTCGAGGTGCATGCCGCGCACGGCTACCTGCTGCACCAGTTCCTCTCGCCGCTGTCGAACGCCCGCACGGACGAGTGGGGCGCCGTCGAGTGGCGCACGACCGACGGCGAGCGCGACCCGCGCGGGCTGCGCGTCGAGCTGCTGCGCCAGGTGGTCGCGGCCGTCCGGGCAGCGGCGCCGGAGGCGGCGCTGATGGTGCGGCTGAGTGCCTCCGACTGGGTCGACGGCGGCATCGACACCGCTATGACGATCGAGCACGTGCGGGCGGCCGCCGAGGCGGGCGCCGACTGGTTCGACCTCTCCTCCGGCGGGCTCGACCCGCGGCAGCAGATCGCGCTCGAGCCCGGCTACCAGGTGCCCTTCGCCCGCGACGTGCGGGCGGCGACGGGCGTCACGGTGAACGCGGTGGGGCTGATCGACGAGCCGGCGCACGCCGAGCGGGTGCTCGCCGACGGCGACGCCGACGCGATCATGCTCGCCCGCCCCTGGCTGCGCAACCCGCACTGGGCGCTCGCGGCCGAGGCCGAGCTCGACGGCGACCCCGATAGCCGGCCCGACGCATCCGCCGGCACCGTCTCGGTGTGGCCGCCGCAGTACACCCGCGCGCGGCGCCTCCCCCCATCCGCCGAGCGCTGAGCCGTCAGCTCGAGGGCTCGAAGACGAACTCCGGCTCGGCGTTCGTGCCCGCCGTGCCGTGCTTCGCGCCCGTCTCGACGAACGCCTTGAGCCGCGCGTTGAGGTCGGCCCAGCCGTAGTCGTACGAGGCGCGGGCGCCCGCCGCATCGTCGTCCCACAGCAGCGCCGAGTCGTGCGTCAGGGTCACGCGCGTGCCGGCATCGGTCGCCTCCAGCTCGTAGCGCACCTCGCCCCACGCGCCCGCGCCCATGCCCATCTGGCCGAGCCAGGCGTAGACGCTGCCGGGCGTCACCGCGCTCACGTGGCCCCACAGGGCAGAGGCGTCGCCCTGCCGCTCGACGACGGCGGCGCCGCACTGCAGCGGCAGCTCGAAGCTGCTCGGGCCGTCGAGCAGTTGGTAGGGCGCGCCCCACCAGGCGGCGGGCTCCTCGACGAGCGCCTGCCAGACGCGGGCGGGCTCGGCGGCGATGTCGATCGCCTGGGTGATGTGGAACTCGGTCATGCGCTGCTCCTTCGCAGTCGGTGTCGGCGCAGTCGGTGAGGGTGCAGGCGCCTCGGCGAGGCGCTTGAGGCCGTCGAGCGCGTGCGCCGTGCGCGCGCTCTCCGGCTCGAGCCACCCGATGGTGGCTTGGAACAGGGCGGATGCGTTGAGGGCGTTCAGGCGCTCACGGCCGCGTTGGGTGACGAGCACGAGATCGGCCTCGCGCAGCACCTGCAGGTGGCGCTGGGTCGCGAAGCGGCTGGGGGAGGCGCCCTCGCGCTCGAGCCGCGCGTGCAGCGCGCCGCTGGTGGCCGTCTCGATCCGGAGCGCGTCGACGATGCTGCGGCGCGCCGGGTGGGAGAGCGCTGCCCACACCGCATCGCGTGCCTGCATCTCCGCCTCCCAGAACAGGTGCGGAAAACCGCACACGACGAGGATGCCCGCGCACCGCATCCGCCGTCAACCCCTGCTCTGCACGCTGTCGGACCCTGTTCGGCGCGGTGCGGCGAGGCGCGCGCTCGATGCGGCGCGCGCGATGCGGCATGCTTGAGGGCAGCGCCCAGCGTGGAGCGCGACCGATCGAGACCCGACCGGCGCCGCGCACGCACCGACGGCGGCTGCACCGAACAACGGGAGACCTGATGGCGATCGACCTGTCCACCTACTCGCTGAGCGACGACGAGGTGGCGCTCGCGGAAGCCGTGCGTGACTTCGCCGAGCGCGTGGTCGCTCCGGTCTCGTACGAGGCCGACCGCACCAAGACGCTGCCGATGGATGTGGTGGCGCAGATGGGCGAGATGGGCCTGTTCGGGATCCCCTTCCCGGAGGAGTTCGGCGGCCAGGGCGGCGACTACTTCGCGCTCTGCCTGGCCATCGAGGCGCTCGCGCGCGTGGACCAGTCGATCGCGATCACGCTCGAGGCCGGCGTCTCGCTCGGCGCCATGCCGATCTTCAACTTCGGCAGCGACGAGCAGAAGGCCGAGCTGCTGCCGGCGCTGCTGGCCGGCGAGGCGCTCGCGGGCTTCGGCCTCACCGAGCCCGAGGCCGGCTCGGACGCCGGCGCCACCCGCACCACCGCGCGCCTGGAGGGCGACGAGTGGGTCATCAACGGCTCGAAGCAGTTCATCACGAACTCCGGCACGCCGATCACGAAGTTCATCACCGTCACCGCCGTCACCGGCGAGACCGACGGCCGCAAGGAGATCTCCACCATCTACGTGCCCAACGGCACGCCGGGCTTCACGGTGGAACCCGCCTACGACAAGGTCGGCTGGCACGCCTCGGACACGCATCCGCTCACCTTCTCGGACGTGCGCGTGCCGGCGGCGAACCTGGTCGGCCAGCGCGGGCGCGGCTTCGCGAACTTCCTGCACATCCTCGACGAGGGGCGCATCGCGATCGCGGCGCTCTCGACCGGCGCCGCCGAGGGCTGCCTGGAGGAGGCGGTCGACTACGCGCACAAGCGCAAGGTCTTCGGCGAGCCGCTCGCGAGCCGACAGAACGTGCAGTTCGTGCTCGCCCGCATGCAGACGCGGGTGCACAACGCGCGCCTCGCCTGGCACCACGCCGCTCGGCTGCGCGACGCCGGCAAGCCCTTCAAGACCGAGGCGGCGCTCGCCAAGCTCACCGCGAGCGACGCGGCGATGGACAACGCCCGCGACGCCACGCAGATCTTCGGCGGCAACGGCTTCATGAACGAGTACGCGGTGGCGCGGCACTACCGCGACTCGAAGATCCTCGAGATCGGCGAGGGCACCAGCGAGGTGCAGCTGCTCGTGATCGCGCGCGCCCTCGGCGTCGCCTGATCGCTGGATCGCGCTGATCGCTGGATCTCCCTGATCGCTGGATCGCGCGGAGCGCCGGAGCGCGCGGAGGCCTCAGCCCGTTGATGAGAGGCCTCTCACGCGCCCTTCCTTCCCACCTCACGCGCGAGGCGGAGAGTTGCTCTCATCAGGCCCCGATGCACTGGGGCTCAGCACACCCAGGAGGAGCAGCATGAACACCAAGTGGATGGCAATGGGAGCAGTGGGAGTCCTCGGTCTCGGCGCGATCGCCGCCAGCGCCGCGGGCGTCGCGAGCGCCGTGGAGCTGCGCACCGCAGACGGCGCCGTCGTCGAGTCGGCCCACGCGAGCAGCGACATGCTCGGCAGCGGCACGGTGCAGATCAAGGCGAGCGGCGACCGCGCCACGGTCGTCTCGGCCGCGGCGACGGACACCGCGGGCCCGACCGACTCGGGTGCCCCGGAGACCACGGCACCGGCCCCGCAGCAGGATTCGGCGCCCAGCCCCGCGTCGGCGCAGAGCCCGGCGTCGGCGCAGAGCCCGGCATCGGCACAGAGCCCGGCGTCGGCACCGAGTGCCCAGTCGCCGGTCTCGGCACCGAGCGCGCAGTCGGCGCAGTCGCCCGCCTCGGCACCGTCGAACGCCTGACTCGCGCCCGGCACGCACGACGCCCCGCCATCACGGCGGGGCGTCGTGCTGCGTGAGCCTCCTGAGAGCGGTCAGGGCCTGGGCTCGTCGCCCTCGGGCTCGCCGCCCTCCGGCTCGCCGGCTCCGGGCTCGCCGGCTCCGGCCTGCTCCGGATGCCTGCGCGCCTGGCGCTCGCGCCGCAGTCGCTCCATCCGCTCCTCGCCGACCGTGAGGGCGTTGTCGCCGGATGCGGTGTGATCGGGCCGGTCGGGGCCCTTGCGCTGGATCCGCCCCGGATCCAGGTTGCGCGTCACGTCGGCCGCGTGGATCGTGCCGGTCGTCGCATCCGTCCACCACTCGGTGAGCGAGGGGTCCTCGGTGTCGAGCCAGGCGCCCGCGCCATCGTCGGCGACGACCTCGCTGGAGCCGAAGACGAAGTCGTCGCCGTGCTCCTCGATGCCCAGCCGCACGCCCTGGGCGATGGCTGCCTTCGCGTACTTGCGCCGCAGCATGTAGGGGTCGGTGCGAAGCTCCTTCGCCCAGGCGAACATGATGCCGATGACCACGATCGCGAACGGCAGCGCCGTGACCACCATGAGCGACTGCAGGCCGCCGAGCGCCGTCTCGCCGCCGGCGACCAGCAGCGTGGCCGCGGTCGCGCCGAGCAGCACGCCCCACGTGATCGTCACCCACATGCTCGGCTCCGGCTTGCCGCGCTGGCTCATCGAGCCCATGACGATGGATGCGGAGTCGGCGGAGGTGACGAAGAAGATGGTGATCGAGATGAGCGCGAGCACCGAGGTGATGATGCCGAGCGGCAGGTTGCCGAGCACGGTGAACAGGATCGCTTCGGCCGAGCCGGACCCGCTGATGCCGAGCCCGTCCATCTCCATCGCCATCGAGGTGCCGCCCAGCACGGTGAACCAGACGAGGCAGATGATCGACGGCACGATGATCACCACGGTGACGAACTCGCGCAGCGTGCGGCCGCGGGAGATCTTCGCGATGAACATGCCGACGAACGGCGTCCACGAGACCCACCAGGCCCAGTAGTAGGTGGTCCAGGCCGACAGGAACGCCTGCGTCTCCTCGCCCTGCGAGCCGCTGCGGGCGAGCATGGTGCCGAGCTCGGAGAAGAACGACACCACCACCGAGGGCAGCAGGTTGAGCACCAGCAGTGTCGGGCCGGCGACGAAGACGAACAGCCCGAGCACGCCGGCGATGATCATGTTGATGTTCGAGAGCGCGCGGATGCCGCGCTTGATGCCCGAGACCGCGGAGACCACGAACATCGCCGTCAGCACCGCGATGGCGCCGATGATGAAGCCGTTGCCGACCTCGCCGATGCCGGTGATGATCTCGAAGCCGCGGCTGATCTGCAGCGCGCCGATGCCGAGCGAGATCGCGGTGCCGCCGAGGGTCACGACGATCGCGAAGATGTCGATGATCGAGCCGAGCCAACCCTCGGTCTTCTGGCCGAAGATGGGGGTGAAGATGGCCGAGATCAGCGGCGAGCGGCCGCGCCGATAGGCGGCGTAGGCGATCGCGCCGCCCACCAGCGCGTAGTACGCCCAGGCCATCGGGCCCCAGTGCAGCAGCGTCTGCGCGAGTGCGGCGTGCATGGCGTCGACGGTGCCGTCCTCGACCCGGAAGCCGGGCGGCAGGTCGACGAAGTAGGTGAGCGGCTCCATCGGGCCGTAGAAGAGCAGGCCGATGCCGAGGCCGGCCGAGAAGAGCATCGCCACCCACGAGACGGTCGAGAACTCCGGCTCCTCGTCGTCCATGCCCAGCCGCACGCCGCCGGTGCGGCCGTAGCCGACGAAGAGCATGAAGATCGTGATCGCGATCGTGAGCGCGCCGAACATCCAGCCGAAGTTGACCGTCACCCAGCCGAGCGACGCGCTGCCGACCGCCTGGATGCTGTCGGGATCGACGATGCCCCAGATGATGACCGCGGCGACGAAGGCGCCGGCGATCGCGAAGACGGCCCAGTTGGTGGCGAACTCCTTCCCGGTGCGCTCGACGCCGATGCCGGGGATGAGGGCCGGATGCACGAGCCCCGGCTCGGTCACCTCGCGCACCACCTGCTTGACGGGTGTGCGGGGCTTGCGGGGCGGTGTCGCCGGTGTGCTCTCGGACATGAGGGGTGCCTCGTCTCGTCGGCGGATGCGTCCCTGCACGTCCCGTGCGGCCGCGTCGCGAGAATAGCGCGGCCGATGGCAGCGGCCCGGAGCGGCCGCGGATCGTTGCGCCATCGTGACCGTTCGCCCGACGAACGAGTTCACCGCCGCGGTGCCCTAGAGTCGGATGCGCGTCCCCGCCCATCCCTTTCCGAGGAGCACCATGGCTGAGCCTGACATCAAGAAGGGCCTCGCTGGCGTCTACGCCGACACCACCGAGGTCTCGAAGGTCAACCCCGACACCAACTCCCTGCTCTACCGCGGCTACCCCGTGCAGGAGCTCGCCGCCACCCAGCCCTTCGAGGCCGTCGCCTACCTGCTCTGGCACGGCGACCTGCCCGACGAGGCGCAGCTGGCCGAGTTCCGCGCCGCCGAGCGCGAGCTGCGCGCCCTGCCCGACAACGTCAAGACCGTGATGGATGCGCTGCCCGAGACCGCGCATCCGATGGACGTCGTGCGCACGGCCGTCTCGATCGTCGGAGCCAGCGACCCGGGCGCCGAGGACGCATCCGACGACCTCGACAAGGCCTTCCGCCTCTTCGCCGTGCTGCCCGCGATCGTCAGCTACGAGCAGCGCAGGCGCAACGGCCAGCCGCTGGTCGAGCCGCGCGACGACCTCGACTACGCCGCGAACTTCCTCTGGATGTCGTTCGGCGAGGAGGCCGACCCGCTCGTGGTCGAGGCCTTCAATCAGTCGATGATCCTGTACGCCGAGCACTCCTTCAACGCCTCGACGTTCACCGCGCGCGTGGTCACCTCGACGCTCGCCGACCTCTACTCGGCCGTCGTCGCCGCGATCGGCGCCCTCAAGGGCCACCTTCACGGCGGCGCCAACGAGGCCGTGATGGAGGTCTTCGGCGAGGTCGGCAGCGCGGAAGAGGCGGATGCGTGGATGCAGACCGCGCTCGACGAGAAGCGCAAGATCATGGGCTTCGGGCACCGCGTGTACAAGAACGGCGACTCGCGCGTGCCGACGATGCGGGCGGCCCTCGAGCGGCTCGTGGAGCACTACGACCGGCCCGACATGCTGGAGATCTACCACGCGCTCGAGCAGGCGATGGCCGACCGCAAGCCCATCAAGCCCAACCTCGACTTCCCCTCCGGCCCGGCCTACGCGCTGATCGGCTTCGACGTGCCCATCTTCACGCCGCTGTTCGTCGCCGCGCGCGTCACCGGCTGGACGGCGCACATCATCGAGCAGCGCGCGAACAACGCGCTGATCCGGCCGCTCTCGGCCTACAGCGGGCCGGACGAGCGGCACGTCGACGGCGTCGACGCATCCGCCCTGCCCCAGGACACATCGACCATTGAGGAGACCGAATGAGCATTCCCGCACTCGAGCTGAACGACGGCCGCAGCATCCCGCAGCTGGGCTTCGGCGTGTTCAAGGTCGACCCGGCGGAGACCGAGCGCATCGTGACCGACGCGCTCGAGGCCGGCTACCGCCACATCGACACCGCAGCCATCTACGGCAACGAGGAGGGCGTGGGCCGCGCCATCGCCGCGTCGGGGATCGCGCGCGAGGAGCTCTTCGTCACGACCAAGCTGTGGAACGACCGCCGCGGCGCCGCCGACACGCGCGCGGCGATGGGGGAGAGCCTCGAGAAGCTCGGTCTCTCGCACGTCGACCTGTACCTGATCCACTGGCCGACGCCCGCCGCGGGCTCGCCGGTCGAGACGTGGGAGACGCTCGCCGCTCTGCGCGATGAGGGGCTCGCCACGTCGATCGGCGTCTCGAACTTCGACGAGCGGTTCCTGCCGGCGATCCTCGAGACCGGCATCGTGCCGGCCGTCGACCAGATCGAGCTGCACCCGCAGTTCCAGCAGCGCGCGGCGACGGCGCTGGCGGCTGAGCACCGGATCGCCATCGAGGCGTGGGGGCCGCTCGGCCAGGGCAAGGTCGACTACTCGGGCGGGCCGATCGGCGAGATCGCCGAGCGGCTGGGCGTCTCGTGGGCGCAGGTGGTCATCGCGTGGCACCTGGCCTCTGGCCGCATCGTCTTCCCGAAGTCGAACCGCCGCGAGCGCATGGACGAGAACCTCGCCGCCGCGTCGGTGCAGCTGACGGCCGACGACGTCGCCGCGATCGACGCGCTCGATCAGGGCGCCGCGGGCCGTGTCTCGGCGGACCCCGCCGAGGTGAGCTGAGCGCTCGGCGCTCCGCGTCACGCTTCGACGACCCCTTCCGCCTTCGGCGACCCGGTGCACCGAGTCGCGGGAGGCGGAAGGGGTCGTCTTGCTGTGCGGCGCTCTGCTGCGGTGCGCTGCCCCTCTCCACAGGCGGTCGACGCGGTCGCTCGCGGCGCGGCGCGGCGGTGCGAAGGTGCGCCGCATGGACGAACCGATCACTGCCGAGGCCGAGAGCTACGTGCGCGAGCTGGCCGAGCTGTGGCTCGCGCCCCACGAGCAGGAGTGCCTCTCCTGCTACCTCGACCGGGTGGTCGCCGTGTTCGGCTGCCAGGGCGACCTGCGCTTCGCCGGGCGCTACCGCGACCTTGCCGCGCCGCGGGCGACGGCGCTCGAGCGGCGGCTGTCCGACTCCGGCGGCCGCTGCGACTGCGAGGTGCTGATGAACACCATGCAGCCCGCCTGGCATCTCTGGAAGCCTCGCCGCACAGAGGTGGTCGATGGCTGGGCGACCGAGCTCGACGCGGAGCCGCCCGACGAGATGCCGCACTGCACGGGCGTGCGCCGCGGCTCGACGCAGCCCTGCCGCAACTGGCACTCGATGCTGCGGCCCAGCTCGCGTGGCCGCCGCGGCGGGTCGCGCTGATGACGCCGCCCAGGGCGTGATCCGCATGCTGCAGAAGCACGCAGATCCGGCGCGCCCCTGCTGATGCCAGCGCGCCCTCGCATTCCTTGATGTGGGGGATGCGGCGACGCGGTCTCACAGGTCTCCGGCGGTGCAGCCGAGGTCCCGCCGAGGTGCGGCCGAGATGCCGTCAACGTGCCACTGGTGCGCCGGCCGGCGCAGGTCTACGCTCAGGCTCATCGACGACGGGGTCGACTTGTGGGTCACGCCGATCAGGGCCCGCCGAATCGAATCGAATCGAATCGAATCGAAGGAGACCTGTCATGGTCAAGCGGATCGGCGCGGTGTTCGCCGCCCTAGGACTCACGTTCTCAATGCTGGCTATCGCCCCGCCTGCATTGGCGGCCCCGCCGCCGGGCGCTGCGCAGGTCGCGTTCGGCGACTCTGAGGCGGCGGGAACAGGCAACCTGCTCTACGTCGACAGGTCATGCCTGCGATCGCGGGTGTCATACCCGCTCATCCTCAAGGCGAAGTCGTACGCATGCGCGAGCGCGACCACGACCGATGCGCTCACCCAGATAGGCACCGCCGTCGCGGCCCAACAGCTGGGGCACGCTACGAGACTCGTCACGGTGACGGCCGGCGTCAACGACCTCGGCTGGCAGCAGGTGCTGCAGACCTGCTACTCGCAGGGCGACGCGGCGTGCCAGGCTGCGCTGGCGCAGGCCGCAACGGCGCTTCCCGGCGTCGGTGCACGGCTGACGCAGGCGGTGGGCGCGATCCGGCAGGCGGCTCCGAACGCGACGATCCTCGTGACGGGGTACCCACGGCTCTTCGGACAGATCTCGAAGCCGTGCACCGTGGGCTGGCTCGAGGGCACGAAGATCGTCGTGACGGCCAACCAGGCGGCGATGGCGAACGCGGGTGTGAACGGGCTGAACACCGTGATCAGCAGCGTCGTCACTGGCTTCACCCTGGCCGGCGACTCGAAGGTCGATTTCGTGGACGTCGCGTCGCTGTTCAGCGGGCGCGGGCTGTGCGACACGAGGCCCCGGTGGATCTACGGCGTCATCGGAGTGCCTGTGCTCTCGAATGCGAGCCTGCACGTCAATGCCGTAGGGCAGCTCGCCATCGCGGCGGCGGTCTGGAGGCAGCGCTAGCTCGGCGCGTAGCGTGGCGGTCATGCGGGATGAGAGCGACAACAGGCTCGCGAAGGCCTCGAGCGACTACCTGCGGCTGCACGCCGACAACCCCGTCGACTGGCGCGAGTGGGGCGACGCCGCCTTCGCCGAGGCGCGCGAGCGCGGCGTGCCGGTGTTCGCCTCGGTCGGCTACGCCACCTGCCACTGGTGCCACGTGATGGCGCGCGAGTCGTTCGCCGACCCGGCGATCGGACAGCAGCTGCGCGAGGCCTTCGTCGCGGTGAAGGTCGACCGCGAGGAGCGGCCCGACGTCGATGCGGCCCTGATGGGCGCCGCCTCCGCCTTCACGCGCAATCTCGGCTGGCCGTTGAGCGTGTTCCTCACGCCCGAGGGCTTGCCGTTCTTCGCCGGCACCTACTTCCCACCGGTCGGCCGGCAGGGCATGCCGGGCTTCCAAGAGGTGCTGGCAGCGGTCGGGCAGGCCTGGCACGACCAGCCGGATGCGGTGGCCGGCACCGCAGCACGGGTGCAGGAGGCGCTGCGCTCGGCGAGCGCAGCGGCAGGCGCGGACGATGGCGCGCTGCCCGATGCGGCAGCGGTGCGCGCGGCGCTCGCGGCCACCGCCGGGCAGGAGGACGCCCGCTTCGGCGGCTTCGGTGAGGGGCAGAAGTTCCCGCAGGCGCCCCTCATCGTGGCACTCGCGATGGCGGATGCTGGCTCGGTGAACCCTGCAGCGGATGCCGCCTCGGTGCCCGGGGCCGCCGCTGCCGCCTCACCGGATGCCGCCGACGCTCAGCCAGCGAGACCGCTGCGCGCGCTCGCCGGTCGGCTGCTCGACGCGGCCGCGGGCGACGACGCGGTGGTCGCGGCCGGCGGCTACTCGCACCTGCGCGGCCGCGACGGCGGGTTCTTCCGCTACGCGACCCAGCGCGACTGGTCGGTGCCGCACTTCGAGCGGATGCTGGTCGACAACGCGCAGCTGCTGCAGGCCGCGACACTGCTGGGCCGCGAGACCGTCGCCGACGGCATCGTCGACTTCCTGGCCGAGGTGCTGCGGCTGCCGAGCGGCGCCTTCGCCATCGCCGAGGACGCCGAGTCGCTCGTCGACGGGCAGCGGGTCGAAGGCGGCTGGCACCTGCCGGAGCACGCCGACGCGCAGCGCGAGCGCCCTCCGCTCGATCGCCTCGTCGTCACGAGCGCCAACGGGCTGGCGATCGAGGCGCTCGCGATCCGCGCCCTGCGCGACGAGGACGGGCGCGCGCGGCGCCTCGCGGAGGCAGCCGCCGAGCACCTGCTCACCGCCCACGCGCCCCATGCAGCGGGGGCCGCCACTCGAGCGGCTGCGGATGCGGATGCTCCCACCGCGCTGGTGCACGCCAGCCTCGACGGGGTCCCCTCGAGCGCTGCCGCCACCGCGGCAGACGCCGGTTGCCTCGCCAGCGGGCTGCTCGCGCTCACCGCGGCGACCGGCGAGCCGCGCTGGGCGGCCGCCGCGCGCGCGATCCTGGACGCGGCGCCCGACCCGGCGGCGACCGCATCGCAGGGGCCGGCCCTGCAGCTCGGCCCTGCCTCCGACGGCGACGCGCCCTCGGGGCAGGCGGCGCTCGCTGGCGCGCTGCAGCAGCTCTACGCACTCACCGGCGACGCCGCGCACCTCGAGCGCGCGACGCGGCTGCTCGACGCGCGCCTGGCGATGCGCAACCCGTTCGCCGGCGCCGCCACGCTGCGCGTCGCCGCGCTGCTGGCGGAGCCGCCGCGCACTGTCGTGATCGTGGGGGAGCCTCCCGCCGACGAAGCCCGCGCGCTGCGCCGCGAGCCCGGCGCACTCGTGGTGACGACGGAGCAGGCAGCGGCGCTCGCCGACGCGGGCTTCACGCTGGTCGAGGGCAAGAGCGAGCCCGGCGCCTACCGCTGCGAGGGATTCGTCTGCGAGCTGCCACAGCGCTTCTGAGCTGCCCGGCGGTGCTGCGCAGGCCGGCAACGCTGCGCTGCCCCGCGAGGCTGGGACACCGCGCGACGCAGGGGCGCCCCCGCTACGGCCAGATCGGCGCCGGCGGCCAGTAGCGCAGGCGGATCTGCGGCTCGGGCATCGCGATGCCGTAGGCGACCGGCAGGAACCACAGCGCGACCGCGATGCTGACGATCACCAGCACGGCGATCACGGTCCAGCCGGCGGCGCGGCGCTCGACGTCGTCCTCCCAGCGGGGCAGCCCCGGGCGGCGCGCGCGCCGACCGTGCGGAGCGTGGTGGGGGATCGCGGCGGCGATGTCCGCGTCGAGGCGCGCCGAAGCATCCGCCCCCACCACCGCGGGCGGCCGGTAGCGCCCGACGAGCAGCTGCAGCGCGTAGGCGAGGCCGATGAGCATGAACGGCAGGAAGACGATCGCGTAGAAGAAGAAGATCGTGCGGTCGGGGAACGCCAGCCACGGCAGGTAGCCGGCGGCGATCGCGACCAGCAGGAAGCCCGCGCGGCGGTCGGGGGCGCGGCCGAGCCAGAACAGCAGCACGCCGATCACCAGCACGCCCGCGTACCAGGTGAGCAGGTTGGGCAGCGCGGTGATCCACCAGACGCCCGCATCGGTCGTCGCCGACTCGAACGCCGTCGGGCGACCCAGCCACAGCCACTCGATCGCCGGCGACTGGTAGGGGTGATCCTTGTCGAGGCCGACGTGGAAGCCGAGCTGCTGCGCGTGGTACATCCACAGCGACTGCAACCCCAGCGGCACCCAGGCGAGCAGGCCGCCCCAGCGCAGGTCGGCGCGCTCGAGCGCGAGCTGTGAGCCCCAGCCGCCATCGAACCAGCCGGCGTAGCTGGCGACGTAGACGATGAGCGCCGGCCCGACGAACAGCACCACGCTGACCGGCGCCTGCAGCAGCAGGGTGCTCAGCCACGGGCGGCGGAAGCCGGCGCGGCGGCGATCGAGCGCGTCCATCAGCACGATCCAGAGGCCGAACACCGCGAGGAAGGCCGCGCCCGACCACTTGGTGGCGCAGGCGGCGCCCAGCAGCACGCCGGCGACGATGATCCAGGGGCGGCCCCACAGTGCCGACAGGAAGCGCCGCCGCCCCTCGGCCAGCGCCCGCACGCTGCGGGCGGGGGAGCCGCGCCGGTCGAGCAGCAGCGCTCCGGCGCCGGCGAGCACGAACAGCGCGAGGATGCCGTCGAGCAGCGCGGTGCGGCTCATCACGATCGCGAAGCCGTCGATCGCGAGCCAGAAGGCCGCGAGCGACGCGAACGCGATCGAGCGCAGCATGCCGCGGGCGATCGCGTAGGTGAGGGCGACCATCGCGACGCCGGCGAGGGCGCTCGGCAGCCGCCACCAGAAGGCGTCGGTCATGCCGAAGGCCGCCATTGCCATGCCGATGATCCACTTGCCCAGCGGCGGGTGCACGACGTAGTCGGGCTCGCTCGTCAGCCCGCTCGCGTCGCCGGCCTCGAACGCCTCGTTCGCACCCTCGCCCCATTCGCCCTCGTAGCCGAGCTGCCACATCGACCAGCCCTCTTTGACGTAGTACGTCTCGTCGAAGACCAGCTGGTGCGGGTGGCCGAGCGCCGTCAGCCGCGCGATCGCGGCGATCGCCACGATGGCGACGGGCGCTGCCACCTCAAGCGTGCGGCGGATGCGCGGCTCGTGCAGCCGCGCTTCCACGCGGCCGTACGCCGCGGTGACCCGCTCGAGGCGCGGCCGGGAGGGCGCCTCGGGCGCGTCCTCGGTCGCGACACCGCCGCCGGAGCCGTCGGCGGGCTCGGCGGCGGTCGGCAGGGTCACACGGGCGATTCTTGCATCTGGCGGCCGGGGACTCGCGCCCGCCACGGGCGCCGCAGATAGCCTGAGCGCCGTGATCATCCTCGGCGCGACCCCCATCGGCAACCTGGGCGACGCGAGCGGCCGGCTGCGCGAGGCGCTCGCGACCGCGCCCGTCATCGCCGCCGAGGACACCCGCACGACCAAGCAGCTGCTGCGCGCCCTCGGCATCGACGCATCCGCCGTCTTCGTCGCCCTGCACGAGCACAACGAGGAGGCCGCCTCGCCCGCGCTGGTCGAGCGCGCCCGCGACGAGGACGTGCTCGTGCTCACCGACGCCGGCATGCCGACCGTCAGCGACCCGGGCTTCCGGCTCGTGCAGGCGGCGGTGGCCGCGGGCGTCGAGGTGACCTGCCTGCCGGGGCCATCGGCGGTGCTGACCGCGCTCGCGCTCAGCGGCCTTCCCACCGACCGCTTCGCGTTCGACGGCTTCCTGCCGCGCAAGAGCGGCGAGCGCGACCGCTTCCTGCAGCAGGTCGCGCGCGAGGAGCGCACGCTCGTGCTGTTCGAGGCGCCGCACCGGCTCGCCGAGTCGATCGACGCCATCGCCCGCGCGATGCCCGAGCGCCGCATCGCCGTGTGCCGGGAGCTGACCAAGCGCTTCGAGGAGGTGCGGCGCGGCACCGCGGCCGAGCTGCTGCCGTGGGCGAGCGAGGGCGTGAAGGGCGAGATCGTGCTGGTGATCGAGGGCGCGACGCCGGCGCTGACCGACGTGGATGCGGCGGTGCAGCAGGTGCTGCGACTCAAGGAGGGCGGAATGCGGCTGAAGGACGCCGCCGCCGAGGTCGCTGAGGCGACCGGGCACGCGCGCAACGCGCTCTACCAGGCCGCGCTCACGCATCCGCAGCCCTGACATGGCGTCGTCGTCACAATCTGTGGCGCGAACGTAGGATTGACCCCATGCCCGAGCGCTTCACCGTGACGACGCCGATCTACTACGTCAACGACGTGCCCCACATCGGCCACGCCTACAACGAGGTCGCCACCGACGTCCTCGCCCGCTGGCACCGGATGCGCGGCGACGACACGTGGATGCTCACCGGCACCGACGAGCACGGCCAGAAGATCATGCGCACCGCCGCCGCGAACGGCGTCAGCCCGCAGGAGTGGACCGACCGGCTGGTCGAGACCGCCTGGAAGCCGCAGCTCGAGCTGCTGAACATCCAGAACGACGACTTCATCCGCACCACCAGCGAGCGGCACAAGGCGGGCGTGCGCATCTTCCTCGAGCGGCTCAAGGAGGCCGGGTACATCTACCACGGCGAGTTCGAGGGCCAGTACTGCGTCGGCTGCGAGGAGTACAAGACCGCGAACGACCTGGTGCCCGGCACCGGCGAGTACGAGGGGCAGCTGGTGTGCGCGATCCACTCGCGCCCCATCGAGGTCGTGCGCGAGGCCAACTACTTCTTCAAGCTGAGCGAGTTCGGCGACCGGCTGCTCGAGCTCTACGACTCGCGCCCCGACTACGTGCAGCCCGAGCACGTGCGCAACGAGGTGCGGCAGTTCGTCAAGCAGGGCCTCACCGACCTGTCGATCAGCCGCAACACCTTCGACTGGGGCATCAAGGTGCCGTGGGACGAGTCGCACGTCGTCTACGTCTGGTTCGACGCGCTGCTCAACTACATCACCGCCATCGGCTACGGCGTCGACGACGAGCAGTTCGAGCGCCGCTGGCCGGGCGTGCACATCGTCGGCAAGGACATCGCGCGCTTCCACGCCGTCATCTGGCCCGCCATGCAGATGGCCGCGGGCCTGCCGATCAGCGAGCACGTCTTCGGCCACGGCTGGCTGCTCGTCGGCGGCGAGAAGATGTCGAAGTCGAAGGCCACCGGCATCGAGCCGAAGCAGATCACCGAGGTGTTCGGCGTCGACGCGTTCCGCTACTACTTCATGTCGGCGATCGCCTTCGGCGCCGACGGCTCCTTCTCGTGGGAGGACCTCGACGCCCGCTACCACTCCGAGCTCGCCAACGGGCTCGGCAACCTCGCCTCGCGCGTGATCGCCATGGTGCACAAGTACTGCGACGGCGTGGTGCCCGACGTGATCCCGGATGCGGAGATCGCGACCCTGATGGCGGATGCGGTGGGTCGCGCCGACAAGGCGATCGACACCTTCCAGATCCACGACGCGGTCGACGCCGCGATGTCGATCGTCGAGCGCCTCAACGGCTACATCACCGAGCAGGCGCCGTGGGTGCTCGCGAAGGACGAGGCGCAGCGGCTGCGGCTGCACGCGGTGCTCGCCACCAACGTGCAGGGCATCGGCACGGCCGCGATCATGCTCGCGCCCGTCATGCCCGAGACGGCGCAGAAGCTGTGGGCCGCGGTCGGCGGCGAGGGCGACGTGACGGCGCAGCCCATCCAGCAGGCGCACCAGTGGCGCGGCACCGGCCGGGTCACGACGGTGCCGCCGCTGTTCCCGCGCATCGAGCAGCCGTAGCGGCAGCTGCCAGTTGAGGTTCTGCGTCCGAGTTGAGGCTCGAACGGACGCAGAACCTCCACCGGGCGCCCGGATCGGGCGCCCGGATCGCGTGTTGACCGAGCCCGGTCGTGCGGCGATCATGAGCGCATGAGCGAGACCACGCACGAGCGCGTCGGCGAGCAGTCGATCGTGCACCGCCGCGAGTTCGATGCGCCGGCGTTCGCGGTGCAGCGCGCGCACACCACCGCCGCGCTGTTCGCGCAGTGGATGGGTCCGCGCGGCTCGACCATGCGCATCCAGCGGTTCGACGCCCGCACCGGCGGCTCGTTCGACTACGTGGTCGAGCGCGGCGGCGATTGGCGATTCTGGGGCTCGTACCACGAGGTGGTCGCCGGCCGCATCGTGCACACCTGGGAGTTCCAGGAGGAGCCGGGGCAGCCGACGCTCGAGGTGCTGGAGTTCCGCGAGCTCGCCGATCATCGCAGCGAGCTCGAGATCACCTCGACCTACGCTTCGAAGGCTGCGTGCGACGCGATGGCGGCGTCGGGGCTCGACGGCGGCATGGACGAGAACTTCGACCGGCTCGACGAGGTGCTCGCGAGCCTCGCGCACTGAGCTCGTCCCGGGACCCGAGACGGGTCCCGGCGCTGGCGTCGCAGTGGACGCCCGAAAGGGTGGCCTCCGCTTCCAGCTCCACCGCGCTACCCGGCGAGCAGCGTCAGCGTGAAGCGGTGCGCGAGCCCGTCGATCGAGACCTCGAGGTCGGCACCGCCGTCGATGCCTTCTGGCACCTCGATCGTGTAGGTGCGGGCCGAGTCGAACGCGGCGCACTCGCCGGCCACGAACTCGACCGAGAGCTGCCATGCCGACTCGACGACCGGCGCTGCCGCCGACGGCCAGCAGTCGGCGCTGGCAGGCAACGAGATCGCGAGAGTGTCAGGCGCATCGATCCAGGTCGCCACGGCGCCCAGTCGCAGCACGTCGTCGACCGAGGCGCCGCTGCCGGCGGGGAGGCCCGGCTCGCCGGCGTCGAGCGCCGCCGCGAGGCTCAGCGTGCCGGAGCGCAGCGCGCTGCCCGCGCCCTCGGCGGTCTGGCTCGCACCCGACTCGCCAACGCCCGACTCGCTTGCACCCGACTGGCTCGCACCCGACTGGCTCGCACCCGACTGGCTCGCACCCGACTGGCTCGCACCCGACTCGCTGGCGAGCGCTTCGGGCTGCGCCGGCGCCTGCTCGGCCGATTCGGCGGCACCCGCGGCGGGCTGCGCGCCGTCAGCCGGCGGCGCATCGGCCGGCGGCTGCGCCGAGCTGCAGGCAGCCACCGTCAGCACGGTCGCCAGCGCTGCCGCGATCGCGAGCATTCGGGGCATGCCGAGTCGACCTCCTGCGGGGTTGCTGTACCGGCAATCGTGGCACCGGACCCATTGCGCAGCCTGGACGATCGCTCAGGTTTTCCTGTGGTCCGGCGCTTCTAGGCTGGAGCCATGCCAGCGAGCCACGACGCGCCCTCGTCCACCCCAGCATCCGGGACAAAGCCCGGCAACGCATCCGCTCAAGTGCCCGACGTGCCGAGCGCGACGGTGCTGCCGGGCGGCGAGTACATCCGCGAGCGGCACGACGACGGCAAGCGCGACATGACGCGCCCGCCGATCCCGGAGCCGCTCGGCGTGCCGATCTACGACAACCACACCCACCTCGAGATCAAGGACGGCGAGCACTTCACATATGCGGATGCGCTGCGTGCGGCCGAGCAGGCGGGCGTCGCCGGCGTCATCCAGGTCGGCGGCGACGTGGAGTCGTCGCAGTGGTCGGCGGCGCTCGCCGCCCAGGATCGGCGCGTGCTCGCCGCGGTCGCCATCCACCCGAACGAGGCGCCCGGCTACGCGAGCGCCGGCACGCTCGCCGACGCGCTCGCGACCATCGACGAGCTGGCCGCCCAGCCCCGCGTGCGCGCGGTGGGCGAGACGGGGCTCGACTTCTTCCGCACCGGCGACGATGGCCGGCGCGCGCAGTTCGAGTCGTTCGAGGCGCACATCGGGATCGCGAAGCGACACGGCATCGCGCTGCAGATCCACGACCGCGACGCGCACGACGAGGTGGTCGAGACGCTGCTGCGGGTGGGCGCGCCCGAGACGACCGTCTTCCACTGCTTCTCGGGCGACGAGCACCTGGCACGCATCGCCGCCGAGCACGGCTGGTACCTCTCCTTCGCCGGCACCGTCACCTTCTCGAACGCGAAGAACCTGCACGCGGCGCTGCAGGTGGCCGACCGCAGCCGCATCCTGGTCGAGACGGATGCGCCGTTCCTGACCCCCGCGCCGTTCCGCGGCCGCCCGAACAGCCCCTACCTGACGCCGCTCACCGTGCGCTTCATGGCCGAGCGGCTGGGCGTCGAGGCCGATCAGCTGGCCGCCGAGACGGCCGAGAACACCCTGCGCGCCTACGGCAGCTGGGGCTGACCGCAGCGACGAGCCCCGCCGCCGGCGACTGCCGGGCGGCGGGGCTCGAGGCGGCGCGGCCGTGGCCCCGGCGCAGCGGCTGGGGTCAGTTGGTCTCGGACATCGGCTGGATCTCGACGGTGAAGTCCTGCCCGTCCTGCGTCCAGTCGTCGACATGCGCCTCGGTGATGGTGTCGTCGGCGCCCACCACGGGGAAGGCCCAGCCGAACACGCGCAGGTCGGCGGTGCAGGCCATCATCGGGTCGGACTCCTCCCACTCGAAGTCGATCTCGAGCATGCCGTCGTCGACCTCGATCGACTCGCCGGCGGGCTGGCAGTTGAGGCTGCCGCTGCCGGTGCCCAGCACGTGCACGAGCGTGCGGTCGGCGTCGGCCCAGACCACCAGCGGCTCACCGCCCGGGATGTCGTCGATGCTGTAGGCGGCGAGCGCGTCATCCTCGAGGCGGTACGGCGCCTCCGCCTCCGCGGTGGGCGACGGCTCCGAGGTCTGGGTGGGCTCCGGGGTGACGGTCTCGGTCACCGTCGGCACGGGCGTCTGCGAGTCGGGGGCCGGTGCGCTCTCCTCCGGCTCGCCTGCCGACGCGCAGCCGGCAAGGGCGACGATGCCGATGATCGCTATGGGCAGGATCCTTCGCATGACGTCCAACTCCTTCGGTGACGGCCCGTGCTGCTCACAGGAGATTCCGCGTCCGCCAACCGTGCACGACGGGGCTGGATGCGGCCTGGACGGATCATTGCAATTCGAGCACGTCGTCGGGCGCGACGGTGACGTCGAGGAAGGGACCGGCGTCGCTGGTGCCGGTGACCCGCACCTCGACCGGCAGGGTCGCCGAGACAGCCTCCGGCAGGGTGAACTGCCAGCCGTAGACCACGAAGTCGTCCGTGCAGGTCGTGCCCACGGCCGGCTCGAAGGTGACATCGATCACACCCGGCCCGCTCGAGACCGCGCCGACCGGCGTCGGCACGCACGCGGGAGTGCCGGAGTCGCCCAGCAGCACCGCGATCGTCCTGCCCGGCTCCACCCAGAGCGCCGACAGCGGTTCGCCGCCCGCGATCATCAGGTTGCTCTGCGCGCCGAGCTGGTCGGCGGGGATGACTTCGGGCGCGGGCGCCTCGCCCGCGTCGGGGATCTCGCTCGGCTGCGGGTCGGCGGTGGGGCCCGCGTCGAGCAGGTCGTCGGGGCCGAGCTCGACCTCGATGGTGACGTCCGCGTCGCTGGTGTTCACGAGCTCCACCGGCACGGTGGCCGAGGGGTCGATGGGCTCGGGCAGCACGAGCTCCCAGCCGTGCAGGCGGAAGTCCATGGTGCACATCGCCTCGGGGTTCGGCGGGTCGAAGCGCACCGTGATGGTCGGCCCGCTCGGGTCGAGGCCCGCGCCCTGCGGCTGCACGATGCACTCGCCACCGGCGCCCGATCCGCCCACAATCACCGCGAGCGACTCGCCCGGCGTCGCCCAGCGCACCGCGATCGCCGACTCCTGGATGCCGTCGAAGACGTCGAGGCCGGGCAGCCGCGCATCGTCGAGCGGCACAGGCTCGGCGCCCGGGGTCACCCCCGGCGCCATCGTCGCGCCAGGATCGGTGTCGCCGCTCGCGCAGCCGGCCACGAGCGCGGCCGCACCCACGAGCGCGACGGCCGCGAGCATCCGTGACCGCCTGGTCGTGCGGGTCGTGGTGCTGGGCATGCGTTCCTCCTTCGGAGCGCCACCGGCGCCCTCGCCGGTCGCGTCACCATCGTCGCAGGCGCCGCCGTGGGGCGCCTGCCGGTGCGCTCAGCATAGGCTCGACGCGTGAGCGAGAGCATCGAAGGAGCGGCGGCGGGAGACGCGGCCGGGCGCGCGGCGGAGGGCCGATCGAGCGCGGCGACGCTGCTGGGCGGCACCGAGATCCGCGCGCTGGCGGCCGAGCTCGACCTGACGCCCACCAAGCGCTGGGGGCAGAACTTCGTCGTCGACGCGAACACCGTGCGGCGCATCGTCAGGACGGCGGATGTGTCGGGCCTGGATGTCGTGGAGGTCGGGCCCGGTCTCGGCTCGCTCACGCTCGGCCTGACCGAGGTGGGCGCCAGGGTGGCGGCAGTCGAGATCGACCAGCGCCTCGCCGAGCTGCTGCCGCGCACCGTCGCGCGCAAGCAGCCGGATGCCCGGCTCGAGGTCGTGCACCACGATGCGCTCACGCTCGAGGAGCTGCCCTTCGCGCCGCAGGCCGTGGTGGCGAACCTGCCCTACAACGTCTCGGTGCCGGTGCTCATCCACCTGCTCGAGCGCTTCGAGACGATCGAGCGGGTGCTCGTGATGGTGCAGGCGGAGGTGGGCCACCGGCTCGCCGCGCGGCCGGGCTCGAAGACCTACGGCTCGCCCTCGGCGAAGGTCGCCTGGTGGGGGCCGTGGTCGCTCGAGGGCGACGTGTCGCGGCAGATCTTCTGGCCGGTGCCGAACGTCGACAGCGTGCTGGTGGGCTTCCGGCGCGGGCCCTCGATGGGCTCGGAGTCGCTGCGGCGGCGCACCTTCGCCGTGATCGACGGCGCCTTCGGGCAGCGGCGCAAGATGCTGCGGCAGGCGCTCTCGGGGCTCTACGGCTCGTCGGCCGCCGCCACCGAGGTGCTCGAGCGCGCCGGCGTCGACCCGACGCTGCGCGGCGAGGCGCTGTCGCTGCCCGACTTCATCCGCATCGCGGAGGCCGCATCCGCTGCCGAGACCGAGGAGCCCTGATGGTCGAGCGCATAGACAAGAGCACGAGCGCCGAGGCGCTGCTGGCCGCCACTGGGCGCACGCGAGAGGCATGGCGGGCGCTGCTTGAGCAGGCCGGTGCCCTCGAGTGGACGCACAAGGCGACCGCCGAGTGGCTCGTGAACGAGCAGGGCGTCGACGGCTGGTGGGCGCAGGGCATCACGGTCGACTTCGAGCAGACCCACAAGGGACGGCTGCCCGGGCAGCAGGCCGACGGCACCTTCGTGGTCTCCAAGACCCGCACTGTGCCGGGCGAGCGGCTCGATGCGCTCGCTGCGGTGCGAACGGCGATCGAGGCGCGGCACGGCGACGCGCACGGCGAAAACCTCGCCGCCTCCTACCCGGTCGTGCGGTGGCGCCTCGACGACGGCACCCGGCTGTCCGCAGCGGCACAGAAGCAGGGCAAGAGCGGCACCGGCATCAACCTGACGTTCGAGAAGCTGCCCGACCCCGCGGCGATGGCGCCCGCGGAAGAGGAGATCGCGGCGATCTTCGAGGCCGCCGCCGGCTGAGACGGCTCCCTTCCCTCTCGCGCAGCCGCTCCCGCACGAGATGGGTCACGAAATGCTGCGTCCCGCTGCGAGATCGAGCAGATCGTGACCCATCTCCGCGGCTCGGGCGGTCAGAGCCGCGCGTCCAGCTCGGCCACCAGGCGCTTCGGCGCCGTCACGCGGAAGCTCGCGTCGATGAGCTCGCCCATGCGCACCCAATCGGTCGCGCTCCCGAGGTCGACGGCAACCCATCCGTACGGCCCGAGGTAAGCGGGCGCGATGGCGCCCTCGCCCAGCATCGCCAGCCGCTCGTCGGGCTCGAGCAGCACGCTCAGCCGCGGCGGGTGCAGGCCCTCGTTGTGCTCGGCCTTCGTGGTGCCGCCGTAGTAGGCGAAGACCTTCTGCGTGAAGAACGCCGGCCGGCCGTGCGAGACCTTCTCGCTCGCGCCCGGCATCGCCAGCGCGATCGCGCGCACGCGTGCCAGCAGGGGGTCGTCGGCGTCGAACATGAGCGCATGCGCCATGCGGGTGCGCGGTAGCCCCCCGGCCGGCGCGAGCGATGCAGCGGTTGGGCGACCGTGCAGGAACGGCCGTCGACGGCCACTAGGTTTGAGGCGTGGGACGAGGCAGCGCGGTGCGGGCGAAAGCGCCCGGCAAGATCAACGTGCACCTCGGCGTGGGCGCGCTGCAGGACGACGGCTACCACGACGTCGCCACCGCGTACCAGGCCGTCAGCCTCTACGAGTTCGTGGAGGCGACCGAGGCGCCCGACTTCTCGGTGCGCTTCTCGGGACCGATCCCGCACGAGCACCTCTCGACCGGGGCCGACAACCTGGCGATCCGCGCGGCGATGGCGCTCGCGCGCCGCGGCCGCGTCACCAGCGGCGTGGCGCTCTCGATCGAGAAGCACGTGCCGATCGCCGGCGGCATGGGCGGCGGCTCGGCCGACGCGGCCGCGACGCTCGTGGCGTGCGACGAGCTGTGGGGGCTGCACCTGGGCCGGGAGGCGCTGCACGAGATCGCGCGCGAGCTGGGCGCCGACGTGCCCTTCGCGCTCGCCGGCGGCACCGCCATCGGCACCGGCCGCGGCGACCAGCTCTCGCCCGCGCTCGCGAAGGGGCAGTTCCACTGGGTGCTCGCCTACGCCGACGCGGGGCTCTCGACCCCCGACGTCTACCGGGCGCTCGACGAGCACCGGGCGCTGCACGCGGCCGACATCGCCCCCGCGCACGACGTGCCGACGGTGGATGCGCGGGTGCTGCAGGCGCTCCGGGCCGGCGATGCGGGCATGCTGGCCGAGTCGCTGCAGAACGACCTGCAGGCGCCCGCGCTGCGGCTCAAGCCGCGCCTCGCCGGCACGCTCGAGCTGGGGGAGCGCTCCGGCGCGCTCGCCGGCGTGATCTCCGGATCGGGACCGACCGTCGCGTTCCTGTGCGACTCGCTTGAGTCGGCGATCGAGCTGCAGATCAGCCTCTCGGCCGCGCAGCTGATGGCGGTGAAGGTGACCGGCCCCGTGCCCGGCGCCCGCCTGATCGACTGACGCGCCCGATTCTCAACGTGTCAGGTGGTGGTTCGCCGCACCCCATGCGCCGAACGACCACCTGAGACGTTGAGATCCTGGGCGTGCGGGATGATGGAGGCCATATGGCACATCTCCTGGGCGCCGAGCGCGTCGGCATCGCCTTCCCCACCCGCACCGTGTTCGAGTCGATCTCGCTCGGGCTCGAGGACGGCGACCGCATCGGCATCGTCGGCCGCAACGGCGACGGCAAGTCGACGCTGCTGCGCATGCTCGCCGGCCGACTCGAGCCCACCAGCGGCCGCGTCACCCGCCGGGGCGGCCTGCAGGTCGGCGTGCTCGACCAGCAGGACACGCTCGACCAGGACAGCACCATCGGCCACGCCATCGTCGGCGACCGGCCCGAGTATGAGTGGGCGGGCGACGCGCGCATCCGCGACCTGCTCGCCGGCCTGGTGGGTGACCTCGACTGGCACGCCCGCATCGGCGACCTCTCCGGCGGGCAGCGCCGCCGCGTGGCGCTCGCGCAGCTGCTGGCCGCCGACTGGGACGTGCTCTTCCTCGACGAGCCCACCAACCACCTCGACGTGCAGGGCATCGCCTGGCTCGCCGAGCACCTGAACAAGCGCTACGCGACCGGCCGCGGTGCGTTCGTCGCCGTCACGCACGACCGGTGGTTCCTGGATGCGGTGTGCACGGGCACGTGGGAGGTGCACGACGGGCAGGTGGAGCCGTTCGAGGGCGGCTACGCCGCATACATCCTGCAGCGCGTCGAGCGCGACCGCATGTCGGCCGCGACCGAGGCGAAGCGGCAGAACCTGATGAAGAAGGAGCTCGCGTGGTTGCGCCGCGGGGCGCCGGCGCGCACGGCGAAGCCGAAGTTCCGCATCGACGCCGCCAACCAGCTGATCGAGGACGAGCCGCCGGCGCGCGACCCGATCCAGCTCGCGCAGCTGGCCGCCACCCGGCTCGGCAAGGACGTCGTCGACATCGTCGACGCGAGCGTCGAGCTCGGCGGCCGCACCATCCTCGACGACGTCACCTGGCGCATCGCGCCCGGCGAGCGCGCGGGCATCCTGGGTCGCAACGGCGCCGGGAAGTCGACCCTGCTCGCCCTGATCGCGGGACGCATCCGCCCCACCACCGGCCGCGTGAAGACCGGCAAGACGGTGAAGATCGCCGAGCTCACGCAGGATCTCGCCGAGCTCACCGAGCACGAGAACGATCCCGTGCGCGTGGTCGTCAGCAGCCTGAAGTCGAGCTACCAGAGCGGCGGCAAGGAGCTCACGCCCGGCCAGCTGCTCGAGCGCCTCGGCTTCCGCAGCGGCGAGCTCTCGACCCCGGTGAAGGACCTCTCCGGCGGTCAGCGGCGCCGCCTGCAGCTGCTGCTGATCCTGCTCGACGAGCCCAACGTGCTGATCCTCGACGAGCCCACCAACGACCTCGACACCGACATGCTCGCCGCCATGGAGGACGTGCTCGACTCCTGGGCGGGCTGCCTCATCGTCGTCAGCCACGACCGCTACCTGATCGAGCGGGTCACCGACCACCAGTTCGCCATCGTCGACGGCGGGCTGCGCCACGTGCCGGGCGGGGTGGATGCGTACCTGGCGCTCTCGGGCACGGGCTCGGTCGCGGGCAAGGTCGGCCCGGCATCGCAGCAGCAGGACACGCGAGCGCAGGACTCCTCGGCGACGTCGGCGGACGCATCCGCACCCTCGGAGGGCGCGAAGCCGTCGGCGCTCACCGGCGCCGAGCGGCGCGCGCTCGAGAAGGAGGCCGCGAGCCTCGACCGCCGGCTCGAGAAGGCGACGAAGCAGCGCGCGACGCTGCTGCAGCGCTTCGAGACCGCCGACCACAGCGACTTCGACGCGCTCGCCGCGCTGCAGGCCGAGCTGGCAGCGGTCGACGAGCGCATCGGCGAGCTCGAGGAGGCGTGGCTCGAGACGCACGAGGGCCTCGAGGCCTGAGCGCGGCGCGCGCAGCGCGCGGCACGTCGGCGGCCGCGCAGCGGCTCCGATACCTTGGCGATGTGATTGCTTCGCTGCCGAACGCGACGAACCTTGACGCACGCCGCGTTGCGAAGCTTTTGAGCGCGCGCGCTGTCGACCCGAAGGTCATTAGCGAAATCGCTCAGGCGTTGCCTTCGGATGCCTTGGGCGTGATCCTGTACGGCAGTCAAGCTCGCGGAGACGCTTCCGAATCCTCGGATATCGATTTGCTCGTGGTCGCCAATCGGCACGCCGCGACAGTTGCCTGCGGCAGGGTCAATGTGTCGACGTACGACTTTTCTCAGCTTGAGTCCGCGGCCGGAACCATCTTTGGCATGCACCTGGCGCGCGACGGCGTGATCCTGCACGACGCGGGGCGCGTGAGATCGCTTATCAGCGGTTTCCATACCGTCGATTTGCCTCGACTTCGATCTCGACTGCGCTCGCTCGCAGGACTGCTCACCTTGCCAGACGACCAAGTGCTAGCACGGCTGCCCGCATTCGTGCGTCACGCCCGTTATGTGCTCCGTACGGCCAAGTACATGCAGGCTATAGAAGCGGGCGCTCCATGCTTTTCAGTCGCCGAGCTAGCCGTGCGAGATGCCGATCCGGCTCTCGCCGCGATGCTTTCATCGCATTCGGCGGTCCAGGGCCCTCCGACTCTGTCCGTGTTATCGGAGCTCGACAGGCGCATCCGCGAGATTCTTGAACCGGAGTCCCTGGGATACCAGTCCATCGCGGATCTGATCGTCGGTGAGTCTGTACATCGTCCGGAGTTGGCAGATGCAGCCATTCTTCTCCTTGCAACAGACTCGGATGGGCCATATACCGAGATTCCACGGGTGATTCTGTGACCGACGAAGCTGCCTTCGTCGGCGACATTCACGGCCGAGTGGATGTCCTGCAGGGGATGCTGACCCGTCTAGCCAACATTCCCGTCCCGCTCGTGTTCCTCGGCGACTATGTTGATCGGGGGCCGGACTCGAGCCGTGTCATAGACACTCTCATCGCCCTAGCGGCCGGCCGGCAGGCCGAGACGGTGTTCCTCCGGGGAAATCACGACGAGGCAATGCTGCGGGCAATGTCGGAGGACGATTCGATAGACAAGTTTCTGCGTATGGGAGGCGCGCCGACGATTTCTTCGTACATTGAGGGAGCGTCGCACGATGTCGTTGCGCACTTCCGGCGCGCTGTCCCCTCGACGCATCGAGCTTTCCTGTCAGCAACGCTGCCTAGTTGGACCAACGGTAGCGTTCTTGCCGTCCACGATGCGCGCACTGTGCCCCTTGGACGCTCGTTTCTGGTGGCAGGTCACTCGGCCAGGGTGGGCCTGGTGCCTACATTGGGTGCCAACTACGCACTTATCGATACTGGCTGCGGGACCCTCCCACGGGGGAGATTAACCTGCTTCAGATGGCCATCGAAAGAGTGGTTCCAGTCAAGTTCCGAGGCTTGACCTACGACTGTTGGCGATGGCCGAGGCGAGGGGCGCGTTGCCGCTGGCATTTGCCACTTCCTCGGCGGTCTCAAAGCTCCGCAACGCGCTGACCTGGTCTCCGAGGCGTGCGAACCTCTCAGCTTGCAGACGCAGGCCAGTGGCGCGGCCTATAGCGCTGCCCGACCGCTCGCTTTGGCGGATCGTCTCCTCGATTGCTGCTTGCTCTGCGTCTCCGTCCCCCAAGTTGGCGTAAGCACGCGCTAACAAGCCGCTCGCAATGCTGATCCCGTTGGAGTTGCCGAGCTCCTTATTGATCTCGAGAGATCGATCAAGCTTCTCCACCGCTTCGTCGGCACGCCCGACTTGAACCAGCGCGTCTCCCCACCCGCTCAGGCAGCGTGCCATCTCGACAGGATCGTCCTCGAGCTCCGCGGCCGCCGACTCGAAGTTCGCCGCAGCGATCTCCGGCTGTGAGTTCTTGAGGGCAAGCCAGCCCAAGTGCAGTGAAGTCATCAGTGCATGGCGTGGGTCGCCCGCGATTCGTCGAGCGTCGCCGGCTCGTTCGTAAGCGGCGCGCGCTTCGTCGAGATGAGAGATGTGTGCGAGCGAATGGCCGAGATTGTCGAGTGCGTAGGTGAGCTGCTCCGTCACGTCATGCGGGGACGACTCCGCTAGACGGATCGCCTCCTCCAGGGCTGCGATGGACCGCTCGATGTCTCCTTGGGATCGCGCAATCACGCCAATGTTAGCCATGGCGCTCACCAACGCCGAGTCTTCGTCAGAGCTTCGGTCGCGCCGGGCCGACAGCGCTGCGACTGCATGCTTGTTCTGTTCTGTCGCATCTTCTAGCAACCCCCTACGCCGCGCGAAGCGGGCGGACGCCACGAGCGCCGCAGGGTCACCATCCTCGGCGGCCTGGGCGAAGAGGATTTCTGCTCGAACCGTGGCGCCCTGCGTCTCGGCCTCGAGAGCCGCCTCGAGGGGATCCACCGACGCGCGTTCGAAGTCGGCGAATGATCCCGGCATGTCGATCACCATGGGTGACCTTGCGCTCAGGGTGCCAGACCATTCACGCAGGCTGCGATGCACCCTGAGCGCAAGGTTCTCATCAGTGTCGAAGGTCGAGTAAAGAATCTTCTGACTCTCCTGCAGCCGCTGTTTGAATGCCAGGACCTTCTTTAGTTCATCGCCTGGATCACGAAGTAGTTCAGGGGCAATAGTTCGAAAATAGACGTGGATGTCACGCATGTCGCTGTTTACTGCCGCAAGCAGATCTAACGCGTAATAGAACTCCTCTTCTGTGCCGGAGCTAAACTTCGACTCGCCCGGTGGCGTCCCCCACCTTTCTCCCAGCACTACCAACATGAAGTCGCAAGGCTCGATCAATCGATTGATCAGGGTCTGGGCGCGGCCAACTCCCGGGGGCGTTTCTTCCCACCCTCTGTCGATGAAGATCACACCTTCACGCATGGCGTCCGAGCGGTTGAATATGCGGAGCGCTTGGCGCACGGCGTCCCGTTCGGGGTCGAGCCCTGAAGGTGATGCGATGAAGACCTGACGTCCTTGGAGCTCGATCGGCATAGTCGGAGGCTAGCCGAACGCGTAGATCTTCGGCATGAGTATCGAACCAATTGCGCCGCCCAAAGCCACGTCACACTTACTTCTATCAAATCGCAGCCTCGCGATCGGGACTGCTTAGGCCCCAGGCGACTCGGATACAGTGGCGGGAGCCGCGCCGGAGCGGTGCAGCGAAATCGCGGAGCAGCACGAAGGGAGCGCCCATGTCAGAGCAGACGATCCTCGTCGTCGACGACGATCCCGCGCTCGCCGAGATGATCGGCATCGTGCTCGCGGGCGAGGGCTACGC
Source organism: Agrococcus baldri (assembly GCA_900114805.1). Lineage (GTDB taxonomy): Bacteria > Actinomycetota > Actinomycetes > Actinomycetales > Microbacteriaceae > Agrococcus > Agrococcus baldri. Next base: position 363,577 of record FOZN01000001.1, on the reverse strand, counting down.
GCTCGAGTACTGCGCCGACGGGTCGGATGCGCTCGACCGGTTCCACGAGGTGCGTCCCGATCTGGTGCTGCTCGATCTGATGCTGCCGGGCAAGGACGGCATCCAGATCTGCACCGAGATCCGCGCCGAGTCGGGCGTGCCCATCATCATGCTGACCGCGAAGGGCGACCCGACCGACATCGTGCTCGGCCTGGAGTCCGGCGCGGACGACTACGTCGTCAAGCCCTTCAACCCGAAGGAGCTGGTCGCCCGCGTGCGCACCCGGCTGCGCCCGCAGCGCGCCGCCGACACCGGCACCCTGAAGGCGGCCGACCTCGAGATCGACGTCGAGGGGCACCGGGTGAGCCGCGCAGGCGAGACCATCGCGCTGACGCCGCTGGAGTTCGAGCTGCTCGTCACGCTCGCCTCCAAGCCCAGCCAGGTGTTCACGCGCGAGATGCTGCTCGAGCAGGTCTGGGGCTACCACTACAAGGCCGACACGCGGCTGGTGAACGTGCACGTGCAGCGGCTGCGCTCCAAGGTCGAGCGCGACGTCGACAACCCCGTGGTCGTGACGACCGTGCGCGGGGTCGGCTACCGCGCCGGCGCCCCGCTGGGCTGAGCCGCCCGTGGCCGCACGACGCCTCACGATGTGGGAGCGCGCCATCGGCGTGTTCCGGCGATCGCTGCAGGCGCGCGTGGTCGCGGCCAGCATGGCGCTCTCGACGCTCGCGCTGGTGGGCGTGTTCGGCTACATGTCGGCCTCGGTCGGCCAGAACCTCTTCGAGACCCGCCGCGACGACGCGCTGGTCGAGGCGGTGCAGGCCTCCGGCGAGATGCAGCAGATCTTCAACGAGGCCGTCACCCAGAACCTCACGAGCGGCGAGGTGGATGCGCTGCAGGACACCGCGCTGCAGGCGATCTCCGGCATCATCTCCAGCCGCTCCACCACCGAGTACGCGATGCTGCGCTCGAACGGGCAGGCAGAGACGCTGCTGCAGATGAACGACGTGCAGTCGCAGGCCTTCGAGGCCGATCTGCTGACGTTCGATCTGCGCCGGGCGGTCGCCGATGCGCCCGAGAGCCCCTTCTACCAATCGGTGCGCATCGCCACGCCCACCGGCGACCAGCCCGGGCTGATCGTCGGCACCGCGGTGGACGTGCCGCTCACCGGCCAGTACGAGCTGTACCTGATGACGAGCCTGCAGTCGACGCAGGAGACGCTCGACTTCATGCAGCTGACGATGATGCTCGGTGGCCTCGCGCTCATCGCGCTCATCGGCATGATCACCTGGATGGTCGCGCGCCTGATCGTGGGCCCGGTGCAGACCGCCGCCGAGTCGAGCGCGCGCATCGCGGCGGGCGAGCTCGACGTGCGCATCCCGGTGCGGGGCGACGACGAGCTGGCGAAGCTCGGCCGCTCGTTCAACGACATGGCCGACTCGATCTCGCGCCAGATCAACGAGCTCGCGACCCTCTCCACCGTGCAGCAGCGCTTCGTCTCCGACGTCTCGCACGAGCTGCGCACCCCGCTCACCACCATCCGGCTGGCCGGCGACGTGCTGTACGACCGGCGCACGTCCTTCGACCCGGTCACCAGCCGCACGGTCGAGCTGCTCTACACGCAGATCGAGCGCTTCGAGCAGCTGCTCGCCGACCTGCTCGAGCTCAGCCGCTTCGACGCCGGCGCCTCGCAGCTCGAGATCGAGCCGACCAACCTGGTGCGCCTCGCCGAGCGCGAGATCGAGGCGGTGCAGCCGCTGGCCGCCGAGCGCGGCACCGAGCTGCGGCTGGTGGCGCCCGGCGGGCACTTCGAGGCAGAGGTCGACCCGCGCCGCATCCGCCGCATCCTGCAGAACCTGCTCGGCAACGCCATCGACCACGGCGAGGGCAAGCCGGTGGTGGTGATCGTCGATTCGTCGACGGATGCGGCGGGCATCGCCGTGCGCGATCACGGCGTGGGGATGTCGGAGGAGGAGGCACAGCGGGTGTTCGACCGCTTCTGGCGCGCCGACCCCTCGCGGCAGCGCCGCACCGGCGGATCCGGGCTGGGGCTCTCGATCAGCCGTGACGACGCGGCGCTGCACGGGGGCTGGATCGACATCTGGTCGAAGCCCGGCGAGGGCACCCAGTTCCGGCTCACGCTGCCGCGCGCCGGCGCCACGGCGGTCGCCTCGCCCATCGAGCTGGTGCCCGACGACACGCAGCCGCTGGCGCTGCCGGTGGCGATGCCGCCGGACGGCTCGACGCCCGAGCCGGCGCGCGAGCCCGACAGCGACGGGACGGCGCTGTTCGATCCCGCCGTCTCGACCACGACCGTCTCCACCGACACCGGAGGGAACGAGGTCAGCCCCACCGACTCCGGTATCACCAGCACCGACACGACCGCGACCGAGGAGGCCGACCGATGAAACGCATCCTGATCGCACTCGTGGCCGTGCTGGGACTGGTCGGATGCGTCGCCATCCCCGACGCCGGACCGGTCGTGCAGGGGCAGGTGGACACCGACCAGCAGAGCAACGACCTGCTCTTCCTGCCGCCGGGCCCGGAGGAGGGCGCCACGCAGGAGGAGATCATCCTCGGCTTCCTCACGGCCGCCATCAACCCGAGCGACGACTTCGAGGTCGCCCGCGAGTACCTGTCGGGTCTCGCCGCCGCGACCTGGAATCCCAACGCCCGCGTGATCGTGCGCTCTGGCGTGCAGCCAGAGATCTCGCTGAGCGGCGAGACGGAGACCGAGGCGAGCGCCGTCGTCTCGGCGCTGTCCGAGCTCGACGCCGGGGGAGCGCTGCGGCTGACCGGCGGCGACCGCATGCTGGAGTTCGCGCTCGCGCAGATCGAGGGCGAGTGGCGCATCGTCGAGGCGCCGGAGGGCATCGTGCTCTCCGCCTATTACTTCGACCAGCTCTTCCGCGCGCACACGCTCTCCTGGGTCACCCCCGACGGCACGCGCGCCGTGCCGGAGGTGCGCTGGTTCGAGCGCACCGCCAGCACGCTGAAGGAGCGCATCGTCGACGCCCTGCTGCGCGGGCCCTCTGCCTGGCTGGCGCCGGCGGTGACCACGTATGCCGCGCCGGACGCCGCGCTCGTCGGGCCGCCGCGCATCACCGGCACCACCATGACCGTCACGCTCGGCGCCGTGCAGCTCGAGCAGCTTCCCTCTGCCAGCCTGGTGCCGCTCGCGGCGCAGCTGGCGCGGTCGCTGCAGGATGTCGGCGTGCGCGAGGTGCGGGTGGAGGTGGAGGGGATCAGCGGCTTCATCTCGAGCACCGAGGCGGAACCGGTCGACCAGGGCAGCGTCGACCAGCGCCCGCTGGTGCTCGAGGGCGACGAGCTGCGCTCGGTCGGTGGCGGCACGTCGATGATCGACGACGTCGGGCCGACGCTGGCCGAGATCGGGGCGACGAGCTTCACCGTCGGTGCCGCAGGCGGCATCGCCAGCACGGGCACCGCCGCGACCTGGATCGTGCCCGGCGCAGACCCCGTGGTGGTCTCCACGGCTGTCGGGGCCGTGCCGACCGTGGACGACAGCGGCTGGGTGCTGCTGCAGGAGCGCGGCGCGGCGCAGCGACTGGTCGCGTGGCGCGATGGCGAGCGCGTCGAGCTCGCGCTGCCGCCGGGCTCGAACGAGATCGCCGCGATGGAGCTCTCGCGCGATGGCACGCGGCTGGCGGTCGTCACCTCCGACGGCAGCACCAGCGCGGTCTGGGTGCTCGCGGTCGTGCGCGACGTCGACGGCAGACCCGTCAGCCTCGGCGAGCCCTACCCGATGCCCGGCGTCGAGGGCGCCGGCACCGACATCACCTGGGTCAGCCCGACGCAGGTCGCGGTGCTCGCCACCGACGACGACGCCGCGCAGATCGCGGTGCTCACCATCGGCGGCGTCTCCGAGCAGCTGCCCACCCCGAACGGCCCCGTGCGTGCGATCGTCGGCGGCAGCGAGGGCACCGCGACCCTGCGCGCCCTGGGTGCCGAGGGCTCGCTGCTGTCGCTGCGCGATCGCGTGTGGAGCCCGGCGAACGGCCTCGACCCGATCCAGCTGATGGTCACGCAGCAGTAGCCGCACGACTCTCCACAGGTGTGGTGCGCGCGCGAGCGAGCCCGCGCATCCGCACGCCATCCTTGCCCGCATGGATTCGACCGCCCGTGCACCGACGAGCGCCCGTGCACCGACGAGCGCCACGCGGCTGGCGGCCGCGCTGCGCGAGGCGGCGAGCGTGCTCTGGCCGGTCGAGTGCGCGGGCTGCGGCGCGCTCGACATCGCCGTCTGCCCGGCCTGCCGGGACCAGCTGCTCGCGGGACTCGTGCGGGAGCGGTTCGAAGGCATGCCGCTCGTGGCGGCCGCCGAGTACGCGGGGTCGGTGCGCGCTCTGATCGGTTCGCTCAAGGAGCACGGCGGCCGAGCCGAGGCGCGTGCCCTCGGCGCGGGGCTGGCGCTCGCACTCGCGGCGCTGCCGCCGGCCGAGGCGGTGCTTGTGCCGTCGGGTCGCGAGGGGATGCGTCGGCGCGGCTTCGACCCGGTCGTGCTCGTCGCGCGCGCGGCCGGGCTGCGCACCGCGGCACTGCGCCGCGCTCCTGCGGGGCGGGGGAGCGGCGCCCAGAAGGAGCGCACGATCGAGGAGCGGGCGCGCGCCGCGCGGGGGTCGCTCGTGCTCCCGCAGCGGGCCGCGCGGGCGCTCGCGGGACTGCCGGTGGTGGTCGTCGACGACATCGTCACGAGCGGCGCGACGGTGCGCGAAGCGGTGCGCGCGCTGCGCGTCGCGGGCTGCGAACCGGTCGGGATCGCGGCCGTCGCGAGGACGCCCAGGCGACTCCCGGGATGACTGGCGAAACGCATGGCTGCCGGGGGTAGAGTGTCGGCACGCAAGTCGGCACAGCAGCCGCTGGCGCCGACGCCGAACATTACGGGAGGCCACGATGGAGATCACATTCGGCGCAAAGGGCGCTGACATCACAGACCGGTTCCGTGCGTACGCCGAGGAGAAGCTCGCGAAGGTCACGCAGCTGCTTCCCCGAGCCACCGCTCTCGATGTCAAGCTCACCCGGCACGCGGTGCCTCATACCTCGGTCGCAGGTGGCCGGGTGGAGATCACCGTGCACGGCCCGGGCTCCATCATCCGCGCCGAATCCGATGGGCCCGACAAGTACATGGCCTTCGACTCCGCCTACCACCGCGTCATGGAGCGCGCGCGTCGCGTGCACGACAAGCGCACCGACCACGGCGGCCGCAAGCGCACCCCGCTGCACGAGGCGGTCGCGACGGGCTTCCAGCAGGTCGACATCACGCCCGCCGACCCGGCCGTCGTCGACGCGGTGCGCACCGGATCCATCCCTACCGTCGAGGCCGAGCAGCAGGAGACCGACTGGTCGCCGGTGGTCATCCGCCAGAAGCGCTTCCCCTCCAAGCGCATGAGCGTGCGGGATGCGGTCGACCAGATGGAGCTGGTCGGTCACCCCTTCTACCTCTTCGTCGACGACGCCAGCGGTGAGTGCGCGGTCGTCTACCGGCGCAAGGGCTGGTCCTACGGCGTCATCACGCTCGACGACCAGGCCTCCGAGGCAGCCGCCGCCGACACCGAGCGCGCTGCGTCCTGATCGGCACCCAGAGGCGTCCCGGAGCCTTCCGGGGCGCCTCTGGCCTGTGCCTTGTTAGGATGGGCAGTCGGTTACCGAACCGGTCTCTTCCTCCCGGCGCCCCCACCCGGGCGCTCTGACCCCAGAACACGGAAGGCATCCCACCGTGGCCAATATCTTCGAGAACATGCTGCGTGCCGGCGAGGGCCGGCTGCGCCGTCGGCTGGAGCGCATCGCCAAGGACGTCACCGCGCTCGAGGATGCCTTCGAAGAGCTGACCGACGAGGAGCTGGCGGGCGAGACCGACGAGTTCCGCAAGCGCTACGCCGACGGCGAGCCGCTCGACGCGCTGCTGCCCGAGGCCTTCGCGGCCGTGCGCGAGGCGGCCAAGCGCACGCTCGGCATGCGCCCGTACGAGGTGCAGGTGATGGGCGCCGCGGCCCTCCACCTCGGCAACATCGCCGAGATGAAGACCGGTGAGGGCAAGACGCTGGTGGCCCCGATCGCCGCATACCTCAACGCCATCCCCGGCAACGGCGTGCACGTCGTCACTGTCAACGACTACCTGGCGAGCTACCAGTCGGAGCTCATGGGCCGGGTCTTCCGCGCGCTCGGCATGACCACCGGCTGCATCCTCGCCGGCCAGACCCCCGAGGTGCGGCGCGAGCAGTACGCCGCCGACGTCACCTACGGCACGAACAACGAGTTCGGCTTCGACTACCTGCGCGACAACATGGCGCACTCGCGCGAGGCGATGGTGCAGCGCGGCCACGGCTTCGCGATCGTGGACGAGGTCGACTCGATCCTCATCGACGAGGCCCGCACCCCGCTCATCATCTCCGGCCCCGCGGCCGGCGAGGCCAACCGCTGGTTCGGTGAGTTCGCCCGCATCGCGAAGAAGCTGCGACCCGAGATCGACTACGAGGTCGACGAGAAGAAGCGCACCGTCGGCGTGCTCGAGCCCGGCATCGAGCGGGTCGAGGACCTGCTGGGCATCGACAGCCTCTACGAGTCGGCGAACACCCCGCTGATCTCCTTCCTCAACACCGCGCTCAAGGCGAAGGCGCTGTTCAAGCGCGACTCCGACTACGTGGTCATGAACGGCGAGGTGCTGATCGTCGACGAGCACACCGGCCGCATCATGCAGGGCCGCCGCTTCAACGAGGGCATCCACCAGGCGATCGAGGCGAAGGAAGGGGTGCAGATCAAGGCCGAGAACCAGACGGTCGCGACGGTCACCCTGCAGAACTACTTCCGTCTCTACGAGAAGCTCGCCGGCATGACCGGCACCGCCGACACCGAGGCGGCCGAGTTCATGTCGACCTACAAGCTCGGCGTCGTCCCGATCCCGACGAACAAGCCGCTCGTGCGCATCGACCAGTCCGACCTCGTCTACGCGACGGTGGAGGGCAAGTTCAAGCACGTGGTCGAGGACATCGCCGAGCGGCACGAGAAGGGCCAGCCGGTGCTGGTCGGCACCACGAGCGTCGAGAAGAGCGAGTACCTCTCGACGCAGCTGTCGAAGCTCGGCATCAAGCACGAGGTGCTGAACGCCAAGAACCACGCCCGTGAGGCCGCGATCATCGCGCAGGCCGGTGGGCTCGGCGCGGTCACCGTCGCCACCAACATGGCGGGCCGAGGCACCGACATCATGCTGGGCGGCAACGCCGAGCACCTCGCCGTCACCAAGATGCAGGAGCTGGGCCTGAGCCCCTCCGAGACCCCGGAGGAGTACGAGGAGCGCTGGGACGAGGTCTTCGCCGAGGTCAAGGAGGAGGTCGCCGCCGAGGCCGCGAAGGTGCTCGAGGCCGGCGGGCTCTACGTGCTCGGCACCGAGCGCCACGAGTCGCGCCGCATCGACAACCAGCTGCGCGGCCGCTCCGGCCGCCAGGGCGACCCGGGCGAGAGCCGCTTCTACCTGTCGATGCAGGACGACCTGCTGCGGCTGTTCGGCGGCTCCGTCGCCCAGCGGTTCCTGGCAGCGGATGCGGATGAGGACGAGATCCCGCTGGAGTCGAAGATCTTCTCCCGCACCATCCGCTCCGCGCAGGCGCAGATCGAGGGCCGCAACGCCGAGATGCGCAAGAACGTGCTCAAGTACGACGACGTGATGAACCGCCAGCGCGAGGCGATCTACTCCGACCGTCGTCACATCCTCGACGGCGACGACCTCGACACCCGCGTGCAGGGCTTCCTCGAGGGCACGATCCGCGCCGTCGTCGACGAGCACGCCGTCGGCAACGACAGCGACGACTGGAACCTCGAGTCGCTCTGGAACGACGCCAAGCAGATCTTCCCGGTCAGCATCACCATCGACGAGGTGGTCGCCGAGGCGCAGCCGCGCCTGACCGCCGACTTCGTCTACGAGCAGCTGCTCTCGGATGCCCGCATCGCCTACGCGAAGCGCGAGGAGGAGCTCGGCTCGCCCGCCATGCGGCTGCTCGAGCGACGCGTCGTGCTCTCGGTCATCGACCGCAAGTGGCGCGACCACCTGTACGAGATGGACTATCTGCGCGAGGGCATCGGCCTGCGCAGCATGGCCCAGCGCGACCCGGTGGTGGAGTACCAGAACGAGGGCTTCGCGCTCTACCAGCAGATGATGTCGGCGATCCGCGAGGAGTCGGTGACGTTCCTGTTCAACCTCGACGTCAAGGTGCAGCAGGGCACGACGGCCGCTGCGCCCGCCATCGAGGGCGGCGGGCTGGAGGAGACCGAGGCCGACACCTCGAACCTCACCTACTCGGCGCCGGACGAGGACGGCGAGGCCTCGGTGCACGACGCCAAGGGCAAGGAGCTCGGCGCCGCGACCGGCAAGGCGCGCGCCAAGAGCGGCAACCCCGCGGTGGCGGCGAAGGCCCAGGCGGGCGCGGCCGGTGGCAACCGGCAGCAGCGCCGCGCAGCGACCAAGCAGGCGGCCGCCAAGCCGAAGCAGGTCGGCGCCTTCGGCCAGGCGAAGGACGACCCGGAGGACTGACGCGGCTCAGCCGCCGAGCGACTGTAGGCCGTTCCAGGCGGTGACGCCCAGCGGCGGTCCGTAGGCGCCGGTCGCGCCGCCGTTGGAGTAGACCGCGGTGATCGTGCCGGCGCCGGTGGCCGCATCGAGGTTGGAGACCCAGCCCGAGCCCGAGGCGCCGTCGCCCATCTCGCAGTCGGCGCCGTAGTTGGGGTCGTCGCCGGCGCCGTAGCCGACGTCGTCCTCGGCGCAGTACCGCAGCACCTCGGCGTCGAAGTCGTCGTTGCCCGGGTAGCCGGCGATCACCACGCCGTTCGTCTCCGCCGTGAAGCTCACGCCCTGACCGCCCACCGCGTCCTCGAGCGTCTGGCCCTGCTGCGGCGCGAAGCGGATCAGCCCGAAGTCGAAGCCCATCCAGCCGTTGTCGTCGGCGCCGTCGAGCCAGCGCGTGTTCGCATCGAGGTACTGCTGCGGCACCCAGAGCTCCTCGGCCTCCCAGGTGCCGAACGGCGCGTCGCCGCGCTCGTAGCCGGGGCTGAAGGTGATGCGGTCGTAGTAGTCGCGCGTGTCGTCATCCCAGACGCAGTGCGCCGCCGTGAGCACGACCAGGCCGGTCGCGCTGTTGATGACCGTGCCGCTGCAGGTGTACTCCGCCTCTTCGCTCTCGAGCACCAGGCGCCCGACGGTGGTGAGCAGCAGGTCGCCCCCCGCACGGTGCGGCTGGCCCGCGTAGAGCTCGTCACCGGCATCGCTGGTCGGCAGCGCGATGCCGGGGGCGACAGCAGGCGTGCCGCGGGTCGGCGCCAGCACCATGTCGTACGCGGCGTCGGGGAAGTAGCCGTCGCCCGTCCGGCCGGGCTCACCCGCATAGAGCTCGCCGGAGTCCGCAGCGGTCTCGTCGCTCGTGGTGATCGGCTCGTCGGGCTCGACCCGCTCTGCGGCCGAGCCGGCCGGGTCGTCCTGCGGCGCGGGGGTCGGCTGCCACGATCTGGCCGGCTGCGGCACCGGCGTGCTGGGCGGCTGCTGCGCTGCCGGTGACTGCTGCGGCGCGGTGGGCAGCGGCGGCGGCAGGATGCAGCCGGTCACCGTGAGCACGGCGGCCGCCGCGGTGAGTACGGCTGCTGTTCGGAGGTGGCGCATGGTGGTCACCACGCTAGGGCGGCGCACCGGGGGAAGGCTGGGAGGCTAGGCCGGCGGATCCAGCGCGACGAGCAGGATGCCCGTCCAGTGGCAGGCGAACGCGAGCACGGTGCAGACGTGGAAGATCTCGTGGAAGCCGAAGTGGCCGGGGAAGGGGTTGGGCTTCTTCAGCCCGTAGAAGACGGCGCCGACCGTGTAGGCCAGGCCGCCGGCGATCGTCAGAGCCGCGGTGGCGGCGTTCGCCGCCCAGATCTGGCCCATGAAGGCGACCGCCGCCCAGCCCAGCGCCAGATAGATGGGCACGTAGAGCCAGCGCGGCGCACCCAGCCAGAAGACCCGGAAGGCGATGCCCAGCAGCGCGCCGCCCCAGATCACGGCCAGCAGGATCCAGTCGGTGGGGGAGGGCAGCGTCAGCATCGCGATCGGCGTGTAGCTGCCGGCGATCAGGAGGAAGATGTTGGCGTGGTCGAGCCGCTTGAGCACGACGCGCGTGCGCTCCTGCCAGCGGAAGCGGTGGTAGACGGCGGAGATGCCGAACAGCAGCACGCCCGAGAGCGCGAACACCGCGGTCGTCCAGGTGGCGACGGGGCCGTCGGCCAGCACCACCAGGACGATGCCGAGCACGAGGGCGAGCGGCGCGGTCGCGGCGTGGATCCAGCCGCGCCAGGTGGGCTTCTGCTCGATGGCCGCCTCGGCGATCGCGTCGCCGGCGGCCTCGATGAAGGGCAGGTGGGCGTCTGCCGGGTCGCTCATGGCTCGCATGATGACAGCGTACGGCGTACGCAGTGACCGGATGCGCATGCATCCGTCGTGCGGGCGGGTAGATTCAGCGGATGCGACTGCGAAGCGCCCCGGGCTCACCGCTCGTCTACCGCTACTACGAGCGACGGCTGCGACGCGACCTCGAGCGGGCGCCCGTGCCGCGGCACATCGCCATGATCATCGACGGCAACAGGCGCTGGGCGCGCGAGCAGAATCTGGCCACCGCCGGGCACGGCCACCGCGCGGGCGCCGCGAAGCTGCGCGAGTTCGTCGACTGGTGCGCCTCGATCGGCGTCGAGGTCGTCACCCTCTACCTGCTCTCGCGCGACAACCTCAGCGGCCGCGCGACGGAGGAGCTCGGCGAGCTGTGCGAGATCATCGCGGAGCTCGCCGACGACCTGTCTCGGCAGCCGGGCCGACGCATCCGCCACGTCGGTGACATGAAGGGACTGCCGGAGCCGCTCGTCGGTGCGCTGCAGGCCGCCGTCGACCGCAGCGCGCAGCACGACGGCATCCACGTGAACCTCGCCGTCGGCTACGGCGGCCGGCACGAGCTGGTCGAGGCGGTGCGGCGCATCCTCGCCAGCGCGGGCGAGGTCAGCCACGAGGAGCTCGCCGAGCGGCTCACGCCCGAGCTGATCGCGGAGCACCTCTCGACCGCCGGCCAGCCCGACCCGGACCTGGTGATCCGCACCTCTGGCGAGCAGCGGCTGAGCGACTTCATGCTGTGGCAGAGCGCCCACAGCGAGTTCTACTTCGTCGAGGCGCTCGGGCCAGACCTGCGCGAGGTCGACTTCCTGCGTGCCGTGCGCGCGTACGGGCTGCGGGAGCGCCGCTACGGGAAGTGACGACGCCCAGGGGTGCCGACGGACGCCGACCCGAACCTTCAAGGTGTCCTTGAGGTGAACAGAATGGGCGCATCCGTGTGTCTGCGTCGCCCGCGTGGGCGGCGACCGTAGATTCGGCCATGTCGGGCAGCTTCGCCCGACGAGCGAGCGGCCATCGTGTCTGCGAGCACCACGGGAGGCGACGGCCGCGTGATCCGACCCTAGGTCGGAAGGGAGCGCCTCGTGCCTGAACTCGCCACCACCCCCGCAGCCGAAGTCTTCGAGGTCGACGACGTCGAGACCCGCCAGCGCACGTACGTGCTCGACACCAGCGTGCTGCTGTCGGACCCGGGGGCGATCCACCGCTTCGCCGAGCACCAGGTGGTGATCCCGGTGATCGTCATCGCCGAGCTCGAGAAGAAGCGGCACGACCCCGAGATCGGCTACTTCGCGCGCAAGGCGCTGCGAAACCTCGACGACCTGCGCACCGCGCACGAGCGGCTGGACTTCCCGGTGCCGACCGACGGCGGCGGGAGCCTGCGGGTCGAGCTGAACCACACGAACCAGCAGGTGCTGCCCAGCGGCCTGCAGCTGGGCGACAACGATTCGCGCATCCTCGCCGTCGCATCCAATCTGGCTGGCGATGGCCTCGACGTCTGCGTCGTGTCGAAGGACATGCCGATGCGCGTGAAGGCCGCCTCCATCGGCCTGGCCGCCGAGGAGTACCTGGCCGAGCAGGCGGTCGACTCGGGCTGGACGGGCATGGCCGAGATCGCGCTCTCCGGCGAGCAGATCAACGCGCTCTACGAGGACGAGCGCATCGAGACGGCCGCAGTCAAGGACCTGGCGCTCAACACCGGCCTCGTGATCTCCTCCGAGCGCGGCTCGGCGCTCGGACGCGTGACGCGGCCCGGCGAGATCTCGCTCGTGCGCGGCGACCGCGAGGTGTTCGGCGTGCACGGCCGCTCTGCCGAGCAGCGCCTCGCGATCGACCTGCTGCTCGACAACGAGGTGGGCATCGTCTCGCTCGGCGGCTCGGCAGGCACCGGCAAGTCGGCGCTCGCGCTCGCGGCGGGCCTCGAGGCCGTGCTCGAGCGGCGCCTGCACAAGAAGGTCATCGTCTTCCGCCCCCTCTACGCCGTCGGCGGCCAGGAGCTCGGCTATCTGCCCGGCGACAAGGACGAGAAGATGAACCCCTGGGGCCAGGCGATCTACGACACCCTCGGCGCACTGGTGGGCGACAACGTGCTCGACGAGGTCGCCGACCGCGGCATGCTCGAGGTGCTGCCGCTGACGCACATCCGCGGCCGCTCCCTGCACGACGCCTTCGTGATCGTCGACGAGGCGCAGTCGCTCGAGCGCAACGTGCTGCTGACGGTGCTCTCGCGCATCGGCCAGAACTCGCGCGTGGTGCTCACGCACGACGTCGCGCAGCGCGACAATCTGCGCGTCGGCCGGCACGACGGCGTCGCGAGCGTCATCGAGACGCTCAAGGGCGAAGACCTCTTCGGCCACATCACGCTGATGCGTTCGGAGCGCTCGCGCATCGCCGCGCTGGTGACGAGCCTGCTGGAGGGGTGAGCGTTCGCTGCGCCGCGCAGCGCACGGGCGCGATGGCGCCGCACGGCGCTGCGCACGACCGCGGCGGTGCGGCGCAGCGCAGTGGACCTGTTCGAGATTCCGGGACCCCGCAGATCGGGACTCACGATCTCGAACGGGTCCAGCTCATGCGGCAGACGGCGGTCGACGGTGGGTGGCTGCCGGTAGCGTGAGCGCATGCTCGAGCTGACGAAGGCCGAGGCGAGACGGATGCGTCTGGTCGCGCAGGGGCTGGCGCGCGGCGGCCGGGCGGGCGGTGCCGCGGGCTCCGCGGCCGGCCGCACATCCAGCGGTGGCGCTTCGGCCACGGCCGGTCGCACGCCCGTCGAGGTCGTGCGCCGCATGGTCGCGATGCAGGGGCAGGATCTGCGGCAGGTGCTCCGCGCGATCGCGATCCGCTCGGCGGCGGGCACGGCGGTCGCCGACGTGCGCGCCGCCTTCGACCGCGGCGAGCTCGTGCGCTCGTGGGCGATGCGCGGCACCCTGTTCGTCTCGACGCCGCAGGATCTCGCGGTGCTGCATGGCGCCGTCGCAGAGCGGATGCGGCGGCAGGAGTGGCGAATGTGCACCGAGCGCGGCATCGACGAGGCCACCGCCGCGCGTGCCGCGGCGGTCGCTACCGCAGCGCTGGCTGCCGGGCCGATGCGGCGCTCCGACCTGCTCGCGGCCTGGCAGGCGGCCGGCATCGAGACCGGCGGCGGCAACGGCTATCACCTGCTGGCCTTGCTCGCCTACGACGAGCTGGTGCGGTTCGGGCCGTTCGCTGCGACCGGTGCGGGCGATCGCGAGCAGCTGCTCGTCGGTGGCGCCGCCCCCGCGGTCACGGCTCCGCAGGCCGCGCTCGACGAGGCGCTGGTGCGCTTCGCGATCGCGCGCGGGCCCGTCGCGGCCGACGACGCCGCCTGGTGGCTGGGCACCGGCAGGGTGGCGGTGCGGGCCTCGCTCCAACGAGCGGTCGCCGCCGGCAGGCTCGCGGAGGCCGAGGTCGCGGGCGAACGGATGGTGCTGGAGCCCGGCTCCCAGCCCGCGCGCACGACCGGGGTGACGCTCGCGCCGGGCTTCGACGAGTGGTTCCTGGGCTACCGGGACCGCTCGTTCACGGCAAGCCCCGCCGCGCTCGCGGCGATCCTGCCCGGCCGCAACGGCGTCTTCCGGCCGATGGTGCTGGTGGACGGCCGGACGGTCGGTTCGTGGCGGATCCCCATCGCGAAGGGCGTTCCGGCGGGGGAGCCGCGGCTCGAGCTCGCCGAGGCGCTGCCGGCCGCACGGCAGCGGCAGATCGAGCGCGCGCTCGCGCGCTGGCCGCACGCATGACGAGCGTCAGGACTGCAGCTGACCCCGCCAGATGCTCTCGCCGCTGTGCGTCGGGTCACCGTCGAACGGCTCGACCGAGACGTCGACGATCGGGAACCGGCCGATGTCCACACCCTCGGGCAGCACGTACTCCTGGGTGCCTGCGTCGAGGATGCCGACGTTGATCATGCCCTGCACGTCGGTGTCGATGAGCCAGACATCGAAGTAGCCGTCGGCGGCGGGCAGCGCGCCGGTGTCGAGCACCAGCACCTGACGACCGTCGCGCTCGACCACTTCCGCGCTCGCCGGTGCGAGGCCGCCGGTCAGCGGCTCCAGCGGAGCGGCCGCGACGACCGTCCCCGGGTTCGTGCGGTTCGCAAGGACGCCGACCCCGAGCGCGACACCGCCGACGACGACTGCAGTGGCGACGCACGCGAGCGCCAGCGCACCCGCGCTGAAGCGCCGAATGCCGCGTGCCCGTCGAGCGCGCCGCGGAGCGACGTGATCGTTCGCCCGGCTGTCGTCGCGGAGCGGCACCGCGGCACCGGTGATGGCGTCGTCTGCGTCACCGGAGGTCCGAATCCCGGCCATCGTCTCGGGCTCGGCGATCTCCGCGGCGATCCGCGTCCAGAGGCCCGCCGGCAGCGGCTCAGGGCTCACCGCCGCTGCACGCAGATGCCCGACCTCGGCGCGCAGTGTCGCAAGCTCGGCGCGGCAGACGTCGCAGGCGTCGAGATGCGCATCGTGCTCGGCGGCATCGAGAGCGAGCTCGGCGAGCCGCTCAGGCGAGATGTGCGTCATGAGCTCCCTCCCATCGGTCTCTGAGTCTTCGGAGCGAACGGGACAAATGGCTCTTGACCGTCCCCACCGGCATCTGCAGCGTGTCGGCGATGACGGCCGTGGGCTGGTCCTCGAGCACGGCCATCCGCACGATCGTGCCCTGCGGCTCGCCCAGGGAGGCGAGCGCCTCTTCGACGGCGATCGCCTCTGCGACCGCGACGGGCACGTCATCCGTGCCCTCGGTCTCGAGCTGCTCGAACAGCGCCTCGGGGGCGACGGTGCGCTCGCGCTGCACCGCGGAGGAGCGGCAGTGGTCGGCGATCCGTCGACGGGCGATGCGCACGAGCCACGCGCCCAGCGGACCGGCGTCGGGGTCGTAGGCGTCGCGGGACCGCCACGCTGAGACGAAGGTGCGCTGCACGACGTCCTCCGCATCCGACCGGCTCATCGCGCGCAGCGCCAGGGCGAGCACCAGGCCACCCCAGCGCTCGTACGCGAGGCGGAGACCATCCTCGGCCGGGCCATCGGCGAAGACGCGGGCGATCATCGCCTCGTGCTCCTCATCGCTCCGCACCCCGCTACGGTATCTCAGCCGATCAGCGTGGCGGTGGCCACGACGTTGTCCTCGAACGCCCCCGCCACGGGATCCCACTCGCCGGCGCAGGTGATGAGGCGCAACCGGTGCTCGCCGTCGCGCGCGAAGAGCTCGTCGACGGGCAGGCGCTCCTTGCCGAGCTGCTCAACCGTGTCGACGCGGTACCGCAGCACCTCGCCACTGCGCGTCATGACCTCGATCGTGAAGCCGGGCGTCGCGTCGAGCAGCACGGCCATAGGCGCCGCGCCCTGATCGGAGGCGACGTGCGCTGCGATGACCGCCGAGCCGGCGTCCGCGCCGGGCTCTGGCCCGAAGCGGTACCAGCCGGCTTCCGAGACCAGCAGCGGCACATCCATCTGGCCGTCGTCGCGCACGCCGACCGGCACGACGGCCAGGTCGACTCCGAGCTCGGGCATCGACAGCGCGACCGGCTCGTCGCTCGGCTGCTGCGCCTGCGCGCCGATCCCTGCGTCGGATCGACCGATCGACGTGCTGGCGGGCGCGGCGGCGGACGGCTGGGCGGATGCGGTCGGTGCCGCCGCGCCGGACGCGCTCGGCATCGGAGCCGTGGGTGCGTCGGGCAGCAGCAGGACGATCCCGACGACCACCGCGGCGGCGCTCAGGACGGCGGCGATCACCATGGGTGCCTTGGCTCGGGACACGGTGCTCCTCTCGATCGGGTCGTGCAGGAGTCCCCGCGGGCACAGCCGCGGGGACTCCCTCCAGTCAGCGTCGCTCGGCGACCGGTGCCGTCTGGCGGCGGACCACGACGAGCGCCGCGAGCCCCATCAGGCCGGCGATCGCAAGTGCGATGCCGGTGGTCCCGTCATCGCCGGCAGCGACGCCGAGGTCGGACGGCACACCGCTCGGGGCGCTGTGCGCCTCGACGGTCTGCACGGCGAGCGCCAGGTTGCCGTCTGCGGCGCTGCCCCAGGCGGTCACGATGGTGTTGACGCCCTCAGCGAGCTCGAGATCGGCCGGGCCGATCGCGATGTCCTCGGTGCCCGCGAGCACGACATCGGCAGAGACCGAGCCGGCCGCGGTCTCGAGTGCGGCCTCATCCGGGTTCGTGAGGCCCTCGACGATGATGTCGCCGCCGGCGCGGATGTCGACCGCGGGTGCGGCTGCCAGGTGCCGGACCGTGAGCCGGGCCTGGCCGGCCTCGACGGCGGCGGTGTCGTTCGCGAACGCCGACAGCGTCGGGTCACCGCTCTCCGTGAGGTGCGCGGCGAGGGTCAGATTGGCCGAGGCGGGCACCTCGACCCCCATCGCCTCGATGGCAGGGTCTGCGGAATCGGGTGTGTCGCCGTCGGCGAAGACCTGGATGTCGTAGCTGCCGGCGGCGAGCATCATCGGGTCGGTGAGCGTCCCGGGCTCGAAGTCGGCGATGGCCTCTTCGCCATTGATGTAGACGTCGACCGTCAGGCCGGGCACGGCGTGCAGCACCGACACCGTCGAGTCGCCCTCGGCCGCCATGGCCGGAGCGGCGCCGAATGCCGACAGGGCGAGAGCGGCGCCGACGCCGATCGCGAGCTTGCGCTTCATGGTCTTCTCCTCAATCTTCGCGACACGGTGTGCGTCGCCTCTACCCCCATATCGGCGAGCGAGACCCGATCGGTTGCAGCAGATTCGAAAGAATGCATCCCGGGCGTGTCGCGGACAGGCCGCGGCCTGTGGAGAACGGCATCGCCAGCACCCCGATCCTGGCTACCGTGGCCCGCGTGACCACACTGGCGGAGGCGACGGCGAGCGAGCTCGCCGGGCGGCAGCCACCGCTGCGCCTGCGCCCGGCCGACCTGCTCGGAGTCCCGCTCGCCTCGGCCGTCGCCGCGCTGCTGGTCACGCAGGGCTGGGATGCGACCGCGATCGTGCCGCTGGCGGTGGCAGCCTTCGCGGCGCCCGCCCTCGCGCGCATCGACACGGCCGAGCGTCGGCTGCCGAACGCGATCACGCTGCCGCTGCTCCTGCTGGGTGCCCTCGCCTGCGTCGTGCGACTGCTGACCGGCGACCCCGCGCTGCTCGTCGCGCTCGGCTGCGGCGTCATCCTGCTGGTCATGGCGATCACCGGCGGCATGGGCATGGGCGATGTGAAGCTCGGCACGGCGCTCGCGCTCGCGACCGCGACGCTCGGGTGGGCCGTCCCGCTCGCGGGACTGGCCGCATCCGTCATGGTGGGCGGCATCGCCGGGCTCCTCGCGCTCGTCGCCGGCCGGCGCACGGTGGCGTTCGGGCCGTGGCTGCTCGTCGGCCACGCGCTGGCCGCCGTCGCTGCGGCGTTGCGCGTCGTGTGACCTGCGTCATGTGTCCTGCGCTGTGCGACGCGCATTGTGTGACGCGCGTTGCGTGGCGCGCGTTGTGTGGCGCGCGCTGTGACCTGCGCAGTGCTACCCGCGCAGTGTGACCCGCGCTATGTGACCTCGCGTGACAGCCCGATTGGTCGGCGCAGGTATCTGATTCCTAGCGTGGTGGGCAGGCCGGATACCCCGGCAGCACGCTTGAAGGAGCCACCATGTCCATCCGCCCCAGCCTCTCCAACCGCCGTCAGCCCGGCCGCGCGCTCGCGATCGCCGGCGCCCTCGGCATCGCCGTCACCCTGGTCGGCTGCAGCGCCGCCGCCGGTGCCGACGGCGCAGAGCTCGGCTCGGCCGAGAACCCCGTGCAGCTGGGCGTCGTGGGTGCCGCCGAGCCGTACTGGGAGGCCTACGAGGAGGCCGTCGAGGCCGAGGGCATCGAGCTCGACATCGTCGACTTCGGCGACTACAACCAGCCCAACCCCGCCACCAGCGAGGGCGAGCTCGACATCAACCAGTTCCAGCACATCATCTACCTCGCCAACTACAACGTGCAGTCCGGCGACGACCTGCAGCCGATCGGCTCGACCGCGACCTACCCGATCGGGCTCTACTCGTCGCAGTACGAGTCGACCGACGACATCCCGGACGGCGCCGAGGTGATCGTGCCGAACGATGACACCAACCAGGCGCGCGGCCTGCTCGTGCTGCAGTCGGCCGGGCTCGTCGTGCTCGAGGACGGCGGCAGCCCCTACTCGACCGTCGACGACGTCATCGAGGCCGAGTCGCGCGTGACTGTCAGCGCCGTCGACGCCGCCATCACCGCCACCTCGCTGCCCGATGTCGCGGCCGCGATCATCAACAACGACTTCCTCACCGACGCCGGCATCGACCCGGCCGACGCGATCGCCGTCGACGACCCGGCCGACCCGGCAGCGCAGCCCTACATCAACGTCTTCGCGACCACTGCCGACAACGCCGACAACGAGGTGCTGAACCGTCTGGTCGAGATCTACCAGACCAACGAGGAGGTGCAGGCGGGCGCGCTCGAGTCCTCCGGCGGCACCGGCCTGTTCGTGCAGACGCCAAAGGCAGAGCTGCAGGCGAGCCTCGCCGCCGTGCAGGAGGCGCTGCAGCAGCAGTAGCCACCTGCGGCACCCGCGGAGTGTGCGGTTCTTGCGCGGCCGGAGCCGGATGCGCGCAAGACCTGCACACTCGCAGACCCGCGCCCTGCGCGGCGCACCACCACTCAGCACAGCAAGGAGCGACCGTGACCAGCCACATCGTGCTCGATCGGGTCAGCAAGCGGTTCCCGCCCGCGAAGCGCGGCGGCGACGAGATCGTGGCCGTCGACGACGTCTCGCTCGCGATCGAGCAGGGCGAGGTCTTCGGCATCATCGGCTACTCGGGCGCCGGCAAGTCGACGCTCGTGCGGCTCATCAACCAGCTCGAGCCGGTCACGAGCGGAGCGATCACCGTCGGCGACGTGACGATCAGCGAACTGCGCGGCAAGCGCCTGCGCGAGCAGCAGACCCGCATCGGCATGATCTTCCAGCGCTTCAACCTGCTCACCTCGCGCACGGTCGCCGGCAACGTCGCCTATCCGCTCGAAGTGATCGGGGTCGGGCGGGCAGAGCGCACGCGGCGCGTCGAGGAGCTGCTCGAGTTCGTCGGCCTCGAGGGCCGCGCCGACGCCTACCCCGAGCAGCTCTCCGGCGGGCAGCAGCAGCGCGTCGGCATCGCACGCGCGCTGGCCGCGAACCCGCAGATCCTGCTCGCCGACGAAGCCACATCCGCCCTGGACCCCGAGACGACGGCCGAGGTGCTCGACCTGCTGGCCCGCGTCAACCGCCAGCTGGGCGTCACGATCGTCGTGATCACCCACGAGATGGAGGTGATCACCCGCATCGCCGACCGCGTGGCGGTGATGGATGCGGGGCGTGTCGTCGAGACGGGCCTCACCTACGACGTGTTCACACGACCGCAGACCGCGACGGCGAAGCGCTTCGTGCAGACGGTCGTGCGGGCGCTGCCGGAGGGCGACGAGCTCGCCAGGCTGCGCGCGACGCACGATGGCCGCTTCTTCACCATCTCGTTCACCGACGAGGGCGTGAGCGAGGC
Organism: Agrococcus baldri; assembly: GCA_900114805.1. Lineage (GTDB taxonomy): Bacteria > Actinomycetota > Actinomycetes > Actinomycetales > Microbacteriaceae > Agrococcus > Agrococcus baldri. Next base: position 343,663 of record FOZN01000001.1, on the reverse strand, counting down.
GCGGGTGTTCTCGGCGCTCGCGAAGGCCGGTGTCGACTTCAACCTCGTGCACGGCGGGGTCGACGACATCCAGGGGCGGGTCTACGGCCTGCTGACGATCGCGGTGCGCGGTGAGGCGGACGCGGTGGCACGCGCGCTGGACGGCATCGGCTCGGGCGTCACGGTGGAGGAGCAGCGATGAGCGAGATCGTGGGCGTGCTGCCCGACCTGCTGGAGCAGACGGCGATCATGCTGTGGATGGTCGCGCTCTCGCTCGCCCTCGGCGGCATCGGCGGGCTGGTCATCGGCACGGGGCTGACCGTCACCCGCCGCGGCGGCATCCTGCAGCAGCCCATCGTGTGGTGGGTGCTGAACGTGCTCGTCAACACCTTCCGCCCGATCCCGTTCATCATCCTGCTGGCGGCGCTGCAGCCGGTCGGCCGGCTGGTGGTCGGGAAGGGCATCGGCACCGAATACGCCGTCTTCGCCATCGCCATCGCCGCGACCTTCGGCATCGCCCGCATCGTCGAGCAGAACCTGGTGGCGCTGCCGGCCGGTGTCGTCGAGGCGGCGCGGGCGACGGGCGCGAGCCCGTGGCGCATCATCCGCACGGTGATCATCCCGGAGACGCTCGGGCCGCTCGTGCTCGGCTTCACCTTCGCGGTCATCGCCATCGTCGACATGTCGGCCGTTGCCGGGCTCGTCGGCGGCGAGGGCCTCGGCAACTGGGCCGTCATGTACGGCTACCGGCAGTTCGACGAGGTCGTGACGTGGTCGGCGCTGATCATGGTGGTGATCGTCGTGCAGCTGATTCAGGCGTTGGGCAACTGGCTCGCGCGCCGCATCATGCGCCGATGAGTCAGCCGGCGCATCCGTCGTGATCGGCGGATGCGCGGGGCCGGCTCAGTCGCCCAGCCGCCGGTAGGCGCGGGCCGACAGCGGCAGGAAGATCGCGATGATGAGCGCTGGCCAGCCGATCGCGAGCCAGATCGATGCATCGGCGAGCCAGCCGCCGGTGATGCCGGTGGCGTTGCCGAACAGCTGTCGCACGGCGGTGGCGGTCGCCGAGATGGGGTTCCACTCGGTGATCGCTCCCAGCCAGGCGGGCATCGTCTCAGGCGCGACCAGCGCGTTCGAGGCGAAGCCGATCGGCCAGACGAGCACCTGCACGGCGACCATCGCGCTCTCCCCGCGGAAGGTCAGCCCCAGGAAGATGCCCAGCCAGACCAGCGTGTAGCGCAGCCACAGCAGCAGTGCCACGCCTGCGATCGCCTCGAGCGGCGTGGCGTCGATGCGCCAGCCCATGAGCAGCCCGCCGCCGACCAGCACCACCAGCTCGAGCGCGGAGCTGAGCATGTCGGCGCCGCTGCGGCCCATCGCCACCGCCGCACCGCTCATCGGCAGCGAGCGGAACCGGTCGGAGATGCCTCGCTTGGCGTCCTCGGCCATGCCGAGCATCGTGCCCTGGATGCCGAACATCATCACCATCGCCAGCAGCCCCGGCAGTAGGAAGCCGATGTAGTCGTCGCCGCCGGGCACCTCGATGGCGCCGCCGAACAGCAGGCCGAACATCGCCAGCAGCATGAGCGAGAACGCCAGGTTGAAGATGGGCGCCATCGGCTGCCGCACCCAGTGCGCGAGCTCGCGGCGCGTGAGGATGCCCGCGTGGGTGAGCGTGGTCATGCTGCCTCCTTGGTGAGGGTGAGGAAGACGTCATCGAGAGTGGGGCGGCGCAGCTCGAGGTCGGCGATCTCGATGCCGGCGGCGTCGACCGCGCGCAGCACGGCGAGCACCGCCGCGGTGCCATCCAGCGCGGGCACGGTGACGGTGCGTGTCTCCTCGTCGACATGCGCCTCAGCGCCGATGGCCGACTGCATCGCCGCCGCAGTCGCCGCGAGGTCGGCGGGATCGTTCGGCGCCACCGCGACGCGGTCGCCGCCGATCGACTGCTTGAGCTCTCGCGGCGTGCCCTCGGCGATCACGGCGCCGCGGCGCAGCACCGAGATGCGGCCGGCCATGCGGTCGGCCTCGTCGAGGTACTGCGTGGTCAGCAGCACCGCGGCGCCGCGCTGCGCGACCTCCCCGACTGCCAACCAGACCTCCGCGCGGCCGCGTGGGTCGAGCCCGGTGGTGGGCTCGTCGAGGAACAGGACTGCGGGGGAGAGCAGCAGCGCGACCGCGATGTCGAGTCGTCGCCGCATGCCGCCGGAGTACTGCGAGACGGGCTTCGCGGCGGCCTCGATGAGCTCGAAGCGCTCGAGCAGCTCGTCGGCCCGCGCTCTGGCGGCCGCGGGCGCGAGCCCGGCCAGCCGGCCGAACATGACGAGGTTCTGCCTGCCGCCCAGGATGTCGTCGACGGCGTGCGCCTGCCCGACGAGCCCGATCCGGCGGCGCACCTCGCCGGCCTGCCTGCGCACGTCGAAGCCGGCGATCGACGCCTGGCCGGCGTCGGCGCGGCGCAAGGTCGTGAGCACGCCCACCGCGGTGCTCTTGCCCGCGCCGTTCGGTCCGAGCAGTCCGTGAATGGTGCCGGCGAGCACCTCGAGGTCGAAGCCGTCGAGAGCGGCGGTGCCGCCATAGCGCTTGTGGATCCCGGTGGCGCTGATCGCGAGTGGGGTGGACATCGAACCCTTTCCTCGTACATTGTACGGAGTGAAGCGAGATCACCGTACACCATACGGAGTTCCTCTACAATGGACGCATGAGCGACAAGCACGAGGCCGTGGATCCGACCGAGGAGCCCCGCAGGACGCTGCGGCTGCTGTGGCGCGCATCGCTCACCGACGAGGCACCCAAGCGCGGTCCGCGACCGCGGGCGTCGACCGACGAGATCGTGCGCTCGGCCGTCGCGATCGCCGACGAGGAAGGCATCGACGCGGTCACCATGCGCAGCGTCGCGGAACGTGTGGGCGTGGGCGCGATGACCCTCTACGGCTACGTGCCCGGCCGCTCGGAGCTGCTGGGCCTGATGATCGACGAGGTGGCGGGGGAGGCCCCGCGGGCGCCGCACGCCGGCGGGCTCGGCGAGCGGGTGGTCGCGATCGCGGAGGAGCTGATGGCCGAGTACCGGCGGCACCCTTGGCGGGTCGACGCGCGCCTGCCCCGCCCCTGGATCGGGCCGCACCTGAGCGATCGCTACGAGTGGCAGCTCGCCGGCATCGACGGCTTCGGCCTCGACGACATCACGATGGATCAGGTGGTCACCACGATCAGAGCCTTCGTCGACGGTATCGCGCGCGGCTGGGTCGCAGAGCAGGAGCGGATGGCGCTCGGCGAGAGCGATCTCGAGTGGTGGCTGCAGACGGGCGCGGTGCTCGAAGAGGTGATGGACGGCAGCAGGTACCCGGTCTCCGGCCGCGTCGGCCAGGCCGCCGGCGAGGACTACGGACTCGGCGACGCCGAGCGCTCGTTCCGCTTCGGGCTGGAGATGATCGTGGTCGGCGCCATGGCGCTCGCCGATCGCGCTTCGTCATAGTCCGTCACAGTCGAGCGGAACCGGGCACCGGCGCGCATGATGGTCGCATGAGCGCAGTCGCCACCCATCTCGTCGGCAGCATCAACCAGCCAGACGCGGAGTCCGTCTTCCGCGTCGTCGCCGACCGGCTCGACGATGTGCCGCGCATCCCCGACGGAGAGGTGGGCGAGCGCTACTACTGGATCCAGTTCCAGACGCTGCGCTTCGACCAGACGCCCGGCCTCGAGCGCGTCGGGGAGCCGGGGTACCGCATCCGCGACCAGTTCGACGTGCGCCAGTTCACGATCACGGGCGACGTGCAGCTGCCGGAGCTCGGCTATGCCGCCGCCGCGATCGACTCCTATGCGCGCTTCGCCGCGCTGCAGGAGCAGGGCGTGCTCGCCGCCGGCACGCGCTTCCAGGTGTCGCTGCCGACGCCGATCGCGATCCTCGGCGCCTTCATCGAGCCGGGCAGCCGTGCCGCCTTCGAGCCGATCTACCGGGATGCGCTCAGAGCCGAACTCGACGCGATCCTGGCCGCGATCCCGCACGAGCGGCTCGCGATCCAATTCGACGCGGCTGTGGAGTTCGCGATCCTCGAGCGCGACCGCAAGCCCGGCTTCATCATCGAGCCATGGTGGGACGGCGACGCGCTCGACGGTGTCGTCGCCAGGCTGAGCGAGCTCGCCTCATGGGTGCCGGCCGAGGTGCAGCAGGGCTTCCACCTCTGCTACGGCGACGTCGAGGAGGCGCACTTCGTGCAGCCCGAGGATGCCGGCACCCTCGCCGCCGTCATCCGCGGCGTGCTCGCTGCTGCGCCGCGCCAGGTCGACTGGATCCACCTGCCCGTGCCGATCGAGCGCGACGACGAGGCCTACTTCGCGCCGCTCGCGGGCATCGAGTGGGGCCGGACGCAGCCGTTCCTGGGCCTCGTGCACCATGAGGACGGCGTCGACGGCGCCCTGCGCCGCGCCCGTGCCGCGCAGACGGCAGTGCCGGCGCTCGCGGCGCCCGGGGCGTTCGGCATCGCCACCGAATGCGGCTTCGGCCGCGGCCCGGCCGAGCGCACCGCGCCGCTGCTCGACCTCCATCACGACGTCGCAGAGCGACTGGTTGGGGAGCTCGCCGGCTGATCAGCGCCGTCGCCTTCGCGGCAGCAGCTCAGTCCTCAGGCTCGGTGAGCGCGACCGCGTAGGCCCGCACCGAGCGGTTGTATCGCGGCAGCGTCGGCTCGATCGCCTCGACCACGACGCGCATCGCCTCGTCGTGGCGGCCGGCGGTGTGCAGCGCGAGCGCGAGGAAGACGCGCGGGGCGGCGCCGGTCGACGGATGCGTCGGCGCGGCCTCCAGCACCGCGATCGCCTCGTCGAGACGGCCGGTGTTGCGCAGCGTCGAGCCGTACTGCACGGCAAGCTGCGCGTGCTGCTCGGGCTCGAGGCCCAGCGCGAGCGCCCGCTCATACTCGCGCTCGGCCTCTTGCTCGAAGCCGTTCGAGTCGTACATGCCTGCCAGCTCGAACGCGCCACGCCCGTCGGTGCCCGGGTACGCATCCGCCAGCTGCTGCATCTCGGCCACCGCCGCATCCCGCGGCGTCTGGTCGAGCCGTTCCCAGAGCGCGTCGGCGCGCGCCTGCCAGTCGCCGCTCATGCGCGCTCCTCGGTGAGCATGGCGGCGTAGTCGGTGAGCGCTCGCCGGTACATCGGCAGCGTCGGCACCAGCGCCTCGATCGTGACGCGCAGCGCCTCGTCGTGTCGGCCCGCGTCGTGCAGCGTCAGCGCGAGGAAGGCGTCGCGGGCGGCACCGACCTCCGGGTGGTCGGGCGCGTCACGAAGCATGGCGAGCGCCTCCTCGAGGCGGCCGAGGTTGCGCAGCGTGGAGGCGTGCTGGATCTGCCGGTGCGCATCGAGGTCGGGGTCGATCTCGGCGAGGCCGGCGGCCGCCGCCTCCTCGTAGAGGGCCGCAGCCTGGGGCTCGAGCCCCGCGCCGTCGTGCGCGCTCGCGAGCTCGAACAGCCCGAGCGCGGGATGCGGTGCCGTCGGCGCGAGCACGGCCATGCGCTCGACCCGCTCGAGGTCGTCGATCGACTCGTCGTCCCAGAGGGCGGCGAGGTCCCGCTCCCAGCTCATGCCGAGCTCCCCTCCGCCGCCGGAGGCACCTGCAGTCCGGTGTGGTGCGCCGCGAACGCCAGCTGGTCGGCGAACTCGAGGGCCGCGGCATCCTTCGGCTTGCCCATGCCGTGCCCGGCGCGGGTATCGACCGAGAGCAGCACGGGCGCATCCTTCATCGGGTCCGCGCCGCCATCGCCGGCGGTCGCCGAGCCGGGCGCGACCGAGCCGGCGTCGGCCTGCGCCCGCTGCAGCTCGGCGGCGAACTTGAACGAGTGCGCCGGCACGACGCGGTCGTCGTGGTCGCCGGTGGTGATGAGCGTCGGGGGATAGGCGACGCCCGCCCGCACGTTGTGCAGCGGCGAGTATGCACGCAGGTACCCGAACGCATCCGCCTCGTCCGGGTCGCCGTAGTCGCTCGCCCACGCCCAGCCGATCGTGAAGCGGTGGTAGCGCAGCATGTCGAGCACGCCGACGCCCGGCAGCACCGCGGCCCACAGCTCGGGCCGCTGCGTCAGCGCGGCGCCGGCGAGCAGGCCGCCGTTCGAGCGGCCGTGCAGCGCCAGCTGGCGGGCCGTCGTGACGCCCGAGTCGATCAGTCGCTCGGCGACGGCGAAGAGGTCGTCGAAGACCTGCTGCTTGCGCTCCTTCGTGCCGCCCTTGTGCCACTCGGAGCCGAACTCGCCGCCGCCGCGCAGGTTCGGCACCACCAGCACGCCGCCCGCGGCGACCCACGCCGCCAGCACCGCGCGGAAGCCGGGGTTCATCGGGATGTTGAAGCCGCCGTAGCCCCAGATCAGCGTCGGCTGCGGGTCGTCGACCAGCACGGTGTCGGTGAGCGCAGTGTGGTCCGGTGCAGGGTCGTGCAGCGCAGTGGCGCCCAGCGTGGTGTCGGCCGGCGCCGCATCGCTCTGCGGCTCAGTCTCCTCCGCTGCGGGCCGCACCACGAAGGCCGGCACCGTCTCGCCGTCGCTGGAGACGACGCGGATGCGCTGCGTGGTCGCCGCGGGCGCCGCCGGCCCCGGGGTGGCGATCGTGCGGTGCGAGACGAGCCGCGCGCCGTCCACCTCGATGACGTGGCGCGTGCCGCGGTCGACGAAGCTCTGCGTCAGCGCGGTCACGGTGCCGGAGTGCGCGCTGGTCTCGGAGCCGACGATGCTGACGCCCTCGCCGAGCGGCACGTCGTCGCCGACCGCGCCGTCGAAGCTCGCCAGCTGCATGCGGTGGCTCGCGTCGTGCGAGTACTCGAGCACGAGACCGGATGCGGTGAGGCCGGCATCGAGCAGCACGTCCTCCGGGTGCTCGGGCACGATGGCGCGCTCGTCGCCGGTCGCGAGGTCGAAGGCCGCGAGCCGGTACCGCGGCGCATCCGCGTCGGTGACGGCGTAGAGCAGACCGCCGTGGATGCCGATCGCGTTCCACTCCTGCTCGTGGCCGCTGACCAGCTGCCGGTACTCAGTCTCGTCGTGGCGGCGCACCGCCAGGTCGTTGCCGCTGGAGGAGCCGGTGTCGGTCGAGAGCACGAACCACTCGTCGTCGCGCGGCCAGTGGCGCGCGAACAGCCGCGGCTCGTCGGGGCGGGAGAAGAGCACGGTGTCGCCTGCCGGGTCGGCGCCGACCTCGTGCCGCATCAGGCGCCCGGCTCCCATCTCGTCGGTGAGCGCGTCGTCGGTCGGCTCGTCGTAGGCCCAGTAGCTGAAGGCGCGGCCGCCGGGCAGCCAGACCGCGGAGTTCCACTTGGTCCACCCGATCTCGTCGGCGAGGTCCTCCCCGGTGTCGACGTCGCGCACGCGGATGGTGCGCCAGTCGGAGCCGCCGTCGGCCGCGCCGTAGGCGAGCAGCGCGCCGTCGGGGGAGACGGTCGCCATGGTCACCGCGACCGTGCCGTCGCTCGAGAGCGCGTTCGGGTCGAGCAGCACGCGCGGCGCCGCCTCCCCGGTGCCGTCCAGCTCGTCGATCGAGTCGGCGACGACAAGCACAGGCTGGTTCTGGCCGTCGGAGTGCCAGGCGAAGACCCGGCCGCCGCGCACCCAGGGGCAACCGCGGGTGGGCGCCTCCAGCAGCGCGGTGACGCGCTCGCGGAACGCCTCGCGGGCGGGCAGCGCCGCCAGGAACGGCTCGGCGAACGCGTTCTGCGCCTCGATGAACGCCCGCGTTTCGGCCGAGTCGCCGTCCTCGAGCCAGCGGTACGGGTCGGCGATCGCCTCCCCGTGGATGGTCTCGACCGTGTCGTCTCTTCTCACCTCGGGGTAGCGCATCCGCCCACCCTACGAGGCGCCGTCGCGTGTCGGCTGTCGCCCGCCGCCGCACGCCTCATGCTCCGACCTGCTGCGCCTGAAAGCGCGCCACTTGCTGCTCGGGGTTGTCGGGTCGCGCAACCGCTGCCGACGACAACCGGCGCTGGTAGTCGTCGTGCGGCGGCTGGCCCCGCTGACCCGCGTGTCGCGAGTGTGCAGTTCGTGCGTCCAGCAAGTCTGCACGAGAACTGCACACTGGCCACACGCGGGAGGGGCACCCGCCGCAGCGGATGCCCCTCTCGCGGTGCTAGCTACTTCGCGACGCTGACTTCCGGCTCCTCAACGCGGATTCCGGCCGTCTCGGCCTTGTCGACGTCGATCTGCGGCGGCGGCTGCCGGAACCCACGGGTCATGACCGCGAGGATGACGACGCCGACGCCCACCCAGATGAGCCCGACGGCGAGCGCGGAGCCGGAGAGGCTGGTCCAAAGCCAGGCGGTGAGGAGGAAGCCGATGCCGGGCAGCACCCCGTAGAGCAGGATCGCGCGTGCGCCGCGGCGGCGCTCATCGACGAGGTGGTGCTTGATCACGCTCAGGTTCACCATGCTGAAGGCGACGAGCGCTCCGAAGCTGATGAGGCTCGAAAGCGTCATCAAATCGAGGGCGAGTCCCACGAGGGAGACCACAGCGACGGCCGCGGTCGCTCCGGCCGGCGTGCGGAAGCGCGGGTGCACGAAGGCGAAGAGCCGGCGGGGCAGCATGCGGTCGCGCCCCATCGCGAAGAGGATGCGCGAGACAGTGGCCTGCGAGGCCATCACTGAGGCGAAGCATCCCGCGACATAGGCGGCGGTGAAGAAGGCACTCAGCAGCTCGCCGCCCGCCGCGGCCATGACGTCGAGCGACGCCGAGTCGGGGGAGGAGTACGTCGTGTAGTCGGGGAAGACGAGGTTGGAGGCAGCGGAGAGCAGCATGAACAGCAGCCCGCCAAGCACTGTCACGAGGATGATCGCGCGGGGCAGGGTCCGCTCGGGAGCCTTCGTCTCCTCTGCAAGGGTTGAGACCGCATCGAAGCCGAGGAACGAGAAGCACAGCAGCGCGCTGCCCGAGAGAATCGCGACCAGGTTGGCGCGGTCGTTGAGGAACACCTCGGCGAGACTGGGCATCGACGTACCGGAGATGCCGCCCACCACCATGACGAGGAAGACGCCGATGAAGACGACCTGCAACGCGAGCAGGGCGACGTTGACACCGGCGAGGAGCCGGATACCGATGATGTTGAGGATCGTCACCAGCACGAGCGCGGCGACGAAGAAGACCCACATCGGGATGGCGGGGAAGGCCGCATTCAGGTAGATGCCGATCACGAGGTACGTCACCATGGGCAGCAACAGGTAGTCGAGTAGTAGCGCCCAGCCCGCGAGGAAGCCGACATGCCCGCCGAAGGTGCGCCGGCTGAAGGTGTACGCGGAGCCCGCCACCGGGTGTCGGCGCACCATCGTGGCGTAGCTGACGGCCGTGAACGCCATCGCCACGAGCGTGATCGCATAGGCGGCGACGAGATTGCCGTCGGTCATGACGTTGGCGATGCCAAGCGTCGTGAACACGGTCAACGGGATCATGTAGGCGAGACCGAAGGTCATCGCCCCGCCCAGGCCCAGCACTCGCTTGAGTTGGGGTGCGGCGTCATTGCTGCGGGTCATGATGGCCTCCATCGGCTCAGATGGCTCCCCATTCTGGGTCTGCGGACGGCTGGCATCCATACGTCATCTGACGGATGTCGCAGCGATGATCGACGGCGCCCGGAAGCGGCGCACGTCGCCTTTGGGTGCCGGCGCGAGCGTGACGAGCGCCCCCTCCTGCACTTGATGGATGAGCAGTGCCTGGCCGATAGACGAGTCCTCGGTCTCGTACGGGAAGCACAGGGCGGTCTGGCCAGGAGCGCCGAGGTAGTAGACACCGTTGAGTCCCCGGATGATCGTGGAGCGGAGATGCTCCGCGGTCGCCGCACGATCGGTCGTGCCGTTCGTCGTCCACGCATCGGCCAGCAGCCGCACTTGGTCGTAGGCCGCACTCGCCTGCGACCAACCGGGCGCCTCGCCGTAGCGGAGCATGAACTGGCGCTGGAAGCGCTCGCCCATCGCGTCCTCGTAGCGGCCGGTGACTGTCGACCACACGATGCCTTCGGCCGCATCCCCCGCGAGCGCCTGGAAATGTGGGATGGCAGCGGCGTACACGTAGTACACCAGCCCCTCGTACCCGCTCTGGGCGAGGCAGCGCTGCAGCAGGGCGACGTCGGGCAGGAAGTGAGTGATGAGCACGGCGTCCGGCTCCAGCTGTCGGATCGCGTCGTGCACTCCTCGCCAGTCGGCGTCGCGGACGGGCACGCGGATACGCTCACTCAGCTCCCAGCCGATCTCGGTGAGCTGCACCGCGAGCTCGCTGTCAGCGAGCGTGCTGCTGGGAGTGTCAGCCTCGACCGCGACCACTCGCCTGCCCTCGGGACGCCAGCTGCCATCGTCGACGAGCGTCTCTAGGAACGCAGCGAAACCGCGGCGGTAGTGCACCTCAGTCGGACACGTCTGGAACACGTTGCCGTAGCGCTCGGGGTCGTCCCGGACGAGCTGTGCGAGCGATTCGAGGCTCGCGGTGTGCAGCAGCGGGCACCCGTGCTGCGCGATGCGGTCGATCATCGCGGGCTGCTCGGCAGTGACATAACTCGTCGTGATCCCGTCCGCGTCCTCGGCGATCAGCCGCTCGACCGCCCGCTCGACCGAGCCTGCATCGAAGAGGTCGACTTCCTCGATCCGGTGCTCGACCAATCGCCCGTCGATCCCGCCGCGCTCGTTGATCTCGCGCACCGCGATGGAGGCGCCGCGGACCAGTTCGAGCGCGTCGGACGCGCCGGCGCCCAGCAACGGCGCAATCGTGCCCAGCACGATCGGGCGGTGCTCGGGGAAGGAGACCGCCGCATCCGCACCCGCATCCCACCGCCGGTGCAGCGTCGCCGCCGCGTGCTGGATCTCTGCTTGCGTGATCGACGTGGAGAGCACGTTGCCGCCCGGCAGCGGGAGCACGATCAACGAGGCATCGACCGCCATCGCTGCCAGGCCCGATCGGCTTCCCTGGCCGAGTTTGCTCAGCAGGCGCTCGACCTGCGTCGACACGGTGCGCGGGCGGGTGCCGAGACGACCCGCGATCTCGCCGTTCGTGAGTCCCAGTGCCACGAGCGTGAGGACTTGCGCCTCTCGTGTGGTGATCCCGCGAGGGAGCGTCGCAGGAGCGACGGCCACCGACGCGGTCGGCTCGTCGGTGGTGGTCGCTCGCGTGAGATGCACCGCATGCCATGCGGACCGCGAATGCCACAGGAACCGGGCGCTACGACGTCCCGTGATGATGAAGCCGCGCGCGAGCGCGAGCAGCTCCGGCTCGCGGGCTGCGTCGTCCGCGTGTGGCGCGAGGCGGATCGTGAAGACGTCGGTGGTTCCATCGGCGGGGGTCACGCTCACGACGATACGTCATATGACGCATGACAAGCGTGCGCCGCGGACGGTCTACTGGGTCACAGCGCCGCACGAATCCGGCGCGGCGGCCCAATGACGGGAGGCACCGATGACGGCACGATGGACGGTCAGCATCGACGCAGGCGGCACATTCACCGACGCGATCGCTCGCTCGACGGAGGGTGATACGCGCGTCGCGAAGGTGGCATCAACACCCCACGATCCGGCGCAGGGTCTGCAGCGCGCGATCGAGGCGCTCGCGGCCGAGGGCTTGCCGCTCAGCGACGTCGCGCTGCTGTGCCACGGCACGACCGTCGCGACGAACGCCATCCTTACGGATGGGCTCGCGGATGTGGCGCTCGTGACCACTCTCGGTTTCCGGGATGTCATGGGGTACCGCCAGAGCAGCCGTCCCGACGTCTACAGCCTCACCCCGCGACGCCCCCGCGACCTGGTCGACCGTCGCGCCCGCATCGAGGTCGATGAGCGCATCGGGGGCCGTGGCGAAGTGGTTGTCGCGCTTACCGACGATGAGATCGCGCGGGTCGTGGACGAGGTCGTCGCGCTCGCCCCCTCCGCGGTGGCCGTGAGCCTGCTGTTCAGCTACCTCGAGGACGAGCACGAGCGCCGTCTGGGCGCAGCCCTGCGCGCCGCGCTGCCGGACACTCCGATCTCGGTCTCGAGTGAGATCGTGCGAGAGTTCCGCGAGTACCCGCGCACCGCCACTACCGTGCTCAACGCCGCGCTGCGGCCGGTCGTCGGCGCCTACTTGGGGCGCGCGGAAGCCGCCGTGGTGGAGGCGGGCCTCGATGCGCCCTTCGTGGTGATGCAATCGAATGGCGGAAGCGTGCCGGCCGAGCGCGCCGAGCGCCAGTCGCACCAGCTCGTACTCTCGGGGCCCGCCGGCGGCGTCGCCGGACTTGTGCACCTCGCCGAGGTGCACGGTATCGACAACCTCATCAGCCTCGACATGGGCGGAACATCGACCGACGTCTGCCTCGTGCGCGACGGTCGCGCACCGTTCGCGCGAGAGCAGCGGCTGCAGGATCACACGCTCCTCGCCCCGACCATCGACATCCACACCATCGGCGCGGGCGGCGGCAGCATCGCCTGGCTAGACCCGACGGGGCGGCTCCGTGTCGGCCCGCACTCCGCTCGCGCGGTCCCGGGCCCGGCATCGTACGGACGCGGCGGCGTCGAGCCCACCATCACCGACGCGCACGTCGTGCTCGGCACGCTCGGCGGCGCAGAACTCGCGGGCGGGCTCACGCTCGACCGGGACGCTGCGGTTCGAGCGATGGCGCGTGTCGGGGAACCCCTGGGGCTCTCGCCCGAGGAGACTGCAGAGGCGATCCTCGCGATCGGCCTCGCACACATGGTCCAAGCGGTGCGCAAGGTCAGCGTGGAGCGCGGGCTCGACCCTAAGGAGTTCTCGCTGGTGCCATTCGGCGGTGCCGGACCGCTCCACGCAGGCTTGCTGCTGCGCCACCTGGGCCTCCGCTCGGTCATCGTGCCGCGCCAGCCCGGACTGTTCTCGGCGGACGGTCTGCTCGTCGCCGGTCTGCGGTTCGACGACTCGCGCACGGTGCTCCGGACGCTCGAGCCGCACGCGGTCGCCGATCTCGCCGAGTGGTACGAGTCCGCTGAGGCGATCGGCCGGGCGCAGCTCGAGCTCGACGGCGTGCCGGGTGACGCGATCACGGCGCAAGCATCGGCCGACTGCCGCTATCACGGCCAGGGCTACGAGCTCACCATCCCGATCGAGGAGGCGGACGTGACGGGCCTCGCCGACGTGGCGGAGCGCTTCCACGCCGCGCACGGGGAGCTCTACGGGCACGCGAGCCGCGGCGAAGCGATCGAGCTCGTCACTGTCCGTATGGCGGTCACCGGGGCGTACGCACGTCCTAGCCGCTCCGCAGCCGACAGCGGGGACGCCGTCGATTCGCGCATAGGCCGGCGCGAGGTGCGCATCCCCGCAGAGGGGATGCGCGAGATCGACGTGATCGATCGCGCGCTGCTGCGCGCGGGGGACCGCGTCGACGGTCCGGCGATCATCGCCCAGATGGACTCGACCACCTTCTTGCTGGGCAGACAGCACGCCATCGTCGCCGACGGGGGCGATCTCATCGTGATGGAGGATGACCGATGACTCTCACCGACCAGCCGGCAGTGACGGCAGCGATCGACCCGGTGACCTTCGAGGTCGCCGCCGCGGGCCTGCAGTCCGCGGCCGAGGAGATGGGCAGCGTGCTCAAGCGCTCCAGCTACAGCCCCATCATCCGTGACATGGACGACTTCTCGTGCGCCATCTTCACGGCGGACGGCCACTTGGTCGCGCAGGCCGATTACATCCCCGCGCAACTCGGTGCCATGTCGCTTGTCGTCCAGGCGGTGCTTGCGCGCTGGAACGGCCGCATCCAGCCGGGCGACGTCTACATCTGCAACCATCCATACCTCGGTGCGATGCACCTGCCCGACATCAACATCGTGGCACCCGTGTTCGAGGGGAGCGAGCTCATCGCCTGGACGGGCACTGCGGCGCATCACATCGACGTCGGCGGCGTGAATCCCGGCAGCGAGGGCCCAGAGTTGCAGGACCTGTTCGGCGAGGGGCTCGTCCTCCCGCCGGTGCGGCTCTCGATCGCGGGTGAGGAGAACGACGACGTCATCGCGCTGCTCACCGAGAACATCCGCGATCCTCGCAGCACCATCAGCGATCTCCGAGCGCAGCGCGCGGCCTGCCACCTGGGCTCCGACCGAGTGCTGGAGCTGGCCGAGCGCTACGGAGTGGAGGTGCTGAGCCAGATCATGGCGCGCATGCTCGACTCGGTGGAGCGCGGCGTCCGCACCGCGCTCGACGACCTCCCGGACGGAACGGGGAGCGCCGAAGGCTTCTTGGACGACGACGGGAGGGGCGGTCGCCCGACGCGGATCCACGTGGCGGTGACGAAGCGTGGCGACCGGCTGCACATCGATCTCTCGGGCAGCGACCCGCAGACGGCGGGTGCCATGAACGTGCCGTGGGCGAGCGCCCGGGCCGGCATCGTGTACGCGGTGCGCGCCGTTGTCGCGCCCGACATGGGAGCGAACGACGGGCTCTTGCGAGCGGTCGACATCGTCGCACCAGACGGCATCGTGCTCAACCCGATCGCTCCGGCGGCCGTCTCCATCCGCCACAACACCTGCCAGCGCTTCGCGGACACGCTCATTCGGGCGCTGACAGACCTGTGGCCGAGTAAGGCGGTCGGCAGCAGCACCGTGAGCTTCTTCTGCTTCAACGTCGGTAGCACCGATCCGCGCACCGGCCGACCTGCGGTCATGGCGGATGTCGTCGGCGGTGGCACCGGCGCGTCGTCGCTCGGCGACGGGCTCGATGGCGTGGACACGTACATGTCGAACGTCGGCGTCATGCCCGCGGAGGTGGTCGAGACGAACTACGCCGTGCGCGTTCGCCGCACCGAGTTTGTCCCCGGCTCGCAGGGCCGCGGCCAGTTCAACGGCGGCATGGGGCTGCGCCGTGAGTACGAGATCCTCGACCACGCCCAGCGCGTCACGTTCTACGCCGAGCAGACGCATCCTGACTTCCGCCCCCGCGGTGCGGCCGGTGGCGAGGACGGCAAGTCGACGCGGATCACCTTCGTGGACGAGCAGGGCAGGGAGACCGCCGCGCCGTCGAAGGCTTCCACGACGCTGCCTGCAGGCACGATCGTGCGCGTCGAGACGGCGGGCGGAGGTGGCTACGGGAACCCTGCCTTGCGAAGCGAGGATGACGCCGCAGCGGACCTCGCGGATGGCAGGCTGGAGGCGCGACCGTGACGGCGTCGCATCCGGTCTACAGCGCGACGCACCGGCACGACGTGCGCGAGCTCGACTCCGCTCTGCGCGACGCCGCTCCGGTACCGTTCTGGATCGACGACCTGCCGACCGGGGAAGCGGCTCCTCGGCTTCGGGAGGATGCGACTGCCGATCTGCTGGTGATCGGCGGAGGCTTCGCGGGGCTCTGGACGGCGCTGCAGGCGAAAGAGCCGAATCCCGGTCGCGACGTGCTGCTTATCGAGGCTCGGACGCTGGGCTGGGCAGCGAGTGGCCGGAATGGCGGGTTCTGTGAGGCGAGCCTGACGCACGGCGGCGCGAACGCTCGCATGCGGTTCGAGGACGAGCTGGCAGCGATCCGGGAGGTGGAGCGTGACAACTTCACGGGGTTGCTGGGCACGCTCGACCGATACCGGATGCAGGTCGAGTTCGAGCAGACCGGCGTGCTGCAGACCGCGGTCGAGGAGCATCACGTCGCCGAGCTGCGCGCCGCGGCCACTCCCGAGACGCCGCTGCTGACGGGAGAGGCGCTCGCGAGGTACACGCGAGCGCCCGTGCACCGCGCCGGGCTGCTCAAGCGCGACGGCTATGCGCTGCTGCACCCGGCGCGGCTCGTCCAGGAGCTGCGTCGCGTCTGCGTGGAACTCGGCGTTCGGATCCATGAGGCGACACCCGCGCTGGCGCTGCGACGCGACGGCGATGGCGTCACAGTCCAGGTGCCGGGAGGCGCCATCCGAGCACGACGCGTCGCTCTGGCCTCCAACGGCTTCCGATCGCTGCTGCCGCGCCTGCGGCTGCTGACCCTCCCGGTCTACGACTACGCGCTGATGACCGAGCCGCTGACCGCAGCGCAGCTCGAGGAGATCGGATGGACGGGCAGGCACGGCATCACGGACTCAGGCAGGCAGTTCCATTACGCCAGAAAGAGCGCCGATGACCGCATCCTCTGGGGAGGGTTCGATGCGGTCTACCACCCGGGCGGTCGCGTCCGTGACGAACACGATCAGCGGCCCGAGACGTTCCGACGGCTCGCCGACCACTTCCTCACGACGTTTCCCGCGCTCGCTGGCGTGCGCTTCACGCACAGTTGGGGCGGCATGATCGACATGTCGACTCGACTCGTGGCGAGCCAGGGAACCGCGCTCGGAGGCCGGGTGGCGTACTCGTTGGGGTACACCGGCCTGGGAGTGGCTGCCACGCGATTCGGCGCGGCGACCATGCTCGACCTGCTCGAGGGATCCGACACTGCCCGAACCCGACTGCGGCTGGCGACGGGCCTGCCGATCCCCATCCCGCCCGAACCCTTCGCCACACCGATCGTGCAGACGATCCGGGGTGCCGTCGCGCGTGCGGACGAGCGAGGAAGGCCCGGCCCGCTGCTGACCACGCTTGAGCGCTTCGGCATCGGCTTCGACTCCTGAGATCGTGCCCGCCGCGCACGCGGGTGTGCAACGGCGCACGGAGAAGGGCGCGGATCCGAACCGGATCCGCGCCCTTGCGCCGTGGCGGGCGGCAGCTACTTCGCGACGCCCGGGTGCGTCATCGACAGCAGGTCGAGCGCCTTGTCCATGTCGGCCTCGGTCAGCTCGCCGCGCTCGACGTAGCCGAGGTCGATGACGGCCTCGCGCACGGTGATGCCCTCGGCGACCGAGTGCTTGGCGATCTTCGCGGCCGCCTCGTAGCCGATCAGGCGGTTGAGCGGCGTCACGATCGAGGGGCTCATGCCGGCCAGCGCGGCGGCGCGCTCGACGTTGGCCTCCAGGCCCGCGACGGTCTTGTCGGCGAGCACGCGCGAGGCGTTCGAGAGCAGCCGGATCGACTCGAGCAGCGCCGTGCCCATCACCGGGATCTGCACGTTGAGCTCGAACGAGCCGGAGGCGCCGGCCCACGCGATCGTCGCGTCGTTGCCGATGATGCGCGCGCAGACCATCAGCACGGCCTCGGGGACGACGGGGTTGACCTTGCCCGGCATGATCGACGAGCCCGGCTGCAGGTCGGGGATCTGCAGCTCGCCGAGGCCCGTGTTCGGCCCCGAGCCCATCCAGCGCAGGTCGTTGTTGATCTTCGTGAGCGAGACCGCGATCGTGCGCAGGGCGCCGGATGCCTCCACGAGGCCGTCGCGGTTGGCCTGCGCCTCGAAGTGGTTGCGCGCCTCGGTGATCGGCAGCCCGCTGGAGGCGGCGATCTCGGCGATCACCTTCTCGGGGAAGCCGAGCGGCGTGTTGATGCCCGTGCCGACGGCGGTGCCGCCCTGCGGCACCTCGGCCACGCGGGGGAGCGCGGCCTGGATGCGCTCGATGCCGTAGCGCACCTGCGCGGCGTAGCCGCCGAACTCCTGGCCGAGCGTGACCGGCGTCGCGTCCATCAGGTGCGTGCGGCCGGGCTTGACGGCGTCGGCCCAGAGCGTCGCCTTCTCCTCCAGCGCGCCGGCGAGGTGCTCGAGCGCCGGGATCGCCTGCTCGATGAGCGCACCGGTGACGGCGATGTGCACCGAGGTGGGGAAGACGTCGTTCGACGACTGCGAGGCGTTGACGTGGTCGTTCGGGTGCACCGTGTCGCCGAGGTGCTTGGTCGCGAGCGTCGCGAGCACCTCGTTCATGTTCATGTTCGACGAGGTGCCCGAGCCGGTCTGGTACGTGTCGATCGGGAACTGGTCGTGGTGGGCGCCGCCGATGACCTCGTCGGCGGCCGCGACGATCGCGTCGGCGATCCGGCCGTCGACCGTGCCGAGCTCCTTGTTCGCCAGGGCCGCGGCGCGCTTGATGCGCGCGAGCGCCACGATCTGGGCGGGCTCCAGGCCCGAGCCCGAGATGGGGAAGTTCTCGACCGCTCGCTGCGTCTGCGCGGCGTAGAGCGCGTCCTTGGGCACGCGCACCTCGCCCATCGTGTCGTGCTCGATCCGGTAGTCGACGTCGTTCACTGCACTGCCTTTCACTTGGCTGCTGGTTGCGTTCTGGGTGGCTAGTCGCCGGCGGTGAGCTGCGCGCTCACGGCTTCGGCGAAGGTCTGCAGCTCCGTGTCGTCGGCGGTGCCGCCGATGACCACGGTGGATGCGTCGTGCTCGGTCGTGAGCACGTACGCGAGGTTGCCGGGGTCCTCCGTCGCACGCTGGTCGTACTCGATCCAGGTGGTGCCGTCGATCGTGCGCTCGCCCGTGCGCGTCGCGCCCTCGATCGCGGCGACGAGCCAGGTCGGGTTCGCGTCGATCGCCTGCTGCACGAAGGCGTACTGCTCGGCGGGGGTGATGTAGCCGACGTGCCAGGTGACGATCTGGTCGGCTCCCGTGCGGATCTCGGCCGCGTTCGAGCCCCAGCCCTCCGGCAGCTCCGGCACGATCAGCGGCTGGTTCGAGACGATCTGCGAGGCCTCGGCCGCCGCGGCGACGTCGATCGGCTCGCGCTCGGGCATCGGCGGCCGCACCACCACGAGCACCATCACCAACACGACCCCGAGGCACACCACGATCGCCGCGAGCAGGTTCGTGAAGGTGCGGTTCTCACGGTGCCGTCGCGACGATGCGGCCTTGCGGGCGGCAGCCTCGTCGGGGGTCTCCGGCCGGCCGAGCTCGGCGACGACGCGGGGGTCCTTGCCGCTCATGCCCGATCGGCGCCTTCCGGGTTCTCCGACGCGGTCGAGGCCGACGTGCGGGCGGCGTCGAGGCGCGCCTTGGCGCCCTGCAGCCACTCCTCGCAGCGGTCGGCCAGCGCGTTGCCGCGCTCCCAGAGCGCGAGCGAATCCTCGAGCGTCGCGCCGCCCGACTCGAGCGCCGTCACCACCCGCACCAGCTCGTCGCGAGCCTGCTCGTACGAGAGCTCGGGGACGTCGCTGTTCACGGGGCTGTCGGCTGCATCGGTCACGTGCTCCAGCCTACCGCGCGGCCCGCACATGCAGGATGCTCGCGTGCGACCGCGCGGCCATGTCCGTCGCCGCCGTCACCGGTCGTGGCGCCGGCCTGTCAGGGCTGCGGATGCGCGGCGCGCACCTCGGCGTCGAGGGTGCCGGATGCGAGGGTGACGAGCAGTGCTTCGCCTGCGGTCAGCGTCGCCGCGTCGCGCGCGACAGAGCCGGCTGCGGTCTGCACGACGGCGTAGCCGCGGTCGAGGGTCGCCTGCGGGCTGAGCGCCCGCAGGGTCTGTCGCAGGTGGTCGAGGCGCTGGCCGCCGAGGTCGACGACGCGACCGGTGAGCTCGTCGGCCCGAGCGGTCAGCCGGGCGAGGTCGTCGCCGAGGGACTCGATGATCGTCTCGGGGCGTGCAAGCGAGGGGCGCGTGCGGAACGCCTCGAGCCGCTCCGCCTCGCGGGCGACGTGCTGCGTCACCCTCGCGCGCAGCTGCGCGCGCGCTTGCGCGATGCGGTTGAGCTCCTCCGCGACATCCGGCACCACCCGCTTCGCCGCATCCGTCGGCGTCGACGCGCGCAGGTCGGCGACGTCGTCGAGCAGCGGGCGATCGTTCTCGTGGCCGATCGCCGAGACGATCGGCGTGGTCGCGGCCGCGACCGCGCGCAGCAGCCGCTCGTCGCTGAAGCCGAGCAGGTTCTGGAAGTCGCCGCCGCCGCGGGCGATCACGATCACGTCGACTTCCGGGTCGGCCTCCAGCAGCGCGAGCGCGGCGAGCACCGTCGGCACCGTCTGGTCGCCCTGCACCGCGGCGTGCTCGACGCGGAACTCGACCCCCGGCCAGCGCAGCTGCGCGTTGCGCAGCACATCCTTCTCGGCATCCGAGTCGCGCCCGGTGATGAGCCCGATGCGGTTCGGCAGAAACGGGAGGGGGCGCTTGCGGCCAGCGTCGAACAGCCCCTCCTCGGCGAGCGCGCGGCGCAGCGCCTCGAGCCGGGCGAGCAGGTCGCCGAGGCCGACGTGGCGCATCTGCTGCGTCACCATCGAGAGGGTGCCGGCGCGCGGCCAGTAGTCGGGCTTCACGAGCATCACCGCGCGGTCGCCCTGCTTGAAGTCGCCCTCGATGCGACTGAGGGTCGAGCTCCAGACGTTGAACGAGACCGTGGCGTCGGCGGTGACGTCCTTGAGCTTGCCGAAGACGTTGCCGCGCGAGTTCGACCACTGCGTGATCTCGCCCTCGACCCACAGGTGCCCGAGCCTGCCGATGTAGCCCTTCAGCTCGGCGCCCAGGCGCTCCACGCTCCACGGCTCGTCGGGGGTGCCGGTGATGCGTTCGGCCATCGTGCTCCTCGGTGTCTGCCTCGAAAGTGCGGCGGTGTTCGCTCGCAGCGACCACGGGGCCACCGCGTGCCACCAACGGTAGACTGGGGCGGTGACGATCACGAACGGACGAGTGCCTCTGGACGACCCCCGTCCCGCACTCCGTCGGGGCCGCCTGCAGAATCACCCGGTGGATGGAGCCAAGCGCATCTTGCTCGCGTCGCCGCGCGGCTACTGCGCTGGCGTCGATCGCGCGGTGCTTGCCGTCGAGAAGGCGCTGCAGCAGTACGAGGGCCCGATCTACGTGCGCAAGGAGATCGTGCACAACAAGCACGTCGTCTCGCAGCTGACCGAGCAGGGCGCCATCTTCGTCAACGAGGTCGACGAGATTCCAGAGGGCGAGCGCGTCATCTTCAGCGCTCACGGTGTCAGCCCGGCAGTGGTGCAGGCGGCGGCCGACCGGGGCCTCGACGCCATCGATGCGACCTGCCCGCTCGTGACGAAGGTGCACCGCGAGGCCGTGCGCTTCTCGCGTGACGACTACGAGATCCTGCTGGTCGGCCACGAGGGCCACGAAGAGGTCGAGGGCACCGCCGGCCACGCACCCGACCGCGTCACGATCGTGAACAACCCCCACGAGGCCGACACGGTGCAGGTCAAGAACCCCGACCGCCTCGTGTGGCTGAGCCAGACGACGCTCTCCGTCGACGAGGCCATGGAGACGGTGCGCCGCCTCCGGGCTCGCTTCCCGAACCTGCAGGATCCGCCCAGCGACGACATCTGCTACGCCACCCAGAACCGCCAGGTCGCCATCAAGAAGGTGGCGCCGGAGGCCGACGTCGTGATCGTCGTCGGCAGCGCCAACTCCTCGAACTCGGTGCGCTTGGTCGAGGTGGCGCTCGAGTACGGCGCGAAGGCCGCTTACCGGGTCGACTTCTCGACCGAGATCCAGCAGGAGTGGCTCGAGGGTGCGCGCACGGTGGGCATCTCGAGCGGTGCGAGCGTGCCGGAGGGGCTCGTGCGCGAGGTGCTGCAGGAGCTCGAGGACGCCGGCTACGCCGACGTCGCCGAGGTGCGCACCGCCGAGGAAGACCTCATCTTCTCGCTGCCCAAGGAGCTGCGCCCCAGCCGCAAGCGCTGAGGACGCCTCACGGCGCTGCCGGGGTCGGCGGCGTTGCTCAGCGGTCCTTGAGTTGCCTGTGCAACGGGCGTCGCGCTACCAATTCCGTCGCCATCGCGCTGACGAGCAGTGCGATGCATGCTGCCGCCAATCCACGCAGCGCATCCGCAGCGAAGGAGGGGTGCCAAGCCTGCAGCGCGATGAGACCCGCAGTGTTGCTGATGGCAATGAGGCCGGCGAACCATGCAGTCTCGAGGGTGAGGATCCAACGCAGTGCGATGGGCGCGACACCGCTCACTCGGTAGCTTGCGACCGCAGACTGCCGACCGACGATGGTGAGCGCGAGCAGGCCGCCACCGAGGACGCCGACGAGGAGTGACATCCATCGACTGGGTCTGTCGAGGTGGCGTTGCACTGCGGACGTCGCATCTTGATGGGTGAGCGTGGCGATCACAGGCCCCCCGAAGACTCGTATCTGTGCTGTCGCCGCGGCCAACGCAGACGCACTCTCGGCGCCGGGCTCAAACTCGACCAGGCACCGTTCGCCAGATCGGGCGCTTATGGGCGCAGTAACTGCGATCGCTGCGTCGAGCGGGATTCCCTCTGGTTGGTCCGATCCCGGGACTGCTGCGACCGGGACGTCATCAATGACGACATGGCCAGGATTCATCTGAGCAGCGAGGCCAATGCCGATCACGGCGGTCGACGCCGACAATTCCGGCACGAGCGAAGTGCTCACCTCGACAACCGGGACCCCTAGGCCGGTCGGTCCGACGACCGTACGATGGGAGTTCCAGATGAGGCCCGCGCGGGCGACTTCGGAACGATTCGCGAGCCTCTCACATGAACGTCGATCGATCTGCACCTCAGCCCGCGTGCTGGAGGCGATGACGGCGACTTGGCCACCTGCGGCGGTCAGTACCTGCTGGTCTGCAGTGAAGCTTGCGTGATCGACGGCGGCGACAGCGCTCAACGTCGCGCCGAGTGCGATGACGACGCACGAGAGTGCGACCGTGCCAATGCGACCGCCGGTCGCATTGAGCAACGCCTCACGGACGATCGCCGCGGGCCGTAATCCGTCACGCGCCACGAGCGAGATCCACGACGACGTCGCATGCGGCAATAAGGTGCTGATCGTGGGTGGCCACGACGATCGCGCTGCGAGAGCGCAGGGACCGGAGCAGCGCGACGACGTTCTCAGCATTGGCTCGGTCGAGTCCCGCGGTCGGCTCGTCAGCGAGCACAAGTGGGCGGTCGAGGGCAAGGGCGCGTGCGAACGACAGTCGCTGCTGTTCGCCACCGCTGAGAGTGTCGGCGTCGTTGCGCTTCCTGGGTGCGATGTCGACACGCTGAAGGCACTGGATCGACCTGCGCAGTGCGGCGGTGTCAGAAATGCCCGTCGAAAGTGCTGCGACGAGGACGTTGTCGAGCGTCGTTCGTGCACCCAACGCATTGCCA
This sequence comes from Agrococcus baldri, assembly GCA_900114805.1. GTDB lineage: Bacteria > Actinomycetota > Actinomycetes > Actinomycetales > Microbacteriaceae > Agrococcus > Agrococcus baldri. Next base: position 320,839 of record FOZN01000001.1, on the reverse strand, counting down.
CCTTGCGGTACCCATGCGACGGCGCCGGCTGGCACCGGGATGGCCTGATCGCCGTCGCACCAATCGATGGTCCCCGACTCGATCGGCACGGAGCCCGCGATCGCGCCGAGCAAGGTTGTCTTGCCGCTCCCCGACGGGCCCCGCACGGCGGTGATCGTCCCGGACTTCAAAGTGAAGCTGAGACCGTCCAGGATTCGTGTCGATCCGAGCTCGACAATGACGTCGTGTGCGATCAACCGCATGTCGCCTGGGTTTCTGCAGGTGCCTGAGCGCCGACGCGCAAGACCTGTGAGCCGATGAGCGAGGCCGGCACCACAGACGTGCCACTGACCCCGATCGAGGTGGTGCCCTCGACTTGCACCGCGTTTGTCGCGTCGCCGTCAACGGTGACAACACAAGGCGTCCCATCGTCTGTCGCGATCAATGCTGAGCTGGGGACGACGCCGTACTCTTCTGGTTCGGCCAATGCCCATATGGCCTCCCGATATTGCACTTCAGTTTCCGACGTTCTCGTAGACGGCAGAGAAGCTGCCTGGATTGCCGCCAGCAGCGGAGCCAACCCGGGCTCAGCGATTGCGGTTCCTGAAATGGGGAAGGTGCTTTCCGCAATTGTAAGAACAGTGCTCGCGGTAGACAGGCGCGCGTCGACCGAAGCTCCCTCCAACGGTGCTAGCCGAGCTTCGACGACGGGTGCGGTGAACTCACCGAGTCGACCGCCTTCGGACACGACTGACCCAACCGGGGCCTCGAAGCGGCCCACGGAGGTCTCCGTCGGGTTCGCGAAGAGCACCGACGAAGCGCGGAACACTCCGTCGCGTGGCCAGCCGCCTTCGCCGTTCCGTGCGTCGATCGCGAGCCGAAGAGCTGCGCTGTACCGCTCTCCGGAGCCGTCGACGCCCAGGTGCTCTGCGACGAGTTGGACATCGGTGCCGGTCGACCCCGGCGATACATCGCCGACGAGTGGCGAAGTCGCGACGAACCACCGGACCGCTCGTCGGTCGACCTGCAGGGCGACAGCACCGTTTTCGATGTCTGCCCCGTGCCCGGTCGACGAAGACGTCACGGTGCCGCCGATCGGTGAGATCAGCTCTCGCGACTGACCAGAAACGAGCGTGACAGTGACCGGAGAGGATGCATCATCGACGACGCTGCCGACAGAAACAACCGGGTCCGCCTCGTCGACGATCGCCGCTCGCTCGAAACGGTCTGCGAGAACGAGCGTAGTCGCAACGACGAGAACGGGAACCACCCAGAACGCGATCAGCAGCGCTGCGGCGGTGCGAGGGTTCAACCGGTCTCGATGCCTACGCGTCACGGATCGACAACCTCCGGTGGGTTCGCGAAGCAGGCCTCATCGAGTCCCGCGTCCACGAGCTGGGCATGCTCGTCCTCTACCGTGCCGGCAGGCTGGATGCCTGCGCTCTCGAGGCACTCGCGGACTTGCACGGAGGCGGCCGACGAGTACGCATTCTGGATCTGCCAGGCGATGTCGATCGGCTGGAACGGGGTGTAGCACGTCGACTCTACGCCAGACGTGATCGCGCTTTCGGGCAGTGAGTAGTCGATCACGGTTCCCGTGTCATCGGAGACGCGAAGGGGGTGACCGGCGGCCTCCATGCACGTCGCAAACTGCTGAAACGCCGTGCGGTATTCATGCTCCGTAGTCGCAGATTGCTCGTCGTCGCCCGCTGCGCAGCCTGACACGCCGAAGACGAGCGCGAGAGCTGCGCCCAGGACAAGTTGCCGACTCGATGTGCGCGCTTTATTCCCCTTCGGAGGCAGTCTCAACTCGACAGCGAGAAGTAGGATCGACCGGAGGAACTGCCGTTATGATTCGTCAGAATTTGACCACCAGGGTCTGCACGGTAGGCGTTCGTCGGGTGGTATGTCCATGATGTGTAGTAGGTCGGGCTACCCGCGTACGGCCGGTATGCGATCCGAACCGAAAACTGGCCGCAGTCAAGGAACTCGGTCGTCCGGGCTCCGCCGCCTGGGTAGTAAGTCCCGATCGCCGATGCGCCGCCGGGGCAGCCGATGCCGCCGACGCCGGCGAGAGCGGGCGTCGCACCTGCACCGATTGTCAGGCCAGCAACGGCAATTGTTGTCAAGGCGAGCGCTGCGATCCTGGAACCTATGGCCATGGCCTTCTCCTTTAAAGCCGAACGTGGCCCAAACAGTAGCACCTGGTTGCCGTTGCCTGAGAGCTTGCTTGATCGACGCTGAACCGAGCGGAACGGCCGCACAGTCGCTTGTTGTGCGGCGGTCCCTTCTTTAGGCCGAAAGGCTTGACGGTTATGAACTCCATGCGGTGCGGACGGCAGCGGATCAGCTCCGACGAGTCTTAGGCGGCCTACTTCGCGACGCTCACCCGAGAGCCGCTCCCGCAGAGAAGCGGCAGCGAACCTAGGACGGTTCATCATTCTTCACGGTGCATTCTCGCAATCGGGTCGCAACCATCGCGCCACGAGGAGGTCGAGGGCACCGCCGGCCACGCGCCCGATCGCGTCACGATCGTGAACAACCCCGACTAAGCCGACACGGTGCAGGTGAAGAACCCCGACCGCCTCGTGTGGCTGAGCCAGACGACGCTCTCTGTCGACGAGGCCATGGAGACGGTGCGCAGGCTCCGCATCCGTTTCCCGAACCTGCAGGATCCGCCCAGCGACGACATCTGCTACGCCACCCAGAACCGCCAGGTCGCCATCAAGAAGGTGGCGCCGGAGGCCGACGTCGTGATCGTCGTCGGCAGCGCCAACTCCTCCAACTCGGTGCGCTTGGTCGAGGTGGCGCTCGAGTACGGCGCGAAGGCCGCTTACCGGGTCGACTTCTCGACCGAGATCCAGCAGGAGTGGCTCGAGGGTGCCCGCACGGTGGGCATCTCGAGCGGTGCGAGCGTGCCGGAAGGGCTCGTGCGCGAGGTGCTGCAGGAGCTCGAGGACGCCGGCTACGCCGACGTCGCAGAGGTGCGCACCGCCGAGGAAGACCTCATCTTCTCGCTGCCGAAGGAGCTGCGCCCCAGTCGCAAGCGCTGAGCGGAGCGGCCGCCCTGGCGTGCCACAGCGCCCGTGGGTACGATCGGGCCATGACTGACGCACAGCCGCAGAGCCAGCCGCAGGACGACCAGTGGGCCGAGCAGATGGCCGATGGTGAAGACTACGACGAGTCGATGGGCGAGAGCACCGATTCCGACCGAGTGCTCGCGACCGATGAGCTCGACGAGATCGACGGCGACGACGCTCCCGAAGGCTCAGAAGGCCGCGACGAGGAGTGGGAGGGCGACGACCCCGCCGACATCCCCGACGAGCATGGTGGCACTCAGGCGGGCGTCGACACCGACGACAACGGCGTCGACGACACCGTGATGCCCGAGGGCACCGACAGCATCATCGACGCCGGCGACTGGGAGTAGGGCCACCGCGGTGCGGTCGTTGGCGAGCGGTCGCAACTGAACCGCCTCGGTCACGCAACCGCGCGGGATGCGCCACGTGGACGCATCCGCACCAAGACGCAGAACGGGCGCCTCGCGAAGAGGCGCCCGTTCTTGTCTGCGATGACTACTTGCTCGACCAGCCTGCCGAGCCGAGCTGCTGCGTCGACGAGGCGACGCGCGCCGCCATCGCCGTCTCGGCTGCCTTGCCCCACGAGCGCGGGTCGTAGACCTTCTTGTTGCCGACCTCGCCGTCGACCTTCAGTACGCCGTCGTAGTTCGAGAACATGCTCGAGGCGACCGAGCGCGTGTAGGCGTACTGGGTGTCGGTGTCGATGTTCATCTTGATGACGCCGCTGGCGACCGCGGTGGCGATCTCCTCATCCGACGAGCCCGAGCCGCCGTGGAAGACCAGGTCGAGCGGCTTGGGGCCGCTCTCGGGGCGGCCTGCGCCGAACTTCTCGGCGATGCCCGCCTGGATCTGCCCCAGGAGCTCTGGCCGCAGCTTCACGTTGCCCGGCTTGTAGACGCCGTGCACGTTGCCGAACGTGAGTGCTGCCATGTAGCGGCCGTGCTCGCCGAGGCCCAGCGCCTCGACCATCGCGACCGCGTCGTCGAGCGTCGTGTAGAGCTGGTCGTTGATCTCGTGGCTCACGCCATCCTCTTCGCCGCCGACCACACCGATCTCGACTTCGAGCACCTGGTTGAGGGCATGCGTGCGAGGCAGGATCTGCTTCGCGATCTCGAGATTCTCCTCGAGCGGCACCGACGAGCCATCCCACATGTGCGACTGGAACAGGGGAGCACGGCCGGCCTTGACCTCTTCCTCGCTCGCCTCGATGAGCGGGAAGACGAAGCCGTCGAGGGCGTCCTTCGGGCAGTGGTCGGTGTGCAGCGCGACCTTGATCGGATAGGCCTTTGCGACCTCGGTGACGAAGCGGGCGAAGGCGATCGCTCCGCCTGCGCGGTTCTTCACGCTCTGGCCGGCGAAGAAGTCGGCGCCGCCGGTGGTGACCTGGATGATGCCGTCGGAGCCGGCCTCGGTCAGGCCCTGCAGCACGGCGTTGATCGTCGACGACGACGACACGTTGATGGCGGGGTAGGCGAAGGCGTTCTTCTTCGCCTTGTCGAGCATCTCTGCATACTCTTCTGGCGTTGCGACGGGCATGGCACAGCTCCTGACTCGTCTGGGGCGCGGGCCGTTGACGCGGGCCGCGCGGGATCAGGCTCAGTCTAAGAGGCAGGACGTGCGGATGCGCGGGGTCGCGTCGTGCCGGCCCGGGCCGACAGCGAGTGTCGGCGGCCGCATCTATCGTCGCGGCATGCCGAAGATGATCCGGATTCCCGATTTGCCCGAGTCGGTGCACGCCGCCCTCGCTAGCCGGGCCGACGCACGCGGTCTGTCGTTCAACGCCTACCTGCTTGAGGAGCTCACCCGAATCGCGGCACGCGAGCCTGCAGGGCTGCGCGGCGCGGGCGATGTGCCCGAGCACGGAGGCGAGCCCGGCTGACCGCTGGAGACGTGCATGCGGCGTTCGGGTGGACGGTCTACGCTTCTGGCACGCGCCCTGCCGACGCCGGGTGCGCCCAGGAGGCACGACATGCAGACGAACGATGGGCAGCTGCGCGACGCCATCGTCCGCACGGCACTCGAGCGGATCGTGGCCGCACTCGATGAGGCTCGCGAGGAGCTGGACGAGCTCGACGCCGTCGGTGACGACGGCAACCACGGCACCCACATGCTCGCCGGTGCCACCGCCGCACTCGCCGCCGCTGAGGCCGCGTCCGACGGCGGGGCACTCGCCGCCGCCAGCGATGCCTGGGCGGGCGAAGTGGGCAACGCCAACACGCTCTGGGGCGCGATGGGCAGAGCTGCGGCCGCCGCGATCGTCGACGGGCCGACGGCCATGGTCGATGCCGCGCTGCGCGGCCTCGAGGCCGCCACGGACGCCCATCTGGGCCAGAAGTCGCTCGTCGACACGCTGCTGCCGGCGCTCGGTGACGCCCACGTGCACCTGCAGCGCGGCGAGAGCGGCGCCGATGCCGCCGCCCACGCGGCCGGCGTCGCCGAGGAGGCAGCGATGCAGACCGCTGCCATCGAGGATCGCTTCGACGCCTCCAGCCCCGACCTGGGCTACCCCGACCCCGGGGCCGCCTCGTCGGCGGTCGTCCTGGCCGCGGTCGCGGACGTCATCGCCGAGCTCGAGTGAGACCCTCGCACCTGCGAAGGAACCGCGGGACTTTCGCCGCACGGCATGGCGGCCAGGACGCATCCGCTCACTAGGCTCGAAACAATCCCTGATCCGTTGGAGGACACCCCGTGCCGCAGAGCGACTCGCAGAAGGCTCCCGTCTTCGACAACCCCGACCGCAACCTCGCGATGGAGCTCGTGCGAGCCACCGAGGCCGCCGCCATCCGCGCCGTGCCGTACATCGGCCGCGGTGACAAGAACGCGGCCGACGGCGCAGCGGTCGACGCCATGCGCACCTTCCTCGCCACCGTCGCCTTCGACGGCGTGATCGTCATCGGCGAGGGCGAGAAGGATGAGGCGCCGATGCTCTTCAACGGCGAGCACGTCGGCAACGGCCGCGGCCCCAGCGCCGACATCGCGGTCGACCCGATCGACGGCACCTCGCTCACCGCCGCCGGCCGCCAGAACGCGCTCAGCGTCATCGCGGTCGCCGACCGCGGCACGATGTACGACCCGGTCGACGCGTTCTACATGGACAAGCTGGTCGCCGGCCCCGAGGCGATCGGCGTCATCTCGCTCGACCAGTCGATCGGCGACAACATCCGCGAGTACGCGAAGGCCACCGGCAAGGACGTCGAGGAGATCGTGGTCGCCGTGCTCGACCGCCCGCGCCACGCGGAGCTCATCGAGGAGATCCGCTCGGCCGGCGCCGGCACGCGCCTGATGCGCGACGGCGACGTCGCCGGCGGCATCAACGCCTCCCGCTGGGAGAGCCGCATCGACATCTGCGCCGGGGCCGGCGGCACCCCCGAGGGCGTCATCACCGCGTGCGCGATCAAGGCGCTCGGCGGCTTCATGGAAGGCCGCCTCGCACCGCAGAGCGACGAGGAGCACCGCAAGGTCGTCGCGGCCGGTCACGACCTCACGCGCGTGCTCGGGCTGAACGATCTGGTCGCGAGCGACAACACCTACTTCGTCGCCACCGGCGTCACCGACGGGCAGCTGCTCGACGGCGTGCGCCGCAAGGGGCCGCTCATCCGCACCGAGTCGCTCGTGCTGCGCTCGAAGACGGGCACCGCGCGCCGCGTGATCGCCGAGCACCGCGCCGAGAAGTGGCTCGAGAAGGAGTGGGCGCGCAGCTGACGCACGCCCGATCGCGACCCCGTGGCCCCGGCGGCCGCGGGGTCGCGTCGTCTGCGGCGCGGGCTGCGTCGTCGCGGCGCCGGGCCGCGTCTCTTGCGGCGCTGGCCACGTCGGGGTGAGCGGATGCTCGGCGCACGCGGCCGGGTGCGGCACGATGGGTGCGTGAGCGGCTCTGCGCGCGCCGGCGACCGGCTGGTCGGCATCGACCTGGCTCGCTTCGTCGCGCTGGCGGGCATGATGGCCGCGCACACGCTCACCTGGGCGGGTGCGCCGCCGGCAGCGGCCGTGGCGCTCACCGACGGGCCGCCCTCGACGCTGTTCGCGGTGCTGGGCGGCGTGAGCGTCGTGCTCGCCGCTCGCGCCCGGCTCGCCGTCGGCGATCGGGCCGGAGCGGTGCGCTCGACCGTCGTGCGGGGCCTGGTCGTGGCGGTGCTGGGCGTGCTGGTGGCGCCACTGGCGACCGCGGTCTACGTGGTGCTGGTGCCCTTCGGTGTCGCGATCGCCGTCGGCGGCCTCGCGCTGCTCGCGCCGACGTGGCTGCTGGCCGTGCTGGCCGCCGCGATCGGGGTCGGTGGCGGCAGCGCCGTCGCCTGGGGTGCGGCGAACCTACCGTCGCTCACGCGCATCTCGCGCGAGCTGAGCCCCGCCGAGTCGCTGCTGCCCGCGCTCACCGACGTGCTGCTCACCGGGGTCTACCCGGCGCTGATCTGGTTCGGTTACCTGCTCATGGGCATGCTGGCCGCGCGGGCGCTGCTCGCCGCGCGCGCCCAGCACGCCGAGCGGGCGACCCTCGTGCGGCTGGCGGGCCTCGGGGCACTGCTGGCAGGTATCGGCGTCGCCTTGAGCGAGGTGGGCGTGCTGCTGCTCACCACTGCGGTCGCGCCGGGGGAGCCGGCGCTCGCCCGCGACATCCTGCTGCAGAACGGGTACGGCGCCGTGCCCGTCGCTCCGGCCGAGCCCGGCGGTCTGCTGTGGCAGCTGCTCGCCGCGCCGCACACGGGCACGCCGGCCGACATCGCCCGCACCGCCGGCATCGCGCTGCTCACGATCGCGCTGCTGAGCCTGCTCGTGCTGCGCCTTGGCCCGCGCGCCCGCCGGCTGCTCGAGCCGGTGCGCGCGGCCGGCGGCGCCCCGCTGACGATCTACATCGTGCACATCGTGCTGGTGACGCTGCTGGGCGGGCTCTTCATCGAGACCGCACCGGGGATCGCGAGCGGCTGGGGCGGCTGGGCGGTGCAGGTCGCGGTCGCGCTCCTGATCGGCGCTTGGCTGGCGGCCAGCGGTGCGCGCGGGCCGTTCGAGCGGCTCGTCGGCTGGTTCGCCGATCGCGCCGGCGGCGACCGCGCCGACGACCGGGCGCACGCGACCGGGGGTTGACACGGGCGGAGCGCGAGCGTACATTACCAAACAGTTATAGAACCGAATGGTGATGGAGGCGAGAGGCGAGATGCACGAGCACAGTGTCGACGACGAGGCGCTCGACCGCATCTTCGCCGCGCTCTCCGACCGCACGCGCCGCCGCATCCTGCTGCGGCTGCGGTCGGGGGCCGCGACCGTCACCGAGCTCACCGCGCTCACCGACCTGAGCCAGCCGGCGGTCTCCAAGCATCTGAAGGTGCTGGGGGAGGCTGGGCTGGTGCGGGCCGAGCGCGACGCGCAGCGCATCCACCGCATGATCGAGCTGGCGCCGCTCATTCGCGCTGCCGTCTTCGTCTCCCAGTTCGAGGTGCAGGTCGACGCCCGACTCGACCGCCTCGAGGCGCACCTCACGTCGGGAACCCGGCCGGACGCATCCGGCCCGACACCGAAGGAAGCATCATGAAGACCCGATTCAGCCTGCCGGACGACACCTCGATCGCCTACGAGCGCGACTTCAATGCGCCGGCGAGCGAGGTGTGGAAGGCCTACACCGACCCGGAGATCGTGCGCACGTGGATGCTGGGCCCCGACCCCGAGACCGAGTTCCCGACGTGCGAGATGGACATGCGCGCCGGAGGCTCGTTCCGCTGGGTGTGGGTCGACGGCAGCGGCGAGCTCGAGATCTCCGGCGACGTGCTCGAAGCAGACGCGCCGCACCGCATCGTCACGACCGAGCGCATGAGCGGCAGCGCGGTGGGCGGCATGGAGTTCCCGCCCACCACGAACAGCTCGACGCTCACCGAGCACGACGGCGTCACGACGCTGCGCACGGTGATCGTCTACGACTCGAAGGAGAGCCGCGACGGCGCCTACGCGAGCGGCATGGACGCCGGCATCGACGCCGGCTATGAGCGCATGGCCTCGCACTGGGGCTGAGGCTCGGGCCCGCGCTGGGTTGAGGCTCGGGTCCTCGCGCTGACCAGAGCAGCGGCGCCGGTGACGCGTGCTCTGTGTGCGACCGGTGGAGGTACCCGCGAGCGGTGGGGTCGCAGCTCCACCGCTCGCGGGTTGCTCCACCGCTCGAGCAGGCCTGGCCGCACGGGGGCGCGTCAGCGCACCGGCTGCGGGGCGCGCATGGCGAACAGGCGCGCGGCGGGGCCGTCGCCGGCGAGCAGCACGGTCGGCGGCCCCGCCTCCACCAGGCGACCGGCATCCAGGTGCCAGACCACGTCGGCGGATGCGACCAGCTCGGCGTCGTGGGTGAGGACGAGCGTCGTGCCGGCTCGGCCGCGCACGACCTCGCGCAGCGTCTCGCGCGTCTGCGCGTCGAGGTGCGCGTCGGCCTCGTCGAGGACGAGGATGCGCGGATCGCCCAGCATCGCCCGGGCGAGTGCGACGCGCGTGCGCTGGCCGGCCGAGAGCTGCCTGCCGGACTCCCCGACGTCGGTGCCCCAGCCCTGGTCGAGTCGCTCGGCGAGCGCGTCGACGCCGGTGATGGCGGCGATTCGGCCCACCTCGCTGTCGCCGGCAGCCCGGCCGGATCGGGCAGGGGCTCGAGCTGCAGGAAGCGGATCGCCGCGGCTCTGGCGACCCCGGCGCGCGCGTGGTACTCGGCGACCCGGCCCAGGTTGCGCAGGTGCGTCGCGAGCATGCCGACGACGGTGAGCGCGCCGACGATCGCCCGGGGGATCATGGTGTCTCCTCGTCGTTCTCTGGTCGTCGCGCTGTCGCAACGGGATCCATTCGAATGGCCGGCGATGAGTCGGCGATGGCCAGGGGATGGGACGGCTCTCACATGCCGGTGGAAGACGCAGCCCTCGCCCGCGAGACTGGTGCGGCGGACGCCGTCGTCCGCACGAGGAGGGTCGGATGCGCTCGATGATGTCGATGCCCGGCAACCAGTGGCCGCCCGCGATGAGCATCTCGATCGAGGACCACAGCTCGCCGATCGAGGAGTTGCTCTGGATCCGCGAGGCATATGCGCTGCAACCGGAGGGCGACGTGCCGCCGCTGCTCGTCCAGACGCCGGAGGCCGCGGGGGAGCCGGAGGATGCTTCCATGTGGGAGGCGGCCCGGGTGCAGCTCTGGAGCGCGGCGGTGCAGCATGCCGGAGGCGTGATCCCGGGGGAGCGGCTCGAGGCCCTCATGCACACCGAGGACGCCTCGGACGAGCGGCTGGCGGCACTGCTTGCCATGCACGGGCCGAGCTGGCGCGACCGCTTCGGCGACGCGGCGCTCGAGCGCGGCTACCTGGAGTGGAGCGGTCGGCGCTTCGATGCGCTGACACAGGCGATGCAGCAACCGCTGCGGGAAACGCCCGAGCACCGCTCGCTCGCCGCGCTCATCGCGGCGTGGGAGGCCGGGCTCACGAGGATCGTCACGATCCCGTGCCGCAGCGAGCACACCCGCGTCATCAGCAGCTCTGCGCTTCTCATGACGGAGGAGACGCGCGCCGATCCCGCCGCGTACGCCGCGGCCCTCGGTGCCTTCTGAGCAGCGCCTTCTCGTGAGCAGCACCTGCTCCTGAGCAGCACGAGCGGCCGTGCCGTCCGTTGCGCTGGTCACGATCCGGTCACGTTCGAACGGCGGGTTTGACACGCGCGAGCCTGCGGCGCATGCTTGAACCTGAAACCTGAACCACCTGTCAGGTTCTTGACACCGTGAAGCCGCACGAGGGAGTGCTCGCCCAGCCGAGCCGCCCCTGACGGGGCTCGCACAGCTGAAAGGCAACTCATGCGCAGGACAACGAAGTTCGCCGGGGTCGGCATCGCCATCGCGGCGCTCGCCCTCACGGCGTGCGCTCCCACCACAGCAGGCCCGGATGCCTCCGAGCCGGCCGGCTCCGAGGGCGCGGCCGAGACGGTCACCGTCGATGTCGGCATGATCACCTCGATCACCGGCCCGCTCGCCGCCTACGGCGCCACCTACCAGCAGGGCTTCGAGGCAGGCCTCGACTACGCCACCGACGGCACCGGCGAGATCGAGGGCATCGAGCTCAACATCGAGTGGCTCGACGACCAGGGCAACCCCGACACGGCCGTCAACCTCGCCAAGGACGTCATCGGCCAGGGCTACCAGATCATCGGCGGGTCCGCGGCCTCCGGCGTCTCGCTGGCCGTCGCCGAGCAGGCGGCGCAGAACAACGTGCTGTTCCTCTCCGGCCCCGCCGCTGCCGATGCCATCACCGGCATCAACGAGCAGACCTTCCGCTCGGGCCGCCAGACGCTGCAGGATGTCGCGACCGCCGCGACCTTCCTCGACAGCGTCGAGGGCTCGAACATCGTCGTGTTCGGCCAGGACAACGCGTTCGGCCAGGGCAACGTCGCCTCGGTCGAGGCAGTGCTCGGCGCCGAGGGCGCGACCGTGACGCCCATCCTCGTCCCCGAGGACGCCACCGAGTTCACGCCGTTCGCGCAGCAGATCGCCGCCGAGAGCCCCGACATGGTCTTCGTCGCCTGGGCCGGCGCCACGACCGGTGCCATGTGGGAGGCGCTCGCGCAGCAGCAGGTGCTCGAGTCGACGACCGTCGTCACAGGCCTCGCCGACCGCGCGTCGTACCAGGCCTACGGACCGGGATCGGGCGACATCCAGTTCCTGAACCACTACTTCCCGGGCGCGACCGACAACGAGGCGGCACAGGCGATGGACGCCTACCTCGAGGAGAACGGCTACGAGGCCGACCTGTTCACGCCGGACGGCTTCGTCGGCGCGCAGATGCTCGTGCACGCCATCACCGAGGCCGCCGGCGACGTCGACGGCATGATCGCCGCGCTCGAGGGCTGGACCTTCGAGTCGGTCAAGGGCGAGCTCACCATCCGCGCCGAGGACCACGCGCTCATCCAGCCGATGTTCCAGGTCTCGCTCGTCGACCAGGACGGCGAGTGGGTGCCGGAGCTCGTCGAGATCGCCGACGCCGAGGCCGTCGCACCTCCGATCGCGGGCGAGTGATGGCTGACCGACTCGCGCTCGCGCTGCACAGCGTCGGCCTCCAGATCGGCGGCGCGCGCATCCTGCACGACGTCTCGATCGAGGTCGCGACCGGAGAGATGATCGGGGTCATCGGCCCCAATGGCGCCGGCAAGACGACGCTGTTCAACATCATCTCGGGCGTCCTCATCCCCACGAGCGGCTCCGTGTCGCTCGCGGGCGAGGATGTCACGCGGCGCAAGGTGCACCAGCGGGCGAGGGTCGGTCTCGGCCGCACGTTCCAGACCTCCAGCGTCTTCGCCGGCCTCACCGCCGGCGAGAACGTGCGCCTCGCGGCGCAGTCGAAGCTCGGGGGAGCGACCAGCCCCTGGAAGTTCCCCCGGGCCGACGACGAGGCCGCCGGCATCGCCGAGCGCTGCCTCGAAGAGGTGGGCCTGGCCCACCACATCGACACGGAGGCCGGCGTGCTCTCGCACGGCGACAAGCGCAAGCTCGAGATCGCCATGCTGCTGGCCACCGAGCCCGAGGTGGTGCTGCTCGACGAGCCCATGGCGGGCGTCGGCTCGGGCGACGTGCCGGGCCTGGTCGAGGTGATCCGCCGCCTGCACGCCTCCGGGCGCACCGTGCTGATGGTCGAGCACCACATGGAGGTGCTGCTCGGCCTCGTCGACCGCGTCGCCGTCATGCACCACGGCGAGCTGCTCGCGATCGACACCCCCAAGGCCGTCATGGCCAACCCCGAAGTCCAGAAGGCCTACCTCGGAGAGACCGTATGACCGACATCCTCACCGTGCGCGGCCTCAGCGCCCGGATCGCCGGCCAGCAGGTCGTCGAGGACGCCTCCTTCGACGTCGCCGAGCACGGCGTCACAGCGCTGCTGGGCCGCAACGGCGTCGGCAAGTCCTCCACCATCAAGGCGCTGCTGGGCCTCTACGAGCGCAGCGGCGAGGTGACCTTCGACGGCACCCGCATCGACAAGCTGATGACCCACCGCATCGTGCAGCAGGGCATCGCCTACGTGCCAGAGGACCGCGAGGTCTTCAGCCAGCTCACCGTCGAGGAGAACCTCCGCCTCGCTGAGCGCGACGGCGCCCCCAACCGGGCCGTCGTCGCCGCGCTCTTCCCGGAGCTCATCGAGCGCGCCAAGCAGCAGGCGGGCACGCTCTCGGGCGGCCAGCAGCAGATGGTCTCGCTCGCGCGTGCCCTGATGAACGAGAATCGGCTGCTGCTCGTCGACGAGCCCACCAAGGGGCTCGCACCGCTGATCGTCGGCACCGTGACCAAGGCGCTCGAGGCCGCCGCCGAGCGCACACCGATGCTGCTCGTGGAGCAGAACCTGCAGGTGGTGCGCGCCCTCGCGCACACCGTCATCGTCCTCTCCGGCGGTCGCGTGGTCCACACGGGCCCGGCCGCCGAGTTCCTCGACTCCGACCTCGTGCACCGGCACCTCGGTGTCTCGACCGACGAGGAGGCAGCGTGAGCATCATCATCCTGCTGCTCATCACCGGCGTGGGCCTCGGCGCCCTCTACTTCCTGGTGGCGAGCGGGCTCTCGCTCATCTACGGCCTGATGGGCGTGCTGAACTTCGCGCACGGCTCGTTCCTGACCATCGCCGGCTTCATCGGCTGGGAGGTCGGTCGCAGGGTCGGCGACGGCACCTGGAGCGGCCTGCTGATCGGCATGCTCGTCGGCGTCGTGGTCGGCGCCGTGGTGGCGGCCCTCACCGAGCTGGTCTTCATCCGGCCGCTCTACAACCGCCACATCGAGCAGGTGCTCGTCACCGTCGGGCTCGGCCTGGCATCGGTGGCCCTGTTCGAGGGCATCTGGGGCACCGACCCGATCCAGATCCGGCTGCCGGGGTGGCTCGGCCAGACCACGAACGTGCTGGGCGCCAACATCCCGAACGACCGCTGGCTCCTCATCGGCGCCGCCGTCGCCGTGCTGCTGCTGATCGTGCTGTTCCTGCAGCGCACCAGCTACGGCCTCGTCATCCGCGCCGGCGTCGAGAACCGCACCATGGTGACCGCGCTCGGCATCGACGTGCGCCGCGCCTTCACGATCGTCTTCGCCATCGGCGGTGCCGCGGCCGGCCTCGGCGGCGTGCTCGCCTCCGTCTACTACGGCCAGGTGTCGGCGCACCAGGGCACCTCGCTGCTCATCTTCGCCTTCATCGTCACCGTCATCGGCGGCCTCGGCTCCCTCACCGGTGCGGCCATCGCATCCGTGCTCGTGGCCGTCATCCAGCAGTTCGCGAACTTCTACGGCGGCTGGGGCGACTTCGCGGTCGTCCTCGCCCTGGCACTCGTGCTGCTGTTCCGACCGACCGGCCTCATGGGCAAGGTCAAGCACTAGGAGATGACGATGCGCACCTTCTTCACGTCCCTCTGGGGCAAGCTCGCCATCGGCGGCGTCATCGTCGTCGTCGCCGCGATCCTGCCGCTGCTCAACATCCACATCCCGGGCGTGCTGCCCGGCCCGACCTACACGGCCGGCGCGATGTCGATGCTCGCCTACGCGTTCCTCATCGCGGCGCTCGCGCTCAGCTACCACCTCATCTTCGGCGTCGCCGGGATGCTCTCGTTCGGTCACGCGATGTTCTTCGCCGCGGGCGCGTACGGGCTCGCCATCCTGCTGGGGCTGCTCGCGCCCAGCGGCATGCCGCCGACGGTGGTCTTCCTCATCTCGATCGTGCTCACGCTCGTGCTGGCGCTCGTGCTCGGCGGGCTGGTCGGCGCGCTCGCGCTGCGGGTGACCGGCATCTCGTTCGCCATGGTCACGCTCGCCTTCGCGCAGGCCGCGAACGTGCTCATCCGCCGCAACACCGGCGGCCTCACCGGCGGCGAGGAGGGCGTGCGCATCACCACCGAGGTGGTGCCAGAGTTCTTCGTCGGCGTCGTCAACACCCGCAACCTGTACTGGCTGGCGCTGGGCATCCTCGTGCTCGTCTACCTCGCATGCCTGTGGGTCGAGCGCTCCCGGCTCGGCCACGTGGTGGCCGCCTCGCGCGAGAACGAGCTGCGCGTGACGGTGCTGGGCCTGCGGCCCTACACCGTGCGCCTGTTCGTGTTCATCGCCGCCGCGGTGCTCGGCTCCGTCGCCGGCATGGGCTTCATGCTGCTGCAGTCGGGCGCCACGCCCCGCATCTCGACGGCCGACTTCACGCTCACCCTGCTCGTGATCGTCGTGCTCGGCGGCCTCGGCTACCGCTGGGGCGCGATCGTCGGCGGCATCGTCTACACGATCCTCGACCAGCGGCTGGCCGACCTGGCCTCCGCCGCCTGGATCCACGACCTGCCCGACGTGCTCCGCATCCCGCTGTCCGAGCCGCTGTTCATCCTCGGCATGCTCTTCGTGCTGGTCGTGATGTTCGCGCCCGGCGGCATCGTCGGCCTCAGCCATCGCATCACGAAGCGGCGCGGCGGCAAGCAGGACGTCGCACAGCCCGAGGCGCTGCAGGACGTGGAAGCCTAGGGCGATGGCAGCCGAAGCGACGACACCGGGCGAGTGCACCCCCGGCGCGCTCACCCCTGGCGCACCGACACCGGGCGCGCTCACCGTGGGCCGCTGGCCCGCCGACCGTGCCGCGACCGACCCGGCGCGGCCCGCGATCCTCGATCGCGGCGTCACCGTCTCCTACGGTGAACTCGAGGCGCGCGCCACCGCACTCGCGCATGCGCTCGGCGAGGCCGGCCACGGCCGCGGCGCCCGCATCGCGACCGTCACCGGCTCGACCGCCGACCAGGTGGTGCTCTTCTTCGCCTGCGCGAAGGCCGGCGCCATGCTCGTGCCGCTGTCGTGGCGGCTCACGGCGGGCGAGCTTGCCGCCCAGCTGACCATCGCCGACCCCTCGCTGCTGCTGGTCGAGGACGACCACCTGCCCGTCGCCGAGGCCGCGCTCGCGCGCCTGGGCGAGCACCGCATCCGCACCACCACCCTGGGCGCCTCCGGCGTCGAGGCACAGGTGCCGGATGCGTCGGCCCACCTCGGTCACGGCGTGCCGGCCGACGACGATGGCCTGCTCATGCTCTTCACCTCCGGCACCACGAGCGCGCCGAAGGCCGTCGTGCTCAGCCACGCGAACTGCGCCTGGAACAACCTCGCGCTCTCGCGCGCCACGCCGCTCACCCCCGACGACGTCGTGCTGCAGGTGCTGCCGCAGCACCACGTGGCGGGCTGGAACATCCAGCCGCTGCTGGCCTGGTGGGTGGGTGCGCGCGTCGTGCTCGAGCGCACCTTCGACGCCGGCCGCGCGCTCGCGCTCATCGAGCGGCACCGCGTCACCGCCACCATGGGCGTGCCCACGACCTACCGGGCGCTCATCCAGCACCCCGACTTCGTCGCGCGCGACCTCACCAGCATCCGCACCGCCATCGTCGGCGGCGGCATGCTCGACCCGCGCGCGGCCGAGCAGCTTTCGCAGCAGGGCGTGCACGTGCAGCAGGGCTACGGCCTCACCGAGGCGGCGCCCAACGTCACCATCTGCCGCGACGAGTCCGACGCCGGCACCGTCGGCCGCGCCTACCCCCACGTCGACCTCGCGCTGCTCATCGACGGACGGGTCGAGCACGGTCCCGGCACCGGCGAGCTGCTCGTGCGCGGGCCGGCGGTCTTCCAGGGCTACTTCCGCGACCCGGACGCGACCGCCGCCACGCACCACGGGCCGTGGCTGCGCACCGGCGACCTGGTCGCGCGCGACGCGGCCGGACGCATCCGCATCGTCGACCGGGTGAAGGACATCGTGCGATCGGGCAGCGAGTCGATCGCGCCTATTGAGGTCGAGATGGCGTTGCTCGAGCACCCGGGCGTGGCCGACGCGGCCGTCGCGGGCGTGCCGAGCGATCGCTGGGGCGAGGAGCTGGTCGCCTGGCTGGTGCTGGCCGAGCCCGTCGACGAGGCGGCGCTGGCCGAGCACCTCGACGGTCGCCTCGCCGACTTCAAGCACCCCAAGCAGTACGTCGTGGTCGAGGACATCCCGCGCACCACGAGCGGCAAGCCGCTGCGCCGCGCGCTGACGGCCGCCTACACGCAGGAGAGGGCGGACGCATGACTGCCGAGCCGAGGACGAAGCGCGGCGAGCTGACCAAGGCGAAGCTGCTGGCGGCAGCCGAGCAGGTCTTCGCCGAGCAGGGCTACCAGGCCGCGTCGATCTCGCGCATCACCGAGCGCGCGCGGGTGGCCCAGGGCACCTTCTACCTGTACTTCGCGTCGAAGCTCGACCTGTTCGAGCAGCTCGTGGAGGACCTCAACCGGCGCGTGCGCGCGGCCATGAGCGACGGCGCGGCGCGCGGCTCCAACCGTGCAGAGGCCGAGCGCGAGGGCTTCCGCGGCTTCTTCGCCTTCACCGCCGAGCACCCGGCGCTCTACCGCGTCGTGCGCGAGGCCGAGCACGTGGCTCCTGGCGCCATGCGCAACCACTACGAGCGCATCGTCGAGGGCTACATGGAGGGCCTCACCCGCGCGAAGGCCGCCGGCGAGATCGCCGACATCGACCCCGAGGTCGCGGCCTGGGCGCTGATGGGCGTCGGCGAGATGATCGGCATGCGCTACGTGCTGTGGCCGACGGCGGAGGACGGGCCGTACGGCACCGGTGCCACCACCGTGCCCGAGCACGTGTTCGACGAGATGGTCGCCTTCGTGCAGCGCGCGCTCGGCACCGTCCCCCCGCACCACACCGTCGCCGCCCCGGCGACCGACGACGTCGCCACCGCGACACCGACCAAGGAGGACGCATGAGCACGCTCGCTGGCCGCAGGGCCGTCATCACCGGCGGCGCCGCCGGCATCGGTGCGGCGATCGCCCGCTCGTTCGCCGCGGAGGGCGCGGAGGTGGTCATCGCCGACCGCGACGGGGCGGCCGCGCAGGCGCTCGCGAGCGAGCTCGGCGGCGAGGCGTGGGAGGTCGACTTCCTCGACACCGCCGCGCTCGAGTCGCTCGAGCTGCGCGCCGACATCCTGGTGAACAACGCCGGCATCCAGCGCGTCGCGCCCATCGAGCAGTACGAGCCCGAGATGTGGCGCCGCATCCACACGCTCATGCTCGAGGCGCCGTTCCTGCTCATCCGCGCGGCGCTGCCGGGCATGTACGAGCGCGGCTTCGGGCGCGTCATCAACCTCTCGAGCGTGCACGGCCTGCGCGCATCCGCCTTCAAGTCCGCCTACGTCGCCGCCAAGCACGGCCTCGAGGGCCTCTCGAAGGTGACGGCGCTCGAGGGCGCCGAGCACGGTGTCACCTCGAACTGCATCAACCCCGGCTACGTGAAGACCGCGCTGGTCGAGTCGCAGATCGCCGACCAGGCGGCCACGCACGGCATCCCCGAGAGCGAGGTGCTCGAGAAGGTCATGCTGACCGAGGCTGCCATCAAGCGCCTCGTCGAGCCCGAGGAGGTCGCCTCGCTCGCGACCTGGCTCGCCGGCCCGCACGCGGGCATGGTCACCGGCACCTCGTACGTCATGGATGGCGGATGGAGCGCGCGATGACCAGCGGTGCGAACGAGACGCCGCTGCGGCTGCCCGTCGACGGCGGCGAGCTCGTCGGCACGCTGTGGCGAGCGGATGCGTCGGGCACGCCCGTCGTCGCCATCCACGGGATCACGGCGAACCACCGCTCCTTCTCGCCGCTGGCCGACAGCCTGGAGTCGCCGCTGCTCGCGCTCGACCTGCGCGGTCGCGGCGGCTCGCGGTCGCTGCCCGGTCCCTACGGCCTCGCGCAGCACGCGGACGATGTCGCGGCGGCCATGCGCGCCGCCGGCATCGGGCGGGCGATCGTCGTCGGCCACTCGATGGGTGCCTACGTGGCGGCGCGCCTCGCCCACGCGCACCCGCAGCTGGTCGAGTCGCTCGTGCTCGTCGACGGCGGCCTGCCGCTGCGCCCCGCGCCCGAAGGCAGCGAGCTGGCGCCCGAGGACGTGCTGGGCCCGGCCATCGAGCGGCTGCGGATGACCTTCGCGTCGCCGGCCGCCTACCGCGACTTCTGGCGCCAGCACCCGGCCTTCGGCCCGTACTGGTGCGAGGCGATCGAGGAGTACGTCGACTACGACCTGATGCCGGTCGACGGCGCGCTGCGACCCTCCGCGAACCCGGACGCGGTGATGGCGAACCTCGTCGAGCTCGACGGCCGCGGCGGCTACACCGAAGCGCTGCTGGCGCTCGAGCAGCCCGTCCAGCTGCTGCGCAGCCCGCGCGGACTGTTCGACGAGATGCCGGGCCTCTACGATGACGAGTGGCTGGCGACGTGGACGTCCCGGCTGCCTGCGCTCTCCGTCACGGACGTCGAGCACACGAACCACTACACGATCCTGATGGGTGCGGGGGTGGATGCGGTGGCCGAAGCGGCCGCACGCGCCGCCGTCGCCCCGCGGGCCCACGCAGTGCAGAAGGAGACACGCTGATGATCGACAAGACCTATGCGTCCGCGGCGGAGGCGGTCGCAGACATCCCGGACGGCGCGACCATCGCCGTCGGAGGCTTCGGCCTCTCTGGCAACCCGATGGCGCTCATCAAGGCCATCGAGGCGAGCGGCGTGACCGGCCTCAAGGTGGTCTCGAACAACTGCGGCGTCGACGACTGGGGCCTGGGCCTGCTGCTGCGCGGCGGTCAGATCGACAAGATGACGTCCTCCTACGTGGGCGAGAACAAGGAGTTCGAGCGCCGCTACCTGGCCGGCGAGCTCGAGCTCGAGCTGACCCCGCAGGGCACCCTGGCCGAGAAGCTGCGCGCCGGCGGCTCTGGCATCGGCGCCTTCTACACCCGCGCCGGCGTCGGCACGCAGGTGCAGGAGGGCGGCCTGCCCCAGCGCTACAACGCCGACGGCACCGTCGCCCAGGCCTCGGCCCCGAAGCCCACCGCCACCTTCGACGTGGACGGCGAGCCCAAGGAGTTCGTGCTCGAGGAGGCCATCACGACCGACTTCTCGCTCGTGCACGCGCTGCGCGGCGACCGCCACGGCAACCTGGTGTTCAACAAGGCCGCCCGGCAGTTCTCGCCGCCCGCGGCGATGGCCGGCCGCATCTGCATCGCCCAGGTGGAGGAGCTCGTCGAGCCGGGCGAGATCGACCCGGATGCGGTGCACCTGCCGGGCGTGTTCGTGCACCGGATCATCGAGGTCGGCACCGACATCGAGAAGCGCATCGAGCGCCGCACCGTGTCTGAGGAATCCACGAGCGAGGAGAGCTGAGATGGCACTGACCCGCAATGAGATGGCCGCCCGCGCAGCGCAGGAGCTGCAGGACGGCATGTACGTCAACCTCGGCATCGGGCTGCCCACGCTGGTGCCCAACTACGTGCCCGACGACGTGACCGTCGTGCTGCAGAGCGAGAACGGCATCCTCGGTGTCGGCCCGTATCCGACCGAGGCCAACGTCGACCCCGACCTGATCAACGCCGGCAAGGAGACCGTCACGACGCTGCCGGGCACCTCGTTCTTCGACTCGGCCACGTCGTTCGCGATGATCCGCGGCGGCAAGATCGATGCCGCCATCCTGGGCGCCATGCAGGTCTCGGCCGGCGGCGACATCGCCAACTGGATGATCCCCGGCAAGATGGTCAAGGGCCCCGGCGGTGCGATGGACCTCGTGCACGGCGCCCGCCACGTGATCGTGCTGATGGAGCACGTCGCGAAGGACGGCTCGGCGAAGATCGTGAACGCCTGCTCGCTGCCGCTGACCGGCAAGGGCGTCGTCGACCGGATCGTCACCGACCTGGCTGTGCTCGACGTCACGCCCGAGGGCCTGAAGCTGGTCGAGCTCGCGCCGGGCGTCACGCTCGAGGAAGTGCGGGAGAAGACCGAGCCGGAGATCCTGGAATGAGCGCCGTTCCTCGAGTGAGCGCCGTTCCTCGCACCGGGCTGCCGGCATGACGACGATCCTGGACGGCATCGATGCGCAGGTCGTCCAGACCGACCGCCTCAGCGCATCCGTCCTGCGGCGCACGCCCGAGGGAGCCACCGGCGCCCCGGTCGTGCTCATCCACGGCAACGTGTCGTCGTCGCTGTTCTGGCAGCCGCTGATGCTGGCGCTGCCGCGGCCGACGATCGCGATCGATCTGCGTGGCTTCGGCGACAGCGAGACGCTGCCGGTCGACGCCACGCGGGGGCTGCGCGACTTCTCCGACGACGTCGCCTCGGTGCTGGATGCGCTGGGCGTCTCGGGCGCGCACGTGGTCGGCTGGTCGATGGGCGGCGGTGTCGTGATGCAGCTGCTGCTCGACCGGCCCGATCTGGTGCGCTCGCTGACGCTGCAGGCGCCGGTGCCCCCGCAGGGCTTCGGCACCCGGCTCGACGGCTCGCTCTGCACGCCGGATGCGGCGGGCACGGGCGGCGGGGGAGCCAATGCCGACTTCGTCGCGCGGCTCGCGGCCGGCGACACCTCCGCGGACGAGCAGACCAGCCCGCGCTCGGTCTACCGCGCGAGCTACGTGGCGCCGGGGTTCAGCGACGAGCAGGAGGACCTCTGGGTCGAGTCGATGCTGTCGACGAAGACCGGCGAGGACAACTACCCCGGCGACGGGATCGCGACGGAGTCGTGGCCCGGCTTCGCCGCCGGCGACCGCGGCATCCTCAACACGATGTCGGCGAAGCACCTCGACCTGACGGGCATCGTCGACGTGGCGGAGAAGCCGGCCATCCTGTGGGTGCGCGGCGCGCACGACGTGATCGTCGGCGACGAGTCGTTCTTCGACTTCCACACGCTCGGCAAGCACGGCATCGTGCCGGGCTGGCCGGGGGAGGAGGCCGCGCCGCCGCAGCAGATGATCGCGCAGACGCGCGCGGTGCTCGACGCGTACGCGGCGAACGGCGGCAGCTACCAGGAGGCCGTGTTCGAGGGTGCCGGCCACTCCCCGCACCTGGAGGATCCGCATCGCTTCCGCACCCTGCTGCAGCAGCACATCGAGGCGCACGACCCCTCGTAGGTCGAGGAGGCCGCGTCCGCAGGACGCTGCCGTCACGAGACCGGTGGTTCCCTCGTAGGTCGAGGCGGCCGCGTCGGCAGGACGCTGCCGTTGCGACACCGGTGGTCGCCGCTCGCTCTCCACAGCCGCAAACGTCTGCCCGACGCGCTCGTCGCGCATCCGTCACTGTCGTGCGATGCCGTACATGTACATCCTCGCGTGCGCAGACGGTTCCTACTACGTGGGACGCACCTGGGATGCGGAACGCCGCGTCGCCGAGCACAACGCGGGCATCGGCGCGAAGTACACGAAGCGCCGACGGCCGGTGCAGATCGTGCACGCCGAGTGGTTCGAGCGGATCGACGAGGCGTACGCGGCCGAGAAGCAGGTGCCGGGATGGGGCCGGCGGAAGCGGCAGCTGCTGATCGAGGGGCGAGCGGACGATTTGCCGGGATCGGGATCGCGGTCGTGGGCTGCGAGGCAGAGACGGGACGGTCAGCCGCCTCCGGTCTCGTGACGGCAACGGGCTTCGCCCGCGGCCTCCTCGACCTACGAAGCGGGCTTCGCCCGCGGCCTCCTCGACCTACGAAGAGGGCCCCGCATCCGGGATGGATGCGAGGCCCTCGGCGTCGAACGACGTGGCTACTCGACGGGGTCGATGCCCTCGCTCAGCGAGTCGACGTACTCCTGGTTCTCGCCGATCCAGGTCGCGACGACCTCGGGGTAGTCGCTGGCCTCAGCGTCGCTGTTGAACATCGCGTTCTCGAGCGAGAAGAGCAGCTCCGAGTCCATCCGGAAGTTCGACAGCGCCTCGGCGACCTGCGGGAAGTCCTCCTCGATGCCGGTGCGGGCCAGCGTGTGGATCTCCTCGGCGGCGCCGAGCGTGCCCTCGGGGTCCTCGAGGTCGCGGATCGGGAACTCGTCGTACGCCCAGTGCGGGCGCCACAGCGTGACGACGATGTTCTCGCCGGCGTCGACCGCCGAGCTGAGCTCCGCGAGCATCGCGGGCGTCGACGAGGTGATGAACTCCATGCCGTCGAGGCCGTAGGTCGGGATGACCGCGTCCTGCGTGGCGGCGGTCAGGCCCGCGCCCGGCTCGATGCCGACGATGCGGTTGTCGAACGCGTCCGCGTTGTCGGCGAGCTCCTCGATCGAGGTGATCGGGGCATCCTCGTTGACCGCGAGCGTGAGCACGGCATCGTCGTTCCACGAGCCGAGGTCGACGATGTCCTCGCCGAACTCCTCCATGTAGTCAGCGTGCGTGGTCGGCAGCCAGCCGTCGAGCGCCACGTCGTAGTCGCCGCTGGCGACACCGGCGAAGACGGGGCCGGCGTCGGCGTACTCGAGCTCGACGTCGTAGCCCTTCTCCTCCAGGATGGCCTCCCACAGGAACGAGGCGGCCTCGCCCTCGGGCCAGCCGTTGAAGACGCCGATCGTGAGCTCGGTCTGCTGCTCGGTCGCGCCGCCCTCGGGCGCCTCCGGGTCGTCACCGGCTGCCGAGCAGCCAGCCAGCGCGAGCGCGCCGACAGCGGCGATCGCGGTACCGCGGATGATTCGCTTGTTCATGGTGTGTGTCCTCTCTCGTTTCGTATCGTGTGTCTCAGACGCGACCGCTGGGACGGCCGCATCAGTCTCAGCGGCCGCCGGCGGCGGCCGCTTCGGTCTCTGCGGTCGGCGATGCGACCATGTCGGGTTCGACTACCGCCGGCCTCGGCGCGTCAGCAGCGGCCCTGCGGGCACGCAGCTTCGCGACAGGGCTGTGGTCCTGCAGGCTGCCGAGGGCGTTCGTGACGCGGTCGAGGAAGATCGCGAGGATCACCACCGACAGGCCCGCCTCGGAGCCGAGGCCGATGTCGATGCGCTGCAGCGACTGCACGATCGGCTGACCGAGCCCGCCGGCGCCGACCATGGCGGCGATGACCACCATCGACAGCGACAGCATGATGATCTGGTTGACGCCCGTCATGATCGTCGGCAGCGCCAGCGGCAGCTGGATCTGGCGCAGGATGCGCCCGGGCGATGCGCCGAAGGCGCTGCCTGCCTCGACGATCTCGCGGTTCACGCCGCGGATGCCGAGCTCGGTGAGGCGCACGCCAGGGGCCATCGCGAAGGCGATCGTGGCGATGATGCCGGGCACCACGCCCACGTTGAACAGGATGATCGCCGGGATCAGGTAGACGAAGGCGGGCATCGTCTGCAGGAAGTCGAGCACCGGGCGCACGATGGTGGAGACGGTGTCGTTGCGGGCGGCCCAGATGCCCAGCGGGATGGCGATCAGCAGCGCGAAGAACGCGGCGACGATCGTCAGCGCGAGGGTGGCCATCGCGTTGTCCCACTGGTTCACCAGCACGATCACGAATAAGCCGATGACGGTGCCGAGAGCCATCTTCCAGCCGCGCACCAGGAAGGCGATGGCGGCGAGCACGAGGATGAGCACCAGCTCGGGCGGCTCGATCAGGACGTACTCGATGGCGTCGTAGATGCCGGTGATGACCGACTTGACGAAGTCGAACAGGATCGCCAGGTTGGCCGTGATCCAGTCGACACCGGCCTCGACCCAGTCACCGAGGGGAAGTCGCAGGTCATCGAACATCGGACACCTCCGTGTCGTCGAGGGTCTGCGTGACGAGCTGGGGATCCATCGCCGGCGGGATGTCGACGATGGTGAACTCGCTCGTGTCGGTGGAGACGTTGCCGAGGGCCGCGAGCAGCAGCACGCGCGGCACGATGCCGAGCAGTCGGTCGTCCTCGCCGACCACCGCGATGGGCATGCCGCTCGTGATGGCGAGCTCCGGCAGATCCGCCAGGCTCGTGTCGGGGCTCACCGTCGGCACGCTCGCGTCGACGAGCGTGCCGAGGTCGTGCTCGCCCTTCTGGATCGCGCGGAGCACGTCGCGATCCTTGACGGCACCGAGCACGGTGCGGCCGGGCCCGGTCACGAGCAGGCCGGAGATCTGCATGTCGCGCATGGTCTTCAGCGCACCGCGCGGGCCCATCGTGACCGGCACGGCTGCGGCGGGAGGCTCCATGACGCTCGCCGCGGTGAGCACGCGGGTGCGGTCGACATCCTGCACGAACTGGGCCACATAGTCGTTGGCCGGGTCGGTGAGGATGTCCTCCGGCGTGCCGATCTGCACGATCCGGCCGTCGCGCATGACCGCGATGCGATCGCCCAGGAACATCGCCTCGTTGAGATCGTGGGTGATGAAGACGATGGTCTTGCCGAGCTCGGCCTGCAGCTCGACGAGCTGCTCCTGCATCTCACGGCGGATGAGCGGGTCGAGTGCGCTGAAGGCCTCGTCCATGAGCAGCACGGGGGTGTCGGCGCAGAGCGCGCGGGCGATGCCGACGCGCTGCTGCATGCCGCCGGAGAGCTCGCTGGGAAGACGGTGCTCCCAGCCGGAGAGGCCGACGCGCTCGATGACCGCGCGGGCGAGCTCGAGCCGCTTCGATCGCTCGACGCCCTGGATCTCGAGACCGTACGCGACGTTGTCGAGCACCGTCCGGTGGGGCAGCAGGGCGAAGTGCTGGAACACCATCGACACCTGCGAGCGGCGCACGGCGCGCAGCCGCTTCGGGTCGATGCCGGTGACCGGCTCGCCTTGGATGTCGACCGAGCCGGCCGTCGCGTCGAGCAGGCCGTTCAGCATGCGGATCAGGGTCGACTTGCCGGAGCCGGAGAGGCCCATGACGACGAAGATCTCGCCGCGCTTGACCTCGAAGGAGGCGTCGATCACCGCTGCGGTGCCGAGCTTGGCCACCTCGTCGCGGGAGGCGCCTTGGGCCAGCCGGTCGGCGGCCTCACGCGCGCGCCGTCCGAACACCTTGGTCAGGTGCTCGACGCGCACGACGATGTCATCGACGATGGGCGCATCGCCGTTCGCGCTGGGTTCGCTCACGTTCGCTCCTGTCGCCCCGGTCAGGGGCTCTCAGTCGTGGACGGGTGCAGCCGCGCTCGCGGTCGTTCGTCTGCCGTTCTCGCACGAGTCGTCTCGTTCGCGAAGCGGCACCATACGCTCGCCGACAGGTTCGTCGACGGTCGCGTCCTTGTGGGGACGGCCAGCCGAATCTGCTGAACGCCTCGTCAAGGGTACCCATAGCCAAAACCTGCGATTTGGATTGCGGCGGCCGAGATCCACGGGAATCCGCGGAATCACGCGGATGTCGCCCTTGGCGAACGCCGTGATTGTAACGCTTTCGTTATGGCTTGGGGCACAATCGCGCCCCGATCACTGCCACCAGGGCCGCTCGCGCTGGGCAGCGCGACGGCGCGACTCGAGCTCCTGCATCTGCTCGTGGCGCTCGCCGATCTCGTGCACGGCGGAGACGCAGCGCTGCACCAGCGCGTCGAGATCGTCGCACTCGTGGCGCCGTGCGGCACCGATGATGATGGCCGCGCAGGCCTCGGCGTCGCCGGCCGCGTCGTGGTGCTGGAAGTCGTCGAAGCCGGCCGCCAGCGCCGCGACCGGCAGCCGGTACGACTCGAGCACGAAGGTCTTGCGGGCGATGCGCAGCGAATCCGTCCAGCGCATGTCGGGCACCGGCAGCCGCGCCGCCTTCGCGGCCGCCCGCATGACGCCCTTGTCGAAGCCGGCGTTGTGGGCGACGTAGACGTCGTCGCCGCCGAAGTCGAGGATGCGCTCCTGCGCCTCGGCCCAGTCGGGCGAGCCCAGCACTTGGTGCGCCTGGATGCCGTGGATCTTGACGTTCCACTCCCAGAACTCGTCGTATGGCGCGGTTGGCCTGATCAGCGTCGAGAAGCGGTCGACGACCATGCCGTCGCGCACCTTCACGAGCCCCACCGCGCACGCGGACGCAGCGTTTCCGTTGGCGGTCTCGAAATCGATCGCGGTGAAGTCGAGTGCCATGCCACCATCTTCACAGAGCCCGCCCACACGGCTGACCGGCCCCGGGCATCCGCTCGCCATCATCACCGGCGTCGCATCTGCCAGCATTGGGGCATGGCAAACCCCACGCTCGAGGCCCTGCACGACATCGACGCCGCCGACCATGCCGGCGCATGGGCGATCGTGCGCGAGGCGGAGCTGGTGGTGCCCGCGGTGGTGGAGAACCCGCGCGACCCGGGCTTTGGCAAGTTCCTGGTGCTGCCGCACAAGGAGATGCAGCTGGTGGTCGCGTTCACAGCCGCGACGCGCATCGGCGGCTTCGCGACGCGCACGCGCAGGCACCTGAAGCTCACCGGCGCCGAGCTGGCCGCGGGCATCCCGGCGGGGCACGCGATCGTGCTCGACCCCGGCCACGACGACGGCCGGGTGTTCCTGCCGGAGGTCATCGCCGGCGACGCTGCGCAGGCGTAGGCGAGCGACCGGCTCGGCGACAGTGCCGAGATCGTTCAGCCGCGACGGCTGGGCTGGCTCAGGTGCAGGCGCCCACGAGCTCAGTGCGGTCGATCGCGTTCGAGACGGCGTCGAGCGCGGTGGCCGCGGTGACGACGCTCGTGTCGACGACCACCTCGGTCGCGGGGGAGCGGCCGTAGGAGACGAAGGTCCAGACGTTCTCCTCCTGCGCCACCTGGAGCCAGTCGACCGAGCGGTCGGGGGTGAGCTCGATGCTGATGCAGCGGTCGGTCGACGGCGCGGGCACGGGCATGCCGCAGCGGAGCGTGATCGCGCTCGGGTCGCCCCACGCGGAGGTGCCCTGGCTGGTGGTGTCGCGCTGCTCGAGCGGCACCGGCAGGCTCTCGTCGCCGATCTGGGCGGGGAGTGTGACCATCACCTCGGCGCAGCCGGGGTCGCTCGCCTCCTCCGCGGGGGGCAGCGCGAGGGAGCGGGCGCAGCCGGTGAGGGCCAGCAGCGCGATGGCCGCGGCGGCGAGGGGGAGCAGACGCACCCCTCGAGCCTATCGACGCGCGTCGCCTCCGACGTCCGGGACTCCGTGCACCGATCGGGCCCCGGCGCACCAGGTCCGCACGGCGGAGCGGCTCCCGTCGATGGGGCGAAAGACGGGCAGCGGGCGGCTACCGTTGCGCACATGGACGCCGCGCCCAACGACCCCACCCTGCACGAGGCCGGCGAGCTCGAGGCGCTGCGCCGCTTCCTGCCGCTGCTGCCGGCCGGTGACGTCACCGATATCGGCCCCGGCGACGATGCCGCAGTCGTGCGCGCCGCCGACGGTCGCTTCGTCGTCACCACCGACACGATGCTCGAGGGCGCCGACTTCCGCCTCGGCTGGTCGAGCTGGCGCGACCTGGGCTGGAAGGCCGTCGCCACCAACCTGATCGACGTCGCCGCGATGGGTGCCCGCCCCACCTCGCTCGTGGTCGCCCTCGCGGTCGCGCCCTCGACGCGCGTGTCGGCGCTCGAGGCCTTCGCGCGGGGCCTCGCCGACGCCATCGCGGCCATGGCCCCCGGCTGCGGCGTGGTCGGCGGCGACCTCGGCACCGCGCCCCACGCAACGATCGCCGTGACCGCCTTCGGCGACCTCGAAGCCCGCGCGCCGGTGCTGCGCTCGGGTGCCAGGGTGACGGATGCGGTGTGGTGCGCGGGCGGTCTCGGCCTGGCCGCGACGGGGTTGCGTCACCTCTTCTCGCAGGCGCAGGACGAGGCGGCGGTGCCCGTCGCCGCAGCCGCCGAGCGGCTGCGCGCCGGAGCGCACGGCCGCGCCGTCGCAGCGCAGCTCGCGCCCGTCACGCCGATCACGGCCGGCACGCTGCTGGCGGATCTCGGCGCCACCGCGATGCTCGACGTCTCCGACGGCCTCGCGCTCGACGCCGCCAGGGTGGCACGCGCATCCGGGGTGCGCATCGCGCTCGAGCGATCCGGTGTGGAGGCCGCGGCGGCGGAGGCGCTCGCGATGGGCGCTCCGCTCGAGGCGGCGCTGCACGGCGGCGAGGATCACGCGCTGCTGTTCACGCTGCCGGCGGGCGTCCAGCCACCCGCCGAGCTCGTCGGCCACGCCGTGCACCGGCTCGGCCGCGTCGAGGCGCTGGCCGACGACGAGCAGCCCGGCGTCACCCTCGACGCCGCGCCCCTCGAGCCGCGCGGCTGGGACCCGTACCGCGCGGTGCAGCGCTGA
Organism: Agrococcus baldri; assembly: GCA_900114805.1. Classification (GTDB taxonomy): domain Bacteria; phylum Actinomycetota; class Actinomycetes; order Actinomycetales; family Microbacteriaceae; genus Agrococcus; species Agrococcus baldri. The sequence goes on along the minus strand of FOZN01000001.1, from coordinate 291,873 downwards.
AGCGGAGACCCTTTCGGGTCTCCGCCGCGACCTCAGCGCCGAGGTCCGTCTCGGGCCTCAGACATCCGCCTGACCCTGCGGGCCGCCGCGCGACTCAGTGGTCGGCGAAGGCGCCGGTGGTCGTGAGGTAGTGCAGCGTCGTGTCGCCGTAGTTGCGCGTGCGCTCCACCTCGAGATCGCCCGGCGGCTCGAGCGGCCCGGCCTTCTTCGCCCGCTCGACGACGACGGTCGCCGGGTGCGACAGCAGCGGTCCCAGATCGATCAGCACGGCCGTGAGCTCGTCATCCGGCTGGTCGTAGGGCGGGTCGATGAACACCAGGTCGAAGCTGCGCCCGGAGCGCTGCAGGAACGGCGTCACCGCCACCTGCTCGACCAGCGCCCGCGTCGCGCCCGCCTTCGCTACCGTCTCCGCGTTGCGGATCGCCACCTTCGCCGCCGCCCGGTCGCGCTCGACCAGCACCACCGACTCGGCGCCGCGGCTGGCGGCCTCGAGCCCGAGCGCGCCCGATCCGGCGAACAGGTCGAGCACCCGGGCCCCGTCGCACAGGCTGCGAGCGTCGAGCGCGCTGAAGATCGCCTCGCGCACCCGCTCGGAGGTCGGCCTCGTGCCTCGCACGGGCACGTGCAGGCGGGCGCCGCCGGCGAGGCCTCCGATGATGCGGGTCATGGCGACATCTTCGCGCATGCCGCCGACGCCACGCTCCCAGCCATGCACAGGCCGGGGACGGATGCGCGGCGGGCGTCAGCCGTGCGCCCTACCCTGAGAGCGTGGCGAAGAAGGATGCGAGCGGCACGGCGCTGCCCGACGGCTTCGAGCGGCCGCTCGAGCGCGTGCTGGGCAAGGCCGCCTCCGGCAAGCTCGAGCGCGCCTTCGGCATGACCACCCTCGGCGACCTGGTCTGGCACCTGCCGCGCCGCTACGCCAAGCGCGGCGAGCTGACCGAGCTGGCGAGCCTGGTGCCCGGCGAGCACGTCACCGTGGTCGCGAAGGTGCGCACGGTCGAGACGCGGGTGCTGCAGCGCGACGCGAAGGGGCGGCCGCGCACCCTCACCACCATCACGATCACCGATGGCACCAGCAGCCTCGATCTGGCCTTCTTCAACCAGGCGTTCCGCGGCGAGCAGCTGCATCAGGGGGTCACGGCGCTGTTCTCGGGCACGGTCGGCATCTATAAGGACCGCCGCCAGCTCGCGCACCCCGACTTCGAGCTCTTCGACGAGGAGGCGGGCGTCGACGCCGAGCAGTGGGCGAACCAGCCCGTGCCGATCTATCCCGCCACCTCCACCCTCGCCACCACGAAGCTCCAGCAGCTCGTCGCGCAGGGCCTCGACGCGCTCGGCGAGGTCGACGACCCGGTGCCTGCCGAGACGCGGCGGGAGCACAAGCTGCTGCCGCTCACCGAGGCGCTGCGCATGGCGCACGCACCGGCGAGCGAGCAGGAGGCCTACCGCGCCCGGCACACGCTCGCCTGGCAGGAGGCGTTCCTGCTGCAGACCTACCTGCTCGCCACCCGCGACTGGTTCGACACCCTGCCGACCGCGCCGAGGCATCCGGGGCCGCTGCTGCAGCGCTTCGACGACGGACTGCCGTGGCAGCTCACCGACGACCAGCAGACGGCTGGCGAGGCGATCGCCGCCGATCTCGCCAGCGGCACCGCCATGCACCGGCTCGTGCAGGGCGAGGTGGGCTCGGGCAAGACCGTCGTCGCCACCCGTGCGATGCTGACGGTCGCCGAGTCGGGCGGGCAGGCGGCGCTGCTGGCGCCCACCGAGGTGCTCGCGATGCAGCACCTGCGCTCCATCACCCGCTCGCTCGGCCCCGACCTCGCCGCTGAGCTGCAGCCGACGCTGCTGACCGGCCAGATGCCCGCCGGCGAGCGCAAGAAGGCCATGCTGCGCATCGCTGCCGGACAGTCGCGCATCGTCGTCGGCACGCACGCGCTGCTGAGCGAGAAGACCACCTTCGCCGAGCTGGCGCTCGTGATCATCGACGAGCAGCACCGATTCGGTGTCGCCCAGCGCGAGGCGCTGCGATCGAAGGGCCTCCACCCGCACACGCTGGTGCTGACTGCCACGCCCATCCCGCGCACCATCGCGATGACCGCCTTCGGCGACCTCGACGTCTCGACGATCCGCTCGCTACCGGCCGGCCGCAGCCCCATCAAGACCTTCGTCGTCGACCGCGCCGCGCATCCGGGGGTCTTCCACCGCGTGTGGCAGCGCATGCACGAGGAGATCGAGGCCGGCCGCCAGGCCTTCGTCGTCTGCCCCGCCATCTCGCCCGGCAAGCTGGAGGGCATCGACGTGCATCCGCCGGCTGAGGGTGAGGGGGCGGATGCGTCGGCCGACCCCGCGCAGGCGGCCCCGGTCGACGACGTCAGCACGACGCTCAAGCAGCTGCGGCGATCGCCCGTGGGCGCGCACCGCATCGCGCCGCTGCACGGCGGCATGCCCACCGACGACAAGGACCGCACGATGCGCGCCTTCCGCGACCGCGAGATCGACGTGCTGGTCGCGACCACCGTCATCGAGGTGGGTGTGGACGTGCCGAACGCCACCATGATGGCGGTGCTCTCGGCCGACCGCTTCGGCGTCTCGCAGCTGCACCAGCTGCGCGGCCGCGTCGGCCGCGGCGAGCACGCGGGGCTGTGCATGCTGGTCACCTCCGTCGACGAGCTCAGCGACGCCCGCGAGCGGCTCGACGCGGTCGCCGGCACGCTCGACGGCTTCGCGCTCGCGGAGGTCGACCTCGAGCAGCGCGGCGAGGGCGATGTGCTGGGCCTTGTGCAGTCCGGAAGCCGCAGCGGCCTCAAGGTGCTGCGGGTCGCGCGCGACGGCGCGATCATCGACGCCGCCCGCGCGGCCGCGCGGCAGGTGCTCGACGACGACCCGAGGCTGGAGCGCCACCGCGCGCTGCGCCACGCGGTGCACGGCCGCCTGGATCCGGACGCCCGCGCGGCCCTGGTCACCGCGTAGCCCCGCCGCGCCGCCCGCCCGCCTCGCCCCGCGCATCCGCCCGCTGGCGCGGTCGCGTGGCCGACGGTTCTGAGCAGAGGAGATGTTCTCAGCAGAGGACGATGCGTCCTCCCCTCGCGACATTTCGCGAGTTCATCCTCAACTGGGAACGGCGGCACGGGCCGCGCGGGCGGTGACGACGGAGGCAGCGCGCCAGTGTCGCCGTCCGTTCACTCGCGCCCGATAGGCTGGATCCCATGCCCCGCATCGCCGTCGTGCCCGGTTCCTTCGACCCTGTGACCCTGGGTCACATCGACGTCATCGCACGCGCGGCGAAGCTGTTCGACGAAGTGCACGTCGTCGTCACCCACAACCCCGACAAGCAGGCGTTCCTGCCGGTGGTCGAGCGCGAGCAGCTCATCGAGCGCTCCATCGAGGAGGCCCGCATCGAAGGCCAGGTGCGCATCGCGAACTGGTCGATGGGCCTGCTGGTCGACTACTGCCAGCAGGTGGGCGCCGAGGTGCTCGTGAAGGGCATCCGCACCTCCACAGACCTCTCGTACGAGACGCCGATGTCGATCGTCAACCGCAACCTCGCGGGCGTCGAGACCATCTTCATGCTGCCGAACCCCGAGAACGCGCACGTCTCCTCCTCGCTCGTGCGACAGGTCTCCGAGCTCGGCGGCGACATCAGCCCCTACGTGCCCCGGGCGGTCGCCACCTTCCTGCAGCAGCGATGAGCGATCCGCAGCCCGGCCTCGATCAGCCCGGCGCCCACCAGCCCGGCGCCGACCTGCAGCTCTGGGCGGTGCGCGGCATGGGCGAGATCCGCTCCGGCGACGACCTGCCGGCGATCATCGCCGACGCGCTCGCCCCGCTCGAGCCGCGCGACGGCGACGTCGTCGTCGTCACCAGCAAGGTCGTCTCGAAGGCCGAGGGACGCATCCGCCCCGCCGACGAGCGCGAGCAGGCCATCGACGACGAGTCGGTGCGGCTGGTCGCCAGCCGCGAGCACCCCGGCGGCGTCACCCGCATCGTCGAGCACCGCACCGGCCTGGTGCTGGCGGCCGCCGGCATCGACGCGTCGAACACCGACGACGGCACGATCCTGCTGCTGCCGCTCGATTCGGATGCGTCGGCTCGCGCGATCGCCGAGACCCTGCGGTCGCGCTTCGGCGCACGGGTGGGCGTCATCGTCAGCGACACGCTCGGCCGCGCCTGGCGCGTCGGGCAGACCGACGTCGCGATCGGTGCTGCGGGCCTCCGCGTACTCGAGCCGCTCAGCGGCCAGCTCGATGCCAACGGGCGGCCGCTGGTCGTGACCGCGCCCGCGATCGCCGACGAGATCGCGGGGGCCGCCGACCTGGTCGCAGGCAAGTCTGACGGCGTGCCGGTCGTGCTCGTGCGCGGCATGGGGCGGCATGTGGCGGAGCTCGACGAGCCCGGCGCGACGCGGCTCGTGCGCAGCGCCGCCGATGACATGTTCCGGCTGGGTACCGATGAGGCCTGGGCGCAGGGCTTCGCCGCCGGTCGAGCCTCGGCGAGCGCGATGGCCGAGTCGGAGGCGACGTCGTGAGCGGCATCGGGACGCCGCCGGAGCCGGAGGCGACCGCCGCCGAGACCGAGGTCGTCACGGCCGCCGCGAGCGACCAGCCCACCGCCGGCGAGCGCATCGAGCGCGCGGTCGGCAGCGTCATCTCCGGCAAGCACGAGGAGATCCGCACGGTGCTCACCGTGCTGCTGGCCGAGGGGCACATGCTGCTGGAGGATGTGCCCGGCGTCGGCAAGACGCAGCTGGCCCGAGCCTTCGCCGCGGCCATCGGCGGCACGGTGCGCCGCATCCAGTGCACGCCCGACCTGCTGCCCAGCGACATCACCGGCATGTCGATGCTCGACCAGCGCACCGGCGAGCTGCGCTTCCAGCCCGGCCCGGTGTTCGCCAACATCGTGATCGCCGACGAGATCAACCGCGCGAGCCCCAAGACGCAGGCGGCGCTGCTGGAGTGCATGGCCGAGGGCCAGGTGACCGTCGACGGCATCACGCACATCCTGCCCAAGCCGTTCCTCGTGGTGGCGACGCAGAACCCGATCGACATGGAGGGCACCTACGCGCTGCCGGAGGCGCAGCGCGACCGCTTCATGGCGCGGCTCGAGCTCGGCTACCCCGACGAGGATGCCGAGCACGCGATGGTCTCCGCGCGCGAGACCGCGCAGCCGCTCGACGCGGTGCGGGCGGTGACGACCGAGGAGCAGTTCCAGAGCGAGATCGACCAGGCACGTGCCGTGCGCGCGCACGAGCTGGTCGAGCGCTACGCGGTGCGGCTCGCCCGCGCCACCCGCGCCCACCCCGACGTGCGGCTGGGCGCGAGCCCGCGCGCCACCCTGCAGCTGGTGCGCGCGGCGAAGGCGCACGCGCACCTGCTGGGCCGCGACTGGCTCTCGCCCGACGACGTCAAGGCACTCGCGGTGCACGTGCTGCCGCACCACCTGGTGATGCACGACCCGCACGCGCGCTACGAGGATGCCACCGCGGTGGTGGCGCAGGCGCTGGCCAAGACGGTCGCCCCCGTCATGCGCTGATGGCCGGTGAAGGCTCGCGCCAGAGCGGCGCCGCGGACGGCGCCACCAGCGGCGACCAGAGTGGCAGCCGGCGCGGCACGCGCCGCCAGGCCGACCGCTCGAGCGCCCGTCCCACACCCCGCGGCGGCGTGCTGCTGATGGCCGGCGCGCTGCTGCTCGTCGCCGCCTACTGGGAGCGGCAGGTCGTGCTGCTGGTGCCGGCGGCGCTCTGCCTGAGCATCGTGCTGCTGGGCGCATGGTGGGCGATCGGCGCGGTCGGCAGCGTGCGGCTCGGTGTGCCCGGCGTGGTGCAGGAGGGGGCGGATGCGTCGCTGCGCATCGCGGGCGAGCGTCGGCATGCGGGTGCCCGGTGGTCGACGTGGGCGCCCGGCCCGGAGCGCTACCTGCTGCTGGAGGGCGAGCTCGACGGCGAGGGCCGCGACACCGTGCGGCTGGGCGAGCACGCGCGCGGCCGCTGGCGGCTGGCGCCGGTGTCGGTGACCGCGCTCGATCCGTTCCGCGTGATGCGCACCACCCGCACCGTCGACCCGCTCGCGAGCCTGGTGGTGGGCCCGGAGGTGCTGGCGATCCCGTCCTCCGCGCTGCGCTCGAACCGCGAGGAGGGCAGGCTCGCGCAGTCCCGCACCGCCGACAACGTGGATGCGATGGTGCGCGAGTGGCGGCCCGGCGACCCGCAGCGCCGCGTGCACTGGCGGCAGAGCGCCAAGCGCGGCCAGCTGATGGTGCGGCAGGAGGCGAACCCCTCGAGCGACGACGACCTGGTGGTGGTCGACACCGCGGCGGCGGCGGACGCCGACCGCGACGCGCAGGATCGCCTCGCACGCGCCGCTTGCTCGATCGTGCGCGCGCTCGCCGGGCAGGAGCGCACCGTCGTCGTGCACGAGACCGGCGAGCCCAGCATCCTGCGGGCCGACTGGCGCGACCTGCCGGCGGCGCTCGCGGCGTTCGCCTCCATGGAGGCGGTCGAGCGGGCCGAGCCGGAGCGGCCCGGCGGGGCGCCGGCGCACGTGATCGCGCTCGAGGAGTCGGCGCCCGAGACGTGGACGCTGACGCCCGGCACGACCCTCTGGCTGGTCGCCGCCCGCGATGCCCCGCCGCGCCGCATCGCGCCCGGCTCGCGCGTGCGCATCCAGCGCTGGATCGACCGCGTCGGCCCGGTGAGGGAGCTCTCGTGAGCGCGAGCGAGCTGCTGCGCCGCGGTGCCCGGCGGAGGCAGCCGGACCGGGACCCGGGACGGGCCCCGGCGCTGGGGTCGCGGCAGAGGCCCGAAAGGGCCTCCGCCCGCAGCTCCACCGCGCAGGCCGGCACGGTCGAGACGATCGCCCTGGCGGTGCTGCCGATCGCGTGGCTGTGGTCGGCGATCACGGTGCTGGGGGAGGCGTGGCTGTGGCCGGTCGTCGCCGCCGTCGCGACCATGACGATCGCCGCCTCGCTGGTGCGCGCGGTCTGGCCGCCGCTGGTGGCCTCCGCGGCCGCGGCGCTCGCGGGCGTCGCCTGGGTGACCGGCCTCACCGCGCCCGAGCAGGCGATCCTCGGCATCGTGCCGACCCCCGAAGCGGTGCTCGAGTCGCTGGCGGTGCTGAACCAGGGCGTCATCGACATCGCCTGGGCGCAGTCGACCCCGCTGGATGCGACCGGCGCGGTGCTCGCCGTCATCGTGGCGGCGGCGGTCGCGGTGACCGTGATGACGGATGTGCTGGGGCACGGCCTGCGCGTGCCCGCCGTCGCGGTCGTGGTCGCGGCGGCGCCGCTGCTGCTGCCGATCGCCTTCCGCATCGACGTGCCGTGGTGGCATGCGCTGCCGGGCGTCATCGCCACCGCCGCCGTACTCGTGGCGCCCGCGATCGACGAGCGGGCTGCGCAGCCTCGCGGCTGGGTGGCGCCGGTCGCGCTGGTGGCGGCGGCCGCCGTGCTCTCGGCGGCGGTGCCGCTGGTGGCGCCGAGCCCGCGCGAGAGCGAGTTCGACCTGCCGACCTTCCAGGAGCTGTTCACGCCGGCGACGCCGGTGCTCAGCACCCGGATCGACCTCGGCGACGAGCTGCGCCGCCCCGCCGACCGACCCGTGTTCACCTACTCGACCACCGACGGCGACCCGATCGTCTCGCGCCTGATGACGCTGCCGGAGGCGGGCCCGGAGGGCTTCGTCGCGCTCGAGCCGCAGCCCGGCAGTCCCCAGGAGCTCGTCGAGGGCGCGGGGCTGGGCGAGCCGGTGCGGATGACGGTGCGGATGGGTGACGTGCGCGCCGAGAGCCTGCCGACGCCCGAGCGCGTGGCCGGCCTGCAGGCGCGGGAGGGCTCCAGCTGGGACGACGCGAACGACGCGCTGCGCATCAGTGCGGACGTCGAGACCCGCGAGCTCGAGTACACCGCCACCGGCACCCGCTCGCTGCCGCTCGACCAGCTGCCCGCCGACGCCGGCTCGAGCGGTCACGACCCGTACCTGGCGATGCCCGAGGCCGCCGCCGCGATCGTCACGCAGGGCGCGGCGCTCGTCGACGAGGGCATGAGCGCCGCCCAGCGCGTGCAGGCGGTGCACGGCTTCATGACCGAGGGGCTCTGGAACTACTCCGAGCAGCTCGATCTGCCCGGCTTCGCCGGTGCCGGGGGCGACGGCTGGGAGGCGCTCGCGGGCTTCCTCGAGACCCGCAGCGGCTACTGCGTGCACTACGCCAGCGCCACCGCCGGCCTGCTGCGCGGCGCCGGCGTGCCCGCGCGCGTGGTGATCGGCTTCCTGCCCGGCAGCGACATCAGCGGCGGCTGGGCCGTCTCCACCAACGACATGCACGCCTGGGCCGAGGCCTGGATCGACGGCGCCGGCTGGGTGCGGGTCGAGACTACGCCGGGCGCCGGCACCGGGGTGGCGAGCCCTGAGGGCGCGGAGATCACGCAGAGTCCCACGCCCGAGCCCACGCCGTCCGAGACCCCGGAGGAGACCGCGCCGCCGACCGCCTCGCCCACGCCCAGCACCGCGCCGACGGCGCCGGCCCCGAGCGACAGCGCCGCCCCCGGCGCGCCCAGCCCGGGCGACGGGATTACCATCGACCCGGCGCTGCTGCGGGCGCTGCTGATCGGGCTGGGCGTGCTGCTGGTGCTGGCGCTGCCGGCGATCGTGCGCGCCGTGCAGCGCGCGGTGCGGCTGCGGCGCGGCGCCACCGGCGGCTGGGCCGAGCTGCGGGCGACGCTCGCCGATCTCGGCACGCTTCTGCCGGCATCGGCGACCCCCGGCCAGCTGCAGGCGGCGCTCGCGAGCCGTGTGGAGCCGGCCGCCGCGGCGGCAGCCGACCGCGTGCGCCTGACCGCCGAGCGGGCGGCCTTCGACGCCGGCCCGCGCGATCGCGGCGTCGTCGACGCCGACGTGCGCACCGTACGGCAGGCGCTCGCGGCGGGCGCGCCCTGGTGGCGCCGAACGCTGGCGGCGGTGCTGCCGCGCAGCCTGGCGGGGATCGTCGCGCGCGACGACGACGAGGGCTGAACGTCCGGGCATCCGAGTCGACGTAGTCTGGACGACATGCTGTGGTCGATCGTGATCCCCGTGAAGGGCTCCATCGGCAAGTCGCGCCTCGACGCGGGTGACGCGCGCGCGGCGCTCGCGGTGGCCTTCGCCCGCGACACCATCGCGGCGGCGCGAGCCACCGCATCCGTCGACCGCCTGGTGGTGGTCACCTGCGACGCGCAGGTCACTGAGGGGCTGGCCGGCATCGAGGTCGTCGACGACCCGAGCGCCGGGCTGCGCTCCGCGATCCTGGCGGGCACCGCGGTGCTCGACCCGGCCGCACCGGTGGCCGTCGTTCTCGGCGACCTGCCAGCGCTCACCCCCGCAGAGCTGGAGGCGGCGCTCGAGCTGGCCGGGCGCGAGGCGCGCTCCTACGTGCCCGACGCGCTCACCACCGGCACGACGCTGCTGGCGGCGAGGCGGGCGGATGCGCTGCGGCCGCACTTCGGCCCCGGCTCCGCCGAGCTGCACCGGCGCGCCGGCCACGTCGAGCTGCCCGTCGCGTCGGAGTCGGGGCTGCGGGTCGACGTCGACGAGCTGGCCGACCTGCACATCGCGGTCGATCTCGGCGTCGGCGAGTACACCCGCGCCGTGCTGCGGGACGCGGCGATCGCCGCCTAGCCCTACGGGAGAGCGAGCGCCAGCGCGTCGCGCGCCACCTGCGCGGCCGGCCCGCCGGGCGTCAGCAGCAGCGGGCGCGCCTCGGCGCGGATGCCCAGCTCGCGGAGCGCACCCAGCCCCGCCTCGTCCTCCTCCGCGACCAGCCAGCCGTCGAGCAGGCCGCCTCGCGAGCGTGCGCCGTAGTGCGCGGCGACCGCAGCCGCATCCGCCTCGACACCGATGACCTCGAGGCAGGTCGCCGCCATGCCGCGCAGCGCCCTCCCCCCGACGATGGGGGAGACGCCCACGATCGGCGCGGCCGCCGTCTCGAGCGCCTCGCGCACCCCCGGCACGCCCAGGATCGTGCCGATCGAGACCACCGGGTTCGAGGGTGCGACGAGCAGCACGTCGGCATCGGCGATGGCCGCCCGGGCGGCGTGCGAGATGCGGGCGCGCTCGACGCCGTGCTGCACGAAGCGGTGCGCGGGCGCCTGCGCGCGGGTGCGCACCCACCACTCCTCGAAGTGGATGACGCCCTCGTCGGTGACCACGTGCGTGGGCACCTCGTCGTTCGTGACCGGCAGCAGGGTGGCGCCCAGGGGCCAGCGGGCGGAGAGCCGAGCGGTCGCCTCGGTGAGGGTGGCGTTCTCGCGCAGCAGCGCAGTGCGGGCCAGGTGGGTGCCGAGGTCGAGGTCACCGAGCGTGAACCAGGGCCAGCCGACGCCGTAGGCGGTCAGCTCGGCCGCCACGCGCTCGCTCTCGCCCGCCCGGCCCCAGCCGCGCTCGGTGTCGCCGACGCCCGCGAGCGCGTACATGAGCGAGTCGAGGTCGGGGCACACCTTCACGCCCGCGAGCCACATGTCGTCGCCCACGTTCGCGACGATCGTGATGTCGTCGTCGGGGGCCGCCTCGCGCAGCCCGAGGGCGAAGCGGGCGCCGCCGACGCCGCCGGCCAGCACGGTGATCCTCATGCGCGATGCCTCCTCACGGGCTGGTGCCTGCTCATGCGCTGCCGCTGCAGCCGCGGTGCGTGCTGCTGCGCGCTCATGCGTCGATCCTCCGGTACCTGATGGCGACCCCGTCGGGGGCGGCGTCGATCGACGCCTCCACCCCGTAGACCGAGCGGATGCGGTCGGACGTCAGCACCGCATCCGCATCGCCCGCCGCGATCACCCGCCCGCCGTCCACGAGCACCACGCGGTCGGCGTGGGTGGCGGCGAGGGCGAGGTCGTGCACGGTCAGCACGACCGGCCGGTCGGCCGCCAGGCGCCGCACGAGCTCGAGCAGGTCGAGCTGCCAGGCGACGTCGAGGTGGTTGGTGGGCTCGTCGAGCAGCAGGGCGCTGCCGGGGGCGGATCCCGCCTGCTGCGCGAGCGCGCGGGCGATGTGCACGCGCTGCAGCTCGCCGCCGGAGAGCGCGCCCAGGCGCCGCTCGGCGAGCGTGGTGGCGCCGGCGTCGGCGAGGGCCGCCTCGACCGCGCCGTCGTCGCCGATCGAGAAGCCCAGCATGCGGTGGTGCGGCGTGCGGCCGAGGCGCACGGCCTCCCGGGCGGTGAGCTGCGGCACGGCGTCGGCCAGCTGCTCGACGAGCGCCACCCGGCGGGCGCGCTCGCGGGCGGGCACGGTGTCGAGGCGCACGGTGTCGAGGCCCGCAGTGCCGAGCCGCCCGGTGGCGCCCCGTGCGGTGCTCAGGTGCACCTCGCCGCGCACCGTCGCGCGCTCGGGCACGACGCCGGCGATGGCGCGCAGCATGGTCGACTTGCCGGCGCCGTTGGGTCCGACGAGCGCGGTGATCTGGCCGGTCGGCGCGCTCCAGGAGGCGTCGTCGACGAGCGTGCGGCCGGGCACGGCGATCGTGAGGCCACGCACCTCGAGGCCGTGTTGCGTCTCGCCGTGCACCTCGCGGCCGCGTTGCGTCTCGCCGCGCACCTCGAGGCCGCGTTGCGTCTCGCCGTGCACCTCGCGGCCGAGCGTCTCACGCCCGCTCGCGTCGCGCCCGCTCACGTGCGCACCCGCTCGGTGAGGTCGCGCCCGCTCACGTGCGCACCCGCCCGGTGAGCATGAGCGCCGCGAACACGGGGGCGCCGATGAGCGCGGTGACGATGCCGACGGGCAGCTCGCGCGGGTCGAAGGCGGCGCGCGCGACGGTGTCGGCGACCAGCAGCACGATCGCGCCGGCGAGGCCAGAGGCGGGCAGCAGCAGCGCGTGCGAGGAGCCCACCACCAGCCGCACCGCGTGCGGCACGACCAGGCCGATGAAGCCGATCGCGCCCGAGACCGACACCAGCACGCCGGTGACGAGCGCGCACGCCACCAGCAGCACCCAGCGGGTGCGGCGGGCATCGACGCCGAGCGCGCCGGCGGCGCTGTCGCCGAGCGAGAGCGCGTCGAGCAGGCGGCCGCTCACGAGCAGCGGCAGCGCGAGCGCGGCGCCGACCAGCGCGATGAGCGCGCTCTGCCAGCTGATCGAGGCGAGCGAGCCCAGCAGCCACGCCAGGATCTCCCGGTAGGCGTCGCCGTCGGCGCCCCAGAAGATCACCAGCGAGACCAGGGCCGAGGCGGCGGATGCGACCACGACGCCCGCGAGCACGGTGCGGGTGGGCGTCGCCCCGCCCGCAGCGCCCGCGAGGCCGAGGGTCGCCAGCAGTGCCAGCAGCGCACCCGCGAAGGCCGCCACCGGCAGCAGCACGCCGAGGCCGGCGATCAGCACCAGCACCGCGCCGACCGATGCGCCGGAGGAGACGCCCAGCAGGTAGGGGTCGGCGAGCGGGTTGCGCACGAGCGCCTGCATGACCACGCCGACGATCGCGAGCCCGGCGCCGACCGCGCAGGCGGCGAGCACGCGCGGCATGCGCAGCTTCACCACGATCGCGTCCTCGATCGCGCTCAGCGGCGTGGTGCCGACGCCGAGGCGCGCGGCGAGCGAGGCGAACGCGTCGGCCGGCGCGATGCCGGCCGCGCCGAAGCACACCGCCGCGAGCGCGGCAGCGACCAGCACGGCGCCCAGCGCCGGCAGCGCCCAGCGGCGCGCGCGCCGTCCGCGCCGCGACAGGTATAGGGCGCTTCGCTCCTCCGCCCCGCGTTCGCGAGCAAACCGCCCTATATCTGTCGCACGAGCGGGCGCATGGGGCCCGTTCTCGGCGTCGAGGCGCGCCGGATGCGCCGCGTCGCCGGCGAGCGGGTCGCGAGCGGGCGCACCCGGCTCGGTTCCGGGCGCGAGAGGCTCCGTTCGCGACCGCTCGCTCGGCGGCCGCGACGCCCCACGATCGGTGCGCGTCATTCCATGCCCATCTCGCGCACCGCATCCGCCACCAGGGCCGCGGCCTCGACGGAGCCGACGCCCGCCTCGGCCATCGGGAACGGCACGACCACGAAGCGCTCCGCCTGCACGGCGCTCAGCTGCGCGGTCGCAGCGTTCGCCCGCAGCCGCTCGATCTTCGACTCGGCCGTGTGCCAGGGGGCGTCGACGAGCACGATCACGTCGGGATCGCTCGCGGCGAGCGCCTCCCACGACAGGGTCGTCCAGGTCTCGTCGATCTCCGCCTCCACGTTCGTGAGCCCGGCCGCGTCGAGCACCAGCTGCGGGGCGCCCGAGCCCGCGCCGACATAGGGCGCGTCCTCGCCGGAGGAGTACCAGAGGGCGGTGAGTGCGCCATCCGCGCCTTCGGCGACCGGCTCGACCTCCGCGAGCGCCGCTCGCTGCGACTCGGCGAGCGAGGTCCCGGCCTCGGGTACGCCCAGCACGGCACCGGCGTCGGCGAACTCGCCGAACAGCGCATCCCACGTGAGCGGCGGCACCTCGGTCGACCAGCAGGCGGCGGGGGAGACCCACGTGGTCACGCCCAGCTGCTGCAGCTGCTCGCGGTCGCCGACCGCCTCGGGGGCGAAGGCCGACTCCCAGCCCGCCACCACCGCATCCGGGTCGAGCCCGAGCACGGCCTCGCGCGAGGGCATGCCCTCGATGGTGGGCGCGTCGAGCTCGCTGCCGTCCGCGCTCAGCACCGGCCCGTCGAGGAACGCGGTCGTCACGATGTGCTCACCGAGGCCCAGCGCCACCACGAGCTCTGCCGCGGTCGACTTGATCGCCACGATGCGCTCGGCCGGATGCGTCATCGGCGTGACGTCGATGCCGCAGTCGTCGATGGCGCTCGCCTCCGCACCGCTCGTGCCGCTCGCACCCGGATCGGCACTGCCGGTCGGCGTCGGCTGGCCCGCGCAGGCCGTCAGCGCCAGCGTGCTCAGGGCGAGCAGCGCGACCGTCGGGGCGAGGCGACCGCGGCGGCGGCGGGTGCGGCTGGGTGCGTGCATCGGCGGGATCCTCCTGGGCAGGCTGACGCGAACGTGAACTTCGGGTTCGCGCGCGGAGGTGATGCCCGGCGCGACTGCAGTCTAGCGGGCTCGCGCGGCACCGCTGCGGGACGCACGACCGATCGCTCGACCGCTTCGGGCATCCGATCGACGAGGCCGAGCGCCGCTTCGAGCGCACCGAGGATTCGGTCGGGGCGGTCGGCCGCATGTCGGCGTGCCAGATGCTTGACCACTCTCACCCGGCAGGACAGACTCAGGAGACCGATCCGCAACGAGGCGGAGAAAGTCGAGGAACCCCCATGACCACAGTTCGTGCAGCGATCACCCAGACGACGTGGACGGGCGACAAAGCGTCGATGCTCGATCGCCACGAGGCCTTCATGCGGGAAGCCGCCGAGCAGGGCGCGCAGATCATCTGCTTCCAGGAGCTCTTCTACGGCCCCTACTTCGGCATCACGCAGGACAAGAAGTACTACGACTACGCCGAGCCGGCCGACGGCCCCATCGTGCAGCGCTTCGCGGCGCTCGCGAAGGAGCTGCAGATGGTCACGATCCTCCCCATCTACGAGGAGGAGCAGACCGGCGTCTACTACAACACCGCGGTCGTCGTCGATGCCGACGGCACCATCCTCGGCAAGTACCGCAAGCACCACCTCCCGCACCTCGACCGCTTCTGGGAGAAGTTCTACTTCCGCCCCGGCAACCTCGGCTACCCGATGTTCGAGACCGCCGTCGGCAAGGTCGGCGTGCACATCTGCTACGACCGGCACTTCCCCGAGGGCTGGCGCGAGCTCGGCCTCTCGGGCGCCCAGATCGTCTTCAACCCCAACGCCACCAAGCCCGGCCTGTCGAACCGGCTGTGGGAGGTCGAGGGCCCCGCGGCGGCGGTCGCGAACGGCTACTTCGTGCTGCAGCCCAACCGCGTCGCCCGCGAGGACAACGAGTACGGCGAGCTCGCCGTCGACTTCTACGGCACCAGCCAGGTGATCGACCCGCGCGGCAACTGGGTGGGCGAGCGCGGCTCGGAGACCAGCGAAGAGCTGCTGATCCGCGACCTCGACATGGATCTGGTCAAGGAGATGCGCGACGACTGGCAGTTCTACCGGGATCGCCGGCCCGACTCCTACACCCAGATCGCGAAGCCGTAAGGGGGCGCACGATGGCAACCACCCTCATCACCGGAGGCACCGTCGTCTCCGCCACCGGCCGCTCGCTCGCCGACGTGCTCGTCGACGGCGAGACCATCCGCGCCGTGCTCGAGCCGGGCAGCCGGCTGCTCGGCACCGACCTGAAGCAGAGCGTCGACACGGTGGTGGATGCGACGGGCAAGTACGTCATCCCCGGCGGCATCGACGCCCACACCCACATGCAGATGCCCTTCGGCGGCACGGAGGCGAGCGACACCTTCGAGACCGGCACGCGGGCGGCGGCGTGGGGCGGCACCACCACGATCATCGACTTCGCCATCCAGAAGTACGGCGAGCGGGTCGAGGACGGCCTGGCCGCCTGGCACGAGAAGGCCGCCGGCAACTGCGCGGTCGACTACGGCTTCCACCAGATCATCGGCGACGTCAACGACGAGTCGCTGAAGGCCATGCGCGGCCTGCTCGACGAGGGCGTCTCGAGCTTCAAGCTCTTCATGGCCTACCCAGGGGTGTTCTACTCCGACGACGCGCAGGTGCTGAAGGCCATGCAGGTCTCGGCCGACACCGGCCTGATGACGATGATGCACGCCGAGAACGGCCCGGCGATCGACGTGCTCGCGCAGCAGCTGCTCGCGCAGGGCAAGACCGACCCCTACTTCCACGGCATCGCGCGCGCCTGGCAGATGGAGGAGGAGGCGACGCACCGCTCGATCATGCTCGCCAACCTCACCGGCGCCCCGCTCTACGTCGTGCACGTGAGCGCGAAGCAGGCGGTGGCGCAGATCGCCACGGCCCGCGACGGCGGTCAGAACGTCTTCGGCGAGACCTGCCCGCAGTACCTCTACCTCTCGCTCGAGGACCAGCTGGGCGCGAAGGGCGATCAGTGGGGCGAGTTCGAGGGGGCGAAGTGGGTGTGCTCGACGCCGCTGCGCTCGAAGCACGAGCACCACAGCGACGAGCTGTGGACGGCGCTGCGCACCAACGACATCCAGATGGTCTCCACCGACCACTGCCCCTTCTGCATGAAGGATCAGAAGGAGCTGGGCCTGGGCGACTTCTCGAAGATCCCCAACGGCATCGGCTCGGTCGAGCACCGCATGGACCTGCTCTTCCAGGGGGTCGTCGACGGGCACCTGACGCCCGAGCGCTGGGTCGAGATCACCGCCACCACGCCCGCGCGCATGTTCGGCCTGTACGGCAAGAAGGGCGTCATCCAGCCCGGCGCCGACGCCGACATCGTCGTCTACGACCCGAAGGGCCACACCTCGATCGGCCTCGAGAAGACCCACCACATGAACATGGACTACTCCGCGTGGGAGGGCTACGAGATCGACGGCCACGTCGACACCGTGATGAGCCGCGGCCGGGTGATCGTCGATGCGGATGCGTACCTGGGCACGGCGGGCGACGGCGCGTACGTGAAGCGCGGCCTGAGCCAGTACCTGCTGTGACGCGCCGCTCAGGGCTCGCAGCAGCCACAGGGCCTGCAGCAGGCGCAGTGCCCCCGACCCCTCGACCGATCGGAGCATGATGGACTTCGGTGCCGTCTTCCAGACCAACCCGCCCGCGAGCCGCGCGGTGCAGCTTGCGCAGCTGGCCGAGGTGCACGGGTTCGACAACGTGTGGACCTTCGACAGCCACGTGCTGTGGCAGGAGCCCTACGTCATCCACTCGGCCATCCTCGCCGCCACCCGGCGGGTGACGGTCGGCCCGTTCGTGACCAACCCGGCGACGCGCGACTGGTCGGTCACCGCATCCGTCTTCGCCACCCTGAACGAGATGTACGGCAACCGCACGATCTGCGGCATCGGCCGGGGCGACTCGGCGGTGCGCGTGGGCGGCGGCAAGCCCACCACGCTGAAGGACCTGCGGCAGGCCGTGCACGTCATCCGCGAGCTGGGCTCGAGCCGCGAGGTGGAGGTGGCCACCGCGGACGGCGAGCCGCTGACCCTGCGGCTGCCCTGGTCGCACGGCTCCGAGCTGCCGGTGTGGGTGGCCGCCTACGGCCCGATGGCGCTCAAGCTCACCGGCGAGGTCGCCGACGGCTACATCCTGCAGCTGGCCGACCCGGAGATCACCGCGTGGATGATCGACCACGTGCGCAGCGCCGCCGACAACGCCGGCCGCGACCCGATGTCGATCAAGATCTGCGTCGCCGGCCCCGCCTACGTCGGCGACGACATCGCCCACCAGCGCGAGCAGTCGCGCTGGTTCGGCGGCATGGTCGGCAACCACGTGGCCGACATCGTCGCCCGCTACGGCAAGGCCGCCGGCACCGACGGCGAGGCGGGCGTGATCCCGAAAGACCTGGCCGACTACATCGAGCAGCGCTCCGGCTACGACTACAACTCGCACGGCAAGGCCGACAACGACCACGTCGACTTCGTGCCGGATGCCATCGTCGACCGCTTCTGCGTGCTCGGCACCGCAGACGACCACATCGAGAAGCTCACGCGCCTGAAGGACCTCGGCGTCGACCAGTTCGCCGCCTACGTCATGCACGACGACAAGGAGGAGACGCTGCGCCAGTACGGGGAGCGCATCATCCCGGCACTGCGCGAGCACAGCGCGGCCAGGTCGTGACCCCTTGCGGCTGAGCAGCAGGCAGACCCGGGCGATCGGCTTCGGCGCGCTGGGCGTGCTCTCGCTGGCCGTGGTCTGGGAGGGCTACAAGCTGCTCGGGCCGCCGGAGGGCATCTCGATCGGCGAGACCGTGCTGCTGCCGCGCACCACCGAGCTGGCGATGCCGCACGTGTGGGACTCGGTGGCGCGCGCCTTCCAGCCGGCCTCCAGCGCCAGCGGCGAGCTCGTGATCGTCGCGGTCGCGAAGGCGGCCGCCTCGACGCTCGGCATCGCCGGCCTGGGCATGCTGCTGGGCGCCGTGGTGGGCGTGCTGCTGGCGCTGCTGATGCAGCGCTTCCTGCTCGCCGACCGCGCCATGCTGCCCTGGCTCATCCTCAGCCAGACCGTGCCGCTGATCGCGCTGGCACCGCTCGTGGTCGCCTGGGGCGGCAAGCTGCAGCTCGGCCCGTTCGAGTGGGAGCGGTGGATGAGCGTGGCGGTCATCGCCTCCTACCTGGCGTTCTTCCCGGTCGCGATCGGCACGCTGCGGGGGCTGCGCAGCCCCGAGCAGGCGCACCTCGACCTCTTCCGGGCGCAGGGCGCCGGCTGGTGGAAGACGCTGCGCTACCTGCGGCTGCCCGCCGCAGTGCCGCACCTGCTGGCCGCGCTGCGGCTGGGCACGGCGACCGCCATCATCGGCACCGTGGTGGCCGAGGTCTCCACCGGCGCGCGCGGCGGCATCGGCAGGCTGATCGTCGAATACGCCCAGTCGGGCTCCTCCGATCCGGCGAAGGCGTGGGCGCCGATCGCCGGCGCCGTCGTGCTCGGCCTCGTCGCGGCGGGAGCCGTCGCACTCGCGGGGCTGATGCTCCACAACTACCGAAGAGCGGAGGCGCGATGAGCGCGGTCGAGGTCGCAGGCGTCACGAAGGTGTTCGAGACCCGCACAGACACGGTGCGGGCGCTCGACGAGGTGAGCCTCACTGTCGCCGACGGCGAGTTCGTCGCGCTGATCGGCCCCTCCGGCTGCGGCAAGTCGACGCTCATGCGGCTGATCGCCGACCTCGACGAGCCGAGCGAGGGCGAGGTGCGGGTCTTCGGCATGCCCGCCCGCACGGCGCGCCTCGAGCGCGCCTACGGCATCGCCTTCCAGCAGGCGGGGCTGCTGCCGTGGCGCACCGTGCGTGCCAACGTCGAGCTCCCGCTCGAGCTGCACGGCGCATCCGCCGCCGCACGCAGGGCGCGGGCCGACGAGCTGGTCGAGCTGGTGGGGCTGGGCGACTTCGCCGACCACCACCCCGATCAGCTCTCCGGCGGCATGCAGCAGCGCGTCGCGATCGCCCGCTCGCTCGCCGAGCACCCGCGGCTGCTGCTGATGGACGAGCCCTTCGGCGCCCTCGACGAGATGACCCGCGAGCGGCTGCAGGGCGAGCTGCTGCGCATCCGCACCGAGACCGGCGCGGCGGTCGTCTTCGTCACCCACTCGATCCCGGAGGCGGTCTTCCTCGCCGACCGGGTGGTGGTGATGAGCCCGCGGCCCGGCCGCATCACCGAGATCGTCGACATCGACCGGCCGGACGCGACGGCCGATGCCGAGTCGATGCGGGAGTCGGATGCGTTCTTCCGCTCGGTCACGGCGGTGCGGGAGGCGCTCCACGGCGGTGGCGCCGCTGCCGAGTCCGCCGCCACGCACGGGGCCTCGACGCGAGGGGTCGAGACGCGATGACCGACACGGCGACCCGGCAGCTCGCGCTGGGCCAGGCAGGCGGGCGCAAGGCAGCCCGCCGGCACTGGAGCGAGCACGGCTGGGTGCGCTTCACCGCTCCGGCGGTGCTCGGCGCCGCCGCGCTGGGGCTGTGGGAGGCGGCGGTGCACCTGCTCGACATCCAGCCCTACCTGCTGCCGGCGCCGAGCGCCATCCTCGACCAGCTGGTCACGGCCATCGGCGGCATCGCGCAGGCGACGCTCGCGACCGGCACCAATGCCCTCATCGGGCTGCTGCTGGGTGCGGTGGTCGCCGTCGTCACCGCGGCGCTCGCCTCCCGGTTGCGCTGGATCGACCAGCTCGTGGCGCCGCTGGTGGCGGCGATCGCGGTCGTGCCGATCGTGGCGCTCGCGCCGGTGCTGCAGACCATGTACGGCGCCACCAGCGAGATGCCGCGCATCCTGGTGGTCGCGATCGCCTCCTTCGTGCCGGTGTTCATCACCACGCTCCGCGGCCTGCGGCAGGTGCGCCCCGTGCACCTCGACCTGATGCGCGCCTACGGCGCGAGCGGCTGGCAGGCGACGCGCATCGTGACGCTGCCGGGCGCGGTGCCCTACGTCTTCGGCGGCCTCACCATCGCCTCGTCGATCGCCGTCATCTCTGCGGTCGTGGCGGAGTACTTCGGCGGCCTGCAGAACGGCCTCGGCAGCCGCATCGCCAGCGCTGCCGCGCAGTCCGGCTACCCGCGCGCCTGGGCCTACGTCGTGGCATCGATCGTGCTCGGCCTGGTCTTCTACGGCGTCACCCTGCTCGCCGAGCGGCTCGCCAGCCGCTGGGCGCACATCCCCATCACCTGAAGTCACACCACCAGAACACCACCAGAATCGAGAGCACCATGCAACGCAATGAAGCACTGCCCGGTCGATCGAAGCGCCGCCGCACCCTCCTCGCGGCGGTCGCGGCAGCCGCATCCGTCATCCTCGCCGCCTGCTCGCCAGGGGCCGCACCCAGCGAATCGGAGCCCGGCGCCGAGGGCAACGACGAGCTGACCCCCATCACGCTGCAGCTGCAGTGGTTCGCGCAGGGCCAGTTCGCCGGCTACTACGCGGCCCTCGACCAGGGCTTCTACGAGGACGCCGGGCTCGACGTGACCATCGCCGAGGGCGGTGCCGACATCGTGCCGCAGACGGCAGTCGCCAGCGGCTCTGCCGACTTCGCGCTCGCGTGGGTGCCCAAGGCGCTCGCCAGCCGCGAGCAGGGCGCCATGATCACGAACGTCGCGCAGATCTTCCAGCGCTCGGGCACCCTGCAGGTGTCGTTCGCCGACGCCGGCATCGAGTCGGTCGCCGACCTCGAGGGCAAGAACGTCGGCTCGTGGGGCTTCGGCAACGAGTTCGAGCTGTTCGCCGCGCTCACCGAGGCGGGGCTCGACCCGATGAGCGACGTGACGCTCGTGCAGCAGGCCTTCGACATGTCTGGCCTGCTCGCCGGTGACATCGACGCCGCGCAGGCGATGACCTACAACGAGTACGCGCAGCTGCTCGAGAGCGTCAACCCCGACACGGGCGAGCTCTACACCGCCGAGGACTTCTCGGTGCTCGACTGGAACGACGTCGGCACCGCGATGCTGCAGGACGCCATCTGGACCTCCAGCGACCGGCTCGAGGACCCCGAGTTCCAGGCCACCACGGTCGCCTTCATCAAGGCGTCGATCCAGGGCTGGATGTACGCGCGCGACAACCCCGAGGAGACGGCGCAGATCGTCGTCGACGCGGGCAGCCAGCTGGGCGCCTCGCACCAGCTGTGGATGGTGAACGAGACCAACCGGCTCGTGTGGCCCGCCGAGGGCGGCGTCGGCCTGATCGATGAGGCCGCCTGGGACCAGACGGTCGAGATCGCGATGAACACCGCCAACCAGGACGGCGCGACGGTGCTGACCGCCGAGCCCGACGAGGGCGCGTGGACGAACGAGTACGTGCAGCAGGCGCTCGACGAGCTCGAGGCCGAGGGCGTCGACGTGTTCGGCGCCGACTACGCACCGATCGAGGTCGAGCTGGAGGAGGGCGGCCAGTAGAGTCCGAACCAGCCCCCCTGTCAGATACCACGCGAGGAGCGAGCCATGACCACACCAGACCCTGCTGCAGGCGACCGCGCACGCGAGCTCGACGAGCTCGTGCTGCACTCCTGGTCGAAGCACGGCCAGGTCAATCCGTTCACGATCGCGCGCGCCGAGGGCGTGCGGATGTGGGACTACGAGGGCCGAGAGTACCTGGACTTCTCGAGCCAGCTCGTCAACACGAACATTGGGCACTCCCACCCGAAGGTCGTGGCGGCGATCCAGCAGCAGGCGGCAGAGCTCGCCACGGTCGCGCCGCCCACCACGAACCTCGCTCGTGGTGAGGCGGCCGAGCGCATCCTGTCGAAGATCGACGACATGGCTGCCGTCTTCTTCACCAACGGCGGGGCGGATGCGGTCGAGAACGCGATCCGGATGGCCCGCATCCACACGGGCCGGGCCAAGGTGCTCTCGCACTACCGCTCGTACCACGGCAACACCGGCTCGGCGATCAACGCGACCGGCGACCAGCGCCGGGTGGGCAACGAGTACGCGACCGGCCACGTGCACTGCTTCGGGCCGTTCCTCTACCGCTCGGAGTTCTGGGCGGAGACCGAGGAGCAGGAGGGCGAGCGCGCGCTGCAGCACGCCCGCCGGGTGCTCGAGGCGGAGGGGCCCTCGACCTTCGCGGCCATCATCGTCGAGGCGGTGCCGGGCACGGCGGGCATCCTGCTGCCGCCGCCCGGCTACCTGCAGGGGCTGCGCGATCTCGCCGACGAGCACGGCATCGTGCTGATCTTCGACGAGGTGATGGCGGGCTTCGGCCGCACCGGCTACTGGTTCGCGCACCAGCACGACGGCGTGAAGCCCGACCTGGTCACCTTCGCGAAGGGCGTCAACTCGGGCTACGTGCCGGTCGGCGGCGTCGTCATCAGCGAGAAGATCCTGGCGACCTTCCGCGAGCGGGCGATCCCGGGCGGGCTGACCTACTCGGGCAACCCGCTCGCGGCCGCCTCGATCGTCGCGTCGATCGACGCGATGACGGAGGAGGGCATCGTCGAGCACGCGAAGCACCTGGGGGAGGACGTCTTCGGCCCGGCGCTGCGCGAGATGGCCGAGCGGCACCCGATCATCGGCGAGGTGCGGGGCCGCGGCGTCTTCTGGGCCCTTGACCTCGTGCAGGACCGCGAGAGCCGGAAGCCCGTGGACGCATCCGTCATCGCATCGATCAAGGCGGCGCTGCTCGAGCGCGGCTATGTGCCGTTCGGGGCCGACAACCGCATCCACGTCGTGCCGCCGCTGGTGATCAGCGACGAGGACGCGCGCGCGGGCCTGGCGATCCTCGACGAGGTGCTCGCCGCCCACGCCTGAGCGAGCTGAACGTGTGAGGTGGCGGTTCGCCGCATGGTGTGCGCCGAACGACCACCTCACACGTTGAGATCCGGCCGCGGCGGGCCTGCCAGACTGGCACGCATGAGCATTCACCTGCTGGGCGGCGGCTGGGCCGACGACGAATCGCGCTGGACGGGCCGCTTCATCGACGAGGCGCGGCAGCGCGCCGGCGGCCCGCCGACGATCGCGGTCGTGCTGTGGGCGGCCGACGAGGCCGAGGGCGCGACGTGGCACGCCGACTACCGCGACGACATGACGAAGCTCGGCGCGGGCGAGGTGCGCATCGTGCAGCTGACCGCCGAGCGCACGCTGCTGCCGACCGATCTGGGCGGCGCCGACGGCATCTTCATCGGCGGCGGCCTCACCCCCGGCTACCACGCGGCCGTCATGCCGGCGGCCGACACGATCCGCGGGCTGGTCTCCACCGGCGTGCCCTACGCGGGCTTCTCGGCCGGCTCGATGATCGCCGGCGACGTCGCGCTGCTGGGCGGCTGGCGCATCGGCGGCGTGCCCGTCACGGCCGAGTCGAACGCCGAGGGGCTCGACGACGTCACCCTCGATGCGGGCCTGGGCCTGATCGACCTGGTGGTCGACGTGCACTGCGCGCAGTACGGCACGCTCTCTCGCGCGGTCGCGATCGTGCACGCCGGCCTCGCCGAGCGGGTGGTCGCGATCGACGAGAACACCTCGCTCATCATCGGCCCCGGCGGCCTGGAGGTCGCCGGCGACGGCAGCGTCTGGACGGCCGACCGCGACGGCGAACGGGTCAGCATCGGGGTGCTCGCGGCATGAGCGGGCGGCCCCTCGCCGAGCTCGTCGATGCAGGGTGGGCGGATGCGCTGGCGCCCGTCGAGCACGTCGTGCACGGCCTGGGCGAGCGGCTGCGCGCCGAGACGGCCGCTGGGCGGCCCTCGCTGCCGCCGGGCGACGCGGTGCTGCGCGCCTTCCGGCGGCCGATGGCGGATGCGCGGGTGCTGGTCGTCGGCCAGGACCCGTACCCGACACCCGGGCACTCGATCGGGCTCGCGTTCGCGGTCGAGCGCCACGTGCGGCCGCTGCCGCGCTCGCTCGGCAACATCTACCGCGAGCTGCACGACGATCTCGGCATCGAGCCGGCCGCCCACGGCGATCTCTCGAGCTGGGCCGATCAGGGGGTGCTGCTGCTCAACCGGGTGCTGACCGTCGAGGCCGGCGTCACGGGCTCGCACCGGCGCTGGGGTTGGGAGCAGGTGACGGAGACGGCGATCCGGGCGCTGGTCGCACGTCGCGACGCCGCGGGCGCGCCGGCGCCGCTGGTGGCGATCCTCTGGGGCGCGCAGGCGCAGTCGCTCGCGCCGCTGCTCGAGGGCGTGCCGGTGATCGCCTCGCCGCACCCCTCGCCGCTGAGCGCCCACCGCGGCTTCTTCGGCTCGCGCCCCTTCTCGCGCGCGAACGCGGCGCTGGTGGCGCAGGGGGCGGCGCCGATCGACTGGCGCATCCCCGACGCGCGCTGACGTAGGCCGACGCGACCTCGGGCAGGCTCCGGCGGCCTGACGCAAGCCGCGCAGAGGCGTTGCGCAAGCGTGGCTGAGGGAAGCCGCAGGTTTCTGTAACGGCGGTTGCAAACCGGTTCTCCGAGGAGCACGCTGGCGTCAGCCGCGTCGAGGGTCGCCGCGGAGGAGGCAGCGATCATGGCCATCGCGCAGCACCGGGCACCGGTCGACTACACGGTGCCGCTGGCCTGGGCGGCGGTGATCGCCCTCGCCGTCGGCATCGTCGCCGGCTTCGCCATGGGTCTCGCCTCCGCGCCGGGCGGCGAGGGGCTGCAGCGCGGCGTCATCCTCGGCCTCGCGCTCGGCGTGCCCGCCGCGGTCGCCGTCGTCTTCACGAGGCGCTTCGTCGACCAGGGGGCCCAGCCGTGGCTCGTGACCGCGCTCGGGCTCGCGGTCATGGTGCTCATCGCCGCACTGCTGTTCGCACTCACCCAGTTCGACGTCTCGATGGCGCCGGTGGGCGCGGCGCTCGGCGTCGCGACCGGCGCCCTCTCGCTCGGGGTCGGCCTCTGGCTCGCCCAGCGCAGCGACCGCTCGATCGAGGCCACCCACCGACGCCACTGAGCACTGCATGCCCGGCGGATGCTCGGCATCCGTCACCGTGTCGGTCCGAGGTGGCACCATGGTGGGGTGACCGAGTTCGAGCAGTGGCGCGCGAAGCGCGAGCGCACCGACGCGCAGGCGGCCGCTGCCGCGAGCGATGTCAGCGCCACCGTGACCGACCTCGGGCCGGGATTCTGGATGGTGTCGGTCGCCGGCGCCACTCGCGGCTTCATCGTGCAGATCGAGGTGCGGGGCGAGACGCGCTACGACGCGCGGCTGCGCCACATGAACCCCGGCCAGGGCACCCGCATCGGCGAGTACTGGGAGCTCGAGAAGGCCGTCACGGCGATCCTCGCCGAGCCGCCGCGCTTCGTCGGGCGCGACCCGTTCCGCGAGCTGACGAACTACGCCACGCGCGACGAGATGCGCGAGCGCACCGAGCGCAAGCGGCTGCAGCGCCGGGCGGGCCGCTTCCTGGGCTAGGAGCGGCTCCCGATCTCGTCGAGCCGTGCGAGATCGTGCACGTCGGCCGCGCGCGGCTCGTAGCCGCTGTGCAGCTCGCGCTGCAGCTCGGCATCGATGCACCGCACGGGTCGATCGCCGATGAGACCGGTCGTCAGGCGCTCGATCGGGTAGCACAGCTCGCCGTCGAGCACCCGCTGCACGAGCGCGTCCGACCGCTCGATCACCGGATGCAGGTCGACCCGCAGGCGAGCGCCGGCCACCTCGACGCGCACCGGGAGCCAGTCCGTCTCGACTTCGCAGCCGAGCTCGGCAAGGGCGGCGAGCGCGGCCTCGAGGCGAGCAGCGGGGACCAGCACGTCGAGGTCGCGGTGCTCGCGCGTCTGCCGCCCCACGAGCGCGTCGACCCCCCAGCCGCCCGCGATCCACACCGGCTCGCCGATCGCGTCGAGGGCGAGAGCGACGTCGTCCGGCTGCATCCCGCCACGGTACGCGACGTAGGCTCGAGCCATGACCGCGATCCACGAGCTCGGCGCCCTGGAGCTGTGGAAGCTGCTGCACGCGCGCGAGCTGAGCGCCGTGCAGGTCGCCGAGCACTTCCTCGACCGCATCGCCCGCCTCGACGCTGCGAACGCCTTCGTGCACGTCGACGCCGGCCTCGCCCTCGAGCGCGCCCGCGCCGCCGACGCGGCGGAGGATCGCACGGGCATCATCCACGGGCTGCCCTTCGCCGACAAGGACCTCACGCCCCGCGCCGGCCAGCCCGCGAGCATGGGCAGCCGCGCGCTCGAGGGCGCGATCGCCGAGGTCACGCATCCGCTCGCGCAGGTGCTCGACGCCGGCGGCGGCGTGGTGCTCGGGCGCACCGCAGCGCCCGAGTTCGGCTTCGCCGGCTACACGCGCTCGGCCCTGCACGGCGCGACGACCCTGCCCGGGCGCCCCGACCTGCACGCCGGCGGCTCCTCCGGCGGCGCAGCCGCGGCGGTCGCCCAGGGGCTGCTGCCGTTCGCGCCCGGCTCCGACGGCGGCGGCTCCATCCGCATCCCCGCGGCGACCTGCGGCCTCGTGGGGCTGAAGCCCACGCGCGGCCGCATCCCGGCGCAGAGCGGTGTCGGGCAGGTGGGCGGGCTCACCACGGCGGGCGCGATCGCCCGCTCGGTGATCGACGTGGCGCTGCTCACCGATGCGCTCATCGGGCGGGTCAATGGCCGCACGCCGCATGGGCTGAGCCTGCGCTCGCCCGAGCACGACGACGGCTCGCTGCTCGCGGCGGCGATGCGCGGCCAGGGGCGCTTCCGCATCGCCGTGATGACCGGTGGCACGCCCTGGGACGCGAGCGACGACATCCGCATCGCACCAGAGGCCGAGGATGCGGTCGCCGCCACCGTGCGCGCGCTCGAGGCGCTCGGCCACGAGGTGGGCGAGGTGGCGCTGCCGGATGCGTCGGGCGACCTGGGCGTGCCGGGTGTCGCCGGCTACCCGGCGGCGTTCACCGACCTGTGGCGGGGTGGGGCGGCGACCATCCCGATCCCGCGCGAGCAGCGGCACCTGCTCGAGCCGCTCGCCCGCTGGATCATCGACACGAGCGATGAGCTGACCGCCGGCGGCCTCGCCCGGGCGCAGCTGTGGGCGACCGAGTACGAGCGGCGGGTGATCGCGGCCTTCTCGCCCTGGGATGCCGTGCTCACGCCCACGACGGCGCTCACGCCGCGGCCGCTCGACTGGTACCCGGCGGGCGACGGCGAGGCCGACTTCCGCGCCCAGGTGCTGCACACGCCGCACACCTCGTTCGTGAACCTCACCGGCCTGCCGGCGATCTCGCTGCCGGTGCACCAGATGGCGCCGCCGCCCGAGGGCGAAGGCCTGCCGATGGGCGTGCAGCTCATCGGCCGCCCGGGGGAGGAGGGGACGCTGCTGGCGATCGGTCGCCAGCTCGAGCGCCGCATCCCGTGGACGCAGCGCGTCGTCGACCGCATGCGAGCCTGAGCGGAGGCGTCCGCGCGACGCTCACGCTGTCGGCGGCGCCTTCCGTGGCCGGAGCCGGCCGACCTGTGCGGCGGTGGGGGCGGGCGGGGCGAGTCGGGGTCCGCGGCCTGCCGTGTCGCCGCCGCCGACGCGATTGCTGCGCTCGGTGAGCGCCACCAGGCCCAGATGGCGATCAGCCGTCCAGCACACCAGCCGGCCCCGTTGATCCTTCGTGCGGCCGAGGATCCTTGCCTCACCGAGCTCGGTGAGCGCACGATGCGCCGCCGCAGGCGAGCCGCCGAGCCGAGCGACCACAGACTCCGCAGTCAGCACGGGATCGCTGGCGAGGGTGGCGAGGATGCGCAGCACGAGCGCGTCGCTGCGTGGGGTCGCGGGTGAGAGCCCGCGTTCGCGACGGTCGGCGATCAGCTGCTCGAGGACGGCCGCGTCGAGCGCCGTGATGTCCTCCGAGAGCCGCACGGCATTGCCCGCGGCGAGCTCGGCGGCGTGTGCGAAGCCGAGCACCCAGTCGTCGAGCCGCGGCGGGTTCGCTCGAAAGGCTGTGAGTCCACCCAGATAGGCGTCGACGTCGCCGGCGAACACCGTGCTGATCGGGATGAGGGTGTTGCGCAGCGCATCGGCGCGGCGCAGCACCGTGTGGATGAGCGCCCGACCGGTGCGCCCATTGCCGTCGATGAATGGATGGATCGTCTCGAATTGCGCGTGCGCGATCGCCGCTCGCACGACGGGATTGCCGTCGGTCGCCGTGAGGAAGCCGCTGAGATCGTCGACCAGGCGTCGCACTTCACCGTCGGGCGGTGGCACGAAGTCTGCCCGCAAGGGGCTCCAGCCGGGACCACCCACCCAGTTCTGCTCGGTGCGCAGTCCGGGGGTCAGCGCGGGCTGGATGACGTGCTGCAGCCGTTCGATGTCGCGGGTCGTGATCGGCCGCTCTCGATCGGCGAGCTCGGCGATGGCCTGCTCTGTCGCACGCACGTTGGCGACGACCTCGAGCGCCACCCGGTTCCCCTGATGCAGTGCTTCGGCGATCGCCAGCTTCTTCGGCGCGATGCGGTTGCCCTCGATCCACGAGGACGAGATGCTCTCCGATCGGACGAGCAGGTGGTTCAGGTACCGTCCACGCGAGCCGATCCGCTCATCAGCGCGGGCGAGCACCGCGAGTGCGTCCGCAGCGGCGGACTGCGCCGCCTCGCCGATGGGCGGCAGCCGATTTCCGAGCTCGTCGGGGACATACGCTCGGTAGTGGCCCGCTGCGCGATCCTTGCGGCTCAGTCCGGCTGCATCATCCGGCTTCCAGAGCAGGTCGACATAGTGCGCCATGTCCGTCTCCTCGCCTGATCGTGACCCGAATACATCTACCTTAACCCTGCTAAGTGAGAAATAACGGGAGAGCGATCTCAGTTGCGCACCGTTGCGTCAGGGGGAGGTGGCTTCCCGTGGCGGCAGGTTGCGACCGCGCTTCGGCAGGTAGCCGCCCTTCTCGAGCCCCGCCTCGATCTCGAAGCGGTTCTTCGTCGCGTCCTGGCCGGCCGCGAAGTACATCGGGATGAACCACAGCCCGTAGCGCTCCCACTGCCGACGGTGCACGTCCTCGTGCTCGAGCACCGAGGGCGCATCGGATGCGTGGGTCAGGTAGGTCGCGCCGACCGTCGTGCCGCCGCGCCCGAACGCCCACTTCGGCAGGCCGGTGATCACGTGCAGCTCGCCCTCCGTGCGCTCGTCTCCGCCGAGGATCCGGCCCCAGAGGCGCGCCGCCTGCGTCGCGATGCGGGCGCCGCCGCGGGCGAGCGGGGGAGCGGTGACGAGCTCGAACGCGGGCCCGCCAAGCGTGCGGCCGACGGAGCCGAGGGCAGTGCCGGAGCGGGCGAGGAGGCTGGATCGTGAAACTGCCATGCGGGCGACGATAGCGCGCCGATAGCCTGGACTCATGTGCCCGGAGCCGTACGGCAATCCTGATGGGGCGCCTGCGCAGCCACCCCTGCGGGTCGCCCTGGTCTCGATGCACACCTCGCCCGCGGACCGCCCTGGCAAGGGTGACGCCGGCGGCCTGAACGTGCTCGTGCTCGAGAGCGCGATGGCGCTCGCCGCTCGCGGCAATCGGGTCGACATCTTCACCCGCTCCACCGGCGCGCCGCGCACCGAGGCGCTCGCGCCGGGCGTCGCGCTGCACGCGCTCGAGACCGGCGGCGGCATCGTGCGCAAGCACGAGCTGCCCAACCTCGCCGACGAGTTCGGCGAGCAGCTGCAGCGGTTCGCCTTCGCCGCCGACGAGCCCTTCGACGTCATCCACGCGCACTACTGGCTCTCGGGCCTGGCGGCGCTGCCGGTGGCCCTCTCGCTCGGCATGCCGATCGTGCAGACCTTCCACACGCTGGCCGAGGAGAAGAACCGGCGGATCGGCGACGACGACCGCCCCGAGCCCGAGCGTCGGCTGCTCACCGAGCGCTACCTGGCCAGCGAGGTCGACGCGATCGCCGCCGTCTCGCGCGCCGAGGTCGACGTCCTCTGCGACGGCGTGGGCGCATCCGCCGAACGCGTCTGGCTCGTGCCGCCGGCGGTCGACACGATGCTGTTCCAGCCCGCGCCGCTGGCGGCCCGGCTGGATGTGCGCGCCAGGCTCGGCGTGCGCCCCGAGGACGGCCTGGTGGTGTGCGTCGGCCGCGTGCAGCCGCTGAAGGGGCAGGATCTGGCGGTGCGCATGCTGCAGCATCTGCCCGGTGCGGTGCTCGTGCTCGCGGGCGACGCGACGCCCGGCTCGGAGCGCTATCTGGAGTCGCTGCACGACCTGGCCCGCGACCTCGGCGTCGAGCGTCGCGTGCGCCACATCGGCAGCCTCGACCGCGAAGCGCTCGCACAGCTGCTCGACGCCGCCGACGTGGTGGTGGTGCCCAGCCGCACCGAGTCCTTCGGCCTCGTGCCGCTGGAGGCCGCAGCCTCGGGCACGCCCGTGGTGGCCTCACGCGTCGGCGGGCTGCTGGAGTCGGTGATCGACGGGCAGACGGGCATCCTCATCGACGGGCGCGATCCGCTCGACTGGGCGCAGGCGGTGGGCTCGATCCTCGAGGACGACGACCTGCAGGTCGAGTTCGGGCTGGCCGGCCGGCGCGCGGCGAGCCGCCGCGACTGGCAGGATGTCGCGCTCGAGCTCGAGACGGTCTATCGGGCGGCGGCCCGAGCCCGCGCGTAGCCGCCCACGCGCTGGGCGACCGCAGCCTCCACGTTCTGAGCAGAGGAGATGTTCCGAACAGAGGACGATCCGTCCTCATCTGGCGACAACGATGCGATGCATCCTCTGCTCAGGACGCAGAGGGCGCGGTGGCGACGCCGGTCGGCGGCGCGGGCAGCGGCGCCGCCGTGCACGCGACGAGGGGCCGGGCGGGAGCCCGACCGGCGCCGCCCGGCACGCGAAGAGGGGCCGGGCGCGAGCCCGACCCCTCTTCCGCGCGCGTGTGCGTCAGCGGTCGACGACCTCCGCGTCGACGGCACCCGACGCATCCGTCTGCGACGAGCCGGCGCCCAGCTGCCCCTGCGAGCCCTGCTTGAGCGCGGCCAGCCGAGCCTCGATCTCGGTCTCGCGGCCGACGTCCTCGAGCGCCTCGAACTGCGCGTCGAGCGACGAGGCGGCGAGCTCCTGCTGGCCCATCACCTTCGCCTCCTCGCGGCGGATCTTCTCCTCGAAGCGGCCGATCTCGCTCGTGGGGTCCAGGATGTCGATCGACTTCACGGCGTCGTGCACCTGCGTCTGCGCCTCGGCGACCTTCGAGCGCGCGATGAGCTCGGAGCGCTTCGACTTCAGCTCGTCGAGCTTGCCCTTCATCGTCTGCAGGCCGGTCTTCAGCTTGTCGACGACCTCGTTCTGCGACTGGATCGAGGGCTCGGCCGAGCGGGCCTCCGACTCCGACTGCATCTGCTTGCCGATCGCGACCTTGGCGAGGTTGTCGAACTTCGCCGCGTCGCCCGAGCCCGATGCGCGCAACTCCTCGGCGCGCTGCGAGGCGGCGAGTGCCTTGCGGCCCCAGTCCTCGGCGGCGCGCACGTCCTCCTGGTAGTCCTGCTCCTGCATGCGCAGGTTGCCGATGGTCTGCGCGATGGCAGCCTCGGCGTCGGCGATCGAGTTCGTGTAGTCACGAACCATCTGATCGAGCATCTTCTGCGGGTCCTCTGCCTGGTCGAGGAGCGCGTTGATGTTGGCCTTCGCGAGCTGCGCGATGCGGCCGAGGATGGACTGCTTGGACATGGTGTTCCTTCCTGCGGTTGCCGCCGGAGCGGCCATTGGATCGTGTCGGTTCAGTTGTGGTCGATGGATGTGTCAGGTCACGCTGCTGGGTGGGGTCACGGTGCGCATCGGCGAGGGCCGGCCCCGGTGCGGCTCAGCCGCCGAAGCTGCCGCCTCCGCCGCCGAAGCCGCCGCCGCCGCCCCCGAAGCCGCCGCCGAAGAAGCCGCCCCCGCCGCCGCCGAAGGAGCCGCCGCCGCCGGAGAACAGGTCGCCGAGGCCGCCGCCTCCGCCGCCCGAGCCGCCGGCGAAGGGGTCGGAGTAGGCGCCGCCGTGGCCGCCGCCGGAGCCGCGCATCATGTCGCCGAGGATGTAGCCGAGCAGGCCGCCGGTGAGCATGTCCTGCCCGCGCCCGCCGCCGCGGCGGTAGTAGGGGTTCTGCGACTGGCCGCCCCAGCCGCCGATGTCGCCGGAGGCGTCCTGCATCGCCTGCTCGGCATGCTCCGATGCGGCCTGCGCGTACTGGGTCGCCGAC
This sequence comes from Agrococcus baldri, assembly GCA_900114805.1. Taxonomy (GTDB): domain Bacteria; phylum Actinomycetota; class Actinomycetes; order Actinomycetales; family Microbacteriaceae; genus Agrococcus; species Agrococcus baldri. Next base: position 259,806 of record FOZN01000001.1, on the reverse strand, counting down.
GCGTCGTCGTGCCCCTGCAGGCGCAGCGCCTGCGCGAGCTCCTGCTGCGCGGTGGCGAGCAGCTGGCGGGCGTGCGGGCCGACGCCGATGCGGCGGGTGGCGATGAAGTCCTCGGCGCGGTCGATGTTCGAGCGGGCGGAGGTGATCCAGCGCTCGAGGCCGGCCTTCGAGCGCTGCAGCTGCTCGCCGTGCGCCCGCGCCTGCCCGGTCGCCTCGTCGAGCCGCTGGTTGGCGCGCTGCAGGTTCGCGAGCACGGTGAGCGTGTCAGTGGGCCGCTGCTGGGCGATCGCGACCTGCTCCTCCACGAAGCGGATGAGCGGGGTCAGGTCGGTCGTGGAGGTCGCGCGCTGCGTCTTGGCCGCGGCGATGTCGCCGATCGAGTCCTGCACGAGGTCGGCGAGCTGCCGCGCGGAGTTCGCCAGGTCGCCCTCGGCGCGCTCGACGGCGGCCAGCAGGCCGGAGGACTGCGCCAGCGCGGCCTCGGCCGCATGCACGGCGAGCGCCGCGTCCGAGCCGTTGCCTGCGGCGACGGCCTCGCGGCCGGCGGCGATCGACTGATCGATGTTCGGCAGCTGCCGCTCGGCGCCGGCGATGTTCTCCCGCACCGGGTCGATCGAGGCGCCCGAGTGCACGTCGTCGAGGCGGTCGAGGATCTGCTTGGCGTTCGCGATCCGCCCGTCGAGCGCGGCACGCGACTGCGCGACCGACTCGAGCACCTGCGGCGCGTTCTGCTCGAGGTCGCGCAGCTGCTCGAACGACGCGCCGTGGCTGGCCAGCTCGTTGCCGGCGCCCTCGGCGATCTGCAGGATGCGGCTCGACCAGTCGTGCACCTCCTGGTCGGTGTCGGGGAAGGCGTCGTCGAGCTGCTGCTGCAGGCCGAAGGCCTCCTGCAGTCCGCCCTTCGCCTTGTCGAGCGCCTGGCGGTAGGGGCGCACGGCCTCCTCGCCGAACTGCGCGTTGGCGAAGGCGAGCTCCTGCTCGCTCTGCTGCACGGTGTCGTCGAGCTGCACGAGCGCGATGTCGGCGCGCTGCTTGAGCTCCTCGAGGCTGAGCTGCTGCTGCTTCTGGGCGGCGACCTGGCCCTTGCGCTTCTTGTTGGCCTTCGTCCCGCGGTAGATCAGGTAGCCGCCGCCGCCCACGACGGCCGCGCCGCCGACGAGCGCCACGACCGGCCAGACGGCCGAGCCGTCGACGTTCACCTCGGTGCCGCCGCCCGAGCCGCCCGTGCCCCCGCTCGCGACCGCCTCGTCGATGGCATCCGCCATGGCCATCACGCCGCCGGCGACGTCGCCGTTGTTGAGCGCCGGCACGAGCGCCTGCTGCGCCACCTGGTCGACCTCGCCTGCCGAGAGCGGGTAGGCGTTCGCGACCGCGCGGCCCCATTGTCCGTCCTCCCAGGCGATGGTCACCAGCAGCGCATCCTGCGGCAGGCCGGAGGCCTCGGCGCTCTGCACCGCCCACTCGCCGCGGTCCATGCCGTCGAAGCTGCCGACGACGGCGACGTAGAGGTCGGCCTCCGCCTCGGCGTTGTGCTGGTCGAGGAAGGAGTTCAGGTCGTCCGCGTCGCTCGAGAACTCGCCCGTGGTGTCGACGAACGCGTCGCCGCCCAGGTCGACGGGGTCCTCGGTGACGAGCGCGCCAGCCGAGAGCCCGAGCAGCCCGGCGGCGCCCAGGCCCATGACGATCAAGGGGCGTGCCACCACTGTCGACGGGCGAACGATCCGGACGTGCATCTGTGCTCCCAGCCGCCGGCCTAGGGGTGCCGGCTTGGCGCGAGTCTAACCAGCGCACCTTGCCGCGAACCTTGGAGATGGCGGCACTGCGCGGCGCTCTCAGCGAACGCTGTACCCCGCCGGTCGCGGCGGGCGAACGGGTCACTCGTTGGGCGTGCCCACCACCGCGAACGGCTCGCCGCCGTCGAGCTGCACGATCACGACCGGCACGTCGGCGGATGGCGTCCCGTCGCCGCAAACACCGGCCGGCAGCACCGCCGTGGGCGCGTCGAGCACCGCTGATGCACCGGGCGAGAGCGCGAACGACTCCGCCTCGCCGCCGGCGATCCGCCCGCTCGAGTTCTCGATCTCGAGCGCGATGACCGGCTCGAGCTCGAGCGCGACGGACCGGGTGCCGATGTTCGTCACCTCGACGGGCGCGAAGCCGCTGCCCGGCCCAGCTGCAGGTGCCAGCTCCATCATGGTCAGCGCGAGCCCCACGTCGCCCGCTCGCGAGAGGCCGCACCAGGCCGCACCGGGGTCGAGCGGCAGCGTGCGCGCGTCCGCGGGCCACGACCCGGCAGCGGCTGCGTCGCCGCCGTCCGATGCACCCGTGTCGCCCGATGCACCCGTGTCGCCCTCGCCCGCATCCTCCGCGCCGGCGCCGCTGTCGGCGCCCTCGTCGACGCTCGGACCGGTCGCGGGAGCGTCGACGCCCGACTCCTGCGCCGACTCCGGAGCAGCGCCGGAGTCGGACACGGTGCCCATGCCGGTCTGCTGCAGCGGCGACAGTCCCGGCGCCACGAACGGCGCCACGATCAGCACACCGGCGACGGTCGCCGCCGACGACAGCGCGATGGTCTTCGGCCGCCGCCGCTTCCTGGCGCCGGCGATGATCGCGTCGGTGTCGAGCCGCGCGCCGGCCGTCGGGATGTCGTGCAGCCGCCGCCGCAGCTCGTCGTCGCCGCTCATGCGCCGCCTCCCATGGTGCGCTCATCGCGCTCCGCCTCCTGCGTGAGCATCCCGCGCAGCTTGCCCAGCGCATCCGACAGGTACCGCTTGACCGCGCCCGCCGAGATGCCCAGCTCGGCGGCGATCTGCTCGACGGTGCGGTCCTCGTCGTAGCGCAGCACGATGCAGGCGCGCTCGCGCGGCGAGAGCTTCTGCAGCCGGCGCGCCATGTCGAGCCGCTCGCCCGTGAGCGTCGAGCCCGAGTCGACCAGCTCGCGCTCGGTCACGAGCGGGGCGATCCGCCGCCACCGCTGCCCGCGGCGGGCGCGGTCGAGGAAGCGGTTCGCGATCGCCTTCCGCACGTAGGCCTCCGCCTGCTCGACCGCGAAGCCGTTGCGCAGCCGGCCGAACGTGGCCGTCAGGGCGTCCTGCACCATGTCGCGCGCCTCCTCCTCATCTCCCGAGAGGAGCAGCGCGTAGCGCACCAGTGCTTCGCCGCGCTCGGCGACGAGCTCTGCCACGACCAGCTCCCACCTGGCTGCCACGCGCACTCCCTCTGTCTACTGAGACGAACGACCGCAGTCGAAGGTTGGGGTCAGTCTGCCGTGGCTTGCCGCGAAGCGGCGGCGTCGGCCCCGGCCGCCCGCATGCGCGCCGCGAGTCCGGGGTTGGATGCCTCCACCTGCGCGAGCACGGATGCGCGCGTCGCGTCCGACTTGTTCTGGCTCATCTTGCACTTGGCGTCGAAGGAGCGCACGGTCAGCCGCAGCCCGATCGTGCCCATCGCCATGCCGCGATTGCCGTCGTCGTCGACGTCGAGCCGCACGCCGTCCTCGGGCGCGTAGGCCTGCTCGAAATGGGTGACGAGGCGCTGCAGCGTCTCCAGGTTCGCCTGCGCGTCGAGCACTTCGACGTCGCACGTGAGCGTTGCCTGCTCGAAGTTCCAGGTGGGGATCTGCCCGGCATCGGCGCCGAGGTACCAGCTGGGGGAGATGTAGCCGTGGTCGCCCTGCACGATGACGAGCATCCGGTGCGGCTCACCGCCCTCGCGCGGCTGCAGCAGGCCGTGCAGGCGACCGTCGGCACGGCCGAGGTGCGTCTCGAGGACGATGGGCTCGCTGTCGCCGCCCCGATCGTGCGGTGCGAGCAGCACCGGCGAGGGCGAAGCGACCGGCCCGGATGCCGGGTGCGAGATCAGCTGCATCCACGGATTGCGGGTGATCAGCTCGCGCACGTCGGCGACGCCGATCTTGTAGAGCGGGTTGGGCTGCATGCTCTCAGTGTCTCCCACGCTCGGCGACGCGGCCGCGAACGGCGCGGCTTCGTGCCCCAACGGTGCCCTCCGAGCCCGCTAGCCCCTCGCCTCGCGTCTTTGCTCGGGCGCGCGCCTCGCCTCGCGCATCGCGCCGCTGCGACCGTTGCGCCGAGAAAATGGGTCACTCGTTGCTCGAAGCCCGGCCGGGGCCGAGCGGATGGTGACCCCGATCCGCTGCGCGCAGGGGCGAAGCGGATGCGCGGGGCGGGTTGGGCGGCTGTCCACAGCCGAGCGGGCGGCCGGCGCGCGAGCAGACAGCTGCGCGGCATTCTGCGCGCCATGACATCACGCTCTCCGCTGCCCGAGTCGCTCGGCACTGCGTTCAACGTGCGCGATGGACTGGAGGCCGGCGTCGGGCACGGACGGCTGCGCGGTCGAGACCTGTCGGCCCCGTTCCACGGCGTTCGTGCGGTCCTTGCCGAAGACGTCGCCGCACGCGCCCGCGCTTTCGCCACTCGCATGCTGCCGCACCAGGCTTTCGCTGGTCGTACCGCAGCGCGGCTCTGGGGGCTGCCGCTCGCTCAGCGGTGGACCGCGGAGGAGCCGCTCGACGTCGCGCGACCGCATGATGCCTACCGGAGCAGGGTCAAGGGCACGCGCGAGGTCGTCGTCGCGGCTGGCCGCCTCACGACCCTGGAGATCGATGGGCTGCGCGTGCTCTCGCCGGCTGCGACTGCGTTGACGCTCGGACGTGAACTCCATCACGAGCACCTGGTGCAGGTGGTCGACGCGCTGCTCACGCCCGCGAAGCGCTATCCGGAGCTGCGGCTGCCCCGCGAGCCGGGCGCCGCATGCATGACGCGTGCGGAGCTCGACGACTTCCTGCGTCGCTGCGCGGGGCTCAGCGGCGTCGTCGCGCTGCGTGCCGCCGCTGCCGATGCGCGCGCAGGGGCGGAGTCGCGCTTCGAGACGATCACGCGGCTGCTCATCGTTGAGGCGGGGCTGCCCGAGCCGGTGGTGCACCCGAGCGTGGTCGTGGACGGCATCGAGCTGCACCCGGACCTCGGCTACCCAGAGCTCAAGATCGCGATCGAGTACGAGGGCGACGGTCACCGCGATGAGCAGCGGTGGGGGCAGGACATCGATCGCTACGCGCGCCTCGAGGCCGCCGGCTGGATCATCGTGCGCATCACGAAGGCAGACCTGCCGCGCCGAGGGGCCCGGCTCGTCGAGCGCGTCGCGACCGCGCTGGCGCGCCGCGGCTGACGCCATCGCGCGAAATGGGTCACGATCTGCTCGAGTCGATCGTGATGATCGAGCAGATCGTGACCCATTTCCTCCCAGCGGAGGCGAGGAGCGAGGCGAGGAGCCTCAGGCGGGGACGCGCTCCGCCGCCAGCTGCGTCTGCTGCATGTGCTCGAGGCGCCACCGCACGTGGTTGAGCTGGCGCACGAGGCCGGTGGGCAGCGAGTGCCCGAACTGGCCGAAGAAGGCCTCGACGTCGACGAGCTCCGACAGCCACGCCTTCGGGCGCACCTCGAAGAGCTCGTCGAGCGTCTCCTGGTCGAGCTCGAGGCCCTCGAGATTCAGCGCGCCGGTGGCCGGCATGACGCCGATCGCCGTGTCGACGCCCTCCGCGGTGCCTGCGACGCGGCCCGCGATCCACTCGAGCACCCGGGCGTTCTCACCGAAGCCAGGCCACATGAATCCGCCGTCCTCGTCGCGGCGGAACCAGTTCACCGAGAAGATCTTCGGCGCGTGGCGGCCGAGGCGGTGGCCCATGTCGATCCAGTGCGAGAAGTAGTCGCCCATGTTGTAGCCGCAGAAGGGCAGCATCGCGAAGGGATCGCGGCGGATGTCGCCGACCGTGCCCTCAGCGGCGGCCGTCTGCTGGCTCGAGACCGTGGAGCCGATGTAGACGCCGTGCTCCCAGTCGCGCGCCTGCATCACCAGCGGCACCTGCGTGGGGCGGCGGCCGCCGAAGATGATCGCGTCGAGCGGCACGGCCTCCTCCCAGTCGGGGGCGATGGAGGGCGCCTGCTCGGCGCGCACCGTGAAGCGCGCGTTCGGGTGGGCGGCGGGGCCGTTGGCCGGGTCGTAGGGGCGGCCCTGCCAGTCGGTGAGGCCCTCGGGGGCCTCCTTCGTCATGCCCTCCCACCAGACGTCGCCGTCAGCGGTCAGTGCGACGTTCGTGAACATCGTGTCGTGCGACATCATCGCCATGGCGGTGGCGTTCGTCTTCTCGCTCGTGCCGGGGGCGACGCCGAAGAAGCCGTTCTCGGGGTTGATGGCCCAGAGGCGGCCATCCTCGCCGGGGCGCATCCAGACGATGTCGTCGCCGAGCGTCTCGACCTTCCAGCCGGGGATGGTCGGCTGCAGCATCGCGAGGTTCGTCTTACCGCAGGCGGAGGGGAAGGCGCCGGCGAGGTGCATGACGCGGCCGTCCTCGTGGCGCATGCGCAGCAGCAGCATGTGCTCGGCGAGCCAGCCCTCATCGCGCGCCTGCACCGAGGCGATGCGCAGGGCGAAGCACTTCTTCGCCAGCAGGGCGTTGCCGCCGTAGGCGGAGCCGAACGACCAGATCTCGCGCGTCTCGGGGAAGTGGGAGATGTAGCGGGTGCTGTTGAACGGCCAGGGCACGTCCTGCTCGCCCTCGGCGAGCGGAGCGCCGATCGAGTGCACCGCGGGCACCCAGTCCCTCGTGCCGTGCATCGCCTTGAGCGCAGCCGTGCCGACGCGCGTCATCGCGTGCATGGAGGCGACGACGTAGGGGGAGTCGGTGATCTCGATGCCGAGCTTCGAGATGGGGCCGCCGACCGGGCCCATCGAGAAGGGGATCACGTACATCGTGCGACCGCGCATCGCACCGTCGAAGAGCCCGCCGAGCACCTGGCGCATCGACTCGGGGTCGCGCCAGTTGTTCGTGGGGCCGGCGTCGTCGGAATCCTCGGCGCAGATGAAGGTGCGGCTCTCCATGCGGGCGACGTCGTCGGGGTTCGAGCGCGCGAGGTAGCTGTTCGGCCGCGCGGGCACGGGCACGATGGTGCCGGCCTCGAGCATGATGTCGACCAGCCGCTGGTACTCCTCGGCGCTCCCGTCGGCCCAGACGATGTCGGCCGGCTCGGTGAGCTCGGCGATCGACGCCACCCACGAGACCACACCCGGGTCGGCGCCCTCGGGGGCGTTGACCAGAGCCGGCTTGACGGGCTTGGCGGATGAGCGGGTCGGCGCGGGAGGGAGGAGCGTCATGTCTCGAGTCTTGCCCGCGAGCACCGCCAGGTGTCGCCGATCCCTGAGAAGAATCCACCCATCCTTCACTTCCACGAAACTTGGATGCCCCAAGGGCGGAACGCGCCTTGTATGACGTCGTTCGCGACGAACATGGCGAAGATTCGCTGAAAGTTTCGTACACTGGGCGCATGGTCGACGCAGCAGTCCTGGGGCACCGCATCCGTCATTTCCGTACCAGTGCCGAGCTCACGCTCGACGGGCTGGGGGAGCGCATCGGGCTGGCGGGCAGTCAGCTGAGCCTGATCGAGAACGGGCACCGCGAGCCGAAGCTCAGCCACCTGCAGGCGATCGCCGAGGTGCTGGGCGTCACGAGTGCGCAGCTGCTCGACCCCGAGCCCCCCAGCGAGCGCAGCCGCATGGAGCTCGACCTGCAGCGGCTGCAGGAGGGCGCCAGCTACAAGCGACTGGGGCTTCCTGCGGTGCGACCGACCCGCTCGATGAGCGACGACCACCTGCGCGCGCTCGTCGGCCTGCACCGCGAGCTCGACCGCCGCGCCCGCGAGGCGATCGCCACGCCCGAGCAGGCGCGCCGCGACGCCACCGCCATCCGCCACCGCATGCGCCAGCAGAGCAACGCGCTGCCCGAGATCGACGAGCTCGCCGAGGAGCAGCTGCGAGCGGTCGGCTACGACGGCGGCAGCCTCACCCACCGCACCGTGAGCGAGATCGCGGCGCGGCTGGGCTTCGAGCTCGTCTACGTCACCGACCTGCCGCACTCGACGCGCTCGGTCACCGACCTCGAGACCGGCCGCATCTACCTGCCGCCGGCGTCGATCCCCGGCGGGCACGGCCTGCGCTCGATGGCGCTGCAGGCGATCGCGCACCGGCTGCTCGGGCACCACGAGCCGCGCGGCTACGCCGAGTTCCTGCAACAGCGGCTCGAGATCAACTACTTCGCCGCCGCGACGCTCATGCCGCGCTCGCGGGCGGTCGACTACCTCAAGCGCGCGAAGAAGGAGCGCAACCTCGCCGTCGAGGACTTCCGCGACGCGTTCGGGGTCACGCACGAGACCGCGGCGATGCGCTTCACGAACCTCGCGACCACCCACCTCGACCTGCGCGTGCACTTCCTGCGCGTGCAGGAGGACGGCGCCCTCTCGCGCGTGTACGAGAACGACGGCATCCCGGTGCCGGTCGATGCCTCCGGTCACGCCGAGGGGCAGCTGGTGTGCCGCAAGTTCGCCGCTCGCAGCGCCTTCGAGCGCACGAGCCGCACGACGGAGTTCTACCAGTACACCGACACGCCCGCCGGCACCTACTGGTGCTCGACGCAGATCGGCGCGGGCCACGACGGCGAGTTCTCGATCTCGTTCGGCGTGCCCTTCGACGACGCGAAGTTCTTCCGCGGATCGCAGACCGCCTTCCGGCAGGTCTCCACCTGCCCCGACGAGCGCTGCTGCGCCCGCCCCGACGACGCGCTCGCGGGCCGCTGGCGCCACAAGTCGTGGGCCTCGGCGCGCATGCACCAGCACACGCTCGCGCCGCTGCCGCGCGGCACCTACCCGGGCGTGGACGACGCGGAGCTCTACGAGTTCCTCGAGCGCCACGCGCCAGAGCTGTGACAGGCAGAGCCGTGACAGGCAGAGCTGTGACAGGCAGTGCTGTGACGGCCAGCGCCGTGACGAGCGTCGCATGAAGATGCGGGGGCGGATGCGTCTGCCCGCCATCCTGGGTCGCACGGCCCTTGGCAGGCGGTCACCACGGGCCTACCCTGATCTCGCCACGTCGACCGAGGGAGCCGACATGACCGAGACAGCCGACGGACTCGATTCTCCGGAGCAGACCCTGCGGCGGGGCGCGCAGCACCTCGCAGAGCTCCATCCTGCACTCGATGCGCAGCTGGTCGAGCGCATCGTCTTCGAGTCGCATGCGACGCTCGTGCGCGGGGCGCGCATCCGTCATCACCTTCCGCCGCTCGCGCTCAAGTTCGCCGCCGATCGCCTGCGGGCGCTCGAGGGCGGCGACCGCCGCGGCGAGGGCGGTCCGCTGCGCATCATGATCGAGTCGATCCGCAACGACGGCATCTCGCAGATGGCCGCCGCCTACCTGAACGCGCTCGGCGAGGGCCGCGTCGAGGCGCTCTCGGGCGCGATCAGCCCCGCCGACGTGGTGCTGCGCACGGTCGTCGACGTGATGGAGGAGGATGGCGTGCCGCTCGGCGAGGCGTACCCGAAGCCGATCACCGATGACGTCGCCCGTTCCGCCGACGTGATCGTCACGATGCTCATCGAGCACCCGTTCGACCTCGCGCCGGGGCAGCGCATCGAGCAGTGGGACTTCGACGATCCGGCCGGCCGCGGCACCGACGAGGTGCGGCGCATCCGCGACCGCGTCCGCCGCCGGGTGCAGGACTACCTCGACGGCCTCGACGCTTGAAGCGATCGGCACGAAAGCCATATCACGCGATATCATCGGCCTATGGTGAATCCGATTCGGGAACTTCGCGAGGCTGCGGGACTGAGTCAGACTGAGCTCGCACGACGGTCCGGGATTGCGCAGCCGAATGTCGCTGCCTACGAGTCGGGGCGTCGCAAGGCCTCGGCCGAGATGCTGGGGCGCCTGCAGGCGGCCGCGCGGCCGCTGCCGCACGATGCGCTCGCCGCGCGCCGAGCCGAACTCCTGCAACTCGCCGCCCAGTACGGCCTGAGCAACGTGCGCGTATTCGGTTCCGCAGCTCGCCTCGCCGACGGTCCGAAGAGCGATCTGGACATCCTGGTCACGCGCTCGCCCGGCACCGGGCTACTCACCGTCTCGGCGTTCGCCGCTGCGGCGAGCGCATTGCTCGATGTCGAGGTCGACGTGGTGACTGACGGCGGTCTGCCTGCCCAGCACGAGATCCTGGAAACGGCTGTCGCGGTATGAAGCAACGGGATACCGCAGCCCTGCGCGAGATCGTGCGGTTGTGCGCTGTCGGCTCGAATCTCGTGGCGCGCGGCGAGGAGTGGTACCTCGGTGACCCCGACAATGTGCCGGGCCTGGCGGCCGAGTCACTGATCATCAAGATCGGCGAGAATGTCGCTCGGCTGAGTCCAGACACGACGGACCGGCATCCCGAAGTTCCTTGGTCGCTGATCAAGCGGATGAGGGACCGCCTGGCGCATCACTATGAAGGGACGGATTACGGCGCGGTCTGGGACACGATCGTCGTCGATCTGCCGACGATCAGCAGATACATCCAGTCGCTCAACACCACCTGACCGCCGCCATGCCTTGCGGCCGCGTCGAGGTGCGGCGAGCCCGCCCGGCGCTATCTTTTCGCCATGACCACCGACGCCGAGCAGAAGCTCGCCTCCCGCGACCTCACGCTCGACCTCGCGCGCGTCGCGGCGGTGCTGCTCGTGGTCGTCATCCACCTGCTGTTCGTGGGCGTCGGCCGCGCCGCCGACGGCGCGCTGGTCATCGAGCGCACGGTCGAGGCGCAGCCGTGGTTCGCCGGCGCCACCTGGGTCGGCGACATCATGCCGCTGTTCTTCGTGGTCGGCGGCTTCGCGGCACTGGCGGGCTGGCAGAGCCTCGAGCGGCGCACGCCGGCGGGCGCGCCCGTCGACGCGAGCGCCTTCGTGCGCACCCGGCTCGCGCGGCTCGCCCGACCCTCGCTGCCGCTGTTCATCTTCCTGGCGGTCGCGCTGCTCGCGGCTTGGGCGCTCGGCGTCGACGCGGCGCTCGTCGACACGGTCGCGATCGGCATCGGCTCGCCGCTGTGGTTCCTCGCCGCCTACGTGCTGGCGCAGGCGCTCGCACCCGTGATGATCGGGCTGCACCGGCGCGCGCCGGTCGCGACCCTCGCGGTGCTCGCGGTCGCCGCCGCGGCCGTCGATGCGGTGCGGCAGCTCTCGGGCATCGAGCTGCTCGGCCTGCCCAACGTCGTCCTCATCTGGGTGGCGGTGCAGCAGCTGGGCTTCTGGATGCACGACGGATGGTTCCGGTCGCGCTCGGCGTGGACGCTCGGCCTCATCATCGCGCTCGGCTTCGGCGCGCTGGTCACGGTCGTGCCGCTCGCGGGCTACTCGTGGAGCATGCTCTCGAACCAGTACCCGCCGACGATGCCGATGCTCGTGCTGGGCCTCGCGCAGGCGGCGGCGCTGACGCTGCTGCACCGGCCGCTCAGCGCCCTCATGCGCACGAGGGTCGCGCGGGGCATCGTCTGGTTCGCCGGCAGCCGGCTCATGACGATCTACCTCTGGCACCTGCCGGTGATCATGCTGCTGGTCGGTGTGCAGCTGCTCCTGCCGATGCCGCTGCCCGACCCCGGCTCCGGCACCTGGTGGCTGACGCGCATCCCGATCTTCCTCATCGTGCTGGGCGTCGTGTGGCTGCTCTCGCTCGCGCTGGTGCGCTACGAGCGCAGCCCGTCGCACCTGGTCGACCCGGTGCATCCCGGCATGCTCGTGACCGTCGCGGCGGTGCTGCTGTTCGCGGCGGGCCCGTTCCTCATCATGGTGCTCGGGCTCGACACGCTGCTGGCGGCGCTGAGCCTTGTGGGAACGACGGCGGCGATCTGGCTGATCCGCGGCCGCCGCGCGAGGCTGCTCGCGCCGTGAGCGCCGCGGTCGGGACGCGCCTCGGCGCGCGACCCGACGCATCCGCTCACGGCATCGGGGTCGTGAGGCCGGCGAAGGCCAGGACGCGACGTGCGACCTCCTCGGGCTGGTCGTCGACGAGCCAGTGGCCGGCGCCCGGCACCTCCTCGATCCGCACGTCGGGCGCGTAGCGGTCGATGCCCTCGAGCACGTCGCGCGGCAGCACGTGGTCGTCGCCGCCGAGGAGTACGAGGATCGGCATGGTGGGGAGCCGATCGCGGAAGGCGCCGCGCACGATGCGGAGGAACTCGGGCACCACCAGCTGCCGGTAGATGCGCGAGCCGGCGCGGGCTCGGGCGGGATCGCGCATGCTCGCGACGTACACCTCGGCGTCGGCAGCCGGCACGCCGCCGTAGCCGGCGAGCAGCCAGCGGGGGAGCCGCTGCCGGCCGCCGCGCAGCAGGCGTGCGCCCAGCCGAGGCGTCGCGAGCGCGTACTGGAACCACAGCCCCGGCATCGATCGCACCATCGACGGCCGCGGCCGAAGGTACATCGGGGGCACCGAGAGCACGCCGACGTGGGTGACGCGCTCGGGATGCTCGATCGCGAGCGACATCGCCACGAGCGCGCCGATGTCGTGCCCGACGACGACGGCCCGCTCGATCTCGCGCGCGTTGAGCAGCGCGACGGCATCGCCGCGCAGCTGGGCCAGGCCGTAGCGCGCGTCGGGTGCCTCGCTGCTGCCGAAGCCGCGCAGGTCGGGCGCGATCACGTGCGCGTGCTGCGCCAGGAGTGGGATGGCGCGCGACCACTCGCGCGAGCTCTGCGGGAACCCGTGCAGCAGCAGGATCGGCGTGCCGGCGCCCGCTTCGACGACGTGCGCCCGCAGCTCGGGCAGTTCGACGACATGCTCACGAGTCGAGGGGCTGGGCTGCGCGTCCAATGGCTTCCCCTTCGCGAGTGCGAACACTGTTGGTGGCCGGCACGACGGCCGGGATCTGGCTGATCCGCGGCCGCCGTGCGGCGCTCATCGCCACGTGCGTGTGGCGTCAGCCGAGAGCTTCGACCAGCAGCTCGGCGATCGCGCGCTGGCCAGCGGAATTCGGGTGCAAGCTGCGGGCTGCGACGGGTGCCCCGTTCACGAAGCCGCTGATCCAGCGATCACCCGTGTCGCACAGCCCGTGGCCGGCGAAGGTGCCCGTCAGCGGGACGAACGAGACGTTCGCATCGATGCCCGTCATCTGGGAGTACTCCAATGCGTAGCCGGCCAACCCGGCCGCGATTGCCCCGTTCACCTGCATCACTGCGACATTGATGAACTGGGCCTGCGCCGCGGTGACCTTCACCGGGGTGCGTTCGAACGCGCCGATGCTGCAGGGCGTCGCAACCTGGCCGAACAGCATGGGGTATCCCGTCACGGCGATGTGCGCGTTGGGAGCGTGCTGCCGCACGGTCGCGACCATCAGTCCGATGTCGTCCGGCAAGGCCGCGAGCGCCGCAAACGCTCCGCCGGTCGCCGCCTGGCACGCCAGCGAGCTCTCGTCCTGCGCGCATTCCTGCAGGAGCGTCGTCCAGCCGAGGTTGTTGATGCCTGCGGTGATCGTGACCAGCTGCGTATCCGATCCGAGGTGGCTGAGCTGCTCGGTCAGCACATCGGCCGTGGTCGCGCCAGAGCAGGCGGAAGAGGCGACGTCGATGCCGAACGCGCGGGCGAAGAGCTGCGGGTAGGCCTTGCGCGACTGCATGCAGTCGGTATCGACATACGGCAGGTTGCCGGTGCCCGCGGCAATCGAGTCGCCGAGCGCCACGTAGGCGGCACCGTCCGGTGGATCATCCGCGGCAGTGGCCGGCGCGATGCCGGCGGCCAGGAGGCCGCTGGCGGCGAGGGCGGTGAGGATGGCGAGAGTGCGACGGCGCATGACTTCCCCCTGAGGTGGAGATCGGGGAATCGGGTGCCCCGGTCAGCTTTGCTGCTCAATCTCCTCCGGCCCATCGTCGGGGGAGTGACGCAACCGTAACAGTGATATCAGCCACGGATCCTTGCGATCCGCGCAGGACTTGCCTCAGCGTGCGCCGGCCCGTCGGCCTGCGTTCCAGTCGGGAATGGAGCGATGGCGGTGCGCCGCGTACGCCCGAGTGCGCTCAGCGCGTCGGGCGGAATCCCCGCAGCATCAGCGAGTGCAGCACGACGAACACGCTCGAGAAGGCCATCGCGGCGCCGGCGATGAGCGGGCTCAGCAGCCCGAGCATCGCGAGCGGGATGGCCGCCGCGTTGTAGGCGAAGGCCCAGAAGAGGTTGCCGCGAATGGTGCGCAGCGTGCGGCGCGAGAGCGCGATCGCGTCGGCGGCGCCGGCGAGGTCGCCGTGTACGAGTGTGATGTCGGCGGCCTGCTGCGCGGCGTCGGTGCCGGTGCCCATCGCGAGCCCCAGGTCGGCGGCGACGAGTGCGGCGGCGCTCCGATTCTTCGCAAAATCGTAATGATTCGTTCGCTTGTGCGACGCCATAGGGTTGTCACGCAGACGGCTTTGCACTGATCAGTCGCCGCGCAGAGCAAAGCCAGAGAGCGCGTATTGGCCACGGGCAGCGAAAGGCAAACAGATGAAAGTGTCCGCGGAAGCACGAACGGTAGTTGAGGAATTCAGAGCTGTGGTTGCGGCGATGCGACGCCGCACTCTTGTGGTTGCGCTCGCTATCGTGCTCGTCCCAATGGTGCTTTTAGGCGTGCGCTGGGCCGCCCCCTCGTTGGGGCAAATCCCGTTCGGGTGGCAGATGCACACCAGCTGCTGGGGCAACCCCGGCAAAGTGGATTGCACTCCGTGAGCGGCTACTCAGTCAGTCGAGTTCTCGCCCTTCTCTCCATTGTCTGGGGGATGCGTTACATCTTTCTCGCGGTCGAGCTACAGGATCTTACGATCTCGATCTTCTTCCTTTCGTGGGCGTTGGCATGGGCGACGCTGGCTTTGTTCTTGTGGTTAGAGCGTGGCACCTTGCTGATTTCTGGGGCTGTGATCGTTCTGGGTGCCGTGGATCTGCTTTTACTTGACAGGTGGTACGACTACGCGGTGATGATCATGGGCTGGTTGGCGCTGGCACTGTTTATCGCACCACGTCGTCGGCACGATCAACTCTTCGTCGCCAGGATCCTGCTCAGCACGGTTTACGCTTTCGGGGCTTTGTCAAAGCTCCAGCCTTCGTGGCTCATCGGCGACAACCTGCTCTCTCTGGCTGCCACCCGCCCCGCGGCGGCCTGGCTTGAGATCTTTCTGGTGCAGCCGTGGCTTTCCATTGCAGCCACTGCGCTGGTAGCCACCGAGTTGTGGATGGCGGTCGGACTTTGGATTCCACGGACACGGCTGATCACTGCGGTCATCGGCATCCTGCTCCACATCGCGCTCACGATCCTGGCAACTCGCGGCGGCATGTTTGGGCTTTTGCACCTCGTTGCGCTTAATGGTGGACTGGTCCTGCTTTATCCGGCGTTCTGGCAGCGGCTGCTGCCTGCCGAAACTGCCGAGCGTTCGGTCCCAACGACGCAGTGAGTAGCGGAGTGCGCGCGTCGGCGCCGCGCTCAGGCGGTCGGCTTGAAGGCCCTCAGCGTCAGCGAGTGCAGCACCACGAACACGCTCGAGAACGCCATCGCGGCGCCAGCGATGAGCGGGCTCAGCAGCCCGAGCATCGCGAGCGGGATCGCGGCCGCGTTGTAGGCGAAGGCCCAGAACAGGTTGCCGCGAATGGTGCGCAGCGTGCGGCGCGAGAGCGCGATCGCGTCGGCCGCACCGGCGAGATCGCCGTGCACGAGGGTGATGTCGGCGGCCTGCTGCGCGGCGTCGGTGCCGGTGCCCATCGCGAGCCCCAGATCGGCGGCGGCGAGTGCGGCGGCGTCGTTCACGCCGTCGCCCGCCATCGCGACGCGCGCCCCGCGCGCCTGCTCGGCGATGACCGCGTCCACCTTCTGCGCCGGAGTCACGCCGGCGATCACGCGGCGAATGCCGACCTCGGCCGCCACCGCTTGCGCGGCGCGCTCGTGGTCGCCCGTGAGCATCACGACGTCGATGCCGAGCTGCGAGAGGCGCTCGACAGCGGCACGGCTGGTCGCCTTGACGGTGTCGCGCACCGCGACGACGGCGCGCATCCGCCCGTCCCACGCGATCGCGAGGGCGGTGGCGCCCTTCGCCTCAGCCGCCTCGAACGCGTCCGCCAGCTCGGGAGGCATGGATACGCTCCAGTCGGCAGCGAGCCAGGCGGGCTTGCCCACCTGCACTGCCCGCCCGTCGACGTCGCCGACGACCCCGGCACCCTGCGCGGCCCGCACGTCGGTCGCCACGTCCACCGAGTCGACGGCCTCGACGATGGCCCTGGCGATCGGGTGCTCGCTCGCACGCTCCACGGCGGCGGCGACGCGCAGCGCCTCATCGGCGTCCTCACCAGCAGCGGCGACGACGCTCTCGACGCTCATGCGCCCCTCGGTCACGGTGCCGGTCTTGTCGACGAGCATCGCCGTGATGCCGCGGCTCGACTCGAGCACGCGCGCGTCGCGGATGAGGATGCCCAGTTCGGCACCGCGGGTCGTGCCGGCCAGCAGCGCGGTCGGGGTCGCGAGGCCGAGGGCGCACGGGCAAGCGATGATGAGCGTCGCGACGGCAGCGGTGAAGGCGGCCGGCACGTCGCCGGTGATGAGCAGCCATCCCACGAGCGAGAGCAGCGAGAGCACGAGCACGGTCGGCACGAAGTACTGCGAGACGCGGTCGGCGAGCCGCTGCACGTCGGCCTTGCCCTCCTGGGCGCGCTGCAGCAGCGACGCGATGCGCGAGAGCTCGGTGTCGGCGCCGACGCGCGTGGCCTCGACGACGAGCATGCCGTGGCCGTTGATGGTGGCGCCGACGACCTCCGAGCCCTCGGTCACCTCGACCGGCAGCGACTCACCGGTCAGCAGCGAGGCGTCGATCGCAGAGGCGCCTTCGACGACCACACCGTCGGCGGCGATCTTCTCGCCCGGCACGACGCGGAAGCGATCGCCCACGACCAGGTCGGTCACCGCAATGCGCGACTCGACGCCGTCGCGGATGACGCTCGCCTCCTTCGCGCCCAGCCGCGCGAGCGAGCGCATCGCCTGCTGGCTCGAGCGCTTGGTGCGGTGCTCGATGTAGCGGCCGCCGAGCAGGAAGACCGTCACGATCGCGGCGACCTCGAGGTAGAGCTCGTCGCCGTGCCCGCCGAACCACTGCATCTCCATGCGCATGCCGATCTCGCCGGCGCTGCCCCAGATGAGCGCCCACAGCGACCAGCCCATCGCGGCGATCACGCCGAGCGAGACGAGCGTGTCCATCGTCGCGGCGCCGTGACGCAGGTTGACGGCGGCGGCGCGGTGGAACGGCCACGCGCCCCAGATCGCGATCGGCAGCGTCAGCGCGAGCGCCACCCACTGCCAGCCGGCGAACTGCAGCGCGGGCACCATCGACAGCACGCCGACGGGCGCGCCGAGAATGGCGGATGCGACCAGTCGCCGCACGAGACTCGTCCCGCGGGCGTCGTGGTCGTCCTCGGCCGCCGGCTCGGGGAGCGCAGCGGTGTAGCCGGTCGCCTCGACCGTGCGGATGGCGTCCTCGACGGACGTGCCCTGCGGCAGGGTCACGTGCGCGACCTCGGTGGCGTAGTTGACGCTCGCCTCGACGCCCGGCAGCTTGCTGAGCTTGCGCTCGATGCGGTTGGCGCACGAGGAGCAGGTCATGCCGCCGATCTCGAGATCGATCGTCGTCGCACTGGTGGTGTCGGTCACGTCTGCCACTATACCCCCTAGGGGTATTTAGATGTGCGTCGGTCGAGTGGCTGACCCAGTCGGCGCATCGAAACCAGAAAGCGCCGACCCCCGCAGGGATCGGCGCTTTCCATGATGAAGTCTCAGCCCTCGACGAGCGTGTATCCGGCCTCGCTGACCGCCGCGCGCACGTCGTCGATGCGCAGCGGGCTGTCGGAGGCGACGGTCACGGTCGAGCGGCCGCCGGCGACGAGCTGCACGTCGACGCCTTCGACGCCTGCGAGCCCCGAGATCTCCTCGGTGACCGACGAGACGCAGTGGCCGCAGGTCATGCCCTCGACCGAGAACGCCTGCGAGACGCCGGCGTCCGTCGCGGTGGCCGCAGCGTCGGTCGAGCAGCAGCCGCCACCGCAGCAGCCGCCCGCCTGCTCGTTCGTGTCGGTCGGGATGGTCGTGATCTCGATGTCCTGCAGCATGGGTGCCTTCCGATTGACGTGGGTGTGGTTCAGGAGCGCACGAGGCGTGCGATGGCTGCGCTCGCCTCGGCGAGCTTCGCCTCGGCCACGGGTCCGCCCTGCGCGGCGGCTTCCGCGACGCAGTGTGCGAGGTGGTCTTCGAGCAGCTGCAGCGCGACGGTCTCGAGCGCCTTGGTGGCGGCCGAGACCTGAGTGAGGATGTCGATGCAGTACACGTCTTCGTCGACCATGCGGGCGACACCGCGCACTTGGCCCTCGGCACGGCGCAGGCGCTTGAGCAGCGCATCCTTATTGTCGGCATAGCCGTGCGTCGGCGCGACAGCGGTGGTGGTCATGCGTCGATCATACCCCCGAGGGGTATTGCGATCAAGCGTCAGGCGGCGACGGCGCCGAGGTGCTCGGGCGTCGCCCAGCTGCGCCAGATGGCGGCCAGCAGCGCGGCGAACAGCGCGTCGGCCTGCGCGGCGGGGTAGTGGCCCAGAATCTCGAGCGCGATGAAGCCGTGCACGCCGGCGAAGATCGTGCGGGCGGTGGTCTCGACGTCGCCGTGCAGGATTCCCTGCTCGGTCGCAGCCGTCACGGCCTCGAGCAGCGGCTCTGTAGCGCGCTCGCGCGCCTCCGCGATTGCGGGGGAGTCGTTGGTGCGGCCGAAGACGACCTGGAACATCGCGGCGTTCTCGGTCGCCCACTGGCGGATCGCGTGCGCGATGCCCACGATGTGCTGCACAGGGTCGTCGCTGTGCGCCGTGCGCTGCGCCGCCACGAACGAACTGGCGGCGCGCACCGTGATCGCCTCGAGCAGCTCACCCCGCGATCCGAACAGCGAGTACACGGCGGAGGTCGAGGTGCCGACGGATGCGACCAGTGGCCGCAGGGAGAAATCGGGGCCTTCCACCGCCATCAAGTCAGTGGCGGCCTCGAGCAGGCGCTGTTGCAGGTGCTCGTCATGAAGGCGTGGGCGTCCCATGCAAGTAAGCGTACGGTGTTTCGCGCGCGTCCCCGGACCCGCCGCGCAGGCGGAAGAATTTGGTGCCCCCAGCAGGATTCGAACCTGCGGCCTTCTGCTCCGGAGGCAGACGCTCTATCCCCTGAGCTATGGGGGCCGGGCTGTGTGAACAGCGACGACCAATCTATCACCGAGCTGGCTACGCGCCGACCGTCGCCACTGCGAGCCCTGCGGCGGCGCCGACGATCATCCATGGTCCGAATGCCAGGTCGGACTTGATGGATGCGCGACGCACGGCCATGAGGGCGAAGGCGACGAGGGCGAGCACGATGAAGCCGCCGAGGATGCCGAAGAAGACTGCCTGCCAGCCGAACCAACCGAGCGCGAGCCCGAGCACGAGTGAGAGCTTGACGTCGCCGAGGCCGAGGCTGGCGGGGGAGATGAAGGCGAAGATGAAGTAGCCGGCCCCGACGGCGAGCATTGCAAGGACCGCAGTCCAGAACCGTCCCCACTCGCCGGTCACAATCGCGGCGAGCAGCAGCAACACGAGCACGAGCCCGGTCGTCGGCCACACGATCATGTCCGGCAGCCGGAAGACCGCGAGGTCGACTGCAATCAGCAGCGCACAGCCGATCGCGAGCACGCATAGTGCGAGCAGCACGGCCCAGTGGCCGGCGAGGAGAGCCGCGCCCGCGCCGAAGATGGTCCCAAGCACGCCGGGAACCCAGCGGTGCAACCACTTCGACGAGCTGTCGACGATGCCGCGGGCCCACGGCGTCAGCAACACCGCGGCCGCAGCGCACAGTGCGGCCGCGGTCGCGATCATGAGCGGCGGCATCGCCACTGATGCTATGTCAGCGGCAGCGACCAGCCGCCGACGCTCAAGCTTCGGGGCTCAGGCCCGCCTCAAGGTCGATGAACGCCTTGTCCACCAGGTCGGCGATCGCGTCAGCGCCGCCACCGCTGTTGTCCCACATGCGGATGGCCGTCTTGACGGCGGTCGTCGCAGCTCCCGCGATCAGGCGCGGGAACGGGTCGGTGTCAGGGTCGACGCCGCTGCGCTCGGCAATGGCTTCGCGGATTGCCTCCTCGAGCTCCTCGAACTGTGCCATGCGATGCGGCATCAGTGTAGGGAATCGCTCAACGAGCTCGTCCTTCGCCTTGAGAGCGGCCATCTGCTCCTTCGTCCAGCCGCGGATGGCGGTCGTCAGCACAGCGCGCAGGGACTTCAGCGGAGGCTCATCCGTCGACCGCTCATCGAGTCCGGCGAGCATCTCGATCGGAGCGTTGTTATGTGCCGCGATGATCGCGGCTTCCTTCGACGTGAAGTAGTTCGAGACGGTGCGCGGCGAGACGAACGCACGCTCCGCGATCTGGTCGATCGTGACGCTGTCGAGCCCGTTCTCGCTGGTCAGAGTGAAGGCGGCGTCGGCGATCGTGCGGCGCGTCAGTTGCTTTTTGCGCTCGCGCAGACCGGGCTGGGGCTGCTCGTCGGCAGCGGAGTTCGTCTCAGGCATGGCGGCTCACTGTAACGGCGAGAAGTCGAGTACGAGCCCTGCGGATGCTCTGGGTCGGCCCTGGGGGTCGGTGGCATTCAGTTGCATGACGGTGTCCGGTCCTCGGAAACGGGTGGGCGCTGCTGTTGCACCCGGTGGTCGCGGTGCCGGCGGGTGCGCGGCTCCACGGAGCAATCTTCTGCCGTAACACTGTTTCAGTCAAGCCCTCTTGCGCAAACCGGAAGGTTGCCGCTCATGCAACGCGGGTCTTGAGCAAATCTTTAGCCTTCGGATTCTTGCGCGCTGAGCAATCCGCGTGCGAACATCATTGTCGTCGTCCTGAACGGGCCGGCATCCCTCAAGCACCGGAGTCCCCAGCTCTGGGCCTGTCAAGTTAGGAAATTTCCATGCTCGCATTCCTCGTTGCGGCTCAGACCTTTGTGGCTGAGCGTTTTGACAAGAAGAACGACCGCGGCGCGACCGCAGTCGAGTACGGCCTGCTCGTCGGCCTGATCGCCGTCGTGATCATCGTGGCCGTCACGGCCCTTGGTGGACAGCTCGACACGCTGTTCGGCAACGTCTCGGATGCGCTCCCCGAGGGCACGCAGCCCCCAACCACTCCGTGACGTCGAGTTAGTTGATTGGCGCCCGGCGTGGGTTCACCGTCGGGCGCCATCGCTCTCGGAGCACATTCGACGAAGGAGCATCACGTGTCTGCACGCGCGAAGGACACAGGGGCGGCGGCTGTCGAGTTCGCGCTCGTGGTCCCGCTGCTGCTCGCGCTCACTTTGGGCATCATCGGCTTCGGCCACGCTTTCCACGTTCAGACCGTGCTTGACAATGCAGCACGGGATGCAGTGCGTATAGCGGCGATTGGCAATCTGCCGGCCGATGCCGCCGCCGAAACTGCCGCACAATCAACGATTGCTGGCGTCGCAATCGACTCTGCTTCAGCCTCGGTTGCGATAGCAGCTGCGGAGGTCGATGTCGACTGGTCTGCCTGCCGCACTCCTCCGGAGTCCGCTGACCCGCGCACCGTACGCGTCTCGATCGAGCACACGTTTGGCATGCTCGGCGGCCTCTTCGGCGATCTCACTCTCACAGGACAAGGGACCATGCGATGCAACGGTTGACTGGAAGCCCTGCAGACCGCGGCGCAGTTGCTGTGTGGGTCGCGATCCTGCTCATCCCGCTGATGGTCATCGCGGCACTGGCGATCGACGTCGCAGGCATGCACGCCGACCGCCAACGGCTCCAGACCGGCGCTGACGCGGCAGCCCTGGCCGTCGCGCTGGATTGCGCGCAGGGAGATTGCGGCGAGGCGAATGGAACGGCGGAGCGCCTGGCAGACGCGAATTCTCCGTTTGGTGGTGAAGCCTCCGTCGCCGACGTGACGGTTTACCCCGAATTGAGTCGTGTCGAAGTCAGTGTGGAGTCTGACCGCACGCATTGGTTCGTGCCGGGCAGTACCGATCTCGCTGCGTATGGCGCCGCCGCATGGAATACTGCTCCGAGCGCAGCAAGGTCGCCGATTCCATTCGCATTCGCGGAGTGCGAACTCGTGAACTTCGGCGTTCTTGCCACAGATGTAGATGGCAACGTGGTCGGGCTGCAAGAGAGTGCGATTGGTCAGCGGTTTCAGCTGGACCAATCGCAGGTTTCGCCAACAGGCGTTTGCAACAAGACGAACAGCGGCCTGTACGCTCCGGGCGGCTTCGGCTGGCTGGCGCCGGACTACGCTGCCGGTGAACTGCCGTGCAGTGTGCACACGCGAGTAGGCGAGAACGTTGGCTCCGGGAACGGTACGGCGGACAGTGCGTGTTACACGCGCCTGCAACAGGAGATTGTTCGAGGCAACGACGCCTCAGAGCCATACGGCCTGCTCCCGGTGTTCAGCACAGCCGATCAGGCGAACAACGCCAAGAACTACCGCATCATGGGCTACATCGCGGTGACCCTGGAGGGCTACTGCTTCCACGGAAATCGAGAGTACGGCCTAGACGTTAACGGCGCTGCCGTCTCGAGTTCGGCGTTGTGCAAAAACCCTGGCAATGGCGCGGGTTGGATCACGATCATGCCGCAGCGATTTGTCTCGACGGATGCCGAGGTAGAGACGGATCCCGGGGCTCCGAACTTGGGAGTTGTCGTCATCACGCTTGAACTTCCGAACGGTGGAACCCCATGATTCGTCGTCTGATTGTTGCGCTCGTGGCGCTGCTCATTGCCGCGGTCGGAGGAGTCGCCACCTACCTGTACGCCTCGAATGCTGATTCCCGCGCCATGGCGCGAATGGACCCGGTGCAGGTGCTGGTGGTGGCGGAGCCGATTGCTGAGGGCACGCCCGCAGAATCGATCTCGCGTTCGCTGACCGTGGCAGAGATTCCGTCGGCTGCTGTCGTTCCTGGCGGTGTCGTCGACCTCAGTGACGTTGCAGGCCTCCTGACGGTGACCGACCTGCAGGTGGGTGAGCAGTTGCTCGCCTCGCGTTTCGTCGCGCCTGAAGCGGTGCCTGGCGAAGTCGAAGTTCCTGCAGACATGCACCTGTTGACCATCGAACTGGAACCGCGCAGAGTCATTGGAGGCGAACTCCACGCTGGCGACACGGTCGGATTCTTCGTCTCCGCGACCGACAGCGAGACTTCCGCGACCCACCTGATGCTGCACAAGGTGCTCGTCACTGACGTTCGCGGCGGTGTCAGCACTGTGACAAACGAGGACGGGTCGACCTCCGAGCAAGCTGCTGCAGGCAGCGTGATGGTGACCCTCGCGCTGTCTCCTGCCGACGCGGAGCGGGTCGTATTCGCTTCGGAGTTTGCGACGATCTGGCTCTCGCTCGAGGGCGAAGCAGTGCCTGAAGCCGGCACGCAGATCGTGACCATCGAGGAGATCTTCCAATGAGCCAGAACGTGCTGCTCGCGAGCGATTCGAACGAGTTGAGGGGCAGAATCCACGACGCTGCTGGCGGCACGAGCGTCGCCGTGTCGTCGCATCCGTTGCCTGTCGAGCCCATGCAGTTGCTGGCGCTGACGCAGCACCAGACTTTGCCCGATGTGCTCGTTCTCGACGCGACGAGCGACGCGCCGTCGGCCTTGGGACTGGCTGCGCGATTCGATCGCGACTTCCCGGGCACCGGCGTACTGCTCATCGGTGACCCGGTTGCGCTGTCGAGCGCAGCAATGCGCGCTGGCGTGCGTGGCGTCGTACCGGAGGATGCCGGCCAGGAGCAGTTGCGAGATGTCATCGCCCAGATCGCGCGGGCGATGCAGTCGCGCCGTCTCGGGATCGGGGCTGGCGCGGTCGGACAGCCGCTAGACGCACCGGGCCGCGTGCTCACTGTGCTATCGCCGAAGGGCGGCGCCGGCAAGACCATGCTCGCGACGAATCTGGCCATCGGGCTCGCGGAGCGGGCGCCCGGATCCGTCGTGCTCGTCGACCTCGATGTGCAGTTCGGCGATGTCGCGACGGCGCTGAATCTCGACCCCGAGTACACGCTTGACGACGTCGTTCACGGAGCAGCACTTACCGATGCCATTGCGATGAAGACGTTGTTGACCTTGCACGAGTCAGGTCTCTCGGTCGTCTGCGCCCCGGAGAGTCCCGTCGCAGCCGACGGCATCACCGCCGAGCAAGTCAACGCGCTACTGGAGACGCTCAAGACACAGTTCCGCTATGTCGTGGTCGATACCGCTGCCGGTCTCGAACCCCGCACGCTTGCAGCACTGGATCACACCACCGAGCCCATCTTGGTGACGACCTTCGACGTCGCGGGGGCGAGGGGCCTGCGCAAGGAAATCGCCACATTGCGCGAGCTCGGCATGCTGACCAATGCGCGCCAGACGATCCTCAACTTCGCTGATCCGAAGGCGGGGCTGAGCGTGTCCGACATCGAAGCGACCATACGCTCAGGTGTCGACCTGACAATTCCGTACTCGAAGGCGGTCACGGCATCGCTCAACACTGGTATCCCGCTGCTGCAGCGCGCGCCTCGCGATCCGGTAGTGAAGCAGGTTCGCAAGTTGCTCGGTGCATTCGCGCCCGCAGCGAAGCCGCTTCAACCGTTCGGAAAGAGCGAATCGTGACGAGCCTCTCCCAGCGGCTCTCTGTTGCGAGGGTTACGTTGCCAGACACTGAGCCTGAGCCCGGCACTCGTCGCGCTGCAAGGTTGGCTGCCGAACGTGCCACGGGCGAGGTCGCGATTGCAGACCTCCCCGAAGGGTCAAACGACAACGCTTTCGTAGCAAACGAGCAGCACGAAGGGCCGACCGCTCCACAGATAGATGGACTGCTGCGAGTCAAACAGCGTGCAGCCGATGCGCTGTTCGAGCGCATCGGTGCCCGACTCAACGACCCGAACTTGAGCGAAGAGCAATTGCACATTCTGGTGCGCGACGAACTCAACGCCGTGGTCGAGGCAGAGCAAGCGCCACTGACGGTGGAAGAGCGGCAGCGCCTCATCAACGAAGTACGCGATGACGTCCTTGGACTTGGCCCGCTGCAAAAGCTCATCGACGACGAGACCGTGACCGAGATCATGGTCAATGGACCTGACAACATTTATGTCGAGCAGCACGGAAAACTTGGTCGGGCGCCCGCCCGCTTCACCTCAGAAGACCAGCTCCGCCGTGTGATCGAACGCATTGTGATGCGCATGGGGCGTCGCATCGATGAGTCTTCACCGATGGTCGATGCCCGCCTCGAGGATGGCTCGCGAGTGAACGCCGTGATCCCTCCGCTCGCGTTCTCTGGCTCAACACTGACGATTCGCAAGTTCGCGAAGGATCCGTTTAAGGTTCCTGACCTCATTCGCTTCGGCACGCTGACTCCGCAGATGGCACGCCTACTGCAGGCGTGCGTCGAGGGCAAGCTCAACGTCATCGTCTCCGGAGGAACCGGTACCGGTAAGACGACGCTGCTCAACGTGCTCTCGTCGTTCATTCCCCCGCGCGAGCGCATTATCACGATCGAAGATGCGGTGGAGCTGCAACTGCAGCAGGAGCATGTGGTGCGCCTCGAGTCGCGCCCTCAAAACATCGAGGGCAAGGGCGAGATCACCATCCGTGACCTGGTTCGCAACTCGCTTCGTATGCGCCCCGACCGCATCGTGGTCGGCGAGGTGCGTGGTGGTGAGACGCTCGACATGCTGCAGGCGATGAACACCGGTCACGACGGATCGCTCTCGACCGTGCACGCCAACTCACCCCGTGACGCGATTGCGCGACTTGAGACCCTCGTCCTCATGGCTGGAATGGAGCTGCCGCTACGGGCCATCCGAGAGCAGATCTCGTCAGCTGTCGATGTCATCGTGCAGCTGAGCCGACTTCGTGACGGCACTCGGCGTGTCACCGCGGTAACCGAGGTGGTGGGCATGGAGGGCCAGACAGTCACGTTGCAGGACGTGTTCCTCTTCGATTACGCCGCGGGTGTCGACAACTCCGGCCGGTTCCAGGGCGTGCCGATCGCCACTGGTGTGCGTCCGAAGTTCACGGAGCGATTCGATGATCTTGGCATCGAGCTACCTCCGGGCACCTTCGACATCCAGGGCACGCCGTGAGCCTGGCACTGATTGGCGCGGGTGCGGTTGCTGCAGGGGTCGGCGCCGCAGCGCTGGTCGTCGCTCGACCAGGTCGGGAGCGACTGCCTCGAGAGCGTCGGCGACCCAATATCGAGGACGGCGAGGGTGCACTTTCGGGTGCGGCCGAGGCTGCGACGGATGTAATCGGCCGCCTGCTGCGAGGCCGGTCGCATGCAATTGCTCACAACCTCGGCCTCGCAGGCGTCTCGATGCGACCTCAGGATCTTGCCTTTCTCGTCGCCATTGCCTCACTAGTGGTGGTAGCTGCGACCATGCTGCTCGGCGGCGGATTGCTGGCGGTTCCGGTCGCGGCGCTCGCCCCGATGGGCGCAGTGCTCTGGGTGCGAAATCGCATCGACAAGCGCCGCAAGGCCTTCGCTGACCAACTGGACGGCACCCTGCAACTCATGGCCTCGAGCCTCCGCGCCGGCCACAGTATGCTGCAGGCGCTCTCGTCAGTCGCCAAGGAGTCAGAAGAGCCGACGGCCTCAGAGCTCGCTCGCGTCGTCAATGAGACTCGCGTCGGTCGCCCTGTCGTGCCGGCGCTGGAAGAAGCGGCCGAGCGGATGCAGAGCGAGGACTTCGTCTGGGCGGTGCAGGCGATCGCCATCAACCGTGAAGTGGGCGGCAGTCTGGCGGAGACGCTCGACGGCGTCGCCGGAACGATCCGAGAACGCGGTCAGGTGCGTCGCCAGGTCGCCGCACTCAGCGCCGAAGGCCGCCTGTCGGCTGTCATCCTCATGCTGCTGCCATTCGGTGTCACAGGCTTCCTCCTGATGTCGAACCCGGGCTACCTCGCGCCGTTCATCGAGTCGCCACTCGGGTTCGGGCTGATCGGCGTCGGTGTCGTGCTGCTGATCGTCGGCGGCTTTTGGCTTCGCAAGGTCGTGGAGATCGAGTTCTGATGCCGACTGCCGTCATCCTCGCTTGCTTGCTTGTGGCGGTTGCCGTCGGTGCCATCGTCTGGGTGATGGCCGACGCGCTGCAGCCGGCGCGCGCGCACGCGCTCGCGAATCTGCAGCGCGGGCAGCGCACGGAACTCGCCGATGGGCCGAAGGCCGCGAGCGATGGGCTGCCGAAGTTGGCTCGCAGGCTGACCGTTCCCACGCTGGTGGCGGTGCTCGAGCGACAGCACGCACGCGCTGGCCGACCAGCGGACTGGACCGTCGATCGTCTGCTCGCGCTCAAACTGCTGTGGGTGCCGACCGCAATCGCGCTCTTCATTCTGATGTTCGTCTCGGGCCAGGAACCACTGATCTTGCTGATCGTGGGGATCTCCGCCGTCGTCGTGTACTTTGTGCCCGATCTGCTGTTGCTCAGTCGCGGGCAAGAGCGTGACCAGCTCATCCAGAAGCAACTCGCTGACACGCTCGATCAGATGACAATCGCGGTTGAGGCCGGTCTGGGATTCGATGCTGCGATGACGCGTGCAGCCTCCAACGGCAAGGGGGCGCTCGCTGAGGAGCTCACGCGAACGCTGCAGGACATGCGCATGGGGCGGTCGCGCAAGCAGGCGTTCCACGACCTTGCGGATCGCAGTCATGTGTCAGATCTCCGCGCGTTCGTCCGCGCGATTCTGCAGGCAGATGCCTACGGCATCTCGATCGGTGATGTGCTGCGCACGCAAGCCGACGAGATGCGATTGAAGCGTCGCCAGCGTGCGGAGGAGAAGGCGCAGCAAGTACCGGTGAAGGTGCTCATGCCGCTGATGCTCTGCATCTTGCCCGTTTTGTTCATCGCAGTCATGGCACCGGCCGTGATGGACATGATCGACGCATTCAGCGGGATGTGATCCACAGCCGGACGTCACTGCTGTGTGGGATGATGTACGCCAATGCGCACCGCTCATGCAGCCTTCTCCATGTCGCTCGTGGGCGACACCGACTTCGTGCTGCTCGCGCTGCCGGCGGAGGCGTACGCATCCGCTGACCAGATCTCGATCGCGGTCGACGGGGCGCCGGTCGACTGGCGCATTCTGGCCGGAGCTCACGACACGCGACAGCTCGTCTTCACCGCGCCGACCGGCACGCTCGACGTCGACATCCAGACGAGTCTCAGCAACCTGCGGCGGCCCATCGACGACGCCGACCCGGCCCGCTATCTCGAGGACTCCCGCTATATAGAGGCATCGGCGCTGCGCGGCTTCGTCGACGAGCGCTTCGGGCGTGCGAGCGGCTTCGAGCAGCTCGACGCGATGCGCAACTGGATTGCGCGCGGCTTCACCTACTCTCCCGCCATGTCGGCGATCGACGACTCTGCGGTAACCACCCTGCAGAAGCGCGGTGGCATGTGCCGCGACTACGCGCACGTCATGATCGCGCTCGCTCGAGCCGCCGGCATGCCGGCGCGCTACGTGGGCGTCTACGCTCCCGGGCTCAACCCGCCCGACTTCCACGCCGTCGCCGAAGTGTTCGTCGACGGCGACTGGTGGGTGTTCGACCCGACCGGGCTCGCGCCGCGTGGAAGCCTCATCCGCATCGCGACCGGCGCGGATGCGCTCGAGACTGCCTGGGCGACCACGGCCGGCAACCCGGTGGTGCTGACGCGGCTGACCGTCGAGACGACCGATGACTCGATCATCGAAGGCGCCGTCGATGATCCTACGATGCGGTACCGGATCCTCTGACGGGCGTCAGTTGACGTTCGCGGCGACCTCGTCGAGCACCTGCTGCGCGTCGCGCGCTTCGACGAAGTAGATGGAGGCCGCGGCGATCACTGCGCCGTTCGCCTGCGCCGACGCGACGCCGATCTCGCCGACGGTCTCGAACGGGGGAGCGTCGAAGTCACCCGGGCCCTCCAGCACCCCGACCACCAGCCGGTCCGACCCGGTCACGTGCTGGTACGCGCACACCGTGCCCCCCGCATCCGCAATGTCTGCGATCGCGCCGGGCAGTTCGCCCTGGTCGCTCGACGGCGCGAAGTTCGGGTTGAACGCGTAGAGCTGGTCGGCCGTGAACACGTCGGTGCAGGGCAGGTCGCCCGCCACCGGCGGTGTCGTCACCTCGGGGGTGTCGGTCTCGGCGGGCGTCTCGGTGTCGTCCGGCTGCCCGGGCTCGGTCGTCTCAGTCGGCTCGACGGTGACCGTCGGGCTGGTCGTGGGATCCGACGAATCCGCCGGGGCCAGCGCGCCCGGCTCGCAACCGGTGAGCGCCATCGCCGTCACCGCGGCCATGATCGTGACGGGCAGGAGACGAGGGCGGATGCGCAGGCTGGGGCTCGACATCCAGCCAGACTAGGGCGCGGGGCCGGGGATCCCGGGGCAGGCACGCGGACTAGAATCGAAGGATGCAGCCCTCCGAAATCTCTGCCGCCGTGCTCGCCGCCGTCCGCTCTGCGGTGGGCCGACGAAGCAGCGACGTGGAGGTCGGCGAGAGCGACATCGTTCTGGAGCGCCCGCGCAACCGCGACCACGGCGACTGGGCGACGAACGCCGCCATGCGCTTCGCCAAGAAGGCCGGCGCGAATCCGCGCGAGCTCGCCGAGGAGGTCGCGGCCGAGCTGGCCGCCGTCGACGGCATCGAGCGCGCAGATGTGGCCGGCCCCGGCTTCATCAACCTCACCATCGCCGCCGGCGCCGCGGGCGAGCTCGCCCGCACGATCGTCGAGGCCGGTGACGCCTACGGCTCGGGCGAGACGCTGCAGGACATCAAGATCAACCTCGAGTTCGTCTCCGCGAACCCGACCGGGCCCATCCACATGGGCGGCACCCGCTGGGCCGCGGTGGGCGACAGCCTCGGCCGCGTGCTCGAGCGCCAGGGCGCGCTCGTCACCCGCGAGTACTACTTCAACGACCACGGCGGCCAGATCGACCGCTTCGCGCGCAGCCTGGTCGCGGCCTTCCGCGGCGACCCCACGCCCGAGGACGGCTACGGCGGCGCTTACATCGCCGAGATCGCCCGCAAGGTCGACGACGCGTACGACGGCGACCTGCTCGACCTCGACGACGCCGATCTGCAGGAGGCGTTCCGCGCCAACGGCGTCGCGCTGATGTTCGAGGAGATCAAGCAGGATCTGCACGACTTCGGCGTCGACTTCGATGTCTACTTCCACGAGCACCAGGTGCAGTCCGACGGCTCGGTGCAGCGTGCGATCGAGACGCTGCGCGAGCGCGGCCACGTCTTCGAGGAGGAGGGCGCGACCTGGCTGCGCACCACCACCTTCGGCGACGACAAGGATCGCGTCATCCTGCGCTCGAACGGCGCCCCGGCGTACTTCTCGGGCGACCTGGGCTACTACCAGAACAAGCGCGACCGCGGCTTCGAGCAGAACATCATCATGCTCGGCGCCGACCACCACGGCTACGTCGGCCGCATGATGGCGATGTGCGCGGCGTTCGGCGACAAGCCGCACCACAACCTGCAGATCCTGATCGGTCAGATGGTCAACCTGCTGCGCGAGGGCCAGCCGGTGCGGATGTCGAAGCGTGCGGGCACCATCGTGACGATGGAAGACCTGGTGGATGCGGTGGGTGTCGACGCCGCCCGCTACGCCCTGGTGCGCTCGAGTGCAGACACGCCCCTCGACATCGACCTCGAGCTGCTCACGCAGCGCACGAACGACAACCCCGTCTACTACGTGCAGTACGCGCACGCCCGGATGTCGGCGGTCGGCCGCAACGCCGCCGCAGCGGGTGTGGACCGCTCGGAGTTCGACCCGTCGCTGCTCTCGCATGCGAGCGAGTCCGCGCTGCTCGGCGCCCTCGCCGACTTCCCGCGCGTGCTGGCGCAGGCCGCAGAGCTGCGCGAGCCGCACCGCGTCGCCCGCTTCGCCGAGGAGCTCGCCGGCCTGTACCACCGCTGGTACGACGCCTGCCGCGTCACGCCCGTCGGCGACGAGCCGATCACGACTGTGCACCGCACGCGCCTGTGGCTGAACGACGCGACCGGTCAGGTGCTGCGCACGGCGCTGTCCACGGTCGGCGTCAGCGCGCCCGAGCGGATGTAGCGCAGCGGGAGCTGTCGCACCTCTGCAACCTTTGGCGCGGGATCAAGGCTGGGTGCGCCGTTCACCGGTTGAACTGCAGTCTGTGGACAAGAAGCGCGCGGAATCAGCCAGTGGTGCATGCTCGCGGGATGGCATCCACGACACCGGGATTGACGCCAAGCCACGCCTGCTTGCAAACTGTAAGCATGCCCAACGTTCTGGTTCGTGATCTGCCTGAAGACGTGCACGCTGCGCTGCTGGGGAAGGCTGCTGCGCGTCAGCAGTCGCTGCAGCACTTCCTGGCTATCGAGCTGCGGCGCATTGCTGAGGAGAAGCAGCTCGCCGACATCCTGGATGACATCGAGCGGAGGCAGTCGGGCGGGCGAATCGGATTCCAGCAAGCGGTGGACGCCATTGAAGCTGAGCGTGATCGGCGGTGAAGGTCGTCGACGCCTCCGTGCTGGTGAACGCTCTCGGCGACGATGGAGACGCAGGCCGGAGCGCGCGTGCAGCCCTGCGCGCTGCGGACGAATTCACGGCACCCGACCTGATCAATGTTGAGGTGATGGCCGCGCTGCGCCGATTGTGGCTCGCCGGATCGCTCTCGGATGCACAGTTCGAAGCAGCATCGAGCGACCTGCAACAGCTCGCGTTCCCACGAGTGCCGACCCGGCACCTGGTGACTCGCGCCTACGACCTGCGCGCGAGTGTCAGCGCCTACGACGCGATGTACGTCGCCCTGGCAGAGGCGCTCGACTGCGATCTGCTCACTGGCGACCGGCGGCTCGCCAACGCCAACGGGCCTCGCTGCCGCATTCGCGTTGTCCGCTGATCAGCGCTTGCGCTGCACCGCGGGCCGGTAGGCCGAGACGCTCGGCTCGCCCGGGATCCAGAAGCGCCAGGGGTAGGCGGATGCGTCGCCGCCGGGGCCGCTGACGCCGACGCGGGGGCCGGTGCGGTGGTGCGGCGGCGCGGTCGCCGGTTCGAAGGACCAGCCGGTGGGGATCTCGATACGGCGCTGCGCGCCTACTCGATCAACAGGTTCGTCGTCGACAGTGCGGTGGAAGGCAGCGCCGTCGTCGGTGAGCGTCGCGCCGAGCGCTTGGGCGACGTTGCCGGGGCCGCGGGCGAGCTCACCTGCGATCCGCGTCGCGCGGCGCACATGCCGGCGCTCCGCCGCGAGCTCGTAGCCCTCAACCACCTCACCGGCACGCACGAGCACACCCCAGCCAGAGCCTTCCGGCCCGGCGACGATGTTCACCGCGTGGTGCATGCCGTAGGTGAAGTAGCAGTAGACGTGTCCGCCGGGACCGAACATCGTCGCGTTCCTGGCCGTCTTGCCGCGGAACGTGTGCGCGCCCGGGTCGTCGCTGCCGCGGTATGCCTCGACCTCGGTGAGGCGCACGGCGACGGCCCCCGACGCATCCGCTCGTCTGAGCACGCCACCGAGCAGCAGCGGAGCGAGCTCGAGCGGGTCGCGCTCGAACCAGGTGGGGTCGGGAGTGGCCACCCTGGCACGTTACTCATAATCACGACGCTGGGAATTATGAGCAACGCCGCGTCGCCGAGCGCCGCGCGGTATCTGACTGTTCCGTAGGATGGAGGCAGCGCCACAAGCGCCGCACACCACCCGCACCCGGAGCGATCCGTCGCGGGCACACGCACCACCACTCGGACGGAGTTCCGTGCCGCATCCGCTCGCCCCCCAGCTGCCCGACACCAGCGACGCCAACGCGCTCGTCGAGGGCGTCTGGCCTGCGGGCGCCGAGCGCATCGACGGCGCGATGCACGTCGGGGGCGTGGCGCTCACCGCGATCGCCGAGCAGCACGGCACGCCCTTCCTGCTCGTCGACGAGGCGGTCGTGCGCGAGCGCGCCCGCCGCATCCGCACCGCTTTCGAGGCGGCGTTCACGGATGCGGAGGCTGACTCGGGAGGGCAGGGCGTCGACGTCTACTACGCGGGCAAGGCGCTGCTGACCGCCGACGTCGCGCGCTGGATGCGCGCCGAGGGGCTGCGCATCGACGTCTGCACCGGCGGCGAGCTCGCCACGGCGCTCCGCGCGGGCGTCGAGCCGGCCGCGATCGGCTTCCACGGCAACAACAAATCCGTTGTCGAGATCGAGGCGGGCGTGGCCGCCGGCATCGGCACCTTCATCATCGACTCGCCCATCGAGGCCGAGCGCATCGCCGCCGCAGCCGAGCGCGCCGGCCGCGTGCAGCGGGTGCGGCTGCGCATCTCGGTGGGCGTGCACGCCTCCACGCACGAGTTCCTCGCCACCAGCCACGAGGATCAGAAGTTCGGCATCCCGGTCGCCGAGGCGCCCGCGCTCGTGGCGCGCATCCGCGAGCTGCCGAGCCTCGAGCTCGTCGGCCTGCACACGCACATCGGCTCGCAGATCTTCGACGCCGCCGGCTTCGGCGAATCCGCCCGCCGCATGCTCACCCTGCACGCCGAGCTCGGCGGCACCGGCAGCACCGCCGACGGCGCCTTCCCCGAGCTCAACCTCGGCGGCGGCTTCGGCATCGCCTACACGGCCGCCGACAGCCCCGAGCCCATCGAGACGATCGCGACGAGGCTGGCGGATGCGGTGCGAGACGCCGCAGACGAGCTCGGCATCGCGGTGCCCAGGATCTCGATCGAGCCCGGCCGCTGGATCGTCGGCCCGGCCGGCGTGACCGTCTACCGCGTCGGCACGATCAAGCCCGTGCAGCTCGAGCAGGGCACCCGCACCTACGTCTCGGTCGACGGCGGCATGGGCGACAACGCCCGGCCGGCCCTCTACGGGGCGCAGTACTCCGCGCGGATCGCGAGTCGCGCATCCGCCGCCGAGCCCATGCTGACCCGGGTCGCCGGCCGCCACTGCGAGTCGGGCGACATCGTCGTCGACGCCGAGTGGCTGCCGGGCGACGTGGCGCCGGGCGACCTGCTCGCCGTCGCCGCGACCGGTGCCTACTGCCACTCGCTCGCCTCGAACTACAACGCCGCGCCGCGCCCGCCGGTGCTCGCGGTGGCGGACGGCGTCGTCCGCACGCTCGTGCGCCGCGAGACCATCGACGACCTGCTCGGCCGCGACGCCGGGCTCGACCGCCAGAATCCCGGAGCCGCATCATGAACTCCTACCGTTCCCTCCGCATCGCGCTGCTCGGCGCCGGCAGCGTCGGCTCGCAGGTGGCGCGCCTGCTGCTCGAGCACGGCGACGAGTTCGCCGCCCGCGTCGGCGCGCCCCTCGAGCTGGTCGGCATCGGCGTGCGCGACCTCGACGCCAAGCGCGACGTGGAGCTGCCGCGCGAGCTGCTCACCACCGACCTCGACACGCTCGTCGCCAGCGCCGACATCGTGGTCGAGCTGCTGGGCGGCATCGAGCCGGCCCGCACGCTGCTGCTCGAGGCGCTCGCCGCCGGCGCCGACGTCGTCACCGCCAACAAGGCGCTGGTCGCCGCGCACGGTCCCGAGCTGTTCGCCGCGGCCGAGATCGTCGGCGCGCAGGTCGCCTACGAGGCTGCCGTCGCCGGCGCCATCCCGATCATCCGCCCGCTCGAGCACTCGCTCGCCGGCGACCGCGTCATCCGCGTAATGGGCATCGTCAACGGCACCACCAACTTCATCCTCGACCGCATGCACACCGAGGGCTCCACGCTCGAGGAGTCGCTCGCGATCGCCACCGAGCTCGGCTACGCCGAGGCCGACCCGACCGCCGACATCGAGGGCTTCGACGCCGCCAGCAAGGCGACCATCCTCGCCTCGCTCGCCTTCCACACCGAGGTGCCCGCCAGCGAGGTGCACCGCGAGGGCATCACCGGCGTCACCAGCGACATGGTCGCGCAGGCCGAGCGCGCCGGCCGGGTGCTGAAGCTGGTCGCGATCTGCGAGCGGCTGCCAGCCGGCGAGGGCCAGCCCGGCGGTGCGGGCGACCGCGTCTCGGCACGCGTGCATCCCGTCTCGCTGCCGGCGACGCATCCGCTCGCCGCCGTGCGCCAGGCGATGAACGCCGTCTTCGTGACCGCCGAGGCAGCGGGCGACCTGATGTTCTACGGCGCCGGCGCCGGCGGGCCCGAGACCGCCTCTGCGGTGCTCGGGGACCTGGTCTCGATCGCGCGCCGGCACGTCGCGGGCGGCCCGGGCACCGCCGGCTCGACGCACGCGAAGCTGCCGCTGGCGCCCTTCGGCGAGGTGCTCGCGCGGCACGAGATCGCGCTCACGGTCGCCGACCAGCCGGGCGTGCTCTCGGTGATCGCCGGGCTCGTGGCGCTGCACGGCGTCTCGGTCGAGTCGGTGCGCCAGGATGTGCGCGACGGCGCCGCCACCCTGGTGCTCGGCACCCACAC
This sequence comes from Agrococcus baldri, assembly GCA_900114805.1. GTDB lineage: Bacteria > Actinomycetota > Actinomycetes > Actinomycetales > Microbacteriaceae > Agrococcus > Agrococcus baldri. The sequence continues at coordinate 224,582 of FOZN01000001.1, read as the reverse complement.
CGCGACCGAGGCGCGCATCGCAGACGTGCTCGCCGCGCTCGAGCAGCAGGATGACGTGGAGCGGATCGACAGCGTGATCCGGCTCATCGACTAGGAGGAACCGATGGCGAACCAGACTGCACGCACGCAGGGCGTACGCAACCAGGGCTCACGCAACCAGTGGCGCGGCCTGCTGCACGAGTGGGCAGACGTGCTGAACGTGACGGATGCGTCCACGGTCGTGACGCTCGGCGAGGGCGGCACCCCGCTCATCGAGTCGCGCGCGCTCTCGCAGCTGACGGATGCGCGGGTGTTCGTGAAGTTCGAGGGCCTGAACCCGACGGGGTCGTTCAAGGACCGCGGCATGACCGTCGCGGTCTCGCGGGCCGTCGAGCGGGGCGCGAAGGCGATCGCCTGCGCCTCCACCGGCAACACCTCGGCCTCGGCCGCCGCCTACGCGGCCGCCGCCGGCATCCAGGCGATCGTGCTGGTGCCCGAGGGCAAGATCTCGATGGGCAAGCTCGCCCAGTCGGTCGTGCACGGCGCCCGCATCGTGCAGGTGCGCGGCAACTTCGACGACTGCCTCGAGATCTCGAAGGAGCTCGCCGAGCAGTACCCGGTGCACCTGGTGAACTCGGTGAACGACGACCGCATCGAGGGGCAGAAGACCGCCGCGCTCGAGATCGTCGACGTGCTGGGCGACGCGCCCGACATCCACTGCATCCCGGTCGGCAACGCCGGCAACATCACCAGCTACTGGCGCGGCTACTCGCTGGCCGAGACCAGCGGTGTCGCCACCAAGCGGCCGCGCATGCTCGGCTTCCAGGCCGCCGGCGCCGCCCCGATCGTGCGGGGCGAGCGGGTGCTCGAGCCCGACACGGTCGCCACCGCCATCCGCATCGGCAACCCGGCCTCGTGGCAGCAGGCGCTCGACGCCCGCGACGAGTCGGGCGGCTACATCGGCGCGATCGCCGACGCCGACATCCTGAAGGCGCAGCGGCTGCTGGCCTCCTCGACCGGCGTCTTCGTCGAGCCGGCCTCGGCGATCTCGGTCGCGGGCCTGCTCGAGCGGCACGCGGCGGGGGAGATCCCCGCCGGCTCGACCATCGCGCTGACGGTCACCGGCCACGGCCTGAAGGACGCCCAGTGGGGGCTGAAGCTCGACGACGGCTCCGACGCCGCGCCCGAGTCGGCCGACGCCGACACCACGCAGGTCGCCGAGCTGCTGGGCCTCGCATGAGCGGTGCTGGTGTGACTGATGTGACCGTGCCGCTCGGCCGTCGCGTGCACGTGCGCGTGCCCGCCACCAGCGCCAACCTCGGCCCCGGCTTCGACACGCTGGGCCTGGCGCTCAACGTGCACGACGAGCTCGACGTCGAGGCGACCGCGTCCGGCGTGACGGTGGAGGTCGCGGGCATCGGCGCCGCGGACACCGAGCACGCCGTGCCCACCGACGAGACCAACCTGGTGGCGCGCGCGATCCTGCACGTGTTCGACCGGGTGGGCGTCGAGGCGCCCGGGCTCGCGCTCACGGCGACCAACAGCATCCCGCACGGCCGCGGCATGGGCTCCTCCGGCGCCGCGATCGTCTCGGGCGTGCTGGCGGCGAAGGGGCTGCTCGAGGGCATCGTCGAGGTCACCGACGACGACGTGCTGCGCTACGCGACCGAGCTCGAGGGCCACCCCGACAACGTCGCGCCCGCCATCTTCGGCGGCCTCACCATCGCCTGGGTCGACCAGAGCGGCCCGCGCCACAAGCAGCTCGCCGTGCACCGCGGCGTCTCGCTGCTGGTCGCGGTGCCCGAGGCGACCATGTCGACGAAGCTCGCCCGCAGCCTGCAGCCGGAGGCCGTGCCGCACGCCGACGCCGTCTTCAACCTCTCGCGCTCGGCGCTGCTGGTCGCGGCGCTGACGCAGAGCCCCGAGCTGCTGCTCGATGCCACCGAGGATCGCCTGCACCAGTCGTATCGGGCCAGCGCCATGCCGCAGACGAGCGAGCTCGTCGAGCAGCTGCGCGCCGCCGGCCACGCGGCCGTCGTCTCGGGTGCCGGCCCGTCGGTGCTCGTGCTCGCCGCCGACCCGGCGGCCCGGCTCGAGGCGGCGACCATCGTCGAGAACCGCCCCGAGGGATGGACTGCGCGCCTGCTCGCGGTCGACATCCGCGGTGGTACAGTGGAGCGCATCCCCACCAGTGCCGCGGCCCAGCCCGGTTCGGGGAGTTTCTGACTCCACTCTCTGCATTTCTGATGCGCTCGACCGTCGGCCAGCACTGTTCGCTGCACCGGCCGTGGGCGCAGCGGGAGACAAGGTCCCATGCCCGCGGCATCGCGCGCGGGCCAACATCGAAGGAGCCCTCGCGTCATGACCAGCGAGTCGACCAACCGCACCCCGGCAGCAGACGCTGCCACCAACCCCGCAGCCGAGGCTGCGCAGGCCGAGACAGCACCGTCCGAGGCACCCGCCGCGCCCAAGCGCCGCTCGCGCCGCGCGTCGTCGTCGTCAGTGGCGGAGCAGGCTGCGGCCCCCGCCTCGACCGCCGCCGCCGAGGCGCCCGCCGCTGAGGCTGCGCCCGCGCAGGCCGCAGCAGACGCCGCCTCGGCCGAGAAGCCGGCCACCAAGCGTCCCGCGCGCCGCACGGCCGCGCAGAAGCGCGCCGACGAGGCAGCCGCGGTCGAGGCCGCCGGCACCGATTCCGGCACCACCGAGTCGGGAACCACCGGCTCGGCCGTCACCGAGTCGGCCAGCGCCGGCTCGAGCGAGCAGCCCGCAGCCGACACCGGCAGCGGGGCCGCCGCCGCCGAGAAGCCGGCCACCAAGCGTCCCGCGCGCCGCACCGCCGCGCAGAAGCGCGCCGACGAGGCCGCAGCCGCCGAGGCCGCAGCCCCCGCCGAGCAGGACGGCGCCGCCGCCCTCCTCGAGAGCGCCCTCGACAAGAAGAGCAGCGACAAGGCCGGCTCCGACAAGGCCGCCGACAAGGGCGATTCCGACAAGGCTGGCAGCGACAAGGCCGACAGCGACAAGGCCGACAGCGACAAGGCCGACTCCGACAAGCGCGGCAACCGCAAGCGCGGCGACAAGGCCGACGCCGACGAGCAGACCACGACGGATGCGCCTGCGGCCGACGCAGGCACGTCGCGTTCGCGCCGTGGCCGCGGCAACGCATCCGCCACCGAGTCCGACAGCGGCTCGAACGACGGCGACCGCCGCGACGACCAGCGCGGCGACGACCAGGACGACCAGGGCGACGACCAGCAGTCGTCGAACTCGCGCCGCCGCCGCAGCCGCGGCAAGGGCGGCCAGGGCGGCGACCAGCAGGACGGCCAGCGCGGCAACCAGCGCGGCCAGCAGAACCAGCAGCAGGACGACGACTCGGACGACGAGGGCGGCTCGCGCCGCGGTCGCGGTCGCGGCCGGGGCCAGAACGGCAACCAGGGTGGCCAGGGCGGCAACCAGGGCGGCAACCAGGGCGGCAACCAGCAGCAGTCCGACCAGGACGGCGGCTCGCGCCGCGGCCGCGGCCGTGAGCGCACCCGCACGCGCGGCCAGGACGACGAGCCGCAGATCCACGAGGACGACGTGCTGCTGCCGGTCGCCGGCATCCTCGACGTGCTCGACAACTACGCCTTCGTGCGCACCTCCGGCTACCTGCCCGGCTCGAACGACGTCTACGTCTCGCTCGCCCAGGTCAAGAAGCACGGCCTGCGCAAGGGCGACGCCGTCGTCGGCGCCATCAAGCAGCCGCGCGAGGGCGAGCAGCACTCGACGCGCCAGAAGTACAACGCGCTCGTGCGCGTCGACACGATCAACGGCCAGACCACCGAGGACTCGCTCGCCCGCGTCGAGTTCTCGAAGCTGACGCCGCTCTACCCGCAGGAGCGCCTGCGCCTGGAGACCACGTCGAACAAGCTCTCGACCCGCGTCATCGACCTGGTCGCGCCGATCGGCAAGGGCCAGCGCGGCCTGATCGTCTCGCCGCCCAAGGCCGGCAAGACGCTCGTCATGCAGGCCATCGCCAACGCGATCGCCGAGAACAACCCCGAAGTGCACCTGATGATCGTGCTCGTCGACGAGCGCCCCGAGGAGGTCACCGACTTCCAGCGCACCGTCAAGGGCGAGGTCATCGCGTCGACCTTCGACCGGCCCGCCGAGGATCACACGATCGTCGCCGAGCTCGCGATCGAGCGCGCCAAGCGTCTGGTCGAGCTCGGTCACGACGTGGTCGTGCTGCTCGACGGCATCACGCGCCTCGGCCGTGCCTACAACCTCTCCGCCCCGCCCTCGGGCCGGATTCTCTCCGGCGGCGTCGACTCGAGCGCGCTGTACCCGCCGAAGAAGTTCTTCGGCGCCGCGCGCAACATCGAGCACGGCGGCTCGCTCACCATCCTCGCCACCGCGCTCGTCGAGACCGGCTCGAAGATGGACGAGGTGATCTTCGAGGAGTTCAAGGGCACCGGCAACATGGAGCTGCGCCTCTCACGCCACATGGCCGACAAGCGCATCTTCCCCGCGGTCGACGTCAACGCATCCGGCACCCGTCGTGAAGAGATGCTCATGGGCGTCGAGGAGACCAAGGTGATGTGGAAGCTGCGCCGGGCCCTCGCCGGCCTCGAGACGCAGCAGGCGCTCGAGCTGGTGCTCAAGCAGCTCAAGGAGACGCAGTCGAACGTCGAGTTCCTGATGAAGGTCTCGAAGTCGGTGCCCGGCCAGCACGACAAGGACTGACATGTTCGAGTCGGTCGCCGGGCTGCTCGCCGAGCACGCCGACCTCGAGCAGCAGCTCGCCGACCCGGCGCTGCACGCCGATGCTGTGCGTGCGCGCCGGGTGAACCGGCGCTACGCCGAGCTCAACCAGATCAAGGCAGCGCACGAGCGCTGGCAGGCCTCGGTCGAGGACCTCGAGGCGGCGCGCGAGCTCGCCCGCGAGGACGACGCCTTCGCCGAGGAGGTGCCCGCGCTCGAGCAGACCGCCCACGAGGCGGAGGAGAAGCTGCGCAGGCTCCTCATCCCGCGCGACCCCGACGACGGGCGCGATGTGATCATGGAGGTCAAGGGCGGCGAGGGCGGCGAGGAGTCGGCGCTGTTCGCGGCCGACCTGGTGCGCATGTACTCGCACTACGCGGCCGCCCGCGGCTGGAAGGTCGAGATGCTCGAGTCGACCGCCAGCGACATGGGCGGCTACAAGGATGTGCAGATCGCCATCAAGTCCTCCTCGAATGACCCCGCCGAGGGCGTCTGGGCGTCGCTGAAGTACGAGGGCGGCGTGCATCGCGTGCAGCGCGTGCCGGCGACCGAGTCGCAGGGCCGCATCCACACCTCCACGACCGGCGTGCTGGTCTTCCCCGAGGTGGATGCGCCGGACGAGATCCAGATCGACCAGAACGACCTGAAGATCGACGTCTACCGCTCCTCGGGCCCCGGTGGTCAGAGCGTGAACACCACCGACTCGGCCGTGCGCATCACGCACGTGCCGACCGGCATCACCGTGTCGATGCAGAACGAGAAGAGCCAGCTGCAGAACCGCGAGGCCGGCATGCGCGTGCTGCGCGCCCGGCTGCTGGCGCGGCAGCAGGAGGAGCTCGAGGCGGCCGCCTCCGACGCGCGCAAGTCGCAGATCCGCGGCATGGACCGCTCCGAGCGCATCCGCACCTACAACTTCCCCGAGAACCGCATCGCCGACCACCGCACCGGTTTCAAGGCCTACAACCTCGACACCGTCATGGACGGCGCGCTGCAAGCGGTCATCGACTCCTGCATCAGCGCCGACGAGGAGGCGCGGCTCGCGGCCCTCGCTGGCGACGAGGGCTGACCGCGGCATGACCGACAGGCCGGGGCGGATGCGTCCTGGGCGCGGGCGGGCACGCGCGGCCCCGATGGGGGCCGCGTTCTGGCGCTTCTGGAGCGTCGAGCTCGCCACCGAGACCGGCCTCGGCCTGGCGGTCATCGCCCTGCAGACGATGGTCGTGCTCGACCTCGGCGGCGGAGCGACCGAGGTCGGCTGGCTCTCCTCGGCCCGCTGGCTGCCCTACATGGTGCTGGGGCTGCTGGTCGGCGCGATCGTCGAGCGGATGCGTCGGCGCACGGTCATGATCGTCAGCGACGTCGTGCGCGCGGTCGTCCTGGGCGGCCTCGCAGCCGTCTGGCTGAGCGGCGGCGGCGCGCTGTGGGTGCTGCTGCTCGCGGTCATGCTGCTCGGCACAGCGAGCCTCGTGAACGACGCCGCCTCGCAGGCGTTCGTGCCGCGACTGGTCGGCCGCGACCGGCTGCTGCCCGCGCACCAGCGGCTCGACATCGGCTCGAACGCGGCGCAGTCGGCCGGGCCCGCGGTCTCGGGCGTCGTGATCGCCTGGCTCGGGGCGCCCATCTCGCTGCTGCTGGCCGCCGGTGCGCACGTTGTCTCGGCCGTGGTGCTGTGGACGCTGCCGGCCGATGAGCGGCTGCCGCGCCGCGCGCACGGCCTGGGGCGCTCGATCGCGCACGGCCTGCGCTTCGTGCACCGGCATCCGCGTCTGGGTCCTTTCGCGCGCTGGACGCACGTGTGGTTCCTGTGCAACGGCGCAGCGATGACGCTGCTCGTGCCGCTGGTGCTGCTCGAGCTCGAGGCCGGGCCCGCTGGCTTGGGCCTGGCGATCGGTGTGCTCGGCGCGGCGACGCTCGTGGGCACGTCCCTCGCGGGCGTCGTCGGCTCGCGCCTGGGCGCTGCGCGCACCATCATCGTCAGCCGCGTGACCTCGCCCATCGCGTGGAGCGCCGTCGCGCTCAGCGCCTTCGCGGGCGACGTGCTCACCGCCGGTCTCTCGACGGTCGTGCTGCTGGCGGGGCTGGCGCTCGTCGGCGTCGGCATGGGCATCGGCAACCCGAGCGAGATGGCGCTGCGGCAGCGCGCGACGCCCGACCGCATGCAGGCGCGGATGAACGCCACGATGCGCACCGTCAACCGCGCGATGTTCGTCATCTCGGCACCGCTCGCTGGGCTGCTGGGCGACGCGATCGGCTTCGGCCCGGCCCTCGCGATCGTCTGCGCAGGCTTCGCGATCGCGGCGATCGGGCTCGCGGTCTCTCCGCTCGCCCGCGGCCGCACCGCGCACTGACCGGGCGCGCCGCGGCGCGAGCGAGCCTTGAGCAGCGCCGCACCGCGCCGATAGCCTGTCGTCGTGATCTCTCAGCTGCCGAACCCGCTGCTGCCCGCGAGCTACGACCTGATCTGGTCAGGCGTGGTCGTGGTGGTGCTCGCGCTGATGGTGACGGCGCTGTGGCAGGCGCTGCGCTCGAAGGCGCACACGGGCGGCCAGCAGCTCCTCTGGGCGCTCGTCATCGTCGTCGCGCCCGTGCTCGGCGCTATCGCCTGGTTCGTGCTCGGCCGCCCGAGGGACGCCGCCGCGCCGACCGCCTCGTAGCGCCCGCGCCGCCCGAGAACCGGGGCCGCGCATTCATCAGGCTCGACACGATCTCGACCGGCGGCGGCTCGGTGGTGCGGTTCGACCTGCGCTGACTGCTACTCGGGTCGCGCCCGGCTCACCCCGGCTTCTCAACGTGCGAGGTGGTACGCCGCCGCGATAGTTGCGGCGAACCCCCACCTGGCACGTTGAAATCCTCTGGCGCGGGCGACGCGTAGGCTCGCGCACATGGCCCAGGTCACACTGCTGTGCGGGCCCGCCTGCGCGGGCAAGTCGACCCTCGCGCGCGAGCTCGAAGCCGGGGGAGCGCTCGTGCTCTCCTACGACCGCGAGGCGTGGGCGCGCGGGGTGCGCGACGGCAAGCCTTCGCAGCAGCTCATGCACGAGATCGATGACGACTTCCATCGGCAGGTCGCCGATGCCGTCTCGGCCGACCGGCACGTGGTGCTCGACGCGTCGCTGTCGACCCGCGGCGTGCGGGATCGGTGGCGGATGCGCTGCGGCGCCATGGACGCGCAGGTCGAGCTGGTCGTCGTGCGAGCCCCGCTCGAAGCGCTGCTGGAGCGCTCGCACGAGCGCGAGGCCGGCCCCGAGTCGGTGGTGCTCAGCGACGAGGAGCTGCGCGACTATGTCGCCGGCTTCGAGTGGCCCGGCGACGACGAGCGGCACCGCACCGTCGACACCGCCTGATCCTGCCAGGATGGGCGCATGGATCCCGCCGTCGCCCTCTCGCTCGGCTCGCTGCTGCTGATGCTGGGCTCGCTCGCGATCGGCATCGTCGTGCACCTCATCGGCCTGGGCCGCATCGCGCCGACGCCCGTGCTGGGGCTGCTCGGCTGGCGGCTGCGGACGGATGCGCGGGTCTACACGGGCACCCACCGCGCCGCCACGCCGCTGACCTGGCTGACCGCGGCGGTCGCCGCGGTGGCGGCTGGCGGCGCGCTCGTCGCCGGTGCGCAGGGAAGCGCCGACGAATCCGCGGTGCTGCTCGTGCTCGCCGCCATCGTGCTCCTCATCGGGCTCACGCTCGCCACCTGGCGCGCGCACACCGCCCTCGGCGACGACGCGCTGCGCGACGACGGCCCTGACGCTCGCTGACCGCTCCGCCCAGCGCGAGACCCCGGGCACACCCTGCCAGATCGGCCCGGACTTGCTAGAATCCTTCCTGGATCCGAGGCTGGATCCGCGGACGAGGGAGCCGTACCCGCATCGCGACAAGACGGCCGGAAGGACTCGTCATGTCCTGGGTGATCCTGATCGCCTCCGGTCTGCTCGAGGCGGTCTGGGCGGCCGCCATGCAGGCCTCGAAGGGCTTCAAGCGGTGGAAGCCGACGGTGCTGTTCGCCGTCGCGATGATCGTCTCGATGGGCGGGCTCGCGTGGGCGATGCTCGAGATCCCCACCGGCACCGCCTATGCGGTCTGGGTGGGCGTCGGCGCCGTCGCGACCGTGCTGCTGCAGCTCGCCCGCGGCAAGGAGCGCCTCACGCTGGTGCGCTCGCTGCTGCTCGTGCTGCTGGTCGGATGCCTCGTCGGCCTGAAGCTGGTGAGCTGAGATGCGCGGCCGCACCGCATGGATCGTGCTGCTCGGCAGCGCCGTGCTCGAGGCCGTCTGGGCGACGGCGCTCGGCCAGTCGGAGGGCTTCACGCGGCTCGTGCCCTCGATCGTCTTCGTCGTCGCCGGCATCGCCAGCTTCATCGGCCTCGAGCGGGCTGTGCGCGTGATCCCGCTGGCGACCGGCTACGCCGTCTGGACGGGCGTCGGGGGAGCGCTCACCGTCGTGTGGGCGCTCGCGACCGGCGCGCAGCCGTTCAACCCGCTCATGCTGGTCTTCCTCGCCGGCATCCTCGCGGCGGTCGCGGGCCTCGCGCTCACCGAGCGCGCCGAGCCCGCCTCGCCCGCCGAGCCCGCCACGAGGGACCCCGAGCCGACGTCGCCCCAACCGTCCGCACCTGCGCCCCCCACCGCATCCGACCCCGCCTGACACGCTGCACAGCGCCCGTCGCAGCATCGGGGTCACGATCTGCGCCGCGCGCAACCGAGATCGAGCCGTTCGTGACCCGGATCCACCGGGAAGCCCTAGATCGAGTACTCGATCTGCGGCAGCTCCGCCGGCGACAGCTGCGAGACCGGCCTGGCGGGCATCCCCACGAGCGTCACGCCCGACGGCGCGTCGTGCAGCACGACCGCGTTCGCGCCCACCTTCACGTCGTCGCCGAGCGCGATCGGCCCGAGGATCTTCGCGCCCGCCCCCACCAGCACGCGGTGCCCGAGCGTGGGGTGGCGCTTGACGGCGGCGTTGGCCGTGCCGCCCAGCGTGACGCCGTGGTAGAGCATCACGTCGTCACCGGTTTCGGCCGTCTCGCCGATCACGACGCCCATGCCGTGGTCGATGAAGAAGCGGCGGCCGAGCCGCGCCCCGGGGTGGATCTCGACGCCGGTGAGGAACCGCATCCACTGACTGCCGGCACGCGCGAGCGGGCGCGCACCGGCATGCCAGAGGCGGTGATGGATGCGGTGGGCCCACACCGCGTGCAGGGTCGAGTAGGTGAGCGCGATCGTCACGCTGCCGTGCGCAGCGGGGTCGTGCCGCTTCGCGTTCTCGATGTCCTCACGGATGTTGAGCAGGCCCAACCGATCCTCCTTGTTCGTGCGGTGATGGCGGATGCGTCGTCCCGCCCGGGCGGACCGGTCAGGCCAGCTCGGCGTAGACGGGCATCGAGAGGTAGCGCTCGCCGGTGTCGGGTGCGATCACGACGATCGTCTTGCCGGCCGACTCGGGGCGGCGGGCGACCTGCAGGGCGCTCCAGACGGCGGCGCCGGCGGAGATGCCGGCGAAGATGCCCTCCTTGGCGGCGAGCTCGCGCGTGGTGGCGACCGAGTCGTCGAGCGAGACGTCGATGACCTCGTCGTAGACCTCGCGGTCGAGGATGGCGGGCACGAAGTTGGCACCCAGCCCCTGGATCTTGTGGGGGCCGGCCTTGCCCTCGGTCAGCAGCGGCGAGTCGATCGGCTCGACCGCCACGACCTGCACCGATGGCTTGCGCTCCTTGAGCAGGTTGCCGGCGCCCGAGATGGTGCCGCCGGTGCCGATGCCGGCGACGAAGATGTCGACGGCGCCGTCGGTGTCGGCCCAGATCTCCTCGCCGGTGGTCTCGCGGTGCACGCGCACGTTCGCCTCGTTCTCGAACTGGCGGGCGAGCACGGCGCCGGGCGTCTCGTCGACGATCTGCTGCGCGCGCTCGACCGCGCCGCGCATGCCGTCGGGGCCGGGCGTGAGCACGAGCTCCGCACCGTAGGCCTTCAGGATCGCGCGCCGCTCGACAGACATGGTCTCGGGCATCGAGAGGATCACCTTGTAGCCGCGGGCCGCGCCGACCAGTGCGAGCGCGATGCCGGTGTTGCCGCTGGTGCCCTCGACGATGGTGCCGCCGGGCTGCAGGTCGCCGGAGGCCTCTGCGGCGTCGACGATGGCCTTGCCGATGCGGTCCTTGACGGACGCGGCGGGGTTGAACGACTCGAGCTTGACCAGCACGGTCGCGTCCGAGTCGTTGATGCGCTGCAGCCGCACCAGGGGTGTGCCGCCGATCGTGGCCGTGATGTCGTCGAAGATGCGCGCCATGCGAATACCTTTCATCGGGTGGAAGCTTTGCTTCTAGTCTACGCCGCTCGTGCTGGGAGTCAGCGCACGCCGCTCGCCCGGCATTCCCGTCCGGAACCCGCAGCCGCTGGCGCTAGCGTGATGCTGTGGATCCTCAGGTGGTCGCCGACCTCGTGCGCGACGCTCGCTCGCGCCTCGGCCTGGCCGGCATCGACGGCCCCGACGCCGAGCTGCTCGCCGCCTGGGCTGCCGGCAGCTCGCTCGGCGAGGTGCGCGTCGACATGGCCATGGGCCGGTCGTTCGAAGCGGATGCGGTGGCCCGCTTCCTCACGGCCGTCGCCCGCCGCGAGGGCCGGGAGCCGCTGCAGCACATCACCGGCTCCGCGCCGTTCCGGCATGTGGAGCTGCGCGTGGGACCGGGCGTCTTCACCCCCAGGCCCGAGACCGAGGTGCTGGTCGACGTCGCGCTCGAGCACCTGCGGCGGCACCGGCCTGAGCTGGGCAGCGGGCTCGTGCTCGATGTCGGCACCGGCAGCGGGGCCGTCGCGATCACGATCGCCCGCGAGGCCGACGTGCCGGTGGTCGCCGTCGAGCAGAGCCCGGCCGCCTACGTCTGGGCGCGGCGCAACATCGCCGAGCTCGCGCCCGCGACCGTGCTGCTGCACGCGGATGCGCGGGATGCCGCCGCGCTCGCCGCTGTCGGGGTCGAGCCGGGCTCGCTCGCCGCGCTCGTGTCGAACCCGCCCTACGTGCCCCACGCATCCGTGCCCGCCGACCACGAGGTGCGATGGTTCGATCCGGCGACCGCGCTCTACTCGGGCGCCGACGGGCTCGACTTCATCCGAGACCTGGTCTCGATCGCCGCCGACCTCGTGCGGCCCGGCGGGCTGGTGGCCGTGGAGCACGCCGAGCAGCAGGCCGCCGACGTGCGCGAGCTGCTGGCCGATGCGGGCTTCCGCGACGCCTTCACGCGGCGCGATCTCGCCGGCCGCGACCGCGTCACCGGCGCCATCCGCTGACCCCGCCACCGCCCGTCGCGGGGGACGGTGGCGGCCCTGCCAGCACTACCATGGACGGGTGCCCGCCATCCACGACACCGCCGACCCTGCCTCGCTGCTCGCCGGGATCCGCGCGGCTCGCACGGCCATCGCGGCCGGGCGGTGCATCGTGATGCCGACCGACACGGTCTACGGCATCGCGGCCGACGCCTTCTCGCACCAGGCGGTCGCCGGGCTGCTCGCCGCCAAGGGTCGCGACCGCGGCTTCCCGCCGCCGGTGCTGGTCGCCGACCGCCACATGGCAGCGGCGCTCGCCGAGCGCATCCCGGCCGAGATCGAGCCGCTGCTCGACGCGCACTGGCCGGGCCCGCTCACCGTCATCGTGCGCGCGCAGTCCTCGCTGGCGTGGGATCTGGGCGACACCGGCGGCACCGTCGCGCTGCGCGTGCCCGACCACCCCATCGCCATCGGCCTGCTGCAGGAGACCGGCCCGCTCGCGGTCTCGAGCGCCAACCTGCATGGCATGCCCGCGCCCACCGAGGCCGCCGCGGCCGCCGAGATGCTCGGCGAGAGCGTCGCGCTGGTGCTCGATGCCGGCACCGTCGGCGGTCAGGCGCCGGGGCAGCAGCCCGCCGGCGCGAACAACGGCTCCACCATCCTCGACTGCTCGAGCGAGGGCGTCTTCCGCATCGTCCGGCAGGGCGTGCTGCCGCGCGAGACGATCGCCGCGGTGCTCGGCGAGCAGCTGCAGGCCGCGGCGCCGGCGGAGGGCGGCCAGGCCGACCCTCCCGCCGCCGGATGACGCGATGACCTTCCTCCTCATCACGCTCGCGGCGGCGGTCATCACCTTCATCGCCAGCCGCGTCGTGCTGCGCCTCGCGCTCAAGCACGGCATCCATCCGCCCGTGAGGGAGCGCGATGTGCACTCGCGACCGACGCCGCGGCTGGGCGGCGTCGCGATGTGCATCGGCATGCTCGGCGCCTTCGGCATCGCCACGCTCATCCCCTCGCTCGCGGGCGTCTTCGCCGAGCCCATCCGCATCTGGACGCTGCTGGGCGCGGCGCTCGCCATCACCGTCATCGGCGTGCTCGACGACCTCTTCGACCTCGACTGGATGCTGAAGCTCGGCGCGCAGATCCTGGTCGCCACCGGTGTGGCCGTGTTCGGCGTGCAGATCGTCAGCCTGCCGATCGCGGGGCTCACCGTGCCCTCGGCGACCATGGCGATCGTGCTGACGGTGCTCATCATCGTGCTGGTGATGAACGCCCTGAACTTCATCGACGGGCTCGACGGGCTCGTCACGGGCACGACGATCATCGGCTCGGCAGCCTTCTTCGGCTACATCTGGATGATCAGCCAGAACTTCGCCCAGCAGAATGCCTACTTCTCGCTCGCGAGCCTCATCACCGCGGTGATCGTCGGCGTCTGCCTGGGCTTCCTGCCCGTCAACTGGCACCCGGCCCGCATGTTCATGGGCGACGGCGGAGCGCTGATGCTGGGCCTGCTGACCGCGGCGAGCGCCATCGCCGTCACCGGCCAGATCGACATCGGCACCATGGGCGGCCGCAGCCAGATCCTGCCCGCGTTCATCCCGGTGCTGCTGCCGCTGGCCATCCTGCTGCTGCCTTTGACCGACTTCGTGCTCGCGGTCGTGCGGCGCGTCATCAACGGCAACAGCCCCTTCGCCGCCGACCGCAAGCACCTGCACCACCGGCTGCTCGACATGGGCCACTCGCACCTCGGTGCCGTGCTCATCTTCTACGCCTGGACGGCGGTGGTCTCGATCGGCTGCTTGCTCTTCCTGATCTGGCCGTGGTGGGTCGTCGTCGGCGTCATGCTCGCGGGCTTCCTGGTCTGCGCGCTGCTCACCGCCGCGCCGGTCGGCAAGCGCATCTGGCGCACCTTCCTGCGGGTGATGCGCGAGCGGCGCGGCACTCGTGGGAAGATGGCTGCCGACGCAACGACACTCGCCGACACCAGCGCCGAGACGCCGATTCCCAGGGGAGACATCCGGTGACCAGCACCCAGATCATGCAGCGCATCCTGCTGTGGGGAGGCATCCTCGCCGCGGCCGTCGCCGTCATCGGCGGGGTGGTCGGATGGTTCCTGGCCGCAGGCGCGGGCGTCGCCTCCGCACTGGTCGGCACGGCACTCGCGATCATCTTCTGCATGCTGACGGCCGGCAGCATCCTGCTGGCGCTGAAGGTGTCGAAGGGCGAGATGGTCTCCGGCGCCTTCTTCGGCATCGTGCTGGGCGGCTGGCTGCTCAAGTTCGCGCTCTTCATCGTGCTGGTGTTCGTGCTGGGCGAGCAGAGCTGGCTGCACCGCGGCGTCGCCTTCGGCTCGCTCGTGGCCGCCGTGATCGGCTCGCTCGCCATCGACTGCGTCGTGATCGCCACTAGCCGTCAGCCGACGATCGACAGCGACGCCGACGATGAGACCCAGGGACGCCCAGCATCGGGCGCACGCGCCTGAATCCTGCGCCCGGATTGGCCGATCGGCTGAATCCGCTCTGATAGAGTTGTGATCGCTCCCCCCTGTTGTGCCGCTCATACCCTGAGCGTGTGTGCGCGAGGGGGCGCACCGACGTCGAACCGGCGCCAGGCGCCATGAGGTTGAGGAAGAAACGCTGAACGCCTTGATGACGCTGCTGGCCTCCGCTGCGAACGAGCCCGAGCCGTTCCATCCGCCGAGCCTGGCCGACTTCTTCCCGCAGGTCTTCCTGTTCGCTGAGCCGACGATCCCGTGGTTCGAGGACGACTCGCCCATCTTCGGCATCAACCGCATCATGCTGGTGCGCTTCATCGCCGCGATCGCGCTCATCCTGATCTTCGTGCTCGGTACCCGCAAGATGCGGCTCATCCCCACGCGCGGTCAGAGCCTGATCGAGATGGGCCTGGGCTTCGTGCGCGACGGCATCGCCTACGACCTCCTCGGCGAGAAGGACGGCAAGCGCTTCCTGCCGCTCCTCACCACCATCTTCTTCATGGTGCTGGCGATGAACCTCACCGGCGTCATCCCGTTCCTCAACATCGCGGGCACCTCGGTGATCGGCGTGCCGCTCGTGCTCGCGATCGTCTCGTACCTCGCCTTCATCTACGCGGGCGTCAAGAAGCACCCGGGTGCGTTCTTCAGGAACTCGCTGGCTCCCGCCGGGGTGCCCTGGTTCCTGTACATCATCGTCACGCCGCTCGAGTTCATCTCCACGTTCCTCCTGCGGCCGATCACGCTGACGCTGCGACTGATGATGAACCTGCTCGTCGGCCACCTCATGCTCGTGCTGTTCTTCGCCGCGACGCACTTCTTCCTCTTCAGCCTCGGCGGTGGCTTCATCGCACTGGGCGCCGGCACGCTCGTGTTCGGCTTCGCATTCACCGTCTTCGAGCTGCTCGTCTGCGTCCTGCAGGCCTACGTCTTCGCAATTCTCACCGCTGTCTACATCCAGCTCGCGCTGGCTGAAGAGCACTGACCAACCACCGGACTCCCGGAACACAACGGAAGGAAACACCGTGGACAACGCCACGACCATTCTCGCCGAGATCAACGGCAACATCGGCACGGTCGGCTACGGCCTCGCCGCGATCGGCCCGGCCATCGGCGTCGGCATCGTTGTCGGCAAGACGATCGAGGGTGTTGCGCGCCAGCCCGAGCTGCAGGGCCGCCTGACGGTCCTCATGTTCATCGGCATCGCGTTCACCGAGGCGCTCGCCTTCATCGGCATCGCCACGTTCTTCTTCATGGTCTGAGGACCCGATGCTGACAACTGCACTCAGGATGGCGGAGGAGGGGGAGCAGCCCAACCCGCTGCTCCCCGCCTTCTACGACATCCTCTGGTCGTCGGTCATCTTCGTCGTCCTCCTGCTGATCTTCTGGAAGGTCGTCCTGCCTCGCGTGCAGGCGCTGCTCGACGAGCGCGCCGCAGCGATCGAGGGCGGCATCAAGAAGGCCGAGGAGGCGCAGGCGGAAGCCGCTGCCGCACTGGAGTCGTACAACACGCAGCTCGCCGAGGCCCGTGCCGAGGCGTCCTCGATCAAGGAGAAGGCTCGCGCCGACGCCGCGAAGATCGAAGCCGACCTCAAGGCACGCGCCACCGAGGATGCCGAGCGCATCACCGCGCAGGCGCAGCAGCGCATCGAGCAGGAGCGCCAGGCGGCGTTCTCGTCGCTGAAGTCCGAGGTGGGCACGCTCGCCCTCGACCTCAGCGAGAAGGTCGTCGGGGAGTCGATGGACGACTCGCGCTCGGCAGCCATCGTCGACCGCTTCCTCGCTGACCTCGAGCGCGAGGGTGTGAGCCGCTAGTGGGCAGCGCGACCAGCCAGGCGCGAGCCGGCATCGACGAGGCGCTCCGCGCGCAGCCGCAGGCCGGGCTCGAGGACGCACGGGAGCTCTTCCAGGCTTCGCGCGCGATCGAGCGCAGCTCGCAGGTGCTCGCCTCGCTCGGCGACCCGGTCTCGACCCCCGACGCGCGTGCGGCCCTGGCCCACCGCGTGCTCGGTCAGCTCGGTGCACCTGCGAGATCGATCGTCGCGCACCTGGCCCGCCAGCGCTGGTCCGACGCCGCCGACATCCTCTCCGCCATCGACGGCGCGGGCATCCGCGTCGCCGTGCGCGCGGCGGGGGATGCCGATGTCGCGGGCGAGATCGCCTCGTTCCAGCGGATCGTCGCCTCGGATGCCGAGCTCGAGCTGGCCCTGGGTGGCCTGCGCGGCACGGCCGACGAGAAGGCACGCCTCGTTCAGCAGCTGCTCGCAGACAAGTCGAGCGAGCCCGCTGCGGTCATCCTCGACCACCTGGTGCGCGCGCCGCGAGGCCGCCGCATCGGAGCGATGCTGCGCTCGGCGGCGGCTGAGGTGGCTGCGGCTGCCGGCCGCTCGCTCGCGACCGTCACCACGGCCCGTGAGATCTCCGCCTCGCAGCTCGACCGGCTCCGCGCCGGCCTCGAGCGCCAGTACGGCCGCACGCTGCAGCTGCAGCAGATCGTCGACCCCGCCGTGCTCGGCGGACTTCGCGTCTCGATCGGCGACGACATCATCGACGGCACCGTCCGTTCCAAGTTCACCGACCTGCGCCTGAAGCTCGGCTAGGTCGAAAGCCCCGAAGAGGAAGACACATGTCAGAGCTCACCATCAGCCCAGACGAGATCAAGGGCGCCCTCGCCGACTTCGTCTCGTCCTACGAGGCGTCGACGTCGACGACGGCCGAGGTCGGCCACGTCATCGACGCTGCAGACGGCATCGCGCACGTCGAGGGTCTCCCCGGCGTCATGGCGAACGAGCTGGTCCGCTTCGCGGACGGCACGCTCGGCCTTGCGCAGAACCTCGACGAGGCCGAGATCGGCGTCGTCGTGCTCGGTGAGTTCGCCGGCATCGAAGCAGGCATGGAGGTGACCCGCACTGGCGAGGTCCTCTCCGTCCCCGTCGGCGAGGGCTACCTCGGCCGCGTCGTCGACCCGCTCGGCAACCCGATCGACGGCCTGGGCGACATCGCCTCGACCGGCCGCCGCGCCCTCGAGCTCCAGGCTCCCGGCGTCATGCAGCGCAAGTCGGTGCACGAGCCGCTCCAGACCGGTGTCAAGGCGATCGACGCCATGATCCCCGTCGGCCGCGGCCAGCGCCAGCTGATCATCGGCGACCGCCAGACCGGCAAGACGGCCCTGGCGATCGACACGATCATCAACCAGAAGGCCAACTGGGAATCCGGCGAAGTCAACAAGCAGGTGCGTTGCATCTACGTCGCCATCGGCCAGAAGGGCTCGACCATCGCTTCGGTGAAGGGCGCGCTCGAGGACGCCGGTGCGATGGAGTACACGACCATCGTCGCCTCGCCCGCATCCGACCCCGCAGGCTTCAAGTACCTCGCCCCGTACTCGGGCTCGGCTATCGGCCAGCACTGGATGTACGAGGGCAAGCACGTCCTGATCATCTTCGATGACCTGTCGAAGCAGGCAGAGGCCTACCGTGCGGTCTCGCTGCTCCTCCGCCGCCCGCCGGGCCGCGAGGCATACCCGGGTGACGTCTTCTACCTGCACTCGCGTCTGCTCGAGCGCTGCGCGAAGCTCTCCGACGAGCTGGGTGCGGGTTCGATGACCGGTCTGCCGATCATCGAGACGAAGGCCAACGACGTCTCGGCGTACATCCCCACCAACGTGATCTCGATCACCGACGGCCAGATCTTCCTGCAGTCCGACCTGTTCAACGCCAACCAGCGTCCCGCGGTCGACGTCGGCATCTCGGTCTCCCGAGTCGGTGGCGACGCGCAGGTCAAGTCGATCAAGTCGGTCTCCGGCACGCTCAAGCTCGAGCTCGCCCAGTATCGCTCGCTCGAGGCCTTCGCGATGTTCGCATCCGACCTCGACGCCACGTCGCGCCGTCAGCTCGCCCGAGGCGCACGCCTCACCGAGCTGCTGAAGCAGCCGCAGTACTCGCCGTACCCGGTGGAGGAGCAGGTCGTCTCGATCTGGGCCGGCACCAACGGCAAGTTCGACGACGTCGAGGTCAGCCAGGTGCTGCAGTTCGAGTCGGAGCTGCTCGAGCACCTGCGCAGCAACAGCACCGTGCTCGCCACGATCCGCGACTCCGGCAAGCTCGAGGACGACACCAAGGCGCAGCTCGAGTCCGAGGTCGACGAGTTCGCCAAGAACTGGCAGGGCAAGGACTCCGCGAGCATCACGGACCCGGGCACCGAGGCGAACAACCCGATGGTTGAGGACGTCAACCAGGAGCAGATCGTCAAGGGCCGTCGCTGACGCGAGCTCGCTGAGGAGGCGGAATGGGAGCCCAGCTCCGGGTCTATACGCAGAAGATCAAGTCTGCGCAGTCGACCAAGAAGATCACCAAGGCGATGGAGCTCATCGCTGCATCGCGAATCCAGAAGGCGCTCGTGCGCGTGAAGGCGTCGAACCCGTACGCACGGGCGCTGACGCGCGCCGTGAGCGCGGTCGCCACGTACTCCAACGAGGCGCACCCGCTGACGGTCGAGCGCGACGAGCTCAAGCGTGCGGCGATCGTCGTGCTGACGAGCGACCGCGGCCTGGCCGGCGCGTTCAACTCGCAGATCATCCGCGAGGTGGGCGAGCTGCGGGCGAAGCTCGAGGCTGAGGGCAAGGAGGTCGATCACTACCTGATCGGCAACAAGGCCGTCGGCTACTTCAAGTTCCGCCAGCGCCCCTACATCAGGGAGTGGACGGGCATCTCGGACGTGCCGACGCCCGAGGTCGCGCAGGAGATCGCGGAGGCTGTGCTCGAGGCGTACGTCTCGGAGCAGGTCGACGAGATCCACGTCGTCTACAACCGCTTCGTCAGCATGATGACGCAGGACCCGACCTCGGTGCGGCTGCTGCCGCTCGAGGTGGTGGAGGCGGAGGACGCCGGCACCGCAGAGCACCTGCCGCTGTACGAGTTCGAGCCCGAGCCCGCTGGGGTGCTCGACGCCCTGCTGCCGGTCTACGTCGAGAGCCGCATCTTCAACGCACTGCTGCAGTCGGCCGCCGCCAAGCAGGCCGCCACGCAGAAGGCGATGAAGTCGGCCTCCGACAACGCCGACAAGCTCATCACCGACTACACCCGCCTGCGCAACAACGCGCGCCAGGCCGAGATCACGACGCAGATCTCCGAGATCGTGGGCGGCGCGGACGCCCTCGCCTCGGCGAAGTAGCCACGAAAGGCAACCACCATGACCATCACTGACACCACCGAGACCTCGCAGACGCAGGCCGGCGTCGGTCGCGTCGCTCGCGTGACCGGTCCCGTCGTCGACATCGAGTTCCCGCACGACGCGATCCCCGCCGTCTACAACGCGCTCAAGACGACCGTCGACTTCGGCGACGGCACGCCCACGCAGGAGATCACGCTCGAGGTCGCCCAGCACCTCGGCGACGACCTCGTGCGCGCCATCGCGCTGAAGCCCACGGACGGCCTCGTCCGCGGCCAGGAGGTGCGCGACACCGGCGAGCCGATCATGGTTCCCGTCGGCGACATCACCAAGGGCAAGGTCTTCAACGTCATCGGCGAGGCGCTGAACCTCCCCGAGGGCGAGACGCTCGAGGTGACCGAGCGCTGGGGCATCCACCGCAAGGCGCCCTCGTTCGACCAGCTCGAGTCGAAGACCGAGCTCTTCGAGACCGGCATCAAGTCGATCGACCTCCTCACACCGTACGTGCAGGGCGGCAAGATCGGCCTGTTCGGCGGTGCCGGTGTCGGCAAGACGGTCCTCATCCAGGAGATGATCCAGCGCGTTGCGCAGGACCACGGCGGTGTGTCGGTGTTCGCCGGTGTCGGCGAGCGCACCCGTGAGGGCAACGACCTCATCCACGAGATGGAGGAGGCGGGCGTGTTCGACAAGACCGCCCTCGTCTTCGGCCAGATGGACGAGCCCCCGGGCACGCGTCTGCGCG
The DNA here is from genome assembly GCA_900114805.1 of Agrococcus baldri. Taxonomy (GTDB): domain Bacteria; phylum Actinomycetota; class Actinomycetes; order Actinomycetales; family Microbacteriaceae; genus Agrococcus; species Agrococcus baldri. Next base: position 204,218 of record FOZN01000001.1, on the reverse strand, counting down.
TCGCGCTCAGCGCGCTGACGATGGCGGAGTACTTCCGCGACGTGCAGAAGCAGGACGTGCTGCTGTTCATCGACAACATCTTCCGCTTCACGCAGGCCGGCTCCGAGGTCTCGACGCTGCTGGGCCGCATGCCCAGCGCCGTCGGCTACCAGCCGAACCTCGCGGACGAGATGGGCATCCTGCAGGAGCGCATCACCTCGACCCGCGGCCACTCGATCACGTCGCTGCAGGCCATCTACGTGCCTGCTGACGACTACACCGACCCGGCCCCGGCCACGACCTTCGCGCACCTCGACGCGACGACGGAGCTGAGCCGCGAGATCGCGTCGAAGGGCCTCTACCCGGCCATCGACCCGCTCACGTCGACCAGCCGCATCCTCGACCCCCGCTACCTGGGCGACGACCACTACCGCGTCGCGACGACGGTCAAGCAGATCCTCCAGAAGAACAAGGAGCTGCAGGAGATCATCGCCATCCTCGGTGTCGACGAGCTGTCCGAGGAGGACAAGATCGTCGTGAACCGTGCGCGTCGCATCCAGCAGTTCCTCTCGCAGAACACCTACATGGCGAAGAAGTTCACCGGTGTCGAGGGCTCCACGGTGCCGCTCAAGGAGACCGTCGAGTCGTTCGACGCGATCGCCAAGGGCGAGTTCGACCACGTCGCCGAGCAGGCCTTCTTCAACGTCGGCGGCATCTCCGACGTCGAGGAGAAGTGGGCGCAGATCCAGAAGGAGAACGGCTGATGGCTCTGACCGTCAGCATCGTCTCCGCCGCCGAGGAGGTCTGGACGGGCGAGGCCACGCAGGTCATCGCCAAGACCACCGAGGGCGAGATCGGCATCTTGAAGGGCCACGAGCCGGTGCTCGCGGTGCTCGCCGACGAGGGCACGGTGCGCGTCACCGAGTCCTCGGGCACGGTGCACACCGTCGAGGCCGCTGACGGCTTCCTCTCGGTCGACCACGACCGGGTCGAGATCGTCGCTCGGAACGCCAAGCTCGCGTGATCGTCCTGCTGCCGCCCAGCGAGACGAAGGCGGCAGGCGGGAGCGGCGCAAGCCTCACGACGGCCAGGCCGGGTGAGTCCCCATTGGGATTCCCCGGGCTGGCCGTCGCCCGTTCGCGGGCCCTGGCTGCGCTCGACCGCCTGGTCGCCGCTGGGCAGGATGTCTCGACGCCCGCGAAGGCCCGCGCCGCCGCCGACAACGCGGCCGTGCGCTCGGCACCGACCATGCCGGCGATCGACCGCTACACGGGCGTGCTCTACGACGCGCTCGGCGCCGGCTCGCTCGATGCCGACGCTCGCGCCTGGGTCGAGACCCACGTCGTCATCCAGTCGGCCCTGCTCGGCTTCGTGCGCGCATCCGACCACATCCCCGCCTACAAGGTGTCCGAGCACACAAAGCTGCCGGGGGAGCGGATGCGCGACCTCTGGTCCGAGGCCGGTGCGGTGATCGACGGCTTCGCTCTCGACCTGCGCTCGAAGGCCTACGCCGCGCTCGCGCCGGTCGCGGGCGCGGTGCCGGTCGAGATCGTCTCGCCCGAGGGCAAGGCGCTCAACCACTGGAACAAGGCGGGCAAGGGCGCGCTGGTGCGCTCGCTCGCAGAGGCTGCCGTCGAGGTCGATTCGGCGGATGCGCTGGTGCGCTGGGCGGCGTCGGCGTCGGTGCCGCTGACCGGCACCGAGACGGGCCTGCGCCTGGTCGTGCAGGACCCCCGCTTGGCCCCGTCTGAGCCGGGCACCGCCGCTGGACCCGTTCAGGATCGGTAGACCCCTTCGCGCAGGCGGTCAGAGCCTGCTGGACCTGTTCGAGACTGGGGGACCTGTTCGAACGGGTCCCGCGATCCCCAAGAGGTCCGTTCTAGGATCGAGCCGTGTCGAACCGTGCCGAGACGCTGCAGCGCATCCGCGAGGCCTTCGAGCCGCTGCCGATCCGGCTGCAGCCGATGTTCGGCGAGCAGGCGATCTACTGCGACGACCGCATCTTCGGCTTCATCTGCGACGACACCCTGCTGCTCAAGCTCGTGCCCGAGGCGACCGAGCTCACCGAGCAGCTCCCGCGCGGCGAGGCCTACCCGGGCTCCAAGCCCTACGGCATCGTCGACGACGATGCGATGGACGACATCGACTGGCTCCACGAGGTCGCGCAGACCATCGCCGCGACCCAGCCGCACAAGCCCGCCAAGCCGCGGAAGCCCGCGGCCGGCACAGCGAAGGCGCGGCGACCGGGCGCGCACTGACCGCGGCGGAGATCGCCAGCCGACGTCGGTAGCCTGTCTGACATGACGCGCACACTCGGCACCAGCGGCATCGAGGTCTCACCCATCGGCCTCGGATGCAACAACTTCGGTCGCAAGGGCACCCGCACGGAGGACCAGTCGGGCACCGACGCGGTCATCCACGCCGCCATCGACCACGGCATCACGCTGTTCGACACCGCCGACATCTACGGCAACCCCGCCACGACGTCCGAGACGCTCATGGGCGTCGCACTGGCGAAGGCCGGCAGCGCCGCCCGCGACAAGGTCGTGCTTGCCACCAAGTGGGGCCACCAGGGCTTCGCGATCGACGGCACCGAGACGTGGGGCCCCAAGGGCGCGCGGCAGTACATCCGCAAGGCCGTCGAGGCTTCGCTGCGCCGGCTGCAGACCGACCGCATCGACCTCTACCAGCAGCACACGCCCGACCCCGAGACGCCCATCGAGGAGACCGTGCGCGCGCTCGACGAGCTCGTCGCCGAGGGCAAGATCCGCGCCTACGGCCACTCGAACTTCAGCCCCGAGCAGATCGCCGCCGCGGCCGAGGTCGAGACGCCGAACGGGTTCGTCTCGGCGCAGGACGAGTACTCGCTCGTCGCCCGCGACGTCGAGAAGGAGGTGCTGCCGGCCGTGCTCGAGACCGGCATCGGATTCCTGCCCTACTTCCCGCTCGCCAACGGCCTGCTCTCCGGCAAGTACTCGAAGGGCACGGGGCCGGCGGATGCGCGTCTGACCGCCCTGAAGCCGCAGCTGCTCGAGCAGACCGACTGGGCGCGCATCGACGAGTACGAGCGCATCGTCGGCGACGCCGGCACGACCATGCTCGTGACCACCTTCCAGTGGATGCTCGCGCAGCCGGCCGTCACGAGCGTCATCGCCGGAGCGACCCGGCCCGAGCAGGTCGCGCAGAATGCGGCGGCCGGCAAGGGCGAGCTCGACGCGGCCACCATCGAGCGCATCGCCGACCTCTTCTCCTAGCGGCTGCCGCGCTGGCGCAGCGCAGCGCTATCGGAGTGCCGCGTAGCCCTGCTCGCCGCGCGGATTCGCGGCCGCGCGGATCGTCGGCAGGCGGCGGCGCTCCTCGCCGCCAGCGCCCGGACCGGCAGCGCCCGCCTCGAACGACGCGAACGAGAGCCGCCCGAGCGACCAGGGCCCCGCATCCGTCACCACGTGGCCGCGCCGGCGCAGCTCGGCGATGGTCGCCTCGCCCAGCCGCGACTCGACGTGCAGCCCGCCGGGCTCCCACACGCGCGGCTCAAACGACGAGACCAGGTGCGTCAGATGCCAGGCGGGCGCGTCGATCGCCGCCTGCGGGCTGAGCCCCAGCACCCGCATGCCCAGCAGCATCGAGAGCTGCCACTGATCCTGCTGGTCGCCGCCGGGCGTGCCGAGCGCCGCCACCGTGCCGTCGTCGTCGACCAGCATCGTCGGCGACAGGGTGGTGCGGGGGCGGATGCCCGGTGCCAGGCTCGTGGGCAGCCCGGGTTCCAGCCACAGCATCTGGGCACGCGTGCCGAGGCAGAAGCCGAGCTCGGCGATCGTCGGGCTCGACTGCAGCCAGCCGCCCGACGGCGTGGCGGAGACGACCATGCCGTCCCTGTCGACGACGTCGATGTGGCAGGTGTCGCCGCGCGTGGGCTCGCCGGTGCCGGCGGCGGCTGCGCCGCCGTCCGCGGCGGCGGCGGCCGCGTGCTCGTCGGCGGTGCGCACCTGCGCGAGCCGTGGAGCGCCGTGCAGAGCGCCGGGCCGCAGCGCCAGCGACGCCTGCTCGCCGATGAGCGCGCGCCGCTCGGCGAGATAGTCGGGGTGCAGCAGCCGCGACAGGTCGGCCCCGTCGCCGAACCAGGCGTCGCGGTCGGCGAACGCGAGCTTCGCCGCCTCGGCCGCGACGTGCACGAGATCGGGACCGAACGCATCCGACCCCTCGTGCGCGGCACGCTCCGGCAGCAGCGGGTCGAGGATGCCGAGCGCCTCGAGCAGCGCCGGGCCCTGCGTCCAAGCACCGGCCTTGTGCACGGTGGTGCCGCGCCAGGGCAGCGAGAGGGTGTCCTCCCACTGGGGGCGCCAAGCGGCCAGGTCGTCGCCCGTGAGCAGGCCCGCGTGGGCCTCGCCGGTGGAGTCCATCTGCGGCTCGCGGCTGTGGCGGTCGATCGCCTCCGCGACGAAGCCCTCGCTCCAGGCGGCGATGGCGGCATCGCACGCGGCCTCGCGCGCCTTGCCACGGCCTGCGTCGGCGAGGCGCCGGTAGGTCTCGGCCAGCGCCGGATTGCGGATCATGTCCCAGTCGGCGGGCGCCGGGTCGGCCCAGAGCGCAGCCGAGGCGGGCCAGTGCTCGCGGAAGAAGTCGGCGCGGCCGGCGATCGTGCGGGCGACGCGCGGCAGCACCCGGTGGCCGCGGTCGGCCAGCTCGATCGCGAACGCCAGCACCTCGGCGGGCGCCCAGCTGCCGTGGTCGCGCAGCAGCGTCAGCCACGCGGGCACCGCACCCGGCACGACCGCCGCGAGCAGGCCGGTGCCGGGGATGTGTTCGATGCCCTCCGCGCGCATCTGCTCGATGGTCGCGGCGGCAGGCGTGACGCCCTGGCCGCTCAGCACCCGCGGCTCGCCGCCCGGCACCCGCACGATCAGCGGCATGTCGCCGCCCGGCCCGTTCAGGTGCGGCTCGACCACGTGCAGCACGAAGCCGGCAGCGACAGCCGCATCGGCGGCATTGCCGCCGCGCTCGAGCACGGCCATGCCGCTGGAGGAGGCGAGCCAATGCGTGGAGGCGACCGCCCCGAACGAACCGGTGAGCTCTGGGCGGGTGCGCATCATGCGGACACGTTAGCGCCGTCGCGCCCCCCACCCCCCCAGGTACAGGGCTGTCTGCTCCTGCACCGCACCGCGAGCAGCAGACCGCCGTATATCGGTGCCCGGGCGCCGCTCAGGCTGCGAACGCCCGCGCTGCCGATCGTGCCGGGTCGAGGTCCAGCCGACGCAGCAGCTGTGCGTTGAGCGCCACCACCACCGTCGAGACCGACATCAGCAGCGCACCCACCGACATCGGCAGCACGAAGCCGACGGGCGCGAGCACCCCCGCCGCGAGCGGCACCGACAGCAGGTTGTAGCCGGCAGCCCACCAGAGGTTCTGCACCATCTTCCGTGCGCTCGCGCTCGAGAGCTGCACCACCGAGACGACGCTGCGGGGATCCGAGCTTGCGAGGATCACATCGGCCGAGGCGATCGCCACATCGGTGCCCGCGCCGATCGCGAGCCCCACGTCGGCGCGCGCGAGCGCCGGCGCATCGTTCACGCCGTCGCCCACGAACGCCACCCGGCGCCCCTCGCCCTGCAGGCGGGCGACCTCGCGCTCCTTGTGCTCGGGGCGCACGCCCGCCGCAACCCGGTCGATGCCCAGCTCCTTCGCGACCGACTGCGCCACCGCCTCGGCATCGCCCGTGACCATCGCGACCTCGATGCCCAGCGCGTGCAGCGCATCCACTGCCTGCCTCGACTCCTCGCGGATCTCGTCGGCGAGCCGCAGCGCACCGGCGACCTCGCCGTCGACGACCACGTGCAGGATGATCGCGCCCTCGGCACGCCACGGCTCGACCGCGGGCAGCTCCTGCGCTCCCTCCTCAGCCAGCATGTGCGGGCCGCCCACGCGCACGGTGCGGCCGTCGACCGTGGCGGTGACGCCGACGGCGGGGGAGGACGTGAAGTCGGATGCCTCTGGCACGGTCAGGCGCGCGTCCTCGGCCGCGCGCACGATGGCCCGGGCGAGGGGGTGCTCGCTCGGGGTCTCCGCCGCGGCAGCCAGCGCGAGCAGTCGGTCGGCGGCACCGAGGCCCGCGTGCGCGTCGGCCACGAGGTGCTCGAGCACGACCGGCTCGCCCGCGGTGAGCGTGCCGGTCTTGTCGAAGAGCACGACGTCGATGTGCCGCATGGTCTCGAGCGCGAGGCGGTCGGCGATCAGCACACCGCCGCGGGCCGCGCGCTCCGTGGCAATCGAGACGACCAGCGGGATGGCCAGGCCCAGCGCGTGCGGGCACGCGATCACGAGCACCGTGACCGCGCGGATGACGGCGTCGTCGGGCATGCCGACCAGCGACCATACGACCGCGGTGACGACGGCCGCGCCCAGCGCGAACCAGAACAGCCAGCCCGCGGCGCGATCGGCGAGGCGCTGCGCCTTCGAGGTCGAGGCCTGCGCGTGGGCGACCAGGCGCCGGATCCCCGCCAGCGCCGTCTCGTCGCCCACCGCGTCGATGCGCACGCGCACACCCGAGTCGGTCGCCACCGTGCCGGCGACGACCCGGTCACCCGCACCGCGCGCGACGGGGCGAGACTCGCCGGTGATCATGGCCTCGTCGAAGCTGGCTGATCCCTCGATCACGACGCCGTCGGCCGGGACGCGCGCGCCGGGGCGCACGACCACCACGTCGTCGAGCTGCAGTGCGTCGGGGGAGACGAGCTCGGTGCCGCCGTCGACGACCCGCTCGGCCTCGTCGGGCAGCAGGGCCGCGAGCGAGTCGAGCGCGCTGGAGGTCTGCGCGAGCGAGCGCATCTCGATCCAGTGCCCCAGCAGCATGATCACGATCAGCAGCGCGAGCTCCCACCAGAACTCGAGCTCGTGGTCGGCCAGCCCGAGGGTGGACGCCCAGGAGGCGACGAACGCGACGGTGATCGCGAGCCCGATCAGCAGCATCATGCCCGGCTTGCGCGCGCGCAGCTCGTCGACCGCGCCGGTCAGGAACGGCCTGCCGCCGACGACGTACATGATCGTGCCGAGCACGGGGGCGACCCAGTGGAGCCACGGCCAATCGGGCAGCGTGTAACCGACGATCGAGGCGAACATGCCGCTCAGCAGCACCGTGGGCACGGCGAGCGCGAGCATCCACCAGAACAGGCGACGGTAGATCGCGACATGGTCGCCGTGGCCCGCGTGGCCCGCGTGGCCGTCGTGACTCGCGTGCGCGTCGTGGCCCGCGTGGCCGTCGTGACTCGCGCGGGTATCGTGACCGGCGTGCGTGTCGTGACCGGCGTGCGCGTCGTGACCGGCGTGCGTGTCGTGACTGGCGTGCGTGTCGTGACCGGCGTGCGTGTCGTGACTGGCGTGCGCGTCGTGCGTTGCCTGGGCGTGGTGGCTGGTCTCGTCGGTCCCGCTCATGCTTGTCAGGCTATACCCCCTAGGGGTATATATCCACACCCCTTCAATGGGATGCCGCGCGGTACTCGTGCGGTGCCGCACCCTGCGCGCATGGAGACCATTCGCATCCGCACCCCGCAATCCCTGCTGCAGCTGCTGCCGCGCCTGGTCGGCGAGGTCGGTGCGCCATCGCTCGTGGCGCTGCCGTTCTCGGACGGCCGCTCCGGCATGCCGATGGCGCTCGACCTGCCCGCGGCGCACAGCGTCGAGGCCGTCGCCCGGGCGATCCGGTCGAGCGCCCTCGGCGCCGAGGCCGTCGTGCTGATCGCCTGCCTCCCCGAGTCGCTCGGCGCCGGTCCGCTGCCGTTGCGCGACGAGCTGCTCGGCGTGGCCGAGCGACTCGACCGTGCGGGCATCCGCATCCTGGAGCTGCTCGCGATCGCCCCCGACGCGTGGGGCGACTACGCCCATCCCGATGCCGCGCGCGGGCCGCTCGCCGAGCTCGACCTGCTCGACGACCCAGCGCCCGGTGTGCCGGCGCCGAGGCGCGTGCCGGGGTTGCCGGAGGGCGACTGCGGCGCCGCCGGGCAGGCGGTCGCCACCCGGCTCGAGGCGCTGCAGCGCGCCGAGCTGGATGCGGCCCGGGCGGCCCCGATCGAGGCGCTCGAGCTCGCAGTGGCCCTGGCGCCGCAGCTGGACTCGGGGCCGGGCGCGCTGGGCGTCGATCCGGCGCGGGCCGCAGCGCTCGCCGCCGTCCTGGTCGCCAGCCCGCTCCTGCGCGATCTCGCGATCGAGCTCGCCATCGACGGCATCGACGCGGCGCAGCACACGCTGGCCGCGAGCCAGGACGCAGACGCGATCGCCGGCGGTACGGCGGCGAACCGCTTCATGGGCGTCGGGCCGGCACCCGACGCGGAGCGCCTGCACGAGCGCCTCCGCCGATGGAGCGCGATCGCCGAGGCAGTGCCCCTCGAGGCACGCGCACCGCTGCTCGTGATCGTCGGATTCCTGCAGTTCTTCGTGGGCAGGGGCCGCACCGCGGCACGCTGCGCCGAGCTGGCGATGGCGGTCGATCCGGGTCTGACGATGGCGCCGCTGCTGCGCGACATCGTCGACGCCAGAGGCGCTCCCGACTGGGTGCTGCGACCTGATGTCTCAGCCATGCAGCAGACGGGAGGATCCGGTGCGGATGCCCGTTGATGGGCGTGGTGCATCACCTGGCGTCCGATCATGGGAGACTGGAGGATGTGACCCATATCGGACCGGCGACCGGCGAGCACGCGACAGAGGGCCCTGAGGGGCAGCGGTTCGCGGTGCGCTGGGCAGGTCTGACCGACACCGGCTTCCGCCGCCAGCACAACGAGGACTCCCTCGTCACGCAGCCGCCGATCTTCGCGGTGGCCGACGGCATGGGCGGTCACTCCCACGGCGACCTCGCCAGCAAGGCAGTCGCCGAGGAGCTCGGGGGACTCGCGGACCTCGAGGCCGTCGAGCCGATCGATGTCGTCGACGCCCTCCGGCGCGCGACTGACATCATCGAGAAGCTCGGCGACGGCGAGGGGGCCGCAGGCACCACCGTCACCGGCTGCGCGTTCGCGATGCACGACGACGCCCCGCACTTCGCGGTCTTCAACGTGGGCGACTCCCGCACCTATGCGATGCTCGGCGAGCGACTCACGCGCATCACCATCGACCACTCGGTCGTGCAGGAGCTGATCGACGCGGGCCTGCTCACCGAGGAAGAGGCCGAGACGCACCCGGAGGCCAACGTCGTCACGCGCGGCGTCGGCGCCGGCATCGACCCGGTGCCCGACTACTTCCTGCTGCCGATCATGCCCCAGCTGCGGCTGCTGGTCTGCTCCGACGGCCTCACCAAGGAGGTGCACGACATCGAGATCGAGCGCCTGCTGAGTGAGCACGCGGAGCCCGCAGCCGCCGCCAGCGCGCTCGTCGCCGCTGCGCTCGACAACGGCGGACGCGACAACGTCTCCGTCATCGTCGTCGACGTCACGAAGGCCCCCACCGTCGACGACGTCGACCGCACCGTGCCCCGGACGACGCTGCGCGACGAGGAGACCAGGCGAGCCTGATGGCCAGGCGGCTTCCCTCCGCGCCCCCGGTCCTTCCCGGCTACTCGCACCTCCACGTGCTCGGCACGGGCGGCTATGCCGACGTCTTCCTGTACGAGCAGGCGCTGCCGCGCAGGCCGGTCGCGGTCAAGGTGCTGCTGGCCGAGCTCGTCGACGAGGACGTGCGCCGCTCGTTCCGCACCGAGGTCAACCTGATGGGCCGCCTCTCCTCGCATCCGAGCATCCTCACCGTCTACGGGGCCAGCGTCGCCAGCGACGGCCGCCCCTACCTCGTGATGGAGCTCGCCAACCCCGAGCTGGGCGACCGCTTCCGCACCGAGCCGCTGCAGGTCGAGGCCGCGCTGCGCGTGGCCATCCGCATCGGCGCCGCCGTCGAGACCGCGCACCGCGCCGGCGTGCTGCACCGCGACATCAAGCCCGCCAACATCCTCACCACCTCCTTCGGCCACCCGGTGCTGAGCGACTTCGGCATCGCCGGCCTGCAGCACGACACCACCGAGGCGGCCGGCGTCTCGGTGCCCTGGGCGGCACCCGAGGTGCTGCGCGGCGACACCGGCGGCACCGTCGCCACCGAGGTCTGGTCGCTCGGCGCGACGATCTTCTCCCTCATCGCCGGACGCAGCCCCGCAGAGCAGCCCGGCCGGGCCAACGACCACGACGCGCTCAGCGGCCGCATCATGAACCACGAGCTGCTGCCATCGCGCGCCATCCCGGTGCCGCTGCGCGCCGTGCTCGACAAGGCGCTCGCGGCCAAGCCCAGCGACCGCTACGAGTCCGTCGAGGCGATGCTGCTCGAGCTGCAGGCCGTGCAGCGCGAGCTCGGCTTCGACGAGACCCCCGTCGAGGTCGAGGTCGACGCGTGGGCCGCGGAGCCCGCGCCCGAGCACGAGGTCGAGGAGGATTCGGATGCGCTGCGGCTGCGCGCGCGACGCTCCCGCAGGGGTGCGGGCATCACGGGCAGCCGGGTCGACATCTCGCAGTCCACCGGCAGGCGGCAGCCGCAGAAGCCCAAGCGCTTCGCGATCGGCGTCGGGATCGGCGTCGCGAGCATCGTCGTGCTGGGCATCGTCGCGGTCGCGGCCATGGCGCTCTCGAGCGTCTCGCAGCAGATTCCCGTGGTCGCAGAGGTGGTGGCGGCACCCGAGTCCGGTCGCGTCGTGTACAGCTGGGACGACCCCGGGCTGGTCGGCACCGACTCGTACCACGTGCGCACCACGACGGGCGATGCGTTCATCCAGGGCGGCCGCGAGTTCTCGCTCACGGGCGAGCCGGGCGAGCAGCTGTGCATCGACGTCGCCGTCAACCGCGACGGTGCCACGGGTGAGCCCACCAGGGCGTGCGCGGAGCCATTGCCGTGAAGCGCCGCGTCGCCGGTGTCGCGCTGGGCAGCCTGCTGGCTGCCGGCGTCGTCGCCGGGGCGGTGCTGACGCCCGGCTACGCATCGCTCGAGCCGCACCTCGACGGCTCGAGCGTCTGGATCGCGAACGCCGACGCCGGCGTGATCGGGCTCGCGAACACCGCGAACAGCTCGATCGAGCGGATCGTCAGCGCCGGCTCCGCCGACCTGGCGCTGCAGGCCGCCAGCGGCACCATCATCATCGACCGGGACGCCTCGACCGCCCGTGTCGTGCTCGAGGGCGCCGCACAGCCGGGCCCGGCGGTGCCGATCGCACCCGAGGCCGAGGTGGGCGTGCGAGGCGATCGCATCGTCGTCACCTCGCCCTCCACCGGCGATGTCTGGCGCACCACCACAGGCGCGCTCGCTGAGGGCGCTCCGCTCGGCGACGCAGTCGTCGCGCTCGGCAGCGGTGGCGTGGCCGTGCTCACCGACGACGGCCTGCTGGCCGCCTCGCCCGGCCTCGGCCGAGTGCTGCGCGTCGACGCTGCGGGCGAGATCGTCTCGAGCGACCGCGCGCCGGTGTCGCCCTCGGCTCCCGAGCTGCAGCTGACGGTGCTCGGCGACGACTGGGTGCTCTACGACTCGGGCTCCGGCGTGCTCTCCACGCGCACCTGGCAGACGGTGCTGGATGCCAGCGGCGTGCGCCTGCAGGAGCCCGGCGCGGCCTCCCAGACCGTGGTCTACGCCGCCGACGGCACGCTCGTGCGCCAGCGGCTGGGCGTGCCGAGCTCGACCGTGCTCGCCTCCGGCGCCGGCGGCGAGGCCGCCAACCCCATCGTGACCGAGGAGTGCGTCTTCGCGGTCTGGCACGGCGGCACCGCCTGGCGCTCGTGCGAGGGTGCCGAGCCCGTCGTGCTGAGCCTCGAGGAGGTCGCGGTCGACGCCGACCTGCGCATCGTGCAGCGCGGCAGCGCCACAGCGGTCGTCGACCCCGGCACCGGCGATGCCTGGGCGATCGATCGCGACGGCAGCCGCATCACCGGCTGGGAGCTCGCCGACGAGGAGCCGACTCCCGAGGATCCTGCCGAGGGCGAGACCGTCGAGGAGACGGTGGAGGCCGACCCTGCGCCGCCGGTCGCCGAGGACGACGAGCTCGGCGCTCGCCCCGGCGCGGTCGCGCTGCTGCCGGTGCTGCTCAACGACAGCGATGCGAACGGCGACCCCATCGTCATCACCGAGGCGCAGGTCGACCGCGACGACGCATCCGTCTCCCTCACGCCCGACGGCCGCAGCATCCGGCTGGAGGCCCCGGAGTCGGGGGAGGCTCGCGTCAGCTACCGGGTCTCGGACGGGACCATGAGCGACCAGGCCGTCGCGACCGTCACGATCCGCTCGGGCGATGAGCCGCCGGAGCTCGTCCGGCCCCTGCAGGCGACGCTCGAGGCCGGCGGGTCGATCGTGCTCGATGCGCTCGACGGCTGGGTCGACCCGGAGGGCGACCCGCTCGCCGTGCTCTCCGCCGCCGCAGAGGAGCCCGATCGCGTCAGCGTGCGTGCCGACGGCAGGCTCGAGTTCCGCGACGGCCGCGCGGGCGCCCAGCGGGAGGTGCGCGTGACCGTCACGGACGGCGAGCACGAGGTGACCGAGACGATCGCGCTCACCGTGCACGCGGGCACCGTGCCCATCACCGCGCAGCCCGTCACCGCGGTCACCCGGGTGGGACACGAGCTCGTGCTCGAGCCGCTGCTGGCCGCGCGCGGCGGATCCGGCGAGCTGAGCCTGCACAACGTGGTCGCCGGTGCCGCCCCCGTCACCCCCGACTTCTCCGACGGCACCATCAGGGTCAGCCCCACCGAGCCCGGCCTGCTGCGCTTCGGCTACGTCGTCAGCGACGGCGAGTCGACCAGGAACGGGCTCGTGGCCGTGCGCGTGCTGGAGGGCACCGATGCCTCCTCCGCACCGGTCACGCGGCCCGCCAGGGCCACGGTGCCGGCGATCAGCGCGACCGAGGTGGAGGTCGGCTCGCTCGCCCACGACCCGGCCGGCGGCGTGGTGGCGATCACGGAGGCATCCTCCGACAGCGAGAGCGTGCGCGCCGAGGTGATCGACGGCGAGCGCGTGCGGCTCTCGCTCGCCGACGACCTCGAGGGCGACGCGAGCGTGACGTACACGGTCACGAACGGCCTCACCTCGGCGACCGGCGAGCTGCGGGTGTCGCAGTCGGCGACGGCGGCCGTGCAGGCACCGATCGCGCGCGACGACGTCGTCTCGGTGCGACCGGGCGGCCTGGTCGAGATCCCGGTGCTCGCCAACGACGAGCAGCCTGACGGCCTGCCCATCGCACTCGAGCCGGAGCCGGTGGCGGCGCCGGAGGAGGGCCTGCTGTTCGTCGACGGCGACCGGATGCGCTACGTCGCCGCCCAGGAGCCCGGCACGTTCACGGCCACCTACGCCGTGCGCGGCCCGGACGGCCAGACGGCGAGCGCCGACATCACGCTGCGGGTCGTCGACGCCGCAACGGGGACGAATGCGGCACCCATCGCGCCCACGATCGAGGCCCGCGTGGTGGCGGGCGCGAGCGTCGACCTGCCGCTGCCGCTCTCGCACGCCGACCCGAACGGAGACCCCGTGCAGCTGCTCGGGCCATCCGCCGCGCCGGCGCTCGGCTTCGTCACGCAGTCGGGCCGCTCGTCGACGCTGCGCTACCAGGCGGGGGACTACTCGGAGGGCACCGACGAGTTCCGCTACCGCATCAAGGACGACCTCGGCGCGGTCGCGGAGGGGCTCGTGCGGATCACCGTCGTGCCGCCCGGGCCGGCGCTGCCGCCTGTGCTCGAGGCCGACGAGGCGCAGATGCGGCCCGACTCGACGCTCGTGGTGCCCGTGCTCGACAACGACAGCGACCCCGCAGGGCTGCCGCTGGAGATCGTCGGCATCGAGGTCGTCACGACCGGCGCGACCGTCGAGCAGCGCGACGGCGCCGTGCTGGTGACCGCGGGTCCCGACGCGTCGGCGATCGGCGTGCTGGTGACGGTCGAGAACTCGGCCGGCTCGAGCGCCACCAGCTGGCTGCGCATCGAGGTCGACCCCGACGCGCCGCCGCCCGCGCCGGACGTGGAGGACGTGCAGGTGGCGATCCAGTCGATCGCCGATGCCGAGGCGGTCGTCATCGAGCCGCTGGCGCACGCCTCGGTGCGGGACGGCCGCAGCGACGTGCTCGAGGCCGCGCTGCCGCTCGAGACCACCGGTGTGCAGCTGCGCGACGACGGCGCCATCGAGATCGCGGTCACCGACCGCACCCGCTTCGTACCCTTCACCATCACCCGCAGCGACGACCCGTCGGCGACCGGCACCGCCGTGATCGCCGTGCCTGGGCGGCTCGACGCGCTGCCTCAGCTGCGCGCCGGCGTCGCGCCGCTGAGGGTGCAGGCGGGAGAGACGATCGAGATCGCCATCGACGACGTCGTCGACACCGTCGACGGCAGCGGCGTCCTCCTCACCGACGCGAGCGCCGTCGAGGTCTCGCCCGACTCCGGGGTGAACCCGGTGATCGACCTCAAGACGCTGCGCTTCGCGCCTCCACCCACCTACTACGGTCCAGCCAGCATCAGCTTCGAGGTCACCGACGGCGACAGCGCGACCGATCCGGAGGGCCGCATCGGCACCATCGTGCTGCCCATCGAGGTCGTGCCCGGCGACGATCAGCCGCTGGGCGTGCTCGGCGCCTACGTGCGGCTCGAGGCGGGCGATGAGCGAGAGATCGACCTGACCCGCATCACCCGCTCGCCGGATCCGGCACGGCTGCAGGCTGCCACGTGGGCGATCCTCGAGGGCGTTCCGCCGGGCTTTCGCGCCTCCGTCACCGGCTCGACGCTGACGGTCGCCGCGCTGGAGGGCACCGCCGCCGGCACCACCGAGGATGTCGAGATCGGCGTCTGGGACTCCGCGGGCGAGGGCCAGAGCGGTGCCGTGCGGCTGCAGGTGATCACCTCGACCAGACCGCTCGCCGCCCCGGTCGCCGACGCGGTCACCGTGCAGCGCGGCAGGAGCGCGCAGGTGACGCCGCTCGCCAACGACGAGGCCTCCAACCCCTTCCCGACTGTGCCGCTGCGCATCGGCGCGATCAGCGAGGAGGGCGCTGCCGAGCGCGGCATCAGCGCCTCGCTCGACGGCGGCACCGTGACGATCGACGTGGATGGCGCGGCGCAGATCGGCACCACCATCGTGCGCGTGCTGGTCGTCGATGCGACAGATGCGCCCAGCCGCGCCGTCTGGAGCCCGATCACCGTGACGGTGCAGGACGTGCCGGATGCGCCTGCGCCACCCGTGCAGGCGTTCGACGAGCACGTCGACGGGGTGGTCACGATGCGCATCGAGCCGCCCGCCGCGAATGGCAGCCCCATCACCGGCTACCGGATCCTCGGCGGCGAGACCACCTACGAATGCGGCGCCGAGCCGCGCTGCCGCATCGAGGGCCTGCCGCCCGGCGTCGAGCTGCGCCTGCGCGCGGTCGCCGTCAACGCACTGGGTGCCAGTGCGCCCTCCGCCGCCTCCGAGCCGGTGCACGCCGACCGACGCCCGGCGGTCGTGCGGGGCATCACTGCCGCACCCACCGGCGAGCCCGGCTCGATGCGCATCACCTGGCAGCCGGTGCCGCAGCCGCAGGGCGGCACGCCCATCGAGGGCTACCTGGTGCGCATCACCGGCAACGGGGCCGACCGCATCCTGCGCGCGGGAGCCACCGAGCGCAGCACCGTGGTGACCGACCTGACGCCCGGGCTGGCGTACTCCGTGGCCGTCGCCGCGCGGAACGCCGCCGGCGTACCCGACGAGGGCTGGCGCTGGCCCAGCGCGCCGGTGCCGTTCACCGCCGTCGGCGAGCCCGCCACGACGCCGGTGCTGATCACCGGCCAGACCACCGGCACCGTCACCGCCAGCTGGTCGCGGGTCGACGCCGGCGGCGCGTCGAGCGTCGCCTACGCGGCGCGCATCGTGCCGGTCGGCGAGGCCGCCTCGCTCGGCTGCGACAGCAGCGGCACCGGCGTGCCGGCCGGCAGCACCGCCACGAGCGCGACGCTCTCGGTGGCGGAGGGCTCGCGCGCGGTCGTCGCGGTCATCGCCGACAACGGCTGGCACTGCTCCGTCTCCCTCTCCGACCCGGTCTTCGGCAAGCCCGCACCGGTCGATGCCGCACAGGTGCGGGTCTCCGCCGGCGCAGCGCAGGTGCGCGACGACGCGCTCGACCTGCAGCTGACGCAGGTGCCATCGCTGCCCAGCGGCATGTGGTTCGAGGCGCGCGTGCGGCAGGCGCCGCAGGCGACCGAGCCGGTCTGGACGCGGGTGGGCGCGAACTCGTGGCTCACCCCGACGACCACGTCCTTCGCCTACGGGCGCGAGGCATCCGTCGACCTGCGCGCCTGCGCGCCCTCCGGCGCCGGCGCCGCGAAGGTGTGCTCCGATCCGACCTCGGTCGGCAGCGGCATGCCGCTGAGCCTCGAGGCCACCGTCAACGCGTGCACCCCGCTCGCACCGCTGAACGCCACACCGCCCGCGAACGCCGGCGCGACCATCCGGGGAGAGGTGGTGGCCTCCTACCTCATCGGCAGCACCTGGAGCTCGGAGCGGGCGGCATCCGAGCCCGTTCCGGCGGGGGCGACGCAGGTGCGGGCGTGGGGCGTCGTAACCTATCTGGAGTCCAGACCGCATCGCGACGAGCAGCCGACCGTCGCGGGCTGCGGGCTGTGAGCAGGCCATGACCATCGACCGAAGGGAGTCGCCCGTGGAGGTCGATGTCGCGAGCATCCAGGAGCTGGCAGAGCACGTCGTCGAGCGCGTCGAGCGGGTGCTGGTGGGCAAGCCCCTCGCGGTGCAGCTCTCGCTCACGGCCATGCTCAGCCACGGCCATCTGCTGATCGAGGACAACCCCGGCACCGGCAAGACCTCGCTCGCCCGCGCGCTCGCGGCCACCATCGACGGCACCGCCAGCCGCATCCAGTTCACGCCCGACCTGCTGCCCGGCGACATCACCGGCGTGAGCGTCTGGAGCCAGGGGCGCGGCGAGTTCGAGTACCGCCCGGGCCCGGTCTTCGCCAACGTGGTGCTCGCCGACGAGATCAACCGCGCGAGCCCGAAGACGCAGTCGGCGCTGCTGGAGGTGATGCAGGAGGGTCACGTCACGGTCGACGGCATCGCGCACCCGGTGCCGCATCCGTTCATGGTGATCGCGACGCAGAACCCCATCGAGCACGCCGGCACCTACCAGCTGCCAGAGGCCCAGCTCGACCGCTTCGCCCTCAAGGCGTCCATCGGCTACCCCGACCACGCCTCGACGCTGCGCATCCTCACCGATTCGGGCGAAGAGGTCTCGCCCGACGAGATCAAGCCGGTGGCGGATGCGCGGCTCATCCAGGCGATGGCGGCCCGGATCCGCAAGGTGCACGTCGAGGCGTCGATCGTCGACTACGTCGCCCGCCTGGTCGACGCCACCCGGGAGGCGGACGAGGTGCGGCTGGGCGTCTCGGTGCGCGGCGCGCTCGCGCTCGTGCGCACGTCGCGCGCGTGGGCGGCGATCCACGGCCGCGACTACGTCACGCCCGACGACGTCAAGGCGCTCACGGTGCCTGCCCTCGCGCACCGGCTGGTGCTGCAGCCCGAGGCCGAGTTCGATGACGTGCGCCCCGAGAGCATCGTGCAGCAGCTGATGCTGACCGTGGCGCCGCCCAGGCGCTGAGACCGGGCACCGCGATGCGCGCACTCGACGCCGTCACGCGCACGCTCAGCCCGTGGGGCTGGTCGCTGGTCGCGGTGGTCGTGCTCGGGCTCGTGCTGGCGCGCACGCTGGGTTGGACGGAGGCGCTGGTCGCGGCCGTGGCGGCCGCGGTGCTGCTGCTGGGCGCCATCCCGTGGATCGTGGGCGAGCGCTGGGCGCGGGCCCGCATCGGCCTGAGCGCCGAGCGGGTGCCGGTCGGGGCCGATGCGCTCGCGCTGGTGGAGGTGTCGCGGCCGACCCGGGCGGCGACGCCCAATCAGGTCGACCTCGTCGTGGGCGAGGACGAGGTGGTGCTGGAGATTCCGCCGATCGAGGTCGGCGGGAGAGTGGTGCGCTCGGTGCCGCTGGACACCTCCCGGCGCGGCCTGCGCACCATCGGCCCCGCCACCATCATCCGCACCGACCCCTTCGGCGTGCTCGAGCGGCGCCACCGCCTGACCGACTCCCGCACGCTCGTCGTGCACCCGCGCGTGGTGCGGCTGCCGGGCGGCGCGGGCGGCATCGTGCGCGACCTCGACGGCGAGGCGGCCGCCGAGCGCACCGCCGACGACGTCTCCTTCCACAGCCTGCGCGAGTACGCGCCGGGCGACGACCGCCGGCTGGTGCACTGGCGCTCGAGCGCCCGGCTGGGCACGCTGCTGGTGCGGCAGTTCGAGCCGTCCAGGCGCGCCGACACCCTGATCGTGCTCTCCACCGACCCGCGCGAGTACGACGGCGACGACTTCGAGCTCGCGCTCTCGCTGGTCGGCACCCTGGGACTGGCGGCGATGGCCGACCGCCGCGCCCTGCGCATCGTCGAGAGCCCGCGCGGCGAGCGCGGCGAGGCGCACGCCATCGACGCGGCGACGCGCGATCGGCTGCTCGATGCCCTCGCCGTGCTCCAGCCGCAGCAGCCCCTCGGCATCGCCGCGGCCGCTCGCGCCTCCCGGCGAGCGGCGCCCGGCAGCCTCGCCTGGCTCATCACCGGCTCCACCGTCCCGCCTCGCACGCTCCGCACGGCGGCCAACGGCATGCCCGCCGGCGTCGTCTCGGTGGTCGTGCGCGCCGCGGTGGGAGCGCTGCCGTCCCGCTCGCGGCTCGGCGACGCCGATGTCGTCACCGTCGGCGCCATCGAGGATCTCTCGCGCGGCATCGGGCAGTCGAGGCAGCGATGATCCAGCGCGCCCCCGCCGTCGCGATGCTGCTGCTGGCCATCGGTGCCGCCTGCGTGCCCATGTGGTGGATCTTCGGCACGCTGCAGCTGGTGGTGGCGCTGGCCGTCGTGCTGCTCGTCGGCGCCGCGATCGCGTGGCTGGGCACCGTGCGCCACTGGTCGTCGATCACGATCATCCTCACCGGCCTCGCCGCGCTCGCCCTGCTCGCCGTGCCGCTCACCGCGCCCCAGCGCATCCCTCGCGGGGAGTGGCTGCCGGCCCTGCCGGACGCCGCCGCCGCGGTGGTGCTCGCCTGGCGCCGCCTGCTGACCATCGGCCTGCCGGTCGGCACCGGCGACTCGCTGCTCATGGCACCGGTCGTCCTGGTGCTCGCCGGCACGATCATCGGCGTGTCGCTCGCGCTCCGCTCGAAGCGGGCGGAGACCGCGGCGCTCGTGCCGGCCGCCATCGCGGCCTGGTCGATCCTGTGGGGTCCGCACGAGCTGCCCAACCCGTGGCTGACGGGGCTGGCCTCGATCGTGCCGATCGCCGGGTACGTCGCCATCGTGCGGCAGGCGCGCCGCCGCCGCAGGGCTCCCCGCGCGCTCTCGTCGCTCGCGCGCCGGGTCGGCGCCGGTGCGGTGGTCGCGGTGCTCGCGGTGGGCGCCGCCGGCGCGGCGGGTGCGGTCGTCCCGCTGCCCGACCGCACGGTGCTGCGCGGCGACAGCCCCTCGTCGATCGATCTCCAGGGCACCTCGCCGCTGGCCGCCTACCGCTCCTTCTGGTCGCCCGAGAGCCGTGACGCCGCCCAGCTGACGGTCACCGGTCTCGAGCCGGGTGACCGCATCCGCATGGCCGTGCTGGAGAGCTACGACGGCGAGGTGCTGGGCATCGGCCGCTCGGCGTTCGAGCGCGTGCCGATCGCCGAGCCGGGCGACGGCCGCGTGATCGGCGTCACGGTCGACGCGCTGACCACCCCGTGGCTGCCGGTGGTGGGCAGCCCCTCCGCGATCCGCTTCGTGGGCGACCGCGCCGAGCGGCTCGCCGCCGGGCTGCACCGCAACGACGCGCTCGGCACCTACTTCTTGGAGCTCGGCATCGCGCCCGGCGACGGCTACCAGATGCTCTCCGAGCCCGGCCACCCGATGGTCGCGCCGGAGGCCGTGGCCGCGCTCGAGCCCGCCGACCCCCGGCAGGGCTCGCAGTCGCTGCCCGACGCCATGCTCGGCCGGCTCGCGGCGTGGACGGGCGAGGCGGCGACGCCCAGCGAGCGGCTCGCCGCGATGCTCGAGGGGCTGCGCGCCGACGGCTACGTCAGCCATGGCGTGGAGGCCGACGAGGCGCCCTCGCGCCCCGGGCACTCGCTCGAGCGGCTCGAGGAGATGTTCGCCGAGCCGATGATCGGCGACGCCGAGCAGTACGCCACCGCCGCCATGCTGCTGGCGCGGCAGCTGGGCTTCGACGCGCGGGTGGTCGTCGGCTTCACGCCCGAGGGCATCGCGTCCGGCCAGCCGACCGGCGTCGTCGGCGCCGATGCGGATGCGTGGATCGAGGTGCGGACGGAGGCCGGCTGGGTGGGGCTCGACGTGACGCCGGAGCCGCGACCGATCCCCGAGCAGGAGCAGGGCTCGCCGACGACCGTCGAGGAGCCGCCGATGCAGCAGGCGCCCGCACCGGCCCCCGGCGGGCAGACCGAGGGCGGTGACGCCGCGGCACCCAGCGCGCCGCAGGACACCGACGACGGCATGGCGCGGCTGCTGCAGGTGCTCGCCGCCAGTGCCGCGGTGCTCGGTCTGCTGGCGCTCGTCGCCGCGATCCCGGTCGGGCTGGTGGTGGCGAAGGTCGTGCGCCGCCGGCGGCGACGGAGCGCCGAGGAGCCGCGCGATCGGGCGGAGGGCGCGTGGGCCGAGGTGGTCGACGGGCTCCGCGACCGCGGCGAGACGCTGCCGCCCGGCGGCACGCGCCTCGAGCAGGCGGCCGCCGACGCGCGCATGCGCGAGCTCGCGCACCGCGTGGACCGCGCCGTGTTCGCGGCCGACCCGCCCAGCGAGCCCGAGGTCGACGCGACGTGGATGCTGGGCCGCGCGGTGCTCGACGCGCGCGACGCCGGTCAGGGATGGCTGCAGCCGCTCCTGACTCGGCTGAACCCCGCCTCGCTCGTGCGGCGCTAGCGAGCGCGGCCGCAGCGCTCCCGATGGGCCCGCCGCCGGCCGTGGCTGCCGCGGCGCTCCCGATGGGCCCGCCGCCGGCGATGGCTGCCGCGGCGCTCTCCACAGGCGCGCCGTCGCCCGCCGCGCACGCGCGCGCCGCTGGCGCATCCTGCCGCCATGCCGACCCGCATCGACCTGCCGCGCCCGCCCGCAGACCCCGAGCCCGCGCCGTTCCCGCTGCTGGCGAGCCTGGCGCCGGTGCTGGGCGCCGGCGCCATGTGGCTGCTGCTGCAGACGCCCACGGTGCTGGTCTTCGCCATCCTCGGACCGGTGATCGCGGTGGCGAGCATGGGCGACGGCCGCCGCAATCGCAAGCGACGGCGCGCGCGGGAGGCGGCGCGCTGGAGGGCCGAGATCGCCGAGGTCGCGAACCGGATCGACACGGCGCTCGACGAGCAGCGGGCCGAGCTCGCCGCCGCGCACCCGGGGCCGCGGGCCGTGGCCGCCCGTCCCTCCCATGATCCGCACCGGTGGCGGCGGGAGCCCGGCGCTGCGGTGCCGGTGGTGCTGGGCACGGGGCCGCTGGCCTCCGGCATCGCCGTCGAGGGCGAGGTGCCGGCGACCGAGCCGGCGGTGCGCAGGCTGGGTGCCGCCGAGCAGGCCGAGCGGCTGCGCTCGGCGGCGGCGGTCGTCGAGGGCCCGCTCGTGGTCGACGCGCGCGAGGGGATCGGCATCGTCGGTCCGCCGCTCATCGCCCTCGCACTCGCGCGCTCGGCGGTCGTGCAGGCGGCGGATGCGGTGCCACCCGACGCCGCGGAGGCGATCGTCCCAGCCGACCCGGCCTGGGACTGGCTGGCGCAGCTGCCGCATCCGATCCACCGCGAGCCGGGCTCGAGCGTGCGCCTGGTGGGCGACGGTGTGGAGGTGACGATCGCGGTGGCCGAGCACGCCTCGCAGCTGCCGCGCGAGTGCCGCATCGTCGTGCACGCCTCGCTCGATGCGGCGCGCGTCGGCGAGCGCACCTGCACCCCCGCGGCGATCGCCGAGCGCGAGGCGCTGGCGGCGGTCGAGACCCTGGCTGCGGCAGCCGCGCACGCCGGCATCCGGCTGGCGGGCGGCCTGCCCGCCCATGTCGAGCTCGAGACGCTGCCGGTGGCCGAGGGCGGGCTCGCCGCGGTCTTCCTCGCCGACGAGGCGCCGATCGAGCTCGACCTCGTGCGCGATGGCCCGCACGCGGTGGTCGGCGGCACGACGGGCTCTGGCAAGAGCGAGCTGCTGATCGCCTGGGTGGCGGCGATGGCCGCCGGGCGCTCGACCGCGGAGGTCTCGTTCCTCCTGGTCGACTTCAAGGGCGGCGCCTCCTTCGCGCCGCTGCTGGGCCTGGCGCACTGCGTCGGCGTGATGACCGATCTCGACCAGGCGGGCGCGGTGCGCGCGATCGAGAGCCTGAAGGCCGAGCTGCGCCGCCGCGAGCGGCTGCTGGCCGAGCAGGGCGCGCGATCGATCGAGGAGGCCGTGGGCATGCCGCGGCTGGTGATCGTGGTCGACGAGTTCGCCGCCATGCTCGCCGAGCTGCCCGACCTGCACCGGCTCTTCGTCGATCTCGCCGCCCGCGGCCGCTCGCTCGGCGTGCACCTGGTG
The DNA here is from genome assembly GCA_900114805.1 of Agrococcus baldri. Classification (GTDB taxonomy): domain Bacteria; phylum Actinomycetota; class Actinomycetes; order Actinomycetales; family Microbacteriaceae; genus Agrococcus; species Agrococcus baldri. The sequence continues at coordinate 181,713 of FOZN01000001.1, read as the reverse complement.
CTCTGCACGCAGCGGCCTGCAGAGGCGGTGCGCGACTCGCTGCTGGCCAACTGCGGCATCCGCATCTCGCTGCGCGTCACCGACGAGCACGACGCGGTCGCCGTCACCGGTGACGCCTCGGCCGCGTCGATCCCGCTGGCGGCACGCGGTCGCTGCGTCGTGCGGGTCAGCGGCGGGGCCACCCGCACGGCGCAGGCGGCGCTGGCCGGGCCCGCGCACCTGGCCGCGCTGGTCGCTGCGGCCGCCGAGCAGCCGCGCGCCCCGCGGCCCTGGCGCGAGCCGCTGCCGGCCTCGTTGCCGCTGGCGGCCGTCGACGCGGCGATCCGCGCCGCGGCAGCCGGGAGGGTCGGCACGGGTGGGCAGTCGGACGCCGTGCGCTCGGACGCCGTGCGCTCGGACGCCGTGCGCTCGGACGCCGCGCGCACGGACACCGCGCCCGCGGGAATCCGGCTGGGCCTCGTCGACCGACCCGCAGAGCAGCTGGTCGCGCCGGTGCTGTGGCGGCCGCGGACCGACGGCGCGCTACTGGTGGTCGGGGGAGCGGCGAGCGGCCGCACGAGCCTCGCCGAGCTGCTCGCCGGCCAGCTCGGCACGAGCGTCGTCGACCGCGAGGACGCCCTCTGGGATGCGCTGCACGAGCCCGGCCCGCTGGTGGTCGACGACCTCGACCTGCAGCTGGCTCGCCTCAGCGACGAGCAGCAGTCGAGCGTCGCGCAGACCCTCGCCCGCCGCATGCGGGAGGGGTCGCCGGTGGCGCTCACCGCGCGCCGGGTCTCGACCGCGATGGGGCAGATCGCGCCGCTGGCCGAGCTGCGCATCCTGCTGCGCATCGCGAGCAGGCAGGAGCACATCGTGGCCGGCGGCGCCGGGCATCTGCACGACGGCGCGCTGCCGCCCGGCGCGGGCTGGCTCGACGACGAGCGCATCCAGCTCGCGCTGCCCGAGGGCCCGGCGGCCAGGCGCGCGCCCCGCGCGGTGCCGCTGCCGGAGGGCCCGATCGCCGCGGTGCTCGGCCCGGGTGCGCAGCTGCCGGCCGCGCTCGCCGCGCTCGACCTGGCGGCGCGCTCGGCGAAGCCGGGGCAGGGTGCCGCCGGCGGCGACGCAGCGGGGCCCGCCACGGGTGCCGCCCCCGAGCTCGTGCTCGGCTCGGTCGGCGAGTGGGAGGCGGCGTGGGGCGAGCTCGACCGGCTGCGCGCCGAGCGGCCGGTGCTGGTGCTCGGGGTGGACGAGCGGCAGCTGCGACAGGTGCTGCGGCACGCGCCGCCGCCGCCGCCGATGCGCTCGGCACCGGCCTGGGTGCTCGACGGCGGCCGCTTCGAGCGGCTGCGCTACCCCAGCAGCGAGGCGAGCGGCGTCGCCTGAGTGTCGAGCGCCGACGCGACCGCGGCATTGGCCACCTGCCCGCCGGTGGTGTTCAGCCCGGCCGCCAGTCCCGCATCCGCCTGCAGCGCCCCCCGCCAGCCGAGATCGGCCAGCCGCGTGGTCGCGTGCAGCGTGGCGTTGGTGAGCGCCTCGGTCGAGGTGCGCGGCACCGCGCCCGGCAGGTTCGTGACGCATGCGAAGACGGTGTCGTGCACGCGGAAGGTCGGCTGCTGGTGGGTCGTCGGCCGCGAGTCGGCGAAGCAGCCGCCCTGGTCGATCGCGATGTCGACCAGCACGGAACCGGGCCGCATGGCCTGGACCATCTCGGTGGTGACGAGCTTCGGCGCCTTCGCGCCGGGGATCAGCACCGAGCCGATCACCAGGTCGGCGTCGCGCACCGACTCCGAGACGGTGACGCGGTTCGAGTGCAGCGTCTGCACGCGGCCGCCGTAGATGGTGTCGAACTGCCGCAGGCGGGGGAGCGAGACGTCGAGCACCGTCACGCGCGAGCCGAGGCCCACGGCCATCTCGACCGCGGCCGTGCCGGCGACGCCGCCGCCGACCACGACCGTGTGGCCCGTACGGGTGCCGGGCACGCCGCCCAGCAGCAGCCCGGCACCGCCGGCGGGGGCGGTCAGCAGGGAGGCGCCCTGCACGACCGAGAGCCGGCCGGCGACCTCGCTCATGGGGGCGAGCATCGGCAGCGAGCCGTCGGGCGCGCGCACCGTCTCGTAGGCGATCGCCGTCGTGCCCGCGTCGAGCAGCGCCTGCGCCAGCACCGGCTCCGCCGCCAGGTGCAGGTAGGCGAACAGCGTCAGGTCCTCGCGCAGGAAGCCGTACTCGGCCGGGATCGGCTCCTTGACCTTCAGCACCAGCTCGGCCGCCCACGCCTCGGCCGCGGTCGCGACGATGCGCGCACCGGCCTCCTCGTAGGCGGTATCCGGGAAGCCGCTGCCGGCGCCGGCGCCGGTCTCCACCAGCACCTCGTGGCCGCGGGCGACGAGCTCGGTCGCGCCGGTCGCCGTAAGGGCGACCCGCGCTTCGTCTGCCTTCGTCTCGCGGGGGACCCCGATCCGCATCACTTGGCGCTCAGGCTCGACGCGATCGCGCGGCCGATCACATCGATCGCCTCGCGGATCTGGTCGTCGGTGATCGCGAGGCTCGGCAGGAAGCGCAGCACGTTGTAGTCGGTGCCGGCGGTCAGCACGAGCACGCCGTCGAGCCCGGCTGCCGCCGAGATCGGAGCGGTCGGGATCGGTGCGCCCGATTCCGGGTCGATGAACTCGATCGCCAGCATCGCGCCCTTGCCGCGCACCTCGATGATCTCGGGGTGCTGCTCGGCCAGCTGGTCCAGCAGCGGCCGCATCACGCGCTCGATGCGCTGCGCCTCGCCGTTCAGGTCGTCGGCCTCGAGCTGCTCGAAGATCGCCACCGCGGCGGCGCACGCGATCGGGTTGCCGCCGAAGGTGCCGCCCAGGCCGCCGACATGCACGCTGTCCATGATCTCGGCGCGGCCGGTGACACCGGCCAGCGGCAGGCCGCCGGCGATGCCCTTGGCCGAGAGCACCAGGTCGGGCACCCAGTCGAAGTGCTCGGAGGCGAAGGTCGCGCCGGTGCGGCAGATGCCGGACTGCACCTCATCGGCGATCATGACGACGCCGTTTGCGGTGCACCACTCCTGCATGGCGGGCAGGTAGCCGTCAGCGGGCACGATGAACCCGCCCTCGCCCTGGATGGGCTCGATCACGAGGCACGAGAGGTCCTCGACGCCCACGTGCTTCTCGAGGTAGTACTGGGTGCGCTCGGCGGCCTCAGCGCCCGTCAGCCCGTCCTGCAGCGGGTAGGAGCCCGGCGCGTGGAAGATGTCAGAGGCGAGCGGGCCCATGCCGGATGCGTACGGCATCGGCTTGTAGTTCATGGTCATCGTCAGGTTCGTGCGGCCGTGGTAGCCGTGCTCGACGACGGCGACGGCGCGGCGGCCGGTGTACTTGCGCGCGATCTTCACGCCGTTCTCGACAGCCTCCGAGCCTGAGTTCACGAAGAACGACTTCTTGGCGTGGTCGCCCGGGGTGTGCGCCGCGAGGTACTCGGCGACCCGCACGTAGGGCTCATAGGGCGTGGTGCCGAACAGCGAGTGCGTGAGCTTGCCCACCTGCTCGCGCACCGCGGCCACCACCTTGTCGTTGGTGTGACCGATGGTCGTGACGCCGATGCCGCAGCCGAGGTCGATGAACCGGTTGCCGTCGACGTCGGTGATGATCGCGTCGTGCGCCGACTCGATGAACACGGGCAGCTGGTGCGGCACCGCCTTCGCGACGACGCGCTCCTTGCGCTCCAGCAGGGCGCGGCTGTTCGGGCCGGGGATCTCGGTGACGATGGAGCGGGAGAGCGCAGGCGCGGCGATGTCGGTCATGCCGCCGATCCTACGCTGAGCGGCATGGTCAGGACAGCCGGTCGGCACTGGTGATCCGCCCATCACGGCCCGCCGATGCTGGAAGCGCCACGAGGGCCTCGGCATAGGGTGGCGGCATGCCTATGCAGCACGCCTATGCCGTCGAGGTCGAGTGGACCGGAGCGGGCGATCAGGGCACCGCCACCTACCGCTCCTACACGCGCGATCACGTCGTGCGCATCGACGGGCTGCCCGACATCCTGGGCTCGAGCGACAAGACCTTCCGCGGTGACGCGAAGCGCCACAACCCCGAGCAGCTGCTGCTGACGGCGCTCGCGCAGTGCCACATGCTCAGCTACCTGCACCAGGCCGCCAGCCGCGGCATCGTCGTCACCGCCTACCGCGACCAGGCGACCGCGACGATGGAGACCGCAGGCACCGGCGGCCGCTTCACGAGCGCGCTGCTGCGCCCGGTGGTGACGATCACGGATGCGTCCCAGGCCGAGGACGCGCTGGACGCGCACGGGCACGCGTCCGAGGACTGCTTCATCGCCGCATCCGTCGCCTTCCCGGTGCTGCACGAGCCGACCATCCTGGTCGCCGGCGAGGTCGTCGCGGGCGGGCCCGATGGGGACGGCGGCGCGGCATGAGCCCCTCCAGCAGCACGGGCCAGCGCCGCCGCGTCATCCTGCTCGGCTCCACCGGCTCGATCGGCGTGCAGACGCTCGACGTCATCCGCGCCAACCCGAACCGCTTCGAGGTCGTCGGCCTCATCGCCGGCAGCGATCGGGCGGGCCTCGACGCCCAGCAGGCCGAGTTCGGCGGCGAGGCGGCACTGGGGGCGGATGCGGCAGTCACCATGATCGAGTCGGTCGAGGCCGACGTCGTGGTCAACGGCATCACCGGCTCGGTCGGGCTCGCGCCCACGCTCGCCGCGATCGATGCCGGCCGCACCCTTGCGCTCGCCAACAAGGAATCGCTCATCGCCGGCGGCGACCTGGTCATGGCGCGCGCGCAGCCCGGCCAGATCGTGCCGGTGGACTCTGAGCACTCGGCCATCGCGCAGTGCCTGCGCGCCGGAGACCACGCCGAGGTGCGCAGGCTCGTGCTCACCGCATCCGGTGGACCCTTCCGGGGCTGGAGCCGCCAGCGGATGGCGGATGTGTCACCGGCGGATGCGCTCGCGCACCCCACGTGGGACATGGGGCCGATGGTCACGACCAACTCGGCCACGATGGTCAACAAGGGCCTCGAGGTGATCGAGGCCCACCTGCTGTTCGACGTGCCGCTCGAGCGCATCGACGTGACCGTGCACCCGCAGTCGATCGTGCACTCGATGGTCGAGTTCATCGATGGCTCGACGATCGTGCAGGCCTCGCCACCCGACATGCGGCTGCCGCTCTCGCTCGGGCTCGACTGGCCGCACCGCATCGCAGAGGTGGGCACGCCGCTCGACTGGACGACCGCGTCGAGCTGGGAGTTCGAGCCGCTCGACGAGGAGGCCTTCCCCGCCGTGGCGCTCGCGAAGCGCGTCGGCCGGGCGGGCTCGACGTTCCCCGCGGTGTTCAACGCCGCGAACGAGCAGGCGGTCACGGCCTTCCACCTGGGCGAGATCGGCTTCCTCGACATCATCCCCACCATCGAGCGGGTGCTCGAGCAGCACGAGCCGGGGGAGCTGACGCTCGAGACGGTGCTCGCCGCCGAGCGCTGGGCGCGCCGCGCCGCCGACGAGGCCGCCGGCGTGAACCGCTAGCGGGGGAGCACCACCACCTCGACGTCCGCGTCGTCGATCGCCGCCACCACGGCGCCCGCGTCGTCCCACCAGCGCGCGTAGTGATCGGGGTCGAGGTTGATCTGCACCCCGTGCGCGACGCGCGTCGGGGCCAGCTGCTCGCGGCCCTCGAGCTTCGCGAGCGCCCGGTAGAAGAGCACGGCCGAGCCGTACGCATCCATTCGGATCTCGTAGTCGCCCCAGCCGGTGCGCTGCTGGAAGAGGCCGCGCGAGTCGGGGCCGGCGTCGTCGCCGTGGTCGACCACCCGCAGGCTCGACTCGCCCATCGCCGTCATCACGCCGATCCGCACGTCGCGCTCTGAGAGCCCCAGGTCGCGGCCCGCCTGCACGACGATGGCGGCGTTCGCCAGCTGCCCACCGCTCCAGCCGGCGACCGAGCGCGGCAGCTCGCCCTCGACGCGCGCCGTCTGCGCGACCGGATCGGGCGCGGGGCGGGTGATCGCCCAGGCGAGCAGCACCACCAGCAGCAGTCCGATCGCGCCCAGCACGATCGCCCGGCCGTCGAGCCGCGAGGCGGGCACGCGCTCGGCGACGGGCCGGCGCGCACCTGCACCGGTGCCCGCGCGGCCGCGACGGGTGCCGCCGCGCGGCGTGGCGGGACGGCGCGCAGCTGCGCGACGCGATGCTGGGCTGCCGGACATGCTCGCCAGCGTAGGCACATTGCCTATGGCACTAGCCTTGACGCTCGATGGAAGCCGTCCTCCTCTACATCGTGGGCGTGCTCGTCGTCGTCGTCGGCCTGGCCGTCTCGATCGGCCTGCACGAGCTCGGGCACCTGTGGCCCGCGAAGCTCTTCGGCGTGCGCGTCGGCCAGTGGATGATCGGCTTCGGGCCGACCATCTTCTCGTTCCGCAGGGGCGAGACCGAGTACGGCATGAAGTGGATCCCGCTCGGCGGCTACATCTCCATGTCGGGCATGTTCCCGCCGCTGCGGCCAGGCGGTGAGTCGCGGGATGCGTCCACGGGCTTCCTCGACACGCTCGTGCAGGATGCGCGTGACTCGAGCGCCGACACGATCCACGAGGGCGAGGAGGAGCGGGCGTTCTGGCGCCTGGCCACCTGGAAGCGCATCGTGATCATGCTCGGCGGCCCGACCATGAACCTGCTGATCGCCATCGTCGCCTACGGCGTCGTGCTGTGCGGCTTCGGCATCGCCGTGCCCTCGACCACGATCGCGAGCGTCTCGGAGTGCGTCATCGCCGCATCCGCCGACCGCACCGACTGCGAGGCGAGCGACCCGCTCGCGCCGGCCGCAGAGGCGGGCATCGAGCCGGGCGACCGGATCGTCTCGATCGCCGGCCAGCCGATCGACCGCTGGGACGACATCCAGGGCGCGATCCGCGAGCTCGGCGGCGAGCGCGTGCCGTTCGTCGTCGAGCGCGACGGGGCGGAGATGACGCTCGAGGTCGCCCCGCTGCCGAGCGAGCGCTACGTCTTCGACGACGCCGGCCAGATGGTCGAGGTGGACGGCGAGCCGCTCACCGAGACCGTCGGCTTCGTCGGCATCGGCCCGCGCTACGAGGTCGAGCAGCAGCCTGTCAGCGCCGTGCTGCCCGCCGTCGGCGACAACGTCGTGCGGGTGGGCGAGCTCATCATCACCCTGCCGCAGCGGCTCGTCGACGTGGCGGAGGCCGCGTTCGGACCGGGGGAGCGCGACCCGAACGGACCGATGTCGGTCGTCGGCGTCGGCCGCATGGCGGGCGAGATCGCGGCGCTCGACCAGGTGCCCGTGCTCGAGCGGATCAGCGCCATGGTGCAGCTGATCGCGAGCCTCAACGTAGCGCTGTTCGTGTTCAACCTCATCCCGCTCATGCCGCTCGACGGCGGCCACGTGCTGGGCGCGATCGTCGATGCGGTGCGGCGCGGATGGGCGAAGCTGCGCGGGAAGGTCGCAACACCGCTGGACACGGCCAAGTGGGTGCCGGTGACCCTCGCGGTGACCGCGGTGCTCGGCGTCATGAGCGCGCTGCTGATCTACGCCGACATCGTCAAGCCGATCAGCGTCTTCGGCGGGTAGCGCGCGCCTGCGCGTCTCGAGCGGAGGAGAGATTCGGGATCCGGCGCCAGCCGAGGAGAAATCGTCCTCTCCCGGAGACATCTCCTCTGCTCGCGACCTGCGGGTGGCCTTCCACGGCGCGAGATCGCCGCGGGGGAGGCGCGACCGCTCGGGCGGCTACTGCTCGCGGGTGCCCTGGTGGAAGCGCTGGCGCCAGCGGCCGCCGGTGCGCACCCAGAGGCTGCTGCGCAGCGCCGGCTCGTCGCCGGCCGAGCGCCAGAGGATGAGCAGCGTGTCGTCGCCGAGCTCGTGGGTGGCGAGCAGCTCGAGCTCGACCGGCGAGGGCAGCGGCGCGATCTCGGCGAGCAGCTCGTCGCGGCTCCAGCGCCGGCCGGAGACGCCGATCTCCTCCCACTCAGGGTGCAGCAGCGCCGCGACCGAGGCCGGGTCGGCACGCACCTCATCGCTCAGCAGCGAGCGCTCGAGCCGCACGACCTCCGCCTCCGCAGGCGCGTCGGTGAGGAAGTCGAAGCCGTCGAAGAGATCGGGGGAGTGCACGGGCGCGGCGGGCGCGGGCGCCGGCGCAGCCGCGCTCGTGACGCCGCCGAACCCGGGTCCCGCATCCGGCACCTTGCCCCGCTGGTAGGCGGCGGCCGCGCCGTTCGCGAGCCGGTCGGCGGCCTCGTTGAGCTCGTGACCCGCGTGGCCCTTCACCCACTCGAACGTCACGACGCCGCCCGCAGCCCGGCGCTCGGTCATGAGCCGGTCGAGCTCCTGCATGAGCTCGACGTTCATCACCGGCTTGCCGTCGGCCTTCTTCCAGCCCTTGCGCTTCCAGCCCGGCATCCACTGCGTGATCGCCTTGATGACGTACTGGCTGTCGCACAGGATGTGCAGCTCGTCGACGCCGCCGGACTGCTGCAGCAGGTCGATGACGGCCGAGAGCTCACCGATGTTGTTCGTGCCCTGGCGCTGGCCGCCGGCGGCCCAGCGGGCCTCGTCGATGTACCAGGCCCAGCCGGTGGGGCCGGGGTTGCCGAGGGAGGAGCCGTCTGCCGCTGCGGTGATCACCCGTCGATCCTGCCAGGCCGCGTCCGCGCTCATCGCCGCGGCGCGTAGTCTTGATGCCATGGCAGCCATCAACCTCGGCAAGCCCGAGTCGCTCACGCTCGCGCCCCGCCGCAAGAGCCGGCAGATCAAGGTCGGCAAGGTGCTCGTCGGCGGCGACGCGCCGGTCTCGGTGCAGTCGATGACCACGACCAAGACCACCGACATCAACGCGACGCTGCAGCAGATCGCCGAGCTCACCGCCACCGGCTGCGACATCGTGCGCGTCGCGGTGCCGAGCCAGGACGACGCCGATGTGCTCCACATCATCGCGAAGAAGAGCCAGATCCCGGTGATCGCCGACATCCACTTCCAGCCGAAGTACGTCTTCCAGGCCATCGACGCCGGCTGCGCCGCCGTGCGCGTCAACCCGGGCAACATCCGCAAGTTCGACGACAAGGTCGGCGAGATCGCCAAGGCCGCGAAGGACGCCGGCACGAGCCTGCGCATCGGCGTCAACGCCGGCAGCCTCGACCCGCGCCTGCTCCAGAAGTACGGCAAGGCCACCCCCGAGGCGCTCGTCGAGTCGGCGGTCTGGGAGGCGAGCCTGTTCGAGGAGCACGACTTCCACGACTTCAAGATCTCGGTCAAGCACCACGACCCGGTGGTGATGGTGAAGACCTACCGGCAGCTCGCCGAGCGCGGCGACTGGCCGCTGCACCTGGGCGTGACCGAGGCGGGCCCGGCCTTCCAGGGCACGATCAAGTCGGCGACCGCGTTCGGCATCCTGCTCGCCGAGGGCATCGGCGACACCATCCGCGTCTCGCTCTCGGCCCCGCCGGTCGAGGAGATCAAGGTGGGCATGCAGATCCTGCAGTCGCTGGGGCTGCGCGAGAAGAAGCTCGAGATCGTCTCCTGCCCGTCGTGCGGCCGCGCGCAGGTCGACGTCTACACGCTCGCGGAGGACGTCACCGAGGGCCTCAAGGATGTGCAGATCCCGCTGCGCGTCGCCGTGATGGGATGCGTCGTCAACGGTCCCGGCGAGGCCCGCGAGGCCGACCTCGGGGTCGCCTCGGGCAACGGCAAGGGGCAGATCTTCATCAAGGGCGAGGTCGTCAAGACCGTGCCGGAGGCCGACATCGTCGCCACCCTGATCGAGGAGGCGCGCCGCATCGCCGACGAGCAGGGCCTGCCGGCCGGCGAGGCCGAGGTCGTCACGGTCTGACATGAGCCAGTCGCCGGGTGAACCACCGCGCGCCCAGCCCGCTCCCGACGGGGCTGCAGACGAGACCGCGCTGAGCGTCGGGCTGCAGCCCGAGGCGGCCGCGGATCGGCCGCACCCCGCGCAGGGCCGCACGCTCGTGGTGCTCTCGGTCGCGCAGGCGCTCGGCGGCCTCTCCAACGGCGTCGCGCTCGGCGTCGGCTCGCTGCTGGTCGAGCAGGTCACCGGTCGCGCGGAGCTCGCCGGCCTCGCCGCCACGCTGCTGACGCTGGGCGGCGCCGGGCTCGCGGTGCCGCTGGCGCGACTGGCGCAGCGGCGCGGCCGCCGCATCGCGCTGACGACCGGCACGCTGCTGGCGCTCGCCGGCGCCGTGATCCTCGCCGTCGGCGGTTCGCTCGACTCGCCGCTGCTCGTGCTGCCGGGCTTCTTCGTGCTCGGCGGCGCGATGGCCGTGAACCTCCAGTCGCGCTTCGCCGCGACCGATCTCTCCACGCCCCGCCATCGCGGCCGCGACCTGTCGCTCGTCGTGTGGATGACGACCATCGGCGTGGTCATCGGCCCGAACCTCATCGGCCCCGGCGATGCGCTCGGGCTGGCGCTCGGGCTGCCGCACCTGGTCGGCGCATACGTCATCTCGGCCGTCGCGATGGCGATCACCGCCGCCGTCCTGTGGGTGCTGCTGCGACCGGATCCGCTGCTGGAGAGCCGCGTCGGCCTGCCCCCGCAGACCGAGCGGCCGCGCCTGCGCCTGCGCGCGCATCCGCGTGCCCTCGCCGCCGTGATCGCGGTCGCTGCCGCCCATTCGACGATGGTCGGCGTCATGGCGCTCACCCCCGTGCACCTCGACCACGCCGGCCAGCACCTGGGCGTCATCGGCTTCACGATGAGCGCGCACACCGCCGGCATGTACGCGCTCTCGCCGCTGTTCGGGTGGCTCACCGACCGCGTCGGCGCCCGCGCGACCGTGCTCACCGGCGCCGTCATCCTGCTGCTCGCGATCGCGGCGAACCTCGCCCTGCCCGCCAGCCTCGCGCCCATCGGGCTGGCGCTGCTGGGTCTGGGCTGGAGCGCCGCGACCGTCGCCGGGTCGACGCTGGTCGCCGCAGCGGTCGAGCTGCCGCTGCGCCCGGCGCTGCAGGGCCGATCGGATCTCGTGATGGGGCTGTGCGCGGCCGCCGCCGGGGCCGCTGCCGGCCCGATCCTGGGCGTGGTCGGCTACGCCGGGCTGAACCTCGCGATGCTGCCGGTGATCGCGGCGCTGGTGGTCGCGGCCATCCTGGCCACGCGCGTGCGTGACCGTGCCGCATGAGCGGCACACCGCATCCGCTCACGCAATCTCCAGAGTGCTGATCGCGTGAGCAGATACCGTGACCGGGGCGAGAGCCCGTCAGAGCATGCCCGGCAGCGGCCGCGGCGACCGACCGCGAGGAGCGACGCGTGACCCAAGCAGTGCCCGGCAGGGATCCGATCACGCCCGAGGAGCTCGAGCGGGCCAAGACGATCATCCGCTCGATCGAGCAGGCCTTCCAGTCGACCGTCGTCGGCCAGCACCAGCTGCTGCGCTCGCTGCTGGTCGCGCTGCTGACCGGCGGCCACGTGCTGATGGAGTCGGTGCCGGGCCTGGCGAAGACGACCGCCGCGGCGACGCTCGCGCGCGCGGTCTCGGCCTCGTTCCACCGCATCCAGTGCACGCCCGACCTGCTGCCCAGCGACATCGTCGGCACGCAGATCTACAACCAGCACTCGGGCGAGTTCCGCACCCAGCTGGGCCCGGTGCACGCCAACTTCGTGCTGCTCGACGAGATCAACCGCTCGAGCGCCAAGACGCAGTCGGCGATGCTCGAGGCGATGCAGGAGCGGCAGACCTCCATCGGCGGCGAGACCTTCCCGCTGCCCTCGCCGTTCCTCGTGCTCGCGACCCAGAACCCGATCGAGCAGGAGGGCACCTACACGCTGCCCGAGGCGCAGCTCGACCGCTTCCTGCTGAAGGAGATCCTCACCTACCCCTCGCCGACCGAGGAGGCCGAGATCGTGCGCCGCGCGGAGGCGGGCGTCTTCGACGACGACCACGACAAGCCGGTCGTCTCGCTCGAGGAGGTGCGGTTCCTGCAGGGGCTCGTCAAGCGCGTCTACGTCGACCAGGCGATCACCAACTACGTCGTGCAGCTCATGTACGTGACGCGGCACGCGGAGGACTACATCGGCGCGCAGCTGGCCGGCTACATCGAGTACGGTGCCAGCCCGCGCGGCTCGCTGTCGTTCTCGCAGGCCTCGCGCGCGCTCGCGCTCGTGCAGGGCCGCGACTGGGTCATCCCGGAGGACGTCAAGGACCTGCGGCACGCCGTGCTGCGCCACCGCATGATCCTCGGCTACGAGGCGGAGGCCGACGGCGTCACGAGCGAGCAGATCATCGACGCCATCTTCGGCGCAGTGCGGACCCCGTAGCGCCGTGACGACCCAGCGGCGGCTGCGCAAGGTGAAGACGACCATGTCGATTCACGCGCATCGCCGTACCCTCGAGCTGCTCGACGGGGAGTACGCCTCGATCCACCACGGCCGCAGCCACGACTTCGACGACCTGCGCGAGTACCAGCCGGGCGACGAGGTCAAGGACATCGACTGGAAGGCGACCGCGCGCAGCCACGTGCCGCTCGTCAAGCGCTACATCGCCTCGCGCCAGCACAACGTGCTGCTGGTGGTGGACTCCGGCCGCAACATGGCGGCCATCGCGGAGTCGGGGGAGTCGAAGCGCGAGCTCGCGATCCTGGTCGCCGGCGTGCTGGGCTACCTCGCCACCCGCCACGGCGACCGCGTCGCGCTGCTGATGGGCGACCAGGAGCGGCGGCAGGACATGCAGGAGGGCGGCAGCGAGTCGCACCTCGAGCGCATGCTGCGGCGCATCGACGAGGCGATCTCGGTCGAGGGCCCGCGCTCGAACCTGGCGGCGGTGCTCGAGCATGCCGTGCGGCGGATGCGTCGACGCTCCTTGATCGTGGTGGTCGCCGACGACCTGGCCTACACGCACGACCTCGACGTGCACCTGGGCCGGCTGCACGCCAGGCACGAGGTGCTGTGGGTGTCGATCGGCGACGCCGACCTGATGTCGCGCGCGGGCGACCACCGCGAGCTCGTCGGCGTCGACACCGGCGCCGGCCTGCCCGCCTTCCTGCGGCGCGATCGCGGGCTGCGGAAGGCCTTCGACGGCGCCAGCGCAGAGCGCCGGGAGCGGCTCGAGACGGGCCTGCGCACCCTGGGCATCGCATCCGCTCGCATCGCCTCGACCGAGACCGCCATCGGCTCGCTGTTCACGCTGCTCGAGAGGCACCGCCGTGCGCGCCGCTGAAGCCGCAGCCGGGCTGGCCATGCTGCCCGCCCCCGACACCTACGGCCCCTTCGGCTACTGGCCGTGGTGGGTGCTGGGCGCCAGCGCGCTGCTGCTGGTGATCGCGCTGTACGCCTTCTCGTGGCTGTGGACGCGGCCGCGCGGCATCCTCACGCCGCCACCGCCGCCGCCCGTGCCGATCGACGTGCGCAGCGTGAAGCAGAAGTACCTCGGCATGATCGACGAGGTGGTCGCCGAGCACCAGGCGGGCGAGCTCGACCCGCGCGAGCTCTCGCAGCGGCTCAGCCTCGTGCTGCGCTTCTTCGCCCACGAGTCGACCGGCGTGGTGGCAGAGGTGATGACGCTGCGCGACCTGGGCGAGGCTGACCTGCCCTCGGTCGAGGGCGCCGTCTCGCAGTACTACCCCTCGTCGTTCCGCCGCGCCGCCAGGCACGACCCCGACGCCGCGATCGCCTCGGCCCGGCAGGTGGTGGCGACATGGATGTGATGCTGCTGTGGCCGTGGATGCTCGCCCTCGCGGGCGTCGTGGCGGTGGTGCTCGCCGTGCTCGGCCTGTGGCTGCCGCGTCATCGCCGCGACCGGGGCCTGCCGGTCGCGCACGTCGATCGCATGACCGGGCTCGCCGCGTTCCGCGGTGCGTTGCTGCGCTACCGGCTGTGGATCGGCGGCGCCCTGCTCGCCTCGGTCGTGGGTGCGCTCGTCGCCGGCGCGGTCGCGGCGCGGCCCTCCGGCATCCACGCCAACCAGGAGGACGACTACAAGCGCGACATCATGCTGTGCCTGGACGTCTCCGGCTCGATGGTCGACGTGGATGCCGAGATCCTCGGCGTCTACCAGCAGATCGCGGCCGGGCTCGACGGCGAGCGCATCGGCATGCGCATCTTCGACGCGTCGAGCGTCATGTCGTTCCCGCTCACGAGCGACTACGACTACATCGCCGAGCAGCTGGGCCGCTACGAGCGGGCGCTGAACGGCACGCTCGGGCCCGACGAGCAGTTCAACTACCTCGCCGGCACCGCCAGCGGCCTGGGCGCCTCGCTGGTGGGCGACGGGCTCGCCTCCTGCGTGCTCGACTTCGCCGACCTGGAGGCCAGCGAGCGGCCGCGCTCGATCATCCTCGCCACCGACAACATGGTGAACGGGCAGCAGATCTTCTCGCTGCCGCAGGCGGGGCAGCTCGCCGTCGACCACGAGGTGCGCGTGTACGCCATCAACCCGTTCGACTGGGGCGGCGACCCGGTCTCGCAGGAGCTGCGCGAGACGGCCGAGGGCACCGGCGGCGCCTACTTCCCGCTCGACTTCGCCCAGACCGTGCCGCAGATCGTCGACCGGGTGAACGCCATCGAGGCCGGCTACATCGAGACGCCGCCGCAGATCCAGGTGGTCGACCGGCCGGGCGCCCTGCCGCTGGTCGTGCTGGTCGTGGTCGCCGCCGTCTGCGCTGTCGCTGCGAGGGTGCGCCTGTGATGCTCACCTTCCACCCCACGCTCCCCATCGTCGTCATCGTCGTCGGCGTACTGGCGCTCGGGCTGTGCCTGTGGCAGCTGGTCGCCGCGCGCGGCCGCCGGCTCGCCTGGACCCGCCGCGCCCTGCTGGTGCTGCTGGCCGTCGCGATGGCGTTCCGGCCCGCGCTGCCCGGCGGCGAGGTGCCGACCGCCTCCATCCAGGCGCGCGTGTTCGTGATGATCGACACCTCGCAGTCGGTCGCCGCCGAGGACTGGGGCGCCGAGCCGCGCCTGACCGGCATGCAGGCGGATGTCGTCGAGATCGCCCGCTCGTTCGCCGGTGCCGACATCTCGGTGATCTCCTTCGACTCCCAGGCGAGCCTGCGCGTGCCGCTCACCGACGACGGCTCGGCGGTGATCGAGATGGTGCGGGCGCTGCGGCCCGAGATCGCCCAGCAGTCGCGCGGCACCTCGGTCGCCGCGGCGCACGACCTGCTGCGCACCGAGCTCGAGCGCAGCGAGGCTCAGGATCCGGCCAGTCCCGCCGTCGTCTTCTACCTCGGCGACGGCGAGCACACGGCCGAGGAGGAGCCGCAGTCGTTCGACGACCTCGCGGGTCAGGTCGATCGCGGGCTGGTGCTGGGCTACGGCACCGAGCAGGGCGGCCGCATGCGGGTGTCGAGCTTCGACGCCGGCGAGCAGCAGCAGTACCTGCAGGATCCGGCCGGCGGCGACGCGATCAGCCGCATCGACGAGGACAGGCTGCGCGGCATCGCCGACCAGCTCGGCATCACCTACCTGCACCGGGCGTCCGGTCTGCCGCTCGAGGATGCCCTGGGCCCGATGGCGGCGCTCGACGGCGAGGCGAACCTCGACCGCACCGAGGAGGCGCGTCTCGAGGTCGCCTGGGTCTTCGGCATCCCCATCGCGCTGCTGCTCGCCTGGGAGGGCTTCAGCCTCGCCCGCTCGCTGCGCACCACCAGCGGCATCCTGCCGAAGGGGGCGAATCGATGAAGCGCCTCTTCCGCCGCCGGGTGGTCACCGACGACCAGCGCCGCACGCTGCGCTGGTGGCTGACGCTCGGGCTCATCCCGTTCGCGCTGGCCGCCGTCATCCTGGCGACGAAGCTCATCAGCGTCAACGTGCTGAGCGAGACGGCGATCGACCGCTTCGAGTCGCGCGCCTACTCGCAGGGCGCGGAGGCGGCGCGCGGGCTGGAGGCCTGGAACTGGACCGAGCCGTGGAAGGCGCCGTTCGCGGTCGGCGTGAACCTCACGATGGCGGGCACGCTCGAAGAGGGCCGCGCCAAGATCGAGGAGGCGATCGCCCTGCACGGCGAGCCCACGACGGCGCCGCAGATGCACGAGCACTGCGTCATGATCGCCTCGCTCGTGACGGCGATCGAGAAGCAGGGCGACGTGGCGCGCGAGGCGGAGGACACGCAGGCGGCCAACGGCTTCTACAACGAGGCGCTCGCGCTCATCGCGGCCCAGCCCGACGGCTGCATCGACACGCCCCTTCCCGGCGAGGCCGACACGGCTGCGCAGTTCGAGGCCGCGGTGCCGCGCATCGAGGAGAAGATCGAGGACGAGTCGTCGCAGGACGGCGAGGGCGAAGGGGAGGGGGAGAGCGAGGGCGGCGAGCAGACGCCCCAGGATCAGCTCGAGGAGCAGAACCAGGAGGCGCAGGAGGAGCAGCAGCAGCAGGACCAGTACGACGAGGGCGACGAGCCCGGCGGCGGCGGCCCGAGCGTCGAGCAGCCTTGGTGAGTCTCTAGACTCGCAAGGGTGATCCGCCTCTCCCAGCTCTTCTTCACCACGCTCCGCGAGGACCCGGCCGAGGCCGAGGTCGCCAGCCACCGGCTGCTGCTGCGCGCCGGCTACATCCGCCGCGCCGGCGCCGGCCTCTACTCGTGGCTGCCGCTCGGCCTGCGCGTGCGCCGCAACATCGAGCGCATCGTGCGGGAGGAGATGGAGGCCGTGGGCGCCCAGGAGGTGCTCTTCCCCGGCCTGCTGCCGCGCGAGCCGTACGAGCGCAGCGGCCGCTGGACGGAGTACGGCGACGGCATCTTCACGCTGCAGGACCGCAAGGGGGCCGACCACCTGCTCGCGCCCACGCACGAAGAGGTCTTCACGCTGCTCGTGCAGGATCTGGTCTCGAGCTACAAGTCCCTGCCGCTGACGATCTTCCAGATCCAGGACAAGTACCGCGACGAGGCCCGCCCGCGCGCCGGCCTGCTGCGCGCTCGCGAGTTCACGATGAAGGACGCCTACTCCTTCGACGTGTCCGATGCCGGGCTCGACGCCTCCTACCGGGTGCAGCGCGACGCCTACGAGCGCATCTTCCAGCGCCTCGGGCTCGACTACGTCATCGTCGACGCGGATGCCGGCGCGATGGGCGGCTCGAAGTCTGAGGAGTTCATGCACCCGACGGCCGTCGGCGAGGACACCATTGTGCGCACGGCGGGCGGCTACGCGGCCAACGTCGAGAAGTTCCAGACCGTCGTGCCCGAGCCCATCGCGATCGAGGGCCAGGCGGATGCGGTGGTGCGGGAGACGCCCGACACCCCCACGATCGAGACGCTCGTGGCCGACGCCAATGCGCGCTTCCCCCGCGAGGACGGCCGCGAATGGACGGCCGCCGACACGCTCAAGAACGTCGTGCTGCGCCTCACGCACCCCGACGGCAGCCGCGAGCTCGTCGTCATCGGCCTCCCCGGTGACCGCGGGGTCGACGAGAAGCGCGTGGAGGTCGCGTTCCAGCCGGCCGAGGTCACCGCAGCCGACGAGGACGACTTCGCGGCCAACCCGGGCCTCGTGAAGGGCTACATCGGCCCGTGGTCGGCCTCGGGCGCCGTGCTGGGGGAGAAGGCCGCCACGGGCATCCGCTACCTGCTCGACAAGCGCATCGTCGACGGCACGAGCTGGATCACCGGCGCGAACGAGCCCGGCAAGCACGTCTTCGGGCTGGTCGCGGGCCGCGACTTCGTCGGTGACGGATGGGTCGAGGCCGCCGACGTGCGCGCCGGCGACCCCGCTCCCGACGGCTCCGGACCGGTCACGCTCGAACGCGGCATGGAGGTGGGCCACGTCTTCCAGCTCGGCCGCAAGTTCGCCGACGCGCTCGGCCTCAAGGTGCTCGACGAGAACGGCAAGCTCGTCACCGTCACGATGGGCTCCTACGGCATCGGCGTGACCCGCAACCTCGCCGCCATCGCCGAGATCGCGCGCGATGACAAGGGGCTCATCTGGCCGCGCGAGGTCGCGCCGTTCGACGTGCACGTGGTCGCCACGGGCCGCGACCAGGCCATCTTCGGCGTCGCCGAGACGGTGGTCGCCGAGCTCGAGGCCCGCGGGCTCGAGGTGCTCTTCGACGACCGCCCGAAGGTCTCGCCGGGTGTGAAGTTCGGCGACGCCGAGCTCATCGGCGTGCCGCAGATCGTGATCGTCGGCCGCGACGCCGTCGAGGGCTCCGTCGAGGTCTGGGACCGCGCGACGGGGGAGCGGCAGAAGGTGGAGATCGGCGAGCTCCAGGCGGCGCTGGGGCGCTAGCGCAGGCGCTCTGCCTCTGCCTCGGCCTCGGGGTCGACGACCTCCCACTGGCCGGTGACGGTCTGCTCGTCCTCCCACACCTCGATGCCGCGCACCTCGGGCAGCATGTCGCGGGTGAAGACCGGGTCCCTGCCGGCGCGGCGCTGCTCGTCGTAGTTCTTCAGCACCTTGAACGCGACGCCCGAGAGCAGGCCGATCGCGACCAGGTTGACGATCGCCATCAGGCCCATCAGGAGGTCGGCGGTGTTCCAGATGGTCGCCGTCGCGATCACGGAGCCGCCGACGACGGCGATGACCGCCAGCACGCGGTAGGCCGTCAGCACCCACGGCCGCTCGGTGATGAACTCGATGTTCGACTCGCCGTAGTAGTAGTTGCCGATGATCGACGAGAACGCCAGCAGGAACACGATCACCGACAGCGCGATGCCCGCCCAGTCGCCGAGCTGGCCGGTGAGCGCATCGAAGGTGAGGCCGATGCCGCCCTCGGCGCCGGTGAGGTCCGGCGTCGAGACGAGGATGATGAACGCGGTGATCGAGCAGACCAGGAACGTGTCGAAGTAGACGCCCAGGGTCTGCACGAGGCCCTGCTTCGCGGGGTGCGTGACGGCGGCCGAGGCGCCGGCGTTCGGCGCAGAGCCGAGCCCGGCCTCGTTCGAGAACATGCCGCGCTTGACGCCCTGCATGAGGATCGTGCCGATCGCGCCGCCGGCGACCTGCTGGAACCCGAAGGCGCCGGCGTAGATCTCGCCGAGCACCCGCGGCACCTCGGTGATGTTCATCGCCACGATCATGATGCCGAGGATCAGGTACAGCAGCGCCATCGCGGGCACGAGCGACTCGGTGACCTTCGCGATGCGGCGCACGCCGCCGAAGATGATCAGGGCGGTCAGTATCGCCACCGCGATGCCGAGCGTCCAGGCGAGCCAGGGGGCGTCCGTGCCCACGGTCGAGCTGACCGTCGCGACGATCGTGTTGGCCTGCAGCGACGAGAAGGCGAAGGGGAAGACGGCGATCAGGATGACCGCGAAGAGCACGCCCATCCAGCGCTTCCCGAGGCCGCGCTGCATGTAGTACGCGGGGCCGCCGCGGAAGCCGTCGCTGTAGCGGTGCTTGTAGAGCTGCGCGAGCGTCGACTCGATGAAGGAGGAGGCGCCGCCGACGAAGGCCATCGTCCACATCCAGAATACCGCTCCGGGACCGCCGATGGCGATCGCGGTGGCGACGCCGGCGATGTTGCCGACGCCGACGCGGCTGGCGGCCGAGATCGTGAACGCCTGGAACGAGGAGACCGACTGCGCGCTGCCGTCGCGCGCCTTCGGCGTCTTGTCGCCGAGCACCGTGAACATCGCGGGCAGCAGCCGCAGCTGCACGACGCCGCTGCGCACGGTGAAGTAGATGCCCAATGCCGCGAGGATCGGCAGCACGATCCAGGTCCACCAGAAGTCGCCGGCCGTCAGGATCAGATCGTTGAACGCGTCCACGAGCAGTCACCCTAGACCTATGGCCTGGCTCAGTCCCGGCTCGGGCCGCGATGTGAGCATGCGGCTCTGCCCCGCTGGCCCCGCCGTGCCTGTAGACTGACCGGTCGGCATTCGTTGCCGAACGGACCGCAGGAACAAGGAGCCCACAAGTGAAGATCGATCTGAACGTGCTGAAGACCGTCGAGCGCGAGCGGGAGATCTCCCAGGACGACCTGATCCGCATCACCGAGCAGGCCATCCTGCAGGCGCACGTGCGCTCGGGCGAGAAGCCCGACCCCGCAGCGCCGCAGCCGCGCGTCGAGATCGACCGCAAGACGGGCGAGGTGACGCTGTACGAGCCCGAGCTCGACGAGGACGGCAACCGCATCGGCGAGTCGGTCGCGACCACCGACGACTTCAGCCGCATCGCCGCCACCGCCGCCAAGCAGGTCATCTTCCAGGCGCTGCGCGACAAGAGTGACGAGACCGTGCTGGGCGCCTACAAGGATCGCGAGGGCGACATCATCGCCGGCGTCGTGCAGCAGGGCACCAACCCGCGCATGGTGCAGGTCAAGCTCGGCGACGACATGGAGGCGCTGCTGCCCCCCGAGGAGCAGGCGCCGGGCGAGACGTACGCCCATGGCAAGCGGATGCGCGTCTACATCACCAAGGTCGAGCGCGGCCAGCGCGGGCCGCAGGTGACCGTCAGCCGCACCCACCCCTCGCTCGTGCGCCGGCTGTTCGCGCTCGAGGTCCCCGAGATCGCCTCCGGCGCCGTCGAGATCGTGGCGATCGCCCGCGAGGCCGGCCATCGCTCGAAGATCGCCGTGCGCGCGACGCAGCCGGGCATCAACGCCAAGGGCGCGTGCATCGGCGAGATGGGCGCGCGCGTGCGCGCCGTGCAGGCCGAGTTGGGGGAGGAGAAAGTCGACATCGTCGACTTCTCCGAGGACCTGCCAGCCTTTGTCGCCAGCGCACTCAGCCCGGCACGGGTGTCGGATGCGTTCATGCTGGATGAGAAGACCCGGGCCGTCCGTGCGCTGGTGCCCGACTTCCAGCTCTCGCTCGCGATCGGCCGCGAGGGGCAGAACGCCCGGCTGGCCGCGAAGCTGACCGGCGCGAAGATCGACATCCAGCCCGACTCGGTGATGGAGGACTGAGCTCAGCCGGCCGGGCGTGTCGCCTGTTATGCTGAACTCCATCCGTACGTGCCTTGGCTGTCGCGCGCGCTCCGAACCCGCACTCCTGGTGCGGATCGCTGCGCAGGGCGACGAGGCGGTCGTCGATCACGATCGACGACTTCCCGGCAGGGGCGCGTGGGTGCATCCGACGCAGCAGTGCGCGGAACGCGCACTGCGTGCGATCCCGCGGGCCCTGCGCCAGCGGCACCTGGATACCTCGCCCATCGCCCGATGGGCACAGGACGGGCTCGCCTGAGCCCCGACCGAAGGAACGAAACCCACATGGACAACTGATGAGCAGCTCGAAATGAGACCCGTCAGCTATTGACGTCCGCCCTGTCCTGGGCGGACCAGGACAGGAGAGAAGTGGCAAACCCACGCGTTCACGAGATCGCCGCCGAAGTCGGCGTCGAGAGCAAGGTCGCCATGGCCAAGCTCAAGGAGATGGGCGAGTTCGTCAAGGGACCCGCCTCGGCGGTCGCGCCCCCGGTCGCTCGCAAGCTCAAGGCTGCGCTCGAGGCCGATGGCGCCGCTGGCGCCGCAGCCGAGAAGAAGTCCGCTGCTGCCGCACCGGCAGCGGCGAAGGCCTCCGCGAAGACCCCCGCCGCGAGCAAGCCCGCTCCGGCACCCAAGGCAGATGCCCCGGCGCCTGCGCCGAAGGCCGCCCCGGCCCCGGCAGCTGCGGCTGCCCCGGCTGCAGCCGCCCCCGCCGCTGAGCAGCCCGCTCAGGCCGCCGCGCCGAAGCCCGAGGGCGATGCGCCCGCCGGCGACGCCGCATCCGGCCCGACGCCCAACGCCATCCCGCGCCCGATGGCGCGCCCCGGCGCGCCGCGGCCCGGCAACAATCCGTTCGCCTCCAGCCAGGGCATGGGCCGTCCGCGCGGCGGCAACAACCCGTTCACCAGCAAGCAGGGCGCTGCGCGCCCGGCGGCGCCGCGCCCCGGTGCGCCCCGCCCCGGCGCACCGCGTCCAGGCTCGCCCCGCCCCGGCTCTCCCCGCGGCGCGGGTGCCGGGCGTCCCGGCGGCGGCGCCGGCGGCCCCGGTGGCTTCCAGCGTCCCGGCCAGGGCGCGCCCAGCCGTGGCGCTCCCGGTCGCGGCGGTCCCGCCTTCGCGGGTCGCGGCGGCGGTCGTGGTCGCGGTGGCACGGCTGGTGCGTTCGGCAAGGGCGGCGCCAAGGGCAAGTCGCGCAAGTCGAAGCGCACGAAGCGGCTCGAGTTCGAGATGCGGGAGGCTCCGTCGGTCGGCGGCGTCAAGATCCGCCGCGGCGACGGCACGACCGTCGTCCGCATGCGCCGCGGCGCCTCGATCGCCGACTTCGCCGAGAAGATCGATGCAAGCCCCGCCGACCTCGTGACGGTGCTGTTCCACCTCGGTGAGATGGCGACGGCGACGGAGTCGCTCGACGAGTCGACCTTCCAGATCCTCGGCGAGGAGCTGGGCTACCGCATCCAGATCGTCAGCCCCGAGGACGAGGACAAGGAGCTCCTGGAGGGCTTCGACATCGATCTCGAGCAGGAGCTCGAGGACGAGTCGGACGAAGACCTGGAGTACCGCTCGCCGGTGGTCACCGTCATGGGTCACGTCGACCACGGAAAGACCCGCCTGCTCGACGCGATCCGCAACGAGAACGTCATCGAGGGCGAGGCCGGCGGCATCACGCAGCACATCGGCGCCTACCAGGTCTGGCAGGAGCACGAGGGCGAGGACCGCTCGGTCACCTTCATCGACACCCCGGGTCACGAGGCGTTCACCGCCATGCGTGCCCGCGGTGCGCAGGTCACCGACATCGCGATCCTGGTGGTCGCGGCCGACGACGGCATCATGCCGCAGACGGTCGAGGCGCTGAACCACGCGCAGGCCGCAGGCGTGCCGATCGTGGTCGCGGTCAACAAGGTCGACAAGCCCGAGGCCAACCCGGCCAAGGTGCGCCAGCAGCTCACCGAGTACGGCCTGGTTGCAGAGGAGTACGGCGGCGACACGATGTTCGTCGACGTCTCGGCGCTGGCCCGCACCGGCATCGACGAGCTGCTCGAGGCGGTGCTGCTGACGGCGGACGCCGGTCTCGACCTGCGTGCGAACCCGAACAAGGAGGCGCGCGGCGTCGCCATCGAGGCACGCCTCGACAAGGGCCGCGGCTCGGTCGCGACCGTGCTCATCCAGTCCGGAACGCTGCGCGTCGGCGACGCCATCGTGGCGGGAACGGCCTACGGCCGCGTCCGTGCGATGGTCGACGACCGCGGTGAGCTGGTGCAGGAGGCGTACCCCTCGATGCCCGTGCAGGTGCAGGGCCTCTCGCGCGTCCCCCGTGCAGGTGACACGTTCATCTCCACGGAGGAGGACCGCACGGCGCGCCAGATCGCTGAGAAGCGTGAGGCCGTCGAGCGCAACGCGCAGCTGGCGAAGGCCCGCAAGCGTCTGACGCTCGAGGACTTCTCGACCCAGCTCGAGCAGGGCAAGGTCGAGACGCTCAACCTCATCATCAAGGGTGACGTCTCGGGTGCCGTCGAGGCGCTCGAGGAGTCGCTGCTGAAGATCGAGATCGATGACAGCGTCGACCTGCGGATCATCCACCGCGGTGTCGGTGGCGTCACCGAGTCCGACGTGAACCTCGCGACGGTCGACAACGCCGTGATCATCGGCTTCAACGTCCGCCCCGACCCGAAGGCCCGTGAGCGCGCCGCCCGTGAGGGCGTCGACGTGCGGTTCTACAACGTCATCTACGCGGCGATCGAAGACATCGAGAACTCGCTCAAGGGCATGCTCAAGCCCGAGTACGAGGAGGTCAAGTCGGGTGTGGCGGAGATCCGCGAGGTCTTCCGCTCGTCGAAGTTCGGCAACATCGCCGGCTCGATCGTCCGCTCCGGCACGATCACCCGCAACGCGAAGGCCCGTGTCATCCGCGACGGCGTCGTGCTGGCCGATGGCCTGGCCATCGAGTCGCTGCGCCGCTTCAAGGACGACGTCACCGAGGTGAAGACGGACTACGAGTGCGGTATCGGCCTCGGCAAGTTCAACGATCTGCAGATCGGCGACGAGATCGAGACCACCGAGATGGTGGAGAAGCCGCGCGTCTGATCGCGTGATTGCCAGAATGAGCAGGTGAATGTGGGGCGGCCTCGGTCGCCCCACATCCGTCTCGAGACTGGAGGAAGTCATGAAGGAGAACCCCAGGGCGAGGAAGATCGCCGACCGCATCCGCGAGATCACCGTGCGCGCCCTCGAGCGCGAGGTGAAGGACCCGCGGCTCGGCTTCGTGACGATCACGGATGTCCGGGTCACCGGCGATCTGCAGCACGCGTCGATCTTCTACACCGTCTACGGCAGCGACGAGGAGCGGGCCGACACGGCGATCGCCCTGGCGAGCGCCAAGGGCGTGGTGCGGCGCGAGATCGGCAAGGGGCTCTCGCTGCGGCTGACGCCGGCGATCGAGTTCTTCCTCGACGCGCTGCCCGAGAACGCCGCGTCGATCGAGCACCTGCTCGACGAGGCGCGGATGCGCGACAAGGCCGCCCACGACGCGGCTGCGTCAGCGAAGTACGCCGGCGACGCCGACCCGTACCGCAAGCCGCACGAGGACGAAGAGCGCGACGAGGCCTGATGCGCCGCGCAGCCGCTGGGGCGATCGCACTGTCGGTCGTGCTCGGCGGCTGCGCCATGCAGGACGACAGCCTCATCGAGCTCACCCCGACGCAGGCGGCCGCGGCGTACCGCGACGCGATCTGCCGGGTGCTGCAGACCGACGGCGATGTGGGGGCGGCGCTCACCTCGGACGACCATGACGCCGTATTCGAGGCCGCGCGAGCGCGCGCGGAGGTGCTCTCGAATCGAGGCATCACGGTCTCCGAGCAGCACGAGTGGCCCGCCGGCGCGGAAGCGGTCTGGCAGGTCGACGAAGCACTGTCCCGTGAGCTCAGCTGGGTGCTGGCGGTCGCTGGTGCGTCATCGACCGCAGCCGCTCGTGCCGTGCCCCGACCGGATCTCGCACAGCGCGCATCGCTCGACCAGCACGTGCGAGCGGCGCTCGCACTGCCGGCCGACGACGTCGAGCTCTGCCGCTGACTCTCAGGCCTGGGCGAAGCGCAGCCGCCGCGTTCCCAGGTCGGCCTCGGTGAGCCGCACCCGGATGCGCGAGCCGGGCTCCGCATCCGTCTCACACTTCGCCTCCGTGGGCGGGTCGATGAGCTGGATCGTGGCGCCCTCCTTGCGGGCCTCGACCACCACGGCGTCGAACTCGTGGCCGATGCGGTCGCGCAGCACCGCGATCTCGACCGCGTCGATCGACTCGCGCTCGAGCGTGCCGGCGAGCTGGCTCGAGCGCTGCATGATCTCCGGCAGCCCCGTCAGCCCCTCGGCCGCCCACTGCGGGATCTCGCGCCCGTTCGCGATCGCCTCGCAGTGCGCGAGCACGTAGCGGTCGACGAGTCGGCGCAGCGGCGCGGTGGTGTGCGCGTAGGGCGCCCCGATCGCCGCCTGCTCGAGCCGCGACGCCTCAGAGCCGTCGTGCAGCACGTCATAGCCGGCGCCGCGGAAGAGCCGCCTGGCCGCCTGCAGGATCGCGAGCGTGGTCGGCTTCGCACGATCGAGCCGCCGCAGGAACGCGCCGTAGTGCTCGTCCTCCGCCCACTCCTCGCCGATCGCGCGCACCTCCTTGCGGAAGCGGTTGACGTCGCCCTTCGGCGGCCGCGGCATGGTGCGCAGGATGCCGCGCTTCGCCCGCAGCTGCAGGTTCGCCGCCTCCATGCCGGTCATGAGCGAGATCTGCGCGTTCCAGCGCTCCACCGGCAGCAGCACACGCCGCTCGATGAAGAAGCTGTCGCCCTCGCGCGCGATCTCCTCCTCCGGCATGTCGAGGCTCGCTCCCTCGCGCGCCTCCTCGAGCGCGATGCGCAGCTCGCCCACCGTCTCGAGCAGGCCCAGCATCGCGTCGCCCGCCTCGACCCGCTCCTGCGCCTGCGCGTAGGTGAGCTGCTCGCGCGAGCGCACCCGTGCGCGCTCCAGGGTCGTCTCGGTGACGTCGCCCGACGCATCCAGGTGCATCGTCCACACGTAGGCGCCGCGCTCCTGGCCGGCGAGCAGGCTCGCTGCGCCCTCGCTGACGACCGGCGGGTGCAGCGGCACGCGGCCGTCGGGCGCGTACATCGTCTGGCCGCGCCGCCGCGCCTCGGCGTCGATCGCGCCGCCGGGGGCGACGAAGGCGGGCACGTCGGCGATCGCGTAGCGCACCACGAAGCCTTCGCCGTCGCGCTCGATGTGGAGCGCCTGGTCGAGGTCGGTGGCGCCGGGCGGGTCGATGGTGACGAACTCGATGCCGGTCTGGTCGGCCTCCGGCAGCTGCGGGTCGGCCGCGAAGGCCCCGGCCTCCGCCTGTGCCTCCGACGGGAACTCGCTCGTCAGCTCGAGCTCGGCCCTGATGGCGGCGAGCGCCGCCTCGAGCTCGTCGGTGGTCTCGGTCAGTCGCTGGTGTCGTGCCGGCATGCGCACCAACCTATGCCCCGCGGATTCTCAACGTGCTGGGTGCGCCTTCGGCGCACCCCCTGCGCCGAGCCAGCACCTCACACGTTGAGATCTCAGTCGGGGAGGCGCACGCTGCCGTCCGCCCGCACGATCAGCCCGTCGATTGCCAGGGAGGCGAGCGCACGCTCGAGCTGCTCGCCATCGGGCCACAGCTGCGCCGCCTCCGCCTCGGTCAGCGGCACGTCGATGCCGCGCAGCGCCCGCAGCACCGTGCCGCGCACCTGCCGGTCGCTGCCGGCGAAGCTCGCCTGCCGCGGTGCTCGCTTGCCTTGGTAGGGCGGGTAGCCGGCCGCGCGCCAGGCGCAGGCGTCGGCGATCGGGCATGCCTCGCACGTCGGTGCGCGGGCGGTGCAGACGAGCGCGCCGAGCTCCATGAGCGCGATGGAGATGACGGATGCGTCCTGGTCGTCCACAGGCAGCAGGGCCTCGACGTCGGCCAGGTCGCGTCGCCGCGCGGGACCTGCCTCGCCCTGCCCGTGCATCGCGCGGGCGACGACCCGTCGCACGTTCGTGTCGACGACCGGGTGGCGGTCGCCGTAGTGGAAGACGGCGACGGCCCGCGCCGTGTAGTCGCCGACGCCCGGCAGCGCGAGCAGCGCATCCACGTCCCTCGGCACCTCGCCACCGTGCCGCTCGACGATCGCGCGCGCTGTGTCCTGCAGCCGCAGCGCGCGCCGCGGGTAGCCGAGCGTGCCCCACTGCCGCAGCACCTCGTGGGTGGGCGCGTCGGCGAGGTCGGCGGGCGTGGGCCAGCGCGCCAGCCAGCGGTCGATCTCGATCGCGACCCGAGCGGCCTGCGTCTGCTGCAGCATGATCTCGCTCACGAGCGTGCCCCAGGCGTCGAACTCGGGCCGGCGCCACGGCAGATCGCGGGCGTGCGCCCGGTACCAGCCGGCGAGCTCGTCGAGCGGGAGGGCACCGGGCATCCAGCCAGCGTAGACGGGTCGCCGCTAGCGTCGATCGGGTGAGCCAGCCCCAGCCGCCGATTCCGCAGCCGTCCTTCCCGGGGCAGTTCGAGCAGGGCCGAGCGGCGCAGCCCATGCCCGCGGGGTCATCGCAGCAGCCGGCGCAGGCACCGTGGCAGCCGGGGCAGGCCGCGCCGTGGCAATCGGCGCCGCGGCAACCGCTGCCAGAGGTCGACCTGGCCGCCGCGGCGACCGCGGCGAGGGGCCGCAGCCTCGCGCCCGATCTCGCGCGCGGCATCATGCTGCTGCTGATCGCCCTCGCGAACGTTCCGTGGTGGCTCACCGCCGCCGAGCACGGTGCGACGAACGCGCACGGGATCGGGTACGAAGGCGCCGACCTCATCTACCAGCTCGTCTCGCTGGTCGTCATCGATGGCCGCGCCTACCCGCTGTTCGCGTTCCTGTTCGGCTACGGCATCTGGCAGATGTACAGCAGGCAGGCCGCAGCGGGCACGCCCTGGCGGGATGCCCGCCGCGTGCTGCAGATCAGGCACGGCTGGATGGTCGCGTTCGGTGCGGTGCACGCGTTGCTGCTCTGGTTCGGCGACATCGTCGGCGCCTACGGGCTCGTCGGGCTCATCGTCGTCGGCGCCCTGCTGCGGCGCTCCGACCGCACGCTCGTCGTCGTCGCGTGGATCGTCACCGGCCTGCTGGCCGTGGCAGGCGTGCTGACGCTCGTCAGCGGCCTGCTGCTGGGCTCCGGAGCCTTCGGGGATGCCTCGCTGTTCGCCACCTCCGACATTCCGGCGGTGGCCGCCGAATCGAACTACCTGCTGTTCATGGCCGCGAGCTTCGGCACCTGGCTCCTCGCGACCCCCGGGCAGGTCATCATGCTGACCGTGCCGCTCGCCGTGGTGCTCGGCCTGCTGGCAGCGCGCCGGGGCCTGCTCGACCGACCGCAGGAGCACCGGGCGCTGCTGACGCGCATCGCCGTCGGCGGCATCCTGATCGGCTGGGCCGGCGGCGCGGTCGCGGCGCTGCAGTTCGCGGGCGTGCTGCTCGACCCGGCAGTCTCCTTCGCCACCATGGGCATCACGGGGCTCGCGGGCGTCGCCGGCGGCATCGGCTACGCCGCGCTGTTCGGCCTCATCGGCGCCGCGATCGGCCGCCGCGGCGAGCGACGACCGCATGGCATCGTCACCCGCGCCGTCAGCGCCGTCGGCAAGCGCTCGCTCACGAGCTACCTGCTGCAGTCGGTGCTGTTCGCGCCGGTGCTGGCGGCTTGGGGCTTCGGCCTCGGGGCGACGATGACGCCGCTGACCGCTGCCGGCCTCGCGGTCGGCGTCTGGCTCGTCACCGCGGTGGTCGCACTGCTGCTCGACCTGCGGGGCAAGCGAGGCCCCGCCGAGGCGCTGCTGCGCCGGCTCGCCTACGGCAGGCGCCCGGTGGCCGCGCCGACACCTGTCGGCTGATCGCGAACACCGCAGGCGCGCCCGCCCGAGCGCTTAGGCTGGCCGCATGGCAGACAGCGCACTCCTCATGCGGGCCGCGTCGTGGACGCCCGAGCAGAAGCAGCTCTACACGCAGCTGGCCGAGCTCATGCTGCGGCGCAACCCGAGCGGCCGCCGGCTGGTGGCGGTCGAGGGCCGCGACGGCACCGGCAAGACCCACTTCGCCGACGCCCTGCAGGTCGCCTTCGCGCGCGCCGGCGTCGAGGCGTTCCGCGCGAGCGTCGACGACTTCCACCGTCCGCAGGCCTTCCGCTACCGCCAGGGGCGCGACTCGCCCAAGGGCTACTACGAGGATGCCTTCGACACCGAGCTGCTCGACCGCGTGCTGCTGCACCCGTTCCGCATGGGCGGCTCGACGGGCTTCCAGACGCGCGCGTTCGACCTGCACCGCGATGCGCCGGTCGAGATGGCGTGGGAGAGCGCCGGGCCGGACGCGGTGCTGATCGTCGACGGCGTCTTCCTGCAGCGCCCGGCGCTGGCGGGCAAGTGGCATGCGGTCGTCTACCTGGAGGCGACCGACCGGGTCAGAGGCGAGCGGATGCGCGCACGGGATGGCGCGCACCCCGACGTCCAGCACGAGTCGCACCGCCGCTACCGCGAGGCGCACGACTTCTACGAGTCGAACTCCACGCCGCGTCGCAAAGCTGCGTTCATCGTCGACAACACCGACTGGCGCAAGCCCTTCCAGTCCTTCGCCGACAGCTGCTAGGCGAGCCCCCGCACGACCGACGGCGGCAGGAAGTCGCCCGTGCGCTCCACTTCGTGCACGAGCTCGACGAGCGCCGCGTTCACGGGCGCCTCCAACCCGATCCGCACCGCCGCATCCACCACGGCGCCGTTGATCGCATCCACCTCGGTCAGCTGGCCGCGCCGGATCGACTGCTGCGTCGAGCCGAGGTTGGGCACGTCGCCCAGCCGCTCCTTGATGCGCAGCGGCACCTGCTGCGCGAGGCGCCGCGGCGCGTAGGCGACCACGCGCACGAGCAGGGGCGTGAGGCCCTGCAGCGGCTGGAAGGCCACCCCCGCGGCGAGCCCCGTGCGGGCGGTCTCCCGCATCGAGGCGAGCATGACGCGCCGCAGCCCCGGGTCGCGGATCACGTCCTGCACCGAGTGGCCGACGATGGCGGGGATGGCGTTGACCATGTTGATCAGCAGCTTCGTCCACTGCGCGCCCTCGATCGAGGGCGTCTCGCTGGTCGGCAGCGCCTCGCCCAGCAGTGCGGCGAAGCGCGCGCCCTCGGTGCCGCCGACGATGGTGTCGCCGGTCGCGGTGACCGTGACGATGCCGGGCTCGAGCGAGTTCGCCGCCATCAGCGAGATGCCGCCGGCGACGCGCTCGTGCCCGAGCAGCCGCGCGGCCGCCCGCTCGCCGCCCAGCCCGTTCTGCACCACCAGCAGCGGCACGCCCGCAAGCGAAGCCCGGTTCGCCGACAGCGCCTCGACGGCGCCGGTCGCCTTGACCGCCAGGATCGCCGCGTCCGGCCGCTCCGCCAGCGTCTCGAGCGCCGCCACGTGCGCCGTGTGCGCGCCGAAGCCGCCCTTGATGCGCAGCCCGTGCGCCTCGATAGCGGCCAGATTCTCGCCCCGCGCGGTGACGGTCACCTCGTGCCCCACCGCATCCAGCCTCGCCGCGATGGTGCCGCCGATCGCACCCGCGCCGATCACCGCGATGCGCTGCCGGGCAGGGCTCGTCCCACTCGTCGCCGCCATGCTGGCCAGGCTAACGCGCCTTCGCCGACCCGTCCCGGCCACGCCGACCCGGTGCACCCGGTCGCGCTGGCCGCAACGGGTCGGCAGAGCTGCGCGCTCGCCGTCGCCGGTAGGCTTCCGGGGTGCCAGCAGCCCCCACAGCCCCCGACGGCATCCTGCTCGTCGACAAGCCGCAGGGCATCACGAGCCACACCGCCGTCAGCCGCGCCCGCCGTGCGCTCGGCACCCGCAAGGTCGGCCACGCCGGCACGCTCGACCCGATGGCGACGGGCCTGCTCATCCTCGGGGTCGGCCCCTCCACGCGCCTGCTGACCCACATGGTCGGCCTCGACAAGACCTACACGGCGACCATCGCGCTGGGCGCCGCCACCACCACGGACGACGCCGAGGGCGAGGTGACCGGACGAGCGGATGCGTCGCACCTGTCGGGCGACGACCTCACGGCCCCGATCGCCGCCCTCACGGGCGAGATCGAGCAGGTGCCCTCGTCGGTCAGCGCCATCAAGGTCGACGGCGAGCGTGCGTACAGCCGGGTGCGGGCGGGGGAGCAGGTGGAGCTGCAGGCCCGGCCCGTCACCGTCTCCCGCTTCGACGTGCTCGCGTTCCGGCCCGCCGCATCCGCCTCCACACCCGCAGAGGTCGACGTGATCGTCGACTGCTCGAGCGGCACGTACATCCGTGCGCTGGCGCGCGATCTGGGCCAGGCGCTCGGCGTCGGCGGCCACCTCACGGCGCTGCGCCGCACGCACGTCGGGCCGTTCGAGGTCCGCGGCGCCCCGATCGCCGACGACTTGCCGGAAGAGGGCGCGGCCGAGCTGCTCGTGCCGCCAGCCGCGGCCGCCGCGCGCATCCTGCCCGTCGCGCAGCTCGACGACGAGCGGGCCGCGAACCTCATGCACGGCCGCAAGACCCCCGCGCTCGACGGCGAGGCGGGCATCGTGGCTGCCGTGCACGGCGAGCGGCTCATCGGCATCGCCCGCGTCTCGGGCAACCGGCTGCTGCCGGTGACGAACTTCCCGACTGTCTGATCTGGAGGACGAGTGATCGACTGGCTCATGCTCGCGCAGGCGATCGGCCTGGCCGCGATCGGCGTCGCCGTGGTGATCGTCGGGCTGCTGCGCAAGCCGTTCAACGACTGGATCCTGGGCGCGGCGGCGCTCACGCTGCTGACGCTCGTGGTGCAGGCGGTCGCCTCGATCGTCGCGCCGCTCATGGGCGCGGGGCCGACGGGCGACCTGTTCGAGTACTGGGTCTACCTGATCTCGGCGCTGCTCATCCCGCCGGCAGCGGTGATGTGGGCGCTCATCGACAAGAAGAGCGAGTGGCAGAGCCTCATCGTCGGCATCGCCATCCTGGCGGTCGCCGTGATGGCCTACCGGATGCACCAGATCTGGTTCGTGCAGGTGGCGTGACGCCGGGCCGTAGAATCGATCGAGTGAGCGAGCGCAGGCATGCAGGCATCGGGCGGGTCCTCATCGCGGTCTACGCGGTGCTGGCGATCGGCGCGACCGGCCGCTCCTTCGTGCAGATCGTGCAGCGCTTCGACGAGGCGCCGCTCGCCTACACGCTGAGCGCCGTCGCCGCGGTCGTCTACATCGTCGCCACCGTCGCGCTCGCGATGCAGCGCAGCGAGACCGCCAGGAAGGTCGCGCTCGCCGCCGTCTGCTTCGAGCTCGCCGGCGTGGTCGTGGTCGGCACGCTCTCGCTCGTCGCGCCCGAGCTGTTCGGCCACCCCTCCGTGTGGAGCTGGTTCGGCATCGGCTACCTGTTCATCCCCGCCGTGCTGCCGTTCCTGGGCCTCTGGTGGCTGCGCGTCAGCCGGGAGCGGGTGGCAGCGTGAGCGCCGTCGCCCCGGGGGCGTCCGACCGGGCCGCATCCGAGCCCGACCCGATGGCCTGGATCGACGAGCTCGTCTCGATGCCCAGCGCCGTCACGATCGGCAAGTTCGATGGCGTGCACGTCGGCCACCAGCGCATCCTCGAGCAGCTCCGCGCGCTCGCCGAGCCCGCGGCAGCGGGTGCGCCGCGGCTGTCGACCACGGTCGTCACCTTCGACCGCAACCCGCTCGAGGTGGTGCGCCCCGACATCGCACCGGTGCCGCTCACCTCGCTCGACGACAAGGTCGCGCTGCTGCGCGACGCGGGCGCCGACCGCGTGATCGTCATCCCCTTCACGAAGGCCGCCGCGGCCCAGCCGCCGCAGGAGTTCGCCGAGCGCGTGCTCTTCGACGGCCTCGGGGCGCGGATGCTGCTGGTCGGCGACGACTTCCGGTTCGGCTTCAAGGGTGCGGGCACGCCCGCGCTGCTGCGCGAGCTCGGCGAGCCGCGCGGCGTGCGCGTCGAGTCGATCGACGACATCTGCTTCACCGACGGTCGCCGCGTCTCCTCGACCTGGATCCGCGAGGCGCTCGAGCTCGGCCGCATCGGTGAGGCGAACGAGATGCTCGGCCGCCGCCACCGGCTGCGCGGCGATGTCGTGCGCGGGTTCCAGCGCGGCAGGGCGCTCGGCTTCCCGACCGCCAACCTGGGAACGCCCGTCGATGGCTTCATCCCCGCCGACGGCGTCTATGCGGCGATCGCCCACGTCGACGCCGGCACCTTCGCCGCCGCCGTCTCGATCGGCGACAACCCCACCTTCGACGGCGTGCAGGCGAAGACGGTCGAGGCCTACCTGCTGGACGTCGATCTCGACCTCTACCACCGCCCGATCGAGCTCGAGCTGGTCGACTTCGTGCGCCCCATGCACCGCTTCGAGGGACTCGATGAGCTGATCGCGCAGATGCACCGCGACGTCGAGCAGACGCGCGAGAGCGTGGTGCCGCTGCTCGCTGGGTAGACTTCCCTGCACGCAAGCCGCGAACCACCTAGCGATGATCCGCACCGCAGCTTCAGCAGAAGGAACAGCGTGACCAGTCCTCGTCCAGCATCGGCCAGTCAAGCGCTCGCCCCCGCAGAGCGCGCCGTCCAGCTGCTCGGCGGTGACCTCTCAGAGGTCGCGCTCCGGCAGCACCTCGAGGGGCTCCCGACCGTCGACGCCGTGGGCCTCGAGGCCCGCGCCGCATCGTTCGGCACGCGCTCCATCAAGACCACCTCGAAGGCGGCGGCGCTCGACACCGTCATCCGCATGATCGACCTGACGACCCTGCAGGGCTCGGACACCCGTGGCAAGGTGCGCTCGCTGGTGGCGAAGGCACTCGTGCCCGACGCATCCGACCCCTCCACACCCCGTCCCGCGGCCGTCTGCGTCTACGGCGACATGGTCGGGAACGCCGTTGAGGCGCTCGGCTCCGCGTGGAGCGCCGGCAAGGACGACGGGATCAACGTCGCCGCCGTCGCGACCGCCTTCCCCTCCGGCCGCGCCAGCATCGGCGTCAAGCTGCAGGACACCCGCGACGCGGTCGCCGCCGGCGCCGACGAGATCGACATGGTCATCGACCGCGGCGCCTTCCTGGAGGGCAACTACGGCAAGGTCTTCGACGAGATCGTGCAGACCAAGGATGCCTGCCGCCGGGACGACGGCACCTACGCGCATCTGAAGGTCATCCTCGAGACCGGCGAGCTCGTCACCTACGACAACGTGCGGCGCGCCTCCTGGCTGTCGATCCTGGCCGGTGGCGACTTCATCAAGACCTCGACCGGCAAGGTGCAGCCCGCGGCGACGCTGCCGGTGACCACCCTCATGCTGCAGGTCGTGCGCGACTGGGAGCGGCTGACGGGGGAGCGCATCGGCGTGAAGCCCGCCGGCGGCATCTCCACCTCGAAGGACGCCATCAAGTACCTGGTCGCGGTCGCCGAGACCTGCGGCGAGGCGTGGCTCGACCCGCACCTCTTCCGCTTCGGCGCCTCGAGCCTGCTGAACGACGTGCTGCTGCAGCGCCAGAAGCTCACCACCGGCCGCTACTCCGGCCCCGACTACGTGACGATCGACTGAGGCTCGCGATGACATTCCTCGACTACGCACCGGCTCCCGAGTCGACCTCCATCCTGGGTCTGCGCGACGAGTACGGCCTGTTCATCGACGGCGAGTGGCGCCCGGGCGGCGGCACGAGCTTCGCCTCCGTCTCGCCCTCGACCGAGCGGCAGATCGCCATGTTCGCCGCCGCCGACGAGGGCGACGTGGATGCCGCGGTCGCCGCCGCGCGCAAGGCCTACCGCACCGTCTGGGGCCCCATGTCGGGCCGCGACCGCGGCAAGTACCTCTTCCGCATCGCGCGCATCCTGCAGGAGCGGGCGCGCGAGCTCGCGGTGGCCGAGTCGCTCGACAACGGCAAGCCCATCAAGGAGACCCGCGACGCCGACGTGCCGCTGGTCGCCCAATGGTTCTTCCACTGTGCCGGCTGGGCCGACAAGCTCGACTGGGTCGGGCTCGGCGCGGGCCCGCAGGCGCACGGCGTGGCCGCGCAGATCATCCCCTGGAACTTCCCGCTGCTGATGCTGTCGTGGAAGATCGCCCCGGCGCTCGCCGCCGGCAACACGGTGGTGCTCAAGCCCGCCGAGACCACGCCGCTGACGGCGATGCTGTTCGCCGACATCTGCCAGCAGGCCGGCCTGCCCGCGGGCGTCGTCAACCTCATCACCGGCGCAGGCGAGACCGGCTCGGCGCTGGTGCGCCACCCCGATGTCGACAAGGTCGCCTTCACCGGCTCCACCGCCGTCGGCCGCGAGATCGCCAAGGCGCTCGCCGGCACGAGCAAGAAGCTGACGCTCGAGCTGGGCGGCAAGGGCGCCAACATCGTCTTCGATGACGCCCCGCTCGATCAGGCCATCGAGGGCATCGTCAACGGCATCTTCTTCAACCAGGGCCAGGTCTGCTGCGCCGGCAGCCGCCTGCTGGTGCAGGAGAACATCCACGACGCGGTGATGGATCGCCTCAAAGAGCGCATGGCCACCCTGCGCCTGGGCGACCCGCTCGACAAGAACACCGACGTGGGCGCGATCAACTCCACCGCGCAGCTCGAACGCATCACCCGGCTCGTCGACGCCGGCATCGCCGAGGGCGGCGAGGCCTGGAGCGCGCCGTGCGAGCTGCCCAAGGAGGGCTACTGGTTCGCGCCCACGGTCGTCACCGGCGTCGAGGCCTCCTCCACGATCGCGCGCGAGGAGATCTTCGGCCCGGTGCTGTCGGTGCTCACCTTCCGCACGCCCGACGAGGCGATCGCGAAGGCCAACAACACGCCCTACGGCCTCTCGGCCGGCATCTGGAGCGACAAGGGCAGCCGCGTGCTGGCCGTCGCCGACAAGCTGCGCGCCGGCGTGGTGTGGACGAACACGTTCAACAAGTTCGACCCCGCGAGCCCCTTCGGCGGCTACAAGGAGTCGGGCTACGGCCGCGAGGGCGGCCGCCAGGGCATGCAGGCATACCTGAAGGGCGGCAAGTGATGGCCACGAGCAAGACCACGACGGCCAAGGCGACCACCGCGGAGCGCACCGCGTCCCGCACGGCCGCACGCACCGCATCCGACCGCGCCGCATCGGCCCGGCTCGATGTGCCGAAGACCTACAAGCTCTTCATCGGCGGCGCCTTCCCGCGCAGCGAGTCCGGTCGCGTCACCGAGGTGACGGATGCGAAGGGCCGCTTCGTCGCGAACGTCGCCAAGGCGTCGCGCAAGGATGCCCGCGAGGCCGTGCGCGCGGCCCGCAAGGCGCACCCCGGCTGGGCGGGCGCGACCGCGTACAACCGCGGCCAGGTGCTCTACCGCGTCGCCGAGGTGCTCGAGGGCCGCAAGGCGCAGTTCGTCGACGAGCTCGTCAGGACCGAGGGCCTCACCGCCGCGCGGGCGGCGAAGCAGGTCGAGGCCGCCATCGACCTGTGGGTGTGGCACGCGGGCTGGACCGACAAGATCGCGGCGATCGCCGGCAACGCCAACGCGGTCGCCGGTCCGTACTTCAACATCTCGGTGCCCGAGCCCACCGGCGTGGTGGCGATCATCGCGCCGCAGACCGATGGGCTGCTGGGCCTGACCTCGGTGGTCGCGCCCGCGCTCGTGACGGGCAACAGCGTCGTCGTCGTGCCCGGATCCGCGCAGCTCTCGGCTATCTCGCTCGCCGAGGTGCTCGCGACCAGCGACCTGCCGGGCGGCGTGGTCAACGTGCTCACGGGCGACGCGGCAGAGCTCGCGCCCTGGCTCGCGAGCCACGCCGACGTCAACGCGCTCGACCTCACCGGCGCGGGCGAGCTCGACTGGATCACGCTCGAGCAGTCCGCCGCCGACACGCTCAAGCGCGTGCTGCGCCCCGAGCCGGGCATCGCGCCCGAGACGCCCCAGCGCATCCTCGCCCTGACGGAGACGAAGACCATTTGGCACACGAAGTCGCGCCTGTAGCGGTGCGGGGTCGGCGTGCTGGGTCGAGCGGCGAGCGCATGCGCTCGCTGAGCGGCGGGCACTGATGTCGGGCGGGCACGCGCACGGCCACAGCGCCGGCGGCGACGCTTCGAGCACGACGCGCATCGCCGTCGCGTTCGGCATCACCGCGGTGCTGCTGCTCGCGCAGATCGTCGGCTCGATCGTCACCGGCTCGCTCGCGCTGCTGGTCGACACCGTCCACATGCTGACGGATGTCGCCGGGCTCGGCGTCGCGCTCGGCGCGCAGCGGCTGCTGCGCCGGCCGCCGAGCGGGCGCCGCACGTGGGGGCTCGTGCGGGTCGAGGTGCTCGCGGCCGCCGCGCAGGCCGCGGCGCTGCTGATCGTCGCGCTGGTGGTGGTGATCGAGGGCGTGCGCCGGCTGGGCGAGCCGACCGAGGTGCCGGGGCCGCTGCTGCTGGTCTTCGGCGTCGTCGGGCTGGTGGGCAACCTCGTCTCGCTCGCGGTGCTCGCCGGCGGCCGCGGCTCGAGCCTCAACCTGCGGGCGGCGTTCCTCGAGGTGCTGAACGACGCGATCGGCTCGGTCGCAGTGATTGCGGCGGCGGTCGCCATCTGGGTCTGGGGCTTCCAGCAGGCCGACCTGATCGCGAGCGCGCTGGTGGCGGCGCTGATCGTGCCGCGCTCGATCGTGCTGTTGCGCGACACCGGCCGCATCCTGCTGGAGTCGGCGCCGCAGGAGATCGACCTCGAGGATGTGCGCGTGCACCTGATGGAGGTGGAGCACGTCGTGTCGGTGCACGACCTGCATGTCTCGACGCTCGGTACGGGCCTGCACCAGCTGACGGCGCACGTCGTGGTGGCGGAGAGCTGCTTCGGCGATGGTCACGCGCCGCGCATTCTCGATGCGCTGCAGGAGTGCGCCGCCGAGCACTTCCCGCTCCCGCTCGAGCACGCCACCTTCCAGCTCGAGCCCCCCGGCCACGCCGAGCACGAGCCGCACCTGCACGCCTGATCCAGGGCATCTCACTGAGGTGCCAACCGCCACCAAGCGCTCAGGGACGTTGCGGTGTCGGACGCTTGACACGAAGACTCCCGAGGTGCACCATCAACGCGAAGTCTCGGGCAGTTGGCGATTGGGCAATCCATGACAACGCAGACGTTGAACGTTCGGTTCCGTCCTCAATCGTTGACGCTTGCAGCGATCGTGATCGCTGCCTTCGTCGTGGGATTCGTGGTCTCGTTCGCTCCTGCCGCCGCACATGCTGGCGTCTCGACGGGCGGGACGGGAGCCTTCTCCTGGTCCGGTTCTTACCGCAACAATGCGACCGTTGCGACATACCCGTCGACCCATCAGGCCAACGCGTTCACCGACACCTGGCCAAACGGTCACACAGCACCGGCAGGCTGGGTCGGCTCCCGAGGCAGGCTCTTCAACGCCTCCACAGGCGCACTGCGATGCGAAGGCTCGAACCAATACAACCCGTCCGCACTTCCGTCAGGTTCTCACCAGGTCGGTGTCTCGTGCGTCATCTACCAGGCCGGAACCTGGTATAGCTATGGCGTGAGCCGCGCTTACAACGGATCGTCCTGGACCAACAGGTACACCTTCGCAAGTGGAAACCAAAACTCCTAA
This sequence comes from Agrococcus baldri, assembly GCA_900114805.1. Lineage (GTDB taxonomy): Bacteria > Actinomycetota > Actinomycetes > Actinomycetales > Microbacteriaceae > Agrococcus > Agrococcus baldri. The sequence continues at coordinate 143,348 of FOZN01000001.1, read as the reverse complement.
GAGGTGTCGACCATGAAGAAGCCAACTCGACTGGGCATCATCGTCGCGAGCGTCTGTGCGTGTCTACTCGGTCTGGGTGTCGGTACGGCGGCGGCGCAAGGAGCGTTCGTGCTCGCGCCAGCGGGATTGAGTCCGGCCGATGGTGCGGATTCTGCGACGGCACCAACACCTGAGTACGCCGTGAACGCTGAGGAGCTGACCTACGGCTCGGCCGCAGACGCGATCTCTCCCGACACAGAGCCGGATCTCATCCTCGTCGAATACTCGGCCGGAATGACCGGCTATGTCCTCAAGAGCGATCTCGACGGCGCCCAGGGGCCGGGTGACGAGGCCACCCCAGAGGAAGTGCTTGCGTGGCAGGCCGTGGAGGGGCAGTCTGACCGGAGCATTCCTGTCTATGACGTCAGCGGCCAAACGATCATCGGGGAGTTTGTGATCGCAGGAATTGACACCGAGCGATAGCTCGAATCAACTGCACGTCTCGAGCAGGTCGGCATACCAGCGGCAGCCGGCCAGCCAGGTGTCGATGCGGATGCGCTCATCGCGCGCGTGCAGCGTCAGCCGCTCCTCGCGGGTCATCTCGAACGGCGTGAAGCGGTAGACGCGGTCGGTGATGCGGTGCGCGTGCCGGCCGTCGGTGCCGCCGAGCATCACGTAGGGCACCGTCAGCACATCCGGCCGCAGCCGCGCGATCGCCGCCTCGAGGTCAGTCCAACCAGACCCCTCCGAAGGGCTCTCGGCGCTGGGCCCGTGCCCGTGCAGCACCGTCAGCTCGACCGCCTCGTCGGCGATCGCGCGCTCCATGAACGCGACGGTCTCCTCGACCGACGAGCCCAGCGCGATGCGCGCGTTGACCACCGCGACCGCCTCTTGGGCGAGCGCGTTCGGCGCCGCCGCGCCCGAGAGCTGCGTCACGACCGCCGTGGTCGCGAGCATCGCCCGCGTCTCGTCCTGCCGCGCCAGGATCCGCTCCACGAGCGGCCGCGAGCGCCGCACATTTCGCAGCACCGCGCCCTGCACACCCTCGGCCTCGGCGCCGAGCAGCTCGAGCATGCGCAGCGCGGGCTCGGGCAGCGAGCGCGGCCACTTCGCGAAGTCCAGCCGCCGAATGGCGCGCGCCAGCCGCGAGGTGGCCGGCAGTGCCGGCGGCGTCGACGCGTGCCCGCCCGTCTGCGCCACGCGCATCCGCACGTTGGCGAAGCCCTTCTCGGCCACCCCGACCACGGCGACGTCCTGCGTCACGCCCGTGATCGGAGGCTCGATGATCGCCCCGCCCTCGTCGAGCGCCCACGCGGGCCGCACGCCGCGCCGCTCGAGCTCGGCGATCGCCGACTCGGCGCCGGTGCCCATGGTCTCCTCGTCGTGCCCGAACACCAGCCAGACGTCGCGCGCGGGCACGAAGCCCGCTCCCAGCAGCGCGTCGATGGCGACGCAGATGGCGACGAGCGAGCCCTTGTCGTCGAGGGTGCCGCGGCCCCAGATATGGGTCTCGTCGCGGTGACCGGAATACGGCGGATGCGTCCAGGCCGCCCCGCCGATGCCGTCACCATCGGTCCGGTCGCCGTCGGGTGCGGGCACGACATCCTGGTGCGCCATCAGCAGCGCCGGCGCGCCCTCGCCGCGGCCGGGCCAGCGGGCGAGCATCGTGTCGCCGATCCACTCGGCCTCGAGGGCGGCGAAGAGCCGTAGGAAGCGCTCCTCGAGCGCTGCCCGGAAGGCCGGCAGCTGCTCGGGGGCCTCGGTGGGCACCTGCACGAGGGCGATCAGGTGCTCGGTGGCGTCATCGGCGATCTGCACTCGCGCAGGCTATCGTCGGCACCGATGGAACCCGCTGCACCGCACGGCTACGACGCCGAGGAAGCCGAGCTGCTCGCCAAGCTGCGCGGCGCCGGCAGCGTGTTCGCCGAGGAGGAGCTGGCCGAGCTGCAGGCTGCTGCCGAGGTGGACGACGACCTCGAAGCGCTGCGGTTCTTCGTCGAGCGGCGCACGCTCGGCGAGCCGATCGAGCACATCGTCGGCAGCGCCGCCTTCGCCGAGCTGCGCGTCGCCGTGCACGCGGGCGTGTTCGTGCCGCGTCGCCGCACGCTGCTGCTGGCGACCATCGTCGCCGACCGGCTGCGCGAGCTCGCCGACCGGCGCGCACCCGGCGAGCCAGCTCCGCGCCTGCTCGACCTCGGCTGCGGCACGGGCGCCATCGCGGCCCTCGCGATGCACCGCGTGCCGGGGATCGAGGTGGTCGCGATCGATTCCGACCCGGCCGCCGTGCGCTGCGCGCAGGTCAACCTGCCGGGCGCGGTGGTGGTGCGGGCGGACGAGATCGAGGCGCTGCACGGCCTGCCCGCCCCCGGCAGCATTGCGCCCGGCGCCGACGGACCCGGCCCCGACGCGCCAGGCACCGGCGCGCCCGCCGGCACCGGCGCATCCGCCCTGTTCGACGTCATCGCCGCCAACCTGCCCTACGTGCCGAGCGCCGAACTCGTGCACCTGCCGCACGACACCCTCGAGTACGAGTCGGCGCTCGCGCTCGACGGCGGCTTCGACGGGCTCGACCCGCTCGGCGAGCACGCCACCGCCATGGCCGCGCACCTGCGCACCGGCGGCATCGCCGTCACCGAGGTCGCGCCGCACCAGGTCGAGACGGCGGCGGCGATCCTCGAGGCGGTCGGCTTCTCGGCCATCGAGGTGCGCGGCGACGACGAGATCGGCGCGACCGCGCTCATCGCCACCCGGTGAGCGCGCTATCGATCCGTGGTCGGTGATGTGTGACCGCCGATCCGTGTCGGTGGCCCTGACGAAGCGGCCACCCGGCGCGTTACCGTGGGGCGACCCAGCAAAGAGGAGGCTGCCGTGAGCGTCGAGGACAACACCCGCGAGATCGAGGAGGGCGTCGTCACCGACCTGCGCGAGCGCATGACCTACGGCGGCTATCTCGGCCTCGACACGCTGCTCGCCTCGCAGCACCCCAAGAGCAGCCCCGAGCACCACGACGAGCTGCTGTTCATCATCCAGCACCAGACCACCGAGCTGTGGCTCAAGCTCGTCATCCATGAGCTCGACGATGCCCGCCGGCTGCTCGCGAGCGACGACCTGGGCGCGGCGCTCAAGCGCATCGCGCGCGTCAAGCACATCCAGGAGGTGCTGACGCAGCAGTGGTCGGTGCTCGCCACCCTCACGCCCACCGAGTACGCGCAGTTCCGCGGCTCGCTCGCGAGCGCCTCGGGCTTCCAGAGCGCGCAGTACCGGCAGGTCGAGTTCGCGCTCGGCAACAAGCACGCCCGCATGCTGCAGGTGTTCGAGTCGAACCCAGCCGACCACGCGGCGCTCGAGGCCGAGCTGCACCGGCCGAGCCTGTACGACGAGTTCCTGCGGCTGCTGGCGCGCCGCGGCCACGACGTGCCCGCCGAGCTGCTCGAGCGCGATGTCACCAAGGCGCACGTCTACACCGAGGCGCTCGTGCCGGTCTTCCAGAAGATCTACGAGGACGCCGGCCGGCCCGACGTCGACGAGGACTGGCGCGCCTACGAGGCCTGCGAGGAGCTCGTCGACCTCGAGGACAACTTCCAGTTCTGGCGCTTCCGTCACCTGCGCACCGTCACCCGCACGATCGGCATGAAGACCGGCACCGGCGGCTCGAGCGGCGTCGACTTCCTCAAGCGCGCGCTCGAGCTCACCTTCTTCCCCGAGCTCTACGTCGTGCGCACCCGGATCGAGGAGTGAGCCTCCCGATCATCGCCCGGGTGGATCGGGCGCGCATCGGCGGCCACTGGGTGACGGATGCGGTGGTCGAGCTCGGCGAGACCGGCATGCGCCTGGTGCCCCAAGACGAGATGCCGCCGAAGGTGCGCACGCGCATCCAGGGTGCCCTGCTGCCGCCGATCACCGACGCGCACGTGCACCTGGGACTGGCACAGGCGGCGCTGCGCGAGCCGACGGCGCTCGGCAGGGTGCTCGACCTCGGCTGGGCGCCGGATGCGCTGCCCGGGCTCATCGAGGCGGCGGGCGCCGCGCACCGCGGGCTCGACGTGCGCTTCGCGGGCCCCTTCCACGCCGCTGTCGGCGGCTACCCGTCCGACCGGGCGTGGGCGCCGCCGGGCGCCGTCGCCGAGCTGGCGGACGCGGCCGACGCGGCGCGCTCGATCCGCGCCCAGGCCGACTCCGGCGCATCCGTCATCAAGGTCGTGCTCAACAGCGACGACGGGCCCGTGCCCGACGACGGGCTGCTGGGCGCCATCTCCGCAGAGGCGCACGGCGCGGGGCTGCTGGTCGCCGCCCACGTGCAGGGCGCCGGGCAGGCCGCGCGGGCGCTCGCGGCAGGGGTCGACGTGCTCGCCCACACGCCCTGGACGGAGCGGCTGAGCGACGACGTCATCCGTGCGGCCGCGGCCGGGCAGACGTGGATCTCGACGCTCGCGATGCACGGCCGCGACGGTGACGAGCTCGCCTTCGCGCGCGCCACCGACAACTTGGCGCGCTTCGCCGCAGCCGGGGGAGCGGTCGCCTACGGCACCGACCTCGGCAACGGCATCGAGCGCTTCGACCTCGACCCGCACGAGCTCGCCGCGCTACGGCAGGCGGGCATTGAGGGCACCGCGCTCGTCGACGCGCTGCTCGCCGAGTGGCTGCTGCCGCCCGGGCCCGTGGTGACCAGCGGCATGCCGGAGGTGCACGACGACGACTCGTTGATCGATGCGCTGCTAGGGCCGGCCCGGCACCGGCCGCGTTCGCGATCGATCACCTGGTTCGACCTGGAGGAGGACGCATGACCACCGCAGACCCCGGCATCGCCGCACCTGCCGACGGCGGCACCGCCGCGCTGGCCGCGCAGCTCGACGCCGCCGACCCGCTCGCCGCCCACACGAGCGCCTTCGTGCGCGACGGCGACGTCGTCTCCTACCTCGACGGCAACTCGCTCGGGCGCCCGCTCGCGTCGCTGCCGGAGCGCTTCGCCGGCTTCATCGAGGGCGACTGGGGCGGCCGCCTCATCCGCGCCTGGGACGAGCAGTGGATGGAGCGGCCCTTCGCGCTCGGCGACCGTATCGGCGCGCTCGTCGGCGCCGCCGCCGGCCAGGCCTTCGTCGGCGACTCCACCACGGTGCTGCTCTACAAGCTCGTGCGCGCGGCCGTCGACGCGCAGCTGAAGGCCGATCCCGCGCGCACCGAGATCGTCATCGACGACGACAACTTCCCGACCGACCGCTTCATCGTCGAGGGGGTCGCAGCCGAGCGCGGCATGACGATCCGGTGGATCGAGGCCGACCCGGCGAGCGGCGTCACGCTCCAGCAGGTGCAGGAGGCGGTCAGCGAGCGCACGGCGCTCGTGCTGCTCAGCCACGTCGCCTACCGCTCGGGCTTCGTCGCCGACCTGCCCGACATCACCGCAGCCGTGCACGAGGCCGGCGGCCTGATGCTGTGGGACCTGTGCCACTCGGCGGGCGTGATCCCGACCGAGCTCGACGCGGCCGGCGTCGACCTGGCGGTCGGGTGCACCTACAAGTACCTGAACGGCGGGCCCGGCTCGCCCGCCTTCGGCTACGTCGCGCAGCGGCTGCAGGGCAGCCTCGCCCAGCCCATCCAGGGCTGGATGGGGGCGGCGGATGTCTTCGGCATGGAGCGCGAGTACCGGGCCGCGCGCGACCTGCGCGGCTTCCTCTCCGGCACCCCGCCCGTGCTCGCCACCGTCGCCCTCGAGGCGATGCTCGAGGTCATCGAGCAGGTGGGGATCGCGGCCATCCGCGAGAAGTCGATCGCGCTCACCGATTTCGCCGAGGCGGCGCTGCGCGAGCACGTGCTCCCGCACGGCGAGGAGGGCGACCGCGCGGTGCTCGCGAGCCCGCCCGCCGGGCCGCACCGGGGCAGTCACCTGACGGTGACGCATCCGTCGTTCTCTGCCGTGAACGCCGCGCTCTGGGAGCAGGGAGTGATCGGCGACTTCCGAGCGCCCGACGGCATCCGCATCGGCCTGTCGCCGCTGTCGACGACCTTCGCCGAGGTCGAGCTCGGCATCGCCGCGCTCGGGGAGGCGATGCGCGCCGAGCGCCGCCGGGCATCGTGATGCGCTCCGGGCTAGGCTCATGGCGCGGGTCCACCCAGCCGCACCCAGACAACGCCGCCCACGAGGCCTGACCAGGCAATGGAGCCAGCCATGACCGATGTTCCCGCATACAAGCTCGACCCGGCACCGCAGGGGGAGCACACGTACACGGGCCCGACCCGCATGGAGCGCGACTCGCTCGGCGAGCTGCCCGTGCCCGCCGACGCCTACTGGGGCATCCACACCGAGCGCGCGCTGATCAATTTCCCGATCACCGGCCGCTCCATCTCGGTCTACTCCGACCTCGTCAACGCGCTCGCCGTCGTCAAGCAGGCGTGCGCGCGGGCGAACAAGGAGATCGGCGTCCTCGACGCCGCCAAGGCCGACATGATCGACCACATCTGCCGTCGCATCCAGGCGGGCGAGCTGCACGACCAGTTCAAGGTGGGCGTCATCCAGGGCGGCGCCGGCACCTCGACGAACATGAACACCAACGAGGTGATCGCGAACGCTGCGCTGGTCGAGCTCGGCCACGCCAAGGGCGAGTACGAGCACTTCCACCCGATCGACGACGTCAACCGCTCGCAGTCGACGAACGACACCTACCCCACGTCGATCAAGGTCGCGATGGCCTTCACGCTGCGGCGCCTGCTCGACGAGCTCTCGAGGCTGACGGATGCGCTGGACGCGAAGGCGCGCGAGTTCCACGACGTGCTCAAGGTCGGCCGCACCCAGCTGCAGGACGCGGTGCCGATGACGCTCGGGCAGGAGTTCCGCGGCTTCGCCGTGACCCTGCGCGAGGACTACGACCGACTCGAGGAGACCATCAAGTGGCTCGGCGAGGTCAACCTGGGCGCCACCGCGATCGGCACCGGCATCACCGCCGACCCGCGCTACGCGGAGGCCGCCGCCCGCCACCTGGCCGAGCTCACCGGGCTGCCGATCGTCACGGCCAGCGACCTGGTGGAGGCGACCAGCGACACCGGCGTGTTCATGACCGTCTCGGGCGCGCTCAAGCGCTGCGCGGTGAAGCTCTCGAAGATCTGCAACGACCTGCGGCTGCTCTCCTCCGGCCCGCAGGCGGGGCTGGGCGAGATCTCGCTGCCCGCCAAGGCGGCAGGCTCGTCGATCATGCCCGGCAAGGTCAACCCGGTCATCCCCGAGGTCGTCAACCAGGTGGCGTTCGCCGTCATCGGCTCCGACGCCACGGTCACCGCCGCATCCGAGGCCGGTCAGCTGCAGCTCAACGCCTTCGAGCCGGTCATCACCCACCAGATCCTGCAGAGCCTGCACTGGATGACGCAGGCGTGCATGACCCTGCGCGTCAACTGCATCGACGGCATCGAGGCCAACCACGAGCGGCTCGCGCTCATGGTCGGCAGCTCGGTCGGCGTCGTCACCGCGCTGACGCCCTACCTCGGCTACACCGACTCGGCGAAGCTCGCGCACGAGGCGCTCACCAGTGACAAGTCGATCGCCGACCTGGTGGTCGACAGCGGCCTGATGGACCGCGAGCGGGTCGAGAAGCTGCTCGCGCCCGCGCGGCTGTCCGGCCTGCAGCCGGTCACGCAGGCGATGCCGGTGATCGTGCCGGAGCAGCTGCCGGACGACGAGCGCTCCTGACCCGAGCCGCCCGCGACGCAGGGCGGGACGCCTCCCGATACGATCCCCGGGTGAGCGCCCCCGTCCCGCCGTCCCCCTTCGCGCCCAGGTCCGGCCCCAACGTCGGATTCATCGCCGGCGTGGTCGGCGTCGTCGTGCTGGCGCTCGCGTCGATCGCCGTCATCTTCATCCTCGACGGCGCCATCGGGGACTCGGCGCTGGTCGCGGGCTCAGGCCTGATGGCGCTGTTCCCGCTGGGCTTCGTCGTCTGGGCGGTGCTGGCGATCGATCGCTGGGAGCCAGAGCCGCGCATCGCGATGTGGTTCGCGGCCCTCTGGGGCGGCATCGCCGCCGTGCTGCTGACGCTGTGGCTGAACGAGGCGGTGCTGCAGCCGCTCGTGGCGCCGTGGCTGAGCTCGCAGGAGCAGTTCGAGTTCTACGCCACCGTCATCCAGGCGCCGATCACCGAGGAGCTGTGGAAGGCGATCCCGGTCGTCATCATGTTCCTGTTCTTTCGGAAGGCCTTCGACGGCCCGGTCGACGGCATCGTGTTCGCGGCGCTCTCGGCGGCCGGCTTCGCCTTCACCGAGAACATCCTCTACTTCGGCACCTCCATCAGCGAGAGCGGCGACGGCTCGTTCATCTTCTTCATGCGCGGCATCATGAGCCCGCTGACCCACGCCATCTTCACCTCGGTCGGCATCGGCCTGGCGTTGGGCTTCGCCGCCCGGCTGCGCAGCCGCTGGTGGATCCTGCTCGCGTTCCCGGCCGGCCACCTCGTCTCGGCGCTGCTGCACGCGCTGTGGAACTCGGCGAGCTGGTGGGTGCCGGGCGACACGCTCGGCTTCTTCGTCTACTACCTGGTGGTGCAGGTGCCGCTGTGCCTGCTCGCGGCGGGAGTCGTGTGGCTGCTGCTGCGGCAGGAGAAGAAGATCACGCGCGTGCGGCTGCACGACTACGGTCGCGCCGGCTGGTTCAGCTACGACGAGGTCGAGCTGCTCTCCTCCGGCGACGGCCGCTCGCTGCTGATGGACTGGAGTCGTCAGCGAGGGCTGCGCAAGCAGATGCAGCAGTACATCCAGACCTCCACCAGGCTCGCCAACCACCGGCAGCACGCGCTGGTCGGGCGCGACCGTGCCCGGCACGTGGCCGACGAGGCGGGCCTGCTCGCGAAGCTCATGCATCTGCGCCGCGCGATGGCGACCGTTGCCATCGGCCAGCCCGTGCCGATGCAGCAGGGGATGCCCGTGGCGGCGCACGCGGGCGCGCGCGTGCAGCGCTTCGGCGACCTGGAGCCGGGCTGGACGCAGCGCCGCTGACTCTCGCGGGATCCACGCCGCCGCAGGCGGCCGAGACCTGGTAGTCTTGGCCGGTTGCCGTGAATCGGCCGCGGACAAAGAGCGCTCGTGCATCCAGCACGGGCACCGCGCTGCGAGGAGAGAGGGGCCCCATACATGAGCCTGAACGCAGACATCAAGAAGGCCATCATCGAGGAGTACGCCACGCACGAGGGCGACACCGGGAGCCCCGAGGTGCAGGTCGCGATGCTGTCGCGCCGCATCCTCGACCTCACGGAGCACCTGAAGGAGCACAAGCACGACCACCACTCGCGTCGTGGTCTGCTGCTGCTCGTCGGTCAGCGCCGTCGCCTGCTCGGCTACCTCCAGGATGTTGACATCACGCGCTACCGCACGCTCATCGAGCGTCTCGGCCTGCGCCGCTAGCCTTCCAGCGTTCACGAAGGGCCGTCCCCGCGGGGGCGGCCCTTCTGCGTCGTCCGAGGCGGCACGTTCCGTCGCCCGCGCGATCGCTCAGGCGGCGTTGCGCACCAGCGCCATCGCGAACGCGACCGCGATCGTCGACAGCGCCAGCACCGCACCGGCGCCCAGCGCTGCGAGCGCCTGCCGCCGACTGCTCGGAAGCTGGGCGATCGACGCGGGCATCGGCCGTGCCGCCCGCGCTGGCTGCCGCCCCTGATCGGCGACCAGGGAGCGGATGCGGTGCACCAGCACCTGCACGTCGGGGTCTGTCATGCGCCAGGGCCTCGCGGCGACGACCGTGAGCCTGCCGGAGGTGACCTCGAGCTCGAGCGGCAGCGGCGCCTCCCGCAGCAGCTGCTGCAGGCCGGGCGGAGGACCGCCCTCCGCCGCGCGTGCCTGCGGACCGAGCCACGGCACCTCCAGGTAGCCGCGCAGCACCTCGGGGCCGCCGCGCCGCTCTGCGATGCGATGCCGCCACACGCCCCACTCGGCACCGTCGGCGGCGCGCAGCACGTCGACGCCCAGCTGGTCGAACCCCTGCCGCAGCAGCCCCGCCTGCTTCATCGGCATCCGGACCCGCTGCGCGTACGAGAGGTCGTTGACGGCCGCGAACGGCACGAGCCCGGCTGCGCGACGCAGCGCATCCCGTCGTCGCAGCCAGCGCCAGACCAGCAGGACCGTACCGATCGCGGTCATGACGGCCCCGACGATCGTCATCTCGAGCTCGTCACCGCTCGTGAGCCCGACCAGCAGGATGAGCGCACCCGGCAGCAGCAGCCCCCAGCCGGCGATCGCGAGGCCGACGCCTGGCACGTCGGTCGCCTGGCGATGCTCGCGCAGCCAGGCGCGCGCCGCCCGGCGCCCGGCACGACCGAGCGGCTGCTGCAGCGGGCGGAGGTCGGGGGAGCGGATGCTGGCCACCGCGGGAGCATAGCGGGCGGCTCCAGCGATTCCGGTGCGCTGACTGCTAGCATCGACTCGGCCGCAGCAGTTGACCGCGGCCATCGCGCATCCGCAGACGAGGCCGAGAGGCTGGTCGTTGGTGGAGGATGCCGAAGCCGAGCTTCGACCTCGCCCACTGATGACCACCTCCTCGCCGCACCGATGCGCGGATATCGACAGCGCGCTCGCGCGCCCACGAGAGGAGTGACCCTATGGAGGGTCCCGAGATCACATTCGCCGAAGCCGTCATCGACAACGGCCGCTTCGGCACCCGCACCGTCCGCTTCGAGACCGGCCGCCTGGCGCAGCAGGCTCAGGGCGCCGCGGTCGCGTACATCGACGAGGAGACGATGCTGCTGAGCGCCACGAGCGTCTCGAAGCACCCGAAGGACCACTTCGACTTCTTCCCGCTGACGGTGGACGTCGAGGAGCGCATGTACGCCGCGGGCCGCATCCCCGGCTCGTTCTTCCGCCGCGAGGGCCGCCCCTCGACCGACGCCATCCTGACCTGCCGCCTCATCGACCGGCCGCTGCGCCCGTCGTTCGTGGAGGGCATTCGCAACGAGGTGCAGGTCGTCGTGACCGTGCTGGCGATCGACCCCGACGAGATCTACGACTCGCTCGCGATCAACGCGGCATCGATGTCGACCCAGCTCAGCGGCCTGCCCTTCGACGGCCCGATCGGCGGTGTGCGCGTCGCGCTCATCGACGGCCAGTGGGTCGCGTTCCCGAAGCACTCGCAGCTCGAGCAGGCCGTGTTCAACATGGTCGTCGCCGGCCGCGTGGTCACCGACGCCGCAGGCGCCGAGGATGTCGCGATCATGATGGTCGAGGCCGAGGCCACCGACAACTCGTGGACGCTCATCGAGGGCGGCGCCGTGAAGCCGACCGAGGAGATCGTCGCGCAGGGCCTCGAGGCCTCGAAGCCCTTCATCAAGCAGCTCGTCGCCGCCCAGGCGGAGGTCGCCAAGACCGCCGCCAAGGAGACGCAGGAGTACCCGCTCTTCCCGCCGTACACCGACGAGGCGCTGGAGGCAGTCCGCGGCATCGCCAAGGACCGCCTGACCGAGGTCTACCAGATCGCCGGCAAGCTCGAGCGCAACGCCGCCGACGACGCGCTCAAGGAGCAGGTCAAGCAGGAGATCAACGAGCGCATCGAGCGCGGCGAGCTCTCGCCGAGCATCGCGGGCGACGTCTCCGGCGCCTACAAGTCCGTCACCAAGGAGGTCGTCCGCGGACGCATCCTCTCCGAGGGCGTGCGCATGGACGGTCGCGGCCTCGCTGACATCCGTCCGCTCGACGCCGAGGTGGCGGTCGTGCCGCGCGTGCACGGCTCCGCCATCTTCCAGCGCGGCGAGACCCAGATCATGGGCATCACCACGCTCAACATGCTCAAGCTCGAGCAGCAGATCGACTCGCTGAGCCCTGTCACCACGAAGCGCTACATGCACAACTACAACTTCCCGCCGTACTCGACCGGTGAGACGGGTCGCGTCGGCAGCCCGAAGCGCCGCGAGATCGGCCACGGCGCCCTGGCCGAGCGCGCGCTCGTGCCCGTGCTGCCCAGCCGCGAGGACTTCCCCTACGCGATCCGCCAGGTCTCGGAGGCGCTGGGCTCGAACGGCTCGACGTCGATGGGCTCGGTCTGCGCCTCGACGCTCGCGCTGCTCAACGCCGGTGTGCCGCTCAAGGCTCCGGTCGCGGGCATCGCGATGGGCCTGGTCAGCGACACGGTCGACGGCGAGACCCGCTACGCGGCGCTCACCGACATCCTGGGCGCTGAGGACGCGCTCGGCGACATGGACTTCAAGGTCGCCGGCACGCCGGAGTACATCACGGCCATCCAGCTCGACACGAAGCTCTCGGGCCTGCCGGCCTCGGTGCTCACGGGTGCGCTCACGCAGGCGAAGGAGGCGCGCACGAAGATCCTCGAGGTCCTCACGGCCGCCATCGACGCTCCGGACGAGATGGCGCCCACCGCGCCGCGCGTCATCAGCGTGCAGATCCCGGTCGACAAGATCGGCGAGCTGATCGGCCCGAAGGGCAAGACGATCAACCAGATCCAGGACGACACGGGCGCCCAGATCTCGATCGAGGACTCGGGTGTCGTCTACATCGGTGCCGTCGACGGTCCCTCGGCGGAGGCCGCGCGCGCCGCGGTCAACGCGATCGCGAACCCCTCGAACCCCGAGCCCGGCGAGCGCTTCCTCGGCACGGTCGTGAAGATCGCGTCGTTCGGCGCCTTCGTCTCGCTCATGCCCGGCCGCGACGGCCTGCTGCACGTGACGGCCATGCGCGCCCTCAACGGCGGCAAGCGCATCGAGGCCGTCGAGGACGTCGTCTCGGTCGGTCAGAAGATCCAGGTGCAGATCACCAAGATCGACGACCGCGGCAAGCTCTCGCTCGAGGTCGTCGACGACAGCGAGCCGGTCGCCCCGACCGCCGCAGCCGGCGACGCCGAGTCCTCGGTGTCCTCGGTCTCGGCCGACTCCGCGGAGTAACCGAGCCCCGCACGACGACGGATGCCCTCACCCGGCCGGGTGGGGGCATCCGTCGTCTGTGCGCACGCGGGTAGAGTCGACGGATGCCTGCTGTCGCCCTGCCGCTCGAGACCCCAGAGATCGTCATCAACGCCGCGGGCGACGCGGTGGTGCGCAGGAGCGTGCTGCCCAGCGGCGTGCGCGTGCTGACCGAGCAGGTGCCGGGGGCGGCGAGCGCCTCGGTGGGCTTCTGGGTGCCGGTGGGCTCGCGCGACGAGCGCGAGGACGCGCGCGGGGCGACGCACTTCCTCGAGCACCTGCTGTTCAAGGGCACGCCCACCCGCACGGCCTTCGACATCGCCGTCGCCTTCGACGAGGTGGGCGGCGAGCACAACGCGCTCACCGCCAAGGAGCACACCTGCTACTACGCCAAGGTGCGCGACCGCGATCTCGGCATGGCCGTCGACGTGCTGGCCGACATGGTGACCTCCTCCGTGCTCGACGCGGACGAGTTCGAGCACGAGCGCGAGGTCATCCTGGAAGAGCTCGCGATGGCCGACGACGACCCGGGCGACGTCGCGGGGGAGCGGCTGAGCGAGCTCGTGCACGGCCTCGAGGCGCCGCTGGGCCGCCCGATCGGGGGCACGAACGAGTCGATCCGCGCCGTCTCGCGCGACCGCGTCGCCGAGCACTACCGCGAGCACTACGACGCGAGCGACCTCGTCGTCACGGTCGCCGGCGCCGTCGACCACGACACGGTGGTCGAGCAGCTGCAGGAGGCGCTGGGCCGCTACGGGTGGCCGCTCGCGGACGCCGAGCCGAAGGCGCGCCGCGACGGCGCGCTGCAGCCGTACACCGCAGGCGGGCTCACGGTCGTGCGGCGCCCGCTCGAGCAGGTCAGCCTGATGATCGGCACGCCCGGGCTCACCGCGCTCGACCCGCGCCGCAGCACCATGGCGGTGCTCAACGCCGTGCTGGGCGCCGGTATGTCGTCGCGGCTGTTCCAGGAGATCCGCGAGCGGCGCGGCCTGGCGTACTCGGTCTACTCCTTCGCCTCCGGCTACGCCGACGCGGGCCTGATGGGCATGGCGGCGGCCTGCCAGCCGCACAAGACGCTCGAGGTCGCCACGCTCATGCTCGCCGAGCTCGAGCGGCTCGCCGACGGCGCGAGCGAGGAGGAGCTGCGCCGCGCGAAGGGGCAGCTCGCCGGCGGCTCGGCGCTCGCGCTCGAGGAGAGCGACACGCGCATGGCGCGCCTGGGGCGGGCGGAGCTGACGCTCGGGGAGTACCTCGACATCGACGCGACGCTCGAGCGCATCGAGCGGGTCACCGACGCGGATGTGCGCGCCCTGGCAGCGGAGCTCGCGAGCGGCGCGCGCTCGATCTCGGCGGTCGGGCAGGTCCCGGAGGGGCTCGAGCGGCTTGTCGCCGCCGGCAATCGGGGTACGGTGGGAGCAGCGGTCCCAGCCGCTCACTGAGCGCACGTTCGCGTGCCTCCCACGAACTGACCGGGCGCATCGGCGCGCCCACACGGAGGAATGATGGCGCACCTGCTCTACCTGGTCCGACACGGTGAGCAGCTGGATGCGGAGCACGGCGTCGACGACGGCAAGCTCTCCGCCCGCGGGGTGCGGCAGGCGCAGGCGATCGCGCAGCGGCTCTCGGGCGTGCACTTCGATCATGCGTGGACGTCGCCGCTCACGCGCGCGACCGAGACGGCGTCGATCATGCAGCAGCGGCTGCCGGCGGTCGAGTTCGAGAAGTCATCGCTGCTGCTCGACTGCATCCCCTCCGGCAAGACGGAGCACACGCCCGCGGGCTTCCACCGCTTCCTTGAGAGCGTGCGCCCCGAGGAGGCCGAAGCCGGCGCCGCGCAGATGCACGACGCGGGGGAGCAGTGGCTGCGGCCCTCGCGCGGCGACGTCAACGAGCTGCTCGTCACCCACAACTTCGTCATCGGCTGGTTCGTGCGCGAGGTCATGCAGTCGCCCGAGTGGCAGTGGATGAGCCTCAACCAGGCCAATTGCGGCCTCACGATCATCCGTCGCCGCACTGGCAAGCCGCCGCAGCTCGTGGTGCACAACGACCTCGGCCACCTGCCCGCCGAGGAGCGCACCGGCATGCCGCTGCCGCAGCCCTACTGAGCGCCGCGCCGGTCAGTTGAGGTTTTGCGTCCGAGTTGACACTCCGGAGGACGCAAACCCTCAACTCGCTGTGACTGCTGCCGGGTGGCGGCACCCAGTCGTTGCCTCACTGTCCACAAGTGGGCGGATCCGCCGCGCAGCCCGAGCGCGTGTCGAGCACCCTGCACCCATGGCCGGGCACACCCAGATCGACGAACTCGCAGGCGCACCATCGGTCAGCGTCGCGGCGCTGCGTGCACGCGGGGTGAGCGAGAAGCGGCTGCGCGCGAAGTCGCTCGTCCGGCCGTTCCGGGGCATCCGGGCAGCTGGCATTGCGGAGGACCTGGCCGGCCGGGCGCGGCAATACGCGCCACGCCTGCGCCCGGGCCAGGCCTTCGGCGGCACCGCCGCGGCAGCGACCCTGGGACTGCCGCTCCCGATCTCGGCCGATCAGGATCCCGTCACCATCGTCGTCCCGCGCGGTGCGTACCGCCCGCGCACCGCCGGTATCGAGAGCATCTCCCTCCTGCAGCAACGGCTCGTCGTCTGGCGCATTGACGACATACCGGTGACGTCGCCGATCCTGACCCTCTGCACCCTCGCGCGCACGCTCGACGTGGATGCGCTCATCGTGGTCGCCGATGCGCTGATGGCGCCTCGCGATCGCTACCCGCAGCTCCGCTTCGACCGTCCTGCGGCGACGCCAGAGCGGCTCGCGGCCGCGCTGCGCGTCTGGGCCGGAGCACCGGGCGCCGACCGGCTTCGCTCCGCCCTCGAAGAGGCACGGCCGGGCGTCGATTCGCCGATGGAGACGCCGACGCGGTGCCTCCTCGTGCGGGCGGGGCTGCCTGAGCCGGAGATCAACGGCGAGATCTTCTACGAGGGCCGGCTGATCGCCCAGCCCGATCTGCTCTACCGGGAAGCGAAAGTGGCGATCGAGTACGACGGCGAGCAGCACTTCCTCGACCCCAAGCAGCGCGCCCATGACCTCGCGCGCGACGAGCGGCTGCGCGCACTCGGCTGGGTCGTCATACGCCTCAGCGCGACGATGCTCGGCAAACCCTGGCAGATCGTCGAGCGCGTGCGGACCGCGCTCGCTCGCGCGCCGATCGCACACGCGTCGCACGCGCGGGTGGCGAGTTGAGGCTTTGCGCCCTTCCGAGTGTCAACTCGGACGCAAACCCTCAACTGACGGGCTTCGCGAACCAGCTCGTGGCGTTCGGGTTGTCGTTGTAGGCGGGCACGGATGCGTAGCCGCGGCTCGCGTAGAGGCCGTTGGCGGCCGCGAGGGCCTTGTTGGTGTCGAGCACGACCTCGCGCGCGCCCAGCTCGACGGCCCTTGCCTCGAGCGCGGCCAGCAGCGCTGCGCCGGTGCCCTGACCGCGGCCTGCCGGCGCGACGTACAGGTGCTTCACCTCGAAGCGCTCCGGCGCGAGCCGTCGCAGGGCGCCGCAGCCGACCGGCTCGTCGCCGCGCCAGGCCACCAGGAACGCGCCATCGGGCGCACGGAGGGTCGCCGGATCGGCGGGCTTCGGTGTGTAGACGCCGCCGATGAAGGTGATGGCGCGGTCGGTGAAGTACGCCTGCAGCAGCGACTGAGCGACGTCGGTGGCCGGGTCCTCGGGAGCGATCGTGATGGGCACCCGGCAACTCTACGACCGCCGCCGGACCGGCACCTCGGTGGCCGTAGGCTGGCTGCATGGCAGGAACGAGGCGCGTCGGCATCGCAGGCTCCACCGGGCGGCTCGGCTCGCTCGCGCTGCGGCTCGCGCAGGAGGCCGACGACCTCGAGCCGGTCGAGATCGACGTGCGCGACGGGCTCGAGCTCGACGGGCTCGACGTCCTCTTCGACGCGACCGTGCTCGCGGCCAGCGCGAAGCTCGTCGAGGCGGCGACCGAGGCGGGCACGCCGCTCGTCATCGCGACCAGCGGCTGGAGCCACGAGCGCATCGGCGCCCTCCGCGACCGCGGTGCCGATCGCATCCGCATCGTGCCCAACTTCTCGCTCGGCAGCGTGCTCGAGACGCACCTGGCGACGATCGCGGCGCAGCACTTCGAGGCCGTCGAGGTGGTCGAGGCGCACCACGACCGCAAGCGCGACGCCCCCAGCGGCACCGCCACCCGCACCGCCGAGGCGATCGGGGCGGTGCGCGGCTTCCGGCCGGCGACGCCCGACGAGCCCGGCCGCGGCGAGATCATCGCCGGCGTGCCGGTGCACGCCATCCGGCTGCCCGGCGTCGTCGCGCGCCAGGAGGTCATCTTCGGTGGCATCGGCGAGACGCTCACGATCCGCCACGACACGACGTCGAGCGACTCGTACTCGGCGGGCATCCTGCTGGCGCTGCGCGCCGAGCCGCAGGCCGGCGTGACGGTCGGCATCGGCGACCTGCTGGGCCTCGCGTGAGCGACGCGACCGACGCCACCGGCACCGGCACGCCCGCTGAGGGTGCGCCCGACGCCACAGCTCCCGCTGCTGGTGCCCCCGGCACCGCCGCCCGCACCGGCACCGCCCGGGCGCTCGCGCTCGTGATGGCGGCGGCGCTCGCCCTCTACGTGGTAGTCGCCGGCGGGCTCGCGATCGGCTTCCTGCTCACCGGCACGCCGCTCAGCATCGTGGTCGGCGTCGCGCTGGCGATCTTCACCATCGTCGGCGCCTGGGCGCTCGCGTCCGAGCTCGTGTTCGGCATCCGCCTCGACCGCGCCGTGCGGGCGCTCGCCGCCGAGGGCGGGATGCCCGCGCCGCTGCCGGCGACCGCCTCCGGCCGCGCCGACAAGGCCGCCGCCGAGGGCGCCTTCCCGGTCGCGAAGGCCGACGTGGAGGCGCACCCGGAGTCCTGGCAGTCGTGGCTGCGGCTGTCGATGGCGTACGACGCCGCGCGCGACCGCAAGCGCGCCCGCATGGCTGCCCGCAAGGCGCTCGAACTGCGGAAGACTGGAGCACAGGAGGCACGATGACCCACCCCACCACCGCCGTCACCGGCGCGCCTGCGCAGCCCGACGCATCCGCCCACCCCTACGAGGCGCTGCTCGCCGACGTCTTCGCGAACGGCGAGCACAAGGGCGACCGCACCGGCACCGGCACGCGCAGCGTGTTCGGCCGTCAGCTGCGCTACGACCTCAGCCGCGGCTTCCCGCTCATCACCTCGAAGCGCGTGCACTTCAAGTCGATCGCGCTCGAGCTGCTGTGGTTCCTGCGCGGCGACTCCAACGTGCGCTGGCTGCAGGAGCAGGGCGTCACGATCTGGGACGAGTGGGCGGATGCCGATGGTGAGCTGGGCCCGGTCTACGGCGTGCAGTGGCGCTCTTGGCCCGACCCGCACGGAGGCACCATCGACCAGATCGCGCAGGTGGTCGAGTCGATCCGCACGAACCCCGAGAGCCGCCGCCACATCGTCTCGGCGTGGAACCCGGCCGACATCCCCGAGATGGCGCTCGCCCCCTGCCACGCCTTCTTCCAGTTCGACGTCACGGGCGGCCGCCTGAGCTGCCAGCTGTACCAGCGCTCGGCAGACATGTTCCTCGGTGTGCCCTTCAACATCGCCAGCTACGCGCTGCTGACCCACATGGTGGCGCAGCAGACCGGCCTCGAGGTGGGCGACTTCGTCTGGACCGGCGGCGACTGCCACATCTACGACAACCACGTCGAGCAGGTCGAGCGGCAGCTCGCGCGCGAGCCCTTCGCGCTGCCGACGCTGCGCATCACGCGCACGCCCGAGTCCATCCTCGACTACGAGTTCGACGACTTCGAGGTGGTCGGCTACGAGCACCACCCCGGCATCAAGGCGCCGGTCGCGGTCTGAGCCGCGAGCGGCAGGGGAAGGCAGACGGATGCTCGGCATGATCTGGGCGCAGGCGCGCGGCGGCGTCATCGGCGAGGCCGGCGACATGCCCTGGCGTCTGCCGGAGGACATGGCGCGGTTCAAGGCCATCACCCTCGGCCACCCGGTCGTGATGGGCCGCCGCACGTGGGAGTCGTTCCCCGAGCGCTTCCGCCCGCTGCCGGGCCGCGACAACATCGTCATCACCTCGAACCCCGACTACATCGCTGCGGGCGCCCGGGTGGTCGCGAGCCTCGACGAGGCGCTCGCAGCCGCCGGCGCGCTGCTCGAGCATCCCGGCGACGAGGTGTGGGTGATCGGCGGCGGCCGCGTCTACCGCGACGCCATCGAGCGCGCCGACCGGCTCGAGATCACTGACATCGACCTCGACGCCGCCGGCGACACGACGGCGCCCGAGCCGGTCACGGGCACAGCGGATGCGCTGTGGCGCGAGATCGCGCGCGACCCGGCCACGGGGTGGCACGAGAGCACCTCGGGGCTGCGGTACGCCTACCGCACCCTCGAGCGCATCCGCTGATCAGCGCAGCTGCAGCGACCAGGAGCCGCGCGCGCTGACACCGAGGACGACCGGGCCCTCATGGATCTGTCCCGTCGCCGGGAACGTGGGGAACGGCGCCAACGGGCTCGACTCCTGCCAGTGGCCGTGGAGCTCACGCGGTCCGACGAAGCGGCCGGATGCCTCGGCGTCGACACGGATCGTGCGAGCGGGGCCGTCGTAGAGGTAGACGGCCGGGCCTTGGCCGCTCGCGGTCGTCGTCAGGATCGGGGCGCTCGTGAGATCGCGGAGCTCGAGCGCCCACGGGCCGGTCGCGGTCACCCGGAGCCGCCGGACGCTCGCCGAGTCGCCGTACGGCGCGATGAGCGCCGTGCCACCGGTCGAGCCGAGCCCTCCCACGAGGCTGTCGAGGTGCTGGCCCCCAGCGTCGAGCGCATCGACCACCTGGAATCCGGAGCCTTCGAAGCGCACGATGACCTGCCCGTAGCGCACGTCGCGGCCGAGATCGATCGTCGCGTCGCCCGTGCCGGTGTGCCGCTGCATGGGGAAGCGTCCGTACACCTGGCCGATCTGCTCGCGCAGCGGCGTCGTGCACCGCGCCAGCTGCAGCACGCTGTCGCTGAGCGTCGCGGCGCTGCCGAGCCCGGTGACGGTGCGCACGCCGAGCCGGCTGGCCTCGCCGCGCAGCATCGATCCGATCGCCGGGTGGCACGCGTTCGGCGAGAGGTACATCGGAACCCCGGTCGCGGACGAGAGCACGGCACCCGCGAGCGCGTCGGGGAAGTTCTGACCGGTGGCGAGCAGCATCCGAGTCGATGTCGGTGCTTCCTCGATCGACTCGTTGATCAGCCGAGCGGTCTCGTAACGGTTGCCACCGGCGTACCGGAAGGTCCAGGCGGCGCCCGCTCGCTCGAGACCGAGTCGGTCGGCCTCGCTCACCGACGGCTCGCCACCTGCGACGTGCAGGCCGAGGCCCCGCACCTCGGGCCCGACCCGTGCGAGCCAGGCGTCCGATCCGGCGCGCGTGGGCGCATGGTGGTCGAGGATCACAGCCTCGCGGTAGCGCCCCGCGACCGAGGCGGCCACGAGCGCGTCGGGGAAGGTGGCTCCCGAGACGATCCACGCGGCATCGACGGGACCGCTCTCGCGCAGGCGCTCGAGCAGCTCCAGCGAGGTCTCCACGCGGTTGGCACCACCGATGCGGGTGCGCTCGACCTGCGGGCTCGCGGTCGCGGCGGCCGCCACTGCGGCGTCGAGCACGGCGTCGGCGATGGAGGCCGTCGAGCCGACCGCGACGACCTCCGCGGGCGCGAGCTCCCGGATGCGCTCGGCGACGATGGCGGGCAGCTCGTTCGGGGCAGTGAGCAGCAGGTCGCCGCCTTCCGCAGCCACGACGGGGCCGGCCGAGAGCGCATCCGGGAACTTCAGGCCGTTCGCCAGATAGACCACGCCGCCCGTGGTCTCGCCAAGGCTGCGGGAGATCTCGACGCTGGTGGCGAAGCGGTTGCTGCCGGCGATCCGCTCGGTCGGCACCGCCTCTGCGCTGGGCGCGGCGGTGACCAGGCCGGTGGCGATGAGCGAGAGCGCCGCGCCGACAGCGAGGAGAGCGCGCATGGGTGTTCTCATGGGTGCGCCGCTACCGGATGCTCGAACGCGTCACCGAGTCAGAGGCCGTCTGCGACGGCTCCCCGAGCAGGGACGGCTCTGTCAGCAGCGACGGCGCGTTCGCGGGCGACCGGGGCTCTGCGTCCACCGGGGCATCGGCGGCGAACTCGCGCACGGTCAGCCTCCACGGGGAGTCGGACATCACCGCGACCACGGCGGGGCCGGCCGCCATCGTCGAGATGCTGCCGTTGAGCGGTTCGCAGCAGTGCTGGAAGGGCACGCGATAGCTCGCGCCGCCATCGAGCAGCTCGATGACCGCGAAAAGGTTGCCGCCATGGCTCGCCGTGACGGTGCGGGCCGGGCCACCGTAGATGAAGACCGCGTCGCGGTCGCCCGACAGGGGCGTGCCGAGCGTCGGCGCGCTGGAGAGGTCGGTCAGGCGCAGCGTCCAGGTGCCAGTGGTCTCGACATTGAGGTAGCGCACTGGGCGCTCGTGGAACGCCGCGAGCAGCGCGGTGCCGCTGTACGGACCCTGGTAGGAGATGGGCTCGTCGAGCAGCTGGCGGTCGGCGTCGAGCATCACGACGCGGTTGACGCCGCCGCTCGACATGGTGGCGCGCAGCTGCGCGTAGGGGATGCCGCGGGCGCCCAGGTCGATCAGCCGGCTGCCGGTGCCCGAGTGCTGCTGCGGCGCGAACGTGCCGTACTGCGCGGCGATCGTCTGCGGCAGCGTCAGCGGGCACGGTCCGAGCCGCAGCGCGAGGTCGCTGATGGTGGCGGAGGAGCCCAGGCCGATGACCGTGGTGACGCCGAGCCGGTCGGCTTCTGCCTGCAGCTTGGGCGTGATGGTCGCGTGGCACGCGTTGGGTGTCAGCAGCATCGGCACGTCGCGCAGCGCCGCGTGCACGGCGCCCGCGAGGGCGTCCGGGAAGTTCTGGCCGGTCGCGAGCAGCATGGCCGGTTCGGTCGAGGCGGCGGGGAACTGCTGGTTGATGAGCATCGCCGTCTGGTAGCGGTCGCTGCCGGCGTACCGCTGGATCTCGGCGGCGTGCACCAGCAGACCCTGCTGGTCGGCGGCGCTCACGGAGGGGGTGCCGCCGGCGATGTTGACGCGCAGGCCTGCGACCTGCGGTCCGACCCGGTCGAGCCACGCCTGCGTCGCCTGCGGGGTGGGGGCGTGGTGGTCCAGCACGACGGCCGAGCGGTCGCGGCCGGCCACGGATGCGGCCACGAGCGCGTCAGGGAAGTTGGCACCCGATGCGACCCACACCGAGTTCACTCCGCCGCTCTCCCGCAGGCGCTCGAGCAGCAGCAGCGAGGTCTCGACGCGGTTCGCACCGCCGACGCGCGTGAGCGTCTCCTCGGCCTCGTCGCCGTCTGCCTGTGCCGCGGCCAGGGCCGCGGCAGCAACCGCATCCGAGACCGACGCGGCCGAGCCGACCACGACGATCTCGCTGGGGGCGAGTTCGCGGATGCGCTCGGCGACCGCGGCGTGCAGCTGGTTCGGGGGCGTCAGCAGCAGGTGGCCGCCCTCCGCCGCGACGACAGGGCCGGCGGCGAGCGCATCCGGGAATTTCAGGCCGTTGGCGAGATAGACCACGTCGCCGGTGGCCGGCGTCTGGCGGGAGATCTCGACCGACGTCGCGAATCGGTCGCTGCCGGCAATGCGGGTCGTCGAGGCGGCTTCGGCCGCCGGTGCGGCGGTGACGAGACCGGTGGCGACGAGCGAGAGCGCAGCGGCGAGGGCAAGGAGAGCGCGCATGGGTGTCCTCGTGGAAGGGCCGGCGACATCGCCGACAGACTGGGGTGAGGCTGAGCCTAATGTGCTGAATCCTCAGCTCTGCGCGCCGCGCATAACGATCTGGACACGGCCGACGGCTGCGGACGTGGCGGGCCAGCTCGGGTGCGCCGATCCGTCAGCGCAGCGCGATCCAATAGCGCTCGACGCGCGAGCCGTCGTGACCGGTGCGGACGTCCTCGAGCGCGCCGCCGGCGCCGACGATGGTCGCGCGCGAGGGCGCGTTGTCCTCGCAGCAGATGAGCTGGCGATCGATGCCCATCGCGCGAGCGCGCTCGAGCACGAGGGCCAGCGCGGCGCCCGCGACGCCGCGGCCGCGCGCGCTCGGACGCACGCCGTAGCCGATGTGGCCGCCCTCCGCCAGCAGCCAGTCGTTCAGCTCGTGCCGCAGGTGGATCGAGCCGAGCACCTCGCCGGGCGCGGCCTCGTCGACGATCCACCAACAGGTGGCGGGCACGAAGCCGTCCAGCGCGCGCTCGTTCTGCAAGCGCTCGCGCTCGAGCCAGCGCGCGAAGCCGGCCTCGGTCGCGAGCTCCTCGACCTCGAACCCGAAGGTCGAGAACCCATGCAGCACCGCGCCGTCGAACTCGCGCATGCACGCGAGCCACGACGCGTGCAGCGCCCCGCTCGGCTCAGCCAGTCGCACCATCGCTCGCTCCCGCATCCGCCGATCGTACGGTGCAGCCGCCCTCCGCGAGCCCGCTCGCGTACCCAGCAGAGGAGCGATTCGCGATCGGTCGCCAAACGAGGATGGATCGTCCTCATCTGGCGACATCTCCTCAGCTCAGAACCGCGAACCCCCGGAACTCGGTCCGCGCAACCCGGCGCTGTACCCTGGGTGAGTGAGAGAGAACCCCTTCGGCCAGGTCCTGGTCGCGCTCGTCACCCCCTTCCGCGCCGACGGCGAGGTCGACTGGGACGACGTCGGACGACTCATCGACGACTGCGCGACGAACGGCGTCGACGGCATCGTGGTCTCCGGCACGACCGGTGAGACCTCCACGCTCACCGACCCCGAGAAGATCAAGCTCGTCGAGGTGGCGAAGTCGGTCGCGGGCGACCGCGCCAAGGTCATCCAGGGCGGCGGCTCCAACGAGACCGCCCACGCCATCGACCTCAACCAGCAGGCTGAGGCGGCCGGCGCCGACGGCGTCATGATCGTCACGCCCTACTACAACAAGCCCACCCAGGCCGGCGTGCTGACGCACTTCCGCATGATCGCCGACGCCACCGACCTGCCGGTGATCCTCTACGACATCCCCGGTCGCACGGGGATCCCGATCCGCTACGAGACGATCCTGCGCGCGGCCAAGCACCCGAACATCGTCGCGGTGAAGGACGCCAAGGGCGACTTCGCCGAGGTCAGCCGCGTGCTCAACCAGACCGACCTGCTCTACTTCTCGGGTGACGACGCCAACGTGCTGCCGCACCTGGCGATCGGCGCCTCCGG
Organism: Agrococcus baldri; assembly: GCA_900114805.1. Taxonomy (GTDB): domain Bacteria; phylum Actinomycetota; class Actinomycetes; order Actinomycetales; family Microbacteriaceae; genus Agrococcus; species Agrococcus baldri. Next base: position 119,222 of record FOZN01000001.1, on the reverse strand, counting down.
CCTGATCGGCGTCACCGCCAACGTCGCCGCCAGGCCGTACCGCACCATCGTCGACGCGGTGAACGCCGGCGACCTGCACACCGCGCAGGCGCAGCACCAGGCGCTCGAGCCGCTCGTGCGGGCGGTCATGACGCATGTGCCTGGTACCGTTGCAGCGAAGTACATCCTGCACGGCCTCGGCCGCATCGGCAGCCCGCGCGTGCGCCTGCCGCTCGTCGGCCCGGAGGACACCGAGGCGGCGCTCATCGAAGACGAGCTCGCACTCGTCACGGGAGTCGACGGCCTCGACCTGAGCGAGTTCCGTCCCGACCGCAACGCTGCGGCAGGCGGTGCGCTCCCCAAGGTGCACGGCACGACGCGATAGCGGCGAGCCGGCTGCACTCACCGGCATCGAACGGATGCCCCACACACGACAGAGCGCGCGAGCTGCGCGCAACCCACCACATCCGCTCATCCACCACAGCATCACCGGGTGAGCCAAATACGAAGGAGGGCCCTATGACGGCCATCATCCAGCCTGCCCCGCTCAAGGCAGGCACACTCCGCATGTTCCCGCTCGGCGGACTCGGCGAGGTCGGCCGCAACATGACGGTCTACGAGCTCGACGGCAAGCTGCTGATCGTCGACTGCGGCGTGCTCTTCCCCGAGGAGCACCAGCCGGGCGTCGACCTGATCCTGCCCGACTTCGGACCCATCCGCGATCGCCTCGACGACGTCGTCGGCGTCGTGCTCACGCACGGTCACGAGGACCACATCGGCGCCGTGCCCTACCTGCTGCGCCTCAAGGCCGACATCCCCCTGCTCGGCTCGAAGCTGACGCTCGCGCTCATCGAGGCGAAGCTCAAGGAGCATCGCATCAAGCCCTACACGCACACCGTGAAGGAAGGGCAGATCGAGCAGCTCGGGCCGTTCGAGACCGAGTACATCGCGGTCAACCACTCCATCCCCGACGCGCTCGCCGTCGCCATCCGCACCAAGGCCGGCCTCGTGCTGCACACGGGCGACTTCAAGATGGACCAGCTGCCGCTCGACGACCGCATCACCGACCTGCGCGCCTTCGCCCGCCTCGGCGAAGAGGGCGTGGATGCGTTCCTGGTCGACTCGACGAACGCCGACGTCCCGGGGTTCACGGCTCCCGAGCGCGAGATCGGCCCCGTCATCTCGCAGGTGATCGCCAAGACCACCGGCCTCGTGGTCGTCGCCTCGTTCTCGAGCCACGTGCACCGCGTGCAGCAGGTGCTCGACGCCGCGCACGAGAACGGCCGCAAGGTCGCCTTCGTGGGCCGCTCGATGGTGCGCAACATGGGCATCGCCGCCGACCTCGGCTACCTGATCGTGCCCGACGGCGTCGTGGTCGACCAGAAGAAGGCCGAGCAGATGCCTCGAAACGAGGTGGTCTTCATGTCGACCGGCTCGCAGGGCGAGCCGATGGCCGTGCTCAGCCGCATCGTCAACGGCGAGCACCGCATCGAGGTGGGGGAGGACGACACCGTCATCCTCGCCTCGAGCCTCATCCCGGGCAACGAGAACGCCGTCTTCCGCATCATCAACGGCCTCATGCAGCTGGGCGCCAAGGTCGTCCACAAGGGCAGCGCCAAGGTGCACGTCTCCGGCCACGCCTCGGCGGGCGAGCTGCTCTACTGCTACAACATCCTCGGCCCGGCCAACGTCATCCCGGTGCACGGCGAGTACCGCCACCTGCACGCGGCCGCGCAGCTCGCGATCGACACGGGCGTGCCGCGCGAGCGCGCGCACGTGGGCGAGAACGGGACCGTGTGGGATCTCAAGGACCACGAGATCACCGTCGCCGGCCAGCTCGAGATCGGCTTCGTGTACGTCGACGGCTCGTCGGTGGGCCGCCTCGACGAGGCCGACCTGAAGGATCGCCGCATCCTCGCCGAGGAGGGCTTCATCTCGATCTTCATCGCCCTCGAGCCGCAGACCGGCAAGGTCATCGTCGGCCCCGAGATCCACGCGCGCGGCTTCGCCGAGGACGACAAGGTCTTCGACGACATCCGCCCCAAGATCGTCAAGGCGCTCGCCGAGGCGGGCGAGCAGGGCGTGCGCGACACGCACCAGTACCAGCAGGTCGTGCGCCGCACCGTCGGCCGCTGGGTGGGCACGCGCATCCGCCGGCGCCCGATGATCGTGCCGGTCGTCATCGAGGCGTAGCAGCGCCGGACTGCTGCTGCTTCGCGGACCCCTTCGGGATCGCGGGACCCGTTCGAACCGGTCCCCGGATCCCGGAGGGGTCCAGCGCTTGCCGCAGCGGGTCCGCGGATCCAGGAAGGGTCCAGCGCTTGCTGCAGCGGGTTGGCCCGCAGTGGTCCAGCGCTTGGTGCCGGGCGTTCGCTCCCTCGTCCTGCCGGCGACGGATCTCATCCGACAGGATGAGTGCCGGATGCGCACGGTTGCCCTAGGTTTGCAGGCAGGGCGCCGACGCACCACGGCGCTGCCACTCCTCCGCAGGAGGCAGCCGAGAGGACCACGCCGTGGCCGAGCAGCACGACGACGCGCACCAGCAGACGGCCGAGGACGTCCGGCGAGGACCGATGGAGGAGTCGTTCCCGCCCGCCTCGCACGCCGCCGCCAGCTCGCGTGAGGCGCGCCGGCAGGCCAAGCAGCAGCACCGGCTCGAGACGCTCGAGCGCACGCAGCTGCACCGGGCCGAGAAGGCCGCACGCGGACCGGGGGCCTGGCGCACCTGGGTGCTGCCGATGCTGAAGGTCGGGGTCGCGGCGATCATCGCGATCGCGCTCGTGAAGCTCGCCTTCTTCCCCTCGGAGGAGCCGGCGGTCGCCGACGACCCGCTGGCCGGCGCCATGTTCGACGAGCCGGTCGCGATGGTCGAGCGCGGCTCGATCGAGAACGCCGTCTCGATCGACGGCACGGTCGTGCCGGTCGAGGCGGTGCCCATCCGCTCGACGCAGACCGGCATGGTCTCCCGCGTCTACTACGACGACGGGCTCGAGGTCGCAGAGGGAGAGGTGCTCTTCACGGTGCGGGTCGAGTCCGAGCCTGAGCCCGACGCCGAGGGCAACCTCGGTGAGCCGACCGCCGCGATCTGGAACATGCGAGCGCCCGCGACGGGCACGCTGGTCGGCTTCGACCTGCTCGCCGGCCAGATGATCGACCTGGGCGGCGAGGCGGGCGCCGTGCAGCCGCCGCGGCACCTCGTGCGCGCCTCCGTCGGCGCCGCCGACCAGTACCGGCTGACGAGCCTGCCGGAGTCGGCGACGGTGACGATCGACTCCGGCCCCGCGCCCTTCGAGTGCGCCGACGTCGCCATCCGCCAGCCCACGGGGGAAGAGGCGACGGCCGGCGCGAGCGCGACCCTCACCTGCGCGGTGCCGGCCGACGTCCGGGTCTTCGTGGGCCTCTCGACGAAGCTCGAGCTCGCCGCCGGCTCGGCATCCGACGTGCTGGTGCTGCCGACGACAGCCGTGCTCGGCAGCGCCGACGCCGGCATCGTCTACCGGCCGACGGTCGGCAGCGACGGCATGCCGGGCGAGCCGGAGGAGGTGCGCATCGAGCTGGGCATCAGCGACGGCTCCGTGGTCGAGGTGCGCGCGGGCCTCGCAGAGGGCGACGAGGTGCTGCAGTTCGTGCCCGGAGCGGTCGATCCCTGCGCCGACCCCGCCACCGCCGACCCGGCTGTCTGCGGGTTCTGATGCCGCTGCTGCACCTGCGCGGCGTCACCCGGCAGTTCGCCACCATCGACGGGCCCGCCCTGCAGATCCTGAAGGGCGTCGACCTCGACGTCGCGGCCCACGACCGGGTCTCGATCGTGGGCCGCTCGGGCTCGGGCAAGTCGACGCTGCTCAACATCCTCGGCCTGATCGATCAGCCCACCACGGGCATCGTCGAGCTCGACGGCGAGCCCGTCGCGCTCATGGGCGGGCGGATGCGCGACCGGCTGCGCGGCGCGACCGTCGGCTTCGTGTTCCAGCAGTTCAACCTCATCGAGGGCCTCACCGCGGCCGAGAACGTCGCGGTGCCGCTGCACTACGGCGCGGGCAGGCGCTACTGGCAGCGCCACCGGCTGGCGAGCGAGATGCTCGACCGCGTCGGCCTCAGCCACCGCATCGACACGAGGGCGACGAACCTCTCCGGCGGCGAGCAGCAGCGCGTCGCCATCGCCAGGGCGCTCGTGCGCAGCCCGCGGCTCATCCTCGCCGATGAGCCCACCGGCGCGCTCGACATCGAGACCGGCGGCCGCATCATGGATCTGCTCGACGAGGTCGCCAGCGACGCCGGCGCCGCGCTCGTCACGATCACGCACGACGTCGCCGTCGCCGCCCGCGCCCGCCGCATGCTGCGCATCGTCGACGGGCGGCTCGAGGCCACCGAGCAGGTAGCGGCATGACCGACGTCGTCGCAGCCATCCAGGACGCCTGGACCGAGCTGCGCATCCACCGGGGGCGCGTGCTGATGAGCCTCATCGGCGTGACGGTCGCGATCGCCGCACTCACCGCATCCGTCGCCATCGGCGAGCTGGCCCGCTCGACGCTGCTGGTCTCGTTCGAGTCGCAGAGCGGCCGTGCGGCCACGCTCTCGGTGAACATGTGGCAGGAGCAGCAGGGGAGCATCGACCCCTTCGCCGGCCCCGACTCGCCCTCGAGCGCCGACTCGCTGGCGATCATCGACGCGATGGATGCCGCCGTGGAGCGCTACGAGATCGAGTACTCGAGCGTGATCACCGATGCCAACGTGATGTTCCAGGGCGTCGCCGGCACACAGGGCGTCTCGGTGCAGGGCGTCGAGCCCGACCACGCGCTGATGCGCCACCTGAGCGTCGCCGAGGGCCGCTTCCTGATCGAGAGCGACCGTGCGCGACTGGCGCCCGCGGTGGTCGTCAACCGCGGCATGCTCGACGTGATCGGCGGCAGCCTCGAGGCCGCCCGCACCGTCGAGCTCGGCGGCGCGACGGCCGTCGTCGTGGGCGTCGTCGACCGCGGCATGCAGGACGAGTGGCCGCAGGCGTGGATGCTGCCGCGCGACCTGCTGCGCCTGCCCGAGGCGAGCGGGCCGATGTCGTACATGAACCCCCCGGGCCTGGAGGCGTGGGTGCCGGTGGAGCTGGCGGACGACGGCAAGCGGATGCTGAACCAGGACCTCACCGGGGCACTGCCGGGCTGGAGCGTCGACACGCAGCGCAGCGACTGGCAGGCGTGGGGCGACGACTACGACCCGCTGCTGCCGCTGCAGCTCACGCTCGTCGGCACCGCCGCGGTCATCCTGCTGCTGGGCGCCCTCGGCCTCATCACCGTCGCGGTGGTCTCGATCCGGCAGCGGGTGCGCGAGTTCGGCATCCGCCGGGCCTTCGGCGCCAGCCGCAGCCGCATCTTCGCCGCCGTGATGCTCGAATCGGTCGTCGGCACCGTGGTGGCCGGCGGCATCGGCATCGCCATCTGCATCTTCGCCTACCGGCTGCCGCTCGTGCAGGAGCTGCTCACCCAGGGGCTCGCGGGTGCGGCGCTGCCGGGCTTCCCGATGGCCGCCGCGATCACCGGCCTGCTCGTCTCGGCCGTCGTCGGCGCGATCGCCGGCAGCATCCCTGCCACCATCGCGGTGCGCTCGAAGGTGATCGAGGCGATCCGCTTCTGAAACCCGCGCCGACGCGCGGATCGTCCAGGTTTCGGAGTGCCTCCGGCCGCCTGTCGGCGCCTCGAATTAGGGTGTGCGCATGTCCACCACCAAGCCGACGCGCCCCACGGCGCCCAAGACCGCGCCCAAGAGCCGTGCGAAGGCCTCGTCGGGCGGTGCCTCGACCGGCGCCACCACCAAGGTGCAGCGGCAGTCGCGCGCGAGTGCAGCGCAGCCGGTGTTCGAGGACGACGGGCCCGGCATCGGCCAGCGCGCCTGGATGGGCCTCGCGCACGCCACCGGCGGCGCAGCCCGGGTGTTCGGCCGCGAGTCGCTCGCGAAGGACGAGCGCCGCGACGGCGTGCCCTTCTTCCTCACGATCCTCGCCGTCTTCGGCGCGATCGTCGAGTGGATCCTGCCCGTCAACCCGGTCGCGCAGGCGATCTCGGCCTACACCTTCGGCGGCCTGTTCGGTCAGGTGGCGATCGCGCTGCCGGTGGTGTTCGTGCTGCTCGCGCTGTGGATGTTCCGGCACCCCGCGTCCGTCAGCGACAACGGCCGCGTCGGCGTCGGCCTGGCACTGCTGCTCATCTCGGTCGCGGGCCTCTGCCATGTCATCACGGGCATGCCGGATGCGTCGCAGGGCATGCCCGCGCTGGCGAACGCGGGCGGCATCCTGGGCTGGGTCGCCTCGGCGCCGCTTGCGGCACTGCTGACGCCGATCGGCGCAGGCATCGTCAGCGGCATCGTCGCACTGCTCGCGGTGCTCGTGATCACCCGCACGGCCCCGAACCGCATTCCCGAGCGCCTCACCGACCTGTACGGCTACCTCTTCGGCGTCGACACCGGCAGCGAGGAGGAGCGCGAGGAGGCGCGGCGCGCGCGCAAGGAGGCGAAGGAGCTCGCGAAGTCGGAGGCCGCCGACGAGGAACCCGTCGACGGCGCCGAGTCGCTGCCCTTCTGGCGCCGCAACGCCACCGGCCGCGAGGTCGATCCGCCCTACGAGGGCGGCGGTCTTGACGACCTCGGCCTCGACGCGCTCGACCACGAGCAGGCCTACGACAGCCCCGTGGTCGTCGACCGCGATCAGCCGACCACCAAGGTCGGCCGGGTGCCCGCCGCGCCGGTCGAGCCGCTGCCGGCCGACCCCGGCGAGGACGACCACGAGCAGTACGCCACAGCGGTGCTCGCCGACCTCGAGCACGCCGAGGAGGCGATGCGCAAGCACACCGGCGAGATCCCGCCGGCCGACGGCGCGGCGCCGGCCACCGCATCCGCCCCCGCACCCGTGCGCGAGCGCCCCTACCGCCTGCCCTCGATCGCCTCGCTCGGCCAGGGCGACCCGCCAAAGGCGCGCTCGCAGGCCAACGACGACATCGTCGCCGCGATCACGCAGGTGCTCTCGTCGTTCAACGTCGATGCCAAGGTCACCGGCTTCTCGCGCGGCCCGACCGTCACGCGCTACGAGATCGAGGTCGCGCCGGGCGTGAAGGTGGAGCGCGTCACCGCGCTGTCGAAGAACCTCTCGTACGCCGTCGCCTCCAACGAGGTGCGCATCCTCTCGCCCATCCCCGGCAAGAGCGCGATCGGGATCGAGATCCCCAACCCCGACCGCGAGACGGTGAAGCTCGGCGACGTCCTGCGCTCGCGCGCGGCCGCTGACTCCAAGCACCCGATGACCATCGGCATCGGCAAGGACGTCGAGGGCGGCTACGTGGTCGCGAACCTCGCGAAGATGCCGCACCTGCTGGTCGCAGGATCCACCGGCTCCGGCAAGTCGTCGTTCGTCAACTCGATGATCACGAGCCTGCTCATGCGCGCCACACCCGCCGACGTGCGCATGGTGCTCGTCGACCCGAAGCGCGTCGAGCTGACCGCCTATCAGGGCGTGCCGCACCTGATCACCCCCATCATCACGAACCCCAAGAAGGCAGCGGAGGCGCTGCAGTGGGTCGTGAAGGAGATGGACATGCGCTACGACGACCTCGCGTCGTTCGGCTACAAGCACATCGATGACTTCAACGCCGCGGTGCGCGCGAACGAGATCGTGCTGCCCGCCGGCAGCCAGCGCACGCTGAAGGCCTACCCCTACCTGCTGGTGGTGGTCGACGAGCTCGCCGACCTGATGATGGTCGCCCCGCGCGACGTCGAGGATTCGATCGTGCGCATCACCCAGCTCGCGCGCGCGGCCGGCATCCACCTGGTGCTCGCCACGCAGCGCCCCTCGGTCGACGTCGTCACCGGCCTCATCAAGGCGAACGTGCCGAGCCGCTTCGCGTTCGCGGTCTCCTCGGTGACCGACTCGCGCGTCATCCTCGACCAGCCCGGCGCCGACAAGCTGATCGGCCAGGGCGACGGCCTCTTCCTGCCCATGGGAGCCAACAAGGCCATGCGCGTGCAGGGCGCCTGGGTCGAGGAGGCAGAGATCCAGCGGGTGGTGCAGCATGTCACCGGCCAGGCGCGGCCCGAGTACCGCGACGACGTCGCCGAGGTCGCCGAGAAGCGCGAGATCGACGCCGACATCGGCGACGACCTCGAGGACCTGTGCGCCGCGGCGGAGCTCGTCATCTCCACCCAGTTCGGCTCCACGTCGATGCTGCAGCGCAAGCTGCGGGTCGGCTTCGCGAAGGCCGGCCGCCTGATGGACCTGATGGAGTCGCGCGAGATCGTCGGGCCCTCCGAGGGCTCGAAGGCGCGCGACGTGCTGGTGCCGCCGGACGGCCTCGCCGCCGTGCTCGCCGAGCTGCGCGGCGAAGGGCCGTCGGCCGCGCCCGCGGCGCCGGCACCGGCGCAGCAGCAGGCGCCGGCGCAGCAGCCGGTCCCGTCGGCGCCCGCGCAGTCCGCACCCGCGCCCGCGTCGGCGTCGGCCGAGCCCGACGCATCCGCCGAGGACGACGACAGCGGCGCCTGGGTCGAGACCGACGACCGCTACAGCGACCCCTTCGACACGGCGAACCGCGACGGGCTCGAGGTCGTGGAGGCCGACGGCGACGACGACGAGGACGCCTGGTCGCTGACCGGCCGCGACTGAGCCGAAGACCAGCCGCGACTGGGTAGCCTGCACTCATGGGGATCCTGAGCCCGTGGCGCGGTCGCATCTGGCGTCGCGGCGACACGCCTGCGAGCGTGGCGAGCGTGCCGAACCTGATCTCGGTCGTGCGCATCCTGCTGACGCCGGTGTTCATCGTGGTGGCGCTCACGAACCCCGATCCCGGCCTCGCACGCACGCTCGGCGCGCTGCTGTTCGTGGTGCTGATCGCCACCGACTTCGTCGACGGCCAGATCGCGCGCGGCCGCAACCTGGTCACCGACTTCGGCACGCTCATCGACCCGATCGCCGACAAGGCCATCACCGGCAGCGCCTTCGTCGTGCTGTCCATCCTGGGCGAGCTGCCGTGGTGGGTCACCGCCGTCGTGCTGCTGCGCGAGTGGGGCATCACCGCCTACCGGCTGGTGGTCTCGTCGCAGACGGTGATCGCGGCCGATTGGGCCGGCAAGGCGAAGACCATGGCGCAGGCGATCGCGCTGCCGCTCGCGCTCGTGCCGCTGCAGTCGTGGCTGGGTGAGCCGGGCGTCTGGATCTGCGTCATCACGATGACGATCGCGGTGGCGCTCACGATCTACTCCGGGCTCGAGTTCGTGGTGCATGCGGTGAGGGCACGATGACGGATGCGCGGCCCGACGCGGGTGCGCAGGACGCCGACCTCGAGCTCGCCAGCTCCATCCTCGCCCGCGCCGCAGCGCGCGGCGTGACGATCGCGGTCGCCGAGTCGCTCACCGGCGGCCTGGTCGCCGAGACGCTGGTGCGCACGCCGGGCGCCTCCGCAGTGCTGCGTCTGGGCGTGGTCGCCTACGCCACCGAGATGAAGCACGAGGTGCTGCGAGTGCCGGCGACGCTGCTGGGCGCGCGCGGCCCCGTCGACCCGGAGGTGGCGATCGCGATGGCGCGCGGCGTTCGGCAGCTGGCCGCGCTCGACCGCTCCGCCTGCACGATCGGCGTCGCCACCACCGGTGTCGCCGGGCCGGGCGCGCAGGACGGGCATCCGCCGGGGGAGTTCCACGTCGGCGTGGAGATCGACACCGTGCACGGCCGGGTCGCCGAGTCGTCGTCGCATCTGGAGACGGGGGATCGCGAGGTCGTGCGGCACGCCGCGCTGCGGGCGGCGCTGCGGGCGCTCGATGCCGCGCTCGACCGCACGGATCTGCGGATCCACAGCGAATCCACACCGTGACCAGGGCCGGCGTGGAATGCGAGATGTGACAGTGGTGTTATCAACTTCGTGGACAACTCGGCAGAACGCAGGAGAGCTGCGACTAGGCTGGTGCATCCGACCACGGTGAAGGGGGAGACCATGGTGCTGGTTCGACAGGAGATCGGTGACGTGCTGCGCGACACGCGGCTGCGTCAGGGCAGGACGCTGCGTCAGGTCGCCTCGCGCGCCTCGGTGGCGCTGGGCTACCTGAGTGAGGTGGAGCGCGGCCAGAAGGAGGCCTCGAGCGAGATCCTCGCCTCGGTCGCGGACGCGCTCGACGTGCCGCTGTCGAGCGTGCTGCGAGAGGTGGGGGACCGTCTCGCAGTGCTCGAGGGCCTGAGCTTCGGCGAGTTCGACTCGCTCACCTCGCCGGTGCCGGACACGCTGCCGGCCGACATGGTCGCCGAGTTCGACGCCGCGGTGCACTAGAGGCATCGGGGATGCGCACGAGCGAGCTGCAGATCGCGATCTCGGAGGAGTTCGGCGCGCTGGGGTCGGTGCTGATGACCGACTTGACGCTGGGCAGCCTCGGCGGCCGCACGGGCACCGAGGCGCTCGCCGCTGGCGTGCCCGCGCGGCACGTGTGGTCCGCGATCTGCGACGCCAAGGACGTGCCCGCCGAGCGGCGGCACGGCAGGGGCCTGCGCGAGCCGCAGCGCTGAGCGGGCCGGCGACACGCCGACGCGACGTTCGAAGATAGGTTCGATCGGCGCGTAGGCTGAGGGAACGCGACAGGTCCGCTTCTCCACAGGCGGCAGCGCGGGCCGCACGCATGTCAGCGGCCCGACGTACCGTGAGCGCACCATCAGCCAAGCACTGCGAACGGAAGGCCAGCAATGCCCACACCTGCAGACCGCGACAAGTCGCTCGAGGCGGCGCTCGCGCAGATCGACCGTCAGTTCGGCAAGGGGTCGGTGATGCGCCTCGGCAGCGACGAGCGCGCGCCCGTCGCGACCATCCCGACCGGCTCCATCGCGCTCGACGTCGCACTCGGCGTCGGCGGCCTTCCGCGCGGCCGCATCATCGAGATCTACGGCCCGGAGTCCTCTGGCAAGACCACGTTGACGCTGCACGCCATCGCCAACGCGCAGCGCAACGGCGGCATCGCCGCGTTCATCGACGCCGAGCACGCGCTCGACCCGGAGTACGCGAAGAAGCTCGGCGTCGACATCGACGCGCTGCTGGTCTCGCAGCCCGACACGGGCGAGCAGGCGCTCGAGATCGCCGACATGCTCGTCCGCTCGGGCTCGATCGACCTGATCGTCATCGACTCCGTGGCCGCGCTCGTGCCGCGCGCCGAGATCGAGGGCGAGATGGGCGACAGCCACGTCGGCCTGCAGGCGCGCCTGATGTCGCAGGCGCTGCGCAAGCTCACCGGCGGCCTGAACCAGACGCAGACCACCATGATCTTCATCAACCAGCTGCGCGAGAAGATCGGCGTCTTCTTCGGCAGCCCCGAGACCACAGCCGGCGGCAAGGCGCTGAAGTTCTACGCGTCGGTGCGCCTGGACATCCGCCGCATCGAGACGCTGAAGGACGGCACCGACGCAGTCGGCAACCGCACCCGCGTCAAGGTCGTGAAGAACAAGATGGCGCCGCCCTTCAAGCAGGCGGAGTTCGACATCCTCTACGGCGTCGGCATCTCCCGCGAGGGCAGCCTGATCGACTTCGGGGTCGAGCACAGCATCGTGCGGAAGTCCGGTGCCTGGTACACCTACGACGGCGACCAGCTGGGCCAGGGCAAGGAGAAGGCCCGGCAGTTCCTGATCGACAACCCCGACCTGGCCGCCAAGATCGAGCTGCAGATCCTGCAGAAGCTCGGCATCGGCGCAGGCAAGGCCGCAGCCGAGGAGCCGGCCGCCGTCGAGTCGCTCGACGCGCGCCGCCAGGAGCGCCAGGGAGCGTGAGCGAGCAGAGCCGGCTGGCCGGCGTCACGCAGCTCTCCGCCTGGATCGCCTCTCGCGAGGACGAACCGGCAGAGGCGTGGGCGCCGCCGCCGGGGCTGCCGCGCGGTGGCTCCCGTCGCGCCCGCGCCGCAGACGATCGCCTGATCGATGCCGCCGAGCCCGAGGCCGAGGCGGCCGTCGAGCCGGAGCCGGTCGACGAGGAGGCTGCGCGCTCCATCGCGCTGCGTGCGCTCGGCAGGCGGGCGGCGAGCAGGCAGGAGCTCGACCGCACCCTCGAGCGTCGCGACGTCGCTCCGGAGGTGCGCGAGGCGGTGCTCGAGCGCCTCGAAACCGAGGGGCTCGTCGACGACGCACAGCTGGCTGAGGACCTCGCCGAGCGGCTGCGCGAGCGCAAGCATCTGGGGGAGCGCGGCATCGCCGCCGAGCTGCGCAAGCGCGGCCTCGACCCCGCCGTCCTCGAGCGTCCCGACTATGACGACGAGCTGCAGCGCGCCATCGACGCCGCCGCGGAGCGGCGCCGGCGGCTCGGCAGCCTCGACGACGAGACAGCAGAACGACGGCTCTCGGGCTGGCTGCAGCGCCGCGGCTTCGGCGGCGCGACCGTACGCATCGCGATCGAGCGCACGCGTGCCCGAGGGCCCCGGTTCCGCTGACGCTGCAGCGCGATCCCGCGCCGTCCTGCGGGTCCGCCGTCCGTCGGGCTGCGTTCAGGATTCGCTCAGTTTCGTGCCCTGTGATCCGGCTAGGTTCGAGGCATGAAGACGACCAGGATTGTTGCTGTTCCGGCCCTTGCGGCCGCCTCGTTGCTCGCACTGACAGGCTGCTTCCAGCTGCCGCCGGTGGGCGGCGCGCAGACGGCTGAGGAGCCGGGTGGCGGCACGACGCAGGAGCCCGGCGGCGGCACTGCTTCGGAGGACCTCGCTGGCTCGTCGTGGAGCGGCGAGCTCGGCCCCGGCTTCGCCACCATGGACTTCACCTTGAACGCCGACGGCACCGTCGACATCACCGATTGGAACGACGGTGACGGGCCCTTCGACAGCGCGGACGACGTCTGGTCCGGCGACCCGTCGAACCTGACGGTGACGATCACGCAGCTCACCGATCAGAACCAGGACTCCGGCTCCTTCGACGTGACCTTCACGGGCACGGCCGAGGGGGGCGAGATGGACCTCTCCGGCGAGTCGCCCGACGGCACCTGGACGCTGACGGCCACGCAGGGCTGAGTCACATCCGAATCTCGAGGCGCCCCGTGCTCAGGCACGGGGCGCCTCTCCCGTCCGCCGGTATCCTGGAGCGATGTCCACCACCCTCGCGCAGCGCACCTACGAGGTGAAGACCTTCGGCTGCCAGATGAACGTGCACGACTCGGAGCGGCTGCGCGGTTCGCTCGAAGAGGCGGGCTACACCGAAGCCCTCGACGGCGCGCCCGACGTGATGGTGATCAACACCTGCGCCGTGCGCGAGAACGCCGACCAGAAGCTCTATGGCCACCTCGGCTACCTCGCCAAGACGAAGCGGGAGCGCGAGGGCTTCCAGATCGCCGTCGGCGGCTGTCTGGCGCAGAAGGATCGCGCGAGCATCCTCGAACGCGCACCATGGGTGGACGTCGTCTTCGGCACACACAACCTGGGCTCGCTGCCGACCCTGCTGGAGCGCAGCCGTCACAACGGCGAGGCCGAGGTGGAGATCCTGGAAGCGCTCGAGGTCTTCCCCTCGACCCTGCCGACCAAGCGCGAATCCTCCTATGCCGGCTGGGTGTCCATCTCGGTCGGCTGCAACAACACCTGCACGTTCTGCATCGTGCCCTCGCTGCGGGGCAAGGAGCGCGACCGCCGCCCGGGTGAGATCCTCGCCGAGCTGCAGGCGCTCGTCGACGACGGCGCCATCGAGGTCACGCTGCTCGGGCAGAACGTCAACTCCTACGGCGTCGAGTTCGGCGACCGGCTCGCCTTCGGGAAGCTGCTGCGCGCGGCGGGCGAGATCGAAGGCCTCGAGCGCATCCGCTTCACCAGTCCGCACCCGGCGGCCTTCACCGACGACGTCATCGACGCCATGGCGGAGACGGATGCGGTGATGCCGCAGCTGCACATGCCGCTGCAGTCGGGCTCCGACCGGGTGCTGAAGGCGATGCGCCGCTCCTACCGGTCGACGAAGTTCCTCGGCATCCTCGACAAGGTCCGCGCGCGCATCCCGGATGCCGCCATCACGACCGACATCATCGTCGGCTTCCCTGGCGAGACCGAGGAGGACTTCCAGGAGACGATGCGCGTGGTGGAGGCCTCGCGCTTCGCCTCGGCATTCACCTTCCAGTACTCGATCCGGCCAGGCACGCCCGCGGCGACGATGCCCGATCAGGTGCCGAAGGAGGTCGTGCAGGAGCGCTTCGAGCGGCTCACCGCGCTGCAGGACCACATCGCCCACGAGGAGAACCAGCGGCAGGTCGGCCGCATTCTCGAGGTGCTGGTCTCTGTCGGCGAGGGCAAGAAGGATGCAGAGACGCACCGCTTGAGCGGCAGGGCGCAGGACAACCGGCTGGTGCACTTCAGCCCCGGCAGCCTCACCGGCGGGGATGCACCTCGCCCCGGTGACATCGTCACGACCGCCGTGACGCACGCGGCGCCCTTCCACCTGATCGCCGACGGCGAGCCGGTGGCGTTGCGCCGCACGCGCGCGGGCGACGCCTGGGATCGGGCGCAGGCCGAATCGTGCGCAGTGCCGAGCGCTGGCGCGACCGGTGCGGCGATCGGCGGCCCGGTCTCGCTCGGCCTGCCGACCCTGCGCGTGCGGTGAGCAGCGACGACCTGTGAGGCTCATCGCGGTCGTCGGCGCGACCGGCACCGGCAAGACCGAGCGCTCGCTCGAGATCGCGGACGCGATCATCGGCCTCGGCGAGACGGCAGAGATCGTCAACTGCGACGCCATGCAGCTCTACCGCGGCATGGACATCGGCACCGCGAAGGCGAGCGTCGCCGAGCGCCGTGGCCATCCGCACCACCTGCTGGATGTGCTGGAGCCGTGGCAGGACGCAGCGGTCGCGCAGTACCGGCAGGCAGCGCTGGCAGCGCTGGAGGCGATCGAGGCTCGCGGCGCCGTGCCGATCCTGGTCGGGGGCAGCGGGCTCTACGCCTCGAGCGTGCTCTACGACTTCGCCTTCCCGGCCACCGATGCGCAGCTGCGCGCACAGCTGGAGGCTGAGCTCGTGCAGCTCGGCGCCACCGAGATGCACGGGCGGCTGCTGCGCGTCGATCCCGCCGCGGCCGCCGCCATCGGCCCGCACAACGGCCGGCGGCTGGTGCGGGCGCTGGAGGCGGTCACGCTCACCGGTGAGCCCTTCCGCGTCGGGCTGCCGCCGGAGGCGGCGCTGCTGCGCCCCACGATCATCCAGCATCAGCGCGTCGAGCGCGCGGAGCTCGTGGGCCGTCTCGACCGGCGGGTGGAGCGGATGTGGTCGCTCGGCATCGTCGAGGAGGCGCGTCGGCTGCGCGCGGCGGGCATCGAGCGCGGTACAACGGCGCAGCAGGCGATCGGCTACCGGCAGGCGCTCGACCAGCTCGACGGCACCGTCACCGAGGCGGAGGCGATCGCGCAGACGCAGGCGCTCACGCGCCGCTACGCGCGGCGACAGGTCTCCTGGTTCCAGCGCTACCCGGCTGCGCCTGCAGCGGACGCGGCTGCCATCGCGCACCAGGCGCTCGATACGCTGTAGGGCATGACAGCAGTGGCCAGCGGCGTGTTCTCGAAGGGGCACGGAACGGGCAACGACTTCGTGCTCATCGCCGACCCTGACGGCGCGCAGCCGCTGACGGCCGAGCGCGTGCGCGCACTCGCCGACCGACGATTCGGCATCGGCGGCGACGGCGTCATCCGTGCGGTGCGTGCTGGCGCCACCGGCGATGCGGCGCTCGACGCGGCACCGCCCGGCACCTGGGCCATGGACTACTGGAACGCCGACGGCACGGTGAGCGAGATGTGCGGCAACGGCGTGCGCGTCTTCGTGCGCTTCCTGCTGGAGTCGCAGCTCGCCGAGCTCGCCGACGGCGAGGGCATCGACATCGTCACGCGCGCCGGGATCAAGCGCGTCGAGCGGCGGGGCCCGCTGTTCGCCGCAGATCTTGGCGCGTTCCAGCTCGGCGGCGACCGCCTGGTCGCGGCCGACGGGCTCGACGTCGACCGCCCCGGCCTCGACGTCAGCACCGGCAACCCGCATGTGGTCGTCGCGCTGGCGAGCGACGCGGAGCTCGAGGCGCTCGAGCTGCACGCCGCGCCCGCCCTCGACCCGGCCCCCGCATCCGGCGCGAACGTGGAGTTCGTGGTGCCAGGCACGATCGCCGACGGGGTCGGCTCGATCCGCATGCGCGTGCACGAGCGCGGATCCGGCGAGACGCTCTCGTGCGGCACCGGCGCGGTCGCCGCAGCGATGGCGACACGGCACTGGTCAGGGGACGCGGCGGACCGATGGATCGTCGACGTGCCGGGCGGCAGGCTCGAGGTCGAGGTGGACGAGCGCGGTCACGCCTGGCTGACCGGCCCGGCCGAGCTCGTGTTCCGCGGCGAGGGGCTCACTCCGGTGCTGTGACGGCGATGATCCGGTACGTCCGCTTGGAGTCCGCGCGCTCGACGTCGAAGTCCGCGAAGCGCTCGGTCAGCCAGCGCAGCAGCGAGTCGGCGCCCAGGTGCTTCTGCACCACCAGCCACGCGGTCGCGCCGGGAGCCAGCCGGGGGATCCAGGTCTCGAGCAGCTCGTGGAGCTGCGGCTTGCCGATGCGGATGGGCGGATTCGACCAGATGGCCGCGAAGCGCACGTCCTCCGGCACCCGCTCGGGTGTGGCAGGAGTGATGTTCGATAGACTGAGCAGCTCGGCATTCCGCTCCACGAGCGAGAGCGCTCGAGCGTTGACGTCGACCGCCCACACGTGCGCGTCGGGGGAGCGGGTCGCGAGCGTCGCGGCGATGGGACCCCAGCCGCAGCCCAGATCGAGCAGCTCGCCGGTCTCGGGGGGAGCGGGAACGGCAGCCAGCAGCACCTCGGTGCCGACATCGAGTCGGTCGCCGGAGAACACCCCGGTCGCGGTCACCATCTCCCGCTCGGCGCCGGCGATCGGCACCCGGATCGTGCGCACCGATTGCGGCGCGGCGGGATCGGGGGAGAAGTAATGGTCCGGCACGGACTCGACAGTAGCGAAGGACAGGACATGGCAGAACCGCAGGAGCACGACCCGCAGGGCGGACGCGCGATGGAGCGCATCCTCGCCTGGGCGCAGCCGGCAGAGGGCACGGTGCTCGACGAGCGAGCGCAGGCGCTCGACGGCGACACCATCGAGGGTGATGCGGACGGTGAGCAGCTCGACCGCGCCGATCGCGCGGCCCTGCGTCGCGTCGACGGCCTGCGCACCGAGCTCGAGGATGTCACCGAGGTCGAGTACCGCGAGCTGCGGCTCGAGAACGTCGTGCTCGTCGGGGTCTACTCGGGATCCACCGGGGACGCCGAGAACTCGCTCCGCGAGCTGGCGGCGCTCGCCGAGACCGCCGGAGCCCAGGTGCTCGACGGCATGCTGCAGCGCCGCCCCAACCCCGATCCCGCGACCTACGTGGGCCGCGGCAAGGCCGACGAGCTCGCCGAGGTCGTGCAGGAGCTCGGCGCCGACACGGTGGTGGCGGACAGCGAGCTCTCGCCCAGCCAGCGGCGCGCGCTCGAGGATCGCGTGAAGGTCAAGGTGATCGATCGCACCGCGGTCATCCTCGACATCTTCAGCCAGCACGCGAAGAGCCGCGAGGGCAAGGCGCAGGTCGAGCTCGCGCAGCTCGAGTACCTGCTGCCGCGACTGCGCGGCTGGGGCGAGTCGATGTCGAGGCAGGCCGGTGGTCAGGTCGGCGGCCAGGGTGCCGGCATGGGTTCCCGCGGACCGGGTGAGACGAAGATCGAGCTCGATCGTCGCCGCATCCACACGCGCATGGCGAAGCTGCGCCGGCAGATCAAGGGCTTCGCGCCCGCACGGCAGGCCAAGCGCGCGAACCGCGACCGCTTCGAGGTGCCCGGCGTCGCGATCGCCGGCTACACGAACGCCGGCAAGTCCTCGCTGCTCAATCGCATCACCGGAGCGGGCGTGCTGGTCGAGAACGCCCTGTTCGCGACCCTCGACGCCACCGTGCGGCGTGCCACGACGCCGGACGGCCGGGAGTTCACGATCGCCGACACCGTCGGCTTCGTGCGCAACCTGCCGCACCAGCTGGTCGAGGCGTTCCGCTCGACGCTCGAAGAGGTCGCGGAGTCAGAGCTGATCGTGCACGTCGTCGACGGCAGCCATCCGGACCCGGCATCGCAGATCGCGACCGTGCGCGACGTGCTGGGAGAGACGGGCGCCCGCTCCATCCCCGAGATCGTGGTGTTCAACAAGACCGACCTCATCAGCGACGATGAGCGGCTGGTGCTGCGCGGGCTGCAGCCGGATGCGATCTTCGCCTCCGCGCGCACGGGCGAGGGCGTCGACGAGATCCTCGCGCGCATCGCCGAGCTGCTGCCGCGGCCGGAGGTCGAGGTGACGCTGCTGGTGCCGTACGACCGCGGCGACGTGGTGTCGATGCTGCACGACCGATTCGAGGTGGTGCAGGAGCGGCACGAGGAGGGCGGCACCCGCATCGACGCCAAGGTCTCCGAGGCGGTGCTCAGCCAGCTGGCCGAGTTCCGGGCATGACCTCAGACTGAGCGCAGCACCGCCACGACCTTGCCGAGCACCTCGGACTCGTCGCCGAGGATCGGCTCGAAGGCCGAGTTGCGGGGCAGCAGCCAGGTGTGGCCGTCGCGCTGCTTGAAGACCTTGACGGTCGCCTCGTCGTCGAGCATGGCGGCGACGATGTCGCCGTTCTCGGCGTTGCGCTGCTGCCGCACGACGACCCAGTCGCCGTCGCAGATGGCGGCGTCGATCATCGACTCGCCGACCACCTTCAGCATGAACAGGTCGCCGCCGCTGCCCACGAGCTGCTTCGGCAGCGGCATGACGTCCTCGACCTGCTGCTCCGCCGTGATCGGGATGCCGGCCGCGATCTGGCCGACCATCGGCACGAATGTGGCCTGCTCCATGCTGCCGACCGCGCCGTCTGCCTCGTCAGTGATGAGCAGCTCGATGGTGCGCGGCCTCGAGGGGTCGCGGCGGATGATGCCCGCGAGCTCGAGCTGCCCCAGCTGGTGCGTCACGCTCGAGAGCGACGAGAGCCCGACGGCGTCCCCGATCTCGCGGTAGCTCGGCGGATAGCCGCGCTGGCGCACCGCGCCCTGGATGTACTGCAGGATCGCCTGCTGCTTCTCGGTCAGCTGCCTCGTCATCGCCCGCTCCGCTCTCGCTCGCGGGCCATGTCAGTGGCCTGCGATTGACTCCGTTTGGTTCGAAAGCGTATCCGACAGGCCGCTGGAATCAAACGGGTGTTCGAGCGTGTCGTGGAGAAACTCCGCGGCAGGGGTTGACGCATCCGTACTATCGAAGATAGGTTCGAAACAGAGATTCGCGGGCGGTGCTCCCGGCCGAGCATCGCCCGCGGATCCCAGACCAGAGGAGTACCGATGACTGCGATCGCACCCACCACGACGACGTCGACGATCCGCGTGCGGATGACCGCCCGTGGCCGCCGCGCTCTTGCGCTGCTCGTCGCCGCTCCTGTCATCGCCGCCGGGTCGCTCGCGGGCGTCGGTGTGCTCGGCGACGCGCTCTCCGGCGCGGTCGCCTCGGCGTCCTCGCAGTCCGGCGACTTCGAGTACGTCAGCGTGCTGCCCGGTCAGTCGCTGTGGCAGATCGCGCAGTCGGTCGCCCCCGGCGCCGATCCGCGCGACGTGGTCGCCGAGATCGAGATGCTCAACGGCATCGCTGGCGCCATCCAGCCCGGCGAGCAGCTGGCCATCCCGGCGCAGTACTCGCACTGAACGACGCTTCGCTGCTCTCGCGCGTCGGCGTACACGCTGTGCGCGGCATCTGACATCGGCTTAGGCTGGGTCGGTGACGAGCCTCGATGACCTGCCGATCCGCGACGACCTGCGCGGACTGACGCCCTATGGCGCACCGCAGCTTGAGGTGCCGGTCCGCCTGAACGTCAACGAG
This sequence comes from Agrococcus baldri, assembly GCA_900114805.1. Classification (GTDB taxonomy): domain Bacteria; phylum Actinomycetota; class Actinomycetes; order Actinomycetales; family Microbacteriaceae; genus Agrococcus; species Agrococcus baldri. The sequence goes on along the minus strand of FOZN01000001.1, from coordinate 99,389 downwards.
AACGCCTATCGCGTCCCCGAGGCGGTCGCCCTCGATATCGTGCAGGAGATCGCGCGCTCCCTGCCCGACGCGAACCGCTACCCCGACCGCGAGTTCGACACGCTGCGCGCCGGCTTCGCCGCTTACCTCGGCCACGGTCTGCAGCCCGAGCAGATCTGGGCGGGCAACGGCTCGAACGAGGTCCTGCAGCACGTGCTGCAGGCGTTCGGCGGGCCCGGGCGCTCCCTGCTCTCGTTCACTCCCACCTACTCGATGTATCCGCTCCTCGCACAGGGTGTGGGGATGCGTTGGGTCCCGGTGCCGCGCGCGGCCGACTTCACCCTCACCCCCGATGCCGTGCGCGGCGCGATCGTCGAGCACGACCCCGACGTGGTGTTCCTGTGCTCGCCCAACAACCCCACCGGCACCGCCATCGGCCTCGACGTCATCGAGGCGGCGGCCGAGGCTGCGCGTGGCATCGTGCTGGTCGACGAGGCCTACGCCGAGTTCGCGCACGACCGCAGCCAGACGGCGCTGACGCTGCTCGATCGCTTCCCGCGGCTGCTGGTCTCGCGCACCATGAGCAAGGCATTCGCCTTCGCCGGCATCCGGGTCGGCTACCTCGCCGCGCATCCCGCCGTCGTCGACGCGCTGCGACTCGTGCGGCTGCCCTACCACCTCTCGGCCATCACGCAGGCGGCTGCGATCGCGGCGCTGCGGCACAGCGACGAGATGCTCTCCCGCGTCGACTCGCTCCGCGAGCAGCGCGACCGCATTGTCGACGAGCTGACGGCGCTGGGCCTGCAGCCCTACCCCTCCGACTCGAACTTCGTCCTGGTGGGGGGCATCGACGACCCGAAGGCCGCCTTCCAGGCGCTGCTCGACCGCGGCATCCTGGTGCGCGACGTCGGCCTGCCCGGCACGCTGCGCATCACGGCCGGCACGCCGGGGGAGACGACCGCCCTGCTGGCGGCGATGGCCGCGCTCACCGGCCAATAGGATCGAAGCATGCCCCGCACAGCAACCATCGAGCGCACCACGAGCGAGTCGAGCATCCGCCTCTCGCTCGACCTCGACGGCACCGGCATCTCATCGATCTCGACGACCGTGCCCTTCTTCGACCACATGCTCACGGCGTTCTCGAAGCACTCGCTGATCGACCTCGACGTGCAGGCGACCGGCGACACCGACATCGACGCCCACCACACGGTCGAGGACACCGCGATCGCCCTCGGGCTGGCGCTGCAGGAGGCGCTCGGCGACAAGGCGGGGGTGCGCCGCTACGGCGACGCCACGGTGCCGCTCGACGAGGCGCTCGCGCGCGCCGTCATCGATCTCTCCGGACGGCCGTTCCTGGTGCACAGCGGGGAGCCCGCCGGCTTCGAGCTGCACCGCATCGGCGGGCACTTCACCGGCTCGCTGGTGCGTCACGTCTTCGAGGCGATCACGCTGAACGCGCGCATCACCGCGCACGTCGAGGTGCTGGCCGGCCGTGACCCGCACCACATCGCCGAGGCCGAGTTCAAGGCCTTCGCCCGCGCCATGCGCGTCGCGGTCGAGACCGACCCTCGCGTCACCGGCGTGCCCTCCACCAAGGGCGCGCTGTAGCGCGCGCTGCCCGATGCTGAGGACCACGCTGTGACCGCCGCTCGACCCAGGGTGGCGCTGCTCGACTACGGGCTCGGCAACGTGCACTCGGCCGCCAAGGCGCTCGAGGCAGCCGGAGCCGAGGTGTCGCTGACCGCCGACCGCACCGCGGTGATGGAGGCCGACGGCCTGGTCGTGCCCGGCGTGGGCTCGATCGCCGCCTGCATGGCGGGCATCCAGGCCATCCGCGGCGGCGAGCTGATCGGGCGGCGGCTCGCCGGCACACGACCGGTGCTCGGCATCTGCGTCGGCATGCAGGTGCTGTTCTCCTCCGGCGAGGAGGGCGGCGTCCACACGGACGCGCTCGACGAGTGGCCCGGCACCGTGCGCCGGCTGCAGGCCGACATCCTGCCCCACATGGGCTGGGCAGAGGTCGACGCGCCGGCGGACTCCGAGCTCTTCGCCGGCCTCCGCGACGAACGGTTCTACTTCGTCCACTCCTACGCCGCGACCGAATGGCACATCGACCCGCACCCCCGCATCCGCCAGCCGCGCGTCACGTGGGCAGAGCACGGCGAGCGCTTCATCGCCGCCGTCGAGAACGGCCCGCTGGCGGCGACGCAGTTCCACCCCGAGAAGTCGGGGGCGGCGGGCATCAGCCTGCTGGCGAACTGGGTTCGCGGCCTCTGACCCCTCGCGAGTACGATCGCTGAGGCTGATCGCATGACGCACCGCCCTGCGCGCTCGCACCACCCGCTCCGAAGAAGGCACCACCCCATGACCGATTTCAACCAGTCGCCCAAGCTGCAGCTGCTGCCCGCCATCGACGTCGCCGACGGCAAGGCCGTGCGGCTGACGCAGGGCAAGGCGGGCACCGAGACCTCCTTCGGCAGCCCGGTCGAGGCGGCCGAGGACTGGGTGCGCCAGGGCGCCGAGTGGATCCACCTCGTCGACCTCGACGCGGCGTTCGGCCGCGGCGACAACCGTGCGGTCATCAAGAAGGTCATCAAGGCGATCAAGGGCCGCGTGCAGGTCGAGCTCTCCGGCGGCATCCGCGACGAGGCCTCGCTCGAGGCAGCGCTGGCCACGGGCGTCAAGCGCATCAACCTCGGCACCGCGGCGCTCGAGAACCCCGAGTGGACGGCGTCGGCGATCGCCGAGTACGGCGAGCAGATCGCCGTCGGCCTCGACGTGCGTGGTACGACGCTGGCGGCGCGCGGCTGGACGCAGGACGGCGGCGACCTGTGGCACGTGCTCGAGCGCCTCGAGGCCGCGGGCTGCAGCCGCTACGTCGTCACCGACGTCACCAAGGACGGCACGCTCAAGGGTCCGAACATCGAGCTGCTCAAGCAGGTCGCGGACCGCACCGACAAGCCGATCGTCGCCTCCGGCGGCGTCTCCAGCCTCGACGACATCGCCGCGCTCCGCGAGCTCGTGCCGCACGGCGTGGAGGGCGCGATCGTCGGCAAGGCGCTCTACGCCGGCGCCTTCACGCTGGTCGCGGCGCTGGACGTCGCGGGGCAGTAGGGTCGGCGCGGTGAGTCGGGCGGCCGACTCTGCGGGGCGCCCCTGGGAGGGGCGCACATTCACGCACCACGACACCGCCTACGCGGGCGACGACGGCTCGGCGCCGGCGGGCTATCTCGATGCGGTCGGCGCGCTGGCCGCCGACGCCGGTGCTCGCGCGACGGTCGTCGACGCGCTGCGCGGCGAGCGGCTGCTGGTGCCGCTGCTGGCGGCCGCGGGCGAGACCGGCGTCGATGAGCGCGGTCGCACGGTCGACAAGACGCAGGAGCTCTCGATCGTCACGGTGCAGGGGCCGGACGGCGCCGGCATCCTCCCGATGTTCTCGCACGTCGGTGCGATGCAGTCCTGGAACGCCAAGGCCCGTCCCGTGCCCACGAGCGTGCAGCGGGCCGCTGCTGCTGCGCTCGACGGTCCGGGCCGGGTCGTCGTCGACCCCGGCAGCGAGAGCGAGTTCGTGCTCACACGGACGATGCTCGAGGCACTGCTGACGGATGCGCCATGGTCGTGGGGCGTGGAGGATGCGGCCGTGCACTCGGCTGTCGCCGCGGCGCTGTTCACCCAGCCCTCCGTGCAGGCGATCGTGCTGGCGACCGGTGACCCGCGCGGCCGGATGGCTGGCGCGGACCTCGAGGTGCACGCGCTCGTCGATGCGGCGGAGGACGCCGCCGCGCAGCTGCAGGCGGCGGCCGCCGCGCTCGGCGAGGCCGAGGTGGTGCGCGAGCGCATCGCGAGCGTCGCCGTGCGGATGCACCGCTGGGACGGGGGAGCGGCGCGGGTGCCGCTGGTGGCCCCCGCGGCGCTCGCGATCACGCGCGGGGAGTGGCAGTCGCGCGACTGACCGCGCGGCTCAGATGACGGAGCCGGTCCACTTCTCGCCCGGGCCCTTGCCGGGAGCGTCGGGCATCGTGCTGGCCTCGCGGAACGCCAGCTGCACCGAGCGCAGGCCGTCACGCAGCGGTGCGGCGTGCATGCTGCCCACCTCGGGGGCGGCGGCGGTGACGAGCCCGGCGAGCGCGTTGATCAGCTTGCGCGCCTCGTCGAGGTCGAGTTGCTGCTCGGGGTCGTCGGCAAGGCCGACCTTGACCGCTGCGGCGCTCAGCAGGTGGATCGCGACGGTGTTGATGAGCTCCACCGCCGGCACCTCCGCGATGTCGCGAGCCTGCTCGAGGCCGTCGTCGTCGTGGGTGTGCTGGGCGGCGTCAGTCATGGCTCTTCTCCCGAAGATAGGTCTCTGGTAGGCTTTTGCAGGTTTCGGGCTCTCGCCCGGAGGTGAAAGAGGAGCAATCCCACCCGCAGCCGCTTCAAGGCTACCGGGTCAGCAGCACCAGACGCTCGTCGTCGCAGGTGCTGAGCCATGCGGCAGCGACCGCGACGTGGCTGCTCTTCTCGCCGTGCACCAGCACACAGCATTCAATGAGAAGGAGCCCGCGATCAGCGATCCCCGCACCAACGAGCGTATCCGCGTTCCCGAAGTCCGACTGGTCGGCCCTGCCGGCGAGCAGGTCGGCGTCGTCCGGGTCGAGGATGCCCTTCGTCTTGCCCGCGAGGCTGAGCTCGACCTGGTCGAGGTCTCGCCGGATTCGCGCCCGCCCGTGGTCAAGATCATGGACTACGGCAAGTTCAAGTACGAGCAGGCGCAGAAGGCCAAGGATGCCCGGCGCAACCAGGCGAACACCGACCTCAAGGAGGTCCGCTTCCGCCTGAAGATCGACGAGCACGACTACGAGACGAAGCGCAAGCGTGCCCAGGGCTTCCTCGAGGGCGGCGACAAGGTCAAGGCCATGATCCTCTTCCGCGGCCGCGAGCAGTCGCGCCCGGAGCTGGGCGTGCGGCTGCTGCAGCGCTTCGCCGAGGACATCCAGGAGCACGGCTCCGTCGAGTCGAACCCGACCATCGACGGCCGCAACATGGTGATGATCGTCGGGCCTCTGCGCTCCAAGTCGGATGCGAAGGCCGAGCAGAACGCGGCGCGCATCGCGCACAAGAAGGAGCAGCAGGAGAAGCGCCGCATCGAGGCGGAGAAGCAGGCCGCGCACCAGGCTGCGATCGAGGCCGAGCGCCCCGCGCGCCCGACCCTGCCCGCGCAGAGCCGCACCCGCAGCGAGCCCGAGCCCATGCGCTCGAGCCGCCCGGCGTCCTCGTCGTCCTCGCGACCCTCCTCGTCCTCGTCGCGCCCGAGCTCCTCGTCGCGCCCGAGCACGGATTCCCGTTCGGAATCGCGTTCGGCGCCCCGAAGCACCGACTCGCGCCCGAAGCAGACGGCACGCACGGTGCAGCCGACGCCGGCGGGCGCGCCCCGCCCGGCCGGTGCGCCGCGCCCGCCGGCGCCGGCGGCGCCGGGTGCAGCCGCGCCTGCTGCAGCACCGTCTGCGGCGAAGCCCGCCGCGGCCCCCGCGGCCGCCAAGCCCGCTGCCTCGGCAGCACCCAAGCCCGCCGCGAAGCCCGGCGCCCCGAAGCCTGCGGCGAAGCCCGCAGCAGCGGCGGCCGCCAAGCCCGCGACGCCCAAGGCCAAGCCCGCGGCGAAGCCCGCTGGCGAGCCAGCATCTGAGTAGGAGACAAGAATGCCCAAGCAGAAGACGCACTCAGGTGCGAAGAAGCGCTTCAAGATCACCGGCACCGGCAAGGTCGTCAAGCAGGGCGCAGGCATGCGCCACAACCTCGAGGTGAAGTCGTCGGTCCAGACGCGCCGCCTCAACCGCGACGTGGTGCTCGCACCGGCCGACGCCAAGAACATCAAGAAGCTGCTCGGCCGCTGACGCGGACGACGAAGAAGAGATAGAGAGAACAGACTCATGGCACGTGTCAAGAGGGCGGTCAACGCCCACAAGAAGCGTCGCGTCATCCTCGAGCAGGCCTCGGGCTACCGCGGTCAGCGCTCGCGCCTCTACCGCAAGGCGAAGGAGCAGCTGCTCCACTCGCACGTCTACGCGTTCCGCGACCGCAAGGCCAAGAAGGGCGACTTCCGCCGTCTGTGGATCCAGCGCATCAACGCCGCGTCGCGCCAGAACGGCCTGACCTACAACCGCCTCATCCAGGGCCTCGGCCTTGCGGGCATCGAGGTCGACCGCCGCATGCTCGCCGACATGGCGATCAACGACGCCGCCACCTTCACCGCGCTGGTCGAGGCAGCGAAGGCGGCCCTGCCGGCCGACACGTCGGCTCCCAAGAACGCAGCCTGACTTGCTCGACAGCCCCCGCGCGCCCCGCGTGCGTGAGGCTGCCAAGCTCCAGCAGCGAACAGCCCGGTCTCAGACCGGGCTGTTCCTGTTGGAGGGCCCGGCAGCCCTCGAAGAGATCGTGCGCTGGCAGCCGGCGCTGCTCGTCGACATCTTCGCCACCGAGGCCGCCCACGAGCGGCACGGCGAGCTGATCGCGGCGGCAGCCCAGCACGCGCTCGTCACCGAGGTCTCCGAGCGCGCTCTCGCGGCGATCGCCGACACCGTGCACCCGCAGGGCCTGGTCGCCGTCGCGAAGCAGTCGCCCGTGCGCCTCGAGGATGCGATGGCGCGCGCCGCGGCCGCTGCGCACCCGCTCGTCGCGATCCTCCACGAGGTGCGCGACCCGGGCAACCTCGGCACGATCCTGCGCGCGGCCGACGCGGCCGGCGCATCCGCTGTCGTCGTGACGGCCAACTCGGTCGACCCCTACAGCCCGAAGGTCGTGCGCTCGACGACCGGCTCGCTCTTCCACGTCGACGTCTCGGTCGGGGCGAGCACGGCGGATGCGGTGGATGCGGCCCGCGCGCTGGGCATGCAGGTGCTGGCCGCCGACGTGTCGGGGGAGGAGCTCACCTCGCTGCAGGCCGCCGGCGTGCTCGCGCTGCCCACCGCGTGGCTCTTCGGCAACGAGGCTCGTGGCCTCGACGAGGCGGCCCTGGCGCTCGCCGACCGCGCCGCCCGGCTGCCCGTCTACGGTGCCGCGGAGTCGCTGAATCTCGCCACCGCGGCATCCGTCTGCCTGTACCAGAGCGCCTTCGCGCAGCGCGGCGTGTAACGACCGTCGTGTAACCGTTTCATTGCGATGTGCGCGTGCGCGCATCGGCGCGTCATAGGTCGTGCTTTGATGAGCGCATGCAGCCACTGGTGGAGCTCGATCACGTCAACAAGCACTACGGCGAACTCCACGTGCTCAACGACATCGATGTCACGATCCCCAAGGGTCAGGTGGTCGTCGTCATCGGCCCGTCTGGCTCCGGCAAGTCGACGTTCTGCCGGGCGATCAACCGGCTCGAGACGATCGACTCCGGCGAGATCCGCATCGATGGCGTGCCGCTGCCCTCGGAGGGCCGAGCGCTCGCGCAGCTCCGCGCCGACGTCGGCATGGTCTTCCAGTCGTTCAACCTCTTCGCGCACAAGTCGATCCTCGAGAACGTGACCCTCGGCCCCATCAAGGTGCGGGGCAAGAAGCGCAAGGAAGCCGAGGAGCACGCGATGCAGCTGCTCGACCGCGTCGGCATCGGCAATCAGGCGCACAAGATGCCTGCGCAGCTCTCGGGCGGCCAGCAGCAGCGCGTCGCGATCGCCCGCTCGCTCGCCATGGAGCCGAAGCTGATGCTCTTCGACGAGCCCACCAGCGCGCTCGACCCCGAGATGATCAACGAGGTGCTCGACGTGATGGTCGAGCTCGCGCACGGCGGCATGACCATGGTCGTCGTCACCCACGAGATGGGCTTCGCGCGCAAGGCCGCGGAGCGGGTGCTGTTCATGGCGGACGGCAAGGTGATGGAGGACTCCACGCCCGAGGAGTTCTTCACGAACCCCCAGACCTCGCGCGCCAAGGACTTCCTCTCGAAGATCCTCACGCACTGACCTGTCCCACACCACTCATCACCACCGAAGGAGAAGCACCATGCGCAGCAAGAGCAAGGTGACGCTCGGCGTCGCTGCTTTCGCCGTCCTCGCGCTCACCGCGTGCGGCGGCCCGGCCGGCACCACGTCGTCCGACCCCGCTGAGGCGCCCGACGAGAGCGGCGCCGCGAGCGGCGAGCACCCCTACGGCCTCGAGGTCGTCGAGTCGCCCGAGTTCGAGGAGGGCACGTCGATGGCCGAGTTCGCCGAGGCGGGCTCGATCACGATCGGCACGAAGTTCGACCAGCCGCTGTTCGGCCTCGTCGGCCCCGACGGCAACCCGGTCGGCTTCGACGTCGCCGTCGGCTCGCTCATCGCGGCAGAGCTCGGCATCCCCTACGAGAACATCGAATGGGTGGAGACGGTCTCGGCCAACCGCGAGACGTTCATCGAGAACGGCAACGTCGACATCGTCGTGGCGACCTACACGATCAACGACGCGCGCAAGGAGAAGGTCGACTTCGCCGGCCCGTACTACCTCGCCGGTCAGGCGCTCATGGTGCAGGCGGGCAACCCCGAGGGCATCATGGGCCCCGAGGACGTCGCCGGTCAGCCGGTCTGCTCGGTCGAGGGCTCGACGCCCGCCGCGCACATCGTCGACGAGTACGACGCAGATCTCGAGGCGACCGACCAGTACTCCAACTGCCTCGACCCGCTGCGCAACGGCCAGGTCGTCGCGCTGACGACCGACAACGTGATCCTCGCCGGCTTCGTCGACCAGAACCAGGGCGAGTTCGAGCTGGTCGCCGACGGCGAGACGTTCACGGACGAGCCCTACGGCATCGGCCTGGAGAAGGGTGACGACGAGTTCCGCACCTTCATCAACGACACGCTCGAGGCCGCGTACGAGGACGGCCGCATGGCCTCCATCTGGGAGCAGACGGCAGGCGTCGTGCTGCCCACGCCGGAGTTCCCGGCACCCGACCGCTACTGATCGATCACCCGAACCGGATGCGGGAGGGCGACCTCCCGCATCCGGCCTCCGGATGAGGGGCTGATGCAAGCAATCTTCGAGAACCTGCCGCTGTGGTGGCAGGGCATGGGCATGACGCTGCTGCTCACCGGCGTCGTCACGCTCATCGGGCTGCCGGTCGGCATCCTGCTGGCCGGCATGCGCGTTTCACCCGTCGCGGCGCTGCGAGTCGTCGCCGCGGTCTGGACAGAGGTCGCCAGGAACACACCGCTCACGCTCGTGTTCTTCTTCACGGCGTTCGTGCTGCCCAAGCTCGGCTTCATCTTCGACTTCACGCTCGGGGCGATCCTCGCGCTGACGTACTACACCAGCGCCTTCTTCGCCGAGGCGGTGCGATCGGGCATCAACTCGGTGCCCCTCGGCCAGGCCGAGGCCTCGCGCTCCATCGGGCTCGGGTTCGGCCAGACCATGGGGCTCGTGGTGCTGCCGCAGGCGTTCCGCAGCGTGCTGCCGCCGATCATCAACGTCATCATCGCCCTGACCAAGAACACGTCGGTGGCGATGGGCTTCTTCATCTTCGTGCTGACGTCGGTCGCGCAGCGACTGTCAACCAGCTACGGCGACCAGGCGCTGCAGATCTTCATCGGCGTCGCACTCAGCTACCTGATCATCACGGTGCCCCTCGGCCAGGCGGTCGACTACCTCGAGCGGAAATGGAGCGTGCAGCGATGAGCGGCTCCGTCCTCTTCGACGCGCCTGGGCCCAACGCGATCCGGCGCTCCCGCATCCTCTCGATCGTCTTCGCGATCGCGACCGTCGTGCTGCTGGGCCTGGCGGCCTACCAGCTGTGGCTCGGCGGCGCCTTCTACCAGGACCGCTGGGACATCTTCGGCCGGCCTGAGGTCTGGTTCGCTGCGCGCGGCCTGATGGCAGGTCTCGGCACGACGCTCTCGATCGCCGGCATCGCGGCCATCGGCGCGATGATCCTCGGCATCATCTTCTCGATCCTGAGGAACGCCGCATCGCGGTGGGTCCGCATCCCCACGACGATCGTGCTCGAGTTCTTCCGCGGCATGCCCGTGCTGCTGATGATGCTGTTCATCCTCATCGTCTTCGCGTCGGGCACCTACTGGTCGGTCGTGTGGGCGCTGGTCGTCTACAACGGCGCGATCATCGGCGAGGCGCTGCGGGCCGGCATGAAGTCGCTGCCCAAGGGGCAGCGCGAGAGCGGGCTCGCCATCGGCCTCACGCCGTTGCGCACCACGCTCGCGATCGAGCTGCCGCAGGCGCTGCGCATCATGCTGCCGATCATCCTGGCGCAGCTCATCGTGCTGCTGAAGGACACCTCGCTCGGCTACATCGTCGGCTCTCCCGAGATCCTCCGCATCGGCCGCCAGCTCGTCGACTTCTACGACCGGGAGGGCGGGCCATACGCACTCTCGATGTTCTTCGTGCTGCTCGCCATCTACCTCGCGCTCAACCTCAGCCTCTCAGCGATCGTCCGCTGGCTGCACAAGCGCGTCTCGCGGCCGCGCAAGGGCGGGCCGAATCTCGATGGCACGAAGACCGAGGCTGTCCCAGTCTCGACGCAAGCGATGCGGCAGCAGGCGGGTCGCGACCCGCTGGCCGACAGCACCCGCTACCCGGGGGCCGGCATGGAGGGCGGCGGCGGCTGACCCGCGCAGTCGTCGGTAGGATCGTCGGGTGTCAATCCCCGATGAGAACGCCGACCTCGGCGCGCGCGTCGACGCCGCGGTGATCGCGGCGCTCGCAGCGATCGAGGCCGCCCAGACCACCGCCGAGCTCACCGCGGCCAAGAACGCCCACAACGGCCAGGGGAGCGAGCTCGCGTCGCTCAACGGCTCGCTGCGCGACTTCGCGCCCGAGGACCGCAAGGCCGCCGGCCAACTCATCGGCGCGGGTCGCGGCCGCGTCGGCGAGGCGATCGCCGCTCGCCAGGGCGAGCTCGCCGCCGCTGAGGAACTGGCGCAGCTCGAGGCCGAGCGCGTCGACGTCACTGCCGTGCCGCGCATCCGCTCTGCCGGTGGACGGCACCCGCTGACCATGCTCATGGATGAGATGAGCGACGTGTTCGTCGGCATGGGCTGGGAGGTCGCCGAAGGCCCCGAGCTCGAGCACGAGTGGTACAACTTCGACGCGCTCAACGTCGACCCCGACCACCCGGCGCGCGGCGAATCCGACACCTTCTACGTCGCGCCCGCCGACCGCCACATGGTGCTGCGCACGCAGACGAGCCCGGTACAGATGCGCTCGATGCTCACGCGCGAGCTGCCCATCTACATCGTCGCGCCGGGCCGCGTCTACCGCACCGACGACATCGACGCCACGCACCTGCCGGTCTTCACGCAGATCGAGGGCCTCGCGGTCGACAAGGGCATCACGATGGCGCACCTGCGCGGCACGCTCGAGCACCTCGCCCGCGTCATGTTCGGCGAGGAGGCGAAGATCCGCCTGCGCCCCAACTACTTCCCCTTCACCGAGCCGAGCGCCGAGATGGATGTCTGGCATCCCGGTGCCCGCGGCGGCGCCCGCTGGATCGAGTGGGGCGGCTGCGGCATGGTCAACCCCAACGTGCTGCGCGCCGCCGGGCTCGACCCCGAGGTCTACTCGGGCTTCGCCTTCGGCATGGGCATCGAGCGCACTCTCCAGTTCCGCTACCAGCTCGACGACATGCGCGACATGATCGAGGGCGATGTGCGCTTCACCGAGCAGTTCGGGATGGTGATCTGATGCGGATTCCGCTGTCATGGCTCGCGGAGCACGTCGAGCTGCCGAAGGAGCACCCGGCCGAGTGGCTGCACGCGCAGCTTGTGCGCGTCGGCTTCGAGGAGGAGGCGGTGCACGGCGGCGAGCTGCGCGGGCCGATCGTGGTCGGCCGTGTGCTCGAGTTCGTCGAGGAACCGCAGAAGAACGGCAAGACCATCCGCTGGTGCCAGGTCGATGTCGGCGAGGTCAATGGCGGCGTGCGCGGCATCGTCTGCGGCGCCCTGAACTTCGAGGTCGGCGACCGCGTCGTGGTGACGCTGCCCGGGTCGGCGCTCGGCGACTTCGAGATCGCGGCGCGCAAGACCTACGGCCACGTCTCCGACGGCATGATCGCCTCGGTGCGCGAGCTCGGCATCGGCGACGACCACGACGGCATCCTGCGCCTCGATGAGGCCGGCATCCCGGGCGAGGTCGGGGCGGATGCCTTGGCGCTGCTCGGTCTGGACGACCAGGCCGTCGAGATCAACGTCACCCCCGATCGCGGCTACGCGCTCTCCATCCGCGGCATCGCGCGCGAGCTCGCCTCGTCGGTCGGCCGGCCCTTCACCGACCCCGCAGAGACCGCGCGCGCCGCCGTCGACTTCGGCGGCGCATCCGGCACCGCACCGGCGGGCTTCCCGCTGGCGATCGACGACGGCGCACCGATCCGCGGCGCCGTCGGCTGCTCGCGCTTCATCGCCCGTGTCGTGCGCGGCATCGACCAGTCGCGGCCCACGCCCGCGTGGATGGCCGGTCGCCTGCGACTCGCGGGCATGCGCTCGGTCTCGCTGGGCGTCGACATCACCAACTACGTGATGCTCGAGCTGGGGCAGCCGACCCACGCCTACGATCTCGGCAAGCTGCAGGGCGGCATCACCGTGCGCCGCGCGCACGCCGGCGAGCGCATCACGACGCTCGACGACGTCGACCGGGCGCTGCACGAGGAGGACCTGCTCATCACTGACGACCGCGGCGCCATCGGCATCGCCGGCGTCATGGGCGGCGCCGAGACCGAGATGGACGCGTCGACCACGGACGTGCTCATCGAGGCGGCCACCTTCGACGCGGTCTCCATCGGGCGCTCCTCCCGGCGCCACCGGCTGATCTCGGAGGCATCCAAGCGCTTCGAGCGCGGCGTCGACCCGGCGGTGGCGGATGCCGCGGCGGCGCGCGTCGCCCAGCTGCTGGTCGAGCTCGCTGGCGGCACGCTCGAGACCGAGCTCGGAGCCGAGGTGGGCGAGGTGCCGGCGATGACGCCGATCCCGATCCCGGTGGGCTTCTGGCGCACGCTGATGGGCGCCGACTACACCGACGACGAGGCCCGCACCGCGCTGCTGGCGATCGGCGCCTCCATCGACGAGGGTGCGGAGACGTGGACGGTCACGCCGCCCACCTGGCGCCCCGACATCGTCGACCGCGAGAGCCTGGTGGAGGAGATCGCGCGCATCGTCGGCTTCGACCGCATCCCCTCGGTGCTGCCGGTCGCGCCCCCGGGGCGCGGCCTCACGCGCGCGCAGCGACTGCGCCGCGCCGTCGCGAACGGTCTCGCCTCGGCGGGGCTGACCGAGGTGCTCGTGGCACCCTTCGTCTCGGAGCAGCAGGCCCGCATGACGGGAGCCGAGCCGGTGCGGCTCGAGAACGCGCTGGACGCAGAGCGTTCCTGGATGCGCGCGGCGCTCGTGCCGGGCATGCTCGACACCGCGCACCGCAACCTGGGCCGCGGCCTCACCGATCTCGCGCTGTTCGAGCTCGGCCGCGTCTTCCACGCGATCGACGGCCACGGCACCGCCGAGCTGCCCGGCGCCGCCGAGCGCCCGGCAGACGACGTGCTGGCCGACCTCGACCGGCTGCCGGCGCAGCCGGATCACGCCGCGGTGCTGCTGCTGGGCGAGCGGGTGCGCAAGCAGCCCGGCCGCCCCGTCGAGCGCTACGGCCTGGCCGACGCGATCGAGTCCGCCGAGCGCATCGCCCGCACGGTCGGGCTCGAGCTCGAGGTGCGGCAGGCGCAGCGCGAGTGGCTGCACCCGGGCCGCGCCGCCGAGCTGCTCGTCGGCGAGACGGTCGTCGGCGTGGCCGGCGAGCTGCTGCCCGCGATCGCCGCAGAGGCCGACCTGCCTCGCGTGGTCGCGGTGGCCGAGCTCGACCTGAGCGCGCTCATCGGCCTCGCCCGCGTGGGCCTCGAGACGCAGGTGATCGCGCCGGTGCCCGCTGCCACGCAGGATCTCTCGCTGGTGGTGCCGATCGATGTGCCCGCGGGCGAGGTGCGCCGCGCGGTGCGGGAGGGCGCGGGAGCGCTGCTCGAGCACATCGCGCTCGTCGACGACTACCGCTCCGCGGGCTCGGACCACGGCGGGCTCGGCGCGCACGAGAAGTCGCTCACGTTCGCGCTGCGCTTCCGCGCGCTCGATCGCACGCTCACGGCCGCCGAGGCGTCGGAGGCGAAGCTCGCGGGCCTCGCCGTCGCGGCCGAGCGCTTCGGGGCGAAGCTGCGGGAGTAGCGCCAGGCTGCCGGAGTAGCATCCGGGCCATGGTGGAGATCACGGTCTGCGGCACGGCCCTCGAGCGCGCGAGCGCCGAGCGGGCGACGGTCACGGTGCAGTCGCGCTGGAGCGCGCCCAGCCCAGAGGCCGCGATGCGCGCTGTCAGCGAGGCGCACGAGCGGCTCGTCAGCGACGCGAAGGCGCACGCGGCAGCCCAGGCGGCGGAGTCGTGGCACGCCGACCGGGTGTGGATCTCGCATCACCAGGAATGGGTGGGCGAGGGCCAGCCGCGCAACTCCGTCTACACCGCCTCGGCATCGGTGACGGTGCGCTTCCAGGACTTCGAGGCGCTGGGCACCTGGATCGGCCGGGTCGGCATCCACCAGACACACGAGGTGGGCGGCATCGAGTGGTCGCTCTCGGAGGAGACCCAGCGCGCGCTCGCCAAGGCGGCGCGCACCCGCGCGGTCGCCGACGCCGTCGAGCGGGCCGGCGACTACGCCGCCGCGGCGGGCCTCGGCTCGCCGGTGGTCGACGGCATCCAGGAACCCGGCACGACGCTGCCCCGCCCGCCGATGCCGAAGGGCCGTATGGCGACGATGGCGCTGGCCTCCGCCGAGGCCGCGCCCGCCGTCTCCCTCGAGGCCGGTGAGATCGAGGTGCACGCCGCCGTCGAGGTGCGCTTCGTCGCCGAACCGCAGCGGCACGCTATCTGATTCGGGTCGTCCGGGGGATCGGCGGCCGAGTAGCCTGGAGGCATGAGCCTCTCCGTCGCCGTCGCAGGCGCGAGCGGGTACGCGGGTGGCGAGCTGCTGCGGCTGCTCGCGCAGCACCCCGAGCTGGAGGTGCGCACGGTCACGGCGCACTCGAACGCCGGGCAGCCCCTCGTCTCCGTGCACCCGAACCTGCGCTCCCTCGCATCGCTGACCTTCCAGGAGACGACGCCGGAGATGCTCGCGGGGCACGACGTGGTCTTCCTGGCGCTGCCGCACGGGCACTCGGCGGCCATCGCCGCGCAGCTGCCCTCCTCGACGCTGGTCGTCGACGCCGGCGCCGACCACCGGCTCGAGAACGCCGAGGAGTGGGAGCAGTACTACGGCACCGAGCACGCCGGCACCTGGCCCTACGGCATGCCCGAGCTCATCCTCGCCGACGGCGGCCGCCAGCGGCGCGAGCTGCGCGCCGCCCGTCGCATCGCCGTGCCCGGCTGCAACGCCACCGCCGTCACGCTCGCGCTCGCACCGGGCGTCGCCGCCGGCCTCATCGACACCACGGCGATCACCTCGGTGCTCGCCGTCGGATCCTCCGGCGCCGGACGCGCCGCCAAGACCCACCTGCTGGCCGCCGAGCTCACAGGCTCCGCCACGCCCTACGGCGTCGGCGGCACGCACCGCCACCTGCCCGAGATCGCGCAGAACCTGCGCACCGCCGGCGGCAGCGACATCCGTCACTCCTTCACCCCCGTGCTGGTGCCCATGTCGCGCGGCATCCTCGCGACCGTCACCGCGCCGCTCGTGGGCGAGGCGACCGCCGAGCAGGTGCGCTCCGCGTGGCTGACCGCCTACGGCGAGGAGACCTTCATCCATGTCACGCCGGCCGGGCAGTACCCGCGCACCGCCGACGTGCTGGGCTCGAACTCGGTGCACCTGGGCGTCGGGCTCGACGAGGCGGCCGGCCGCGTGGTCGTGATCGCCGCGATCGACAACCTCGGCAAGGGCACCGCCGGTGCGGCCGTGCAGTCGGCGAACATCGCGCTCGGCTTCGACGAGCAGCTCGGCCTCTCGGTCGACGGACTCGCCCCGTGAGCGTGACCGCCGCGGCCGGCTTCCGCGCCGCGGGCGTCGCCGCCGGCTTGAAGTCGACCGGCGCGCTCGACGTCGCGCTGATCGTCAACGACGGACCGCGCTCCGATGCCGCGGGCGTGTTCACCTCCAATCGCGCCAAGGCGAACCCGGTGCTGTGGAGCGAGCAGGCGCTCGAGGGCGGCAGCGCCCGCGCGGTCATCCTGAACTCCGGCGGCGCCAACTGCTTCACGGGCGCCTTCGGCTTCCAGACCACCCACCAGACCGCCGAGCGCGTCGCGGAGCGCCTGGGCATCGGCGCGATCGAGGTGCAGGTGTGCTCGACCGGCCTGATCGGCGTCGGCGACGAGACCTTCCGCCGGGGCGTGCTCGCGGGCGTCGATGCGGCGGCGGATGCGCTGGCGCACGACAGCGCGGACGACGCGGCTGCGCTACGGGCCGCGCAGGCCATCATGACGACCGACTCCGTACCCAAGCAGGCGGTCGCCATCGGCGACGGCTACACGGTCGGCGGCATGGCGAAGGGCGCCGGCATGCTCGCCCCGGGCCTGGCCACGATGCTGGTCGTACTCACCACCGACGCGGTCGCCGAGGCCGATGTGCTCGACCGGGCGCTGCGCGCCGCCACCCGCGTCACCTTCGACCGGCTCGACTCCGACGGCTGCATGTCCACCAACGACACGGTGCTGCTGCTGGCCAGCGGCGCGTCCGGCACCACCGCCGACGAGGCCGGGCTCACCGCCGCGGTGACGCGGGTCTGCGACGACCTCGCCCAGCAGCTGCAGCTCGACGCCGAGGGCGCCAGCCACGACATCACCATCGAGGTGCGGCAGGCCGCCAGCGAGGACGAGGCCGTGACGGTCGCCCGCTCGGTCGCCCGCTCCAACCTGTTCAAGGCGGCCATCTTCGGCAACGACCCGAACTGGGGCCGTGTGCTCGCCGCCATCGGCACGACCGATGCGGCCTTCGACCCGTACGCGGTGGACGTCTCCTTCAACGGTGTGCGCGTCTGCCATGCGGGCACCCCCGACCGCCCTCGCGAGGAGGTCGACCTGACGCCCAGGGCAACCCGCATCGTCATCGACCTCTTCGCCGGTGACGCGACCGCGAGCATCCGCACCAACGACCTCACCCACGACTACGTGCACGAGAACTCCGCATATGCGAGCTAGCGCCATGGGAGATGGAGCGCGCGCGGCCGAGGCCGCCCGGAAGGCCGAGACGCTCATCGAGTCGCTGCCGTGGCTCGAGCGGTTCCGCGGCGCGACGATCGTCGTCAAGTACGGCGGCAACGCGATGGTGAGCGACGAGCTGCAGCGCGCCTTCGCCGAGGACATGGTCTACCTGCGCCACGTCGGCATCCAGCCGGTGGTCGTGCACGGCGGCGGCCCGCAGATCAACGAGGCGCTGCGCATCCACGGCATCGAGAGCGAGTTCCGCGGCGGCTACCGGGTCACCAGCCGCGCGGCGATGGACGTCGTGCGCATGGTGCTCACCGGCCAGGTGGCGCGCACGCTCGTGTCGCTCATCAACCGGCACGGGCCGCTCGCTGCGACGCTCTCGGGCGAGGACGCGGGGCTCTTCACCGGCCGCCGGCGCGGCACCGTCGTCGACGGCGAGGATGTCGACCTGGGCCAGGTGGGCGACGTGATCGCCGTCGATCCTGCTCCCGTGCTGCGGCTGCTGGAGGCCGGCCTCATCCCGGTGGTCTCGTCGATCGCTCCCGACGGCGATGCGCCGGGGGA
This sequence comes from Agrococcus baldri, assembly GCA_900114805.1. Lineage (GTDB taxonomy): Bacteria > Actinomycetota > Actinomycetes > Actinomycetales > Microbacteriaceae > Agrococcus > Agrococcus baldri. The sequence continues at coordinate 81,743 of FOZN01000001.1, read as the reverse complement.
GTCGTTGAACGTGAATGCGGATGCGGCTGCCGCGGCCCTCGCGGCCGCGCTGGGAGCTGCGAAGCTCGTCATCCTCACCGACGTCGAGGGCCTCTACCGCGACTGGCCCGACCGCGACTCGCTCATCAGCGAGATCACCGACGCCGAGCTCGAGGCCCTGCTGCCGAGCCTCGAGTCGGGCATGATCCCGAAGATGCAGGCGTGCCTGAGCGCGGTGCGCGCCGGCGTGCCGAAGGCGGCCATCATCGACGGCCGCTCGCCGCACTCGATCCTCACCGAGATCTTCACGACCGCGGGCTCCGGCACCGAAGTCGTCCCCGCATCCGTCACCACCGCATCCGTCACCACCGAATCCGCCACCGTGCCCACCCTCTCCGACAAGGAGCACCCATGACGCGCCACTTCCTCCGCGACGACGACCTCAGCCCCGCCGAGCAGCGCGAGGTGCTCGAGCGCGCCGTGCGGATGAAGCGCGACCGGTGGGCCGAGCGCCCGCTCGCGGGCCCGAAGTCGGTGGCGGTCATCTTCGACAAGTCCTCGACCCGCACGCGCGTCTCCTTCCACGTCGGCATCAGCGACATGGGCGGCTCGCCGCTGATCATCTCCACCGCCTCGAGCCAGCTCGGCGGCAAGGAGACCGCCGCCGACACCGCACGCGTGCTGGAGCGGCAGGTCGCCGCGATCGTCTGGCGCACCTACGCGCAGGCGGGGCTCGAGGAGATGGCCGCGGGCACCACGGTGCCGGTCGTCAATGCGCTCTCCGATGACTTCCACCCCTGCCAGCTGCTCGCCGACCTGCTGACCATGCAGGAGCACAAGGGCGAGCTCGCCGGCCTCACCGTCGCCTTCGTCGGCGACGGCCGCTCGAACATGGGGCAGTCGTACCTGCTCGCGTGCGCGACCGCGGGCATGCACGTGCGCGTGGGCTCGCCGGCGGCGCACTCGCCCGAGGCCGATGTCCTGGCCGACGCCCAGCGCATCGCGCGCGAGACCGGCGGCAGCGCGACCGTGGTGAGCAGCGCATCCGAGGCCGTCGCCGGTGCCGACATCGTCGTCACCGACACCTGGGTCTCGATGGGCAAGGAGGGTGAGAAGGCAGAGCGGGTCGCCACCTTCGGCGGCTTCAAGGTCGATCAGGCACTGATGGACCAAGCGAAGCCGGATGCGGTCTTCATGCACTGCCTGCCCGCCGACCGCGGCTTCGAGGTGACCGCCGACGTCATCGACGGACCGCAGTCGATCATCTGGGACGAGGCCGAGAACCGCCTGCACGCGCAGAAGGCGCTGCTGGCCTGGCTGCTCGAGAAGGCCGACGCATGAGCGGCGAGCAGCACGGCACCGGTGCCCACGACGCCGAGCCCCACGGCACCGAGCCCCACGGCACGAACGAGGGATCCCTCTGGGGCGGCCGCTTCGCCTCCGGCCCGAGCCCCGAGATGGCCCGGCTGTCGAAGTCGACCGAGTTCGACTGGCGGCTCGCGCAGCTCGACATCCGCGGCTCGAAGGCGCACGCCGTCGCGCTGCACGCCGCCGGGCTCCTCGACGACGCGCAGCTGGCCGCCATGCATGCCGCCCTCGACGAGCTCAGCGATCGCGTGCGCACCGGCGCCTTCGTCGCGGCGGAGTCCGATGAGGACGTGCACGGGGCGCTCGAGCGCGGCCTGATCGAGGTCGCCGGGGCAGAGCTGGGCGGCAGGCTGCGCGCCGGCCGTTCCCGCAACGATCAGATCGCGACCCTCGTGCGGGTGTGGATGCTGGAGGAGACCGAGGAGGTCGCCCGCGGCATCCGCGCGGTCATCGAGGCGCTCCGCATGCAGGCCGACGCCCACCCGGATGCGCCGATGCCCGGGCGCACCCACCTGCAGCACGCGCAGCCGGTGCTGCTCTCGCACCACCTGCTCGCGCACGCCTGGCCGCTGCTGCGCGACCTCGAGCGGCTCGCCGACTGGCGGGTGCGCGCGGGGGAGTCGCCCTACGGTGCCGGCGCGCTCGCAGGCTCGACGCTCGGCCTCGACCCGGCGCTGGTCGCGCGCGAGCTGGGCCTGGCATCGCCCAGCCCGAACTCGATCGACGCCACGGCGGCGCGCGACGTGGTCGCCGAGCTCACCTTCGTGCTGACGATGACGGCCATCGACCTCTCTCGCCTCGCCGAGGAGGTCATCTTCTGGTCGACGCGCGACGTCGGGTTCGCGAAGCTGCACGACGGCTTCTCGACCGGATCGTCGATCATGCCGCAGAAGAAGAACCCCGACATCGCCGAGCTCGCGCGCGGCAAGGCCGGCCGCCTGATCGGCGATCACACCGGCCTGCTCGCGACGCTGAAGGCGCTGCCGCTGGCCTACAACCGCGATCTGCAGGAGGACAAGGAGCCCGTCTTCGACGCCGTCGACCAGCTGCAGGTGCTGCTGCCGGCGTTCGCCGGCATGGTCGCCACGCTCGACTTCGATGAAGAGCGGATGCGCTCCGGCGCCGCCGCCGGCTACGCCCTCGCGACCGACGTGGCGGAATGGCTGGTGCAGCGGCGCGTGCCGTTCCGTGATGCGCATGAGATCTCGGGCGCGCTGGTGCGGCTGTGCGAGCAGCGCGGCATCGAGCTCGACGAGGCGAGCGACGAGGACTACCGCTCGGTCTCGGAGCACCTGACGCCCGAGGTGCGCGAGGTGCTCACGGTCGACGGAGCGATCGCGGCGCGCTCCGGCATCGGCGGCACCGCCGCCTCGGCGGTCGCCCAGCAGCGGCGCGCGCTGGACGCCAGGCTCGACCGCCTCGGGTAGATTCGTGCAGGTGATCGAAACCGCTCCCATCCAGCTCGACCCGGCATTCAGCAACGTCTGGGACGAGCTGCAGTACCGCGGCAGCGTGCACGTCTCGACCGACGCCGAGGCGCTCGAGGCGGCGCTCGCCGGCGATCCGATCACCTACTACTGCGGCTTCGATCCGACCGCGCCGAGCCTGCACCTGGGCAACCTGGCGCAGCTGATCATCATGCGCCGGCTGCAGCTCGCTGGCCACCGGCCGCTCGCGCTGGTCGGCGGCTCGACGGGTCTCATCGGCGATCCGAAGCCCACGGCCGAACGGCAGCTCAACGAGCGCGAGACCGTCGCCGAATGGGTGACGTACCTCGGCGACCAGATGCTGCGCTTCCTCTCCGACGAGGGCGACAATGCCGTGCGGCTGGTGAACAACCTCGACTGGACGGCGCCGATGTCGACGGTCGACTTCCTGCGCGAGATCGGCAAGCACTTCCGGGTCGGCACGATGCTGCGGAAGGACGCCGTCGCCTCGCGCATGGAGTCGGACGAGGGCATCTCCTACGCGGAGTTCAGCTACCAGGTGCTGCAGGGGCTCGACTTCCGCGAGCTGTTCCTGCGGTATGGGTGCACGATGCAGCTGGGCGGCAGCGACCAGTGGGGCAACCTGACGGCCGGCACGGAGTTGATCCGCAAGGCCGAGGGCGTGCACGCGCACGCACTGGGAACGCCGCTCATCACCGACGCGGACGGCAAGAAGTTCGGCAAGAGCGAGGGCAATGCCGTCTGGCTCGACGCCAACCTGACCACGCCGTACGCGATGTACCAGTTCTGGCTCAACCAGGACGACGCGATCGTGGTGCAGCTGCTGAAGTCGTTCACGTTCCTGCCCTCGGGCCGCATCGATGAGCTCGCGCGGGCCACGACCGACGCTCCTTTCCGCCGGGAAGCGCAGAAGGAGCTCGCGATCCAGGCGACGTCGTTCATCCACGGGGTCGAGGCGACGCAGCAGGCGATCGATGCCTCGCAGGCGCTGTTCGGCTCCGGCGATCTGACCGCCCTCGACGCATCCACCCTCGCCGCAGCTGTCGCCTCGCTCGACAAGCACGCGACGGCGACACCGGATGCGCCGGTGCTGCAGCTGCTGCAGGAGACCGGTCTCGTCGACACCCTCTCCGATGCCCGGCGCGCGATCGCCCAGGGTGGGGTGAGCGTCAACAACGAGCGCATCGACGATGCCTCCGCCACGCTGGAAGGGCGGCTGCTGCACGGCAGGTTCGCGGTGCTTCGCCGCGGGAAGAAGACGCTGGCCGGCATCGACGCCGGAGGGTGATGCACCGGCGCCGGCGCGACGCGGGTGAGTGTGAACGGGGGCCCGAGGGCCCCCGTTTCGTCGTTTCCGCTGAAACACGGGGCGACACGCCCGGGATGCGCACGTTTTGTGCCCTGGGGCCGACGTCCATGTAATGTTTCTACCTGTCACCCCAAAGACGCAGAGCCGAGAGGCCAGCGGATCAAGAGGGACCACCTCTTCGCCGTGAGGCGCCACGCATTTGCGTGTCGAGCCGAAACGCGAGTATGGTGACAATCCACTTCAACGATGAACGTGCGGAGCGCACGGACGGCAGCGAGAGCAGCCGGCCAGCGCGACACGCCGACTTGACAGTCACTCCGTCGCGTGTAACCTAGACAGGTTGCCACAAACCGGGACTTCGAGTCAGGCAGAAGCCGACTTGACAGTCACTCCGGAGCGTGTAACCTAGACAGGTTGCCACGATCCGGAACTCAACTGCGAGTCCGGTGGGAGTCAAACTCCGCACGGCGTGTCGAATTGACACTCGCCGAGAAGTGGTTATGATTGAGAAGTTGCCTCGACGCAGACCCGAAAGGGAAAGCACGAGAGCGTCCGATCCTTGAGAACTCAACAGCGTGCACAATGTCAAATGCCAAATTATTAACTCGTCCTGCCTTTTAGGCAGAACGATTCCTTTGGATAAGACAGATTGTCAGTAGACAGTCTATTTTGTCAGCATCAAACTCGCTGCCATCCGGTTTTCCCCGGTTGGTACGCAAATTTTCTTTACGGAGAGTTTGATCCTGGCTCAGGACGAACGCTGGCGGCGTGCTTAACACATGCAAGTCGAACGATGAAGGAGGAGCTTGCTCCTCCGGATTAGTGGCGAACGGGTGAGTAACACGTGAGCAATGTGCCCTTGACTCTGGAATAAGCGCTGGAAACGGCGTCTAATACCGGATACGACCTTCGGAGGCATCTCCTGGGGGTGGAAAGAATTTCGGTCAAGGATCAGCTCACGGCCTATCAGTTAGTTGGTGAGGTAATGGCTCACCAAGACGACGACGGGTAGCCGGCCTGAGAGGGTGACCGGCCACACTGGGACTGAGACACGGCCCAGACTCCTACGGGAGGCAGCAGTGGGGAATATTGCACAATGGGCGCAAGCCTGATGCAGCAACGCCGCGTGAGGGACGACGGCCTTCGGGTTGTAAACCTCTTTTAGCAGGGAAGAAGCGAAAGTGACGGTACCTGCAGAACAAGCACCGGCTAACTACGTGCCAGCAGCCGCGGTAATACGTAGGGTGCAAGCGTTGTCCGGAATTATTGGGCGTAAAGAGCTCGTAGGCGGTTTGTCACGTCTGCTGTGAAATCCCGAGGCTCAACCTCGGGCTTGCAGTGGGTACGGGCAGACTAGAGTGCGGTAGGGGAGATTGGAATTCCTGGTGTAGCGGTGGAATGCGCAGATATCAGGAGGAACACCGATGGCGAAGGCAGATCTCTGGGCCGTTACTGACGCTGAGGAGCGAAAGCATGGGGAGCAAACAGGCTTAGATACCCTGGTAGTCCATGCCGTAAACGTTGGGAACTAGATGTGGGGACCATTCCACGGTGTCCGTGTCGTAGCTAACGCATTAAGTTCCCCGCCTGGGGAGTACGGCCGCAAGGCTAAAACTCAAAGGAATTGACGGGGGCCCGCACAAGCGGCGGAGCATGCGGATTAATTCGATGCAACGCGAAGAACCTTACCAAGGCTTGACATATACGAGAACGCGCTGGAGACAGCGAACTCTTTGGACACTCGTATACAGGTGGTGCATGGTTGTCGTCAGCTCGTGTCGTGAGATGTTGGGTTAAGTCCCGCAACGAGCGCAACCCTCGTCCTATGTTGCCAGCACGTAATGGTGGGAACTCATGGGATACTGCCGGGGTCAACTCGGAGGAAGGTGGGGATGAGGTCAAATCATCATGCCCCTTATGTCTTGGGCTTCACGCATGCTACAATGGCCGGTACAATGGGCTGCGATACCGCAAGGTGGAGCGAATCCCAAAAAGCCGGTCTCAGTTCGGATTGGGGTCTGCAACTCGACCCCATGAAGTCGGAGTCGCTAGTAATCGTAGATCAGCAACGCTACGGTGAATACGTTCCCGGGCCTTGTACACACCGCCCGTCAAGTCATGAAAGTCGGTAACACCCGAAGCCGGTGGCCTAACCTTTTGGAGGGAGCCGTCGAAGGTGGGATCGGTAATTAGGACTAAGTCGTAACAAGGTAGCCGTACCGGAAGGTGCGGCTGGATCACCTCCTTTCTAAGGAGCATCTCGCCGGCGTAGCCGGCGCAGAGCCACTACGGTCGCATACGTCGACCGGTGGTCAGCTCATGGGTGGAACATTGACATTGGCACTCGAACGAACGAGTCCGAACCAGTACGGCTACGCAAGCAGCCTGGAACAGTCGGACACGGGAGATCGAGTGCATGCACGCTGTTGGGTCCTGAGGGACCGGACGGCGCCTTTTGGCGTCTGAAGAACCCTCGGACCGGCCGGCTGAAAGCGCACATGCGCTGAAGTCGTCGGTACCGACCGTAAGTTGAGAACTACACAGTGGACGCGAGCATCTTAGATTCGAGCTTCGGCTCGGATCACAAGATCTATTAATAGATCATTGGTCAGCAGCCTTCGGGCTGCCGATTAACCAATACTCATGTATGTGGTCAAGTTTCTAAGAGCAAACGGTGGATGCCTTGGCATCTGGAGCCGATGAAGGACGTAGTAATCTGCGATAATCCTCGGGGAGCTGATAAACGAGCTTTGATCCGAGGGTCTCCGAATGGGGAAACCCCGCTGGGCGGCGTGCCGACCCAGTGACTCCCGCCTGAATATATAGGGCGGGTAGAGGGAACGTGGGGAAGTGAAACATCTCAGTACCCACAGGAAGAGAAAACAACAGTGATTCCGTAAGTAGTGGCGAGCGAACGCGGAAGAGGCTAAACCGATCGTGTGTGATAGCCGGCAGGCGTTGCACGATCGGGGTTGTGGGACATCTCAGCTGCTCTGCCGAGCAGCAAGCGTTACAGACCGCGGTAGGCGAAGGACTTGGAAAGGTCCATCACAGAGGGTGACAATCCCGTAGCCGAAACCGCGCAATGGCGCGAGGTCCATCCCAAGTAGCACGGGGCCCGAGAAATCCCGTGTGAATCAGCCAGGACCACCTGGTAAGCCTAAATACTCCCAGATGACCGATAGCGGACAAGTACCGTGAGGGAAAGGTGAAAAGTACCCCGGGAGGGGAGTGAAATAGTACCTGAAACCGTTTGCTTACAAACCGTCGGAGCAGCCCTAGTAGCTGTGACGGCGTGCCTTTTGAAGAATGAGCCTGCGAGTTAGCGATATGTGGCGAGGTTAACCCGAGTGGGGAAGCCGTAGCGAAAGCGAGTCTGAATAGGGCGATTCAGTCGCATGTCCTAGACCCGAAGCGAAGTGATCTATCCATGGCCAGGTTGAAGCGAGTGTAAAAGCTCGTGGAGGACCGAACCCACTTAGGTTGAAAACTGAGGGGATGAGCTGTGGATAGGGGTGAAAGGCCAATCAAACTTCGTGATAGCTGGTTCTCTCCGAAATGCATTTAGGTGCAGCGTTGCGTGTTTCTTGCCGGAGGTAGAGCTACTGGATGGCCGATGGGCCCCAAAAGGTTACTGACGTCAGCCAAACTCCGAATGCCGGTAAGTGAGAGCGCAGCAGTGAGACGGTGGGGGATAAGCTTCATCGTCGAGAGGGAAACAACCCAGACCACCGACTAAGGTCCCTAAGCGTGTGCTAAGTGGAAAAGGATGTGGAGTTGCTTAGACAACCAGGAGGTTGGCTTAGAAGCAGCCACCCTTGAAAGAGTGCGTAATAGCTCACTGGTCAAGTGATTCTGCGCCGACAATTTAACGGGGCTCAAGCACATCACCGAAGTCGTGGAATTCGTACAACAGCTCGGCAGCTTGTCTGTCCAGGCGTACGGATTGGTAGGAGAGCGTCGTGTGGCGAGTGAAGCGGCGGAGTAATCCAGCCGTGGACGCTACACGAGTGAGAATGCAGGCATGAGTAGCGAAAGACTGGCGAGAAACCAGTCCTCCGAAAGACCAAGGGTTCCAGGGTCAAGCTAATCTTCCCTGGGTAAGCCGGGACCTAAGGCGAGGCCGACAGGCGTAGTCGATGGACATCAGGTTGATAATCCTGAGCTGGCGAAAAACCGCCCAAGCCAAACCAGTAATGCTAAGAGTCCGAATCCTTGGACCGATCCCTTCGGGGTGACGTCCTTGGCCTAGCACTCGACCCTATGCTGGGGCGGCTAGCGTATTAACAGGTGTGACGCAGGAAGGTAGCAGAACCGGGCCGATGGTTGAGTCCGGGTAAGCCGTAGGGCGTGGGATAGGCAAATCCGTCCCACATATAGCCTGAGAGCTTTGCCGAACCCTAGAGGGAAGTCTGTGATCCTATGCTGCCAAGAAAAGCATCGACGCGAGGTTTTAGTCACCCGTACCCCAAACCAACTCAGGTGGTCAGGTAGAGAATACTAAGGAGATCGAGAGAATCGTGGTTAAGGAACTCGGCAAAATGCCCCCGTAACTTCGGGAGAAGGGGGGCCTGAGGCGTGATGGCACTTGCTGCCTGAGCGTTTGAAGGCCGCAGAGACCAGTGGGAAGCGACTGTTTACTAAAAACACAGGTCCGTGCGAAGACGCAAGTCGATGTATACGGACTGACGCCTGCCCGGTGCTGGAAGGTTAAGAGGAAGGGTTAGCGTAAGCGAAGCTCAGAATTTAAGCCCCAGTAAACGGCGGTGGTAACTATAACCATCCTAAGGTAGCGAAATTCCTTGTCGGGTAAGTTCCGACCTGCACGAATGGCGTAACGACTTCCCAGCTGTCTCAACCGCGAACTCGGCGAAATTGCACTACGAGTAAAGATGCTCGTTACGCGCAGCAGGACGGAAAGACCCCGTGACCTTTACTACAGCTTGGTATTGGTGTTCGGTGTGGCTTGTGTAGGATAGGTGGGAGACTGTGAAGCCCGGACGCTAGTTCGGGTGGAGTCATTGTTGAAATACCACTCTGGTCACTCTGGATATCTAACTTCGAACCGTAATCCGGTTCAGGGACAGTGCCTGGTGGGTAGTTTAACTGGGGCGGTTGCCTCCCAAAAAGTAACGGAGGCGCCCAAAGGTTCCCTCAACCTGGTTGGTAATCAGGTGTCGAGTGTAAGTGCACAAGGGAGCTTGACTGTGACAGTGACAACTGGAGCAGGGACGAAAGTCGGGACTAGTGATCCGGCAGTGGCTTGTGGAAGCGCTGTCGCTCAACGGATAAAAGGTACCTCGGGGATAACAGGCTGATCTTGCCCAAGAGTCCATATCGACGGCATGGTTTGGCACCTCGATGTCGGCTCGTCGCATCCTGGGGCTGGAGTAGGTCCCAAGGGTTGGGCTGTTCGCCCATTAAAGCGGCACGCGAGCTGGGTTTAGAACGTCGTGAGACAGTTCGGTCCCTATCCGCTGCGCGCGTTGGAAGTTTGAGAGGATCTGACCCTAGTACGAGAGGACCGGGTTGGACGAACCTCTGGTGTGTCAGTTGTTCCGCCAGGAGCACCGCTGATTAGCTACGTTCGGGATGGATAACCGCTGAAAGCATCTAAGCGGGAAGCCGGCCTCAAGATGAGACTTCCGTGCCTTCGGGCGAGAGGCTCCCAGCTAGACTACTGGGTTGATAGGCCGGATGTGGAAGTGGGGACTAACGACCCATGGAGCTGACCGGTACTAATAAGCCGATGACTTGATAACATATATATGAGCTTGCTGCTCGCGTCCACTTTGTGGTTCTCGATGTACGGTCGAGAACCGCAGCCCTCCGCTTCAATGCGGAGAGCTGTGCAGATCGAAACATCAATAGTGTTTCGGCGGCCATAGCGAGAGGGAAACGCCCGGTCACATTCCGAACCCGGAAGCTAAGGCTCTCAGCGCCGATGGTACTGCAGGGGGGACCCTGTGGGAGAGTAGGACACCGCCGGACTTCTTTTGGAAAGGGGCCCCAGATTATTCTGGGGCCCCTTTTTTCATTTGTCCTACAGTTGTGGAAGCGCCGACGTGGTGGAGAGGATCGTGCCGTGAACGACGAGGCAGACCGTAGCAATTCGGGTCGCGACGACCATCGCCGCCGCAACGCCGGTGACGCCGGCCGGCCCAAGCGCGACGGCGACCGCCGTCCGCAGCGTGAGGGCGACCGCCGCTTCGGCGATCGCGACCAGCGTCCGCAGCGCGATGGCCACCGCAGCCTCGGGGACAGCGAGCGCAAGCTCCGCCCCGGTGACCGCGGCTACCGTCCCGACGGAGATCGTCGCACCTCGAGCCACGCCGATCGTCCACAGCGTGATGGTGATCGTCGGTTCGGCGACAGGGACAGCCGGCCCCGCGACGGCGACCGTCGCCCTCAGCGTGACGGTGAGCGACGCTTCGGTGACCGTGACCAGCGGCCGCAGCGCGACGGAGACCGCCGGCCCCAGCGTGACGGCGATCGTCGCTTCGGCGACCGCGACAACCGGCCGCAGCGTGGCGGCGAGCGACGCTTCGGCGACCGCGACCAGCGCCCGCAGCGTGGCGGCGAGCGACGCTTCGGCGACCGCGACCAGCGCCCGCAGCGTGACGGCGACCGTCGCTTCGGTGACCGTGACCAGCGGCCGCAGCGCGACGGAGACCGCCGGCCCCAGCGTGACGGCGATCGTCGCTTCGGCGACCGCGACCAGCGCTCGCAGCGCGATGGTGACCGCCGCCCGCCTCGTGACGGTGACCGCCGCCCGCCTCGTGATGGTGACCGCCGCCCGCCTCGTGACGGTGACCGCCGGCCGCCTCGTGACGGTGACCGCCGGCCGCCTCGTGACGGTGACCGCCGGCCGCCTCGTGACGGTGACCTCCGCCCGGCACGGGACGGCGATCGCACGTTCGGCGACCGCAAGCCGTCGCGCGACGGCGAGCGACGCTTCGGCGATCGCGACCAGCGTCCGCAGCGCGACAGCCGTCCGCAGCGTGATGGTGGCCGTGAGTTCGACGATCGCGACAGCCGACCCCAGCGCGATGGACGGCCCCAGCGGGACGGCGACCGCCCCTACGGCCGCGGCGACCAAGCGCGTCGCGACGACCAGCGCTCGCGCAACCAGGGGCCGCAGCGTGACGCCGCGCGTTCGGGGCGCGACTACGAGCACCGCGGAGACGGCTCCGGCGAGAGCTTCAAGCAGGTGCGCGACGATGACTTCGTGGCGCCCGACCTGCCCGAGGACATCCAAGCCGAAGATCTTGACATCGGCGCGCGTGCGCAGTTGAAGACCCTCACCAAGGAGAACGCCGAGTACGTCGCCAAGCACATGGCGATGGCCGGTCAGCTGATCGACGACAACCCGGAGCTCGCGCACCAGCACGCGCTCACGGCTGCCCGTCGCGCCGGGCGCATCGGCGTCGTGCGCGAGACGCTGGCGATCACCGCGTACCAGCTGGGCGACTTCGCGCTGGCGCTGCGCGAGCTGCGCACGTACCGCCGCATCACCGGTCGCGACGACCAGCTGCCGCTCATGGCGGATTGCGAGCGCGGACTCGGCCGCCCCGAGAAGGCGCTGGAGCTCGCCCGGTCTGTGGACGCATCCACTCTGGATACCGCAGTGCGGGTCGAGCTTGCGATCGTGAAGTCGGGTGCGCGCCTCGATCTCGGGCAGCAGGACGCCGCGCTCGAGGAACTGCGGATCCCGGAACTGCGCAAGGACAAGGCGTTCGAGTACAGCCCTGCGCTGTTCGCGAGCTTTGCCGGCGTGCTCGAGGAGCTCGGCCGCGACGACGAGGCGGCCGAGTGGTTCGCGCTCGCCGACCGCGCGATCGATGCGCTCGAGGCCGCGATGGCCCCCGGTGAGCTCGAGTACGTCGGCATCACCACCGAGGTCGGCGAGCCCATCGAACCGGTCGTCGGGGATGAGGGCGTCGCGCTCGACCCGGTGGATGGCGCGGAGCCCGCCGAGCCAACGTCGAACGACGAGGCGCTCGAGACGGCACGCGATGCGGCTGCGTCGACGGCCGTCGAGGCAGCGGACGTCCCGGAGAATGAGGACGAGACCGCGGACTCGGACGACAGTGCCGACGCCGAGCCGATCATCGAGACCGCGGACGTCCCGGACGTCGATGAGGCGCCCGCTGCCGCTGAGGCAGAGCCTGTCGTGGATGTCGAGGACGTGCCTGACGGCGACGCGGCCGAGGCTTCGGCGGCTGATGCGCCGGCCAGCGCTGCGGGTGACGTGCCGGTCGACGCTGCGGCTGACGCGCCGGTCGACGCTGCGGCTGATGCGCCGGTCGATGTGCCGGTTGCGGCGCCGGCTGCCCAGCAGGACGATGTGCTCTTCGGCGATGCGCTCTTCGGCGACGACCTCATCGAGCCCGTCGGCACTGCCGAGGCCGGCACCGAAGAGATCGACCAGGACCGAGCGGGGGAGGCCCAGCGCGACGGAGACGAGCGCTGATGGCACTGTTCCGCAAGGCCGCACCGTCGGCGCCAACGCCGATCGACGGCGTCGACTGCCTGTACCTCGACCTCGACGGGGTCGTCTACAAGGGCCCAGACGCGATCCCGCACGCCGTCGACAGCATCAATGGCGCGGGCGTGCGCCCGGTGTACCTGACGAACAACGCCTCGCGCACCGACGCTGAGGTCGCCGAGCACCTCGCGTCGTTCGGGCTGCAGCTCACGCCCGACGATGTCGTCACCAGTCCGCAGGCGGCCATGCGGCTGCTCGCGCAGCACCTCGAGCCGGGCGATCGCGTGCTCGTGGTCGGCGGCGCAGGCATCGTCGTCGAGGTCGAGGCGCGCGGCTGGCAGGTCGTGCGCACCGCCGCCGAGCAGCCGAAGGCGGTCGTGCAGGGGTTCCACCCCTCGGTCGGCTGGCAGGAGCTCGCCGAGGCCTCGTTCGCGCTCCACACCGGCATTCCGTGGGTGGCGACGAACGGCGACTGGACGATCCCGGTCGCCGGCGGCATCGCGCCCGGCAACGGCACGCTCGTCTCGGCGGTGCACACCGCAGTCGGCAGGCTGGCCGAGTTCGCAGGCAAGCCCGAGCGCCACATGTACGACGTCGCCACCGAGCGCTTCGCCGCCGCCGCACCCGCGATGGTGGGCGACCGCCTCGACACCGACATCCTCGGCGCGCGCCGTGCCGGCATCCGCTCGATCATGGTGCTCACGGGCGTCGACCGCGGCGCGCACCTCATCGGCGCCGACGAGACGATGCGGCCCGACCACATCATCGAGGACCTGCGCGGCCTCACCGAGCCGATCGCACCGCTGCGCGAGACGCTCGAGCGCTCCACGGGCGACACCTACTTCGAGGTGGGCACGGCTGCCGTGCGCCGCAGCGGCATCGACATCACGCTCGTGCGCGCAGGGGCGCGGCCGGTGGACACCATCCGCGCGGCCTGCGCCGCGGTGTGGACCGCCGACCGGCCCGTGCTGGGACTGCGGATCGCCGACCAGCTGCTCGCGCTCTAGCGTCGGGGGCCGCGACGCGGCTCAATCGTCGACGATGGGCGCGTCCCACAGCGCCCGCCAGCCGGCGATGCGCGCCGCATCCGGCACGACGCCGTAGGCGCGCCAGAACGCCGGCTCGGCGTCGGCGAGCCCGTTCCACTCCAGCGACCACGAGGCGATCGCCAGATCCGACCAGCGGTCGCCCACGCCGACGCGCCCGAGGTCGACGAGGCCCGCGAACCGGCCGGAGGCGAGGAGCGTGTTCGGTGCGCACGGGTCGCCGTGGCAGACGACCAGGTCGTCTGGGCCGGCGCCGTCAGCGGCTGAGTCGAGAGTGGATGCGGTCCAGTCGGGGGCGGGGAACGGGCAGTCGGCGACCGGCAGGGCGTGCAGGCACCGCAGCCCCTCGCCGAGCGCGGCGGCCGCGCGCTCCGGATCCCGCAGTCCCGCGGCGGAGACGATCGATGCCGCGTCGATCGCGGCGGTCACGAGCGTCTCGCCGGCTGCATCGGATGCCTGGTCGAGCACCCTCGGCACCGGCAGCGGACCCGCTTGGGCGAGCCAGCGCATCCGCTCTGCTTCGTCTGCGAGCGACTCGCCGGAGCCGGCCGGGCTCCACTTCGCGTAGACCGAGCCGTTCGGGCGGTCGATGCGGGCGGTGATGCCACCGGTCTCGTTCCGCCAGACCAGCTCGACCGGGTGGTGCTCGGCGAGCCGCGCGATCGCGCGCGGCACCGGCGTGCCCGCGGGCGGGGGAGCGGCGACGACGGAGGGCACGGGACGACGCTAGCGAACCGGCCGGCGTGGGCGGGCCGGCGTGGGCGGGCCGGCGTGGGCGGGCCGGCGTGGGCGGGCCGGCGTGGGCATAGCAATGCGGGTGGGTCGGTGCGGCCGGGCGGATCGAGCGCGAAGACTGCGCCGAGGGCGAACGATGTGGAGGCGGCGGCGCCCACGTGGTCTGCTTGCGGCATGACACGTGAGCGAACGCCTGGACGCGTGCTCGTGCTCGGCGGCACCCGCTGGGTCGGCCGTCGCATCGCACAGGCGCACCTCGAGCGCGGCGCCGAGGTGACGTGCCTCGCGCGCGGCGAGGGCGGCGACGCTCCTGCGGGCGCGCGGCTGCTGGTCGGCGACCGGGTGCGAGCGGATGCGTACGACGGGCTGGCAGGGGAGTGGGACGAGGTCGTCGACGTCACCCGGCTGCCCGCGCACGCGGCAGGAGCGCTCGACGCGCTCGCCGATCGCGCGCGCCACTGGACCTTCGTCTCCTCTGTCTCGGCGCAGCGGCTGGAGGGCGCACCCGTCGGCGCGGGCGAGGACGACGAGCTCGTGCCGGAGGACGAATCCGGCGAGGAGTATGGCGGCGCGAAGGCGTGGATCGAGCGCGTCGCTCGCGAGCGGCTCGGTGAGCGGCTCGCGATCGTGCGGCCGGGGCTGATCGGCGGGCCGGGCGACGAGAGCGGCCGCTTCGGCTACTGGGTGGCGCGGCTCGCCCTCGCCGGCGCGGAGCCGGTGCTGGTGCCGGCGCGCGACCAGCCGACGCAGACCATCGACGTGCGCGATCTGGTCGCCTTCCTGGTCGAGGTCGCGCCGACGCGCAGCGACATCGTCAACGCTGTCGGACCCACGGGCCGGCTGCACGACCACATCGCGCTCGCCCGCGAGCTCGCCGGCCACACGGGCGAGCTCGTGCGGGCGAGCGACGAGCAGCTCGACGCGCTCGGCATCGAGCACTGGGCGGGGCCGCGCGCGCTGCCGCTGACGCTGCCCGTCGAGCTGGGCTCGCACGCGCAGCGCTCGAGCGCGCGGTACCGCGCGGCCGGCGGCACGCACCGCCCGCTGCGGGAGACGCTCGAGGCCGTGCTCGCCGACGAGCGCGCGCTGGGTCTGGACCGGCCCGCTGCCCACAGGCTCTCGCGCGCCGACGAGCTGGCGGCGATCGGTTCGCTAGCCTCGCTGTCATGACGGATGCGCACGGCCAGCACGCAGGCGGCACCGACGAGCACGCCACCGACGGGCTCGTCGACGAGCTCGACCTGCTCGAGCAGCAGCCGCTCGAGGAGCGGGCCGAGCAGCTCGCGCGCATCCACGACAAGCTGCAGGCCGAGCTGGGCGCCGTGCGTGGCTGAGTCGGCCGCTGACGCGCCGGTGCAGCTCAGGCTCGACCAGGCGCTCGTCGAGCGCGGTCTCGCCCGCAGCCGCACGCAGGCGCAGCAGCAGATCGCCGCCGGGCTCGTGTCGGTCGACGGGCACGGCGTCGTGAAGGCGAGCCACAGGGTCGGCCCCGACGCCGAGCTCTCCGTCGAGGGCGGCGACCCGTGGGTCTCGCGCGCCGCGCACAAGCTGCTCGCCGCGATCGATGCCTTCGGCATCGACCCGTCGGGGCGCGACGCGCTCGACGCGGGCGCCTCGACCGGCGGCTTCACGCAGGTGCTGCTCGCGCGCGGTGCCGCGCATGTGACGGCGCTGGATGTCGGGCACGGCCAGTTCCAGCTCGACGTGGCCGCGCTTCCCATCACCCTCATCGAGGGGCAGAACGTGCGCGAGCTGGCGCCCGGCTCGATCGAGCCAGTGCCGTCGATCATCACCGCCGACCTGTCGTTCATCTCGCTGGGGCTGGCGATCGGGTCGCTGACGGGCGTCGCCGCGCCCGACGCCGACTGGGTGGTGCTCATCAAGCCGCAGTTCGAGGTGGGCCGCACGGGCGTGCGCGAGGGCATCGTGACCGACCCGACGCTGCGCGCGCAGGCGATCGAGCAGGTGCTCTGGGCCGCGTGGGATGCGGGGCTGGGCACGGCGGGGCTGATCGGCAGCCCGATCATCGGCGGCCGCGGCAACCTCGAGTACCTCGCGCACCTGTCGGCGACGGCCGGCACGAATCCGACACAATGGTTGGCGGAGTCCGTCAGGCTGTCGAAGGAGGCGCGGTGAGCGTTCGCAGGTTCCTGCTCGCATTCCACCCCGGGCGCGCCGAGGCGGTGCAGACGACGGCGAGCATCGCCGCGCGACTGCTGGCCGCCGGTGTGACGCCGGTCGTGCTCGCGGCCGACCGCGGCGTGCTGCTCGAGGGCCGATCGGGGCTCGACGCGGTCGAGCCCTACGAGTCTTCCGACATCCCCGAGATCGAGCTGATCATCACGCTCGGCGGCGATGGCACGATCCTGCGCGCCGCCGAGCTGCAGCGCGAGATCGACGCGCCGCTGCTGGGCATCAACCTCGGCCACGTCGGCTTCTTGGCCGAGGCCGAGATGGCGGATATCGACGAGGTCGTCGAGCGGGCGCTGCGCGCGGACTACGAGGTCGAGCACCGGCTGGTGATGCGCGTGCGGGTGTTCGACGGCGATCGCCAGGTGCACGAGACCTGGGCGATCAACGAGGCCGCGATCGAGAAGGCCGGTTCGGGTCGCATGATCTCGACGCTGCTCGAGATCGACGACCGGCCCATCTCGTCGTTCGGCACCGACGCCGTCATCCTCGCCACGCCGACGGGCTCGACCGCGTACTCCTTCTCGGCCGGCGGCCCCATCGTCTGGCCGACCGCCGAGGTGCTGCTGATGGTGCCGCTGGGCGCCCACGCGCTGTTCACCCGCCCCATGGTGGCCGCGCCGACGTCGACCATGTCGGTGACGATCGCGGACGACTCCACCAGCGCCGCGGTGCTGTGGTGCGACTCGCGCCGCTCGTTCGAGCTGCCGCCGGGCTCGCGCGTCGAGGGGACGCGCGACGACCGGCCGCTGCGACTCGCGCGGCTGACGCGCGCGCCCTTCTCCGACCGGCTGGTCGCGAAGTTCCACCTGCCCGTCGAAGGCTTCCGGCGGAAGCGGCCGTGACGCGGCTCGACGAGCTCACGATCCGCTCGCTGGGCGTGATCGACGATGCGCGGGTGCCGCTGGGCTCCGGCTTCACCGCGATCACGGGTGAGACCGGCGCGGGCAAGACGATGGTCGTGCAGGCGCTCGCGCTGCTGCGCGGCGAGCGCGCCGACGGCGGGGTGATCCGTGCCGGCGAGGAGCGCGCAGCCGTGCAGGGCGTGTGGCTCGTCGACGATGCGGATGCGGTCGCTCTCGTCGAGGACGCCGGCGGCAGCCTCGACGATGGCGAGCTGATCCTCGGGCGCGCGCTCTCGCGCGGGCCGGACGGCGCCGCCCGCTCGCGCGCGCAGGCCGGCGGTGCCGCGGTGCCGGCAGGGCTGCTGCGTGAGCTCGCCGACCGTCTGGTCGCGGTGCACGGGCAGGCGGACCAGCAGCGGCTGCGCTCCGCCGAGGCCCAGGCGGCGGCGCTCGACCGGGCGGCCGGCGCCGCGCTCGACGAGCTGCTGGGCGAGTATCGCCGTGAGCACGCGGCCTGGACGGACGCGCGGGACGCGGCCGAGCGCATCCGCACCGAGCACGATGCGCGGGCCGCCGAGGCCGCGTCGCTGCGCGCGGAGCTCGAGGAGCTCGAGGCCTTCGACCCGCAGCCGGGGGAGCAGCAGGAGCTCGCCGCGATCGCGAACCGGCTGGAGCACTCCGAGGGGCTGCGGATGGAGCTCGCCGAGGCGCACGCGGCGCTGCTGAGCGACGACGACGCGCCCGATGCGGTGACCCTCGCGGGCACCGCGCGCAGGCTGGTCGAGCGGGCCTCCACAGACGACGCGGCGCTCGCGGATGCGCTCGAGATGCTGGTGCAGGCGGATGCGCTGCTGCAGGAGGCGTCGGTCTCGATCGTGAAGGCGCTCGACGACCTGGAGCGGCCGGAGCGCAGCCTCGACGAGGTGCAGCAGCGGCGCGCCGACCTCTCGGGGCTCGAGCGCCGGCTCGGCCGCCCGCTCGAGGTGGCGCTCGAGGAAGCCCCGGGCGCGGCGCTGCGCCTGGTCGAGCTCGACGGCGACGACGAGGAGCTCGCGCGGCTGGCCGCCGAGGAGGAGCGCTGCCTGGCGGCGGCGACGGCGCTCGCCGATCGGCTGAGCGCGCTGCGGCAGGACGCCGCCCGCCGGCTCGAGGAGGCCGTCGGCGCCGAGCTGCGGGCGCTCGCGATGCCGAACGCGCGGCTGGTGGTCGAGGTCGCGCAAGCGGAGACCCTCGGCGCGAGCGGCCGGGACCGCGTCAGCATGCTGCTCGCGCCGCACCCGGGCGCCGAGCCGCGGCCGGTGCAGAAGGGCGCCTCGGGCGGCGAGCTCAGCCGCATCATGCTCGCGCTCGAGGTGGCGCTGGCCGCCGGCTCCCTGTCGGAGCAGAGCGTGCCGACCATGGTCTTCGACGAGGTCGACGCCGGCGTCGGCGGCGCCGCGGCGATCGAGATCGGCCGTCGCCTCGCGCAGCTCGCCGAGCACTGCCAGGTGATCGTCGTCACCCATCTGGCGCAGGTCGCCGCCTTCGCCGAGCACCATGTGCGTGTGGAGAAGGGCACCGACGGGCGCATCACCGCCTCGCAGGTCGCTGCGGTCGAAGGCGAGGCGCGCCTGGCCGAGCTCGCCCGCATGCTCTCGGGCACCGCATCCGACACCGCCCTCGCGCACGCCCGCGAGTTGCTCGCCGATGCGCGAGCGGTGGGATAGGCTCGAAACCCGTGAACCTCGCCCAGCCAGACGCTGACCAGCAGCCCACGGAAACCTCCGGCCAGAGCGCTCCCGCAGCGCCCGTCGCGAAGGTGACCAAGCAGATCTTCGTCACCGGTGGTGTCGTCTCCTCGCTCGGCAAGGGCCTCACCGCCGCGTCGCTCGGCAACCTCCTCACCGCGCGCGGCCTGCACGTGGTGATGCAGAAGCTCGACCCGTACCTGAACGTCGACCCGGGCACGATGAACCCGTTCCAGCACGGTGAGGTGTTCGTCACCGACGACGGCGCCGAGACCGACCTCGACATCGGCCACTACGAGCGATTCCTCGACGTGAACCTCTCGCAGGCGGCGAACGTCACGACCGGCCAGATCTACTCGCGCGTGATCGAGCGCGAGCGCCGCGGCGAGTACCTGGGCGACACCGTGCAGGTCATCCCGCACATCTCCGACGAGATCAAGCGCCGCATGCGGCTGCAGGCCGAGCAGGACCCGCAGCCCGACGTCATCATCACCGAGATCGGCGGCACGGTCGGCGACATCGAGTCGCAGCCGTTCATCGAGTCGGCGCGGCAGATCCGCCACGAGCTGGGCCGCCAGAACGTCTTCTTCGTGCACGTCTCGCTCGTGCCCTTCCTGGGCGCCTCCGGCGAGCAGAAGACGAAGCCCACGCAGCACTCGGTCGCGACGCTGCGCTCGATCGGCATCCAGCCCGACGCGCTCGTGCTGCGCAGCGACCGGCCGGTGAGCGAGTCGAACCGCAAGAAGATCGCGCTGATGTGCGACGTCGAGGAGGAGGCGGTCGTCAACACCGTCGACCTGCCCTCGATCTACGACATCCCCACGACACTGTTCGAGCAGCGGCTCGACGCCTACATCATGGGGCAGCTGGGCCTGCAGGCCGGCGACGTCGACTGGTCGCACTGGCAACCGGTGCTCGACGCGGTCCACCAGCCGAAGCACGAGGTCACCATCGGCCTGGTCGGCAAGTACATCGACCTGCCGGATGCGTACCTGTCGGTCACCGAGGCGATCAAGGCCGGCGCCTTCGCGAACCAGTCGAAGGTGAACCTGCGCTGGATCCGCTCCGACGACTGCGAGACGCCGGAGGGCGCCGCGGCACACCTGAGCGACGTCGACGGCATCGTGGTGCCCGGCGGCTTCGGCATCCGCGGCATCGAGGGCAAGCTCGGCGCGCTGAAGTTCACGCGCGAGAACGAGATCCCCACGCTCGGCATCTGCCTCGGCCTGCAGTGCATGGTCATCGAGGCCGCCCGCAACCTCGCGGGCATCGAAGGCGCATCCTCCACCGAGTTCGACGAGGCCACGCCGGCGCCGGTGATCGCCACGATGGCCGAGCAGCAGCAGCACCTGCACGGCGGCGACCTCGGCGGCACACAGCGGCTGGGGCTGTACGAGGCGAAGCTGGCCGAGGGCTCGCTCGCCGCGCGCCTCTACGGCAGCACCGTCTCGCACGAGCGCCACCGCCACCGCTACGAGGTGAACAACGCCTACCGCGAGCAGGTCGCTGCGGCCGGGCTGGCCTTCTCGGGCACCTCGCCCGACGACAAGCTGGTCGAGTACGTCGAGCTGCCCGGCCACCCCTTCTACATCGCCACCCAGGCGCACCCCGAGCTGCGCAGCCGGCCGAACCGCGCGCATCCGCTCTTCCGCGGCCTCGTCGAGGCGGCGCTCGATCGCCAGCGGGCGTCGAAGCTGTTCGACGAGACCGACGAGAGCGACGTCGACGGCTCGGCCCAGTAGCACCCGGTGATCGAGGACACGCTCGGCCGCCGGCCGGTGCTCGCGCGCGAGCGGCTGTTCGACGGGCGCGTGTTCGACGTGGACGCGCAGGAGTTCGAGCTGGGCGGTGACCGCATCCGGCGCGAGGTCATCATCCACCCCGGCGCCGTCGCGGTCGTCGCGGTCAACGACGCCGACGAGGTCATGCTCGTGCACCAGTACCGCCACCCGGCGGGCGGCACACTGTGGGAGCTGCCGGCGGGCCTGCTCGACGTCGCCGGGGAGGACCCGCTCGTGAGTGCCCGGCGCGAGCTGGCGGAGGAGACCGACCTCGCCGCCGACACCTGGCGCACGCTGATCGACATCTCCACCACCGGCGGCGGCTCGACCGAGATCATCCGCATCTACCTCGCCACCGACGTGCACGAGCTGCCCGAGCAGCACGCGCGCGAGCACGAGGAGGCCGAGATGGAGCGGCGCTGGGTGCCGCTCGAGGAAGTGCTCGAGGCGGCGACCCGCCTGCGGCTCCACAACGCGACGCTGCTGGCCGCGCTGCTGGCGCTCACGCAGCTGCGCGCCCGCGGCGTCGACGCACCGCCCGCCGACGCGGCCTTCGACTGGCACGCATCCGCCTCGTCATGACTCGGTCGTGCGGCAAGATGCAGGCGTGAGGCAGCCGTGACCCCCCAGCAGGCCGTCGAGCGGCTGCTGCGGCAGCTCGCCATCGAGCGCGGGCTGTCGAAGCACACGGTCGCCGCCTACCGCCGCGACCTGGCCGGCTACCTCGCCGTGCTCGAGGCGAGGGGCGTGACGGATGCGTCGGCCATCACGGGCGAGGACGTCGCGGCCTTCCGGGGCTCGCTCGCCGACCGCGCGCTGGCGCCCTCCTCGGTGGCGCGGCACCTCTCGGCGGTGAAGGCGCTGCACCGCTGGCTCGTCGACGAGCAGGTCGTGATCGAGGATGTCGCGAAGGACCAGCGCCCGCCGAAGCTGCCGCAGCGGCTGCCGAAGGCGATCTCGGTCTCGCAGATGCAGCGGCTGCTCGACGTCGCCGGGGCGGAGGCTGCGGCGGACGCTGGTGCGGATGCGGACGCCGGTGTGGGGAGGGCGAGCGATGGCGCGGCGGTCGACCCGGCCCGCCTGCGCGACCGCGCCCTGCTCGAGCTGCTCTACGCCACCGGCGCCCGCATCTCCGAGATCATCGCGCTCGACGTCGATGAGGTCGCCTCGGTCGGCGAGCACGGGCTGCTGCGCGTCACCGGCAAGGGCGCGAAGCAGCGGCTGGTGCCCGTCGGCTCCTACGCGCGGGCGGCGACGGATGCCTGGCTCGTGCGGGGGAGGGCGGCGTACGCCGCGAAGGGGCGCGGCACCCCGGCGCTGCTGCTGGGCGCTCGCGGCGGGCGGCTGAGCCGCCAGGCGGCGTGGGAGATCATCCAGCGCGTCGCCGAGGAGGCAGGGGTCGCGAACGTCTCGCCGCACACCTTCCGCCACTCGTTCGCCACGCACCTGCTCGAGGGCGGCGCCGATGTGCGGGTCGTGCAGGAGCTGCTGGGGCACGCCTCCGTCGCCACCACGCAGATCTACACGCACGTCACCGCCGACACGCTGCGGGACATGTACACGAGCGCGCACCCACGGGCGAGGTAGGCGCCGCCGGCGGCGCCGTGCGGGTGTCGGCGGGCAGGCGTAGCGTGACGCGCATGATCACCTTCGACGCCATCGGCACGGTCGTGCGCGACATGCCCGCCACACTCGCCTTCTACCGCGCGCTCGGGCTCGAGATCCCGTCTGCAGCGGATGCGGCTCCGCATGTCGAGGCCGTCCTGGTTGGCGGCATGCGGCTGATGTGGGACACCGAGGAGACGGTCCGGTCCTTCGATCCCGACTATGAGCGCGAGGAGGGCCAGAGCCATGCGCTCGCGGCCCGCTGCGACTCACCCGCGGAGGTCGACGCGACGGTCGGGCGGCTGGCGGGGCTCGGGCATCGGGTCGTCCGCGAGCCGTGGGACGCCGCCTGGGGTCAGCGCTACGCGACGGTGCAGGATCCCGACGGCTACAGCGTCGACCTCTACGCCGCGCTCTGACGCTAGGGTCTGGTCATGAGCATCGCCGCTTTCGACCGATACCCGCTGACCTTCGGTCCGAGCCCCGTGCATCCGCTCGACAATCTGTCGAAGCACCTCGGCGGGGCGGCGATCTGGGCCAAGCGTGAGGACGTGAGCTCAGGCCTCGCCTTCGGCGGCAACAAGACCCGCAAGCTCGAGTACATCGTGCCCGACGTGCTCGCCTCCGGCGCCGACACGCTCGTGTCGATCGGCGGCTACCAGTCGAACCACACCCGCCAGGTGGCCGCGGTCGCCGCGAAGCTCGGCCTCAAGGCGCGCCTGGTGCAGGAGAAGTGGGTCGACTGGGACGACCCGGTCAACGACAAGGCCGGCAACCTGCTGCTCTCGCGCATCATGGGCGCCGACAGCCGGCTCGACGACGCCGGCTTCGACATCGGCATCCGCTCCTCGTGGGAGGAGGCGCTCGCGGAGGTCGAGGCCGCCGGCGGCACGCCCTACGGCATCCCCGCCGGCGCGAGCGAGCACCCGCTCGGCGGGCTCGGCTTCGCCAACTGGGCCTACGAGGTGGCCGAGCAGGAGCGCGAGCTGGGCGTCTTCTTCGACACGATCGTCGTCTGCACCGTGACCGGCTCGACCCACGCCGGCATGATCGCCGGGTTCGCCGCCCTGGAGGACGCAGGCGGGCGACCGCGCCGCGTGCTCGGCATCGACGCATCCGCCACCATCGACAAGACGCGCGACCAGGTGGCGCGCATCGCCCGCAGCACGGCGCAGCTGATCGGCCTCGAGCGCGAGCTGCGCGATGACGAGATCGCCGTGCTCGAGGGCTGGGCGGGCGACAAGTACGGCATCCCCGTCGAGTCGACGGTGGATGCGATCCTGCTCTCGGGCAGGACCGAGGCGATGATCATCGACCCGGTCTACGAGGGCAAGTCGATGGCGGGACTCATCGACCTGGTGCGCTCGGGCGAGATCGCGCAGGACTCGACGGTGCTCTACGCGCACCTGGGCGGGCAGCCGGCACTGAACGCCTACTCGGGCATCTTCCCCTGGAGCTGACGGTGCGTCAGCGCTCTCCGATTGCGCCCTCTGCCCAGAGCGCTCGCGGGTTGCTGCGAAAGCCAGCACGCTCGTAGACCGGGATCGATCGCGGGCTCGCGTGCACCGTGACGTGCTCGAGGCCGCGCTCGCGCGCGGACGCGAGGACCGCATCCGCCAGCATCGTGCCGATGCCGCGCCCACGCGCATCCGGCACCACGTAGCAGCTCTGCAGATCGCCCGAGCGGCGCTCGAGCGCGCGCGGCGACGGCACGCGGGCCTGGATCGCCAGCCACGCCATGCCGACGACCTCGCCTGCCTCGACGGCGGCGAACGGCACGTGCGAGCCGCGGTGCTGCCGCGCCCAGCCGGCGACCTCTACGACGTAGGCGCCGAGGTCAGGCAGCGCCTCATCCGTCGACTCGCGCACCCATCGCCAGCGCAGCGCTGCGAGCGCCTCGAGCTCGTCGTCGCGTGCTTCGCGCACCGTCACTGCCGCCGCATCCACCATTCCGCCACCCTAGAGCGCGATCTCAACGTGCGAGGTGGTCGCTCGACCCTTGCTCAGCGATCGAATGGCCGCCTCGCACGTTGAGATCCGCCGCAGAGGTTCAGGTAGAGGTTGAGATACACGCCGCGTCGGGCTACCGGGGGAAGACGGCGGGGGTTCCTACACTCGAAGGCGTGAGCAACAGCACCGAGACCCTGGCCGGCATGGAGACGCCCACGCTCGGGCCCACCGGGCGTCCCGTGCGCGAGTTCCCCGTGCCCGAGCCGCTGACCAGCCACGGGCCGGCGCGCATCATCACGATGTGCAACCAGAAGGGCGGCGTCGGCAAGACCACCACCTCGATCAACCTGGGCGCGTCGGTCGCCGAGTACGGCCGCCGCGTGCTGGCCGTCGACTTCGACCCGCAGGGCGCGCTGAGCGCAGGCCTCGGCGTCGACAACCACGACTCGACGACGATCTACGACCTGCTGCTCAACCCGAAGCTCGACCCGAAGGACGCGATCCAGCAGACGAGCGTCGAGGGCCTCGACGTGATCCCGGCGAACATCGACCTCTCGGCCGCCGAGGTGCACCTCGTGAACGAGGTCGCACGCGAGCAGATCCTGCACCGCGTGCTGCGCCGCGTCGTCGACGACTACGACCTGATCCTGATCGACTGCCAGCCCTCGCTCGGCCTCCTCACCGTCAACGCGCTCACCGCGGCGCACGGCGTGCTCATCCCGCTCGAGAGCGAATTCTTCGCCCTGCGCGGCGTCGCGCTGCTGAAGGAGACCATCGAGAAGGTGCAGGACCGCCTGAACCCGGCGCTCGAGCTCGACGGCATCCTCGTGACCATGTTCGACTCTCGCACGCTGCACGCGCGCGAGGTCATGGACCGCGTGGTGCAGGCCTTCGGCGACACCGTGCTCGAGACCGTCGTGCGCCGCACGGTGAAGTTCCCCGACGCATCCGTCGCCGGGGTGCCTGTGACGCAGTTCGCCCCCGAGCACGCGGCTGCCGAGATCCACCGCCAGCTCGCGCGCGAGCTGATCGCCCGTGGCGCCATCGCCTGAGGGCGGGGCGCCTGACACCGCGGCGCCGGCTGTCGCGACGCCTGCGGCCGAGGCAGCTGAGGGCCCCGGCATCGAAGCGCCTGACGTCGAGGCGCCTGCAGCCGAGCAGACGGAGCCCGGCGGCTTCCGCCTCGCGCTCGACAACTTCGACGGGCCCTTCGACCTGCTGCTGACGCTGATCGGCAACCGGTCGATGGACGTCACCGAGATCGCGCTGAGCCGCGTCACGAACGACTTCATCGCCTACGTGCGCACGCTCGACACCTTCGAGGAGCTCGAGCAGGCGAGCGAGTTCATCGTGGTCGCCGCGACGCTGCTCGATCTGAAGATCGCCTCGCTGCTGCCCGCCGGCGACGTGGTCGACAGCGAGGACGTCGCGCTGCTCGAGGCCCGCGACCTGCTCTTCGCACGGCTGCTGCAGTACCGGGCGTTCAAGCAGGCGGCGCTCTGGATGGCCGAGCGGATCAGTGCCGAATCGACCCGCCACGCGCGCTCGGTGCGGCTCGAGGAGCGCTTCCGGCAGCGCACGCCCGAGCTCAAGTGGACCCTCTCGCCCGACGACTTCGCGGCGCTCGCGCTGCTGGCGATGACGCCGAAGGAGATCCCGACGGTCGGGCTGACGCACCTGCACGCGCCGCTCGTGTCCATCCGCGAGCAGGCGGCGCACATCGTCTCGACGCTGCGGCAGAAGGGCACCACGACCTTCCGCGAGCTGATCGCCGGGGAGGCCACGCGCGGTGTCATCGTCGCCCGCTTCCTCGCGGTGCTCGAGCTCTACCGGCACGCCGCGATCACCTTCGAGCAGCTGGAGCCGCTCGGCGAGCTCTCGATCAGCTGGACCGGCCACGACTTCCGCGACGAGGACCTCGTCGCGCTGGGGGCAGACTATGACCATGCCTGAGACCGACGCTGCGCCCGAGACAGACACGGTGACGACGGATGCGTCGGTCGACGCGGGCGCGCAGCCGGTGGCCGACGAGGCGGGCGATGCGACGTTCGAGGAGACTGCCGCGACGCGGGGTGAGGCGCAGCCCGACGAGGCGGCGGTGGTGGATCGCTCCCACCTGCCACTGGAGCGCCGCATCGAGGCGATCCTGATCGTCGCCGACGAGCCGCAGGGCGCCGTGCACCTCGCCACCGCGCTGCGCGCCCCCGTACCGGCGGTCAAGGCGGCCATCCAGTCGCTGCGGGCCGACTACGACGGCGCGGGCGAGGGGCCAGAGCGCGGCTTCGAGCTGCGCGAGGTTGGCGGCGGCTGGCGCATCTACGTGCGCGAGGCCTACGACGTCGACGCCGCAGACTTCGTGCTCACGCAGACCCCCACCAAGCTCTCGCAGGCCGCCCTCGAGACGCTCGCCGTCATCGCCTACAAGCAGCCGATCACGCGCGGCGCCGTCGCGGCCATCCGCGCCGTCAACGTCGACTCGGTGGTGCGCACGCTGCTGGGCCGGGGGCTCATCCGGGAGGCCTTCGCCGACAGCGAGACCGGCGCCATCAACTACGAGACCACCGAGCTGCTGCTGAGCCAGCTGGGCCTGAACTCGCTCGACGAGCTGCCGCCCATCTCGCCGCTGCTGCCCGATGGGGAAGAGGACGCATTCGCATGACCGATCCCAGCACCGGCGCGAATCAGGCGAGCACCGAGGGGGAGCGCCTGCAGAAGGTGCTCGCCGCCGCCGGCGTCGCCAGCCGCCGCGTCGTCGAGGACATGATCGTCGCAGGCCGCATCACGGTCGACGGCGCCGTCGTGACCGAGCTGGGCACCCGCATCCGCCCCGACGCCATGGTCACCGTCGACGGCACCGCCGTGCAGCTCGACACCACCAAGCGCTACCTCATGCTCAACAAGCCCACCGGCGTCGTCTCGACCATGAGCGATGAGCGCGGCCGGCCCGACCTGCGCGAGTTCGTCAGCGACATCCCCGAGCGGGTCTACAACGTCGGCCGGCTGGACGCCGACACGTCCGGCCTGCTGATCCTCACCAACGACGGCGACCTCGCCCACGTGCTCGCGCACCCGTCCTTCGGGGTGCAGAAGACCTACGTGGCGAAGGTGCGCGGTGCGGTCGACCAGCGCGTCATCCGCCGCCTGCTCGACGGCTTCGAGCTCGACGACGGCAGCATCCAGGCCGACGCCGCGCGGCTCATCGGCAGCCCGTCGATGGGCCATTCGATGGTCGAGCTGACGCTGCACTCCGGGCGCAACCGCATCGTGCGGCGCATGCTCGACCACGTCGGGCACCCGGTGGTCGAGCTCGTGCGGCGCTCGTTCGGCCCGCTCAACCTCGGCACCCTCCGCGCGGGGCGGGTGCGCGAACTCAGTACGATAGAGCGCGGCGCGATCCTCACACTCTCGAGGTCGGCGCCCTAGGCAGCAGCAGCCGACCCAGCCCCCGACCCAGGAGCCACCCGTGACCCACCGACTGCGCGGCCCCGTGCGCATCGTCGGCACCGGGCTGCTCGGCACCTCCATCGGCCTCGGCCTCGCCGCCCGCGGCGTCGAGGTGCAGCTGAGCGACGCCTCGCCGACCGCGATGCGGCTCGCCGCCGACTTCGGCGCCGGCCGCGTCGCCGAGCCGGGCGATGCGCCCGAGCTGATCGTGGTCGCCGTGCCGCCGGATGTCACGGCGCAGGTCGTGGCGGCCGAGCTCGAGGCGTTCCCGGATGCGGTGGTCACCGACGTCGCATCGGTCAAGGCCGTGCCGCTCGCCCAGCTGCGCGAGCTCGGCGCCGATGTCAGCCGCTACCTCGGCACCCACCCGATGGCGGGCCGGGAGAAGAGCGGTGCGATCGCCGGCACCGGCGACCTGTTCGTCGGCCGCCCCTGGGTGATCGCCGGCCACGACGGCATCTCGTACGAGCGCGGCAGCCTCGTCGACGACCTCATCCTCGACCTCGGCGCCGTGCCGATCGAGTCGACCCCCGACGAGCACGACCGCGCGGTCGCGATCGTCAGCCACGTGCCGCAGCTGGTCTCCTCGCTGATGGCCGCCCGGCTCGCCGACGCGCCGGATGAGGCGCTGCGACTGGCTGGCGGCGGCGTGCGCGACGTCACCCGCGTGGCCGCGAGCGATCCGGCGCTGTGGATCCAGATCCTGGGCGCCAACGCGCCCGCGATCGTCGAGCAGCTGCGCGCCCTGCAGGCCGACCTCGCGACGCTCGTCGGCGCGCTCGACGACCCGGAGGCATCCGGCAGCCGGAAGACGATGGCGGATGCGCTGCGTGCCGGCAACGACGGCGTCGCGCGCCTGCCGGGCAAGCACGGCACGCACACGCGCTTCACGCTCGTGCAGGTGCGCATCGACGACCGGCCGGGGCAGCTGGCGCGGCTGCTGGCCGACATCGGCGATGCCGACGTGAACCTCGAGGACGTGCGCATCGAGCACGCCGAGGGCGCACAGTTCGGCGTGGTGGAGATCACGGTGCTGCCGGAGGCCGTGCAGCGGCTGCACGAGGCGCTCGAGCAGCTCGGCTGGCAGGTGCTCGCATGAGCGGCGCTGACACGAGCGGCCGGGCGGTCGTCGTCGCGATCGACGGCCCCGCCGGCAGCGGCAAGTCGTCGGTGGCGCGCGCGGTGGCGCGCGAGCTGGGCTTCCAGTTCCTCGACACCGGCGCCGCCTACCGGGCGCTCACCTGGCTCATCCTGGAGCAGGGCGGCGACACCGACGACGAGCCGACCGTCATCGGCAGCCTGGGCGCGCTCGACTCGCTCGAGCTCACCGTCGACGCCGCCGGGCAGCGGGTGGCGATCCAGGGCCACGACGTCACCGAGGACATCCGCACCGAGCGCATCTCCGGCGCCGTCTCGGGCGTCGCCCGCACCGCCGCCGCCCGCGAGGCCGTCAACGTGCGCTTCCGCGCCATCATCGCCGCAGCGGCCCCCGGCATCGTCGCCGAGGGCCGCGACATCACCACGGTGGTCGCACCCGACGCCGACGTGCGCGTGCTGCTGACCGCCGACGAGGCCGTGCGCGTGCGCCGGCGCTTCGGCGACGTGGGCGGCGACGAGCTTCAGGTGGGCGCGCGCCTCGCGGCGCGCGACGCCTCCGATTCCCGTGTGGTCGACTTCCTCAACGCCGCGGACGGCGTGACGGTCGTCGACTCCACCCATCTCACCTTCGACGAGACGGTCGATGCGATCGTCCGGCTCGCGAGCGAGGAGCAGCATGACTGACACCCAGGGGCACGAGCCCACCGCAGACGACGTCGAGTTCGACGAGGGCGCCACGGATGCCGTGGAGACCGAGCAGGTCGAGTACGAGACCGACGAGGCGCGCGTCCAGGCGCTGCGCGCCGGGCTCGCCGGCTACGAGCTCGATGACGAGGACGCGGCGCTGCTCGACGGCGACGCGTTCGATCCGGACGCGGTCTACACGCTGCCGGCGCTGCCGGTGCTCGCGATCGTGGGGCGCCCGAACGTCGGCAAGTCGGCGCTCGTGAACCGCATCCTCGGTCGCCGCGAGGCCGTCGTGGAGGACACGCCGGGCGTCACCCGCGACCGCGTCTCCTACAAGGCGGAGTGGAACGGGCGCAACTTCACGCTCGTCGACACCGGCGGCTGGGAGCCCGACGCGCGCGGCATCGACCGCTCGGTCGCCATCCAGGCAGAGATCGCCGTCGAGCTCGCCGACGCCGTGCTGTTCGTCGTCGACGTCAACGTCGGCCCGACCTCGACCGACGAGCACGTGGTGCGCATGCTGCGGCAGTCGAAGCGGCCGGTCATCCTGGTGGCGAACAAGGCGGACGACGCCCGCCGCGACCTGGAGGCCGCGTCGCTGTGGAGCCTGGGCCTCGGCGAGCCGCTGCCGGTCTCCGCCGCGCACGGCCGCGGCGTCGCCGACATGCTCGACCTGGCCATGGAGGCGCTGCCCGAGATCTCGGCGGTCGCCAAGGAGGAGCTCGGCGGCCCGCGCCGCGTTGCACTGCTGGGCCGCCCGAACGTCGGCAAGTCGAGCCTGCTCAACAAGGCCGCGGGGGAGGAGCGCGTGGTCGTCAACGAGATCGCCGGCACCACCCGCGACCCCGTCGACGAGCAGATCGAGCTCGGCGGCCGTGTCTGGCGCTTCGTCGACACCGCCGGCATCCGCCGCCGCGTGCACCTGCAGCAGGGTGCCGACTTCTACGCCACGCTCCGCACCCAGGCGGCGCTCGAGAAGGCCGAGGTGGCCGTCGTGCTGCTCGACGTGACCGAGCCGCTCAGCGAGCAGGACGTGCGCATCATCGACCTGGTGCTCGAGTCGGGCCGCGCCCTGGTGCTGGCGTTCAACAAGTGGGACCAGCTCGACGACGACCGTCGCCGCTACCTCGAGCGGGAGATCGAGAAGGATCTCGCCCATGTCGACTGGGCGCCGCGCGTGAACATCTCCGCCCGCACCGGCCGCCACCTCGAGAAGCTCGTGCCGGCGCTCGAGACGGCGCTCGACTCGTGGGACACCCGCATCCCCACCGGCAAGCTCAACGCCTTCATCGCCGAGCTCACCGCCGCCCACCCGCACCCGCTGCGCGGCGGCAAGCAGGCACGCATCCTCTTCGCGACGCAGGCCTCGACCCGGCCGCCGACCTTCGTGCTGTTCACGACCGGCTTCCTCGACCCGCAGTACCGCCGCTTCATCCAGCGCCGCCTGCGCGAGGACTACGGCTTCGAGGGCAGCCCGATCGTCGTGAACATGCGCGTCAGGGAGAAGCGCACGCGCCGCACGTAGCCGCAGGGCAGCTGGAGATGTAGGGCGGTGTGCTCGAACACCTGCGCTGCAGGAGCAAACCGCCCTATACCTGTGAGCGCGGTCTGCGCACCTGGCGTACCCGCACGTGGGTTCAGCGCACCCGCCGCGCGGCGAACTGCATGCGCGGGTTCGCGAATGCGTCCTGCGCCTGCACGATGCGCAGCTCGCGCTCGCCCGAGTCGATCGTCGCCTGCAGCAGGTCGAACACGCTCGAGGCGGTGCGCTCGAGCGCGGTCGCGGCGGAGCCGGTCTCGCGGTAGTGGGCGGTGAACAGTGCGCTGGTGACATCGCCGGAGCCGTTCGCCTTGATCGGCAGGTGCGGCGTCTGCACGATCCAGGCGCCGGCGTCGTCGACGACCAGCATCTCGATGGTGTCGACGGCGCCACCGGCGCCGTCCTCGAGCGTCTCCCGGTCGGGTCGCAGCACGCTCGTCACGAGCACGGTGCGCGGGCCGAGGTCGCGCGCCCGGTCCGCCGACTCGAGGGTGGACTCGAGCGTGTCGGGCGAGGTCTCGGTCATGAAGCCGAGCTCGAACTGGTTCGGCGTGATGATGTCGGCGTGCGGCACGACCTTCTCGCGGATGAGCGGCGGGATCGCCGGAGCGACGAAGCAGCCGGAGTTCGCGTTGCCCATCACGGGGTCGCAGGTGAACGTCGCGGCCGGGTTCGCGGCCTTCACGCGACCCACCGCATCCACCACCACATCGACGATCTCCTCGCCGCCGAGGTAGCCCGAGAGCACGCCGTCGACGGTGCCCAGCACGCCGCGGTCCTCGATGCCGGCCACGACGGCCCGCACGTCGTCGGCGGGGATGGCCGGCCCGCCCCACGCGCCGTAGCCCGTGTGGTTCGAGAAGTTGACCGTGAGCACCGGCCACACCTCGTGCCCGATGCGCTGCAGCGGGAAGACGGCGGCGGAGTTGCCCACGTGCCCGTAGGCGACGTGTGACTGGATCGACAGGAACCTCATGCTGCGATTCTTCCACTGCAGGCGGGCTGCGTCAGCCCGGCCGGTTCACTCGAGCGCCTCCAGCAGCGTCTGCTGCGCGAAGCCGAGCCAGCTGACGACGTCCTTCAGCTGCGCGATGTCCTCGTCGGTGACGCCTGGGGTGAGCTCGCCCCTGTCCTGCCCGGTGCGCACGTGCAGCACCAGCCGCACCTCGCCCAGCGACCGCAGCCACGCATCCGCGCCCTCGGCATCGACGGTCAGTTGCAGCTCGGCCGTCTCATCCTCATCGCCCTCGGGGGGCAGCGCCGTCTCGAGGTCGGCGACCATGCGGGCCATGGTGCGGATGCGGTCGGCGGCGATGTCGGACGTGGCCAGTCGGCGGAACTCGGCCGCGTCGTCGTCGCTCTCGTACGCGCTCGGGTAGAGGCGCCGCATCACCGGGTCGTCGAGGATCGCCCGGCCGTCGACGACGGCGCGGTGCAGGCCGAGCACCTGCCTGCCGAGGTTGGCGAGCATGTCGGCCTCCTCCGGCAGCATCGCGCAGGCCGCGCCATCGCCGTCGCGGCGCCAGGCCTTCACGGTGTCGTCCTCACTGTCGCCCTCACGGTGTCGTCCTCACTGTGTGGTCCTCACTGGGCGCCCCCGGGCATCCGCTCGAGCGTCGCGACCAGGCCGTCGGCATGCAGGCCGGCCACGTGCATCTCCTGCTCCTCGCGCGCACCGTGGGCGACCACGGCTCGCCCCTCGAGCTCGGCCTGCGAGGTCAGCGCGTCGGCGCGGGCGGCGCTGTGGCCGAAGCGGCGCATGAGCACGCGCACCACGTAGGGGCGCAGTGTGACGGGGTCGTCCCAGAGCACGGTCGCCCATTCGTCGCCGGCGAGCGGGGCGGCGTCTTCGACGGCGGCAGCCTCCGCGCCGACCTGTGCGTCAGTCGCGTTCATGATGGATCACCTCGATGCCCGCGGTCGTCGGGCCGAGCACGGTCGCGACCACCGAGTGCGCGGCGGTGTCGGGCCCGCGGTCGATCGCGAGGCTCCACAGCGCCAGCAGGAACCCGGCGCTCGCGAGGCCGACGCCGAGCCAGGCGGGAGCGAGGTAGCCCAGGCCGGCGGCGATCACGGCACCGCCCAGGGCGGCGCCGAGGGCGTTGCCGACGTTGAAGGCAGCGTGGTTGGTGGCGGCGCCCAGCAGCGCCGCGTCGCCGGCGATGCGCATGATGCGCGCCTGGATGGTGGGGTTGAGCACCGAGCCGGCGCCGCCGATCAGGAACGCGAGCGCGAACAGCGCCACCGGCTGCCAGCCGAGCATCGCGAACAGCGCGAGCGAGCCGATCAGCACCGGGAAGGTGATGATGATGGTGCGGCGCATGCTGCGGTCGGCGGCCCAGCCGCCGATGATGTTGCCGACGGTCATGCCGACGCCGATGGTGGCGAGCAGCCACGCGATCGCCGACGGCGGCAGCTCCGCCACGCGCGTCACGATCTCGGCGGCATAGGAGTAGACGGCGAAGAAGCCGCCGAAGCCGATGCAGCCGACCGCGATCATCAGCCACAGCTGCGGCTTGCGGAAGGCGCGCAGCTCGCTGCGGGCGCTGCGGGTGGGGTCGCCCGGCACGCGCGGCAGCACCAGAGCGGCGAGCACGAGCGTGATGAGGAAGATGACGGCGACCGCCACGTAGGTCCAGCGCCAGCCGGCGACCTGGCCGAGCCAGGTGCCCAGCGGCACGCCGATGATGTTCGCCACCGTCAAGCCTGACATCGCGAGCGCCACGCCGGCGCCCTGGCGCCCGGGGCCCATGATGCGGGCCGCCAGCAGCGCGGCGACGCCGAAGTAGGCGCCGTGCGGGATGCCGGCGATGAAGCGCGCGAGCGTGGTGAGCTCGAAGCTCGGCATGAGGCCGCTGGCGAGGTTCGCGATCGTGAACGCCGCGGCCAGCAGCAGCACGAGCGTGCGCTGCGACAGCTTCGCCGCCCAGATCGACACCAGCGGCGCGCCCACCACGACGCCGAGGGCGTAGGCGGTGATCAGCCAGCCGGCGTGCGCGATGCCCCCGGCGGGGTCGGCCTCGAAGCCGGGCACCAGGTCGACGCCCGCGAGCGGCAGGATGCCCATGGTCGCGAACTCGGTGGTGCCGATGCCGAAGCCGCCGAGCGCGAGCGTGAAGAGCGCGAGGAACCGGCGCGGGGGAGAGAGCTGCATGCTGCCTCCAGCGTACGCGGATGCGCTGGGGCACCCGGGTTGCTACATTGGTCAGGTAAGGCTTGCCTCACTTGGGGCGCAACGACGGCAGACACCGGAGGCGGACATGGCGGGACCCGAGCGCGTCGCGGCGGTCGCACCCAAGTTCATCGAGCTCGAGGTGCTCGAGAACCAGCAGCTCTCCCCGCACATCCGCAGGGTCACGCTCGGCGGCGACGAGGTCTCGGCGATGACGCCGCAGGGCTACGACCAGTGGTTCCGCTTCTTCATGCGCCGCGACGGCCAGGACGAGCTGCGCATCCCGACGAGCCCGGCGACCTGGTTCCCGCAGTACCTGGCGATGCGCTCCTCCCAGCGCCCCTGGATCCGCAACTACACGGTGCGCGACTTCCGCCTCGAAGCGGGCGAGCTCGACATCGACTTCGTCTGCCACGAGGACCCGGGCCCCGGCGCCGCATGGGCGATGGGCGTCGAGCGCGGCGAGCGCGCCGTGCTGCTCGACGAGGGCCTGCTCTACAACGACGACGGCCAGCCCGGCGAGGTGCTGATGGTCGGCGACGAGTCGGCGCTGCCCGCGATCGCCGGCATCTGCGGCTCACTCGATGAGCGGATGCGCGGGGTCGCCATGATCGAGGTCGGTCACCGCGACGACATCCAGCCGGTGACGGCGCCGGCGGGCGTCGACGTGCGCTGGATCGAGCGCGGCGACGCCCGCGCCGGCGACGCCGCGCTCGAGGAGCTGCGCGGCCTGGCGCTGGTCGACGACCTGGGCTATGCCTACTCGGCGGGGGAGCAGGCGCTCGCGACCGGCGCCCGCCGACACCTCGTCCGCGACCGAGGCATGGACAAGCGCCGCATCACCTTCACCGGCTACTGGAAGCTCGGCAAGGCCTACGTGTCCTGAGCCGGGCGGGCGAAAGTTCCCGTGAACTTTCGCCACCGTGAGGTTGCGCGCAACCTGATGCGCCTGCGGGCCGATGGGGACGCATCCGCTTGCCTATCGTGAAGACGTGCCCACCGCATCTTCTCTGCCCGTCGACAGCGCCCACCAGGCGTGGCTCGACCGCGTCGCCCTCGCTGAGCTCGCCGTGCCGATCATCGGCCGCCTGTACCGGGAGCGCGATGTCGTCACCCACGTGCACGGCAAGAAGCTGGTGAACCAGTCGCCGATCGACATCATGAAGGCGCACAAGTGGGCCCGCCGCATCGGCGAGCACGTGCTGAGCATCGAGCAGTCGATGGCCGTGCTGCGCATCGTCGACGAGCTCGAGCTGCGCGGCATCTCGCTCGACCTGGGCCGCATCCTCGTCGACGCGCCGGCCGAGGGCTTCGAGGGGTGGGTGCGCGAGCAGCTGGCCGAGCTGCCCTCCTGGTCGCAGGACGAGCCGACCGACGTGGTGCTCTACGGCTTCGGCCGCATCGGGCGCCTGCTCGCGCGCATCCTGATCGGCCACGCCGGCAGCGGCCTCGGCCTGCGCCTGCGCGCCATCGTGGTGCGCCGCGGCGGCGAGGACGACCTCGAGAAGCGGGCGAGCCTGCTGCGCCGCGACTCGGTGCACGGCGCCTTCCAGGGCACCATCGACATCGACACCGAGGCGAACACGATCCTCGCCAACGGCACGCTCATCCAGGTCATCTACTCGGACGACCCGGCGACCGTCGACTACACGCAGCACGGCATCCAGCGCGCGATCGTGGTCGACAACACCGGCCGCTGGCGCGACCAGGACGGCCTCGCGCAGCACCTCGGCCGCCCGGGCGTCGAGCGCGTCGTGCTGACCGCGCCCGGCAAGAACCCGCTCAAGAACATCGTCTTCGGCGTCAACCACGAGACGATCGAGCCGAGCGACACCATCGTCACCGCCGCCTCCTGCACCACCAATGCGATCACGCCGGTGCTGCAGGTCATCAACGACGCGTACGGCATCGAGCACGGCCACGTCGAGACCGTGCACTCGTACACGAACGACCAGAACCTGATCGACAACTTCCACAAGGGCCAGCGGCGCGGCCGCTCGGCGGCGCTGAACATGGTGCTCACCGAGACCGGCGCCGCGAAGGCCGTCGCCAAGGCGCTGCCGGAGCTCGAGGGCAAGCTGACCGGCAACGCCATCCGCGTGCCCACGCCCGACGTGTCGATGGCCATCCTGAACCTCTCGCTCGAGCAGGACGTCGACCGCGACGCCGTCAACGAGCTGCTGCGCCGGACCTCGCTCACGGGCGAGCTGCGGGCGCAGATCGACTTCACCGACTCGGCCGAGGTGGTCTCGACCGACTTCGTCGGCAACAACCGCGCCGGCATCGTCGACGGTCTCGCGACCATCGCATCCGGCCGCCATCTGGTGCTCTACGTCTGGTACGACAACGAGTACGGCTACTCGTCGCAGGTGATCCGCGTCATCGAGCACATGGCCGACCAGATGGCCAAGGCCCGGCAGCTGCTGCCGGCCTGACACAGACTTGCCGCCGTCGGGACTCTCCTGGGTGGAAGCCCGACGGCGGCAAACCCTCTTCGCCGTGCACACGCATCCGATAGCGTCGAGCACATGCGCGAGGTGACCGAGAGCGAGCTGCGGAGCTGCTTCGTGAACGCGACGCGGCGCGAGCTCGAGCAGCTGCCGATGCCGGGGCTGCACGAGACCATCTGGGGCGAGCGCGAGTACCTCGGCTGGCGCGATCCGCGCTCGAACCGGCTCGGCTACATGGTGCACTGGCGCGGCGAGGAGCTGATCGGCGTCGTGGTGCACGGCGCGCCGGGCGGTCTGCGCCCCGGCATCGCCGCGATGTGCTCGCTGTGCCACTCGACGCAGCCCGCCACGCAGGTGCGCATGTTCAGCGCCCGGCTCGCCGGCCTCGACGGCGACACCGGCAGCTCGATGGGCACCTACATCTGCGATGCGCTGGACTGCTCGCACATCATCCGCACCGGCCCGCCGCACCTGGTCACCTCCGACCGCATCGCCGCGCGCGCCGAGTCGCTGCTCGAGCGCGTCACCCGATTCACCGGCCGCGTCGAGCGCGCCATCCGGGAGTCGTGAGGATGCGCAGGCTCACCGGCATCGCGAACGTGCGGCCCTGGGGCGAGGCCGCCGTCGACATCGTCTTCGAGGGCGATCGCATCGCGTCGGTCGCGCCGCACCGGTCCGGCGCGCTCGGCAGCCACTCGATCGGCGCCGACGTGCTCGACGGGCGCGGGCTGCTGGCGCTGCCGACGATCGTCAACGCGCACGCCCACATCGACAAGTCGTGGCTGGGGCTGCCGTGGCAGTCGTACGGCGGGGACGGCGGCACCGACGGCCGGATCCGGCACGAGCGCGCGCGTCGCGACGAGCTGGGCATCCCGAGCCTCGAGCGCACCGCCGCGGTGCTGGATGCGCACGTGCGGCACGGCACGACGGCGCTGCGCACGCACGTGGACGTCGACCTGGGGGTGCGGCTGCGCGGCATCGAGGCGGTGCGCGAGGCGGTCGCCGCGTACGACGGCGCGGTGGAGGCGACCATCGTCGCCTTCCCGCAGGACGGCGTGCTGCGCCGGCCCGGCGTGCTGAAGCTGCTCGACGCTGCCGCCGCCGCGGGCGCCGACCACATCGGCGGCCTCGACCCGGCATCGATCGACCGTGACCCGGTCGGGCAGCTCGACGGCATCTTCGGGCTCGCCGAGCGGCACGGGGTCGGCATCGACATCCACCTCCACGACGCCGCCGAGCTCGGCGCCTTCCAGCTCGAGCTCATCGTCGCCCGCACCGACCGGCTGCGCCTCGCGGGCCGCGTGAACATCGCCCACGGCTTCGCCATCGCGCAGCTGCCTCAGGCGCAGCGCCGCGACCTGCTGCAGGCCATGGGCGAGCTCGGCATCACGTTCACGACCGTGGCGCCCCTGCGCCTGCCCCAGCTGCCGCTCGCCGAATTCGACGCGGCCGGGGTGGCGTTCGCCTTCGGCACCGACGGCATCCGCGACCTGTGGAGCCCCTACGGGGACGGCGACACGCTTGCGATCGCCCGGCAGTTCGCGCGCGCCTCATCGATCGTGCGCGACGAAGATCTGCACCGCGTGGTCGAGCTCGCCACGAGCGACGCCGCCGGCTTCGTCGGCCGCGCGGTGCATGATCTCGTGCCGGGCGCTCGAGCCGACGTGGTGCTGCTCGACGCCGAGCACGCAATGGATGCGCTCGTGCGCACGCCGCCGCGGATCGCGGTCGTCGGCGGCGCACGACTGCTGCACGAATCACCGACCATCGACCAGGGAGATCACCATGGCTGACGCCTTCATCCTCGACGCGCTGCGCACCCCGCGGGGCCGCCGACGAGGCTCGCTCGCCGAGGTGCACCCGGTGCAGCTCGCCGGCGGGCTGCTGGCCGCCCTCGAGGGGCGCGGCGTCGCACCCGAGCGGATCGACGACGTCGTGCTCGGCACCGTCTCAGCGGTGGGCGAGCAGGGCGGCGTGCTCGCTCGCGCCGCCGTGCACGCAGGTGGCCTGCCCGACAGCGTGCCCGGCATGCAGGTCAACCGCTACTGCGCCTCGGGCCTGGAGGCGGTCACGACCGCCGCCGGCCGCATCGCGGCGGGCTTCGACGACCTGATCGTCGCCGGCGGCGTGGAGTCGATGTCGCGCGTGCCGCTGGGCGCCGACGGCGGGCCCTACGCGACCGACGCGACGATCCTGAAGCCCTGGAGCCTCATCCCGCAGGGCGTCAGCGCCGACGCCATCGCCTCCAAGGACGGCTTCTCGCGCGAGGACGTCGACGCCTACGCGCTGCGGTCGCAGCAGCGGGCCGCCGCCGCGTGGGACGAGGGCCGCTTCGACCGCTCGATCGTGCCGGTCTCGACGCCCGACGGCGTACCGCTGCTCGACCGCGACGAGCACATGCGCCCGGGCACGACGCCCGAGGCGCTGGCCGGGCTGGCACCGGCATTCGAGGTCTTCGGCGCCAGCGGCTTCGACGCCGTCGTGCGGCGCGAGCACCCGGAGATCCGCACGCTGCAGCACGTGCACACGGCCGGCAACTCCTCCGGCATCGTCGACGGGGCGGGGCTGGTCGTGGTCGGCAGCGGCGCCGCAGCCGACTCGCTGGGGCTCGCACCCCGGGCGCGCATCGTGGCCTCCACCTCGGTCGGCTCCGACCCGACGCTCATGCTCACGGGGCCTGTCGCCGCCACCGAGCGCGTGCTCGCCCGCGCCGGGCTCAGCCAGGACGACATCGACCTGTTCGAGATCAACGAGGCCTTCGCATCCGTCGTGCTGCACTGGCTGCGCGAGACCGGCGTCGACCCGGAGCGCACCAACGTCTCGGGTGGCGCGATCGCGATGGGGCACCCGCTGGGCGCGACCGGCGCGATGCTCATCGGCACCGCGCTGGACGAGCTCGAGCGGCGCGACCAGCAGCGGGCGCTCGTGACGCTCTGCGTGGGCGGCGGCATGGCCTCGGCGATGGTGATCGAGCGGGTCTGAGCCGCGGGGTCGGGCGCGCGGAACCGCGCGCCGTGACCCGACGCATCCGCTGCCTGCTTCGCCGAATCGGTCGGATAGTGTCGGTCGAGTGAGTGAAGACGCTTCGAAGTCCGAGTCCACGCTGCCGCCGGTCGTGCAGGAGCCGACCGTCACCGACGAGCTGGTGACCACCCGCCACACGCTGGCCACGCCCGAGGGCGAGCTGGCCTACACCGCCCGCGCCGGCCGCGTGGTGCTGTGGGAGGAGAAGGTCGAGGACGACGTGTTCAAGGGTCGCAAGGCCCGCGCGCAGGTCGCCATCACCGCCTACACGCTCGACGATGCCGACCCGACGACGCGGCCGGTGACCTTCGCCTTCAACGGCGGGCCGGGCTCGGCGAGCGTCTGGCTGCACATGGGCGTGCTCGGCCCCAAGCGAGTCGTGATGGGCGACGCGGGCGAGCTCGCGCCGCCGCCGTACGCGATCGCCGACAACCCGGAGTCACTGCTGACGGTGAGCGATCTGGTCTTCATCGACCCCGTCTCGACCGGGCGCTCGAGGCCCGTCGAGGGGCAGAAGGCGAAGGACTTCCACGGCTTCACCGCCGACATCGAGTCGGTCGCCGAGATCATCCGCCAGTGGGTGAGCGCCGAGGGCCGCTGGCTGAGCCCGAAGTTCCTGGCGGGGGAGTCGTACGGCACGACGCGCGCGGCCGGCCTCGCCCAGCACCTGCAGGAGTCGCTGGGCATGTACCTCAACGGGCTGCTGCTCATCTCGAGCGTGCTCGACTTCTCGACCGCCAACTTCGGCCGCGGCGGCGACCGCGCCCACGCGCTCTACCTGCCCTTCTACGCCGCGACGGCGTGGCAGCACGGCTTCCACGAGGGCCGCTCGCTCGAGGAGGTCGTCGACGAGGCCCGCGCCTATGCCGCGCGCGACTACCCGTACGTGCTCGGCCGCGGCAACCGGCTGACCGATGATGAGCGGGCGGATGCGGTGGGCACGATCGCGCGCCTGACCGGGCTGTCGGAGTCATACGTCGAGCGCGCGGATCTGCGCATCGAGCATTGGCGCTACTTCGGTGAGCTGCTGCGCGACCGGGGGCTG
This sequence comes from Agrococcus baldri, assembly GCA_900114805.1. GTDB lineage: Bacteria > Actinomycetota > Actinomycetes > Actinomycetales > Microbacteriaceae > Agrococcus > Agrococcus baldri. The sequence continues at coordinate 40,812 of FOZN01000001.1, read as the reverse complement.
ACGGTCGGCCGCCTCGACTCCCGCTTCACCGGGCCAGCGGCGAGCGGCATCGCCGAGCACATGGACGCCGACCCGTCGATGGACGCCATCCTCGGCCCGTACTCCGCCGCGTATCAGCACTACTTGCACCACGAGCTCGCTGTGCGTGACTCGGGGCCCTTCCACGTGTTCGGCCTGGGCGTCAACGAGCATTGGAGCTACAAGGAGTTCGAGAACGCGCCGGTGTTCGTGATCGACAAACTCTCGCGCGCCATGCGGCAGAACCCGCACCTGGCGGTGCACTTCGCCTACGGCTGGTTCGACGGCGCGACCCCGTTCTCGGCGGCGGAGGAGTCGGTCGCGCACCTGCAGATCCCGGATGCGCTGCGCGAGAACGTCGAGCACCGCTACTACGAGGCGGGCCACATGATGTACGTGCATGAGCCCTCTCGGGTGGCGCAGTCTGCTGATCTGGCTGACTTCGTGCGGCGGCGCTCGGGTTCCGCCTGAGGCTCGCTCGTCGGGTAGCGCCCGAAGGGTGCGGATCGAGACCCGCCACGCGCGCAGACCATCGCCCCACATGCGATAGTCTTTCTTGGTTGCCTTCGGGCACCTCGATCGCGAGATCGACGGGCTGTGGCGCAGCTTGGTAGCGCACTTGACTGGGGGTCAAGGGGTCGCAGGTTCAAATCCTGTCAGCCCGACAAAAAGCCCCGATCAGAAGCTATTTCTGGTCGGGGCATTGTCGTTCCGGACGTTGTTGGCGCCGCAAGCGCCTTCACGCCGGCGCGGAACGCCGGGTGGATCTTGGAAGCTCATGCTGCTGGTCGCTTAACGCGCACCTTGAGCGTGTCGCCGAAGAGCGCCTCAAGACTCCGCGTTCGCAGGTTCAAGCCGTTGCCATGACCCATGGCGCATTCGGATCCGTGACTTGACGGCAGCGACTCGCGATATAGCGGGTGTCCGGCTCTTGCCACAGGAACGTGTTGTGCCACTGGAAGGTGCGCACGTTCCCGCGCTCACCGCATCGTCGGCTTAGACGGAGAAGTACGCCGACGTGCGGCGTCCCACAACAAAGTCATCAATGCCCTCATCGGTCAACAGCGAACCCGTCATCACGACGATGAACAAACTGATGTCGCGATGTCCCTCCATGTCAGCGTCAAGCACCGACGGGACTCCCATGCCGAGCGTTTCGTCATCGACCGCGGGTGCGTATTCGCCCGCGAGGGGCCCAGTCGGATGAGCAAGGTACGAGTCCTCTCGCCACATAGCGAACACCGGGCCGTTTTTCACCTCGGTCGCGTGGGCCGCTGCGGCGAACTTCCGAGCCTGGTCCTTAACCTTGCCCTCGGCGGCACTGAGCACGAACGCATCCATCTCGGTTGGGTCGAATCCCGTGTGCCACCCCATCTCATCCAGGTGCTTGTGAGTACTCCGCTTGCTCTCGCGAGCCGTTTCGAGAATCTCATCCACTGCACCTGGGCGGAGATCGGTTGGCAGGTCTCGTAGCCATTGGAGTCGGATGGCCAGCTCCGAAAAGAGCCGCCGGTTCGGCGCAGCCGCCGAGGGCATTCCGTGCAGCGCTAGATGCGCGATGACCCGGCTTTGCGCGAAGGCCGCCCGACACCAACCGACGACGAACTGCGTTACCCGTGTCAGGGGAACATCGCTCAGGTCAACAGCGAGAACAGCGTCCGCGGTGCGCAAAGCAGCCTCGGCGTTCGGCGAGGCCTCGGAACGTTCGTTCGCAGTGCCTCGCTCGGCCTTCGCCTTCTCCTCATCCATGAAGCAAAGCTATACGCGGCAGGTCTTTCCGACGTACCTAATCCTGCGTGGTAGCGGCCAGTTCGAGGAGCCGCACTGCGTCACCGCATACGCGATTCATCGTCCGGACGAACTGAAGCACCGTGGCGTGTTCAGTCATCCGGCACTCCGGACGATAAGAATTCTGGCAAACAAAACTGCCCCTGCAAGCGACCGAAGTGTGAGAGAGCACGCCGACGGTTTAAGAGTGATGTTCAAATTCTGTCAGCCCGACAGAGAAAGCCCCGGAAGCTCGAAAGAGCCTCCGGGCCTTCTGCATGTCGCGAGAACACTTGCGGCCCCAAAAAGACCCGGATCGTCTGCAGACGCCCTCATCGGGCGTGTCGTGGCGCGTAGGGCATTACCTGGGCGTTAGTGTGTGAGCAAAAGCCATCGGAGATGGGAACAAGCATGAGCGATGCCGACGCTTCCAGCGCCGACAGCACGGCTGACAAGAAGGCTCGCAAAGTCCGACTTTCGCAAGAGGACGTTCCTGGATTCCCATTGGACCAAGCCCTCCGCGTGGCCCGCTCAATCGCGGAGAACTACGCCTTCAGTCCCACAAAGCCGCTGAATGTTGCAGCAGGTATGGGGGTAACCCCAACCTCGGGTTTCTTTCGAGGGGTGACCGGCGCGGCGGTTGCATACGGTCTGACCAGCGGAGGCTACAACGCAGCTGAGATCGGGTTGACTCCCCTTGGGCTCCGTATTGTTCGGCCGACGACCGAGGGCGATGATCTGGCGGCGAAGCGAGAAGCGCTTCTTAAGCCGAAGATCGTCGGCGACTTCTTGCGCAAGTACGATAACGCCGCGCTCCCCACGGATGCCATCGCAAAGAACGTGCTTCAAGAGAGAGGAGTCCCAGCAGCTCGTCTCGATGATGTCTATGACCTGATCATCAGCGGTGCTAACGATCTGGGGTTTCTCCGCGACCTGAGCGGCAAGCGCTACGTCGATTTGAGCGGAGCCACCGTTGCGAATGGAAGTGGATCGGATCTCGATACGGGGGCCGAGCAGTCTCCGTCGGTCACGCCTCGACTTCCCGCGGTTCCGTCTGCTCTCCCTCCAACTGGTGGGGCTCCGGCCGTCACCGTTTCATCAGGGGTCAACATCAATATTGAGATTCACATCGCGGCGGATGCCAGTACGCAAACTATCGACGACATTTTCAAGAGTATGAGTCGATATGTCCTCAGGTCTGATGGTGACGGCGATGCGAGTAGCACCTAAAGCCAGCTATCCATCACCCGAGTACCTCCGTCGTCTGCGAGAATTCCAAACCATTGCGCGTGAGGTCGGCCGTCCAGCTCGGCGAGCCGAGGTTTCGGTGCCTGCGCGCGCGCCACTGTCGGGTCGGGATGCGGAGGTTCTCGCTCGCCTCCGCTCCTTGTCAACAACCCTCGCGGATTCATTCGATCAGGCGCTTCGCGATCTGAACGATGAGACGCGGCTGAGTTACATGGGTCCAGCGGGCGAAATCCGCGAGGTGATGCGAGCTACGATCCAACTGCTCGCACCCGATGCTGAAATTCGAAGTCAGCCCTGGTTCAAAGGCACTCAGCAAGGTAGCAAGTCGAATCCAACTCAAGCGGAGCGCACGCGTTACGCGATTCAGCGCCAACGCGGTAGTGAAGACCACGCGCGCGAGCTCGACGAATTGATCGATCAGTCCATCGCAAAGATCACGCGGGAAACGTATGCCGCCGGTAGTAGCGCATTGCACGCTGGAGCCGCGCAGACACAGGTGCGCAAACTAACCGGGTGGGTGTTTGCAGTACTCGACGAAGTTCTGCCGGAGCACTAAGACTCGATGGATCGCAGCGGAGCCACCGTGCTCGCTTCGGACTCGGCCAGGAACGCGGCGCTGCGGCCTGTGTGGGTAGCGCGACACCCGTCTGCAGCGCATCGCGAGTAGTGCCGACTCGCGACGCGCGTACGATCGCGGCATGACCGTGCAGCGGAGGACGCTCTGGTCGATGCTCGTGGGGCTGACAGCGGCGGCCGCGGGGCTCGCCATGGCAGAGCTCGCTGCGCTGGTTGTCGCACCGCAGGCTAGCCCCTTCCTGGCGGTGGGCTCGCTCGTCATCGATCTCGCGCCCGCGGGCGTCAAGGACGCGGTCATCGCGCTGTTCGGCACCGGCGACAAGGTGTTCCTCCTCATCGTGCTCGCCGTGCTCCTCGCGGCGCTCGCAGCCGGCGCGGGGGTGCTCGAGCTCGTCGCACCGCCGTGGGGCACCGTGCTCCTGCTGGTCGTCGGCGCCTTCGGGACGCTCGCGGTCACCACGAGGGCAGAGGCGAGCGCGTTGTGGGCCGTGCCGGCCGTCGTGGGGACGCTCGGCTCGTGCCTGCTGCTGCGCCTCGCCATCGGCCGCCTCCGTGCCTGGTCAGCACGGACCGAACGGGACTCGGAGCATTCGGGACTGCACGCATCCGGAACCGCAGTCACTCGTCGCGGATTCCTCATGCTGCTCGGCGGTACTGCCGCGGCCGCGGTCGTCGTCGGCATCGGCGCACGCCTGGCGAACGCGGCGAGCCTCGCCGTCGATGCCGTGCGCGAGGCGATCGCCCTGCCGAGGCCTGCGACGCCGGCGCCGCAGATCCCCGCCTCCGCGTCCCTCGACGTCGAGGGGCTCTCGCCGCTGATCACGCCGAACGAGAGCTTCTACCGGATCGACACGGCGCTGCGCGTGCCCGCGGTCGACCCGGCCGAGTGGCGGCTGCGGGTGACCGGCATGGTCGAGCAGCAGATCGAGCTCTCGTTCGACGAGCTGCTCGCGCTGCCACTCACCGAGACCAGCATCACCCTGCTGTGCGTCTCGAACGAGGTCGGCGGCGAGCTGATCGGCAACGCCGTCTGGCTCGGCTACCCGATCCGTGAGCTACTGGCACGGGCGCGGCCGCAGGCGGGCGCCGACATGGTGCTCTCGCGCAGCGTCGACGGGTTCACGGCCAGCACGCCGCTCGAGATCCTGCAGGAGGAGGATCGCGACTGCCTGCTCGCCGTCGGCATGAACGGCGAGCCGCTGCCGCCCGAGCACGGTTTCCCGGTGCGGATGGTCGTGCCCGGCCTCTACGGCTACGTCTCCGCCACCAAGTGGGTGACCGAGCTGCACGTGACCACCTTCGAGCGCGACAGCGCCTACTGGACGGATCGCGGCTGGGCGGCGCGCGGGCCGGTGAAGATCGGCTCGCGCATCGACGTACCCACGGCCGGCAGGCGAGCGGATGCGGGGGCCGTCACGGTCGCGGGCGTCGCGTGGGCGCAGCACACGGGCGTCCGCGGCGTCGAGGTGCGCGTCGACGACGGCGCCTGGCAGCCCGCGCGCCTCGCCAGCGCGATCTCCTCCGACACCTGGGTGCAGTGGGTCTACGAGTGGGATGCGGCGCCGGGCGAGCACGAGCTGGCGGTGCGGGCGACGGATGCTTCGGGCTCGGTGCAGTCCGGAGCGCGCGTGCCCGTCGTTCCCGACGGCGCCGAGGGGTGGCACACCATCGCGGTGACGGTGGCCTGAGCGATCCGATGCGTCAGCGCGCGGGATCCCGCGGCGGGTTGTGCATGAACTCGATGCGGACGCCGTCCTCGTCCTCGAGGAAGGATGCGTAGTACCGCTCGGTGAAGCGCGGGTACTCCCGCGGCTCGCGCACGGCCGACCAGCCGGCGTCGAGCGCGATCCGGTGCAGGCGGTCGACCTCGCTGCGCGAGTCGACGGCGAAGGCGAGGTGCTGCCAGCCGACGCGGCCGTGCACGTGCGGGCCGGTACCGTGCTCGCGCGCCGGGAAGAGGATGAGCTCGGAGTCGTCGCCGCGGTGCCAGGAGACCGAGCCCTCCGCGTCTTGGCGCTCGCAGCCGAGTGCCTGCAGGACGGGATCGAAGCGCGCGATGCCGAGGTCGAGGTCGTCGACGGTGATGCCCAGGTGGTCGATCAGTGCCATCCGGGCACGCTACCCGCTGCGCACGGGTCGGGAAACTCCGGAAACAGGCGTGGGGGATCCTGAGCAACGCCTGAGGCCCACTAGGCTCATTCATAGGAAGCACCACCAGGTGCAGCTCACGACATGCAAAGGCGCACGCCGCGAAAGGGGAGAGCTCAATGGGTTCCCTTGTGCTCATGATCATTGGCCTGGCGATGTTCGCCGGCGGATACATCTTCTACTCGAAATACCTCGCCAATCGGGTCTACCGGCTGAACGCCGGCTTCAAGACCCCGGCGCACGAGCTGAACGACGGCGTCGACTACGTGCCGACGAACAAGTTCATCCTCTGGGGCCACCACTTCACCTCGGTCGCCGGTGCCGCGCCGATCGTCGGCCCGGCCATCGCCGTCATCTGGGGCTGGCTCCCGGCGCTGCTCTGGGTGACGATCGGCACGGTCTTCTTCGCGGGCATGCACGACCTCGGGGCGCTCTGGGCCTCACTGCGCAACAAGGGCAAGTCGATCGGTGCGCTCTCGGGCCGCTACATCGGCAAGCGCGGCGCGAACCTGTTCCTGGTCGTCATCTTCCTGCTGCTGCTCATGGTGATCGCCGCCTTCGCGGTCGTGATCAAGAACCTGCTCATCAGCACCCCGACGGCCGTGATCCCGACGTGGGGCGCGATCATCGTGGCGCTGCTCGTCGGCGTCGCCGTCTACCGCATGAAATGGCCGCTCATCCCGGTCACGGTGGTCGGTGTCATCGCCCTCTACTCGTTGATCGTCCTCGGCGACAGCGTGCCGGTCGTGCTGCCAGAGTCCTTCCTCGGCATGAGCCCGGCGACGGTGTGGATCCTCGCACTGTTCATCTACGGCGCGATCGCCTCGCTGCTGCCGGTCTGGGTGCTGCTGCAGCCGCGCGACTACATCAACGGCGTGCAGCTGTTCATCGGCCTGATCCTGCTCTTCGGCGCAGTGCTCATCGGTGCGCTCTTCTCGGCGAACCCGCCCGACATCGTCGCCCCCATGATCAACGGCAACCTGCCGGAGGGCACGCCGAGCATGGTGCCGCTGCTGTTCGTGACCATCGCGTGCGGCGCGATCTCCGGCTTCCACGGCATGGTCTCCTCGGGCACCAGCTCGAAGCAGATCGACAAGGAGACCGACGCCCGCTTCGTCGGCTACTTCGGGGCCGTCGGCGAGGGCATGCTCTCGCTCGGCACCATCCTGGCCGTGATCGGCGGCATCCGCTCGGTCGCCGAGTGGGAGGAGATCTACAGCTCGTTCGGCGCCGGCGGCGTCACCGCGTTCGTGCAGGGCGGCGGTGCACTGATGGAGAACGGCCTCGGGCTGCCTGCATCGCTCAGCGCCACCGTGCTCGCCACCATGGCGGTGCTCTTCGCCGCCACGACCATGGACACCGGCATGCGACTGCTGCGCTTCATCGTGCAGGAGATCGGCGACGCCGTGAAGGTCAAGATCACGAAGATCCCGGCGACGCTCGTCGTCGTGGTGGTCGGTCTCGGCCTGACGTTCTCGCAGGGCCTCGGCGGCGAGGGCGGTCTGCGCATCTGGCCGCTGTTCGGCACCACCAACCAGATCATGGCGTCGCTGACGCTCTCGATCATCGCGGTGATGCTCATCCGCAAGCGGCGCAACCCGTGGCCGGCGATCATCCCGCTCGTGCTGGTGTTCGTGCTGTCGTTCTGGGCGGCGATCGAGCAGCTGTTCAGCTTCACGGCGGCCGGCAACGAGGACTGGCTGCTGTTCGCGCTCGACGTCATCATCATCGTGGCGAGCGTCTGGGTCGCCATCGAGGCGGTCGGCGCGATGCGGCGGGCCCTCAAGGATCCGCCGGAGGCGGAGGGCGAGGACGCCGAGCTCACTGCCGTGCGAGAGAACGTCTGACACGTGCATCGCGCCAGCGTGGCCCAGCGCCGGGGGGAGTTCTCCCGGCGCTGGGCCGCGCTGCGCGACGGGCTGCACGAGTTCTACGTCGGCCCGTACCGCGACACGTTCCTGCGCGAGAAGCGCGATGAGGACGACCTGTTCATGATCGTCGTGCTGGGGGAGGCGCTCGGTGTGCCCGACCCCGCGGCGTACTACTCCGCCGAGCTGATGCCCGCCGTGTGGCAGGACTTCCACGCCTGGCACCGCCGCATCGGCATTCCCGCATCACCCTTGGATCACGTCGCATGCTGCTAGAGATCGCGCGCTCGCGCGGCATCCTGTTCGTCGGCGGCAAGGGCGGCGTCGGCAAGACCTCGGTCGCAGCCGCGCTCGCCCTCGCCCGCGCCAGGGACGGCGCACGGGTGCTCGTCGTCTCGACCGACCCGGCTCACAGCCTCGGCGAGGCGTGGGACCGCAGGCTCTCGGATGCGCTCACGCGCGTCTACGACGCCGGTGCCGGTTTCGTCGATGCGGTCGAGATCGACCCGCAGTCGACGATCGATCGGCACTTCGCGACGGTCGCCGACACCATGCTGCGGCTGCTGCCCGACCGCCTGCACCAGTCGGCCCAGCAGCACCTGGAACAGGCGCGATCCGCTCCCGGCAGCCACGAGTCGGCGGTGCTCGAGCGCATCGCGCAGCTGATCGAGAGCAGCCGCGACTCGCACGACCTCGTCATCTTCGACACCGCGCCATCCGGCCACACCCTGCGCCTGCTGGCGCTGCCGCAGCAGCTGACGGGCTGGACCGAGACGCTGCTCGCCAGCCGGGATCGCTCGGAGCGCTTCGCCGCCGCCGCGCGCAGCGTCGTCGGCACGAAGGATCCGGAGCCGACCGCCGACACGGAGCTGCGGCGCACCCTGATCGCCAGGCGCGACCGCTTCGCGCACATGCGCGCCAGCATCACTGATCCCGACCAGACGTCGTTCATCGTCGTGGGCATCGCCGAGCGGCTCCCGGTCGCCGAGTCGATCGACGTCGTCCGCCAGCTTGACGCGCTGGGCATCGCCCCCGCGGCGATCGTCGTGAACCGCCGCTCGCCGAGCGACGCGGGGCCGGTGCTCGCCGAGCGCCACGGTCGCGAGGAGGAGCACCTCGCGGTGCTGCGCGCCGCCGCTGGGGCGATCCCGATCGCGCAGATCCCCCTGCTGCCCGGCGACCTCGCCGGCGGCGACGCGCTGGCGGCACTCGCCGACCAGCTCGTGGGCGCATCGAGCGACTGAGCCTCCGCCTCCGCGCCGCCAGCAGGGGACTGCTGCGACACCGCTGCCGGCTACCGCCGAGCTCGAGCGCGCGTCCGCAGGCGCAGGACTACCACCGCCAGCACGCGCCAGCCGATCAGCATCAGCAGCAGCGTCAGCGTCGCGACGACGACGAACGGCACCGCCGTGCCCTGCCCGCTCAGCGCGCGCAGCAGCATCCCGCCCGCCACCGTCGCGAGCCAGATCGGCACGCCGGCGCGCAGCGGGGACAAGGGAGCGCGCCACCCGAGGCACAGCAGCCAGCCCAGGCCGAGCGCCGCGAGGAACGGCCACGCCGTCGTCGCCAGCCCCAAGCCGGCCTCGCCGAGCACGCCCCCGTCGTGCGTCGCGCGCCCGATGGCGGCGAAGGCGACGACCAGCACGGCGTCGATCGCGGTCGCGATCCACGCGGTGGTGGCGGATGCGGGGCGCCGGTGGGAGGCGTGACCTCGCGCGCGCTCATGCGAGTTCGTCGTGGCCATGCATCGACCGTACCGATCCAGGCGGCCGCGGCGCCGGGCGGCACGAGGGGTCTTCGGCTCGCGCGGGGTGACGCAGCCTCGCCCCGGATGCGGGGGAAGCATGTCTGGCCGGTATTGTTGTACTCAGCACAACAACCCCACCACGCTCGCGAGAAGGGCAGCACGATGCATCCGTCCGGCCCGATCGCCGCCTTCGAGGGCGTCTCCGTGCAGTACGGCAGCGTCACCGCGCTCGACGACGTCACGCTCGAGATCGAGCGCGGCGAGATCATCGGCATCGTCGGCGAATCCGGCGCCGGCAAGTCGACGATGCTGAACCTGCTCGACGCCGCCACGCATCCCACCGAGGGGCGCGTCGTCATCGACGGCACCGACCCGCAGCGGCTCAGCGGCCGTGAGATCCGGCTGCTGCGGCGCCGCATCGGCATGATCTTCCAGCGCTTCAACCTGCTCGGCAACCGCACGGCCCGGCAGAACGTGGCGCTGCCGCTCAAGCTGCAGCGCACGCAGGATCCGGCGCTGGTCGCCGAGCTGCTTGACTACGTCGGCCTCGCCGACCGCGCCGACCACTACCCGGCGCAGCTCTCCGGCGGCCAGCAGCAGCGCGTCGCCATCGCTCGCGCGCTCGTCACCCGGCCGGGCCTGCTGCTCGCCGACGAGCCCACCAGCTCGCTCGACACGCGCGCGACCGAGGATGTGCTCGAGCTGCTCGCCGCGACCCGGCGCGACTTCGGCGCCACCGTCGTGCTCGTCACCCATGAGCTCGACTCCGTCGCCGCGATCGCCGACCGCGCCGCCGTCCTCGAGGGCGGCGTGCTGCGCAGCGTCTTCCCGGTCGTGCGCTCCGCCGCCCGCGGTGAGCGCGACAGCTACCTGGCGCATGCGCAGCGGGTGCTGGGCGCATGAGCGGCTTCCTCGAATCGCTGACCGCCAACGCCGATCAGATCGGTGTGGCGATGGCCGAGACGGGCTACATGCTCGCCTTCTCGCTCCTCGCCGCGGTGCTCGTCGGCCTGCCGCTGGGCGTCACCATCTATCTCACGCGCCCCGGCGGACCCAAGGAGCACCGCCCGACCTGGGCGGTCGCGAACCTGTACGTCACGATCGTGCGCTCGTTCCCGTTCCTGCTGTTCGTGGTCTTCCTCATCCCGCTCACCCGGCTGCTCTACGGCACCACCTTCGGCACCGGAGCGGCCACCTTCCCGCTCTGCTTCGTCGGCATCGCGCTCTACGCGCGGCTCGTCGAGCAGATCCTGCTCGAGGTGCCCTCGGGCGTGCTGCACGCCGCGAGGTCGATGGGGGCGGATGTGTTCCAGACCGTCGTGCACTTCCTCCTGGTCGAGGGGCGGTCGGGTCTCGTCTACGCGCTCACCAGCGCCTCCATCAGCCTCATCTCCTACTCGACGGTGCTCGGCATCGTCGGCGGCGGCGGCCTGGGCGACTTCGCCCTGCGCTTCGGCTACCAGGAGTACGACTACCCCCTCATGTACTCGACGATCGTGATCGTGATCGTCTGCGTGCTGCTGCTGCAGACCGCAGGCGAGAAGGTCTCGGCCGTGCTCGACAAGCGCTGATCGCCGCCGGCGACCAGCTTCCAGCTCCACCACCACACGCCACTCGCACCGGAAGGCCCGCATGACCACCCGACCCGCCCGCCCCCTCCTCGCCCTGGCAGCGGCAGGCCTCGCCCTGGCGCTCGGCGCCTGCGCGGCGCCCGCCGGCGAAGCCGCATCCGACACCGTCACCATCCGCGTCGCCGCGACCGTCACGCCGATGACGGATGCGGTCGAGGCCGCCGCCGAGGTGATCGAGGAGGGCTACGAGGTCGAGCTGGTGCCGGTGAACGACTACGTGCAGCCGAACATCCTGCTGCAGCACGGCGAGATCGACGCGAACGTGGTGCAGTTCGAGGGCTTCATGGAGGAGTTCAACGCCGGCAACGACGCCGACCTGGTGGTCGTGCAGCCGGTCTACGCCACGGTGGTCGCCTTCTACTCGAAGAGCCTCACGGAGCTCGACCAGCTGCCGGAGGGCGGCAGCGTCGTGATCCCGAACGACAAGTCGAACGGCGCCCGCGCCCTGCAGATGCTCGCCGATGAGGGCCTCATCACCCTCGATCCGGCGGTGGAGCGCTTCCAGGCCCGGCTGACCGACGTGGTCGAGAACCCCCGCGGGCTCGAGCTCACCGCGGTCGACCTGCTGCAGCTGAACACCGCGTACGACGAGGCGGATGCGGTGTTCAACCTGCCGTCGTTCGCTCGCCAGCTCGGGCTGACGCCCGAGCTCGACGGGCTCGCGGTCGAGCAGGACGAGGCGTTCGAGGTCTCGCTCGTGACCCGCTCGGACAACGCCGATGCGCCGGAGATCGCCGCGCTTGTGCGCGCGATCACGAGCGACCACGTGCGCGAGCGGCTCGAGGAGCTGGGGGTGCCGGCCGCCTTCTGACCCGCCCCGGGCCGCCCTGCCCGCTTGCGCTGGCTGGCCTGCTCGCGCTGGCCGGCGACGAGTGGCGCAACGTGTGAGCGGTGGACCTGCGAGAGCACCGGTCGCGGGCAGCTCCACCGGTCGGAGGGCCGGCGGTGCCCGTCAGAGGGTGCGGAGCACGATGGCGGCGTTGTGGCCGCCGAAGCCGAACGAGTTCGAGAGCACGGTGCGCAGCGGCGCGGTGCGGGGCGCCTCGCGGGCGGCACCGGCGACCACGTCGAGCTGCGGGAACTCCGGATCGTCGAGGTTGATGGTCGGCGGGATGACCTGATCCCGCAGCGCCATGAGCGACAGTGCCGCCTCGAGCGTGCCCGCGGCGCCCAGCAGGTGGCCGGTGGTCGACTTGGTCGAGGTGACGGGCACCGCGGCGAGCGACGAGCCGAAGACCGTCTCGAGTGCGGCCGTCTCCATCGCGTCGTTCAGCGGCGTGCCGGTGCCGTGCGCGTTCACGTGGTCGACGTCGACGGGGGAGAGCGCGGCGTCGTCCAGGGCCGCCTGCATCGCAGCCGCCGCGCCGCTGCCGTCGGGGCGCGGGGCCGTCGCGTGGAAGGCGTCGGAGGTCGCGCCGTAGCCGGCGAGCTCGCCCAGCACGGTTGCGCCGCGGCGCCTGGCGTGCGCCTCCGACTCGACGAGCACTGCGACGGCACCGGCCGACATGACGAAGCCGCTGCGCGCGTGGTCGAAGGGGCGGGATGCGGCGGCAGGGTCGTCGGCGAAGCCCGCCGCGAGCGAGCCGAGGGTCGCGTTGACGCCCAGGTTGACGCGGTTGAGGCAGTCGTCCGCGCCCACGACGAGCACCGCATCCGCATACCCGTGCCTGATCGTGCGCAGGGCATCGCCGAGGCCGACCGTGCCGCTCGCGCAGGTGGCGGAGGTTCCGGCGCTCGCACCGCGCGCGCCGTGGCGCTGGCTGAGATAGGCCGCGGCGCCGTCGGGCCCGCCGTAGATGACCACGCCCGGCGGCACCCGGCGCGGCCCGAGGGCGTCGAGCGCGCGCACGGCATCCTGCGTGAGCGAGACCGCGCCGGAGCCGGTCGCGACGGTGATGGCGAAGCGCGCGGGGTCGGCGGCGGTGAAGCCCTCGAGCGCCTCGGCGGCCGCCGCGATCGCGTACAGCGCATGCCGATCGAGCCGGCGAGCATCGGTGCGCGAGACGTGCGCGAGCGGGTCGAAGCCGCGCACCTCGCCGCCGACCTTGACCGCGAGATCCGACACGTCGACGCCCTCGAGGGCCCGGATGCCGCTGCGGCCGTGCACGACGGCGTCCCACGTCGTGCGCAGGTCGAGTCCCGACGGCGTGATGGCGCCGAGTCCGGTGATGACGGCGCGGGCGCCATTCGCGGTGGTGCTGCTCATGGTCGCGCCTCTCCCGCGCTCGGGAACCCGCCGGCGCCGTTCACAGCCGCTCCGCTCCACCGGCCGCGACGAGCTCGGCGACTGCGACGCGGCGGATCTTGCCGCCGGCAGTCCGCGGCAGCGCGTCGGCGCGGAAGTAGCGGCGCGGCACGAACTGCTCGGGCAGCAGCCGGCGCAGCTCTGCCTGCATGACGGCCTTCGGCGGCACCGGGGCGCCCGCGCCGCCGATGGGGCTGTCGTCCGGCGCAGCGCCGGGCTCGCCGGCGTCGGCGGCCGCACCGCCCTCGATGACGACCGCGACGATCGAGCCGAGCGCGGCATCCGGCAGCGCGATCGCGCAGCACTGCTCGCAGCCGGGCACCGTGGCGAGCGCCCGCTCCACCTGCGGCAGCGACACCTTGTGGCCGCCGGTGACCGCCATGTCGCCGGCACGGCCGGCGAGCACGATCTCGCCATCGACGAGCGCGGCCAGGTCGCCGACGCTCGACCACCCGTCGTCGCCGGTGATGCGGTCGCCGCTGGTGGCTGTCAGGTAGCGCTCGACCTGCGAGGCGACGCGGATGTGCAGGGTGCCGATATCGCCGTCGGGCACGCGGGCGCCCGTCTCGTCGCGCACCTCGGCCTCGAGTCCGGCGAAGGGGGTCAGGTGGGTGCCGTCGCCGGCGTCGCTGGTGCCGATGAAGCCGATCTCGCTCGCGCCGTAGTAGCTGCGCACCAGCGCCCGCGGGGCGACCTCGCGGAAGCGGTCACGGATCGCCTCGCTCTGGTTCGCGCCGCCGGTGACCACCCAGCGCAGTGAGGCGAGCGGCGCCGTGCCGCTCGCGGTGCCGCTCGCGGTGCCGCCCTCGTCCTCGCGCCGAGCCGCGGCGGCGAGCGCCAGCAGCATCGACGGCACGCCCACGAAGCGCTCGATGCGGTGGCGAGCGATCGTGCGCACCGCTGACGCCGCGTCGAAGCGCGATTGCAGGTGCAGCGAGCCGCCGGTCGCGAGCGCCTCGACCAGCGCGTAGAGCGTGAGGCTGTAGGAGACCGGTCCGGGCGCGATCGTCTGCACGCCGGCGCTCGCGAACAGCGGGCCGCGACTGACCTCGACGTTGTAGTCCCAGCTGCCGCGGGTGCGCAGGAAGCCCTTCGGCAGGTCGGTCGTGCCCGAGGTGAACAGCAGCAGGTAGGGCTCGTCGCGCGGGCGCACCTCCGGCCCGGCCGAGACCGGCGCCACGGCAGCCAGCGCATCGAAGCGCTCGAGCCCGATGGCGCTGCCATGCCACGCTTCGGGCTCGAGCCCGGCCAGCGCGCGCTCGAAGTCGGAGTCGTCCGTGATCACCAGCGCCGGGTCGACGCGACGGATGGTCTCGAGCCGATGCTCGAGCGGCCAGAGCGGGTCGAGCACCGCCACGATCGCCCGGAACGACGCCACCCCGGCGATGAAGCGGCCCGCGTCGATCGCGCGCGAGAGCGAGACGGCGATGATCGGCACGCCGCCGGTCTCGTCGTCGGACGAGCTCGCGGGGCGGTACTGCAGCAGCTGCTCGATACCCGAGCGGATGCGGGTGCAGGCGTCATGCAGGTCGCGGTAGCTGAGCCGATCGCCGTCCCCGGCGAGCGCGAGGCGGCCAGGATCGGACGCCGCGAGCTCGATGATCGTGCGGGTGAACGTCACCCCTCGAGTCTAGGCAGGCGCCCCGCACGCCGGGCGCGCCCGCGGATGACGAGCTCGCCGACGCCGATCCTCACTAGCCTGGAGCCGGAGCGGAGGAGCCACCCATGACGGATGCGACGACCACGGATGCGGGTATGAGGACGGATGCGTTCACCGCGGCGTGGCAGGCGTGGCGCGCCCGTCGCTGGCGCGACGTCGCCGGGCCGCACGGCATCGCGGCGCTCGCGGCCACGCACTGGCTGGGTGCCGCCGAGGTCGAGCTCGACGGGATCCCCGGCCGCTGGCGCGCCGAGGGCGCGGCCGCGGTGGGCACGGGGCTCGCGGCAAGCGGCCTGACGCGGCTCGACGGCAGCTCCCTCGACGACGAGCAGCTGCTGGTCGCGGGCGAGGTGCTGCGCGACGGCGAGGCGCTGCTGCGCGTGTTCACCCGCGAGGGGGTGCCGGCGCTGCGCGTCGTCGACCCGGCGGCCGAGCGCCGCACGCGCCTGACAGGCATCAGCGCGTTCGAGCCGGACCCGTCATGGGTCGTGCGGGGCCGGTGGTCGGCGGGCGGCACGGCCAGCGGCGCCGACGCGCTCGAGATCGAGCAGGTCGACGGGCACCGCACGCGGCGCAGCGACGTCGGCTCGCTCGCCTTCGAGCTGGCCGGCCACGAGCTGCGGCTCACCACCACCGGCGGCGTCGACGCGGACGGCCGGGCGGCGCTCGCGGTCGTGTTCGCCGATGCCTCCAGCGGCGACGAGAGCTATCGCTTCCGCTTCCTGCGCCTGCCGCTGCCGGACGCCTCCGGCGCCGTCACGATCGACTGGAACCGCGCGTTCCTGCCCCCGTGCGCCTTCAGCGACCACTACGTCTGCCCGATGCCGAGCCCCGAGAACCGCCTGCCGGTCGCGGTGCGGGCGGGGGAGCGGATGCCGGTCACCGCGTGAGCGCCACCGGTGCGGTCGCGCTCGTCGAGGGCGAGAGCGGCAGGATCGCCCTGCGCTAGCGTCGCCCGCAGCAGACCGCGAGCAAGAGGAGCAGCGCGATGATCCCCACCACCACCGCCCACGACGGCCTGACGCTGCCGGTGCTCGGCTTCGGCACCTACAAGCTCACGGGGCACGCCGGCGCGGCGTCCATCGAGCGGGCCATCGCCAGCGGCTACACCCTGGTCGACTCTGCCTTCAACTACGAGAACGAGGGCTCCGTCGGGGCCGCGGTGCGCGCATCCGCCCATCATCACGCCGCGCGCGACGAGCTGATCGTGACCTCGAAGCTGCCCGGCCGGCACCAGCAGCACGACGCCGCAATCGCGACCGTCGAGGAGAGCGCGGCGCGGATGGGGCTCGAGCGGATCGACCTCTACCTGATCCACTGGCCGAATCCGCGCCAGGGCACCTACGTGGAGGCGTGGCAAGCGCTGATCGAGGCGAAGGAGCGCGGGCTGGTCGGCGCGATCGGCGTCTGCAACTTCCTGCCGGAGCACCTCGATCGGCTGCATGCCGAGACCGGTGTCATGCCGGAGGTGAACCAGATCGAGCTGCACCCGCACTTCCCGCAGGAGGAGCAGCTCGCCTACGACCGCGAGCACGGCATCATCACGCAGGCCTGGAGCCCGCTGGGGCGCGGCGGCGAGATGCTCGCCGAGCCCGAGATCGTCAGGATCGCCGAGGCGCATCGGGCGACGCCCGGCCAGGTGATCCTCGCCTGGGGCATCGCGCGCGGCGTCGTGCCGATCCCGAAGGCCGCTTCCCAGGATCGGCAGCGCGAGAACCTCGGCGCGCTCGAGCTGCGGCTCGGAGACGAGGAGGTCAGCGCGATCACGGCGCTCGGCCGCCCCGACGGCCGGCTGAAGGGGCAGGACCCGGCGGTCTACGAGGAGTTCTGACGCCGCTTGTGGCCGCCGATCGCCGGTCGTACGATGCGATCGGAAGGCAGAGCCATGAGCGATGATCCCGGCCGACATGAGTCGCTGGCTGCGCAGCGCCTCCGGTCGGCCGCGTTCCACCGCCTGCACGAGTCCGGAACGTTCGTCATGCCCAACCCTTGGGACGTCGGCAGCGCTCGGCAGCTCGAGCGGCTCGGCTTCCCGGCGCTCGCGTCGACGAGCGCGGGCGCCGCCTGGGCGAGCGGGTTGCCCGACAGCGGCTTGTCGCTGGATCTGGCGCTCGAGCACCTGCGTGCGCTGGTGCGCGCGGTCGACGTGCCCGTCAACGCCGACTTCCAGGGAGGCTATGCGATCGAGCCGGCGCAGGTGCACGCCAACGTCGTCGCGGCCAGCGCCACAGGCATCGCCGGGCTGTCGATCGAGGACTCCACCGGCGATGACCGGCGGCCGCTGCACTCGGTCAAGCTCTCCGTGGAGCGAGTCGCGGCGGCGCGGCAGGCGATCGACGACAGCGGCACGGGGGTCGTGCTGACCGCTCGCTCGGAGGGCTTCGTCGTCGGCCGTCCCGACCTGAAGGCGACGATCCGGCGTCTGCAGGCCTACGCCGAGGCGGGTGCCGACTGCTTGTACGCTCCGCGCATCACCACGGTCGACCAGATCACCGCGATCGTCGCAGCCGTGGCGCCCAAGCCCGTGAACCTGCTGATCAACGCGCCGTTCATCAGTGTCGCCGAGGCAGCCGGGCTCGGCGTCCGGCGCATCAGCGTGGGCGGCACGCTCGCCCGTGCCGCCTGGAGCGGATGGCTCGACGTCGCCCGTGAGATCGCCGAGGCAGGCACCTTCACCGGCTTCCAGCAGCTGCCCGACGTCGAGGCGATGCACCGATGAGCGCGTCGACCGCGGCAGCGCCATCCTGAGCCGTGAGCGGCCGTCCGCTACGGCGCGAGCGCGAGGATGCGGTCGTCGCCGTCCGCGGGTGAGCCGCGGCCATCCGTGTTGCCCGTGAGCACCCAGAGCGACCCATCCGGCGCGACCGCCACATCGCGCATCCGCCCGAATCTGCCCTGCCAGTGCACGGTCGAGGCCGACGGCTCGGTCAGCGGCACCTGTCGCAGGGAGGCGCCGCGCAGGTTCGCGATCCAGATGCTGCCCTCGGCGATCGCGATGCCGCTCGGGCTGGCCTCCGTCGGCTGCCACTGCTGCACCGGATCGGTGAAGCCCGCCACACCCGCGATGCCCTCGATCTGCGGCCAGCCGTAGTTCGCGCCGGCCTCGATGCGGTTGAGCTCGTCCCAGGTGTCCTGCCCGAACTCGCTCGCCCACATCGTGCCGTCCTCGTCCCAGGCGATGCCCTGCGGGTTGCGGTGGCCGAGCGAGTAGACGGGGGAGCCTGGGAACGGATTGTCTGCGGGGATGGTGCCGTCGGGCTCGAGCCGCAGGATCTTGCCGGCCAGGCTGCCGGGATCCTGCGCGGCGCCGGGCACGCCGGCGTCGCCGGTCGTGACGTAGAGCAGGCGATCGGGCCCGAAGGCGATGCGGCCGCCGTTGTGATTGCCGCTCGCCGGGATGCCGGTGATGACCTCCTGCGGCTGCCCGAGCTCGAGGCTGCCGGGCTCGCCGGTGAGCGCGACCCGCATGACCCGGTTGCCGTCGGCGGCCGTGCCGTACCAGTAGAGGTGCCCGTCGCCGACCGCAAGGCCGAGCAGACCGCCCTCGCCGCCGTGCGAGAGGCCGGCGACCTGCGCGAGCTCCCGCACGGCACCGCTCGCGGAGACCTCGAGGATGGTGCCGCTGTCGCGCTCGCTCACGAGCGCCGTCCGCTCGTCGACGAACGCGATCGACCAGGGGGCATCGAGGCCGGTCGCGACCGCGACGGGCTCGTCGAGCCTGCCGGGCTCGATGGCGGACGGCGACGCCGTGCCGGATGGCGGCGGTTCGGCGGATGGGTCGCTCACGGTGCCGCTGGAGGCCGGCGGTCCGGCGGGGCCCGTTGGCCCGCATCCGCTCAGCAGCAGCGCGCCGACGGCGATCGCCGCCGCGACCGCGCCCCGCCGGGTGCGAGCGTTGCGCTGCATGAGGAGACCATACTGCGCGGGCCGAGGGCCACCCGGGGCGAGCGCACCGCATCGCTGCGGCGGATGTGCTGGGAAGATCAGGTGCGGATGCGTACGGTTTGGTCTGTGAGCACCCTCGGCCCCGGCATCGATGCCGGTCGCGCGCCCTACGCGGAGCGCACGACGGGTGCGCGACCGGTGCTGCCCTGGTGGGCCTGGATCATCGCTGGCGCAGTGATCTTCACGGCAGGCGTCGCGGGCGTGCTCTTCGTGCCGGCCGAGACGGGCGTGGCCATCTGGTGGCCCGCCGCCGGGCTGTCGGTGGCGTTCGCGCTGCTGCAGCCGCGCTCGCGCATCGCGGGCGCCCTCGCGCTGGTGCTCGCGGTGACCACCATGGCGAACGCGATCGCGGGCAGGCCGCTGCCCGTTGCGCTCGCGTTCGGCGTCGCGAACGCGGCAGAGGTCGCTGTGATCCTCGCGGTGCTCGGCTCCGCGACGCGCAGGTTCGCGCTGTCCACGGTGCGGGCCGGCATCCGCTGGGTGATCGCGGTCGTCGCGGGCGCCGCGACGGTCGGCGTGCTCGCCGCAGCCGCCGTGGCACTGCTGGAGGGCGGCGAATTCTGGTCGACGGTCGTGTTCGCCGCCGCCTCGCACGCCGCCGCCGTGTGCCTGATCGCACCGTTGGCCGCGCTGCCGCCGCCCGTGCCGGTGGCGGCCGGCCGGGTGGAGATGGCGGTGCAGGTGCTGCTGCTCGCGGTGGTGCTCGCCGTGGTGTTCCACCCGTCGTCGTCGCTGCCGCTGGCCTTCGCGCCCTTCCCGCTGGTCGCCTGGGCGGCACTGCGGTTCTCGATCCGCTTCGTCATCGCCGAGACGGTGCTGGCGACCCTCGCGATGATCGCGCTGACGCTCGACGGCGGCGGCCCGTTCCGCCGGGAGGGGCTCGATCTGACGGTCGGTGCGGCGATGTTCGAGACGCTGCTCGTCTCGTTCGCCGGGTTCGCAGTCGTGCTCTCGGCCGCCCAGTACGAGCTGCGCGCGCTGACGCGCGAGGTCAACGCCGCCAACCTGCTGCTGACCGGCAGCGTCGTCGATGCCCGGATCGGCCTGGTGGTGGCGGAGCGCGACGCGGTCGCGACGCGGGTGACCTGGGCGAACCGCGCCGGCCGGCGGCTGCTGGCCGGCGAGCTCGACGGCGAGAGCTGGGCCGGACCGCTGCGGATCGCGGCGATGTCGGCGCTGCGCACGGGGGAGCAGGTCACCGTCGGCACGGATGGCGAGCGCACGATCACCGTCGCGGCCAACCCGATCGGGGGCGCGCACGATCGCATCGCGGTGCAGCTGCTCGACGTGACGGCCGTGCTGCGCGCCCGGCAGGCGCAGCTCGAGGCATCGGTCGAGCGCGATGCGGCCAGGGCCATCCGCGCGGAGCTCGAGCGGCAGCGTGACGACTTCCTCGTCACCACCAGCCACGAGCTGCGCACGCCCATCACGAGCATCGTCGGCTACTCGGAGCTGCTGCAGGACGGCGGCACGCTCAGCAGCGCTGAGCGGGACTGGGTGCGCGTCATCGCGCGCAACGGGGAGCGGCTCTCCGAGCTGGTCGAGGACCTGCTGACGCTCGGCCGCGGTGTGAGCGGCGCGGCGCTGCAGATCCGGCAGGAGGCGGTGCCGTGCGCCGAGCTGTTCGAGGAGGTGGCGGCGAACCTGCGCGTGGTGACCGAGCAGCGGCAGCTGCGGATGCAGCTGGAGCCGGGACCGCACGCGGTGTTCGCCTCTCGCAGCGATGCGGGCCGGATGCTCTCGAACCTGCTGGTGAACGCGTGCAAGTTCACGCCCGCGGGCGGGAGGGTCCGCCTCAGCGCGCACGCCGACGGCGACCTGGTGCTGATGCGCGTGGAGGACACCGGCCCCGGCATGTCCGCCGACGAGCGCTCCCAGGCGTTCGAGCGCTTCTACCGAGCGCCCGGCGCAGAGCGCGACAACGTCGCCGGCACCGGACTGGGTCTGGCGATCGTGGCAGAGCTCGCCGCGCGCAACGACGGCTCGGTGTCGCTGCTGCCGGCGGAGCCGCACGGTCTCGTCGTCGAGCTGCGCCTGCCGGCGGCGCGCGCGGCATCGCCCTCCGCGGGGTAGCGCAGGCGCTCCCACGAGCAGAAGGTGAGCCATACTTTGCGATATGGACTCAGCGCTGACCTCCATCGGGCTCCCGATCGCCCTCGGCATCATCATGCTGGGGCTCGGCCTCAGCCTCACCCTGCAGGATTTCGCGCGGGTGGCGAAGCACCCCAGGGCGGTGATCATCGCGCTCGCCTGCCAGCTGCTGCTGCTGCCCGCCCTGGCGTTCGGGCTCGTGCTGCTGTTCCAGCTGCCGCCAGTGCTGGCGGTGGGCATGATGATGCTCGCCGCATCGCCCGGTGGCACCACCGCGAACCTCTACAGCCACCTGTTCCGCGGCGACGTCGCCCTCAACATCTCGCTCACGGCCGTGAACTCGGTGGTGGCCGTCGTCACGCTCCCGCTGATCACGAATGTCGCGATCTGGTACTTCCAGCCGTTCGACGGCCAGCTGGGCCTGCAGTGGTCGAAGACCCTCGAGGTGTTCGCGATCGTGCTGCTGCCGGTCATCCTGGGCATGCTCGTGCGCCGCTTCCGGCCGCGCTTCGCCGACCGCATGGACAAGCCCGTGCGCATCGCCTCGGTCATCATCCTCGCCGTCGTCATCGCCGGCGCGGTGATCGCCAACTGGCAGCTCCTGATCGACAACGTCGCGCAGCTGGCGCTCATCACGGTGCTGTTCTGCCTGCTGAGCCTCGCGGTCGGCTACTGGGTGCCGCGGCTGCTGCGCGTCGAGCGCCGGCAGGCGATCGCCGCCTCGTTCGAGATCGGCATCCACAATGCGACGCTCGCGATCGTCATCGCGCAGAGCGTGCTCGGCTCGATGGAGCTCAGCCTGCCCGCCGCGGTCTACGGCGTGCTGATGTTCTTCGTCGCCTTCGCGTTCGGCTTCGCCCTCTTCAGACGAGCGGATGCGTCGGCCGAGCCGGCGGTGCCGGTCACCGACGCGAGCGCGGCGTAGCCGAGCACCGCGGTATCAGCCTGCCGAGGCGATCGCCTGCTCGAGATCGGCGACCAGGTCTGCCGGGTGCTCGAGCCCGATCGAGAGCCGCAGCACGCCGGCGCCCGGCCTCGCCTCGGGTGCCACCGGACGGTGCGTGAGCGAGGCGGGCTGCTGGATGAGCGAGTCGACGCTGCCGAGCGAGACCGCGTGCGTGAACAGCCGCACGCCCTCGGCGACCGCCGCCGCGCGTGCGTGCGTGCCGAGGTCGATCGCCAGCATCGAGCCGGGTCCGGCCATCTGGCGGCCCTCGCCCACGAGGCCGCCGGGGTCGCTGCCCTCGAGTCCCGGGTAGTGCACGCGGTCGACGCCGGCCATCGCGGCCAGCGCCTCGGCGACCTGCTGGGCGTTCGCCTGCTGCGCCCGCACCCGCAGCGGCAGCGTCTGCAACCCCCGGTGCATGAGGTAGGCGCTGAAGGGGTGCGCGATAGCGCCGGTGATGGCGCGGATCGGCCGGATCGCCTGCGCCCACGCTTCGTCGCACGCGACCACGCCGCCCATCACGTCGCCGTGGCCGCCGATGTACTTGGTCGCGGAGTGCAGCGAGAGCGCCACCCCGTGCTCGAGCGGCCGCTGCAGCACCGGGGTCGCGAAGGTGTTGTCGACCAGCACGGGCGCCTCGCCGGCCGCAGCGACGAGCGCGGCGAGGTCGACGAGCTCGAGGGTGGGGTTCGCCGGGGTCTCGGCGATCACGAGCCCGGTGTCGGGCCGCACGGCTGCCGCCACCTGCTCCACCGCATCCACGAACGTGGTCTCGGTGCCGAGCAGACCGGTCGCCAGCAGGTGGTCGGTGCCGCCGTAGAGCGGGCGCAGCGCGACCACATGGCTGCCGCGGCGCTGCTTGGCTGCGGTGAGCACGGCGGTGGTGGTGGCCATGCCCGAGGCGAAGGCGACCGCCTGCTCCGCACCCTCGAGCGCCGCGAAGGCCTGCTCGAAGCGCGCGACCGTCGGGTTCCAGAGGCGCTGGTAGACCGCGGTGGTGTCGTGCAGGTCGCCGCCGGTCGCACCTCGCTCGTAGGCGTCGCCACCGATGTCGATGCTGGGCAGCGGATACGTGGAGGAGAGGTCGATGGGGGTCGCGTGCACGCCCAGCGCCTCGAAGTCCTCGCGGCCGGCGTGCACCGCGAGCGAGTCGAGTCGGAGGGGAGCGTCATTGCTCGTCGTCATGCATCCGATCATGCCGCATACGCCGCGTGATGGGCGCACGGCGGCGCCGAGTCGCGCATTCGCGGCGGCGCCGCATCGCGCAGGCGCGGCGGCGCCGTCGCTCAGGTGCGGCTCAGCGCAGCGAAGGCGGGGCCGGCTTCGCGGCCCACGCGCCCGCGGCGGCCGGCCCCGGCTGCCTCGGCGGCGGCAGCAGCTCGCCGCCACCTGGGGCGAGCGAGGACTCGGGTGGCGGCGTCGGGTCGGGCTGCTCCGGTTGCGGCTCCGGCTCCGGCTCGGGCGCCGGCGCGGGCTGCGTCGGCTCGGGATCCGTCGTCGGAGGCGGCTGCGTCGGCTCCGGCTGGAGCGGCGGAGCGGTCTCCGTGGGCGGCGCCGGCGGAATGCTCGGCGCGGGCGGGATCGGGCCTGGCCGCTGCTCGCGCGGCGGCACCGTCGGGGGGACGGGCCGGGTGGTGCCCGGGTCGGTGACCGGCCGCGGCGCGGCGTTCGCGATCGCGTCCCTGGTGCTCTGCGACACGGCCGCGAGCGCTGCAGCCGCCTCGGCGTCGCCCTGCGCCTCGAGCTGCCAGGCCTCGGCCATCCAGGCGGATGCCAGGTGCAGCGTGAGGCTCTCGATGAGGTCGAGCACGTCGGAGGGCGTGTGGCCGCCGCGCAGCACGGCGAGCACGGCAGCGAGGTGCGCATCGGAGTCGCGCAGGCTCGCGATAGCCTGGGCGGGCGCGAGGCCGAGCTCAGCCTGCAGCGTCTCGAAGTCGGCACGGCCCTGCGCGGCCGCGGTCGCCGAGATGCGCAGCTGGGCGATCGCCGCCTCGAGGCGGTCGATGCGCGCGTCGTCGAAGTCGCGCGGGTCGCCGAGCGCGCGCAGCTCGTGGGCGAGCGCGTCGGCGCGCTCGGCGGTGACCCCCGAGACGGGCTCGCGCTCCGCGGCGGCCGCGGCGATGCACTCCTCGAGCACGTCGAACGACTGCGGGTCGCCCGAGGCGGCGGCCCGCGCCTCCCAGGAGTCCGCCAGCTCGCGATCCTCCGCCGTGACGAAGCCGCCCTCGGCGATGGTCTGCAGCAGCTCCTCGCGGTCGCTCGCGAAGGCGGCGCGCTCGCTGCCCGGCAGCAGCCAGCTCGCGCCGCCGACATGCTCGGCCGCCTCCAGCACGTCCTGCGCGCGGCGCTCGAGCCCCACGGCGCTCACGATCCGCACGGCGAGCTCGCAGCTGGCGCGGTCGTGCTCCTCGTGCCAGGCGTCGATCTGTCCGGCGAGGTCGCCGGCGCGCGCCTGCGAGCTCCACGCGACCAGGGAACCCGAGACGATCAGCGCGGTCGCGGCGACCGTCGAGAGCCCGACGATCCAGCGTCGGCGGTTGCGCCGTCGGTGCAGCTCGGCGAGCACCGCGATGCGGCGGCGTGCCTCAGCGTCTGCGGAGCCCGGGGGCTCGCGCTCGGGCTGCTCGTCCACCGGGAGGTCCTCGCATTCGTGCGTGAAGTGCACATTCATGGTACGTGGCATTCGCGGGCTTCGCACCCGATCCGAGGCGATCAGCGCCGCGCACCCGGCCATCGACCTGGCAGGATCGAGCCGTGAGCCTCCTCGCCCAGCCGCTGCGCATCGGCAGCTTCGAGACCCCGAACCGTCTGATGCAGGCCGCGCACTCGAAGCAGTACTCCGACCGGGTGGAATCCGACCGCGAGACCGCCTACTTCGTGCGCCGGGCGCGGGGCGGCTGCGGCCTCTTCGTCGCCGGCAATCACCTCGTGCACCCCAGCGCGTCCACGCGCGGCTTCCAGGACGCCTGGCGCCCAGAGGCGGTCGACGCCAGCCGCCGCATGACCGATGCGATCCACGACGCCGGCGCGCGGGTGCTCGTGCAGCTCAACCACCACGGTGCGCAGGCTTCCCCCGAGGGCCCGGAGGGGCCGCGCGCGGTGATCGCGCCGAGCCGCATCCTCTCGCCGTCGACGGGCGCGGCCACCCGCGAGGCGAGCGAGCGCGACATCGCAGACCTGGTGACCGCGTGGGCAGACGCGGCGGAGCGCTCCCGGCTGGGCGGCTTCGACGGCGTCGAGATCCACATGGCGCACGGCTACCTGCTGCACCAGTTCCTGAGCCCGCTCTACAACGGACGGGCGGATGCGTACGGTGGCGATCTCGAGGGTCGCACGCGCTTCCCGCGCGAGGTGCTGCGCGCGGTGCGCGCGCGCGTGGGCGACGACTTCACCGTCGGCATCCGGATCGTGGCGAACGAGCACAACGAGGCGGGGCTCGGCGCTGCCGACTGCCGCGAGATCGTCGCGGCGCTGCGCGAGGAGGCCCGCATCGACTTCCTCGACACCGCGGCCGGCGGCTATCACGATGTGCACTGGGTGTTCCCGTCCTCGGCGATGCCGACCGCGTGGCTGCGCGACGACGTCGCGGCGCTCAAGCGCGCGAACCCCGACATCCCGGTCTTCGGCGTCGGCGCCGCCACCTCGGTGGAGGCGGCCGAGGAGGTGCTGGCGAGCGGCATCGCCGACATGGTGGCGCTCACCCGCGGCCAGCTCGCCGACCCCGATCTGGCCACGAAGCTGCTCAGCGGCTCGACCGGCGGCATCCGCCACTGCATCCGGCTCAACCAGGGCTGCCTGGGGCGCGGCAGCGTGGGCCTGGCTGTCACCTGCACCGTCAATCCGGCCGCAGGGCACGAGCTCGAGCCGACGCCTGCGCGCGCCGCGCGGGCGGGGCGCTGGACGGTCGTCGGCGGAGGACCGGCAGGCATGCGCGCCGCGCTGGATCTCGCGCGGCTCGGCCACACGGTGACCCTGCTCGAGCGCGACGAGCAGCTCGGCGGTCAGCTGCTGCGCGCCGCACGCGTGCCCGGCAGGGAGTCGGTGTCGCTGCTGGTGGGCGACCTGGAGCGCGACGCGCGCGCCGCCGGCGTCGACATCCGGCTGTCCGCACCCGCGACGCTGGAGTCCATCCGCGCGACCTCGCCCGACGGCGTCGTGCTGGCGGCCGGCGCCCGCCCGCCCGACGGGACCGCGCTCGCCGTCGACGGCGCCTTCGCGGGGGAGCGGCCCGCGACGGTCGATGCGTGGACGGCGATCGACGAGCCGGCGCGCCTGGGCGGACGGATCCTGGTGGTCGACGACGACGGCACCGCCTACGCCTCCGGTGTGCTGCTGAGCCTGGTCGCCGCCGGCGCGAGCGTGCAGGTCGTGACGCCGTTCGAGCAGCTGCTGCCGCACGTCGGCACCGGCTACGAGCGGCAGCTGGTGCAGCGCACGCTCGCCGCAGGCGACTTCGCGCGCATCACGAGCTCGCGGGTGCGTGCGGCCGGCGCCGCGATCGTCGCCATCGACGCGCTGACCGGCGCCGAGACGCCGCTGGAGCCGCCCAGCTCGATCGTCGCGCTCACGCCGCGCCAGTCGGCGACGGTCGGTGGCTTGAGCGCCGAGGGGCTGGAGGCGAGCCTGGGCGTGCCCGTGACCGCCATCGGCGATGCGCTGGCGCCCCGCGGCATCGACGCGGCGATCGCTGAAGCCTGGCGCCTCGCGCTCAGCACCGCCGAGTGACCACTGGCGGGAGCCGAGCCGCTGCGGAATGCTGAGCAGCGTCGGCCGTGCGGCCGCAGAAGGGACGACGATGACAACGCTGCTCAACCCCTACCTGGCCTTCGAGAGCGAGGCCCGCGAGGCGATGAACTTCTACCACGGCGTCTTCGGCGGCGACCTGGTCGTCACCACCTTCGCGGACGGCGGCATGGCCGAGGATCCGGCCGACGCCGACCGCATCATGCACTCGCAGCTCACGACCGCCGACGGGCACACGATCATGGCCAGCGATGCGCCATCGTCGATGCGGCTCGACCGAGGGCGCCAGCAGGTCTCGATCTCCGGCGACGGCACGGAGCTGCTGCGGCGCTACTGGGATGGACTCAGCGACGGCGCGGAGGTGCTGCAGCCGCTCGAGCGCGCGCCCTGGGGCGACACCTTCGGCATGCTCGTCGATCGCTGGGGCGTGCTGTGGATGGTGAGCATCGCCGCCGACCCCGCTCAGACAGGGGGCTGAGGCGCGCCTCCCGAGGCGGTGTCCTCCTCGGTCTCCGGGTCGTGCTGATCGGGCGACGGTCGCTGCTCGTCGCGCTCCGCGCCCTCCTCCGGCTGCTGCGACTGCTGGTCGTGCTCGCTCATCGTGCGACTCCTTCTGATCGGCGTGCCTCTGTTCTATCCCGGATGGAGTCCGCTCGCGCTCGGCCGCTGCACAGGTTCGGTGCCGAGCGGCAGGGACCGGCGAGGTCGCGGTCACGGCACCACCGAGTCCGCCGCGCGACCTGAACCGCTCGTCAGGTCGCCGTCCTGCGCGGTCGCTGCGGGAGTAGGCTGTGGGCATCCACGACCCGCGAAGGAGCAGCCCCATGCCCGAGACGATCATCGCCGGCTATGCCCGCACGCCGTTCGCCAAGTTCCTGGGCCAGCTGGCGCAGACGCCCTCCACCGAGCTCGGCGCGCACGCCGCCAAGCACGCGCTCGAGAAGGCCGGTGTCGAGGCCTCCGCGGTCGACGCCGTCGTCGTCGGCCAGGTGCTGCAGGCCGCGGTGGGCCAGAACCCGCCGCGCCAGACCGCCGTCGGCGCCGGCATCCCGATGACCGTGCCGGCGCTCGGCATCAACGCCGTCTGCCTCTCGGGCACCGAGGCGATCGTGACCGGCCACCGCATGATCCAGCTCGGCGAGGCCGACGTGGTCGTCGCCGTCGGCCAGGAGTCGATGACGCTGGCTCCGCACGCCGCGCCGATGCGCGCCGGCAGCAAGTTCGGCAACACGAGCCTCATCGACACCATGCAGTTCGACGGCCTGACGGACGCATTCGACCGCGTCGCGATGGGCGAGTCGACCGACCAGCACAACGGCACGTTCGAGATCACCCGCGAGCAGCAGGACGAGCTCGCCGCCGCCTCCCACGCGCGGCTCGCCCGCGCCCAGGCCGACGGCACCCTCGACGACGAGATCGTCCCGATCGAGGCGAAGGCCGGCCGCACGACCGTCACGGTCGCCGCCGACGACGGCGTGCGCGCCGAGACCACCGCCGAGTCGCTCGCCGGGCTGCGCCCCGCCTTCACGAAGGACGGCACGGTCACCGCCGGCAACGCATCCCAGATCACCGACGGCGCCGCCGCCGTCGTGCTCGTCTCCGACACCTACGCAGCCGAGCACGGACTGCGGGGCCTGGCGAAGATCCGCTCGACCGGCTTCGTGGCGGGCAAGGATGTCTCGCTGCACTCGCAGCCGGCCGACGCGATCGAGCAGGCCCTCGAGCGCGCGGGGCTGAGCACGAGCGACCTGCAGGCGGTCGAGATCAACGAGGCATTCGCCGCCGTCGGCGTCGCCTCCACCCGCCAGCTCGGCATCGACCCCGAGATCGTGAACGCCAACGGCGGCGCGATCGCGATGGGACACCCCATCGGCGCCTCGGGCCTGCGCATCGTCGGCCACCTGGCGCGGCGCCTGCAGCAGCTCGGGACCGGCTCGATCGGCGCGACCGGCATCTGCGGCGGCGGCGGCCAGGGCTCCGCCGTGGTGCTCGAGGCCATCTGAGCCTCCCGGCCCGGGCCTTCCGCTCCGGCCTTCCGCTCCGGCCCTTCCGCTCCGAGCGGATTCCCGCACGATGACGCCCCCTCCCGCCTAGGCTGGGAGGGTGCGTCTCTCTGTGCTCGACCTTGCCCACATCAACCCCGGCGAGGCCGTCGCCGAGAGCCTCGCCGGCTCGGTCGAGCTGGCGCAGGCCGCCGAGCGGCTCGGCTTCGCGCGCGTCTGGTACGCCGAGCACCACAACATGGCGACCATCGCCTCGAGCGCCACGAGCGTGCTCATCGCGCACGTCGCCGCGCACACGAGCACCATCCGCCTCGGCGCCGGCGGCGTCATGCTGCCGAACCACTCGCCGCTGGTGATCGCCGAGCAGTTCGGCACGCTCGCCGAGCTGCACCCCGGCCGCATCGACCTCGGGCTCGGGCGTGCGCCCGGCACCGACCAGCGCACCTGGACGGCGCTGCGCCGCGACATCCGCGCCTCGGAGCAGTTCCCGCAGGACGTCGTCGAGCTGCGTGGCTACCTCGCAGGTGAGCCGGTCGTGCCCGGCATCAAGGCGGTGCCCGGCCACGGCACGAAGGTGCCGCTCACCATCCTCGGCTCCTCGCTGTTCGGCGCGCAGCTCGCTGCGGCCCTCGGCCTGCCGTACGCCTTCGCCTCGCACTTCGCGCCCGACGCGCTGCACCAGGCGGTGGCCGTCTACCGCGAGCGCTTCGAGCCCAGCGAGCAGCTCGCCGAGCCCTACGTGATCGCCGGCATCAACGCCGTCGTCGCCGACACCCGCGACGAGGCGATGACCATGCAGCGGCAGGTCGTGCGCGCGCGGGTGCGCAGCCTGCTGCTGCGCGACAGCCCGATCGCCGCGACCGTCGGGGATGACGAGCTGGATGCGCTGGCGGCGAGCCCGCAGGGCGCCCACGTCGCGAAGATGGTGCAGTACACCGCGCTCGGCACCGGCGAGGAGGCGACGGCGACGCTCCGCCGCTTCCAGATCGAGGCGGACGCGGACGAGCTGATCATGGCCGTGCAGGGCCGCACGCCGCAGCGCGTGCGGGCGCTCGAGCAGCTCGAGGCCGCCGGCGCGCTCGGCGAAGCGGCCGCAGCCTAGCCGCGCACGGCGCTGCCCGGCCGGGCGAGCGCGCTCATGGGCTCGCGCCGCAGCGCCTGCACGAGTGCCGCGGCGACGCTGATCGCGATGACCGCCGGCTCCTTGCCGCGCAGCTCCGGCAGCCCGATGGGGCTGGTGATGGTGCCGATGGCGGCATCGGTGTGCCCGGCCTCGCGCAGGCGCTTGCGGAAGCGCTGCCACTTCGCGGAGGAGCCGATCACGCCGATCGAGGCCAGGTCGCCGCGTCGCAGGGCGGCCTCGCACAGCACGAGATCCTCGGCATGGTCGTGCGTGAGCACGAGCACGTGCGCCTCGGCGGGCAGGGCGGCGAGCACGCTCTCGGGCGCCGGCGCGTGGATCAGGCGCAGGTCGGCGAGCCCGTCGTCGAGCCCCGCCGCCGCCAGCTGCTGCACCTGCGTCGCTCGGCTGTCCACCAGCTGCACCGCCAGCGGCAGCCGCGACAGGATGCGGGCCAGCTCCTGCCCCACGTGGCCGAGCCCGAACACCGCGACCACGGCCCGCGCGGGCTGCGGCTCGAGCAGCACCGCCACCTCGCCACCGCAGCACTGGCGGCCGTAGTCGTTCGCGGCGTGCTCGTGCAGCGCGAGCTCCAGCCGCTCGGGCTCCGCGGTGCCGGCGGCCAGCAGCGCCCGCGCACGGGCGACGGCGCTCGCCTCGAGGTTGCCCCCGCCGATGCTGTCCCAGGTGGCATCGGCGGCGACCACCATCTTGGCGCCCGCCTCGCGCGGCGCGTGGCCGCGCACCGAGGTGACGGTGACGAGCACGCCGGAGCGACCCTGCTCGCGGAGGTGCTGGAGCGCACGCAGCCAGTCCATCGCTAGCTCCCGCTCGCCCGCCGGGCGGCCTCGATCGCCCAGAACACCGCCTCCGGCGTGGCCGGGGAGGCGAGCTCGACCGCGTGCCCGGCTGGCCCGAACGCGCTGACCGCCTGGCGCAGCGCCTCACGGATGCTGAAGGCGAGCATGAGCGGCGGCTCGCCGACCGCCTTCGAGCCGTACACCGCGCCCTCCTCCGCCGCCCGCTCGAGCAGGTGCACGTGCAGCTCGCGCGGCATCTCCGAGAACGAGGGCAGCTTGTACGTGCTGGCGGCCTGGGTGAGGAGGCGCCCGCGGCCCTCGCCGTCCGAGGTGTCCCAGCGCAGATCCTCGAGCGTGAGCCAGCCGGCGCCCTGCACGAAGCCGCCCTCGATCTGCCCGATGTCCACCAGCGGCGAGAGGCTGTCGCCGACGTCGTGCACGATGTCGGTGCGCAGGAACGCGTAGGCGCCGGTGAAGCCGTCGACCTCGACCTCGGAGACGGCCGCGCCGTAGGCGAAGTACTTGAACGGGTCACCGTGCATGCGCACCGGGTCCCAGTGCAGGCCCTCGGTGCGGTAGAAGCCGGCGGCCGAGAGCTGGATGCGCTGCAGGTAGGCCCGCTGCACCACCTCGCGCCAGTCGAGTGCCGCGCCGGCGACCTCGGCGTCGACGCCGACCGAGGTGACCGACCCGCCTGCGAAGCGCACCGCATCCGACCCCACCCCGAGCCGCTCGGCGGCGACGACCGCCAGGCGGGCGCGGATCTGCTCGCACGCGTCCTTCACCGCGCCGCCGTTGAGGTCGGCGCCGGTGCTGGCCGCGGTGGCCGAGGTGTTGGGCACCTTGTCGGTGCGGGTGGGCGCGAGGCGCACGAGGCCCAGCGGCACGCCGAGCGCGGTGGCGGCGACCTGCCGCATCTTCGTGTGCAGGCCCTGCCCCATCTCGGTGCCGCCGTGGTTGATGAGCACCGAGCCGTCCTTGTAGACGTGCACGAGCGCGCCGGCCTGGTTGAAGGCGGTGTGGTTGAAGGAGATGCCGAACTTCACCGGCGTCAGGGCGATGCCGCGCTTGCGGTGCGGATGCGTGGCGTTGAAGCCGGCGACGTCGGCCCGGCGCGCGTCGAGATCGGCCCGGGCGGCCACCTCGTCGATCACGGCGGGCAGCCGCTCGGCGTGCCGCACCTCCTGCCCGTAGGGCGTGCGCTGGCCCGGCGCGTAGAGGTTGCGCCGGCGCAGCTCGGTGGGGTCGATGCCGAGCAGCGGCGCGCAGCGGCCCAGGATGTCCTCCATCACGAGCATGCCCTGGGGGCCGCCGAAGCCGCGGAACGCCGTCTGCGAGGTCTTGTTCGTGCGGGCGATGCGCCCGCGCAGCTCGACGTCGGGGATGAAGTAGGCGTTGTCCACGTGGCAGAGCGCACGCTGCAGGACGGGCTCGGAGAGGTCGAGGCACCAGCCGCCGTCGGAGGTGAGGGTGGCGCGCAGCCCCTGGAGCCGCCCGTCGTCGTCGAACCCGACCTCCCAGCTGGCGTGGAAGGGATGGCGCTTGCCGGTCATCGTGATGTCCTGCGTGCGGTTCAGTCGCAGGCGCACGGGTCGGCCGGTGAGGACGGCACCGAGCGCGGCGACGGCGGCCAGCCCGTGCGGCTGCCACTCCTTGCCGCCGAAGCCGCCGCCCATCCGCAGGCACTGCACGGTGACGTCGTGGCTGCGCAGACCCAGCACATGCGCGACGATCTCCTGCGTCTCGGAGGGGTGCTGCGTGCTGCTGTGCACGAACACCTGCCCGGCCTCGTCGACCTGCGCGATCGCCGCGTGGGTCTCGAGGTAGAAGTGCTCCTGCCCGCCGAACTCGAACTCGCCGCTGAACCGGTGGGCGGCGCGCGCCAGCCCGGCCTCCGCATCGCCCCTGGTGACGATCGGCTGCGCGCCCTGGAACTGCTCGGCCGCGATCGCCTCGCCGAGCGTCAGCACCGACGGCAGCGGCTCGTAGTCGACCTCCACCGCCTCGGCGCCCAGCCGGGCGGCGTCGAGGCTCTCGCCGAGCACCCAGCAGACGGCGTGGCCGTGGAACATCGCCTCGGCGGGGAGGAGCGGCTCGTCCTGCCGCACGCCGGCGTCGTTGACGCCCGGCACGTCGGCGGCTGTGAGCACGCGCACCACACCCGGCACCGCGAGCGCCGCCCGGGTGCGCAGCGCTGTCACTCTCGCGTGCGCGTGCGGGCTCTGCAGCGGCCAGGCGTGCAGCGCCCCGCGCATCCGCGGCAGCAGGTCGTCGGTGTAGAGCGCGGCACCCGTGACGTGCAGCTCGGCGCTCTCGTGCGACACGGCGCGGCCGACGACCGGATGCTCGGGACGCTCGGCCAGTGCGCTGGCGACCGACGGGGCGACGACCGGCGCGGTGGCGGCCAGTGCGGACGCAGCCGGAGCAGCGGCGGAGCGTGCGGCGACCATCAGATCACGGACTCGGCGTGGAGACGCAGCAGCGACTGCTCGAGCATGGCGCTGCGGTAGCGGGCGCTGGCGCGGTGGTCATCCAGCGGTGTGCCCTCGCCGCGCAGGACGGCCGCGGCAGCCCGCGCGGTCTCCTCGTTCCACGTGCGGCCCTCGAGGGCACGCTCGGCGGCGAGCGCGCGAATGGGGGTGGCGGCCACGCCGCCCAGCCCGATGCGGGCGGTGGTCACCAGACCGTCGTCGAGCGTCAGCGCGAACGCGACGGCGACCGCGGAGATGTCGTCGAAGCGGCGCTTGGCGATCTTGTGGAACGCGGTCAGCGGCGCGAGCGGCAGCGGGATGCGCACCGCCCGGATCACCTCGCCCGGTGCGCGCACGCTCTGCCGGTAGCCGGTGAAGTACTCGGCCAACGGCACCTCGCGCTCGCCGCTCGCCGAGACCAGCAGCAGCGTCGCCTCGAGCGCGAGCAGTGCCGGCGGGCTGTCGCCGATGGGGGAGCCGGTGCCGAGGTTGCCGCCGAGGGTGGCGGCGTTGCGGATCAGCCGGGAGGCGAACTGGGGCAGGAGCGCGTCGAGCATCGGCACCCGGCCGGCGATCCCGTGCTCGATCTCGCTGAGCGTCAGGGCGGCACCGAGCTCGATCGCGTCATCGGTCACCAGCAGCTCGCGCAGCGCCTCGAGGCGGTCGATCGCGAGCACGAGCGGCGGGCGCGCGTGGCGCAGGTTGCGCTCGACGCCGGCGTCGGTCGCGCCCGCCAGCAGCAGCGCCTCCGGCGTCTGCGCCAGCAGCTCGGTGAGCTCGTGCAGATCGGCGGGCCGCACGAAGGCGCCGCGCTCGCCGCGCACCACAGTGGGACGCGCCGACGGCGGTGCCTCTGCCCGGCGGTGGGCGAGCGCGTCCTCGGCCGCGGGGGTGCCGAGCGCGTAGGCCGCATCGCGGATGGGCCGGTAGCCCGTGCAGCGGCACAGGTTGCCGCTCAGCGCGTGCAGGTCGAAGCCGTTGGGCCCGCACTCGCCGTGCGCGGCCTGCGCGCCGTGCGCTGCATGATCGCCGAGCGCAGCCTGCTCGCCGGGCCGCCGCTGCTCGTCGGGCCGGCTGCCCTCGCTCCGACCATCCTGGGGCCGGTCCCGCGCTCCGGTCGGCCGCGCCGCCGCCGCGCGATCCGGGCGGTAGTACTCGGCTGCCATCGCGCAGACGAAGCCGGGGGTGCAGTAGCCGCACTGCGAGCCGCCCCGCTCGGCCATCTCCCGCTGCACCGGGTGCAGCTCACCAGCGGCGCCCGGGGACGGCGCGCTGCCCAGCCCCTCGGCGGTGACGATCTCCTGCCCGTCGAAGGCGAGCGCGGGCGGCAGGCACGCGTTGACCGCCGTCCAGCGGGTCGCCCCGCCGCCGTCGGGCCGGGCCACCAGCACCGCGCAGGCGCCGCACTCGCCTTCGGCGCAGCCCTCCTTGGCGCTCGTGCGGCCCTGCTCGCGCAGCCAGTCGAGCAGGCTCGTGTGCGGGCCGATCGCGTCGGCCGCGCGCGGGGCGCCGTCGACGGTGATCTCGATCGAACCCATCCGGCGCTCCCTCCGGCAGCCGCTCCGCGAGCGGCTCCGGCCGCGGTGCCCTGCAGTGAGACACGAGCATAGGCCCGCGCCCGCGACGACGGAACCGCGCGCACGGGCTCTGGGCCGCACGGCTCGCGATCACCGCACGGCTCGCGGTCAGGCCGGGGCGCGGTCAGCGCAGGGCCAGGCGGGCGACGGATGCGGCGGCCGCCTCGAGCAGGCCGGCCGCGTCGCGCTGCAGCTCGGTCAGCGTCGCGGGCCCGGCCGCGAGCGAGAAGGCCGGCACGCCCATCGCTCGCGCGGCCGCCGCATCGACCGATCCCGCCAGCACGCACAGCGGCACCCGGTGGCGCTGCGCGGCGGCGTGCACCACCGAGACCACCTTGCCGCCGGCCGACTGGGTGTCGAAGCGCCCCTCGCCGGTGAGCACCATGGCGGCGCCGGCGAGCGCCTCGTCGAGCCCGGCGAGCTCGGCGAACCAGTCACCGCCGGCGACGATCTCGCCGCCGGTGAGCGCCCGCAGCACGCTCGCGACGCCGCCGGCGGCACCGGCGCCGGGCACGTCGGCGATCGCCGCCGCGTCGATCCCGAGCGCCGCCGCTCCGACGCGCGCGAAGCGCTCGAGCGCGGCGTCGAGCGCGGCCACCTCGGCGGCGCTCGCACCCTTCTGCGGGCCGAACACGGCCGCTGCGCCGCGCGGGCCGGTGAGCGGCGCGTCGACGTCGGTGACGAAGCGCCAGGTGGCGGCGAGGGCGCGGGGATCGAAGCCTGCCGGGTCGAGGTGCGCGATCGCGCCGAGCCCGCCGCCACCGGCCTGCACGGGGAGGCCCGACGCATCCGTCAGCCGCGCCCCGAGGGCGGTCAGCAGCCCGGCGCCGCCGTCACTCGTGGCCGAGCCGCCCAGCAGCAGGGTGAGCTCGTCGGCGCCGCGGTCGAGCGCCGCGAGCACCACCGGGCCGAGGCCCGCGGTCGAGGCGGCCAGCGGCTGCAGCGGCGCATCCTCGACCTGGGGCAGCCCGGCGGCCTGCGCGAGCTCGATGATGGCGTGCGTGCCCTCGAGCGCCCAGCGCGCCCGTGCCGGGCGACCGATGGCGTCGACGGTGGCGGTGACGATCTCCTCGCCGCCGCGAGCGAGCAGCGCATCGAGCGAGCCCTCGCCGCCGTCGGCCATCGGCACGAGCAGCACGTCGGCGTCCGGCACCACCGAGCGGATGCCGCGGCCGGCCGCCGCGCACGCCTCGGCGGCGGTCAGGCTGCCCTTGAAGGCGTCGAAGGCGACGACCGCGCGCTGCCCGGCGGCGCTCGCGGCAGGCGTCACCGCGTGAGCCCGTAGCGCTCGGCGAAGCGGGCGAGGATGGTCTGCGGATGCGTCACGTGCGCCGCGCGGCCGGCGGCGACCAGGTCGTCGACCTCGGCGGGGGAGAAGTAGCCGTGGTCGCGGTAGACGCGGATGCGCTGCTCGAGCCCCTCGGCGCCGAGCTCCGGGTGGAACTGCGTGCCCACCGCATGCTCGCCGACGCGCACCATGTGGACGCACGCGGCAGAGACAGCGAGCGTCGTCGCGCCCTCGGGCGCCTGGGCGATGCCCTCCTTGTGGCCGCCGAACGCGGTGAAGGCACGCGGCAGGCCGTCGGTGAGCCAGTCCTCGCCGACCAGGCTCAGCTCGACCGGCGCCACCGACTCGGCGATGCCGCGCACCATGCGGTCGCCCAGAGCGTGCACGAGGGCACCGAGCCCGAGGCAGGCGCCCAGGTAGGGCACTCCGTCGCGGATGACGCGGGTGGCGAGGTCGGTCAGCCACGTGACGGTGGCGGCGTGGCCCGGCGGGCGGCCGTGCTCGTCGCTGAAGTTGGCGGGACCGCCGCCGACCAGCACGGCGTCGATGTCGGTCAGGTCGACGCCGCTCGCGCCCACCGCGCCGCTGCCGAGCGCCGGCTGCTCGCGGTCGAGCCGCACGCGCCGGATGCGGGCGTCGTCGAGGCGGCCGAAGCGCACCATCGCCTCGAGCTCCGCGTCGGCGACGGCGTCCTCGGGCCGCGACTGGACGATCAGGATCTGCCTCATGCTCTGCTCCCGTCGGCTGCCCAGATGCCGCTCGAGCCGCGCCGGTGCGAGCCGAGCAGATGCGTGTCGATGATGCCGACCGCCTCCATGAGCGCGTGCATCGTGGTGGGCCCCACGTGCGCGAAGCCGCGGCGCTTGAGCTCCTTCGACAGCGCGATCGACTCCGCGCTCTGCGTCGGCACCTCGGCGAAGGTCGTCGGCGTCGGCGTCGCAGCGGGCTGGAACGACCAGATCAGCGACGCCAGTCCCTCCGCCTCGCGCAGCGCCACGGTCGCGCGGGCGTTCTGGATGGTCGCGGCGATCTTGCGCCGATTGCGCACGATGCGCGCATCGGCCAGCAGCCTGGCCGTGTCGTCCTCGTCGAAGCGGGCCACCGCATCCGCCTCGAACCCGTGGAAGGCCTCGCGGAACGCCGGCCGCTTGCGCAGGATGGTCGACCACGACAGCCCCGACTGGAAGGCCTCGAGCGAGAGCCGCTCGAACAGTCCGGTCTCATCGCGCACGGGCATGCCCCACTCGCGGTCGTAGTAGTCGCGCATGAGCGGGTCGGTCGCGGCCCACGCGGGCCGGGCGAGGCCGTCGTCGCCGGCAAGCAGGCTCATGCGCTCCAGGCTAGCGGCGCGGGACCGGGCGCGAGCAGGACCGCGCTCTCCGATTAGGCTGATCCGGTGCAGACGGATGCGGTGGGTCGCGCCTGGCGGGAGGGCGTGTCGGTCGTCGTGGCGACCAGTGCCTACGGCCTCTCGTTCGGGGCGCTCTCGATCGCGAGCGGCCTCGATCTGTGGCAGACGATGGTGCTCAGCCTGCTGATGTTCTCGGGCGGCTCGCAGTTCGCGTTCATCGGCGTCATCGCCGCCGGCGGTGGCATCGCGGGCGTCGCGAGCGCCGGGATGCTGGGGCTGCGCAACGCCCTCTACGGCATGAGCATGCGGCGGGTGGTGCAGCCGCGGCCGATGCTGATGCCGCTGGCCGCGCACGTGACGATCGACGAGTCGACCGCAGTGGCGCTGGCGCAGTCGCAGCCGAAGGCGCAGCGGATCGGCTTCTGGGTCACGGGCGTCGGCATCTTCGTCGGCTGGAACCTGGCGACCCTCGCCGGTGCGCTGCTGGGCGACCTGCTCGGCGACCCGAAGCAGTGGGGCCTCGACGCCGCTGCCGCCGCGGCGTTCGTCGGCCTGCTGTGGCCGCGGCTGAAGGCAAGGCAGGCGATCGCGGTGGCCGCCGCCAGCGCGGCGCTCGCGGCGGCGCTGCTGCCGGTCGCGCCCTCCGGCACGCCCGTGATCCTGGCGGCGGTGGTCGGCGTCGTCGTGGGGCTCACGAACTGGTTCGGGCCCAAGCATGAGTCCGACCTGGCCGACCCCGGCGGGCCGGAGCACCGAGAGGGGCAGCACGCGTGACCCTCTGGCACCTCATCCTGCTCGCGTCCATCGCGGTGCTCGCGATCAAGCTGCTCGGCTACGCCGTGCCGCCGCGGCTGTTCGACCAGCCGCGCCCGCGCCGCACGCTCGAGCTGCTGACCGTCTCGCTGCTGGCCGGCCTGGTCGCCGTGCAGACGCTCGGCGGCGGCGAGGGGATCGTGCTCGACGCGCGCATCCCCGCGGTGCTGGTCGCGGCCGGCCTGTTCGCGGTGCGCGCGCCGTTCATCGTGGCGGTCGCGGCGGCCGCCGCGGTGGCCGCGCTGCTGCGCCAGTTCGCCGGCTTCTCCTGAGCCTCCCGCCGCGCCCGCGCATTCGCTAGGGTGGCGTCTCAGGGCGTCGGTGCCCTCGTCGGCGAGGGTTCCAGCGATGGGCCTTGCGCACAGGCTCCGACGCTATGCTGAACGTCCGCCAGCGCCTGCTGGCACCATTCGCGTGGAGGAACCGCATGACCGAGCACGACGGCCGCGACGGCGAGAGCACGCAGTCATGGGGTGACGACTACCGCGCGCAGCTGGCGGCGATGATCGAGGGCACCTCGCCGGAGGACCGCGAGGCGGTCGCCTCCCTGCCCTCGGGCTCGGCGATCCTCGTCGTGCGCCGCGGGCCGAACGTGGGCGCGCGCTTCCTGCTCGACCAGGACTCCACCATCGCCGGCCGCCACCCGGACGCCGACATCTTCCTCGACGACGTCACCGTCTCGCGCCGGCACGCCGAGTTCGCTCGCTCCGGCACGGCGTTCGAGCTGCGCGACCTCGGCTCGCTCAACGGCACGTACCACAACGGCGAGCGCGTCGAGTCGGTCGTGCTGCGCGACGGCGCCGAGGTGCAGGTCGGCAAGTTCCGTCTCACCTTCTACCGCTCCCGGCTCGATCTCGAGCAGCGGGCGTGAGCGCACAGGCTGCGAGGAAGCCCGCCGGCCTCCTCTCCATCGGCCAGGTGCTGGCGAAGCTGGGCCCGGAGTTCCCCGACCTGTCGCCGTCGAAGCTGCGCTTCCTCGAGGACCAGGGGCTCATCTCGCCCCAGCGCACCAGCTCCGGCTACCGCAAGTTCGACGCCGCCGACCTCGAGCGGCTGCGCTACATCCTGACGCTGCAGCGCGACCACTACCTGCCGCTGAAGGTGATCCTCGGCCACCTCGACGACATCGACGCCGGTCGCACCCCGCAGATCCCCGGCGCGAACGTGCGCGTCGAGGCCCCCTCCATCCTGGGTGCCGAGCGGCGGCTCTCGCGGGCAGAGCTGCAGGCCGAGACCGGCGCATCGAAGCAGCTGCTCGCCGACGCCCTCTCCGCCCAGCTGGTGCCGGGCGCCGAGCCCTTCGGCGATGCCGCCGTGCAGGCGCTGAAGTCCCTGGTCGAGCTGCAGCGCTTCGGCATCGAGCCGCGCCACCTGCGCGGCATGCGGCAATCGGCGCAGCGCGAGGCGGCGCTGATCGAGTCGGCGCTGAAGCCCATGCGCGGCCGTCGCGAGACCGGCAGCCAGGCCAGGGCAGCGGAGGCGGCGCGCGACCTCGCGAGCCAGATCCAGTCGGTGCGCGAGCTCCTCACGCGCGACTCGCTGGGCGCCTGATCGCGGGCGCGCCCCTGCCCGTCGTGGGCGGCAGGGCGTAGACTCGGCCTCGACACGCCGCCCGATCCGGATATCCCCGGGAGCGAGGCGTCGGGTCGCTACGGTGGGGCCAACACTCAACCATTACTTGAAGGTTGAGCCCAGCAGCGGAAGGGACGGCAATGCGCGACGGCAGCCGGGATGACCAGGGCGGGACGAGCCGCCACGAGCTCGGTCTGCTGTTCACCGACGGCCTCCCGCAGGAGGACGACGCCGTGGGCTACAAGGGCGCCATCGCCGCAGACGCGGCAGGCATCACCTACCGCCAGCTCGACTACTGGGCGCGCACCGGCCTGGTCGAGCCGACCGTCCGCTCGGCCACCGGCTCCGGCAGCCAGCGACTCTACTCCTTCCGCGACATCCTGGTGCTCAAGCTTGTCAAGCGCCTGCTCGACACCGGCATCTCGCTGCAGCAGATCCGCGTCGCCATCGTGCAGCTGCACGACGCCGGCGTGCGCGACCTGACCCAGACCACCCTCATCTCCGACGGCGCGAGCGTCTACCTCTGCACCTCGAACGACGAGGTCATCGACCTCCTCGGTCGCGGCCAGGGCGTGTTCGGCATCGCCGTCGGCAAGGTGCTGCGCGAGGTCGAGACGCAGCTGATCGAGCTCGAGGTCACGCCGGTCGACCAGCAGCCGGTCGACGAGCTCGCCGCCCGCCGCGCACGCAAGAGCCGCACGGCCTGACGCGCGGCCGCC
This sequence comes from Agrococcus baldri, assembly GCA_900114805.1. Classification (GTDB taxonomy): domain Bacteria; phylum Actinomycetota; class Actinomycetes; order Actinomycetales; family Microbacteriaceae; genus Agrococcus; species Agrococcus baldri. Next base: position 465 of record FOZN01000001.1, on the reverse strand, counting down.
GTCGGCGGCGCGCCTCCTCCGCGCCGCCGCTCCTCGAGTGGCCGCCTCCCGCGCTTGAGTGGCCACCTCCGCGCTTGAGTGGCCACCTCCACGCTTGAGTGGCCACCTCCACGCTTGAGTGGCCATCTCCGCGCTTGAGTGGTCTGCTCCGCGCTTGAGTGGCCGCCTCCGCGCTTGAGTGGCCGCCTCCGCGCTTGAGTGGCCACCTCCGCGCTTGCGTGGACCCTGGTGTGTTCAAGCGGCTCGATCGAGCCGACGCACGAAAACACAATGCCCTCGTCCGAGCATTCACGCGAAGACTGGCCACTCGAGCGGGGGACTGGCCACTCGAGCGGGGGACTGGCCACTCGAGCGGGGGACTGGCCACTCGAGCGGGGGACTGGCCACTCGAGCGGGGGGCTGGCCACTCGAGCGGGGGGCTGGCCACTCGAGCGGGGGGCTGGCCACTCGAGCGGGGGGCTGGCC
>FOZN01000002.1 GCA_900114805.1 Agrococcus baldri | reverse complement strand
AAGAAGGAGCCGGGGCCGTCGATCGCCTTGCCTCCGGCGACGAGCGTCGCGCCGTCGGCGACGGCCGCGTCCACCAGGCGCACGGCGTTGTCGACGGCCTTGTCCTCGACCAGCGGGCCGATGTTCACGCCGTCCTCGGTGCCGCGGCCGACCTTCATCGCCTTGACGGCGTCGCCGATGCGCTGCGCGAACTCGTCGGCGACCGACTCGTGCACGATGAAGCGGTTGGCGGCGGTGCAGGCCTGGCCGATGTTGCGGAACTTCGCCAGCAGCGCGCCCTCCACGGCCTTGTCGAGATCCGCGTCCTCGAACACCACGAAGGGCGCGTTGCCGCCGAGCTCCATCGACGCCTTCAGCACGTTGTTCGCGGCCTGCTTCAGCAGGTTGACGCCCACCGGGGTCGAGCCCGTGAACGAGACCTTGCGCAGGCGCGGGTCGGCGAGCAGCCTCTCCGAGAGCGCCCCGGTCGACTTCGTGGTGATGACGTTGACGACACCCTTGGGCAGCCCGGCCTCTTCGAGCAGCGCGACGAGCGCGAGCGTCGTCAGCGGCGTGAGCGTCGCGGGCTTGACGACCGCGGTGCAGCCGGCGGCGAGCGCGGGGCCGAGCTTGCGGGTGGCCATCGCGAGCGGGAAGTTCCACGGGGTGATGAGGAAGCACGGACCGACGGGGCGGTGCGTGACGATCATCTGGCCGGTGCCCTCCGGGGTCATCGTGTACCGGCCGTCGATGCGCACCGCCTCCTCCGAGAACCAGCGCAGGAACTCGCCGCCGTACGCGACCTCCCCGCGCGCCTCGGCGAGCGGCTTGCCCATCTCCATCGTCATGAGGAGCGCGAACTCCTCCTTGCGCTCCTGCAGCAGGTCGAAGGCCTTGCGCAGGATCTCGCCGCGCACGCGCGCGGGCGTGCGACCCCAGGCCTCCTGCGCGTCGACCGCGGCGTCGAGTGCGCGCACGCCGTCCTCGACCGAGCCATTGGCGATCTGCTTGATGACCTCGCCCGTCGCGGGGTCGCGCACGTCGATCGTGCCCTGCTCGCCGTCGATCCACTCGCCGCCGATGAACAGCTGGCCGTGGACGGACTCGAGCACCTGGCTCTCGCTGTCGATCATCGTGTCGGTCACGGGTACAGTCCTCTCAGTCGGTGGGCCTCTGCGACGCGCTCGACGGCGATGCAGGTGGCTGCGGTGCGCAGCGAGGTGCCGCGCTGCTGGGCGCCCTCGAGCACGGCGTGCCATGCCGAGGACATGCGGTCGCGCAGTCGGTCCTCGACCTCGCGCTGGCTCCACCAATACGACTGGTTACCCTGCACCCATTCGAAGTAGGAGACGAGCACCCCGCCCGCGTTCGCGAGGATGTCGGGGACCACGAAGACGTCGCGCTCGGCGAGCATGCGGTCGGCCTCCGACGTCGTCGGGCCGTTGGCGCCCTCGACGACGACGCGGGCGCGGATGCGGTCGGCGTTGCCCTCGTGGATGACGCCCTCGACCGCGGCCGGCACGAGCAGGCCGAGCTCCAGCTCGAGCAGGTCGGCGGGGTCGATCGGCTCGGCGGCGGCGAAGCCGACAACGCTGCCGGTCAGGTCGACGTGCTCGCCGAGCGCGTCGAGGTCGAGACCGCCGGACGCGAAGACCGCGCCGTCGACGTCGCTGACCGCCTGCACGCGCACGCCCGCCTCGAAGAGGAAGCGTGCCGCGTCACGGCCGACCTTGCCGAAGCCCTGCACGGCAGCGGTCGCGCTAGAGGGCTCGATGCCGCGGTGCCGCAGCGCTTCGAGCGCGATGACTGTGACGCCGCGCGAGGTGGCGCTCGCCCGGCCGCGCGAGCCGCCGAGGCTCAGCGGCTTGCCGGTCACGACGCCGGGCACCGTGTAGCCGACGTTCGTCGAGTAGGTGTCCATGATCCAGGCCATGGTCTGCTCGTTCGTGCCGATGTCGGGCGCGGGGATGTCCCGCGCCGGCCCGATCATCGGCAGGATCTCGCTCGTGTACCGGCGCGTGAGGCGCTCGAGCTCGTCGAGGGTCAGCTGGCGGGGGTCGACGGCGACGCCGCCCTTCGCGCCGCCGTAGGGCACGTCGAGCAGCGCGCACTTCCACGTCATCCACATCGCAAGCGCCCGCACCTCGTCGAGGTCGACGGCCGCGCTGTAGCGCAGGCCGCCCTTCGCAGGTCCGCGCGAGAGGTTGTGCTGCACGCGGTGCCCCGTGAAGACCTCGACCTGTCCGTTGTCACGGCGCAGCGGGATCGCGACCGTCATCTCGCGGCGAGGGGTCGCGAGCATCTGCCGCATGCCGTCGCTGTAGCCGAGGATGTCGATCGCCTCACCGAGGCTCGTGCGCGCGTCGTCGAGCGGGCTCGCCGCCCGGCGCACCTCGATCGCGGTCATGCTGCGGCCAGCGCGTCGACGAGCACCTCGAGGCCCTCGCGCAGCAGGTCGTCGCCGATCGCGAGCGGCGGCAGGAGGCGGATGACGTTGCCGTCGGTGCCGCAGGTGAGCACGACGACGCCCTGCGCGTGCGCCGCGGCCGCCACGCGCGACGTGAGCGCCGCATCCGGCCTGCCCGTCTCCGCGTCGACGAGCTCGACCGCGATCATCGCGCCTTTGCCGCGCACGTCGCCGATGCGGGCGTCACCCCGCTGCGCCTCGGCGAGGCGGCCGAGCATGAGCCCGCCGAGCTCCTGCGCGCGCTCGACCAGGCCGTCCTCGAAGGCGGCGATCGAGGCGAGCGCCGCGGCGCACGCGACGGGGTTGCCGCCGTAGGTGCCGCCGAGGCCGCCCGCGTGCGGGGCGTCCATGATCTCGGCGCGGCCCGTGACGGCCGAGAGCGGCAGGCCGCCCGCGATGCCCTTGGCGGTGACGATGATGTCGGGCTCGATGCCGAAGTGCTCGGACGCGAACATCGCGCCCGTGCGCGCGAAGCCGGTCTGGATCTCGTCGGAGATGAAGACGATGCCGTGCTCGCGGGCGAACGCAACGAGTGCCGGCAGGAAGCCGTCGGCGGGCACGATGAAGCCGCCCTCGCCCTGGATCGGCTCGATGATGATCGCGGCGACGTCGTCGAGCTCGCACTGGCGGGAGATGCGCTCGATGGCGATGCGGGCCGCTTCCTCGCCCGAGAGCCCGTCGCGGAACGGGTACGACAGCGGCGCGCGGTGGACCTCGCCCGCGAACGGGCCGAAGCCGCGCTTGTACGGCATCGACTTCGCCGTGAGCGCCATCGTCAAGTTCGTGCGGCCGTGGTAGGCGTGGTCGAACGCGACGACCGTGCTCCGGCCCGTGTAGGAGCGGGCGATCTTTATCGCGTTCTCGACCGCCTCGGCTCCGGAGTTGAACAGCGCGCTGCGCTTGGCGAAGTCGCCGGGCGTGACGCGGTTGAGCGCCTCGCAGACGTCGACGTAGCCCTCGTAGCCGGTGACGGTGAAGCACGTGTGGGTGAAGCGCGCGAGCTGCTCGCTCGCCGCGGCCACCACGCCCGGGTGCGCGTTGCCGACGCTCGTCACGGCGATGCCGGAGCCTAGGTCGATGAGCGAGTTGTCGTCGGCGTCGACGATGACCCCTCCGCCGGCAGCGGTCACGAACACGGGCAGCGTCATGCCGACGCCGCTCGCGACCGCGGCCCGCTTGCGCTCCAGGATCGCCTGGGATGCGGGGCCGGGCACAGCGGTGCGCAGCCTCCTGACCTGCTCGAGCACCGGTCCGCCGGCGATCGTCGCCTCCATCGTCATCAAGTCCTCCTCGTGGGTGCGCGTCGTCGCGCGAGATGCCTCCACGCTAGGTCGGCGGACGTCGCGCTGCTCTGCCGCGTCGGCATGGTCTTGCGCCATACTTGCCACCATGGCAGCACGCGTTCCGGGCCCGGCGACGACCGAGGCGCTGCTCGACGAGGTCGGGCTCGAGCTCACGGCGCTCGTCGAGGGCGATGAGCGCCGGCGGCAGCCGATCGCGTGGGTCTCGAGTTCCGACCTCGCCGACCCGACGCCGTTCCTCGCACCCGAGCAGGTGCTGCTGACGACCGGGCGGCAGCTGCTCACGGGTGACATCGACGCGGCCCGCTACGTTCGATCGCTCGTCGACCAGGGCGTGCTCGCGCTCGGATTCGGCACCGGCGTGCATGCCGACGAGACCCCGGATGCGCTCGTGCAGGCGTGCACGGCGGCGGGCCTGCCGCTGTTCGAGGTGCCGTACACGACGCCCTTCCTCGCCCTCATCCGCTGGGCGGCCGAGGTCGCGAGCGCCCGCGACCGTTGGGCGGTGGCCGCGCAGCGCGCGCTCGCCGCGGCGGCGTCGGCGCCGGACGGCACCGCGGGCGTCGTGCGGCAGCTCTCGCGCGAGCTGGGCGCGACGGCGACGCTGCTCGACGCGCTCGGCGGCGTCCGGGACTCGTTCCCGGACGCGCCGAGCGCGCAGGCGGTCGAGCTTGCCCGGACGGCGTTGCGCGGCCAGCGCCGCACGACGCGCGTGTCCGCCGACGAGCGCGGCTGGAGCGTCGTGCACACGCTCGGCAGCGGCGCCCGCCAGCTGGGCGCGCTCACGGTGAGCGCTGACGAGCCGATGGACGCCGCCGGCCAGGCGATCGTCGGCAACGCCACCGCGCTGCTCGAGCTCGCGCTCGCCACGTCGACCACCGCGCGCGACCGCGTCGCCGAGCTCGAGAGCGCCATCATCGACCTCGCGCTGCGCGGCCATCCTCGCTCGGCGGCGATGGTGCTGTCGCAGACGGGCTCCGCGCTGCCGCGCGCGCCGATCGTCATCGCCGCGGCCAGCGCCCCGCGCCTGCGGCATCGCCTGCACGAGCTCGCGGGCCGGCAGGCGGGCGACGTGCTGTGGCGCATCGGCGACGATGGCGTGCTGGTGGTGGCGGAGGCGCGCCGCAGCGACGCCCTGCAACGGGCGCTCGCAGGGGTCGACGCGACGGCCGGGCTCTCGGCGCCGCAGACGTGGGCGGATGCGTCGACCGCGGTCGCGCAGGCGCGCTCGGCCCTGCGACGCGCCGAGCTCGAGGGCGCGGCGCTCGCCGTCTACGACCCGGCGGTCGACGGCCTGCTCGGCCTGCTCGACCACGCCGAGGTGCGGCGGGCCGCGCAAGCACGGCTGGGAGCGCTCGCGCGCGACACCACCGCCGCCGAGCAGGTCGCGCTCGCGCGGCTGTGGTTCGCGCACGATTGCAGCTGGGACGCGGCCGCCCGCGCCGCCGGCATGCACCGGCACAGCCTGCGCGATCGCGTGCGCGCGCTCGGCCGAGAACTCGAGGTCGACCTCGAGTCGTTTGCAGGCCGCGCCGCCCTCTGGGTCATGCTCTCGGCCGCCGGTCCGTAGTCGACGAACGGAAGGGCGCCAAAGGGGCGCGCCGGCTCAGACCGCCGGCACCGGAGCGCCGATGATGCCCCAGAGGTCCTTCGGATCCTCGGGCTCGGCGACCAGGTCGATCTCGATCGAGTGGCCCGTGCCCTGCACGCGCTCGTGCAGGAAGCGCAGCGCCGAGAAGTCCTCGATGGCGAAGCCGACCGAGTCGAAGATCGTCACCTGCTGGTCGCTCTCGCGCCCGGCGGCCGAGCCCGCGATGACCTGCCACAGCTCGGTGACCGCGAAGTCGTCGCCTTGATGCTGGATCTCGCCCTCGACGCGGGTCTGCGGCGTGTGCTCGACGAACACCGGACCGCGGCGCAGGATCGCCGGCTCGAGCTCGGTCTTGCCGGGGCAGTCGCCGCCGATCGCGTTGATGTGCACGCCGGGCTCGATCCACTCATCGAACAGCACGGTGGCGAGCGCCTTGTCGGCAGTGCAGGTCGTGATGACGTCGGCGCCGCGCACGGCATCCTCGCCGCTCGTGGCCAGCCGCACCGTGAAGCCGAGCGCCTCGAGGTTGCGCTGCGCCTTGCGCATCGCCGCCGGGTCGACGTCCCAGATCGCGAGCTCCTGGATGCCGAGCGCGGCGCGGTGGCCGAGCGCCTGGAACTCCGCCTGGCTGCCCGCCCCGATCATCGCCATGCGCTTGGATCCCGGGCGGGCCAGGATGCGCGAGGCCATGGCCGAGGTCGCCGCGGTGCGCAGCGCCGTCAGCAGCGTCATCTCGGCGAGCAGCACGGGGTAGCCGTTGTCGACATCGGCGAGCGCGCCGAACGCGGTGACGGTCTGGTAGCCGCGGCCGGGATTCGAGGGGTGGCCGTTGACGTACTTGAACGCGTACAGCTGCCCGTCGCTCGTGGGCATGAGCTCGATCACGCCGATGGGCGTGTGACTCGCGATGCGCGGCACGAGGTCGAAGGACTGCCAGCGGGCGAAGTCCTGCTCGATCGTGCGGGACATCTGCTCGATGATCCGCTCGGGGCCGAGGTCTCTGGTCCATGCCGCCATGTCGGCGACGCCGACGAATGTGGTCATCGGATGCGCTCCTCTCTCAGGTGAGTGATGCCGCCATCGCAGACGGTCGCCCAGGCGGTCGCCTCGGGGCTGCGCAGCAGCGGGTCGTCATCGAGCAGCACGAGATCGGCGCGCGCGCCCGCCTCGACCACCATCGTGCCGTCGGTGGAGGCCGCGAGGGCCTCGCGCCGCGAGATGGCCTGCTCAGGATGCCATGGCGTCGTCCCGCGCCCGACGGCGGCGTCGATCGCCAACCAGGGGTCGAGCGGCGCCACGGGCGCGTCGGAGCCGAGCGCGAGCGTGACGCCCGCGTCGAGCATCCAGCGGAGCGCGAAGGCTCGCTCGGTGCGGTCTGCCCAGACGGCGTCCATCACCGGCGCGTCGTCGAGCAGGTGGGCAGGCTGCACGCTCGCCTCGATGCCGAGCTCGGCCAGGCGCTCGACGGCGCCGGCCCGCACGAGCTGCGCGTGCTCGATGCCGCCGCGTGCGCCCGTGGCCGCGAACGCGTCGAGGGCGATGTCGACGGCGGCGTCGCCGATCGCGTGCACGGCGACGGCGAGTCCACTCGCCTCGGCACGCGCGAGCAGGCGCTCGAGCTCGGCGCCGGGCACGCTCTGGATGCCGCACGGGTGCGCCGCGGCGCGCTCGTCGCCCGCCGGCAGCAGGTAGGGCTCGCAGCAGTGGGCGGTGAGCGTGCCGAGCGAGCCGTCGGTGATGATCTTCAGCGGCCCCTGCTCGACGAGCGGGGCGAGCGACGACCCGGTGCACAGCGATCGGCCGATCGCCTCCTCGACGAGCACCGGGTAGACGGCTGCGCGCACGCGGGCGGCAGGGCGGGGTCGGCGCGCCCAGCGATCCCACGCTGCGCCGAAGCCCATGTCGACGATGCCGGTGACGCCGCGCGCGGCCGCCTGCTCGAGCGCGTGGAGCGCGCGACGGTCGATCGCGGCGGCGTCGTCGAGCTCGTGCAGGCGCTCGAAGACCGCGAACCACTCGGCCTCGTGCAGCGCAGCGTGATGCTCGGCCGGGTCGAGGCCGAGCACGCGCTGGGCGGCGGAGCTTAGCCAGCCGTTGTGGCCGTCGCCCGAGATGAGCGCGACGACGCGGTCGCCGGCGACCGCGTCGAGCGACGCCGTGCGCGGCACGGCAGCCCAGCCGGAGGAGCGGTAGCCCATCCCGATGACGGCGGCGGGCCCGGGTGCAGCGGCGAGCCGTGCGGCGACCGCGTCGAGCACCTCGGCCTCGGAAGCGGTCGCGTAGAGGTCGAGCCGCTCGGGCATCGCCGAGCTCTCGTCGAGGTGCACGTGGCGGTCCCACAGGCCCGGGATGCACCAGCGCCCCGCGGCGTCGAGCACCCGCTCGTCATCCGCCGGGGCCAGGTTGCCGACGGCATCGACCACGCCGCCGCGCAGGCGCATCGCGGTGGGTGCGTCCGCGCGGCCGGTCGCGAGGTCGACGATCCGCGCCCCGGTGATGAGCAGCGATTCGCTCATCGTGCGCGCGCCGCCGCGCGCTCGGCGTACACGTCGCCCTCATCGCCGAGCACGCGGCCGCGGGTCTCGGGCATGATCAGCACCGTGATGCCGGTGATGACGAGCAGCACCGTCACGTAGGTGAGGAACGCCCACGGGCCGTAGGTCGTCGAGAGCCACGTCTGCAGGTAGAGCGAAGTGCCGCCGAAGATCGCGACGGTGATCGCGAGCGGCAGCGCGACGCCCGCGGTGCGCACGCGGGTCGGGAAGAGCTCGGCCATGATCGCGGGCGAGATGGCGCACGGCGCGGCGATGAAGAGCCCGGCGATCGTCATCGCGATGCCCAGCTGCACGGGGTCGCCATTGATGAGTTGCGAGAGCGGGAAGAGCAGCGCGATCGACCCGACGATGCCGATGAGCATGACGGGCCGACGGCCGATCCGATCGGAGAGCGCGCCCCACAGCGGCAGCACGGCGATGAAGATCACGTTGGCGATGATGCCGGCGACCAGGATCGACGTCGGCTCGGCCTGCAGCACCGAGATCGAGAACGCCGAGGCTGCGACGATCCAGTAGTAGTAGACGACGGTGAGACCGATGCTGAGGCCCGCGACCGTGAGCGCGGCGCGGCGCGAGGCCCAGAAGTCTGCCCACAGGCTCGGCTTGGGCGCGGCGTCCCCGGGCAGCTCGATCTGCTCGGTGAAGGTGGCCGACTCGTGCATGCGGGTGCGCATGTAGAGCGCGAAGAGCCCGCCGACACCGGCGATGAGGAAGGGGATGCGCCAGGCCCACTCGGTCACGGCCTGCGTGCCGATCGTGGCGGTGAGCACCGCGCCGAGCACGAGGCCGCCCATGGCGCCGACGGTGCCGGAGCCGTAGATGAGCGACGACCAGAGGCCGCGGCGCGCGGGCGGTGCCTGCTCCGAGAGGTAGGCGCCGGCGGCGGGCTGCTCGCCGCCGTAGGCGAGGCCCTGCCCGAGTCGCGCGACGACGAGGATGACGGACGCGGCGACGCCGATCGTCTCGTAAGTGGGCGAAAGCCCGATGACGCCGGAGGAGGCGGCGATGATGCCGACGGTTATCGCGAGCGTGCTCTTGCGGCCGATGCGGTCGGCGAGCCGGCCGAAGAGCAGGCCGCCGACGGGGCGCGCGAGGAAGCCGACCGCGAAGACGACGAGCGTCGAGAGGAAGGCCGAGACCGGGTCGGCGGACGAGAAGAAGCTCGCGGCGAAGAACGGCGCGAAGGTCGAGTAGATCGACCAGTCGAACCATTCGAGCGCGTTGCCGACTCCGGTGCCGGTGAGGGAGTGCTTGCGCTGCGGCGCGACGTGCACGGTCGTGGGGGTGGCGGTGGTCATGGCGGTGCCTTTCGGGAGGGCGTCGCTTGCCGGCGACGGGCCGTCGACGCTCGTCATCCCCGCGTCGTCGCGAGCTGGGCGAGCCGTCGTGCGGCGAGGGAGGCGTAGACGGCGGCGCCGTCCACGAGCACGCCGTCGTCGAAGACGGCGTGGGGGCTGTGGTTGTCGGCCACGGCGGCCGGGTCGGCGCCCGCTGGTGCCGCGCCGAGCACGAGGAACGCCCCCGGCACCTCGGCCAGCACGCGACTGAAGTCCTCGGAGCCGCTGAGCGGCGCGGGCAGCTCCTGCACCCGGTCGTCGCCGAGCAGTGACGCGGCGACGTCGATCGCGAAGCGCGCCTCGAGCGGGTCGTTGAGCGTCACGGGGTAGCCGTCGAGGTGCTCGACCTCGGCGCGCGCGCCGTGAGCCTCGGCGATCGAGCGCACGAGACGCGCTGCCTCCTCGCGGAACGCGGCGCGCGCGGCGTGCGACCAGGAGCGGACGGATGCGGTGAGCTGCGCGGTCTCCGGGATCGCGTTGGGTGCGCGGCGGTCGCCCGCCGCGAGGTGGCCGATGCCGACGACGATGGGATCGAACACGTCAACGCGACGGGTGACGTAGGACTGGAGCGCCAGCACGCACTCGGCGGCCACGGGCACCGGGTCGACGGCCAGGTGCGGCGCGGAGGAGTGGCCGCCGCGGCCGTGGATCGTGACCGCGAAGCCGTCGGCGGCGGCCATGATCGCGCCTTCGCGGGTGGCGATCGTGCCGGGCGGGTAGCGGGAGGACATCACGTGCAGGGCGTAGGCGGCGTCGGCGCGGCGGCCGGCGGCGTCGAGCACGCCCTCGCGCACCATCACGGCGCCACCGTCGTGCATCTCCTCGCCGGGCTGGAACATGAGCACGACGTCGCCGGGCAGCTCGTGCCGACGTTCGGCGAGGATGCGGGCGGCGCCTGCGAGCATGGCCGTGTGCAGGTCGTGCCCGCAGGCGTGCATGGCGCCGGGCACCTCTGATGCATAGGGGACGCCGGACTGCTCGTCGACGGCGAGCGCGTCCATGTCGGCGCGCAGTAGCACGGCCGGCGCATCCGGGCCGCCGCTGCCGCGCAGCACCGCCGTGATCGACGAGCAGTCCTGGCCGAGCGTGATCTCGAGCGGCAGGTCGGCGAGTTCGTCGAGCACCTTGCGCTGCGTGCGGGGCAGGTCGAGGCCGACTTCGGGGTCGCGGTGCAGGGCGTGGCGCAGCGCGATCATGCGCTGCTCGATGCTGGCTGCGGCTTCGTCGATGCTGCTGGCGGTGGCGGTGGCGTCCATTGGCACCTCTCTTCGGGTCTGCCAGCCAGCATCCGCCGATCCGCAGCGCAGGCCGTGTCATCATGGGGAATTGGCATTCAGCGCATGGTTCATCTCAGGATCGTGCGTCAAGGGGGGGCTGTGGACTCGGATCATGCGGCACCGCTGCCCGACGAGACTGACCTGCGGCTCGCGCACCTGCTGCAGATCGCTCCGCGCGCGAGCTGGGCCGACGCCGCTCGGGTGCTGGGCGGCTCGCCGACGATGCTCGCGTCCCGCTGGCGCCGGCTGGAGGCCGACGGCTCGGCGTGGCTGAGCGTCTACCCGAACCCGCAGGCGACCGGCTGGCAGACGGCGTTCGTGGAGCTCGATGTGCGTGGCGTGCGGCTCGCGCGCGAGGAGGTGCTGCAGCGGCTGTGCGCGCAGCCCGCCGTCGTGGGCGTGAGCGAGACTGACCGGCTGGGCTCCCTGACCGCGACGGTCTTCGCGCCCGACCAGCCCGCGCTCGTGGCGCTGCTGCTCGACGAGCTGCCGCAGCTCGTGCCAGGCATCGACGCGATTGTGCGCATCGCGGTGCGCGTGCACGCCGAGGGCGCCCAGTGGCGGCTCGATGCGCTCACCGAGCGCGAGCAGCGCGCGGCCGCCGGGCTCGCTCCGGCCCGCGCCGGCCAGCCGCGCGTGGAGCGCGCCGGGGACGACGCGGTCATCGCGGCACTCATCGAGGCGCCACGAGCGCCCATCGCGACCCTCGCGCGGACCCTGGGGCAGCATCCGACCACGGTGCACCGCCGCGTGCAGCGGCTGCTGGCCGACGGGTCGGTCTCGATGCGCTGCGACCTCTCGCCCCGCAAGGCTGGCTGGCAGGTGGAGCGCACCTGGCTGCTCGAGGCGCCCATGCTGCCGCTCGACGCCGTCGCGGCGCGCCTGCGCGGCATGCGGGAGCTGCGGCTCGCAGCCTCGCTCTCGGGCGATGCGCAACTGGCGGTCACCGCCTACAGCCGCACGCTCGCCGCCTCGGTCGCGCTGGAACCGCGCATCCTCGATGCATTCCCCGAGGCGCGCGTCGTCGGGCGCGTGCACCACCTGCGCACGCGCAAGCGCATGGGCCGGGTGCTCGACGCCGAGGAGCGGCCGGTCTCGCGGCAGCCGCTCCCGGCGTAGTCGAGGCCATCGGCCGAGCCCACGGCGCACGCGCAGCAGTCGCGTCACCGTCGGTGCGCGCTACGCCTCGGTGACGCCGCACCACTCGGCGATGAAGAGGGCCATCGCCCTCGTCACGCGGCGCACCGATTCGAGCTCGACGCCCTCGTCGGCGCCGTGCAGGCGGATGCCGCGGGGCCCGTAGACGAGCGCGGGAGTGTCGGCAAACAGTCCATAGCAGCGCGAGTCGATGTAGCCCGCGACCGCAGCCGACGCGAGCTCCTCGCCCGCGGCCTCGCGGTGCGCAGCGGCGAGCACGGCCTCGGCCTCGCTGCCCTCCTCGAGCACGTAGCCGTCGGCGTAGAAGCCGAGCCGCTCTGTCTCGGCCCGCACGCCGTCGAGGTCCGCGATCGCCGTCTCTACCCGCTGCTGGATCTCGGCCCAGCACTCGTCGACGTCCTGCTCGGGCAGGAACGAGACGCGGATGCCGAGCTCGCACATGTCGGGCACGCTCGAGGGCCAGTCGCCCGCACGGATCGTGCCGATGTTGAGGTTGAGCGGATGCTCCTGGTCGGCGAAGTGGGCGGAGCCGGGCACGAGCGCGTTCCACGCCTCCTCCATGCGCCGCAGCTCGGCGATGGTCGCGTAGGCCGCGTCGATCGCGTTCGTGCCGACCGACATCTCGGAGGCGTGCGCGGCCTTGCCGTAGACGCGCACGCGGAACCAGATGACGCCGACGTGGGCGCGCACGACAGAGTCGCCCGACGGCTCCGAGATGATCACGGCATCCGCCTGGTAGCCGCGCTGCAGGCACGCGATGGTGCCGTTGCCGGTCGACTCCTCTTCCGGCACCGACTGCAGGTGCACGCGGGCCGCCGGGCGCAAACCCGCGGCGCGAAGCGCGTGCAGCGCCCACACGTTGGCCACGACACCGGCCTTCATGTCGCCCGTGCCGCGGCCGTACATCCAGCCGTCCTCGGTGTGCGGCTCGAACGGGTCGCGACTCCAGAGCTCGCGCGAGCCGGTGGGCACGACGTCGACGTGGCCGTTGATGATGAGCGACCGGCCCTCCGCGGCGGCGCCGGGTGCGGGCTCGAGCGTGCCGACGACCACCTCGGTGTCGTCGTAGTCGACCGCGATGGCGCCGGCGCCGGGGTGCTCGGCCAGGGATGCCGCTTCGAGCGTCCAGCGGTCGACGGTCAGGCCGAGGTCGCGCATCCAGGTCTCGAGCAGGTCCTGCGCCTCGCGCTCCTGCCCGCGCAGCGACGGGATCCTGACGAGCTGCTCGGTCGCTCGCAGCTGCTCGTCGAATGCCGCATCGACGGCGTCGACGACGGCCTTGCGCTGCTCGGGGGTGGGTCGCACGGGGTGCCTCCTTGCACTCGATCCTGCGGATCGGCCGCCCGACCGATCCCGCCCGCGGTCGCGCACGATGGCGCACCGACGGCTCTGCCAGTCTCTGTCGTCGCCGCCGCGCACGGCCAATGCCGCGAGCGCATGGGGCTATGCGGCCGGCGGCCGGCACGCGAGCGCCGGCAACCTCAGCCGTCGTCGCCGAGCGCCTCCCCCATGTGCTCCTGCTCGAGGCGCAGGCGCATGAACGCCGCCATCTGCTCGGCGAGCGCGGCGATCGATGCGCTCGCATAGTGGCCGCGCTCCCAGCCGGCGTGGAGCGTGACTGCGAGCGGCTCGCCGCGGTGCCTGAGCGGCACGTGCACCAGCCCGAAGGCGGCTGGCTCGATCAGGAGCGCGGCCCCGTGCCCGGCGGCCGCCCGCGCCTGCGCGATCGTCGCGTTCGAGGTCATCGCTGCGTGCTCGATCGCGAATCCCGCGACCTCGGCCGCGTGCCGCACGGTGCGCTCCACCGCCGAGCCGAAGCCCGGCACGAGCAGCGGGCCGGCGGCGAGCTCCTCGAGCTCGACCGAGGCACGGTCGGCGAGCGGGTGCGGCGGCGGCACGTGGCAACGGATGCGCGCGCGTGCGAGCTCGACGCCTCGCAGCATCGCAGGCGGCGGCGAGGTGTTGATCGCGATGTCGGCGCTCAGGCGCAGCAGGCCGTAGACGTCGGCGGGTGCGGCCGGCTGAATGTCGGCGACGGCGCCGCCCGCGGCGATGAACGGCGCGACGAAGAAGTTGCCGGTCGTCTCCGGGCACGCGACGGTGAAGACGCTCTGCCCCGCGGCGTGGTCGGCCATCGCGGCCGCGGCGCGACGGCTGCGGCGCACGAGATCACGCGCGAGTGGCTCGAGCCGCTCCCCCGCGGCCGTCGGCCGCATCCCTGCGGTTGTGCGGCGAAAGAGCCGTGCGCCCACTTCGCGCTCGAGCGCCGCGATCTGGCGCGAGACGGTCGGCTGCGTGAGGAAGGCCTCGTCGGCCGCCGCCGACACCGATCCGTGATCGAGCACCGCGAGGAAGAGCTCGAGCGCGCGCGGAGCCATCATGCGCACATCGTATATCGGTCATGCGCTTCGGCATTGGACGCGCATACGCCCGAGGGGGCATCCTGTCGAAATCCCGCGGCATCGCCCGCCCTCGAACCCAGCAAGGACGCTATGAGCACCGCCACCCCGACTCCGACGACCGAGCAGGCGGCGCGTCAGCGCCGCTCCATCGTCGGCGCATTCATCGGCACCGCGATCGAGTGGTACGACTTCTACATCTTCGGCACGGCCGCGGCCCTCGTCTTCGGTCGCGTCTTCTACCCCGAGATCGACCCCGCCGCGGCGTTGCTCGCCTCGTTCGCGACGTTCTGGGTGGGCTTCCTCATGCGCCCGGTCGGCGGTATGGTCTTCGGCCACTTCGGCGATCGCCTCGGCCGCAAGAACATCCTCGTCATCACGCTCATCATGATGGGCACCGCGACGACGCTCATCGGCGTGCTGCCGACCTACGCGCAGATCGGCATCGCCGCACCCATCCTGCTCATCCTGCTGCGCGGCATCCAGGGCTTCGCCGTCGGCGGCGAGTGGGGCGGCGCCGTGCTGCTCTCGACCGAGAACGCGCGCGCAGAGAAGAAGGGTTTCGCCGGCGCCTGGGTGCAGCAGGGCTCACCGGCCGGCTCGATCCTCGCGACCGTGCTGTTCATCATCGTCAGCGGACTGCCCGACGACCAGTTCGTGCAGTGGGGCTGGCGCATCCCGTTCCTGCTCTCGGCGGTGCTGGTCATCGTCGGCCTCGTCATCCGCATGAAGGTGGAGGAGTCGCAGGACTTCGTCGAGGCCAAGCAGCAGCAGCGCACCGTCAAGGCACCCGTGCTCGTGGCGCTCGCGACCGCGCCCGGTCTCGTCGCGCTCGGCATCGCCGCGTCGATCATCGGCATCTCGCTCGCCTACTTCACCAACACCTTCCTGCTGGCGTGGACGACCGGCGAGCTCGCGATCGACCGCCAGGTAATGCTGAACATCCTGCTCGGCATGGCCATCCTGCAGTTCATCTGGCAGCCCATCGCCGCGCTCATCGCCGAGCGCGTCGGCGCGACGCGCGTCATGGTCGGCGGACTCGTGCTCGCGACCGTCATGGTCGTGCCGTTCTTCATGGCGATCGGCGCCGCCTCGCCCACCTGGATCGCGATCACGCTCTACATCACGGCGCTCGGCGGCACCGCCTACTACGCGCTGCTGGCCAACGCGCTCGCGTCGGCGTTCCCCGCCCACATCCGCTACTCGGGCATCTCGCTGAGCTACCAGCTGTGCGCGACGCTCATCGGCGGCTCGACGCCGCTCATCGCCCAGTGGATCCTCGTCGCGACCGACGGCAGCCCGTGGGGCGTCGCGAGTTACTACGCCGCGATGCTCATCGCCACGATCGGCGGCGTCTGGGGCCTCGGGGTCGCGGCGCGCCGCCGCGCGGAGCCGACCACCGACTGACGTCTGACGACACGACCGCATTCGACACGAGACACCTACACGAGAGCAGAGGACCACCATGCGCATCGACGCGATCTTCACGGGCGGCCGCATCCGCACCTTCGACCCGGCCAGGCCCACCGCCAGCCGCATCGGCGTGCTGCACGGGCGCATCGTGGGGCTCGACGAGGAGCTCGACGGCGCGCAGGCCGACCGCGTCATCGACCTGGGCGGGCAGCCGGTGCTGCCCGGGTTCCACGACGCGCACTACCACCTCTCGCTCACCGGCGCTCGGCTGGCCGCGCTCAACATCCGCCCGACCGCCGTGCGCTCGCTCGAGGAGCTCTACCGCGCGGTCGAGCAGCACGCGGCGACGCTGGCGCCCGACGAGTGGGTGCGGGCCTCGGGCTACGACCAGAACTTCCTCGAGGACCACCCCACCGCCGAGGGCCTCGACCGCGTCGCCGGCGGCCGCCCAGTGCTGCTCGAGCACGTCTCCGGTCACATGACGGTCGCGAACACGCGCGCCTTCGAGCTGGCCGGCTATCCGGGCCGCGAGGGCGTGCCGGCCGTCGACGGCGGCGGCATGCCGCGCGATGCGGACGGCCGTCCGCTCGGCCTGCTGCAGGAGCAGGCGATGCAGCTCATCTACCGCCTCGTGCGGCCGATGCCGCTCGACGACGTGCAGCGCAACGTGGGGCTCGCGAGCGAGCAGGCGCTGCACTACGGCCTGACCTCGGTCACCGAGCCCGGCATCGGCGCCGTCGACATGGTGGGCAACACGCCCGTCGACTACCACTCCTACCAGCAGGCGATCGAGCAGGGCACACTCGGCGTGCGCACCACGCTCATGCCGTTCGTGACGACGCTGCACGACATCGACCGCATGCCGGAGTGGTTCGGGCTCGACCTCGGCATCCGCACGGGGCTCGGCGACGACATGCTGCGCGTGGGCCCGGTGAAGGTCGTCTCCGACGGCTCGTTCATCGGGCGCTCGGCGGCGATGCACCGCTGCTACCGCGGCGAGGCCGACAACGACGGCGTGCTGCTCTTCCCCGAGGCGACGCTGCGGGACTTCATCGTGCGCGCGCACGCCTCCGGCTGGACCGTCGCGACCCACGCGATCGGCGACCGCGCCGCCGACCTCGTGCTCGACGCCGTGGAGGAGGCGCAGCGTCGGGTGCCGCGCCCAGAGGTGCGCCACCGCATCGAGCACTTCGCCCTCGCGACCGACGAGCGCATCGCGCGTGCGGCCACCCTCGGCGTCATCCCGGTGCCGCAGGGCGTGTTCATATCGGACTTCGGCGACGGCATGGCCGAGGCGGTCGAGCCCGAGCTGCGCGACCTCATCTATCGGGTCAAGTCGCTCGCCGACGCCGGCATCGTGCTCAACGGCTCCACCGACTCCCCCGTCTCGGACGGCAACCCGCTCGTGTCGATCCAGGACATGGTGCTGCGCCGCACGGGCTCGGGCGAGCTGCTCGGCCCGGACGAGCGCATCTCGGCCGAGGAGGCCGTGCGCGCCTACACCTACGGCTCGGCGTACGCCGTGAGCCAGGAGCACGACAAGGGCACGCTGCGCGTCGGCCAGCTCGCCGACTTCGTGACGCTCACCGACGACCTGCTCGCGATCGAGCCCGAGCGCATCCGCGAGCAGCAGGTCACCGCGACCGTCGTCGGCGGCGAGGTGCGCTTCGGCGAGCTCTGACGACGCCTCGCTCGTGCGCGCGAGTCATCGTTGAGGCTCGCGCGCATCGAACCAGTCGTCCGAGCTCGGCAGGAACAGCACCCCCGCGAGCAGCAGCCAGACCGCCGACAGGACGAGGGCCAGGAGCACGTCGCCCGTGGCGATCGCGCCGATGATCCGGCTGATGGCCGTCACGCCCGCGATCGTCAGCAGCGCCCAGCGGCCTTCGACGCGGCCCCGGGTCGCTGCGACGAGCGCGATCGCCTGGCCGATGACCACGGCGGATGCGGCGAGCAGCGGCACGAGCACCGGCCCGGTCGCGGGGAATCGGAGTACGCCCGTCGCGAGCAGCCCGAGCGCGGTCGAGTCGATGCCGTCGGGCTCGGCGCCGACGAGCGCCAGCACCAGCAGCACCGCGCAGCCGAGCAGCAGCACGGCGTGCGCCCGGAAGCTCGCGGTGAGCCAGCCGGTCACCGGCGAGCTCGCGCGGCAGGCGGCGCGCCCTCTGCATCGCCTGCGCCGGCCGACGGATCGGCCGAGGTCGTCAGCAGCGCGACCGGCAGGGCGCTCAGCAGCACGCCGACGGGCACCTCGCCGCCGGCGATCGCGCGGCCGGTGAGCAGTTCGCGCCAGCCGCCCGACCCCTCCGGCGGCTCCGGCAGCCGGATGCTCGTCTCGCCCCAGCCCCCGCGCGCCTCCAGCGCGATCGGCAGCCGGGTCGCGATCGCGATCGCGCCCCCGCGGTCGTAGGCGAGCACATGCTCGGCCGCGTCGCCGTGCGCCAGCAGCGGCGTGTAGCCGCCGAAGCGCTCCGGGTGCTCGCGGCGCAGGCGCAGCGCCTCGCGCACGAGCCGGGTCTTGGCGACCTCCAGCTCCCACTCGCCCGACAGGGGCTCGCGCGCCTGCTCGCGGAGCGCATCCATCCGTCCCCAGTCGATCGGACGGCGGTTGTCGGGGTCGACGAGCGAGCGCTCGAGCGCCTCGGAGCCCTGGTAGACGTCGGGGAAGCCGGGGATCGTGAGGTTGAGCAGCTTCGCCGAGAGCACGTTCGAGCGGAAGCCCGCCTCGGTCTCCGCGAGGAACGCCTCTACCGCCCTGCTGGCCGGGCCGGCCACGACGTTGCGCACGAGCTCAGCCAGCTGCGACTCGAAGCTCGTGTTCGGGTCGGTCCAGTGGGTGTGGGCGTCTGCCTCACGGGCGGCCTTGCGCATGTAGGCGACCAGGCGCTCCTCGCTCGCAGGCCACGCGCCGACGACCGCCTGCAGCAGCAGGTTGACGAAGGCCCGGCCCTGCATGGGTGCGAAGATGAGCAGCTTGTCGAGCAGCGCCTCCCAGGTGCTCGGCAGCTCGGCGATGGTGGTGATGCGCGCCCGCACGTCCTCGCCGCGCTTCGTGTCGTGGGTGGAGAGCGCGTTCATCGCGTGCGGCCACTCGGCCTGCCGACTGCCCATCAGCGCGTGGAAGTCGGCCGGCTCGATCGAGAACACCTCGGGGTCGCCGCCCACCTCGTTGAGGCTCGTCAGCCGCGAGTAGCGGTAGAAGGCGGTGTCCTCGACACCCTTCGCCATCACCATGCCGCTGGTCTGCTGGAAGCGCAGCGCCACGGGCTGGCGGGGGTTGCCGAGCACCGGCAGCAGCTCGTCGATGGTGGCGGCCAGGTCGGGCCGAGCCGCCTTCGCCCGCTCGGCGGCGGTGCCGAGATGCTCGCGCCCCTCCGGCAGGTAGGAGCGGTAGACCGGGAAGGAGGCGAGCAGCTCGGCGAGCGCGTCGGCGGTGTCGGCCGGCGCACCCTGGGTCTCCGTGTACCGGTCACCCCACGCATCCGCTGCCCGCACCTCGCGCTCGAGCCGCAGCACCTCCGCACGCAGGATGGTGTCGGCGATGCGGCGCTTCGTGCCGCGCGTCATCGCCGACCAGTCGACGCTCTCGCCGCCCCGCAGCCGCGCGTCGAGCGCGTCGAGCGTCGCGGCGGCCGAGCCGTCGGTGAGCACCCGGTCGATGGCGCCGAGCGTGTCGTAGCCGGTGGTGCCGGCCGTCGCCCAGCGCGGCAGCTGCTCGCCCGGCTCGAGGATCTTCTCGACCAGCACGAAGGCGCCGCCGGTGAGCCGGTCGAGGTCGTCGAGGTAGCCGGCCGGGTCGCGCAGCCCGTCGGGGTGGTCGACGCGCAGCCCCTGCACGAGCCGCTCGTCGAACCAGCGCTCGATCTCGACGTGCGTCGCCTCGAACACCTCCGGCAGCTCCACCCGCACCGCCGCGAGCGACGAGACCGCGAAGAAGCGACGGTAGTTCAGCTGGTCGTCGCCCATCTTCCAGTGGCCGAGCCGGTAGTGCTGCCGCTCGAGCACCTCTTGCGGCGTGCCCTCGCCGGTGCCGGGAGCGACCGGCAGCCTGGTCTCCCAGTAGCTGAGGCTCTCGCGGTCGTTCGCGAGGCTCAGGTGCGCGACGGTGCCGTCGTCGGACCAGTCGTCGTCGCCGACGATCGGCAGCAGCAGCCTGCCGCCGCCTGCCTCCCAGTCGATGTCGAAGGCGTCCGCGAGCGGGCTCTCGGGCCCCTCGCGCAGCACCTCCCACCACCAGCGGTTCATCTCGGGGGTGGCGACGCCCATGTGGTTCGGCACGATGTCGACCAGCACGCCCATGCCGAGCCTGCGCGCCTCGGCGGCCACCGCATCCAGCCCCTCAGCACCGCCGCGCGCGGGGTCCACCTGCGCGTGCGAGACGACGTCGTAGCCGTGGTCGCTGCCCGGCTCGGCCTGCAGGATGGGCGAGAGGTAGACCCAGTCGACGCCGAGGTCGGCGAGCGCCTCGAGCCGCGCCGCCGCGTCGAAGAGGGTGAAGCTCTCGTTGATCTGCAGTCGGTAGGTGCTCTGCGGCGTGCGCACGGCTCTCCTCAGGATTCAGTGGCGGATGCGTCGTCGGGGTCGGGCGCGGACGACGCGCGGTTGGCGGCGATCGAGGCTGCGACCGAGAAGTCGGCCTCCACCGGCTGCGCGTGCTGGCGCAGCAGCGCGAATGAGCGGGGCGCGAGCGTGGCCGCCTCCCCCGCGCGCAGCGGGTCCTCGCGCTCCTGCGTCGCCCCGGTGTCGATCAGCACGTCCCACGCCTCGGCGTACTCTGCGGGCGGCATCGTGAGCTCGCGCTCCTCCTCGGAGGCGTTGCAGTAGATGAGGAAGTGGCTGTCGACGATGCGCTCGCCGCGCTGGCCGCGGCCGGGGATGCCGTTGCCGTTCAGGTACATCCCGAGCGTCTTCTCCGCCTCCATCGTCTGCCAGTCGTCGCCGGCCATCGGCGTGGCGTCGGGACGCAGCCAGACGATGTCGTTCAGCCGCTCGCCGTCGCCGGTGCGCACATCGCTGCCCGTGAAGAAGCGCTTGCGGCGGAAGGCGGGATGCTCGCGGCGCAGCTGGGCGACGGCGGCGGTGAACTCGATGAGCGGCTGGTCGATGCTCGACCAGTCGATCCAGCTGAGCTCGGAGTCCTGCGCGTAGGTGTTGTTGTTGCCGCGCTGGGTGCGGCCGAGCTCGTCGCCGTGCAGCAGCATCGGCACGCCCTGGCTCAGCAGCAGCGTCGCCAGGAAGTTGCGCTGCTGGCGCGCCCGCACCTGCAGGATCTCGGGGTCGTCGGTGGGCCCCTCTGCGCCGTAGTTGTAGGAGCGATTGTGGCTCTCGCCGTCGTTGCCGTCCTCGCCGTTGGCGTCGTTGTGCTTCTCGTTGTAGCTCACCAGATCGCGCAGCGTGAAGCCGTCGTGGGCGGTGACGAAATTGATGGATGCGACCGGTCGCCTGCCCGACTGCTCATACAGGTCGGCAGAGCCGGCCAGGCGGGTCGCGAACTCGCCGAGCGCGGTCGGCTCGCCGCGCCAGAAGTCGCGCACCTCGTCGCGGTACTTGCCGTTCCACTCGGCCCACACCGGCGGGAAGTTGCCCACCTGGTAGCCGCCCGGGCCGATGTCCCACGGCTCGGCGATGAGCTTCACCTGGCTCACCACCGGATCCTGCTGCACCAGCTCGAAGAAGGTGGAGAGCTTGTCGACCTCATAGAACTCGCGCGCGAGGGTGGCGGCGAGGTCGAAGCGGAAGCCGTCCACGTGCATCTCGGTCACCCAGTAGCGCAGGCTGTCCATGATCATCTGCAGCGAGTGCGGGCGGGAGACGTTCAGGCTGTTGCCGGTGCCCGTGTAGTCCATGTAGTGCTGCTCGTCGCCCTCGACCAACCGGTAGTAGGCCTGGTTGTCGATGCCGCGCCAGCTGAGCGTGGGGCCCATGTGGTTGCCCTCCGCGGTGTGGTTGTAGACCACGTCGAGGATCACCTCGATGTCGGCGTCGTGCAGCGCCTTCACCATGGCCTTGAACTCCTGCACCTGCTGGCCGCGCTCGCCGGTGCCGGCGTACTCGGCGTGCGGGGCGAAGAAGCCGAGCGTGTTGTAGCCCCAGTAGTTGCGCAGCCCCTTCTCGACCAGCACCGCGTCGTGCACGAACTGGTGCACGGGCATCAGCTCGATCGCCGTGACGCCGATCTTCTTGAGGTGGGCGATGATCGCCGGATGCGCGAGGCCCGCGTAGGTGCCGCGCAGCGACTCGGGCACATCCGGGTGGGTCTGGGTGAGGCCCTTGACGTGCGCCTCGTAGATGATCGACTCGCTCAGCGGCGTATTGGGGTGGCGGTCGCCGGTCCAGTCGAAGAAGGGGTTGATGACGACGCCCTTGATCATGTGGGGCGCGGAGTCCTCCTCGTTGAAGCTGAGGGGGTCGCCGAAGTTGTAGCTGTGCAGCGGCTGGCCCCAGTCGATCGTGCCGGTGGTGGCCTTCGCGTAGGGGTCGAGCAGCAGCTTCGCCGGGTTGTGCCGCAGGCCCCGCTCAGGCTCGTAGGGGCCGTGCACCCGGTAGCCGTAGCGCTGGCCGGGCTGCACCGTCGGCAGGTAGCCGTGCCAGACGTAGGCGTCGACCTCCTTGAGCTCGACGCGGGTCTCCGTGTCGTCGTCGTCGAACAGGCACAGCTCGACCTTCTCGGCCGACTCCGTGTAGAGCGCGAAGTTGGTGCCTGTGCCATCGAAGGTGGCGCCGAGCGGGTAGGCCTCGCCGGGCCAGAGCTGCAGGTCGGATGCGGTATCGGTCACGGTGCCGAGTGTAGGTCGCGCGCTTCGGCGGCGGCTGTGGGTGTCCGGCTACGGTGGCGACATGATCGCGCTCCACCACGTCCAGCTCGCTGCACCCTCAGGTTCCGAGCACGCGGCGCGGGCGTTCTGGATCGACGGACTGGGACTCACCGAGGTCGCGAAGCCCGCGGCGCTGCAGGCGAAGGGCGGCTGCTGGTTCCGCGCCCACGATGGCGAGCGCGTGACGGCCGAGATCCACGTCGGGGTCGAGGATCCGTTCGCGCCGGCACGCAAGGCGCATCCCGCACTGGTCGTGGACGACGGCGGCGTCCTCGACACGCTGGCCGCGCGGCTCCGGTCAGCCGGCTTCGAGGTGGACGAGCGAGAGCGGCACAGCTTCGACGGCTATCTGCGCTTTCACACGGCCGACCCCTTCGGCAACCGCGTCGAGGTGCTCGCGCCGCTGGCGTGAGCCAGCCGGCTCGATCCGGAAGACGCGGCTCGACGTCAGTCGCCGACGACGCGCTCCTCGCCGCCGGTGATGCGCAGCAGCTCGTCGTAGCTGAGCATGAAGACGGTCTCGGCGACGCCGGCGGCGGCGGAGAGCTGCGGGTAGTCGCGCAGCGCGACGTCGACGATCGTGCGGATCGGCGCCGGATGCCCGAGCGGCGCCACGCCGCCGATCACCTGGCCGGTCGCCGCACGCACCTGCTGCGGCGTCGCCCGCTCGATCGGCCCCTCGCCGAGCTGCTCGGCGAGCGCGACCGTGTCGACGCGATGGCGACCCGAGGTCATCACCAGCAGCGGCGCATCCGCCATCCAGAAGATGAGCGAGTTGGCGATCGCGCCCACCTCGATGCCGAGCGCCGCCGCAGCGGCCTTCGCCGTGTGCACGCCCTCCGGGAAGTGGATGATCTCGCGCTCGATGCCGAGCTCGCGCAGCTGCGCCTGGATGGTCGCGGCCTTCGGGGGGAGCGTCATGCGCCCATCCTGCCCGACCGCGTCGGATGCGCCCGCCGGGCGCTCGGGCCGACGAGCCCGGGCCAGGCTGCGCCTGCACCAACAGCCGAGCGGCTGATGCCGCTCGCGCGGGCGGGCGCGCCTACGCTGGAGCGGTGCCCAACTTCCGTCGTCTCTCCACCGGCGGTCTGCTCGCGGGCGTGCTGCTGGTGCTGTGCTCGATCGCGTCGGTGCAGTTCGGCGCCTCGATCGCGAAGACGCTCTTCGACCGCATCGACCCGGCGGCGCTGACCCTGCTGCGGCTCGGGATCGCGGCGGGCGTGATGCTGCTGATCGCGCGCCCGGACATCCGCTCGTGGAACCGCGCGGCCTGGCGCTCGATCGTCTTCCTCGGCCTCTCGCTCGCGGCGATGAACCTGCTGTTCTACCTCGCGCTGCCGCGCATCCCGATCGCCGTCGCAGTGACGCTCGAGCTCATCGGACCGCTCGTGCTCGCGCTCGTGCAGTCGCGGCGCGCCGTCGACTTCGCCTGGGTGGGGCTGGCTGCGATCGGCGTCGGGGTGCTCGGCGCGCAGTCGATCGGCGGGGCGCTCGATCCGCTCGGCGTGGTCTTCGCGCTCGCCGCGGGCGTCTGCTGGGCCCTGTACATCCTCGCCTCCGCCGCGGTGGGGCGGAACGTCGCAGGCGTCGGCGGCCTCGCGGGCGCGCTCGTGATCGCGATGGTCGCGGTGCTGCCCTTCGGGCTGCTCGGCGCGATCGACGCGCTCGCTGCTGACCCCGGGGTGCTGCTGCCGGCGTTCGCGGTGGCGATGCTCTCGAGCGCGATCGCCTACGGCCTCGAGCTGCTCGCGCTGCGCCGCGTGCCGACCCGCGTGTTCGGCATCCTGATGGCGCTCGAGCCGGCCGCCGCGGCGATCTTCGGGTTCCTGGTGATCGGCGAGCTGCTGGGCACCTGGGATCTGGTGGCGCTCGCGCTCGTGGTCGCCGCCTCCGCGGGGGTCGCGCTCACCGCCGCGCGGGTGCGGCCGATGCCGCCGACGACGGGCCAGATGCCGCTCGTGCCGTGATCCGGCGCCCGCTACGCACCGTCGAGCGGTGGAGCTGCCTGCGACTGGTGGCCCTGCGCAGGCACCGCTCGCGGGCAGCTCCACCGCTCAGCCAACGGCACGCTCCCTGGCGTGCCTCGACCGCGCCGCACCGGCACTGCTACGCTCGCCGCACCCCGGTTCGCCATCCACTGGCATGCCCGGGCCATCGAGAGGAGGCCGCGATGTTCACCCGCACTGCCGCCCTCGTCGACCGCACCTCCCTGTAGGCCTGCGCCCTCGAGGTCGGCTCACCGTCTAGCGACGTGCGCTGCAGGTCGCCGACTGGAGGACGACATGGAGCTCCGCTCCCCCGCCTCGACCGACGAGGCACTCCGCTGGCTGCGCGCCAGCACCTTCACCATCGACACCCCCGCCAACCGAGCCCGGCTGGCGGCCGACTCCCTCGAGCGCACCTTCGACAAGGGCCACCGACGGCCCGACCTCGTCTGGGCGGCGACCGAGGGCGAGCACGTGCGCGGGCTGGTCGCCGCGCGCGATTTCGGCGAGGTCCGCCTCGTCGACGTGCTGTGCCTGCCCGACGACCAGGAGGCATCCGCCGGCCTGCTGCGACAGGCCACCGAGTGGGCGCTGCCGAGCGACGAGGCCGAGGTCTCGTTCGGCGGCCCCGCCGAGCGGCCGCTCGAGGATCCGCGCGTGCAGGCGGTGCTCGGGCCGCTCGCTGCGCTCGCCTGGCGGGTGCTCGTGACCCGGCGGCACTACGAGCTGCCCAGCGATGCGCTCACCGCCCGCGCGACGCCCGGGCTGCGGCTCGAGCGGGCCGCGCCGGGCGACGAGGACCGGCTGGCCTCGCTGCTCGAGCGGGTGCTGCCCGGCTCCCTCGACGTGCGCGACCAGCTCGCGGTCGCGGAGCACGGGCTCGAGATCGCGGCGCAGCGCTGGGCGCGCGAGCTGCTGCAGGCCGACCCCATCGACTGCATCCGGTTCGCGGTCGAGGAGAGCCCGGACGGCCGACGGGACGCGGGCATGGTCTCGTGGATCACGCTGCCGAGCGGCACCGGGCTGGTGCTGCAGGTGGGCGTCGCCGAGCCCCACCGCGGGCGCGGGCTGGGCCGCGAGCTCGTCGCGGCTGCGACGGCGGAGCTGCTGGAGAGCGGCGCGCACACGCTGATCGCCGACACCGACGACGCGAACGTCCCGATGCAGCGGGCCTTCGCGGCCGAGGGCTGGCACGCCACCGAGTCGCGGATCGACCTGCACCTGCCCTAGCGGCAGGCCCCACCCGGCCGCGCTGGGTGTGCAGTTGTTGCGCGGATCGGCGAGGTTCAGCGCAGCAACCGCACACTCGGCCGGGAGCGGGCGAGCGCGGCCCGGGCGTTCGGCGAGGGGCGCGGGATGATGGATGCGTGGACGGGCACGACGAGGAGGCACGGCGGTGGGCGCCGCCGGGCCATCCGGCCGCGCGCGATGGCGGCGGCGAGCCGCAGCCCGAGCAGCAGCCGACCTCGGCGGCCGCACCCTGGACCCGCGGTCTGGGGCCGGCGCGGAGGCCGCGGGACGCATCCGTCACCCCGCCCTCGGAGATCGAGGCGCCCGAGCTGCCGTGGGTGGCGCCGCTGGAGTCGGCGGCGGACGGGCAGCGCGAGAAGTCGATGCTGCCGCTGGCCATCGGCGTCGCGCTGCTGGCGCTGCTGGCGTGCGTGCCGCACTGGGTGGCGCCGACCATCGCGCTGATGGTGGCGCTCGTGGGCGTGCCGATCGCGTGGGGGTTCCGGCGCATCTCGCAGGGGCGGCGGCGCGTGCAGTACATCGTGGTGGTGCTGTCGCTGCTACTGATCGCAGCGCTGTCGGTCATCGCGCCGCTGACCTGGCTGGAGCTGGGCGTGCTGCAGCCGCTGACGGTGCCGGACGTGCCCGCGCCCGAGTGAGCGGCGCCGGCCGAGCGCTCTGGCCGAGCGCGTCGGCGGGGCGCGTCGGGCGATCGCGCCGGCGGAGCGTGCCGGCGGACGGCGTCAGCAGGTGCCGGGCTCGCGCAGGGCCGGGTCGCTGAGGATGCCGCCGTCGATGTCGAAGTCCGCGACGAGCTCCTCGCCGGTCACCTCGATCGACTGCAGGGCCAGCGCGGCCGGCAGGTGCTCGGCGATGCACAGGCGGCGATCCTCCAGGAGCGGATCGAGCAGGCCGAAGAGCTGGCCGCGCAGCTGGTCGGCGGTGACCGAGGCATCGCCGATGGTGCCCTCGGCCGGCGTGAGCACGATGTCGCCCTCAGCGACGGAGGGCCCGAACGCCACCCCCACCGGGATGGTCGCGCCGAGGATCTGGACCTCGCCCGAGGCGGTGACGTTCGGCGCCGCGAGCCCCACCGTCTCGGCGGGGAAGCCGTCGATGGTCGCGAGCAGCGTGCGCAGCTGCTCGGGCGTCATCCGCACCTCGGCAGTGGCGCCTTCGGCGGGCGCGTCGCCGCGGATCGGCACGCCCTGCGCCTCCACGCGCACGTCGCCGCCGACCGGACCGACCGCGACGTCCTGCGACGCGACGCGCACCTGATCGAGCGTGCCGGTGAGCAGCTGCGGCAGGAGGATGCCGTCGACCTCCACGTCGATCGGGTGGTCGGCGGGCAGGGCGAGCTGGTCGGCGACGGCCGAGCGGATCATGCCGGGCACCACCTGCCGGGCGACCAGCTCGGCGACCACGACGAGCGCCGCGACGACGACCAGCAGGATCACCAGCACGAGCAGTCCGCGCCCGCGCTTGCGGCGGGTGGCGCCGGTGGCGGTCACGCGCGGCCCCGAGCGGTCGAGCGGCAGACGGATGCGGTCATCCAGCGATCGTAGGGCTGCCCGCTCCGCGTCCGCCGAGAGCCGCGGCAGCGGAGCCGCGCGAACGACAGAAGGTTGCCCTCCCGGCCGAAGTGGACCTCGAGCCGCTGCACGCTGCTCGAGCTGCAGCAGCTGGGGCTGCCCCAGACCGTGCCGCGGCCGGTCGCGGTCGTGCGGCAGATCCTGGGGGAGGAGAAGGGAGCGGACGGTGGCCTCTGCGTGACCGTGGCGACGCGCTGGAGCCCGAGCAGAGCGGATGACGGGAATCGAACCCGCGCTATCAGCTTGGGAAGCTGAAGTTCTACCATTGAACTACATCCGCATGGCCGCGCTCGGTGTGCACCGTGCGGCTGCGACCAGTGTACGCGACGCCGCCGGGCGTCAGCCCTCGTAGGCGTGCGCGACCAGCGACTGGTGCTCCGGGTGCTTGCCCAGCCAGGACTGCACGAACGTGCACTGGGGCACGATCTTGCGCCCCGCATCCGTCGCATCCTGCATCGCGAAGCGCGCCAGCGAGCTGCCGATGCCGTGCCCACCGAACTCGTCGCCGACCACCGTGTGCTGCAGCACGCGGCTGCCGTCGGCGTCGTCGACGTACGAGAGCACACCGGCGAGACGATCGCCCAGATGCGCCTCGTAGCGGCCGCGATCGGTGTCATCGCCGACGACGACGTGGGTCTGGCCTGCCTGCTCGCTCATGGCCCCATCCAATCGGTTCTCGGCACGGCCGACAAGGGTGGGCGGATGCGGCTCAGGCGCCGCGCGGTCCGTCCGCGTCGGCCGCTCGGCCCGTCTCGCCCGTCTCGCCCGTCGCGCTCGAGCCGAGCTCCGCAGGCTGCTGCGCATCGCCGACCTCGCCGCTCGCACCGGTGGCGTACGTGCGCAGGTGCAGGCGCACCGAGTCGTCGGCCTTGCCCAGGCGCTTGCGGCGGCGCGCCGCGGCCCACAGGTTGAGCCCCTCGACGAGCACCGCGAACACCATCGGCCCGTAGATGAAGGCCTTGTCGATGTGGAAGCCGAAGCCCTCCGCGATCAGGAAGACGCCGATCAGCAGCAGGAACGACAGCGCCAGCATCTTCACCGTCGGGTGGCGGTTGACGAAGTCGAAGATGTACTTCGCCGAGAACAGCAGGATGCCGAACGAGACGACCACCGTGGTGATGATGACGATCATGTTGCTCGTCATGCCGACGGCGGTGATGACCGAGTCGAGCGAGAAGACCAGGTCCATCGCGAGGATCTGCGCGAGCACAGCGCCGAAGGTCGCCTTCGCGGCGCCGGAGCCGTGGCTCTCCTCCTCGCCCTCGAGCTTCAGGTGGATCTCGTGGATGGCCTTGTAGAGCAGGAAGCCGCCGCCGCCGATCAGGATCAGCTCGCGGCCCGAGAACCCCATCCCGAAGACCGTGAACAGCTCCTCGTTCAGCGTGATGATCCAGCCGGCCAGCAGCACCAGGCCGACGCGCATCACCATCGCGAGCGTCAGGCCGAGGGTGCGTGCCTTCGCCTGCTGCGACTTCGGCAGCTTCGCGGCGAGGATCGAGATGAAGATGACATTGTCGACGCCGAGCACGATCTCGAGCACGAACAGCGTCAGGAAGATGGCGAGCAGGTCGGGCGTGAGAACGAGCGAGAAGTCCATGGTGCCGCGATTCTACGGACGAAGGGTGACGCGAGGCTGGGCGGCGCGCGCTACGGCACCCGGTGCAGCCATTCCTCGGTGCCGAACTTGGTGCGGATGCGTTCGGTCGCGGTCTGGAGCTCGGCATCCGTGAGTGCGCCGTCGGCGCCGCCGAACAGCCTGCGGAAGGTGCCCTTGAGCGCCTCCTGCACCGCGGCCTTCTCCATGCCGGTCTGCGACTTCAGCGGGTCGACGCGCTTCTTCGCGCTCGTGGTGCCCTTGTCGCTCAGCTTCTCCTTGCCGATGCGCAGCACCTCGGTCATCTTGTCGGCGTCGATGTCGTACGACATGGTCGCGTGGTGCAGCACCGCGCCCGAGGCGAGCCGCTTCTGCGCGGCGCCGCCGATCTTGCCCTTCGCGCTGGTGATGTCGTTGAGCGGCGCGTAGAACGCGTCGATGCCGAGCGCCTTGAGCGCCTCGATGACCCACGCATCCAGGAACGCGTAGGAGTCCTGGAAGCTCATGCCCTGCACCAGGTCGCCCGGCACGTAGAGCGAGTAGGTGATGGCGTTGTCGGGCTCCGAGAACATGGCGCCGCCGCCGGTGATGCGGCGCAGCACCGGGATGCCGTGGCGCTCGGCCGCCTCGGGCTCGACCTCGTTCTTGTAGCTCTGGAACGAACCGAGGTAGACCGCGGGGCCGGCGAGGTTCCAGAAGCGCAGCGTCGGGCCGCGGCGGCCGGCGCCGACCTCCTCGGTGAGCACCTCGTCGAGCGCGACGTGCAGCAGCGGCAGGCGCGGCTCGTCGTCGATGATCGTCCACTCGTAGTCGGCGAACGAGCTGGCGTGCTGCAGCGCGCGGCGGATGGCGACGCCCACCGACTCGGGCGTGAAGCCCAGCAGTGTCGCATCGGCCGGCAGCCCCGCCTTGATCGCCTCGCCGATCTCGGTGGCGGATGCGGTGGCCGGCAGGCCGTTCACGGCTGCGTCGATCGCCCCCAGCGCCTCGTCCGGCTCGAGGAAGAAGTCGCCCGCGAGGCGGAAGTCGGCGATGCGGCCGTCCCGCTCCTCGAGGTCGACCACCACGAGCTTGCCGCCGGGGACCTTGTACTCGCCGTGCATGGGTCCAGCCTACGGCGGCCGCGTGCTGCGGCGACGTGCGCGGACCTGTTCGAGATCCCGGGACCCGCTGGAACAGGTCCCGCAATCTCGAACAGGTCCACCTTCGTCGAGCGCCTGCTCGAACAGGTCCACCGATCCCGAACGGGTCCCCCAATCCCGAACGGGTCCACGGCTCCGGGTTCGCTCCCGCTCAGTCGCGACGGGCGCGCCCGTCGTGCTCGCGCGCGAGCAGTGCCAGCGCGAGGGCGCCGGCGAGCAGTCCGACATCGCGCAGCGCGACGTCGAAGTAGCCCGGCAGCGTCAGCAGGTTGACGATGATGCCGAGCAGCCACGCTGCCACGACGAGCCCGCCCCAGCGAGGCGCGATCGCGACGAGCAGGCCGGCGGCGATCTCGATGATGCCGATCCCCCACATGGCGAACTGCGCATCGCCGGGGATGACCCCGTCGATCCAGGGCGCGAGGTACTGCGTCCAGTCGGTGAGCAGATTGGTGAACTTGTCGATCCCGAACAGGATCGGCGCGACCGTGAACGCCGATCGCAGCAGCAGGAATGCCCACGCCGCGGGACTCCGTCTGCTCGCGATGCCGCTCGCGGTGGTGGTGCTCCCGGTTGACGACACTGTCGTGGCCATGGCACCGCTCCTCTCATGAAGGATCCGCCGCCGGTGCGATCCGTCTGCGGATCAAATTCTAACTGTCATTGATCCGCACGATAGACCCGGAGTACTCTAGCGTCAAGATCCCCGACCGATAGAGACCTGCCGGCAGAGGACCCGACCACGCAGCCGCGACCGCCACCGACCAGGAGGAGCCGAAGATGCCGCTCGACGACGACGTCACCGCAGTCGGCGCGATCGCCGACGATGCCCGCCGCGAGCTCTACCGCTACGTCGTCGCGCAGCCGCAGCCGGTCGGCCGCGAGGAGGCGGCCGCGGCCGTCGAGATGCCCGTCCACCGCGCCCGCTTCCACCTTGAGAAGCTCGAGCAGGCCGGGCTGCTCGAGACCGACTACGCCCGCCCCGCCGGCCGCGGCGGCCCCGGCGCCGGGCGCCCCGCGAAGCGCTACCGGCGGGCTGACCGCTCGGTCGCCGTCTCGCTGCCGCCGCGCGAGTACGACCTCGCGGGCTCGCTGCTGGCGACCGCGATCGACGCCGCCGCCGCCTCGGGCGAGCCGGTGACGGATGCGGTGGCCCGCGTCGCCGCCGCACGTGGCCGGGCGCTGGGTGCCGCCGGCCGCGAGCAGCACGCTGCCGCGCCGCTCGAGGCGACCGGCCGCGATGCGCGGGAAGCCCAGCGCGCACCTCGCGAGGCGACCGGCAGCGACGCGCGGGGAGCGCGCGAGACGGGCGGCAGCCATGCGCTGGGAGCCGAGCGGGCGACGAGCGAAGCGGAGGGCGACGCGCTCGACGTCGCCGCGGCGGTGCTCGCCGAGCACGGCTACGAGCCGCGCCGCACCGAGCGCGGCATCGAGCTCGCGAACTGCCCCTTCCACGAGCTCTCCCGCTCGCACACGCGACTCGTCTGCGGCATGAACCGGGCGCTGCTGGGCGGCGTCACCGAGACGGTGGCGCCCGGCGAGCTGCGAGCCACCCTCGACCCGGCACCCGGCCGGTGCTGCGTCGTGATCGAGCCGGAGGCATCCGCCCCCTGAACCGGCGCAGGCTCCGGCGCGCTCGGCGCTCCCGGCGCGAACCGGCTCAGCCGGCCGCGGGGAAGAGGCGCGCGTCGAGCCACTCGACGAGGTCGTCGAGCACCTTGGCGCGGTTGATCTCGTTGACGATCTCATGCCGGGCGCCCGGGTAGACGATCACCGTCACGTCCCGCAGGCCGCTGCGGCGGCGGTATGCCTCGCCGAGCCGCTGCAGCGACTTCGTGCCGCCGAGCGAGTCGTCGGATCCGCCGGCGATCAGCACGGGCAGATCGGTGCGGATGCCGCGCGACGGCACCCCGTACAGGCGCGCCCCCTCGATGGGCCCGAACAGCGGCAGCGGCTTGGCCGGGAAGGTGAGCGGGTCCTCGACGAAGGCGTCGACCACGTCCTGGTCGCGCGAGAGCCATTCGTAGCCCGTCTCGCCCAGGTGCTTGTGGCGGGCATTCAGGTCGCCGGCATTCATCCAGCCCGGCATGCGGTACGAGGTGCCCGTCAGGATCGCGGCGTCGACGAGCTCCGCCCGGCTGTTGAGCAGGATCTGCGTCGAGAGCGAGCCCCACGAGTGGCCCAGGATGGCGACCGGCAGGCCGGGGTGCTCACCGCGGATGCGGCGCAGCGTGGTGGCGAGGTCGCCCACCACCGCGCGCATGCCGCCTGCCCCCAGCTTGCCGAGCTGCGACAGGTCGCCACCGTGCTGCTCGACGCCGGTGGCGCCGTGGCCGCGCTGGTCGATCGCCCACACGGCGTAGCCGGCGGCGACGAAGCGCTGGGCGACGTGCTCGTAGCGCAGCGCGTGCTCGCCGAGCCCGTGCGCGATCAGCAGCACGCCCTTCGGCTTGCCCGGCTTCCACGTGTAGCAGTGGATGGTCACGCCCTGCAGGTCGACGAAGGTCGACTCTGCGCGCAGGGCGGTGAACTTGGGCATGCCCGGATTGTAGAACGGCGTCGCCGCTATTGGCGCATCGCGGAGCCGTCGCCGA
Organism: Agrococcus baldri; assembly: GCA_900114805.1. Taxonomy (GTDB): domain Bacteria; phylum Actinomycetota; class Actinomycetes; order Actinomycetales; family Microbacteriaceae; genus Agrococcus; species Agrococcus baldri. Next base: position 811,351 of record FOZN01000002.1, on the reverse strand, counting down.
GGGCGCCGCGCACCGCGACCGCGATCGCCGGACGAGGGTCGGATGCGTCGTGCCGCGCGATGCGGTGCAGGATCAGTCCCTCGCAGACCGCCATGAGCGCCTCGGCCGCGACCGCCGGCTCGGCGGCATCGAGCGCGCGGAGCGCGACGACCGTCGCGTCCACGTAGCCGGCGCGGGAGGCGCTCAGCCTGGTGCGCAGGCGCGGATCGTGCGCGGCCTCGAGGAACAGCACGTGCCGGGCCGCGGTGAGCGCTCGCGCCGGACCGGTGACGGCCTCCACGAGCCCGGCCAGCGTCTCGACGAGCTCGTCGCCCGTGGCTGGGTGGAGTGCCAGCACGCCCGGCATCTCTGCGGCCACGATGCCGTCGACCGCCCCCTCGAGCAGCGCGGCCCGGGTGCGGAAGTGGTTGGACGTCGAGCCCTGCGGCAGGGCGGCGCGCTCGTCGACGCGGCGGTGCGTCAGCGCCTTCGCCCCTTCCGTGCCCAGCAGCTCGAGCGCGGCAGTGACGATGCGATCGCGGGTGCTGGGCTGCGCAAGGGTGACCATCGTGTCCACGATACTACGTCGGTAGTAGCGCAAGTACTACGATCGTAGTATCATGCCTGCATGAGCACCATCACCCGCGGCGAGATGCCACATGTGGCGGGCGTGACCCATCACCGCATCCGGGTGGACGACCTCGACGTGCATGTCGCGGAAGCCGGCCCCGCGAGCGGCGCGACCGTGCTGCTGCTGCACGGCTCGCCCCTCCACTGGCTCGAGCAGGCCGATGTCATGACGGCATTGGCGGACGGGCGCGGCGGTGCCGCACATCGCACGCTCGCGCCCGACGCGCGCGGACTCGGCTGGTCGACGGGGTCGTCGCGGCGCATGGACGAGGCGAGGCACGTCGCCGACGTGCTGGGCCTGCTCGACGCGCTCGGCCTGGAGCGCGTGCACCTCGTCGCCCAGGACTTCAGCATGTTCGCCAGCTGGCGACTCGCGTTCAACCACCCGGACCGCATCGCATCGCTGGTCGCGGTGGAGTCGGTGCACCCGTGGACGCGGCCCAGCGCCGCCATGCTCCGGCAGGCGTGGCGGCTGTGGTTCCAGCCCGTCATCGCGGCGCCCGGCCTCGGGCCGCGCGTGCTGCGCTCGCGGCGGCAGCGCCTGATGCGCCACCTGCTCCATTACGGAGGACACCGGATGCCGGCGGCGGCGCTCGCCTCGTTCCTCGAGCGGATGCGGCAGCCGGAGGTCGCGGCCGGCCTCTCGGCGATCTATCGACAGCTGATCCTGCCGGGCATGGCTGCGCTCCCGAAGGGCGCCTACGACGGCCGGCATCTCTCCGTGCCCACCAGGATCCTTGTCGGGCTCGACGACCCCGTGCTGCGCATCGACGCCCTCGGTCCATGGCGGGGAACCGCCGACGACCTGCAGGTGCGGCCCGTGGAGGGCGCCGCGCACTACCTGGCGATCGAGCGCCCCGACGCGGTGGTCGCCGCGGTGCGCGAGCTCACGTCGGCCGCCTGAGCGCGCGCAGCCGGCGCGGCCGCTGCCGGCGCCCCGCGGAGCCGCGAGCGCCGGGGCCGCGATCGGGCGGCCGGCGGTCAGGCGGGGGCGAGCCGCTTCGCCAGGTGCCGGCCGGTGAGGGAGTCGCCGGGCTCTGCCGCGAGCGCCGCCGGCGTGCCCTCGTAGACGATCCTGCCGCCCTGCGCGCCGGCGCCGGGACCGAGGTCGATGATCCAGTCGGCGCGCGAGACCACGTCGAGGTTGTGCTCGATGACGATCACCGTGCGGCCCGCATCGACGATGCGCTCGAGCAGCCCGATCAGGTTGTCGACGTCGGCCATGTGCAGGCCCGTGCTGGGCTCGTCGAGCACGATGGTCGCCGAGTCGCTGCCGAGCTCGATCGCCAGCTTCAGCCGCTGCCGCTCGCCGCCGGAGAGGGTCGAGAGCGTCTGTCCCAGGCGCACGTAGCCGAGCCCGACGTCGAGCAGGCGCGTGAGCATCGGCTGCACCGCCTTCTCGGTGAGGAAGGCCTGCGCCTGCTCGACCGACATCTCGAGCACGTCGGCGATGGAGGCGCCCCGCAGCTCGTACTCGAGCACCTCTGCGGTGAAGCGCCGCCCGCCGCAGAGCTCGCACTCGGTCGCGACGCTCGCCATGAAGGAGAGGTCGAAGTAGATCACGCCCAGCCCCTTGCACTCCGGGCAGGCGCCCTCGGAGTTGGCGCTGAACAGCGCCGGCTTCACGCCGTTGGCCTTCGCGAAGGCCTTGCGGATGGGCTCGAGGATGCCGGTGTAGGTCGCCGGATTCGACCGCCGCGAGCCCTTGATCGCGCTCTGGTCGACGAAGGTGACGCCGTCCCGCGGCAGCGAGCCGTGGATGAGCGACGACTTGCCGGAGCCAGCCACCCCGGTGACGGCTACGAGCACGCCCGTGGGAACATCCACATCCACCCCCGTCAGGTTGTGGGAGCGCGCGTCGCGGATCTCGAGGCGCCCGGTGGCCTCGCGCACCGACTGCTTGATCTGCTGCCGGTGCTCGAGGTGCTCGCCGGTGCGGGTGCCGGAGCCGCGCAGCTCGGCGAAGGTGCCCTGGAAGACCACGGTGCCCCCGTGCGTGCCGGCGCCCGGCCCCATGTCGACGATGCGGTCGGCGATCGCCATCACCTCGGGCTTGTGCTCGACCACCAGCACCGTGTTGCCCTTGTCGCGCAGCCGTTGCAGCAGGCCGTTCATGCGCTCGACGTCATGCGCGTGCAGGCCGGCGGTGGGCTCGTCGAACACGTAGGTGATGTCGGTCAGCGCCGAGCCCATGTGGCGCACCATCTTGGTGCGCTGCGACTCGCCGCCGGAGAGCGAGCCGGCCGGCCTGTCGAGCGAGAGATAGCCGAGTCCGATGGCGTCGAAGGTCTCGAGCAGGTCGACCAGCTTGGCGCGCAGCGGGGCGGTGCCGGCGCCGCCGGCCTCGGTCGGGATCGAGGCGATGAAGGGCGCGAGCTCAGTGAGCTGCATCGCGGTCGCCTCGGCGATCGTCCTGCCCTGCACGCGCACCTCGCGAGCGCGCGCGTTCAGGCGCGTGCCGCCGCACTCCTCGCACGGGCCGAACGAGGCCGCCGCCTCGACCGCGGCCCGCAGCGTGGGCTTCATCGTGTCGCGCTCCTTCGCGAACACCGACTTGCGCAGCTTGGGGATGAGGCCCTCGTAGGTCAGGTTGAAGCCGGCGAAGGCGACCTTGCGCTCCTCACCGTGGAGGAAGGTGTGCAGCTCGTCCTCGCTGTAGTCGGCGATGCGCTTGTCGGGGTCGAGCAGGCCCGACTCGGCGTACTGCTTCCAGTACCAGGTGCCGTGCGTGTAGCCGGGGAAGCCGATCGCGCCGTCGTTCAGGCTCCTCGAGCGGTCGACGATGGCGTCCACGTCGATCGTGGACACCTGCCCGATGCCCTCGCAGGCAGGGCAGAAGCCCGCCGGGTCGTTGAACGAGAAGTAGGCCGAGGAGCCCAGCTGCGGCGTGCCCACCCGCGACCACAGCACGCGGAGCATCGTGTACGCATCCGTCGCCGTGCCGACCGTGGAGCGGTTGCTGGCCCCCATCGGGTCCTGCCCGACGAGGATGGCGGCCGTCAGCCCCTCGAGGCCGTCGGCCTCCGGCTGCGGGGCGGGCGGCATGAAGCCCTGCACGAAGGCCTCGTAGGTCTCGTCGATGAGCCGGCGCGACTCGGCGGCGATGGTGCCGAAGACCAGGCTCGACTTGCCGGAGCCGGACACCCCCGTGAAGACGCTCAGCTGCCGCTTCGGGATGTCGAGGTCGACGGACTGCAGGTTGTTCTCGCGCGCCCCGCGGACGCTGATGTGCTCGCTCACGCGTCGACGGTACCCGGCGGCGCCCACGCCGTCACGGGGCAGCAGGAACCGCGGGTGCTTGCACCCGGGACAAGAGTGGGCGATCTTTCGCACCACTGCGTCATGGCCCGCGGTTCGCGGCTGCCTACGCTCGAGAGCAGCACGGCACCACCGTCTCCCCCGCGAACGTCCGCGAACCCTGGACGCACGGAACCGCACCGCCCCGCCCGCAACGACGCGAGGCATCCGGGGCATCGCCCCTCTCCTTCCGCGCTGTCGAAACTTGGAGTCGTCTTGACACAGCTCATCTCTGCGCCCGCCCCTGACGCCGCACCCGCCACCGCTGCCCCCACCACTGCTACGGCGGGGCACGAGATCGTCCGCGTGCTTGAGGAGCACGGCATCCGCCGCACCTTCGTGGTGCCGGGCGAGAGCTACCTCGAGGTGCTCGACGGGCTGCACGACTCGTCGATCGAGACGGTCATCTGCCGGCACGAGGGCGGCGCGGCGTACATGGCGGAGGCCGAGGGCAAGCTCGGGCAGCTGCCGGGCATCGCGATGGTGACGCGCGGGCCCGGCGCCGCCAACGCGCTCGTCGGCGTGCACACCGCGTGGCAGGACTCGACGCCGATGGTGCTCTTCATCGGCCTGATCCCGCTCGCGCACCGCCACAAGGAGGCGTTCCAGGAGTTCGACGTCGATGGCTGGTTCGCGGCCGGCGCCAAGAGCGTCGTCATCCTCGACGTCGCCGAGCGCGCGCAGGAGGTGGTCGCCGACGCGCTCTTCCTCGCGCAGGCGGGCCGCCCCGGGCCGGTCGTGATCGGCCTGCCCGAGGACGTCATCCGCGAGACGATCCAGCGCCACCCCCAGCCCGCGCTGCCGGTCGCCGAGGGCGGCATGACCGCCGGCGACCTCGAGGCGCTGCGCGACGCGCTCGAGACCGCCGAGAAGCCGCTGTTCGTCACCGGCGGCAGCGACTGGGACGCCGAGGCCTCCGCGCGCCTGACCGGCTGGCTCGAGCAGCACCGCCTGCCGGCAGTCGCCGAGTGGCGCACCGAAGGCATCGTGCCCTTCGACTCGCCCAGCTACGCGGGCCCGATCGGCTACGGCCGCCCGAAACCCACGCTCGACGTGCTCGAGGAGTGCGACCTGCTGGTCTTCGTCGGCACGCTGCCCGGCGACGTCGTCACCAACGGCTTCCTGGTGCGGCAGGGCTGGGAGCGCCGCAACTTCCTGGTCTCGATCGACCCCACCCTGCGCGGCCGCTCGGGCGCCGTCAGCCACCACATCCTCGCCCGGCCCGGCGCGTTCGCCCGCGACCTCGCGCGCATCGAGCTCGCCCCCGATGCCGCGCGGGCCGACTGGACGGCGCGCCTGCGCGAGCAGCAGCGCGCCTTCAGCGCCCTGCCCGCGCGCACGCCGAAGCCGGGCCCCGCATCCATGGACACCGTGATGGCGCACCTGGTGCCACAGCTCGAGCACGACGCGCTCGTCACCTTCGGCGCCGGCGAGCACACCAACTGGGCGCACCGCTACTTCCCCACCCGCAGCTACCCCTCGATGATCAGCTGCGGCAACGGCTCGATGGGCTATTCGATCCCCTCGGCGGTCGCCGCCTCGCTGCACTTCCCCGAGCGGCAGGTCGTCTCAATCGCCGGCGACGGCGAGTTCCTCATGAACGGCCAGGAGCTCGCGACCGCGAAGCAGCTCGGCGCGACCCCGCTGGTGATCGTGGTCGACAACCAGGAGTACGGCACCATCCGCACCCACCAGGAGCGCCGCCACCCCGGCCGCGTCTCCGGCACGCAGCTCGAGAACCCCGACTTCGCGATGCTCGCGAACGCGTACGGCGGCTTCGGCTTCCGGGTCGAGACCGACGCCGAGGTGCCCGCCGCGGTCGAGCAGGCGCTGGCCCGCTGGCGCGCGGGCGAGCGCTTCGTGCTGCTGCACGTGCTCACCGAGCAGCGCTCGCAGGCGTATTAGGCGGATGCGTCGGCTCGGCCGCGCAGGTCGAGCCGGTACGGCGTGGTGGTGGAGACCTGCAGGAAGCCGCTGCGCTCGAGGATCGGCCGCGAGTCGTCCGAGGAGTCGCTGTTCATGAGCGTGAAACCGCTGCGCAGCGCGGAGCGGGCGCGCTCGGCGGTGAGCGCCCGGTAGATGCCGCGGCCGCGCCATGCCGCGAGCGTCGCACCGCCCCAGAGGCCGGCGAAGTCAGTGCCCGCGACGGGCTCGAGCCTGCCGCCGCACACCATCCGGCCGTCTGCCTCCGCCGCCCACAGCTCCATCAGCGGGTCGACCGCGAGCCGGGCGGAGAGGGCGCGCGCCATCGGCTCGACGGGGATGTCGAACACCTCGCCCTGCAGCGCGCTGAAGGCCAACACATCGGCCTCCTCCCGCACCGTGCGCAGCGTCACGCCGGCGAGCAGCGGCACATCCACGGCGAGGCTCGCGGCCGTGCCGATCATGATCGACTCGGGCTCATCGGGCTCGAAGCCGTGCGCGAGCAGCGCCTCGTGCAGGCCCGGCGCGCGGTCGTGCCCGCGGGTCTTCCAGTCCACGTGTGAGACCTGCGGGTCGGCACGGCAGTGCGCCAGCGCATCCGTCACCAACGCCTCGATGCTCGCCTCGTCGGCCGGTCGATCGCGAGCGCGCTGGGCGCATCGGGCCGCCCGCGCAGCTGCTCGTCGTAAGCGGCAAGGAGTCTCGAGCGCTCATCCATCGCCTGCGATGGAACCACAGGCGGGCCGCGCACGGCTACGCTCCGAAGGACGGCCTGCCGCTGCCGCCGCCGGACAGCACCTCGGCGCACCTCGCGCGGCGGCCTGCCGCCCCGCCCCCGCACCGCATCGAGAGGCCCCATGTTCACCTGGCGCACGCGCGACGACGCGACCCTGTCCGCGACCGACATCGTCTACCCCGAGGAGCGCCTCAGCTGGGGGCGCACGATCGGCCTCGGCATGCAGCACGTGGTCGCCATGTTCGGCGCCACCTTCCTGGTGCCCATCATCACCGGCTTCCCGCCCTCGACGACGCTGCTGTTCTCAGGGATCGGCACGATGCTGTTCCTGCTGATCACCAAGAACCAGCTGCCCAGCTATCTCGGCTCGTCCTTCGCGTTCATCGCGCCGGTCGGCGCCGCGACCGCGATGGGCGGGCACGGCTTCGCACTCGCGGGCATCGTGCTGGTCGGCCTGCTGCTGGCGATCGTCGGCGTCATCGTGCACTTCTCGGGCACCCGCTGGCTGGGCGCCGTCATGCCGCCGGTCGTCTCCGGCACGATCGTGGCGCTCATCGGCTTCAACCTGGCACCTGCGGCACGCGACAACTTCGCGAAGGACCCGCTGCTGTCGGTCATCACGCTCGGCGCCGTCATCCTCACCGCCGTCCTCTTCCGCGGACTCATCGGCCGCCTCGCCATCCTCGTCGGCGTCGTCGTCGGCTACGCGGTCGCCGCTGCGACGGGCACGATCGACTGGCAGCCGGTCGCCGACGCCGCATGGATCGGCCTGCCCGAGTTCACGATGCCCGCGCTCGACCCGGCGCTGCTGCCGGCGCTGCTGATGTTCGTGCCCGTCGTGCTGCCGCTCATCGCCGAGAACCTCGGTCACGTGAAGGGCGTCGGCACGCTGCTGCACCGCGACCTCGACCCGCTCGCCGGCCGCACGCTCTTCTCTGACGGCATCGCCACCACGGTCGCAGGCCTCTTCGGCGGCTCGGCCACCACCACCTACGGCGAGAACATCGGCGTGATGAGCGCCACGCGCGTCTTCTCGACCGCCGCCTACTGGGTGGCCGCGTTCACGGCGATCCTGCTGGGCCTGAGCCCGAAGATCGGCGCGATCATCTTCGCCGTGCCCGCCGGCGTGCTCGGCGGCGTCACCACCGCGCTCTACGGGCTCATCGGCATCATCGGCGTGCGCATCTGGATCGAGAACCAGGTCGACTTCTCGAAGCCGCGCAACCAGTTCGCCGCCGGCGTCGGCCTGATCGTGGCGATCGCGAACTTCACGCTGTCGGCCGGCACGCTGCTGTTCGAGGGCATCGTGCTCGGCACGGTCGCGACGCTCGTGATCTACCACCTGATGGCGGGGCTCGAGCGGCTGCGCGGGGGCGACCGCGAGGTGCGGGCGGATCACGCGCCCCCCGCAACCGATCCGGCGAACTGAGCCCACCGCATCCGCCAGCCGGCCCTGCACAGCGTCGGTTGAGGTTCTGCGTCCTCCGCAGCCGCAACTCGGACGCAGAACCTCAACTGAAGGGCCTGTCGCGCATCAGGTGCGCGTGCCATGGTGGCGGCATGGGAACGGTTGCCGAGAACATCGTCCAGACGCTCGTGGCCAACGGCGTGCAGCGCGTGTACGGGCTGCCCGGCGACTCGCTGAACGCCTTCACGGAGGCGATCCGCGTCGAGGACCGCATGGAGTGGGTGCACGTGCGGCACGAGGAGACCGCCGCCTTCGCCGCCGGCGCCGAGGCCGAGATGACCGGCGAGCTCGCGGTGTGCGCCGGCAGCTGCGGGCCCGGCAACCTGCACCTGATCAACGGCCTCTACGACGCCAACCGCAGCCGTGTGCCGGTGCTGGCGATCGCCGCGCACATCCCGACCGTCGAGATCGGCACGAACTACTTCCAGGAGACGCACCCGCAGGAGCTCTTCCGCGAGTGCTCCGTCTACGTCGAGTACGTCGCCGACCCGAAGCAGATGCCGCGGCTGCTCGAGATCGCGATGCGGGCCGCGATCGAGCAGCGCGGGGTCGCGGTGCTGGTGATCCCGGGCGATGTGGCGATGGCCGAGATCGCCGACGACCGGCGCCGCATCATCCGCCGCTCGCACTCGACCACGGTGCCGCTGCCGATGCACCTGCTCGAGGCCGCCGACGTGCTGAACCACGCGCGCACGGTGACGATCCTCGGCGGTGCGGGGACCGCGGGCGCGCACGCCGAGGTGCTGGCGGTCGCCGAACGGCTCGGCGCGCCCATCGTGCACGCGATGCGCGGCAAGGAGCACCTCGAGCACGACAACCCGTACGACGTCGGCATGACGGGGCTGCTGGGCTTCGCGAGCGGCTTCCGGGCGATGAGCGACGCGGATGCGGTGCTGCTGCTGGGCACGGACTTCCCCTACCCGCAGTTCTACCCCGACGCGCAGTACGTGCAGGTCGACATCCGCGGCGCGCAGATCGGCAGGCGGCATCCGGTCGACGTCGCCCTGGTCGGCGGTGTGGGCGAGACGCTGCAGGCGCTGCTGCCGCACCTGGAGCAGAAGGACGACCGGCACCTGAAGGACGCGCAGAAGCACTACGCGAAGACCCGCGAGAAGCTCGACGACCTGGCGTCGCCGGCGCGCAAGGGGCAGCCGGTGCACCCGCAGCACCTCGCCCGGCGCATCAGCGAGCTGGCCGCGGACGACGCCGTCTTCATCCCGGACGTCGGCTCGCCCGTGGTCTACGCATCCCGGTACCTCACCATGAACGGCAGACGACGGATGCTCGGCTCGTTCAACCACGGATCGATGGCGAACGCGGTGCCACAGGCGATCGGCGTGCTGGCGCAGGATCGCACCAGGCAGACCGTCACGCTCTCGGGCGACGGCGGCGTGACGATGCTGCTGGGCGACCTGCTGGCGCTGACGCAGAACCGGCTGCCGGCGAAGATCGTGGTGTTCAACAACTCCTCGCTGAACTTCGTCGACCTGGAGATGAAGGCGGCGGGGCTCGTGCCCTTCGCGACCGAGCTCGAGAACCCGAGCCTCGCCGGCGTCGCGGAGGCGATGGGCATCAAGGGCATCAGGGTGGAGGACTCCGCGGGCGTCGACGCGGCGCTCACCGAGGCCTTCGCGCACGACGGACCGGTGCTCGTCGACGTGGTGTGCGACTCGCAGGAGCTGACCATCCCGCCGTCGATCGCCTTCGAGCAGGCGAAGGGCTTCGCGCTCTACGCCATCCGCACGGTACTGTCAGGCCGCGGCGACGAGCTGCTCGATCTGGCCCGGACCAACTGGCGCCAGCTCTTCTGAGCCGGCCCGCGCGGCCGGGGCGCGCGGACCCGGCCGTGCGGCCTCTGTCGCCACGGGCATCCGCGTGCCACTGTGGGCACATGCCGACCGCCAGCCGCGTGCAGGGCACCTACTACGTGCTGGTGCTCGGCAACACGCTCGCGGCCTCCTTCATCTGGGGCATCAACACGCTGTTCCTGCTCGATGCCGGGCTGACGAACCTCGAGGCGTTCACCGCCAACGCGTTCTACACGATCGGTGTGCTGATCTTCGAGATCCCGACGGGCGTCGTCGCCGACACGATGGGGCGGCGCTGGTCATACGTGCTGGGCTCGGCGACGCTCGCGGTCACCACCGGCCTGTACTGGCTGATGTGGCTGTGGGAGGCGCCTTTCTGGGGCTGGGCGCTCGCGTCGATGCTGCTGGGGCTGGGCTTCACCTTCTTCACCGGGGCGGTGGATGCGTGGCTCGTCGACGCGCTGCAGGCGACCGGCTACGAGGGGTCGCTCGAGAAGATCTTCGGCCGCTCGGTCGCGGTCTCGGGCGGCGCAATGCTCGTCGGCTCGGTGCTCGGCGGCGTGGTGGCGCAGCTGACCGACCTGGGGGTGCCGTTCCTGATGCGGGCCGGGGTGCTCGTGCTGATGGTGGTGATCGCCGGCCTGCTGATGCGCGACCTCGGCTTCACGCCCGACCGCAGCGAGGGGCCGATCAAGGCCACCCGCACGGTGCTGCGCGCCTCGCTCAAGTACGGGCTCGGCAACCCGCCGGTGCGCTGGCTGATGCTCGCGAGCCCGTTCACGGCGGGCGTCGGCTTCTACGCCTTCTACGCGCTGCAGCCGTACCTGCTGGAGCTCTGGGGCGACCCCGAGGCGTACTCGATCGCCGGCCTCGCCGCTGCGCTGCTGTCGGGCTCGGCCATGGCGGGCGGCTTCCTGGCGCCGGTCGTGCGGCGCTGGTTCCGCAAGCGCACCTCGACGCTGCTACTCTCGGCGGTGACGAGCGTCGTGGTGCTGCTGGGCATCGGCCTGGCCCAGAACTTCTGGGTGGCGATCGCGCTGGTCGCCGTCTGGGGCGTGATGACGTCGATCGACGACCCGGTGCACCGCGCCTACCTGAACGACATGATCCCCTCGAAGCAGCGCGCGACGGTGCTCTCGTTCGACTCGCTGATGGGCTCGGGCGGCAGCGCCATCGCGCAGCCGATCCTGGGCCGCTCTGCCGACATCGGCGGCTACGGCTTCTCGCTCGTGCTCAGCGGCATCATCTCGGCAGCGGCGATCCCCTTCGTGCTGCTCAGCCGCGCGCAGCACGCCCCGGCCGACACCGCGACCGCCACGCTCGAGGGCCCCTCGATCGACCCGGCGACCAGCGTCTGAGCCAATCTCAACGTGTCAGGTGCGCACACGCCGCACTCCCTGCGTCGAACGAGCACCTGACACGTTGAGATCGGGACTGCTCAGGCGAAGCGGGCCGGGTCGAGGAAGCCGATGTCGGTGAAGGGCGCCTCGCCGACGGTCAGCTGCGCCGCGAGCTCGCCGAGCGCTGAGGCGTGCTTGAACGAGTGGCCGGAGCAGCCGCCGGCGACGACGACGCGGTCGGACGCGTCCCGGTCGCCGGATGCGTCCCGGTCGCCGGATGCGCCACGGTCGCCGGGTGCGCCACGGTCGCCGGATGCGCGCAGGCCGCTGGATGCACCCGGGCGGCCGAGCACGAACTGGCCGTCGGGCGTGTGGGCCATGATGCAGGTGGTCGCCTCTGCCGGCTCGGGGTCGAGGTCGGGCAGGGCGGCCGCGACGAGCGCCTGGATGCCGTCGGTCTCGCCGGCGTGGATGTCGCGGTCGATCGCATCCGGGTCGTCGGCCTCGAAGGGTCCGTCGAACTCGGGCCCGACCTTCGCGAGGTCGCCGGCGAGCGCGCCGTGGCCCCAGATCCAGTGCTCCTCGCCCGGCGGCAGGCCCGGCACGCTGCGGATGAACACGTGCAGCCGATCGGCCGAGGCCTCGTGGCCCTCGCGAGCCCCGAACCACGTCATCACCACCCGGTGCGGCGTGATCGGCAGGGCGGGCACGAGCTGCGGCAGCCAGGGGCCGGCTGCCAGCACCACGCGGCGCACCCGCAGCTCACGACTCGCGGTGCCGCCAGCCGCTGCCGTCTCGCTGGCCGCATTGCTCGGCTCGCCGCCCGCGAGACGGACGGTCACGCCGTCGGCGTCGGGCTCGATCGCGAGCACGCGCTCCCCGGTGCGGATGCGCGCGCCCGCCGCCCGGGCGGCATCGACCGCCGCGACGATGGCGGCCTCGGGGCGCAGCACGCCGGCCTCCGGATCCCACAGCCCCACATCGCCCGGGTCGAGGCGCGCATGGCCCGGCAGCCGGCGGGCCAGCTCGTCGGCGTCGAGCCGCTCGACCGGCAGCGCGTGCACGCGGGCGGCCGCGAGCGTGCCGTCGATGATGCGGGAGCCCGGCTGGCCGATCATGATGCCGCCGGTCTCCAGCAGCAGCTCCTGCCCGGCGGCGGCCTCGAGCTCGCGCCACAGCTCCCTCGCCCGGCGAGCGATCGGCACCAGTCCGGGATGCTCGAGGCACGCGACGCGGAAGAGTCGCGTGCGCCCGCGCGAGCCGCCCCAGACGTGGCCGGGCTCGTGCTGGTCGATGCCGATGACGTCGAGTCCGCGGGCGGCAAGGCGCCAGGCCGCGCTCGAGCCGATCGCGCCCAGCCCGACCACCGCGACGTCTGCGTCGAAGCCGCGCACCGCATCCGTCGTCATACCCGAACGCTACGCGCCCCCCCCATCTCAACGTGCCAGGTGCGCACTCGCTGCACGCCATGCGCCGAAGCATCACCTGGCACGTTGTGGACGCCGGGAATAGGGTGCCCACATCACCCGTTGCACATATTGTTCAACTTTGAAAGACTTGCCTCCGCGACGGAAGGACCACCCATGAGCAGCATGCAGTTCGGCATCTTCTCGGTGAGCGACATCACCCAGGACCCGACGACCGGCAAGACCCCCAGCGAGCACGAGCGCATCAAGGGCTGGATCGCGATGGCCAAGAAGGCCGAGGAGGTCGGCCTCGATGTCTTCGCCACCGGCGAGCACCACAACCCGCCGTTCTTCTCGTCGAGCCCGACGACCACCCTCGGCTACATCGCGGCGCAGACCGAGCGGCTCATCCTCTCGACCGCGACGACGCTCATCACCACCAACGACCCGGTGAAGATCGCCGAGGACTTCGCGATGCTGCAGCACCTGAGCGACGGCCGCGCCGACCTCACGCTCGGGCGCGGCAACACCGGCCCCGTCTACCCGTGGTTCGGCAAGGACATCCGCGACGGCATCGAGCTCGCGATCGAGAACTACGCGCTGCTGCACAAGCTGTGGCACGAGCCGGTCGTCAACTGGCAGGGCAAGCACCGCACGCCGCTGACGGGCTTCACCTCGACCCCCGCGCCGCTCGACGGCGTCGCGCCGTTCGTCTGGCACGGCTCGATCCGCTCGCCGCAGATCGCCGAGCAGGCCGCGTACTACGGCGACGGCTTCTTCCACAACAACATCTTCTGGAACAAGGAGCACACCGAGCGCATGGTGCGGCTGTACCGCTCGCGCTTCGCGCACTACGGCCACGGCGAGCCCGAGCAGGCGATCGTCGGCCTCGGCGGCCAGGTCTTCATGAAGTCGACCGAGCGCGAGGCCAAGGAGCGCTTCCGTCCATTCTTCGACGTCGCGCCCGTCTACGGCCACGGCCCGAGCCTCGAGGACTTCACCGAGATGACGCCGCTCACCGTCGGCACGCCCGAGCAGGTCATCGAGCGCACGCTGTCCTTCCGCGACTACGCCGGCGACTACCAGCGGCAGCTGTTCCTCGTCGACCACGCCGGTCTGCCGCTCGAGGAGGTGCTCGAGCAGATCGAGATCCTCGGCACCGAGGTCGTGCCGGTGCTGCGCCGCGAGTTCGACCGTGTGCGCGCCGACGGGGTTCCGGATGCGCCCACGCACGCCGCGCGCGTCGCCGCGGCCCGTGAGGCGGGCACCCAGATGGGCGAGCAGGGCAACGCCTGGCAGGAGGGCGCCCGCACCGACCTCGACGCGGCACTCGACACTGGCGCCGCCATCGCCCGGCAGGCAGGCGAGTGATGACCAACCCCCGCATCGTCGTCGTCTCCGCCGGTCTCGGCGAGCCGTCGAGCACCAAGCTGCTCGCCGACCGGCTGCGCGACGCCACGCTCACGGCGCTCACCGCGCACGGCCAGCACGCCGATGTGGTCGATGTGACCCTCCGACCGCTCGCGCAGGACATCGCGAGCCACATGCTCACCCACAACCCCACCGATGCGCTCGCGGCCGCCATCAAGGAGGTCATCGACGCGGAGGCGATCATCGCCGTCACGCCGACGTTCAACATGAGCTACTCGGGGCTGTTCAAGTCGTTCTTCGATTGTGTCGAGGAGGGGCAGCTCGCCTCGATCCCGACGGCGCTGGGCGCCACCGGCGGCACGGCCCGCCACTCGATGGTGATGGACACCGCCATGCGGCCGATGTTCGCCTACCTCAAGGCGCAGGTGGCGCCGACGGGCGTGTTCGCCGCGGCCGAGGACTGGGGCAGCGCCTCCGGCCTCGACCGCCGCATCGCCCGCGAGGGGCAGGAGCTCGCCGACCTGATGGTCGCCATGCCGCGCCGCCGCGAGGCCGACCCCTTCGACACCGAGGGCGACGCCTTCGTCTCCTTCGAGCAGATGCTGGGGCACGCGTGAGCCCCCGCGCGGTCGCCCTGCGCGCCTGGCGCGGCTACATCGAGGGCTCGCAGCTGCTCATGAACGAGCTCGAGCGCCGCATGAAGGCCTCGTCCGACCTCGACCTGGGCGACTTCAACGTGCTGCTGGTGCTGTCGGAGGCGGACGGCGACCGGATGCGCATGGGCGACCTGGCGCGCGCGCTCGCGTTCGCGCCGGGCCGGCTGACGTACCGCGTCACCGCGCTCGAGCGCGAGGGGCTGGTCGCACGTGAGCCCAGCGAGGCCGACCGTCGGGGCACGGATGCGGTGCTCACCGATGCGGGTCGCGTGCGACTGCGCAAGACGCGCCCGGTGCACGCCCGCCACGTCGACGAGCTCTTCCTGGGCGACCTCGACCCGGAGGCGATCGCCGTGCTCGACCGCGTCTTCGGCCCGCTGCGCGCACGGCTGCTGGAGCGCTGCGCGGACACCACCGGCATCGACACCACCGAGGCCGACACGCCCGCTTCCGACTGACCTGCGGGCGAGTCCCAGCCGATCCCTGGAACGATGGGGGCATGCTGGAAGCGGGGTTCCTGGAGCAGGCCATCGGGGCACCCGGCCGCCTGATCGCCGGCGAGCCCTTCGGCGAGGGCCGGATCGTGCGCTTCGCTGTCGACGAGGGTCCCGAGCAGGGCGACTGGTTCGTCGACACCTCGCGCCAGACGGTCGCCAGGGAGACCGGCTTCGTCATCCGCGACCGCGACGGCAAGCCCGTCGCGCGCATCTGGAAGCATCCGTTCGATCCGCGCCTGCCGGCGCTGCGCACCGCCCTCGACCCCGAGCGACTGCTGCGCATCGCGCTGGCTGGCGGCAGCACGCCCGGCCCCATCGACGCGCGCGTGCTCTCCTATCGCCCCGGCCGACGGGCTGTGGTGCGGCTCACGCAGCACGGGCGGCACATGTTCGTGAAGGTCGTGCGGCCCGGCGAGGCCGAGGATCTCGCGCGCATCCACCAGGCGTGCCGCGACGCCGGCGTCCCCGCGCCGAAGGTCGTGCACTGGGCGCCCTCCGGCGTGCTCGTGGTGCGCGACGCACCCGGCACGCGCGGCCCCGTCGCCGCGGCCTCCTCCAGCGCATCCGACCTGCTCGACGCCGTCGACGACCTGCGCGAGCGACTGGCCGGTGTGCGCACGCGGCGCATCGCCCGGGCGTCGGTGGGTTCCCGGATCGAGTGGCACATCGACCGGCTGGCCGCGCTGCTGCCCGAGCGCGAGCGCGAGGTGCGCGCGCTGGCCGCGGCGGTGCAGCCGAACATCCGCCGCGAGGGCGCTCCCCGCGTCATCCACGGTGACCTGCACATCGGCCAGCTCTTCTTCGCGGAGGGCGCGGTCGCATCCGTCATCGACGTCGACACCACCGGGCTCGGCGACCCCTGCGACGACACCGCCGCGTTCATCGGGCACGCGACCGCGAGCGCCGTGCGCAACGAGGTCGCCGGGCGCGCGAGCGACGCCCGGCTGCTCCACACACTCGCCGAGACCGCCGCCGACCGATGGATGCTGGAGCCGCACACGACGGCGCTCACGTCGCTGCACCTGGTCGGCCACGCCATCCGCGCCGGCGACCGCAGCGGCGATGCGGCGAACCTGCTGCTCGATGAGGCACTCGACCTGCAGGGCATCCGCCGCTCGCGCTGAGCCGCGGCCGGCTCACACCAGCCGGTAGCCCATCCCCCGCACCGTCTCGATGCGCTCGGCGCCGAGCTTGTTGCGCAGGTAGCGGATGTAGACGTCGACGACGTTCGAACCCGGGTCGAAGTCGTAGCCCCACACGCGCGAGAGCAGCTGCTCGCGCGAGAGCACCTGCCCGGCGTGCCGCACGAGCTCCTCGGCGAGCGCGAACTCGCGCCCCGAGAGGTCGACCGCGCGGCCGTCGACCGTCGCGCGGCGGGTGCGGATGTCGAGCTCGAGCCCCTGGTGCCCGAGCTCCGGCGCCGTGGTCGGGCTCGCCGCGTGCGCCGTCATGCGCAGCCGCACGCGGGCGAGCAGCTCGTCAAAGCGGAAGGGCTTCGCCATGTAGTCGTCGGCGCCGCCCTCGAGCCCCGCCACAGTGTCGGCGCCGCCGGCGCGCGCGGTGAGGATGATCACCGGCATCGCCGAGCCGGAGCCGCGCAGCTGCGAGAGCACCTCGAAGCCGTCGATGCCGGGCAGCCCGATGTCGAGCACGAGCAGGTCGAACTCGTCGGTGAGCGCCAGGTCGAGCGCCTCCGGCCCGGTGGTCGCCACCCGGGTCGAGTAGCCAGAGGACTTCAGCCCCTTCTCGACGAACGAGGCGATGCGCGCCTCGTCCTCGGCGATCAGGATCGATGCCATGACTGCTCCTCGTCGTTTCGGGCGGGGTCGTTGCCGGCGGGGTCGTCGCCCGCGGGTGCTGCTGCCTGCGGGGCCAGCAGGCCCGGCGGATGCGTCGCAGCGCCCGTGGGGCCAGTCTCGCCCACGCCGGTGTCCGGTCCCTGAGGCTCCTCGATGGCGACCGCTCCCGGCAGCGAGACGATGAACTCGGAGCCGCGGCTCGGCTGCGCCTCGCCCGCCTGCTTGACCCAGGCATCCGTCACCCACGCGCGGCCGCCGTGCGTCTCGGCGATGAGCTGCACGATCGACAGGCCCAGCCCGGAGCCGCCGTCGCCGCGGCCCTCGGCGACGCCGCGGCGGAAGCGCTCGAAGATCACGGCCTTCAGCTCGTCCGGCACGCCGGGCCCGCGGTCGCGCACGAACAGCTCGACGTCGCGGCCGCGCGCCCGCGCGCCGATGGTGATCGGGCCCTGCGCGTGCCGCAGGGCGTTGGCGACCAGCTGCAGCATGGCCTGCGTGATGCGGTCGGGGTCGAGCGCGGCGGTCACCGGCGGGCTCGAGACCTCCTCGGCGATGTCGGCGCCCGCGATGGCGCGCGCCTTGCTGGCGATGTGCTCGGTGAGCACGGCGAGGTCGGTGGGCCGGATGGAGAAGGCCCCCGGGTCGCGCAGCCGAGCCGCCGCGCGCAGGTCGTCGACCAGCCGCGCCATCCGGTCGAGCTCGTCGATGGCGAGCTCGCGCGTCTCGTCGACGTCGGCGGGGTCGGTGCTGTCGACGAGCTCGAGGTGGCCGCGCACGATCGTGATCGGGGTCTTCAGCTCGTGCCCGACGTCGCGCAGCAGCTCGCGCTGGCTGTCGAGCGCCCCGCCCAGCCGGTCGAGCATGCGGTTGACGGTGACGGCCAGCTGCGACACGTCGTCGCGCCCATCGCCGGTGGGGACCCGCTCGTCGAGGTTCGCGGCGGAGGAGCGCTCGGCGACCTCGCGCATCCGCCGGATCGGCCGCAGCAGCCGGCCGGAGACCCACAGCGCGATCAGGAAGGTCGCGACCGTGGCGACGAGCGCCGTGATGGTGAACACCTGCGCGGCCTCGTTGATCTCGGCCAGCTCCTGCTGCACGGCGTAGCCGGTGACGAACACCGCCTGCGGCGGCTGGCTCTCGTCGACCTCGCCCAGCGAGACGGGTGCCGCGACGTAGCGCACGGCACGCCCGTCCTCGCTGACGTAGGTGCCCATCACCGTCACATGCCCAGCGGTCTCGGCCACGATGCGGTCCACGAAGCCGGGCAGCTTCTCGAGCTGCACGTCGGCGGGCACGCCGGGCACGAGCGCGGCGCGGCCGTCGAGGATGCCGAGCGTGCCGGTGTTGTCATCCGGCGCCACCCGCTGCACGACAGCGGCCAGCGCCAGCTCCACCGATGCCCACGGCGCCGTCGCGCTCGAGACCGTGAAGCTGCCTGACTCGAGCGCCGACTCCAGGTTGATGTCGATCTGCTCCATCACGCGCGAGCGCTCGACGAAGTAGGCGACCGTGCCCGCGGCGAAGACCGACAGCAGGGTCAGCACCGTCAGCAGCGCCACGATCCGCGAGCGCACGGTCCAGGTGCGCAGGCGCGGGATGACGGCATCGGGCATGCCACCCATTCAACCCTGCACGCCGCCGCGACGCCCGAAAGTGAGAGAACCTTCATCTGCAGGCGGAGCGCAGGCGCATCTGATGAGATCGACTCGTGGAAGACCTGAGGATGGCCGCGGCCGGCAGCCCCGGCACCGGCGGCGGCACGGAGAGCGACGGCACCGAGAGCGGCAGCGCCGGCAGCCGCAGCGCCGGCAGTCGCAGCGCCGAGGAGCAGATGCTGCGCGACGCGCTCGGCGACGACCTGGTGGGCGAGCTGCGAGTGCTGAGCCGCGAGCCCTTCGGCTCCGGCGCGCTGACCGGCTTCGAGGAGGCGCCGCGCACGCAGCAGGACGCGCCGGTCCGCTACTGGTATGTCGACACCTCCCGCAAGCAGGTCGAGAGCGAGACCGGCTTCGTGCTCGGCGACCCTGAGCGGCCCGAGGCGCGCATCTGGCTGCACCCGGCCGACCCGCGGCTGCCGGCGCTCGCGCCCGCGAGCTTCCCCGACGCCGCCGCGACCCTGATGGGCCGGCTCGGCATCAGCATCGACCGCAGACCCGAGCTGCTCGTCTACCGTCCCGGCAAGCGGGCGATGTTCCGGATGCGTGCGGGCGAGCGGGAGACGTACCTCAAGATCGTGCGCCCCGACGCCTCCGCCTCGATCGTGCAGCTGCAGGAATCGCTGCGCGCCGGCGGTGTGCCGGTGCCGCTCATCACCGGCTGGTCGGAGCTCGGCATCGTGCTCACCGAGACCGCCGCGGGCGTCGCCCTCACCTCGCGGCTGCACGAGTTCGACCCCGAGCGGCTGCTCGACTCGATCGAGTCGCTGCGTGAGCACATGGGCGGCGTCGACACCGGCCGCGACGCCCGCGCCTCGCTCGCCGACCGCAGCGACTGGTACCTCACCCGCAGCGCCGCCGCGGTCGATCGCGCGCTGGAGCTGGAGGGAGCGGTCATTGCGGACCGCTCCCGCGACGCCGGCGGCGACGCCCGTCCCGGGCGTCGGGCACCGTCAGGAATCGCGGCCCTCACCGGCCCGCTCCGCGCCGTCACCGACATGATCGAGTCGACGGATGCATCCGCCCTCGTCGTCGACCCGGACGTGCGCCGCACCGTGCACGGCGACCTGCACGTGGGGCAGCTGTTCGTGGCGGAGGACGACGCGAGCGTGATCTCCGGCGTGATCGACATCGACACCTGCGGGCTGGGCGACCCGGCCGACGACGAAGCGGCCTTCATCGGGCACCTGGTGGCCTCGCTGGTGCTGGCGCGCGCCGACGAGGAACGCTCGGCGGGGTTCCGGCGGCTGCTCGATGCGGCAGTCGGGCGCTGGCTGGCGGCCGACCGGCCGGGCAGGGTGCGCGTGGCGCACCGCACGGCCGTGCACGTGCTCGCGCACGCGCTCGCGCCGATCGAGCGCGGCGACCTCGAGATGGCGACCGCCGAACTGGCGATCGCGGTGGAGCTGCTCGAAGGGGTGCACTGCGACTGAGCCCGCCCGCGCCGCCCGATCGGCCGCTGGGGCCGACCGCAGGCGAAGATGAGAGAGCTCTCATCCGGCCTTCCTGCGCGCCTCACCCGGCTCGGCCATGCTGGGGAGCATGAAGCGCAACCAGTGGATCCTCGTCGGCACGGCCGGCGTGCTCAGCGTCGGCGTCATCTCGCTCGGCGCGATGAGCATCGCCAGCGCGCTGGAAGTGCGCGACGCCTCCGGCGCGGAGATCGCCGGGGCGCAGATCAACGGCACGGCCGATGACGCGGGCACCGCGAACGGACCCGGCGGTGCCTTCGGGCTCGACGCGCAGAAGCCGGGCAGCGAGATCCTCGCCCCGTCGCCCACCGCCACCCCGAGCGCGACCGCGCCGCCGACGCCCTCGTCTGCCCCGGAGGCCGACGTCGCGCCCGCGCCGCAGCCGGTGCCCGTCGCGCCGGTGGGCTCCGCCTCCGCCCCGTCCCCGGTCTCGAACGGCTGACGCTCGGCGCCGCGCTCTGCGGAGGAAGCGGTCAGTAGCCACGAGCTGTCAGATCGTGAGATAGACTAACGACATGCCGTCCATCGCACTCGCCGCCTCCCTCCGCGTGGCACTCGTGCGCCTGGGCCGCAGGATGCGCCGCGAGCAGGGCGATGAGGACCTCTCGATCCACCACATGTCGGCGCTGGGCGCGATCCAGCAGCTCGAGGAGCCCACGCTCGCGCGCATCGCCGCCTGCGAGGGCGTGAAGCCGCCCAGCATGGTGAAGACGCTGCAGCACCTCGAGTCGCTCGGCTACATCGAGCGCGACGCGCACCCCACCGACGGCCGCATGATGGTGCTGCGCATCAGCGACAAGGGCGACGAGATGATCGACGGCCTGCGCAAGCGTCGCAACCGGGCGCTCTCCGAGGCCCTCGACCGGCTCTCGCCCGAGGAGCGCGAGATCATCGAGCGCGCCGTGCCCATTCTGGAAAGACTCGCAGAGCGGTGATGTTCCGCAGCCTGAAGCGCTTCAACTACCGCACCTGGTTCACCGGCGCCCTGATCTCCAACGTCGGCGCCTGGATGCAGTCGACCGCCCTGGCATGGACGGTGCTGACGGTGCTGACAGACAACGACGCCACCGCCGTCGGCGTCAACATGGCCCTGCAGTTCGCCCCGCAGCTGCTGCTCGTGCCGATCTCGGGCTTCATCGCCGACAAGTACGACCGGCGCAAGGTGCTGCTCGTCACGCAATCGGCGATGGGCGTGCTCGCGCTCGTGCTGGGCGTGACGGTCACCGTCGGCATCGTCGAGCTGTGGCACGTGCAGGTCTTCTCGCTCATGTTCGGCGTCGTGCAGGCGTTCGACATGCCCGCCCGGCAGGCATTCGTGTCCGAGCTCGTCGGTCAGGACGACATCGCCAACGCCGTCGCGCTCAACTCCGCCTCGTTCCACGGCGCCCGGTTGATCGGCCCGGCGGTCGCCGGCGTGCTGATCGCGCTCGTCTCCCCCGGGCCTGTCTTCCTCATCAACGCGGTCACCTTCATCGCCATGCTCGTCGCACTCGTGCGCATCCGCGCCGCCGAGCTGCAGCCGAGCCCGCGCGGCGCGAAGGGCCTGGGCGACATCGTGCAGGGCTTCAAGTACGTGCGGAAGCGCCACGACCTGCTGATCATCTTCCTGATGGCGTTCATCCTCGGCACCTTCGGCCTGAACTTCCCCATCTACATCTCCACCATGACGGCCACCGAGTTCAACGCCGATGCCGACGTGTTCGGGTTGCTCTCGAGCGCGATGGCGATCGGCTCGGTCACCGGCGCGCTGATGTCGGCCCGATCCTCGCGCCCGCGCTGGACCTTCCTGGTCGGCGGCATCGCCATGTTCACCATCGCCTGCACCTTCGCGGCCTGGGTGCCCAACATCTGGCTGTTCGGCGCGGGCCTCGCGCTCGCCGGCTTCACGGCGCAGCTGTTCATGACGAACGCGAACTCGATGGTGCAGCTCACCTCGGCGCCCGAGGTGCGCGGCCGCGTGATGGCGCTCTACGGCGCGGTCTTCATGGGCGGCACCCCCATCGGCGCACCGATCGTCGGGTGGGTGGCGGATGCCTTCGGTCCCCGTTGGGGCATCATGGTCGCCTCGATCGCGTGCCTCGTCGCGTTCATCGTCGGAGCGATCTACTGGGTGCGGGTGCGCCGCGACGACCGCATGAGCCGCACCGGCACGCTCACGCTGCCGCCGCAGACGGAGTCGACGAACATCGTCAAGTAGCGCGCTGACCGATCCGCCACGGCAGCCTAGCAACGCGCCGAGCGAGCGGCTTCGGAGGGGTTGTCTCAAGCAGGCCCGCCGAGCCGCGCGGTGCGCGCGAAAGCGGACTAGTATCCACCGTGAAACAGATGCCAGGGCGCCGCAACCGACTGGATTGCGGCGCCCTGCCTTGGTCAGTGGCGACGACCCGCGACTACCCCGTAAAGGGAATCTCGGGCGCCGGCTGACGCTGATTGCCGATGACGTTCATCATCAGTCGCACGATCGTGTGCGCGGTGATGCCTTGGATGTCCAGCCCGGGCTGATACTCCGTGAACACAAGCGCGGCGACCTTGTTGAGCTTTGCCAGACCCGCGACGAGTGTGCGCGCCTCGTGCATCGTGAGCCCACCGGGCTCACGCGCCCCGATGGCCGGAGCAATCGAGGTGTCGAGGCCGTCACAGTCGATCGTGATCAACCACCGACCGGGACGATCGAGCGTCTCAAGGATCGCTTGCGCTCCCATGTCGTGCACCTGCCATGCTGTGTACAGCTCATTGCCGGAGTCGCGCGCGTCCTGAACCTCCTGCGGACGAGCGCTTCCCGCGCCGCGGAGGCCTACCTGCACGATGTCGCCGATCCAGGGGAGCTCCCGAATCCGCCGGATCGGGCTCGAGTATCCCTGCGTGACGCCGTAACGCTCATGGCGGAAGTCGAGGTGCGAGTCGATGTGCAGGATGTTGATCTTCTCGCCCTTGAGAGCATTCGCGACTATCGGGGGAATCGAGTCGAAGCCGCCGACCACGAGCGGAACGGCGCCATTGTTGACGATGGCCTCGATCTTTTCGATTCCCGCATCCCAGATTGCATCTGGGTTTCGGAAGTCGTTCTCGACCTGCCCACAGTCCGAAACGGTGGGGACCCCGTCGGGGAACAGCGCGTCGTCGAAGTCGAAGTCGTAGTGCGCCCAGTTCAGGGCGTAGTGGCGCCGGTGCGACTCCAGCCGGACTTCGTCAGCGCCACCGGCGCACAGCGTCATGTCCGTGACGTGATACGGAGGGCCGTAGGGGATCCCGATGTACGCGTACGGGGTCGAGAGCTCAGCGACGTCCTGGACGAGCGGTGCGTTCAAGAACGTCTTGTCGGGTGTGGTCTGGTCAAGCAGCAGTTGCACTTGGTTCTCCTTCTCTGTTGGTCACTGAAATTCTTGGCAGTTAATCGAGCAGACGCCCACGGAGATCCTCCATGGTCTTGACGAGCAAGTTTCTCGTCGCGAGCTCCGCTCGTTCGGGGTCTCTCGCCTCGCATGCGATGACGATCTCTTCCTGCAGCAGCGCATCGTCGCGGAGAAATTCGAGATCAGTCAACGCGACTCGGAGGTAGCGTTCGGCAAACCTGCGATAGTCCAGGACGAGCGCTTGCAACTTGGGAGCGCCAGCGAATTCAATGCACGTCATTGTGATGCGATTCATGTAAGGCAGGTACTCGTCGAGAGTCGGCTCTCCGCCGTCGTCCCAGAGTGCAAGCGTCCCCTGCCAGACCTCCCGAATCTTCGCGACGTCTGCCGGTCCCATCCGCGCGAGGCCCAGACGCACGGCATAGCCTTCCAGCCCGATGCGAACGGCATAAATGTCGGCGAAGTCGGCGCCAGACAAGCTGACCACGCGCGTTCCCCGATGCGGCTCCTGCACGCAAAGCCCATCCGTCTTCAACCGTTCCAGCGCCTCTCGCACGGGTGTGGTGCTGACATTGAACCGAGACGCGAGTTCCCGGAGCCGGAGGACTGTGTCCTGTGGGATCAATCCTTGGATGATCTCGCTTCGCAGCAAGCGGTAGACCTGATCGTCAACTGGGGTCAGGTCGATCGTCGCTTGCTCGATGGTGTTGTAGGCGATGCCCTGTGGTTCAGTAGACATGACGCGACTATGCCGAAACTCGAGATAGGAACGATCGGGTTCGCTCGCGCTGAGGGTTACCGAGCACCTGCTCGGGTGTGCCGTGCTCGACGATCTCACCACCAGCCATGAACGCGACACTGTCGGCAGCGTCTCGCGCGAAGCCCATTTCGTGCGTCACAACGAGCATGGTCATCCCTTGCGAGACGAGATCGCGCATGACGGAGAGCACGTCACCGACGAGCTCGGGGTCAAGCGCCGATGTCGGCTCATCGAACAGCATCAGTCTCGGCTCCATAGCCAGAGCGCGCGCGATCGCTACCCGTTGGGACTGCCCGCCGGAGAGCTGACTCGGGTACGCGCTCTGCTTGTCGAGCAGGCCGACATGATCAAGTAGCGTCCGGGCGCGCTCGATGGCCTCATCCTTGCTTAACCCGAGCAACTTGATCGGCCCCATTGTGACGTTCTGCAATACGGTCTTGTGCGCGAACAAATTGAACTGCTGGAAAACCATGCCGATCTTGGCGCGCTGCTTACATACCTGCGACGATCGCATCTCGTGGAGGCTGTTGTTTTGCCACCGGTAGCCGACGACCTCGCCGGCCACCTTGATGGCGCCCTGATCGACACGCTCAAGGTGATTGACACATCGTAGGAGGGTGCTCTTGCCTCCTCCCGACGGCCCGATCAGGCATACGACTTGGCCCTCCTGGACCTCCAAGTCGATTCCCTTGAGCACGTCGAGGTCACCGTACGACTTGCGGACGCCCATGATCTCGACGAGCGGTGCGGTCATCGTTCATCCTTTTCGCTAGTGGCTTGCACTTGAACTGCTCCGGTCTTCAGCGCAAAGAATCGCGAAGTGTCAGTTGTCGGCCCGCTTCGCTTCGTCGCCTTACCAACGCGGTTACCTCGCTGCGCGAATCGCGCTTCGAGCAGGCTCTGCCCGTAGGACATGGCCGAGACGAGGATGAGGTACCAGATCGAGGCGACGATGAGCAGCGGAATCGTCTCGAACGTCCTCGAGTAGATGATCTGCGCAGAGTAGAGGAGATCCGCGAGGGCGATGACGCTGACGAGCGAAGTCATCTTCAGCAGGTTTACGACCTGGTTGCCGAAGGGAGGAATGAATACTCGGAGGGCCTGCGGCAATACGACCAGCCATACGATCTTGCCTTCGCTGAAGCCCATGGCTCGGCCGGCCTCGATCTGCCCTTTGTCCACGGAGAGCAAACCGCCACGGACCGTCTCAGCCGTGTAGGCGCTCTCATTCAGGCTGAAGGCCAGGATTGCCGCGACCATCGGGGTGATGATCGCATTCACCTCACCGAACGCAAACTGCGGCCCGATGCCAAATGGCAGTCCAATGTTAATCGTCGGGAACAAGGCGGAGATGTTGTAAAACAGGATCAACTGCACCAGCAGCGGGACCGAACGGAATATCCAGATGTACGCGGCTGCTGACAATCGCAGTATCGGGTTGGCTGAAGTGCGCATCAGCGCGAGCATCGTGCCCAGGATTAGCGAAGCCACGGTAGCGATCACCGTCAGCTGGATCGTCAGGAGCAGGCCGTCAATGATCGGCCTCGAGAAGAGGTACCTGGCGACTGTCGGCCATTCGAACCGCTCGTTGGCGACCAGCGTGTACGCGATCATGACGACCAGCAATGTGATGATCGCAGCCGACACCCACCGCCATGGGTGCCGAAGCGGCACTACGCTAGCGGTCTCGAGTTCCTGCCGGCTTGGCGACTCGGCTTGCACAGACATGGCGCCTATCCGAGGTTGATCGTTGCAGCGTCGATGGCGTTCTGCTCCATACCGTAGAGCGCGAGGATTTCCATATAGACACCGGTGTCCATGAGCTCTTGTACGGCAGCTTGGATGGCTGGCACCAGCGGACTGTCCTTAGCGATGGCGATGCCGTCGATGCCCGGCTCGACTACATCCCCCGCTGAGCGCAGCGCCCCGTTGGACATGGTCTCCACGTAGGTGAGTTGGCTCGCAGCACCCATCATGGCGTCGACACGCTCGCTCTGGACGGCCAGCATGCCCTCGTTGATTCCGGCGTAAACCTGGATGTCGATCGGCTCATCGCAGGCGGGGTTCTGCTCGGTGAGCAAGAACTCCTCATATGATCCGCGCATCACCCCAACGGACAGGCCACACATGGTGCCAACGGTCAAGTCATTGAAGTCACTCTCAGTCTGGACGAGGATGCTCGAACCGTCAGCAAGGTAGTCGACGAAGTCCACTTGCTCCTGGCGGACTTCCGTGTCGAGCATGACGGTGGTCACGTAGTCAAATCGGCCTGCCTCCAGACCAGGGATCAGGGTGTCCCATACCGCGTGAGAGATGCTTGCGTCCCTTCCCAGCACCCAACTCACCGCTTGGGCCATGTCAACCGCCAAGCCTTCGATGTGCTCGTTGTTCTCATCGAAGGTCGCGATCGGGATGCCAATCGTGGCGTCGGTAGCCACCTGCATCGGCTCACCGTTTGCATACCCCTCGGGCAATTGGTCCTCCAGCGCGCCACGCAGCTCCTCGGTGAGTAGCGCCTGGACGTCCGGACGGATACCAGAGGCGCCTGCCCCGGCGTTACTCCCGGGCTCTCCTGCAACGCCTGTCGAAGCGCATCCCGCAAGTAGCACTCCAGCGAGCGGCAAGCTGAGTGTAAGCGCGGCAACGCGCGCTCTACGGCGGCGACCGTTCGCGGGGCGAAAGGTGTTCGTCATTGAATCTCCTTTGCTTCGTGATCTGTGACCACAAATCACACCGTACGAGCAGCGGGACCCAGATGTCAAGCAATTCTTCAGGTTGAACTCGCGGGTTCGCTCGCGTGACGAGTTTCCGAGTAGCGGACGCCTGTAGGAGGTGTCCCCCTGCACAACGCCTTGTGCCGCTCGAACCGCTAGCCCTCGCGGCGCCAGCCGGCGATCGCGAGCGTGTCGTCGATGGCGGCGTGCACCGCTCGCCGGTCGACGGTGTCGAACGCACCGCCCGCGCCCTGCACGAGGCTCCGCCGCGTCGCACGGCTGCGCGAGGGTCCGGCGCGGAACGTCACGCCCTTGTGCAGCCGCAGCACCTCGAGCGCCGACTCGATCACGTCCGAGTGCGAGAGCGTCCCGTCGCCGGCGTCGCGCAGCTCGCAGCGCTCCTGCGCCACCTCGCCCGCCCAGCGGATCTCGACGCGCTCGCCCGCGTGGTGCACCGCGCACGGACTGTCGATCAGCCGCCGGGCGATGCCGCTGGCGACGTCGTCGAGGTCCCACCGGCCCGAACGGGCGGCCGGAGGCTCGGCGCGCACGATCGCGAGCGGCATCGCCCGCCGCTCCCGGTGCCGCAGCACACCCCGGATCGCCGTCACGACCAGCACGATGCCGATCAGCGCGAACACCGCGGGGATGAGCACCATCGGGCTCATCTCCCCCAGGCCGCCGCCGGTGAGCAGGCGCAGGAAGACCGCCAGCACGGTGCTGCCGATCACGGTGAAGATCGCGCCGATCACCAGCGCGACGATGTGCCGGGTCATGCCCTCGCTCCCCTGCGCTCACGGCTGTCGGTGCACACGGTTGCCTGCGCTGACGATCGCCAGCGCGCACGGTTGCCTGCGCTCATCATTCCCGGTGCCCCTGCTTGATCGCCTCGAACACCAGACGCACGATCAGCACCAGCAGGAAGGCGCCGAAGATGATGGATGCGGTGCGCGGGTCGAGCGCGATGGCCGCGGCCGCGCCGAGCGCGGTGGTCACGCAGGCCGAGAGGCCGACGACGAGCGAGGCGAGGATGTCGACGTTCTTGCGCCGCAGGTTGCCGATGGTGCCGGAGATCGCGGTGGGGATCATCATCGCGAGCGAGGTGCCCTTGGCGACCAGGTCGCTCTGCCCGAACAGCAGGATGAGCATCGGCACGATGATGACGCCGCCGCCGACGCCGAGGATGCCCGAGAGCACACCGGTCGCGAAGCCCAGCGCGACGAGGCCGATGATCGGCAGCACGTCGAGCTGCAGCTGGGCATCGCGCGAGGGCACCACCAGGAAGAGGCTGACGGCCACGACCACCAGGAAGGCGATGAACGCCCATCGGATCGCGAGCACCGGCAGCTTGTGCAGCAGGTGCGCGCCGACCTGCGCGCCCGTGACCGAGCCGACCACCAGGATGAGCGCGACGAGCCAGTCGACGTTGCCGACCGCTGCGTAGCTCGCGACGCCGACGAGGGCGGCCGGCACGATCGCTCCGAGCGAGGTGCCGGCGGCGAGCTTGCGCGGGAACTTCGCCAGCATCACCAGCAGCGGCACGATCACGATGCCGCCGCCGATGCCGAACATGCCAGACAGGAAGCCCGAGAGCAGCCCGATCGCGATGAGCGCGAAGATCGGCCTGCGGTGCTCGGTCTCCATCTCGCCAGTCACCCGTCCATCCTGCCGTGCCGCAGCGCATCCGCTCGACACCACAGCACGCGGCACGTGCATCGCCGCTGCGGCTACCGCGCGGTGACGGTGCCGAAGCGGCTCGCGATGGGCGAGAGCAGGGTGGGTCGGGCGGCGACGACGGCCGCCGCAGTGATGAGCATGGCGCCGACGAAGAGCAGGAAGCCGATCCAGTCGTCGTCGGACTTCGCGGCGAACATGTGGTTGAGGTTGCGGAGCGCTCCGGTGGTGAGCACCAGCAGCACGTGCACGGCGATGAAGGCGACGAAGTAGAGCATCGTCGGGAAGTGGATCGCGCGCGCCCACGCGACCGGGTAGGCGCGGTTCAGCCGCTCGTTCTCGGGCCACCAGCCGCTCATCCGCACACCCGTGATGATCGCGAGCGGCGCCGCGAGGAAGACGGTGGCGAAGTAGGCGAGCTGCTGCAGAGCGTTGTAGTTGACCCAGCCGTTCTCGAGCGGCCAGTCGAGCGTCGCGTACTGCAGCGCGGCGGAGATCGCGTGCGGGAAGACCTCGAAGCTGGTCGGCACGATGCGCATCCACTGGCCGGTCGCGAACAGCAGGATGACGAAGATCAGCCCGTTCAGCACCCAGAGGATGTCGACGCTCGTGTGCAGCCAGACGGTGATGGATGCCTTGTGGCCGGTGCGCTTCGAGGTGAAGTACGCGGGTGGCTTGCGCTCGCTCCGCACCTGGAGCCCGCTGCGGATGATCAGCGCGATGAAGAACAGGTTGAAGAAGTGCGACCAGTTGAGCCAGACCGGCAGGCCCACGGGGGCGCCCTCGGGGAGGTCGTACGTGCCGGGGTACTGCGCGATGAACGCGGCGACCGGCTCGAGGCCGGCGATCCAGCGGGCGATGGCGACGACGATCGTGGCGAGGCCGACGATCGCGAGCGCGACGAGCACGCCGGCACCGATCCACTGCCTGGGCGTGGTCGGGAGCGGGACGGGCTGCGCCGCCGCGGGCTTGGCGGCCGCTGCTGGCTTGGCTGCGGGCGCGGGCTTGGCTGGCGAGGCCTTGGCAGCCGCAGGCTCGGGGGCAGGCGCGGGCGCAGCGGCAGGCTCGGGGGCAGGCGCGGGCGCAGCGGCAGGCTCGGGGGCAGGCGCGGGCGCAGCGGCAGGCGCTGGCGTGGGCGTCGAGGCCGCCGCAGGCTCGGCGGCAGCCGCGGGCTCCGCCGTGGGGCCAGATGGCGCAGCGGGCGCGGCTGCGGCCTCGGGCCGCACGGTGTGCGCCACATCGACGGGAGCGGCCACCGGCGCCTCCGCGCGAGGCGTCGCATCGGGCGCGCTCTCGCCCGCCGGTCGCGCCGGTTGCGCCATCTCAGCGCGCGCGGCAGCGGGTGCGGTCGTCGGCCAGGGCTCGCCGCCGGCGACTCGCGGCAGTCCGCGGCGGATCCCACTTGCGGGGATTGTCGCCTCTACCCCCGCCTCACCAGAGGTATAGGGCGATTTGCTCCCATCGGCCGCCGCTGTGAGCGAATCGCCGTATACCTGCGGCGCGGCTGCCGCTGCTGCTGCGGGCGCGTCTGGTGCGGTGGTCGCGGCGGCTGCGGTGGCGCCCGCGTTGGCGGCGGGGGTCGCTGCGGCGGAGGAGGTGGAGGCGGAGGTGGGAGCGGGGGCCGTCTCGGCAGGCGGAGCGCCGGCGCTGCTCGATGCGGGGGCAGCAGCGTCGGCAGGCGGCCAGGGCTCGCCGCCGGCCGTGCGCGGGAGGCCGCGGCGGAGGGTTCCGGCAGCAGCACTCGGCACACCGGTACCGGTTGGTCGCTCCGAGGGTGCCTCAGACGGCAATTCGATACCGGTTGCAGCGGGGGTGGCGACCGGCGCGGGCGCGGGCGCAGCCTGCGGGGCCGTCGGCGCGGGGGTGGCGGCGGCCTGCTCTGCCTGCAGGACGGCCGGTGGCGGCTCGACCGGCGGCGCGGCCGCGGCCTGCTCGACCGGCGGGGCAGCTTCCGCAGGGGCGGCAGGCACTGCGGCATCGGCGGGCGGCCAGGGCTCGCCGCCGGGCGCGCGCGGCAGGCCGCGGCGCACGGATCCCGGGTGCTGACCGATCGTCATCGCTGCTACTTCCGCGCCTCGAGCGCCTGCACGAGCTGCGGCACGATCGTGAACAGGTCGCCGACGACGCCGAGGTCGGCGATCTCGAAGATGGGCGCGTTGGCGTCCTTGTCGATCGCGATGATCGTCTTCGCCGTCTGCATGCCCGCGCGGTGCTGGATCGCGCCGGAGATGCCGACCGCGATGTAGAGGTCGGGCGAGACCGAGGTGCCGGTCTGGCCGACCTGCAGCGACTGATCGACGTAGCCCGCGTCGACTGCGGCGCGCGAGGCGCCGATCGCCGCACCGAGGGTGTCGGCGAGCTGCTCGACGAGCGCGAACTGCTCCTTCGAGCCGAGCCCGCGACCACCCGAGACGATCTTCTTCGCCGAGCGCAGATCGGGCCGCTCGGATGCCTGCACCACGGACTCGAAGCCCTCCACCGCCGCGGCGGGCCGGCCGGAGGCGCCGACCTCCAGCGCGGACACCTGCGGTGCGGCGGCCTCGGCCCGGTGGTCGATGGCGCCGAGCCGCAGCGTCACGATGAGTGGACCGTAGGTCGCCGCCGAGGTCACCTCGAAGCCGCCGCCGTACACGGAGTGCTTCGCGACGATGCCCTCGTCGTCGCGCTCCACCGCGACGGCGTCGACCGCGAGCGGGGCGCGCAGGCGCGCGGCCAGGCGACCCGCCGCATCCGACCCCTCGATCGAGTGCGACACCAGCACCGCGGCCGGCGCCTCCTGCGCGACGGCGGCGGCGAGGGCGTCGGCCACGGGAGCGCCGAGCTGTGCGGGGTCGACCGCGGCGGTCAGCACGCGCGCGGCGCCGAGCGACGCGGCGGCCTCGGCCAGCTGCGGCAGCGCGTCGGCGGCGCCGACCACCACCGCGACGGGCGTGCCGAGCCGCGCTGCGGCGCCGAGCGCTTCTGCGGCTCCGTCGGCGAGCGCCGGCGCCTCGTCGGCGACGGCCGGCCCGGCGAGCAGCAGGGTCAGGATGGGCTCGTTGCTGGTCATCTCAGTGCTGGTCATCTCGGTGCTCCTCAGGCCAGTCGCCGGTCGGCGAGGAAGGCGGCGATCCGCTCCCCCGCGGTGCCGTCGTCGGTGATGATCTCGCCCGCCTCGCGCGCGGGGCGCTGCGTGGCGGCGACCATGATCGATCGCGCGGATGCGGTCTCGTCGAGCTCGACGCCGAGGGCCTCGAGCTCCGCGCCGAGGTCGTCGAGCGTGAGCACCTCGAGCGGCTTCTTCTTCGCGCCCATGATGCCCTTCAGCGCCGGGAAGCGCGGGTCGGGCATGCGCTCGGTGACGGAGACGACCGCCGGCAGTGCCGCGGTGACCGTCATCGTGCCGCCATCGGTCTCGCGGGTGCCGCGCACCGCATCCGCCGTGATCTCGAGCGTCTCGAGTCGCGTCGCCGCGGGCAGCTCGAGCAGCTCGGCGAGCATCGACGGCATGACGCCGCCGCTGCCGTCGGTCGAGCCGTTGCCGGCCACGATCAGGTCGGCGCCCGCGCGGCGCAGCGCTGCGGCGAGCACCTCGGCGGTGCGCACCAGGTCGGCGCCGGCGAGCCGCTCGTCGGCGACGTGCACGGCAGAAGCGGCGCCCATGGCGAGCGCCTTGCGCAGCGTCGACTGCGACTCGGCGGGCGCCATCGTCATCGCGATCACCTCGACGTCGCCGGCGCCGGACTTCGCCGACTCCTCGGCGTGCCGGATGACCGCCTCGAGCGCGCGCTCGGTGATCTCGTCGAGCACGGTCTCGCTCGCGGCGCGATCGGCGAGGCCGGTCTCGAGGTTGAGCACCCGGTCGCCGTAGGTGTCGGGGACGGGCTTGACGAGCACGACGATCTTCATCGGCGGGCTCCCTTCTTCGTGATCGGAGCGGTGGGCACGAGCGCGGGCGCTACGGTGATTCCGTATGAGGAGGATGCCATGAGCGCGAGGCGAGAGACGCTCGACCCGATCGCCGAGGCCCGCCGCCAGTGGCTCGAGAACGGCTGGGCGGATGCGGCGCCGGGCATGACGCTCGTGACCTCCGTCAACCGTGCACAGCAGCTGCTGGAGGCGCGGGTCGAGTCGGTGCTGCGGCCGTTCGCGCTGTCGTTCGCGCGCTTCGAGGTGCTGCGGCTGCTGGCGTTCACCCGCGAGGGGCGCATGCCGATGAAGTCGGCGGTGCGGCGCCTGCAGGTGCACCCGACGAGCGTGACGAGCACCGTCGACCGGCTCGTGCGCGCCGAGCTGGTCACGCGCGAGCCGCACCCGACCGACGGCCGGGCGACGGTGCTGGCGATCACGGATGCGGGGCGCGAGCTGGTCGAGCGGGCCACGGTCGCGCTCAACGACGAGGCGTTCACCGCCACCGGGCTCGAGGACGAGGAGCTGGCAGAGCTGGTGCGCATCATCGCGCTGCTGCGGAAGCGCTCGGGCGACTTCGAGGACCCGCGGCCGGTGGCGGAGCCGCTGTAGCTCATGGTCTCGTGACGCGTCCGGGCTGCGCCCGGGCGCTCCTCGACCAGCGGGCTACCGGTGCGTGAAGTCGGGCTCGCGCTTCTCACGGAAGGCCGCCATCCCCTCTTTCTGATCGGCGGTGTCGAACAGCGCTGTGAACTGCTCGGCCTCGAGCGCGAGACCGGCCTCCAGGCCGGTCTCCAGCGCGCCGTCGAGCGCGGCCTTCGCCGCCACCAGCGCCGGCAGCGACTTGTTCGCGATCGCGGCCGCCAGCTCCTCGGTCTGCGTCAGCAGCTCGGCCGCCGGGACGACGCGCGAGACGATGCCTTGTCGCTCCGCCTCGGCCGCATCGATGCGGCGGCCGGTGAGCACGAGCTCCGCAGCCTTCGGGTAGCCGACGATGCGCAGGATGCGCTGCGTGCCGCCGATGCCCGGGATCACGCCCAGCCCGATCTCGGGGAAGCCGAACGTCGCGCTGTCGCTCGCCAGGATGACATCGCACATGAGCGCCAGCTCGAACCCGCCGCCGAGCGCGTAGCCCGAGACCACGGCGATCACCGGCTTCTTGACGCGCGCGAACTCGAGCCAGGGCCCGAAGTGGTTCGCGTCGCGCATCTCGGCGGTCGTCTTCGACGCCATCTCCTTGATGTCGGCGCCGGCGGCGAAGGCCTTCTCGCTGCCGGTCACCACGATCGCGCCGATCGCGTCATCGGCATCCAGCGAGGTCGCCGCGTCGACGAGCTCGTGCATGAGCTGGGCGTTGAGCGCGTTGAGCGCCTCGGGGCGGTCGAGGGTGATCCAGGCGACGCGGCCCCGGCGCTCGACGCGGATGGTCTCGTACTCGGTCATGCGGACTCCTGTGGTCGCTAGATCTGGTCGGGCTGCGGCTGCACCCGGTGCGCCGCGGCGGGTCGGCCCGGCTGCGGCAGCTCGAGGTCGCCACCGGGCACCGGCGCGAAGCACGCCTCCACCATGGCAGGCGTGACGCCCGCGAGCGAGGACGGCGTCCACTTCGGGCTGCGGTCCTTGTCGATCAGCTGCGCGCGCACGCCCTCGCTGAAGTCGGCCGCGAGCGCGGTGTGCCGCGAGACGCGGTACTCCTGCACGAGCGCCTCCTCGAGCGAGCGCAGCCCGCGGGCGCGGCGCAGCGCGGCGAGCGTCACGGCGACGGCGAACGGCGAGCGGCGCTCGATCGTCTCGGCGATCGCCGCGCCCTCCTTGCCGGCCGCGCGCAGTCGCTCGAGGATCGCCCGCGGGTCGTCGCCGGCGAAGGCTTGGTCGATCATCGGCCGCGCCGCGACCAGCGAACCGGCAGGTGCGGGGGCCGCGAGCTGCTCGATCGCGGCATCCGGATGCGTCGTCTCCAGCAGAGAGACGAGCTCGGCCAGGCGATCGGCCGGCACGTAGCTGTCGGCGAGCCCCAGCGCGATGGCGTCGGCGGCGCCGAAGTGGTCGCCGGTGAGGGCGGCGCGCGTGCCGAGCTCGCCGCGCCGGCGGGTCAGCAGCCAGGTGGCGCCGACGTCGGGCACGAAGCCGATCGTCACCTCGGGGAAACCGATGCGCGTCGAGTCGGTCACGACGCGGTGGCTCGCGTGGCCGGAGACGCCGACGCCGCCGCCCAGCACGATGCCGTGCTGCAGCGCCACCACCGGCTTCGGGAAGCGCGCGATCTGCGCGTTGAGCGTGTACTCGTCGCGCCAGAAGCGGGCGGCCCCCTGCCCGCGGGTGGACTGCACGTCGGCGTGCAGCGAGACCACGTCGCCGCCGGCGCACAGGGCTCGCTCCCCCGCGCCCGTGATGAGCACGCGCTCGACCGCGTCGTCCGCGGCGAACGCGCGCAGCGCATCCGCCATCTCCATCACCATCGCGTGGGTGAGCGCGTTGAGGGCCTCCGGGCGGTCGAGGGTGACGACGCCCAGCGCGCCGCGGACCTCGGTGGTGATGTTCGACATGGCTCCCTGTCAGTACCGTCTCAAGATCTATCGCTCGCCGAGCAGCGCGCGCCCGACGATCATGCGCATCATCTCGTTCGATCCCTCGAGAATGCGGTGCACACGCAGGTCGCGCACGACCCGCTCGATGCCGTACTCGTGCAGGTAGCCGTAGCCGCCGTGCAGCTGCAGCGCCTGGTCGGCGACCCGGAAGCCGGCGTCGGTGGCGAATCGCTTGGCCATCGCGCAGGCGACGGGGGCGTCGGGCGCCTTCGCGTCGAGCTTGGCGGCGGCGCGCTCGAGCAGCGCGCGGGCGGCCTGCAGCTCGGTCTCCATGTCGGCGAGCTCGAACTGCACGTGCTGGCGGGTGGCGAGCGGCTGCCCGAAGGTGGCGCGCTCCTTGACGTACGCGACGGTGCGCTCGAGCGCGAACTGCGCGCCGCCGATCGAGGCGGCTGCGATGCCCAAGCGCCCGCCGTTGAGGCCGCGCATGGCGATGCCGAAGCCCTCGCCCTCCTCGCCGAGTCGATCGCTCGCCGGCACCCGCACGCCGTCGAGCACGACCGCGCGGGTGGGCTGCGCGTGCCAGCCCATCTTCCGCTCCTCGGCGCCGAAGGAGAGGCCGGGGGCGGATGCGGGCACGACGAAGGCGGTCATGCCGCGCGATCCGCGCTTGGCCGGGTCGACGCCGCCATCATCGGTCAGCCCGGTGCGGGCCATCACGACGTAGACCGCGGAGGTGCCGGCGCCGGAGATGAACTGCTTCGTGCCGCTGAGCACGTAGTCGTCGCCGTCGCGCACGGCAGTGGTGGCGACCGCGGCGGCGTCGGAGCCGGCGCCGGGCTCGGTGAGGCAGTAGCTCGCGAGCTCGGCCATGTCGGTCAGCTGCGGCAGCCAGCGGCGGCGCTGCTCGTCGGTGCCCTCGGCGTCGATCATGCCGACCACCATGTTGTGGATGGAGATGTAGGTGGCGACGGCGATGTCGCCGCGCGCGAGCTCCTCGTAGATGGCGATCGCGTCGAGCCGGCTGAGGCCCGAGCCGCCGACGTCCTCGCGCACGCAGATGGCGCCGAGGCCGAGCTGGCCGGCCTCGCGGAGGGTGTCGACGGGGAACTCGTGGTCGGCGTCGCGCTGGTTCGCGAAGGGTGCGAGGCGCGCATCGGCGAAGTCGCGCACCGCCTCGACGAGCGCTGCGCGCTCCTCGGCGCTCGTGGGGCTCAGGCCCTGGCTCGGCTGGCTGGCGCCGGCCTCGCTCTGGCCCGCCTCGCTGCGGTTCATCTCGGTACGGCTCGGCATGGTCATGGTCAAGCGCTCGACCCCTTCGTCGCGTGTCGCTGTGCGCACCTGCGCGA
Source organism: Agrococcus baldri (assembly GCA_900114805.1). Taxonomy (GTDB): domain Bacteria; phylum Actinomycetota; class Actinomycetes; order Actinomycetales; family Microbacteriaceae; genus Agrococcus; species Agrococcus baldri. Next base: position 775,048 of record FOZN01000002.1, on the reverse strand, counting down.
ATCCTTGTCATCCACGCAGTTGCATGGACATCCACATATCTACCATCCTGGGAGCACGGCACGCCAGCCACGCGGAAATCTCAACGTGTCCTGTGTCTGCTCGACGGAATAGTCGCGCTGAGCGACCACCTGACACGTTGAGATCCACAGGGCGGGACGAGGCGACGGGGGCGCGAGATACGGTCGGGCGTCGACAGCGCCCGGCACGAGGCAGTACCGGCACGAGGCACGACCGGCACGAGGCAATGGAGCACAGATGGACATGAACGGACAGGTGGCGCTCGTCACCGGTGGAGCATCGGGGCTGGGCCTCGCCACCACCGAGGCGCTGCTGGCGCTGGGGGCGCACGTGGTCGTCATCGATCTCGGCGGCACCCCCGCGGCCGACGCCGTCGCCGAGCGCGAGGGCGTCACCTTCGTGGCCGCCGACGTGCGCGACGAGGCGCAGGTGGCCGCCGCGCTCGACGCGGCAGGGGCGCGCGGAGCGCTGCGGCTGGTCGTGAACTGCGCCGGCGTCGCCGACGCGGCGAAGGTCGTCGGCCGCTCGGGCCCCTTCGCGCTCGAGACCTTCCAGCGCGTCGTCGACATCAACCTGGTCGGCACGTTCAACGTCATCCGGCTCGCCGCCGAGCGGATGGCGAAGCTCGAGCCCGTCGGCGGCCCCGGCGGGGAGGAGCGCGGCGTGATCGTCTCCACCGCATCCGTCGCCGCCTTCGACGGCCAGATCGGGCAGGCCGCCTACTCGGCGTCGAAGGCCGCGGTCGTCGGCATGACCCTGCCGATCGCCCGCGAGCTCGCCGCCAGCCAGATCCGCGTCAACGCGATCGCGCCCGGGCTGTTTGCCACCCCCATGCTCGCAGCGCTGCCGCAGGAGGCGCGCGACTCGCTCGGCGCCCAGGTGCCGCACCCCGCCCGGCTCGGCGACCCATCCGAGTTCGCACTGCTGGTGACGCAGATCGTCGCCAACCCCATGCTCAACGGCGAGACCATCCGGCTCGACGGTGCCATCCGCATGCAAGCCCGATAGGAGATCGAGATGCGTTCCACCTTCTACGACGAGGACCACGAGGCGTTCCGCGAGACCGTCCGCGAGTTCACCGCCCGCAACATCGCGCCGAACCTGGCGACGTGGGAGGCCGAGGGCCTCACCGACCCCGATCTCTACCGCCAGATGGGCGAGGCCGGGATGGTCGGGCTCGCGATCCCCGAGCAGTACGGCGGCATGGAGATCGACGACTACCGCTTCCGCATGATCATCAGCGAGGAGCTCTCGAAGGTCGGCGCCGCTTCCGTCAACGCCACCTTCGGCGTGCACGACGACATCGTGCTGTCGTACCTGATCGACCTCGGCACGCCCGAGCAGCTCGCGACGTGGCTGCCGCCGATGGCCGCCGGCACCTCGATCGGCGCGATCGGCATGACCGAGCCCGACGCCGGCAGCGACCTGCAGGGCATCCGCACGAACGCGGTGCGCTCGGGCGACGGATGGGTGCTCAACGGCTCGAAGACGTTCATCACCAACGGCTTCCACGCCGACAAGGTGGTCGTGTTCGCCCGCACCGACCCGGAGGCCGGCTCGCGCGGCTTCACCCTCTTCCTGGTCGAGAACGGCATGGCCGGCTTCGAGCGCGGCCGCAAGCTCGACAAGCTCGGCCTGCACTCGCAGGACACCGCGGAGCTGTTCTTCAAGGATGTGCGGGTGCCCGACGCCAACCGGGTCGGAGAGGTCGGCATGGGCCTGATCGCCATGATGGAGCGGCTGCCGCGCGAGCGCCTCTCGATCGCCGGCGGCGCGCTCTCGTCTGCCGAGGCCGCCTACACCTGGGGCCGCGACTACGCCTTCCAGCGCAAGGCCTTCGGTGGCCTGGTCGGCGACCTGCCGACGGTGCGGTTCACGCTCGCCGAGCTCGAGACCGAGCTCGACGTCACGCGCGCCTACATCGAGCGCAGCATCCTGGCGCTCAACGAGGGTCACCTGACGACCGCGGATGCCTCGAAGGCGAAGTGGTGGGCGACCGAGCTCGAGCAGCGGGTGATCACGAAGAGCCTGCAGCTGCACGGCGGCTACGGCTTCATGGAGGAGTACCCGATCGCGCGCGCCTTCCGCGACTCGCGCGTGCAGACGATCTACGGCGGCACGACCGAGATCATGAAGGAGATCATCGCCCGCGACATCGCGAAGCGCGCGAAGAAGTAGGCGCGCTCCACCGCGGCAGCGGTGGCCTCAGGCGGCGGATGCGGTGCTCGCGTCCGCCGCCTCGGCGTCCGTGGCGTCGGTGGTCGCCGGCCGCATCGCGTGCGCCATCCACCACCAGGTGAACACGCTCACGGCGATCGGCACGATGAGCGCCAGCAATTGCCCGAGCGCGATCCAGGGGCCGAGGACGCCCAGCAGCACGCCCGGGTCGGCGAACTGCTCGAGCACGCCCGCACCGCCCTCGAGCAGCCACTCCTGCGCCTCCGCCTGATCCATCGTGCCGGGGTCGACGCCGCCCGGGCCGAAGTCGCCGGGGTCGAAGTCAGCGCCGTCGCCGAAGGGGAGGCCGCCGAAGAACGGCAGCGTCAGCGAGCCGAAGCCCGACAGCAGCACGGTCGCCGCGACGGCGATGCCGAAGCCCGCCCAGGTGACGCCGACGGGGCGGCGCAGCCCCGGGTGGCGCAGCATGCGCGTGCTGATCCACAGGCCGAGCAGCGCGATCACGATGCCGGCCGGGATGCCGATCGCGATGACGATGCCCCACGGGCTGCCGAGCCAGGCGAGCGTCTGGCCCCAGACGTCTGCGGTCGCGCTGGTGCCGTCCTGCGCGAGGGCGAAGCCGATGCCGTAGACGACGGCGCCCACGATCGCCGGCAGCAGCAGGAAGATGGCGGCCAGCTGCGTGATGCCGAGCCCGAGCCAGGTGATGCCGCCGCCGATGCCGCCGGCGAGCCGGGCGCGGTGGGCGGCGGCCTTGGTGAGCTTCGGGCGCGGGGGCCGCGGCGGGCCGGCGTCGTAGACCGGCGGCACGTACGGCTGCTGCTGCGCGTAGGGCTGCGGGTAGGGCTGCTGCTGCATGCCCGGATCCTGCGGGTACCGCTGCGGCTGGAAGGCAGGGTCCTGCGCGAACGGCTGCGGCGGCAGGCCGCCGGCGTAGCCGGGCGCGGGGTTCTGCACCGGCTGGCCCGGCTGCTGGGCGTAGGGGTTCGGGTTGGGGACCGTCATGGCCTCCACGCTAGAGCGCTCGACCGCACGACACCCGGGGGTTTCCCTCCGGATCCGGGTCGCTCAACCCGCCAGAGCGCCCGCGCGCCGTCAGGCCGCGGCGACTCCGGGCTCGGCCAGCGCGCGCTCGATGTCCGCGCGGATGTCCGCGGGCGCCTTCGCGGAGGCGTAGCGCTCGAGCACGGTGCCGTCGCGGCCGATCAGGAACTTCGTGAAGTTCCACTTGATGGCGCCGCCGATCATGCCCTTCTTCTCGTTCTTCAGCCACTGGTAGATCGGGTGCGTGTCGGGGCCGTTGACGTCGATCTTGGCCGCGAGCGGGAAGCTGACGCCGAAGTTGCGCTCGCACACCTCGGCGATCTGCTCGGAGGATCCGGGCTCCTGGCCGCCGAACTGGTTCGACGGGAAGCCGAGCACCACGAGCCCCTGCGGCTCGAGTTCCTGCCAGAGCTGCTCGAGGGCCGGGAACTGGCTGGCGAAACCGCACTCGGTGGCGGTGTTCACCACCAGCACCACCTTACCGTCGGTCGCGGCGAGATCGAGCTCGCCGCCGGTGAGTGCCTGTGCCTGGAAGTCGCTGAGCTTCGTCATGCCTTCATGCTGTCAGGGCTTGCTATCCGTCTGCCGAGCCACGCGCATCCGTCAGCTCGGGTGGGACTCCTCGGGCAGCTCGAGGCCGGCGAACGGCGCGATGCCGTCGCGGTATGCCTGCTCGTCGGCCGCCGCGATCACGGTGCCGCCGGCCATCAGCGCGAGCACCGGCTCGGCATCGGCCGGGCCGCCGACGCCGCGCTCGGGATCGACCAGGATGACGGACACCCACATGCTGCCGCTGTCGGCGTTGCCCATCCACTGCCACATCTGGCCGGGGTCGAGCGAGCCGTGCACCTCGCGCACGTCGGCGTCGCGCTCGGCGACCGTCTCGTGACCCCAGGGCTCGCGCTCGTAGTCCCACGCGACCGGCCCGTAGCCGTGCTCGGCGAGCGCCGCCTCGATGGCGGCGACGAGCGTCGGCCAGTCCTCGGGCGGCGCGGTGGATGCCTCCTGCGAGTTGAGCGTCTGGTGCAGGCTGCGGCCGCCGTAGCCGTTCTCGGCGCTCGGGTAGAGACCGCCCTCGGGCCCGCGCTCCCACGCGAGGCCTGGCACGGCGGCGTCGATCGCGGACTGCAGCTCGGCGATCAGCGCGTCGCCCTCGGCCGCGGCCTGCTCAGCGCGCGGCGCGGCGAGCACTTCGGCGGGATCCAGCCAGGCGTCGGCCGGATAGTCCGCCCAGTCGAGCGTCACCTGCCGGCCGCTCGCATCGGTGACCGTGCTGGTCGGCGAGGCCGGGCTCAGCAGTGTGCAGCCGGTCATGACGGCCGCGACCAGCCCGATCGCCGCGAGCGAGAAGAGCGCCGCGGGCGCGGCTCGACGAGTGCCCATGCCCCGACCATGGCAGGCGCGGGTCGTTCGCGGGCACGACCGGCCCGCGAATCATCCGCTGGTCGGACGCGCGTCGTGCGCCGACGCATCCGCGACGTGCGTCGATGCGGCACCCGACCCATCCGCCGTGTCCGGGTCGAGTCCGCGCCCGACCCAGACGGCGACGGCCGCTGCGGCGATGCCGACCGCGGCCACCAGCAGCAGCCAGCGGAAGTCGATGAACACCATGGCGGCGGTCGCGGCGGCGAGGAAGAGCATCTGCGGCACGTTGATCGAGACGTTCATCGCCGCCGAGGTGCGGCCCTGCAGGCGGCGCGGCACCAGCCGCATGCGCAGCGTCGACAGGCCGACGACGACCCACGGCACGCCGAAGCCGATCGGCCACTGCACGAGCGCGATGCCGGCCCAGCGCATCCACTCCTCCGGCAGCGGCCACTGCACGATCGCCCAGGCGGCGAACGAGCCGATCGCGACCAGCGTCATGCCCCAGGCGAAGAGCTTCCGCTCCCCCAGCCGGCGCAGCAGCATCGCCGAGAGGAGGCCACCGGCGAGCGCCGCGACGCCCTGGATGGCCTGGGCGGGACCGAGCGCGGCGGGGCCGGCCTGCAGCCCGTGCTCGATGAGCGGGAAGATCGTCGCGTTCAGGATGCCGGTGAGGCCGAAGCCGGCCGCAGCGGCGATCGTCAGCAGCCGCAGCAGCGGGTCGCGCAGCAGCTCGCGGAAGCCGGCGGAGACCTCGTGCCAGTAGCTCTCGCCCTCGCCGCGCGGCTCGGGCGCCGACTCCTCGATGCGCACGGTCAGCAGCATCAGCGACATCACCAGGTAGCCGGCGACGCTGACGGCGACGACCGACCAGGGGCCGGCGAGCACGTACAGGCCGGCCCCCAGCGGCGGGCTGACGATGCGCATGCCGTTGTCGATCGAGGTGAAGATGCCGTTGGCGGTGCCGATCTCGTCATCGGGCAGCAGGTCGCGCAGCAACCCGGACTGGGCGGCGCTCGTGACGTAGGCCGAGAGGCCGTAGCCGAAGGTGGCGGCGTAGATGAGCCACACCTGCCCCGGCCCCTGCACGAGCAGCAGGGTGAGGATCACGGATGCGGTGGCCAGGTTGGTCACGATCAGCAGCGGCCGCCGGTGCACGCGGTCGGCGAGCTGGCCCGCCCAGGGCGCCAGCAGCGCCGGCAGGCCCAGGAAGAGGAACACGAGCGCGCCCGCGGCGTCGGAGCCGGTCAGCTCGCGCACCCAGATGGCGAGCACCAGGTAGAGGGCGCTGTCGCCGAGGTTGGTGGCGAACCAGCCGACCATCAGGCGGCGGTAGGCCGGTCGGCGCAGGGGCGACGGCGGCTTGACCTTGGTGGCCGAGGTTCGTGCGGATGCGGTGGTCATGCGTGGACTCCTGTGTCCTGATGCAGAGGTGGCGGGGTGGCGCGAGCGTTCGGTGTTCGAGGGGCGGGCAGCGAGCAGCGCGGATCAGCGACTGTCGGTCGCGGAGCACGCGCCGAGGGCGCGCGTCGTGGGGCCGTCGACTACTCGGCGTCGGTCGCCGGCGTTGCCGGCGTCTCGGGCAGATCGAAGTCGGGGTTCAGCGTGGCGAACAGGTGCGCACGGCGACTGCCGGGCGGGCGCTTCGCGGGATCCTTGCGGCCCGCGTACGGGTCGACCAGGTGGTGAATGGCCTCGGCCAGCGCGGCGAGCTCGTCAGGGGTTGCATAGATGGTCGCGGAGTTGACGGTGATGCCGCGCAGCCAGCGCTCGTCCCCGAGCCCGTGCCGCGCGAGGAAGTCGACCACGCGGTTGGCCTCGTGCTGCACGTACATCGACGCGATGGCGGCGGAGGTGCGCATCGACTCCGGATTGCCGGGCTCTGGCCGCAGGTCGCGGCTGCTGTGCGCGGACTTCCAGGGCTTCGACGTGCCCTTCGCCTCGGCGCGCTCGATGAAGCCGGCTTTGGCGAGCTGGCGCAGGTGGAAGGAGCAGTTGGAGGGACTCTCGCCCACATGCTCGGCGATCTGCGTGGCGGTGGCCTCGCCCAGCTCGTCGAGCAGCGCGAGGATCTCGACCCGCAGCGGGTGCGCGAGCGCCCGCAGCAGTGCGGGATCGCCGGTGCGCAGCCCGCGGCCACCCTCCTCCTCGAAGACTTCGGTGCCCGTGTGCTGCTCGGCGCCCTGCGCCGCCCGCTCCTCGGTCATGCTCAGATCAAACCACGCTGCATGCTCAGCTCTGCGCGCACGCGGTCGTAGTAGCGCTGCGAGTCGTCGCGCTCGAGGCGCGTGCGGTTGCGTCGCTCTTCGACGGCGGCGTCGACCGCAGCGATGCTGCGTGCGATGCGGCTGGTGCGTCCCATGGGATGCCTCCTCGGTCGGGGCCGGCGGGTCTTGGTGTGCCGACGTTTGAAAGACTACTTTCAAAGCGCACGCTTCGCAAGAGTTATTTCAAAAGGTTTGCTTCGGCGTGTCGCGCCTGCGCGATTGCGACTGCGATTGCTTCACGCTTGACTTATATAAGCGACGGTGCAAGCATGGGCGCATGCACGCCCTCGATGTCCTCGGCGATCCGGTGCGGCGACGCATCCTCGAGCTGCTCACCGACGGTGAGGCCAGCGCCGGCGCGATCGCGACCGTGATCGGCGACGAGTTCGGCATCAGCCAGCCCGCCGTCAGCCAGCACCTGCGGGTGCTGCGGGAGCAGGGCTTCGCGACGGTGCGGCCAGAGGGGCAGCGGCGGCTCTACGCCGTCGACCCGTCCGGCCCGCGCGAGGCCCGCGAGTGGCTGAGCGCCTTCGACGGGTTCTGGATGCCCAAGCTCGCCGCCCTCGATACCGAGCTCGCCCGCGGCCGCCGGCAGCGCCGGCTGCAGGCGGCGACAGATGCAGCGCGGGAGGCGGCCAAGCGCAAGCGCGCGACCGCGTCGGCGGACGCACCCGGGCCACCCGAGGCACCCGACGACGGCAAGCAGAGCAAGGGTCGCGATGGCGCGGCCGAGAACGAGAGTGAGGAGTAGACGATGGTGGATGTGCTGGGACAGCTGGGCGCGGTGAGCCGCGGCGTGCGCAGCGAGGTGATCGACGGCGAGCCCTCGAGCGTGCAGACGCTCGAGCAGACCTACCCCTCGCCGATCGCCGACGTGTGGGATGCGGTGACCGACCCCGAGCGGATCGCGCGCTGGTTCATGCCGGTGTCGGGCGAGCTGCGGCTCGGCGGCCGATACCAGCTCGAGGGCAATGCCGGCGGCGAGGTGCTCGAATGCGAGCCGCCCGCAGGCGACTCCGCCCGCTACCGCGTGACGTGGGAGTTCGGCGGCGGCGTGACGTGGCTGACCGTGCGGCTCGCGGCCGCCGGCGAGGGCACCCGGCTCGAGCTCGAGCACGTCGCGCGCGACGCGGATGTGCCGGCCGAGATGGGCGAGATGTTCGGCCCGGGCGCGACCGGGGTGGGCTGGGACGGCGGCCTGCTGGGGCTCGCGCTGCACCTGGCAGACCAGCCGGGCGCCGGCCTGAAGCCCGACGAGCTCGAGGCCTGGGCCGCGAGCGACGAGGGCAAGGCGTTCTACCGGGGCGCTGCGGATGCGTGGGGCGCGGCCTCGGTCGCGAACGGCACCGAGGCGGCCGCCGCGCAGCGGCAGGCGGATGCGACCTTCGGCTTCTACACCGGCACGGCCGGCGGCAGCGAGGGCGACGAGGGCTGAGTGCCGCACGCCGCTGCGAGGCGAGCCGTGGCTGGACGAGACACGAGGAGGGGCGAGCCGGCTGCGTGCCGGCCCGCCGCTCGCCTCTCGGCTGTGCGGCTCAGATGAGCCGGGTCATGCCGCGGACCTCGTTGCGCAGGTCCTCCTGATGCTCCATGATCCGCTTGGCTTCGATGCTGAGCGTGTGGCGCTGCAGCCACGTCTGTCGCTGGTCGGCCTGACGGGTGGTGCGCATTCCGCGTGCCATGGTGCTGCCTCTTCCGGTGCTCGTCCCGGCCACGGCTCTCGTCGCCGGCTCCGAAGCATCCGGGGCACGCCGCCTCGGCCTCAGTCAGCCCGTCTCGAACACTTCTCGCTCATTCCAGCACGGGCCACCCACACGGGAGTTGGCCGCGGCCAGCGGGGTCGCCGAAGCCGGTGACGACGCACTCGTGCCGCCATCCGTCGCCGAGGTCGAAGACGTACGCGAAGCGCTCGCCGACCGCGAGGCGCTGCCTGACGCGGTCGCGCATCGACGCGGTGCGCTGGATCGGACCCCAGGGCTCGGAAGCGAGTTCCCTCGCCCAGTCGTCCTCCACCACCTGCGTGCCGTCGGCGAGCTCGAACATGCGCGCGTGCGACAGGTCCCAGCGCGCGAACGCCGCATCGATCGCCAACGCCAGCTGTCCGAACGTGGTGCCGGTCGGGCAGATCATCGCCCTGCCCGCCGGATGCTCGACATCCAGGTGCGCCCCGCCAACCAGCTGCACGTCGATCGTCTGCCATCGCCTCGCCATGCGGCCAGCGTAGGCAGGTGCGTGGGCCGCGTCGAGCGCTACCGCACCGCCACGGTGAGCATGATCACCGCATCCGTCTCGGCGTCGAGCGCGTGCATGGCGTCCGGCAGATCGATCCAGTCGCCGGCGCCCAGCTCGACCGCCTGCTCCTCCCATCGCAGCCGCACGCGCCCCTCGAGCACCTGCAGCGTCGCCTCGCCGGGCGCCACGTGGTCGTCGAGGCCGCGGCCGTGCCGCAGCGCCATCACCGTCTGCCGCAGTCGCACGTCGCGGCCCGAGCGGATCGACCTCGCCGCCCGGCCGCTCGACGCATCGCGGGCGGTGGCGAGCAGCTCCTGGGCGAGCGTCGGCAGGTTCTCGAGCTCCATGTCCCCAGCATGCCCGGCCGCGCCCATTCGGCCTAGCCTCGTTGACATGACGACGGATGCGACCGGCCGGTCTCCGAGGGTCCTGGCCGACACGAGTGCTCTCGGCGAGCGCGCCGCAGCCCCCGACGAGCGCGGGGCGGTGTGGCGGCTGGCGGAGCCGACCCGGCACCTCGACGCGAACGTGATCGCGGTGCCGCCGGGCGCATCCATCGACCCGCATGTCGGGCCGGAGGAGGACGTGCTCTGGCACGTGGTCGCGGGCTCGGGCACGCTCGCCACCGACGCAGGTGCGATCGCCCTCTCCCCCGGCGCGATCGTCTGGCTGCCGCGGCGCTCGAGCCGCGCGGTCGTGGCCGGCGACGAGGGCCTGCGCTACCTCTCCGTGCACCGCCGCAAGAGCGGGCTGCAGATCGGCCGCCGGCCGGACTGAGTCCGCTCGCGCGCCCACGCGCAAGCGATCGACCGTGACGCGCCAGAATGCGCTGATCCCTTGCGCCAGGGGCACAAACGCGCGCGGTCTCGCCGATAGATTGCGAGGTACGCGCCCGCCGCGCCCGAGCCGCTACGAACGGAGCATCCTGTGACCGCCTTCGTCGACGTCACCGACATGGCCCGGTGGGCCACAGCCACCGGCCCCCAGCGCATCATCGCCGAGCTCATCGAGTACATGGACGCCGACTTCCGCCGCTGGCAGGAGTTCGACAAGTCGCCGCGCGTCGCCAGCCACACGCCCTTCGGCGTGATCGAGCTGATGCCCATCGCCGACCGCGACGAGTACGCCTTCAAGTACGTCAACGGCCACCCGTCGAACCCGGCGCGCGGCTACCAGACGGTCACGGCGTTCGGCGTGCTCGCGAACGTGCACAACGGCTACCCGACCTTCCTCGCCGAGATGACGATCCTGACGGCGCTGCGCACCGCCGCCGCCTCTGGGCTCGCCGCCCGCGCGCTCGCCCGCGCCGACTCGACGACCATGGCCCTGATCGGCTCGGGCAGCCAGGTCGAGTTCCAGGCGCTCGCCTTCCGCAGCGCGCTCGGCATCGAGCGGCTGCGGCTGTTCGACGTCGACCCGGCGGCCAGCGAGAAGGCCGCCCGCAACTTGCGGCCGCTCGGCTTCGAGGTGACGATCGCCGGGAGCGCCGCCGAGGCCGCGCGCGGCGCCGACGTCATCACCACCTGCACCGCCGACAAGCAGAACGCGACCGTGCTGCAGCACGGCGACATCGAGCCGGGCGTGCACCTGAACGCGATCGGCGGCGACTGCCCGGGCAAGACCGAGCTCGACCCGGCGATCCTCGACGACGCCGCCGTGTTCGTCGAGTTCGCCCCGCAGACGCGCATCGAGGGCGAGATCCAGCTGCGCGATCCCGACTTCCCGGTCACCGAGCTGTGGGAGGTGCTCACCGGCGCCGCCGCGGGCCGCACCTCGGCAGCGCAGGTCACGCTGTTCGACTCGGTCGGCTTCGCCATCGAGGACTTCTCAGCGCTGCGCTACGTGCGCGACGTGACCGCCGGCAGCGAGTTCGAGCAGCAGATCGAGCTGGTCGCCGCGCCCGACGACCCGAAGGACCTCTTCGGCATGGTCGGCTCGCTCTCGCCGGTGGGCTGACGTGAGCGCCGTCGCGCCCCACGCGGTCATCCTGATCCGCGCGCTGCGGTTCCGCCCGAACCCGGCGACCGCGGCCGACAACGCCTTCCAGGCCGAGGTGGCCGAGGGCGAGAGCCCCGACACGACCGCCTTCAAGGCGCTCGCCGAGATGGATGCGCTCGCCACCGCCCTGCGTGACGTCGGCGTCGTGGTGCACGTGTTCGAGGACGAGGACCACACCCGCCCCGACAGCGTCTTCCCCAACAACTGGCTCTCCACCCACGCGGGCGGCACGGTCGCCGTCTACCCGATGTACGCATCCAATCGCCGGCACGAGCGCCGGGCCGATGTGCTCGAGATGCTCAAGGCGAGCTACCGGGTGCAGGCGATCGTCGACTACTCAGGGCTCGAGCCCGACGGCATCTTCCTCGAGGGCACCGGCGCCATGGTGCTCGACCCCATCTCGCGGGTCGCCTACGTCGCGCGCAGCCACCGCGCCGACACGAACGTGCTCGAGCGCTTCTGCACCGACTTCAGCTACGAGCCGATGGTCTTCGACGCGGTCGACTCGGGTGGCGTGCCGGTCTATCACACCAACGTCATGGCAACGATCGGCACCGACGTGGCGCTGGTCGCGCTCGAGATGATCCCGGATGCGCGCCGTCGCGCCGAGGTGCGCGAGCGGCTGTCGGTGAATGGTCGCCGCATCGTCGAGCTGAGCGAGCGCCAGGTGCGCGAGTTCGCGGGCAACGCGGTCGAGCTCGCCGGCCGCTGGCCAGACGGCCGGCGCCGCACCGTGATGGCCATGTCGGCGCGCGCGAAGGCGTCTTTGACGGATGCGCAGATCGCGCTGATCGAGGAGTCCTGCGAGATCGTCGCGGTCGAGATCCCGACGATCGAGCTCGCGGGCGGCTCGGTGCGCTGCATGATCGCCGGCGTGCACCTCGACCCGCGACCGGCGCGCGAGCCCGAGCTGACCGAGGCGGTCGAGGCGATCGCCGACGAGCCCGAGACGATGGACGGCGCCGAGGCGGCGTCGGAGCTGCCCCTGGTCTCGAGCCTCGAGTAGCGTCCGCCCCCGCGCTGCGAGCAGCGCCCACTCCGACGCTGTCGAGCAGCGCCCGCCAAGCGCGCATCAGATCCGCCTACCCGCGCACCACCCGCCCCATCCACGGCCACACGGCGCGGCCCACGAGCGCGCCGCCCGCGATGCCGAGCAGTCCTGCCACCGGCACGAGCACCCGCTCGATGGGGCTGATGCCCGCGGACTCGAACATGACGAACGCGCCGACCATGGCGACATCGATCAGCAGCGCGCCGCCGGCCGCGAGCGCCGCCGCCGAGGCGGTCACGCGGATCGCCCGACGGCCGTCCCAATGCCGCAGCCGGCGCACGCTGCAGACGATTCCCGCGGTGACGAGCAGCGCACCGCCGGCGACCATCGCGAGCACCCACCACGCGAACGGGTCATCGACGATCGTGCTGCCGGGCCGCCTGCCGGAGGCGAAGGCGATGACGACGGCTCCGAACAGCAGCCCCGGCAGCAGCACCGCGACGCCGACGCCGACCAGTGCGCCCGAGAGCATGCCGATCGAGCGCAGACGCCGGAGCTCGTCGAAGGGCAGGAGCGGCCGCGCCCGGTCGGCCGGCCCGCGCCGGTGCGAGGCTGCGCTCATGACCTGAGCGTAGGCAGGCGAACTGGCGGCCCGGCCCAAGGCATGGCAAGGATCTCCTGTGTCGGCGGTGGCGCTCGACACGCGCGCGACCGCGGCGCGCGCTCCTGGCTGACGAGGCACCACTGCGATACTCGAGGCGATGAGGGTGCACGAGACAGTCATGCGGTGGGTGACGGCCGAGCTGCAGAGCGGGCGGCTCGCGATCGGCGACCATCTGCCGGGTGAGCGCGCGCTCGCCGAGACGCTGCAGATCTCGCGCGGATCGCTGCGGGAGGCGCTCGCCGTGCTCGAGGCGATCGGCACCATCCGCACCTCGACCGGCTCGGGCCCGCGCTCGGGCACCATCCTCACCGCGGCGCCGGGGCAGGCGCTGTCGCTCTCGATCAACCTGCAGCTCGCGACCCGGCACGTGGAGCACGGCCACGTACTCGACGTGCGGCTGCTGCTGGAGACCTGGGCGGCCGAGCACGCCGACCTCGAGGCGGGCGACTGGCAGGCCGCCGAGCTGCTGCTCGACCGCATGGATGACGCGGAGCTGCCGCTGGCCGACTTCCTGGTGCTCGACGCCGAGTTCCACACCGCGCTCGCGCGCACCGCGAGCAACCCGCTCATCAGCACGCTGATGGATGCCCTGCGCACGTCGATCTCGGATCACACGCTGGCGCGCGCCCGCGCCATCCCGGACTGGGCGACGACCGCCGCGCGGCTGCGCGCGGAGCACCGCGGCATCTACGAGCGGCTGCGCGCCGACGACCGCGAGGGCGCCGCCGAGCTGCTGCGCGCGCACATCCGGGGCTACTACCTCGAGACCTCGCAGGGCTCGGCACCCGCGCCCGACGAGCGCGCGTAACCGGCTCGCCGATCGCGACCAGACGCATCCGCGCCTTGACACGGTCGGGCTCATCGCCGTATCTTTCGTGTGGTTCGACCACATGGTCTGACCACACAGCACGGTCACACCGACCGCTTCTCAAAGGAGAGAGCCTTGGCCACGACCACCTCCCCCGCAGCGCCGCCCGAGCGCCTCAACTACCGGGTGCTGCTCGGCAGCCTCTCTGGCAGCGTCATCGAGTGGTTCGACTTCCTCGTCTACGGCACGGTCGCGGCGCTGGTGTTCAACCGCCTCTACTTCCCCACCGAGGATCCGTTCTTCTCGACGATGCTCGCCTACGCGTCGTTCTCGCTCACCTTCTTCTTCCGCCCCGTTGGCGGCGTCATCTTCGCCCACATCGGCGACCGCATCGGGCGCAAGAAGACGCTCTTCCTCACCCTCATGCTCATGGGCGGCGGCACCGTCGCGATCGGCCTGCTCCCCGACTTCAACGCGATCGGCATCTGGGCGCCGATCCTGCTGCTGGTCTTCCGCGCCCTGCAGGGCATCGGCATCGGCGGCGAATGGGGCGGCGCGCTGCTGCTGGCCTACGAGTACGCGCCCAAGAACCGCCGCGGCCTCTACGGCGCCGTGCCGCAGATGGGCATCAGCCTGGGTCTGCTGCTCGCCTCGGGCGTCATCGCGCTGCTGACCCTCATGCCCGAGGAGCAGTTCCTCGCCTGGGGCTGGCGACTGCCGTTCGTCGGCAGCATCGTGCTCGTGCTCATCGGCCTGTGGATCCGCAACAGCCTCGACGAGACGCCCGAGTTCAAGCGCATCCGCGATACCGGCGCACGCCTGAAGCTGCCGATCAAGGAGGTCGTCACGAAGCACTGGCGCGCCGTGCTCGTCTCCATCGGCGCGAAGGCCGGGGAGACCGGCCCGTTCTACATCTTCAGCACCTACGTGATCGCCTACTCGGTGGACATCCTCGACGTGCGGCAGAACACCGTGCTGCTGGGGGTCGCCGCAGCCGCGCTCGTGGCGACCATCTGGATGCCGTTCTTCGGGCGCCTGTCGGATCGTGTCGGCCGAGCCCCGCTCTACCGCTACGCGGCGATCGCGACGATCCTCTACTCGGTGCCCTACTTCCTCATCCTCAACATCGGCGAGGACTGGGCGGTGTTCACCGCGACCATCATCGGCTTCGGCCTGCTGTGGGGCAGCGTCAACGCCATCCTCGGCACGCTCATCGCCGAGAGCTTCAGCCCCGAGGTGCGCTACACCGGCGCCACGCTCGGCTACCAGGTGGGTGCGGCCGTCTTCGGCGGCACGGCACCCCTCATCGCCGCGTGGCTGCTCGAGATCAGCGGCGGCCAGTGGTGGCCGATCGCGGCGTACGTCTCCTTCTGCGCCCTGCTGTCGGTCATCGCCTCCTACTTCATCAAGCACGTCGCGCACGTCGAGCCCACCGACTTCGACGAGTACAAGCCCGCAGGCGGCGTCCTCAACGCCGCCCACGATCACTGAGAGGCTCGAGACCATGAAGCGTCAGCTGCCCAACCCGCGCGAGCTCGTCGAACTCCTGCAGTTCAAGAAGCCCGACCTCAACGCGCGCCGCCGCCGCCTCGACGCGGCGCTCACGATCGACGACCTGCGCGCGATCGCCAAGCGGCGCACCCCCGCCGCCGCCTTCGACTACACGGACGGCGCCGCCGATGGCGAGATCTCGCTCGCTCGTGCGCGGCAGGCGTTCGAGGATGTCGAGTTCCACCCCGACATCCTCAAGCCCGCCGAGCGGGTCGACACCCGCGCGACGGTGCTGGGCGGCACGAGCGCGCTGCCGTTCGGCATCGCGCCGACCGGCTTCACGCGGCTGATGCAGAGCGAGGGCGAGACCGCGGGCGCGGGCGCGGCAGCCGCGGCCGGCATCCCCTTCACGCTCTCGACGCTCGGCACCACGACGATCGAGGACGTCAAGGCGGTCAACCCGCACGGGCGCAACTGGTTCCAGCTCTACGTGATGCGCGACCGCTCGATCTCCTACGGCCTGGTCGAGCGTGCCGCCGCCGCCGGCTACGACACGCTCATGTTCACGGTCGACACCCCGGTGGCGGGCGCCCGCCTGCGCGACACCCGCAACGGCTTCTCGATCCCGCCGCAGCTCTCGCTCAAGACGATCGCGAACGCCATCCCGCGGCCCTGGTGGTGGTTCGACTTCCTCACCACGCCCAAGCTCGAGTTCGCGTCGCTGTCGACCACCGGTGGCACCGTCGGCGAGCTGCTGAACTCGGCGATGGACCCGACCATCTCGTACGACGACCTCGACGTCATCCGCTCGATGTGGCCCGGCAAGCTCGTCGTGAAGGGCGTGCAGAACGTGCCGGATGCGGTGCGCCTGATCGAGGGCGGCGTCGACGGCATCGTGCTCTCGAACCACGGCGGCCGGCAGCTCGACCGCGCGCCCATCCCCTTCCGGCTGCTGCCGCAGGTGGTGCGCGAGGTCGGCCGGGATGCGACCGTGATGGTCGACACCGGCATCATGCACGGCGCCGACATCGTCGCCTCGGTGGCGCTGGGCGCGAAGTTCACGCTCATCGGCCGCGCCTACCTGTACGGCCTGATGGCCGGCGGGCGCGAGGGCGTCGATCGCACGATCGCGATCCTGCGCACCGAGATCGAGCGCACGATGGCGCTGCTGGGCGTCTCCTCGCTCGACGAGCTCGAGCCGCGGCACGTGACGCAGCTGCGCAGGCTCGAGCCGGTGCCGGGTCAGAGGGACGTCACCGCGCGGTAGCCGCCCGGCGCGGCGGCGACCGGGCGCCATCGGTCAGCCCGGTCGCTGCCGGTCACTCCACGGCGAGCTCCAGCGTGCCGCTCTCGTCGCGGTCGTAGCCGGTGGCGACCACCGCGATGTCCTGCGGGCTCTCGCCGATCAGCTCGATGCGCGGGTTGCGGTCGCCGCCGCCGTCGTCGTCCCAGTACTCCTGATCCGAGTCCGGCACGTACGCCCACAGCGTCGTGTCGATGTCGGAGGTCGCGGCGATCGCCTCGTCGCCCTCGGTGATGGTCGCGATCACGAGCGCGGGCCGGCCGGGGCCGAACTCGAGCTCGGCGACAGAGCCGGCGGTCACCGTCGTCGTGCTGGTCAGCACCTGCAGCCGGTAGTCGGTGGAGTCATCGCCCCACTCGGCGAGCTCGATCGTGTACTCGCCCGGCTCCAGCACGGTCGCGATCGCCGGGTCGCGCGTCTGCATCTCGAACTCGAACACGTCGAGGTCGCCGGAGGCGTCATCGCTCTCGACATCGGTGCCGGCGCCGGTGAGGTGCATCGTCAGGTCGTCCTCATCCGGCGAGGTCGCGCCGATGGCGACCGCGGCGCGCTCGTCGATCGTGAGCGTGACCGAGCTCGTGCCACCGGCGGGCACGAACCCCTCCCGCAGCTCGCCCGCGGCCGCGCCGCTCTGCACGATCGGCGCGGCCGGCGTGGGCTGCGGCACGGGCGGCGGACCGGGGATGCAGCCAGTGAGGCCAGCCGCGATGATCGCGACGACGCCCACGGCGCCCGCTGCCCTGCCTGCTCTGCCCATGCTCGGCTCCCTCTCCCGACCACCCGGTCGCGCTCCCGCCCGATCGTACGGCGGCTCGCTGAGCGCTGCGGAGGCTGCTCTCCACAGGAGCACACCCACTCCTCACCCGCCGGCGGCCGGTTGCCGCATCCTCCCGGCATGAGAGCGGATGCGACGCACAGGTACGAGTTCGACGTGGACGGCGGGAGGCGCACCTTCGAGTGCCTCGCGCGCACGCGCGCCGAAGCGGAGAAGATCGCGGGGCACGCGGGGGCACCGACGCGCTTGCGTGCCAGGGTGCGGCTGGGCGACGATGAGGGCGACGCAGTCGCACGTCGTCACCTCCAGGGTCGGGGCCTACTCGACAATGCGTGGCGCGATGATCTGATCCTGCTGGTCGACGTGCTGGATCGCGCACGCTGCATCGAACGAGCTGTCACAGCCATATGGGTCGGAAGCGCACCGCCCGAGGAAACAGCGTTGTTGGTCCAGACGATGGAGGACGGCAGTTGGTCCCTGCACCTGCGAGAGCAGAGCAAGCGAACCGGACCACTCACGAAGATCGACTGGGAACGCTGCCCCGACGCGCACTGTCGCGGGCTCGGCGCCAAACGTCCGCCCCTGACATCTGTCTGGTCGATTGCGCTCGAGGGGCTGGCGGCGCTGACCGCCAGCATCGGCCTGCGCCCGGGCGCCCTCTCTGCCGATCCGATCGATCTCGTCCTACCGGAACGGGCCTGATCGACTGCCGGTCGGCCACGAGCACCGCACGTCTGCGGATGGGAGTCACACGCAATGCCGAAGTGTGTACACAACGTACGTACGAGTATGGTCGTACGCATGAGCGATGTCACCAGTCAGGTCTCGACGCGAGAGCTGCGTGAGCAGCTCTCCGATGTACTGAGCCGCGCGATGTACGCAGGCGAGCGGATCGGCGTGACTCGCAACGGGAAGCTCAGCGCAGTCGTGATCAGCGTCGCCGATCTGGAAGCGCTCGAAGCGTTCGAGATGGAGAGCGATGTCGCCGCCTATCGCGAAGCGATCGCGGAAGACGACGGGCAACGCGTATCGCTCGAGGCTCTGCGGCGCGAACTGTCGACGTGAGCTATCGAATCCAGTTCACGACGGCAGCTGCTCGGCAGATCAAGAAGTTGCCGCGCCCGGGACGCGATCGGGTGCTGCGTGCGATTGACGGCCTCGCCGTGGAGCCGCGGCCGCAGGGCTCGAAGAAGTTGACCGGTGAAGTCACTGCGTGGCGGATCAGGGTCGGCGACTTTCGGGTGCTGTACGACGTCTTCGATGTGACCTTGGTCGTGACTGTCGTGCGCGCGGGTCATCGGCGCGACGTGTACGAGCACCGGTGACACGCTCGCCTCAGCGGACGAGCAGGATCTTGCCTCCCGGAGCCTGCGGCGAGCCCATGAGCTCGTGCGCGCGCTCGGCGTCGGCGAGCGGCAGCGTCGCGCCGATCACGGGCCGCACCGCGCCCGAAGCGAGGAGCGGCCAGACGTGCTCGCGCACCTGCGCGACCACCTCCGACTTCGCGCCGCGACCTCCCGTGCGCGGGCGAGCCCGCAGCGTCATCGCGCGCAGCGTGACGCGGCGCTGCATGAGCCGGCCCAGACTGACCTCGGCCCTCGTGCCGCCCTGCGTCGCGATCACGGTGAGGGTGCCGTCGAGCGCGAGCGCATCGACGTTGCGACGCAGGTAGTCGGCGCCGACGACGTCGAGGATGAACTCCGCGCCACCGCCGTCGGTGGCCGTCAGCACCGCATCCACGAAGTCCTCGGATCGGTAGTCGATCGCGATCTCGGCGCCGAGCGCGCGGCACAGCTCGTGGTGGCGGCTGCTCGCTGTGACAGCCACGCGGTAGCCGCGAGTGCGCAGCAGCTGGATCGCCATCGTGCCGATGCCGCCGCTGCCGCCGTGCACGAGCGCGAGCGCGTCGGGCCCTGGCTCCGGCAGGTCGCGCACGGCGCTCCAGACCGTGCAGACCGCCTCCGGCAGTGCCGCCGACTCCTCGAGCGAGACGCCCTCGGGCACCGGCAGCAGCTGCGTCACCGGCACCGCGACGCGCTCGGCGTAGCCGCCGCCCGCGAGCAGTGCGCACACCGCGTCGCCGACGGCCCAGCCCTCGACATCCGCCCCGAGCGCCACGATCGTGCCCGAGCACTCGAGCCCCATCACCTCCGACTCCCCCGCGGGCGGCGGATACTTGCCTGCCCGCTGCATCAGGTCGGCGCGGTTCACCGCGGTTGCCGCGATCTCGACGAGCACCTCGCCCGCGCCCGCGGCCGGCTCCGGCGCATCCGCCCACGTCAACGGCCCATCCACCTCGAATTGCATCGCCTTCATGCCGTGCTCCCCTCGCTGCTGCAACCCATCCTGTCGACAGCCGATCACCCCCGTCGGCGTGATGCAATGGGCACCACCGCGTTCATCGGGCAGCGCAGACGCGTGTCGGCGCTCAGCGCCATGATGGTCGCGTGACGGACGACGACACGACCATCGGCGACGCCTGGTCGGTGGAGCGCCACCTCGAGGGCAAGCCCGAGCTGAGTGTGGCGATGTTCCGTCGCTTCGTCGAGCTGGTCGCAGCGTGCGGGCCGTACGAGGTGTCGACGAGCAAGTCGTCGGTGACGTTCAAGGGCACCCGCCGGGGGTTCGCGGGTGCGCGACCGACCGCATCCGGCCTCGCCGTCTACCTCGATCTGCAGCGCGCGCTCGAGAGCCCGCGGGTGCGGAACGTGAGCCCGTACACATCGCGGCTGTTCGTGCACCACCTGACGCTGCAGTCGCTCGAGGAGCTCGACGATGAGCTCGCCGGCTGGATCGCGGAGGCATACGATGTGGGCGCCGGGGCGCACCTGCGGGACGACCGTCGCGGCTGAACTGCCGCCACATCGGCGCATCTCCTCTCCTGAGCCCGACCCTCAGCCACCTGCCAGGAGCCGGCGCCGAGGGATCGCCAGTGCTGCCACCGCTGCGAGCACGGCGATCATGCACGCTCCGGCGCTCGCGATGTCGAGCGGGTCGAGCAGCGACCCCGCCGCCGAGGGCAGCGCAGCAACGACACCCAAGATGGCGCTCGCTGCAGCGAAGCCGAAGAACCGCATGAGGGAGTTGATGCCGTTCGCGGTCGCCGCATCCTCCGCGGGAGCAAATCGCAGGACGAGCAAGGGCATGGCGGCGAACGCCATTGCCGCTCCGATCGCCACGACGACCGAGTTCACGAGGATCCAGCCGAGTTGGTGATCGGTCGCGAGATGAGCTGCGAACCCCATGGCCATCAGCGCCGAACCGACGCACAGCGTCATGCGCGCGCCGAGCCTGTTGAGCATCCGAGCGACCAGCGGGGTCGCGACGACGGAGACAGCGCCGATCGGCAGGAGCGCAAGGCCGGTCTCGACCACACCGAGGCTGGGCCCGCCTTCGCGCGCCGGGATGGCGAGCTCGAAGGTCGCGATGAGCATGTTCGCAAACATCGCCATCGAGGCGAGCACGGTCGCGAGGTTCGTCCAGCGCACGGGTCGCGAGGCTAGCTGTCCGAGTTCGATCAACGGCGACGTCGAGCGCGCCTGCATGATGCCGAATATCGTCAGCAGCACGAGCCCGGCCCCGAGCAGACCGAGGGTCGGCATGCTCGTCCAGCCCCAGGCGGTGCCCTTCGAGATGACCAGCATGATGCTGACGAGCGCTGTCGAGAGCACGAGGGCGCCCGACCAGTCGAAGCGGCCGACCGCGCGCGGCGGCGTGCGCGGGACGACGATGAGCACGACCGGCAAGGCGATCGCCCCCAGCACAGCGGTCACACCGAAGACACCGGCGAAGCCGGACAGCTCGAACAGGAGCCCCGAGAGCGGCAGCCCTGCGGCACCGCCGACGGCGAGCGTCGCGCTCATGAGCGCGATGCCGAGAGCGATGCGCTGACGCGGCAGCACTTCCGCGAGAATGCTGATTCCGATCGGCAGGAGCGCTGTCGCGCTGCCCTGCAGCGCCCGCCCCACCAGCACCCAGCCGAACGACAGGGGCAATGCGGCGACGATGCTCCCGGCGACGAGCAGGGCGAGCGTGACCACCAGCATCCTTCGGCGCCCGAACAGGTCGGCGAGCCGGGTGACGACGGGCGGCGCCACCACACCAGCCAGCAGCACCGCGGTCAGCAGCCACGACGCGTCGTCTGCGGTGACGCCGTACCGCTGGGGCGCTACCGAGAGCACGGGCATGACGAGGGTCTGCTGGAGTGCGGAGATGATGCCTCCACCAGAGAGCGTCGCGATCAGCAGGGCGGCCCGGCGCCGCGTGATCGGGGGGCGTGCGGTCTCAGCGGCGGTCACCATGGGTGCCAGGAACCGACCAGCCTGCGGATCGACGTCATCGTCGCCTCCTGAGCTTGTAACAGAACGGTCATCGTCTGTATTCTGAGCCTACCTCCGCCGCATCGGCTCGGCAATATCAGACGAGCGTCGTAGGCGATTCCATCCGCTCGGTCGAGTGAGAGGTTGTTTGCATGTCACAGACCGCGCCCCGGCGTGTAGGGCGCCCCCGTGATCCCTCGATCGAAGGGCGCGTGCTCGACGAGGCGATCCGGACGTTCGGACGTGAGGGCTGGTCGGGATTCTCCATCGAGAAGATCGCGCAGCACTCCGGCACGGGCAAAGCTTCGATCTACAGCAGGTGGAAGACCAAGGAAGCCCTGCTCGTCGCCGCGCTCAGCGACAGGGTCGCGGTCATCGAGGACATCGACACCGGCAGCCTCCGCCAAGACCTCGTCAGCCTGGGCTGGCAGGCGATCGACCTGTTCCTAGGTCCGGCTGGACCAGCGGCCCGACGCCTGCCGCTCGAGCAGGAGATCGCGCCGTCGCTGCAGCCCTTCACCAGCGAGTGGTCACGGTCTCGCGTCCGCGCTGCGCGGGCGATCGTCACGCGTGGGGTGGGGCGAGGCGAGCTCTCCTCGGATGCGTCGGTGGAGTTCATCATCAACACTGTCTGGGGAGGGGCGACGAACTTCGCCTCGACGCAGACGCCGCGCAGCCGGACGACCGCGCACGAACGAGGGCGCGCCTACGTCGAGCAGCTGGTCGACCTTCTGCTGGCCGGAGTGGAGCAGCGATGAGCGAGCTTCGCCCGACGAGCGCCGCCGGGTACGCCGCGTTCACGGACGGCCGTCTGCCTGCGCCGGAGGAGATCGATGGCGACACCCTGGTCGTCGCGGTTCCGATGCCGGCCGGCGGCATCGTCTCGAGCACGCTCTGCTACGTGCTGCGCGACCGCAATGGTGCCGCGCACATCCTCGACCCCGGGTGGAACACCGACGAGAACGCAGCACTGCTGCGGCACGCAGTCGAGAGCTGGGGCATCCGGCGCATCGCCTCGGTCATCGTGTCGCATCTGCACGAGGACCACCTCGGCATGGCCCAGCGGATCCGCGACGCGACCGGCGCCATGTTCGTGATGGCCGACATGGAGTGGCAGACCCACCTCGCGCGCACGGGCAGCGGCGACCGCAGCGCACGCTACGACGCCTGGGGTGTTCCGGCAGACAAGCGGCCGCGCTATCCCACGATGCCGCCGGGCGCGCTGCAACACCCGACCCGTGAGCCGGAGCTCATGGTGCGCGACGGCGATGTCCTCGCGCTCGGTCGCGACGTCGAGGCTGTGCTGACGCCGGGCCACACCCAGGGCAGCCTCACGCTCCGCGACGCCGAGCGACGACAGCTCTTCACCGGCGATCACCTCTTGCCTCACGTGCATCCGGGCGTCGGTCTCGACTACGCGACCGACGCCGATCCGATCGGCGACTACCTCGAGTCGCTCGAGCGCATCCGCGCCTTCGACGGCGACGAGGTGCTTCCCGGGCACGGCTATCGCTTCGCGGCGCTCGAGGACCGCATCGACCGCACGACCGACCACCACCTCCGTCGCGCGCGCCAGGTCGCGGATGCGCTCGAGCAGGAGCAGGACCTGAGCGTATGGGAGCTCGCGAGCCGCCTCACATGGACGCATGGGTGGGATCGGCTCGAGGGATACTTCCTCAACTCCGCGCTGCAGCAGACCGCGATGCACGCCCGCTTCGTCGCCGACACCGCGCGGTCGGCACGCTGGCTCGAGCGGTCCAGAGCCGCGCAGCGCGCCTGATCCGTCGGGCCGCGCGGCGACGCGGGTCAGCCGGCGCTCACCGGTTCTGCCATTGCGGCGCCCGCTTCTGCGCGAACGCCGACATGCCCTCCATCGCGTCCTCGCTCGCCATGAGCTCATCGAGCAGGCCCGTGCGCGCCGTGACGGCGTCGAGCGGATCCGCATGCTGCTGTGCCTCGGCCATGACCTCGAGCGAGATGCGCACCGAGGTCGGCGAGTTGACGGTGATCTCCGTCGCGAGCTCGCGCGCGGCGGTGAGCGCTTGGCCGGCCGGAGCCACGCGGCTCACGATGCCGAGGTCCTTTGCCTCCTGGGCACCGATGCGCCTGCCCGTGAGAATCAGCTCGTTCGCGATCTTCGGCGGGATCGCCCGCGGCAGCCGGATGACGCCTCCTGCACCGGCCACGAGACCGACCTTCACCTCGCTGAGCGCGAACTGCGCCGTCTCGTCGGCGACCACCAGATGGCTGGCGAGCGCGATCTCGAAGCCGCCCCCCATCGCGAAGCCGTTGACCGCGACGATGACCGGCTTGTTCATGCCGCGACGGCTCGTGAGGCCTCCGAAACCGGATGCGGGCACATAGTTGGGCTTGCCGCTGGCAGAGTAGACGAGGTCGTTGCCCGCGCAGAACGCCTGGTCGCCGGCACCGGTGAGGATGGCCACCCAGAGCTCGTGGTCGGCGAAGAATGCGTCGAAGATCTCGGCGAGCTCCTCGTGCGCTGCAGGGAAGAGCGCGTTGCGCGCCTCAGGACGGTTGATCGTGACCTCGAGCACGTGACCATCGCGCGCGACGAGCACGTGCTCGTAGGATTCGCGCAGCCCCTTGGGCCTGGGCGGCAGCAGTTCGAGCGCGCGCTCCGGTGTGGTCGTGACGCGGTTGCCGGGCGCTGCGCTGACCACCCAGACTCGAGCTCCGATCGGTTCGTCGCTCGCCAGCAGCGCGAGGATGTCGTCGTCGCCGTCGACACCCATGGCGACGAAGCGCTCACCGGTGGCCTCGAGCCGGCCGATGACGATGCCGGTCCGTCGACCCTCGCGGTCGTGCTTGACCGTGTACGTCTCAACCGTCGCCCAGCCGTCGGCGCGGCTGATCTGCGCCACAGGCTCCTGCGCGTCGATGATGGCCTGGATCTGCGCCGAGCGGTCGAGCTGCCACTCGCGTGGTGTTGTCGAGTAGATGCCCACCGAGTACTTGCTGCACACGCCGCCGTTCGCACCGACGAAGCCGAAGGTGCCAGGTGCCTGGCGTGCCCGCTCGACGGTCTCGGCGATGCCATGCATGGAGTAGTTGTTGCCAGCGCCGCCGAAGAAGGGCAGTCCGCCGGTCAACGTCAGCCCTCGCTCGTCCTTCGGGTCGAGCCCGAGTCCGTCGACGGCCACGTTGAACACGGGCACGGGGAAGCACGAGTAGAAGTCGAACGTCGAAATGTCATCGGCGGTGACGCCCGCCATCTCCAGTGCCTGGTCGGTGGCGAGCCGTGCGGCCGGGCTCCCTGAGAGATCCTGGCGGTCCATCAGGTCGCGCTCACGCGCATCCGAGTGCCCGTGGATGAAGACCCAGCGGTCCTCGGGAACGCCGAGCTCGCGCGCGGCCTCGACCGATGCCAGCAGCACAGCCGCCCCCTGGTTGACCTGGTCGCGAGCGACCACGTACCGGTTATAGGGATCGGCGATGGGTCGGTTCGCCTCAGTGGGCGTGACGAGCTCCTCCGCCGAGCGCTCGGTCGGTGCAGCAGCGTAGGGGTTGCGGGCCGCCACCGCGGTAAAGGGGGCGAAGAGCTCGCCGATCTTCGCGTCGTAGGCCTTCCGGTCGAGGCCCAACCTCGCGCGGCGCGCGTTCTCGACCAGCGCGTACTGGCTCGGTGCGTCGACGAGCCCATGCGCGGAGGCCTCCATCGACATCATCCCCTTGAGCCCGAAGCCGCGATCCTCCAGGTCTCCGCCGATCGACTCAGAGAAGTCGGGCCGGTCCTCGGACTTGGCGAGGGCGCGCGCCGTCGAGATCGCCTCGGAGCCGAAGACGAGCGCCACCCGGCTCTCGCCAGCCGCGATGCTTCCAGCCAGCTCGGTCACCAGATGCTGCGACGACTGACCACCGCCGACCTCGAGGATCGCGCGGCGCGGGGCCGCACCGATCCGAGCCGCGACCGAGCGCGGAAAGTTGTTCGAGCGCCCCAGCGGTGCCGGCGCACCGGGCGTCGAGGTCTCGAACTGTCGAATGCCGCCGACGGTGTCGATGGCGACGCTGACCGCGTCGGGACTCACGCCGCTGTCGGCGACCGCCGCAGCGGCAGCGCGACCGGCGAGGTCGACCGCGGAGAGCGCCTCGTACCCCTCCTTGCCGTAGGCATCGAGATGCTGGCCCACCCCGATGATGACGGGGGTCCGTGGGTCGATGGTGTTCATGTCCGTTCCTTCCTTGCGAAGACAGCGCCGCTCAGCGCGGCAGTCCGAGAGCGCGAGCGATCAGGCCGCGCTGGATGTCGTTCGTGCCGCCTCCGACGACGTACATGATCGACGTGCGGAGGCTCTTCTCGATGGCACCGCCACCCGGGACCGCGGCGTCCGAGAGCATCCCGACCGGGCCGAGGATGTCGAGCATCACCTCGCCGAACTCTTCGGACAGCTCGCCTCCGAGGACTCCCGCCATGGGTGCCTCGAGCTTGGCACCGGCGCCCGACGAGGTCGCACCGATGGCCGACGCGACCAGCGCCCGGAGCGCCTGGAGCGAGGCGGCGATCGAAGCGAGCTTCGCGCGCTTCGCCGAGCCTCGCGCGCCGACCCAGCGCTCGGGATCCGTGCGCACAACCTCGAGGAAGTCGTCGAGCTGGCGCAGGAGCTGGCCAGCGATCCCGCCCATGACGACGCGTTCTCCCGCCAGCGCATCGGTGATGACCTTCCATCCGCCGTTCACCTCTCCGACGAGGGCATCGGCGGGCACACGGACGTCGTCGAGGAACGTGATCGTGGAGATCTCCCCCGACAAGGCCGTCATCGGCTGGATCGAGACGCCCGGTGTGTCCATCGGCACGAGGAAGACGCTGATGCCTGCGTGGCGCGGCTGCGCGTCGGGGTCTGTGCGCGCTGCGAGCCACATGTACTTCGCGGTGTCGCCACCGGTCGTCCACATCTTCTGGCCGTTGATGCGCCAGCCGTCGCCGTCGTGCACGGCCGAGGTGCGCACCGACGCGAGGTCCGAACCCACTTCTGGCTCTGAGTAGCCCAGGCAGAACTGCATCTCGCCCGCACGCACGATCGGCAGCAGCTTGGCCTTCTGCTCATCGGTGCCGTGCAGCAGGATCGAGTTGCCGAGCAGCATGACCGATCCGAGCGTCAGGCTCGCAGGGTGACGGTGGTAGACCAGCTCATCATGGAGGACCACCTGCTCGGCGAGCGATGCACGGCGGCCGCCATGCTCCTCCGGCCATCCGAAGCCGAGCCAGCCGCGGTCGACGATGGCCTCGACCGCGCGATCGCTGTCGAACGAGCCGTCGGATTCGCGGCTTTCCTCGATCGCTCCGAGCACGTCAGCCCGGAACGCCTCTCCTGCCTCGTCGAGCGCGAAGCCGGGCAGCGCGACGGCGGAGTCGACGAGCACATCAGCGAGAGAGCCGGCCGCGCGCTCGATCGACGCGGCGCGCACGACATCCGCGTGCACCCGACGGAACTGCCACGGGCCTGCGTGCTCATCGAAGTAGCCCATCGCGGCGAGCGTGTGATGCGCGCCGAACTGGATTCGCCGAGCGCCGTCGTGGATGAAGGTCGACGCGAGCTCGGCCGCCAGCACCCACTCGCCAGAGTCTGCCGTGTAGGACTCGACGGCCCGTCGGACGAGGTGGGCGCTCGAGGCGACATCGATCGCGCATGCAGCTGCGCGCTGCTGCACCGCACCGAACGACCCGATGATCTTGCCGAACTGCGCTCGGGTCTTGGCGTGCTCGACCGCCAGCTCGTGCGTGAGCGCGGCAGCCGCAGCTGCGCGTGCCGAGAGGGCGAGTCGGAGCAGCACGAGCGCCGCGTCCGCCGCGTCCGCGTCTACGTCGATCGTGTGCTCAGCATCGCCGAGCTCGATGTCATGCCACGCAGGTCGGGCGATGCCCTCTGTCGCGGTCGCCGAGGTGATCGTCCGCAGCTCGACTCGTCTCCCGGATGCTGGGATCACGAGCGCGTGGGTCGCGCTCTCGGCCGCCTCGACGAAACGTGCAGTCGATCCCTCGACGGCTGCGGCATGCGTCACTCGCAGAGTGCCGTCAGCGATCGCCTGTGCGACCTCGCTCTCGTCGCCGAAGAGCCGCGCGGCGACGAAGGCGTCGGCGATCGGCAGGGGGCATGCGGCACGGCCGAGCTCCTCGACGACGACGACGAGGCCGTCCAGCGCATCGAGGCTCGCGAGCTCGAACAGGCCGTCCTGCGCGATCCCCGCCCAGAGCTCGTCGAGATCGGCATCGGCGGCGGCCGTGCTCGAACCCCACGTCTGCTCGATGCGGCGGCGCGCCGTTGCGCGCAGGGCGTCCAGTTCAGCGTGCTCCATGGGGATCCCCCTAGTCGGTGCGTCAATTTCAGACGGATAGTGTTCTGATTTGCAGCGAGCCTAGCCCGCGCGTCAGACGACTCGCAAGGCAGCGGCTGCTGCCGTCCACCCGACCTTCTCGAGCCAGCGGCGCACTTCCGTCGCGAAGCGCTCGGGCTCCTCCTGATGCAAGAAGTGACCGTTCTCGCTCCAGACGAGGATCTCGTCCGACGGGCCGTGGTCGAGCGTGCGATCCCAGTCGGCGATAGCGGCACCGGTGCCCGCATAGATGGCGAGCGTGGGCGCCTGGCGCCTGCGCAGGTAGCTCTCGCCCACGGTCTTCAGCCCGACGGCGCCCTCACCCTCGTAGAGGCACACGAGCGCATCCCGAACCACTGCCTCGTCGGTGGCGAGGATGCGGCGGCGGTGCCACTCCGGCAGCCACGCGGGCGTCCGCTCGCCGTAGAACCCGCCGAAGGACGCCTCCGCGACCGCGTGAGGCGCCTGGCGGATGGCCGCGAGCGCGCCAACGAGGTCCTGCGCATCCATGCCGTACACGGGGTCGACGAGCACGAGCGCGCCGACGAGGTCGGGGTGCTCGGCTGCGAGGGTGGAGGCGATGATCGTGCCCATCGAGTGGCCGATCACGACTGGGCGCTCGAGCCCGAGCTGCTCGATCACCTTCGCGGCGTCGGCGGCGAAGAGCGCGGGCGAGTACTGGCCGTCGACGGCCGTCGACCGGCCGTGTCCGCGATTGTCGATGGTGATGGTGCGGTGGTCGCGGCTGAGGTCGCTGACGAGCCAGGACCAGTCGGAGCCGTCGCACGACCATCCGTGGATCAGCAGTGCGGGCGGGCCGTCTCCCTTCTCGGTGTAGAAGATCCGCTGGTCATCGGCGACATCGATGTAGGGCATGTGCAATTCCTTCGCAGGTATGGATGTGGTGGGTCGTGCAGTGGGGATCGGGGCCGGATGCGTCGCTCACGCGATGCGCTCCGGCCCCTGGTCGCGAGGACCGGTCAGGCGGCGAGCTCCGCAGTCGCGGCGAGTGCTGCGAGTCCGCGGCGGTCCTCCTGGAGCACGCCGGCATCGATCAGTCGCTCGATCTCGGCCTCGTCGAGCCCGAGCAGTCGCGCCGCGATCGCTCGTGTGTGCTGGCCGAAGACGGGCGCAGGCCGCACGGCGACGCGCGGCAGTCGCTCGAAGGTCGCCGGCTGGCCCTCGCTGGGCATCTCGCGCTCGATGAGCGGGTGCCGCTCGATCTGGAACGCCTCGCGTGCGACCAGCTGCGGGCTCGAGAGCAACTCGTCGAGCCGAGTCATCTTCCCCGCTGGCACGCCTGCGGCCTGCAGGACCTCCATCGCGGCGGCTGGGTCGCGCTCGGCGATCCAGGGCGCGACGACGTCGTCGATCTCCGTGCGATGTGCGGCGCGATCGGCACTGCTCGCGAACCGCGCATCGGCGGCATCGAGACCGGTCACGTCGGCGAGTGCGCGGAAGTGCGCGTCGGTGCGCACATCCACCACGACCCATTCATCGTCGCCCTGCGCCGCGTAGACCCCGCGCGGTGCGTCCCCGGCGCCGATATTGCCCACGACGGCCGTCGTGCCGGGCTGGAGCGACTCGGCTGCGAACCGGTGCGCGTGCTGCGACAGCGAGACCTCGGTCTGCGCGAGGCGGACGGTGCCGCCGATGCCCGTCGCGCGGCGCCGGATGAGCGCAGCGGCCGCGGCCACTGCCATGGCCCGCGCCGCCGCGTGGTCGGGGTAGATCGTCACGTCGTCGTAGTAGCGGCTCGGGTCGTCGTGGTACTGCCAGAGCCCCGCGACGCCCACGGCGGCGCGCACGATCGGTCCGTAGCCCGGGTTGACCGACCATGGACCGGTGTGCCCGAAAGCACTCGACTCCACGGTGATGATGCCCGCGTTGATCTCCCGCAGCTGCGCATAGCCCAGCCCGAGACGATCGAGCGTGCCCGGCTTGAAGTTGGAGAGGATGATGTCGGCCTCTGCCACCAGCTGGCGCATCAGCGCCGCGCCCTCCTCTGAGCGCACGTCGATGCCCAGGCTGTCCTTGTTGCGGTTCCCCCAGCTGAACACCGGGCTGAGCACCGCGCCATCCTGACTCTGGCGTGAGCCGTCCGGCACCGCCTGGTTCTCGACTTTGATCACGTCGGCGCCGAGGTCGCCGAAGAGCCTGCCGCCCTCGCCGCCGGCCACGATCACGCCGAAGTCGAGCACTCGCACACCGGCGAACGGCATGTCCGGCTGCTCGCTCGGTGCCGTGCCGAACGGTCCGATCTCGGGCTCGGGCCGCGCCGCGGCGTACTCTTCGAGCACCGCCATCGAGTCGGCACCGAGCTCGGGCGCCGGCGTGCGGATGCCAGCGCGCTCGTCATCGATCTCGACGAGACCGTCGACCACCTGCGCCGTGCCTGCGGCGGTCTCGATCTCGCGGAATGCGCCACGGGCCGCGTAGTGCTCGTTCTGGAGGATCTCGGCAGGCAGCAGCACGGATGCGGCGGGGATGCCGTGGGTCGCGGCCCCCGAGATGATCTCGGCGCGCGTCAGCGTGGAGAAGAGCTTCTGGATCTCGGGGTAGAGCGTGTCGCTGTTGGCGAAGCGATGCCCGAGGCCCACCCACTCCTCCCCCGCGAACTGCTCCGGGCTGCCGAGCCATGCGAACATGCCCGCCCACTGGCGCGGGCTGAGGATCGTGATGCGCACGGCGCCGTCGCTCGCCTGGAAGAACGGGTAGCGGAAGGAGCTGTCGGTGCGACCGCGCGGGCCGTCCGCGGCGGGCATGCCGCCCGATGCCGACCCCGCCATGCCGTAGCCGGGGTCGAGCACCTGCACGACCGCCTCGAGCGCGGAGACGTCGACGACGTCGCCGGTGCCGTGGACGAGGCGGTTGCTGTAGGCGGCGATCGTCGCCCACGCCGCCTGGACCGCGGCCCCGTGCATCGCGGTGTCCAGCGGCGGCAGCAGCGGCTCGCGGCCCGGCGCTCCCGAGCGCGACAGGGCTCCTCCGAGCGCGAGGTGCGTCCACTCTGTCGCCTCCCAGTCGCGCCACGGACCCGTGAGTCCGAAGTGCGTCAGCGCGACGGCGACGAGATGCGGATTGCCCTCCCGCAGCCGCGCCGGTTCGAGATCGAGCTCGGCGAGCACGCGCGGTGCGAACGAGGTGACCACGATGTCGACCTTGGCCAGCAGGCCGTCGAAGACTCGACGGTCCTCTGGCTCGCGCAGGTCGAGCCGAAGCGATCGCTTGTTGGCGTTGAACGCCTCGTGGTAGGTGCTCGTGCCGCGCACCACGGGCTCGTGCGTGCGGCTCGCGCTCTGCGCATCCCACTCGACGCGCACGACATCGGCGCCGAGGTCCGCGAGGTAGCGGGTTGTCAGCTCACCGAAGCCGTCCGTCAGATCGAGCACGCGCACGGCATGCAGCGGCAGCTTCTCCTGGGTCATCATCGACGCCTCCACGATTGTCACGAGCACAACTCGTCTTCGAGTTGCGCGTGACGACATGGTTGCCGACACGGAGCCTGCTTGTACATCGCAAGCGAGAGGGCCTGTGCGTGCTACTGATTAGCATGCAGGCGCTCAGATGACTTCTGGCTTGCTCCCTGCAGGTGCGAGCATGTGAGCGATCTGCAGGAGCACGGGCGCGATGCGCGCTTCGGTGGTGCGCGTGACCAGCCCCAGCTGCAGGCTGTCGTCACCGGAGCCGAGCTTTCGGAACTCGAGCTCGTCCATGTCGACGAGCGCCCCGATCGGAGTGTCGGTGGCGCGTGTGGTCATGAGGGACGCCCCTGTGCGGCGCATCCGGGGGCCGACGGTCAGCAGGTCCGAGAAGGCGATCTCCTCGACATGTGTGTAACCGGCGTCGTTGAGCAGTGTGACGGTGTGCTCCATCGTGCGCCGTTGCAGCACGATCGGCAGGATCAGCACGGTCTCGGAGCCGGGCGACTCGCGCTCCTGCGCGTCGGCGGATCGCGGAAAGCGTGCGAGCTCCAGGTGGTACTCCGCGACGACCCGGCTCTCGACTCCGGGCATGTCGACCGGCAGATGCACCAGCACGGCGTCGAGCTCGCCGAACTTCAGCTTCGGCAGCAGCTCGCTCGACATTGCCTCCTCGAACTCGATCGGGCCATCCCAGGCCTCGTCGGCGGCCGCGCGCAGCCGCTTCGCGAATCGGCTCGGCGCCCAAGGCGTCGCCCCCAGCCGCAGCGGCGGACGAGGTTCGCCGAGGATCTCTCCCGCAATCCGAAGCATCTCGACCGCCGAAGGCAGCAGTTCGTCGCCCGCCGGCGTCAGCTCGAGCGAGTGGTAGCTGCGCTCGAACAACCGGGAACCGATCTCGCGCTCGAGTTCGCGGATCGTGCGGCTCACCGGCGAGGGCGTCAAGTGCAGCGACGTCGCTGCCCGAGTGATGTTGCTGTGGCGGGCGACGGCGACGAAGACCCGAAGATGGCTGAGCTCCATGGCCCGAGCATACCTGTCAATGGCTGGCACGTGTGCTGCACGCCTCTTGGCATGTCATCGCTCGAACTCTTGCGATGTGCTGCTACACGGCGCCATGTCAGCATGGGCCCACTTGCCGCTGCGACGGCATCTCTCAACGATGAGCGAGGATCCGCATGACATACGCAACCATCCAGGATTCGCGGCCGGTCGAGATCGGCGGCAACGGCACCGTCCGCGCAGAGCGCGTCGACCACGTGCTCCTCGTCACGATCGACCGGCCTGAAGCGCGCAACGCAGTGAATCCCGACGTCTTCGTCGGCATCGGAGAGGCGCTCGAGATCGCCGAGCACGACCATGACATCTGGGTCGTCATCCTCACCGGCGCCGGCGACAAATCCTTCTGTGCAGGCGCTGACCTCAAGGCTGTGGCCCGGGGCGACTTCGCGAACATCGCTCCAGAGATCGACGCCTGGGGCTTCGGCGGCTTCGTGAAGCATCACATCTCGAAGCCCGTGATCGCTGCCGTCAACGGCTTCGCCCTCGGTGGTGGCACCGAGTTCATCCTCCACGCCGACCTCGCCATCGCCGTCGACAGCGCGCAGCTCGGGCTGCCGGAGGTCAAGCGCGGCATCTACGCGGGCGCGGGCGGCACCTTCCGCCTCGGTCAGCAGATCCCGAAGAAGATCGCGATGGAGATGATCCTGACGGGCGAGCCCATCACTGCGGCCCGCGCCCTCGAGCTCGGGCTGGTGAACCAGGTCGTCTCGTACGACGACCTGCTGCCGGCCGCCTTCGCGCTCGCCGACCGCATCACCGCGAACGCTCCGGTCGCAGTGCAGGTCTCGAAGCGCATCGCGAAGGGCATCACCGACGGCCACGTCGAGCGCGACGAGGACGACTGGGCACGATCCGAGGGTCAGGGCGCCGTGCTCATGGCGAGCGAAGACGCTGCGGAGGGCCCCCGCGCGTTCGCCGAGAAGCGACAGCCCGTCTGGACCGGCCGGTGAGCGCCGCGAAGGCAGCCGTCGTCGGGCTCGGCATCACCGAGCTCGGGAAGGTCTACGGTCGCAGCGCTCCCCAGTTCGGCGTCGAGGCCGTGCGGCTGGCTGCTGCCGACGCAGGCCTCCGGCTGGACGATATCGACGGGCTCATCGTCTCCGGCGGCCTCAGCGACATGATCAGCCCCGCCAATGCGATGACGCTGTCGCTCGCGACGGATCTGGGTCTCGAGGATCTCAATCTGCTGACGGTGATGCAGGGCTACGGATCGTCTGCGGCGCAGACCGTGCAGTACGCGGCCATGGCAATCGCGGCGGGCACCGCCGAGACGATCGCGATCGTCTGGGCGGATGCACCACTGCAGGAGCGGCGAGGTGGCGGCGCCGCGTACGCCTCGCAGGCGACATCGACGCCGGCCGGCTGGAATGCCATCACGAGCACCAGCGGCGCGCTCACGGCGAACAACATGTACGCGCTCGCCGCCAGGCGCCACATGGATCGGTTCGGCACGACGAGCGAGCAGCTCGGCCACATCGCCGTCGCCCAGCGCGACTGGGCGGTCATGAACCCGCTCGCGCAGCTGCGGGATCCGATCACGCTCGAGGACCACCAGAGCTCGCGCTGGATCTCGGAGCCCTTCCATCTGCTCGACTGCTGCCTCGTCTCCAATGGCGGCATCGCCCTCATCGTCACGAGCGCCGAGCGGGCTGCAGAGCTGGCGCAGCCGGCTGTCGGCGTCTACGGATGGGCGCAGGCGCACCCGGGTCGCACCGGCATGCGCAACGACGACTTCGGCATCGTGTCGGGAGCCGCTCGCTCTGGCCCCCGAGCGCTGGAGATGGCCGGCCTGGGCCTGGATGAGATCGACATCGTCGAGCTCTACGACTGCTATTCCTTCACGACCCTCATCACGCTCGAGGACTACGGGTTCTGCGGCAAGGGCGAGGGCGGCGCATTCGTCTCGGAGCCGGGGATGCTCGGGCCCGGCGGCAAGCTCAAGCTCAACACCGGCGGTGGGCAGCTCTCCTCCTACTACATGTGGGGGATGACGCCGCTGTCGGAAGCCATCATCCAGGCGCGCGGCCAGGCCGGCGAGCGCCAGGTCGAGAAGCACGACCGCGTGCTCGTCTCCGGCAACGGCGGAGTGCTCGACTACCACGGCACGCTCGTCATCGGCACGGTCTAGGAGGACG
Organism: Agrococcus baldri; assembly: GCA_900114805.1. Taxonomy (GTDB): domain Bacteria; phylum Actinomycetota; class Actinomycetes; order Actinomycetales; family Microbacteriaceae; genus Agrococcus; species Agrococcus baldri. Next base: position 740,645 of record FOZN01000002.1, on the reverse strand, counting down.
ACATGCCCCTGTTCCCCATCACCAGCAATGCGGCAACCGCCGACTACCTCGACGGAGCCGCCCGCGGCGAGCTCCGCGTCGTCCGGGACACCGAGACAGACACCTACCTCGAGCCTCGCTTCGACGCATCCGTCGACCCCGAGCGCTACGAGCGCGTCACTGCATCCGGAGACGGCACGATCGTCTCCTGGTCGGTGGCGCACGGGAAGGGCGCCGATGGCCCGACCCGCACGCTCTTCGGGATCGTCGAGCTCGCGGAGGGCCCATGGCTATGGGTCGAGCTGCGTGCTGACGAGCCCTGGGAGCATCTCGGCGGTCGCGCCGTGCGCGTCGCCTTCGAGGCGTCGGGACCGGCTGAAGAGCACGCGACGCTGCCGATCTTCATCGCCACCTAACCCATTCACAGCAGAAGGAACACGACAATGACGTCACCTGATTCCACCAGCCTCGCGGCGCCCAGCGCGCCCAGTCCCGCTCCCGCATCGCGTTCGACCCCGCCGCCGACCGTCTCGGAAGCGATCGACCTGCTTCCGCGCGTCGGCCTGAACTGGGGTGCTTGGGGCGCCCTGCTCCTGGCCTTCTTCTTCGCCAACTACGACATCAGCGTCTTCGCCATCACGCTCCCTGCCATGCGCGAGTCGCTCGACCTGGTCGGCGACGATCTCGCGTGGCCGGTCACCTGGAACCTCATCGGCTACTCCGTCGGAGCCACCGTGTTCGGCTACGTCGCCGACAAGTGGGGGCGCCAGAAGGGTCTCTTCCTCACGTTCGCCATCCTCGCCATCGGCGGCTTCGCGTCGGGCTTCGCCTGGGATGTCGCCTCGCTCTCGGCCTTCCGGTTCCTCGCTGGTGGCGGCATGGGTGCGGTGCTTGCGCTCTGCGCTGCGTACATCGGGGAGATGGTCCCGCTCAACCGTCGCGGCCAGTACCTCACGCGCATCTACATCTGGACCGGACTCGGGCAGCTGCTCGTCGGCTTCGCGTCCTTGCCGATCCTGGCATCGATGCCGGAGCTCGGCTGGCGCGGGCTGCTGATCTTCGGCGGACTCGTGTTCGTCATCCTGCCGTTCATCAACCGCAAGCACGTCACCGAGTCGCCGCGCTGGCTGGCAGAGCGCGGCCAGCATGAGCTGGCGGAGGACATCACGCGACGCATGCAGCGGCACGCCAAGGTCGAGGAGACCCCCGTGTTCAGCCGCGATGCGATCGTCGAGGACAAGGGCGCCATCCGCGAGCTGTTCAAGGGCGAGCTGCTGCGGCGCCTCGCGGTCGTGCTCGGCTTCTGGTTCATCTTCTACACCGCGATGTACGGCTTCTCGTCGTATCTTCCGCTGCTGCTCGAGGGCATCGGCGTCTCGACCTCGGATGCGATCTTCGTGACTGTGCTCACCCGCATCGCACCGATCATCTCAGCGGTCGCGCTGCTGCCCTTCATCGAGCGGGTGGAGCGACGCACGCTGATCATCATCGGCACGCTCATCTTCGCCGTGGGCGTGGCGCTGATCATCGTCGGATGGGGAGATGTCGCGGCGACCGCCGGCTCGATCCTCGCGACGTTCGGCATCATGATCATGGCGACACCGGCGTACACGTACACGGCCGAGGTGTTCCCGACCAGGAACCGCTCCACGGCGGCGGCCATCTGCGACGGCGTCGGCCACCTCGGTGGGGCCGTGGCGCCGTTCGTCGTGCTGCCGGTGCTGATCGGGGCGGGAGCGGTGCCTGCCGGCATCCTCATGATCGTGCTGCTCATCGTGGCGGCCGGTCTGCTCGGCTTCGGCCCGCGCACGAAGAACAAGGCGCTGGAGGAGATCGCCGCCTGAACCGGCCGATCCGGGTGGGAGCGGGGCTCAGCGCCTCGCTCCCACCCGTCTGCATGCAGGCACGCTGCAGCGCGACAGCATCTGCCCCAGGGGCGCATCAACCTTGCGCGTAGTGCGCCGCGAGGCGGCGCAGGCCCTCGTCGATCGACACCGTGGGCGTCCAGTCGAGGTCGCGGCGGGTGTCGCGCTGGTCGAACCAGTGGGCCGTCGAGAGCTGCTCGGCCAGGAAGCGCGTCATCGGGGGCTCGTCGCCACCCGCGCGGGCAGCGACGCCGGGCAGCGCCCAGAGGCGCTCCACGAGCGAGCCAGCGGCGCGGCCGAGCGCAGCGGGGAGACTCACGTGCGGCGGGCGCACACCCGCTGCCAGGCAGATGCCGGCGAGCAGGTCGCCGACCGGTCTTGGTTCGCCGTTGGTGATGACATAGGCGTTGCCGTGCGCCGCATCCGCTCGGTGCAGTGCGGCGACGATGCCGCTCGCGGCGTTGTCGACGTAGGTGGTGTCGATGAGGGCCGTGCCGCCGTTGAGCAGCGGCACTCGGCCGCGGCGGGCGCGCTCGACCACGCGCTCGATGAGCTGCGTGTCGCCGGGGCCCCAGACGATATGCGGGCGCACCGCGACGACGTGCATCGCCGCCGAGTCGCGGGCGAGGGCGAGCAGCTCGGCCTCGGCCTTCGTGCGGGCGTAGTCGCCGCGCGCGTGCTCGGGCGACGCGGGGGTCGCGCCGACACCGGCGAGCGAGGTGCCCAGGTGCGCGACGGAGGGCGATGAGACCTGCACGAAGCGGGTGACGCCGGCGCGCTCGGCCGCGTCGAGCAGCGTGCGGGTGCCCTCGACGTTCACGCGCCGGAAGTCGTCCGGGTCGCCAGCGAGCGAAACCTTCGCGGCGAGGTGCACGACGCCCTCGACACTGCGCCCATCCCCGGCGATCGCGTCGGCGACGACGGATGCGTCGGTGACGGAACCGAGCACATCCGTCACCCCGGGCACACCCGACGGCCGGCGCTGCAGGGTGCGCACCTCGTGGCCGGCGGCGACGAGGTGCGCGGCGACGGCGCGGCCGAGGAAGCCGGAGGCTCCGGTGGCGAGGACTCTCATGCGCGCACGCTCACGGGGCGCTCGGCTTCGCGCCGGCGAGCATGCGGTCGGCCCACTCGGAGAGCCGCGAGCGGTCGATCTTGGAGTTGTGGCGCACGTCGGTGGGCAGCTGCGGCACGACGAGCACGGCGGCGAGCGGCAGCTCGGTGGTGGCGCGCACGGCGGCGGTCAGCTGCGGGTCGGCGAGGCCGGGGCGGCGGGCAGCGGGCGTGGTCTCGACGACGGCGACCGCCTGGCGCAGGCCGTGCGGGCCGACGCCGACGACGGCGGCGCGACGCACCGCATCCGCCGACTCCACCTGCTGCTCGGGGCCGACCGGGGCGAGCGGGCCGTCGGCGGTGACGATGACGTGCTGGATGCGGCCCTCGATCCAGAGGCGGCCCTGGGCGTCGAGGTGGCCGATGTCGCCGGTGCGGTGCCAGCGCTGGGGCTCTGGTCTCGATACGGCGCCTGCGGCGCCTACTCGACCAGCGGGGGTGTCGCGGGTGGCGGCGACGTCGGTGAGGTGGAGGCGGTCGTAGTGGGACTTCAGGTGCGGGGCCGAGACGACGATCTCGCCGAGGACGCCGGGCTCGGGGCTCGGGGTGCCCGTGGCGTCGCCGTCGGAGTCGAGGGCGCTGACGAGCACCTGGTTGTCTCCGATCGGCGTGCCGACGCAGACGCCAGTGTCGGGCGCGGCGGCCGCGTCGCTGACGCCCGCGAGCGTGATGTCGGCGACCAGCAGGCACTCCGTCATGCCGTAGGGCGTGTGGGGCGTGGCGTTCGGCATGAGGCGCGCGACGGCCCGCAGCATCGGCTCGCCGATGGGCGCTCCGGTCGAGAGGAAGGTGTGCACGCGGGCGAGGGCGGCGCGGTCGTCGTGCGTCAGCGCATCCGCCGTCTCGACCACGTTGAGGATCGCCGCCGGTGAGAGGAAGACGATGCCGGCGTCGGATGCGGTGACGGCGGCCGCGACCGCGGTGGCGGTGAGGGTGCGGGGCGCGGAGACATCCATGTCGGGGGTGGCCGAGAGGGTGCCGAGCGCCGGGCCCAGCAGCGCGAACGGCGCGAAGCCCGTGACGAGGCCGGTGTCGGCGGTGATGCCGAGGTGGGTGCCGAGCACGTCGCGCAGCGCCGAGAGCTGGCCGTGCGTGTAGACGACGCCCTTCGCGGGACCGGTCGAGCCGGAGGTGAACAGGATGGCGGCGTCGTCGGCGGGGCCGGGCTCTGCCGGCAGCGGCTGGCCGGCGCCGAGGTCGGCGACGTCGCGGGTGCTGCGGGTCACGCCGAGCGCGAGCGCTGCGGCCTTCGGGAGGCGCTCGGCGGAGATGCGGGTGCCGGGCCAGCCGAGCGCGCGGGCGGCGGCGAGGCCGAGGCGCTCGCCGATGATGAGGTCGGGCCAGGATCCGCGTACGGCTCGCGTGAGGCCCTTGACGCCCAGGCCCGCGTCGGCGACGACGACGATCGCGCCGATCTTCAGGCACGCGTAGAGGACGGCGGTGAGGGTGGGGCCGGGCTTGACGAGCAGCGAGACGCGGTCGCCCTTGCGCACGCCCATCGCGTGCAGGCCGGCGGCGATGTCGCGCACGCGGGCGTCGAGCTGGCGCCAGGTGACGCGGCGCGGGGAGCGGCCGCGGCCGGTGGCCATGTCGATGACGGCGGTGGCGTCGGCGGTGGCGGGGGTGGCGGCGCGGGATTCGAGGGGGCGCCAGAGGGGGGTGAAGGTGGGGTCGGTGGGCGGTCTCGATACGGCGCCTTCGGCGCCTACTCGACCAACGGACTCCTTCAGCCAGTTCAGGACTGCGGGCGCACAGGGGCGGTCCTCGGCGACGAGGTGGCTGGCGCCCTCGAAGCGGTGGATGTCGGCGTGCGGCAGGCGGTCGGCGAGGTCGTCGAGGTAGCGGTCGCCGAAGACCGGGTCGCTCGGGCCCCACAGCATGAGCGCCGGCACGGGGTCTGCCGCAGCACTGTTTGCCGCAGCACTGTTTGTCGCAGCACCGAGCGCCGCGACACCGGCGGCGATGCGCTCGAGCTCGGGGAAGCTCTCGTGGCGCTCGTCGACGGGGATGTCGGCGACGAAATTGCCGATGCCTCCGCGGCGGTCGGCCGACCCGTAGGGCGCGCGGAACGCTGCCTTCACGTCGGGCGCGAGCGCCGGCGAGGCGAGCGCGAGCGTCGTGTCGAGGAAGGCGGTGGTGGCGACGGTGGAGGCGGCGAGCACCCCGCGGGCGCCCGCGAGGCGCAGCGGCGCCGGGATCGGCACGCCCGCCGGGTGGTGCACGGCGGTGTTCAGCAGCGCGACGGCGGCGAGCTGCTCGGGGTGATCGATGGCCCAGCCGAGCGAGATGACGCCGCCCCAGTCGTGCCCGAGGGTGACGACCGGGCCTTCCAGCTGCAGCGCATCCGTGAACGCCGCCAGGTCGGCGACCCGCTGCGGCAGCGTGCGGTGGAGCCCGGTCCGTTCCGAGTAGCCCATCTCGAGCTGGTCGACGGCGACGACCCGCCAGGCGGGCTCGCCCGCCTCCGCGGCACGCACCGACTCGGCAGCGATGGAGCGCCAGAGGTAGCTCCAGGTGGGGTTGCCGTGCACGGCGAGGATCGTGCCTGCCAGGCCGCCCGACGTGACGGGCACGCCTGCGCGCGCCAGCGCATCCGCCGTGTCCAAGCAGTGCCACTGCCGCGCGTGCCCCGCGTCGATGCCGACACCCGGCACGTCGACGAGACGGCTCCAGGAGGGGTCGAGGCCCGGCAGATCGCGCGGGGGCAGCGAGGCGGCCCCGGTGGTGGGGCGAGCGGCGCCGGCAGTCACCAGGCGAGCTCCATCATGGCCGTGTTGAGGCCGGAGCCGACGCCCATCAGCAGCACGCGGTCGCCGCGGTTCAGGGTCGCCTGCTCCTCGGCGAGCGTGATGGGGATGGATGCGGGGCCGACGTTGCCCAGGCGCGGGAACGTGGTGGGCACGCGGGCGGCGTCGAGGCCTGCCGCCTTGATGATCGCGTTCGTGTGCACGGCGGAGACCTGGTGGGTGATGTAGCGGTCCATCTGCGACCAGTTCCAGTCGGGCGCCGCCTCCTTCCACGCCGAGACGACGAGGTCGAGGCCGCCCTTCAGCAGCGACTTCGCGTTGGTGTACATGCCGTCGGCGCTGCCGACGCAGAGGTCGTGGAACTGCGTGGCGGCGCGCGTGACGCCGCCGAGGATGCGGTGGCCGTCGGGGTGCTCGTCGCTGCGACCGAGCACGGCGGCGGCCGAGCCGGAGCCGAGCGTGAGAGTGGCGAACTCGCTCAGGAAGCCGTCGCGGTCGATGTCCTCGCCCAGCAGCCGCTCGATGGTGTTGACCTGGATGTCGTCGGCGTCCTCGCCGTTGACGACGATCGCGTGGCTGATCTGGCCGGATTCGATCATGCCGGCGGCGAGGCTCATGCCGTTGACGAAGCCGAGGCAGGCGTTGGCGACGTCGAAGTTGACGGCGCTCGTGGGCAGGCCGAGCTCGTGGTGCAGCCGCACGGCAACGCTCGGCTCGAGGTGCTTGCGGGTGACCGAGGTGTTGATGAGCAGGCCGACGTCCTGCGGCTTCACGCCCGCCTCGGCGAGCGCACGCTCGCCCGCCTGCACGGTCGCGGCGTCGGCCGACTCCCCCGCCGTCGCATCCCAGTTGCGGCGCTCGAGCACGCCCGCGACGCGGCGCAGCAGGCCGCCCTTCAGGCGCAGGCGCGAGAGCGCGTCGGCAAGCCGCTCCTCGATGTCGACGGATGTCGTGACCCGGCTCGGGAGGGCGCTCGCGACCGACAGGAGTGAGACGTTGCTGAATCTGGTGGTCGCGTTGCCGGTCATAGAAACTCCGTCGAGAGCCGAGTAGGTCGGTGCGGCCCAGCGTCCAGCGTACCGAGCGCACCCGGCGTGCGCCTGCATGGGGCTGTGCGTTCGCCGTGCATGAGGGGGTGACACTGGGCCGAGACAAGCACCGAGCGGCCGGCTGAGGGAAAGGTTCGGGCTCCCGCACCATAGTTAACGCTATGTCGGTACCGTTGTATATAATTCCAGCGTGAGCATGGATACGCGAGATCCTGCAGCGGCCAGCAAAGGCTGGCCGGCGGTAGGTCACGAGACCGCGATGTGGCAGGTGGATGCCGAGTACGGGCTCTCCCGTCGACAGGCCTCGCTGAACCGCGGCGAGTACCGCGCCGCGGTCGTGCCGCAGATCGCAGAGCGCACCGTGTCGCTCCCGACGGATCTCGCGGCGGATCTCGACGAGGCGACGATGGCGCTCGTGCGGCTCGACGCGCACGCCGATACGGCGCTCCGCAGCGAGCTCGAGCTCGCCCCCCTGCAGTCGGTGCTGCTGCGCACCGAGAGCGCCTCGTCGTCAAAGATCGAAGGGCTGACCGTCGGCGCCCGCCGACTCGCGCTCGCCGAGATCGGCGAGCCATCCAGCGGCAACGCATCGCTCGTGGTCGCCAACGTGCGCGCGATGGACGCGGCGCTTCGACTCGCCGCCGAGCCCGGTCTCGCGAGCATCCTCGCGATGCACGCGGCGCTCATGGCCGAGCAGACCGTGCACACCCCTGGCGCCCTGCGCACGGTGCAGGTCTGGATCGGCGGGGGCGCCGGCCCGCGTACGGCGCTGTTCGTGCCGCCGCTGCCCGGCAGGGTCGATGCCGACATGCGCGATCTGGCGGCGTTCGTCGCCCGGGACGACATCCCCGCCCTCGCCCACGCGACGCTCGCGCACGCGCAGTTCGAGACCATCCACCCGTTCACCGACGGCAACGGGCGCACCGGCCGCGCGCTCGTGCATGCGATGCTGCGCCGGGCAGGCACCGCTCGCCGCATCGCGACGCCCATCTCTGCCGGGCTGCTGACCGACACCGAGGGCTACTTCGCGGCGCTCGGCGCATACCGCGACGGCGACATCCGGCCCATCCTCGAGACCTTCGCGCGCTCGAGCAGGCAGGCGGCGGAGTTCGGCCGAGGCCTCGTCGACGAGCTGGCGCACGCCCGCGCGGCGATGCGTGCCCGCACCGCCGCACGCTCCGATTCCTCGGCCTGGCGCCTCATCGACCTCGCCATCGCGCAGCCGGTGCTGCACAGCCGCGCCGTGATGCAAGGCCTCGGCATCTCGGCACCCGCAGCAGGGCGAGCGCTGATGACGCTGGTCGACGCGGGCGTGCTGCGCCAGACGAGCGTCGGCCGACGCAATCGTGTGTGGCAGAGCGACGAAGTGCTGGCGATCCTCGACGGCTTCGCCGAGCGCATCCGCAGAACCGCGGCTCGCTGATCCGGGTCGGCGGAGCCGCGTCACGCGCTCCGAGGTGTCCGCCGCAGCAGATCACGCCATCCGATGGCTACGGCGCAGCCGGCGACGGAGCGCGATCCCGAGCGCCAGACCGACGGCGACGCCGACGACATCGACCACCGCGTCCCACAGGTCACCGCCGCGTTCGGGCAGCAAGAGGTGCTGCACGAGTTCGGAGGCGACGGCGTGCGCGACGAGCGCGGCACCGAGCCAGAGGGGGCGGATGCCCGCCACCACCCCGAGCAGCGCCGGCAGCAGGAAGACGGCGGCGTGCACGAGCTTGTCGAGGCCGGGGATGACAGGGCCGCCCGGCGGCGAGGGCCAGTAGAGGGCCACGAGCTGCAGCACGATCGCGAGCGTGAACGCCGCCCAGGTCGCCTGCCGCGCTCGTGCTGAGATCATCGCTCGATCGTGCCACGGCGGCGCTTCCGGTCCGTCACCCATCTATCCGGTCGACCCGCCGGCCCGGTCACCCATCTGTCCGGTCAACCTGCCGGCCCGGTCACCCCATCTGCAGGTACTGCCGCGGGGTGTGCCCGAGCCTGCGCAGTCCCGCGATCTCGTCGCCGAACAGCCGCGACGCCCACGACGCATCCGCCCGCCGCACACTGCGCGAGAGCTCGACCAGTGCGAGCACGCCGGGGAACGTCGGCGGCCGCCGCAGGCACGCGACCGCCCACGCGAGCGAGCTCGTCGCGTCGTCGAGGTCGACCTCGGGCAGCGGCGCGAGCGGCAGGATCCTGTCGCACAGCACGCACTGCTCCCGGTCGCTGTACGCGTCGGCGCTGCGGCGGTCGCCGTCGTGCGGGCAGGCGCGCTGCGCGCGGGCGGCGGCCTTGATCCAGCTGATGCCGGCTCCGGGCGTCGGCTTCGGGATGCGCTCAGGCCAGAGACCGTCGTGGTGCGTCGGCAGCGGCTGGCCGTCGAAGCATGGGGGCTGGGTGTGCATGGCGGATCCGTCCTCTCGGCGAGGACGGCGGACCGCGCTCGCTGACTTGCCCCGCGCGGGCGCGCTGGGCCGGCTCTTCCCCTGGGGCACCCCGCTCAGCGGAGGGGTTGCCGTGCAGCCGGCCAGGTACCGATGGCTGCAGCTCGTGAGCTTGCTCGTCACTGTAGTCGGGGTGGGTGACAGCCGGTCCGCAGAGGTGAGAGAATGTTCTGTTGGCGCGTCCCGATCGGATGCGACCACACCCCATTCACTCCAACGGCGGATGCGTCGTTGGCCGTGCCGCGCGCATCCGTCTGAGGTCAGAGACGAAGAGAGCAGCAGCATGAGCGCCACCGGCACCATCGACATCACCCCGACGACCGAGGCCGCGCCGGCGACCGAGACCACCACGTCGACCGCGGCGAAGCAGCCGGCGCCCGCGCGCAAGGCGCGCCGCTGGCCGTGGATCGTCGCGCTCGTCGTCGTCGCCGCTGCCGGCGCCACCGGCACTGGCCTCGCCGTCGCCTCGGCGAACGAGACGCAGGCCGAGCTTGTCGCGCTGCAGGAGCAGTACGGCGACCTCGAGACCCGCGCGACGATCGCGCAGAGCAGCCTCGACATGATGCGCGAGAGCCGCGACCGCCTCGAGCTGCAGCTCGAGGAGCTGCAGGCAGCCGAGTAGTCGGCCGCGCGAGCGATCGCGCGACCAGCACCACCGCGAACGGCGGCGACGGATCCTCGTCGCCGCCGTTCGCGCATCGGCGCTGCCCGCCAGGTGGCGCCGGTAGTGTCAGGCCATGACCGAGCGCACCACCTACCTCCTCGTCGACGGCGAGAACATCGATGCGACGCTCGGCGTCTCCATCCTCGACCGCCGCCCGGAGCCGCACGAGCGGCCGCGCTGGAACAAGGTGCTCACCTTCGCCGAGGAGGCGTGGCAGCAGCCCGTCAAGGGCCTCTTCTTCCTCGCGGTGACGCACGAGCTGCCCGCGTCGTTCGTGCAGGCGCTCATCGCGATGGGCTACCGCCCCGTGCCGCTGAGCGGCGAGGGCAAGATCGTCGACATCGCCATCCAACGCACGGCCGAGGCGCTCGTGCACCGCGACGCCGACGTGATGCTCGTCAGCCACGACCGCGACTTCGCGCCGCAGATGGAGCGGTTGGCCGAGGACGAGGAGCGCCGCGTCGGCCTGGTCGGCTTCGGCGAGTTCATGGCGGGCGACCTGCGCGAGGTCGACGGCATCGAGTTCTTCGACCTCGAGTACGACGTCGCCGCCTTCACGAGCCGGCTGCCGCGCGTGCGGGTCATCCCGATCGACGAGTTCGACCCGCTCGAGTTCCTGTAGGGCGGTGCAAGCTCACGCGTCATCAGGGCAATAGTTGCTCGCTGGCTCGCAGTCGATCTGCGACGTTCGATGTCAACGCGAAGAGCGCCTGGCAGGCTCACAGCCCACCAGGCGCTCAGTGACGTGCCTTGGCGCTATCGCACGCTGCCCTCGAGCACGACCTCCTCTGCGATCTCGCCGCGCCGGCGTTTCGCGCCAATGACGGCCGTGCTGATGCCCGCGAGCACCGTGAGTAGCGAGAGGAACGCGATGTAGCCGGCGATGAGCACCGACGATGCATCGGATGTCAGGAACGCCGTGAGGATAAGGGGCGTGAACCCGCCGACGACACCGCCGAACTGGAAGGCGAGCGAGACACCGGTGTAGCGGATGTTCGTCGGGAACAGGTCGCTGAACATCGTCGACAGCAGCGCGTAGGTCAGCGGGTGCACGATCGTCATGGCACCGATCATCACCAGGATCAGGATAAGCGGGTTCCCCGGGTTGGTCACCAGCAGGAAGATGACGGGGAACGCGATGAGCAGCAAGCTGATCGCACCGATGATGAAGATGCGGTCTCGCCCGTACTTGTCGGCAATGAGGCCGGCGAGCGGCATCGTAATGATCTCGAGTCCGGCGGCGAGCGCGACGCTCCACAGCAGCAGCTGACTGTCGAACTGCAGCACGTTCACGCCGAACGTCAACAGGAACGTGGTCAGGAAGTAGAAGAAAACGAACGGCGCAAGCGTCAGGCCGATGCCCGTGAGCACCTGGAGCGGCGCCGATGTGAACGTCTTGAGCAGCGGCACCTTCACGCGCTCGCCCTCGTCGCGAACCTTCTCGAATTCAGGCGACTCGTGCGTCTTGAGACGGATGAACAGACCGACGATCACAAGCACTGCCGAGATCAGGAACGGCAGGCGCCAGCCCCACGAGAGGAACGCATCCTCGGGCATCATGTTGACGAGCGCCACGACGATCGTCGCGAGCACCAGTCCGGCAGGCGAGCCGACCTGCACGAGGGAGCCTGCGAAGTTCTTGCGGCCCTCGGGGGCGTGCTCGACGGACATGAGCATCGCTCCGCCCCATTCCCCGCCGATCGAGAAGCCCTGGATGAGGCGGCAGAGGACGAGCAGGATCGGTGCGGCCACGCCGATGGTGGCATAGGTGGGGAGGATGCCGATCGCGAAGGTCGCTGCGCCCATGCCGACGAGGCTGTAGACGAGCATCTTCTTGCGGCCGATTCGGTCACCGAAGTGCCCGAAGAACGCAGCGCCGATCGGCCGTGCGAGGAATCCTACGGCGAACGCGGCGAAGGCAGAGAGCGACTCCACGATCGGATCGCCCGACGGGAAGAAGAGCTGTCCGAGCACGAGTGCGGCCATGGTGCCGTAGACGTAGAACTCGTACCATTCGATCACGGTGCCGATCACGCTGGAGGTGGTCACGCGCCGGTCGAGTTTCAGTGAGGGGTGCACGGCAGAACTGCTGGTCTTCATCGACCGTTCCTTTCGGAGGGGTTTGGTGTTGGGGTCTAGTTCGGGGTTGACAGATGCCGAGCGTCAGACGATCTGCCAGACGCGGCCATCGAGCCCGAGTGCTGGATCGACGGGTGCGAGGCGATCCCTCACGCGCGGGTCGTGCCCAGGAATGATCTGGCCAACCGCGGTGGCGCTGCTCGCAAGCTCGAACGCGCGGTCGAACGCGTCGAACATCTGTGGCGTGCTGTGCGTGATCGAGAACGGCTTGTCCGCCTCGATGTTCTCGAAGAAGTGCGAGGCGTCCGAAGCGAGGACAACCACCTGGTCGTCGACGACGACGCGCACAACCTGCATACCTGCGGTATGGCCACTCACCAGGTGCACACTCACGCCCTGCGCAAGCTGCGCGTCGCCCGTGATTAGATCGACGCCGCCTGACAAGTTGCGTCGGACGAGCTCGAGTAGATCATTTTCCTCGAGGATTGCGCGGTACATCTCCTTGTGCGCGTGCCTGCTCACCCAGAACGCAAGCTCGCGCTCCTGCATGTGCACCTTGGCGGCCGGCAGCTCGTGCACGTATCCGGTGTGGTCGTAGTGGCCATGCGTGATGATCAGGCTCTTGATGGCGGCGATGGGGTAGCCCAGCGCCTCAGCGGCCTCGAGCGGCGAGCCGAGATGGATCCGGTCGCCGCGACGCGCACCGACCTCCGGGGTGAATCCGGCGTCGACGAGGATTGCCTCGCCTTGCCCCGCGATCAGCCAGACGAAGTAGTCGATGGGCATCGAGTCATCGCCGCAGTCGATGTGGCCATAGAAGTGCTCGTGACGCAGCGCGGTCGGCCGAGTGGCGTAGCGGATCGCATAGATGTGCTCCGGCTTCCACTCAGGACGCATCGTGGCGTTCCGCGGGATGAGAGGGCGCCGGGTCATGCTGCCGCTTCCAGATGCGTGACGACCGTCTTGACCTGCGTGTAGCCGTGCAGCGCCTCGAAGCCTTTCTCTCGCCCGACGCCCGAGTGCTTGACGCCGCCGAAGGGGATCTCCATGCCCGCTCCGATGAAGCCATTGATCTGCACCTGGCCTGCGCGCAGCGACCGACTCAGACGAGAGGCGATGCCGATGTCGCGCGTGAAGACGGCGGCGGTCAGGCCGTAGTCCGTGCCGTTGGCGATGCGCACGGCTTCCGCCTCGTCGTCGAAATGCAGCACGGTCTGCACGGGGCCGAACACCTCGGTCGAGGCGATCTGCATCTCAGGCGAAACGTTGGTGAGCACGGTGGGCGTGACGAACCACCCTTTGCTCAGGTCGGGCGTTGTGGGGACGAGGTCGCCACCCGTCGCGATGGTGGCGCCGGCAGCCGCAGCCTGTCGCACCATCTCAACGACACGGTCGCGCTGCTGCTGCGAGACCAAAGGTCCGAGCTTGTGATCGTCGATGCCTGGGCCCATGCCCATCGACGCCGTCGCCTCGACCAGCAGTCGCTCGAACTCGTCGGCGACCGAGCTGTGCACGATAAACCGCGTCAATGCGCTGCACGACTGGCCCGTGTTGCGCACCAGCGCGTTTGCCGCCGAAGCCGCCGCGCGCTCGAGATCAGCGTCAGGGAACACGATCGCCGCAGACTTGCCGCCGAGTTCGAGGTTCGTTGCGACGACGTTGGCCGCCGCAGCCTGCGAGACGCGGATGCCCGTGGCCACCGAACCCGTGAACGTCAGGTGGTCGATGCCCGGGTTCGATGCGAGCGCCGCGCCAGTCAGCGCGCCGTCACCGGGGATGACGTTCATCGTGCCCGCCGGCAGCACGCCCTTCAGGAGATCGGCCACAAGGAGGGTCGACAGCGGAGCCAGCTCCGATGGTTTGACCACGACGGTGTTGCCGACCGCGAGGGAGGGGGCAACGCCACGGCTCCACTGGCTGAGCGGCGCGTTCCACGGCGTGATGTGCGCGACGACGCCATGCGGCTCGCGCTCGGTGCGCACCTGCAGGTTCGATGCAGACGGGATCGTTTCGCCGAAAAAGTGTCGGCTCGCGTGCGCGTAGTAGCGAAAGTACTGATCTGCGATCGAGACGTCGGTCTTCGACTGGCTCAATGGCTTGCCCGTATCGAGCGTCTCGACCACGGCGAGCAAGTCTGCATGCTCGACAATGACCCGTGCCGCCTCTACCAGCAGTGCTTCGCGCTCGTGCACCGACCGTGCGGCCCACGCAGCCTGCGCCTCGCGCGCGGAGGCGACCGCGGCATCGACCTGATCGGGCGCAGCCTCGCGCACGGTCGCGAGCAACTCGCCGGTGGCAGGATCGAAGACGTCACGCAGCGGGCCGGTGTTCGGCACCCACGCTCCGTGGATGAGGCTGCCCTGGGGCAGCGCGTGGCCGCCTGGCAGCGTGACAACGCCGTCGTTGTGTTCGGTCATACATGGAACTATAGAATGCACACGCATTGAATGCAACCTGCATACAATTCCAGTCAAAGGAGCCTCTTCGTGACTACCACCTCTGCACTGCTCGAGCGGCCCATCGGGGTCATCGGCCTGGGCAACATGGGTCTTGCCCTCGCGGGCCGGCTCGCGAACTCGTTCTCCGTGATGGGCTCCGATCCCTCTGTCGAACGCCAGTCGCTCGCCGCCGAGGCCGGCATCACCGTGGCCGAGCAGGCCACCCTCGCCGAGTCGTGCTCGGTGATCCTGCTGTCGCTGCCCCGCCCATCCATCTCCCTGGCAGTCACGCGTGCACTGGCAGCAAGTGAGACGACGCCCGCGGTCGTCGTCGAGACCAGCACGGTCAATCCGAGCGACATCACCGCGCTCGTCGATGCCACACAGGGTACGGGCATCACGGTCGTCGACTCCGCGATCCTCTCTGGGGTCAAGCAGATGACCGAGGGCACGTCGGGCCTGCTTCTCGCAGGCGAGCGGGCGCTCGTCGAGACTCTCGACCCGCTGTTCGCCACGATCACCCGCAATCGACGGTTCGTCGGACACTCCGGCAGCGCGATGGCAGCAAAGGTGCTGAACAACGCTGTCGCGCACGTCGTGATGGTGCTGCTCGGCGAAGCCATGGCGCTCAGCAAGACTTCGGGGCTCGACCCTCAGTTGCTGGTCGACATCCTCGCGGCACCCGACGGCGGCCTAATGCGGCCGCTGACGCACCGCATGGCCGAGCGCGCCTTCTCCGGTGACTACGAGGGCGGGATGTCGCTCGAGGCTGCACGCAAGGACTCCACGCTGGCGTTGGCGATGGCGCAGGACGCGGGTGTGCCCGTGTTTACGATTCCCGCGGCACACAGCGTCTACGAGATGGCGATGGCCGAGGGCTTCGAGCGCGAGGACTACGCAGCCCTAGTCAAGCTCTGGGAGCGCTGGTGCGACACTGACTTCAGCTCGCGGGACTAGCCCATAGAGTTGCCGCGTGACGCAATCCACGAGCTCCGGGGATGCCCTCGCCGACATCGCCGCCTATCTGGAACTGCCGGCTGCACCCGCACGAGCTGCCGATCGAGCGGTGTTCGCCGTTCGTGAAGCGATCCTCGACGGCGTCATCGAGCCCGGCACGTGGCTCAGGGAGGAAGCCCTAAGCCAAGCACTCGCTATGTCTCGGACACCGTTGCGCGAGGCGCTCAATCGGTTGCGCCAGGAGGGCCTCGTCGAGAGTCCGACGGGCGCCGGCCTCCGTGTCACCGAACTTCGACCGGACGACCTCGCCGTGGTCTACCGGGTGCGGGCCGCTCTCGAAGGATTCGCGGCCGAGCTCGCCGCCACCCGGGCCACAGAGAGGAGCGTCAGAGCGCTTCAGCGAGCTCACGAAGAGATGCGTGAGGCGTCCGAGAGCAGGGATCGCTTGCGGTTCGTCCGCGGCAACGCGCGATTCCATGAAGCGCTGGCCGAGGCGGCCCGGAACGACTACCTCGAGCGACTCTTGGGCCCGGTCCATGTTGCAATTCGCCGCTTCCAGGCGTCGAACTACCACCCGAGCAGAATGCAGGCGATCGTCGACGAACACGAGGCGATCATCGAGGGCATCCTGTCGGGATCACCGCAAGCCGCGAGAGAAGCGTCCGAGAAGCATGCTGTCGCAGCAAGAGCCGAGACGTTCCATCGGCTTACGCCTTTTGAATCCGTCTGACGGCACACGCCCGGACAACTCGGCGCGAGAACACGGTATCCATGACTAACGCACTGCGCCTGTCCGCGGCGGGGGTCAGGGCGTCGGCATGCCGCCGTTCACGTTGAGCGTCTCGCCGATCACGTAGCTCGACTCCGGCGAGGCGAGGAAGACGTAGGCGGGCGCCAGCTCGGTGGGCTGGCCGGCGCGGCCGAGCGGTGTCGACTGCCCGAACTTCGGCAGCTCCTCCTTCGGCTGCCCGTCGGTGGGCTGCAGCGGGGTCCAGATCGGTCCGGGAGCGACGGCGTTGACGCGGATGCCCTTCGGCGCGAGCTGCTGGCCCATGCTCTTCGTGAAGTTGTTGATCGCCGCCTTCGTCGACGCGTAGTCCACCAGCACCTCCGGCGGCATGTAGGCCACGATCGACGTCGTGTTGATGATCGTCGAGCCCGGCTGCAGGTGCCGCAGCGCCGCCTTCGTGATGCGGAACATCGCCAGCACGTTCACGGCGTAGGTCTCCACCAGCTGCTCGTCGGGCAGCTCCTCGAGGCTCTTCGCCGCGATCTGCTTGCCTGCGTTGTTGACCAGGATGTCGAGCCCGCCCAGGCCGGCCACCGCATCCGTCACCAACGACTCGCAGAACGCCTTGTCGGTGAGGTCGCCCGGCAGCAGCACGGCGGTGCGGCCGCACTCCTCGACGATGCGCTTGACGTCATGCGCGTCGGGCTCCTCCTGCGGCAGGTAGTTGATCGCGACGTCGGCGCCCTCGCGCGCGAAGGCGATGGCGACCGCCGAGCCGATGCCGGAGTCGCCGCCGGTGATCAGCGCCTTGCGGCCCTCGAGCCTGCCGGTGCCGCGGTAGGAGAACTCGCCGCGGTCGGCCTTCGGCTGCAGCTTCTCGTCGAGGCCGGGCTCAGGCTGGTCTTGCTCAGGCGGGGAGATGACGGGGTACCGCGTGGCGGGATCCTGGAAGGTCAACTGGTCGGTGCGCTCGCGGTTCGCGTCGTCGGCGTTCGCGCTGCTCTGGTCGGCCATGGGTATCGCTCCTCACGTTGCACTGGGCTGGAAGCCTACGACCGTCGGGGCGCGCGTGACGCGATGCGGAGGAGACTCACACGCGGCGCTGATGCCGTGCCCACGGATGTGTCCACGACGCCGGCCACGGGCGTCGCGTCGCGCCTCACCTCGGAGGCGTCTCGCTCACCGCACCAGCAGCAGCTTCCCTCCCGGAGCCTCCGGCGATCCCATCAGCTCGTGCGCCCGCTCGGCCTCGACCAGCGGCACGCGAGCCCCGATCACCGGCCGCACCGCTCCCGCGGCGATGAGCGGCCAGACGGTCTCGCGCACCTGGCGCACGACCTCCGCCTTCGAGCCGCGGCCGCCAGTGCGAGGCCGAGCGCGCAGCGTCATCGCGCGCATCGTCACGCGGCGCTGCATCAGGCGGCGCAGGTCGACCTCGGCCTTCGAGCCGCCCTGCACGGCGATGACGGTCATCGCGCCATCGAGCGCGAGCGCCTCCAGGTTCCGGTCGAGATAGGACGCACCGATCACGTCGAGCACGAAGCCGGCACCGCGGCCCTCGGTCGCACCCTTGACGACGTCCACGAAGTCCTCGGCGCGATACTCGATCACGATCTCCGCCCCGAGCGACGCGCACAGCTCACGGTGCCGTGCACTCGCCGTCGCCGCGACCCGCCACCCGAGCGCCCGCAGCAGCTGGATCGCCATCGTGCCCATGCCGCCGGAGCCGCCGTGCACGAGCGCCAGCTCGCCCTCCTCCGGCTCCGGCAGGTCGCGGATCGCGCTCCACACCGTGCACACCGCCTCCGGCAGCGCGGCCGCATCGGCCAGCGAGACGCCCTCCGGCACCGGCAGCAGCTGCGTCGCCGGCACCGCCACCCGCTCGGCGTAGCCGCCGCCGGCCAGCAGCGCGCACACCTGGTCGCCCACCGCCCAGCCCTCGACGCCGTCCGCAACCCCGGCGCCGAGCGCGACGATCGTGCCCGAGCACTCCAACCCGAGCACCTCCGACTCCCCCGCGGGCGGCGGGTACTTGCCGGATCGCTGCAGCAGATCGGCGCGGTTCACCGCGGCCGCGACGACCTCGACGACCACCTCACCCGTCCCCGCCACCGGCTCTGACGCATCCGCCCACCCCAACGGCCCGTCGACCTCGAACTGCATCGCCTGCATCGCGACCTCCCGTCTCCGCTCCATCCTGTCGTGCTCGAAAGCAATGCAGGCGGATGCGTCCACCGCACAGACAGGCACGCGGCAGACACGCCCGTGTCACATCCCACTCCCCGATCTCGTCACGTGCACGAGGGAGCCGCACCCCGCGGCCCCGACGAGAAGGAGAGCGATGATGCGAGTGTTCGTGGCAGGCGGATCCGGCGCGGTCGGGCGGCGGCTGGTGCCGCAGCTGGTCGCGCGCGGCCACCAGGTGACGGCGACGACGACCGACCCGGCGAAGGTGGCGCTGCTCGAAGGCCTCGGTGCGACGGCCGTGGTGATGGACGGCCTCGATGCCGCCCAGGTGGGCGAGGCGGTCGCGGCCGCCGAGTCCGACGCGGTCGTCCACCAGATGACATCGATCGGCGCGATCGACATGAAGCACCTCGACCGCGCCTTCGCGCAGACCAACCGGCTGCGCACGGAAGGGCTCGACCACCTGCTCGCCGCTGTGCGAGCATCGGGCGTGCCGCATGTGGTGGCGCAGAGCTAAGGCGCCTGGAACGGCATCCGAGAGGGCGGATGGGTGAAGACCGAGAGCGAGGGACTCGACCCGATGGCAGGCACGGCGGCCGAGCCGGTCATGGCAGCGGTCGTCAGGCTCGAGCGGCTCGTGGTCGAGGCCGGCGGGGCGGCGCTGCGCTACGGCTGGCTCTACCGGCCGGGCGCGACCGAGATCCTCGCCGAGCCGGTGCGCAAGCGGCAGTTCCCGGTGGTCGGCGGCGGTGCCGGTCACACCTCCTGGTTGCATCTCGACGACGCGGCGAGCGCGACGGTGCTGGCGATCGAGCAGCGCGCGCAGGGCGCGTTCAACGTCGTCGACGACGAGCCGGCCCCCGTGCACGACTGGCTGCCGCACCTCGCGCAGGTCGCGGGCGCCAAGCCGCCGCCGCGCATGCCCGCCTGGCTGGCGCGCCCGTTCGCGGGCAGCGCCGGCGTGCTGATGATGACCGAGGGCCGCGGCTTCTCGAACGCGAAGGCGAAGCGGCAGCTGGGCTGGCAGCCGAGCCACCCGTCGTGGCGGCAGGGCTTCGCGGAGGACGCCGCATGAGTGAGGCCACGGAGTTCGAGCGGCTGCGGCCGCTGCTCTTCTCGATCGCCTACCGCATCCTCGGCAGCGTGACCGAGGCCGAGGATGCGGTGCAGGAGACCTGGCTGCGCTTCGACGCGAGCGACGAGCGGCCGGCGTCGCTGAAGTCGTACCTGGCGGCGATCGTCACGCGAGTGTCGATCGACGTGCTGCGCTCGGCGCGCGTGCGGCGCGAGGAGTACGTGGGCGAGTGGCTGCCCGAGCCGCTGCTCGACGACCCCTACAGCGACCCGCAGCAGGCGGCGGAGCTCGCCGACTCGCTCACCACGGCGTCGCTGCTGCTGCTCGAGCGGCTGAGCCCGCTCGAGCGCGCCGCGTTCGTGCTGCACGAGGTGTTCGCGTTTGACTTCGCCGCGATCGCCGAGACCCTCGACCGCTCCGAGGCCGCGTGCCGGCAGCTCGCCGCTCGCGCCCGTCGGCACATGGACGACGGACGCACGAGACTCGAGGCGGATGCGCGTGAGGCAGAAGCGCTCACGGCCCGGTTCCTGTCGGCGATGCAGGATGGCGACGTCGAGGGCATGCGGTCGATGCTGGCGGCGGATGCGGTGATGCCGGCCGACGGCGGCGGCAAGGCTCCCGTCTGGGGTCGCGGCACGTGGGGCGCCGACCGCATGGTCGAGAAGCTCGCGCAGATGGCCCCGGCGTTCATCGCCGCAGGCTGCGCCCTGGAGCCGCAGCGCATCAACGGGCGCCCCGGCGCGATTTTCCGCGACCGCGACGGCCGCGTGCTCTCGAGCTGGGGCTTCGACGTCGCTGGCGGTGTCATCACCGCCGTGCGCATCGTCCTCAACCCCGACAAACTGCAGCACCTCGGCCCGGTGGCGGATGCGTGGACACTGCTTCGCGAAGCGGGCTCGGCCTCGCCTCGCGACGCGCAGGCCGAGCCGCCGACTTGAGCCTTACCGAATCACCGGAGCAACGTCGTCGCTCGGAGGAACGTACACGCCGTAGTCGCCGAATGGAGCCCAAGAGCCGGCGGATCGCGGGGCCAGCCCCGCCTCTTCGAGGCGAGTGATGCCGCGGTCGCGATCGGTGCCCACTAGCGCCTGCCATGCCTCGACCAGCATCGGCTCTGCCTTCCTATTCTCCAACTGATCGACGGCCACGTCCGTCGCCATGCCGAGAGCGGCGGCGAGCGCTTCTGTTCGGTCGAGCGGGATGGCGAACATGTCCATCGCCTCGGACTCGCGGGTGAACGAGAAGCTCCATGAGTCATCGTCTTCTCGGCTCCTCGCAGGAACACTCCACGGGCTCCGTCCGCGCGTCATATGCTCACCCTTCTGGCGATGCTTCGATGCAGGTTCATCGTGCCACCATCCCTCATTTCGTCGATCGGGTCTTGCCCGATGACTCTGGACCGCTCTCGACCTCCTCCGTCACCAGTCCCAGCGCCTCATGCACCAGCCGACGGTAGCGCTCGGCGTCGTGCTTGTGGACATTCGCGTTCGAGCGCGAATAGTGAGGGACACCGACGATCGAGCGGATTCCGGTCTCGCGCTCGATGAGGTCGGCATACGCCGAGATCGACCGGAGGCTCTTTCCTCCGAGGCAGATGATCGTCCCCACGGACTGCAGCAACCGGGCCTGAGCGATCAGCGACTGCACCGAACGCAGGGCCTCTTCCTGCTCGGGACGCACAAGCGTCGAGTTCGGCTCCACCAATTGCGGGTGCAGGTCTGTCATATACGCGCCCCAAAACGGAGTTCCCACGAATGCGTGCGCAAGGAAGATGTCGTTGTGGCGGCTGTTCGGGCTGTGAAAGTTTGACCAGTCCGGCGTCACCGGGTGCTCGGCCGACGGGATGCCCCCGGGATTCAGCGCCACGATCATCGCTCGACCGTGGGCGGCTTCGGTGGCTGCCTCGAGGGGGAACTCGGGATCACCAACGACGTCGCCCGCGTCGTCGGTCTTCCACACCGCCCACGAGGCCTCGTGTCGATATGCGTCCAGCGACTGCAGCAGGTCCATTGGAACATTCTGGTCGAGGCGGCTGACAACCTCAGTTTCAGCCATCGACGGTGCGCAGCGAGCCGGGTCCCGACGTCGGTCGGAACTCTTCATATACCGCTTCCGCTTGCCCAAGCCTTGCGAGTAAGGAGATCTTTTCGACACGGCGGACGCGATCCCCTGTGAGCACGTTCTGCCGGGCAAGGCGAATGTGGACGATGAAGTCGACGAACGCTGAGTCGAGGGTAGGCGTCGATCTCGACGAGCACCTGCCGTGGCGCCTCATTGAGCGTGTACTGCCACTGTGCCTTCCGGCAGCCAGCGAGACCCTTCTTTAGAAGAGCGCACCGTCGTCGTTCTTATTCTTGGGGGGCTGGCGCATCCAGGCCGGCGGTTGCGGAAGCTCTGAGGCGGCGATCAGGGGACCGGCCATGACACGGTCAAGGAGCGCAATCCCGTCAAGCTGCAGAGCAAGCGTGTCCCGGATGGCGGCGACGATCTCACGCAGCTCCTGACTCCACTCCGGCAGCCAGGTCGTTGGACGAATTTTGTCCAACGGGGACTCGCTCGACGCAGCCCGACCGGATGCCTTCGCCATGCGGTAACCGAGCCACTTCGGAATGACCACCATGCCGCTGACGGCGAAGTAATAGACCTCCGGCGGGACACCGATGAGCCTGCCGTCCGCGACGCGTAGTGCGCCGCCCTTCGGGTCGTACAGAAGGTCAGACTTAGCCTCAGGGAGGCGACTGGGCTCCCCGTCCCAGGCGACGCCGCCGAGGTCAAGCGGCTCTGTCGCGAATCGTTCGCCGAACGTCTGGAGGGCAATCAACTTTTCGCCAAGGTCGGCGAACTCTGCGAACAGCGTCGGGTCGGCCGTCGCCGGAATGCGCGGGCCGGGGGTTTCGAGCTCGTCGTGCCAACGTGCCGTGTAGTCCGTGCCGGCGAGCATTGCGAACGTGTAGGCGAAGAGCCGCTCGGGCGTGACTGCTGCTGCCGAGCGATCCGCCTTCCGATGAGCCCTCGTGATGCTCTCGAGCAGCGCGGCGTCAACGTTCGGAGTCCCCTTCCCGTCGCGATATAGCGGGATCACGTCCTTGCCTCCGCGGCCAGCGAAGTAGTGAAAGTCGGGAACCCCGGTCGACAGGGTCGCCGCGGGGCCAGGGCCGAGCTTGTTCGTCATCATCGCGGTCATGAAGATCTGCTTCGGGGCTACAGACCACCACAGCGACGGGCTCTCTGTCTTCGCCCACCGTGCATCATCGAAGGCCCACTGGCGGTCAAAGGATCGGTAGCCGTAGCGGACGACCGGCTGGTGTGCCGCGCCGACGGGCTCGTCGACGAGCTTGGGGAGTCCCGAAACCTTCGTGTTGATGTTCCGCCCAGTGCTCGAGGCGTTGAAACACTTCGCGCGGTCGGCGGCGTCCTTCGTCGAGACGAACCGCTCCCATCGGCGTTCGAGAACCTCTCTGCTCGGCCCGACAGGGGAAGTGCGCCCAAACTGGCATCCTGGCTGCTGCCACGGGAAGAGGTCAGCGACCGCCGTGAAGTCCAACCAACTCGCGTCACCAGTCGGTGGCGCAAGTGCTGCGAACCACTCCGGGTCGAGTGCTGTCCACTCAACCGTCTTGCCGCTGGTGAGCGCGGCAAGCGCAACGAGCTTCTCATGCCGCGTCCCGTGGATTCGGTGATACCGAGCGGTCGCGGGCTCCGACCGCACCGCTTTGCCCTTCCGCGTCAGCGTGACGATCGCGACCGGGGTCTGAATGTCGAAGATGTTCTCTTCCTTGCGGGCGCCACGTCCCGCTCCGCCAAGGTCGAGCACCGTGATGTCGTCGGCGACCTCGCGCACCAAACGTCTGAGCCCGAGAAATCCCGGACCGGTGAGCCACGACGACGACGTGATCATCGCGACGACCGCAGGTCCGTCGTTCTGCTCCATGACCTTCCAGATCGCCCAGCGCCAGAAGTAGACGTAGAGGTCGTTGAGGCTCTTCGTGTGGCTGAAGATTACGTGTGCCTTGGCGTCGTCGAGGATGTCGTCGAAGAGCGACCGCTTGCCGGTCTGTACCGGTGCGGTGATGTAGCCAGCCTTGCTGCTCGCGTCACGATCGTAAGGCGGGTTGCCGATGAGGACCGTGTGATGCCGGTCATATTTCACCTGATTCGCGAGGAGTCCCTCGTGACCGATCGGGTCGTCGAGTCCTTCGAGTCCGGTCGCGCGACGCGCACCGAGGGTGTCGCCGAGGAAAATCGGCAGGCGGAACTCTTCACGCAGGTCGGTTGGAAGCTCGAGTGACACCTTGAGGTGGCTGACCGCATACGAGGCGAGCGAGATCTCGACGGCGGATGCATGACGCAGCGCCGTCTCGACGGCCGCGGCGCCCGCGTTCTTCTTCGCCTGTTCGATCCACTCGACGAGGAAGGTGCCGGTGCCGTTCGCAGGGTCGAACATCGACACGACCGCGTCACTCGGGCTGACGTTCGCTGGGATCTCGATGCCCGGGTGGGTCTTGACGTAGTCGGCCCAGGTGGTCGGGTCGGCGACACCGAGCGGGAGACCGAACGACTTGAGCGCGTCATCGACGGTTTTGACGATGTACCGGACCACCGGCTTCGGCGTGTAAAACGCCCCGAGGTCTCGGCGTTGATCCGGGTCGTACTGGGCGAGGAACTCCTCGTAGAAGTAGACCACCGGGTCGTCGCGCTGGTTGTCCGCGCCGAAGTCGGCGAGCAGCTCGTCGACGTTCGTCGTGGCGAGCTCCTCGGCAAGGTCCGCGAGCCCGAGTTCGTCGATATCGAGCACACCGTCCGCCTCGTCCCGGAAGCGCGAGTGGATCGCGTCGAGGAACTGGTTGTCGAACTTCATTGCCGCGAGCGAACGCTCCGCCTTGAAGTCATCGGGGTGCGCAATCCGGGCGGTGAGCAGTCCGTAGACCATCGTCTGCGCGTACACGTCCGCGAAGCGTGGCTCGGTGATGTCCCCGATCAGACGCTCCTTAACGTCGCGGAACAGCGACTTCATCGGGCCTGCCTCGGTCTCGACCGCGAGCAGCGATTTCACCTCATCGCGGACGTCCTGGGCGACTTCTGCCATGCGCTTCGAGAGGGTCTTCGCGCTGCGGATACCCTCGCGATAAGCCGCAAATCCCGTCGCCTGATCCGGCTCGACGATGAGCCGCGGCCCCTGGTCGTCGACCCAAGCCAACTCGGAAAGCGTGCGCTGCGCGAGGAGCCTCAGTCGGGCCTCGGTCGGATTCCCGTTCCAGGTCAGCACTCGGAGCAGCCGCTTGCCGTTCCGCTCCCGAAAGTTGACGACGTGGATAACCGCCTCGTCACCGGCGGCGAGGCAGAAGAACAGGATGTCGTCGAGCTTCCAGGTCGGCGTCTTCCCGCCCGTCCTTCCGCGCTTGCTCGTGACGAGCCGCTGCACCAGGCGCCGCACAGCTCCAATCGGCAGTTGGCCGCCCTCGAACCGCAGGTAGAACGCGCCAAAGTTCTGCTTCGCCGTCAGCGGCGGGATCTGCGAGATGCGGGAGAGTCGGGCAACGTGATCTGGGTCGAGGTGCAACTCCTCGGGGCTCCAGTCAATGAGCACATCCTCCGGCTCTAGGGGCGTGCCATAGAGCGGCCAGCCGAGACCCTCGTGCAGCAGCGAAAGCAGGCTGTCGAGGGACTCTGGGGCCGCCTTGATCAGTTCGCGAAGCTGCTCGGCGCTCGCCATCACTGCACCTCAATCCATGCCAGCGTCTCCGGCGCCGGCGCGTCGAGCGGGAGCTGGACCTCCTTGCGGAGCTGCTTCGTCTCGTCGCGCTCGAACCCGCGGAGCGAGGCGAGCAGTTCGCGCTTCGCGCGGAACGGGTGTGCCTTGTCGTTGGGCTGCGCCTCGACGGCGGCGTCGATAGCGAGCAGGCCGCGCTCGACGTCGGTGGTGGTCTTGAGCGCCCACTCGACGCGGCCGGGCTTAAGGTTCCACTCCGCCTCGGAATGCTCGTCTGGCTTCGCGAGCACCGGAACGCGCCGCACGACGAAGACGCCGGTCGGCTTCCCTGACTTGGCGACCGAGATGCCGTCGGGTAGCCGGTCGACCAAGCCAGGCAGCGTCGGGTCTGTTTTGACGAGCTCCAGCCACTTGAGGCGGAGTTGCTCGATCGGGGCGATGTCGCCCTCGTATTCGTCCTTGAATGCTTGGAAGACCTTGACGTCGTCGTAGACATCGGACTCGTCGATGAGCTTTCCACCGGGGATCCCGAGCGTCTTCGAGATCATCAGCGTCTTGCCCTGCACGCGGCCATAGAGCGCGAGCAGGCTCTCGATCTCTGTCGGGGGAAGGAAGTTGCGAATCTGGATGTGGCCGCGGGAGCCACTCTGTAGCTTCAGCTCCTTCACTAGTTCGGCCTCGATCGCAGGGTTCATCCTGCGATCGACGCGGCCGATGCGCTGCATGAGACGGACCGGGTTCCAGTGGATGTCGTAATTAACAAGCAGCGAGCCGTCCTGGAGGTTCACCCCTTCGCTCAGAACGTCGGTCGACACGAGGACTCGGAGCGGCGCGAGCTGCTTCCGATCGGCAGCGCTGACCTTATTGTAGAACGGCGCAAACCGTTTGATCATCGCGTAGCGGTCGTTCCCTCGCGTGCCGTCGATCCGGTCGACGTCGGTTAGACCATCGGTGCGGAGACGCTCTTCCAGGTAGCGGGCGGTGTCGGCGAACTCGGTGAAGACGATGACCGGCTGCTTGCGGAACTCCTCCGTGAACACCTTCTCGTCGATCCCCTTCTTCTCCGACTTCGTCGGGCCGAGGAGTAGCGAGCGGAGCTGGAGGTACTTGTCGTCGACGCCGGCTCCAGCAAGCACGAGGTCCATGAAGCGCTGCAGTTGATCGAGGTCGCCGAACGCGGCGTCGATCATGTCGCCTAGCTTGTAGTTGCCGCCGACCAGATTGTATTCCAGCTCGTTGAGCTCCTCCTCAGTGAGGTCCTCCTCGTGCCAGACCTCGGCGAGGGTGGTCCGGTAGGCGTCGTGGATCTTCTGCAGGGTCGGCTCGTGGGCAGTACGCCAGGCAGCAAGTTTCGCTTCATTCGCGTTATCGCCGTTCGTGTTCACATCGAGCCAGCGCAGCACCTTTGCCGCGAGGTCGAGACAGGAGCCGGCGAAGGCGGCGAGACTCGACTCGAAACGCTTGAGGAAGATCGTCCGGATCAGCGCGACGACCTGGCGCTGCCGGTTCTCGGCGACCGTGTTGATGTCCTTGTCGGTCGAGAATGCCAGCGGGTAGTACATCGGCAGGACAAACAGAGGCGTCGCCCGGCTAAAGGCGGCCTGGATCTCCTTAAAGAGCGGCGCGTAGAGCAGCCCGAACTCGTAGGGCACCACCTTGGGCACCTGAGTCTCCGGAAACACGACCTCGGCGCCGCCGGCGAGTTTCGCGCTGTCGACGGCGTACTTGCGACTGTTCTGGTGGATGACCGCCTGGAAGAGCTTGTCATTGGACATGAGCGCGTCAATTGCGACATGGTCGGGGATCGCATCCTTGAACGGCTTCTCCAGACCGACAATGTACTTGCGCAGGCTGTTCACGCCGATGCTCGCAAAGTGGTTGTCGGCGTCGACACCCGTGAAGAGCTCGGCCTGGTGGACTAGATCGAAAAGACTGTTATTGATCGGCGTCGCGGTGAGAAGAAACACCGTCTTGCCTTTGCAGACCTCCTGCATCCGCCACCAGCGCGAGCCCCAAGGGTTCTCCTCGGTCGGCTTGGCGCCGTGGTTTCGGAAGTTGTGCGCTTCGTCAATAATGATGACGTCAGCGCGTTTGGCGAGATGCTCGATCGCTTCGGCACCGGACTTCGTCGTAAGGTCGGTGTGGGCTTTCACGATGACGTTTGAGAATTGACCTCCGTAGAGGTCCGGGAGTTTCTCCTTGATCTCCGGATCCCATACTGCGTCCTGACCGGTCTTTGTCGCCATGATTAGGACGTTCTTCCGCTGCCTGACCGCGAAGTACTCGGTGAGCATCAGGCCGACAAACGTCTTCCCCAGGCCGACGCCATCGGTCAGGAAGCCGCCACCCCACTGCTTCGACATTTCGATTAGCGAATGAAACGCCTCCTGCTGATAAGGGGCGAGCATCGGGTAGATAGCCGACTCGGTCTCCTCCCAGCCCTGATCGCTGGGGTCGGCGTTCGCAGTGAGAGCGTGGAGCGCCTTCGCGTAGACTTCAAAGGGCGTGAACTCGCGAACGTTGTGGCCGAGGACTGCGAGCAACTCAGGGTTCACTGGAGTCGCCTGCGCCCAATGGTCCTCATACCACGACTGCAGCTCCACCGTGTCGGTTCCGCGGACACGGACGTTTAGTTCTACGTTCTGCGTGAGACCAGGCCGCGTGAAGTTCGATGATCCGACCAGCGCCTCCGACCCGACGACCGGGTTCCTCGCATGCGTGATGTAGGCCTTCGCGTGGAACTTCTTGGGCTTGTGGACGCGAATCTCGACCTTACCGACACGGATTCCGTCGACGACGGCGTCGATCCCGCTCAAGAAGGCGTCCCCGACCTGCCGCTCGACCTTGATCGACGTTTCGAGTGCGGCCGCAATCGCGTCTGCTGTCGTCCGGCTCGTCTCACCGCCAATAAGCAAGCGAATCTTGTCGACCTTCTGCCACTCACCATCTAGGGCGAGAAACGCACCGATCTCGAAGTGGCCCGTCGCGATGTCGATCGCGCTGCTGAGGTCACACCATGCGCGGATGTATTGGAGCACCTGCCATTCGTCGTTCGTATTGTCGACAATGAAGCTGTCAGGTGCGGCCATCTGTGTGTACTCCCCTTCAGGTGTCGCGGGAGCCGGCCCGCCGGCGCCACCACGGCGACGAACGCGAAACCCATGGTCGTCGTCAATAACGAACACGGCGCGCGTAAGTCGAAACCCGCGGGTCGTGCCGTCCCCTACGTTAGTGGCGACCCCCAACATCAGCCGCTCGCCGCGATCGAGGTGGAGGATATGCGGTCAGCGCTCGAGTACTGCAACGAGATGTCGCTCCGCCCGATCTCATGCCCAGAAGTGCGCGCGAATGGAGCTCGCTCGCGGCATGAGCGTCGGCATCGCGACGCGCGCTCCCGATTGGCTTTCACCGTCGAGCAGCTCGAAGGCCGAGTTCGCGATCTGCTCGAAGTTCGTGCGCACCGAGGTCAAGGGCACGGGCATGCGCGCCGCCATCGGCACGTCGTTGTAGCCGACGAGCGCGAAGTCCCGCCCGACCTCGCGGCCCGCACGGTGGCAGGCGGCCAGCACGCCAAAGGCGAGGTCGTCGTTCGCGGCGAACACCGCAGTCGGGCGGCGAGAGCCCTCCAGCCAGGTCGCTGCAGCGCGCTCGCCCGAAGGAATGCGGTAATCGTCCGTCTCGGCCACGAGCGGGGTGACGCGTGCCTCACCGAGAGCGCGGTGCGCGCCGGCCATGCGGTCGCGCGCGCTCGACGTGAACAGCGGGCCGGTGACGAGCGCGATGTCACGATGCCCGAGATCCAGCAGGTGCCGTGCGGCGAGGTAGCCACCGGTCTCGTCATCGCCGATGGATGACGGGCTCGTGCCGTCCGTGCGGAGCACGAGCGCATGCCGCACCCCACGTTCGCGCAGCGCCGTGGTGAGCGGGTCGTCGATGCGCGCCGAAGCGACGAGCAGCGCATCGATCCCGCGGGCGAGCAACGTCTCGGCGGCCAGGCGTTCGCCATCGGGCTCGTCGCCACTCGTAGCAACGATCGCGAACTGGCCCCGCCGGGCAGCCGCTGCGGCGATCGCCTCGAACATCAGTGCCATGACGGCATCCGACAGCCTCGGCACGAGCACGCCGATCGTACCGGTCTCACCTCGTCGCAGCGCCGACGCCGAGTTATTGCGGCGATAGCCAAGCTCGTCGGCGATCGCCCGGATGCGTTCTACGTGGGATGAGCCGGCACTCTTGCCGTCAAGCACGCGACTGACCGTAGCGATGCTGACGCCTGCCGCTGCCGCGACGTCGCGCAGCGTTACGACCTCACCCTGCTGCGCTGCCATCGCACCCCCTTCCGCTCAGCGTAGTCAACGCATCCGCCCATCGTTTTTTGGTCGGAGCGCTTGACATCCTCCCTCGCCGCAGTGCAGACTGCAATCGTTCTCGCAAACGTTTGCATCTGTGAGACGACCAGACCATCGCGATGCGGATCGCGGCACTCAATGGAGAGGAACGCCACCATGGCTCTCGACCTCCGGGGACTCACCCCCGCACCTGTCACCCCGTTCACCCGCGAGGGCGCGATCGACTTCGACGCCATCGCCCGCCTCGGCGGCTGGCTCGGCTCGATCGACGGCGTCAAGGGCCTCGTCGTGCTCGGCCACGCCGGTGAAGGCACGTTCCTCACGCAGGAGGAGCAGGCGCAGGTGATCACCGCCTTCGTCGAGTCGACCGACGGCCGCGTGCCGGTCATCGCCGGCATCACCGGCGAGGGCTCGACCGTCGCCGCACTCGAAGCGAAGCGGGCCGTCGACGCCGGCGCCACCGCCGGCCTCGTCTACCCCTCGCACGGCTGGCTGCGCTTCGGCTACCAGGACGGCGCACCACAGGCCCGCTACCAGGAGATCTACGAGACCAGCGGTCTGCCGCTCATCCTCTTCCAGTACCCGGATGCCACGAAGGCCACCTACAACCTCGACACGCAGCTTGAGATCGCCGGCCAGGAGGGCGTCTTCGCCACCAAGAACGGCGTGCGCAACATGAAGCGCTGGGACACCGAGATTCCCGTGCTGCGCGCCGAGCACCCGGAGCTGCAGATCCTCACCTGCCATGACGAGTACCTGCTGCACACGATGTTCGACGTCGACGGCGCGCTGGTCGGCTACGGCAACATCGCGCCCGAGCTGCTCATCGAGCTGATCAAGGCCGGCAAGGCGAAGGACTACGCGCGGGCGCGCGAGCTGCACGACCAGCTGCTGCCGGTGACGAAGACCGTCTACCACCGCGGCTCGCACATGGAGGGCACCGTCGCGCTCAAGGAGGCGCTCGTCGCCCGCGGCATTCTCGAGCACGCCACGGTGCGCTCGCCGCTGCTGCCGCTGGCCGAGGGCGCGCACGAGGAGATCGCCGCGGCGCTCGTCTCGGCGAAGATCGGCAGCGCGCTCGTCGCAGCCTGACCGCTTGGCGTGGGGCCGGTCCGTCGGCCCCACGCCCTTCGGCCGCTGCTGCCGACACCTTCCGCGCCGCGCCACCCACGAGCTGGGGCGCGGCGACTGCCGCACATTGCATGTGCGGCCACAGCTCGACCGGTCAACGACGACCATCGCGGCATCGCCCGCGATAGAACGGAGCTCAACGATGAGCAGCACCGACACCCGCCGCGCCAACGCCGGCACGCACGACAATGGCGGGAATGAACCCACCGCATCCGCCCCCGCCGCCCCCGCGTCAGGCGCGCCCGTGAAGCAGCGGCACAAGATCTGGCGCACGCTCGCGCTCGCCGGGCCGGCCTTCGTGGTGGGCGCCTGGCAGTTCGGGCCGGGCAACCTGGCCTCGGCTGTGCAGGCCGGCTCGGGCTATGGCTACGCGCTCATCTGGGTGATCGTCGTCTCGACCATCCTGATGATCTTCTTCACCGACATGAGTGTGCGACTGGGCATGCGCTCACCGCTTTCGCTGATCCAGTCCATCAAGGATGAGCTCGGCAAGCCCGTCGGCGTCATCGCGGGCATCGGGGTGTTCTTCATCACCCTGATGTTCTCCGTCGGCAACGCCGTCGGCTCGGGCCTCGGGCTGTCGCTGCTGCTCGGCGGCTCCCCGATCCTCTGGACGGTCGCGTGCACGGTGGTCGTGTTCGCCATCCTGCTGTTCCGCAACGTGTACCGCGCGGTCGAGAAGCTGCTGATCACGATCGTTGCTGTCATGGCGGTCGCCTTCATCGTCAGCGCGATCATCTCGAACGCCGCGTGGGCGCAAGCCGCCGCCGGACTCATGCCGAGCTTCCCCGCCGGCAGCGAGATCCTCATCGTCGCGCTGGTGGGCACGAACTTCTCGATCAACGCCGCGTTCTACAACTCGTACGGCATCAAGGAGCGCGGCCACAAGCGCGAGCAGTACCGCGACGTGACGTTCGTCGACACCATCCCCGGCATCGTCGCGCCTGGCATCATGACGATCCTCGTGATCATCGTCGCCGCTGCGGTGCTCGGTCAGACCGGCGAGGAGGCACGGACCGTGAACCAGCTCGCGGCGGTCTTCGAGCCGCTCGCCGGGCCCGTGGGCTCGGCCATCTTCGCCCTCGGACTCGCCGGCGCAGCCTTCTCGTCGATGATCGCCAACGCCACCGCAGGCGGCACGATGCTGTCGGATGCGCTGGGTCACGGAGCGTCGTCAGGCTCCCGCACCGCGAAGATCGTCTCAGCGATCATCCTGCTGTGGGGCATCGGCATCACGCTCGCGTTCCAGGAGTCGCCGGTGGGGCTGATCATCATGGCGCAAGCGCTGACCGTGCTCGTCGCTCCTCTGCTGGGCGCGCTACTCATCATCATGAGCAACCGCCGCGGCTTCATGGGCGAGCTCCGCAACACCTGGTGGAAGAACGTGTTCGCCGCGATCGGCTTCATCGCGATCCTGGCGACGTCTGTGCGGCTGGTGATGTCGCTCGTGAGCTGACCTTTGGAACTGATGCCCCGAAGCTCCAGCTTCGGGGCATCAGTGTTCGCTCCTGAGGCGCGAGTCCTACCGCTCCTCGTCAATGTCCTTGTGCGCGGATGTCAATGCGCTGGCGTCGGCATCGTCGTCCCGCCTCCGGCGGAATAGCGCACCGAAACGATCGGAAGCCGCGGTGGCCGCCGCCTTGGCGGCGCCGCCGGCGTCCTTGATGGCGGTCAGCGCCCTCGCCTCGTCGGCGACTCCGTCGCCGTCCAGGTCGACGGGTCGGAAGAAGTCCGCCGCATCTGAAGCCGCGCCGAGCGCGCGCTCCCGCGCAGCAGCCACCCCGCCACCATGCTGCGCAACTTCGGCGGCTGCACCGGCCTCGCGCACCATGCGCAGGTACTCTTCCGCGTCTACGCCGGGCGGGGGAAGTTCTCGCAGGTGCTCCACGAGGCGTCGTGATTGCACGCCGAGCATCACGTACGTCATCGCGCCCGAGACAACACCGCCGATCACCGGCACGACCTTGCTCGCGGCCTTCGCGAAGCTGTCCTTCGTCACCTGCACACCGATGAGGCGGAGCACCTGCTTCATCGGCCCGTACCACGCGGTCTTTGTCAGCGCGACGCCAGCGATCTGGCGCTGCACCGCGGGGCGAGCGACATTGGCGGCGAAAGCCGTGAGCGAGGCGGATGCTCCACCGACACCCATCATCACGCCGAGGAACGTAGCCAGCATGCCGAGCGTCTCGTCATCGATCTCGTCGGTGTCCTCGAGGAACGACTGCCATCCGTAGATGTAGGCGACCTTCTGCATGATGCGGAATGCATGGATGTAGAACTGCGTGATGTCGCCAGGCACCGATACGAGCATCGCAAGGCCACCGGGAATACCCGCGGCGAACGACAAGAACGTCGACTTTCGCGTCTCGAATTCGATCGCGCCAAGTGCCATCTCGTCGAGCATCGATGGCGTCACGCCGGCGGCTGCCGGATTCTCAGCAAGTGCCCGCTCGATGACGCTGCCCGACACGCCCCGCTTGTGAAGTTCGGACTTGAGGAAGTGCGCCCGGTCTACCTGCACGCCCCTGAGCCGCAGGACCTTTACGAGGAATGCGGCGGCGAATTCCTCTGCCTCCTGGCGCTGCTCCTCGGTCATCTCCCAGAGCGCTTCAGCCAGGCCCGGGTCGTCGACCTCGATCGGCTCCGCCGGGAGTTCACTCATCTCGATTGGCCCTGCGGGCACGTCACGCTTTTCGATGTTCATAGGCCATCTCGCTCCATCGGCATTCGATCCGGCGGAGCCGGCCGAATCGAACGTACCCCAGGATTGCGACGTAGACGTGTCACGCAGGCACTCGCCACACTCTGACAGCTCCGAAACCCGATCCAGCGTGCGCTGGCCGTGTCCGATCGCTTCAGTCGGTGTCACGCAGCTCAAGCAGAGTGCGCTCGAGCACACGTGCCTCATCGACCGACAGCGACCAACGCCGCGACGGGCCGTCGAGCGCGAACGCCGGTGACGCTACGACGGATGCCGCCGGTGCCGCGTTGCCAACGATTCGAACAGCGCGGGTGGGGGCGATTCGCAAGTCGCGCGCTCGGGGCAGATGGGTCGGCGCCGGCGGGGCGACGATGTAGCCCGATGCGACGTCCCCGTAGACCTGCAGGCGCGCATCCGACGTCGCCCACAACCACGCCAGCCACGCGCAGACGATGCCGTCGACCTCATCTTCGATGCGGTTCAGGTCGCCGTGCTTGGTCGCCGCCGCGGCGATGGAGCACAACTCGCCCCAGCGTGGTAGCTCGGTCACGCGCAGCGCGGGATCGCGGTCGAGCAAGTCGAGCAGCCGGCCGAACTCGCGCTTGCGGAAGTCGAAGGGGTACTTCGTCTTGTGCTTGTACTTCAGGATCAGGTCGAGCTCCCACAGGCCCACCATCGCGGGATGCGGGTACACCTCGATCGCGACGCCCGAGCGCGGACCGTCCGGATCGAGCGGCAGGCCCAGACGCCCGGCCAGCACTGCGCCGCGCGGTGGGTTGAACTCGGGCTTGCCGAGGTTGGTCGAGTGGGCGTACGCGTCGTAGCGGCCGAAGTGCTCCTGGATGAGTGACTCACAGCGCCGGCGACCGCTCGCGTTGGTGACGACCAACGGCGCG
Source organism: Agrococcus baldri (assembly GCA_900114805.1). Taxonomy (GTDB): domain Bacteria; phylum Actinomycetota; class Actinomycetes; order Actinomycetales; family Microbacteriaceae; genus Agrococcus; species Agrococcus baldri. The sequence goes on along the minus strand of FOZN01000002.1, from coordinate 706,546 downwards.
TCGATCGCGACGACGCCCAACGCATCCGCATGGCCGGAGATCCAGCCGAGGATCTCGTCGTCACTGAGCGCACTGCCCGAAGCGAGGAGCCTGCCCTCAGACGACACCGCCGCGAGGCCGGTGCGGTTCTTCGGGCCCCACGCCAGGTCGATCCCGATGTGGACTGAGGTCGCGGTCATGGCTTCACCCTACGGATCGTGCGGCGGCGGCTCGTGTCAGCGGTTCCGCATAGGTTCGCCATAGGTCGAGACGCCCCCAGCGGATCGGCCCCCTCTCCCCGACCCCCAGGCCGGTGGGTTCACCCTGTCAAGAGAGACCTCCATGTCCCACACCACCCCCTCGCAGGGCTTCGGCCCCGCACAGGCTGGCGGCGCAGCGCCGCAGGAGTCTGCTCCGCAGTACGCCGCGCCGGGCTACGCGCCCGCAGCCGGCACCGCACCCAACGTGGGCTTCGCGCCCGCGCCCGGGCACGCATCCGCCCCCAACTTCAGCGAACAGCAGGCGCCGCTGAAGAGCTTCGTCGCGACGTGGCTGTTCGCCATGCTGCTCGGCGTGCTCGGCGTCGACCGCTTCTACCTCGGGAAGGTCGGCACGGGCATCGTGAAGCTGCTCACGTTCGGCGGCCTCGGCATCTGGGCGCTCGTCGACCTGATCATCACGCTCGTGGGGAAGCAGACCGACAAGCTCGGGCGGCCGCTCGAGGGCTACGACCAGCACAAGAAGCTGGCGTGGATCGTCACCGGTGCCTGGGTGCTGCTCGGCGTGCTCATCGGGGCCGTGAACGGTGCGACCGCAGGCAACCGCGAGCCCGCCGCGGTGCCCGAGGTGTCACAGCCGGCAGCCGAGCCTGCTGCCGAGGTAGAGGACGAGCCCGCGGCGGAGGCGCCTGCGGAAGAGCCTGTCGACGAGCCCGCGGCGCCTGTCGAGGAACCGGCGGACGACGCTGCCTCGTGGGCGGCGGACACCTACGGCACGTTCGAGCCGGTGACGCGGCAGGGTTCGGGCGACTCGATCGTCGAGCTGCCGGCGGGCGCAGGCATCGTCACCGCCTCGCACAACGGGTCGGCGAACTTCATCGTGCAGGTGCTCGACGCGAGCAACGGTTCCACCGGCGACCTGCTGGTGAACACGATCGGCGCGTACAGCGGCACGGCCGTCTACGGCGTCAGCGCCTTCGGGGAGGGCGTGCGCCTGCAGGTGACTGCCGACGGTGCTTGGGAGCTGACGATCGCTCCGGTCGCGAGCGCGCCCGAGCTGGCCGCCTCAGGCAGCGGCGATGGCGTCTTCCTCTACGGCGGCGACGCTGGAGCGGCCGCGATCACGCACGACGGCGCCGCCAACTTCATCGTGCAGCAGCACAGCGACGACTTCCTCACGATGGGGCTGCTTGTCAACGACATCGGCGCGTACTCGGGCACGGTGCCGATCGGTGCGGGGCCGTCGGTCGTGACGGTCATGGCTGATGGCGGGTGGACGATCGCGGTGCAGTAGGCCGCGTCAGCGGCGGGCGCCGAGCGCGACTGCGTTCGGCTCCCGCTCTCCGTCCGCCGACGTGCGCCGGGATCAGCAGTTGTCACACACACCAGTCGCCGGCACCAGCATCCCGCACGGCGTACACGCGGCCGGTTGCCGCTGTTGGCGAAGGTCAGCCCTCGGAGGAGCTGCGCGTGAGACCCAGGAACTACCTGTCGGGGCCTTTACCTCGTTCGAAGAGATACCTGTAATCGCATATCCGAGTTCGGTGAGTCGGGCGGCGGCACCCTGCTTGCCGCCGGTGAACTCGCTTGGTGGCACGCCATGTTGCTTCTCGTAGGCGGCCGCGAATATCGCCTTCGAATCGTAGTGCCGATCCTCCTCTACGAGGAAGTACTCCCGAGCCTCACCGAGGCCATACCTTTCGAGGAAGGTATGGCGTCCCACGTGATCGAACTCGGCGATGGCCTCGTCGACGGCGTCTCGCGACGTGAGCTCGTCATAGGGCCTCATAGGTCGGCCGTACCGATCGGATCACGCAGGGGCTAGTCGCAGCAAGAGGTGACGCCCAGGCTGTGCCGATTGATGTCGTCATTCGGGCAGGTGCGCAAGCTCCTGCGCCGCGATGACGTCGACGACGAGCACGTCGACCAGGCCAGCGCGCAGCGCCGCCGCGATCGCGGGCGCCTTCTCAGGTCCCGCTGCCAAAGCCACGACCAACGGGATGCGTCGAAGCTCTTCGAGAGGCGTGCCGATGACCCGATCTTCGAGCAGGCTGCGGATCTCCTCACCCGACGCATCCATGAAGCGGCCGACGACGTGACCCACCGCTCCATGGCTATGCAGCCGACGCACCACGTCAGCCGTCAGCGCACCGCTGAACACCGATGCCGGATGCCGGAAGCCCGCACCGATGCCGATGAGCGCAACGTCGACCTGAGCCGCTCGCTCGAGAGCGTCTCGAACCTGCGGTGTCGCGCGAAGGTCGCGTGCCGCCTCGGCGCTGGGGGCAAGCAGCGGAGCGGACATGGTCACAGCCGTGCCGCCGAGTCGGTCGGCCACCTGCTGGATGAGCTCAGCACCATCGAGGATGCGCGTGCCCTGCGTCGCCCGGCCAGACATCTGCACGACTTCGACGCTGCGGTGCCGCAGCCCGTCGAGCGCATGCGGCAGACGCGAGTGCACGCGACCGTTCGTGAGCCCGATCCTCATCCCCGAGGCGAGGAGGTCGTCCAGCAGCGCCGAGCATTCGCGAGCGACCGCATCGAACCCGCTCTCCTGGGGCGCCTGCGTCGATGCCCGCACATGCTGCACGCCGTAGCGCGACTGGATGTTGCGCTCGAGTTCGACGCTGCGCTCGAACGGGTGCGCCACCTGGATGCGGACGATGCCGACCTCGCGCGCTTCCTTGAGCATGCGTCCGACCGTGGGCCTCGACATACCCGTGGCCTGCGCGATCTCAGCCTGACCCATCCCGTGCTCGTAGTACTGACGAGCGACCTCCAACAGGCGCATGCCGCGGTCCCGCTCAGGATCCTCCGCCCAGAGCGACGCCGTCAGCCGTGAGCGGATGCTCAATCGGCGATCCAGTTCGTCGCTCACATGTCGCTCCATGTAAGGAACACTAGGGACTGAGCCGAGCGACCGCCAAGAGCGGATGCTCACACCGCAATCGCAGCACGTGCACGGTCGGCCATAGCGTCGCGGCAGTTCCGATCCGGTCGATGGTGATCGGGAGACCTTCCTCACTCAAAGGAGAGCTGAGCATGCCAGCACTGAGCACCGCGGGATCGACCTCGATCCCAGCGATCGAACAGCGTCCGTTGACAAAGCGCCAGAGGGCGCTCGTCGGAGCGGCCGTCGTGAGCAACACCGTCGAGTTCTTCGACTTCTTCATCGTCGGCTTCATCCTGTCGATCATCGCCGAGCCTTGGGGCCTCACCTTCGGCGAGAGCGCGATCATCCTGCTGGCCGCCGGTCTCGGCACCACGCTCGGCGCACTCTTCTGGGGCCGCGTGGCCGACCGCATCGGCCGAAAGCCCACGTTCCTCTGGACCGTCGTCACCTTCTCGGTCGCGACCGGCCTCTGCGCCGCGGTGCCAGAAGGCGCATGGCTGCTGCTCGCACTGCTTCGCGTGGTCGTCGGCTTCGGCGTCGGCGGCCTGCCGGTGGTCGACATCCCGCTGATCTCGGAGTTCGTGCCCACCAAGATCCGCGCCCGCCTGGCGGGTCTCACCGTGGTCTTCATCCCGGTCGGCCTGTTCATGGGTGCGCAGGCTTCCGCGCTCTGGGGCGAGACGCTCGGCTGGCGCGGCCTGCTGCTGCTCGGACTGATTCCGGTGCTGCTCGTCTTCCCGATCCGCATGATCGTGCGAGAGTCCCCGCGCTGGCTCATTCAGCAGGGGCGCATGGAGGAGGCACGGGCAAACGTCGCCTGGTACCGCAACATGGACCCCGCCGACGTGCAGATGCCTCCGGCCGACGCCTTCCGCGACGAGCGGGCCGGCTTCGGCGAGGTGTGGCGCAACCACCGTCGGGCCCTCATCATCGCGACCCTCGGCTCGTTCTGCTTCATCACCGCATCCGCGTCGGTGCAGGCATGGGGGCCGACCCTGCTGACGCAGCTGCTCGCGATCACCCCCGCGCAGGCCGCGCAGATGTTCGTGCTCGTGAGCCTGGCGTCGCTCATCGGCCGGCTCTTCTCCTCGACCATGGCCGACATCATCGGCCGCAAGCCGATCATGATCCTCTCCGCGCTCATCGGTGGCGCGTTCGTCGTCACCTCCGCGCTGGCCGGCGACACCCTCGTGTTCGGCGCATCCCTCTTCTACCTGGGCGTGCTCGGCGCGTTCCTCTTCGGGGACGGTGCGTTCGGTGTGATCAACACCTACACATCGGAGATGTTCCCCTCGAACGTGCGAGCCACGGGTCTCGGCATGGCCTACGGCCTCGGCGCGCTGGGCAAGGTGTTCGGTCCCCTGCTGCTCGCGCTCGTCTCCGGCAGCAGCAACCTCATCACCCCTGCCGCGACGCAAGCAGCGGTCGCGCCCGCCTTTCTCATCATGGCCGGCCTGCTCGTGCTCGGCGCCGTCATCTACGCGATGGCGCCCGAGACGAAGGGCAAGAGCATCGAAGATCTCGACACCGCGTCGATGATCCGCCTCTCGGCGAAAGAGTCCGGCGCGATCCAGCGCCGCGGCACCACCAAGCAGACCGCTACGAATAGGAGCAACTGATGACCGTCTTCCGCACCATCCTCGGTGATGTCGACATCGCCGACATGGGCTACACGATGGCCCACGAGCACATCTTCACCCACCCGCAGGGCCACGGCAGCAAGAACGAGGACGACCACCTGCTGAACGACTTCGACAAGGGGGTGCAGATGCTGAAGGAGTACAAGGAGATCGGCGGCGGCACCATCGTCGAGGCCACGCCGAAGACGTGGGGTCGAAAGCCCCAGGCCATGGTGGACGCGTCGAAGGCGTCGGGCGTGCACGTCATGGCGTGCACCGGTTACATCTGCCAGGAGCACGGCATGGAGGCGAACATCACCGATCGCGGTGTCGACAACATCGCCGAGGAGTTCATCAAAGACCTGACGGTCGGCATGGACGACACCGACGCGAAGGCCGGCTGGATCAAGGTGGGCACCGCCTACCTGCACGTCACGCCCGGCGAGGACATGGTGATCCGTGCCGCCGTGCACGCCGCGCAGCAGACCGGTGCGCCCATCAGCACCCACACCACGGGCGGCACCATGGGCATCGAGCAGCTCGAGATCGCCGCATCCGAGGGCTTCGACCTGACGCGCATGACGATCGCCCACGTCGACCGCAACCCCGACCTCTGGTACCACCGCAAGATGCTCGAGACCGGTGCATCGCTGATCTACGACGGCCCCGGCAAGGCGAAGTACTACCCCGACTCGATCCGCGTCGACCTGTTGCGCCAGCTCATCAAGGACGGCTTCGAGGATCAGCTGATGATCTGCAACGACATGGGTCGTCGCTCGCACCACACCGTCTACGGCTTCGGCCCGGGCTGGCAGTGGATCAAGCAGCGCTTCATCCCGCGCCTGCTCGAGGAGGGCTTCACCGAGGAGCACATCCACAAGTTCATGTACGAGAACCCGGCGAAGCAGTACCACTGGGCGGAGCCGACGGCATGACCCAGATCCAGCTCGCACTCGACACCCGCACGGTCGAGGAGGCGGTCGCCGCTGCCTCCTCGGCCGCGGCCAGCATCAACATCGTCGAGGCCGGCACCGTGCTGTGCCTCTCGCAGGGGCTCGGCTCGATCGCCGCGCTGCAGGATGCTGTTCCCGGCCTGCCGATCGTCGCCGACATCCGCATCGCCCGCGCCGGACGCAAGTTCGCGCAGTTGGCGTTCGATGCGGGTGCCGATCGCGTGACCGTGGTCGGCGAGTCCGGGCTGGGCATCGTGCAGGGAGCGCTCGAGGCCGCGCAGTCGGCGGGCGGCGAGGTCGAGGTCGAACTGTGGGATGCGTGGACTGACGACGACGTGAAGGCCTGGGTCGATGCCGGGGTCGCCACGATCATCGCCCACCGCTCCGGCCGCTTCGACGCTGAGCACGACGACGACATCCGTGCCCATCTCGATCGGCTCGCCGCGCTCGACTTGGGCGAGACGACCGTCACCCTCGCGGGCGGCATCTCGGCGGGCGAGATGCGCTGGTTCGACACCGGCCAGTTCGACGCCGTGGTCGCCGGCTCCGCGATCGTCGGGGCTGCCGATCCGGGCGCAGCAGCGCGCGACCTGCGCGCCGCGCTCGAGCTGCAGGCGGTCGCATCATGACCCGCTTCGACGTGACAGCGATCGGCGAGGGTGGCATCCGCCTGAGCGTGCCGGCCGGTGAGCGGCTCGAGCGCGCGCAATCGTTCGAGATCGGCATCGCGGGTACCGAGGCGAACGTGCTCGCGGGGCTCTCGGCGCTGGGCTGGTCGACGTCGTGGTGCAGCGCGCTGCCCGACTCGGCGCTCGGTCGTCGGGTCGAGAACCAGCTTCGCACGCACGGCATCGACCTCTCGCTCGTTCGCCGGGTCCCCGGCGCACGGTTGGGCACCTACTACGTCGAGTACTCGGTGCCGCCGCGGCCGACGCAGGTCACGTTCGATCGGGCCGACACAGCCTTCGCGCTCATGCAGCCCGAAGCCGTCGACTGGGATGCATTGCTCGACACGCGCGTGCTGCACCTCACCGGCCTGACGGCGGCGCTCTCACCGAACGTCGCGGCCATCCTCGCGGAGGCGGTGAGCCGCGCGAAGGATGCCGGCGTGCCTGTCTCCCTCGACGTCAACTACCGCCGCAACCTCTGGGCGCCCGAGCAGGCGGCCGAGGCGCTTGCGCCGCTCGTCGCGAGCGCCGACATCCTGTTCTGCCGCACGGAGGACGCCACCACGCTGTGGGGCACCCCCACAGATTCTGAATCCGCGCTGGCAGCGATGCGGGAGCGCACCGGTGCCCGTTGGGTGCACCTGACCGACTCCGATCGCGGAATCTGGTCGTGGGTCGACGGCCAGGTTGCATCCACGCCCATCGTCCCGGTCTCGATCGTCGACCGACTCGGAGCCGGCGACGGCTTCGCGGCCGGCGCGCTGCACGGTTGGCTCGCCGACGACCATGCGACCTCCGCGCGCTACGGCGCCGTCATGGCCGCACTCGCCCTCTCGCAGCGAGGCGAGCAGGTCATCACCACCCGCGCCGAGCTCGATGAGCTGCTCATCGACCCCGAGCGCAGCCTCACACGCTGACCATCCCGAAAGGATCATCATGACCGACACGACCACTGCCGCCGACTGGCGCGTGGAGACGCATCGAGTCGCCCAGCGCATCCGCGCCCGCGTCCTCGAGATCACCCTCCTCAAGGACGGGTGCTACCTCAGCCAGGCACTCTCCTCCGCCGATGTGCTCGCCGCGCTTTACACGCGCATCCTGAAGCTCGCCCCGCTCGAGCAGCCGCTCGACTCCCCGGCTTTCGCCGGCGTGCCCGGTGCCGCGGATGCCTCGCCCTCCGGCGGGCGCTTCCACGGTGAGCACGGCCCTGACCTCGACCGCTTCCTCATCTCGCCCGCCCACTACGCCGTCGCGATCTACGCGGCGCTCGAGTCGGTCGGCCGCCTGCAGGACGGTGCGCTCGAGAGCTTCAACACCGACGGCTCGACGCTCGAGATGATCGGCGCAGAGCACTCCCCCGGCTTCGAGCTCACGACCGGATCGTTCGGGCAGGCGCTCTCGCAGTCTGGCGGCATCGCCTTCGCGCGCCGCCTGAAGGGCGACACCGGCCGCACCATGGTCTTCGTCTCCGACGGCGAGCTGGAAGAGGGTCAGACCTGGGAAGGCGTGCAGGCCGCAGCCTTCTACAAGCTCGATCGACTCGTCATGTTCGTCGATGTCAACGGCCAGCAGGTCGACGGCTGGACGAAAGACGTGATGAACATCGAACCGATCAACTCCCGGTTCGAAGCCTTCGGCTGGGACGTCGCGACCGTCGATGGCCACGACCTCGAGGCGATCGTCGACGCGGTCGAGACGAAGGAGGCGGACGGCAGGCCGCTCGTCGTCCTTCTCTATACCGACTCCGCCAAGGGCATGCCCTACCTCAACGCCCGCAAGCCGCACCTCCACTACGTGCGCGCCAAGACTGAAGAAGACCGTCGCGAGTTCGAAGCCGCGCTCGCCCGCCTGCAGGAGGAATCCCGATGACCGAGACCCAGGTGCACTCGCGCACGATCGTCGAATGGGCCGCCGACAAGCCTGAGGCCGTCGTGCTCTCGGGCGATCTCACCGGCAGCGTCGAGATCGCCGAGTTCAAGCGCACATACCCGGATCGCTTCTTCTCGCTCGGCATGGCGGAGCAGAACATGATCTCGTGGGCCGGCGGCATGGCACGCGAAGGCCTCGTGCCCTACCTCCACACCTTCAGCGTCTTCCTCGTGCGCAGGCCGTACGACCAGGTGGCGATGTCGGTCGCCTACCCGAACCTGCCCGTGAAGCTCGTCGGCTTCCTGCCCGGCATCATGACCCCCGGCGGCGTCACGCACCAAGCGATCGAGGACATCAACCTCATGCGCGGGCTGCCGAACATGACGGTGCTGGAGACCGGTGACGCCGCCGACATCGAGTCGGTGCTCGACGTCGCGCACGCGGTCGACGGCCCGGTCTACATCCGCATGCTGCGCGGCGCCGTGCCGCGGCTGTTCGACACCCCGATGGAGCTCGACAAGCTGCGCCACCTCAGTGAGGGCGAAGACGTCACCATCTTCTCGAGCGGCATCTGCACCGAGGAGGCGATCCGCGCCCGCCAAGTGCTCGAGGACGCCGGCATCTCCGTCACCCACCGGCACGTGACCACGCACAAGCCGTTCAGCGATCCGGCGATCGCCGAGGCGATCCGCGCCGCGGGCAAGGCCGTCGTCACGATCGAGAACCACAACGTCGTCGGCGGACTGGGTTCGGCGGTCGCCGAGCGGATGGCCGAGATCGGCGCGGGCGTGCCGCTCGTGCGGATCGGCATCCAGGACACCTTCGGCCAGGGCGCATCCGCACACTTCCTGATGGAGAAGCACGGCCTGACCGCTCGGCGCATCGTCGAGCGCGTCGCCGAGCAGCTCAGCGCGCAGGTCGACATCCCCGACGACATCGATGAGCTGGATGTCTCGGTGTCGGTCGGCGCCGACCAGCTCGAAGCGCTCTAGGAGGCATTCATGCTCGAAGCATTGAAGGAAGAGATCTGGCAGGCGAACCAGGAGCTCGCCGCCTCCGGCCTGGTGGTCGGCACGTCGGGCAACGTCTCCGGGCGCGACCCGGAGACCGGCCTGTTCGTCATCAAGCCCAGCGGCGTCAGCTTCGCCGACCTGCGACCCGAGCAGATGAGCGTCGTCGACGCGAGCGGCCAGCAGGTCGAGGGACCGCTCAAGCCGTCGGTGGACACGCTCTCGCACGCGTACGTCTACCGCACCAGGGACGACATCCAGGGCGTCGTGCACACGCATTCGCGCTACGCGACCGTGTTCGCGGTGCTGGGGGACGACATCCCCGTGCTGACGACCACGCACGCCGCCCTGTTCGGCGCGCCGATCCCCGTGTCGAACTACGCGGTGATCGGCGAGGAGGAGATCGGCAAGGAGATCGTCGAGAACGTCGGCGCTGGCACCGCAGTGCTCATCCGCTCGCACGGCGTCTTCACCATCGGTAGCGACTGGCGCAAAGCGCTGCGCTCTGCCCAGTACGTCGAGGAGTGCGCGGAGGTCGCGCATCTCGCACGACAGGTGCGGGAGCCAGAACCGCTGGCCGACGAGACGGTCGCCGCCTCGCGCGACTGGTACCTGCACGGCTACGGCCAGAAGGCGATCCTGAGCGGCTCGTGATGAACCCATCGACCGGAGGGCGGCTGCTTGCATCGGCAGCCGCCCTCGGCATCTACGAGAAGGCGCTCGCCGGTGCCGACTGGGCGGCGCGGTGCTCGGCCGCGGCTGCCGCCGGCTACGGCTTCATCGAACTGTCCGTCGACGACTCACCGCAGAAGCTCGCACGGCTGAACTGGAGCTCGACCGAGCAGCACCGGATGCGCCAGACCGCCGCCGCCGCCGGCGTGCGCATCGGAACGATCGTGCTCAGCGCGCATCGGACGTACCCCTGGGGCGCCGCTGACGACGCGACTCGTGAGATCGCAGACCAGCTGGCGTCCCGAGCCATCGATCTCGCCGCCGGGCTCGGAGCTGACCGCGTGCAGCTCGCCGGCTACTTCAGCTTCGAGGGACCTCGCCACGATCACGCTCGGGATTGCTACATCGAGGGCGTGCGACGAGCCGCGCGCCTGGCCGAGCATCGCGGCGTCCGTCTAGCCATCGAGAACATGGACGGCACCGACGTGCTCTCCGCGACCGACGCGACCGATCTCATCCGTGAAATCGACCGTGACGTCGTGCGGCTCTACCCCGACGTCGGCAACTTCGCGGGGAACGGTCTTGACGCCGCAGCCGAGCTGCGTGTAGCGCTGCCGCTCGCAGACGCCGTGCAGTTCAAGGATGCGCGGCTGGGCGAGTTCCGACGGGTGCCGTTCGGCGACGGCCTCGTCGATTGGCCGGCTGTCTTTCGCGAGCTCAGCAATGCCGCGTGGCGCGGCCCTGCATCGATCGAGATGTGGAACGACGACGGCGATCATGCGATGGCGGCGGATGCACTGGACTGGCTGCGGTCCACCCCTTCGACAGCCGCGTAGACGGTTCGCGGTGCATGGGGACGATCCGCACCGACAGCCCGGACATCCGGCTCGTGATCGGTCCGCGACTTCGTTGGCGGGCGTCAGCGTGAGAAGGTGCCGACCACGCGGTTCTGCTCGATGATCGCGTCGGCGTAGGCGTCGAGGAACTCCTCGCGACCGGGCTCCCCGTCGACCGCGCGCGAGAGCGCGTAGACCCAGAAGTAGTAGCGGTGGTCGCCGTGGCCGACCGGCGGCTGCGGGCCCATCCAGGCGGCATCGCCCGCCGAGTTCCGCGCCTGCCGGCCGGCGCCCGGGTCGACGTCGCCGCTCTGCGCCGGCAGCCCGTAGACCGCCCAGTGGGTGTAGCCGTGCGGCAGCGGCGCGTCGGGGTCGTGCACGACGATGGCGAGCTCCACCGCATCCGCCGGAACGCCGTGCACCGACAGCCTCGGCTGCTCGTTGCCGCCGTCGACCGTGAACCGGTCGGGAATGCGGCCGTTCGCCTCGAAGGCGTCGGTCGTGATCGCGAGGTCGGCGATGTTCAGACCCATGGCGTGCTCCTTCGTGTCGTCTTCCCTCGACGCTGGCATCGACCGGCTCGAGATACAAGAGCGGCGTCCTCCGCGACGACCAGCTGGACACTGCGCACTCGGGCGACGCTCGACCGCTTAGGCTCAGGCATGGCCGCTCCCGCACCCCGCTTCCTCGACCTCGCCGATCCCGCCTTCGACGTCACCGCATCCGCTGTGCATGACGCACGCGATGAGAGCTGGTACGCCGAGACGCCCTACGGCTGGGCGGTGCTGCGCTACGAGGAGGGCACGGCGCTGCTGAAGGACCGCCGCTTCCAGCAGGGCAACGCCAAGTGGCCCGACCAGAACGGCATCCACGACGGGCCCTGGCGCGAGTGGTGGCAGCAGACGCTGCTGAGCATCGAGGGCGACGACCACCTGCGGCTGCGGCGGCTGCTCGGGCCGGCGTTCCGCATGAAGACGATCGAGGCGATGCGGCCGCGCTTCCAGGCGCTGGCGAACGAGCTCATCGACGGCTTCGCCGGGCGCGGCGAGGTGGAGTTCGTGAGCGAGTTCGCCGAGCCCTACTCGAGCCGCATCCTCTGCATGCTGCTGGGCCTGCCCGACGACGAGTGGCCGCAGGTGGCGCACTGGGCCGACGACCTCGGCAAGTCGTTCGGCATCAACGTGCGGGCCGATCTGCCGCGCATCGAGGCGGCGCTCGAGGGCCTCAGCGGCTACATCGAGCAGGTCATCGCCGACCGCCAGGCGCAGCCGCAGGACGACCTCGTCTCGACCCTCATCGCCGCACATGAGGGGTCGGATGCGCTGTCTCGCCACGAGCTGTCGGTCGCGCTGGTCTTCCTCGCGTTCGCGGGCATGGAGACGACTCGCAACCAACTGGGCCTCGCCCTGCAGACCTTCCTGGCGCATCCCGACCAGTGGGCCCTGTTGGCCGAGCAGCCGGAGCTCGGCGGCCGCGCCGTCGAAGAGGTCATGCGGGTCGCGCCGACCGTCACCTGGGTCACGCGCGAGGCGATCGAGGATGTCGACCTGCACGGCCTGCGCATCCCCGCCGGCGGCATCGTGCAGGTGCTCTCGCACTCGATCGGCACCGACGAGCGCGCCATGGCCGAGCACGCACCCTTCGACATCCGCATCGACGACCGGCCGCTGCACTCCGGCTTCGGCGGCGGCGTGCACCACTGCCTCGGCCACTTCGTCGCCCGCACCGACATGGCCGTCGCGCTGCCGCTGCTCGCAAAGCGGATGCCGGATGTCGAGGCCGACGGCCCGGGCGAGTGGCTGCCGGTCTCGGGCAACACCGGCCCCGTGCGCTTCCCGCTGCGGTTCACGCCGGAATAGAGAGTCGGATCGCGTCTCGCTACTCGCCGTCGACTCAGGGGACACCCCGCATAGGAACCAAACAAGACAGCTTCGGAGTCAGCGAGAGCCCTAACTTCTGCCGAAGATGCGCGCTTTCCAGTCGTCGTCAACCGTAATCTGAGCAGAGCAATCGAGCTGGCGTCAGCCACCGACAGGAACGGGGTCCCGATGGATGCTGCGAGCATCGGCGCGATCGTCGTCGTGACAATAGTGCTGCTCGGCGGCGGCGCTTGGCTAACCTGGTGGCTCCTCCAGCGAAGCAAGGAGAAAGCGCGGGTTGCCGCGATGCCGCCCGCTGTGCGCCAAGTCCATGACGCCGCCATAGCCAACGCTCGACAGTTGAAGGTCGTGCACGCTGCGCTAGCCAAAGAGGACCGCGCCTATCAGAAACGGGTCGCGGCGGCTCACCAAGCATTGGGAGCAGCGCACCAAGTCGGCTCCCGGCCGCTCGGGACCGTGCAAGGCCATGGCGCTGCAATCTCACTCTTTGAGGATCGACTGGTGTATTCAACCGGCGGCCGGCAATGGACATATCCGCTCGATCCGTCCCTACGCGCGTGGGTCGATGCATCGGGAGCCATCTACTCGACCGAACGAAGCACGTTCACGAGGATGGCGGGGGGTGCGGTAGTCGCGGGTAAAGCTGGCTTGGTCGCGGGGGCAGCTGCTCGCAAAACTTCGGTGCAGGACGGTCGCGAGCTCTACCTGAGTGTGGAGAGCCAGCAGTTCGCGATATCGATGCCGTGCCGCCCCGATCACGGCGCTGGCGTGCGACAGTTCGCCTCGGCGATCACCACTGCGGCTCGGCAGGCTCAGGCAGTGCAACAGCAAAGACCCGGCGCCATCGCGCACGCGGAATTCGGGTTAGCGCAAGCGAAGGGGTCAACCGCAGAGATCGCGCGCGCTCGCGCGGAGATCACGAGGCTCGAGCAGGCTCGCCACCAGATCGTGGCCGCGCAACGGCAGTTCGAGGCGACGGCACAGCACCAGAGCGCACTGCCACCCGGCGGCCAAGCGACTCCGCAGTAAGCGTCGCGATCACCCGAGCTTTGACAGCTGGCAGCTGCCATTGCGTGCCGCATCCGCCGACCTGCCCCTCGGACGCGCCCGTCGGTGGCCATGTGGGCATGACGCCAGCTTCGGCTAGACCTTCGCCGGAGAAGTAAAGGGTCAGCCCGGCAGCGGTTCGCCGCAGTCGCGGCAGGTGGCCGCGACGGGGACGACCATGAAGCAGTTCAGGCAGGTGGTCTCCTTGAGCGCCGGCGTCGGCGCTGCCGAGGCGGTCGATGGGCGGCTGTGGGCGGTCGAGCCGGTGGCCGTGCGGCGGGGCTGTCGCTGCGCGCGCTCGGGCAGCGGCGCGAGCACGACCGGGCTGCCGCCGTCGGCGGGTATCGTCGCGCCGAAGTGGCGGTAGCACGCGAGGCGGTCCTCGGCGGCGACCCGCTCGCGGGTGCGCTCGTCGGTGCCTGCTGGCACGCCGGGATAGTCGCTGCCGATGCGCCGCTCGGCCGTGACGCACAGGGACGTGAGCTGCGGCTCTCCGCGCTGCTGCGCATCCGCCCCCACTCTGCCGAGCACGCGGTCGATCCACTCCTCGGCCGGATGCCGCGTCGTGATGCCGGTGCTCGCCTGGATGCGCTCGCTCAGGCCGTCGTGGGTGATCCACGCGCCGTAGTCGCGCGCGGTCTCGACCAGCACCTCGCGGGCGGCCGGCCACCACTGGCGCACGGCGTCGGCCTGCGAGACGTACTGGCCGTTCGCGAGCTCGGGCATGGTCTCCTCCTCACCGGTGCTGCGTCAACGCTATCGACCTGGCCGCCTCGCGCGAGACTCGCGCGCGCCGCGCGAAACGAGCCCCTGCCCGCTCCTCACCCCTGCGGCACCGCCGGCGGCGCGACGCGAGGCGCCTTCGGGCGCCGCCGGCTCGCGCCGATCGCCCACTCCAGCACCAGTGCCAGCCACCCGACCAGCCATGCCACCGCGCCCAGCGTCGCCAGCGCATCCGACACATCATGCGCCGCTGACGGCGAGACCGGTGACCCGAGCAACATCGTGAGCAGCGACTGCACCGACTCGCGGGTGTCGCCGCCGTCGATCATGGCGAACCCGAGCAGCACGACGCCGACCGACGTCAGCCACGCCCAGACGATCGAGCGCGTGCGGCGCGCGCCCTGCCGCAGCACGCCGTCGCGGCGCAGCATGCCGCGCGCGACCGCCACGACGAGCAGCACGCAGCCGATGATCAGCACCGGGCTCCAGAGCAGGATGAAGAGCATGAGCCAGCCCGAGCTCACCGACTTCAGCGCGAAGCCCACGAGCGGCGCGACGATCGCGGCCCACGCGACGACGGTCATGGGCGGGCCGGATGCGGTGGCGGGCGTCGTCATGGGAACAGGATGACCGAGATGGCCGGGCTGGGCCAGCAGGAAGCCAGATCTGCCCGGCTGGCGGCTTGCCCCGACCGCCCCGAGGCGACAGGCTTGCCGAGTACCTGATCGAGGAGGCCACCATGGGCAGCGGCACCACCCGGCTCGACGACGAGCACCTCGCCGACTACCTGAACGAGCACCTGCTGGCCTCGGAGGGCGGGCTGCGCGCGTTCAAGGCGGCCGCCGACACCTGGGCGGGCACGCCGCACGAGCGCACCCTGCACGCGCTCGTGGGCGAGATCGAGCGGGATCGGCACGACCTCGCGCAGCTGATCCAGCGGCTCGGCTACCGCCCCACCGGTTGGAAGCGCGCGCTCACCCTCGCCTTCGCGACCGTCGGCCGAGCGAACCCGGTCAACCTGCTGCGCCGCACGGGCGGCAGCATGGCGCAGCTCGAGCTCGATGTGCTCACCGGCGCCGTGCGCGCCAAGCGCTCGATGTGGGACACGCTGCTCGAGATCGCCGGCGACGAGCCCCGCCTCGACCCTCGCCTGCTGCACGACCTCGCCGCCCGCGCCGATCAGCAGATCGGCGAGCTGCAGAACATCAGCCGCGCCACCTGCCGCGACCGCTTCCTGGAGACCGCGTGACCTCCGCCGTCATCGTCGGCGCCGGCCCGAACGGCCTCACCGCCGCGGCGGTGCTCGCCCGGGCGGGGCTCGAGGTGACCGTGCTGGAACGGCTCGACCACGTCGGCGGCGCCAGCGCATCCGCCCCCGCCTTCGGCGAGCAGTCGCTCATCGATCTGGGTGCCGCGGCGCATCCGTTCGGCGTCACCAGCCCCGCCTTCCGCGCGCTCGGCCTCGAGCAGCACGGGCTCGAGTGGGTGCACGCCGACTACCCGATGGCGCACCCGCTGCCCGGCGGCCGGGCCGCCATCCTGCACCGCGACGCCGAGCAGACCGCCCGCGAACTCGGCGTCGACCGCGACGCCTGGCTGCGCCTGCACGCACCCGCCACCGAGGATCCCTACGCGACGGCAGCGAGCATCCTCTCCCCCATCCTCCCGTGGCCCGAGCGCCCGCTGCACCTGGCGCGCATCGGCGTGCGCGGCGCCTGGCCGACCAGCCTGCTCGCCCCGGCGATCTTCCGCTCCGGCGCCGCGCGGGCGCTCTTCGCCGGCAACGCCACCCACGCGACGCTGCCGCTGGGCATGCCGCTCACCAGCGCCTTCGGCATCGCCTTCGGCGGGGTCGGCCACTCGGCCGGCTGGCCGTTCGCGAAGGGCGGGTCGCAATCGGTGGCGGATGCGCTGCGTCGCGTCGCCGAGGCCGCCGGCGCCCGCATCGAGACGGGCGTCGAAGTCACCGACCTCGCGCAGCTGCCGGCGGCGGACGTCGTCCTGCTCGACATCACCCCGCGCCAGCTGCTGCGGCTCGCGGGCGACCGGCTCGCGGGCCCCTATGCGAAGCGGATGGCCGGCTGGAAGTACGGCCCCGCAGTCTCCAAGCTCGACCTGCTGCTCGACGGCCCGGTGCCGTGGGAGGACGAGCGCGTCGCCCGCGCGGGCTCCGTGCACGTGGGCGGCACACTGCCCGAGATCGCCGCGGCCGAGCGCGACGTCGCCGCCGGCCGCATGCCAGAGCGGCCGTTCGTGCTGCTCACCCAGCCGACCGTCGCCGACCCGGAGCGGGCTCCTGCCGGGAAGCACCTGGTGTGGGCCTACGCGCACGTGCCGCACGCCTGGCCGGGCGACGCATCCGCCCACATCGAGGCGCAGATCGAGCGCTTCGCCCCCGGCTTCGGCGAGCGCGTGCTCGAGCGGCGCTCGTCGCCTCCGGCGGCGCTCGAGCTGTGGAACTCGAACCTCGTGGGCGGCTCGATCGGCGGCGGCTCGATCGGCGGCACGCAGCAGCTGCTGCGGCCGCGACCGCTCAAGCCCTACCGCGTGCCGATGGACGGCAGCGTCTACCTCTGCTCCTCCTCGACCCCGCCCGGCGGCGGCGTGCACGGCATGAGCGGCTGGCATGCGGCGCACGCGGTGCTCAAGGATCTCGGCGCCTAGTCAGCAGCCATCGAACCCACCTGTGGACGGCGGCAACGCCCAGGCATCGCGATCTGGCAGGTGTACCACCTGCAGCAGCGCCGCCTCGCACAGATCGCACGCGAGCGCGGCGTGCGCGTGCTACCGGTGAACTGACGACCGCCCGCCGACGCCGGCCGGCTCCCCGACCATCACGGCAGCCACACCTTGACCATCGTCACGTCGACCCCGTTCCACAGCTGCCCGATCGGGCTCTCGGTGTTGTCCTTGCCGATCGGGTGCACCTCGACCGGTGCGCCGTCCTTCTCGAGCACGGTGGCGGTGTAGCCGGCCTCCGCCGACTCGCTCGCGCTCCAGCCCTGCTCGGTGAGGCCGTCGATGGTGGCGGTGGCGTTCTGCGGCGCGTCGAACCACACCATCACGACCCAGCGCCGCTCGGCCTCGACGTAGGAGATGTGGCAGGTCGGGGCGTCGGGGAACAGCATGTCGACGACGCCGTGCACCTGCACCTGGTCGTCGATCATGCCCTGCATGGGCCGCTGCTCGGCGAAATGGCTCAGCAGCGCCGACTCGCACGACTCGGGCGAGCTCTGCGGCGGCTCCTCGTTCGCAGCGCCCTCCCCCTCGGCCGGCGGTGCCGCCGCGCCCGAGGGTCCCGCGCTCGAGCCCGGGGTGTCGGATGCGGTCCCGGGCTCGGGGTCGGACCCCGGCCCGCACGCGGTGAGGGCGAGCACGGTCGCGAGCGCGGCGGCCGCGGTGAGGGCGCCGGTGAACGATCTGCGGTGCATCGTGACTCCAATCCGTGCCCGGAGCGTATGCCGGATTCCGGCCGGTTGACCGACCTCTCGGCGAACCTCGCGCGAACGCTGAGCCGCCCGCTCGAGCGCGTCGCGCGACGCCGAGGCGCGCTCGGCGCCTCGGCCCTTGCCTGCCCGGCCGCGACGCGGAACGCTAGCGGTGATCCCGACACGGAGGTGACGCATGGACGGGACGGCGCTGGATTGGACCGCAGTGGCCGCCTGGCTCGACGCCCCGCACGCCGAGCTCGCCCGCCAGGTCATCCAGCGCGGCACCGCGGCGATCTTCGCCGTCGCGTTCCTCTCGACGCTGCTGCAGTTCCCGGCGCTGCTGGGCGAGCGCGGACTGCTGCCCGCCCCGCGCGCGCTCGAGTCCAGGGCGATCGAGGGCCAGCCCACCATCTTCCGCTGGCACTACTCGGATCGCTTCCTGCGCATCCTCTGCCTCATCTGCATCGCGATCGCGCTCGCCCTTGTCGCAGGCCTGCCGCAACTGGGCCCGCCGTGGCTGCCGATGCTCGCGTTCCTGGCGCTCTGGATCGTCTACCTCTCGATCCTCCCCATCGGTCAGGTCTTCTACGGCTTCGGCTGGGAGCTGCTGCTGTGCGAGGCGGGCTTCCTCGTCGCCTTCCTCGGCTCGAACAGCACCGCTCCCCCGACCCTGACGCTGCTGCTGGTCGTGTGGCTGGTGTTCCGGCTGGAGTTCGGCGCCGGCATGATCAAGATCCGCGGCGGCCACGAGTGGCGCGACCTGACCGCGCTCACCTACCACCACGAGACGCAGCCGATGCCGGGGCCGCTCAGCCGCACCGCGCACCTGCTGCCGCGCTGGTTCCACAAGGGCGAGGTGGTCGGCAACCATCTCGCGCAGCTCGTCGCGCCGTGGGTGCTGGTCGTCGCGGTGCTCGGGTCGCTGATCGCGAGCGCCGCCGCCGACACTGCGGCCATCGTCTTCGCCGCCGTCGCCGCCGGCGCTGCCGCCGTCATGATCCTCACGCAGCTCTGGCTGATCGTCACGGGCAACTTCGCCTGGCTCAACTGGATCACGATCGTGGTCGCCTTCGCCGCCGTCGACGACCGCGCGGTGGCGTGGCTGCTGCCCGCCTGGCCACCGGCGCGCGCGTACGAGCCGACGCCCGTGTGGTTCAGCATCCTCGTCGTGCTCGTCTTCCTCGCCTATCTCTGGCTGTCGATCCCGTCGGTGCGCAACCTCTTCTCGCGCCGCCAGCTCATGAACGCCTCGTTCAACCGGCTGCGGCTCGCGAACGCCTACGGCGCCTTCGGCACCGTCACGAAGCACCGCGATGAGATCGTCATCGAGGGCACGCTGGATGCGTCGGCCGAGCACGAGTGGCTGGAGTACGGCTTCAAGGGCAAGCCCGGCGACGTGCGCCGCGTGCCCGGCTGGTTCGCGCCGTACCACCTGCGGCTCGACTGGCTGATGTGGTTCCTGGCGCTCGGCTCGCACGGCCCGTGGTTCCGCGAGCTGCTCGTGAAGCTGCTCGAGGCCGACCCGGCGACGCTGCGGCTGCTCGGCCACGACCCCTTCGACGGCGAGCGGCCGGAGGCGGTGCGGGCGCGCGTCTACCGCTACCGCTTCGCCACCCGCGCCGAGCATCGCGAGACCGGCCAGATCTGGATGCGGGAGGACCGCGGCCTGCTGGTCGCGCCGATGGGGCTCGACCGCTGAGCGCCGCGGCTACACTGGCGCCACGCTCCCCGACGGCGAACGGAGCCCCATGCCCACATGGACGGAGCCGCGCGACGGCGCCTCCCGACTGCTGGTCGAGCGCGCCCACGACGAGCTCGTCGCCGGCAACCCGGACGATCCGCGCCTCGCGGCCGTCCGCCAGCTCGTGCGGGACAGCTGGGGCCGCTCGCTCACGAGCCTGGCAGGCGTCGAGGGCGCCCCGACGCTCGAGCTCGATGCCGAGGCGCTCGCCGCCTACCGCAGCGCGCATCCGCTCGCCGGCGCGCTCGAGCTGATCCGCTCGCTGCTGCTGCCGGGCGACGCGCTCGACTCGGGTGTCGTGGTGGCACTGGGGGATGCCTCCGGTCGCCTCCTGTGGGTCGAGGGCGATCGGCGTGTGCGCGCCCTCACCGGCGACATGGGCTTCGTCGAAGGCGCGAACTGGTCGGAGGACGTCGTCGGCACCTCCGCGCCGGGCACGGCCCTCGCGCTCGACCGCTCGGTGCAGATCCACGGCCCCGAGCACTACAACCGGCTCGTGCAGCCGTGGTCGTGCACCGCCGCGCCCGTGCGCGATCCCGAGACCCGGCGCATCCTGGGCGTGCTGGACGTGACGGGCGGGCCGGAGGCTGCGACCGCGCAGGCGCAGCTGCTGGTCGACGCCACCGCGCGCGCCGTCGAGGGCGAGCTGCTGGTCGCCAGACTGCGCGCCCGCAGCGAGCAGCCCAGGCGCTCGACGTCCCGCCCCGCCCGCCGCGCGACCCCGCGGGTGCCGACCTCCACGCTGCGGGTGCTCGGCCGCGACCTCGCGGTGCTCGAGCTGCGCGGCGAGGAGGGCGAGCGCGCGGTCGAGCTCAGCGAGCGGCACGCAGAGCTGCTGCTCATGCTCGCCACCCACCGGCAGGGGCTCGCGGGCGATCGCCTCGCCGAGCTGGTCTACGGCGACCCCGGCTCCGAGTCGCTGCGGCCGGAGATGGTGCGCCTCAAGCGCGTGCTCGGCGAGGCCGCCCCGCACCTCGTGCCCGCCTCTCGCCCCTATCGGCTGGAGGCGCCGCTCGAGACCGACCTGCAGCAGATGCTCTCGCTGCTCGACCGCGGTGCGCATCGGGTGGCGCTGGCCGCCTACCCCGGCGACGCGCTGCCCGGCTCGCGCGCGCCGGGAGTCGAGGAGCTGCGCGAGACGGCGCTCGCCGCGCTGCGCGAATCGCTGATGACGGAGGCGGGGGTGGATTTGCTGCTCGCGTTCGCCGACACGGCCGCCGGTGCCGACGATGTCGAGCTGCTGCGCCAGTGCCTGCGGATGCTTCCGGCGCGCTCGCCGCGACGTGCGGGGCTGGTGGCGAGGCTGCAGCGGCTGGAGTAGTTGCCCCGCTCGTCGAGCAGCGCGCGCAGCGCCGGCGAACCCGGCGCGCAACGGGATGCAACGTGCGCCTGCGTAGCGTGCGCAGCAACCGCACCGTCGCGGCTCCCCGTCGCGACGCGTCCTGCCGAGTCGAAGGAGACCGCGATGACCATCGTCGAGGATGACGTCCAGACCGGCGAGGCCCAGGGCCCCGCCGTCTACGCAGCGCCGGGCCAGCAGGGCTCCGTCGCCACCTACCGCTCCCGCTACGGCCACTACATCGGCGGCGAGGTCGTCGATCCGGTGAAGGGGCAGTACTTCGAGAACATCACCCCCGTCACCGGCAAGCCCTTCTGCGAGGTCGGCCGCGGCACGAGCGAGGACATCGATCGCGCCGTCGAGACCGCCTGGAAGGCCTTCGAGAGCTGGAAGCACACCAGCCCGACGGAACGCGCGAACATCCTGAACAGGATCGCCGACCGCATCGAGGCCAACCTCGAGCAGATCGCCGTCGCCGAGACGTGGGAGAACGGCAAGCCTGTGCGCGAGACGCTCGCCGCCGACATCCCGCTCGCCGCCGACCACTTCCGCTACTTCGCGGGCGTGCTGCGCGCGCAGGAGGGCTCGCTCAGCCAGCTCGACGGCGACACGGTGGCCTACCACTTCCACGAGCCGCTCGGCGTGGTCGGCCAGATCATCCCCTGGAACTTCCCCATCCTCATGGCCACCTGGAAGCTCGCCCCCGCGCTCGCCGCCGGCAACTGCGTCGTGCTGAAGCCGGCCGAGCAGACGCCGGCGTCGATCCTGCTGCTGATGGAGCTCATCGGCGACCTCATCCCGGCGGGCGTCGTGAACGTCGTGAACGGCTTCGGCATCGAGGCCGGGGCGCCGCTCGCGCAGCACCCGCGCATCCGCAAGGTCGCCTTCACGGGTGAGACGACCACCGGGCGCCTCATCATGCAGTACGCGTCGCAGAACCTCATCCCGGTGACGCTCGAGCTGGGCGGCAAGAGCCCGAACGTGTTCTTCGAGGATGTCGCGCGCGACACGGGCGACAGCTACTACGACAAGGCCCTCGAGGGCTTCACGCTCTTCGCGCTCAACAACGGCGAGGTCTGCACGTGCCCGAGCCGCGCGCTCATCCAGGGCTCGATCTACGACCAGCTGCTCGGCGACGGGCTCGAGCGGGTCGGCAAGATCACGCAGGGCAACCCGCTCGACCCGACGACGATGATCGGCGCGCAGGCGTCGAACGACCAGCTCGAGAAGATCCTCAGCTACATCGACATCGGCAAGGAGGGCGGCGCGAAGCTGCTCACCGGCGGCGAGCGAGTCGACCTGGGCGGCGAGCTCTCGGGCGGCTACTACGTCGCGCCGACGGTGTTCGAAGGCACGAACGACATGCGCATCTTCCAGGAGGAGATCTTCGGACCGGTGCTGTCGGTCACGCGGTTCACCGACTTCGACGACGCCATCTCGATCGCGAACGACACGCTCTACGGGCTGGGCGCGGGCGTCTGGAGCCGCTCGGGCGACATCGCCTACCGCGCCGGCCGCGCCATCGAGGCGGGCCGCGTGTGGACGAACACGTACCATCAGTACCCCGCGCACGCGGCGTTCGGCGGCTACAAGCAGTCGGGCATCGGGCGCGAGAACCACCTGAAGATGCTCGAGCACTACCAGCAGACGAAGAACCTGCTGGTCTCCTACGCAGAAGGGCCGATGGGCTTCTTCTGATCAGCCGGCTGGCCTGGGCGAATGACACCCCGTCTCGCCCAGGCCACGCCTCACTCCAGCGGCGCCGACCGCGCCGACCACCCGCCGGCCCCGCAGGGAGGGCGCCATGACCGCATCCGTCACCCACTCCCGCGTCGCGATCACCGACGACGCGGCGGCCATGGTGCGCCAGCTCACCGCCCAGCACGGGCCGCTCATGTTCCACCAGTCGGGCGGCTGCTGCGACGGCTCCTCGCCCATGTGCTTTCCCCTCGGCATGTTCATCACCGGTCCCGGCGATGTGCTGCTGGGCACGGTGGACGCGGGGCTCGACGACCCGATCGAGGTCTACATGTCGGCCGCGCAGTTCGAGTACTGGAAGTTCACGCACCTCACGATCGACATCGTCACCGGCCGCGGCGCCGGATTCTCCGTCGAGGCGCCGACGGGGATGCGGTTCCTCATCCGGTCACGGATGCTCACCGACGACGAGGTCGAGCACTTCGGGCTCCTGACTCCGCCGGCCGTGGCCTGAGACGCGCCCGCCTGCACTGGCCCCGCGTGGCACGCTGGACGCGTGAGATCCGCGGCGCTGCCCAGCCTCGCGCTGCTCGTCGTCGCGGCGCTCGCCGGGTGCACGCCCGGCGGGCTCGCCCCGGCGCCGCAGCCGTCGACCACGCCGCCCGCTTCCGCCGCGCCCACCGCGACGCCGACGCCGGAGCCGGCCGACGCATCCGCTCACCGCCCCGTGCTGCTCGCGACGCTCGCCGCCTCGAACGCGCTGGCGGTCGTCGACCCGGATGCCGCCGAGCCGCTGCTCGATCGCATCGAGGTGGGTCGAGCGCCGTGGGGCGTCGCCACGCATGACGGCACGGCGTTCGTCTCGACGGCCGAGGGGCTCGCGATCGTCGACCTCGCCGCCGGCAGCCGCACTGCGCTCGTGCCCTACCTGCACCAGCCAGCGGGCGTCGCGTTCGGCGAGTACCGCGACGGCGGGCTCGGCATCGCGGTCGCGCCCGACGGCGAGCGCGTGTACGTCGCGGTGCACCGCTGGCCCGACCCGGCCTGGCTCGAGGTCTACGACGTGGACGACGGCGTGTTCGTGGCGAGCGCCGACGTGGGCGTCCGGCCGTTCGATGTGCTCGCCGATCCGTCGGGCGACTGGGTCGCGACCATCGACCACGACAGCTACACGGTGTCGCTCGTCGACACCGACACCATGGAGGTGCGGGCGGTCGAGATCGCCCCGTTCGGCAACCTCGGCTTCGCCGGCTGGGAGAAGCCGCACTACGCGTCGATCACCGCCGACGGCCGCGTCGCGCTGCCCTACCAGGGGCTCGTCACCGTGCTGCTCGACCCCGCCACCGGCGAGACCGAGCGCATCGAGACGACCTCGAACTCGCACCAGCACGGCATCACCACCGCCCCGGACGGCACGCTCGTCACCGCCGGCACCGGCCCGTTCGGCACCGCGACCGGCGGGCCGAACGTGTCGCTGCTCGACCCCGCGACGGGCGAGGAGCAGGTCATCCCGCTCGCGCACCCCCACGAGACGGTGGCGATCTGGCCAGGAGATGCAGGGGCGGATGCGTCGGGCTCGGCCGCGCCGTGGAGCGCCGTGCTCGCCGGCGGCTTCACGCGCGATGGCTGGTGGGACGGCCTGACGCTCGTCGACCCGTTATCGGGCGAGCTGCGCGAGATCCCGCTCGCCGGGCGGCCGCAGCATGTGCTCGTCGCGGCCGTCGCGCAATGAGGCTCGACACGCGCGATATGCCGCACTGACCGGGCATCCCCGATCGAAATACGAGCGGCCCGCCTCGTCCCACCAAGGCGAGCCGCTCGCGCTGTGTTGCCGTCAGTCGTACCAGGCAGTCAACTTGCGCTCGATGATCGAGACGCCCTGATTGATGATGATCGCCACGATCATGATGAACAGCGCCATCGCCCAGACCTCGGGGAACTGCAGCGACTTGCCGTAGGATGCGCTGAGCCCACCGAGACCGATCAGGGCGATGAACATCTCACCGTTGATCATGCCCTTGACCGCGCGGCCGGCGCCGAGGCGAAGACCGGCAATGATGAGCGGGTACGCGGACGGCAAGATGATTCGGCGGACGGCCGTCCAGCGCGACGCCCCGAAGGACGCGGCCATATCGAGCAGAGGGTCGTCGACATTCCTCACGCCCTCCGCCGTGTTGATGATGATGATGAACATCGCATACAGCACGACGACCGAGATTCGCGTGACATCCGAGAGACCGAAGACCGCGAACAGGATTGGCGCAAAGATGAGCGCCGGGGTGAAGAGCATCGCGTTAACGAAGATGTCGAGCGCCGAATTGATCGTCGTCGACAGCCCCATGAGCGTGCCGACGATGAGGCCGACGACGAGCGACACCGAGAACCCGACGAACAGCGACCACAGGCTGGCGCCCAGGTGGGGCTGGATGACGCCGTCGACGAAGAGCTGCCAGAGCGTGGCGATGACCTCGGTGACGGGCGGCAGCCAGACCAGATCGGCGACTTGGCCCGCGATCTCCCAGATCAGCAGGAGGGCGAGGATGCCCCACCAGCTGCTCGTGGTCTCGAAGAACGTGCTCACGCCCTTCGATGGGCCGATGACGCCGACCGGCTTCGGCCTTGTTGGCGCGACGGCGGTCACGCTGTCACCTGATACATCTCACGAAGTCGGCGCCACAGATACTCCTTCTTCTCGGCGAAGACCTCAGATCGCTCGACGGCTTCGGGGTCCCGCGGCCGCGCGATGTCGACGTCGATGACCTCTTCGATCTTGCCTGGCCGGGCTGACATGAGCACGACCTTGTCACCGAGCAACACGGCCTCCTCCATGTCGTGCGTGACGAAGATCACCGTGCGGCGGTCGCCCTCCCAGATCTGGATGAGCTCCTCCTGCATGTACCGCCGCGTCTGCTGGTCGAGCGCACCGAAGGGCTCGTCCATGAGCAGGATGGGCGTCTCGACCGCGAGGGCGCGCGCAAGGCCCACTCGCTGCTGCATGCCGCCCGAGAGCTCGCGCGGATACTTCCGCTCGAAGCCGCTCAGCCCGACGCGCTTGATGTACTGCTCCGCCTTCGCGATCCGGTCCGCCTTGCCCATCCCCTGCAGCTCGAGACCGAAGGCGACATTGTCGAGGATCGACGCCCAGGGAAGGAGCGCGAAGTTCTGAAAGACGACGGCAGCCTGCTGATGCGGCCCGGTGACCCGCTGGCCGTCGATCGTGATCTCGCCCTCCGTCGGCTGGACGAGGCCGCCGACCGCGCGCATGAGGGTCGTCTTGCCGCATCCCGAAGGGCCGATGATGGTGACGAACTCGTTGTCCTCGATCTCGAGGTTGACGTTCGAGAGCGCAACGGTCTCCTCGCGGCCCTTGGCCGTATACCGGTGCGACACATCCTTGATGCTGATCATGGTGAGTCCTTGAGTCATTTCCACTTGAGCAGGCGGCGCTCGAGCCGCTGCATGAGCATTGCCAGCACGACCGCCTCGATGACGACGGCGATCGTCGTCGCGTAGAGCAGGTCGGCCTGGAAGAAGCCGCGGTAGTCGAGCATCAGTGCGCCGATGCCGACCGGCAGCATGATGAGCTCGACGATGACCATGCCCGCGAACGCGCGGCCGAGGCCGGTGCGCAGGCCCGTCATGATCGCCGGCGTGGCGCCGGGGATGAGGATCTTCCACCAGATCACGCGCTCGCTGGCGCCGAACGACGATGCCATCTCGATGAGCGGCTTGTCGACGGCACGCACGCCCGCTCGCACGTTCGTGGCGATGAACACCCACGCGAACAGGAAGATGATGAAGATGCGTGGCGTGATCCCGAGGCCCATCGCGATGAGGACGACAGGGATGAGCGGGGCGATCGGTAGCGCCAGGCTGACGGCGACGATGGGACTGAAAGCCTTGTCGAACCGCTTCCAGCGGGCCATCGCAAGTCCGAGCGGCACCGCGACGATCACCGCGATCGGGTAGCCGAGCAGGAACGACAGGTTCGAGATTGCGAGCGGACCCCAGATCTCACCGGTCACGAAGGTCGTCTCCCACAGGGCGACCATGGTGGACGAGAACGTCGGGATCAGCAGCGAGTCGGCGAGGTTGGCGCCGGCCTCCCAGAAGATCGCGAAGAGCGCGACCGCGAACGCCCGTACGAGCCAGACCTTCCAGGTCGGGAGCGGTTTGCGCAGTTCGACGCGCCGCGTCGCGGGAAGTGCCCGCGACGCGGCGACGGCGGTTGTCACTGTCCTGCCGCCTCGGCGATCGTGAAGTCTGCGACAGTGACGGCCTCGGTGCCCGCGTCGATCACGCCGGCAGCCTCGTAGAACGCGATCGTGTCGTTGATGCTCTGCTCGTCAAGCTTCGACGACTCGGGGAAGATGCCGTTGTCCGACAGGGTCTGGAAGACCGGGGCGAGTTCGTCCGCCGTGGAGCCGAGCAGCTCGGCGGCGGTGGCGGCGAAGGCGGCGGGGTCCTCGTTCACGAGCGCGAGCTGCTCGTCCAGAGCAGCCAGGAACGCTGCGGTCGCTGTGCGCGTGGCCTCGTCCTCGGCCTTGTTGACGACCAGGGTCTGCGAGAGGAGGGTTGACTGCTCCTCGGCAAGCGTCGCAAGGACGGTGGTGCCGCCATCGTCGGTGGCGGTCGCGGCGACCCAATCCTCGAGACGAACGATCGTGCCGTCGATCTGGCCCTCGAGGAGCGCTGCCGCCCGGTTGCCCGAACCCGAGATTACGAGGAACTCAGGCGAAGCCTCTGGGCAGTTGTCTTCGAGGTACCGCATGAGGTGGGCGGTGCTGGTGGAGCCCTCGGAGTGGTACGCAACCGTGCGGCCATCGAGGTCGGCGCAGGTCTGCACGTCGGGAGCAGCGACGATGAGCTGGTCGATGACGTTGTTGTTCGCGACGATGCGCAGGTCGGCGCCGGCAGCGTTCGCGGCCATGACCGTGGAGGGACCCATAGAGGCGATGTTGACGTCGCCGCCGATGAGTGCCTGCGTGGCGACGTCGGGCGAGTCGAACTCGATGTAATCGGTCTCCCAGCCGTCCTCGCTCATTGCCTGCAGGGCGGCGAGAGCAGGGGTGTCGGTCGGGCCGACTGCGCCCGGGAAAGCGAGAGTGATCGAATTGGTCTCGGCGGGCTCGGCTGCGCTCGACGAGCATCCGGCGAGGGCGAACGCGGCAGCTCCGATGAGCGCGACTGCGGGGATCAGGCGACGCGTAGACGTCATGGCAGTAACTCCTTTGTTATCCATGTCATGGCCCGTGCGGGACGACAACCCCTGGATCGTATCAGATACGATATCGCGTACGAGATCAGAGTCGATTCGTTATCAATCCGTAATGGTGACGTGCGCGGCGTTGGGCCAGCACTGGATCAGCCTCGCGCGGTGCTTTCATCTGCTCGAGGCCGACGACGCCCGCGGTAGCCCGGTCCCAGCACGTGGTCGCCGCGGATCTGCTGACGGACTGACCGCACCGCCGAGTGCGGCCGCAACGAGGCCCGACTGCAATGTCGACCGCAGGCAGCCGCCGCTCAGGCCTCCGGGTCCTGGCTCGCCGCCCAGTCGATGCGCTCGCGGATCGCCCGCAGCGCGAAGACCACCGAGGCGAGCCCTGACTTCGGCTGCTCAACGCTGATCACGCGGCTGTACAGCCTGTCGATCGTCTCGTTCGAGGCGGCGGACGCCGCGGCGATGTCGCCGCGATCATGCCAGGCGTGGACGTGCGCGGCGAGCGCCGCCACCGCATCCGCCGCCAGTTCCCGCTCGTCCTGCTCGATGTCGATGCCCATCGGGTGCTCCCAGGCGGTGCTCGCGACCGCGTCGAGCACGTCCTCCATCCGGTGCACCACCGCGCGCAGTGCCGTCAGTGCGCGCTCGTCGACGGTGAGGTCGTGACGGTTCCACAGCATCCGCACGTTGAAGCGTCGCGCCTCGCGCGCCTCGAGCACCTGGTGATCGAGCTGCTCGACCACCGCGCGCAGCTCCGGCCCCCAGCCGGCCCAGTCCTGCCGCTCCGGCGGCCACTGCCCGTGCATGGTGTCGGCCAGCACGTCGACGCGGTGCGCGAGGTCATCGACGGCCCGGCGGATGCTCACGCGCGTCTCCTTGTCGTAGAGCGCCGGCAGCACGAGCGCGTTCACGATCACACCGACCGCCATGCCGAGCGCGAACTGGCCGACGTACCCGATCGCATACCGGTCGGGGTTGGCGCCGCCGAACAGGATCACGAGCACCGCCACCACCGGCACCACCGTCGCGCCCTGGCTGAAGCGCGGCACGCCCTGCAGCAGCACGGCGACCAGGCCGATCAGGCCGATCTCGAGGATGCCGTTCCAGTCGAGCCAGACCATGAGCATGCCCAGCACGGCGCCGCCGGCCATGCCGATCGCCTGCTGCAGCGCGGTGCGGCCGATCGTGAACACTGTCGTGCCGACCGCCACGAAGGCGCCCAGCGGTGCCGCATAGGCATAGTTGTCGAACTCGCCGCCCGTCTGCGAGCCGATCAGCCACGCGACCATCGCTGCGACCGCGGTGCGCACCGCGATCGCCACGCGGAACAGCGGCAGCGCCCGCTGCACCCCCCGCTTCGCGACCCGCGCGCCCTCGATCGCCTGCGGTGTGAGCGAACCGATCACCTGCTCGGCGCCGTTCATCAGGTCGCCGGCGCCCGCGCGTTCGGCGGCGTCGGCCCGCGCGGAGCGGGCGGGCCGCGCGATGCCGTCTGCCGGCTCGATGCCATCGGCCCGCGCGGTGCCGTCGGCCTGCGCGACGCCGTCGGCCTGCGCAGTGCCGCCGGCCTGCGCAGTGCCGTCGGCGGATGCGTCGCCGCCCGCAGCGGGTTCCGCCGGGTTCTCGGGTGGTTCCTCTGGTCGGGCCACGGCACCAACCTAGCCCCGGGCGCCTGCGCGCGGCAGGGGCGTCGCCTCCGTAGACTGCCCGCATCATGAGCCCGACGCATCCGCCCCTGACTGACGCCGCGGATTGGTCAGTACTCGTGCGCGATGCCGCGACCGGTGAGACCGTGCTCGAGCACGACGCCGACGCGGTGCGCTCGGCGGCCTCGGTGCCGAAGCTGCTGCTGCTGGTGACGTGCGCGGCAATCATCGAGCGGGGCGAGCTCGCCGCCGACGAGCGGCTCGACCGGGCGAGCGTGACGCCGGTGGGCGACTCGGGGCTCTGGCAGCACCTCGGCCAGGCCACGCTCACCGTCGACGACGCCGCGACGCTCGTCGGCGCCGCGAGCGACAACCTCGCCACCAACGTGCTGCTCGAACGGGTGGGGGTGGATGCGGTGGCCCGCGAACGCGACCGGCTGGGGGTCGGCGACGTGGTGCTGCACGATGCCGTGCGCGACGAGCGGCTGACGGAGCATCCGCCGCGGCTCGGCAGCGCCTCGGCCGCCGGGCTGGTCGCGCTGCTGTCGCGGCTCGAGGCCGGCACGCTCGGCTCGCCGGCCGCGAGCGAGCGGGTGCTCGGGTGGCTGCGGCACTCGCTCGATCTGAGCATGGTGGCGTCGGCGTTCGCGCTCGATCCGCTCGCGCACGGCGCGGAGGCAGGCCACATCTCGCTGGTCAACAAGACCGGCACCGACGCCGGTGTGCGGGCGGATGCCGGCATCGTGCGGGGGCCATCTCGCACGCTGGTCTACGCGGCGATCGCGAACTGGCCGACCGCGGCCAGGGTGGCCGGGGCGACCGACGCTACGAGCGTAATCACTGGCGCGGCCACCGCGGCCCGGGTCACGGCGGGCGCAGCCACTGCGAGCGGAGTCACTGCCGGCGACGCCCTGGCGCGTGACCCGCGCTTCGCGGTGCTGGCGTCGATGCGCGCGGTCGGCGAGCTGCTGCGGGAGGCTGTGGAGAGCGATCGCGGCTGAGCACCGAGGGCGCCTATGTTGCCCGCATGGTCCGACGCCGACTCCTCTCCTCCGCGCTCGCCATCGCTGCCATGACCGGCGTCGGGCTGCTGGCCGGCTGCGTGACGCTGCCGCCGCCCGCGCCCGTCGCGCTCTCCCCTGCCGCACCCGTCGGCGCGCCCGACGCGACGCATCCGTCACCACCCGAAGCAACGCATCCGCCAACGTCCGGAGCGACGCACCCGCCAGCGGCCGAAGCGACGCACCCGCCAACGGCCGATGAGCTCGATGAGGAGGCCTGGGCGATGCTCCAGGCACGGGCGTTCGGCAGCTACGACATCTACCTCGAGCTGATTGCGGGCCTGACGGGCGACGCCGAGGGCGACCGCGCGCTGCTCGAGCAGGTCGCGACGCCGGAGCAGGTGACGTGGGAGCTCGACCAGCGGCAGCAGATCGCCGAGACGGGCGGTCGCCTCGACGGGCGTCTGCAGATCGAGTCGTTCGCAATGCTGCGCGACCTCGATGCCATGTATGCCCACGTGTGCCACGACGTCGGCGATCTACGACTCCTGGTCGCCGAGTCCGGTGAGGTCGTCGGCGATGGCGCTCCCATGCGCGAGCTGCTCGTCGGCTTCGTCATGGTTGAGGACGGTCGCCTGCTGGTCTCCGATGTGCGGCAGGTCGCCGAGACCGAGCGCACCTGCCCGTAGATGCGAAGCGGGGCCGCCCCGTGTGGGACGGCCCCGCTCGTGCGGCACGCATCACGCCAGCAGCTGGCGTGCGAGTGCGTCGAGGTTGCGCTGCTCGCGCGCTTCGAGGGCGTCCTCGTAGGCGCGGGCTTCGCGGCGTCGCTGCTCGTCAGCGTCGGCCCCGAGGGCCCAGCGGGCGAGCAGCTGCGATGCGCTCAGTGCTGCTCTGCGCGATGCAGGCAGCTGATGGGTCGAATACGACATGAGTGTTCTGCTTTCTGGCACGGCGATATCACCCATGTATTGGGCGTGCGATATCGCAGAATGAATTGCGAAGGAATGGCGCACCGAATAGCACCGTGCATTCAAGCGGATGCGCGAATGACGTTGCTGCGGATGCGCGAATGACGACGGATGCGTCAGCGACCGACGGGGACGTCGGTGCCGGCACGCGTCGCCCGTGGGCGATCAGTGATGAGGCGAGACGCAGGGGGAGCAAGCCTGCTGTGGCCTGGCAGAAGCGGTGCCGGTGGGGCGCCGTCTTCGTTCAGCCGCTGCGTCCTCCGCTAGGAGACCCCGCCCGGAAGAAGGGCTCCAGCGGTCAGGATGATCGTGTCAAACATCGCGAGCTCCTCCTTTCTCGTGGGCGTAGAAGTTCACGATGACGAAGGTATAACGACGGCACGGTGAATTGCAAGCCCATTCACAAACTTTTTCGGACGAGTTTCGGTCGCACCATTGGTGTCCCCCAAAGGCTGTCGTTCTGTTCGCCTGTGGATAGCGCCGGTGCACATCCGGCCCGGTCGCGTAACCTGCCCGCATGCTCGCTCGGCTCACGTCAGGTATCGCGCTCGCTTCAATCGCGGCGCTGGCCCTCGTCGGCTGCACGCCGCCCGAGCCGACTGACGAACAGATCCTCGTGGAGGCGCGCGAAACGTACGACGGTTTCTACCGAGCCATCGACGATCAAATGACCGCTGGTCGTGCGACAGGTGAGGATCTCGAGCCATACGCCACGTCAGAGTTGGCAACTGAGTGGGCAGGCTACGTTCAGACAGCCATCGACGCCGGCACGACAAGTCACGGTGTACCGACGATCGTCGACATCGAACTCGTCGAGCAATCAAACGAGCAGGTGTCCACGGAGCTGTGCGTCGACGGGCGCGGCATCGAGACCACCAACGAGGATGGGTCGACCACCGCGCCCAGCGAACTAGTCGCTTGGTCGGCGACATTCACCAGACAGGCAGATGGACCTTCGCTTCAGATTGCGGGACTCGCTCCGATCCAGGATCAGACGGTATGCGAGTAGCAGTCGCGCTCGCCTTGATCGTGCTACTGCCGTCGGTGCACGCGGTCTTCGAGAACGAGTCTGCAAGCTGCACGCCATTCCAGGTGAACCTCGGCCAGTGCACCATCGATCCGGGATCCGGCGATCTGGTCATCGGCGGTGAGATCATCCGGCCCGATCCGCCGGTCGACGAGGACGGTGGCGGCGGCTCTGGCGGCTACGCCGGCCCTGCACCGGGCGGCTCCGATCCGAACCTGAACGATCCGTGCCCGACGTGGCGCGATCCGACAGCATGTGCCCGCTACTACGACACCCTGCCGATCGTCGGCGAGGCGGATCCAGCTCCCGACCCTGTAACCGCCGATCCGGTTCGTGCAGTCACGATGGCCGACCTCGCACGCTTCACGCCCATTGTGGGCGAGCTGGTCGTCGAGCCCGACGGCTGGGGCGTGGTCGGCACGCCGACGAACTTCTACGCGACCGCCGAGACGCACACGATGGACGGCGAACTGTTCGACACCGCGATCCAGGTGCGCTGGACGCCCACCTCCTACCGCTTCGACTACGGCGACGGGACGGTCGAGGAGACCGAAGCGGCAGGTTCCGCCTGGCGAGGCACCGAAGAGTCGTGGACGGAGACGGCCACGAGCCACACGTACTCGACCCGGGACGACGTGACCGCATCCGTCACCGTCGTCTTCACCGCAGAAGTCGACGCCGGCAGCGGCTGGTTCGCCGTTCCGGGCACGTTGCCCGTCGAGGCGCCCGCGACGCCCGTGAAGGTCTTCGAGGTCGACACGGTGCTGACCGACGGCGACTGCATGGCGAATCCGTCGGCCGCCGGCTGCGGCTGATCGGACTGGCTCTGGCCGGCGCGCGCAGCACGGGCGGGTCACCGCGCCGGGTCCTCCGAAGCGTCATCGGGCGCGTCGTCGTCGCTCGAGCCATTCGCGTCGAAGGCGGCGCCGAGCGCGATGCCGATCGCCACCCCGATCCCCATGTAGAGCGCCAGGTTGTCGAGCGCGATGCCGAGTGCGACGCCCATCGAGATGCCGAGCGCGATGCCGATGCCCATCGACGACCCCTTCCTGCGGTCTGCCATGCAGGCACGCTACGCGGGTGCCGCGGCGACGCGCCTCCACCGGGCGGGGGAGATCCGCGCTGCAGGCGGGTCGTAGAGTCGCCGCATGCATTCCTCTCTCGGCTGGGGCATCCTCGGCGCCGGCCGCATCGCCCACATGTTCACGCGCGACCTCGCCACCGGCGGCCACCGCATCGCCGCGGTCGGCAGCCGTGACGCGGCCCGCGCCAGCGCCTTCGCGACCGAGCACCGCATCCGCAACGTGCACACCGGCTATGAGGCGCTCGTCGCCGATCCCGACGTCGACATCGTCTACGTCGCCACCCCGCACTCGCACCACCTCGAGCACGCGCTGCTGGCGATCGAGGCGGGCAAGCACCTGCTGATCGAGAAGGCCTTCACGACCACCGGCGACGACGCGCAGACGCTCGTCGATGCCGCCCGCGCCAAGGGCGTGTTCGTGATGGAGGCGATGTGGACGCGCTTCCTGCCGACCATGCTCGCGGTGCGCGAGCGCATCTCCGCCGGCGATCTCGGCGACGTGATCAGCGTGACGGCCGACCACTCGCAGATGCTCGACCTCTCCCCCGGCAGCCGCCTCATCGAGCCCTCGCTCGGCGGCGGTGCGCTGCTCGACCTCGGCGTCTACTGCGTCTCGCTCGCACACGACCTGCTCGGGCCGGTCACGCGCATCCAGGCTGCGGGCGTCGTCGACGGCGCAGGTGTCGACCACCGGGGCGCCGCCATCCTCGAGCATGAAGGCGGGCGGATGTCGTCCCTCACGTTCTCGATGGAGACGCTCGGCTCCAACCGCGCCACCATCGCGGGCACCCGCGGCGTCATCGAGCTCGACCCGTCGTTCTACTCTTGGACCGCGTATTCGCGACGCAGCGCATCCGATCACGATGGTGTCGCGGAGTCGTTCGAGCCTGAGCTGAGCGGACGCGGCATGCAGTTCCAGGCAGCCGAGGTCGAGCGCTGCGTGGCTGCCGGGCACCTCGAGAGCCCGCTGATGTCGCTCGACGAGACCGTCGCCATCATGCGGGTGATGGACGAGATCGCCGCGCAGCTGCGCGCTGCCTGAGACCAATCTCTTCGAATCGCTTGCGGCGGTGCCGCCTGACGCTTACTATCTCGCTTATCGATATATCGATGAACGATAGGGGTTGTCATGAGCAAGGTTGACTTCGGCCGCACCGCCGGCCGCTTCCTCGGCCGAGGCGGCCTCATCGCCGTCATCGCCGTCACCGTGATCGCGATGGCGTGGACGCTCGTGATCGCGCTGCTGCACATCCAGCACTCGATCATGGTGAGCGCTTCCTACGACGTGGGCGTCGCGCTGCCGCTCGACGTGCGGCCGGACATCGCCGGCGACGCCGAGATCCAGTACACGACGGCGACCGTGGTGCCGTTCGAGGCGGACCCGACCGCCGTGCTGCTCGAGTCGATCGGTGTCGGCTCGCGCTACGCCGTCGGCATGCTGGCGGGGCTCGTGCTCATCTGGCTGGCCGTGCAGCTGCTGCGCAAGCGCAGCTTCGGCATCGGCACCGCGGTGCTGCTGGGCGTGCTCTCGATCACCATGCTCGCCGTCGCGATCGGCGCACCGCAGCTCGAGGCGCAGGCCGGCGTGATCGCGATCGAGGCCGCGGGGGTGCCGACCGAGCCGTCGACGCCGGTCTACGGCGAATCCGACGAGAGCTGGGTGATCCCGCGTCCGCCGCACTGGCAGAACATCGAGTTCTCGCTGCTGGCGCTCGGCGTCGTGACCGGCTTCAGCGCCCTCCTGCTCGGCCGCGCATCCCGTCTGCAGGACGACACCACGGGGCTCATCTGATGGCGCGGAAGGCAGAGCAGCCGACCGGCGTGCACTGCCGGCTCGACGAGCTGCTGGACGAGCGCGGCATGACCCTCACCGAGCTGAGCCGCACGGTCGACATCACGTTCGCGAACCTGTCAGCGCTGAAGAACGACCGCGGGCGCGCGATCCGGTTCTCGACGCTGACCGCGATCTGCAAGGCGCTCGACTGCGAGATCGGCGAGCTGCTGGTGCTGGCGGAGTAGCTGCTCGTCAGATCGCGGCAGTTCGCGGCACCTCGGGCCAGATCAGCTCGCCGCGGCCTCGCGCTCCGCTATGCGCGCCCGCACCTCGGGGCGGCGCAGCGGCGGCACCGTCTTCGGCGGCTGACGCCGATCGGGCAGATCCTCCAGGAGGTGCCGCGTGATGTGCGCGACCTCGGCGACGGCGTGCTCGAAGGCTTCGCGCGTGCGGTCGGTCGGATGCGTGATGCCGCTGACCTTGCGGACGTACTGTCGCGCGGCGGCCTCCACCTCATCGTCGTTGGCGGCCGGCTCGAGACCGCGAAGCACCGTGATGTTCCTGCACATGCCAGTCACGGTAGGCCGTGTCAGCGAGGTGCGCCAGGGTACCGTTCGGAGTTCTCCACAGCCGCCCCGAGCGAGCAGCGCCATGTCAGCGGTGTCACCTATCCTGTTCGAACAGACGTTCTAGACGATGTGGGTGGTCACACCTACCGTGGTCGCAACCGAAGGAGTCGAAGGTGACGAGCATCGAGCAGGCAGCAGCCGTTGTCGCCGCTGCGCGCGCGGCCTTCGCCGACGCCGGCTCGCTCAAGACCGCGTCTCGGCAAGATGTCGTCGATCTGCTGTCGCAGACGGCTGAGCTCGCCCGCCTCGTCGATGCGCAGAAGGTGCGCCTCGCAGGCGAGATCGCCGAGCGGTCGATCGGCCCCGCTGAAGATTGCATCTGCAGAGTCCTCGGCAAGAGCGACCCGAAGAGTGCGGTTGCGTCAGCCTTCGGCATTCGCGGCCGCGACGCGGGTGGGCTGATCTCGCTCGCTGCGGCGACCGCCACGGCTGTGAGCCTCACCGGCGAGTCGATCGCGATCAAGTACCCGCGCGTCGCCGACGCGCTCGACGCTGGCGAGCTCTCACTCGCGCAGGCCCGAGCGATCGTGGGGACGCTCGAGCCGGCCGCGCCGCGCGCGGATCTCGACCAATTGGCCTGGGCCGAGGGCTGCCTCGTCGACGCCGCCACCGACCCCGAAATGCCGCTGGTGCCCGAGCTGCTGGTGACGCAGGCTCGCGCGTACGTCGCGGTGCTCGATCCCGACGGCATCCTGTCCGACTCCGAGCGGCAGCGCACGATGCGCTCGCTGCGCATGCGGCGGCGCCCCGATGGCATGTGGCTGCTCACCATGACGTGCACGCCAGAAGCCGCCTCAGCCATCAAGGCGCTGCTGGATGCGTACACATCGCCCCGCGTGAGGGTCGTCTTCAACGATGACGACCCCGAGACCGAAGTCGCCGATGACGAGGCGAGCACCGCCGACGAGCCGAACACCGGCACCGACGAGCCGAGCGTCGAGACCGACGAGCCGGCCGTGGGCAACGATCAGCCGGAGCCCGACGAAGCGCCGGTCGATGACCGCACACGCCCGCAGAAGCAGCACGATGTGATCGAGGCTCTGGCGGTGGCGCATGTCGCCTCCGGTGGTGCGCCCGTCGCGGGCGGCGAGGTGCCGCGGCTGGTCTTCAACGGCACGATCGAGGCGTTCGACGCCTACGTCCGTGGCCTGGAGCACCCGGATCGGGCGCTTCGGATCGAGCACACCGGAGAGATCGTGCCGATCGAGACCGCCGACCGGCTCGTGTGCGAAGCAGTGGTGCAGCGCGCCGTCGTCGACGCCAAGGGGCAGGTGCTCGAGCTCGGACGCGAGAAGCGCCTGTTCAGCAAGCCCCAGCGTCGGGCCCTCGCCGTCACCTACGGCGGCTGCGCCACCTCCGACTGCAACATGCCCGTGGCCTGGACCGAGACCCACCACGTGGTCTGGTGGGACCACGGCGGCAAGACTGACGTCGGATACGGCATCCTGCTCTGCAGCCACTGCCATCACGAAGTGCACGCGGGCCGGCTGCAGGTCGTCGGCACCAAGGGCAACTGGCGAGTCGTCCCGGTGCTGCGCCCCTCGAACCGCTACGCCCGCACCACCCGCAAAGCCGCACGCGTGGCCACGACAGCCGCGTGCGCGGCGCCCGCATCGCTCGCCGTCAAACTCGCTGACGAGGCACAGCCCCGGATCGGCGAAGGCATCGGCGGACCGGGCGCACCGTCAGCGCGTGTGCGACCGGCACCCGCAGTGCGGCGCCCACGTCGGCGCGTCGAGTCGATCGAGCAACGATTGCGACGGCGGCTCGGTACCTCGCGACCACCCGATAAGCGCACGGCTGCCATCGACTTCTACCCACCACCGCGCCTCGTGATGCGGACGTGAGCGTCAGCGTCAGGATTCCTTCGTGATCTCCACCGAGACGAACAGCTGGCTCTTCGCCGCGCCCGCGTACACACCGCGCAGCGGCGGCACGTCGTTGTAGTCGCGGCCGAGGCCCACCTTCACGTGCCGCTCGCCGATGTCGATCAGGTTCGTCGGATCCCACGCGTTCCACTCGCCCGTGAACCACTCCACCCAGGCGTGCGACTCCCCGCGGATCGTCTCGCCGATCTGCGCGTCGGGCTTCGGGTGCAGGTAGCCGGAGACGTAGCGCGCCGGGATCCCGACCGCCCGCAGCGCGCCGATCGTGATGTGCGCGATGTCCTGGCAGACACCCTTGCGGCTCGGCCAGGCCTCGGAGGCGAGCGTGTGCACGTGCGTGACGCCCGACATGTACTCCATCTCCCCGCCGACCATGCGGGCGATGGCCGCCGCGGCAGTGCCCGGCGTCTCCGACGCATCCTTGATCTCCTGCGCCGCACGGACGAGATCGGCGGTCGGGCGGGTGCGCACCGTCTGGCCGAGCTGCTCGACGTACTGCGTCGCGCGCTGCGCCACCTTCTCGAGCTGCTCCCACGACAGATCGCGGCCGCCGGTGAGCTTCGGCCGCACCTCGACGAGGCTCGTCGCCGTCAGCTGCAGCTCGGTGTGCGGGGCGAGCACGTCGAACGAGACCACCGTCGTGCCCCAGTAGTCCTCGTAGGTGTTCACCGAGGTGTTGGGGCGGATGTCGAGGTTCGAGTAGATGACGAACTGGCCGTCGCTCGTCGACGGCAGCATGCGCGACTCGTTGTAGCTCGCGACCGCCGGCTGCTCGTAGCGGTAGCCGGTGGTGTGACGGATGCGGATGCGGCTCACGATGCCTCCCTCGTCCAGGCCGGCATGTTGTGGGTCGGGAAGTAGCGCTCCCGCACCGCGTTCGAGACCGCGGTGGTGGTGGTCTGCACCTTGTCCATGACGACCGGCAGGTCGTCGATGATCTCCTGGATGGGGCGGAACTCGAGCTCCGCGCGGATCTGCCCGAGCATCCGCTCTGCCGCCCCGATGTAGCCGACTCGCTCGCGCCGCGGCTCGATGTCCTCCAGGCACTGCTCCGCGCCCCGCACCGAGAACAGGATCGATCGCGGGAAGAGCCGGTCGAGCAGCAGGAACTCGGCCGCGTTCGTGCTCGAGGGGACCCCGCGATAGGTGCGCAGGTAGGCCTCGTACGCGCCCACCGAGCGCAGGATGGTCGTCCACGACGGGCCGGACGCCTCCGTCAGCGCCCTGGTCGCGAGGAGCCTCGCGACCATGTCGGCGCGCTCGATGTAGCGGCCCAGGGTGAAGAAGCTCCAGGCGTCGTCACGGCTCGAGGTGGCATCGGCCATGCCGCTCGCGAGCGCCATCCGCTCGCGCACCCAGCCGAACATCTGGTGCACCTGGTCGTTGCTGACGCGGCGCGGCATGCTCGCGTAGGTGGCGTTCAGCACCTCCCACAGCTCGGTCGAGATCGTCTCGCGGGCGCGGCGGGCGTTCTCGCGAGCCGCGT
Source organism: Agrococcus baldri (assembly GCA_900114805.1). GTDB lineage: Bacteria > Actinomycetota > Actinomycetes > Actinomycetales > Microbacteriaceae > Agrococcus > Agrococcus baldri. The sequence continues at coordinate 667,245 of FOZN01000002.1, read as the reverse complement.
TGACCGAGTAGGCGATCGATGCCGTGTTGGTGCGGTCGATCGCGAGGATGTTGACGACGTCGGTGCGGGTGAGCTTGCGCTCGGGCGGGGCGTCGTGGCCCATGACGCCGAGCATGGCGCGGCAGGCGGTGTCCTCATCGACCGCGACGTCCTCGAGCAGCAGCTGCAGGTAGACGTCGAGGATGCGGGCGGTGCCGTCGGCGCGCTCGATGTAGCGGCCGATCCAGAACAGGCTCTCGGCGATGCGGCTGAGCATCATGCTGCGCCCTCCTTCGGCTCGCTGGCTGATCGAGCTGCGCGCGAGGGCGGCGCATCGCGACCCTGCTGCTGCTCCTCGGCCTGCCCGCTGCGGCGCGGGGCGTCCTGCGGCGACTGGTCCTGCGGATGCTCGGTGGCCGTGATCACGCTGATCGGCCTGGTCATCGGCTCACCCGAGGCGCCGAACTCGGCGTCGTGGTCGATCACCGGGATCTGCTCGCGGGCGCCGGCGATCACCCACGTGTCCTTCGAGCCACCGCCCTGCGACGAGTTGACGACCAGCTGACCCTCCGGCAGCGCGACGCGGGTCAGCCCGCCCGGCAGCACCCAGACATCCTTCCCGTCGTTGACGGCGAAGGGTCGCAGGTCGACGTGGCGGGGGCGCACGCCGTCCTCCACGAGCGTCGGGATGGTGCTCAGCTGCACGACCGGCTGCGCGATCCAGCCGCGCGGGTCGTCGAGCAGCCGCTGCTTGAGCGCCTCGAGCTCCTCGGGCGTCGCGTCGGGCCCGACCACGAGACCCTTGCCGCCCGAGCCGTCGACCGGCTTCACCACCAGCTCGTGCAGCCGCGGCAGCACCTCCTCGAGCACGCCGGGCTCCTCGAGCCGCCAGGTGTCGACGTTCTTCAGGATCGGCTCCTCCGACAGGTAGTAGCGGATGAGCTCCGGCACGTAGGTGTAGACGAGCTTGTCGTCGGCGATGCCGTTGCCGACCGCGTTCGCGATCGTCACGTTGCCGAGCCGCGCGGCGAGCATGAGACCGGGACTGCCGAGCATCGAGTCGCCGCGGAACTGCAGCGGGTCGAGGTAGTCGTCGTCGACGCGGCGGTAGATCACGTCGACGCGCGCGGGGCCCTCGGTCGTGCGCATGTAGACGCGGCCGCCGGAGGTGAACAGGTCGCGCCCCTCGACCAGCTCGACGCCCATCAGGCGCGCGAGCAGCGTGTGCTCGAAGTAGGCCGAGTTGTAGACACCGGGGGTGAGCACCACCACGCGCGGGTCATCGACACCGGCGGGCGCCGCAGCGCGCAGCGCCTGCAGCAGCTTGTCGCAGTAGTCGCCCACCGGGCGCACCCGCATCGACGAGAACATCTCGGGCAGCGTCTGCGCGATCACGCGCCGGTTCGACATCACGTACGAGACGCCGGAGGGCACCCGCACGTTGTCCTCCAGCACGCGCCACTCGCCATCCTGGTCGCGGATCAGGTCGATGCCCGAGACGTGGATGCGCACGCCGTTCGCACCCACCACGCCGGCGGCCTGGCGGTGGAAGTGGATCGAGGTGCTGATCAGCTTGGCGGGGATGATGCCGTCCTCGACCGCGCGCTGCGGCCCGTACATGTCGGCCAGGAAGGCCTCGAGCGCGCGCACCCGCTGCTGCACACCGGCCTCGACGTGCTTCCAGTCGGCCGCGGTGATGATGCGCGGAATCGCGTCGAGCGGGAACGGCCGCTCCTCCCCCGCGAAGTCGAAGGTGACGCCCTGCGCCAGGTACGAGGAGGCGAGCGCATCGGCGCGCTCCCGCAGCTCGTCCTTCGTCAGCTCGGAGAGCGCGGAGTGCAGCGGCGTGTACGAGCTGCGCGGCTCGCCCGAGTCCTCGAACATCTCATCCCACGCCTTGCCCTCGCGCTTCCGAGGATTCGCGAAGGGCTTGTCGTAGTCGTCGAACAGATCGCCCATGGGGGCGAGCCTAGTGTCACGCGCCTGGTGCCCCGTCGAGCGGACGACGACTCAGGCAGCGGATGCGCCACCCATGCGGGTGCGCGCCGTCCGGTTGCGCGCGGTGACCGGAATCACGCCGAGCGCCTTCGCGACCTTCGGCCACGACCCGGCCTGACGCATCCGTCGCCGGGCGCCGCGTCAGCGCTGTCGACGGCTAGCGTTGGCGCATGCCGACGCCCAGCCCAGCGCCGTTCACCGACTCAGCGCGGCTCGCGCGCGCCGAGTCGCTCATCGCCCTGACTCCCGACTTCCCGCAACCCGGCATCCTCTTTCGCGACATCGGGCCGATGCTGACCGACGCGGATGCGCTGGCGGCCGTCACGCAGGCGCTGGCCGCGCCGTTCGAGGGCGGCTTCGACCTCGTCGCGGGCGTCGAGGCGCGCGGGTTCCTGCTCGCCGGCACGGTGGCTGCGACGACGCGGACCGGACTGCTGCCCATCCGCAAGGCCGGCAAGACGCCGCGGCCCTCCGCATCCGTCGACTACGCCCTCGAGTACGGCATCGCGACGATCGAGGCGGCGGGCGACCTGACCGGCAGGCGCGTGCTGCTCGTCGACGACGTGCTCGCCACCGGCGGCACGCTGCGCGCGGCCGTCTCGCTCGTCGAGCAGCTCGGCGGCACGGTCGCGGGCGTCGCCGTGGTGCTCGAGCTCACCGAGCTCGGCGGCCGCGCGGCGGTGCCGTCGACGCACGCGGTGTTCGCGACGTAGCTGCCGCCGCGCCCACAGCGCACCATGCGGCTGCTCGGCGTCGCCTCGCTCGAGGAACTGGCCCGCACCGCGTCACGCAGCTCGACCGGCTCTCACCCCGCCGGCAGCGCGTGCCCGACGGGGTGCTGACCGGGCGGATGCGCGTCCGCCTGCTGCGGGAAGCCGCGGCGCTCGCCCGCGACGATGTCGGCGACGTGGCTGCGGAAGCCCGGGCAGGTGGCGATGTCGTGCGCCCGGCACTCGAGCGCGTGCAGCGCCATCGCCCGCGAGCGCTCGAGCGCCGCGATGCGCTCGTCGATGTCGGCCAGGTGCGCGTCGAGGATGCGATGGCGGTCGGCATTCTCACCGCCGAGCATCGCGCCGATCTGGTCGAGCCGCATGCCCGCCGCCTTGCTCGCGATGATCGTCGCCACCCGGTAGGCGTCCGGCTCGCGGTAGCGGCGCCGCCCGCCCGCGTCCCGCTCCGGCGCGAGCAGCCCCTCCGACTCCCAGTGCCGCAGCACATGCGTCTCCAGCCCGAAGCGCTCGGCCAGCTCGCCGATGGTCCAGACGACATCCTTCGCCGCAGCGCTTGACTTCATGTTGACATGAAGTCACACCATGGGCACATCACGCAAGCCCTAGCCCGGCCGGAAGACCGGAGCAGCACCACCAGGAGGACTCATGGACACCCAGGACGTCATCGTCATCGGCGGCGGCCCCGCAGGCCTGCAGGCCGCGCTCACCCTCGGCCGCATGCGCCGCCGCGTGACGCTCATCGACGGCGGCAGCTACCGCAACGACCCCGCCCACGCGATGCAGAACCTCATCGGCCACGACGGGCAGCCGCCCGCGCAGCTGCGCGAAGCCGCGCGCGCCGAGCTCGCCCACTACGCCACCGTGACGGTGCTCGACCGGGCCGTCGCGCACGTGGCGGCGACCGGCAGCACCGGTGACCGGGCGGATGCGTTCAGCGTCGCGCTCGAGGACGGCGGCGGGTCCGGGGGCGGCCAGACGCTCACCGCCCGCCGGATCCTGCTCGCCACCGGCGCCGCCGACACGCTCCCCGCGATCCCGGGCTTGGCCGAGCGCTTCGGCGACCGCGTCGCGCACTGCCCCTACTGCCACGGCTTCGAGCTCGCCGACGGCCCGATCGCCATCCTGGGCTCGGGCGCGCACGCGACGATGATGGCCGCGCTCATCGGCCGGCTCGCAACCCGCGTGGTCGTGCTGCTCGACGGCGCCGAGCCTGACCGCGCCACGCTCGAGCACCTGACGCGCATGGGCGCCGACGTCGTGCCGCAGCGCGTGCTGGCGGTGCGCGACGACGCGGCGGGCATCGCCGTCGAGCTCGAGGGGGCGGATGCGGTGCCGCTGTCGGGCATGTTCGTCGCCCCCGCGTGGTCTCCGGCCTCGCCGCTGGCAGAGCAGCTCGGCCTCGACCGCTCCGAGGCAGGCGCGATCCTCGTCGACGGCTTCGGCCGCACGAGCCTCGCCGGCGTCTCAGCGGCCGGCGACATCGCGCAGGCACCGGGCATGCCGGGCCCGCTCTCCGCAGTGGCGGCGGCGATCGCGTCCGGGCAGCTGGCCGCCGCCACCCTCGACCGCGAGCTCGCGATGAGCGACGCTGGCCTGCCGATGCCGATGTGACCGCAGCGCGACCTCTGCAGGATGGTGTTGAGGCGGATGCCGGCGCCCGGCGGGAATGCCGGCACGCCCGACGGGTTGCATCAAGGACACATCTCTTCAAATCTAAAGGAGTGAGAACGATGGCACGGTTCGAGGGCAAGGTTGCACTGGTCACGGGCGGCGGCTCGGGCATCGGCGAGGCGATCGCGAAGCGCCTGGCATCCGAGGGCGCGAAGGTCGTCATCACCGACATCAAGCTCGACGCCGCGCAGCGCGTGGTCGACGAGATCGGCGCTGCAGGCGGCACGGCCTCCTCGATCGAGGCGGACTCGTCCAAGCCCGCAGACGCCAAGAAGGTCGTCGACTTCGCCAAGGAGACCTACGGTGCCCTGCACTACGCGGTGAACAACGCCGGCATGGGCGGCGCCCCGCACCGCACGGCCGACGTCCCCGTGGAGGAGTGGGACGCGGTCGTCGCGCTCAACCTCAACGGCGTCATGTACGGCATGCGCGAGCAGATCACCGCCATGCTCGACGCCCCCAAGGAGTCGGCGATCGTCAACATCGCGTCGATCCACGGCATGGTCGCGGCGCCGAACAACAGCGCCTACACCGCCACCAAGCACGGCGTGGTGGGCCTGACGAAGAACGCCGCGGTCGAGTACGGCCCCGAGGGCCTGCGCATCAACGCGCTCGGCCCGGGCTACATCCTCACGCCGCTGCTCGAGGCGAACCTCGACCAGGAGGCCCGCGACGCCATGGCCGCCAAGCAGGCGCTGGGCCGCCTGGGCGAGCCCGACGAGGTCGCTGCGGTCGTCGCGTTCCTGCTCTCGGACGACGCCTCGTTCGTCACCGGCAGCTACCTGATCGCCGACGGCGGCTACACGGCCGTCTGACGCACCCGCTCCCGGGCCCGTCGCGCATCGCCGCGGCGGGCCCGCTGCGTGCCGCGAGACGCTGCTTCTGCGACCGCGATGCATGCCATCTGCGACCGCGATCGGCGCCGGGCGCGGGCCGCGTTAGCCTCGAGCCATGCCTGAACCCCGCCGCGACGGCGTGCTGATCGTCGGATCGATCAACGCCGACGTCACCGCCTACTCCAGCCGACTGCCGCAGCCCGGCGAGACCTTCACGGGCGACGCCTTCGCGCTCGGCCTCGGCGGCAAGGGCGCGAACCAGGCCGTCGCCGTGGCGAAGGCGGGCGCCGCGGCCCACATGGTCGGATGCGTCGGCGACGACGAGTTCGGATCGCTCGTGACGTCGAGCCTCGGTGAGCACGGGGTGCGCCTCGAGCACGTCCGCACCATCGCGGGCGAGGGCGTCCACACCGGCATCGCGCACATCCGCGTCGCCGCGGGCGAGAACGACATCGTGATCGTGGCCGGTGCCAACGCCGCGCTCGACGAGGCGCAGCTCGACGAGGCCTTCGCGGCGCTCAGCGGCGAGGTCGCCGTCATGCTCACGCAGCTCGAGACGCCGCTGCCGATCACGCTCGCCGCGGTGCGGCGCGCGCACGAGGCCGGCATCACCGTGATCCTCGACCCGGCACCGGCGCGCGAGCTGCCGGAGGAGATCTGGCCGCTGGTCGACATCATCAAGCCGAACGAGACCGAGGCGGCGCTGCTGACCGGCATCGCGGTCGACTCCCCCGCGAGCGCCGCTCAGGCCGGTCGCTGGTTCCTGGAGCGCGGCGCGGGTGCGGCGATCATCACGATGGCGGGGGCCGGCAGCGTGCTGGTCACCGCCGATGGTGTCGGCGAGCACGCGCCCATCCGCGTCCACGTCACCGACACGACGGCCGCCGGAGACGCCTTCGCGGGGCACCTGGCCGCATCCATCGCCGCCGGCCTCGGGCTCGACGAGGCGATCGAGCGTGCCGGTGCGGCAGGCGCCGTCACCGTCACGCGCCGCGGCGCCTCCGGCAGCATCGCCACGGCGGCAGAGGTGGACGAGCTGCTGGCCCGCTAGACGCGGAGACGCTCCCACGGCGCGGGGATCGGGAAGTAGGACTCGAGGAAAGCGGTCACCGCGGTGTTGCGCTCCTCGGCGTCGAGCTCGGGCCGGCTGCCGTCGTTGAGGCAGAACATGTCCTGATCGCGCTTGCGCAGCAGCCGGTCCATCGCCGGCAGCGAGGCCCGCAGCGTGGTCTCGATGTACTGCACCTTCACGGCCGTCTGCTGCACCGCGCGGCCGGTCATCAGCGCGTAGTAGTGGTAGAGCGAGTTCGTCACCGAGATGTCGGTCGCCGAGCGGAAGCGGGAGGCGGCGGTGCGGCGGAAGTCCTCCGGGAACGCCGCCTCCATCTCGGCCATCACGCTGCGCCGCAGCGGCGCGGCGCAGTGCTCGAGGTGGCGGGTGGTGACGGCACCGAAGCGCTCGCGCAGCAGGCTGCGGTTGAAGCGCGCCGCGTTGTCGTGGCCGGAGCGCTGCGGGTCGGTCTCGCCCAGGCCGATGCGGGTGGTCGCCTCGACGAACTTCGTCACGCCGCCGGGCGAGAAGAAGACGTCGGGCTCGAGCTGCCGGCCGAAGAACATGTCGTCGTTCGAGTAGAGGAAGTGCTCGCTGAGCCCCTCGATGTGGTGCAGCTGCGCCTCGACCGCGTGCGAGTTGTGGGTCGGCAGCACCGAGGGGTCGCTGAACATCTCCTCGGCGCGCACGATCGTCACCTTCGGGTGCGCCGCCAGCCAGTCGGGCGCGGGCGAGTCGGTGGCGATGAAGATGCGGCGCACCCAGGGCGCGTACATGTGCACCGAGCGCAGCGCGTACTTCAGCTCGTCGATCTGCCGGAAGCGCGCCTCCGAGTCGTCGCCCTCCCCCACCACGTAGCCCTGCATCTGCTTCGCCCGCGCGCGCTGGAACTCGGTGCTGGAGCCGTCGACCCAGGAGAAGACCATGTCGATGTCGAAGGTGATGTCGCTGGCCAGCGGCTCCCACATGTGCTGGATGGTCTGCCACTCGCGGCCGTAGCGGTGCACCGTCTCGCCGACCGCCTCGCGCCGCGGCATGGTCGCCCGCATCACCGCATTCGGCAGCGGCGCAGCGAGCGTCTCCTCGCCGAAGCGCCACAGCTCGAGCTGCACGGCGGTGTCAGGCCCGTACCGGAGGCGTCCGGCAGGCTCGACGCGCGGCCGGTAGACGCGCATGGCGCTGACCTTCTTGTGGCCGGCGAGCCGGCCGTCGGCGAGCAGCGCGGGCCGACGCCCGGCGAACTGCTGCGGGGCGACCGGCTCGGCGTAGAAGGGCTCGTCGGCGAACGCGGCCGCGAGTGCCGCCGCGAGCTCCTTGCGGCGCGTGCGGTCGACCGCGATGATCGGCCGGCCCGCGTCGTCGCGCACCAGCAGGCACGGGATCTCGGCTGCCTCGAGGGCGGCGCCCAGGGCCAGCAGATCCTCCACCATCGACTCGCGCGGGGTCATGTGACCGTTGGTGAGCGCATAGCGGCCCTTGCGCAGCACCACGTCCGGGCGGTTGAAGCGCGTGAAGCGGTCGCCGGTCGCGACCAGCACCGGCTCGACCTCGTTCGCGACCCGGATGCCCGAGGGCTCCTCGCGCGGCGGCGAGAATGCGCTGTGCTGCCCGTCGATGCCGCGCTCTCGAAGGTCGCTCACGGCTCGATCGGCTCCTGTCTGCGGGGTGCTGGGTCTTCGGCTCATGCTAACCCTCGTGGGCTGGGACGGGACGGATCCGTCTGCCCGCGCGGCCAGCGCATCCGACGTTCGGAGCGTGTACACGCCGCGTTCATGCCGCGTTCGCGCGCGGGTGCTGGGCTAGCGTGCGGGCAGTGCCCGACGCTGTGCATGCGTCATACCGCGCACACCCCGAGAGATCGGATGGACGAACCGTGACGAACCGCTCGGCCGAGCACCCCCGGCCGGATCACTTCCTCCTCCACATCTCGGACACCCACCTGCTCGCCGGCGGCGGCCGGCTCTACGATCGCGTGCCGAGCGAGGCGCACCTGCGCCGGCTGTTCGCCGAGTTCGAGACCTCGGGCGCCAGGCCCGACGCGATCGTCTTCACCGGCGACCTCGCCGACAAGGGCGAGCCAGACGCCTACCGGCGGCTGCGCGCGATCGTCGACCCGATCGCGGCGGAGCTCTGCGCCCGGGTCGTGTGGGTGATGGGCAACCACGACGAGCGCCGCGCCTTCCGCGCCGGCCTGCTCGACGAGGCGGCCTCCGACGAGCCGGTCGACGCCGTGCTCGATCTCGACGGCCTGCGCATCATCACGCTCGACTCCAGCGTGCCGGGCCATCACCACGGCGAGGTCTCCGCGCAGCAGCGCGACTGGCTGCGCGCGGTGCTGGCGACGCCGGCCCCGCACGGCACGATCCTGGCGATGCACCACCCGCCGGTGCCGAGCGTGCTCGACCTCGCCGTCAGCGTCGAGCTGCGCGACCAGGCGAGCCTCGCCGACGTGCTCACCGGCAGCGACGTGCGCGCGATCCTCGCTGGGCACCTGCACTACTCGTCGACCGCGACCTTCGCCGGCATCCCGGTCTCGGTGGCCTCCGCCACCTGCTACACGCAGGACCTCAACGTGCCGGTCGGCGGCACCCGTGGCCGCGACGGCGCTCGCGCGTTCAACCTCGTGCACGTCTACCCCTCGACCGTGCTGCACTCGGTGGTGCCGCTGGGCGAGTCGATGCCGCTCGACTGGATCGACGCCGAGGAGTCGGCGCGCCGGCTCGCGTCGCTGGGCGTGCGAATCCCCGAGCGCGCCCGCGCGCGGCTCGTCCACGCCTGAACCCGGAGCGCAGATCGTGCCGACGGCTCTGCGTCGGCTGCTGCGCGGCCTGCACGAGCGGCGGGCGGTCAGACCAGGCGCGCCTCGATCGTCACTTCGCTGCCCACCTCGACGTTCACGTCGGCGACCCGGATGCCCGGGGGCAGCTCGGAGGCCAGGTCGATGCGGCGCCCCTCGTAGCGCGCCACCTTCCCGCGAACGGCGTTCAGCATCGCGGCGACCAGCGGGTTGCCGCTCTCGATCTCGATGCCGGAGAGCGTCAGCCCCATCCGGTCGTCGATCTCGGCATTCGCGCCGCCCGTCACGTGCGCGCCCAGCAGCCCCTTGCGCACCTTGGCGTCGAAGGTCACGCGCAGGCTCTGCGGGCCCGACTCCTCGACATCGAGGTCGAAGCGCGAGACCGTGATGCCGCGCTCGAACAGCGCCGACTCCGCGAGCCCCAGCACGGCCTTGCCCAGCTGATCCTTCGGCACCGCGACGCGCACGCTGCCGTGCAGCGGGTGCTGATCGTCGGGCGGGGTGAGGTCGACGGCGAGCTCGCCGTTGTCGGTCTCGATCCAGCGGAACGACACGTCCATCAGGTGCGCGTCGAGCCGCACCGTAGCGCCCGAGATCTGCATCGGGTCCGCCTTCACGCGCAGCTCGCGCAGCACGCCGTCCTCGCTCGAGACGGGCGCGCCCTGCGGCTCGAGCCGCGCGCGGTCGCGATCGTGCTCGTCCGCCAGATGGAAGTCGGTGAGGTCGAGATGCAGGTGCTTGACGTCGGGACCGTCGAGCTCGGCGTCGATGATCGAGGTGCAGGCCACGCCAGCCGGCTCTGCCGCCACCACGAGGGTGCGGATGCGCTTCTCCAGCTGTGATCCGGAGGTCGGCCTGGGTGCGTGCCCGAGGAGGATGCTTTCAGCCACGCCGTGAGCCTACGCCGGATCGGCTCGGAGTCCACCTCCGTGCCTGGCGACACGCGGCCAAGCGCGGATCCGGGGGCGCGCTCGCCCGCTCAGCCCTCGCCCAGCGCGCGCCGCATGCCCTGCTCCGCCGCGCGCAGCAGCCGCCCGTGCTGGGCCGCCAGCTGATGGTGCAGCAGCGGGCTCGCGAGCCGCAGCAGCCGGGCCCGCGCCTCCACCTCCTGCGCGAATCCCACCCTCGTGCCGTCCCGCGTCGGCTGGATGCGCCAGGCACACCAGCCCTCCAGATCGCCGCGGATCAGCCCGCGCAGCTCGTCCGGTGCCGTGACCGACTCGGTGACGGTGAAGCGGATGCGGTACCCGGCCGGGGCGCGCACCTCCAGCGCGGCCGCGCGGCGGCGCGGCGTCGAGCGGTCGCCCAGCACGCGCACGCCCGGCCACCACGCGCCGTAGCCGGTGACGTCCTCGAGCAGCGCGAGCACCGCATCCGGTCGTGCCCGCACCACCCACTCGTGGCCGAAGCGGTAGTGGGTGCGCATCAGGCCATTGTGCTCTGGTGGCGGGCGCGTCGCGCGCGTAGCCTCGCCGTCAAGGCAGCCACCCGCGAGCAGAGGAGCCGGTATGAGCCTCGTCGTCCACTTCGAGATCCACGCGAGCGAGCCGCAGCGGCTGATCGACTTCTACTCCGGGCTGTTCGGCTGGACGTTCGCGCCGGTCCCTGGCATGGACTACTGGACCATCGAGACCGGCGAGGGCTCGGTGCAGCTGGACACGCCCGGCTGGGGCATCAACGGCGGCCTCACGAAGCGCGAGGGTCCGGCGCCCGCGCCGGGCTCGCCCATCACGGGCGCCAACCTGGTGATCGGCACCGACCGCGTCGACGAGCTCTTCGCGAAGGGGCTCGAGCTGGGCGCGACGTCGCAGATGGATCTGGCGGACGTGCCCGGCGTCGGCCGGCTCGGCTACCTGCACGACCCGGACGGCAACCTGCTGGGCCTCATCAGCCCCGACATGGGCGAGGTGGAGCAGGGGGCGACCGAGGCGGTCGATCCCATGCGGGTCACGCCCGAGCCGTAGGCGCGGCCCGAGCGGCGCCGACGGCTCGGCCTGAGCGGGCGGCCGAGAGCTCGTCGTCACGGGCGCGGCCGTGCCGTCTCGCGACGGTGCAGCGCGTAGCCCCACGCGGCGACCGCCAGCAGCGGTCCCCAGAGCCAGAACGGGAACACGAGCAGCATCGTCACCGCCTCGATGGCGGGCGCGCCGACCTGCTGCGCGGCGCTGCCCAGGCCGGCGAGCCCGGGACCGCCGACGGCGAACAGCACCGCCACCAGCAGCGCGGGCACGACCGCGAGCGGCACCGGCACCGGCCGGCCGCCCACACCCGGGACCCAGCGCGGGAAGCGCTCGCCCCACCGCAGGATCAGCCCGAGCGTGAGCACACCGCCGACGAGCATGGCCGTGCCGAGCAGCAGTCCCGTGACGATCGTGCCCGGCTGAGCGTCGAGCACCTCGCGGCCCGGCCCCAGCAGCGGCCAGGGCGTGAGCCACGACGCGCGCGCGACCACGTAGGGCAGCGCGCACAGCGCCGCGACGACGGTGACGGGCACGCGCGCGCGACGCACCGCATCCGCCACCCTGGTGCCCGGGACGGGCACCGCGAGCGCGAGCAGGGCGAGGCCGGCGAGGGTGTGGGAGGCGGTCGCGAGCAGCGTCAGCCAGACGCCGGCGATGCCGCCGGCGAAGACGCCGAGGAACGCGCTGACCGGGAACGCGCCGGTGAGCTCGCCCGCGGCGAGACCGCCGACCAGCAGCGCCAGCAGCGGCACGCCCACCGCGGGGTGACGGAGCGAGAGGGCGATCAGCAGCACCGGCAGCGCGACCACCACGATGAGCGCCAGCAGGTAGCCGGCGCCGGCGATCGCCGAGCCGGGCAGGCTGATGGCGGCGGCGAGGCCGAGCAGGCCGGCAGCGACCTGCGCGAGCGCTCGCGGCATCGCGCGGTGGAGCCCGACGACCAGCAGCGCGAGGATGCCGATCGCGGTCTCGACAGTCGAGGCGTGCTCGCCGACGAAGCCGAGCATGCCCGGCATGCCGGTGCCGAAGGGGTCGATGTGCGGCAGCAGCATGCCGAGCAGCCCGGCGGTCGCGATGCCGGCGGCGCCGACGGCGGCTGCCGGGAGGGCGATCCGCCGGGTGAGCGGCTCGCGATCGCCGGCGGGGCGGGCCGGGTTCTGGGCGCGGGGTTCGGTGATCATGCTCCGACGCTAGGTTCGGGCCGGGGCCTGCCGCCTCGCCCGCCGGAGCGGGCGGCATCGCTCGCGCGGGTGAGGGTCAGGCGTCGGCGCTGCGGCCCGCGACGCCGTGCTCGTAGGCCCAGATCACCACGTGGATGCGATCGGGCAGCCCGAGCTTGGCGAGGATCGCCTTCACGTGCGTCTTGACCGTGTTCGTCGTCAGGAACAGCCGCCGGCCCACCTCCTCGTTGGAGGCGCCGCTGGCGAGCTCGCGCAGCACCTCGCGCTCGCGCGGGCTCAGCGGCGCGAGCGCCGCCTCGGCCTCGGCGACCGGCTGCTGGTGCACGTGCCGCAGCAGCGTGCGGGTGGCGCGCGGCGAGACGGCCGCGTCGCCGGCGGCGACGGCGACGATCGCGGCAGTCAGCTCGGCCGGCCGGGCGTCCTTGGTCAGGAAGCCGCTCGCGCCGGCGCGCACGGCCGCGAGCACGTACTCGTCGAGGTCGAAGGTGGTCAGCACCAGCACCCGCACGCCCGGCCGCAGCCGCAGCACCTGCTCGGTCGCGGCGATGCCGTCGAGCCGCGGCATGCGGATGTCCATCAGCACCACGTCGACGAGCCCGGATCGCACCGCCTCGACGGCTTCGAGACCATCGGATGCGGTGCCGGCGAGCTCGAGGCGGGCGTCGGTCTCGATCATGGTGGCGAGGGCGTCGCGCAGCAGCTCCTGGTCGTCGACGACCAGCACGCGCACGGGACCGTCCCGTCCGCTCGGCGCGGGTGTCGGCGCAGCTGCGCTCGCCTCCATCACGGCTCCCCCGTCGGCACGGACGCCCTGATGCTCCAGCCGCGATCGCGCCAGACGACCAGGTCGCCTCCGGCCTGGCGCAGGCGCTCCGCCAGGCCGACCAGTCCGGTGCCGGCGCCCTGCCCACCGGACGAGCGACCGCTGCCGCCGTCGTCGATGACGGTGACCACCGCATCCGCATCGCCCCAGACCAGCTCGACGCGGATGCGCACGGGCGGCGCGACGTGGCGCACGGCGTTCGTGAGCGCCTCCTGCACCGCGCGGTAGAGGGCGAGCTCGGCGTCGGGCGGCAGCGGTCGGCGCTCGCCGCGCTCGGCGAAGGCGGTGTCGTGCCTCGGACTCGCCGCACCGGCGACGAGCGCGGCCAGCCCGTCGATGCCGGGCGCCGGCTCGCGCTCGGCGGGGCCGCCGTCGTCGAGCACCCGCACCATGCCGCGCAGCCCCTGCATCGCGTCGCGGCCGGTGCTCGCGACCCGATCGATGGCGGAGCGGCTGCGCCCGGGGTCGGTCTCGGCGAGCAGCATCGCGGCCTCGGCCTGCGCGACCATCACGGTGAGCGAGTGCGCCACGACGTCGTGCAGGTCGCGGCCGATGCGCGTGCGCTCGGCGGCGATCGCCTGCCGCAGCCGCACCGCCTCGGCCTCGGCGGCGCGTTCCCGGCGCGAGCGATCGAGCGCCCCCCCCAGCCAGGCGGCGACGACCATCGCCGCCAGCCCCAGCAGCTCGCCGAGCGAGACGAGCGGCTCGTCGCGGCCTGCGCGCACCATGTGCACCGCGGTGATCAGCGCGCTGCCCGCCAGACCGACCGCGAGCGCACCCCAGCGCATCGGCGCTCCCCAGCCGGCCGGTGCATCCGGGTGCCCGGCCGCGAGCGCGATGAGCAGCAGGAACGCGAGCGACGAGGGCAGCATCGCCGCCGCGACGCCGCCCGCGAGCGGGAGCAGGGCGAGCGCCAGCATCGCGGCGCTGCCGACGACGAAGCCCGCGCGCGGCAGGCGATGGGCGGCGACGGATGCGGCGTGCAGCACCGCGAGCACGGCCAGCACCGCGGCGAGCACGGCGGGCGGCGGCGTGAGCTGCGCGGCGGGCTGCAGCAGCACCACGACCGACAGCGGCAGCATCGTCACCGTCAGGAGCAGCGCCAGCACCAGCCCGAGCCGGCGCGGGCGCTCGGCGGCGGAGGCGAGCGGCGTGGCGCTCGCCGACGCCGGGGCGACCGGCTCGAGGGTGGGCATGCGCCCCAGGGTCGCACGCGCGCCTGGAGGCCGCATCGCCCGCTCGGGTGAGCGGCGAGCGGACTCCGGCGTCAGCCGCGTGCGCGCCGTGCGCCCATCGCCCACGCGGAGATCGTCCCCAGCTGCGCCAGGCCGGCGACGATCGCACCGAGCTCGCCCCACGGCTCGCCGAGGGTGAGCGCGAGCGCGACGCCGACCACCCCGAGACCGGCGACGAACAGGCCGAGCCGGGCGAGCATCCGCTCTCGGAACGCCCACGCGAACGGCACGAAGTGCGCACCGACGCACACGGCGATCCACGAGCCCGCCGCGTGCTCGGCATCCATGCCTGCCAGCAGCGCTCGCCCCGCGGCGATGCCCGCGAGCATCGCCGCGACGGAGCCGAGGTAGAGCAGCCAGGCGAAGCGGTGCGGGGTCGCGGGTGCGCCGAGCGCTGCGGGCGCGAAGAACAGCCGCCAGACGCAGAGCGCCGCGAGCGCGACCGCAGCGATGCGCAGCACGCTCAGCCACGGCTCGGCCACCGCGCCATCGCCGTAGGAGCAGGCGAAGACGAGGCCGCCGCCGATGGCGATCGATGCGCCCACGCGCCGCGGGTCGGCATGGTGGCTGCCCTCGCGCATGCGGCGGCGCTGCGGCTCGGGCAGCCGCTGCAGCCAGGCGGGCTCGGGGGTGCGGTCGGCGGCACTGCTCATCTTCCGACCTTGACACAAACTACTTTGCGGTGCAAACTCTAAGCATGGACGCCGACCGGAACCCGCAGCCGCTCCCCGAGGAGGAGCAGCCGCTCGATGCGCGCGGCATGGCCGAGCTCATGTCGGCGCAGCGCACCACGGTGCAGCGCTCGCAGTCGCGCGGCGTGCGTATCATCCTCGTCGGCTGGGCGCTCGCGTGGATCGTCGGCTTCCTCGCGCTGTGGAGCGGCGAGGACGGTGGCAATCCGCTCTTCACACTGTCGGCAGGTCTCGAGTGGTGGCTCTTCGGCGCGGCCATCGCGCTCGGCATCGCCGTCTCGACCGTGACCGGCATGCGGATGGGCCGGGGTGTGCAGGGGTCATCGACGACGGCCGGCAAGCTCTACGGGCTTGCCTCCGCCGCCGCGTTCGTCGCCATGTGGCTGTTCCTCAGCGCGCTGCGCGCCCACGTCGAGATCGACGCGGCCACCGCGGCGCTGCTCTATGTCGGCGCCTTCGTGCTGATCGCCGGGGTGATCTACATGGTCGGCTCGGCGATGACCCGATCGTACGCGCAGTTCTACTTCGGGCTCGCGATCGCGGTGCTCGCCATCGTCGCCACGCTCGTCGGCGCCCCGCACCACCTGCTGCTGTACGCGATCATGGGCGGCGGCCTGATGCTCGCCTTCGCGTGGATGCTCGGCCGCTCGATCGCCTCGTCCCCGCGGGCATGACGATGGGGGAGCTCGATCCGGTCATCCATGCGCCATCCCGGCTGCGGATCGTCACGACACTGAACGACCTGCTCGAGGAGGGCGACACCGTCACGTTCCCGCGGCTGCAGGAGCTGCTGACGATGACCGCCGGCAACCTCACCACGCACCTGGCCAAGCTCGAGGCGGCCGGCTACGTCACGATCGTGAAGGCGTTCGCGGGCAAGCGCCCGGTCACCTCGATCGGCATCACGCTCGAGGGCAGGGCGGCGTTCCGCGACTACCGGCGCGCGCTGCTGGAGCTGCTGGGCTGAGCCGCGCGGCTACGCGCCGACGGCCGCGCGGAACTCGCGCACCAGCATGTCGAGGTCGGCCTCGTCGATCACGATCGGCGGCGCCAGCCGCACGGTCTGGCCGTGCGTGTCCTTCGCGAGGATGCCGGCCTCCAGCAGCCGCATGCAGACGTCGCGCGCCGTGCCCACGGCGGGGTCGATGTCGATGCCTGCCCATAGGCCCACCCCGCGCACCGCGGTGACGCCGTGGCCGAGCAGCTCGCGCAGCCCCTCGTGCAGCCGGGCGCCGAGCTCGCGGGCGCGAGCCTGCATCTCGCCCTCCTCGAGCATCCGCACCACTTCGAGCCCGACCGCCGCCGCGAGCGGGTTGCCGCCGAAGGTCGAGCCGTGCGAGCCGGGCGTCAGCACACCCAGCACGTCGCGGTTCGCGACCACGGCCGAGACCGGCACGACGCCGCCGCCGAGCGCCTTGCCCAGCAGGTAGACGTCGGGCACGACGCCCTCGTTGTCGCACTGGAAGGTCGCGCCCGTGCGCCCCAGGCCCGACTGGATCTCGTCGGCGATGAAGAGCACATTCTCGCGCTCGGTGAGCTCGCGCACCGCCTGCAGGTAGCCGGCCGGGGGCACGTTGATGCCGGCCTCGCCCTGGATGGGCTCGAGCAGCACGGCGGCCGTGTTCGGCGTGATCGCGGCCTCGAGCGCTGCGACATCGCCGAACGGCACGCGCACGAAGCCGGGCGTGAACGGCGCGTAGCCCTCACGCGCATCCGGGTCGTCCGAGAACGACACGATGGTGGTGGTGCGGCCGTGGAAGTTGCCCTCCATCACGATGATCTCCGCCTGCCCGGCGGGCACGCCCTTCACCTGGTACGCCCAGCGGCGGGCGACCTTGATGCCCGACTCGACCGCCTCGGCGCCGGTGTTCATCGGCAGCACCATGTCCTTCTTCGCCAGCGCCGCGAGCGCCTCCACGAAGGGGCCGAGCGCCACCGAGTGGAAGGCGCGGCTGGTGAGCGTGACCCGGTCGAGCTGCGCGTGCGCGGCCGCCAGCAGCCGGGGGTTGCCGTGGCCGAAGTTCATCGACGAGTAGGCGGCGAGGCAGTCGAGGTAGCGGCGGCCGTCGACGTCGGTGACCCAGGCGCCCGCCGCTGTCTCGACGACGACCGGCAGCGGGTGGTAGTTGTGCGCGGCGTGCGCCTCGACCTGGTCGATCGCGGCGGCCGTCGTCGTGCTCACTGTGTCCGTCATCGGCGCAGCTCGAGCGTGCAGCACTTGATGCCGCCGCCGCCCAGCAGCAGCTCCGACAGGTCGAGGCCGATGGTCTCGTAGCCGCGCGAGCGCAGCTGGCGCTCGAAGCCGGTGGCGCGCTGGGCGATCACCATGGTGCGGCCGTCGCCGAACGAGTTCAGGCCCAGGACGGATGCGTCGGCCTCGTCCACGAGGATGGCGTCGGGGTAGCGGCGCTCGAGCTCCGCGCGGCCGGCGTCGTCGAACGCGGCCGGCAGGTAGGCGATGTTGTCTCCGTCGAGGATCGCCATCGCGGTGTCGAGATGGTAGAACCGCGGGTCGACCAGACGCAGGCTGACGACTTCGCGGTCGAAGATGCCGCGCAGCTCGTCGTGCGAGTCGAGGCTGGTGCGGAAGCCATGGCCGGCCAGGATGGCGCCGGCCGAGAGCAGCATGTCGCCCTCGCCCTCGTTGACGTGCTCGGGCTCGTGCACCTCGAAGCCGTTCGCGCCGAACCACTCCATGTAGGCGGGGCCCTCGGGGATGCGCTCGGCGTAGGTGAACTTGGCGCCGTAGGCCTTGCCGTCGAGCGTGAAGCCGCCGTTGGCCGCGTAGACCATGTCGTCGAGGCCGTCGATCGGGTCGATCAGCTCGACGTCGTAGCCGAGCCGCGTGTAGGCGTCGTGCAGCGTCTGCCACTGCGCGAGAGCGACGTCGGTGCGGGTGGGCTTCGACGGATCCATCCACACGTTGATCGTGGAGGTGACCGTGAAGTGCTCCGGTCGGCACATCAGCACCGTCTTGTGGACGGGGGTGCGGGTCGGATCGGTCGCGGCGCTGGTCATGGTCTCAGTGTGGGCCGTGGTCGCTGTGTGTGCCGTGGTCTCCGGGCGCGCGGCGGTCGTCTCCTGGTGCATGCTTCGATGGTCGCAACGATTCGACGCAATCGGTGGGGTCGACGCGCATGTTTGTTGCGAATCGACAGTGATGGCCGTACATTCGTGCAGATGGACCGCATCGACCACGGCATCATCGATCAGCTGCGACTGAACGCCCGCGCGGGCTACGCCGACATCGGCGCCGAGGTGGGGCTGTCCGCCTCCGCGGTGAAGCGGCGCATCGACCGGCTCATCGCCGACGGCGTCATCCGCGGCTTCACGGTGCAGATCGATCCGAAGGTCGAGGGCCTCGCCACCGAGGCCTACGTCGAGCTCTTCTGCCGCGGCACCGTCTCCCCCGCCGACCTCAAGCGGATGCTCTCGGGCGTGCCCGAGGTGATCGAGGCGAGCACCGTCACCGGCACCGCCGACGCGATCGTCATGATGCGCGCGCGCGACGTGATCGCCTTCGAGGAGGCGCTCGAGAAGGTGCGCGCTGCCGCCTCGGTCGATCACACCACCTCGGCGATCCTGCTGTCGAAGCTCATCAGCCGCCACGCGGGCTGAGCTGCGGGTCTACGCCGCGGCGCGCTGCTTGCGCCGCACATAGAGCTGCTTGCGCACGATCGCGACCGTCTCGCCGGCCTCGTCGCGGATCGCCGTCTCCACCCAGCGCAGTACCTTCGCGCCACCCGAGGTGCCCTCGCGCAGCTCGTCGAGCAGCGCATCCGTCACGTGGAACTCCGCGCGCACCGGCCCCTTGCCGGGCTTGAGGAACTCGATCTCGCCGCGCTTGTCCCAGACGAGATAGTGGTCGCCGAGGTTGCGCAGCACCATGATCATCCAGAACGCATCCGTCATCGAGAACAGCGAGCCGCCGAACTGCGTGCCGACGTAGTTGCGCGTCAGCGGGTGGAAGCCGAGCCGCACGCGCACGTGCCGGAAGTCGCTCGACATCCGCTCGATGCGGATGCCCGCGAAGCGGTAGGGCGGCCACAGGTTCATGACCGCCTTGGTCGCGCGCGCGTCGTGACTGAGCTGGTGCCAGGTGGGGAGGCGCATGGGTGCGACGCTAGCCCGGCCGGCGCAGGGGTGATGCACCGCCTGTAGACGATGCACAGCGGATGCGTCGTCTCGCGCGCCGCGCTCATGGCACGCGTGCGGTCGCGCGGCCCGCGCTGGCCGCTCTACCCTGGCCGCATGAGCGTCATCATCGTGTCGGCGATCTGCTTCGAGCGCGCCGACGGCGCGGTGCTGACGGTGCGCAAGCGCGGCACCGATCGCTGGATGCTGCCGGGCGGCAAGCCCGAGACCGGCGAGAGCGCGGCCGAGTGCGCCGTGCGCGAGGTGCAGGAGGAGCTGGGCGTCGAGATCGGGCTCGACCGCATCGAGTCGATGGGGGAGTTCGAGACCCGGGCGGCGAACGAAGCGGGCTTCGCACTGCGGGCGAGCGTGTTCCGCACCCGGGACCCGATCGCGCCGGAGCCGCGGGCGGAGATCGAGGCGGTGCGCTGGATCGACCCGGCGGTCGGCATCGACGATGAGGCGGAGGCGCCGCTGAACCGCGAGCTCGTGTTCCCGCTGCTGCTGGGCGAACGCTCTCGCCGGTAGATATGCGAAGGGGGTCCGACCATCACGATCGGACCCACCTTGCAAAGTAGGACAGCACCGAAGCGCCGTGCAATGCCTCGTCCATGTAGCGAGGCTCCCTCTGCATCCGATCACCGAAGCGCTCGGACCCTGTCAAAGCCCGATTTCCCCTTGCGGGGCCCCAGCCGGGCTGTGCATTCACGGTATGCCCACTCCCTAGGAACCGTCGATGGGGAGAACTACCCATCTGCTGAGAGTGCCTGTCCCCCAACCGCAACCGAGCGCATCCGCCCGCCGTGGCAGTCGGCCTCAGCTCGTGTGGCGCGGCGAGCGCCAGGCGAGCATCCAGTCGCCGGCGATCTCGGTCGCGAGCGCCGGCGTCAGGTTGAGCAGGCCGTTGCGGGCAGCCACGAGCAGCGGGCTGCGCATGCGCGTGTTCGTGCGCGCGATGCGCTCGGCGACGGCCATGAAGCGCTGCGTGCGCTCGACGCGCTCGCGGTCGTACTCGACCAGCGCCTGCTCGAGCGAATGGTCCTCGAGCAGGATGCCGAGGGTCGCGGCATCCTCGAACGCGCTGTTGCCGCCCTGGCCGAGCGTGGGCAGCATCGCGTGCGCGGCGTCGCCGACCAGCACGACGCCCGGCCGGTGGTAGCTGCGCAGCCGGGTGGCGAGCGACCACAGGTCGCGGCGGATGATGCCCGCCTGCGACGTCGCCGCGATGTGGTCGCGCACCTCCGGCGCCCAGTCGTCGAACTGCCGCTGCGCCGCCGCGATCTCGTCCTCGGCGTGCCCGCCCATGCGGGCCAGGGCCATCCCCCACCAGTAGACGCGGCCGCCGTCGATCGGCTCCATGCCGAACTCGGCGCCGCGGCCCAGGTACATGCGCGGTCCGGCGGGCGAGTCGGCCTCTGCCTGCACGACGCCGAGCCAGGTGGTGGCGCCGGAGTAGTCGGTGCGGGCCTTCGGCCAGAGCGCCTTCCGCACGGCCGAGTCGATGCCGTCGGCGCCGATGACCAGGTCGGCCTCGAGGGTCTCGAAGCGCGCGTCGCGGACTGCGCGCACCTGATCCCTCGAGGCGCGGCGCTCGGCCTTGCGGTCGATGGGGTCGTCACCCGGCTCGAGCACGCGGTGGATGCGGCGGCCCAGCTTGGTGCCGCGGACGCGATCGGCGCGGCGCTCGCGCTCGCTGCGAGCGTCGGTCGAATCGGGGTCGGCCGCGCCGTGCTCGATCGTGACGGACGCGCGGGCGCCGCCGGACGCATCCGTCGCCGAGACCACGCGCATGCCGGTCTCGACCTCGCGGTCGCCGCGCAGGATCTCGTGCAGCGTGCCGCGGTGGATGGCGTGCACGGCGCTGGAGTCGGCGTGGAAGTCCTCCTGCAGGGGCGAGCCCTGGTCGGTGTAGATGCCCTCGGGCAGCGAGCGAACCGCGCGCTCACGCACCGCGTCGCCCACGCCCAGCTCGTCGAGCGCGCTGAGGCCGTTCTCGGTGATGGAGATGCCGGCGCCGAGGGCTCGCACCTGCGGGGCCGCCTCGAGCACCCGCACCTGCCAGCCGGCGGCCTCGAGGCCGCGGGCGGCGGAGAGCCCGCCGAGTCCTGCACCGACGATGATGGCGGTCTGCGTCATGCCACCGAGGCTAACGCGCGCTGGAGCTTTTGGCCGAGGTC
This sequence comes from Agrococcus baldri, assembly GCA_900114805.1. Lineage (GTDB taxonomy): Bacteria > Actinomycetota > Actinomycetes > Actinomycetales > Microbacteriaceae > Agrococcus > Agrococcus baldri. Next base: position 645,979 of record FOZN01000002.1, on the reverse strand, counting down.
CTTGCGGAGCTCGGCCGCGACGCCAGCGCCGTGCGCCGTCTCCGCGCACGGGAGCCGTTCACTCTGCTTCGGGCGCGTCGGCCTCGCCGGCGCGCTGTGACCCGCGCCGATCCCAGACCAGCCACTTGTCGTCGATGGCCTGCTCGATGTCGACGCCCGTGGCCTCCGCCAGCGCGAGCAGCATGCCCACCGCGTCCGCGAGCTCGAGCGCGTAGCGGCGGTCGATCTCCTCCGGGCTGTGGCCCTTGTCGCGCTGCCTGCCTGTCTTGGCGAGATAGGCCTGCACAAGCTCGCCGACCTCCTCCTGCAGCTTGAGCACCAACCAGTCGGCGCTGCGCTCGAACCCGTAGATCTCGGCGTAGCGGCGCGAGATCGCGTCGATCTGCTGGGCGGTGGCGCGCATCTCCATGCGGCCCATGGTCGCACGCAGGCTAGATTCTTGAACATGGAAGATGCTTTCGACGACCTGCTCGCCCACAACCGTGACTTCGCCGACACCTTCGCCCTGCAGGGCTTCGACGGCGTCGCGAAGTCGGGCGTCGCGATGGTCACCTGCATGGACTCCCGCCTCGACCCGCTCGGCATGGTCGGGCTGGTGCCGGGCGACGCGAAGATCCTGCGCAACCCGGGCGGCCGCGCGACCGAGCGCACCCTCGTCGCGCTCGTGCTGAGCGTGCACCTGCTGAACGTCGACCGCGTGCTGCTCGTGCAGCACACCCGCTGCGCGATGGCCTCGAAGTCGGAGCGCGCGCTGCTCGCCGAGATCAGCGAGTCGGCGGGCACCGACGCCGCGTGGCTCGACCTGGGCGCGATCGAGCACCAGGAGCTCGCCATCATCGAGGACGTGCACCGCGTGCGCTCGCACCCGCTCATCGGCGACCGCGCGCAGGTCGGCGGCTTCCTCTACGACGTCGACACGGGGCTCATGCAGCAGGTCGCCTGAGCCGGCGCGCTCGCGTTGCACGCACCCCGTTCGTCAGACGGCTCCTTGGTTCGGCAACGCGGTTATCGGCGCTCACCGACCACGCGCCCGTCTGACGGACGAGTGAGCCGCGCCCGCGCATCCGCTCTGCCTATGGCGCCGCCTTGACCTGCAACGGCAGGATGGGGCCATGACGAACCCGTTCGAGCAGGTGCCCCTCGCCGACCTCCGGCAGCGCACCAGCATCAAGTGGCGCTTCTTCGAGCCCGACGTGCTGCCGATGTGGGTGGCCGAGATGGATGTGCTGCCGGCTGAGGCGGTCACGAGGGCCGTCCACGACGCGATGCTGCGCGGCGACACCGGGTACCCGTTCGGCACGGGGTATGCCGAGGCGTTCGCGCGCTTCGCGCACGACCGGTGGGGTGCGACGGTCGACGTGCCGCGCACGGTGCTGGTGAGCGACGTGATGATGGGGGTGTTCGAGCTGATCCGGCTGCTCACGCCGGCGAGCGGTCGCGTGATCGTCACGAGCCCCGTCTACCCGCCGTTCCACGCCTACTCGGTGCACGCGGAGCGCCAGGTGGTCGAGGCGCCGCTGGGCGCCGACCTGCGGCTCGACCTCGCGGCAATCGAGGAGGCGCTCGCCGCCTCGGCCGAAGCGGGCGCGGTGCTGCTCATCTGCAACCCGCACAACCCCACCGGCACCGTGCACACGCGCGCGGAGCTCGAGGCGGTGGCGCAGCTCGCGGCCAGGCACGGCGTGCGCGTGATCAGCGACGAGGTGCACGCGCCGCTGCTGTTCGACGCCGAGTTCACGCCCTATTGGAGCGTCGACCCGCGCGGCTTCTCGATCACGAGCGCCTCGAAGGCCTGGAACCTCGCGGGCCTCCGCACCGCCCTCATCGTCGGGGGTGCCGAGACCGGCGCCGATCTCGGCTCGATGGCGGAGGTCGTCAGCCACGGGCCGGCCCACCTCGCCACCATCGCGCACGTCGCCGCCTTCGACGAGGGCCGCGACTGGCTCGACGACGTGCTGGGCGGTCTGCGCGAGAACCGCGCGCTGCTGCAGCGGCTGCTGGCCGAGCACGCGCCGTCGATCGCGTGGCGACCCGGCGAGGCGACCTTCCTCGCCTGGCTCGACTGCACGGGCACGCGCGTCGCCGATCCGCACTCGCGCGCCGACGCCGGCTACGTCGGGCTGTCGGCCGGGCCGGCGAAGGCCTTCCTCGAGCAGGCGCGCGTCGGGCTCAACGCCGGCGAGGCCTTCGGCACCGGCGGCGAGAACCACGTGCGCTTCAACCTCGGCACCCGGCCCGACGTCATCGAAGCGGCCGTCAAGCGGATGGGCGCGATCGCCTAAGCGCTGGCCAGCAGGTCGATCATGCGCTCCTCGAAGCCCGGCTCGACCTCCATCACCACGCGGTGGCGGGCGCCCGGCTGCTCCGGCCACTGGCCCCACGCGCCCTCGAGCGTCGTGACGGTGCGCCCTCGCGCCTCACCGTCGGAGCAGTTGACGTGCACGTCGACCAGCGGCGACAGCGTCGTCTTCACGAGGCCGGTCGCGACCGCGAGCGCGAGCGCGTCGTGATTGCCGGAGGCGCGCTCGCCCGAGAAGCCCTCGTAGTAGGCGAGGTAGTAGTCGAGGATGCGGTCGCTGAACCGGCCGATCGCGCCGCCGGCGGCGAGCCGCGCGCGGTGTTCGTCGGTGATGAGCGAGGTCATCGTCACGTCGAGCCCCACCATCGTGAGCTCCCAGGGCGCGTCGAAGACGACCTGCGCGGCCTCCGGATCGTGCCAGATGTTCGCCTCGGCGGTCTCGCTGACATTGCCGGGCGCGAGCGCGGCGCCGCCCATGATCGTGACCTGACGGATGCGCTCCGGCAGGGTCGGGTCGGCGTCCAGGGCCGCGGCGAGGTTCGTGAGCGGGCCGACGGCGACGATCTCGAGCGCTCCGGCGTGCTCGTGGCTGAGCCGCAGCAGCAGCTCGACCGCGCTCTCGGACGCGAGCGTCGGCACGTGGGCCGTGTCCGCGCATCCGCCCAGCCCGTCTTCGCCGTGCACCTCGGGTGAGAAGACCGCTGGCAGCCCGTTGCGGGGGCCGGCCGCTCCGATCGCGATGGGCACGTCGCCGTGGCCAGCCAGCTGCAGCACCTCGGAGGTGTTGCGCGCGCCCTGCTCGACGTCGACGTTGCCCCACACGACGGTGCAACCGACCAGGTCGATCTGGTTCGAGAGGGCGGCGGTGAAGAGGGCGAGCGCGTCGTCGATGCCGGTGTCGACATCGAGGAGCACGGTGGTCGCAGCAGGCACGGTGGTCACGCATCGAGCCTAGGGCGGGCGCGCCTCCTCCGCCGACCGCGAGCGAGGGCGACACTGAGGGCATGCTCGGCGATCCCGACGTGCCCCAGCGCGATGGCGCGCGGCTGCGGGCCGCCTGGGCGGAGGCGCTCGGCACCGCGCCGTCCGCGCTCGAGGGCACCGGCATCACGCGCGTGGAGCGGGCCGACCTCGACGCGGTGCTCGTGCTCGAGCTGGGTGCCGCGACCGTGATCGCCACCCCGCCGAGCGCGAAGGCGGTGCTCGCCGCGCTGCCCGCGTGGGCGCTGCGCGACGCCGACGCGATCGCCGCGGCACTGCCCGGCTCGCGCGCGATTGGCACGGCGCACCTGCTCTTCGCGGGCGCGCGGCCCGCCCACCCGCAGCACCAGGTGGCCGAGGCGACCTCACTCGACGTCGCCTCGGTCGGGGCCGCGGTGCCTGAGGACGAGTGGGAGGAAGCCGGCGTGCAGTCGATGGAGCGGCGCTGGGCGGTGCGCGACGAGCGCGACGGCGCAGCGGCGGTCGCCGGCTATCAGCACTGGCACGGCACGATCGCCCACCTCGGGGTCGCGACCGCGCCTGACCAGCGGGGGCGCGGCTACGGCCGCTCGGCCGCCGCCAGGGCGATGTGCGAGGCGATCGACGCCGGCCTCGTGGCGCAGTGGCGGTGCCGCGTGGGCAACGAGGCATCGCTGCGGCTCGCCGAGCGGCTCGGCTTCACGCGACTGGGGACGCAGACCGCCGTCGCGCTGCCGTAGGTGGTGGCCTCGACTCCGGGCAGCACTGCGGCCGGCTCCGGCTCGACCCGTGAAGATCAGCTGATGCAGAGGCAGAACGGGTGCCCCGCCGGGTCGAGGAAGACCCGGAAGGTCTCCCCCGGCTGCTGCTCGTGCTTCGTCGCGCCCAGCTCGAGCGTGGCGGCCTCCGCCTCGTCGAGGTCATCGACGATGACGTCGAGGTGCATCTGCTGCGGATGCTCCTGCGACGGCCACACCGGCGGTCGGTAGTCGTCGACCTGCTGGAAGCAGACCATCTGGCCGTAGTCGGCGCGGATCTCCATCCAGGTGTCCTGCCCGTCCGACCCGGTCGAGACGGGCCAGTCGAGCATCGCACCGTAGAACCGCGCGAGCGCGGGAGCATCCGGGCAGTCGATGACGAGCGATGGGTAGCGTGCGATGGCCATGCCCGGACGCTACGCGTGCCCGCCCACACGCGCCAGAGGCGAACGCGCCCCGGCTAGAGGGCGCTCGGCTTGACCAGGCAGAACGGGTGGCCGGCCGGATCGAGGAAGACGCGGAAGGTCTGCCCCGGCTGCTGGTCGTGCTTCGTCGCACCCAGCTCGAGCACGGCCGCCTCGGCCTCGTCGAGATCGTCGACGTCGACATCGATGTGCAGCTGCTGCGGCACCTGCTGCCCCGGCCAGTCGGGCGCCCGGTAGTCGTCGACCCGCTGGAAGCTGAGCTCCCGGCCGCCGCCGTTGCTGATGGTGACCCAGCCCTCGTCGCTGTCGGGCTCTGCGCTCCAACCGAGCATCGCTCCGTAGAACTGGGCGAGCCCTTGCGGGTCGGGGCAGTCGATCACGGTCATGGGGTTGCGTGCGATAGCCATGCGCCGCACGCTACGCGAGGCCGCTCGCGGACGGAACCCACCGCATCCGGGAATCTCAACGTGTGAGGTGCGGGTTCGGCGCAGATATCGCGGCGAATGCACACCTCGCACGTTGAGATCAGGAGCCGAGCTCGATCAGAAGGCGCCGATGAGCGGGAAGATCGGCAGCGCCTCGGGGTGGTGCGCGTGCACGATGACGAGGAAGACGACCGCGTCGAACAGCAGGTGCACGGTGACCACGTAGAAGAGGTTCTTCGTCCAGGAGAAGATGGCGCCCTGCACGAGCGCGAACGGGATCGTCAGCAGCGGGCCCCACGACTGGTAGCCGAGCTCCCACAGGAACGACACGAAGATGCCCGCCTGCAGGATGTTGGCGAGCCAGGGGCGGAAGTGGCGCAGCAGCAGCGTGTAGACGGTGCAGATGAAGAACAGCTCGTCCCACAGGCCCACTGCGTTCACGCCCATGAAGAGCCTGGCGATCATGTCCCACTCCGCCACCGGCGGCCAGTTGCGGTAGACGCCGGAGGTGAGGAAGTAGAACGGCAGGATCAGGTAGGCGGCGAGCACCACGATGACGATGTACGTCCACATGCGCTTCGTCCAGCGGCCACCCTTCCAGGGGAAGCGGATCGCGCGGTCCCTGAAGCCCCAGCGGGTGATCGCGTACGGGATGAGCACGGCGCCGCCGAGGGCGATCGCGAAGCGGGCGATGCCGGCGTTCGAGATGTCGGCGTGCAGCGAGATGAAGCTGATCCAGGTGAGCGCGATCGCGATGAGCGAGAGATCCTGCCCGAGCTTGCGGGATGCGCCGGCGCGGTCGGTGAGGATGCCGCCGATCACGCCAGCGACCAGCGGCAGGTAGCCCCAGTCGGTCAGCACCCAGAACAGCAGGATGGCTCCGAGCGTGACGAGCGCGGCGGGCACGATGGCGATCGGGCGCGTGGGGGCGTCTGCGGCGGCGATCGTCACGAGACCAGCCTACGGAGGGTGCGGCTGCACATCCGCCCGCCCGCTCCGCGCAGGGGCGGCCCGCCGTCATCCGAGCGGATGATCCTGCGTCGCCCGAGCGATGCAAAGGCGCCCCACGGCGGCCCTGCAGGCAGTCAGATAGGAGCATGCAGACCAATCGACTCGACGCACACCAGCTCACGCACACCTACGGCCAAGGCGACTCGGCCGCCCCGGCGCTCGCCGACCTCTCGCTCACGATCGGCGCGAACGGACCGGAGGCGGTCGCCATCATGGGCCCCTCGGGCTCGGGCAAGTCGACCCTCCTGCACGTGCTCGCCGGGATCATCGCCCCGGACGCGGGCCGCGTCGTGTGGCGCGGCAGCGACCTCGCGACCATGCGCGACAGCCAGCGCACCAAGCTGCGCCGCAGCGACTTCGGCTTCGTCTTCCAGTCGGGCCAGCTGCTGCCCGAGCTGCCCGCGATCGAGAACGTCGCACTGCCGCTCATGCTCGGCGGCGGTCTGCGCTCGGGCGCGGAGGCGGCCGCCGGGGCACTGCTGCACCGGCTGGGCCTCGGCGGCATGCTGCACCGGCGTCCCGGCGAGCTCTCGGGCGGGCAGGCGCAGCGCGTCGCGATCGCCCGCGCTCTCGTCGGCGACCCGGGCTTGGTCTTCGCCGACGAGCCCACCGGGGCGCTCGACCGCTCCACCGGCCAGGCGGTGATGGCGCTGCTGATCGGCGCGACGCTCGGCCACGGCGCCTCGCTCGTGGTCGTCACGCACGACGCCGAGGTGGCTGCCGCCTGCTCGCGCGTCATCCGCCTCGAGGACGGCCGCATCGTCAGCGACGGGCCGGGCGACGCCGCGCCGGGGGCGCTCCAGCAGCCGCAGGCAGCGGAGCGCGCACCGCAGGCGCAGCCGCACGCGCAGGCGCAGGCGTACGCACGGGCGCAGGCGCAGGAGGCGCCGGGTTCTGCCGCAGCCACAGCGCCGGCCGAGCCCGAGCCCGTGCGCTGGGGCGCGAAGGCCGCCGCGCACCCCGCGCCCTACGGGGCGCCGAACTACGGGGCGCCGACCGGCGCATCCGCCCCGCTCGTGCCGACGCCCGTCTCCTACGGCATGGCGCGCGGCGAGCAGCGGGTGGCGAACCCCATGCAGCAGTGGATCGCGCCGAGCGGCACCGGCGCCGAGAGCTTCGGAGACCCGCGATGACCGCCGTGCGACTCTGGGCGCGCCTGCTGCGCGCCACCGGCCCACGCGCGACCGACATGCTGAGCGCGATCGCCTTCGCCTTCGCGACCGCCGCGCTGCTGGCGGTGCTGGGCGGCGTGAACGCGTTCCGGCTGCGGCTCGAGACCGGCGCGGTCGCCCCCGACGACGGCGCCCTCGTGCTGACCCTCTCGTTCGTCGCCGCGGCCCTGCTGCTGCCGGCCGTCTGGACGCTCGCGCAGGCGGCCGTGCGGCTCGCGCTCGCGCGCCGCGACGACCGGCTCGCCGCCCTGCGGCTCGCCGGCGCGACGCGCAGCCAGGTGAGCGTGATGGCCGTGCTGGACGCGGTCGCGCAGGCGCTCGTGGGCGTCGTCGTCGGCGCCATGCTCGCGCTCGCCGTCACCCCTGGCATCGCCCGCATCGAGTTCCAGGGACTGCCGTTCACGGTCGCCGAGCTGCTGCCGCCCGTCTGGGTGTGGCTCGCGGCAGCCGGCGCGGTCGTGGCTGTCGCGCTCGTCGCGGCGCTCGCCTCGCTGCGCCGCGTGCACGTGACACCGCTCGGCGTCGCGCAGCGCGTGCGCGGCAAGCGCCTGTCGCTGTGGCGCATCGGCGGCTTCCTGGCCGTCGTCGCCGTCTATCTCGCGCTCGTCGTCTACGACGTCGTGCCGGTCGAGCTGTCGGTCGTGATCGTGATGGTCTCGGTGCTCGTGCTCTCGTACGCGCTCATCGGGCCGCTGGTGATCCAGGGCATCGCGTGGCTCGTCGCCAAGGGCGCCCGTCGCCCTGAGACGCTGATCGCCGCCCGGCGCGTGATCGACGACCCCCGCGGTGCATTCAACATCGTTGGCGCGATGTCGATCGCCGTCATGGCCGGCGGCGCAGCCTCGCTCGCGCCCGCCACGGCGGCGCCCGGCGACCCCTTCGCGGTCGACATCTCCACCGGTGCCACGCTGACCATCGCGATCGCCGGGGTGCTCGGCGCCGTGCTCGCGGGCATCGCGCAGTCGGCCAAGGTGCTCGACCAGCGTCGCGAGCACCAGGCGATGCACAAGCTCGGCGTCGACCTGCCGGTCATGCAAGGCGCGATCATGCGCCAGGTGGCACTGCCGCTGCTGGTCGGCGTGGGCGGCGCGGCAGGCATGGCGCTGCTGCTGATCCTGCCGACCTTCATGCTGTGGATCGGCAACGCGAGCTCGGTGCTCATGTGGGCGCTGATGGCGGTCGGCGCGGTGGTCGTCACGCTCGGCGCGACGGCGTGCGCCCTGCCGCTCGTGCGGCGGGTGGCGACGGAGGCGGTACCGGCATAGGCCGAGCGGCGCCGCCCATCGAGTGGCGGCTCCGGCGGGTGAGTGGCGGGGTGACTCGCCAGTCGATCACCGGAGCCGCCCCAAGTCGGCGCCGCACGGCTCAGCGAGCGGGCAGCAGCGGCAGCACGTCCTCCGAGAACTGCTCCAGGAAGCGGCGCTGGTCGTGGCCGGGCCCGTGGAACACCAGATGGGTGAACCCGAGCTCTGCGTAGTGGCCGATCGCGCCCGCGACGGCCGACGCATCCGCCCCCACGATCCAGCGCTTCGCGACCTGCTCGATCGGCAGCTCGTCGGCCAGCCGCTGCATCTCGATCGGGTCGTGCACGGCGTGCTTCTGCTCCTGCGAGAGCGAGAGCGCCGCCCAGAAGCGGGTGTTCTCGAGCGCGCGATCGGCGTCGCGGTCGTACGAGACCTTGATCTCGATCATGCGGTCGACCTCGCCCGAGTCGCGACCGGACTTCTCGAGCCCCTCCTCGAGGTTCGCGACGATCGTGTCGCGGTAGTACTCGTCGCCCTTGCCGGAGGTGCAGATGTGGCCGGCGGCCGAGCGCGCGGCGTAGCGGGTCGTCGCGGGACCGCCGCCGGCGACGTAGATGGGGATGGGCGTCTCGGGCCGGTCGTAGATGGTCGCGCCGAAGGTCGAGTAGAAGTCGCCCTCGAACTCGACGCGGTCCTCGCGCCAGAGCCGGTCGATCAGGCGCACGGCCTCGCGCAGCCGGGCGAAGCGCTCCTTCAGCTCGGGCCACTCGACGCCGATGATCTGCTCGTTGAGCGCCTCGCCGGTGCCGACGCCCAGGATGAGGCGGCCCGGGTGCACCTGCCCGAGGGTCGCGAACTGCTGCGCGACGACGGCGGGCTCGTAGCGCAGCGTGGGCGTGAGCACAGAGGTGCCGAGCGTGATCGTCTTCGTGCGCTCGAGCGCCATGCCGAGCCATGCGACCGCGTTCGGCGCATGCCCCTCGTCGTGCCGCCAGGGCTGCAGGTGATCGCTGATGAACGCGCTGTCGAGGCCCACCTGCTCGGCGAGCTGCACGAGATCGAGCAGCTCGCTCGGCGAGAACTGCTCGGCGCTGGCCTTGTATCCGTACCGCATGCTGCTCAGTCAAGCAGGCTCGGCCTCGACATGCGCCCCTACAGCGGCAGCGCCAGCATCTCCCGGTCGGGCGTGCCGAAGCGGTGCGCCGTGATCGAGACCGACTGCTCGCGGAGGAACGGCAGCAGCTCGATGCGCCCCTCGGCGGTCACGGGCCCGTCGTAGACCGCCACCGTCGCGTTGCCGGCCAGCGCCGGCCGCAGCCCCGCATCGGTGCCGATGAGGCGGATGCGTCGCAGCGGCTCGGTCGTGCGCACGAGGCCGAGCGCATCCTCGTTCTCGACCGGCTCCAGCACCTCGCCGGAGACGATGCGAGCGTGGAAGGCGGCGTCGGTCTCCTCTACGATCTCCTCGATGCGCACGTGCGGGATCGGCTGCCTCGACAGCGCCACGATGCCCTTCGGCACCGGTGCGGAGGTCGAGATGCGCACCACCGCGCGCGAGCGGGCGGCGGCGGCGAGCAGCCGCACGAGGTCGGCGACGGAGCCGTCGTCGGCGAGCCGCAGCAGCACGTCGGCAGGGCGGTAGCGCAGCACGTTGCGCTCGACGCCCAGCTCGCCGACGTCGCGGGCGAGCCCGAACTCCTCCTCCCACGCGGTCTGGTCGCTGTTCGCCCCGGCGCGCACGCGGTCGAACTCCAGGAAGTCGAGCGAGGGCGTGGCCGCCTCGATCAGCTCGGCGACGCGCTTGTCGAGCCCGTGCAGCCGCACCGATTCGCGCGGGCCGCGCTCGACCGACTGCCAGTCGAGCAGCGCGGCGAGGTAGTTCGGGCCGCCCGGCTTGGCGCCGGGCCCGACCTGCGAGCGCTTCCAGCCGCCGGAAGGCTGCCGGCCCACGAGGGCGCCGGTGATGCCGCGATTGACGAAGAGGCTGCCGGCGCGCACCTCCTCGAGCCACTGCGCCACCTCGAGCACGTCGAGCGAGTGGATGCCTGCGGTGAGGCCGAACTCGGTGGCGTTCTGCACGTCGATCGCCTCATCCAGCGTGTCGACCTCGATGAGCGTGAGGTGCGGTCCGAAGAGCTCGGTGAGGTGCGTGAACGAGCCCGGCTCGACCGCGTCGCGGATGCCGGGCGACCAGATGCGGCCGGAGGCATCGAGCTGCCGGGGCTCGAGCAGCCACTCCTCCTCGTGCTCGAGGGACGTGAGCGCGCGCAGCAGCGGCCCCTGCGCCGGCTCGATGAGCGGGCCGACGTGCGTGCGCGCGTCGAGCGGCGAACCGATGCGCAGCGATGACGCGGCGTCGACCAGGTGGCGGCGGAACCGCTCGGAGTCGCCCACCGTGCCCACCATGATGACGACGGATGCGGCCGAGCGCTGCTGGCCGGCGTGGCCGAAGGCGCTCTGCACGATGTCGGCCACCGCGAGCTCGAAGTCGGCCGAGGGCGTGACGATGATCGCGTTCGTGCCGCCGGTCTCGGCCAGCAGCGGCAGCTCGGGCCGCCAGGAGCTGAACCGCTCGGCTGTCTCGATCGAGCCGGTGAGGAGCACGCGCCCGACCGCCGGGTGGGTGATCAGCCGCTGCGCGATGCCGCCCTGTGCCGTCTCGCTCTCGGCCATGTCGCACAGCACGAGCACCTCGCGCGGCACGCCCGCCTCCCACAGCGCCTCGCACACGACCGCGGCGCTGCGACGAGCCTGCGGCGCGGGCGTGAGGATGACGGCGGAGCCGGTCGCGAGCGCCGCGGTCACGCCACCGGCGGGTGCAGCGACCGGCTCGTGCCACGGCGGCACCACCACCGTCAGCGCCACCGGCTTCGGGCTCGCGTCGTCGAGCTGCTCGAGCAGCAGTGCTCGCTCGGCGTAGTAGCGGGCGAAGTCGATCGCATCCGACACCTCGGCGTCGGCCTCGGCGACCGTCCTGCCGGTCTCGGCCAGCATGATCTCGATCAGCCTGCCGCGGTAGGCGCCCAGCGTCGTGGCCGCATCGCGCAGGGTCTCGCGCCTGCCCTCGGCACCCAGCGCAGCCCATCCGTCACTGGCCTGCGCGGCACGATCGATGCGCCGCTCGAGCGTCGGCCAGTCCTCGATGCGGTTCATCCCGAGGGTGCGGCTGCCGAGCTCGGTGGCGTCGGCGCGCTGCACGATCTGCCGCGCCCAGTCGCGGTTGGAGGGCAGCGCCGGGTCGGTGTCGGGCTCGCCTGCGAAGGCGGGCGGATGCGTCATGGACGTCTGCAGGTCCCCCTGTCGGTCCTGGGTGCGGTTCGGCTGCGGCGCGGGCTGCACGCCGTCGCGGCCGGCGGGCCGGGCGGCATCCTCGGAGCGCAGCAGCTCGAGCGAGTCGAGGAAGCGGTCGCGCTCGCGCTCGAAGACGACGGGGTCGGAGAGCTCGAGCATGCTCGAGACGAAGCCCTCGTCGTCCGCATGCTCCTCCAGCCGGCGGATCAGGTAGCCGGCGGCAGCGTCGAACTGGCCGGGCAGCACCACCGGCGCGGTGAGCACCAGGTTCGGGAAGACCTCGCGCACGGCATCGCGGTGCTCGGCGGCCATGCCCAGCAGCATCTCCGCGTCGATGCGCTGGTGCGTGCCGTGCTCGCGGGCGAACTCGGCGGCGTAGGCGAGGTCGAAGAGGTTGTGGCTGGCGACGCCGACGCGCACGGCGAAGGCGTTGTCGGGCAGCAGCGCCTCGCGCAGCACGCGCTTGAAGTTGGCGTCGGTCGACACCTTGGACGGCAGGGTCGCGAGCGGCCAGCCGTGCACGGCCGCCTCGACGCGCTCCGTGGCGAGGTGCGCGCCCTTCACCAGCCGCACCTTGATGCCGGCACCGCCCTGCGCGCGGCGCTCCTTCGCGAAGGCGGCGAGGCGGCGGTAGACGGCGAGCGCATCGGGCAGGTAGGCCTGCAGCACGATGCCCGCCTCGAGCCTCGCGAGCTCCGGCCGCATGAGCAGGCGCTCGAACACGGCGATGGTGAGGTCGAGGTCGCCGTACGCCTCCGCCTCGAGGGTGATGGACTTCGTGGTCTGCGACTGCGCGGCGGCCGTGTAGAGCGGCAGGAGCCGCTGGGCGACCTGGTCGACGGTCTCGTCGAACGCCCACGGCTGCCGCTGCGGCGCCATCGGCGAGACTGCGACCGAGATGGCGTCGACGTCGTCGCGCTCGAGCAGCTCGAGGGTGGCGGCGAGGCGCTCGTCGGCGCCCTGCTCGCCCAGCACGGCCTCGCCGAGCAGGGTGATGCTCAGCCGGGTGCCGTCCTCGCGCAGCTTCGCGAGCGGCTTGGCCAGCTTGGCGGGCGTCGCATCGATGACGAGGTGCGAGACGATCTCGCGCATCGCCTTCTTGACCATCGGGATCACCAGCTTGGGGCTCACGATGCCGAAGCCGCCGCCGAGCGTGACGCCGAGCTTGAGGTACCAGTCGAGGAAGCCCGGGATGTCGCGGCTGAGCTCCTCGAAGTTGCGGGCGCTCACCTTCGGATCCTCCGGCCGCACGACCTTGTCGACGAACGCGACGGCGAAGTCGAGCCCGTGCGGATCCTTCAGCAGGCCCGCGAGGCGCTCCTCCGCCTTGTCGCGGGTGCGCTTGTCGCGCCCCGCGTCGGATGCGCGGCTGAGCCAGGCGCGGACGCGCTCGATGGCGGTGAGCGCGAAGGGGTCGTCGCTGGCTGGGCCGGCGAGGGAGGCGGGCGCGGGGGTGGACTCGAGTGGCTCGGCAGAATCGGCCGGGGCGGGCGCGGCTGCGGAGCCGGCCGGGGCGGGCGCTGCGGTCGACGCGACAACGGGCGCGGGCTCCGGTGTTGGCTCGGCAGCGGGCTCGTCCTCGCGCTCGCTGGAGCGGTCGCGCTGGCGGCGGCGCTCGCCCTCTCGCATCGGATTCGGGACCGGCTCCGGAGGCGTCTTCGCGGGGGACGCGGGCTGAGGGTCGGGCGCTGCGCCGGCTTCCGACATCGGGACCGCCGCGGCTCGCGGCTCCGGCTCGGCTGCTGCGATGGGCTCCGCCATCGGGAGCGCTGCGGGCCGGGGCGCCGGCTCAGGCTGCGGCGTGGGCGTCGGCGCCGCAGGCTCGGGCTTCGCCTGCGGCGCGGGCGCTGCGGGCTCGGGCTTCGCCGCCGGCGCGGGCGTTGCGGGCTCGGGCTTCGCCGCCGGCGCGGCCGCGTCACTCTGCGCGGGTGCAGGCGCAGGCGCGGGTGTGGACTCGGCTGCCTTCCTGAGCTCCGCCTCGGCCGCGGCCTTCGCGGCAGCGCGCGCAGAGACCGCCGCCGCCAGGCCGCCGATCCTCGGAGCGTCCTGCGGTGGGAGCAACGGAGCCGCATCCGGTGCGGGGACCCGGGGTGCCGTCGGCGTCGGCGCTGCAGGAACCGCGGAGAACAGTCGGGCGTCTGCGTCGAAGTCGTTGCCCGCGGCAGGCGCCGGGTCTTCGGCCGGCCTCGCGTCCCGGGCAGGCACTGCACCGTGGGCAGCCGCCGACTCGTGGGTGGGCGCCGGCTCCTGGACGGCCGCGGGATCGGCGGCCGGCTCCTCGCCGGGCGCCGTCTCCTCCGGCACCTGCGCCGCCGCAGGGACGGGCGTGAGCGACGCCGCCCGCAGCTCTTCCTGCAGCTCCAGCGCATCCATCTGCACCGTCGGCACGTCGACGATCTCGGCTGAGAGCGACCAGCCCGAAGTCGGCGCCTCGGCGGCCGATCGCGCGACGCCCGGCACCTCGACCGGCTCGTAGGGGGCGACCGCCGCCGCCCAGGTCGCGTCGTCGATCTCGAACGCGGGCCCGGTGTCGAGCGTCGCCAGCGGCCCGCCGGCATCGGTCCCGTCGGCGACCGCCGAGTCCTCGTCCTGCTCGTCGGCATCCTGCTCGTCGACCACCTCCAACGGGTCGTCGAGACCCAGCTGCTGGATGTCCTCGTCGCTGCCCGCGGGTCGCTCGGCGTCCGGCGCACCCGATGGCCGCTCGCGCTCGGCCTGCTGGATCCCCTCGGCGATCAGGGCGTCGAAGTCTTCGTCCCTGGGCTGCTCGGTCATGCCGCATATCGTATGCGTGCAGGCCATGAAGCCGTCCCCGCACGGTTGCAGGCCCAGGAACGGCCACTCAACGAGGAGGATCCGCATGCTCGCAGGCAAGCCCAGCGTCGCCATCATCGGCGGAGGCCACAACGCCCTCACCGCCGCCGCCTACCTCGCCCGCGCAGGCGTCGAGGTGACGGTGCTCGAGCGCCTGCCGCACGTCGGCGGGGCCGCCGTCTCCACCAGCGGCTTCGCCGGCCTCGACGCGCGCCTGTCGCGCTACAGCTACCTGGTGAGCCTGCTGCCCGAGCAGATCATCCGCGACCTGGGGCTCGATGTGCGCCTCGCGCGGCGCCGCTACTCCTCCTACACCCCGGTGCCCCACGGCCACCCGGCGGGCGCCGACCGCGGGCTGCTGATCGACGCCGGCGACGAGGCCGCCACGCGCGCCTCCTTCGCCGCCATCGGCGCCGCGGGCGATGCGGATGGGTTCGGCCGCTTCTATGACCGCACCACCCGGTTGGCCGCGGCCCTGTTCCCGACGCTCACCGAGCCCCTGCCCACCCGGGATGCCGCGCGCGCGGCCGCGGGCGACGCATCCGCCTGGTCCGAGATCGTCGACGCGCCCATCGCCGACGCGATCGAGCGCGCGGTCGCGGACGACCTCGTGCGCGGCGTGATCGCGACAGATGCGCTGATCGGCACCTTCGCGGCGCTCGACGACCCCGGGCTCGAGCAGAACCGCTGCCTG
This sequence comes from Agrococcus baldri, assembly GCA_900114805.1. Classification (GTDB taxonomy): domain Bacteria; phylum Actinomycetota; class Actinomycetes; order Actinomycetales; family Microbacteriaceae; genus Agrococcus; species Agrococcus baldri. The sequence continues at coordinate 630,886 of FOZN01000002.1, read as the reverse complement.
CTGTACCACGTGATCGGCGGCGGCACCGGCGACTGGGACGTGCCGATCGGCGGCATGGGGCGGGTCTCAGGCGGGCTCGAGGCGGCGGCACGGGCGGCCGGCGCGACCATCCTGACGGGCGTGACGGTCACGAGTGTCACGCCCGACGGCGAGGTGACGTGGGAGGAGCGGTTCGGCGGGAGCCTGGTCGGCTCCGCGGGCGCGCGCAGCGGCACCGAGCTGACGGCGCAGTTCGACCTGGTGCTCTCGGCGGTCGCGCCGCACGTGCTCGCCGGGCTGCTGGGAACAGAAGCGGATGGCGCGGCCGGCGATGCCGCGACGAGTGCGGCGCACGCCGCCTGGCCGCGGCCCGAGGGCGCGCAGGTCAAGGTCAACATGCTGCTGCGCCGGCTGCCGCGGCTGCGCGACCGGTCGGTCTCCCCCGAGGCGGCCTTCGGCGGCACCTTCCACATCAACGAGACCTACGCGCAGCTCGGCGCCGCGCACGCCGCCGCGAGCGCCGGCCGCGTGCCAGAGCCGCTGCCGTGCGAGATCTACTGCCACTCCCTCACCGACCCGACGATCCTCGGTGACGAGCTGCGCGCATCCGGCGCCCACACCCTCACCGTCTTCGGGCTGCACGTGCCCGACCGGCTGCTGAACGACGACAACAACGAGCGGATGCGCGGCGAGCTCGAGCGCGCCGTGCTGGTCTCGCTCGACTCGGTGCTCGCCGAGCCGATCGAACCGCTGCTGCTGCAGGGCACGGGGCCGGACGGCACCGCCGCGCCGGCCATCGAGACGAAGACCACCCTCGACATCGAGGCGGCGCTGGCGATGCCGGGCGGCAACATCTTCCACGGGCCGCTGTCGTGGCCGTGGCTGGAGTCGGAGCCGACCGGGCCGGCCGAGGCGTGGGGCGTCGAGACGCCGCACGAGCGCATCCTGATGGCGGGCTCCGGCGCGCGCCGCGGAGGCGCGGTCTCCGGCATCGGCGGCCACAACGCGGCGCACGCGGCGCTCGAGCTGCTCGCCGCGTCACTTCCCTGACGCGCCTGCCCGTCAACCGGTCAGGATGGTGCTCGACCGAACTATCCGGTCGTGCGACCTTCACGCCGGTTGAGCGACGCGATCAGCAAGGTCAGCGCGGCGTGCGCCCCGCCCAGCTCGACGGCGCGGGCTGCCGGTTCGACGGCAGCCGGTTCATCTCGGCCCAGTCGTGCACCCGCTGGTCGAGCTCCGGCATCACGACCGAGATCCCGGCGGCCTCGAGCACCTCGGTGACGCGCGCGATGGTCGCCGTGCCGACGCCCTTCTCGATGAAGCGGCCCTGCACGACGCCGCGCGCGTGCACCTCGCCGTCGACCACGAACCGCTGCTGCAGGTAGATCGCGCGCTCGTCGGCGCCCTGCACGGCCGTCTCGATCTCGAACCGCTGCCACAGATCGAGCGAGCGCCGGTAGACCATCGTCGACTGCCCCACCACCGCGTAGATGCCGGCCTTGTCGAGCACTGCGGACATGCCCGTGCGGTTGGTCATGTCGACGCGCGCGAGGTCCATGTACGAGAGGTAGCGGCCGTTGTTCATGTGCCCGAGCAGGTCGATGTCGCTCGGCAGCACGATGAAGGGCGTGCGCGCCACCTCGTCGATGCCGAGCGCCGGGCGCCCCTTGCTCTTCACGGTCATCGCCAGCAGCCACTGCAACCACATGTTCACGGGTCACATCCTGCCCGACGTGCGCGCGGCATCCGCTCGCGTTTGGGAGAATCGAACAATGCACAAGGTGCTGCTCTACTACCGCTTCACGCCCATCGCCGACCCCGAGGCGGTGCGGCTGTGGCAGCGCGCCGTCTGCACGAGCCTCGGGCTCACCGGGCGCATCCTCATCTCGCCGCACGGCATCAACGGCACGGTCGGTGGGGAGACGGATGCGCTGCGTCGCTACGCGCGCGCCACGCGCGAGTACTCGGGGTTCAGGGGGATGGACATCAAGTGGTCGGCGGGCACGGGCAGCGACTTCCCGCGGCTGAGCGTGAAGGTGCGCGACGAGATCGTCACCTTCGGCGCGCCGGACGAGCTCGAGGTCGACGAGTCGGGCGTGGTCGGCGGCGGGCAGCACCTGAAGCCCGGCGAGCTGCACGACCTCGTCGAGCGCCGCGACGATGTCGTCTTCTTCGACGGCCGCAACCGCTTCGAGGCGGAGGTGGGCCGGTTCAAGGGCGCGATCGTGCCGGACGTCGACACCACCCGCGACTTCGCCCGGCTGCTCGACTCGGGCGCCTACGACCACCTGAAGGACAAGCCGGTCGTCACCTACTGCACCGGCGGCGTGCGCTGCGAGGTGCTCTCGAGCCTGATGACGAAGCGCGGCTTCCAGGAGGTCTACCAGCTCGACGGCGGCATCGTCCGCTACGGCGAGAGCTTCGGCAACTCGGGGCTCTGGGAGGGCTCGCTGTACGTGTTCGACCAGCGCCAGACCATGCGGTTCGGGGCGGATGCGGCAGTGCTCGGCTCGTGCGCGGCGTGCGGTGCGCCGACGGGCGGCATGGGCAACTGCCGCCTCTGGTCATGTCGCAAGCAGGTGCCGGTGTGCGGCGACTGCGAGCCCGCCTGCGCCGAGCACGTCGCGGCCGCCTGAGCCGCACCGCTCTGCCCGGCGATCGGCGGCTACGCTGGCCGCATGGGCGACGGCGACATTCACATCCGGCGCGCGACCGCGGCTGACGCGGCGCCGCTGCAGCAGCTGATCGCCGCCCATCGGCACGCCGACGAGGAGGACGAGAAGGTCGACCGCTACCGCGAGCGCCTCGACTCGCTCGTGGTCAACGACGCGCACCACATCGTCGTCGCCGAGGCCGATGGGCAGCTGCTCGGCTACGCCGCCGCGCAGGACTACGGCCCCGCGCCGCAGCGCGACTGGTCGATCGCGCGCATGCACGACCTGTGGGTGTCGCCGGATGCGCGCGGCCGCGGGGCGGGCACGGCGCTGTTCCGCGCGGTGCAGACCTGGGCGCAGCAGCAGACGTCGATCCGGGTGCTCGAGTGGCAGTCGCTCGAGGTCGCGGCCGAGTTCTACCGGAAGCTCGGGCTCTCGGGCGAGCGCGTCGACGAGGCCGACCCGCGCGAGCTGTACGAGATCGAGGTGCACCTGCCGTCGCGCGAGTAGCAGCTACTGCAGGTGCTTCGGCGTCTCGACGCGGCCGGAGACCGTGTCGACGGCCATCTTCAGGATGACGCGGTCGGCGGCATCCGGCGGCGGCGTGGGCGAGGTACTGCCGTAGCGCTGCTGCAGCTCGACGTAGTACGCGCCGGTCGGGTCGTCGACCACCTCGGCCAGGTGCCCGCGCACCTCGACGTACAGGTAGGGCCTCTCGGGGTCGGTCATCGAGACCGACATCGCCGGGTTCGCCTGCAGGTTCTTGAACTTCTGCCGCGTGCTCGTGTGCGTGAAGAGGATGTGCTCGCCGTCGAAGCCGAACCACATCGGGTTCACCTGCGGGGTGCCGTCTGGCCGCACGGTCGCGAGGTGCGCGAACAGCGGCTGATCGATGAGGTACCGGTACTGCTCGGGGATCGTCGCCATGCCCTCACGCTCTCACAGGCCGGTGGCCGCCGACTGGACGCGCTCAGCGCTCGTCGGCGACCTCGCCGATCGCGTCGAGCTGCCACACGAGCGTGCCGGCAGGCAGCGAGACGGTGGTGACCGAGCAGTTGGGCAGGATCACGTCGGGCGTGACCTCCGGCACCAGCTGCCGCAGGAGCGACGTGATGAAGCCGCCGTGCGAGACGAGCAGCAGCTCGACCGGCCCGTCACCCGGCACCGCGGCCGCGGCGCGGATGACGTGCTCGAGGGCGGCGTCGGCGCGCACGACGACCGCATGCGCCTGCTCGGCCTGGCCGCTCGGGTCGAGCTTCGCGATGGTGTCGAACAGCCCGCGCCAGCCGACCTTCTCGCCGATCGTGCGCAGAGCGCTCAGCTCGCGGTCGACCTCGAAGCCGTGCTCGACGATCACCTCGCCCCACACGTCGGCGGCGGGCCGCTCCTCGTGGTCGCCGAAGTTCCACTCGCGCAGCAGCGCCGTGAACTCGATCGGCGGCTGCGGGTCGAGCGCGGCGAGGATGCCCTCCGCGGTCGTGCGGGTGCGCTGCAGATCCGAGCTGAAGGCGAGGTCGAAGCGCTCGCTCGCGAGGCGCTCGGCGACCGCGGCGATCTGCTCACGACCGCTGTCGGTGATGGGCGAGTCGGAGACGCCCTGCAGCACGTGGTTGACGTTGTGCTCGGTCTCCGCGTGGCGCACGATGCGCAGCCGCACGGCGCGACCATTCGCGAAAGCCGCGAGCTCCTCGGGAAGGTGCTGCTCCGCATCCGTCTGCACGGTCGTCGTCTGCGGCTCTGCCGGCTGATCCGTCATCGGTTCTCCATCTTCTCGAGCATGTCGTTGTAGGCGTGCCGCTGCGCGTCGCCGTCGCGATCGGCGGCGCGGTCGATGCGGGTGCGCTCCTTCTTGTCGCTGCGCGCCCACAGCACCGAGGTGATGATCGCCAGGATCACCGTCGGGATCTCGCCGATCGACCAGGCGATGCCGCCGCCCTCCTGCTGATCCCGCAGCGCGTCGATGCCGTTGCCCATGGCGCCGAACCAGTCGGCCAGCAGCAGCGCCTCCCCGGTCATCAGGGTCAGGCCGAAGAAGGCGTGGAAGACCATCGTGCCGATCAGCAGCACCAGCCGCAGCGCGAACGGCGGGCGGGCAGGGCCGGGGTCGATGCCGATGATCGCCTGCACGAACAGGTAGCCGGCACCGACGAAGTGCACCACCATCCAGACGTGCCCGAGGTGGTCGTTCATCGCCCACTCGAAGATCGGCGTGTAGTAGAACACCCACAGGCTCAGCACGAAGATGCCGGCGGAGACGATCGGGTGCCCGATCACCTGCATGTACTTCGAATGCACGATCGCGAGGATCCACTCGCGGCCGCCGCGGGTGCCGTCGCTCCGCTTGGCGATCGCGCGCATCGCGAGCGTGATCGGCGCGCCCGGCACCAGCAGCACCGGCACGGCCATGCCCAGCAGCATGTGCACGAGCATGTGCAGCGAGAACTGGAACTCCTCGTAGACGTTCAGCGCGCCAGAGGTGCACCACCACAGCAGCAGCACGCCCGCGCTCCACGAGAGGGTGCGCAGCACCGGCCAGCGGTCGCCGCGCTGCGCCAGCCGCCGCACGCCGGCGAGGTAGAAGAACAGGAACAGCGCGCAGATGACCGTCCACAGCGGGTCGAGCGACCACTCGGTGAACAGCCGCCCGGCGTCGAACGGCGGCGGCAGCAGTTTGCCGGTGAGGATCTCGGCGGGCGTCGCCTCCAGGCCCGGCGGCGTCTCCGGCACGGGCGTGGGGGTGCGCGCGAGCCCGGCCGCGACGCCGGCGGTCACGCCCATCACCACCAGTTCGAGCGCCAGGATGATCGCGATCGCCGTGCCGCCCACCCGCTCGCCGAGCGTCTTCGCGGGGCGCAGCAGACGCATCCGCTGCCAGGCGCCGAAGCAGCCGAGCACCACGAGCAGCACCGCCTTGGCGATCGAGAGGATGCCGTAGTCGCTGAACCACGCGCCCTCCATCCGCACCCACGACGAGGCGATGCCGCTGAAGGCGACGACGCCGAAGCTGGCGGCGGCGAGGCTCGAGTAGCGCAGCAGCACGTCGCCGAGGGCTGCGTTCGGCACGTCGGTGCCGAGCGGGGCGGATGCGTCGCGGCCGGCCAGCGCGCCGCTCGCGCCGCGCTGGCCCGCACGGGGCAGATCCGCAGCCCGCTGCCCCCAGGCGAGCAGGCCCAGGTGGAAGAGGCCGCCGAGCCAGATGGAGACGAACAGCAGGTGCAGCAGCAGCGCCGAGACCGCGACGTCGTGGCCGGCGGTGCCGCCCGCGTGCCCGCCGGAGGCGATGAACCAGAACGGCACCGCCCAGGCCGCGACCGTGAAGCCGGCGGCGACCGCGCCGCGCGCGACCAGCAGCACGACCGTCAGCACGGCGAGCGAGAGCAGCGTCGCGAGCATCAGGCGGCCGGTCTCCACCTCGACGAAGAACAGCTGCAGCAGCCGGCCGAAGTCGTTGGTGGCTGTGACCGGGTTCGTGACCACGGTGCGGAAGCCGCCCCAGGCGACGAAGCCCTGCGCGACGGCGGCGATGCCGCTGGCGGCCGCGGCGATGTCGAGCGTGCGGTGCCAGTCGCGGCTGCCGGGCCGCAGCGCGAAGCAGGCCAGCACCAGCCCGCCGAAGGCCGCGGCGATCGCGAGGTTGCGCAGCATGGTGGCCATCGGCACGCCGTAGCGCACCGCGGCGCCCGGGTCCTCGATGGGCTGCGCGGCGGCGCCGCCGCCGAACTCGAGCGCCGCCCACGCTGCGGCCAGCCCCGCGAGGATCGCGAGTGCCGGCGCGAGGAGACGGAGGCGCTGCACGGATACAGGGTAGTCGCCGCTGCTATGCGTCGCGGCGGCGAGCGAGTCGCTCAGCCTGGCTCCTCCGCGCCCGCGACGGCCGGGTCCTGCGCGCGCAGGAAGTAGGCGCCGAGGGCACCGGCGAGCCCGGCGAACACGACGACCGAGTAGACGGCGAGCGCCAGCTGGACGAGCTTGGCGAAGGGATCCTCAGCGGTGATGCCGGAGCCGGTGATGGTCGCGAGCGCCGCCTCGTAGAGCGCGGTGGTGAAGTCGTCGTGCGACTCCATCGCGTAGAGCAGCTGCCCGGCGGCGAGGATGACGACGAGCGTGACCGCGGCGAGCCAGGCGATGCGGCTCGAGAGCAGCCGGCCGGCCGAGCGCGTGCCTCGCACGCCGGCGGAGAGGATGCCGCCGACGCGGGCGAACCGCGCCACGCGCAGCAGTCGCACCGCCTGCAGCGCGCGCACGAACCGCAGGAACGGGATGGCAAGGAAGAGCAGCTGCCACCAGTTGCGCCGCCAGAACGACGCCTGGAACCCGGCCACCCAGGCGCGCAGCACGAACTCGGCGACGAAGAGTGCCCACAGCACCCAGCCGACGATGCCCAGCAGGCGCGCCCAGCCGGGGTCGTCGACGAGCAGCTGGCCGAGCACCACGAACAGGAACAGCACGCCCAGGTAGCCCATCGGGCGATCGAGCCGCGCGGCGAGCGCCTCGGCGGCGACCAGCTGCTCGGACTTCGATCGCTGCACCGGCTTCGAGCGCTGCTTCGGCTTCGAGCGCTGGCGGCCGGGCACGGTGCCTCGCTGCATGCGGCCTCCTGCTTCATGGACCAAGACGTGTGGACGGCGGTCGCGCCCACTGTACGAGTGCGGGAACGCGCGAGGGGCCCCGCCATGCTGGCGGAGCCCCTCGAGTGCTGTGTGGAGCGGTCTTACTTGACGGCTGCCTTGAGCTTCGAGCCAGCGGTCAGCTTGACGCGGTGACCGGCAGCGATCTTGATCTCGGCACCGGTCTGCGGGTTGCGGCCCGTGCGGGCAGCGGTCGCGGTGCGCTCGGCGCTGAAGAAGCCGGGGATCGAGACCTTGTCGCCAGCCTTGACGGCCGCCGAGACCTCGTCAAAGAGCGCGTCGAGCACGGCGCTGACCTTCGCCTGCGAGAGGTCGGTCGACGCAGCGATCTTCGATGCGAGGGTGGTCTTGTTGATGGTCTCAGCCATGGTGTCCTCCTGGTCGTGGCATGTCCGTCCCGCCTGGGGCGGGCATTCGCCGGGGCCTTCGGGGCTCCGACCACCCCCGAACGTAGCCGCGAGGCCCGCGTTCCTGCGGAGAAACACTCCGACACGCCGCGATTTCCGCGTGTTTTCGCGGTTCGCGAACGAAATTGGGGGACAGATCGCCTCTCAGGCGCGTTCTGCGGCGGCCGAGGCGGCCAGCCGACGGGCCCTGCGGCGCGATGCGGTGGCGGCTCGGCGGCGCTCGAAGAAGGGCAGGAAGACGCCGATCAGCGGGCCCACGCCGAAGGCGAAGATGACCGTCCCGACGCCCACCGGGCCGCCCAGCAGCCAGCCGATCAGCAGCGCCGTGCCCTCGATGAGCGTGCGCACGATCCAGATGCGCCAGCCGGTGATGCGCACCAGTCCCGTCATCAGGCCATCGCGCGGGCCCGGCCCGAGCTGCGGCGCGATGTAGATGCCGGTCGCGATCGAGAGCAGCACGATGCTGCCGATCAGCATCAGCACCTGCGCCCACAGCTCCGTCGGCGCCGGGATGAGCCACAGCCCCAGATCGGCCGCCGGCCCGACCAGCACGGCGTTGAGCAGCGTGCCGATGCCCGGCCGCTGCCGCAGCGGGATCCACACCAGCAGCACGATGCCCGAGACCACGACGGTCGCCGTGCCGTAGCTCATCGGCAGGTGGTTGGCGATGCCGAGCGAGAACACGTCCCAGGGGCCGACGCCGAGGGTGGCACGCACCAGCAGCGCGAGCGAGATGCCGTAGAGGAAGAGGCCCACCATGAGCTGCACGACGCGCGCGATCGTGTCGGCCGGACCGAGCGAGTCGATCGGAAGGAGAAGGCGGCGGATGCGGTGCACGAGTCCATTCCACCGCCTCGCGCATGCGGGCACGCGGTCCACTCCCCCGGAAGTGGCTCGCGCATCGCAGTCCACTGTGCGGCAGGATGGCCGCATGGCATCCCGGCTCGGCACCCAGCTCGGCGAGTGGCGCGCGACCGGCGGCGTCGCGCAGTCGCTCGCCGACCGCATCCGCATGCTGCTGCTCGACGGCCGCATCACCGCCGGCGAGCGGCTGCCGAGCGAACGCTCGCTCGCAGCCGAGCTCGGCCGTTCGCGCGCCACCATCGCACGCGCCTACGAGCTGCTGGAGGCGCGGGGCTACGTCACCCGCGCGCACGGCTCCGGCACCCGCGCCGCGCTGCCGGCCCAGCGCATCCAGCCACCGATCGCCGCAGACGCCGGCGTCATCGACTTCACCATCGCCTCGGTCGGCTCGGCGCCCGGCCTGCATGCCGCGACAGTGCGCGCGCTCGACCGGCTCGCCGGAATGCTCGGCACACCCGGCTACTCGCTCGACGGGCTGCCGCAGCTGCGCGAGCGCATCGCCGAGCGGTACGCCGCGCGCGGCCTGCCGACCGATCCGTCGCAGATCGTGGTGACCAGCGGCGCGATGCATGCGCTGACGGTGGTGCTCGCGGCGTTCGGCGAGCGCGGCAGGCCGGCGCTGGTGGAGCAGCCGTCGTTCCCGCACGCGATGGATGCGCTGCGGCGCACCGGGCACCGCCTGCTGCCGACGCCCGTGGCGCCCGCCGCGCACGGGGCGGGCACGGATGGCGGGCGGGCCGGCACCGACGGTGAGCAGGCCGGCGGCGGCTGGGACGCATCCCACCTCATCGACACCCTGCGCGCGCACCGGCCGGCGCTCGCCTACCTGATCGCCGACTTCCACAACCCCACCGGCGCGACCATGCCGGAGCTCGAGCGCGCCCGGCTCGCCGCCGTCGCCCGCACCACCGGCACCCTGCTGGTCGTCGACGAGACCTGCGCCGAGCTCGACATCGACCGCGGCTGGACGCCGCGGCCGTTCGCCGCGCACGGCCCGGCGATCCTGATCGGGTCGATGTCGAAGATCGCCTGGGGCGGGCTGCGCATCGGCTGGATCCGCACCTCGAGCGCCGAGCAGACCGCACGGCTGCTGGCGGCGCGGCCGTCGATCGACCTCGGCACGGCGATGCTCGAGCAGTGCATCGCGATCGAGCTGCTCGACGATATGGACGCGCTGCTCGAGCGGGCGCGCGAGCGCCTGTCGACCGGGCGCTCGGCCGTGGCCGCCGGGCTCGCCGCCCACCTGCCCGAGGTCGCGATGCCGCGCGTGCCCGGCGGGCTGGCCGCCTGGGTGGATCTCGGCGGTCCCTGGTCGACGGCGCTCTCGCTCGCCGCCCGCGATCGCGGCCTGCTGCTGCCGCCGGGGCCGCGCTTCGCCGCCTCCGGCGTGCTCGACCGCTTCACGCGCATCCCGATCAGCTGGGAGCCGGAGGTCACGCACGAGGCGATGACCAGGCTCGGCGATGCCTGGCGCGCCGTGCACGCCGGCGAGCGTCCGGACACGACGCGACTGGCGGCATCCGCCGTCGTGTGAGCCGCGCGGGGTTGACGAGCGCCCGCTTCCGCGCTTGCGTTGGCCGCATGGCGATCATCGGGTTCCATGCCTCGCACGAGCAGCTCGCGCCGAGCGCCCTGCTGCAGCACGTCCGCCACGCGGAGGCCGCGGGCTTCCAGGCGGCGATGTGCTCCGACCACCTCGCGCCGTGGAGCCTGCGGCAGGGCCACAGCGGCCACAGCTGGTCGTGGCTCGGCGCGGCCCTGGCGACCACCTCGCTGCCGTTCGGCGTCGTCACGGCACCCGGCCAGCGCGCCCACCCGGCCGTCGTGGCGCAGGCGATCGGCACGCTGGGCGAGCTCTTCCCGGGCCGCTTCTGGGCGGCGCTCGGCTCGGGCGAGAACGTGAACGAGCACGTCACCGGCGAGCCGTGGCCCGACAAGGCGGTGCGCGAGCGGCGGCTGGTCGAGAGCGCGAGCGTCATGCGCAGGCTGCTCGCCGGCGAGGAGGTCAGCCACGACGGCGAGGTCACGGTCGATCGCGCCCGGCTCTGGTCGCTGCCGGCCGAGCCGCCGCCGCTGATCGCCGCGGCCATCTCGCCCGCCTCGGCGGCCGCGCATGCCGAGTGGGCGGATGGGCTGATCACGGTGGCGGGGGAGGCCCGGGCCCTGCGCGAGGTCGTCACGGCCTACCGCGACGCCGGCGGACGTGGCCCGGTCAACGCGCAGCTGCATCTCTCGTGGGCGCCGGACGAGCAGGAGGCGGTGTCGATCGCGCTCGACCAGTGGGCGCACGGCACCATCGGGCAGCCGGAGTCGTGGGATCTCGCGATGCCTGCGGAGTTCGACCGGCGCAGCGGTCGCCCCGACGAGGCCGCGATCCGGAAGGCGGTGACCGTCTCGAGCGACCTCGCGCTGCACCGGGCGCGGATCGCCGAGATCATCGGCGCCGGCTGCGACGCCGTCTACCTGCATCACGTCGGCCAGCAGCAGCAGGCGTTCATCGACGCCTTCGGCGAGCACGTGCTGCCGGAGGTGGCCGCATGAGCCCCCGGCCGATCGAGTCGGCGGACCTGTGGTGGCGGAACGCCGTCTACTACTGCCTCGACATCCAGGTCTTCCAGGACTCCGACGGCGACGGCGACGGCGACATCCAGGGACTGATCTCACGCATCCGCTACCTCACCGAGCTCGGCGTGACCTGCCTGTGGCTGATGCCCTTCTTCCCCACCGCCGACCGCGACGACGGCTACGACATCACCGACTTCTTCGCCGTCGACCCTCGCCTGGGCACGCTCGGCGACCTGGTCGAGCTCGTGCGGGTCGCGCGGGCGAACGGCATGCGCGTGATCGTCGACTTCGTCATGAACCACACCTCCGCCGAGCACCCGTGGTTCAAGGCCTCGCGCGCCTCGAAGGACTCGCCGCACCGCGACTGGTACGTCTGGCGCGACGCGCCGCCGCCGAATCCGGATCCGCCGGTCTTCCCCGGGCTCGAGGACTCCACCTGGACCAAGGACGAGCGCACGGGTCAGTACTACCTGCACCACTTCCGCAGTCATCAGCCCGATCTGAACGTCGAGCATCCGCCCGTCCAGGAGCAGATCGAGCGCAACCTCGGCCTCTGGCTCGAGCTCGGCGTCTCGGGCTTCCGCGTCGACGCGGTGCCCTTCCTCTTCAGCGGCGCCGACCAGCAGGCGGCCGGGCCGACCGGCAGCGCCTACGACGGCGACGACCACCTGCGCGCGATCGAGCGGTTCGTCTCGCACCGCAACGGCGAGGCGGCACTGCTGGGCGAGGTGAACCTGCCGCACGAGCAGCAGCTGCGCTGGTTCCAGGCCGAGGGCAGGGCGGAGGGGCTGCAGGTGCAGTTCGACTTCGTGTCGATGCAGCAGCTCTTCCTCTCGCTCGCGCGCGGGGACGCACACCCGCTCGCGGCTGCGCTGCGCGAGCGGCCCGAGCTGCCGCCGACCGCGCAGTGGGCGAACTTCGTCCGCAACCACGACGAGCTCACGCTCGACAAGCTCGCCCCCGAGGAGCTCGAGGAGGTCTTTGCGGCGTTCGCGCCGGAGGAGGGAATGCGGCTGTTCGGCCGCGGCATCCGGCGCCGGCTGCCGACGATGCTCGGCGACCCGCGCGCGGTGCGGCTCGTCTACACGCTGATGTTCTCGCTGCCGGGCGTGCCGGTGCTGTTCTACGGCGAGGAGATCGGCATGGGCGAGGCGCTCGAGGTCGAGGGCCGCTACGCGGTGCGCTCGCCGATGCAGTGGGAGGCGGATGCGTCAGGCGGCTTCTCGACGGCACCCCCGCGCCGCTGGCCGCGGCCGATGCCGGGTGGCGAATGGGGGCCAGATCGGGTGAACGTCGCCGATCAGCGCCGCGACCCCGCGTCGCTGTGGCGGCACATCCAGCGGCTCACCACGATGTACCACGATGCGCCCGAGCTGGCCTGGTCGGCGCTCGAGATCATCGGCGTGCGGCAGAAGGCCGTGCTCGCGCACGTGTGCCGCGCAGACGACTGGGCGATGCTCGCGCTGCACAACCTCGGCGACGGGCGGGAGTCGGTGCGGCTCGAGGTGCGCGCCGAATCCGGCTCGGTCACGCTCATCGACCGGTTCGACGACTCGTCGATGACGATCGACGGCACGCTCGAGCTCGACCTGGACGCCTACGGCTGGCGGTGGCTGCAGGTCTCGCCGCCCGACGCGACGATCCGCCGCGTGTGACGGCAGCCGGCGCGGCCCGCGATTGCCGACGCTCGATAGCTACCGAGTTGGCGCGTCGAAGGGGCCCTCGCCGCGAGCCACGCCTTGCTCGACGAGCACTCGGAGCGAGCGGTCGATGCCGCGCAGTGCCCGGACGGCCAGCACGATCGCGATGACGAGGCCGATCAGCAGCAGCAGATAGATCGCCGGCAGGAGGAGTCCGGCGAGGCCGAACGAGACGGGAACGGTGCTCATTCCGCAACTCTCGCACAGGCGTCACCGCTGGGCGGGGATGACCGGGTGGGTCGAACGTCGTGGACCTGACCACGAAGCCCCCGGCCGCCGTGGAGGATTCCACGGGGTCGGGGGCTTCGAGTGCAGCGGGTGCTTACCAGCTCGACTTGGTCACGCCGGGCAGCTCGCCACGGTGCGCCATGTCGCGGAAGCGCACACGCGAGATGCCGTAGTCGCCGACGTGGCCGCGGGGGCGGCCGTCGATGGCGTCGCGCTTGCGCACGCGCACGGGCGAGGCGTTGCGGGGCAGCTTCTGCAGGCCGAGACGAGCGGCTTCGCGCTCCTCGTCGGTGCTCTTCGGGCTGACGAGCGCCTTCTTCAGCGCGAGACGCTGCTCGGCGTAGCGGGCGACGATGACCTTCCGCTGCTCGTTCTTGGCGATCATGCTCTTCTTGGCCATTATCGCTCCTCTCGGAACTCGACGTGCTGGCGGACGACGGGGTCGTACTTCTTCAGCACAAGGCGGTCAGGGTTGTTGCGACGGTTCTTCTTCGTCACGTAGGTGTAGCCGGTGCCGGCGGTCGAGCGGAGCTTGATGATCGGACGGACGTCCTGGGACTTCTTCGCCATCAGAGCTTCACCCCCCGAGCCTGCATGTCACGGACGACGGCCTCGATGCCACGTGCATCGATGACCTTGATGCCCTTGGCCGAGACGTTGAGCGTCACGTTGCGTCGGAGCGACGGGACGAAAAAGGTCTTGCGCTGCACGTTCGGGTCGAAGCGTCGCTTCGTGCGCCGGTGCGAGTGCGAGATGTTGTGCCCGAAGCCGGGAACGGCTCCGGTCACCTGGCATACCGCTGCCATGGTTCCTCCAAATGGGTACCGTGGGCATGAAGCCCACCCAAGATCACTTGCCTGCTCACGCCGCTACCGAGCCCTTGCGGGTGTTGGAGGGGGCGTGTGCTGCGCGGCCGGAGCCGCACCAAGGGTCTATCGTACGGCACGCCCATGCCGCTCGGCAATCCCGAATCCTGCCGCGGTACCGCACAGGCACCGCCGCAGGTGATGACGGATGCGTCAGCGGCCGGTGGGCGGGAACACGGGCTGGCCGTCGGGGCCCATCGGGTACGGGGTGCCGTCGGGGTGGGTGGGCCACGGGAGCAGGCCGTTCGGGGCGGGCTGCGGCTGCCCCGGGTGCGCGGGGGCCTGGGGTGCTGGCGACTGCGGCGATGCCGGCGCCACGGGCCACTGCGCATCCACGGGATTCGCCGCGGGCGCGGCCTGCGCCTGCATCGGCCAGTGCTGCGCGGGCCACTGCTCGGACGGCGGCGGCACGGCGCCGGCTGCGACCGGGCGGCGCACGTGCTCGCCGCGCGCCTCCGCCTCCTGCCAGTCGAGGTTGCGGCGGTTCCAGAACAGCAGCACCGTCACCGAGGCGGCGAGCGCGGTCACGACGATGGCGGCGACGGTCGAGCGCCAGTACCACTCGCTCACCTCGATGCCGAAGGCGTCGATGGCGAAGTGCAGCGTCAGGAGCACCCCGACCAGCCCCAGCAGCCCGGCGGCGACGAGGCCCAGCACGCGGCCGAACTGCGTGCCGGATCGCTTGCCGAGGTTGATGAGGCCCCACGCGCCGGCGGCCGCGGCGCGCACCACCAGCAGGGTCAGCAGCACGATGCCGAGCAGCTCGGCGAACAGCCAGCCCGAGCCGAAGTCGTAGTCGTCGACCTCGCCGCCGGAGCGGCCGTCGCGCACCCAGATGGCGATCATCAGCAGTGCCAGCAGGTAGGTGTTCGCTGCGACGCCGATCACCAGCGGCGTGGCCGAGCGGCGGGCGAGCACCAGGTCGAGTGCCAGGAGCCCCGTGAAGACCAGGAAGACGACGACCGTCCAGACCACGCGCGGCGCCTGGCTCTCGAAGTCGCCGACGAAGATCAGCACGACGGTGATGAGGGTGACGATCGCGAGCAGGCACATGCCCACGAACAGCACCGGCTGGATGCCCATGATGCGGCGCGGCGCAGTGGCGCGTGTGCCGGGGACGCTCGAGGCGGGCTGGCTGCCGTAGGCGGGGGGCTGATTCGTCACGGACGACCTCCTGGATCGGGTGGGCTCAGTCTCACAGGAGCACCTGGATGCCGGTGGGGACGCGCCGACCGGCTGTGGAGAGTCAGCGCTCGGCGGCGCACTCGCCGCACAGGCCGAAGATGTCGACGGTGTGCTCGAGCTCGACGAAGCCGTGCTCCGCGGCGACCTGGCCGGCCCAGCGCTCGACCGCGGCGGCCTCGAGCTCGACCGTGCGACCGCAGCTGCGGCAGATGAGGTGATGGTGATGCGTGGGGGTGCAGGCGCGGTAGAGCACCTCGCCGCCGGACTGCAGCGCATCCGCCTCCCCGTCCTCGGCCAGCGCGGCGAGCGCCCGGTAGACGGTCGCGAGCCCGACGGTCGAGCCGCCGGCGCGCAGCGACTGGTGCAGCGACTGCGCCGAGACGAACTCCTCGCTGGCGCCGAGCGCTTCGCGCACGGCTTCGCGCTGCCGGGTGGTGCGGCGGGGAGCGATGTCGTCTGCGGTCATGGGTGCCTCTTCTCGATCGTCGCATGCGCGGCGGGATCGCGCTGCTCGGCGCTGGCGACGCGCGCGGCGCCAGCCGGCCGCGCGCGGAGCGAGCCCACCAGCCAGGCCAGGCCGTAGGCGGCCGCGGCGACCAGCGCGATCGCCCCGCCCGCGGCGACGTCGAGCCAGCGCGAGGCCCAGAGCCCGAGCACGCCCGAGGCGACCCCGATGGCGGGGGCGAGCACGAGCATCCACCGCCAGTCGCGCACCAGCAGGCGGGCGGCTGCGGCGGGCGCGACGATCAGTGCGACGCCCAGGATGGCGCCGACCACCGGCATGATCGCCACGACGGTGCCGGCGATGACGGCGAGCGCGAGGGTCTCCGGCAGCCAGGGCGCGAGCCCTGCCCGTCGGTAGCCCGCCTCGTCGACGCTGGAGAAGATGAGGTGCCGGCCGGCGAGCGCCCAGACCGCGAGCGCCGCGGTGAGCACGAGCGCCGTGAGCGCGATGTCGCTGCCGGTGACGGCCAGCACCTGGCCGACCAGGAACGACTCGACGTCGATCGCGAGCGGCGTCACCGACTGCAGGAAGGCGCCGAGCGCGAAGCCGGCGGTGAGCATGACGCCGGAGGCGACGGCCGGCCCCTGCGAGCGGATGCGGCCGATGCCGACGGCCACCCCGATGAGCGCGACGGCGGCGATCGCGGCGCCGAGCGGGATGGAGACGCCGAGGATGGCGGCCGCGACGGCACCCGGGAAGGTCGCGTGCGTGAGCGACATGGTGAAGAAGGCGCGCTCGCGCAGCACCACCAGCACGCCGACCACGCCGGCGAGCGCACCGGCGAGGACGACCTCGAGCATCGCGAGCTGGAAGAAGTCGAGCGCCGTGAAGTCCAGCCCCATCAGCGCGCCGCCCCTCCGTCGACCGCGATCGCGGCCGTGCCGGCGGCCCGTCGCCCGCGCAGCGCGCCGACGCCGAGCGCCACGAGGTACCCCGCGATCATCGTGAGGGCCACGGTCGCGCCGGGGGCCGCATCCACCCCCGACTGCGCCAGCTGCACCACGAGCCAGAGGCCCATCCAGCCGGTGACGGCGCCGAACGCGATCGAGAGGGCGATGGCCGTCGGCAGCGACCGGGTGAGCGCGCGCGCGGCGGCGGCGGGCACGATCACCACGGCCAGCGCCAGCAGCGTGCCGACCGACGCGGATGCGGCGACCACGACGAGCGCGATGGCGACCGTGCCGACGACCTCGAGGGCGAGCACCGGCAGGCCCGCGCGGCGCGCGCCGGCGGCGTCGAAGGCGGCGAAGAGCTGCTGCCGGGCAGTGACGACGATGAGTGCCACCGCGATCGCGATGAGCGTCAGCGCGACCCCGAGGTCGCCCCAGGTGATGGTGAGGAGGCGGCCGAAGAAGAAGTCGGAGATGCTGCCGCCGGAGCCGCGGGAGAGCGAGACGAGCACGACGCCGAAGGAGAAGAAGGTGGTCAGGACGATCGCGACGGCCGTGTCGCGCGGCTGCCCGCGGCGGGAGATGAGCGCGAGCACCACCGCGGCCGCGAGCGCCGCGCCGATCGCGCCCGGCAGCAGCCCGGCGGTGCCGCCGAGCGCCGCGCCGATCGCGAGCCCCGGGAAGACCGCGTGCGTGAGGCCGTCGGTCGAGAACTCCAGCCTGCGCAGGTGCACGAGCACGCCGACCGTGCCGGCGGCCACCGCGAGCGCGAGCAGCAGCAGCAGCGGCCGGCCGAGGAAGGGCGCCGCGAAGGGGGTGAACGGGTCGACCAGCTGCGCGTGCCCGACCAGTTGCGCCTGCCCGAGCAGGGCGGCGGTCATCGGGCCTCGTCGCGCTCGCCGGCCGGCTCGCCCAGCTGGTCGTCGCCGAAGGGGTGCCGGTGCTCCGGGAACTCGGCGGCGTGGTGCTCGGTGGTGGCGAGCGTGTGGCCGTCGATCTCCATCACGTGCGAGGCGAAGGCGGCCTCGACCTGCTCGAGCGTGAGCACGCAGTCGGTGTCGTCGAAGGCGATCTGGCGCTGGTTGACGAGCAGCGTGCGGTCGCAGACGGCGCGCGCGAGCTCGAGGTCGTGGGTGGTGATGAGCAGCGCGACGCCGCGCGCCTTGAGCGTGCGGATCGTCTCGATGAGCGCATCGCGCGATGGCTGGTCGAGCCCGTTGAAGGGCTCGTCGAGCAGCAGCAGGCGCGGCTCGCTCGCGAGCGCCCTGGCGAGCAGCCCGCGCTGGCGCTGGCCGCCGGAGAGGTCGCCGAAGCGAGTGCGGCGGTGCTCGGTGAGGCCGACCGCCGCGAGCGCATCCGCGACGACGGCGCGGTCGCCGCTGCCGGGCCAGCGCAGCCCGAGCCGGGGCGTGCGGCCCATCGCGACCACCTGCTCGAGCGTGACCGGGAACGCGGCGTCGATGGCGCTCGACTGCGACAGCGTGCCGATCTCGCCCTTGCCGGTCGGCACGCGGAAGCGCTCGGCCCGGTGCTGCGCGAGCCCGAGGATGCCGGCCAGCAGCGTCGACTTGCCGGCGCCGTTCGGGCCGATGAGCGCGACCGCCTCTCCCGGCTGCACCGCGAACGTGACGCCGGTCAGCACCGGCGCGCCCCCGTAGCCGAACGCGCCGCCCTGGATCTCGACGACCGCGTCGCGCTGCTCGCTCATGCCAGCGATTCTGGCACCGGCAGCGGCTCTGCGCCCCAGGCGGTGACCATCGCGGTGGTGTTGTGGATCTGCGCGTCGATGTAGGTGCCCGTGTCGCTCCCGGCCGCGCCCAGGGCGTCGGCGGCCAGCGCATCCGCCCCCTGTCGCAGCTCGACGCCCGCCTCGCGCGCGATGGTGGCCGCCAGCTGCGGGTCGATGGCGTTCTCGCTGAAGACCACCCGCGTGTCCGTCGCGCGGATCTCGGCGACCAGCTCGTCGATGTGCGCGGCGCTCGCGCCGGCGCTGTCGTCGAGGCTCGGCAGCACCGTGCCGACCACCTGCACGTCGAAGGCGCGCTCGAGGTAGCCGAAGGTGTCGTGGGTGGTGACCACCAGCCGCTCGGCCACCGGGACCCGGTCGATCGAGCCGCGCATCCACTCGTCCAGCTCGGCCAGCTGCCCGAGGTAGGCAGAGGCGGATGCGTCGATGTCGGCATCGGGGTCGGCTGCGGTCACGGCGTCGACGATGGCCTGCGCCTGCAGGATCACGTTGGCGGGGTCGGTCCACACGTGCGGGTCGAACTCGCCGTGGTCGTGGCCCTCGTGGCCCTCCTCGGCGTGCTCGGCCCCGTCTGCGTGCTCGGCGTGCTCCTCGGCGGTCTCCCCCTCGTGCTCGTGCGCGTGCTCGGCGTGCTCTTCCGCCGTCTCCCCCTCGTGCTCGTGATCGTGCTCGTCGCCGTGGTCGTGTCCCGCGTGCGGGTCGTCGCCGGCGGCGATCAGCTCGAGTCCCTCGGAGGTGTCGACGAGTGTGCCGTCGAAGCCGGATGCCTCGACCGTGCCGTCGAGCCAGGTCTCGAGCCCCGCGCCGCTGATGACGAGCAGGTCGGCGTCCGCGAGCGCCGTGAGCGCGGTGGGCCCGGGGTCGAAGGCGTGCGCCGAGGCGCCCGGCCGCAGGAGGCTCGTGACCTCCGCCGCGTCGCCGACCAGCTCGCGCGTGACGTCGGCGAGCTGCGTCGTGGTGACGACGATCTGCAGCCGATCGTCGGCCGGGTCGGCCCCCCCGGCCGTGCCGGCGCATCCGGTCAGCGCGAGGGAGATGGCGCCGAGAGCGCCGAGAGCGGGCATGATCCGCATGGAGAGTCCTTGTCCAGCGCGACGACCTGCCGCGCAGAAGAACGCTACGGCTTGTTGAGAACGATTGTCAATCTCGGCCTGCGCTCCGGGCACCAGGTAGCGCGCGTAGGCTCCAGCCATGGCGACCATCCCCAACGGCACCCGGCAGTCGGCGATCATCGCGGCGCTCGACGCACGACCGCACATCGACCCGCCCGCGGAGCTCGAGCGACGCATCCGCTTCCTGGTCGACTACCTCGGGGCCGCCGGCTCGAAGGGCTTCGTGCTGGGCATCTCGGGCGGGCAGGACTCGACGCTCGCCGGGCGCCTCGCGCAGCTCGCGGTCGAGCGGGTGCGCGAGGAGGGGCGAGAGGCGAGCTTCGTCGCGGTGCGACTGCCGTACGGCGTGCAGGCGGACGAGGCGGATGCGCAGCTCGCCCTCGACTTCATCGGTGCCGACCGAGAGGTGACCGTCGACGTCAAGCCCGGCGTCGACGCGCTCGAGGCCGCGGTCGAGGCTGCGATCGGCGAGGTGAGCGACTACCACAAGGGCAACGTGAAGGCCCGGGCGCGGATGGTGGCGCAGTACGCCATCGGCGGCCAGCTGGGGCTGCTCGTCATCGGCACCGATCACGCCGCCGAGGGCATCACCGGCTTCTACACGAAGTACGGCGACGGCGGGGCCGATGTGCTGCCGCTGGCGGGGCTGACGAAGGGGCAGGGCAAGGAGCTGCTGCGCGAGCTCGGCGCCGCCGAGCGGCTGTGGCAGAAGCCGCCGACCGCCGACCTGCTGGACGGCAAGCCAGGCCAGACCGACGAGGCCGAGCTGGGGCTCGAGTACGAGCAGATCGACGCGTTCCTGCGCGGCGAGCCGGTCGCCGACGAGGTCGCGACGCAGATCATCGCCCGCTACGACCGCACCGACCACAAGCGGCGGATGCCCGCCACGCCCGCTGACGACTGGTGGCGGCCGGTGGCGGGGCCGCTGTTCGAGTAGGCCCCGCACGCTCAACGTGCGAGGTGCTGCTTCGGCGCGATTATCTCGCCGGACGAGCACCTGACACGTTGAGATCAGTCCAGCAGCAGCGCCGGCTCCTCCAGGATCGAGGCGACGTCGGCAAGGAAGCGGCTGATCACGTCGCCGTCGACCGCCCGGTGGTCGAACGAGCCGCCCACCGTCGTCACCCAGCGCGGCCGCACCTCGCCATCGACCACCCACGGCTTCTGCCGGATCGAGCCGAACGCGAGGATGCCCGCCTCGCCCGAGTTCAGAATGGGCGTGCCGGTGTCCATCCCGAACACGCCGATGTTCGTGATTGTGAAGGTGCCGTGCTGCATGTCCGCCGGCGCCGTGCGACCCTCCCGCGCCGTCGCGGTCAGCGCCTCGATCGCTCGCGCGAGCTCGCGCAGCGAGAGCTCCTGCGCGTCCTTGATGTTGGGCACCATGAGCCCGCGCGGCGTCGCGGCCGCGATGCCGAGGTTCACGTAGCGGGGCACGATCAGCTCGTCGTCGGTGAAGCGCGAGTTGATGTGCGGCGACCGCGCGATCGCCCACAGCACCGCCTTCGCGACGATCAGCAGCGGCGAAACCTTGACGCCCTCGAAGTCGCTCGACGCCTTCAGGCGCTTGACGAACTCCATCGTGCGAGTCGCGTCGACGTCGACGAAGACGGATGCGTGCGGTGCGGTGAAGGCCGACGCGGCCATGCCCTGCGCGATCGCCTTCCGCACCCCCTTGACCGGGATCCGCTCCTCGCGGCCGCCGGTCCACGGCTCGGCCTTCGCCGCGTGCGCGGACCGCTGCGTCAGGGCCGGCGCCTGCGAGCCCCGCGTCCTGCCGTGCCCCTGCGGCGGGCCCTGCGCCGCACGTGTGACGTCCTCGCGCGTCACCTCGCCGGCGCCGCCGGTGCCGGTGAGCGCCTGCAGATCGACGCCGAGATCCTTCGCGAGCTTGCGGGTCGGCGGCTTGGCGAGCGCTCGGCCGGCGGAGGCGGTGGCCGCTGCGGGTGCCGGGTCGGCAGCGGGCGCCGGGGCTGGCTCTGCTGCCGGCGCGTCCCGCACCGTCGTCGGCTTCCGCCGCCGCGTCTCGGCTCCTCCGCGCACGCCGTAGCCGACGAGCACGGCGCCGCCGCCCTCCTCCTGCTCGAGGGACTGCTCGGTCTCCTCCTTCGGGCTGCTCTCCACGGCATCCGCCTCACCGCCTGTGACGCGGATGATCGGCGAGCCGACCTCGACGGTCTGCCCCTCCTCGACCAGCAGCGCCTCGACGGTGCCCTCGAAGGGGCTGGGCAGCTCGACGAGCGACTTGGCCGTCTCGACCTCGAGCAGCACGTCGTTGACGTGCACGGTGTCGCCGGGCTGCACGCGCCAGGCGACGATCTCGGCCTCGGTCAGGCCCTCGCCCGGATCGGGCAGTCGGAACTCCTGCATCGCGCGTCCTTCCGTCAGTAGGCCATGGCGCGATCGACCGCGTCGAGCACGCGGTCGGCGTCAGGCAGGTAGATGTCCTCGAGCTGGGCGGCGGGGAACGGCGCGTCGAAGCCCGACACCCGCAGCACCGGCGCCTCGAGCGAGTAGAAGGCGCGCTCGGCGATCGTCGCGGCCACCTCGCTGCCGACCGAGACGTGCCCCGGCGCCTCCTGGGCGACGACCACGCGGCCGGTGCGGCGGGCCGACTCGACCAGCGGCTCCCAGTCGATGGGCGAGAGCGAGCGCAGGTCGATCACCTCGCACGAGGTGCCCTCGCGCTCGGCGATCTGCGCGGCCTGCAGCAGCACGTGCACCATGGCGCCGTGCCCGATGAGCGTGACGTCGGTGCCCGGATGCGCGACGACGGCGCGGTGCATCCCGCCCACGCCCTCGAGGCCGGCGGCCGGCGCAGCCAGCACCTCGCCCTTCGACCAGTACTTGGCCTTGGGCTCGAGGAAGATCACCGGGTCGTCGGAGGCGATCGCCTGCCGCAGCATCCAGTGCGCGTCGTTCGCGGTGGAGGGGCTGACCACCCGCAGACCGGCGGTGTGGGCGAAGTAGGCCTCCGGGCTCTCCTGGTGGTGCTCGACGGCGCCGATGTGGCCGCCGTAGGGGATGCGGATCACGACCGGCATGCGCACGGCGCCGCCGTGCCGGGCGGTCATCTTCGCCAGCTGCGAGACGATCTGGTCGAAGCCGGGGTAGACGAAACCGTCGAACTGGATCTCGATCACGGGCCGGTACCCGCGCATCGCCAGCCCGATGGCGGTGCCGATGATGCCCGACTCGGCCAGCGGGGTGTCGAGCACGCGGTCGCCGCCGAACTCGGCGTGCAGGCCCTCGGTGATGCGGAAGACGCCGCCCAGCGGGCCGATGTCCTCGCCCATCAGCAGCACCTTCTCGTCGGCGCGCATCGCCTCGCGCAGCGCCGAGCCCAGCGCCTTCGCGATGGGCATGGTGACGGATGCGGCGGGCTGCGCCGGCGCCGCGGGCACCTCGGGTGCGGCGTCGGTCATGCCTCGCCTCCGAAGCTCGCCTCGAACTCGGCCAGCTGCCGCTTCTGCTCGGTCACGAGCGGGTGCGGGTCGCTGTAGACGTGGTCGAAGATGTCGTCGCTGATGGCGGTGGCCGCCTCGAGGGTGCGGCGGCGCAGGTCGCTCGCGAGCTCGGTCGCTTCGACGTCCTGCTCGGCGAGCACGGCCTCGGCGACGCCCTGCTCGCGCAGGTGCGCGGCGAGCCGTGCGATGGGATCGCGGCGCCGCCACGACTCCTCCTCCTCGCTCGTGCGGTAGCGGGTGGGGTCGTCGCTCGTGGTGTGCGCCCCCATGCGGTACGTGTCTGCCTCGATGTAGCCGGGGGCTCCCTGCCTGGCCGCGTCGAGCATCCGCCTCGTCACCGCGAAGGATGCGAGTGGGTCGTTGCCGTCGACGAGCGCGGCGTCGAGGCCGAAGCCGCGGGCGCGCTCGTGCAGCGGGAAGCGGCTCTGGCGCGTGGAGGGCACCGAGATCGCCCACTTGTTGTTCTGCACGAAGAAGACGATCGGCGCCTCGTAGCTGGCCGCGAAGACGAGGCCCTCGCTCGCGTCACCCTGGCTGGCGGCGCCGTCGCCGTAGAAGGCCATCACGGCCTCGTCGGTGCTCGCGTCGCCCGTGCCGCTCTTGCCGTCGAGCCGGATGCCCATGGCGTAGCCGGTCGAGTGCAGCGCGTGGGTGGCGATCACGAGCGAGTAGATGCGCATGCCGCGGGTCTCGAGCGGGTTCCAGCCGGCGTGGCGGGCGCCGCGGAAGATGTCGATGATCTGGTCCATGGTCGCGCCGCGATGCAGCGCGATCAGATGCTCGCGGTAGGAGGGGAAGAGCGTGTCCTGCTCGCGGGCGGCCCAGACGGCGCCGACCTGCGCGCCCTCCTGGCCGATCGACGGCACCCACAGGCCCAGCTTCCCCTGCCGCTGCAGGTGGCCGGCCTCGATGTCGAAGCGGCGGGTGCGGAGCATCTCGCCGTGCATCGCGAGCCGGTCCTCGGTCGACAGCTGTGCGGCGAGCTCGTGCCAGGGCGCGTTCGCCTCGGACTCGACCAGCCGCCCCTCTGCGTCGAGGAGGCGGATGGGCTGGGTCGCCGCTGCTGTGCCCGTCACTGCGGGCGGCGTCACTGGATCGCCTGGATCGCGATCGCCGCAGCCAGGATGTGCTCGTCGGCCTCCGGCTCGCCCACCGAGACGCGGGTGCCGTCGGCGAACACCTTGGCGACGATGCGGTTGGCCTCCAGGATGTCGTGCACCTGCTCCTCCTGGCCGGGCTGCGAGGGGATCCAGAAGAAGTTGCCGTGGGGCTTCGGCACCGGCACGCCGGCGTCGACGAGGCGCTGCCAGAGGGCGTCCCGCTGATCGGCGAGCACGTCGATGCGCGCGAAGGTCTCGCCGACGTTCTCGAGCGCCGCGATGGCGGCGGAGGAGGCCAGTGCCGTCTGCGACAGCGGCACCCCGCACAGGTCGGCGGCGCGGAGGATCGCCGGGTGGCCGATCGCGTAGCCGACGCGGAGGCCCGCGAGTCCATGCGCCTTGGAGAATGTGCGCAGCACGACGAGGTTGTCGTGCTGCCGCTGCAGCGCGATGCCATCGACCGTCGGCTCCCGCACGAACTCGATGTATGCCTCATCGAGCATGATCAGGACGTCCGCGGGAACACGGGCGATGAAGGCGTCCAGCTCCTCCTTGCCGACGATCGTGCCGGTGGGGTTGTTGGGGCTGCAGACGATGACCGCGCGGGTGCGCTCGGTGATGGCGGCAGCCATCGCGTCGAGGTCGTGCTCGTGCGCGGCGTCGACGGGCACCTCGATCGGCGTCGCGCCGCCGGTGCGGACGAACAGCGGGTAGGCGTCGAAGGAGCGCCAGGCGTAGATCACCTCGTCCCCGGGGCCGGCGACGGCGTGGATGAGCTGCTGGATGAGCGTGGCCGAGCCGTCGCCGATCAGCACGCGGTCGGTGTCGACCCCGAACTCGTCGGCGAGGGCCGCCTTGAGCTGCGGCGCACCCGGCCGCGGGTAGCGGTTGACCCGCTCGGCCTCCGCCTGCACGGCCTCGACCACCGCGGGCAGCGGCGGGAAGGGGTTCTCGTTGCTGGAGAGCTTGAAGCCACCCTGCGGCGCCGGTCGTCCCTGCTGGTACGGCGGCACGGCAGCGATCTCGGGTCGAAGTCGCACAGTCACGGCCTCAGGCTATTGCGAGTCTCGCCTCTGTTGGGGGATATGGGTGCCAGAATCGGCGCATGCGCTTCCTGCTCCGGGTGATCTTCACTGCGATCGCGATCTGGCTCGTCACGCTCTTCGTCGGCGGCATCCACATCGTCTCCTACGGCGAGCAGTGGTGGCAGATCGCCGTGACGACGCTGGGCGTGGCGCTGGTGTTCGCGCTCGTCAACGCGACGGTCGGCAACGTCATCCGGGTCGTGGCGTTCCCGCTCTACATCCTCACGCTCGGCATCGTCGCGCTGTTCGTGAACGCCTTCCTGCTCATGATCGTGCACTGGATCTCGGATGCGGTCGGATACGGCATCCGGGTCGACGGCTTCTGGTGGGGCATGCTCGCCGCCGTCTGCATCGCATTCCTCACCTGGCTGATCACGATCCTCACGCGCCCGATCTTCGGCAAGGAGCGCCCGCGCGAGCGGTGAGCGCAAGCGGCGTCCGCGCGAGCGGTGAGCGCAAGCGCGTCGTCAACGACGCTCCCGGTTGCCCTTCGCGCCGATGAGTTGGTAGACCCGCTGCTTGCTGATGCCGACGACCCTGCCGGCGTCGATCGCGCTGAGCCCGTAGCGCTGGGTGAGCGTGACGATCGCGTCGCGCTTCTGGGCTGCAGCTGCGGCTTGCGCCGCGCGGGCGCGAGCCTCGGCTGCCTCGCCGTCCGCCCATGTCCGGAGCGCGTCGTCGAGGCCCTGCACGTGCACATCGACGTCGATGGAGTCGGGGGTGACGTCGAGGTAGGCCGCAGCCGCGCCCTGGGCCTCCCGTGCGAGTTCAGCGAACGAGGCGGCCTGGCCGCCGGCCTCGATCTCGGGCATCTCGAACACCCACCACCGGCCTTCGCGGTGCGCGTCCACCCGCAGCGTTCGTTTGGCAATCATGGCCTCTCCCTCCTACTGCCAGGCCCTCGGGATCGGGACGCCCTTGCGCTTCAGCTGACTGAGCACCCCACCGGATACTTCCTTGTGGCCGGCGGGAATCGGATGCTTGACCGACTCATCAGGCAGGCCCCAGATCTCGTGGCTGCCCTTTGCGTCCCGCAGGAGCACCCAGCCGAGCGACCGCAGGTGCTTGGTCACATCCTTCGTCTTCTGCGGCTTCATCAGCGTAGTCACTCCCCCCTTGCCTCGCAAGGCAAGTCCCGTCTTGCCCTGCGTGACCTAGCGGCGCCGCAGGTGCACGCCGACGCCGGATATCGGCTCCCCGCCGGCGGTGGCCGCCTCGATGCGCGCCAGCCAGGCGTCGCCCGCGAAGTCGTCGAGCCGATCGAGGGTGTCGACGTACTCCTCTCCGGAATGCCGTGCGAGCGGGCCGCTCCCGTGGCCGCCGGCGCTCTCGATCACGGTCGTCTGCACGCCCTCGCCGTCGGCCCAGCCGTCGAGCGCCGGCACGATGTCGCCCTCGTGGGCGATGCTGAGCACCGCGGTCTGCGGCGGGATCTCCGCGCCGCCGACCGGTCCTCCGACCAGCAGCGCGTTCTCGACGCGGAACTGGCCCGATGCCGCCACGTTCGCGACCGCGCCGGCGCCCTGCGAGAAGCCGAACAGGTCGACCGCGTCGCCCGGCCCGATGCCCGCCTCCCGCATCGCCTCGGCGACCGCGGCGTCGGAGCCGTGCAGCTGACTGCCCGCCGCCCCGGTGTTCTCGAGGTTCGCGCGCATGTCGAGGCCGGAGGAGCCGGAGGGCGCGACCGTCTCAGTGCCGCGCACGAACACCTGGTAGCGGGTGGAGCCGTCGGGCATCGCGTACTCGGCGATCGTCACCTGCTCGTCCTGCTCGAGGATGATGCGCATCGCCTGCGCAGGCTCCGTCACCGGCTCGCTCGGAGGCGCCACCGGCCGCGAGAAGACCGCCTGCACGCGGCCGCCGCCGCTCAGCAGCCCCGCGCCGCCCGCCGCCGAGAGCGCCAGCAGGCCCAGCACCTCGTCGTCCCCGATCCGAGACTCGACGCTGTTCGCCAGCGGGAGCGGGATGCCGAGCAGCCCCGCGAGCGCCTCGTCACTCGACTCGATCGCGAGCGCGAGCGCGGCCGTGAACGCCGGGTTCGCCATCAGCACCTCGCCCGTGCGCTCCCAGAAGGCAGAGGTGTCCTCCAGGAAGCGGCCGAGGTTCGTGCCCGCGGCCGCCGCGCGCTGGGTGAGGCTCGCGAGCAGCTCCGGGTGCATCAGCAGCAGCTTCGCCGCCAGCGGCACCACGACCAGTCCGATCGCCACCGCCCACGGGGCCGCCGCGAGCGCCGCGGTGCGGACCGCGGCGCCCAGCGCGTAGGCGACGCTGCCCGCCACCTGCTCGATCAGGCCGCGCACCGCATCCGACGCCCACTCATACGACCGGCCCGCGAGCCACGTGTCGCGCTGCAGGTCCTCGAGCTCGAGCTGCAGCGCCTGCGCGGCGGCCGCACGCGCGTCGAGCTCGGCGCCGCAGGCCCGGAGCCCCGTCAGGCTCACGCCGGGCGCCGGTGCCACCGCCAGATCGGGTGCCGAGCGCAGGGCGAGCACCGCACGGTTCGCCCCCTCGCGAGCCTCGCCCAGCCGCGCGACCGCGGCACCGGTAGCCGTCGGATCCCACGCCTGCGCAGCGCCGAATGCGCCCCCAGCGCCGCTGAACCCGCTCACAGCGCCCCCTCGATGGCGAGGGCCAGCAGCCGCAGCTGGTCGACCTCGGCGAGCACCCTCGACCGCGCTCGCTCGCCGCGAGCGTCGAACGCGTCGCGCGCCGGACCGAGCCAGCCCTCCTGCCCGCGCAGCACCACCAGCTCTGCCGCGTCCTCGAGCGCCCGCACCGCCCGCTGCACCGCACGGATCGCATCGTGCGCCTCCGCCACCGCGCTCGCCCGCCGAGCCGCCGCCTGCGCCGCCTCGAGCTGCGCGGCAGCCGCGGCGGCCTGCGCGGCTGCGGCAGCCGCATCCGTCATCGTCATGGTCCACCTCCTGCGGGGACGATGGCACCGGAGCGCGCATCGCCGCGCTGCTGCACGCGCGGGCTGTGGAGAGCGGGACTCGATGCGGCACTCCAGGCGGCTCGACCGGCGTGCGCGGCGGCGGTGCGCCAGAATGGTGTCGTGACCATCGACCGGGAGTTCGCCGATGCGACGCGCTTCCGCGTCTGCTTCGTCTGCACCGGCAACATCTGCCGCTCCCCGATGGCCCAGGCGGTCTTCGAGCACCTCGCGAAGAAGCACGGCGTCGCCGACCGGCTGCTGGTCGCCAGCGCCGGCATCAGCGAGTACCACGTGGGCGAGACCGCCGACCCGCGCACCCTCATCGCGCTCACCGACGCCGGCTACGAGGCGAGCGCCCACCGCGCCAAGCAGTTCAGCGCGCAGTGGCTCGACTCGTTCGACCTCGTGATCGCGTTCGACCGCGGCCAGGAGCGGGCGCTGCGCTCGCTCGCCCGCACCGACGAGCAGCACTCGAAGATCCGGCTGCTGCTCTCGTTCGACCCCGACGCCACCGGTCAGGACGTGCCGGACCCCTACTACTCGGAGGACGCGTTCTTCGGCACCGTCCTGCACCAGATCGAGACCGCCGTCGGCAGGCTGTTCCGCCAGATCCAGCCCGCCATGCGCCCCTGAAGGAGCCCCATGCCTCTGCCCATCCAGCCCCTCTCGCCGCTCGACGGCCGCTACCAGCGGCAGACCTCCGGCCTCGCCGAGCACCTCTCGGAGGCCGGCCTCAACCGCGCGCGCGTGCACGTCGAGGTGGAGTGGCTGCTGTGGGTCGCCGAGCACCGGCTGTTCGGCGCGACACCGGTCGAAGACGGTGAGGCGGATGCGCTGCGGCAGTGGGCGGCAGGGTTCGGCCAGGAGCAGATCGACTGGCTCGCCGAGAAGGAGGCCGTCACCCGGCACGACGTGAAGGCGGTCGAGTACCTCGTGCGCGACCGGCTCGAGCAGCAGGGGCTCTCGCGCCTGGCCGAGGCGGTGCACATCGCCTGCACGAGCGAGGACATCAACAACCTCTCCTACGCGCTCACGATCAAGTCGGCGGTCGACGAGGTGTGGATGCCTGCCTTCCGCGGCGTCATCGACCGGCTGCGCGCGCTGGCGCTCGAGCAGCGCGACCGCCCGATGCTCTCGCTCACGCACGGCCAGCCCGCCACCCCCACGACGCTCGGCAAGGAGCTCGCGGTGGTCGCCTGGCGGCTCGAGCGGCAGGCGAAGCGCATCGGCGATGTCGAGGTGCTCGGCAAGTTCGCCGGCGCCACCGGCACCTTCTCGGCCCACGTCGTGGCCGAGCCGGGCGCCGACTGGCCGGCCACCGCATCCGCCTTCGTGGAGCACTTGGGTCTCACCTGGAACCCGCTCACGACGCAGATCGAGTCGCACGACTGGCAGGCCGAGCTGTTCGGCGCCATCTCGCACGCCGGGCGCATCCTGCACAACCTTGCGACCGACGTGTGGACGTACATCATGCTCGGCACGTTCACGCAGATCCCGGTCGCCGGCGCCACCGGCTCGTCGACCATGCCGCACAAGATCAACCCGATCCGCTTCGAGAACGCCGAGGCCAACCTCGAGATCGCCTCTGCGCTGCTCGAGTCGCTCTCGGCGACGCTCGTCACCAGCCGCCTGCAGCGCGACCTCACCGACTCGTCGACGCAGCGCAACATCGGCGTCGCCCTCGGTCACTCGCTGCTCGCGCTCGACAACCTGACGCGCGGGCTCTCGGAGATCGCGGTGTCGGATGCCGCGCTCGACGCCGCGCTGGAGGGCAACTGGGAGGTGCTGGCCGAGGCGATCCAGACGGTCATCCGCGCCGAGGTGCTCGTCGGCAGCTCGTCGATCGCCGACCCCTACGCGCAGCTCAAGGAGCTCACCCGCGGGCAGAAGGTCGGCCAGGCGGAGCTCGTCGCCTTCGTCGACGGGCTCGACATCTCGGATGCGGCCAAGGAGCGCCTGCGCCGGCTCACGCCCGGCACGTACACGGGCGTGGCATCGCAGCTGGTCGACCGCCTGCCGTAGCTCGGCTCCCGCGGCCGGTGCGGCCGCACCTGGCACGCGGCGTCCATCGGTCGCTACGGTCGATGGGTGCTCGAGATTCCCGACTTCGTGCCGCACGCCCCGGTGGAGGCGGCGACGATCGACGCCTACGAGGGGCTCGTGCCCGAGGAGATCGTCGAGCTCTGGCAGCGCTACGGCTACGGCTCGTTCGGCGAGGGCTTCGTGCGGCTGATCGACCCGCACGCCTACGAGGCGCGCGTCGGCAACCTGCTCGGCAAGATGATCGGCGAGGGCGCGGCGGTGCCGATCATGGTCACGGCGCTCGCCGACGTGGTGCTGTGGGAGCCCGACCGCGGGGTCGCCGGGCTGCTGCTGCGCCAGCGCCGCGCCGTCGGCCTCGGCTCGCGGCCGCGCACGCTGGTGCAGCTGACGGCCAAGCACGGGGCGGCGCACCTGGCGCGCGCCTTCGACTGGGCGCCGTACCCGGATGCGGTGACCCGCTTCGGCGTGCCGGCGTACGACGAGGTGCTCGCGCATCTGCCGGGGCACGCGGACGAGGCTGCGCCGACACTCGAGGCGCTGGAGCTGCACTCGGCACTGGCTGCGATCGAGGCGCTGCTCGACCGGCAGGGACCGATCCTGCACTGACGAAACTGCACTGACGAACCCCCGCTGACGAACCTGCACTGACGGGGCTGCCGAGCCGTGCCACGCTGGAGCCATGCGAGCGACCATCCTGCACGCGCCCGGCGACGTCCGCGTCGAGACCTGGGCCGACCCATCCATCGAACGGCCCACCGACGCGATCGTGCGCGTCGTCGCGGGCTGCGTCTGCGGCTCCGATCTGTGGCCCTACCGCGGCGCGAACCCCGCGAGCCCGCCCCGCACCATCGGCCACGAGGCGATCGGCGTCGTGGAGGCGGTGGGCGCCAGTGTCGAACGCGTGCGCGAGGGCGACTTCGTCATCGTGCCCTTCAACCACTGCTGCGGCCACTGTGTGCACTGCCTCGCCGGGCAGACGCAGGGCTGCGTCGAGCTGGCGATGACCGCGAGCGGGCAGGCCGAGCTGACGCGCGTCACGAACGCCGACGCCACCTGCTTCGTGCTCGACGAGGTACCGGACGCCGCGCGGCACGCGGCGGTGCTGGCGCTCAGCGACGTGCTGCCCACCGGCTACCACGCGGCCGTCTCGGCCGGCGTCGCGCCCGGCTCGACCGCCGTGGTCGTCGGCGACGGCGCCGTGGGCCTGTGCGGGGTGCTGTCGGCGCAGCGGCTGGGCGCTGAGCGCATCATCGCTCTCAGCCGCAACCCCGAGCGGCAGCGCATCGCGACGGTCTTCGGCGCCACCGACCTCGTGCCCGAGCGCGGCGACGACGCCGTCGAGGCTGTGCTCGCGCTGACCGACGGCGTGGGGGCGGATGCGGTGCTCGAGTGCGTGGGCACCGAGGAGTCGATGCTGACCGCGTTCCGCGTCGCCCGCCCGGGAGCGACGGTCGGCTTCGTGGGGGTGCCGCACGGCACCGAGGTGCCGTGGAGCACCGCGTTCCGGAACAACATCGGGCTGCGCGGCGGGATGGCGCCGGTGGTGCGCTACCTGCCGGAGCTGGTGCCGGCCGTGCTCGCGGGCGAGCTCGACGCATCCGCCGTCTTCGACCTCGAGCTGCCGCTCGAGCAGGCCGCGGAGGCCTACGCGGCGATGGACGAGCGGCGAGCCGTCAAGGTGCTGCTGCGCCCTGGAGCTTGAGAGGGGAGGCCCCTGTCGGGCCTCCCCTGCGACGCCAGTGCCGCGGCCCGGCGGGCCGTGCTCCTTCGCCGACCCGTTCCGGCTGCCGCGACCCGGTGCACCGGGTCGGCGAGGCCGGAACGGGTCGCTCTGGCGAAGCCGGCGAGCGCTACTTCGCGCCGACGGGCTCGGGCACCGGCTCGCCCGCGAGCACGGTGCGCGGCTCGTCGATCGGCGCGAGGCCGGCCTCGACGCGCGCGCCGAGCTCGGCGTCGACGTTCTTCCAGTACTGGATGGCGCGGGCGCGGATCTCGGGGATGCGCGTGGCGCCGACGTGGCCGGTCACGTTCGCGATCATGCGCTCGCGCTCGGCGTCGGTGAACACCTCGCGGTAGAGCGTGCCGGGCTGGCCGAAGTCGTCGTCCTCGGGGTGCAGGGTGTGAGCGACGCGCACGAGCTCGCCGTCGTTCTGCCACCCTGCCTCGTCACCGGCCGCAGCCGCATCCGCCGCCGGTCCGCCGAACGAGTTCGGCGCGTAGACAGGTGCCGACGCCGGGCGGAAGCCGTACCGCATGGAGCCGTCCTTGTGGTAGCTGTTGACCTCGGCCTGCGCGCGGTTGACGGGCAGCTCGGTGTGGTTGACGCCGATGCGGTAGCGGTGCGCGTCGGCGTAGCTGAAGATGCGCGCCTGCAGCATCTTGTCGGGGCTGGCCGCGATGCCGGGCACGAAGTTGGCCGGCGAGAACGCCGCCTGCTCGATCTCGGCGAAGTAGTTCTCGGGGTTGCGGTTGAGCGTCATCGTGCCGACCGGGATGAGCGGGTAGTCGGCGTGCGGCCACACCTTCGTCAGGTCGAACGGGTTGAAGCGGTAGGTCTTCGCATCCTCGTAGGGCATGACCTGCACGTGCAGCGACCAGCTCGGGTGCTCCTCGCGCTCGATCGCCTCGTAGAGGTCGCGGATGTGGTGGTCGGCGTCCGAGCCCGCGAGCTGGTCGGCCTCGGCCTGCGGCAGGTAGTCGTTGCCCTGGTTGCTCTTGAAGTGGTACTTCACCCAGAAGCGCTCGCCTTCGGCGTTGATCCACTGGTAGGTGTGGGAGCCGAAGCCGTCCATGAAGCGCCAGCTCTTCGGCAGGCCGCGGTCGCCCATCAGCCACGTCACCTGGTGCGCCGACTCGGGCGAGTTGGTCCAGAAGTCCCACTGCATGTCGTTGTCGCGCAGGTTCGAGCCCGGCAGGCGCTTCTGCGAGTGGATGAAGTCGGGGAACTTGATGCCGTCGCGGATGAAGAAGACGGGCGTGTTGTTGCCGACCAGGTCGTAGTTGCCCTCGCTGGTGTAGAACTTCAGCGCGAAGCCGCGCGGGTCGCGCCACGTGTCGGGGCTGCCCTGCTCGCCGGCGACGGTCGAGAAGCGCGCGAGCATGTCGGTCTCGACGCCCTGCTGGAAGAGCGCCGCCCTCGTGTACTGCGACACGTCGTGCGTGGCCACGAAGGTGCCGAAGGCGCCGCCGCCCTTGGCGTGCACCACGCGCTCCGGAACGCGCTCGCGGTTGAAGTGGGCGAGCTTCTCGACCAGGTAGTGGTCGGTCAGCGCGATGGCGCCGTCCGGTCCGACGGTCTGCGAGTGGGCGTCGCTGGCGATCGGTGCGCCGACGGCGTTGGTGGTGGGTGTCGTCATGAACCTCGTCCTCTTCGTCTCGTGTGTGTGCTCGTGTGGTCAGTGGCGTGCGGGCGCGGCGGTGCCGCGCGGGCCCTCGGGTGCGGGTTCGGGGGCGGATGGGCTTCGTCGCCCTGGTCGTGCAAGATGCGGTCGTGCGCGGTGCGCGCACGTGCCGCGGGTCAGGCGGTGGCGCCTGCGGTGGCGGTGGCTGCCTCCGCTGCGGCTGCGGCGCACTCGGCGCAGAGCCCGACGAACGTGACGTTCGCCGCCTGGATGGTGAAGCCGGCCGGCGCCTGCGCGTGCAGGCAGGGCGCCTCGCCCACGACGCAGTCGACGTCCTCGACGCGCCCGCAGCTGCTGCAGACCGCGTGGTGGTGGTTGTCGTCGATGCGGCGCTCGTAGCGGGCGGCGGAGCGCTCGGGCTCGAAGCGGCGCAGGATGCCCGCGCCGGTCAGGTCGCCGAGCACGTTGTGCACCGACTGCACGCTGGTGTCGTGGCCGCGCTCGATCAGCGCTGCGTGCACGTGCTCGGCGTCGGCGTGCGGCAGCTGCTCGAGCACCTCGAGCACCGCGATGCGGCCCTGCGTCACGCGCAGGCCGCGCTCGCGCAGCAGCTCGACATCGGTCTCGGTCATGCCTCCACCATAGCAGTTATCGTGAATAATTCAAAAGAACGACGCGTGCGGAAGCCACCGTCAGTCACCCTCGGCGACCGGGCGGCCGGAGCCTTCCTGACCCCACTCCGACCACGAGCCGTCGTAGACGGCCGCCTCCCGGCCGGCGAGCGTCGCCGCGAGGGCGATCACCGCGGCGGTGACGCCCGAGCCGCAGCTGGCGATGATCGGTCGCTCCCCCGCCGCCTCCTGCAGCCGCTGCGCCAGCGCCTCGGTCGGCAGCATCCGGCCCTCGGGCGCCAGCGTGCCGTAGTGGAGCGACACGGCGCCGGGCATGTGGCCCGCGCGCACGCCCTCCCGGGGATCAGGCTCCGCACCCGAGTAGCGGCTCGGCGAGCGAGCGTCGAGCACCGCGGCCTGGCCCGAGGCGAGCGCCGCGGCCGTGACGTCCGCATCGACGATGGCCGACGCATCCCACACCACCGTCACGTCCCCCGTGCGGCCGGTGGACTCGGCAACCGGGGCGAGCGGGTGCCCCGCCTCGGTCCAGGCGGGCAGGCCGCCGTCGAGCACCGCGGCGTCGATGCCGGCGGCGCGCAGCATCCACCAGGCGCGGGCGCTCGAGTAGATGCCGGCCGCATCGGTGGCGACCACCCGGTCGCCCGCGCGGAGGCCGATCGCGCGCAGCTCGCGCTCGAAGTCCGCCGGCGCGAGCATGTCGTGCACGCCCACCTGGCCCAGCCCATCCGCCGCATCCTGCCGCGAGAATCGGCCGTCGATGTCGAAGCGCACGGCGCCGGGGATGCCCTCGGTCGGCAGCGGATCGTCCGTGCCGGGCGGCGCCATCGAGGCATCGACGACCACCAAGGCGTCCTCGCGCAGGTGCTCGGCCAGCCAGTCGACACTCACGAGATCGCGCATGCGCCCATGGTGGCAGAGCGCGGTCGAGACCTCGCGCCCGGCCTGCGCGCCGCCACCTCGAGCGTCGCGCGAGCAGCGCGCCGTCAGTGCTGCACTCGAGATCGCGCGAACAGCGCGCCGTCAGTGCTGCTCGTCGGGGAACGAGGTGATGACCTGGCCGCTGCCGAGCCCGACGCCGACGGTCACCATCCACGAGCGCTCGGCCTGGCCGCCGTCGACGTACTCGACCAGCACGTCGTAGTTGACGATGTCGTCGCGGTACGACTCCACCCGCGTGGGCTGCTCGAGCGCGCGGTCGATGGCGAAGACCGCCACGTCCTCCCACTCGGCGTCCACCAGCTCGGCGAGCTCGCCGAAGTCGCCGGTGTGGCCATCGGCGATGTGGCGCCACCCGGCGCCGGATGCGTTGCCGCACGTCAGGGTGGCGTCGCCTGCGGTGACGTCGAGGGCCGGCCACGCGGCCCGGTCGAAGACCTCGTAGGCGGTGCGACCGGCCTCGCCCTCGCAGTCGCCGTCGGGATCGACGTCGTCGGCGGCCGGATCGAACACGCGGCCCTCGGCGACCAGGTGCGGGCCGACCGGTGCCTGCTGCCCCGGTGCCTGCTGCTCAGCGCCGGACTCCCCCTGCGGCGTCGCGGCCGGCGTCAGCGAGCCGCAGCCGGTCAGCAGCGCGACCGGCAGCAGCGCCGCAGCAGTCAGCAGCGGCGCGCGCCTCACGGCTCGAAGCCGTCGAGCTTGTCGAGGTCGGCCGACGAGCGGCCCTTGGGCTTGATGGTGAGCATGAGGGTGGCGACCAGCAGCAGCGCCGCGATGAAGCCGATGCCTCCGAAGATGAGCGCGAGCACCACCTCGCGCACGGTCATCAGCACGATGAGGCCGATGAAGATGCCGACGCCCGCCGCGAAGACGAGGTACTCGAAGGGCTTCAGCTTCTGGCGCCGGGTCGGCTTGCCGGATGGGTTCTGGTTGCTCATGCGTCGCTCCGCTCGATCGTGGTGGTGCGTGCCGGGCGAGCAGAGAGGGCCGCGACCGCATGGAAGACGCCGAGGATGACGGCGTAGGCGCCGAGGAATCCGACGAGGCTGACAGGATCGCGCAGGAAGGCGAACACGACGCCGAGGAGGATAGTGAACCCGCCGACCGCGAGCCAGTCGCGCGCCAGCTGGTGCGTGCGCGGCTCGGTGACCGACCGCATCCGCACCCAGCCCTGCAGCTCGACGATGCCGGTGGGGATTGCCCAGAGCGCGACGGTGAGGCCGAGCACGGCAGCGGTCGGGGCGGCGATCGCGAGCGCGGCGGCGACCACAGCGACCACGCCGCTCCAGATCGCGACCACCAGCGGCCAGCGGCCTGCACCCTCCGGCACGCGGTCGCGGCCGATCCACAGCGCGGCGGCGGTGCCGGCCAGCAGCACGGCGAGCGCGACCAGGCCCACGACCGGCGCGTGCAGCTGGATGAACGGCAGCGGCAGGCCGACCGCGAGCGCGGGGACGGCTCGCATCGCAGGGAGGTGCCAGTGCTGCTGCCCCTGCGAGGTGCTCGACGTGGCGGTCACGGCTCTCCTCACGGTTCCCCTCCATCGTACCGGCGCGCGCGGCGTAGCCTGGCTGCATGACGCTCGAGACCCACCGCCCGTTCATCGAAGACCTCTACCGCGACCTGCACGCGAACCCTGAGCTCTCGAATCGCGAGCACCGCACGGCGGCACGCATGGCCGAGCTGCTGCGCGAGCGCGGCTTCGAGACCCACGAGCAGGTCGGGGATGCCACGGGCGTCGTCGGCATCCTGCGCCGGGGCGAGGGGCCGACGGTGCTGCTGCGCGCCGACATGGATGCGCTGCCGGTCACCGAGGCCGAGCGCGTCCCCTACCGCTCGACCGCGACCGACGACTTCGAGGGCCGGGCGAGCGGCGTCATGCACGCGTGCGGCCACGACACCCACATGGCCGGACTGCAGGGCGCGCTGGCGATGCTCGCCGAGCAGGACGACTGGTCGGGCACGATCGTCGCCGTCTTCCAGCCCGCCGAGGAGGTCATGCAGGGCGCCGTCGGGATGCAGGATGCGCTGCGCGAGCTGCTGCCGGGCGGCATCGACGTCGCGCTCGGCCAGCACGTCATGCCCGGCGCCGCCGGCGAGGTGCAGACCACCGCGGGCCCGATCATGGCCGCGAGCGACCACTTCATCGTCACGGTGCACGGCCGCGGCGGGCACGGCTCGCAGCCTGAGAAGACCATCGACCCGATCGTGCTGGCCGCCAGCATGGTGCTGCGGCTGCAGACCATCGTCTCGCGCGAAGTGGCGCCCTCCGACCGCGCGGTGCTGACGATCGGCACCTTCCACGCGGGCATGAAGCAGAACATCATCCCCGACTCGGCGCGCTTCGAGATCAACATCCGCACCTTCGAGCCGCGCGTGCGCGAGCGCATGATCGCGGCCATCGAGCGCATCGTGCAGGGCGAGTGCCAGGTGGCGGGCGCGCCGCCGGCGACGATCGAGACGGGCGACGTGGCGCCGCTGACGGTCAACGACGCGGATGCGGCTGCGACCGTGGGCGCAGCGTTCGACGCCGCGTTCGGCGCGGCCCACGTGCCCTCGCCGCAGTACCTGGGCTCGGAGGACTTCAGCTACCTGCCGGCCGTCTGGGGCGCCCCGTACGTCTTCTGGATGTACGGCGGCTTCGACCCCGAGCTGGTCGCGCAGGCCCGCGAGCGCGGCACCTTCGACGCCGACGTGCCCTCGAACCACGCCCCCGACTTCATCCCGGTCATGCAGCCGACGCTCGACACCGCGACCACCGCGATGGTCGCGGCCGCACGCGCCTTCCTCGCGTAGGCAGGCGGCGGCATCCGCCCCGTTCCTTCGAAACCGGAATGCCCGGGCGTTCGATCTGGTTGTCTGATCTCTGGTGCCCGACGACGCGTGCCGCGACCCAGCCACAGACACGCCAGGAGACCGTCATGTCCGCACGCCCCCAAATCGGCATCATCGTCGGCAGCACCCGCCCCGTGCGCGTCGGCCGCACCGTCGCCGACGAGATCGCAACCCTCGTCGAGGCCGCCGGCGCCGACGCCGACATGCTCGACCTGCGGGAGATCGGCCTGCCGCTGCTCGACGAGGCGATGACGCCGGCCACCGGCGTGCGCACCAACCCGCACTCGATCGCCTGGGCCGAGCGCATCGTCGCCCTCGACGGCGTCGTGTTCGTCACCCCCGACTACAACGCCGGCTACCCGGCGGCGCTGAAGAACGCCATCGACTACCTCAAGGGCGAATGGGTCGGCAAGCCGGCCGTCGTCGTCTCCTACGGCTGGGCCGGGGGCCGCTCCGCCGCCGCGCAGCTGCACGCGGTGCTCGACCACATCGGTCTCGTGCGCACGGGCGACGGCGTGCGCATGCCGTTCGAAGGCGCCGACTTCGACGAGTCGCAGCGCCTCCTCGACGGCCAGGCGTTCGTCGGCCGCTCGATCGACGAGCTGCGCGAGAGCGTCACCGGGCTGGTCGCGGCAGCGGCGAAGGAGCTCGTCGCGGCCTGAGGCGGCCGCACGCCCCGCATCGTCGCATCGGGCGGATGCGCTGCCACCCGTGGTCGCGCATCCGCCCGTCGCGCTCCCGGGAGTGCCTAGGCTGAGGGCATGATCGCTGTCATCCTCGCCTTCTCCGACGACCCGGCCCGCCTCGAGCTGCGCCCCGCGCACCGAGACCGGGCCGCCGCGCTGCACGAGCAGGGCGTGCTGCTGGCCGGCGGGCCGTTCGAGGATCAGACCGGCGCGCTGCTGCTGTTCTCCACCGAGGACATGACGGTGGTCGAGGCTGCGCTCGAGGACGACCCCTACTACTCGGCCCCGGGCGTCGAGGTGCTCACCGTGCAGCCGTGGACGATCGCCACCGGCGGGATCCCGGGACGGGACTGACGACCGAGCGCCGCACGACCGCAGCTGGACGCATCCGTCGTCGCCCGCGGCGCTGGGCGAGCCGGCGCGATCAGCGCCGCACCCCCAGGCGCGACAGCACCCGGTCGGCGAGCGGCTTGCCGCCGGTCTGGCAGGTGGCGCAGTACTCGAAGGTGGAGTCGGCGTAGATCACCTGCCGCACGGTGTCGCCGCACACCGGGCAGGCCTCGCCCTTGCGGCCGTGCACGCGCATGCCCTGCCGCTTCTCGGCCTTCAGCGACGCGGCCGGCACGCCCATCGCACGCTCCACCGCCTCGGTCAGCACCTGTCGCAGCGCCGCGTAGAGCCGGGCCACGTCGTCCGGTGGCATCGAGGCCGGGTGGAACGGCGACATCCTCGCCGCGTGCAGGATCTCGTCGGAGTAGGCGTTGCCGATGCCGGCGATGCGCCGCTGGTCGCGCAGCACGCCCTTGATCTGCGCGCGCCCGGCGTGGGCGAGCACGGCAGCGAAGCGCTCCTCGGTGAAGCCCGTCTCGAGCGGCTCCGGTCCGAGCGTCGCGATCGACATGACCCGGTCGGGGTGCTGCACCACATGGATCGCGAGCCGCTTGTGCGTCGCCTGCTCGGTGACGTCGAAGCCGTCGCCGCCCAGCTCGGCCCCGGTCTGCTCGGCTGCCTCGGGAGGCTCGAGCATCACTCTGGCTGCCAGCGGTCCCCTGCCGCGACCGGCCGTCGGCCGCGGCGACGCCTCGCGCCAGCGGATCCAGCCGGAGCGCGCGAGGTGGATGACGAGGTGCAGGCCGCTGTCGACCGACAGCACCAGGTGCTTGCCGCGCCGGCCGGTGCCGGTGAAGGTCGTGCCGTGCAGGGCGTCAACGGATGGGTCGTAGGTCTTGAGCGCGGCGATCTCCGTCACGTCGACCCGTCGGATCGCGCGGCCCATGAGCCGCTCGCCCAGATCGGCGGCGAGCGCCTCCACCTCCGGCAGCTCTGGCATGCAGACAGTGTGCACCCGGCCGCCCATGAGAGGGCTCTCACACTCTCCTCCTCCTCGCCTCACCGTCGCTCGGCAGAGTGAGTGTCAACGCAGCCAGCCCGGCAGCACCGGGCCACAGCATCAGGAGGAACCCCGTGAAGAACAAGTGGATCGCAGTCGGCAGTCTCAGCGTCCTCGGCCTCGGCGCCATCGCCACCAGCGCGGCGGGCATCGCGAACGCCGTCGAGCTGCGCGACGCCGATGGCACGGTCGTCGAGT
This sequence comes from Agrococcus baldri, assembly GCA_900114805.1. Lineage (GTDB taxonomy): Bacteria > Actinomycetota > Actinomycetes > Actinomycetales > Microbacteriaceae > Agrococcus > Agrococcus baldri. Next base: position 590,905 of record FOZN01000002.1, on the reverse strand, counting down.
CGAGCCAGGTCCGCGGCGATCTGCTCGAGCGCGGCACCGTGGCCATCACCGCGACCGACGACCACGCGTCGGTCGTCTCGGCGAACACGGCCCCGTCGGCCCAGTCCGCGCAGTCGGCGCAGTCGGCGCAGTCCGCGCAGTCCGCACAGTCGGCCCAGTCGACTCCCAGCGCGCCGTCGGCGCAGTCGCCGGTCTCGGCACCGACCGCCGACTCGCCGGTCTCAGCGCAGTCCGCGGCATCCAACGCCTGACCCACCACCACGCGGCACACGTCGAAGCCCCCGCTCATATCGGCGGGGGCTTCGACGTCGGTGTGCGCAGCCGCGCGGGCCGTGGTGGTCGGCGGGCTGCGCTCCGGTCAGGCGTCCTTGAGCTGCAGCAGGCGCGCCTGACCCTCTTCACGCATGTCGACCAGGCTGTCGCGGGCCGTGATGAAGTCGGTGAACGACTTGTGACCCAGCGACTTCTCGTTGAAGACCGGGTCCATGCGCTTCATCTGCTCCTTCACGACGTTGGCGTGCAGCCACTCGTCGTCGGTCTTCTGATGGAGAATGCGCAGCGCGCGCTCGAGCAGGCCGGTGGCTGCCTCCCCGCGCTGATCGGGCGTCATCGCCACTTCATCCTGACCCGCGGCGACCGATGCGCTCGTGGCGCGGCGGCTGCGACGTGCCGGAGCCTGCGCGGGCGACTCGTCGGTGGAGGTCTCTGCCACTGGTGCGGCCGGCTCGGCCGCAGGCTCGGTGGGCGACGCGGCCGCTGCGGCGTCCGCCTGCTTCGCGCCCTTGCCACGGCCCCGTCGGCTGCCCTTCGCAGCGGTGGGCTCTGCTGCCGGCTGGGGCTCGAGTTCGGGCTCCTCGATCTGCACCGGCTCGATGCCGGGCAGCGCGTCGTAGTCGGCGAACTCGTCGCAGGCCGCGGCCAGCGACTTCGAGGTGCTGCCGGCAACGCCGATGCCGACGACGTAGCTGCCGAGGCGCTTCGCGCGCTGGGCGAGCGCGATGTAGTCGCTGTCGCCGGCGACGATCACGACGTGCGTGATGTCCTCGAGGCGGAAGAGGTCCTCGACGACATCGATCGCGAGGCGGATGTCTGCGCCGTTCTTCAGCGACCGGGTGGTCGGGAACATCTGCACCAGGTCGACGGCGCGGGCGAGCAGCTGGTCGCGGTAGGCGGCGTGCGCCGGCACCGACCAGTCGGCGTAGGCGCGGCTGAGCACGATCGAGCCGAAGCTGGAGGCGTAGTCGATGATGGCGCCGAGGTCGACGGTCGCCTGCTGGAAGCGGGTGCGCACCTTGGAGTCGCGGCCGTCGGCGGGCAGCGTGCGCACCTTGTCGGAGTGGAAGGCGCCGCGACCGTGGATCTGGTCATAGCGGGAGATGAGGATGTTGTCGAAGTCGATGTAGACGGCGACACGCGCCTCTTGGTCAATGGGCATGCGGCCAGTCTGACAGGGTGCCGCGCCGATTCCCTGCAGGATGACACGCGCGGCCGCCGTGGCAACGCCGACGGCGAACGCGGGTTGCGCGGCCCGGGCATGCACGGCATCGTGGCGGGCTCACCGATCGGAAGGAGCGCCATGCTCACCTTGACCGAGAACGCCCAGACCGTGATCACCGGCATCGTCGATGGCGCGCAGGCGCCGCAGACCGGCGGCATCCGGATCTCCCAGGACCTCGAGGGCTCCGGCCTCAACGTCGCCGTGGCCGACCAGCCCGAGGGCGACGACCAGGTCGTCGAGTCGGCCGGAGCGAAGGTCTTCCTCGACCCGCAGGCAGCGATCGCCCTCGACGACAAGGTGCTCGACGCATCTGCACAGCCTGACGGGCGAGTCGACTTCGCGATCGGCCAGCAGGAGTAGTCACGAGCACGATCAGCAGCAAGCGCGGCGCCCCCGTTCCCTTTCGGATCGGGGGCGCCGTCGTGTCGTACCGTGCTCGCCCCTGGATGGCTCGCCTGCATCGGGATAGCGTCGAGGTGTGAGCTTCCCGGAGATCGTGCAGGTGCTGGATGAGACGCAGGTCGTCGCCGTGGTGACCACGAGAGCCGACGGTCGCCCGACAGCGACGCCGATCTGGTCGATGGTCGTCGACGGCGTGCCCTACGTGCGATCGGTCAACGGCCGGGATGCCTGGTGGTATCGCCACGTGCGAGCAGGCAGGCCGGTCGCGTTCGCCCTCGCCGACGGATCGATCGCGGAGCGCGACCGCGACGCCGCGCTGGGGCTGCCGCGGGAGTCGGTCGCGACCGAGTACGTGCCCGTCGACGACGAGATCCAGCAGCGCATCGATGACGAGCTGCGACGCAAGTACTCCTACAGCCCGGAATCTGTCGACGCGATGCTGAGCGAGGCGGCGCGGTCCTGCACGCTGCGCGTGGTCGCCGTCGACTGACGGCTCGTCAGCCCTCGACCGGCGGCGGCGGGCCGTAGGGCGCGCCGCCGAAGGGTGTGCCGCCGGGCGGCATCGCGGGTGCGCCGGGCATGCCGCCGCCATCGCTCGGGCCCATGCCGGGCGCGATGTCGGCGAAGCGTGCCAGGTGCCCGTGGAAGGCGACCGGGATGGTCTTCGTGGGACCGCCGCGGTGCTTGGCGACGATGATGTCGGCCTCGCCGGGGCGGATGTCACGGTCGTACGCATCCTCGCGGTGCAGCAGCATCACGATGTCGGCGTCCTGCTCGATCGATCCCGACTCGCGCAGGTCGCTGATGGCGGGCTTCTTGTCGCCACGCTGCTCGGGTCCACGGTTCAGCTGCGAGAGGGCGATCACCGGCACCTGCAGCTCCTTGGCGAGCAGCTTGAGCGAGCGGGAGAACTCCGAGACCTCCTGCTGACGCGACTCGACCTTCTTGCCGCTCGTCATCAGCTGCAGGTAGTCGACGACCACCATCTTGAGGCCATTCTGCTGCTTGAGCCTGCGGCACTTCGCGCGGATCTCGACCAGCGTCAGGTTCGGGCTGTCGTCGATGTAGAGCGGCGCGTCGTTGATGCGGCCGCGCACCTGCGCGAGCGTCGTCCAGTCGCGGCCCTCGATGGCGCCCTTGCGCAGCTTCTGCAGCAGGATGTTCGACTCGGCCGAGAGCAGCTTCATGGCGATCTCGGTGCGGCCCATCTCGAGCGAGAAGAAGGCCGACGGCATGTCGTGCTTGATCGACGCCGAGCGCACGAGGTCCATCGCGAGCGTCGACTTGCCGAGGCCCGGTCGGGCGGCGACGACGACCAGCTGCCCCGGGTGCAAGCCGTTGGTCAGCTCGTCGAGCTCGCGGAAGCCGGTCGGCACACCGGTCATGACGCCGTCGAGGCCCTTGGCCGCCTCGATCTCCTCGATGGCCATCTCGACTGCGATGCTCAGCGGCACGTAGTCCTCGGACTGGTCCTCGCCCATGACCGAATAGATCTCGGCCTGGGCGTTGTTGACGAGGTCGGTGACCTCGCCCTCCGAGGCGTAGCCCATCTGCACGATGCGGGTGCCGGCCTCGACGAGGCGGCGCAGCACGGCCTTCTCGGCGACGATCTCGGCGTAGAAGCCGGCGTTGGCCGCGGTCGGCACCATCGAGGTGAGCGAGTGCAGGTACTCGACACCGCCGGCGCGCGAGAGCATCGCCGTCTTCGTCAGCTCGTCCGAGACGGTGATGACGTCGGTGGGCTCGCCGCGCGAGTAGAGCGAGAGGATCGCCTCGTAGATGATCTCGTGCTTGGGCTGGTAGAAGTCCGGGCCGCGCACGGTCTCGAGGCAGTCGGCCACCGCGTCCTTCGACAGCAGCATGCCGCCGATCGCCGACTGCTCGGCGAGCATGTCGAACGGGGGCGTGCGCTCGCTGTAGCGGCCCTGGTCGAGGCCGATCTCCGCAAGGTCTGTCATAGCGCTGCTCCCTCCGACTCGACGATGCCGCACTCCACCCACAGCGATCACGCATCGCGATCGAGAAGGGAGCCTCGCACAGGCTAGGAGGCGCCGAGGCGCGCGTCGAATCGCCCTGTGGAGAAGGCTGTGGAGGACTGTGGACAACGCCGTGGCATTCGGACATCGACGCGCCGATGGCCTGTGCATAGACCTGTGGGATCAGAATCGTCATACGACCGTAAACCCGCCCTGACCGGGGGTTTTCAATTCCACAGACGGTGGGGAAACAGAAGAGTGAACTGCACGTTGAAGGTTGGCGTCCCCCGTGACGGCTTGACGCGCATCCGCCCCTCGTTGCCGAACGAGCAGAGGGCCCGCATCCATGACGGATGCGGGCCCTCGACTCGTGCGTCGCGAACTACTTCGCGGCGACCACCTTGAGGGTGATCGTGGCGACGATCTCGTCGCGCAGGCGCGCGACAGCCTTGTGGTCGCCCACCGAGCGGATCGGCGTCGGGATCTCGATGACGCGCTTGTCGAGGCTGCCGTGACCGGCGGACTCGACGGCCTCAGCGATGTCCTTCGTCTGGATCGAGCCGAAGAGACGGCCCTCGGCGCCGGCCTTGGCCGACAGCGTCACGGGGTTCGCCTCGAGACGGGCGCGCAGATCCTGCGCCTCCTCGATCGTGGCGTGCTCGCGAGCCGCACGGCCGGCCTTGATGGCGTCGACCTGCTTCTCGCCGCCGCGCGTCCAGCCGACCGCGAGGCCCTGGGGCACGAGGTAGTTGCGCGCGAAGCCGTTCTTGACCTCGACGACGTCACCAGCGGAGCCGAGGCCGGAGACCTCGTTCGTCAGAATGACCTTTGCCATTGCGTCAGCCCCCTCAGCGTCCGGCGCCCGAGTAGGGCAGGAGCGCCATCTCGCGTGCGTTCTTGATCGCCTTGGCGATCAGACGCTGCTCCTGCACCGACACGCCGGTGATGCGACGGGCGCGGATCTTGCCGCGCTCCGAGATGAACTTCTTGAGCGTCGCGACGTCCTTCCAGTCGATGACGCCGACCCTGATCGCCTTCGCCGGAGCGACGGGCTTTCCGCCCTTCGGTCCCCGCGGCTTGCGGTTCTGCGGCTTGCCAGCCATGTGTCCTTCTTTCTTGCTCGGGACTGCCGTCCCGGGAAACTGTGATGTGAGCGAGCAGCCTTAGAAGGGCGTCTCGTCGTTGTACGAGGTGCCGGGAGCGCCCCACACGTCGCCGCCCTGCTGCGGCTGCGACTGCGGCTGGCCCCACGGCTCGTTGGCAACCTGCTGCGGCTGGCCGAAGCCGCCGCCGCCCTGGTTGCCGCCCTGGCCGCCACCGGAGCTGCGGCCTGCGCCGCCGCCCGTCGTGCGGGTGACCTGTGCGGTTGCGTAGCGGAGCGAGGGGCCGATCTCGTCGACCTCGAGCTCGATGACCGTGCGCTTCTCGCCCTGCTGCGTCTCGAAGGAGCGCTGCTTGAGGCGGCCCTGCGCGATGACGCGGCTGCCCTTCTGCAGGCTCTGCGAGACGTGCTCGGCGAACTCGCGCCACACCGACGCGCGGAGGAACAGCGCTTCGCCGTCCTTCCACTCGTTGGCCTGGCGGTCGAACGTGCGCGGCGTCGAGGCGATCGTGAAGTTCGCGACCGCGAGCCCGTTCTGCGTGTAGCGCAGCTCGGGGTCGGCAGTCAGGTTGCCGACCACCGTGATGATCGTCTCGCCAGCCATTGCTACTTGGCCTCTGCCTCGGTCGACGTCGCCTCTGCCTCGGGGGTAGCGGTCTCGGTCTCGGTCGCAGCGGCCTTCGCCTCGGCCGGAGCCGGCTTCGCGTCGGTGACGGGCTTCGCGGTCTCGGCGGCGGGAGCCTCAGCAGCCTTGGCTGCCTTCGCCTCGGCGATACGACGCGAGTCGCTCGTCTGCGAGACGGCCACGTCGGCGCGCAGCACCTTCGTGCGCATGACGGCCTCGGAGAGACCCAGCTGGCGGTCGAGCTCGTCGGTGGTCTTCGAGTCGGCCGTGAAGTTCACGACGGCGTAGATGCCCTCGGTCTTCTTGTCGATCTCGTATGCCAGGCGACGGCGGCCCCAGATGTCGGTCTTCTCGATCGTGCCACCATCGTTGCGGATCACGTTGAGGAACTTGTCGAGCGACGGAGCGACAGTGCGCTCGTCGATCTCTGGGTCGAGAATCACCATCAGTTCGTATTCCTGCATGCTTCACCCACCTCCTTCGGACTAGAACGGCTGCAGACGGTCTGCAGCAGGAGGGTATGCATGGTGCGCGGGCATGGCCCAGCGCAACCTGTCAACTGTAGCGCACGCGCGTCGCCGCGCCCAAGCACTGGCGCATCAGCCGCGCGCGGCCCACCACTCGCGCAGCACGCGCTCCGCCTCCGCGGGCTCGGCCGGCCCGTGCTCGAGGCGGTGCTCGAGCAGCATCCGGTAGGCCTCGCCCACCGCGCGGCCGGGCGCGATGCCGAGGATCGCCATGATCTGCTCGCCGTCGAGGTCGGGACGCACCGCATCCATCTCCTCCTGCTCGCGCAGCTCGGCGATGCGCTGCTCGAGGTCGTCGTAGGCGAAGTCGAGCCGCTCGGCCTTGCGCCGGTTGCGGGTCGTGACGTCCGAGCGGGTCAGGATGTGCAGGCGCTCGAGCAGCGGGCCGGCGTCGCGCACGTAGCGCCGCACGGCAGAGTCGGTCCATGCCTGCTCGCCGTAGCCGTAGAAGCGCAGGTGCAGCTCGACCAGCCGGGCGACCGACTTCACCGTGTCGTTGTCGAAGCGCAGCTCCTTCAGCCGCTTCTTCGCCAGCCGCGCCCCCACCAGGTCGTGCTGGTGGAAGGTGACGGTGCGCCCCTCGATGCGTCGCGTGGCGGGCTTGCCGATGTCGTGCAGCAGGCCCGCGAGCCGCGAGACCAGGTCGGGCGCCGCGTCCGGGTTGCGCGAGCGCTCGAGGTCGATGCCCTGCTGCAGCACCGTCAGCGAGTGCTCGTAGACGTCCTTGTGGTGGGCGTGCTCGTCGGCCTCCAGGCGCAGCGCGGGCACCTCCGGCAGCACCCGGTCGAGGATGCCGGTGTCGGTCAGCAGACGGATGCCCGCCACGGGCCCGCTGGTGAGCAGCAGCTTCGTCAGCTCGTCGCGCACCCGCTCGGCGGAGATGTCACGGATGCGCTCGGCCAGCTCGGTCATCGCGGTCACCACCCGCGGGGCCACCTCGAAGCCCAGCTGGGCCGAGAAGCGCGCCGCGCGCATCATGCGCAGCGGGTCGTCGTCGAAGGACTGCTCGGCCGCCTGGGGCGTGTCGAGGACGCCCGACAGCAGGTGCTCGATGCCGCCGCCGACGTCGACGAGCTGCGGCGACGCATCCGTCACCGTCTGCGCACTCTCATGCTCGGCGCGCAGCGGCGTGAGCCGCAGCGCCATCGCATTGACGGTGAAGTCGCGGCGCACGAGGTCGCCCTCGAGGGTGTCGCCGAAGGCCACCTGCGGCTTGCGGGAGACGCCGTCGTAGGTGTCGGCCCGGTACGTCGTGATCTCGACCTGCTCGTCGCCGATTCGCGCGGCGATGGTGCCGAACTCGCGCCCGACGTCCCAGGTGGCGTCGGCGAGCGGCTCGACGATGGCGAGGATCTCCTCGGGCGTGGCGCTGGAGGCGAAGTCGAGATCGGTCACCGGGCGGTCGAGCAGCGCGTCGCGCACGGGGCCGCCGACCAGTGCGAGCTCGTGGCCCGCGGCTGCGAACGCCTCGGCGAGCTGCCGGGTGGGCGCAGCGGCGACGAGCGCGTGCAATCGCGCGGTCGCTGCAGCCATGTCGGTCACGACCGATCATTCTGGCAGGTCTTGGGCCGCACGCGGGGTCGGCCCGACCGAGGCCCGAGACGGGCCTCGGCGCTGGGGGCGCGGCGGCGGCCAGAAATGGCCGCCGCTCTTGAGCGCCACCGCGCGCGCCTACACTTGCCACCATGCTGTCGGCAGGTCGCCTCGCGCGACGGCGCGCGACCGCGTGCGCCGTCGTCGCGCTCGCGACCGCCCTCGTGGCGACGCCGCTGCTCGGCACCCCGGCCGCCGATGCGACCGCCGCGCCGGAGGATCCGGCCGCCGAGCCGGCACAGCTGATCATCGCGCCGGTCGATCCGCTGCTGCAGGACGGCGAGAGCCTCGAGCTCGAGCTCACCATCGACAACCAGACGAACGAGCCGACCGCCTCCACCACCGTCGACGTGCTGCTGACCTCGCTGCCGATCAGCACCCGATACAGCCTCAGCCGCTGGCTCGATGGCGAGGCGTTCATGGCCAGCTCGAGGATCGCGGAGGTCGAGCTGCCCGCGGTCGCCGCGGTCGATCGGGTCACCGTGCGCACGACCATCGACGCCGCGACGCTCGGCCTGGACGAGCGCTCGTGGGGACCGTACGGGGTGGCCGCATCCGGTGGCGAGTTCGAAGGCGTGACCACCATGATCGTGCGCGACGAGCCGGGCGAGGCCAGCCCCACGACGCTCGCGCTCGCGGCGCCGATCGATTCCCGCATCGATGAGAGCGGCCTGCTCGACGCCGAGCAGCTCGAGGGCGCCACTGCGCTCGGCGGCGCTGCGCGCACGGCGCTCGACGCTGCGATGGGCGCGAACGCCACCATCGGCGTCGACCCGGCCTTCGGCGCCAGTGCCGAGGCGCTCGGCGACGAGGCGCCCGAGCTCGCGACCGCCTGGATCGATCGCGCCGACCTCCCGGGCACCTACCCGCTGCTCTACGGCAACGCCGATCCGATCGCCCAGGTGCGAGCCGGTGTCTACCCGATCGAGCCGCTCGGCATCCCGCGCGCCGACGACGACCCGTTGCCCCCAGGCGTCGGCGAGATCGGCAGGCGCGAGCCCGTGATCGACGCGACCGAGGCGATCCTGCAGCAGGGCGAGCTCGAGTCGCTCGCGGACGCCGGCACCGTGGTGCTCTCGACCGCGATCCTCGACGAGCAGCTCGGCGGCACGACGCCCAGCGCGCACGTGCGCATCGACGGCGTCGAGGTGCTGGCCGCGGATGCCCAGCTGCAGCAGCTCATCCATGCTGCTGCAGGGGCCGACCCCGAGACCGCCGCCGATCTGCGGGCAGAAGCGGTGGCGCTGCTGGCGGCCATCACGCGCGAGCGCCCGAGCGACCCCCGCACGCTCGCAGCCGTGCTGCCGGCATCCAGCCGCGGCGACTCCGCCGCGCTGCTCGCCGACCTCGCCGAGGCGCAGTTCGTCGAGACCGCCGGCATCGACGCTGCGCTCGAGAGGCCCGCGCGCGAGGCGTCGCTCAGGCAGATCGACGACGTGCAGCGCAATGCGGGCGCAGACCTCGTCACCGCCGCGCTCGAGCAGGAGGCCGAGGTCGCGCGCATCGCCTCGATCGTCGACGAACCGGCCACCCTGCTGGCGGAGCTGCGGCTGGCCGTGCTCGCCGCCCTGCCGGACGCCGGCAGCGACGTCACCGAGCTCGACCGACTGGCGATCGAAGCGCTCGGGAGCACGATGAGCGAGGTGCGCAACGCCGTGCAGCTCGTCGCCGGCAGCGACATCCATGCGGTCGGCGAGAGCGTGCCGCTGCCGATCACGATCACGAACGAGCTGGATGTGCCGGCCAACGTCGTGCTGTCGGTGCGGGCCACGAACGCCCTCGTGAGCATCCCGGAGTCGCGCATCGAGGTGGCAGTCGCGCCCACGAGCCAGCAGCGGGTGCAGGTGCCCATCGACGTGGTCGGCACCGGTTCGCTGCTGATCGTCGCCCAGCTGCATACCCCCGACGGCGTGCCGCTCGGTCAGATCCAGTACCTGAACGTCACCGCACAGCCCACCATCGAGGTCGCCGTCGCCTGGACGCTCGGCATCGCCGTCGTCCTGCTGCTGGGCTTCGGCATCCTTCGTTCGGTGCTCAAGCGCCGCCGCGGGCAGGCGCGCGGCGACATCGACGACCTTGCCAGGGATCAGCCCGGCACACCCGACGAGGAGACCGCGTGAACGCTGGCAGAGCGAGCGCGATCATCGCGTCCGGGACGATGGTCTCGCGCATCCTCGGCTTCGTGAAGATGGCGATGCTGGCCATGGCCATCGGCCAGGGCGGCTCGCACGCCGCCGAGGCCTTCGGCCTCGCGAACCAGCTGCCGAACAACGTCTACGCGCTGGTCGCCGGCGGCGTCATGAGCGCGGTGCTCGTGCCGCAGATCGTCAAGGCGTCGAAGGCCGCCGACGGCGGCGAGTCCTACGTCTCCAAGATCCTGACGCTCGGCGGCACGGTCTTCCTGCTGCTCGCGATCGTCGCGACCATCGCGGCACCCATCCTGGTCGATGTCTACGCCGTCAGCGCCGGTGAGAGCGGTGTCGGCTTCACCGACGCGCAGATGGCTCTCGCGGTCGCGCTCGCCTACTGGTGCATGCCGCAGATCCTCTTCTACGCGATCTACACGCTGCTCGGCGAGATCTACAACGCCCGCGGGCAGTTCGGCCCCTACACCTGGGCTCCGGTCGTCAACAACATCGTCTCGATCGCGGGCCTCGGCGCCTTCATGCTGCTGTTCGGCGGCGAGGCGATCAACAACGACATCGCCGTCTGGAACGCCGATCGCATCACGCTGCTCGGCGCAGTCACGACCGCGGGCGTCGCCGTGCAGGCGCTCGTTCTCGTGCTGTTCTTCCGCAAGACGGGTCTCAGGTTCAGGCTCGACTTCGGGTGGCGAGGCGTCGGCCTCAGGGCGACGGGCACCGCCGCGATGTGGCTGTTCGGCATCGTCATCATCGGCCAGATCAAGGGCGTCGTGCAGTCGCGCGTCGCATCGATGGGCGAGGTCGCGAACATCGCCACGATGCAGAACTCCTGGTACGTGTTCTCGCTCCCCCACTCGATCATCGCCGTGTCGATCGCGATCGCGTACTTCACGAGCATGTCGCGCCACGCGAGCGTGCAGAACATCGCCGGCATCCGGCAGGACCTCTCGGCTGCGCTGCGCGGCGTCGGCATGCTCACCACGATCTCCGCATTCGTGCTCGCCGTCATCGCGGTGCCGTTCGCTCGCATCCTCGAGCCCAGGTTCGACCTGATGCTGTCGATGGCCTGGGTCATCTGGGCGTTCCTGATCTGCTTGGTCGCCTTCAGCGCCGAGTACGTCATCCAGCGGGTGTTCTTCTCGCTCGGCGACACCCGCACACCGTTCATCTATGCCTGCTTCGGCATGTTCGTCACGTTCGCGCTGCTCTGGGGCGCGTCGACGCTGCCTCCCGTGTGGATCATCGCGGGCACGGCTGCCGCGGTCTCGGCCGCCAACCTCATCTCCTGCGCCGTGTGGCTCATCCTCGTGCGCCGCAAGATCGGTCCCTTCGGGTTCAAGCTCATCGGCCTGCGGCACGTGCAGTACCTGGCATATGCCCTCCCGGCGGCTGCGGCGGGAGGTGTGACCGTCTGGGTGCTGGGCGGCTACCGGGCGAGCGGGTTCGGCACCACGAACGTGCTCGGCGCCGTCACCACCTGCCTCGCCGCCGGCGTCGTGATGGCCGTCATCTACTTCGGCCTGCTCTACCTCACCCGCAATCCCGACTTCCGCGCCACGGTCGACATCGTGGTCGGCAAGTTCAGGGGCGGCCGCGGCAACGGCGGGCAGGATGCCGATCCCGACGGCGACCCGAACCTCCCGGGCCCGAACGCGCCCACCGGCACCGATCCCGTCTGAGCCGCGGCGCGCATCCGCTGCATGACCGCCGCACAACTGCGGCGTCTACGATGGCGGCCGACGGGGGCGGATGCGTCCCCGCACCACGCTGGCACCGTCAGGAGGCAGAGATGGCGAGTCCGCTCATCCGCATCGCCGCACCGCTGCTCGTCGGCGCGCTCGCCGGCGTCGGCGCGATCATCGCCGGCAGCCTCACGCGCGAGCGCAAGCAGCACGCGCTCACCCCGGCTCCGCGGCCGCTCGCGGTGCAGGGCTGGTGGTCGTCGGAGACCTCCTCGTCGCTCGCGCACGCGCACCCGGAGGTGCTGATCGTCGACGCCGACACGGCGCGACTGGTCGACTCCTGGGATCGGCGCGCCCGCGACCGCGTGCAGCGCCCCGTCGTGCGGCGCACCCCCGAGTGGCCGGCGGCCGGTCTGATCGTCGTCGACGCCGCGACCGGCGACCTCCTGACGATCGTCGACGACCTCGCGGCCGAGCGACGCGCGCCCGGTGCACCCGCGACAGGCGCTGCCGAGCCAGGCGCACCGACGGCCAGCGCGCCCACGGCCCGGGGAATGCCCACGACCTAGAATCGGTTGTTCCAGAAGCATCCCCACGACCCAGGAGGCCTCGTGCACGACGTCATCATCATCGGCTCCGGCCCGGCCGGCTACACGGCCGCGATTTACGCCGCGCGGGCCAACCTGCAGCCGATCGTGCTGGCCTCCAGCGTCGAGATGGGCGGCGACCTGATGACCACCACCGACGTCGAGAACTTCCCCGGCTTCCCCGACGGCGTGCAGGGCCCCGACCTCATGTTCGCCATGCAGCAGCAGGCCGAGAAGTTCGGTGCTGACGTGCGCATGCAGGATGCCACCGAGCTCGAGCTCGACGGTGAGATCAAGCGCGTGCACGTCGGCGACGAGGTGCTCGAGGCCCGCACCGTCATCTTCGCGACCGGCTCGGCCTACCGGAAGCTCGGCATCGCCGGCGAGGAGCCGCTGTCGGGTCACGGCGTGTCGTGGTGCGCGACGTGCGACGGCTTCTTCTTCAAGCAGAAGCAGCTGATCGTCGTCGGCGGCGGCGACTCGGCCATGGAGGAGGCGACCTTCCTGACGAAGTTCGCCGACAAGGTCACCATCGTGCACCGCTCCGAGAACTTCCGCGCGAGCGAGGTCATGCTCGAGCGCGCCCGTCAGGACGAGAAGATCGAGTTCCTGCCGAACACGGTGATCGAGGAGATCAACGGCACCGAGGTGAACGGCACCGACCAGGTCTCCGGCGTCACCCTCCGCGACACGGTCTCCGGCAGCACGTGGGAGATGCCGATCGACGGTGTCTTCGTCGCCATCGGCTCCGACCCGCGCACGCATCTCGTGCACGGCAAGCTCGAGCTCACCAGCGAGGGCACGATCGCCGTCGAGGGCCGCTCATCGCGCACCTCGGTGTCGGGGGTCTTCGCCGCCGGCGATGTCATCGACCCCACCTATCGTCAGGCCATCACGGCCGCCGGGTCCGGCACGGTCGCCGCACTCGACGCGCAGCACCACCTGGCCGCGCATCCCGCGCCGGCTCTCGTCGCCACACCTACGGAGGCAGCACTGTGAAGGAAGTCACCACCGCATCGTTCGAGCAGGACGTCCTGAAGGCCGACAAGCCGGTCGTCGTCGACTTCTGGGCGGCCTGGTGCGGCCCGTGCCGCGCCGTCAGCCCCATCCTCGAGCAGATCGACAGCGAGACCGACAAGCTCGACGTGGTCAAGGTGAACGTCGACCAGGAGCCCGACCTGGCGATGCGCTACAACATCACCTCGATCCCCGCCATGAAGGTCTTCCAGAACGGCGAGGTCGTGCACGAGCTCATCGGCGCTCGTCCCAAGCCGGCGATCGAGCAGGAGCTCGCCGCCTACCTCTGAGCCCCCACGCTCGTCGAGCAGACCGCGAAGCGGTCGCATCGAGACCGCGTTGAAGAAGAAGGCCCGACCGGATGCGTCCAGTCGGGCCTTCTTCGTGTGGTGCGTCGGTCGGCGCTCGGCTCAGTCGGTGCCTGATCCCGACTCGCCGCTGAAGCCCTGCTCCCCCAGCTCACCAAGGATGCGGTTGAGGTCGGCAACGGTGGCGAAGTCGATCGTGAGCTGGCCCTTGGAGCGTCCGAGCGAGACGCGCACGCGGGTGTCGAGGCGGTCCTCCAGGCGCGTGGCGATCTCGTCGAGCCCGTGCTGCACCGCGCCCTTCGTCGGGGCCTTGCGGGGCGTGCGCGTCTGGATCAGGCCGGCAGCGGCCTCCGCCGCACGTACTGAGAGATCCTCATTGACAATCTTCGTGGCGAGCTGCTCCTGCGCGTCAGTACCGGTGAGCGAGAGGATGGCGCGCGCGTGGCCGGCCGAGAGGACACCGCTCGCCACGCGGCTCTGCACCGACTCGGGCAGCTTCAGCAGCCGGATCGTGTTCGAGATCTGCGGGCGACTGCGGCCGATGCGCTTCGACAGCTCGTCCTGCGTGATGGCGAAGTCCTCCATGAGCTGCTGGTAGGCGGAGGCCTCTTCGAGCGGGTTCAACTGCGCCCGATGCAGGTTCTCGAGCAGCGCATCGCGCAGCATCGCGTCGTCAGGGGTGTCCTTGACGATCGCGGGAATGGTCTCGAGCCCGGCGCGCTGGCTCGCGCGCCAGCGCCGCTCCCCCATGATCAGCTCATACTGGGTGCCGTCGTCGCCGAGCGAGACCGGGCGCACGACGATGGGCTGCAGCACGCCGAACTCGCGGATGGAATGCTCGAGCTCGCTCAGGTCGTCCTCGTCGAAGACCGTGCGGGGCTGGCTGGCGTTGGGCCGGATCGCACCGGGCGCGACCGCGACGAGCGTCGCTCCGGGGACCTCGAGCAGCTCGTGGCTGTCGTCCTCGCCCGAGAAGAACACGTCGACCGGCCGAGCGCCGGGCTTGGCCGGGCGACGCCGTCGCGACGGCGACGCCGTCTCCGCGATCGCCTCGCCGGGTGCATCGGGAGCGGCCTCCGCCGTCGGTGCCGGTCCTGTGGGGATCAGTGCGCCGATACCGCGCCCGAGTCCTGCCTTCTTGCTCATGCCGTTCCTCTGCGTGCGATCTCCGCGGCGGCCTCTCGGTAGGAGAGCGCTCCCGGGGAATTGGGGTCGTAGGCGATCACCGTCTGGCCGTAGCCGGGTGCTTCGGAGACGCGCACGGAGCGCGGGATGACCGCTTCCAGCGTCTGCTCCGGGAAGTGCGCTCGCACCTCGTCGACGACCTGGCGCGAGAGCAGCGTGCGGCCGTCGAACATCGTGAGCAGCACGGTGCTGACCGTGAGCTTCGGATTGAGGTGCGCCTGGATGCGGCTGATCGTGTCGAGCAGCTGCGACACGCCCTCGAGTGCGTAGTACTCGCACTGGATCGGCAGCAGCACCTCGGTCGCGGCGGTGAACGCGTTGATGGTGAGCAGACCGAGCGACGGCGGGCAGTCGATGAAGACGTAGTGCGGAGGCTCGTCCAGTGATGAGAGGTGCGCATCGAGTGCCTCCCGCAGACGATGTTCGCGTCGCTCCATGCCAGCCAGCTCGAGATCGGCGCCGGCCAGATGGATCGTCGACGGCACGACCTGGAGCAATCTGTTCTGGGGGCTGATCGCAATCGCGCTGGAAAGCGGTTCCCCATCGATGAGCACGTCGTACGTGCTCATGACGTCAGCGTGATGATCGATGCCCAGCGCGGTCGATGCGTTGCCCTGGGGATCGAGATCGAGCACCAGCACACGTGCGCCGCCCTGCGCGAGCGCAGCGGCGAGGTTCACCGCACTGGTGGTCTTCCCGACCCCGCCCTTCTGGTTCACCACCGTCAGGATGCGCGTGCGTGCCGGCAGAGGAAGTTCCTGGGCAGATAGCGCCTGGCGCCGACGGGCCATCGCCGCGAGTTCCCGGGCGATCGGAGTCGTGTCGAACTTTCCCGTGGTCACGCGTGCCTTTCTCGTCGATGTTTCACGTGGAACATCGATGCGAGCGCAATGATGACGTCCAGTGATGGTGCTGGTCACCTAGTCTGGCCCCCCGTGGCGCAATCGCAAAGTCCACGCGGCAACCTATTTCTTGAACACGAGCAATACACAATCCTCGGGGTTGTCCACAGCCCTGTGGAGAACGGTGTTACAGCGCCCGAGAGTTCAACTGGAGCCTGAACCTCACGCGATGGGCGGAAACGCCCAGTGTTTCCGCGGATCTTGGGCTTGTCGGTGCAGCGCAGGCACCTGGCGCAGCCCGCCTGCGCGCGCTAGTTATCCACAGTTGTCCACAGGTCGAGCAGTCCACGCCGCGGCGCGCGAACACCGCCGCTGGGCTTTCGGATGCCAGCCATCGCGAGCAGGAAGCGGGGATCTCGAGCAAACTCCGACATAGCCAGGCGGCCCCGTGCCCGACTTCGGGCCTGCTGGAGCCAGGCCCCTTCACTCTCCAACGAGCCCCACCACCTCCACGCGGCGCGCATTGCGGCCGACGCCCCCGGCGTCGCGACATGTTTCACGTGAAACACCTGCGACCACAAGGCCGCAGTTTCCTCCTTCGTTTCACGGAGTCAGCAACACAGCCGCAACCAGCATCGGTTGCAGCAGGGGTAAGGATCTACTTGGACGGACTGTCGCGCGTTCCGCGTCCGACCAGCACCGACAGTTGTCCGTCGCGCCTCACAACGACCTCACAACGCTATGGCCTGCACCATGGACTCAGTCAGAGCGCTGCGCACGGGCACGAGCACGCGCACCAGCGCGAGCGCCTTGTTTCACGTGAAACGTGCCAGAGCCGAAGTTGAGCACAGCGCCTGTCGACTCCTCCCGCGACACCCGCCATTCGAATTGGGCAGAGATCTTCGCTCTTGCGCGCTCTCACCGGGCAAAGGCGTCCAGCCTCGCTGCAGCAGCCCTTCAATCAGGGCTAGATCCTCGTCGTGTCAGCGACAGCAACGCGCGGCGATCGGCGGCTCCCGTTGTGCGGGAAAGGCGGACAGGCGACAACGGAGCTTCCAACGCGCGTTCCTGCTGGCTCTCGCACAGAGAGGTGGGTCCCCGCTTGAAGCTGAGTTGCCCAGCGCGGAGAGCAGGGCGGTGCGCATGTTTCACGTGAAACCATCTGCTCAAGCGCCCTCCGACAAAAAGCCCGCGCATGGGCCATCTAGCGCTTCAGTGCGACGCTGCCCGACGATGCCGTCCTGCGCGGGCGGGATCAACGGCAAGCGTGCCTCGGTCCGTGACGTCCGATGTTCCACGTGAAACGGCCGCGCAGGCATTTCCAGACGCGAGCGTGGGTGAGCACCGCGGATGCTCGCGGATGGGCCGAACGGACCTACGGGTCGACGACTGCCCTCACGATACGTGTCGTCTCGACGCCGTGCTCCGCACCCAGCTCCAGGACCTCGACATCGTGCAGGCGGTGCTTGCGGATGACCTTCTGCGCAGCCGCCAGCTCATCCTCAGCGCGCGCACCCTTCATGAGCACCAACTGGCCGCCGCTGCGCACCAGGGGAGCGGTCAGCGGGATGAGCGTGCGCAGCGCCGAGACAGCGCGCGCCGTGACTTGATCCAGTGGGCGCAGGAGTCCGGTGCCGGGGAGCTCCTCGGCTCGAGCGCGCAGCACCGATACGTTCGCCAGTCCCATCCGAGCGACCTCGGACTGCAACCACTGCGTGCGTCGTTCCATAGGCTCGATCAGCGTGAACTCGACGTCGGGGCGAGCGATGCCGAGCACGAGACCAGGCAGGCCGGCCCCGCTGCCCACATCACCGACACGACCGCCGAGCAGCGGCGCCAGCAACGCAGAATTGAGAATGTGTCGACTCCAGAGCTGCGGCAGTTCGCGGGGGCCGATGAGCCCGAGCGTCTCTCCATGCTCGGCCAGCGAGGCGACGAACGAGCGTGCGAGCTCGATCCGCTCACCGAACAGCTCGCCGGCCGCCAGCGGCTCGGTCTCGAGCGCCGGGGGAGTGGACTGGGTCATGAAGTCAGGCCGGCAGCACGACGATGTGGCGGTCCTTCGCCTCACCCTCGGATTCGCTGTTCAGACCACGCTCGCGAATCAGGTCGTGCACCAGCTTGCGCTCGTACGACGACATCGGCTCGAGCGGCACGCTTGCAGCACCCCCCGCGATCGACGCGGCTGCACGGTCCACAGTCGCCTGGAGCTCTTCGGCGCGCGCGTCGCGCGAACCCGCGACATCCAGCACCAAGCGCGAGAACTCACCGGTCTGCTGCTGCACGGCGAGACGCGCGAGCTCCTGAAGCGCCGAGACCACGTCGGGCTTGGAGAGCCCGCCGAGGTCGTCGCCGGCCTCACCGACGACGATCGTGGTGCGCGCATCCGTCTGCTCGATCTCGATGTCGCCATCGAGGTCGGCGATGTCGAGGAGCCCCTCGATGTAATCGGCAGCGATGTCGCCGTCGTCGGCGCCCGGCTGCTCATCCTGCATGGACGTGGTCTGCTCGGTCATGCTGCTCACTCTCGCTCAGACTTGGGCTTCTTCGAGCGCGGCTGCTGCCGCTGGGTCTTCGTCTCGATCTCCGCTTGCGCGGCGGCCTCGTCGTCAGCGCCCTCGACCGCGGGCAGCCCCATGCGCTGCCGCTTGCGGGCCATCCGGGCCTCGCGGGCCAGCGCCGCCTCGGAGCCCGGCGTGGGGAGGTTGTTGATGATGATGAGCTGCTGCACTGCGGTGTACACGTTCGACACGAGCCAGTAGAACATCGTGCCGAGCGGGAAGAGCCACGCCGAGACGAGCAGGAACACCGGGATGATGTAGAGCAGGATGCGCTGCTGCTTGTACATCGGCGACTCCTTCATCGCCGGCGTCTGGTTCTTCGACATGATCTGCAGCTGCGTGTAGAACTGCGTGGCGCACATGATCAGCGTCATCGTGATCGCCGTGATGATGACGGGCAGGCTGCCGATCTCGAAGCCGCCCTGCATCGTCTCGTGCAGCGGCACGACGCCGAACAGCGTCGACTCGCTGAACTTCACCGCCAGTTCGAGCGTCAGCAGCCCGACACCGGGCTTCTGCTGGTTCGCGTCGGTCAGCACCTGCACGAGACCGAGGAAGATCGGCATCTGCACCAGCAGCGGGAGGCACGAGGCGAAGGGGTTGGTGCCGGCCTTCTTGTACGCCTCCATCGTCTCGCGCTGCATCGCCTCGCGCGAGAACTGATCCTTCTTGCCCTTGTACTTCTTCTGGATCCGCTGGATCTCGGGCTGGACCTCGAGGGACTTGCGCGACGACAGGATCTGACGCACCGTCAGCGGGATCATCGCGCTGCGGATCACCAGCACCAGCCCGACGATCGACAGCACCCAGGTCAGGCCCGAGCCGGGGTCGCCGCCGAGCGACGTGATGAGGAAGTGGAATCCGACCAGGATCGCCTCGATGACCCACTTGATGGGCCACATCAGCAGGGCGAAGATGTCCAAGCTGTCACTGCTCCTTGCGGGCGAGCACGAACCCCGCCCGAGTTGTTTCGAACCGCCGTCGCGGTTCTGGGATGTCGTCCACTCCGCCAGCTGCCCACGGGTGGCAGCGGAGTATGCGCCTGGTTCCGAACCAGATGCCGCGCACCACCCCGTGCTGCTGGATCGCCTCCATGGCGTACCGGGAGCAGCTGGGGTAGTAGCGGCAGACGTCGCCATAGAGCGGTGAGATCACCGCTCGGTAGGCGACGAGGATCGCGACGCAGACGTTGCGCGGAATCAGCATGAGCTTCATGACCGACGCACCAGCAGCGGCGCGATGCCAGCCTTGAGTGTAGCGAAATCAGCAGTGGCTGCGGCGGGCAGCGCCCGGATGACGATGTCAGCGGTATCGATCGTGCCGAGCTCGGCTCGGACGATCTCGCTGAGCCGCCGACGGACCCGGTTCCGGACCACCGCGTTGCCGACCTGCTTGGACACGATGAACCCGAAGCGGGCTACTGCCGCTTCGGGTTTCGCGCGATGCACGACCGCGAGCTCGCCGCCTGCGCGACGACCGGTGCGCACGATGCGACGGAAGTCAGCGCCGCGCACGATCCGGTTCGCCTTCGCGAGCACTCGTGGCTGAGCCGGTCAGCTCAAGCCGAGAGCTCGCTGCGACCCTTGCGGCGGCGTGCCGCGAGGATCGAACGACCGGCACGCGTACGCATGCGGAGGCGGAAGCCGTGCTTCTTGCTGCGACGGCGGTTGTTCGGCTGGAACGTGCGCTTGCTCATGGTGTTTCTCCCGTGGTCCGGCGCTGGTCCGCGCCGCAAGTCATGGTGGCGAGCCGACGGGCTCGACGACGTGCCGCACTGCGGGCGCGGCAACCTGACAACCATACGCGACCCAGCCGTGGCGGTCAACGGGAGCGGGCTGTGATTCGCGCCACGCCGAGCCGGTGCCGACGGGACTTGCACCGGATGCACTATGCGTGCAGACTCGATGAATCCGCGCCGCGGCTGGTGCCAGGGGAGCACCGTCGAGGGCGGACCTCTCATCCACAGATCCTGTGGATAATGGTGTGGACATCACCCCCGTCAAACGACTGTCGCGGAGAGGAACCGCATCCGATGGCCCCGGACGAACGCACCGGACAGCTCTGGTCCAACGTCCTGGCGACCCTCGAGCAGGACAGCCGAATTCCCCCGTCATTGCGCGGTTTTCTCGACCTCGTCGAGCCGCAGGGCGTGATGGGATCGGTGCTCTACCTCGACGTTCCCAATGATCTGACCCGCGACATGCTCGAGCAGCGCCTGCGACTCCCGGTCACGGAAGCGCTTGTGGAGAACGCTGTGGAGATCGGGCAGTTCAAGATCGTCGTGAACCTCGATCTCGAGCGCGAGGAGCCGCTGCCGGACCTCATCGACGATCCTGCTGCGGAGCCGGTGGTGGCCCCCGTCGCCAGCTACGAGCGAGATGCAGGCGAGGCGAGCCAGCGGCGCGTCGACTCGCGGCTCAATCCCAAGTACACGTTCGACAACTTCGTCATCGGCGGCTCGAACCGCTTCGCGCATGCCGCTGCACTCGCGGTCGCCGAGACTCCGGCCAAGGCATACAACCCGCTGTTCATCTACGGCGACTCGGGCCTCGGCAAGACGCACCTGCTGCACGCGATCGGTCACTACGCCGAGGGCATGTACCCGGGCATCCGCGTGCGCTACGTCTCGAGCGAAGAGTTCACGAACGACTTCATCAACTCGATCGCCAACAATCTGAACCAGTCTTTCCAGCAGCGCTACCGCGAGGTGGACGTGCTCCTCATCGACGACATCCAGTTCCTGCGCGGCAAGGAGTCGACGCAGGAGGCGTTCTTCCACACCTTCAACACGCTCCACGACCACAACAAGCAGGTGGTGATCACCTCCGACGTGGCACCGAAGCACCTGCAGGGCTTCGAGGAGCGGATGGTGAGCCGCTTCGAGTGGGGACTGATCACTGACGTCACGGTGCCCGACGTCGAGACGCGCATCGCGATCCTCCGCAAGAAGGCGGAGGCGGAGCGCATCCAGATCCCGGCCGAGGTGCTCTCGGTCATCGCCGACAAGGTGCAGTCGAACATCCGCGAGCTCGAGGGCACGCTGATCCGCGTCACCGCGTTCGCCAGCCTCAACCGGCTGCCGGTCACGATGGAGCTGGCGCAGACGGTGCTCAAGGACCTCTTCTCCTTCGACGAGGAGGCACCGGTCTCGCCGAGCGACATCATCAGCCACACCGCGAACTACTTCAAGCTCACGGTCGACGACCTGCACGGCTCCTCGCGGTCGCAGACGATCGCGCTCGCACGCCAGATCGCCATGTATCTGTGCCGCGAGATGACGAGCATGTCGCTGCCGAAGATCGGCCAGCTGTTCGGCAACCGCGACCACACCACCGTGATGTACGCGAACAAGAAGATCGAGAAGCTCATGCAGGAGCGCCGCTCGGTCTACACCCAGGTCACCGAGCTCACCGCTCGCATCCGACAGCGCGCTGGAGCTTGAAGAAGAGGCCATTTCCGGCCTCTTCCGCGACGCCAGCGCCGACGCCCGTCTCGGGCGTCGGCGCTGATCCTCCCCGCCGTCACCTCTTCTCGATACGCACACGCGCTGCCCGCAACTCGACGAGTGTGCGGCCCTGCTCGACGACCGCGCGCCCGTCCTCGACACACCCGATTCCTCGCTCGACGCGGGTCCGCAGGACGCAGCAGTCTCAACGTGCAGTTCATGTGATTCGACCTGTGGAGAATCGAGCAGACCTGTGGAGAACGCGCCGTGACCTGTGAGCGGCGCCGAATGACACATCCGTCGTCGTCCACGGAGCCGGCGAGATCGTCAACAGCAGCTCAACATCTTCCACCGTTGTAGTTCCCATGACCCGAACCGCGACCGGCTGCATCCTCCACAGGTTGCACAGCGGTTATGAATGACAGGTTTCGTGAGAAGAGGATTCGGCGAGTCACCAACCATGTGGCTCAGCCGGCGGACGGGGCCCCGGGCGGCGAACCGCGAGGCTGTGCCAGAATCGACACCGCCGTGCACGCTGTTCGGCGCGGCACCGTCCTGCGACGCCACGAGCGGCGAAGGATCTGCTTGAACGAGGGAGCCCCGTGAAGTTCGTCATCAACCGCGATGTCTTCAGCGATGCTGTGTCGTTCGCCGTCAAGCTGCTGCCGCAGCGGCCCACGATGCCCATCCTCAGCGGTGTGCGCATAGAGGCCACGCCCGACGGCGTCGTGTTCTCGTCCTTCGACTTCGAGTCGTCGGCGCGCACCTCGGTGCAGGCCGATGTCGACACCGAGGGCGTGGTGCTCGTCTCGGGCAAGATGATGAGCGACATCGCGGCGAAGCTGCCGCAGCGCGAGGTGCGCGTCGAGGACGACGGCACGAAGGTCTCGATCCGCTGCGGGAACGCGAACTTCTCGCTCGCCAAGATGCCGCTCGAGGAGTACCCGACGGTGCCGACGGTCGAGGGCCGCACCGGGGTGGTCGAGGGCAAGGCCTTCGCCGAGGCGATCGGGCAGGTCGCGATCTCGGCATCGCGCGAGGACGTCACGCCGGTCATCACCGGCGTGCAGCTCGAGGCCTCCGACACCACGCTCACCCTCATCGCCACCGACCGCTACCGGGTCTCGGTGCGCAGCGTGCAGTGGGACGCGGGCGACCAGACCGACGCGGTCACCTCGCTGGTGCCGGCGCGCACGCTGATGGAGGTCGGCCGCACCTTCGGCGGCGCCGAGCGCATCGAGATCACCATGAGCGAGGCGGGCGAGCGGCAGCAGATCGCCTTCTCGACCGCCGACCGCACGGTCACGAGCCTGCTCATCAAGGGCAACTACCCGCCGGTGCGCCGGCTCTTCCCCGAGTCGACCGAGCACCACGCGGTCGTGAACACGGCCGAGCTCGTCGACGCCACCCGCCGCGTGCAGCTGGTGCTCGATGCCGAGGCCGCCATCCGCTACACGTTCAGCGAGGGCCAGGCGCAGCTCGAGGCGATCGGCTCGGAGCAGGCGCAGGCGAGCGAGATCATCGACGCCGTGCTCGAGGGCGACGACATCGTGCTGTCGATCAAGCCGCAGCTGCTCATCGACGGCATCCAGGCGACGCATTCGGAGTTCGTGCGGGTCTCCTTCACCCATTCGGAGAACACGAACAAGCCGGGCCCCATGCTCATCCGCGGGCAGACCTCCCGCGACGACGCGGAGGCGACGGACTTCAAGTACCTGCTGCAGCCCAACCTGCTGCTGCGCTGATCCACTCAGCTGCGAGACGAGGGAGCACCATGACGACGCACATCGGATTGATCGGGCTCGGCCGGATGGGCGGCAACATGCGCACCCGGCTCGAGAACGCAGGGCTCACCGTCACCGGCTACGACACAAATCCTGAGGTCTCCGACGTCGCGTCGGTCGACGAGCTGCTCGCGGCGCTGCCGACCCCGCGCGTGGTGTGGGTGATGGTGCCGGCTGGCGAGATCACGGATGCGGTGGTCACCGAGCTCGGCGACAAGCTCTCCGAGGGCGACCTGGTCATCGACGGCGGCAACTCGCGCTTCACCGAGGATGAGCGGCACGCCGCCGACCTCGCCGAGCGCGGCATCCGCTTCGTCGACGCCGGCGTCTCCGGCGGGATCTGGGGCCTCGACAACGGCTACGGCCTGATGGTCGGCGGCGACAAGGCCGACGTCGCCGAGCTGATGCCGGTCTTCGACGCGCTTCGGCCCGAGGGCCCGCGCGAGGAGGGCTTCGTGCACGCGGGCCCCGTCGGCGCCGGGCACTACGTGAAGATGGTGCACAACGGCATCGAGTACGGCCTGATGCAGGCCTACGCCGAGGGCTTCGAGCTGCTCGAGAAGAAGGATCTGGTGCACGACGTCGCCGGCAGCTTCAAGGCCTGGCAGCGCGGCACCGTCGTGCGGTCCTGGCTGCTCGACCTGATGGTGCGCGCGCTCGACGAGGACGACGACCTGTCAGAGATCGAGGGCTACGTCGACGACTCGGGCGAGGGCCGCTGGACGGTGGAGGAGGCGATCGCGAATGCGGTGCCGATGCCCGCCATCTCGGCATCGCTCTTCGCTCGCTTCGAGTCGCGCCAGGAAGACAGCAACGCCATGAAGGCGGTCGCCGCGCTGCGCAACCAGTTCGGCGGTCACGCGGTCAAGAAGGCTTAGGTGCGCGTCAGTCGGCTGACGCTGACCGACTTCCGCAACTATCGGAGCGCGGATGTCGAGTTCGCGCCCGGCGCCAACCTGCTCGTCGGCCGCAACGGCCAGGGCAAGACCAACATGGTCGAGTCGCTCGTGTGGATCGCCACCGGGTCGAGCCATCGCGTGCCGACGGATGTCGCACTCATCCGAGCGGGCGAGGCACGTGCGATCGTGCGCACCACCGTCACGAACGACGAGCGCTCGTTCCAGCTCGACGTGGAGCTCAACCTCCGCGGCGCCAACCGCGCGCAGGCGAACGGCCAGAACGTGCGGATCCGCGATCTGCCCCGCTATCTGCAGGCGGTGCTCTTCAGCCCCGAGGACCTGCAGCTCGTGCGCGCCGACCCAGGCGGCCGGCGCCGCTTCCTGGATGAGCTCGCGGTGATGCGCGCGCCCAGGCTGGCCGGGGTGCACAGCGATCTCGACCGCGTGCTGAAGCAGCGCAACTCGCTGCTGAAGAGCGCCCGCGCCGCCCGCATGCGCCCCGACGAGATGACGACGCTCGAGGTGTGGGACGGCCGGCTCATCGAGCTCGGGCTCGAGGTGATGCGCACGCGCCGGGCACTGGTCGCCGAGCTCCAGCCGCACGTCGACGCCGCCTACCGACTGGTCGCCGGCGACGAGCACGAGGCGCGCATCGAGCTGGTCACGAACGTGCCAGGCACTGCCGAGGAGTTCGGCGCGCTGCTCGCCGCGCGCCGGCGCGACGAGCTCGATCGCGGCGTCAGCCTGGTCGGCCCGCACCGCGACGATCTCGAGCTGCACCTCAACGACCTGCTCGCACGCCACTACGCGAGCCACGGCGAATCGTGGTCGTTCGCCCTCGCGCTGCGCCTCGCCTCGGCAGAGCTGCTGCGCGACGGTTCAGGCGGCGACCCGGTGATGATCCTCGACGACGTCTTCGCCGAGCTCGACGCCGGGCGTCGGCAGCGGCTGGCCGAGGCGGCCGGCGGCTTCGAGCAGGTGCTCATCACCGCCGCGGTGGAGGGCGATGTGCCGGGGGTGCTCCGCGACCACCGCATCCGCATCGACCAGGGCCGGGTCGTCGAGCACGAGGAGGCGGCTGACGATGCGTGAGCTGGCGCCGACCGAGCCCGAGCGCGTCTGGCTGCGGCTGAAGGCCAAGCTGGGCAATCCCGAGATGGTCACGCGCGACGGCCGACGGCGATCGCGCCGCGACCCGGACGCATCCGTGCCCTTCGGGAAGGGCCGCGACCCGCACTCGCTCGGCGACGTGCTCGGCACCTTCGCCGAGGATCGCGGCTGGGTGACCACGCTCGCTCGCGCCGACGTGATGGGCCACTGGCCCGAGCTGGTGGGGGAGGAGAACGCTGACCGCACCGAGCCGATCTCGTTCGAGGACGGCGTGCTGACCGTGCGCTGCGCCTCGACCGCCTGGACGCAGCAGATGCGCATCCTGCGCGCGGAGACCACCACGCGCATCCTCGCGCGCTTCCCGGACTGCGGCCTCACCTCGGTGCGCTTCATCGGGCCCGACCTGCCGAGCTTCAGCCGCGGGCGCCGCTCGGTGCCGGGCCGCGGGCCGCGCGACACCTGGGGCTGAGCGCTGGCAGTGCAGGAATCCTCAGCGCCTGCTGCGCGGGATGCCCCCGCCACTTGGATACGCTGTCTGACAAGTGCCTCGAGGAGGAGACATGCCAAGGCCATCGCGCACCCAGGACGCCGTCGACCAGCTGCTCGACGCGATCATCGACGGCACGCTGACCGCGGGCGAGCAGCTGCCGCCGGAGGGCCAGCTCGCGGTCGAGTTCAGCGTCTCCCGCCTCACGATGCGCGAGGCGGTGCGCCTGCTGCAGGCGCAGGGCGTCATCGTGCAGGTGCCCGGCAGCCGCCACCGCATCGCGCCGGTCGCGGCGTGGACCGGCATGGATGCGGTGGTGCGGCACGCGCGCAGCGCCGGCCAGCGCGAGCGGTCCTCGATCGAGCTGCTGGAAGTGCGCATGATGATCGAGACGGGCGCGGCGCGGCTGGCCGCCGAGCGCCGCACCGATGAGGACCTCGAGGTGCTGGAGGATGCGCTGCGGCGCATGATCGTGCATCACGAGGCAGCCGATGTGGAGGCGTTCGTGAGCGCCGACCTGGAGTTCCACGACGCGATCATCCGGGCTGCCGAGAACCGCATCCTGATCGCGGCGATCCTGCCGCTGACCACAATGATGGAGGAGACGCGCGGCGAGACGAGCGCGGTCCCGGAGATCCGCATGCACGCTCTCACCGAGCACCGCCGCGTGCTCGACGCCATCCGCGCCGGCGTCGGTGCCGATGCGCGGGACGCGATGGCGCACCACATGCAGCAGACGCACGACGACCTCGTCTCGCTCGTGCACGACTGAGGCGCGAGGAGGGGTCATCGCAACCGCTTCCACCCCGGTGCGGTTTCCACCGGGGTGTCCTCACCGAATCTGAAGCGCCTCGCACAGGCCTGTGGAGGCATCCTGCGCCCGTGAACGTCGCTGTGGCAGGGTTTCCTGCCATCGGAAGGCCGGATCGGCGCTCAGAGGCGCGTTGGAGGCCGACTTTCCGAGCGAAACAAGGTAGAATCGGGGGGTTGCGCCGTCCCCGCGGACGGCGCGGAAGGCGGATGCGAAGAACCATGGTGAACGAGCACGACGCACAGCCCGGAGACCCGGCGGCAGAGCCTGTCGAGGCAGCGCGGCCGAAGCAGGCCGCGACGCCCGACCAGGGCGACTACGGGGCCGACCAGATCCAGATCCTCGAGGGCCTCGAGGCGGTGCGCAAGCGCCCGGGCATGTACATCGGCTCCACCGGTCCCCGCGGCCTCCACCACCTCGTCTACGAGATCGTCGACAACGCGGTCGACGAGTCGCTGGCCGGCTACTGCGACAACATCGAGGTCACGGTCCTGGCCGACGGCGGCATCCGCGTGGAGGACAACGGCCGCGGCATCCCCGTCAGCCCGCACTCCTCAGACCCGAGCAAGTCGACCCTCGAGGTCGTGCTGACGGTGCTGCACGCCGGTGGCAAGTTCGGCGGCGGCGGCTACGCAGTCTCCGGCGGCCTGCACGGTGTCGGCAGCTCGGTCGTGAACGCACTCTCGTCGCGCATGGATGTGGAGATCCGCCGCGACGGCCACGTGCACCGGCAGTCGTTCGTGGTGGGTGAGCCCGAGGGGCCGCTGGTGACGGGCGATGCGACCGACGAGACCGGCACCATCATCACCTTCTGGCCCAGCACCGACATCTTCGAGACCGTCGAGTTCGACTACGAGACGCTCGCGAAGCGCTTCCAGCAGATGGCCTTCCTCAACAAGGGGCTGCGGATCGCCATCCAGGACCTGCGCCCGGAGGCGCTCATCGAGCCGGAGGGCGACGACACCTCCGAGCCGCAGCAGCGCTCCGACGAGTACCTCTACGAGAACGGCCTGAAGGACTACGTCGCGTACCTCAACGAGTCGAAGAAGTCGGAGCCGGTGCATCCGGAGATCATCGACTTCGAGTCGGAGGACACCGAGCGCCGCATCTCGGTCGAGATCGCCATGCAGTGGACGAGCTCGTACCAGGAGGCGGTCTACACCTACGCGAACACGATCAACACGCACGAGGGCGGCACGCACGAGGAGGGGTTCCGCGCGGCGCTGACCACGCTCGTCAACCGCTACGCGCGCACGACGAACCTGCTGAAGGACAAGGACGAGAACCTCTCCGGCGACGACGTGCGCGAGGGCCTCACCGCGATCGTCTCGGTGAAGCTCGGCGAGCCGCAGTTCGAGGGCCAGACGAAGACGAAGCTCGGCAACACCGAGGCGAAGTCGTTCGTGCAGAAGGTGACCGGCGAGGAGCTCGGCCACTGGTTCGAGTCGAACCCGGTGATGGCGAAGGAGATCGTGCGCAAGGCGATCGGCGCCGCGACCGCCCGCATCGCCGCCCGCAAGGCGCGCGAGCAGACGCGCCGCAAGGGACTGCTCGAGTCGGCCGGCATGCCCGGCAAGCTCAAGGACAACCAGTCGAAGGATCCGACCATCTCGGAGATCTTCATCGTGGAGGGCAACTCGGCAGGCGGCTCGGCCGTGCAGGGCCGCAACCCGTACACGCAGGCGATCCTGCCGCTGCGCGGCAAGGTGCTCAACGTCGAGAAGGCGCGCCTCGACCGCGCGCTCGGCAACGCCGAGATCCAGTCGATGATCACTGCCTTCGGCGCCGGCCTGGGGGAGGAGTTCGACCCCGAGAAGGCCAGGTACCACAAGATCGTGCTGATGGCCGATGCCGATGTCGACGGCCAGCACATCACGACTCTGCTGCTGACCCTGCTGTTCCGCTACATGCGGCCGCTGATCGACATGGGCTACGTCTATCTCGCGGCGCCGCCGCTCTACAAGATCAAGTGGACGAACGCCGACCACGAGTACGCCTACAGCGACCGGCAGCGCGACGAGATGATCGCCGCGGGCCAGGCCGCCGGCCGCCGCATCCCCAAGGACAACGGCGTGCAGCGCTACAAGGGGCTCGGCGAGATGAACTACTCGGAGCTGTGGGAGACGACGATGGATCCCGCGACCCGCACGCTCAAGCAGGTCACGCTCGACGACGCCGCCGTGGCCGACTCGATCTTCTCGACCCTCATGGGCGAGGACGTCGAGGCCCGCCGCTCCTTCATCCAGAAGAACGCCCGCGACGTCCGCTTCCTCGATATCTAAGGCAACGCATCCATGACTGACGAGACGACTCCCGCCGCCGAGCCCTTCGACCGCGACGCCCCCAACCACGGCGCGATCGAGCAGGTTGACCTGCAGCTCGAGATGCAGCGCTCCTACCTCGACTACGCGATGAGCGTGATCGTCGGGCGAGCGCTGCCCGAGGTGCGCGACGGCCTCAAGCCGGTGCACCGCCGCGTGCTCTACGCGATGTACGACGGCGGCTACCGCCCCGACAAGGCCTACTCGAAGTGCTCGCGCGTGGTCGGCGACGTGATGGGCCAGTTCCACCCGCACGGCGACTCGGCGATCTACGACGCCCTCGTGCGCCTCGTGCAGCCGTGGAGCCTGCGCTACCCGCTCGCGCTCGGGCAGGGCAACTTCGGCTCCGCCGGCGACGACGAGGCAGCCGCCCCGCGATACACCGAGACGAAGATGGCGCCCCTCTCGATGGAGATGGTGCGCGACATCGACGAGGACACCGTCGACTTCCAGGACAACTACGACGGCCGCACGCAGGAGCCCTCGGTGCTCCCTGCCCGGTTCCCCAACCTGCTCGTCAACGGCTCGGTCGGCATCGCGGTCGGCATGGCCACGAACATCCCGCCCCACAACCTGCGCGAGGTGGCAGACGGTGCGATCTGGCACCTCGAGCACCCGGATGCGTCGAGGGAGGATCTGCAGGAGGCGCTGCTCGAGCGCATCAAGGGCCCCGACTTCCCCACCGGGGCGCAGATCCTGGGCACCAAGGGCATCCAGGAGGCCTACCGCACGGGCCGCGGCTCCATCACGATGCGGGCGGTCGTCACGGTCGAAGAGGTGAACAACCGCACGGCGCTGGTGATCACCGAGCTGCCGTACCAGGTGAACCCCGACAACCTGGCGCGCAAGATCGCCGACCTTGTGAAGGACGGCCGGCTCGCCGGCATCGCCGACATCGAGGACCAGACCTCCGGCCGCACCGGACAGCGCCTGGTCATCACGCTCAAGCGTGATGCGGTGCCGAAGGTGGTGCTGAACAACCTGTACAAGCACACGCAGCTGCAGGAGAACTTCGGCGCCAACATGCTCGCGATCGTCGACGGCGTGCCGCGCACGCTGCCGATCGACGGCTTCATCACGCACTGGGCTGAGCACCAGGTCGACGTGATCGTGCGCCGCACGCAGTTCCGCCTCGCCAAGGCGCAGGAGCGGATGCACATCCTCACCGGCTACCTCAAGGCGCTCGACGCGCTCGACGAGGTGATCGCGCTCATCCGCCGCTCGTCGACCACCGAGGCCGCCCGCGAGGGCCTGATGGAGCTGCTCGAGATCGACAAGGTGCAGTCCGAGGCCATCCTCGAGATGCAGCTGCGGCGCCTGGCGGCGCTCGAGCGGCAGAAGATCCAGGACGAGGCGACCGAGCTCGAGCTGAAGATCGCCGACTACCAGAGCATCATCGCCAGCCCGGAGCGCCAGCGCACGATCATCATCGACGAGCTCACCGAGCTGGTCGCGAAGTTCGGCGACGACCGTCGCACCGAGATCATGTACGGCTACGGCGGCGACGTCTCGATCGAGGACCTCATCCCCGAGGAGCAGGTGGTCGTCAGCCTCACCACCGGCGGCTACATCAAGCGCACCCGCATCGACCAGTACCGCGCGCAGCACCGCGGCGGCAAGGGCGTGAAGGGCGCCCAGCTGCGCAGCGACGACGTGGTGGAGCACTTCAGCGTCAACTCCACGCACGACTGGATGCTGTTCTTCACGAACTTCGGCCGCGTCTACCGCATGAAGGGCTACGAGATCGTCGAGGCCGGCCGCGACGCCAAGGGCCAGCACGTCGCGAACCTGCTGGCGTTCCAGCCTGACGAGCAGGTGCAGACCGTGCTCACCCTGCGCAGCTACGACCAGGCCGACTACCTGGTGCTCGCCACCCAGCACGGCCAGGTGAAGAAGTCCAGGCTCGAGCTGTTCGACACCAACCGCACCGGCGGCATCATCGCCATCAACCTGGCGGAGGGCGACCGCGTCATCTCGGCCATGCTGGCGAACTCCGACGACGAGATCCTGGTGATCTCGAAGCAGGGCAGGGCCGCGCGCTTCCAGGCGACCGACGAGGCGCTGCGCCCGATGGGCCGTGCCACCGGCGGCGTGCGCGGCATCCGCCTGAAGGACGACGACGAGATGCTCGGCGCGATGGTGATCGGCGACGAAGGGTACGTGTTCGTCGTCACCGAGCAGGGCTTCGGCAAGAAGACCGCCGTGGCCGACTACCCGACGAAGGGCCGCGGCACGCAGGGCGTGCTGACCTTCTCCTCCGGCGGGCACGACCGCGGCTCGCTCGTGGGCGCGACGATCGTGCAGGACGGCGACGAGCTGCTGCTGATCCGCACCTCCGGCAAGGTCATCCGCTCGAACGTCGACGAGGTGCGCGCCACCGGTCGCACCACGATGGGCGTGCAGTTCGCGGAGCGCAGCGACAAGGATCTGGTGATCCAGATCGCACGCAACGTGGAGGAGGAGGTCGTGGAGGCCGCGGCCGAGGCCGACGCACCCGCGGCACCCGACGCATCCGCCGCCACTGCCGATGCTGAGGCCGATGGCGCTATCGTGGACGCCACGGACGAGACGGATGCCTCGACCGACACCACCGAGGAGAACGACGAATGAGCATTGCCGAGAAGCTGCAGAGCAAGTCGCCTCGGCGCAGCGGATCGAGCAAGCAGGTGCGCCTGCGGCTGGTGCACATCGACTTCTGGTCGGCGATGAAGGTCTCGGCGATCCTGGGGCTGGTGCTCGGCATCATCCAGATCGTCGTCGTCTTCGTGATGTGGACGCTGCTGCAGGTCGTCGGGCTGTTCGACAAGATCGACGAGGTGCTGCGCGACATCCTGGCCGATCCCGAGTTCGCGATCGCCTCGATCCTCTCGCTGCCGCAGGTGATGATGTTCACGCTGCTGGTCGCGGTGCTGAACTTCGTGGTGATCACCGTGATGGGTGCGGTCATCGCCGTGCTCTACAACCTCTCCGTGCGGGTCACGGGCGGCCTGCAGGTGGGCTTCGCCAACCAGTGATGCCGCTCGGACCGTGTTCGGATCCCGGTGCATGGCGTGGTAGAGTCGATGCTTGTGCTCGGGGCTATAGCTCAGGCGGTTAGAGCGCTTCGCTGATAACGAAGAGGTCCCTGGTTCGAGTCCAGGTAGCCCCACCAAGTACACTTCCCAACGACAGCGATGTCACGGGGCCTTAGCTCAGTTGGTAGAGCGCCTGCTTTGCAAGCAGGATGTCGGGAGTTCGATTCTCCCAGGCTCCACAGCACGACCCCCCGTCCTCGGACCGGGGGTCGTTCTCGTTGCTCGCACGCAGAGCCGAGATGCGAGGATGGACGCGATGGACGGGCGCAAGGACTGGCGGAAGCGGATCGTGGGCGCGATCCGCAATGACGTGTCCTCGCCGATGACCGAGGCGCTCCTCACGATCGACGAGGTCTACGCCCGCAAGGTCATCGACCTGGCGATGCGCATCGCGGAGGCGCTCACCGCCGTCGGCGCATCCGCCAACGATGTCGCGCTCGCCACCATCCGCGTCACCGGTGCGCTCGGCATCCGTCCGGTGCACGTCGACGTCACCTACAACTCGATCGGCGTCTCGTATCACCGCACCGATTCGGACTGGCCGATCACCATGCTGCGGGTGGTGCGCGCGCCGGTGCCCGACCACACGAAGCTGCAGCGGCTGCAGGCGCTCGTGGTCGAGATCGAGGCCGGCCTCGAGCTCGAGCAGGCGCGCACCCAGTTCCACGTCATCCGCCGCATGCCGTTCATGTACCGGCCGGCGATCATCGTGCTCGCCCAGGGCTTCCTGAGCGTCGGCGTCGCCATGCTCTTCGGCGCGTCGTGGGTGATCGCCGCGATCGCCTTCCTCGCCGCCTGCAGCGCGGCGATGGTGCAGCGACTGATGTCGCGGCTGCGCGTGCCGTTCTTCTTCTCGCAGATCGCCGGCGCCTTCGTGGTGACCGCGATCGCCGCGGTCACCAGCTGGCTCGCGCACTTCGGCGTGCCGATGCTCGATGGCGCGCGCCCATCCATCATCGTCGCCGCCGGCATCGTGCTGATGCTCGCGGGCATGTCGGTCGTCGGTGCCGCGCAGGATGCGATCGACGGCTTCGCGCTCACAGCCGGCGGCCGCATCCTCGACCTCGCGCTGCTCACCCTTGGCGTGGTGATCGGCATCATCGCGGGCCTCTCGGCAGCGCGCGGACTGGAGATGGGCTTCGTGGTCTCGAGCGAGGCGCCGCTGCTCGGCCCGCTGCCCCTGCAGCTCGCCGGCGTCGCCGTCATCGCGGTCGCCGTCGCGGTGTGGAACGGTGCCGGCCTGCGCACCATCGTCGTCAGCGCCGTGCTCGGCGGCATCGCCTGGCTCGGGTTCACCGCCGCGGTGGCCGGCGGCCTCGGCACGGCGATCTCGAGCGGTCTGGGCGCGCTCGCGGCGAGCTTCGTCGGCATCCTCGTCGCCCATCGGCTGCACGTGCCGTCGATCGCCGTCACGACCGCGGCGATCGTGCCGATGGTGCCCGGCTCCGCCGTCTTCCGCGGCCTGCTCGAGATCGTGGAATCCGACGGCACCGCCGAGAGCCTCGTGCTCGGCGTCGTGACGCTCATCGGCGCCGGTGCGATCGGCATCGCGCTCGCCTCCGGCGCCTCGCTGGGGCTGGTGCTCGGCGCCCCGGTGCGCGACAGCGTGCAGAGCGTCGTGCGCCGACGAGGCCGCATCCGCTGACGCGCGCGCTCGCGCCACCACTGCATCCGCACTACCGTGGTCGCGTTGCCGCAGCACCGCACGACGGGTGCGCTGCCGCAGCAGCGAGCACAGGAGGATCATGAGCGAGCCGACCCACGAGCCGCCGCAGCCCGACCCGGTGGACCCCGGACCGGACGACAGCGCCCGCCTGCGACCGATGCACCCGGCGCTCGACACACCTCCGCTGCGCGCCGAGGAGGGCGGCCGCCGACCGCTCGACCGCGTCGTGTTCGGCGTCGCCGCCGCGGTCGCGCTCGGCTTCGTGCTCTGGGGCGCGCTCGGCACGCAGTCGCTCAGCACCGCCTCGGGCATCGGCCTCGAGTGGGTGGTGCACAACACCGGCTGGCTGTTCGCGCTCGCGGCGTCGGGCTTCGTGATCTTCATCGTCTGGATCGCCGCCAGCCGCTACGGCCGCATCCCGCTGGGCGACGACGGCGCGACGCCGGAGTTCAGCACCGTCTCGTGGATCGCGATGATGTTCTCGGCCGGCATGGGCATCGGCCTGGTCTTCTACGGCGTCACAGAGCCCGTCAGCCACCTGGTCGCGCCACCGCCCGGCACCGGGGGCGGCACCGACACCCAGGCCGTCCGCACCGCGATGGCCACCACGATGTTCCACTGGTCGCTGCACCCGTGGGCGATCTACTCGGTCGTCGGGCTGGCGCTCGCCTACAGCGTCTTCCGCAAGCGTCGCTCGCTGCTGATCTCCTCGGCGTTCACCGCGCTGGTCGGCAAGCGCGTGGTCGAGGGGCCGATGGGGCGCGCGATCGACATCTTCGCGATCTTCGCGACCCTGTTCGGCTCGGCCACCTCGCTGGGCATCGGCGCGCTGCAGATCGGCTCGGGCCTGCAGATCGTCGCCGGCCTCGACGAGGTCACCAACGGCATGCTGATCGGCGTCATCGCGGTGCTGACCGCCGGCTTCGTGGTCTCCGCCGTCTCGGGCGTCTCCCGCGGCATCAAGTGGCTCTCGAACACCAACATGGTGCTCGCCGGCCTGCTGGCGCTGTTCGTGTTCGTGGTCGGGCCCACGATCTTCATCCTCAACCTGCTGCCCACCACGATCGCCGGCTACTTCGAGCAGATCGCGGTGATGTCATCTCGCACCGAGGCGGCGGGCGGCGACGTCGTCGCCGACTGGCTGTCGGGCTGGACCATCTTCTACTGGGCCTGGTGGATCAGCTGGACGCCCTTCGTCGGCATGTTCATCGCCCGCATCTCGCGCGGCCGCACCGTGCGGCAGTTCGTCACCGGCGTGCTGGTGGCGCCGACGCTGGTCTCGCTGGTGTGGTTCGCGATCTTCGGCGGGCTCGGCATCGATCTGTCGCTGCAGGGCATCGACCTGGGCACCGACGGGGCAGAGGAGGCCGTGCTCTTCCGCGCGCTCGCCGAGCTGCCGCTCGGACAGATCACGTCGGTCGTGGTGATGGTGCTGGTGGCGATCTTCTTCGTCTCCGGTGCCGACGCCGCATCCATCGTCATGGGCACGCTCTCGCACCGCGGCTCGCTGCGACCCCACCGAGGCACCGTGGTGCTGTGGGGCGTCACGACGGGCGCCGTGGCGGCGGTCATGCTGCTGCTGGGCGGCGAGGATGCGCTCGACGGCCTGCAGCAGATCACCATCATCGCGGCGCTGCCGTTCGTGGTGGTGATGGTCGGGCTGGCATTCGCGCTCGCGCGCGACCTCTCGCAGGATCCGGTGGTCGTGCGCCGCAAGTACGCGCTCGCGGCGGTCGAGCACGCGGTGGTGGCTGGTGTGACGGAGCACGGCGACGACTTCCAGCTCACCATCGAGCAGTCGCCGCCCGGCGAAGGAGTCGGCGAGCTGGTGCCGACGCTGCCGATCGAGGAGCTGCCGGAGCACGAGCGGCACGAGGCGGCGCTGCCTGACGACGGGGCCCTCGAGCGGCACGGGCAGGGGGCGGATGCGTCGGCCGACGGCGGCGACGACGGTGACGACGGGGCGTCCACCGGCGGGCAGCGGCCGCAGCCTGCGCCATAGGATGGCCTGATGCGCATGCGAGTGGCCGCCTACGCCCTGATCACCAGGGGCGAGGGCGCCGACCGCGAGATCCTGCTGCCGCACTGGCGCGACAGCGGCATGAGCGGCTGGACGCTGCCGGGCGGTGGCGTCGAGCCGGGCGAGCACCCTGCTGACGGCGCCGTGCGCGAGGTCAAGGAGGAGACCGGCTACGACGCGCGGCTCACCGGCCTGCTCGGCGTCGACTCCGCCGTGCTGCCCTCCACCGCGCGCGGCGACGACATGCAGGCGCTGCGCATCCTCTACCGCGCCGAGATCCTCGGCGGCGAGCTCACGGTCGAGGTGGACGGCACGACCGACGACGTCGCGTGGCACCGGGTCGCCGACGTGGCGGACCTGCGGCGCGTGCACGCGGTCGACTGGGCTATCAGCCACATCGACGACGCGGGATCCCCGCTGCGCTGAGCCGCGCATCCGTCGCCATCATGCATCCGCTCATCATCCTCGGCTTCTGCCTCATGGTCGCCTGCTGCGTCGTCAGCGCCGTCGACATCTTCCGCACGATCCGCGAGGGACGTGAACCCGAACGGCGGATGCGCGCCTTCCTGCTCTCCGCGGGCCTGCTGGTCGTCGGGGGCATCCTGGTGCTGATCGGCGTCGTCAACAGCTGAGCGGTCGCTCCCGCCGGCACGGCGAAGGGGGCCCGCCTCGCGGCGAGCCCCCTTCGTGCTTCTTGGTCGAGCGTGGTTCGGTCACGCCTGCGGCGCACCGGCCTCCGGGCCGTCTGCGAGGCCGCCCGAGGGCTGGTCGACCGGCCGCGGGGGAGCGTCGACGGCCGAGTCCTCGGCGTCGGGGATCCACAGGTCGTCGTCGGCGCGCAGCGTCTGCCATGCGGCGTAGGCCGCGCTGGCCACCGCCACCGCGCCCACCCCGATGAGCACCCACTGGAAGGCGTTCGGGCCGCTGCGGTGCGACTTGGCCGGCGAGATCTCCGGCACGGTCGCGTAGCGCTGCACGTTCTTGATCGCGTCCTTGACGCGGTCGTCCTTCGCGACCTGCGCCATGGCGGCGAACGAGCCGAGGCCCGTGGCGATCGCCGGGACGACGGCCTTGTTCCAGCCCTTGGTGGCCCTCGAGAGCGTGTCGCGACCTGCGTCGGCGCCGCGGTGCAGAGCGCGCTCCGCGGCCGGCAGCAGCGACTCGCTGCCGTAGGCGCGCGCCTGATCCTTCGCCTGGCGGGCGATCTCAGCGGCGTGGTTGCTCACCACGCGCTGCTCAGCCCAGAGCTTGTCGGCCTTCTTGCGGAGCTTCTTGATCTCCTTCGCGCGCTTGCGCGTGAGTTCGAGCGACATATCTGTCCTTCCGTGGTCGAAGCCTGGGCGTCATCCTTGCAGGTTTTCCTGTGGGCGTCACTCAGTGTGTACGGGTTTCGCTGTCATCGAACCCGGCTGCCGCAGCCGCGTCGCGGCCCCGCTCCTGTGGGAGGATCGAGGCATGGCTCACCACACTGCTGTCGCAACGATCCGCACGTCTCTCGGCGAGATCAAGGTCAACCTCCTCGGCGACCACGCCCCCACCACCGTCAAGAACTTCGTCGAGCTCGCCACCGGTGCTCGCGAGTGGACGCACCCGGCCACCGGCGAGAAGTCGACCGCCCCGCTCTACGACGGCACGATCTTCCACCGCATCATCCCCGACTTCATGATCCAGGGTGGCGACCCGCTCGGGCAGGGCGTTGGCGGCCCCGGCTACCAGTTCGACGACGAGATCCACCCCGAGCTCACGTTCAACGCCCCGTACGTGCTCGCGATGGCCAATGCCGGCATCCAGATGGGCAAGGGCACGAACGGCTCGCAGTTCTTCATCTCGACGGTCGCCACCCCGTGGCTGCAGGGCAAGCACACGATCTTCGGCCTGGTCGAGGACGAGGCCTCGCAGCGGGTCGTCGACCAGATTCAGGCCGTCGCGACCGACGGCCGCGACAAGCCGCTCGAGGACGTCGTCATCGAGAGCGTCGACATCCAGCAGGTCTGAGCCCTCGGTGACAGCTGCAGCGCCCGCTGACCGGTGCTACCGGCACCCAGACCGCGTCAGCTGGGTGCTGTGCTCGCGCTGCGGCCGCACCGTGTGCGGGCAGTGCCAGCAGCAGGCGCCTGTCGGCGTGCGCTGCCCCGACTGCGTGCGCGAGCTCGCGCAGGAGCAGCGCACGCTGCACCGCGAGACGCGCGTCGCGCACGGCGGCCCCCGCACCGCGGTCGGCTCCCGCGTGCGCCGGTGGTTCGGGCAGCCCGCCCCGGTGACGATGACGATCATCGCCGTGACCGCGATGGTCGGCGTGCTGCAGCTGCTGACCGGCGGCTTCGTGACCAACCTGTTCGCCTACCAGATCGGCGCCGGCATCCTGCAGCCGTGGCGCTTCGTCACCTACGCGCTCGTGCACGCCGGCCTGCTGCACTTTGCCTTCAACATGCTCGTGCTGTGGATGGTGGGGCCGTCGATCGAGCAGCGCATCGGCAGGCTGCCCTTCCTCGCCGCCTACATCGTCAGTGCGGCCGGCGCGGCCGTCGCGGTCGCCTGGCTCACGCCCATGTCGGCGGTGGTGGGCGCCTCGGGCGCGATCTACGCGCTGTTCGGCATGGCCATCGGCATGCAGCGCATGCTCGGCCGCGTGCAGCCGGCGCTGCTGCTGGTGGTCGGCATCAACCTGGTGCTGACCTTCGTGCTCGGCGGCATCTCGTGGTCGGCGCACGTGGGCGGGCTCGCGATCGGCCTGGCGCTCGGGTTCGGCATCGGACTCGCGCACAAGCGGATGCGCGGCGATCAGGCGACTAAGGCCGCCTGGCTGGTCATCGCGGCGGTCGCGCTCGCGCTGGCGGCGCTGTTCGCGCTGCGGGTGGGCACCGCCCTCTAGAGGTTATCCACAGTTCTCTCCACAGCTGGGGAGAACTACACCGGTGTGATTCGCGCTACTTCCACCGCGTGGTCATGATGAAGCCGACGAACATGACGCCGAAGCCGATCACGATGTTCCACGGACCGAGGCTCGCCACCGGCAGCGTCTGCGCGGAGATGTAGTAGACGATCACCCACAGGAATCCGAAGAGCATGAAGCCGAACATGACCGGCTTGAACCAGGCCGGGTTCCGCTGCTCGTCGTGCGGGTTGCGCTCTCGACCCTTGGTGCGGCGCGCGGCCGACGCCTTCTCGACAGACTTCTCGCTGGGGCTCATGGAACCCCATGGTAATGCAGGCGGGGCCTAGAATTGGCCCGTGGCCAGGCAGCAGCGGGAGCGCCGGCGTCGACCGCGGCGCCGTGCCACCTTCGCGAGCGTGCTGGGCGAGCTGCTGCTGACGCTCGGTGTGCTCGCGCTCGGCTATGCCGGCTGGCAGTTCGCGCTCGCCGATGCCGTGATGGGCGAGCGGCAGCAGCAGGCCGCGCAGGCCTTCGCCGCAGAGCTCGGTCCGACGATCGTCGCCCCGGTGGATGCGCAGCTGCGCACCGACGAGCCGCCGGCCGAGAGCGCGGCGGCAGAGGGGGCATCCTTCGCCGTCATGTACATCCCGCGACTGGGCGAGTTCGAGCGCGCGGTCGGTGAGGGCACCAGTCGTGCGGTGCTCGACTCGCTCGAGCAGGGGCTCGCGCACTACAGCGACTCGGCGCTGCCGGGCGAGCTGGGCAACGTCGCGATCGCCGGCCACCGCAACGGCCAGGGCGGCCCCTTCACGCATCTCGATGAGATGCGCATCGGCGACCGCATCTACGTGCAGACGAGCGAGGCCTGGTACGTCTACGAGTTCCGCAACCACGAGTACGTCGCCCCCACCGGCGTCGGCGTGGTTGCGCCGGTGCCGCAGCAGCCGCAGACGCCCGCCGACGGCCGATACCTCACCATCACCACCTGCAATCCCGAGTGGTCGCCCGCCGGCCGCCTGATCGCCTACGCGACGATGGTCGGCTGGCAGAGCGCGGCCGAGGGCATGCCGGCCGAGCTCGCGCAGACGCTGGGCAGGGCCTGATGTACGCGG
Organism: Agrococcus baldri; assembly: GCA_900114805.1. GTDB lineage: Bacteria > Actinomycetota > Actinomycetes > Actinomycetales > Microbacteriaceae > Agrococcus > Agrococcus baldri. The sequence goes on along the minus strand of FOZN01000002.1, from coordinate 551,252 downwards.
CCATCTGGCGAGCCCTGCCCGGCCCCTGGCCCGTCAGGCTGCTGCTCGCGCTCGCGCTGCTGGCGGGCATCGTGTACCTGCTGATCTTCCACCTCTACCCGTGGATCATGCAGGAGTTCTTCCCCACCCCCGACCCGGTGCTCGGAGCAGCCGGCGCCGGGCACGCACCGATCGAAGGCACCGCATGACCCGCATCCTCGTCGTCGACAACTTCGACTCGTTCGTCTACACGCTCGCCGGCTATCTGCAGGAGCTGGGCGCCGAGGTCGAGGTGGTGCGCAACGACCGTGTCGACGCATCCGCGATCACCGAGTGGGATGCGGTGCTGCTCTCGCCGGGGCCGGGTGCGCCCGCCGACGCCGGCGTCTCCATCCCGATGGTGCACGCCGCCATCGAGACCGGCACGCCGCTGCTCGGGGTGTGCCTGGGCCACCAGGCGATCGCGGAGGCGCTCGGCGGTGTCGTCACGCACGCGCCGGAGCTCATGCACGGCAAGACCAGCCTGGTCGAGCACGACGACTCGATGGTGTTCGCCGGGCTGCCGAGCCCGCTCACCGCGACCCGGTACCACTCGCTGGCGATCGTCGATGGCACGCTGCCGGATGCGCTGCGCGTCACCGCGCGCACGGTGCCGGATGCGTCGGGCGACGCGGGCGCGCACGCGACCGGCGTGATCATGGCCGTCGAGCACCGTGCGGCCCCGCTGTGGGGCGTGCAGTTCCACCCGGAGTCGGTGCTCACCGAGGGCGGCTACCGGATGCTCGGCAACTGGCTCGAGACCGCCGGTCTCTCCGGCGCTGCGGCCCTGGCTTCAGGCAGGGCACCGCTCATGACGCTGGCGCCGCCGCCCGACCACATCGCGTAGCCCAGGCCACGGGCGGGATCAGCCGTCGTCGCCGCCGCCTCCGCCGCCGCCGTTCCCGCCGCCGTTGCCGCCGCCGTTCCCGTTGCCAGGAGAGCTCGGCTGGGGATCTGGCTCGGGCTCGGGCTCGGGCTCCGGCTCGGGCGGGGGCGGGGGCTGGCCGTTGCAGTAGAGCAGCGTGATGGTGCTGCCCTGCGGGTGGTCGCCGGGTGCGAGCGACTGCTCGACCACGTCGCCGCCCATGCAGCGCAGGGTGTAGCGGCGCTCGACGGTGAGGCCGAGATCCTGCATCGTCGTGGCGGCCGAGGCGATCGGCAGGCTCGTCACGTCGGGGACGGTGACGTTGCCGTTGGAGAGCACGAGATTGATGATCGCGCCCTGCGACACATCGGTGCCGGCGCTCGGCTCGGTGCTGAGCACATGGTCGGCAGCCACGGTCGGGGAGGTGGCGCGGGTCACCTCCCCCACGGTGTAGCCCGCGGCCTCCAGCGCTTGGCGGGCGTGCGCCTCCGTCAGGTTGGAGACGCTCATGAGCGGCTCCGGCGGAGGACCGGTCGAGATCACCAGCTGCACCGGGGCGCCGGGCGCGATGTTGACGCCCGCCTCGGGCTCGGAGCGCAGCACGGTGCCGGCGGGGGCGGCGTCGATCGTGCGGCGCACCTCCACCCGCAAGCCGGCGGCCTCGACCGCGGCGATCGCGTCCTCCTCCTGCATGGAGATGACGTCGGGGACGGGCGTGGAGAGGCCCGCGATCGGCAGGTTGCCGAGGCTGAAGGCCCAGACGCCGGCGCCCACCACCAGCACGGCGATGAGCGCGACAGCCGCCCACAGCCAGGCCAGATGCGGCCTGCGGGTGCGCGCGGGCTGCACCTCGTCGGCGGCGGGATCGTCGGAGGCGAGCGCGGCGAACATCGTGGTCGCCGCGCCGATCTCGAGCGGTGCCGTGTGCGTCTTCACGAGCGGCACGAGCACACCGGCGAGCGCGTCGTCCAGTGCCTGCTTGAACTCGGTGGCCGTCTGGAAGCGGTCGTCGCGCGGCTTCTGCAGCGCCTTCTGCACCACCGAGTCCATCTGCGGCGTGACGCCGGGCGTGACCGACGAGGTGGTCGGCGGCTCCTCGGCGACGTGCTGATAGGCCACCCCGACCGCGGTGTCGGCGCTGAACGGGGGCTCGCCCGTGAGCAGCTCGAAGAGGATGACGCCGGTGGAGTACAGGTCGGTGCGGGCGTCGACCGACTCGCCGCGGGCCTGCTCGGGGGAGAAGTAGCCGGCGGTGCCGAGGATGGTGCCGGTCTGGGCCACGTTGGCGCTGGTCTCGCTGACTGCGCGGGCGATGCCGAAGTCCATCACCTTGATCTGGCCGCCGGGTGTGACCATGACGTTGCCGGGCTTGATGTCGCGATGCACGATGCCGGCGCGGTGGGAGTACTCGAGGGCGGTGAGGATGCCCTTCGTGATGCGCACCGCCTCGGCCTCCGGCAACGGGCCCTCAGCGATGATGTCCTTCACCATGCGGCCGTCGACGTACTCCATGACGATGTACGGCACGGCGGCCGGCTCGCCCTCGGCGTCGACCGCTGGCTCCTCGCCGGCATCGAAGACGCGCACGACGGTGGGATGCGACATCCGGGCCGCCGACTGCGCCTCCTGCCGGAAGCGGGTGCGGAACTCCGGGTCCTTCGAGAGCTCGGGCTTGAGCAGCTTGACCGCCACCTGCCGGTCGAGGCGGGTGTCGCGGGCGAGGTGCACCTCCGCCATGCCGCCCTGGCCGATGAGCTCGCCGATCTCGTAGCGGTCGCCGAGGGTGCGCAGCGACGCGATGATGCTGTCGGTCACCGCCGCTCCTCTCCTCGTCCGTGGTCTCCGGCCAGACCCCGGCGCGAGCAGGGATCGGTCGATTCTACGTCACGCGACCGGTCACGGCCCCTCGGGCGGCTCCACGGGCAGCGTCACCTCGGGCAGCGTCGGTTCCGGATCGGGGGTCGGCTCCGGCGTCGGCTCGGGCTCCACGGCGGTGAGCGTGAGCACGGGCGATGCACCGCTCGTGAGCGTCTGACCGCCCTCGATGGCGCAGTCGTAGCTGTAGGAGAAGTCGTTCTCGCCGACCGGCATCTGCGTGATGTTCAGCTGCGCACCGCCGGTGGGCTCGACCTGCTCTGAGCCGTCCGCCCAGTTGATGGTCACGTCGTAGCCGTCGAGCGCGTAGCCCGCCGGGCACGTGGCCGCATCCCACTCGATGACGTAGGCCGTGCCGGGCTCGAGCGCATCCGGGTCGCCGTCGCCCTGCAGCCGCGGCGCAGTCGTCGGGTCCTCGATCGCAGCGACGGGGGCGTGGATGGTGCCGGTCACGGTCGAACCCTCCGGCACCGAGCCGGTCGGGTCGACGGCGTAGATCGTCGCCACGTCGTCGGGGTTCGTCGCCGGGTCTCCCGTGGTCACCTCCGGCACCAGGCCGAGCGCTTCGACGGCGTTCCGGAACTCGGCCTCGGTCATGCCGATGAAGGCCGACTCGTCGACGGCCACCTCCGCCGGCCCGGTCGGCACCTGCGAGGTGTCGGAGGCCTGCGGCGGCACCTGCTGCTGGTTGAGCAGCATCATGACGATCGCGACGCCTGCCGCCACCAGCAGCACGGCCAGGATCACGACCGGCCAGATCCACGGATTCGTGCGGCGACGCTCGCGGGTGCGAGCCGTCGCGGTCGTCGCTGCGGCAACCGGCAGCGCGGCGGTCGCCGGGCTGGACTGCGTGGTGATGACTCGCGTCGCCGCCTGGGTGGGCGAGTCGATCGTCGCGAACGAGTCGGTCGAGGCGATGCCGGGCACGATCGCCGCGGCACCGGCGATGTCGCCTCGCCGCAGCATGGTCGCTGCGCGCGACAGGTGCGCGGCTGAGGTGGGCCGGTCGGCCGGGGTCTTCGCGATGCAGGAGAGCACCAGGTTGCGCACCGGCTCCGGCACCGAGCCGGGCAGGTCCGGCGGTGCGTCGTTGATGTGCGACATGGCGATGGCGACCTGCGACTCGCCCGTGAAGGGCCGCCGGCCGGCGAGCGCCTCGTAGGCGACGATGCCGAGCGAGTAGATGTCGGTCGACGGCGCCGCCTGCTGGCCAGAGGCCTGCTCGGGCGAGAGGTACTGCACCGTGCCCATCACCTGGCCGGTCGCGGTCAGCGGCACCTGGTCGGCGATGCGAGCGATGCCGAAGTCGGTGATCTTCACCCGGCCCTCAGGCGTGATGAGCAGGTTGCCGGGCTTGATATCGCGGTGCACGAGCCCCGCCTGGTGGGCGGCGTGCAGCGCGGCAGAGGTCTGCGCGACGATGTCGAGCACCTTGTCCGCCGAGAGCGTGCGGTCGCGGTCGAGGATCGCGCTGAGCGGCTCTCCGGGCACGAGCTCCATCACGAGGAAGGCGCTGCCCTCCTCCTCGCCGTAGTCGAACACGTTCGCGATGCCCTCGTGGTTGACGAGCGCGGCGTGCCGGGCCTCGGCGCGGAAGCGCTCGAGGAACCCGGGATCGCCCATGTACTCGTCCTTGAGGATCTTGAGTGCGACGGTCCGACCGATGACCTGGTCGGTCGCCTGCCAGACCTCGCCCATGCCGCCGATGGCGATCCGGCTGGTCAGCTGGTATCGCCCACCGAAGGTGAGTCCGCTGGATGGTCTCATGAGTTCAGCACCGCCTCGATCACTGCTCTCCCGATTGGCGCGGCGATCACGTTTGAAGTGTCACCGACGATGTTCTCATCTGGCACGACCACGACGGCGACTGCCACGCTCTGATCGTCCAGTTCTCCGTATCCCGTGAACCACAGGTTGAACGACCGGCCCTCGCCTCGCTCGGCGGTGCCGGTCTTGCCGCCGACCGTCACGCCGTCGATCTGCGCGTTGGTGGCGAGGCCCTCCTGCACGCCGAGCTCCATCGAGGCGCGCACCTGAGCGGCGACCTCGGCGGAGACGGGATTGCCCAGGATGGTCGGCTCCGGCTCGCTGATCACGTCGAGGTTCGGCGCGAGCACGCGGTCGACCATGTTCGGCTGCATCATCGTGCCGTCGTTCGCGATCGCCGCCGTCGTCATCGCGATCTGCATCGGCGTGACACGAACGTCGTGCTGGCCGAAGCCGGTCAGCATCAGGTTCGGCTCGTTCAGATCGCTCGGATAGCTGCTCGCCTGCACGCGGAGCGGGATGTCGAGCGTCTGCCCGTAGCCGAACGCTGCGGCCTGCTGCGCGATGGCGTCCGCTCCCAGCTGCTGCGCGAGCTGGGCGAAGGGGATGTTGCAGGAGAGGATGAACGCCGTCTCGAGCGTCACCGTCTCGCCCGGCCCGCAGGTCTCGCGGGAGGCATTGCGCACGACGTGCGTCGACTGCGGCAGCTGCAGCTCTGCCGGGTTCTCGAACTCGGAGTCGAGCGTGAACTGCCCCGACTCCAGGGCCGCCGAGAGCATGAGCACCTTGAACACCGAGCCGGGGGTGAACTGGTCGCCCTCGATCGTGCGGTTGTGCAGGGGGTCCTGCGGGTCGGCCAGCAGCCGGTCGTAGACCTCGGTGACGGCCGCGGTGCTGTGGCTCGCGAAGGGGTTCGGGTCGTACGTGGGGCTCGAGTACATCGCGAGCACGTCGCCCGTGTCGGGATCGAGCGCGACGACCGCGCCCACCCGGTCGCCCAGCGCATCCGCCGCCGCCTGCTGCGCCTGCGCGTCGATCGTGAGCTCGACCGACGAGCCCGCGGGGCTCTCGCCCGTCAGGGTCGCGAGCACCTGGTCGAAGAACTGGCTGTTGGCGGTGCCCGTCAGCTCCTCGTTCATGGCGTCCTCGATGCCGCGGCTGCCCTGGCCGAGCGAGTTGTAGCCGGTGACGTGCGCGTAGAGCGGCCCCATCGGGTACTCGCGCTGCCACTCGAACTCGTCGTTCGACGGGGTGGAGAGCGCTACCTGCACGCCGTCGACGACGATCGAGCCGCGCTCGACGGCGAACGAGTCGTAGAGCGTGCGGGTGTTGCGGGGGTCGGCCTGCAGCGCATCGGCCTGCACGGCCTGGATCATCGTGGACGAGCCGAACAGCCCGACGAACATGATCAGCAGCAGCGTGCTCACGCGCCGGATGGGCCGGCGCATGCTCTGCTCCCTTGAGGCGTCGGTCATACGATCCCCCTTCCCCGCACCGAGTCGCTCAACCGCAGCAGCAGCGCCACGATGAGCCAGTTGGCCAGCAGCGATGAACCGCCGGCGGCCAGGAACGGGGTCGTCAGGCCGGTGAGCGGGATGAGCCGGGTGACGCCGCCGACGACGATGAACACCTGCAGGCCGATGACGAACGCGAGCCCCACGCCCAGCAGCTTGGTGAAGTCATCCGGGCCCTGGAAGCCGATGCGGATGCCGCGCGAGACCAGGATCAGGTAGAGGCCGAGGATCGCGAAGATGCCGGCGAGGCCGAGCTCCTCGCCGAGCGAGGGGATGATGTAGTCGCTGTTGGCGTAGGGCGTGATATCCGGCCTGCCGAGGCCCAGCCCGGTGCCCAGCAGCCCCCCCTGCCCCATGCCGAACACGCCCTGCACGATCTGGAACGAGCCGCCCTGTGCCTCGTAGACGCTCTGGTCGAAGGCGTGGATCCAGGCGTCGATGCGGCGCTGCACGTAGCCGAGCGAGAGGTAGGCGGCGACGCCGCCGAGCGCGACCAGACCGACGCCGATGACCATCCACGAGCGGCGGCCGGTGGCGACGTAGATCATCACCAGGAACAGGCCGAAGTAGAGCACCGAGGTGCCGAGGTCGCGCTGGAAGACCAGCACGAGCATGCACATCGCCCAGACCACCAGGATCGGGCCGAGGTCGCGCAGCCGCGGGAAGCGCACGCCGAGCACCTTCCTGCCCACCACCGAGAGCGAGTCGCGCGCAGTCATCAAGTAGCCCGCGAAGAAGATCGCCAGCGCGATCTTGGCGAGCTCGCCGGGCTGGAAGGAGAACGGGCCGATGCCGATCCAGACCGTCGCGCCATTGATCGTGCGCCCGATGCCGGGCATCAGCGGCAGGATCAGCAGCAGGAAGGCGATCGCCATCGCGAGGTACCGGAAGCGGGCGAGCACGCGGTGGTTGCGCACCACGATGATCGCGACGATCGCGATGATCAGGGCGACGCCCGTCCAGGCGATCTGCCGCATCGAGGCGGCGTCCCAGCCGGTCACGCCGTCAGCGATGTCGATCCGGTAGATCATCGCGATGCCGAGCCCGTTGAGCGCGGTCGCGACGGGCAGGATGATCGCGTCGGCCTCGCGCGCGACCACCCGCAGCGCGACGTGCAGCGCGAGCGTCAGGACGCCGAGCCCCGCGGCGAGCTGCAGCGGGAAGAGGTCGACGGTCTGCAGCGCGCCCAGCTGCACGAGCACCATGGCGCTGCCCGCGATCACCCACGCGACGATGAGCAGGAACAGCTCGAGGTTGCGCAGCTTCGCGGGGTTGCGGATGCGCACCTTGATGGCCTCGGTCACGTCGCGCAGCTGCACGATGCCGGTCTGGAGCGCGTTGCTGGGAGCGGCCTGGTCGCGCGGCGCCGCCTGGTGCGTCACGGCGACGGCTCCAATCGCTCGACGATGGCCTGCGCGGCGGCCAGGGAGCCGGCGGAGATGGTCTGCTCGACGTTGCGCTGGTTGAACGGCGTGAGGTCGTCGATCGCGATGTCGGTCTCCTCCACCTGGGTGGCGAGCACGATCGGTCCGATCTGCTGCTGGATGCCCTGGTAGATGGCGACGTTGCCGGCATCGTTGACGCCCACGAAGTAGCGATCCTGGGTCCAGGTGTAGAACACCGCGGAGAGCACCACGATGGCGATGATCGCCAGGCTCGCCCCGATGCCCCAGGTGATGCGGCGCATGCGGCGCATGCGGCGCTGCTCGGCGAGCAGCTCCTGCAGGAACTCCTCGCTCTCGGGCTCGAAGTGCTCGAACGCCGGCTGCATGCGCGACTGCCGCGGGTGCAGCAGCAGCTGGCCGAGGCTCACCGAGGTGCGCTCGGGCTCGACGGCCTCGTAGCTGATGGGCGCGGCGGCGGAGCCGACAGTGGTGGGCTCGATCGAGGACGAGTGCCGCTCGTCGATGTCGCAGATCACGACGGTGACGTTGTCGGGGGCGCCGCGCGAGAGCGACTCGTTGACCAGCCGCTGCACGGTGGAGGGGGTGTCGAGCCCCTGGGCGAGGATGGCGCGGATGCGGTCCTCGTCCACGTAGCTCGAGAGCCCGTCGGAGCAGACGAGCCAGCGGTCGCCGGGCAGCGTCTGCTCGATCAGGATGTCGATCTCGGGGTTGGTCTCGACGTTGCCGAGCACGCGCATGACCACGTTGCGCCGCGGGTGGTGCTCGGCCTCCTCGCGGGTGATGCGACCGGCGTCGACCAGCTTCTGCACGAACGTGTGGTCGGTGGAGATCTGCTCGAGCGCGCCCACCCGGTACCGGTAGATGCGGCTGTCGCCGATGTGCGCGATGCCCATCTGGTCGCCGACCCGGATGATGCCGGAGCCGGTCGTGCCCATGCCCGTCAGCTCGGGGTGCTCGAGCATCGCCTGCTGCAGGGCGTCGTTGCCCTCGCGCAGCGCGGTCGCGAGCGCCTCAGCCGCCGCCTGCGGCGTCTCGTACTCCCCGTCGGCCTCGCGGGCCCTGCGTGTGACGATGGCGCTCGCGACATCACCGCCCGCGTGCCCGCCCATCCCGTCAGCCACGAAGCACAGGGTCGCTCCCGCGTAGCCGGAGTCCTGGTTCTCCGTGCGGATCCGGCCGACGTGACTGATCGCGGCCGCGAGCGGTGTGCTCAAGCTCAGCGCCTCAGCTCGAACGTGGTGGTGCCGATGCGCACGGCTGACCCGACCCGCACGGGCGTGGACTCGCTGATGCGTGCGCCCTCGACGAAGGTGCCGTTGGTCGAGCCGAGGTCCTGCACGACCCACTGGTCGCGCCAGCGCACGATCTTGGCGTGCTGGTTCGAGGTGTAGTCGTCCTTGATCTGCAACCCACTGCCGGAGGAGCGGCCGATCGTGAGGCCGGTCTGCGGCAGGTCGAGCTCCAGGCCCGATCGTGGGCCGGAGGTGATGACGATGCGGGTCGCATCACCCGATCGAGCGGATGCGTTGCTCGCGCTCGCGCGCTCGGTCACGGTGGTCGGCGCATCGGCCGACTCCGACGGGGCGGTGGGCGTCGCGCCGCTCTCGCGCGACCTGGCGCTCTGCACCGCCACCCGCTGCAGCGGGGTGAGCTTCGGGCCGAACAGGTCGCTGCGCAGCGAGTACAGGACGATGAAGATGAACAGCCACAGCACGGCGAGGAAGCCGATCCTGATGACGATGAGGGTCAGCTCGCTCACGCTTGCTCCTTCGACTGTGCCAGCACGCGGTAGACGATGCGTGTGGCACCGATGTCGATGATCGAGTCGGGCTCCAGCAGCGCGCTCCCCAGCGCCCTGCCGTTGAGCGTGGTGCCGTTGGTGGAGCCGAGGTCGCTCACCTGGGCACGGGTGCCGTCCCAGATGATCTCGGCGTGCTTACGGGAGGCGCCGGCGTCGTCGACGGTGATGTCGGCGTCCGAGCCGCGACCGATGACGGTGCTGCCCTTGCGCAGCCGGTAGCGCTTTCCCTTGATGTCGACGACCGCCGACCACACGACCTCGCCGGCGGCGGAGTCGGAGGAGATGTCGAGCATCCCCGTGGTCATGCCCTCATCGGGCTCGAGACCGAGGTCGATGGGGCCGGGGAAGGAGTAGCCCGACTGGCGCGCGTGCGTCTGCAGCGTGCCGGTGAGCTCGTCGAGCAGCGAGTCGCCGAGCCGGCGCAGGCGCTCGAAGTCGGCGGGCGCGAGACGCACGGTGAGCCGGTTCGGCACCAGGATGCGGTCGCGGGAGACGACGCTGGCCTGGGTGTCGAGCTCGCGCTTGAGCGCACTGGCGATCTCGACCGGTTCTACGCCGGATCGGAACGTCTTCGCGAAGGCGCCGTTGACGGCCTTCTCAATGCCGCGCTCGATCGAGTCGAGGAATCCCATGTGCGTGCTCACCTCCCATCAGCCGCCGTTAGCGTACCCGGCGAGGCTAGGAACCTGATATTCTCGTTGAGTTGCCCGCTCACCGGCGGGCTTCGCGCGAGTGGCGGAATTGGCAGACGCGCTGGCTTCAGGTGCCAGTGTTCGCAAGAACGTGGGGGTTCAAGTCCCCCCTCGCGCACGATCGGCCCCGGGCTCCACCCCGGGGCCGTTCCTCATTTCCGGGTGCGGGCCCACGGGCCTTGCGCCGATGACCGGCCCCGCGTCGCGAGCGGAGGAGGGAATCGCGATCCGTCCCGAGACGAGGACGAATCGTCCTCATCCTGCGACGCGTCCTCTTTCCGGGACATCGAGCTGAACATGCCGTGGGCCTGGCGGCAGCGGCACGGATGCTGGCGGCAGGGTGGCGAGGCCACGGTGCGCGCGCGCTGTCAGGTGCGATCACGGCGAACGTCGCTGCGACGGCGGCGAGTCTGCGGCTTCTCAAGCTACTCGGGGGCTCGATCCGGGCCGGGCGGCGTCTCGACGTCCTGTCGTGCAGCGTGGTCGCGCTCGCTCGAGCGCACGCGGAACGAGCCGGGTGCCTCGGGGGCGGCGCCGGCCAAGCGCTCGACGTCGTGCTGCTTCGCCAGCCACAGCTCGCGAGCCAGCCGGATGGCGGGCTTGAGCGCGAAGCAGATCGAGCCGAGCAGGAACCCCCACGTGGCGATGCGCATCGTCGACTCGAAGAAGAAGAGGATGCTGCCGACGATGAACAGCGTTGCGGCGGTGAAGTCGGCCACGGTGTGCAGCACCTCGTACAGCGCGTAGCGGCGCGCCGCCGCCGGGCTGATGTCGCGGTCGCGCGGATCGAACAGCGGCCTGCGGGCCTCGCCGCTCACGGCTCGAGCACGACCTTGATGCAGCCGTCGCCCTTCTTCTGGAAGAGCTCGTACATCTCGGGCGCACGATCCAGCGGCACCCGGTGGGTGACGAGGTCCTCGACGCCCAGCGGGTCGGAGGGGTCCTCGACCAACGGCAGCAGCGCATCCCGCCATGACTGCACGTTGCACTGGCCCATCCGGATCGAGACCTGCTTGTCGAACAGCGTCATCATCGGGATCGGGTCGGCCGTGCCGACGTAGACGCCGCTGAGCGACACCGTGCCGCCACGGCGCACGGCATCGAAGGCGGTCATGAGCGCGCTGAGCCGGTCGAGCCCGGCCTGCTGCATCATCGGCCGGGCGAGCGCGTCGGGCAGCAGCCCGACCACGGCCTGCGCTGCCGCCGCACCGGGTGCGCCGTGCGCCTCCATGCCGACCGCATCGACCACCGCATCCGGGCCGCGGCCGTCGGTGGCGTCGCGGAGCGCAGCGACCGCGTCGTCGACCAGGTCGAGCGTCTCGACGCCGTGCCGCTCGGCCATCGCCCGCCGCTCGGGCACCGGGTCGACCGCGATCACGCGGTGGCCGAGGTGGCGGCCGATGCGGGCGGCGAACTGGCCGACCGGCCCGAGCCCGAGCACGGCGAGCGAGCCGCCCTCGGGAACCTGCGCGTACTGCACGCCCTGCCACGCAGTGGGGAGGATGTCGCTGAGGAAGAGGTAGCGGTCGTCGGGCAGCTCGTGCCCGACCTTGGTGGCGTTGAAGTCGGCGAGCGGCACGCGCAGGCGCTCGGCCTGCCCGCCCGGCACCGAGCCGTAGAGGGAGGTGTAGCCGTAGAGGGAGGCGCCGGTGCCCTGCTCGCGGTTCTGCGTCGTCTCGCACTGGGTCGTGAGCCCGCGCGCGCACATGAAGCAGTCGCCGCATGCGATGACGAAGGGGATCACGACGCGATCGCCGGGCGTCAGCCGCGTCACCTCCGAGCCCACCTCCTCGACGATGCCCATCGTCTCGTGGCCGAGCACGTCGCCCTTGGTCAGGAAGGGACCGAAGAGCTCGTAGAGGTGCAGGTCGGAGCCGCAGATCGCCGTCGAGGTGACGCGGATGACGACGTCGGAGGGCTGCTCGATGCGGGGCGAGGGGACATCCTCGACGGTGACGGTGCGCTTGGACTGCCAGGTGAGTGCTCGCATGGCCGCGACGCTACGGCAGGACCGCGCGTAGCAGAACCCTCGATCCGGAGACTCACACCGCGCACCGCATCCATCGAAAGGTTGAGACCAGGTGCAACCGTGCTCACGATGCCCCGGATGCGCGATCTCGATGGGATGGATGCATGACTTCCGTTCGTGGGCGCGTGCCCCTCTCCGATCGCCTCACCTCCCGCCGCGGAGCCTGGGTGAGCCTCGGCCTCGTGCTCGTCGGCTTCGCCCTGCTGCTCGGCCTCTTCGGCCGTGCCGAGCTGCCCGCCGGCAGCGACACGGCACCGGCCGACTCCGAGTCGGTGCAGGTGGCCGAGCTGCTCGAGCGGTTCCCGAACGCCGACCAGCAGTCGGTGCTGGTGGTCGCCTCGCGCGACGACGCGGGCGCGCTGACGGCCGGCGATCAGGCCGCCCTGACGGCGCTCCTGCCGGTGCTGGACGCCGAGACGGACACCGACGCATCCGGCCCCCTGCTGAGCGACGACGGCCGAGCCGCGCTGCTCGTCACGCCGATCACGGTGGGGGAGAGCAACGGCGAGACCGCCGAGGTCGTCACGGGCCTGCGCGAGGCGATGGCGGCCAACGCGATCGACGGCGTGCAGCTGCTGGTGACCGGCGGCCCGGCCTTCGGCGCCGATGTCGCCTCCTCGTTCGAGGGCGCCGACTTCACGCTCCTGGTCGTGACCATCCTGATCGTCGCCGTGCTGCTGATCGTGACGTATCGCTCGCCGATCCTCTGGCTCATCCCGCTCGCGGTGGTCGCCTTCGCCGACCAGCTGGCCGGCAAGGCCACCGCAGCGCTCGGCTCTGCCATGGGGCTGCAGTTCGACGCCGGCATCATCAGCGTGCTCGTCTTCGGCGCCGGCACCAACTATGCGCTGCTGCTCATCTCGCGCTACCGCGAGGAGCTGCTGCGCACCGATGACCACCGGCGTGCGCTGAGCACCGCGTGGCGGCACACCGCACCCGCGATCCTGGCCTCGAACGTCACCGTGGTGCTGGCGCTGCTGACCCTCGTGCTCGCCGTCATCCCCGGCACCCGCGGCCTGGGGCTCTCCTCGGCGCTCGGCCTGCTGATCGCGCTCGCCGCCGTACTGCTCGCGCTGCCGCCCGCGCTCGCGCTGCTCGGCCGCCGCGCGTTCTGGCCGTTCGTGCCGCGACCCGGCACCGCCGCGTCGCACGGCCGCGCCTGGAAGGGGATCGCGACCCGCGTGATGCGCCGGCCGGCGCTCAGCCTGGCGGCAGGGCTGGCCGTGCTCGCCGTCATGGCCGGCGGACTGCTCGGCACCTCGATCGGGCTCGACCAGCTCGAGCGCTTCCGCGTGCAGTCCGAGTCGGCGGCCGGCCTCGAAGTGCTCGCGCAGCACTTCCCCGCCGGCGAGGCGCAGCCGACCTTCGTGGTGGCGGATGCGGACCACGCGGACGCCGTGGTCGCCGCGGTCGCGGGGCTCGAGGGCGTCGTGCGCGCGCACCCGGTCGCCGAGACCGCCGACGGCGCGCTCACGAAGATCATGGTGACCGGGGAGTACGCGCCCGGCACCGAGGAGTCCCTCGCGCTCACCGAGCAGCTGCGCGCGGCAGTGCACGAGGTGCGGGGGGCGGATGCGCTGGTCGGCGGCGCCGTCGCGACCGACCTGGATGCACGGGCCGGCAACCTGCAGGACCTGCTGCTGATCGCGCCGCTCGTGCTCGCTGTGAGCTTCATCGTGCTGCTGGTGCTGCTGCGCTCGATCGTCGCGCCCGTGCTGCTGCTGCTCGTGAACCTGGCCAGCGCGCTCGCCGCCATCGGCGCCGGCTCGTGGCTGAGCCGGGTGCTGCTCGACCAGCCCGCGCTCGATCTGCAGGTGCCCCTGCTGGCGTTCCTGTTCCTCGTCGCGCTCGGCATCGACTACACGATCTTCCTCGTGCACCGGGCGCGCGCCGAGTCGCGGGTGCACGGCACGCGTGACGGGATGGTGCGAGCGGTCGCGTCGACGGGCGGCGTGATCACGAGCGCCGGCATCGTGCTGGCGGCGGTCTTCGCGGCGCTCGGCGTGCTCCCGCTCGTGACGCTCGGCCAGCTCGGCCTCATCGTCGGGCTCGGCGTCGTGGTCGACACGCTGGTCGTGCGCACCGTGATCGTGCCCTCGCTGTTCGGCATCCTGGGGGATCGCATCTGGTGGCCGGGAAAGATTCGTGTCGAGAGCGGAGAATCGAGCCATGAGCATCGTGAACCTGCCGCTGTCTCGGCCTGAGCACGGCGAACCGTCTCGCGGCGGCTCCCGCATCGGCTCACTCCGCCTGGTCTCCGTGGCGCGCGCCATGGCGATCGGGCAGCACGTGATGGCCGCCGCGCTGACCGGCATCGGCGTGATCCGCGCGATCGGCGCAGGCACCCCGGCTGCCGCGGCCGTCGCTGCCGGCCTGGCCATCCTCGCCTGGCACACCGCCGGCGCCATCCTGATCGCCAGGACGGGCTCGCGGCAGGCCACCACCTTGTGGCTGCTCGGCTTCGTGGTGATCTGGATCGCCGCCGTCGCGGTCTCCTCAGAATTCGTCTGGGTCGCGTTCCTGCTGTGGCTGCTCGCCGGCCACCTGCTGCCGGGCGGCTGGGCGATCGTCTTCTCGGTCGCGGTCTTCGCGGTCGTGGCGCTCGCCCCGTTCGTCCACCACGGCGGCACGACCTACGCGAACGTCTTCGGGCCGCTCATCGGCGGTGTCTTCGCACTCGGCATCTCCCGCGGCTACCTCGAGCTGCTGCGCGAGGCCGCCTCGCGCGAGCGACTGGTCGACTCGCTCGCGAAGGCGCAGCGCGAGATGTCCGACCTGCAGGGCGAGCTCGCGCTCGCCCAGCGCCACTCTGGCGCGATCGCCGAGCGCACGCGGCTCTCGCGAGACATCCACGACACGATCGCGCAGTCGCTCGCCTCCATCCACCTGATCGCGCACGCCGCGCACGAGCGCACCGCAGACCCCTCGGCGTCGCGCACGCTCGAGCAGGTCGAGACGCTCGCGAGCGAGAGCCTCGCCGACGTGCGCCGGATCGTGGCCGCGCTCGCGCCCGCCGAGCTCGACGACGCGCTCGCTGCCGCGATCGGCCGCCTGCTCGAGCGCCTCGGCGATGAGACCGGCATCACCACGCAGCTGCACGTCGACCCGTCGCTGCCGCTGCTGCCGACGCCGGTCGAGGTCGCGCTGCTGCGCACGGCTCAGTCGGCGCTCGCGAACGTGCGCCAGCACGCGTCGGCGGCGCGCGTCGTCGTCAGTCTCATCGACGCCGGCGACGTCGTGCGGCTCGACATCATCGATGACGGGCAGGGCATGGATGCGGTGGCCTGGGAGGCCGACGGCGCCGGATCGTCGAGCTACGGCCTACGGTTCATGCGCGCCCGGCTGCGCGAGCTCGGCGGCGGTCTCGACATCGAGAGCGCGCCGGGAGACGGCATGGCGCTCTCCGCGCACCTCCCGCTGCACGTCGCAGACGACGCCCCCGCAGATCGGCCAAGCACCGAGGGACGGCCATGACCATCGACATCCTGCTCGTCGACGACCACCCCGTCGTCCGCAGCGGCCTGCGCGCCGTGCTGGAGGCATCCGCCGGTCTCCGCGTCGTCGGCGAGGCTGCGGCCGGTGAGGAGGCCGTCGTGCTCGCCGAGCACCTGCGACCCGCCGTGGTGCTGTGCGACCTGCGGCTCGGCGCCGGCATGGACGGCATCGCCACGACCGCCGCGCTGCGCGCGCTGCAGCCCGCGCCCGCCGTGCTCATCCTCACGACCTTCGACCGCGATGCCGAGATCATCGGCGCCATCGAGGCAGGAGCGGCCGGCTACCTGCTCAAGGACGTCGCGCCCGCCGCGATCGTCGACGCGATAGGGCGGGCGGCCCGGGGTGACACCGTGCTCGGGCCGGACATCGCAGCCCGGGTGATCCAGGGCATCCGGAACCCCTTGCCGAAGCTCACCGAGCGCGAGCACGACGTGCTGCGGCTGCTCGCCACCGGCGCCGGCAACCGCGAGATGGGCAAGGCGCTGTTCGTCACCGAGGCGACGATCAAGAGCCACCTCGTGCACATCTTCTCGAAGCTCGACGTCGACAGCCGCTCGCGCGCCGTGCACGTCGCGCGCGAGCGCGGCCTGCTCTGACGGGCGCTCGCGGGCGCGACTCCCCGGCCGCGGCGCAGACGACGGATGCTGTCCCGCGGGGGTGCGGGACGGCATCCGTCGGTGTCGCGCCGGTCAGTCGATCGTGCGGTTCGGCCCCGTGCCGTTCGCGCGCGCCTGCACCGCCTCGAGCTCGTTGTTCGGGTCGTGCACCTTGCCGATCAGGTCCTGGCCGATCGCGACCCGGTCGAGGTCGTCCTCGCCCGGCACGACGTCGCCGCGCAGGCTGCGGCCGGCGGTCTCGTTGAAGGTCCAGATGGCGATCAGGCCGATGATGCCGGCGACCGTCATGTAGAAGCCCGGCACCAGCGTCGAACCGGTCCTGTCGATGAGTGCCTCATTGATCAGGCCGGCCGGGCCGCCCAGCAGCGAGGTCGCGACGTTGTAGCCCAGCGCGAAGCCCGCGTAGCGGACCGTGGTCGGGAACAGCGCGGGCAGCGTCGCCGAGATGTTGCACAGCAGCATCACCAGGAAGATGCCGAAGATCGCCAGGCCCAGGATCTGCAGCGCGATCACGCCGGTGTCGAGCAGCATGATCGCCGGGATCGAGAAGAGCGTGAACCCGGCCGCAGCGGTCAGCAGCACCGGTCGCCTGCCGATGCGGTCGGTGAGCGCGCCCAGCGGAATGATGACGACCATCATGATCAGCTGCACGGCGACCAGCATCATGCCCGCCTGCGTCGCATCCATGTCGAGGGATGTGTTGAGGTACGTGGGCATGTAGGTCAGCACCAGGTAGAAGCCGGTGTTGATGAGCACCGTGATGCCCATGATCTTCAGCAGCTGCTTCGGCTGCTGCGTCACGAGGTCGCGCAGCGTCTGCCAGGCGCTCGTGCGGGTGTCCGTCTCCTGCGCCTCCTTGAAGGTGTCGGAGTCGTGCAGGTTCTTGCGCATCAGCAGCGCGACGATGCCCAGCGGCAGGGTGAGCAGGAACGGCAGGCGCCACCAGCCGGCCTCCATGCCGTCGGAGCCGACGATGAACTCGAGCGCGGTGACGAGGATCGCCGCCATCGAGAAGCCCAGCAGGGTGCCGAACTCGAGGAACGAGCCCCAGAAGCCGCGCCGGTCGTCGGGCGCGTGCTCAGCCATGTAGACCGCGGCGCCGGCGTACTCGCCGCCGGCCGAGAAGCCCTGGATGATGCGCAGCAGGAAGAGCAGAGCCGGCGACAGCCAGCCCACCATGTCCCAGGTCGGCAGGATGCCGATGCAGGCGGTGGAGACGGAGATCAGCAGGATGGTGAACACGAGCACCTTCTGGCGCCCGATGCGGTCGCCGAGGGGCCCGAGCACCGCACCGCCGATGGGGCGGATCAGGAACGAGATCGCGAAGCCGAACAGCGCCCACAGCACCGAGTTCTCGGAGCCGCCGAAGATCTGGTTCGACAGGTGCACCGTGAGGTAGCCGTAGATGCCGTAGTCGAACCATTCGATGGCGTTGCCGGCCATCGCGCCCATCACCGACTTCTTGACGGTCTTCCGCTGGATGGACGAGAGGTCGTTCTCACGGGTGATGGGGGGCGGCTCGTGCGCTGGTCGCGCCCCTCCTGCTGCGTGCTCGGTCATGGCCGTGTCCCTTCTGGATGGTGCCTGGGGGTCGTGCTTCAGGATCGTGCTTCAGGTTCGTTCAGCTCGTGCTTCCGGTCGTGCTGCTGGTGCTGTGGAGCTGTATAAGCATGCGAGTGTACGCGCGTGCGGCTGTGGCGAGGTCGGCGATGCGGACGCGCTCGTCGGGCTGATGGGCCTGCGCGGTGATGTCGCCGGGGCCGAGGATGATCGTGGGGCAGCCGTGGTGGCGCGCGATGAAGCCGCCCTCGCACGCGGCCGTCCACGCCTCCACCGGCGCCTCGGCGCCTTCTGCGGTGAGCGCTCCCACGGCAGTTCGGACAAGCGGATGCGTCGGCTCGGTCTCGAACCCGGGCATCTCCATCTGCAGCCTGGCCTGCGCGGTGCAGCCGGGGATGCCCGGCAGCCCGGCGATGCCGGTCTCGAGCTGCGCGAGTGCCTGCTCGCCCGTCTCGTCCGGCATCAGCCGCCGGTCGACCAGCAGCGTGCAGCGGTCCGGCACGATGGAGGTGCCGTGGCCGCCCTCGATGCGTCCGACGCTCCAGGTGGCGGAGCCGAGCAGCCCGCCGGCGCCCGCGCGCATCCGGTCGTGGTCGTCGGCGATCCAGCTGGCGATGCGCGCGGCGGTGGTGATGGCGCTCGCGCCGTCCTCGGGCCGGCCGGCGTGCGCGGCGCGGCCGGTGACCTCGACCAGCAGGTTGGCGGCACCGCGGCAGGCGATCACGACGGCGAGGTCGGTGGGCTCGGCGACGATGCAGGCGAGGTAGTGGCCGGGCGGCTCTGCGATGTGGGCCTGGATGCCCGTCGCGAGATCCTCCTCGTCGACGGTGACGAGCAGCTCGAGCGGCAGCTCGGGCAGCACCTGGTGCACGGCGCCCATCGCCTGCAGCGCGGCGGCGATGCCGCCCTTCATGTCGGTGGCGCCGCGGCCGGTCAGCCAGCCGTCGGCGACGCGCGGGTTGAAGGGGTTCGCCGTCCACCCCTCGCCCGCCGGCACCACATCGCTGTGGCCGAGCATGAGCACCGCCGGTCGCTGGGCGGTCGCATCCGGGCCGAAGCGGATCGACAGGTTGGGGCGATCGGGCGCCACCGTCGTGCGCGCGGTGCGGCCGCCCAGGCGCGAGGCGATCGACTCCAGCACCCGCACCGTGTGCAGCTCGGTGCCGCCGGGGTTCTCGCTCGCCGCGAGGATGAGCGAGGAGGCGTCGGCGACGATCGTGGCATCCTCGACGAGCTCGAGCGCCCGTCGCAGGTCGTCCGCGACGTCCGCGGCCGCGGGGCTCTGTCGTGCATCCGTCACTTTCACTCCTTCACGATGAGCTCGCGCGGCGCGGAGGTGAGCACCTCGGCGCCGGCCTCGGTGACCGCCACCGATTCGCTGATCTCGCAGCCGTACCCCGACATCCACATGCCGGCGATCACGTGCAGGCACATGCCCGCCTCGATGATGTTCTGGTCGTCGCCGCGGATCGAGACCGTGCGCTCGCCCCAGTCGGGCGGGTAGCCGATGCCGATCGAGTAGCCGAGCCGTGAGGACTTCTCGACGCCCTCCTTGGCGATGTGCGACTGCCACAGCCCGTGCACCTCGGCCACCGTGCGGCCAGGCCGCAGACCGTCGAGCACGAGCTGCAGGCCTTCGGCGGCGACCTCGGCGATGCGCTGCAACCGCGGCTCCGGGCGGCCGAGCGACAGGGTGCGCGCGAGCGGTGCGTGGTAGCGGCGGTGGGCGCCGGCGAGCTCGATCGAGACGGTCTCGCCGGCATCGAGGCGGCGGGAACTGAAGGTCATGTGGGGGGTGTCGGCGCTCTCGCCGGCCGGCAACATCGGCACGATCGCCGGGTAGTCGCCCTCGGCTCCCTCGACGCCGGTGGCCTGCGCGAACTGGATGGCGGCGGCGATGTCGTTGAGCCGCGCGCCGCCCGCGACGGCGTCGATGCCAGCCCGCATGGCGGCGGAGGCGACCTTGCCGGCGGCGCGCATGAGGTCGAGCTCATACGGGCTCTTGACCAGCCGCACCCAGTTGACGAGGTCGTGCGCGTCGACCAGCTGCCACTCGGGCATGCCGCGCTGCAGCGCCAGGAACGAGCGCACTGACAGGAAGTGCGCCTCGCCCTCGTAGCCGACCCGGCCGCGCTTGCCGAAGCCGCGGGCGCGCAGCTGCTCGCAGGCCCAGTCGAAGGGATGCACGTTGCGCTGGTGCACGAGCGACTCGGGGTAGCCCAGGATGCGCTCGGCGGGCATGGTGTCGGCGGTGCGGTGGGCGCCGCCGGCGTCCATCTCGCGCATGATGAGGAAGGTGTCGCCGTGCAGCGGCACGAACAGCAGCTGCGGCATGTAGAACGACCAGGCGTCGTAGCCGGTGAGGTAGTGCAGGTTCGCCGGATCGACGATCACGAGGCCGTCGAGGCCGTTGCGGATCATCCGCGCGCGGGTGCGCGCGAGACGTGCCTCGAACTCCTCGGCGGTCGCGGGCATCCGGCCTCCTCACATCCGTTCGCACACCCTACGACAGCGAGCCCGCGCGGGAGCCGTTCGCGAGCGGGCGCACACGGTGCGTCTTCGCGCTCGATCCGCACGGTGTACGCCATCTCGAGCGCAGGCTCGACCGGACCGCGGTGAGGCCGCTCACTCGCGCAGCGGCACGAAGGCGTATCCGGTGCCGTCGATGCGGTTGCGCGCTGCGCCGCCGTGCATGTCGATCACCTGCATCGCGCCGGCGACCGGCGCCACCATGCGCCCGCCCTCGGCCAGCTGCGCCACGAGCGCGTCGGGTGTGCGCCCGAAGTCGGCCGAGACGAGGATGCGGTCCCACGGCCCCTCCTCGGGCAGGCCGAGCACGCCTGGGATGGCCGGGCGGATGCGCGCGGTGGTCCCGCCCGTCGGCGGGCCTGAGGAGCGCCGGGTGGCCGCGTGGTCGGCGAGGTTGGCGTTGCCCCGCTCGACCAGCTGCGGCACGAGCTCGACGCCCACCACCTCGGCGCCGAGCTCCGCGAGGATCGCGGTGGTCCAGCCGGAGCCCGCGCCCACGTCGAGCACCCGCTGCCCCGCCCGCACGTCGAGCAGCTCGAGCATGCGCGCGACGGTGGAGGGCTGGGAGTTGGTGGCGTCCCAGCCGATGCCGACCGGCCGATCGACGCCGGCGAGCCGCCGCACGCTCGCGGGCAGGAACGTGCGGCGGTCGGCGGCGCGCATGGCGGCGCGCACGCGGTCGGCTGCGTCCGGGGCGACGGGCAGCTCTCGCATGCCCCGGACGCTACGCCAGAGCTCAGGCGAGCGACACCCTGCGGTTCCAGGAGTGCACCGTGCGCCACAGCAGCAGCGGGATAGCCAGCGCCATCGCCGGCAGGAATCCCACCGGCATGACGTTCGCCGAGGTGTTCTGCAGCATCGCCGTCAGCATGTCCACCGGCACGACGCCGAACTCGCCGGAGGCATCCACTCCGAGCCCGAAGGGGATCGCGAGCACCGCCACGAACATCACGACCTGCACGATCGCGTAGAGCACGAACCACACCAGCACCGGGCCGCCCCATCCGAGCCGCTGCAGCCGGCGCTCCGAGCCGATCGACGCCGCGGCGAACAGCATGACGAGGTTGAACCCGTACATGACGATGCTGATCACGGGTGCTCCGACCGCGACCAGCAGCGGCGCGGCCTGGTACGCGGCGGCGAGCACATCGCCTACCTGCCCCAGCAGCATCGTCGGCGTGGTGGCGAACAGGCTCTGGGCGCTCGCGACCATGACGAGCAGCCAGAGCACGACGGTCAGCACCAGGCCGACCAGCAGCATGAGCGACGCCCAGGCGAACTTCGTCCAGAAGATGCGCGAGCCTCGCACCGGCAGCGTCTGCGTGAAGTAGCCGACGCGGCCGTAGCTCGTGCGCCAGTAGTCGACCGCCGAGGCGAGCAGCATCGCGGGGACCAGCCCGAACGCGCCGATGAACCCGAGCACGGTGCCGAAGACCGCCAGCACGGGCCAGCCGGTGATGGCCATCAGTGAGCCGACGGCACCCAGCGCGACCGCCGCGCCGAGGATGACGAGGAGGAACCCTCGGGTGCGGATCGCCTCGTGCTTCATGAGGATGGCAGTCATCGGTGGACCTCCCGGAACAGCTGGTCGAGCGACATGCCGTGCTCGGCGCGCAGGTCGTCGACCTGCCCGGCGAGCACGACCCGTCCGCGGCGCATGAAGACGGCGCTGTCGAGGATGGGCTCGAGATCGTGGATCAGATGGGTGGAGACGACGAGCAGCGATTCCTCGTCGATGGCGCGCAGCACGCCCTGCAGGATGACGTCGCGAGCTGCCGGATCGACGCCGGAGATGGGCTCGTCCAGCAAGTGCACGCGGGCGCGGCGCGCCATGGCGAGCGAGATCTGCACCTTCTCGCGCATGCCCTTCGACATCTCGCGCAGCCGCTGCGATGCATCGAGGCCGAAGAAGCCGATCAGATCGCGCGCCCGTTCGGCGTCGAAGTCGCTGAAGCAGTCGTCGTAGAGCCCGATGCAGTAGCTCGCCCTGGCGCCGTCGGGCAGGAACGAGACGTCGGGGAGGAAGGAGACGCTTGCCTTCGACTCCGGTCCGGGTGCGTGGCCGGCGACGCGCACATCACCGGTGTAGTCGGCGAGCACGCCCGCCAGCACCTTCAGCAGGGTGGTCTTGCCGCAGCCGTTCTCGCCCAGCAGGCCCACGACCTGCCCGTAGGGCAGCTGCAGGTCGAGCCCGTCGATGGCGCGGAGCGGTCCGTAGGTCTTCGTCAGGCCGCGGACGTCGATGGCGCGTGTCACGGTGTCATCCCTCCGCTCGGTGGCTGACGTGGGTGTCGTGCTCGTCAGGGTTTTCGTGGTCATGCTCGCTCCATCGCTCTGCCAGAAGTGCCTGGGCGTCGGCAAGTGGGAGGCCGACTCCTGCGGCGCGCCTGGCGTAGGCATCGGCCGCATCGGCGACGAGGCGCCGCCGGAGGGTGCGGATCAGCGTCGCGTCGTCGGTGACGAAGCGGCCGCTCGTGCGCTCGGAGCGCACCAGCCGATCGCGCTCCAGCTCGCCGAAGGCGCGCTGGACGGTGTTCGGGTTGACCTGCAGCTCGGCCGCCAGGTCGCGCACCGCGGGGATGCGCGCGCCCGGCCGCCACTCACCGGCGCCGATGCGCCGCGAGAACTCGCCGACCAGCTGGAGCCAGATCGGCTGCGTGCTGTCGAAGTCCACGCCGCCCCCTTATCTCACTGTACTAAGTACGTAACACAATAAGACAGACGGATGCGTTGCGCAAGGTGTGCGCGGGTGACGCTTCGACACCGTGTGCGGCCGCGCCGCGCACCGGCTCAGCGAGCGGGGTGGGCTCCTGCGCGGCTCCGCGCGCGAGTTTGGTCCCTGAGCCGCTCCACGCGGAGCGCTGAGCGTGTCGAGGGGCAGAGAAGAAGCGATGCGGACTGGCTCAGTGGCGCTTGCTCAAGTGCAAGAACTGGTGAAGGCGCCTGGTCGGTCCGCATCGCTTGCTTGCCCGGAACTGTACGCCGGGCCCGACGCATCCGCAATGGTCGGGCGGGTGCCTGTGGACAACCTGCGCCAGCGGCGCGGATTCACTCCGCCAGCGCCACCTGCGGCTTGCGGATGCCGGGGTGCGCCTTCGGGATGGCCGCGAACAGCACCCAGCCGGAGACGGCGATGCAGGCGATGATCAGCGGATAGGTGAGCGCGGCGCGCATGATCGCCAGCCAGGTCGTCTCGTTCAGCAGATAGAGCACGGTGAAGACGACGACGCGGATCACGTACTGCAGCACCCAGACCCACGAGGCGCGCTGGTAGGCGCGCAGCAGCGCGGGGTCCCGGTGCCAGCGCGTCTTGGTGCCGATCAGGCCGCCCACGATGAGCCCGAGGAACGGCCAGCCGATCACGATCGAGACCATCCACGCGAGTGCGCTCGCGGCGTTCGAGAGCAGCTGGATGAGGAAGAAGTTGCGCGCCTCGCCCGTGTAGTAGGCGATCATCGCCGCGATCACGGTCATGAGCATGCCGATGAGCACGGCGCGCGGCTTGCGGCGCTGCACGAGCGCGACGACGAGCGTCGCGGCGCTCGCGGCCAGCGACCAGATCGCGGCGGTGAGCAGATCGCCGCCGCTCGCGAGCCAGCCGATGAGGAACGCCACCGGCGGCACGCTGCCCTCGATGGCGGCCCTGCCGCCGCCGAGCAGCCGTGCCAGGGACTCCTCGCGGGTCGGGTCGCCGTCGGCGTCGTAGCGGCCGTCGACGAAGGCGGCGGGTGCGAGGCCCTCGGTGTCGTCGTCGTGCTGGCTCGGCACCGCGCCGGTGTGCGCGCCCACGGTCATGCCACCATCGCCGCCTCGTCGGCCAGCGACGCGTGCACGGCGTGCGAGGCGGCGTAGGCGCGCGCCGCCTCGTCGAGCAGCGCGAGCTCGGCGGCAGAGTCGAGCCCTGCGGCATCGAGCTTCGCCCGGTACTGCTGCTTGAACGCGTCGAGGTCGTCGATCGCGAAGCGGTAGAAGCTCGTCGTCGTCGCGCCGAAGCGGCGCGAGAGCGCTCGCCCGATGTGCTGGCCGCCCGAGAGGTCGCCGAGGTAGCGGGTGTAGTGGTGCGCCGCGAGCCGCACCGGGTCGGCGGCGAGGCCGGCGAGGAGCTGAGCGTAGGCGACCGTCGCCGGGGTCGGCTCGACCGGCCCGCCGAGGGCGGCGAGATCGGCCTCGATGGCTGTGACGCGCTCGAGCGCCGGGTCGTGCAGGCTCGCAGCCAGGCCGTCGCCGCTCGCGGCGACGGCCGTCTCGAGCGCACGGTAGATGACGAGGTGCTGCGAGGCGAGGCGCGCGTAGTAGTGCACGCCCCGCTCGCCGCGCAGCAGTCCCTTGAGGAACGCGTCGCCCGCGGCGGCCTGATGCGCCGACCAGGTCGCAGCGCGGAGGCGGGCGGCGAGATCGGGCGAATGGGGCATGAAGTAAGGCTACCCTTACCGCGTCGCGCCGCGCCAGCGGATGCGAGGGATCGTCAGTCGGTGTTCTCTCGCGGCATGAGCGCCACCACCGCCCTGCGGATGTCGGCGCGCTCCGCGATCGGCATCGGCCACGCCACGGTCACGCGCTCGGTGACCAGCTCGGGACCCTCCGGCACCTCGACGTCGAAGCCCAGCCCATCCGCCCCCAGCGTCACGAGCGTGGCGGATGCTGCGTCGGGCCGAGCATGCTCGCGGACGATGGCGAGCTGGTCATCGCCGTGGTCGCCGTTCATGTGATGCACGACGGCCTCGATCACGTCGTCGGTGTAGCGGAAGGTCATTCGGGGGCTCCTGGGCTCGGTCTGCGATGCGCGTCGTGGACAAGGGTGCACGGCGAGCCTTGGGAATCGCCGCGACCTCAGCAGCGGCGGGCCGCGGCGCTCAGCTCGTGCGCCACCCGGCGGGGCCGGAGGAGCCGGCCGGGTACTCGTCGAGCGGCACCGTGCCGGCGGTCCAGGCCTCCAGCACCGGCTCGACGATGCGCCAGCACTCCTCGGCGGCGTCGCCGCGCACCGCCAGCCGCGGATCGCCGTCGAGGATGGAGGCGAGCACCTCGCCGTAGGGCTCGAGCTGCGCACCGCCGAGCTCGCCGCGCAGCACGGTCTGCTCGAACGTGAAGGGGTCGCCCCGGCCGTTCGTCGTCAGGTGCAGCTCGAAGCCGTCGGGCCGGAAGTCGATCACCAGCCGGTCGCCGGTGTCGCGGCCCCCGAAGCCCTCCGGGATGTGGGCCGGCGGCCTGAAGTGCACGATCGCCTGCTTGCGGATGGCCCCCATCGCCTTGCCCGATCGCAGCACGAACGGCACGCCCGCCCACCGGTGGTTGGCGACCTCGACCTGCACCTGCGCGAGCGTCTCGGTGCCGCGCTCGGGCTGCACGCCCTGCTCGGCGACGTAGTCGGGCACCTCCCGCCCGTCGATGGCGCCTGCCGTGTAGCGGCCGCGCCGGGTGTCGCGCACGGGGTCGACCACGCGGGCCGAGCGCAGCACCGCGCCGATGGCGTCGCGCAGGTCGCGCTCGTGGATCGAGCGGATCGGGTCCATCGCGATCATCGCCATGATCTGCAGCAGGTGCGACTGGATCATGTCGCGCAGCGCCCCTGCCGTGTCGTAGTAGCCGCGACCCTCGAGCGTGACCGTCTCGTCGTAGAGGATCTCGACCCGCTCGATGGAGTCGCGATCCCACACCGGCTGCAGCAGCCGATTGGCGAAGCGCAGCCCGATCAGGTTGAGCACCGTGTAGAGCCCCAGGAAGTGGTCGATGCGGAACACCTGCTCCTCGGGCACGATGCGGGTGACGAGCGCGTTGAGCTCGCGAGCGCGCTCGAGGCTGTCGCCGAAGGGCTTCTCGAGCGCGAGGATCGTGCCCTCGGGCGCCCCGACCTGCTCGAGCGTCGCGCAGACGAGGGCGGTCACCGTCGGCGGCAGGGCGAAGTAGATCACGAGCCGCTCGCAGTCGATCGAGTCGATCAGCGCACGCAGCTGCTTCGCGTCGGTGGCGTCGCCGGCCACGTAGCGAGTGGTGCGCAGCACCTCCGTGGCAGCAGCGCCCTCCGGGTCGCCGGCTGCCATCGCCGTCTCGACGCGCGAGCGCCACTCGTCGTCGTCGAGCTCGCGCAGGTCGGTGCCGACGATCTCGACGCGTCTGGCCGGGTCAGCCGCCAGCAGCGTCGCGATGCCCGGCAGCAGCAGCCTGCTGGTCAGGTCGCCGGAAGCGCCGATGATGAGCAGGGTCGTGGAGGGGGCTGCCATGCCCTCGATACTCGCACCCCTGCCCGGCCCGTGGGACCCCCGGCCCGTGGCGCACTCCCCGTGCCGTGCCGACGCATCCGCCCACAGACGGACCGCGGACCGGTCGTAGATTGGGGGCATGCTCGCCCGCGCCACCCGCCTGATCCTGCCGGCCGTCTGGCTCGGCCTCATCATCGGCATCTCGCTGATCGAGACGCCGCTGAAGTTCCAGGCGCCGGGCATCACCATCCCGCTCGGGCTCGGCATCGGCCGGCTCGTCTTCGCGGCGATGAACATCGTCGAGGGGGTGCTCGCGGTGCTGCTGCTGCTCGCCGTCTTCCGCTCGCGCGCGCGGCGGCCCGAGCGCGCGCTCGCCATCGCCCTGGCCGTCGTGCTGGCGCTCAAGGCGCTGGTGATCCGGCCGATGCTGCACGGCACGACGGATGCGGTGGTCACCGGCGCGAGCGAGGGCGGCTCGGGGCTGCACTACCTCTACATCGCCGCCGACGGGCTGCTGCTCGTGGGGCTCGTGGCGATGCTGGTGCTGGCGGCGCGGTCGTTGCTGGGCGACCGCAGCGTCACCAGATGACGCCGCCGCCGATCGAGATGCCGCCGTAGGTCAGCAGCACGAACACCGCGGCCAGGATGGCCGGCGCGATGCCGCGCCCGCCGGCGTGCCGCGACTTGAACAGTGCGATGACGGCGAGGATCGCGGCGATCGCGCCGAGGCCGCCGCCGAGGATCAGGCCGATGAAGAGCGGGATCGGCATGAGGATCAGGCCCAGGAGGCCGACCCAGAACGCCCACCACGCCCAGGGGTTGGAGCGCTTCGTCTGCATGGCTCCATTCTCGCAGGCGCGGGCTTCGAGCCCGCTGATGCGTGATTCCTGCAGGCTTGCTCAGCATCGTCATAGCAAAGGAAGCGCTGTTCCATAACCTTGTCAGAGTTTCCGCCGGGCACCTTGCGCCAGTGGTGTCGCAAGGCTTTATCTGATCGGCAAGGTGCGTGAGCAGTCCCGCAGTCCGGAGCGGATCGGCGCCCCCAGCCGTCACGGCGGTGCATGCACGAGGAGCTGACCATGGACGGGCGGGCGAAGCACCACAGGGCGTCGATGCCGGCGGCACGACGCATCGCAGCGATGACCGCCGCGCTTGCGCTCGGCTTGTTCGCTCCGCTCATCGCGCTGCCCGCCGCACATGCGACGACGGTCGACACCTCCACAACCACTTCCGAGGTCGGCGATCCCACGACCGAGCTCGACGATGTCACGACTGAGGTCGAGGACGTCGCGCCGGCGGGCGAGGACGTCGCGCCAGTCGTCGAGGAGGTCGTGCCCCAAGTCGAGGAGCCCGCGCCGGCGGTCGAGGAGGCCGCGCCCGCGGTCGTGACGCCCGCGGTCGAGGCCGTCACGACTCAGGCCGCGCCGGCCACGACGGGGCCGGTCCATGGCGCCGACGGGCAGGATCGCTGCGAGGACGGCGACCGGCCGGACTCGCAAGCCGCCACGAGCGGGGACCACCGAGGCGGCGGCGGTGGTGACGACGGCGACCGCTGCGATGACGCGGAGGATCCCTGCTATCCCGGCCACGGGTCGGACTCGTATGTTGCCACTGGCGACGACCGGTGCGATGACGGTGACGATCCTTGCTACCTGGTCCACGGTTCGGATTCGTATGTCGCGACGGGCAGCGACCGCTGCGACGACGGGCAGGAGCCCTGCTACCCGGGTCACGGTTCGGACTCGCATGCCTCCACCAGCGGTGACCGCGGTTGGGGCGGCGACGGCGACGGTGACCGCTGTGACGACGGCGAGGAGCCGTGCGTCCCGGGTCACGGTTCGGACTCGCATATGACCACGAGCGGTGACCGCGGTTGGGGCGGCGGCGGCGATGACCGCTGCGATGACGGCGAGGAGCCGTGCTCCTCGGGCCATGGCGACCGGTGCGATGACGATGAGGAGCCTTGTGTCCCAAGGCATGGCGACCGGTGCGACGATGACGAGGAGCCTTGCGTCCCCGGTCATGGCGACCGGTGTGATGACGATGAGGAGCCCTGCGACGACGACCACGGCGACAACGGCGACGAGTGTGACCGCGGCGCGACGCTGACCTTGGACAAGATCGTCGTCAACAACAATGGGGGCACCGCGACAGCGGCTGACTTCAGGCTGACGGCCAGCAGGAGCAGTGGCGCCGCGCTCACCGGCTTCGACACGATCTCCGGCGTGGGCAGTTCGCTCACCGGTTCCATTCCGGCCGGCTCCTACACGCTCCACGAGACCAGCCTCGACGGCTACAGCGCGAGCAGCTGGACGTGCACCGGCGGGAAGGTCGTCGGCAGTGTCGTCACGATCGCGAAGGGCGCGACAGTGGTCTGCTCGATCACGAACGACGACAGCCCTGCGCACCTCACGCTGCTCAAGCGCCTCGTCGCCGACAACGGCGGCAGCGCTGTCGACACCGACTTCACGCTGACGGCGACCGGCCCGACCTCGCTGAGCGGCGTCGAGGGCAGTGCCGCGGTGACGAACGTCGCCGTCTCGGCCGGCACCTACACTCTCGGAGAGGTCGCGGTGGCCGGCTGGGCGCTGACCGGCATCGCCTGCTGGTCCGACGCGAACGGCCAGCAACCGATCAGCATCCTGAACGCGCAGATCGAGCTCAGCAACGGCGACCGCGCGTACTGCGAGCTGACGAACGACGACCAAGCGGGCTCGCTCACGCTCATCAAGAACGTCATCGTGGGCGACGGCGGCACGGCGACGGCGAGCGACTGGACGCTCTCCGCCGCCGGCCCGACGCCGGGCATCTCCGGCGCAGGTGGTGTCGCAGCCGTGCCGGTGATCCCCGGCGACTATGTGCTCTCGGAGTCCGCTGGTCCTGCCGGCTACGCGGCGAGCGAGTGGGTCTGCGACGGCGCGTTCGATCCTGCCACCGACACGGTCACCGTTCCCCGCGGCGTGCACGTCACCTGCACGATCACCAACGATGACATCGCGCCACGACTGACGCTGCGGAAGGTCGTCGTCAACGACGACGGCGGCAACGCAGCGGACGTCGGCTGGACGCTGACGGCCGCTGGCCCCACCGTTGGCGTCACCGGCACGCACGGTGCCGACGCGATCACGAATCGCGCGGTCAGGGCCGGCGTCTACCAGCTCTCCGAGTCGGGCGGCCCGACCGGCTACACAGCCAGCGGCTGGGTCTGCGATGGCGGTGCGCTGCAGGGAGGTGCGCTCACTCTGGGGGTGGGCGACGAAGCGACCTGCACCATCGAGAACAATGACGCGCCGGTCGACCTTGCGCTCGACAAGGATGACGGTGGCGCCATCGCAGGCCCAGGCGCGCAGTTCGACTACACGATCACCGTGACGAACGTCGGCGATCGAGATGTCGACGGCGGCGAGCCGGTGACGGTGACCGATCAGCTGCCCGCCGGCCTGACCTACGTGAGCGGCCCCGCCGGCTGTGCGGCTTCGGGCCAGACGGTCACCTGCTCCGTGAACCCCCTCGCTCTCACCGCCGGCGCCAGTGTGGTGCTGGTGCTGAAGGTGAGCGTGAACGCGGATGCCGAGCCCGGCGTGCGCGTCAACCTCGCCACGGTCACCACCGAGGACGACCTCGCCCCGACCGACGGCACCTGTGAGACCGACACCAACAACATCGACTGCGAGGAGACGCCACTCGTCAGCGGCAGCCTCGCGGCCGAGAAGTCGGTCTTCGAGTGGGTGAACGGCGGATGGGTCGCGAGCGACGGAGTCGTCGACTACGGCAACACCGTGCAGTACCGCGTCGTGGTCACCGCGGGTGGCACAGCCGCGACGACGGGTGTGGTCGTGACCGACACGCTGCGCGACGGCCTGATGCCCGACGGCCTCGCCACGTGCTCGGTGACCTGCACGGCGACGCTCAACGGGCTCGTGCACCGCATCGAGATCGCCTCGATGGCGCCGGGCGAGATGGTGACGATCACCTTCACCGCGAAGGTGCCGGCTGCTCCGGCGCACGCGCCCGGCACCACCGTGAGCGACGTCTTCGCGAACACGGCGGCGGTCGCCGGCGATGGCTCGCCAGAGACGCCCACCAACACGGTGACGGTATCGGCGACGCACGTGCTCCCGGTGCCCGGTGTGGTCACGCCGCCCACGGTGGTGACGCCGCCCGGCGTGACGGCGCCGACGCCGACCCTGCCACGCACGGGCGGTGAGCTCCCGATGTCCATGATCGCGGCCGGGCTCGCGCTCCTCGCCGCCGGTGGGCTGCTCCTCGTCAGGCGCCGCGAGCGCGACGCCTGATCCCTCATCCCCGCGCCCCCGCCTGTCGTGACCAGGCGGGGGCGCGGCCCTGCGCGGCCGCAGTCGGACGTGGTCGCGGAGGACGCGGCGTGGCACCCTGGAGCCATGACGCGCGAACTCCACATCACGGGCGACGAGGCCGCCGACCGACTGCGCTCCGACGACGACTTCGCGCTGCTGACGGGCATGCTGCTCGACCAGCAGGTGCGCTGACCGTGGGTACAACACCTGCCACTACTTGCGTGCATCTTGTACAAGTTGTAACGTCTAGGCATGGCTTCCATCACCCTTTCTGAGTTCCGTGCACGGCAAAGCGACTACATCGCTGCAGCACAGCGCGAGCCCGTCGAGATCACGTCTCGTGGTGTCGGCCGCCGGGCTGTCGTTGTGTCACCGGATTTCTTCGACCGGGCACTGCAAGCCCTGGAGGATCAGGCAGATATCCGGGCCGCCGACGCGGCCCGGAACGAGGCCGAGCCGCGCGTGGCGCACTCCGATGTGATGGCCGAGTTCGGGCTCTGACCGCGGCCCGTGCAGTACGAGATCACCTACGCGCAGTCTGCCCTCAAGGCAGTGCGAAAACTCGACCGTGGGATTGCGCGCCGCATCCTGATCGCAATCGACGCACTCGCAAGCGACCCGAGACCTCACGGTTGCAAGCAGCTCAAAGGCGGCAGCGGCGAGATGCGCATCCGTGTCGGCGACTACCGCGTGATCTACGACGTCAATGATGGCGAGGTTGTGATCCTCGTGCTGGCGATCGGTCAACGTCGCGAGGTCTACCGCTGAGCCCCCACACGAACGGACACACAACAGGGTGAAAGAACACACGCTCTCGGGTGGGAACGCGACTGACCGGGTCCTGCGCGTCGGAGAGACCGTGCGCAAGCCATGGACTGCCGCCACACCCAGCGTGACGGCATTCGTCCGGGCAGTTCGTGCGGCTGGTGTGGATGCTCCCGTACCTCTCGGGCAGGACGAGGACGGACGCTCGGTTCAAGAGTTCATTCATGGGTGAGCGCCATGGAACTTGGCCCTCTGTCCCGCGGCGACTTGAGGCGAGCCGGATCGATCGTGCGTGCCATCCACGTTGCGAGCGCGCGGTTCACACCGCCCGAGAATGCACAGTGGGAGAGCGCCGTACCCGCGCCGGGGAGTGATCTTGTGTGCCACAACGACCTCGCACCGTGGAACCTCATCATCGGCGAGCGCTGGGTCTTCATCGATTGGGATGCCGCGGCTCCCAGCACACGCCTGTGGGACCTGGCGTATGCGGCACAGTCCTTCACCCTGAACGATCCGAGTCACTCGCCGCATGCCGCCGCTCGCAACCTTGCCGCGTTCGTCGATGGCTACAGTGCGGACAAGGCAACTCGAACGGCACTGCCAGCGGAGATGGGTCGACGAGCAGCGGCGATGCACGCACTGTTGGAGGATGCCGCCTCCGCTGGCCGGGAGCCGTGGGCATCCATGCACGTCAATGGTCACGGCGCGCACTGGGCGGCAGCAACACGCGTCGTCAAGGCACATCAGGACGCCTGGCGGAACGCAATGGCAAACTGAACTCATGCACGAGCTGCACATCACTGGCGACGAGGCCGCCGACCGACTGCTCTCCGACGACGACTTCGCGCTGCTGACGGGCATGCTGCTCGACCAGCAGGTGCCGATGGAGACCGCCTTCGCCGGGCCCGCGAAGCTGCGCGACCGGCTCGACGGCCTCGACGCATCCGCCATCGCCCGCATGGATCCGCAGCGTTTCGCCGCCGCCTTCGCCGCGAAGCCCGCAGTGCACCGCTTCCCCGGCTCGATGGCGAAGCGCGTGCAGGAGCTCGCGGGCGTGATCGTGCAGGAGTGGGGCGGCGACGCCGGCGCCATCTGGCGACAGGCCGACGCCGACGGCAAGGCGCCCAGCGGTGCGGAGGTGCTGCGCAGGCTCAAGGCGCTGCCGGGCTTCGGCGAGCAGAAGGCGAAGATCTTCCTCGCGCTGCTCGGCAAGCAGGCCGGCTTCGACGGCGCGGGGTGGGCGGATGCGTCGGCTCCGTACGGCGAGCAGGGCGCGAAGCGGTCGGTGGCCGACATCGTCGACCCGGCGTCGCTCGCCGAGGTGCGGGCCGCGAAGCAGGCCGCCAAGGCCGCCGCGAAGGCCGCGAAGGCCGCGAAGGGCTGAGGGGCAGGCGCAGCGAGTCATCCCGCAGGCTGACGCCGGCGCGATGGCGCACGGCTAGCGTGAGGCCATGAGCTCGCTGCCCGCCCGCGCCATCGCGCCGCTGCGACCGCTGCCTGCGCCCGCCGACCCGGTCGCGCTCGAGCGGCTGCAGGCGGATCGCCGACGCAGTGCGCTCGGCTGGCTCGCCGGTGGCGTTGCCGCGGCGCACCTCGCCGGGCTCGCACTGCCCTGGGCGAGCGCGTCGGGCGCACGGGTGCTGCCGGGTGGGATCGCGCTCGCGCTGATCGTGCTCGTCGGGCTCGGCATGCTGCTGGCAGGGTGCGCGCAGTTGGTGCTGCTCGTGCGCGCGCAGCCTCGGCGGCTGGGCTCGGCGCTGGGGGTCGGCGCCCTGGTCGCACTCGGTCTCCTGCTGGCGCCGGCTGCGGGACTGCTGGCGATCGTGTTCGGCCTCGCTCACCTGCTCGCGCCGGTGGCCGCTGCGGCGCTGGGCATCGTGCTGCTCTCGTTCGACCCGTCCATGCGCGCGGGAATGCCGCGCCCGCGGCTCGGCACGGCGCTGGGCGCGACGGCCGCGCTGCTGGCGATCGCGGTCGGCGTGCTCGACGCGCTCGTGCTGCTGCCGATGACGCTGATGCCGGGCATGCCGCTATCGGAGCTCTACGCGGGGCTCGCCGCGGCGAACGAGGATGGCGGGGTGTGGGTGCCGCTGGCCTGGGCGGGCCTCTGGGTCGTCGGCATCGCGCTGCTCGCACTGGGGCTGCTGCGCAACCGCCGCGATCAGCGCGAGGCGGCCGGCATGCTGCTCGCCGCGGCATTCTTCGCGCTGCTCGCCGTGCCGATGACGCAGTTCTCGATCGGCATGGGCGTGGCCGACACGTTCATGACCGGCGGCGGGCTCTCGGCGGCGTTCCCGGCGCTCATGCTGGCGGCCGCGCTCGCGGTGGTGCTCGGGACCGGCCTGCTCATCGGCGCCGCGCGCCGCTAGGACTCAACCGCTCTCGCGGCGGGATGTGGCGTGACCGATCGCCTACGCCGCCGCGCCGATCGATCGGAGGAAGGCGGCCACCGCCGAGCTCGCATGCGTGCGGCGCTTCGCCGGGGTGGGGATCGCCTCGTCGCCCAGCAGCATCGCGGCGTTGAGCGGACCGCCCATCACGAGCCAGTTGTACTGCTGCGCGGCCGCCTGCACATCGTGCGCCGGCAGCGCCCCGCGCTCCACCCAGGTCGTCAGCCGCTGCTCGACGCCCTCGATCGCCCGCGCCGGACCGTGCTCGAACAGCGCCCTCCCGTCGAGATCGCGAGCTAAGCCCCGCGGCGCTTCGCCCGCCCGCGCGGCAGCAGCTGCGCCGTGGGCAGCCGCGGTGCGGCGAGCGGCGGGTTCACGTCGTCGACGACCGTGCCGAAGCGCGGCCGGGCGTCCGCGCCCGAGTCGCGCTCGCGCATCCACTCGTCTCGTGCCGCGGAGACCTCGTCGTGGTCGGTGCCGATGAAGTTCCAGAACATCACGACCTCCTCGGCGAACGGCTCGCCGCCGATGAGGATGGCGACGGCATCCTGCGCCGCCGAGACGATGACCGCCTCGCGACCAGGAGCCGCGTAGGCCATCGAGCCGCGACCGGCCGGCACGTCCTCGACCGCGATGCCGTCGGTGAGGGCCAGCACGCCGTGCTCGAAGCCCGCCTGCAGCTCGAGCTGCGCCTCGCTGCCGCCGCGCATGCGCAGCTCGACGCCCAGCAGCGGCGTGTAGGCGCCGACCTGGCTCGAGGCGCCGGCGTGCTCGCCGACGAAGACGCTCGCGGTCACGCCGGGCGCGAGCTCGACCGTCGGCACCGAGTCGAGCCCGTCGAACCACGGGTCGCGGTCGCGCTCGCCGCTCGGCAGCACCGTCCACAGCTGGACCCCGTGCAGCACCTCGGTGTCGGCGGTCGAGTACTCCGAGTGGGAGATGCCGCGGCCGGAGGTCATGATGTTGAGCCCGCCGGGGCGCACCGTGTGCGAGAAGCCCGCCGAGTCGCGGTGCTCGATCGCGCCGTCGACGAGCCAGCTCCAGGTCTGCAGACCGGTGTGCGGATGCGGCGGCACGTCCATGCCCGGCCGCCCGACCAGCGAGGTGGGCCCGAAGGCATCCGCGAAGCACCAGGCGCCGATGAAGTGGCGGTGCTTGTTGGGCAGCACGCGCTGCACGGGCATCGCCCGCGGGCCGCCGAGCGGCACGTCGCGCGGCAGCAGCAGCTCGAGGCCGGCGGCGGCCGCCTCGTCGTGACAGGCCTGCTCGCTGTTCTCGACGATGGTCGCCTCGTCGTTGCTCATGGACCCACGCTAGCCGTCGGCGACTCGCTCGGGCGGGCGGCGTCATAGCCGCGCGCCGTACGATCGAGGGGTGAACGAGCAGCCTGCCGGGTGGTACCCCGATCCCTTCGCCGCCGTCCCCGGCGCAACCCGCTACTGGGACGGCGCCCGCTGGACGACCCAGGCGCAGGAGCCGGCACCCGAGCCGCAGCCGATGCTGCGAGCGGATGCGGGGCACGGTCTGGGCGCGCCGGACGCGGCTGGCCCGCCTGCGGTTGCGGGCGGAACCGGCTGGGGCACGGCCGGCCAGCACGGCGCCGCGCAGCAGGTCTCCGGTCACCCGGAGGGCATGCCCTTCGCCCGCCCCGACCGCAGCGGCGAGCTCGCCAGCTGGGGCGCACGGCTGGGCGCCTACGCGATCGACGTGATCCCGGTGGTGGTGGTCACGATGGTGCTGCTGTGGATGACGGGCGTCTCCGACGCGATGAGCGCAGCGCTGGCGGCGCAGGACCCCGCAGCGATCGACGCGGCGAGCGCGATGATGGCCCCCACGCATCCCGCCGGCTTGGCCATCACGCTCGCCAACCTCGTGTTCGTCGCGCTCTACAACATCGGCTTCCACACCTCGCGGGGCCAGACACCGGGCAAGATGCTGGTCGGCATCCGCGTGCGCCGGGTCGACGAGGATCGCAACCCCGACCTGCGGGGCGCCGGCCTGCGCTGGCTGGTGCAGTTCGGCCCCAACCTGGTCAGCGGCGTGGCGCTGCTGGGCATGCTCGCGAGCATGTTCTCGATCGCCGACCACCTGTGGCCGATGTGGGATCAGCGCAACCAGGCCTTCCACGACAAGGCAGGCCGCACGGTGGTGGTGCGGGCGCGCTGAGTCAGCCGCCGAAGATGGCGTCGCCGAAGACGATCACGACGATGCCGCCGAGCGCCAGCAGCACGCACACCAGCATGAGTGCGGCGCTGACGGCGTTCGAGCCTGGGCGGCCGCTCTCACGCGAGCGCACGCCGAGCGCGTAGATCAGCGGGATGCCGGCGCCCAGCAGCAGGCCGACGCCCAGTACCGAGCCGACGGCCACGAGCAGCACTTCGAGGTCGAACATCACTTGCCTCGCTTCCGACCGTTCTTGCCGCGCTTCTTCTTGCGCTTGCGGGGGCGCGAGATGGGCGCGATGTGCGAGGCGACCGCGCTGAGCTCGCGGTCGATCGTGCGCTTGTGCTCGCCCTTCGGCGCCTCCCAGTCGTCGGCGACGTTGTGGTGGCCGACGGGGTCGAGGCGCGAGCGCAGCCACATCGCGGTGCACGCGACGACGAGGATGGTCGTCACGACGACCGCACCCCAGAAGTGGTCGAAGAGGTTGGTGAGCAGCAGGCAGGCGGCGCCCACTGCGCCGGCGGCAGGCAGGGTGATGATCCAGGCGATCAGCATGCGCCGCGCGACCGACCAGCGCACCTTCACGTCGTCGCGGGCGAGGCCCGATCCGATCACCGAGCCGCTCGCCACGTGCGTGGTCGACAGCGGCAGGCCCAGGTGGCTGGAGGTGAGGATGATGGATGCGCTGGAGAAGTCGGCCGACATGCCCTGGCGCGGGGAGATGTCGACGATGCCCTTGCCGAGCGTGCGGATCACGCGCCAGCCGCCCATGTAGGTGCCGGCGGCGATCGCGAGCGCGCACGTGACGCGCACCCACAGCGGCATGTCGGCGTCGGGGTCGATCGTGCCGTGCGCGACGAGGGCGAGGAAGATGACGCCCATCGTCTTCTGCGCGTCGTTGGTGCCATGCGCGAGCGACATGAGCGATGCCGCCCCGATCTGGCCCCAGCGGAAGCTGCGCTTCTCTGCCCGCTCGCTGATGTTGCGGGTCACGCGGTGCACGAGCCAGGTGCCGATGAACGCGACGAAGCCCGCGATCACGGGAGCGAAGAGCGCCGGGATGAGGATCTTCTGGCTCACGCCGCCCCACAGCACGCCGCTGAGGCCGAGCGCGGCGATGGTGGCGCCGATGAGCCCGCCGAACAGCGCGTGGCTGGAGGAGGAGGGCAGGCCGAACAGCCAGGTCAGCACGTTCCAGACGATCGCGCCGGTCAGGCCGCACAGCACGATGAGCATCAGCTGCTCGCCGTCGACACCCGTGAGGTCGACGATGCCGCTGCCGACCGTGCGGGCGACCTCGATCGACAGGAAGGCTCCCACCAGGTTGAGCGAGGCCGAGAGCGCGACCGCCGGCTTCGGCTTCAGCGCGCCGGTGGCGACCGATGGCGCCATGGCATTGGCCGTGTCGTGGAAGCCGTTGGTGAAGTCGAACGCGAGCGCGACGATCACGACGATCACGAGAATGGCGAGTTCCACCGCGCCAGTCTGCCACCTCGCGGGCCCGGCGCCCTACTGCGGGCTCAACCCCAGCCAGTAGAAGGACTGCGTGCCGAAGGTGAGCGAGAAGCGGCCATCCGCAGCGATGGTCGGGAATTCGCCGCCCCCGAACAGGTCGTTCAGGCGGGATCCGGCGAACTGCGGCGCGTCGAGCGTCACGTGCACGGGGTTGTGGCTGAACGAGAACACGCACAGCACCTGCTCGGGCCGCGCGCCGCCGTAGCTGCCGTCGCCCTCGTAGGAGCGCACGAACGCGAGCACCGCGTCGTTGTCGGTGTCGAGCACCGTGAGACGTCCGAGCCCGAACACCGGGTGCTGCCGCCGCGCGTGCAGCACCGAGCGCATCCAGTTGAGCAGGCTCGAGGCCTGCGCCATCTGCGACTCGACGTTGACGGATGCGTAGTTGTAGACCAGCGACTGCACCACCGGCAGGTAGAGCTTGCCGGGGTCGGCGCTGGAGAAGCCGGCGTTGCGGTCGGGCGTCCACTGCATGGGTGTGCGTGAGGCGTCGCGGTCGTCGAGCCAGATGTTGTCGCCCATCCCGATCTCGTCGCCGTAGTACAGAAAGGGCGATCCCGGCAGCGACAGCAGGAGCGCGTTGGCGAGCTCGAGCTCGGCGCGCGAGTTGTCGAGCAGCGACGCGAGACGGCGGCGGATGCCGACGTTCGAGCGCATCCGCGGGTCGTACGCGTACCAGCCGTACATCGCCTGCCGGTACTCCTCGCTGACCATCTCGAGCGTGAGCTCGTCATGGTTGCGCAGGAACACGCCCCACGCCGCGCCCGGCGGCACCTCCACCTGCTCGGCGAGGATGCGCTTGAGCTCGAGCGCGTTCTGCGCCCGCAGCGAGTAGAAGATGCGCGGCATGGTCGGGAAGTCGAAGGCCATGTGGCACTCGGGCTGCTCGGCGGAGCCGAAGTAGGCGGCGGTCTCCGCCGGCCACTGGTTCGCCTCGGCGATCAGCACCCGGCCCGGATACTCGTCGTCGACGATGCGGCGCAGCGTGCGGAGGTAGGCGTGCGTGGCGGGCTCCGACTCGCCGTTGCCGTCC
The DNA here is from genome assembly GCA_900114805.1 of Agrococcus baldri. Lineage (GTDB taxonomy): Bacteria > Actinomycetota > Actinomycetes > Actinomycetales > Microbacteriaceae > Agrococcus > Agrococcus baldri. Next base: position 512,702 of record FOZN01000002.1, on the reverse strand, counting down.
TCCGACTCGTACAGGTAGGGGATGGCGTCCAGCCGGATGGCGTCGACGCCCATGTCGAGCCAGAAGCGCAGCACGGCCTCGATCGCCTCGTGCACGGCCGGGTTCTCGTAGTTGAGGTCGGGCTGGTGCGAGAAGAAGCGGTGCCAGTAGAACTGCCGGCGCACCGAGTCGAAGGCCCAGTTCGACTCCTCCGTGTCGACGAAGATGATGCGCACGTTCGGGTAGCCGTCGTCCGTGTCGCGCCAGACGTAGAAGTCGCCGTAGGGGCCCTCCGGATCCTCGCGGGAGGCGAGGAACCACGGGTGCTGGTCGCTGGTGTGGTTGATCGGCAGGTCGATCATGACCCGCATGTTGCGCGCGTGCGCCTGCGCGACGAAGTGGCTGAAGTCGTCGATGGTGCCGTACTCGGGCAGCACGCCGGTGAAGTCGCTCACGTCGTAGCCGCCGTCGCGCAGCGGCGACGGGTAGAACGGCGGCACCCAGACGCCGTCGACGCCCAGCCACTGCAGGTAGTCGAGCTTCGAGGTGAGGCCGTCGAAGTCGCCGAAGCCGTCGCCGTTCGAGTCGACGAACGAGCGCACCATCACCTCGTAGAACACGCTCTTGCGGTGCCAGTCGCGGTCGAGCGACAGCCCGGGGGCATGCGAGGGCTGCATCGGGATGGGCGAGGTGAAGCTCACGTGCGCTCCTTGACGGGGGCGGATGCGATGGGTCGCGTCGACCGTCCGGCCACGCTACCGGGCGGGCGGGTCACGGGCGCGGCGGGGCGGTCGAGGCGCGCACCACGAGCTCTGGCGCGTAGCCGGTGTGGCTGCGGTCGGGCTGGCTCGCATCGCCCCCGCGCCGCCCGCGCGAGCGCATCGCACCCATGATCCAGGCGACGACGTCCTCGCCGTGCTGGGCTGGATCCTGCCGGATGGTGGTGAGGCCGAAGGGCGCGGCGCTGGGCACGTCGTCGACGCCGACGACGCTCAGCTCCTCCGGCACGCGGATGCCGAGCTGGTGCGCCGCGAGCATGACGCCGAGCGCCACCTCGTCGGTGCCGGCGACGATGCCGGTCGGGCGATCGGGCCGGTCGAGGAAGTGGAGCGCGACGGCGTGCGCGCCCTCCAGGGTGGTCGGCACGGTGCGCACCGGACGCATCCGCAGCCCGTGCTCGGCCGAGACGGCCTCGAACGCGCGCTTGCGGCGGTCGGAGGAGGAGGCGTCGAAGGGCTGCACCTCGGTCTGGCTCGCGATGTGCAGCAGGTCGGTGTGGCCGAGCTGCACCAGGTGCTCGGTGGCCTGCGCGCCGGCGGCGTCGTCGTCGAGGCAGAACGAGCGCGTGTGGGGGGTCGGCTCACCCACCGTCGCGACCGGGATGCCGAGCTCGGCCAGCCGCGTGAGGTCACCGCCGACGAGGCTCCAGGTGATGGTGACGAGGCCGTCGACCTCGCCGCGGCGCATGAAGCGCTCGAACTTCTCGTGGCCGCCGTGCCCGAAGGCGCCCAGATCGTAGAGCAGCACGTCGTGCTCGTGGAGGTCGGCGGCGTGCGCGATGCCGTGCAGCACGCTGCCGAAGTACCAGCGGTCGACGGAGGGGGTGAGCACGCCGATGGTGCGGGTGAGTCCGGTCGCGAGCCGCCGGGCGGCACCGGAGGCGCGGAAGCCGAGCTCGTCGGCCACGCGCTGCACCTTCGTCCTGGTGGCGGGCGAGACGCCGTCAGCGCCCGAGAGCGCGCGGGACGCGGTCGCCTTCGAGACGCCGGCGGCGCGGGCGACATCGTCGAGCCGTGGCATCGTGCCTCCTCGCGCCGGGGCGGGCGGGTGCGCCGCCGGTCCATCGTTGGAACCGGTTCCGAGCGTAGGCCCTGGAGACCCCCCGGCCAAGACGCCCGTGCTGGGATCGTTGCACAATCGCAACCTGATGCCCGATGGCAAACCGGTGCGCGGTGCGCTAGCGTCGCTGGCAATGGAACCGGTTCCGGTTTCGAGTTCGGCACGACGCTGTGCGCCTCGCCTGCGGCACGTGCCCAATGCACTGAGCGAAGGAGTTCACGTGAAGCACGCACGCAGGATCGCGATGCCGCTGGGCATCGCGGGTGTCGCAGCGCTCGCCCTCACGGGCTGCGTCGGCGACGCACCGGCCGACCCCTCTGCCGAGCCGGGCGGCTCCGAGGCCCCCACGGCCGCGGGCTGCGAGGCCTACGCCGACTACGGCACCTTCGACGGTGAGGAGGTCGACCTGTACGGCACGATCCTCGACGTCGAGGCCGATCGTCTCAACGAGTCGTGGGCCGAGTTCGAGGACTGCACCGGCATCGACGTGGTCTACGAGGGCTCCGGCGAGTTCGAGGCCCAGATCAACGTCCGCGTCCAGGGCGGCAACCCGCCCGACCTCGCGATCTTCCCGCAGCCGGGTCTGCTGGCGTCCGTCGCCGGCACCGGCTCCATCCTGCCGGCGCCCGAGTCGGTCGCCGCGAACGCGCAGGAGTTCTGGAGCGAGGACTGGCAGAACTACGGCACCGTCGACGGCGAGTTCCTCGCCGCGCCGCTCATGGCCAGCATCAAGGGCTACGTCTGGTACTCCCCCTCGGTCTGGGAGGAGAACGGCTGGGAGGTGCCGACCACGCTCGACGAGCTCGATGAGCTGACGGCGACCATCGCCTCCTCCGACACCATGAAGCCCTGGTGCGTCGGCTTTGGCTCAGGTGAGGCGACCGGCTGGCCGGGCACCGACTGGGTGGAGGATTACGTGCTCCGCACGGCGGGACCTGACGTCTATGACCAGTGGATCACGCACGAGATCCCGTTCGACGACCCGGCGATCGTCGATGCGATGAACCGCGTCGGCGACCTGATCAAGAACCCCGACTACGTCAACGGCGGCTTCGGCGACGTCTCGACCATCGCGACCCAGGACTTCGGCCAGGCCGGCTGGCCCGTCACCGAGGGCGAGTGCGCGATGCACCACCAGGCGTCGTTCTACGAGGGCCTCTTCCCGGAGGGCACGACGGTCGCTGAGGACGGCGACGTGTGGGCCTTCATCCTGCCCGGCACCGAGGCGGGCGCGCCCGCCGTCACCGGTGGCGGCGAGTTCGTCGGCGCGTTCAGCGACGACGAGGCGGTCGTGGCGGTGCAGACGTTCCTCTCGAGCGCGGAGTGGGCCAACAGCCGCGTCTCGCTCGGCGGCGTGCTCTCGGCCAACAGCGGGCTCGACCCGGCGAACGCCTCCAGCCCGCTGCTGGTCTCGGCTGCCGAGACCCTGCAGGACCCGAACACCACCTTCCGGTTCGACGGGTCCGACCTGATGCCCGGCGCTGTCGGCGCAGGCACGTTCTGGGTGGCGATGGTCGACTGGATCTCGGGGGCCGACACGGAGACCGTGCTCGGCCAGGTCGAGTCCAGCTGGCCGTAACAGTTCGCTGATGCCTGATGTGGGGGCCGCACGCGCGGCCCCCACATCAGCATCCACCGGAGGTGACGAATGACCACGATGGATCTGCTCGGCAAGCTGCTGCAGGGAGTCGTAGGGCTCGGAGCGTTCGGCGTCGTGATGGCGCTGCTGCTGGCCTTCCTCGACCGACCCGATGACCAGCCGGGGGGCTGGCGCGGTTCGATGAAGCAGGGGCTGCGTCCCCGCCTGATCATCATCGGCGTGCTCGTGCTGCTCGCGCTGCTCGCCAGGCTGCTCTACGGCGCCGTGCCGTGGATGACGCAGGGGATGACCAACGCGCTGATCATCCTGGCCGTCGCCGGCATCGCGGTCGTCGTGCTCCAGTGGCTGCTCGACAGGCTGCTGCGGCCCGCGACACCAGCCGTCCGCAGCGCCGTCCTTCGACTGGTCGGCGCGGCCATCGCGGTCGCGATCGTGCTCGTCGCGCAGGTCGCCGAGAGCATCCCGTCGCTCGAGTGGGTCACCCCCGCGCTCGTCCTCGCGGGCGTCATCGTCGGCTGGCCCGTCGTGGGCGTGCTGCTGGCGACGGCGGCGCTCGCATTCGCGCCCCACCGCATCCGTCGTCAGGGCCGCCTGCTCGTCTGGCTGCTGGCCGCCGTCGCGGTGGTCGTCATCGCGCTCGTGCTCGAGCAGGGGCGGGAGCAGCCGATCGGCGTCTGGCCGTGGACCGGCGCGCTCGCGCTGAGCGTCATCGGCGTGCTCGGCTACCTCGCCGATCGCGACGACGACTCGAAGCCGATGCTCGTCTTCCTCATGCCGGCGGCGCTGCTGCTGACGGTCGGCCTCATCTACCCCGCGATCCGCACGACGATGCTCGCGTTCACCGGCCGCGCGGGGGAGTACGTCGGCATGGAGAACTTCGTCTGGATGTTCACCCAGCGCGAGGCGCTCATCACGCTCGGCAACACGATCGCGTGGGTCATCCTCGTGCCGCTGCTCTCGACCGCGGTCGGCCTCGCCTACGCGGTCTTCATCGACAAGAGCCGCGGCGAGCGCGTCTACAAGATGCTCGTGTTCATGCCGATGGCGATCTCGTTCGTGGGCGCCAGCATCATCTGGAACTTCATGTACGCCTACCGCGGTCCGGAGCAGGATCAGATCGGCCTGATCAATCAGCTGATCGTGCTGGTCGGCGGCGAGCCGCAGCAGATCCTGCAGAACAGCCCGTGGAACACGCTCGCCCTCATCATCGTCATGATCTGGATCCAGACCGGCTTCGCGATGGTGGTGCTCTCGGCGGCGATCAAGGGCGTGCCGACCGAGCAGCTCGAGGCGGCCGAGATCGACGGCGCCAACCCCTGGCAGCGGTTCCGCAACGTGACCGTGCCGAGCATCCGCACCTCGATCGTGGTGGTCGTGACGACCATCTCGATCGCGACGCTCAAGGTGTTCGACATCGTGCGCACCATGACCGCAGGCAACTTCGACACATCCGTCATCGCCAACGAGATGTACACGCAGGCGTTCCGCTCCGGCGAGCCCGGGCGCGGTGCCGCACTGGCGCTCGTCCTGTTCGTCATGGTGCTGCCGATCGTCGTCTACAACATCCGCGTCCTGAACCAGCAGAAGGCGATCCGATGAGTCAGAGTCAAGCCGCAGTCACCCCTGATCCCGAGGTCGACCCGGACACCGCGGCGCCGGCTGTCACGACACGCGCCGACCGCGTCAAGCGACGGCTCACGAGCCCGTGGGCGACGATGGCCGCGCTGGTGATCGCCGTGCTGTGGACGATCCCCACCTTCGGGCTGCTCCTGTCGTCGTTCCGGCCGGCCGACCAGATCGCCTCGACCGGCTGGTGGACGTTCTTCTCGAACCCCGAGCTGACGCTCGACAACTACACCGAGGTGCTCTTCTCGGGCTCGGACACGTCCGCGCAGCTGGGCGAGTACTTCGTGAACTCGCTCATGATCGCCATCCCGGGCTCGATCATCCCGCTCGTGCTCGCGTCGCTCGCGGCCTACGCCTTCGCGTGGGTGAAGTTCCGCGGCTCGTCGACGCTGTTCGTGATCGTGTTCGCGCTGCAGATCGTGCCGCTGCAGATGGCGCTCATCCCGCTGCTGCAGCTGTTCGTCACGTTCGTGCACCCGTTCCAGCGCGCGCTGCACGAGGCGGTGCCGTTCATCAGCGACCAGCAGTTCCCGCCGGTCTGGATCGCGCACGCCATCTTCGGCCTGCCGCTGGCGATCTTCCTGCTGCACAACTTCATCTCGCAGATCCCCGGCGAGGTGATCGAGGCCGCGCGCGTCGACGGCGCCGGGCACGGGCAGATCTTCTTCCGCATCATCCTGCCGCTCGCGATGCCCGCGATCGCGTCGTTCGGCATCTTCCAGTTCCTCTGGGTGTGGAACGACCTGCTGGTGGCGCTGGTGTTCTCGTCTGGCACTCCCGATACCGCGCCGATCACGCAGCGGCTGGCAGAGCTCGCAGGATCCCGCGGCGAGAACTGGGCTCGACTGACCGCGGGCGCGTTCGTGTCGCTCATCGTGCCGCTCATCGTGTTCTTCGGCCTGCAGCGCTACTTCGTGCGAGGGCTGCTGGCGGGGTCGACGAAGGGCTAGGGCTCCTGCGGCGCGGGCGCGCTCGTCACCAGGCGCAGGTGCGCCCGCCCGCGGGGCTCGGGGTGTGCGCGCGCCTGCGCGTTGATCTCGATCGGCTCGGGTGCGCTCGGCGGCACAGCCGTGAGCAGCCGCTCGGTCTCCCTCGGCGGCTCGGCGCCGGCCGCAGCAGTCAGGGCCATCGAGACGGGCACGACGGATGCGGCGCTCCAGGCCCGCAGGCTGCAGGCACCCGGGTAGGGGATCGGCGTGGGCGTCTCGTCGAGCCCGAAGCCGCTGTAGAGCTCCGGCATGCGGCCGCCGAACGCATCCGCCGCCCGCTCCAGCTGCTCGGCGAGCGCGCGCGCCTCCGCGCGGAAGCCGGAGCGCAGCAGCCCCTCGATGGCGATCGCCGTCTCGTGCGGCCGGATCGCGCCGCAGTCGTGCACGAGCGGCCAGTAGCGCTCGGCATCGGTCGCCATGGTGCGCAGCCCGAAGCCGGAGGAGAGCCGCTCGTCGAGCAGCAGCCGCGCCACCTCGGCCTCCTCGACGCGGCTGAGCAGCGTCGTGCCGATCAGCTGGCCGACGCCGCCGACGAGGGTCGCATCGGGGTCGTCGTCGGCATCGAGCGCCATGGCGGGGTAGCGGATGCCGCCCCGCTCGACCCAGAAGCGCTCGCGGAACCGGGTGCGCAGCTGCCCGGCCCAGGTCAGCCAGCCACTGCCGTCGTCTCCCAGCGCATCCAGCAGCGCCGCACCCGCCACCGCTGCGCGGCAGGCGAGGCCCTGCGCCTGCGCGGTCGCCGTGCCGGATCCCTCCTGCCCGGCCTCGTCGGGGCACCGGAGGAACCCGTCGCCGGTGTGCGCACGCAGCCAGAACAGCGCTGCGTGCAGCGCCATGCGCAGCTCCCGCACCGCGTCGATCGGCAGGCCGGCCCGCCAGGCGTCGTGCAGCAGCACGATCCACAGCGGTGTCGGCTCCATCGACCCGGCGTAGACCGGTGGCGCCTCGACGCCGGGACGCAGCGCATCCGTCGCGCCCTGCCGCATCGCGTGCAGGATCCGACCGGGCTCCTCGCCCGTCGCTGATTCGAACTGCACGCCCTGCCTGGCCGCGAGGGTGCGCAGCGTGCCCTCGGCGATCCGCCCGCCCAGCGGCAGCAGCAGCCGGCACGTGATCAGCGCATCGCGCGCGACCATCGTCATGTGCCAGGGGCCGCCGGCGGCCGGAAAGGCACCGTGTCCGGCATCCAGCATGAGCTGCTCGAGGTCGTCCATCGCGCGTGCCGTCCAGCGGTCGAGCGCCGGTCGCCCGCTCGGCTGCAGCTCGTCGCACGGGCGCTCATGCTCGGCGCCGCGCACGGCGAGCGTCGGGTCGTCGATGTCGAGCGCGAGCGTGATGCCGCCCCAGTCGTCGGGCACGACGTGCACCTGCTGCGACACGATCACCCGATCGCGGTCGATGCGCACGCGCGCGCCGCGGCCGCTCGCGCGCAGGGTGCGGGTGCCGTCGGTCGCGACCGCCCCGTCGCCCTCGAGCGCGAGCGCGATCGCCGCCGGCTCCGCCTCGCCGGTGCGCACCGCCGAGACGGGCGCGAGCTCGATCTCGCACACGAGCTCGAGCACACAGTCGATCGGCTCGTCGCCGCTGTTGATGAGCGTCACCCGCTCGACCATCCCGCCCGGGTGGACCCCACGCATCCGCTCGACCCAGACGCGGGGGATGGGCCGGCCCGTCGCCGGGTCGAGGACGACGGCGCGGGCGACGGTGCCCTCGGGTTCGTCGGCAGTCGAGATGTACGCGGTGGGCACCCCGTCGAGCAGCAGATCGATGCCCCGCACGTAGCGCCAGTCGCCGTGGAAGAGCCCGTGCGAGCCGCCGACCGGCATCGTGCCGTCCTGGGCGCACCACACCTGCGTGGGGGCGGCCAGGCCGACGAGCTCTGTGTGGGGGAGCGGCCGCTGGGTGGCGTTCCTCCGAGGCTCATCGTGCATCGATGCACTCCGATCGTTCACTGGACGCCATTCACGCTAGCCCGCGAGCCGCGGGACGCCCGCAAGGCGGCCTGAGCCTTGCCTCACAGGAGGCTCAGCCCGCGGCGAGTCCTCCTGTCAGGAAGCTGTGCCTGCCGCTACGGCGTGGGCGTCCTCGCGTCGTAGTCGAGGAAGGTGCGCTGCGCGCGCGTGAGCACCGCGATCAGCACGATGATGACGAGGCCGCCGAACAGCGGCGGCGCCCAGAGCGCGATGAGGGTGGCGGCGGCACCCGCGTACAGGTCGCCGATGCGCGGGCCGCCGGCCACCACCACCATGAACAGGCCCTGCGTGCGCCCGCGCATGTCGTCGGGCGCCGCGGTCAGCATCATGGTGGAGCGGAAGATCGCGCTGATCTCGTCGCTCGCGCCCATGCCTGCGAAGGCGAGGCACGCCACGCCCAGCGCCACCCATGACACCTGCGACCAGTCCTGGCCGACCGGCCCTCCCCAGCCGAGGGTCATCGCCAGGATGACCAGGCCCAGCAGGGCGACGAAGCCGCCGTAGACGGTGATCGCGCGCGAGACCGCCAGGCCGTGCCGGTGCACGTGCGCGACGGGTCCCGAGAACAGGCTCGCGAGCAGCGTGCCCATCGCCGCCGCCGCGGTGAGGACGCCGACCGTCACCGGGCCGCCGCCGATGGCGACCGCGCCGACGGCCGGCAGCAGCGCGAACGGGCGGCCGAACGTCATGGCGACGATGTCGACGATGAACGACATGCGGATGTTCGGCGCCTGCCGCATGAAGGCGACGCCGTCGAGCAGTGAGGCCAGGCCCGGGCGCGCGACCGTGCCCAGCGGCGGCAGCTTCGGCAGGCCGACGATGCCGAGGAAGCCGGCGGTGAAGAGCACCGCGTCGACCGCGAAGGTGATCGGCAGGCCGATGGTCGCCACCAGCACGCCGGCGGCGGCGGGGCCGACCGTCAGCATCACGCCCATCGCGATGCCGTTGAGGGCGGCTGCGCGCGAGATGAGATGCGTGGGGAGGATGCGCGGGGTGACGGCGCTGCGGGTGGCGCCCGAGATGGTGGCGGCGACCGTGTTGATCGTCGTCAGCACGTAGAACGGCCACACCTCGGCGCGCTGGCCGTCGGCGATGAGCGCGGCATCCCAGCTGGACAGCGCGAACAGCCCCAGCACCGCCAGCCAGCCGGTGAGGCTCGAGAGCATCAGCACCAGTCGCCGGTCGAAGGCGTCGGCGAGCATCCCGCCCCACAGGCCCGCGACCACCATCGGCAGCAGCGCGACGCCGCCCACGAGCGCGACCATCATCGTGCTGGCGGTCATGTCGAAGACCTGCAGGCCGACCGCCACGATGGTCATCTGCGCGCCGATGCCGCTGATGGCGTTGCCGATCCACAGGCGCGCGAACGCCGGGGAGGCCGTCAGCGGTGCCAGGTCGACGAAGCGGCGCTTCTTGCCGGGTGCCGCGTGCGGATCGGTGCCGCCACCGATGGGCGGCAGGATGCCGTGCGCGCCGGTGGTGGGGTCGCCGCCCGATTCGAGCTGCGGCTCCGTCACGCGACGTCGTCGGCGGCGATGCCGTAGAGCGCGTCGATCGCCGACAGGAAGTCGTCGTGGCGGCCCTCGGCGGCGAGCTCCCGGGCGCGCACGGTCGGCTTGTGCAGCAGCACGCCGGCGAAATGGCGCAGTGCCTGCTCGGCGAGTCGGCGCTCATCCTCGGTGCCGCGCTTGCCGATGCGCTCGAGCTCTGCCTCCATGGCCTCCTGCACGTGCTGGCGCAGCGCCGCGATGGCAGGCCCGACCTGTCGCTCGGCGGTGCCGCGCTCGAAGCGCTCCGCCGCCTTGCGCACCAGGTCGCGGGCATCAGTGGTGGCGGTGAGGTGCTCGAGCGGGGCGTGCAGGCGGATGGTCTCCAGGTCGAGCACCTCGACGCCGTGCACGGTCGCCACATCGGGGTCGACGTTGCGCGGCATCCCCATGTCGACGATCAGCTGCGCCGAGCGGCCGTGCTCGACGGGGCAGCGCGGCTCGTCGGTGATCGCGGCGTGCATGGGGCAGCCGGCGGGAGCGGACAGTGCCGGTGTGGACAGAGCCGGTGCGGACAGTGCCGGTGCGGGTGCGGCAACGGCGCTCGGCGCGGCCCCGGTGTGCGCGCCCAGATGCACCGGGCATCCGGCCGCGCGGGAGGCGTCGGGCTCCGAGCCCGGGAAGGCGTGGGTGGCGGCCAGCTGCTGGCGGCCGGCGCGCAGGAGGGCCGCGTCGACCACGAACTCCTCGGTGCTCGTGCAGGTGACGATGATGTCGGCGCTCGCGGCGGCCAGCGCGGCGTCGCGGCCGTCGACGTGACCGATCGCGTGGCTGCGGGCGAAGCCGTTGCCGCGGCCGGAGGGGCTCCAGACCTCGACGTGCCGGGCTCCGCGGCGGCGCAGCTCGGCGAGCGAGACGCCGGCGAAGCGGCCGGTGCCGACGAGCAGCACGCGCGCGTCGGCGATGTCGATGCGGGCGCTCGCCAGATCGAGCCCGAGCCGCACGATCGAGCGGCCCGCCTCGCCGAGGCCCGTGCGGTTCTTGATGCCGCGCTGCGTCTCGGAGGCGCGCTGGAACAGGCGCTCGAGGTGCGCGCTGGTGGTGCCCGCCTCCTGCGCGATCGAGAGCGCGCGCCGCACCTGACCGGCTATCTCACCCTCGCCGACCACGACCGACTCGAGCCCGGCGGCGACCGCGAACAGGTGCTCGGCGGCGCGAACCTCGGTGAGCGGCTCGAGCGACTCCGGGTGGTGGAAGCCGAGCGCATCCGCCGCTGCGGTCTGCGCGATGCCCGCCGCCGAGCGCTCGTCGGCCTGCACGTCGAGGTAGACCTCGAAGCGGTTGCAGGTGGAGACCACGACCGCGCCGTCGACCGCCGGATGGGCGGCGAACGCGATGGGCAGCTGTGCCGCGTCTGCCGTCGACAAGGCCTCGAGGGCGGTAAAGTCGGCGTTCTTGTGACTCGCCGTGAGGCAGATCAGCACTGACCCATCCTACCGTGTCCCCCGTCCCTCTCGGGCTCCCAGCGGGCGATCGCGGCGGGCTGGCCGATGGGGCCGGGGAAAGTGGGAGAATGGGGGCGATGCCTGCGCTCCGTGAAGACCACCCGCTCAACTCGCGCACCAGCGACTCCCGCCTGGTGCGCGCGTACCGCGGCGACCGCCCCGAGGTCACCCCCGTCTGGTTCATGCGGCAGGCCGGTCGGTCGCTGCCCGAGTACCGCGAGCTGCGCGCCCGCACCGACTCGCCCGCCCGCGACATGCTCGAGACCTGCCTCGTGCCAGAGCTCGCGAGCGAGATCACCCTGCAGCCCGTGCGCCGCCACGGCGTCGACGCGGCCATCTTCTTCAGCGACATCATGGTGCCGCTCAAGCTCGCCGGCGTCGACGTGCGGATCGAGCCGGGCGTCGGGCCCGTGGTGGCCCAACCCATCCGCACCCCGGACGACGTCGAGCGGCTGATCGCCAGCGACCCGGCCGGCCTCGACGTCGCGCTCGAGCCGGTGCGCGAGGCGGTGCGGCAGACGGTCGCGGGTCTGACCGAGATCGGCGACGGCACGACGCCGCTGATCGGCTTCGCCGGCGCCCCCTTCACGCTCGCCGCCTACCTGGTCGCCGGTCGCCCCTCGAAGGATCACCTCGAGGCCCGCACCCTCATGCGCTCGTACCCGGAGTCCTGGGATCGGCTCACCCGCTGGGCCGCCGAGGTCACCGGCCGCTTCCTGCGGGCGCAGGTCGTCGAGGGCGCCAGCGCCGCCCAGCTGTTCGACTCGTGGGCCGGCTCGCTGCCGCTCGACCAGTACCAGGAGCACGTGGCACCCGCCTCGCGACTGGCGTTCGAGCACGTGCGCGACCTCGCCGACGCCTCCGGCCGCCACGTGCCGCTCGTGCACTTCGGCGTCGGCGCGGGCGAGCTCTACAGCGCCATGAACCTCGACGTGGACGCGGTGGGCGTCGACTGGCGCGTGGCGCTCGACGTCGCCCTCGAGCGCATCGACGGCGACGTGACCGTGCAGGGCAACCTCGACCCAGCGGTGCTCGGTGCGCCGTGGGAGATCATCGAGGCGGCCATCGACCACGTGCTGATGGCAGGCTCGGTCGCCCGCGCGCACGTGTTCAACCTGGGCCACGGCGTGCCGCCGACGGCCGACCCGACGGTGCTGACCCGCATTGTGCAGGCGGTGCACGAGCGGTGAGCGCCGACGCGGCCACCGGCGAACCGATGGCGGATGGCGCGGGGCCGGCCGACCACGCGGCGCCGGCCGACCATGCGGTGCCGGCCGACCACGCGGTGCAGACGGATGCGTCGGCCCCCGACGGGCCCGCGCGGTACGACACGATCGTGGCCGGCGCCGGCATCGCCGGCCTGACGATCGCCCACGACCTGGCGGCGCGCGGCTACCGGGTGCTGGTGCTCGAGGCGGCGGAGCGCATCGGCGGCACGGCGTCGAAGCTCGCACTCGCCGCCCCCGGCTCGGACGCGCTGGCGCTCGATGCGGGCGCCGAGTCGTTCGCCGTGCGCGGCGGCGCCGTCGCCGAGCTCATCGGCGAGCTGGGCATGGCCGACGACATCGTCGACCCCAACCCTGCGGGCGCCTGGCTGCTGCTGCCCGGCGGCGGCGGATCGCATCGCGCCGTGCCGCTGCCCAAGCGGACGCTGCTGGGCATCCCCTCGACCCCGCTCGCGCAGGACGTCATCGACGCGCTCGGCTGGGGCGGGGCGCTGCGCGCCCACCTCGACCGCCTCATGCCCGTGCTGCGCATCGGCACCGATGACGCGCTCGGGCCGCTCGTGCGCCGCCGCATGGGGCAGAAGGTGCTCGACCGGCTGGTCGCGCCGCTCGCCGGCGGCGTCTACTCGGCCGACCCCGAGCAGCTCGACCTCGCCGTCGTCGCGCCCGGTCTCAACGGCGGCATCACCCGCACCGGCTCGCTCTCCGGCGGCGTCGCGCTCGTGCTCGAGGAGCGCGCCGCGACCCCCGGTGCAGCCGCCGCGACCGGCGCCAAGCCGGGCAGCGCGGTGCAGGGCCTGCGCGGCGGCATCCACCGCATCGCCGAGGGGCTCGCCGAGCGGGCGCTCGCGCATCACGCCGAGATCCGCACGGGCGAGCGCGTGCGGTCGGCCGCCGAGACGGGCTCCGGCTGGCTCGTGACGACGGATGCCGGCAGTCACGCCGCGTCGTCGCTGGTCGTCGCGCTCCCCGAGGCAGAGGCGCGCCGCGTGCTGGAGTCCGCACGGTCGTCGGCCAGCGGCCGTGGGCCGCGCATCGAGACGACCGGCGATCCATCGAGCGAGCATGGTCTCGATGCGCCCGACGCCGTCGGGCTGCTCGACCAGCGGGACCAGGAGCAGGGCGTCACCGTCGAGCTCGTCACCCTCGTCTTCCCCGCCGGCGCCATCGAGGGCGACCCGCGCGGCACCGGCGTGCTGGTGGCCGCCGACGCCACGCAGGTGCGCGCGAAGGCGATGACCCACGCCACCGCGAAGTGGGCGTGGCTGCGCGAGGCCGCGGGCGGCCGCGAGATCGTGCGCCTCTCCTACGGCTCCGGCACCGCCGCCCCGGCCACGGCAGGGCTCGACGACGATGCCGCCGCCGCGCTGGCGCTCGAGGACGCGCGGGCCATCTTCGGCACCGCGCTGCCCCAGCCCCTCGCGAGCGCCCGAGTGCGCTGGGAGCAGGGCCAGCCGGCGAGCATCATCGGCGCCCGGCAGCGCCAGCAGGCGCTGCGGGATGCCGCGGCCGCGCACGACAACCTGCTCGTGGTCGGCGCCGCCGTCGCCGGCACGGGCCTGGCGCAGGTGGTGCCCGACGCCCGCAGGGCGGCGCTCGAGATCCGCCGCGAGCGCTTCGCGGAGCCGGGCACCCCTTGGACGGCAGACATCGCGCCCGAGGAGGCGCTGGACGACACCGCCGCAGCGGCGGCAGAGGCAGACGAGCGAGGAGACACATGAGCGACGAGACGCCCATCGGCGACGGCTTCACCATCTGGGCAGTGTTCAAGCGCGGCAGCCAGGCGCAGACCACGCACGGCTCTGGCGGGCGCGCCCCGCTGGCTGATGAGCTCGCCGCGCTGGCAGCGCAGGGCGTGGTCACCCGCGGCATCTACGACATCTCCGGCATGCGCTCGGACGCCGACATCCTGGTCTGGATGCACGGCACGCCCGGTGGCGGCACGCCTCCCGAGGCGCTGCAGGCGGCTGTGCGCCGCATCCGCCGCTCGCGCGAGCTCGCCGGCACCGAGCAGGTGTGGGGCGCGATGGGCGTGCACCGCGACGCCGAGTTCAACAAGCGCCACGTGCCCGGCTTCCTGACCGGCGTCGAGCCGAAGGCGTGGGCGACCGTCTACCCCTTCAACCGCTCCTACGACTGGTACCTGCTGGAGCCGACCGAGCGCAGCCGCATGCTCGCCGAGCACGGCCGCGCCGGCGCCGCCTACCGGGGCGTCGTGGCCAACACCGTCTCGGCGTTCGCGCTGGGCGACTACGAGTGGATCCTCCCGCTGGAGTCCGACGAGCTCACCGAGCTGGTCGACATGATGCGCGAGCTGCGGGCCGTCGACGCGCGCATGCACGTGCGCGAGGAGATCCCCTTCTTCACCGGTCGCCGCATCGGCACCGACGAGATCGAGGAGGTGCTCGCGTGAGCGAGTCGATGGAGATGAGCCAGGCGGCAGCGCCGGCCGGCGGATGCTGCGGTGGCGGCTGCTGCGGCGGCGTGCAGGCGCAGACCGAGCAGCAGCAGGCGCAGCAGCAGGCGCGGCGCGAGACGAAGGCGCCCGCCGCGACCGGCGTGCACGTCGAGCCCGGCGCGGCCGTGCCGAGCGCGACGCCCGCCGCGCAGGCCGGCCCCGAGCACGTCGAGGAGCCGGTCGCCTACGACGGCATCCTGCTGTCGGGCTTCGGCGGGCCGGAGGGGCAGGACGACGTCATCCCCTTCCTGCGCAACGTCACGCGCGGCCGCGGCATCCCCGACGAGCGGCTGGAGGAGGTCTCCACCCACTACCGCCACTTCGGCGGGGTCAGCCCCATCAACCAGCAGAACCGCGACCTGAAGGCCGCGCTCGAGGGCGCGCTCGCCGCGGCGGGCGTCGAGCTGCCGGTCTACTGGGGCAACCGCAACTGGGCGCCCTACCTCGACGAGGCGCTGCAGCAGGCGGCCGACGCGGGCGCGGCCAAGCTGCTCGCCATCCCCACCTCCGCCTACTCCTCCTACTCCTCCTGCCGGCAGTACCGCGAGGACTGGGCCGACGCGCTGGAGGCCACCGGCCTGCAGGCGACGCTGCAGATCGACAAGGTGCGGCAGTTCTTCAACCACCCCGGGTTCCTGGCTCCCTTCGTCGACGGCGTGCGCGCATCCGTCGACGAGGCACGGGCGGCCGGCTTCGCCGATGGCGACATCGAGGTGCTCTTCGCCACCCACTCCATCCCCACAGCCGACGCAGAGCGCTCGGGAGCGCCCGACCTGCACCAGTGGGGGCCGGGCGGCGGCTACGAGGGCCAGCACCTCGCCGCCGCGGAGCACGTGATGGCCGAGGCTGCGCCCGACGTCGCCTGGCAGCTCGTCTACCAGTCGCGCTCCGGGCCCGCCTCGCAGCCGTGGCTCGAGCCCGACATCAACGACGCCATCGGTGCGCTGCAGGGCCGCGCGGCCGTGGTGATCGTGCCGCTCGGCTTCGTGAGCGACCACATGGAGGTCATGTGGGATCTCGACGAGGAGGCCATCGAGACGGCCACCGAGGCGGGGCTGTGGGTGCGACGCGCGCCCACGCCGGGCGTCGACCCCCAGTACGTGAGCGCGCTCGTCGACCTCGTGCAGGAGCGGCTCGAGGGCAGGCCGGTCGCCGAGCGGAAGGCGGTCACGTCGATCCCCGCCTGGTACGACGTGTGCCGGCCGGGCTGCTGCGAGAACCCGCGCCTGGGCTTCCGCCCCGCGATCGCCGGGCTGCAGCCGTGAGCGGCGTGCTGAAGGTCGGCACCCGCGGCTCCGAGCTCGCGATGGCGCAGTGCGGGGCGCTCGCGAAGCGCTTCGCGGGCGAGGTCGAGCTGGTGCCGATCACCACGCAGGGTGACACCGACCGCTCCTCGCTGCAGCAGATCGGCGGCACCGGCGTGTTCGTCTCCGCGCTGCGCGACGCGCTGCTCGACGGCACCGTCGACGTGGCCGTCCACTCGCTGAAGGATCTGCCGACGGGCGCGGCCGAGGGCATCGAGCTCGCCGCGATCGCAAAGCGCGAGGACCCGCGCGACGCGCTGGTCGCCCGCGACGGGCTGACCTTCGCGCAGCTGCCGGAGGGTGCGAAGGTCGGCACCGGCTCGCCGCGCCGCATGGCGCAGCTGCGCGCGGCCCGCCCCGACCTCGAGGTGGTCGACCTGCGCGGCAACGTGCCGACACGCATCGCCCGCGCGCTCGGCGACGCCGAGACCGGAGAGGGCGCCGACCTCGACGCGGTCGTGCTCGCCCTCGCCGGCCTCAAGCGACTGGGCCTCGACGGCAAGGCGACCGACACGCTCGAGCTCATCGACTTCCCGACCGCGCCCGGCCAGGGCGCGCTCGCGGTCGAGGTGCGCGCCGGCGACGCGGCATCCCGCAAGGCGGTCGCGAAGACCGACCACGCCGCCACCCGCGCGGCGGTCGAGGCTGAGCGGCACGTGCTGGCGGGACTCGAGGCCGGCTGCGCGGCGCCGCTGGGCGCACACGCGGAGGTCGCCGACGGGATGCTCTTCCTGACGGCGAGCGCCTACGCGACCGACGGCACGAAGCGGCTCACCGCATCCCACGCCTACACGCTCGACGAGCGCACGGCTGCCGAGTACGCCGAGGCGGCGCGCGACGTCGCCGGGCGCGCGGTCGACGAGCTGATGGAGGCGGGCGCCGCCGAGCTGATCCACGAGCGCCCGGCGGGCTGAGGGGCGCCCGGCATCGCTGCTGCGCTCAGCCAGAGGGGCTCTCGACACGGCTGCGCCCGGCGGCGGAGATCCTCCGGTGCGTCGTCCGCCACGCGCGAACGGTGCGCCGTCGCGGTCCTCTCCGGTGATTGGATGCTTGCCACGCGATCCGACGGAGGAGACCCATGCGCGTCCTGATCCCTCGCGGCGGCAGCTGGGGCGACGACGTCGCCCGGCGCGTCACCGAGGCCGGCTTCGAGCCGCTCATCCTGCCGCTGGTGCAGATCGAGCCGGCCGAGGACCAGCAGCAGCTGCAGGCCATGTTCGGCCACCTCGCCGACGGCCGCTTCGACTGGCTCGTCGTCACCAGCCAGTCGACCGTGCGGGTGCTGCCGCGGGTGCCGGCGTCGGTGTCGGTCGCCGCGGTCGGCAACGTCACTGCGGCCGCCCTGCGCGAGCGCGGCGTGCCGGTGGCCTTCATCCCCACGAAGCAGTCGGCAGCGGGCCTGGTGGACGAGTGGCCCATCCGCGAGGGGCGAGTGCTGTGGCCGCACGCGCTCGACGCGAAGCCCACGATCGCCGACGGCCTGCGCCAGCACGGCATGCAGCTGAGCGAGGTCGTCGCCTACCGCACGAGCCCGGTGTTCGACTCTGCCGACCAGCTCGTCGAGGCGATCGAGACGGGCGCCATGCCCGTCATCGATGCGGATGCGCTGCGGCAGCAGGAGGAGATGCAGGCGGCCGGGCAGGACGGCTCGGAGGGCGTGCTGACGGCGGTCGAGCCCGCCGAGACGCCGATCGACGCGGTGCTCGTGACCTCGGGATCGGTCGCGAAGCAGGTCGCGCGGCTGGGCCTCGCGCCCGCCACGCGGATCATCGCGATCGGCGAGCAGACCGCCGAGGACTGCGGTCGCAGCGGTCTGCAGGTGGCGGCCATCGCGAAGCACCCGAGCGCCGCCGGCCTGGTCGACGCGCTCGTCGCCGCTGCCTGAGCGCGTCGGCGTAGCCTGGGCGCATGGCTGACACGAACCTCGCACTCGAGGCGCTTGCCGCATCCGGTCTCGAGCACGAGGTGACGCGCCACGGGATGGTCCGCTCGCTCGCCGAGGCGGCGGAGGCCCGCGGCGTCGAGCCGGCCGACATCATCAAGACGATGGTCGTGCGGCGCGGCGAGGACGATCATCTGCTGGTGCTCGTGCCCGGCGATCGCACGATCTCCTGGCCGAAGCTGCGGGCGCTGCTGGGCGTCAACCGGCTGTCGATGCCGGATGCCGACGCGGCCTTCGAGGTGACCGGCTTCCGGCGCGGCACCATCACGCCCTTCGGCACGAAGCAGCCGCTGCCGGTCGTCGCCGACGAGCGGGTGCTCGGCCGCCGCGTCTCCATCGGCGCCGGCGACCACGGCGTCGCCGCGACGGTCGACGGGCATGCGCTCACGCAGCACCTGTCGGCGACGGTCGCCGACGTGACCGACCCCGAGCAGCCGGGCTGAGGCATCCGTGGGTCACGACTTCGACGCCGACTACTGGCAGGCGCACTGGCGGGAGACCGGCGAGGGCGACGACGTGCGCCTGATCCCCGCGAGCCCCTACCTCGAGACCGAGCTGGACGAGCTGCGGCCGGGCACCGCGCTGGATGCCGGATGCGGTGAGGGCGCCGAAGCGATCGAGCTCGCGTCGCGCGGGTGGCGGGTCACGGGCGCCGACATCTCGGCGGAGGCGCTGCAGCGCGCACAGGCGCGGGCCGAGGGGGCGGGCGCCGAGCTCACGTGGCTCGAGGCCGATCTCGGCCGGTGGCAGCCGGAGGCGCCGTTCGACCTCGTCACCACGTTCTATGCGCACCCCGACATCCCGCAGCTCGACTTCTACGCGCGCATCGCCGAGTGGGTGGCGCCCGGCGGCACGCTGCTGATCGTCGGGCACCTGCGCGGCGGCGGGCACGCGCACGACGGCGGGCACGGGCAGGACGGCGGCCACGCGCACGGCGGCGGGCTGGCGCACGGCGGCGGCCACGCGCACGGCGGCGACCACGCGCACGAGCCGGAGCACCCCGTGGAGGCGACGGTCCGCGCGAGCGACGTGGCGGCGCTCCTCGACCCCGAGCGGTGGAGCGTCGTGACGGCGGAGGAGCGGCGGCGCGAGATCCCCGACCGCGAGGGCCGCCCGCGACTGCTGCACGACGTGGTCGTGCGCGCGACGCGACACTGACGTGTCGGCGACCCCGACGCATCCGCGGCCCGACGCGTCGGCGACCTGACGCATCCGCCCTTGCCGCCTCGGGCAGCGTGGCGTAATGTCTCCCGAGCAATCGCGGGTGGTGTCAGTGCCCGCGCCCTCCGCACGAGAAGAGCCGAGATGACCGACCGCACGGGAGCCGCGACCACGCGCTGACCCGACCGCACTCGCACGGTCGATCGATCCGTCAGCGCATCCCACGCTCTCGGAGGATCTCTTGGCACACTCCGCCATCGCGCTCTCGCGCGTCCACTTCTCATGGCCCGACGGCACCCCCGTGCTCGACGGCGTCTCCGGCGCGCTCGGCCACGGCCGCACCGGCCTGGTCGGCCGCAACGGCGCCGGCAAGTCCACCCTCCTGCGGCTGGTCGCGGGCGAGCTCACCCCTGCCTCCGGCGAGCTGCAGCTGCACGGCACCGTCGCGACGCTGTCGCAGCAGCTCGCGCTCGGGCCCGGCACGGTGGCGGATGCGCTCGGCATCGCGGGCGTGCTCGGCGCGATCGAGGCGATCGAGTCGGGCGACGTCGCGCCCGAGCGCTTCGACGAGGTCGGCGACCGCTGGGGCGTCGAGGCGGAGGCGCTCGCCGAGCTCGCGGCGCTGGGACTGCCCGCGCTCGAGCGGACCGGCGGCGCCGAGCTGCTGCGCCGGCCCATCGCGGCGCTCTCCGGCGGCGAGGCCGTGCTGGTCGGCCTGGCGGCCATCCGCCTGCAGCGCGCCGACATCGCGCTGCTCGACGAGCCCACCAACAACCTCGACGCCGACGCGCGCGAGCGGCTCTACGACGCGATCGGCAGTTGGCGCGGCACGCTCATCGTCGTCAGCCACGATGCGACGCTGCTCGAGCGGGTCGATCGCATCGCCGAGCTGCACGGCACCGACCGCCCGGGTGCGGGCGGCGGCCGACTCCGCACCTTCGACGGGCCGTACTCGGTCTATCGCGAGGCGATCGCGGCCGAGCAGGCGACCGCCGAGCAGCACGTGCGCGATGCCGAGCAGCAGCTGCGGCGGCAGCGACGGGATCGCATCGCGGCCGAGCTGCAGCTGGCCGGGCGCTCGCGCATCGCCACGAAGGCGTACGCCGAGAAGCGCGAGCCGCGCGCGGTCATGAAGCTCAAGGCCCGCTCGGCGCAGGTCTCCGCCGCGAAGCACCGCGACCTGCACGACGATCGGCTGCGCAGCGCCGAGTCGGCGCTCGCGGAGGCCGAGGCGAGCCTGCGCGAGGATCGCGCGATCCGCATCGCGCTGCCCGACACCCGCGTGCCGCCCGCGCGCGACGTGCTCGAGCTGACGCTGCCGGGCGCTGCCCCGATCCTGGTCGGCGGGCCCGAGCGCATCGCCCTCACCGGCGCGAACGGCGCCGGCAAGACCACGCTGCTCGATGCGATCGCCGGGTTCGGCACCGCGGCACATCCCGGTAGCGATCGGCCAGCACCGGTCGCGCAGGTGACCCGCCGCATCCGCCAGACCGCGATGCTGCCGCAGCGCATCCGCTTCGACGACGAGGGAGCGAGCCTGATCGAGGCGGTGCGGGAGACCGCGCCGACCCGCACGCCGCAGGAGGTGCGGGCGCAGCTGGCCAGGTTCCTCTTCCGCGGCTCGCGCGCCGAGCAGCGGGTCCGCGAGCTCTCGGGCGGCGAGCGGTTCCGGCTCGCGCTCGCGCGGCTGCTGCTGGCCGACCCGGCGCCGCAGCTGCTGCTGCTCGACGAGCCGACCAACTCGCTCGACCTCGACTCGATCGATCAGCTGGTCGAGGCGCTCGCGGC
Source organism: Agrococcus baldri (assembly GCA_900114805.1). GTDB lineage: Bacteria > Actinomycetota > Actinomycetes > Actinomycetales > Microbacteriaceae > Agrococcus > Agrococcus baldri. Next base: position 491,825 of record FOZN01000002.1, on the reverse strand, counting down.
CTACGAGGGCGCCCTCATCGTGGTGAGCCACGACGCGGCCTTCCTCGAGCGGCTGGGCACGACGCGCCGGTGGGCGATCGAGGGCGGTCGCCTCCACGATCGCCCCGGCACCGCGTGATGGCCGGGCATGCGATCGGCCGTGCACCAGACCGAACCCGGCCGTTGCGACCGAGCACCGCGTGGTGCAGATTCGGTCGGAAGGGCACGCGGAGCGCGGCTCTCGCATCCGGAAGGAGTATTGACCATGGAGCATGACGCTGACGACATGAGCGAGCGGTCACAGCCGGAGGGTGGCAAGCAAGAAGGCCCAGGCGGCATGGCGATGTATCTCCGGTTCGCAGCGATGATCCTCACCGGCATGGTCGTCATGTATGCGGTCATGTACGCAGGCTCGTGGGAGTGGGGGCACGTGCGCTGGAGTGAGAGCAGGCTCTTCATGGCGCTGACCATGGGAGGCGCGATGGGGATGGTGATGCTCGCCTGGATGCTGCACATGTACAAGAACCCGAAGGCCAACATCGCCGTCATCGCGGTCAGCGTGCTGCTGCTGGGTGGCGGCATCGTCCTCGACCGCACGCAGCTCACGGTGGACGATGCCGACTTCATCAGCGCGATGATTCCCCACCACTCGCTCGCCATCACCCGCTCCGAGCGCGCTGGCATCGAGGATCTGCGTGTGTGCCGGCTCGCTGTCGAGATCAGCGAGGCGCAGCGGCGGGAGATCTTCGAGATGAGTTGGCTGATCGAGGACATCCGCACCAACGGGACCGCGACGACGGCGGAGGCAGCGGAGTCGCGACCGGTGCCGTCGTACTCGGAGCCTGCGGAGCGTGAGTGCTGACGCACCGGTGGGCGCTCGAGGGCGGTCGGCTCCACGATCGCCCCGCCACCGCGTGAGGGCGGGGCGTACGATCCAGACACGCAGCAGCAGGCACGGAGGCGGATGATGCAGGTCGACCAGGGCAGGCTCGACGAGGCGATCGCACGGCGGCCGTTCACCGGCGTCATCGCGATCGACGTGGGCGATCGGCGCGTGCTCGAGCGCGCCGAGGGCTTCCTGCACCGGGCGCATGGCGTACGGATGCGTGCGGATGCGCGCATCGCGATCGCGAGCGGCAGCAAGGCGTTCACGGCGCTCGCGATCCTGCGGCTGGTCGAGCAGGGCGATCTGCGCCTCGACCAGCCGGTGCGCGAGCTGCTCGGCGACGACCTGCCGCTCATCGACGACGCCGTCACCGTCGAGCAGCTGCTCGACCACACCTCGGGCATCGGTGACTACCTCGACGAGGAGGCCGACTGGGAGGTCGACGACTTCGTGCTGCCGGTGCCGGTGCACACGCTGACGACTGCCGAGGCGTTCCTGCCGATCCTCGACGGCTTCCCGCAGGCCTTCCCGCCGGGCGAGCGCTTCGCCTACAACAACGGCGCCTACGTGGTGCTCGCGGTGCTGCTCGAGCGGGTGACCGGCGAGACCTACCACCAGGCGGTGCAGCGGCTCGTGCTCGATCCGGCGGGCATGTCGCAGACGGGCTTCCCGCCGCTCGACGCGCTGCCGGCCGATGTCGCACTCGGCTACCTCGACGACGAGGGCGACCTCGTGAACACGCTGCACCTGCCGGTGCTCGGCAACGGGGACGGCGGCGCGTTCACCACCGCAACCGACCTGCACACGTTCTGGCGGGCGCTGCTCGACGGCCGCATCGTCGGGCGGGAGACCGCCGAGGCGATGATGCGGCCGCGCAACGAGGTGCCCGACGAGCAGATGCGCGCGGGCATGGGGCTCTTCCTGCACGCGGTCCATCCGGTGCTGACGCTCGAGGGCTACGACGCCGGCGCCTCATTCTGCTCCTGGCACATCCCCGAGACAGAGACCACCGTGAGCGTGCTCGGCAACAGCTCCGAGGGCGGCTGGCCGGTGATGGGCGTGCTGCGCGACGCGATCGGCGACGCGATGGCGGCGGGTGCATGAGCGACCCGCACGTGCTGGGCGAGGGCCTCGCCCCCACGCCGTTCACGGCCGACGAGATCCGCGCCGGCTGCCCAGACGGCCACTGGCTGCTCGTGCGCACCGAGCGCGCGGGGGTCGAGACCTTCCACCGCAACGGCTTCGAGGAGGGCGACGAGGCCGGCTGCACGCTGACCTCGGTGGAGACGGATGCGTCCGGCCGGCCCACGTGGGACGTCTCGCGGCAGCGTGCCACGTGGCTCGACCTGCAGGCCCACGCCGCCTTCCCGGCCGAGCGCACGACGGTCGCGCCGGAGCGCATCCGTCTCGCCTTCGGGGAGCGCGAGTGCCTGCGGTACGAGGTGACCGGCGACGGCGGCACGACCACCTTCTGGTTCGCGCTCGACCACCCGGGCATGCCCGTGCGCCGAGGCTCCGGCGACGGCGTGGCGGAGGTGGTCGCGCTCGCGGGCGCCTGAACGGGCACGCCGCGCGTCGGGCCGCGCCGGTACCCTGGAAGGCGATGCCTCCCACCATTCGCCCCCGCCGCCTGCGGGCCACCGCTCCGATGCGCCGCCTCGTGGCCGAGACCCGCATCCACCCCGCGCAGCTGGTGCTGCCGATGTTCGTCGCCGAGGGCCTGAGCGAGCCTCGCCCGATCTCCTCGATGCCCGGCCAGGTGCAGCACACGCTCGACTCGGCCGCCCGCGAGGTCGAGCGCGCGATCGCGGCAAGCGTCGGCGGCATCATGCTCTTCGGCGTGCCCCAGCAGAAGGATGCGGTGGGTTCCGGCGCGACCGACCCCGACGGCATCCTCAATCGGGCCACCGCCTTCCTGGCCTCACGCTTCGGCGACGCGACCGTGGTGCAGACCGACCTGTGCCTGGACGAGTTCACCGACCACGGCCACTGCGGCGTGCTGCACGGCGACGGCTCGGTCGACAACGACGCCACGCTCGTCCGCTACGCCGACATGGCGATCGCGCAGGCCGAGGCCGGCAGCCAGCTGCTCGGCCTCAGCGGCATGATGGACGGCCAGGTCGACCACGTGCGCGCCGCCCTCGACGCGGCCGGCCACCAGGGCACCGCCATCCTCGGCTACAGCGCCAAGTACGCCTCCGCCCTCTACGGCCCCTTCCGCGAGGCCGTCGATTCGAGCCTGACAGGCGACCGCAAGACCTACCAGCAGGATCCGGCCAACCGTCGCGAGGGGCTGCGCGAGGCGCTGCTCGATCTCGCCGAGGGCGCCGACATCGTGATGGTGAAGCCGGCCAGCCTCTATCTCGACGTGCTCGCCGACGTGGCCGCCGCATCCGACGTGCCTGTGTGGGCCTACCAGGTGAGCGGCGAGTACGCGATGGTCGAGGCAGCCGCCGAGCGCGGCTGGATCGACCGCGACCGGCTCGTCACCGAGAGCATCACGAGCATCATCCGGGCCGGCGCCGACACGGTGCTGACGTACTGGGCGGTCGAGCAGGCCGAGTGGTTGCAGACACGGGGGATCGGAGCACGTTCATGAGCACCAACGCCGAGCTCTTCGAGCGCGCCAAGCTGGCCATCCCCGGTGGCGTCTCGAGCCCCGTGCGCGCCTTCGGCTCGGTCGGCGGCACGCCCTCGTTCCTGATCCGCGCCAAGGGCGCCTACGTGACGGATGCCGAAGGCCGCGAGCTCGTCGACCTGGTCGCCAGCTGGGGCCCCGCCATCCTCGGCCACGCGCACCCGGAGGTAGTGGAGGCGGTGCAGGATGCCGCCGGCCGCGGCCTCTCGTTCGGCGCCTCCACGCCCGGCGAGGCGCTGCTGGCCGAGGAGGTCGAGCGCCGCGTGGGCCCGGTAGAGCAGCTGCGGCTGGTCTCCACCGGCACCGAGGCGACCATGACGGCCATCCGCCTCGCCCGCGGCGCCACCGGCCGCGACCTGCTGGTCAAGTTCGACGGCCACTACCACGGCCACTCCGACGGGCTGCTGGCCGCGGCGGGCTCGGGGCTGGCGACGCTCGCCCTGCCCGGCTCCGCCGGCGTGCCGGCTGCGGTCGCGGCGACGACGCTCGTCATCCCCTACAACGACCGCGACGCCGTCGAGGCGGTCTTCGCCGAGCGCGGCGCCGAGATCGCGGCGGTGATCGTCGAGGCGGCACCGGCCAACATGGGCGTCGTCGAGCCCGACGGCGACTTCAACGGCTTCCTCGCCCGCACCGCGCACGCGCACGGCGCCCTGCTGATCAGCGACGAGGTGCTCACCGGCTTCCGCGTGCACCGCGCCGGCATGTGGGGGCTCGAGGAGTGGACGGGTGACGAGGCACCCGACCTCGTCACCTTCGGCAAGGTCATCGGCGGCGGCATGCCGCTCGCGGCGCTCGGCGGGCGCGCCGAGCTCATGCAGCAGCTCGCCCCGACCGGCCCGGTCTACCAGGCGGGCACGCTCTCGGGAAATCCGCTCGCCGTTGCGGCCGGCCTCGCCACCCTGCGCCTGACCACCGACCGCGTCTACGAGCGGCTCGACACGGCCGCCGACGTCATCACGGCGGCACTGACGGATGCGCTCCGCACCGAAGGCGTGCCGCACGCGATCACCCGGGTCGGCAGCCTCTTCTCGGTGGCCTTCCGCGAGGGTGCGCCGACGAGCTTCGACGAGGTGCGGGCGCAGGACGCCTTCCGCTACCCGCCGTTCTTCCACGCCATGCTCGACGCGGGCGTGAGCCTGCCGCCGAGCGTGTTCGAGGCCTGGTTCGTGACCGCCGCGCACGGCGACGAGCCGCTCGCGCGCATCGTCGACGCGCTGCCGGCAGCGGCTCGCGCGGCCGCGGCGGCGACCGCATAGCCAGCGCGAACCCCGGCTGAGACGGCCACATTCGACCCCTGGCCGCGACGCCGCATGCGGTTTACCGTGGCCGTATGGCGAAGCAGCTGGCATGCCCGACGTGCGGCACAGCCCTGCGCGAGATCGTGTGGGGCTACGGCACCCTGGCCGACGTCACCGAGGCGGGAGACGTCGTGATCGGCGGCTGCGTCGTCGATGTCGACCCCGACGGCCGCGTCGCAGCGCTGCAGTGCCCCGCCTGCGGCACGCGCACCGATGCGACCGGGGTCGCGCTCGAGCGGCCGGACCCGCCTGCGACCACCGAGCATCCGTTCGCGGTCGCCTTCAGCAACCCGCAGCCTTCGAGAGGGGTGGTCACGATGACCGATGAGGCACAGCCCGGCGGTCGCCGGAGCGACGAGGGGGCGGATGCGTCGCCGTTCGTCGACGAGGATTTCGGCGGCATCGCCTCTGGTGGCGACTGGCGCGATCATGTGGAGCCCTACGCCTCGCGCGAGGACGCGCTGCCGCAGGGTGGGGCGCAGGCCGCCGACCGGGTGGAGCCCTACGCGTCGCGCGAGGATCAGCTGCCCCAGCGCTCGACGTCTTCGCCCGAGCAGGTGGAGCCCTACGCATCGCGCGAGGACGAGCTGCCGGCCGCGTCATCCTCCGCCCCCGAGCGCGTCGAGCCGTACGCCTCGCGGGAGGATCAGCTGCCCGAGCGCGGCAACGCCTGGCGCGACAGCATCGACCCCTTCGCGACGGCCGCGGGCGTCAGGGCGGATGCCGAAGCCGCTCCCGGCGTCGACGAGCCGGTCGAGGAGGCGGCCCCGCCTGGCATGGCCGTGGACGACCGCTCGGGCGACACGAGCGACTTCACCGACGCGGAGGAGGAGGGCTGGCCCTCCCGCGACGACGACTGATCCCGCCGGTCGACCGGCACGACGCAGTGGGCCGCACGGAGGCAGCTGCGCCGCAGGCTCAGAACAGCCGCGCGTGCCCCGAGTCGATGCCGCGCATGTCGTCGTAGTCGAGCACCACGCAGCGGATGCCGCGATCTTCGGCGAGCGTGCGCGCCTGCGGCTTGATCTCCTGCGCCGCGAACACGCCCGTCACCGGCGCGATGCGCGGGTCGCGGTTGAGCAGCTCGAGGTAGCGGGTGAGCTGCTCGACGCCGTCGATCTCGCCGCGCCGCTTGATCTCCACGGCGACGGTCGCCCCCGCCTCGTCGCGCGCGAGGATGTCGACCGGCCCGATCGGGGTCATGTACTCCCGCCGCCACAGCTCGTAGCCGTCGCCGAGCCGGTCGATCTGCTCGGCGAGCAGCACCTGCAGGTGCGCCTCGACGCCGTCCTTCACGAGCCCCGGGTCGACGCCGAGCTCGTGCGAGGTGTCCGAGAGGATCTCGTGCACCGAGACGATGAGCGAGTCACCCGTCTTCCGGTGGGTGACCGTCCAGATCTCGGTGACCCCCGCATCCGCCTGGTCCTGATCGGGTGCGGATGCGGCGAGCACCGCGGGCGGGCTCATCCAGTTGAGCGGCTTGTACGAGCCGCCGTCGCTGTGCACCAGGATCGACCCGTCGGCCTTCAGCATCAGCACGCGCGGCGCGAGCGGCAGGTGCGCCGAGAGGCGCCCCGCGTAGTCGACGGAGCAGCGGGCGACGACGATCCTCATGCGACCTTCCTGATGGGGGATGTGGCGGTGCCGCGCTCGCGCGCGACGTGGCTGGTGAGCAGTGAGAGCAGCACGAACACGAGCACCACCAGCAGCGCCATGCGCATGCCGACCAGGTCGCCGAGCAGGCCCAGCAGCGGCGGCCCGGCGAGGAAGGCGATGTAGCCGATCGCTGAGACAGTGCCGACGCGCGCGGCTGCCAGGCGCGGCTCGTCGGATGCGGCGCTCATGCCGACGGGGAAGCCGAGGCTCGCGCCGACGCCCCAGAGCACGACGCCGGCGATCACGAGCGGCGTGGGTTCGGCGAAGATCACCAGCAGCAGGCCGATCGCGGCGGTGGCGGCGGTGACGCGCAGCACCGGCACGCGGCCGAAGCGCTCCAGCAGCTTCACGCCCAGCAACCGGCCGCCCGTCATGGCGGTGAGGAACAGGGCGAGCATGAACGCGCCGCCCTCGTTCGAGAAGCCGTGGCCGTCGACCATGGTGAGCGCCAGCCAGTCGTTCGCGCTGCCTTCGGTGAGCGACATGCCCAGCACCAGCAGGCCCAGCATGATCGTGCGCGGGTCCTTCCAGACGGCTAGGCGCTCCCGGAGCGTCACCGGCTCGTGGTCCTCCTCCTGCACGTCCTCCGGCAGGCGGCGGTAGACCACTAGGCCGAGGCCGGTCGTGGCGACCGCGATGCCGGTGGCCTGCCAGCCCAGCCCGATGCCGAGCAGCTCGCACAGGCCGCCGATGCCGGCGCCGGCGACGGTGCCGAGCGAGAAGAAGGCGTGGAAGATCGGCATGATCGGCTTGCCCATCGCGCGCTCGTTGGCGGCGCCCGAGATGTTCATGGCGACGTCGGTCATGCCGGTGACGCTGCCGCCCAGGATGAAGCCGCCGATCACCAGCCAGATGACGCCGGCGTCGACAGCCCAGCCGGCGATCGCCAGGCCGAGCGAGACGACCACCATGCCGCAGGAGGCCACCAGCCGGGTGCCGAGCGCATGGATGATGTGGCTCGCCAGCAGCAGGCCCGTCACCGAGCCGAGCGAGATGCCCAGCAGGATCAGCCCCATCTCGCCCGTCGAGACGTCGAGCCGATCGCGCACGTGGGGCACACGGGCCATCCAGCTGGCGAAGCCGAAGCCCATCGCGAAGAAGGTCGCGAAGACGGCGTTCCGCCAGGCGGTGGGTGAGGGCACCGGTCCATTCTGCCGTGCCGCAGACGACTCGCCCACTCGCGAGCACGCGAGGAGTAGCGTCGGCGCCATGGCGGAGACGGTCATCGAGGCCCGCGGCCTCGAGAAGCGATTCGGCAGGGTGCGCGCGCTCGACGGTGTCGATCTCGTGGTGCAGGCGGGCGAGGTGCACGGCTTCCTGGGGCCGAACGGCGCCGGCAAGTCGACCACCATCCGCGTGCTGCTGGGCATGCTGCGCGCGAACGGCGGCGAGGCGGGCGTGCTGGGTATGGATCCCTGGCGCGACGCGGTCGCCATCCACCGCCGCATCGCCTACGTGCCCGGTGACGTGACCCTCTGGCCCGGGCTCACCGGCGGCGAGGCGATCGACACGATCACGCGGCTGCGCGGGCATGGGGCACCCGCATCCGATCGTGCACGCCTCATCGACGCGTTCGACCTCGACCCGCGCCGCAAGGCGAAGGCCTACTCGAAGGGCAACCGGCAGAAGGTGGCGCTCATCGCCGCGTTCGCGAGCGAGGCCGACCTGTACATCCTCGACGAGCCAACCAGCGGCCTCGACCCGCTGATGGAGAGCGTCTTCCAGGCCGAAATCCGCCGCATCGCCGAGCGCGGCGCGACGGTGCTGCTCTCGAGCCACATCCTGAGCGAGGTCGAGCGGCTCTGCTCGACGGTCTCGATCATCCGCGACGGCCGCATCGTCGAGACGGGCACGCTCGACGAGCTGCGGCACCTGCAGCACACCGTCGTCGCCTATCGCGGGCCGGAGCCCGAGGGGCTGCCGCTGACCGACGTGCAGGTGGTCGGCGAGCACGTGCGCGGCTCGGTCGCGGGCGAGCATGTGCCCGCCGTGCTGCGCTGGCTCGGCGAGCGCGAGGCGCAGGCGGTCACGCTCTCGCCGCCCAGCCTCGAGGAGCTCTTCCTGCGCCACTACGGCGACGAGCGGCGGGTCGAGACCGCGCGGGGCGAGCGTGCGAAGGGCGAGCAGCATGCCGAGGCCGTGGGGGCGGATGCGTCGGGTCGCGCGGGTGCGCAGCCCGAGCCGGAGGAGATGACCGGCACGATCGGCTCGGATGGGCGGTTGCTGCCCGAGCCGCCCGAGCTGCCCCCGTGGCCGGCGTCGCCGGACCCGTCCTCGCCGCCGCACCGCGGTCGCCACGAGCGGTGAGCGGGCGATGACCGGCACCGGGCTGCTGCTGCTCGCGGCGCTGCGCCGCGACCGTCTCGTGCTGCTGCTGTGGGTGGTGGCGATCGCGGGGCTGTGGGCGGCGGTGCTGGGCGGGCTCGGCGCGGCCTTCGACGAGGAGGCCCGCCGCGCGCTGGTGGCCTTGTTGTCGGCGCAGCCGGCCCTGCTGCTGCTGCGCGGCGCGCCCGCCGGCATCGGCCTCGGCGCCGTGATGTTCGTCTCCACCTATGCCTTCCTGGCCGTGATGGCCGGCTTCATGATGACGTTCTTCGCCGTGCGGCACTCCCGCGGCGACGAGGACGCCGGCCGCGCCGAGCTGGTGCGCGGCACCGCCGTCGGCCGCTGGGCGCCGCTGGTCTCCACGCTGCTCGCGGGCGCCGTGCAGCTCGCGGTCCTGTGCGCGGCGATCCTCGCCGTCTCGCTGCCGCTCGGGCTCGAGCCGGTCGGCTCGCTGCTGCTGGCCGCTTCGCTCGCGGGTGTCGGCACGGTCGCCATGCTGGTCGGGCTGCTGGCCGGCCGCATTTTCCCGACCTCGCGTGCGGCCAACGGCGCCGCCGCGATCGTGGTGGGGCTGTGGTTCTTCGTGCGCGGGATCGGGGATGCGCTGGGCGAGCCGAGCGCGGATCTCACGCGGGTCGAGGCGGCCTGGCCCGTCTGGCTCTCGCCGATCGGCTGGGGCGCCCAGACGCACCCCTACGCCGACGCGCCCTGGGAGCCGGACGCCACCCCGTTGCTGCTGTTCGTCGCCGCGGTGCTCGTGCTGCTCGCGCTCGTCGTCGCGCTCGAGTCGCGGCACGAGCTGGGCGGATCACTGCTGCCGGAGCGCTTCGGCCGCGGCACCGGCAGCGTCCTGCTCGGCTGGAGCCCCGCGGGCGCGCCCCTCGGGCTGACCGCTCGTCTGCTGCGCGGCTCGGTGCTCGCCTGGGGGCTCGTCGCGGTGGTGCTGGGGGTGCTCGTCGGCAGGCTCGCGCCGGTCGTGGCGTCGGCGCTCGAGGACGTCGAGCAGCTGCGCGCGATCGTCGGGCGGCTCGGTGCCGAGAGCGGCGGCGACGCCGAGGCGATGTTCCTGACGGCGCTCGCGGGCATCGTGGGAGTCATCGCCTGCGCGGCTGCGATGCAGAGCGTGCTGCGACTGCGTCACGAGGAGGTCGCGCACGGCGAGATCGTGCTCGCCACCGCCGCCAGCCGTCTCGGCTGGCTCGGCAGCCACCTGCTGGTCGGCGCGCTCACCGCGCTCGCGGTGCTGGCGGCGTTCACGCTGGTCGCCGCCGGCTCGCTCGCCGCGGATGGGGACGACCGCTGGGGTCAGCTCGCCGCGATCGCTGCGACGCACCTGCCGCTGGTGGCGATCTACCTCGCCGCCGCGGCGGCGATCGTCGCCTTCCTGCCGTCGACGGTGGCCTGGCTCGGCTGGGTGCTGCTCGTCGGCCTCCTGCTGGTCGGCGACTTCGCGCCGCTGCTGGGGGAGTCGTGGGAGTGGCTCCAGAACCTCAGCCCCTTCCACTGGGTCGCCAACCCGCTCGCCGACGACCCCGACTGGACGGGCTCCTGGTGGCTGCTCGCGATCGCGGTCGTGCTGCTGGCCGCCGCCGCATGGCGCTTCCGCCGCCGCGACGCCCTCGTCTGAGCCGGCGCCGGTTCGCCACTACCCCGGCTGGATGAGCGCGGCTGCCATCACGCGCGTCATGGTCGCGACGTAGTCCTCCGCATCCCATCCAGCGCGCAGCACCAGCCGGTCGTAGATGTCGCCGGAGAAGACGAGCAGCAGATCCCGCGCCGCCTCGACGCTCAGATCGGCCCGCAGGTGCCCGGTGTCGGCGAGCGCCCGAGCGTTGTGCAGCATGCGCGCAGAGCGCCCGCGTTCGATCTCGTCCAGGAGTGCCGCGGCTTCCGGGTCGACCTCGGCCGCGGATCGCACGAGCGCGAGCACTGCGCTCGCCCGGGGCGCGACTTCGAGTGCCAGGCGCAACCATGCCTGGATGATCTCCGTCCCGCTCGCGGCAGCCGCAGCCGCAGCATCGGCGCGTCGCTCGGCGTGCTCGGAGCCGGCGCCCGCGAGTGCGCTCGCCCAGATGTGGCGGACCAGGCCGGCTTTGCCTCCGAATGCCTTGTAGATCGTCTCGGGGGACACCTCGGCCGACGCCGCGACCTCGGCGACGGTGGTGCGCGAGAAGCCCTGGGAGGTGAAGAGCGTGCGCGCGACCTCCACGACTCTGCCCCGCCGTGCGGCGGCGTCGCGACGGCGACGCGCCGCGTCATAGCGCCTCTTGACAGGCTGCTCAGGCACGAGGATCCTCCAGATTAGATACACCACACTGTACCGAAAAATTTCGAGCCGGCACGAGGAGAGGCAGAGCGATGGACGAGCGAGGAGAGGGCCGGATGCATCCCGGTGAGGTCGTGCGGAGCCTCCACCGGGCCGTCTCCGCGCATGACCTGGAGGGGATCGTCGCGCACTTCGCGGAGGACTACGTGCTCGAGAACCCGGTCCACCCCGAGCGGAGCTTCCGAGGAGCCGAGCAGGTGCGGCGCAACTGGTCGCACCTGCTCGCCTTCATCGCCGGGCTCGAGCTCGAGGAGCGGCGTTCGATGGCCGACGGCTCCACGGTCTGGACCGAGATCGTCATCCGGGGCCGACTGGCCGACGGCACAGAGCAGGTCCTGCGCGGGGTGATGATCTTCCGCGTCGATGGCGGCCTCATCGCCGCGGGCACCTTCTACCTCGAGCCCGTCGTCCGCGACGGGCTCGATGCGAACGCCGCGCTGCATGCGCTCACGGCGGAGCCGGGACGATGATCCTCGTCGTGGGCGGGACCGGGCGCCTCGGCCGCCTCGTCGTCGACGCGCTCGCAGACGGGCATGCGCTGCGGGTCTTCGCGCGGCACGCGACGGCGGCAGAACCCGCGCTCGCGCCGGTGGAACGCATCGACGGCGACGTCAGGGACTCCGACGCCGTGGTGGCTGCCGCCGCCGGCGCCTCGTGCATCGTGCTCGCCTCGCACGGGGTGGAGAGCAGGGAGCGCGACGGGCTCGAAACCGTCGACGTGCTGGGCGCGCGGGCGGTGGTCGCCGCGGCGACGCGCCATGCGTGCAGCATCGTGCTCGTGTCCGCCGTCGGCGCCGCCCCCGATGCACGGCAGCCGCTCGCGCGCACGAAGTGGGCCGCCGAGCAGATCGTCACAGCGAGCGGCGTGCCGTGGACGATCGTGCGGTCTGCGTCGTTCGCGCAGACCTGGGCCATGATCCTCACCCTCTCCGCCGGCGGCTCCGGCCGCCCGAGCCTGATCGGGCGGGGGGAGGCGATCCACCGCTTCGTCGACGTGCGGGACGTCGCCGGCGTCGTCGCCCGGGCCGCGACGGATGATGCGCTGCGCGGGCGCATCCTGGAGGTGTGCGGCCCCGCCGGGCTCAGTGCCTCGCAGCTCGCCGAGATGGTGCAGGTCGCGAACTCGTGGCACGGCTCCCCGCGCCACTTGCCCGTGGCCGCCGCCCGGATCATCGCGTCGTGCTTGACCCCGTTCCGGCCGGACCTTGCGCGACGGCTGACGCTCGGGATCGCCATGAACGTCTCCCAGCCAGCCGATGGCGCCGACGCGGAGGCCCCGTCGTGGCTGGTGACGCGCCCGATCACCCCGGAGACGATGCGTTGGTCCCCACCATCGACGGTGCCCACCGCCTGAGGCGGCCACGCCGCGGTGGCCGGCCCAGGGGTGCGACTGGCTCGGAGCGCCGCTCAGTGCCGCCCGATGCGCATCCACGCGTCGCTGCGGGCGCGCAGCCCGAGGGTGATCGCCCGGGCGCCCAGGTAGCCGAAGGAGAAGGCGCCCCAGATGACCGCGAGCGCGTCCCAGCCAGGCAGCAGCGCGAGCAGCAGCAGCGGCAGGTAGACGGCGAGGTTCACGACGCCCGTCCACGCGAGGTAGCGCACGTCGCCGGCGCCGATCAGCACGCCGTCGAGCACGAACACGTAGCCGGCGATCGGCTGCGCCAGCGCGAGCAGCACGAGCGCGATCGGCAGCGCCTCGAGCACGCTCGCGTCAGCGGTGAAGACCCCGCCGAGCACCCACGCGACCGACAGCAGCAGGGCACCGACGACGCATCCGAACCCCACGCCCCACAGCTGCAGCCGCCGAGTCACGGCGCGCGCCTCGGCGACGTCGCCCGATCCGAGCGACTTGCCGAGCATCGCCTGCCCGGCGATCGCGAGCGCGTCGAGCGCGAAGGCGAGGGTGGAGAAGAGCGTGAAGGCGATCTGCGTCGAGGCGAGCGTCGTGGTGCCTGCCTGGGTCGCGACCGCGGTGGTCGCCAGCAGGGCGATGCGCAGCGAGAGCGTGCGCACGAACAGCCAGCCGCCGGTCGATGCGGTGCGGCCGAGGTCGCCCCAGTGGATCGCCAGCGGCACGCCCGCGCGCCGCGCCTCGCGCACCGCGAACCACAGGAAGAACGCCGCCATCCCCCATTGCGCGATCACGGTGCCGAGGGCCGAGCCCGCGACGCCGAGGCCGAGGCCGTAGATGAGCACCGCGTTGAGCGCCGCGTTGGCCGCGAAGCCGACGGTGGCGACCACCAGCGGCGTCCTGGTGTCCTGCAGCCCGCGCATCAGCCCGGTGGCGGCGAGCACGACGAGCATCGCCGGCAGCCCCAGGATCGAGATGCCCAGGTAGACCGCCGCGTGCTCGGTGACGGCGGATGCGGCGCCGAAGACCGCGACGATCGGGTGCGCGAGCGGGGTGGCCAGCACGAGCACCGCCCCGGCGACGATCGCCAGCCAGATGCCGTCGATGCCCGCCCGGATGGCGGCGGGCCGGTCTCCGGCGCCGAGCAGCCGGGCGACCGCCGGGGTGGTGCCGTAGGCGAGGAAGATCAGCAGCCCGACGGCGGTCGAGAGCACGGCGACGCCGATGCCGACGCCGGCGAGCTGCTCGGCGCCCAGGTGCCCGACCATGGCGGTGTCGACGAGCAGGAAGGCGGGCTCGGCGATCAGCGCGCCGAGCGCGGGGACCGCGAGCCGCAGGATCTCCCGATCCCGCGCATCCGGTCGCACTCGCACCGCCCCACGCTACCGACGCATCGTGCTCAACGTGCGAGGTGGTGCTTCGCCGCACCCCCTGCGCCGAGCGGCCACCTCGCACGTTGAGATCGGCTGCGTCCAGCGCCCGTAGGCTGGGAGGCATGACGACGCTGCCCTCCGGCCTGCCCGTGGACGACTTCAACGCCGAGATCCGCCCGCAGGACGACCTCTTCCAGCACGTGCACTCGAACTGGCTCGCGCGCACCGAGATCCCCGCGGACAAGGCGCGCTGGGGATCGTTCGCGGTGCTCGCCGAGGCGGCAGAGGAGGCCGTGCGCGAGATCATCATCGAGATGCAGGATGCCGAGCCGGGCACCGACGCCCGCAAGGTCGGCGACCTCTACGCATCCTTCGTCGACGAGGAGGCGGCCGACGCCAAGGGCATCGAGCCGATCCGCGAGCTGCTCGGCCGCGTCGACGAGGTCACCGACATCGACGGGCTGCTGGCGCTCATGGGCGAGCTCGAGTCGATCGGCGGCCCCTCGTTCGCCGGCCAGTGGGTCGACACCGACCCGGGCGACCCGAGCCGCTACCTGCTGCACCTCAACCAGGGCGGGCTCGGCCTGCCCGACGAGTCGTACTACCGCGAGGACGCCTTCGCCGAGGTGCGCACCGCCTACCTGGCGCACCTGCAGACGATGTTCGACCACCTGGGTGCCGAGCACGCCGAATCGGAGGCGGCGGTCGTCTTCGCGCTCGAGACCGAGCTCGCCGGCCACCACTGGGACAACGTCGCCACCCGCGACGACGAGAAGACCTACAACCTGCAGCGCCCCGCCGACGAGCACCCGCGCCTGCAGCCGTGGCTGCGCGCGATCCACGCGCCCGAGGGCACCTACGACGAGGCCGTCGTGCGGCAGCCCAGCTTCTTCACCGACCTCGCCGGGCTGCTCGTCGAGGAGCGCCTCGACGAATGGAAGTCGTGGCTGCGCATGGGCATCCTGCGCACCCACGCCAGCTACCTGACCACCGAGATCTCCCGCGAGCAGTTCGCCTTCTACGGCACGGTGCTCACCGGCGCCCCCGAGCAGCGCGAGCGCTGGAAGCGGGGCGTGTCACTGGTCGAGGGCATGCTGGGTGACGCGGTCGGCAAGATCTACGTCGAGCGGCACTTCCCGCCGGAGGCCAAGGCGGCCATGGACGACCTCATCGAGCACCTCGTCGAGGCCTACCGGGCCTCGATCGAGCAGCTCGACTGGATGGGCGACGAGACCAAGGCGCGCGCGCACGACAAGCTCGGCAAGTTCACGCCCAAGATCGGCTTCCCGGTCAAGTGGAAGGACTACGCCTCGCTCGAGATCGGCGACGACCTGGTCACCAACGTGCAGGCCGCGACCCGCTTCGAGCACGACCGCGAGCTGGCGAAGATCGGCAAGCCGATCGACCGCGACGAGTGGTTCATGAACCCGCAGACGGTCAACGCCTACTACAACCCCGGCTTCAACGAGATCGTCTTCCCCGCCGCCATCCTGCAGCCGCCGTTCTTCGACGCCGGGCGAGATGCGGCGTCGAACTTCGGCGCGATCGGTGCCGTCATCGGGCACGAGATCGGGCACGGCTTCGACGACCAGGGCTCCAAGTTCGACGGCGACGGCCGGCTGCTCGACTGGTGGACGGATGCGGACCGCAAGGCCTTCGAGGAGCGCACGAGCTCGCTCATCGCGCAGTACGACGCGCTCGAGCCCGTCGCCGCGCCCGGCCACAAGGTCAACGGCGCGCTCACGATCGGCGAGAACATCGGCGACCTGGGCGGCCTCGGCATCGCCTGGCGTGCCTACCTGCACTCCCTCGGCGGCGAGGAGCCGCCCGTCATCGACGGCTACACGGGCGCGCAGCGCTTCTTCCTGTCGTGGGCGTATGCCTGGCAGCTGGCGATCCGCCCCGAGGAGGCCGTGCGGCTGGTCTCGATCGACCCGCACTCGCCGAACGAGCACCGCACCAATCAGGTGGTGAAGAACCTCGGCGCGTTCGTGGCGGCGTTCGACGTGCAGCCGGGCGACCAGCTCTGGCTCGACCCTCAGGCGCGCGTCACGATCTGGTGACCCGGCGCTGTCTGGTGACCAGACACTGATCGAGCGGCGGGCGATCGCGCTCCTCGGCTGTGGGAGCCCCACAACCTGAGAGTGCATCCCGGCCGGTCGTGGGTATCGTTGTGGCACGACCGGCCAGCACCGCTGGCAACCCCAACGGCAGGAGCGAACATGCGCGGCAGGATCCTCTTCGTGGTCGGACTCGGCGCGGGCTACGTGCTCGGAGCCAAGGCCGGCCGTCAGCGCTACGAGCAGATCGCGAGTGCGGCCGACAAGGTGTGGAACTCGCCCGCGGTCTCGAAGCAGCGGCACGAGGTGCAGCACTTCGTCGAGACCAAGGGCCCCAAGCTCGTCGAGTCGGCGACGGATGCCGCCGGCGACGCGATCGAGAAGGTCACCAAGCGCAAGGGCTCGCGCCGCGGCGATCACGGCTCTGAGGTCGCGCGACCCGAGGACGTCTGATGGCAAGCCGCAAGTCGCTCGGCGATCTCATCGCCGAGACGCCGAAGCTGCTCACCGACCTCGTGAAGGCGGAGATCGACAATCTCAAGTCCGAGGTCGCAGGCAAGGCGAAGGGCCTCGGCATCGGCGGCGCGTTGCTCGCCGTCGCCGGTGTGCTCGCCATCTTCCTGATCAGCTGGCTGCTCTACGCCGGCTATGAGGGACTCAACGTGGTCTTCGTGCCGTGGCTGTCGGCGCTGCTGATCTCCGCGTTGCTGCTGCTGGTCATCCTGATCCTGGTGCTCGTGGGGCTCTCGGCGATCAAGAAGAACAAGGACTTCAACAACCTGCAGGCGGTCGACAGCATCAAGGACGACGTCAACATGGTGCGCGGTCTCGGCCACGCCGCCGACGGCACCGACCCGCTCGACGACCTCGACAGGAACGCCTTCGACGCGAACCGCGTCGGCACGAACCCCTCCTCGACCAATGGAGTGCAGCGATGACCGAGCAGCGAGACGTCGACCGCAAGCGCGAGGAGCTGCGCCAGCACCTCAACGAGCTCGAGGACCGCGTGAATCCCAAGAAGGTCACGAATCGGGCTGTCGGCAAGGCGCAGGACTCCTACAACGAGGACCCGACGCCGTGGATCGCCGCGGCGGCAGGCGTCGCCGTGCTCATCGTCGGCGGCATCGCGCTGGCCGTCTTCGGCCGCCGCTAGCCGCCTGCACCTCCGTAGCGGACCCGTCGCGAGACCGCTGCTATGCGTACTCCTCCAGCGCAGAGCGCAGATCGGTGCGGCTGAAGTCGTCGCCGATGAACAACAGCGGTTCGTCGGCGACGTGAGACAGGGCATAGCTGAAGGTGTCGCCATAGTTGAGTCGCGCCGGATGCCCCGATCCCCGTCCGTGGGCGGTGAAGGCGTCGGCGGCGGCGTCAGCCTGCTCAGCATCGAACGGCACGATCTCGAGACCATATCGGCGCACGAACTGATCAAGCCTCCGCATCGCCTCTGCTCCGGCTCTGCCGTACGCGACCATGCGCGCTTCGACGAGCGTCGCGGCAGACATGCGCCCTCCGTACGCCGCGAGCAGTTCGCGGAGGCCGTCGGCCTCCGGCTCGTCTGCGAGCACCGCGATCAATGCGGACGTGTCGATGATCACTTCGGGAGCCCACCCTCGTCGTAGAGCCAATCTTCGTGCTCGACCATCCCTCTGCGCTGCTCGGCGGTCGTCAGGGATCGGAACTCTTCGGCGCTGCGCTCCATGGCGGTGATCCGGCGCTGGATCTCCTCCTGGGAGTACTTCGGAGCGGGCCGGGCTCGTCGGCCAGCCGTCGCATGCAGCTCCTCCAGCCGCCGCCGCACGGCTTCCTCGACCGCGCCGGTCTGCGTCGCCCCTGTGAGCGCTGCGAGCTCGCGGACCAGCTCGTGGATGCGCTCGTTCTTGATGTTGAGACTCATGCGCCGGATTCTACCTTGGTAGAAGCATGTTGGGTAGAAGTGCGCCGTGCTCAGCGGAGTGCCGAGAGCAGTGGCAGCGGGAAGCGCCGGGTTGGCTTCAAGCGAGCGTCGAGACCATCGCGGGCAGGTGCCGCAGCTTCTTCGCCACCACGCCGCCCAGCTCCCATGCCGAGACCGGCTCGGTCGCCTTCGCGATCTCGTCGAAGGTGACGACTTGGAAGACGAGGTCGGCCAGCGGCGCCAGCTCCAGGGCCCGATCGGTGTCGGCCTCGGGGAAGGCCTCCCGCCAGCGGGACGCGTAGGCGGCCTCGAAGGCCGCCGCCTCGTCGCGCACGCCCATGAAGCGGGTCAGGTGCGCGATGTCGAGGAACGGGTGGCTGACGCAGCCGTCCGTCCAGTCGAACAGGCGCAGCGTCTCGCCGTCCCAGGCGACGTTGTCGAGGTGCAGGTCGCCGTGGGCGAGCGTGTCGGGCACCCCCGCGTGCCAGAGCTCGCGCACGAGCTCGATGGCGCGGTCGGCGCTGCCGCGGATCGCAGCCAGCTCGACCGCGTCGAGCAGGGCGAGCTCGGTGCTGTGCTCGAGCAGCGCCCGGAACCCGGTCACCGTCAGCTCGAGGCCGCGGTGCGGCAGCCCTGCCGCGAGCAGCGCCGGCACCTGCTCGACCGCCGCGATCTGCGCGTCGGCCCAGCGCTCGGCGACCCGCAGGGCGGCGCCGGCGGCGTGCTGCGCCTCCTCGGCGCCGGCCATCGGCTCCATCAGCAGCCAGCCGCGGTCGACCTCGGTGGCGATGAGCTGCGGCACCAGCTCCGGCACGAGCGCGGCGACCGCGCGGTGGATCCTCGCCTCCGCGTGGAAGTGCGCGCAGGGCTGCTTCACCCACACCGCGTCGCCCTCGACGGGCACGCGTGCGACTGCCGAGACGCTCCACGCCTTCACCGGTTCGATCGGCCCGGTGCGGCGCCGACCGCTCGGCAGCAGCGCGCCGTCGATCCACGTCTCGATCGCCTCGTACCAGCCGGGTCGATACCAGTCGGGCCGGCCGGCGGGCGTGCGCGCGGGGTCGAGCTCGGCGACGGCCTGCGCGATCGCGGCGGCGACCGCACCGTCTGCCAGCGCGGCCGGCGCGACGAGCGCACCGCGCGCATCCGCCCGCTCCGCACCGTCGCGCATGCCGACGACGTGCACCCGGGAGCCGTCCGGCAGCCGCATGGTCGGCGCGAGCGGGATCTCGGCGCCGACCAGCGTCAGCGCCTGCGCGAGCTCGAGATCCTCAGCAGCCTCGAACGAGGGCAGCGCCCCGTCGTCGCCGACCAGCACGAGTCCGTCCTGCAGCAGCGCGACACGATCGACCATGCCGGCCAGCCTGGCACGCTCCTGCCGCGTGCGACCTCAGCCCACCTGCACGGGCACGCGCAGGTCGCGCCGCGATACCTCGAGGGTGTCGAGGTCGATGCGCACGGCCGTCTCGGGCGCCATGCGGTTCCAGCCGTCGCCGGTGAGGCCGCTCGAGGTCACGGCGATCGCGCCGTCCTCCGACCGCCGCCACGACAGCTGGTAGTAGTGGTCGACGTGGTCGACGGGCAGGTCGTCGCCGAGCCCCGACTCCTCGAACAGCTCGAGCGGCACCGCGGCGCCCTCGTTCGCATGCGTCGCGATCAGCTCGTGCGGCGAGAGCACCAGCAGGTTCAGCGCCGCGGCCGGGAACTCCCGGCGCAGCTCCGACACCGTCGCGCTGACCGCGTCGAACAGCGGCTCGCCGGCCTCGTGCCTGCGCAGGATGAGCGCGAACACCATCGCCGTGTCGGTCTCCCCGCCCACCCGGGCGAGCTCCGCATCCGTCACCTTCTCGCGCAGGCGATCGATCGGCGCCACCGAGCCGTTCTGCGCCAGCACGATCTCGCCCACCCGGAACGGGTGCGTGTTGGCGACCCGGGTCGCGAGCCCCTCGGTCGCCAGCCGCAGATGCGTCAGCCGCGCGCGCGAGGGCGTGTCGACGAGTGCGTCGGTGAGGTCGGGGTTGTCCAGGCCCAGGGCGGCGTCGCGGTAGCGCCGCACCTGGTCGCCGTCGAGCCACGCGGTGCCCCAGCCGTCGGTGTGCAGGCGGCCCAGCCGCTGCCATTCGACGCACGATGCGTCGCCGATCACGTCCCGCGTCGTGGCAGGCGTGGGGGAGACGTGCGCGAGCAGTCGGCACATGTCGCATCCCCTCCTTCTGCCTCCATCCTCTCGCATCCTGGCGATCGAGGGACGGATGCGCCGTCACAGTCGGTCACACAGCACCCCTGCGTGCGTCCACAGGCGGGCGCGCCGAGCGGACGCGCGCGGCGGCTCCCGGCTAGCCTGCCGCGGGTGCGGGAGGATGGAGGGATGGAGATCGAGCTGACGCCTGAGCAGCTGGCGATCCATGAGCGCATCGAGCAGGGCGATCGGCACCTGTTCATCACCGGTCGCGCCGGCACGGGCAAGTCGACGCTGCTGCGGCACCTGACCGAGCACTCGAAGAAGCAGATCATCGTGTGCGCGCCGACGGGGGTCGCGGCGCTCAACGTGGGCGGGCAGACGATCCACTCGCTGCTGAAGCTGCCGCTGGGCGTGATCGCCGAGGCGCCGCTGCGGCAGAGCGCAGAGCTCAAGCGCATGCTCGGCAAGCTCGACCTGCTCGTCATCGACGAGATCTCGATGGTGAACGCCGACCTGATGGATGCCATCGACCGCTCGCTGCGGCAGGCGCGGGGCGTGCGCTCTGCGCCCTTCGGCGGCGTGCAGGTGGTGATGTTCGGCGACCCCTACCAGCTGGCGCCGGTGCCCGGCGATGCCGAGGAGCGCGCCTACTTCGCCGACCACTACGAGTCGATGTGGTTCTTCGACGCGCGCGTCTGGCGCGACGAGCCGCTCGACGTGGTCGAGCTGGTGCACATCCACCGGCAGTCCGACCTGGAGTTCAAGCAGGCGCTCAACGCGGTGCGGCACGGCACGGTGACCGCCGAGATCGCGCAGCTGCTGAACGATGCGGGCGCTCGCACGCCGCCGGACGACGAGGTGCTGACGCTCGCGACCCGCAACGACACGGTCACCCGCATCAACTCGCGCGAGCTCGCACGGCTGCCTGGCAAGTCGAAGACGGCGGTGGCCGAGGTGACGGGCGATTTCGGCGGACGGCAGTACCCGGCGGATGTCGACCTGCAGCTCAAGCTCGGTGCGCAGGTGATGTTCCTGCGCAACGACTCCGAGGGCCGCTGGGTGAACGGCTCGCTCGGCAAGGTGGTCGACATCGGCGGCACCGTCTGGGTGGAGGTCGACGGCGAGCAGCACGAGGTCGAGCCGGCCGTGTGGGAGCAGTTCCGCTACTCGTACTCGCCGACGACCAAGGAGATCAAGCGGGATGTCGTGGCCGAGTTCACGCAGTTCCCGCTGCGGCTGGCGTGGGCGGTGACGATCCACAAGTCGCAGGGCAAGACCTTCGACCGCGCGGTGATCGACCTGGGCTCGCGCGCCTTCGCTCCCGGGCAGACCTACGTGGCGCTCTCGCGCCTGACGTCGCTCGACGGGCTCTACCTGACCCGACCGCTGCAGCCGCGCGACATCATCGTCGACCAGCGGGTGCGCCGCTTCATCCACGAGGTGCGGGAGCAGGATGCCGCCCGGGCTGCCCGGGAGGACCTGCGCGACGCGCCCGCGTCCACCGGCCGCCCGGAGCCGGCTGCGGCGCCCGCCGAGACCGCCGCAGAGGGCGATGCGCGCGACCGGGTCGACGCACTGTTCGGCTCCGACGGGCCCACCCCCTTCTGATCCGTTCGCGCCGCCTGCACGATCAGGTGACGACAAGGCTCGCGTGGCACGCTCTCCGGCATGACGGATGCGAGCGCGGGTGCGCGCCTGCGGGTATCGATCGTGATCCCCGTGCGCGACGACGCGCCCGCCCTGCGCCGATGCCTCGACGCGATCGCCGCGCAGACCGAGGCTCCGCACGAGGTGATCGTCGTCGACAACGGCTGCTCCGACGATTCCGCGGCGGTCGCCCTGGCCGCGGGTGCGCGGGTCGTCGTGGAGCCGCGCCGCGGGATACCGGCCGCTGCGTCGCGCGGCTACGACGAGGCGAGCGGCGACGTCATCGCCCGGTGCGACGCCGACTCGGCGCTCCCGACCGACTGGGTCGAGCGGATCCGCGAGGCCTTCACCACCGACCCCGCGCTGGACGGGCTCACCGGGCCGGGTCGGTTCGACGACCTGCCCACCTGGTTGCGTGCACCCGCGAGCATCACGTATGCATTCGGCACGTTCGTCGCCGGCGGTGCGGCGATCGCCAACGTGCCGCTGTGGGGCTCCAACATGGCGGTGCGGCGCACGGCGTGGCTGTCGGTCGCCGCGCACGTCGAGCGCGAGGAGCCCGACGTGCACGACGATCTCGACCTCGCCATGCACCTCGGACCGCGGGCGCGCATCCGCTTCGACCCTCGGCTCCGAGTGGGTGCCGAGGGGCGCATCTTCCGCAGCGCGCGGGCTGCTCGCGCGCGCGTCGCCGTGGCCATGCGCACCTTCCGCCGGAACTGGGCGCTGGGCGGTTCGCCCGGAAGGCGGTGGGTGGCGCGGCTCGGTGGCCCGGATGTGCGGCGGTCGAAGCTGTGAGCGGCTGGTTGCGGTCGCAGGGTCGCTGGCTGCCGGGTGATGCGCTGCGGGTGGTCGCCCTGGTGTCGGTCCCGCTCGCGGGAGTCGTCGCCGGCGGCCCCTCCGCCGCCGCGATGCTCCTCGCGCTCGGCGGTGCGATGGCGCTGCGCTTCCTGCGCGTGCCGACCGCCACCGACCTCACGGGTCAGATCGTGCTGCTCGCCTCAGCGTGGTTCGCGGCCACGGGGACGTACGAGACCGTGCCGGGCCTCGACTTCGCCATGCACCTCGGCTCCGGTGCCGTGCTCGCGGTGCTCGCCCGCGCGGCGATGCTGCCCGCCGGGCTGCTGCCGTCGGGCTCGGATCGGAGGGCGGCGGCCTCGCGGGTGCTGCACACGACGACGGCGGTGCTGCTGCTCGGGCTGCTCTGGGAGCTGGGCGAGTGGGCCGGCCATGCCTGGATCACCCCCGACATCGGCGTCGGATACGAGGACACGCTGCTCGATCTCGTCGCCGACGTCCTCGGCGGGCTCGCGGCCGCGCTCGCCCGGGAGCTCGCGGACGCGCGCCGGGGCGCGCTCGTCGCGAGGTCATGATGCGGGTCAGCGCCGCGGAGTCAGGTGCCCGGCTCCAGCACCGGCAGATCGGCGATCGCCGTCAGGAATCGCGTGACGACGAGCCGCTCGTCGCTCGTCATCGCCGCCGCTATCCGGAAGCGACGCAGGTGGTCGGCCCCGACCGTGGCGGTCGCGGTGGTGCTGGTGCCGTCGGTGACGACGATCGAGAGCGCCCGGCGGTCACTCGGGTGCGCTTCGCGCCGGATGTGCCCGGCCTGCTCGAGCCGGTCGAGCAGCTTCGTCACCGACGGACCCTTCAGGCCCAGGTGCTCGGCGAGCAGGGTCGAGGTGACGATGGTGCCGTCATGGCGAGCGGTCATCAGGAAGCGGATCGCCCGCATGTCGTTCTCGCCCAGGCGCATGAAGCGGCGGCTGGCCTCCCGCTGGGCGTCAGAGGTGCTGCGCCAGCGCAGCAGCGAGGTGAACAGGTCGACGATCTCCTCGACGTCCGCGTCGCTCAGGCCGAGCTCGATCACCACCTTGGCCGATGCCTCGTGCCGTCGTGCGTCGATCACGGCGCGGGCGTCCGGCGGCGGAGGCGTGGGTCGGGGCATGGAGGCATTCTATATTGCCAAACTTATAGTTGCACAGGCTCACCATTTGCTAGGCTTCCCGCATGACCTCTCCCGACCGCTCCGCCGAGCAGGAGCTCGTGGTGCTGCTCGATGCGGCCGGTGCACCGATCGGCACCGCCCCCAAGGCGACCGTGCACACCGACGCCACCCCGCTCCACCTGGCGTTCTCCTGCCACCTGCTGGATGCCGACGGGCGCATGCTCGTCACCCGTCGCGCCCTCACCAAGGCGGCCTGGCCGGGTGTCTGGACGAACGCATGCTGCGGCCATCCCGCCCCCGACGAGCCGATGGAGTCGGCGGTCCGCCGCCGGCTGCAGCAGGAGCTCGGCGTCGGGGTGCGGCAGCTCGAGCTGGTGCTGCCCGACTTCGCGTATCGCGCCGTCGACGCCTCCGGCATCGTCGAGCACGAGCGCTGCCCGGTCTTCGTCGGCCGGGTCGACGGCGAGCTGCTGCCGGCGGAGGCTGAGGTGGCCGAGTGGCAGTGGGTCGAGCCCGAGGCGCTGCTGGCCGGCATCCGCGCCACCCCGTGGGCATTCAGCCCCTGGCTCGTGCTGCAGGCGGAGCAGCTGCCGGTGCTGGCAGGTGCCTCATGACCGCCGTCGGCGCACCGACGCTGCTCGACGAGGTCGATCGGCGCGTCCGCGCGCTCGCGGCGCCCCGCGGAGCCCACCCCGTG
This sequence comes from Agrococcus baldri, assembly GCA_900114805.1. Classification (GTDB taxonomy): domain Bacteria; phylum Actinomycetota; class Actinomycetes; order Actinomycetales; family Microbacteriaceae; genus Agrococcus; species Agrococcus baldri. The sequence goes on along the minus strand of FOZN01000002.1, from coordinate 467,562 downwards.
CAGGCGGCAGCCGCGGGCGCCGTCGCGGGCGGCAAGCTGCTGCGCCCCCGGCTGGTGCTGCTGGCGGCCGGGGAGGGCGCCGACCGCGCCGCGGTCGTCGAGGCCGCCGCCGCGGTCGAGCTGCTGCACGCGGCGCTGCTCGTGCATGACGACGTCATCGACGGCGACGACGAGCGCCGCGGTCGGCCCTCGGTGGCCTTCGCCGCCACGCAGACCGCGACCGCCGCTGGGCTCGCGCCCGTCGAGGCGAGCCGGCTCGGCCTCACGACGGCCATCGTGGCGGGCGATGCGCTGCTGGTGCGGGCGCTCGCCGCGATCGCGAGGCTCGAGCTGCCCCACCCCATCCGCGCACGGATCGTCGACGTCGTCGAGCGCGCGATGGTGCACGCCGCCGAGGGCGAGCACGACGATGTGCTGCTGGCGGGCACCGCGCCGGAGGAGGACGTCATCGAGCGCGTGCTCGAGGGCAAGACCGCCGACTACTCGTTCCGCGCACCGCTCGAGATCGGCGCACTGCTCGGCGGCAGGAGCGAGCAGGCGCTCGCGGCACTGGGGGCCATCGGCCTGCGCCTGGGTGTGATCTACCAGCTGCGCGACGACGTGCTGGGGGTCTTCGGCGACGAGGCCGTCACAGGCAAGAGCGCCCTGAGCGACATCCGCGCCGGAGCACCGACGCTGCTCTCGGCGCTCGCCAGCCGTGATCCCGCGTGGCAGAGCGTCGCGGCGCACTACGGCGACCGCGCCGCCGACGTGGGCGCCGCCGCTCGCGTGCGCCAGGTCATGCGCGGCAGCGGCGCGCTGGAGGCCGTCGAGCGGCGCATCGCACAGGCGGTGGACGCGGTGCGGGCGATGATCGCCGAGGCACCCGTCGAGCAGTCGGCGCGCGACGGCCTCGCCGAGCTGCTCGAGCGCTGCGCGGAGCGCGAGCGATGACGGGCCTGGAGGCCTACTCGGCCACCGCCAGACGGGCGAGCGCCGAGGTGATCGCGGCGTACTCGACGTCCTTCGGGCTCGCGAGCAGGCTGCTGCCGCCGCAGATGCGTGGCGACATCGGCACCGTGTACGCGCTCGTGCGCGTCGCCGACGAGATCGTCGACGGGCCGGGCGCCGAGTCCGGGCTCGACGCCGCCGGCTGCCGCGAGGTGCTCGACGCGCTCGAGCGCGAGGTCGAGCGGGCGCTCGCGACGGGCTTCAGCGCCGATCTCATCGTGCACGCCTTCGCCGAGACCGCGCGCAGGGTCGGCATCACGCGCGACCAGACCGCACCGTTCTTCGCCGCGATGCGCCGCGACCTCGAGCCGGTCGCCTTCGCCGACGAGCGCGAGCTGCGCGCGTACGTGTACGGCTCGGCCGAGGTGATCGGCATCATGTGCGTGCGCTGCTTCCTCGGCGGCGCGGTGCTGCTCGACGCCGAGGCCAGGCGCGTCGCACGCGGTGCCCGGGCGCTCGGCAGCGCCTTCCAGGTCGTCAACTTCCTGCGCGACCTGGGCGCCGACGCCACCGGGCTCGGCCGCGCCTACCTGCCGGGCATCGACCCGGCCAGGCCGAGCGAGGAGGCGGTGCACCGCGTGCTGGATCGGCTCGAGGGAGAGCTGCGCATCGCGCGCGGCGCCGTGGAGCTGCTGCCGCGCGAGGCCCGCCCGGCCGTCATCGCTGCGCACGACATCTTCGCGGCACTCGGCCGACGCATCCGCGACACCCCGGCCGCCGAGCTGCCGTTGCGCCGCATCAGCGTGCCGAACGCCCAGAAGGCGGCGATCGTCGCGCGCGCCGCCCTCGGCGCCGGACTCAGCCGCGCTGCGGCACCGCGCGCCCGCCTCGCGACCGCGGAGCCCGTGCGATGAGCCGCATCGTCGTGATCGGCGGCGGCATCGCCGGCATCGCCAGCGCCGGCCTGCTCGCTCGCGACGGCCACCAGGTGACCCTCGTCGAGCAGGCAGAGGGGCTCGGCGGTCGCGCCGGCAGCTGGCGCTCCGAGGGCTTCCTGTTCGACACCGGCCCCTCGTGGATGCTCATGCGCGAGCCCTACGAGCACGCGTTCCGCATGCTCGGCTCCAGCCTCGAGGACGAGCTCGAGCTCGTGCGGCTCGATCCGGCGTACCGGGTGCTCTATGAGGGGGAGGCCGAGGCGCTGGAGGTCTCTGGCGACCTGGTCACCACCCTCGCGCGCTTCGAGGCGATCGAGCCCGGTGCGGGCGAGCGGCTGCGCGCCTACCTCGGCTCGGCGACCGAGACCGCCGAGCTGGCGACGAGCGGGCTGCTCTCGAACCGCTTCGACTCGCCTCGCGCCTTCGCCGGCCTCGGCCTCGCCCGCCGGCTGCCGCGGCTGACCCGGCTGCTGCTCGAGTCGCTCGAGTTGCGCATCGCCCGCTCCTTCCGCGACCGGCGGCTGCGGCAGGCGCTCGGCTACCCCGCGGTGTTCCTCGGCACCGAACCCAAGTCGGCGCCCTCGATGTACCACCTGATGAGCCACTTCGACCTCGTCGAAGGCGTCTGGTACCCGCAGGGCGGCTTCACCGCGGTCGTGGATGCGCTGGCGCGGCTCGCGCGCGTCGCCGGCGTCGAGGTGCGCACCGGCACCAGGGTCGAGCGCATCCTGGTGGACGACGGCGCCGCGCGCGGGGTCGAGCTCGCCGGCGGTGAGCGGATCGCGGCCGATCTGGTCGTCTCGGCGGCCGACGCGCACGCCACCGACACGCGCCTGCTCGCGCACGTGCCCGGGATCGCCGAGCGTGCCCGGCGGCGCTGGGCGAAGCGGGTCGCCGGGCCCTCCGCCGTGCTGGTGATGCTGGGCGTCGAGGGCGAGCTGCCGCAGCTCGCGCACCACACGCTGCTGTTCACCCGCGACTGGGAGGAGGGGTTCCGGCGCATCTTCGGCCCGCTGGGGGCTCGCGCCTCGCGCGGCGTGACGGATCCCGCATCGCTGTACGTCAGCCGCACCTCCGCCACCGACCCCTCGGTCGCGCCGGCCGGGCACGAGGCGCTATTCGTGCTGGTGCCGGTGCCGCCCGACCTGCGGCTGGGCGGCGGCGGCCTCGACGGCCGCGGCAGCCCGCCGGTCGAGGAGATCGCCGATCGGGCCATCGCGCAGATCGCATCCTGGGCGGGCATCGACGACCTGGCCGACCGGGTCGTGACGCGCCGCACGATCGGCCCCGCCGACTTCGCGCGCGACTTCGACTCCTGGCGCGGCACCGCGCTCGGCCCGGCCCACACGCTGCGGCAGAGCGCCTTCCTGCGCGGCTCCACCCGGCATTCGGGCGTGCGCGACCTGCTGCTCGCCGGCGCCACCACGGTGCCAGGCATCGGCGTGCCGATGTGCCTGATCTCGGCCGAGCTGGTCGTCAAGCACGTGCGCGGCGACCGCTCGTCCGGACCGCTGCAGCCGCTCGGCGGCGAGCGCGTGGAGGCGGCGCCGTGAGCCTGGCCTACCTCGCCGCCATCGCCATCTCGGCGCTCGGCGTCGGCACGATCGACGCCCGCTGGCGGCTCGCGCTGTTCCATGACGCCCGGCGCGCGCTGATCGCGGTCGCCGCCACCGCGACGGTGATGCTGCTGCTCGACCTGGCGGCGATCGCCACCGGCAACTTCCGCCTCGGCGCGTCGCCGTGGATGACGGGCTTCGAGGTGCTGCCGCACCTGCCGATCGAGGAGCTCGCGTTCCTGGTCTTCCTCGCCTACGTCTCGCTGGTCGCCTTCGCGGGGGCCGAGCGGGTGCTCGCGGCGCTGCGCGGGCGATCCGCGCGCGCAGTCCCGGCGGCCCGGGCGGGGGAGGCGTCGTGAGCTACGCGCTGCTGCTGCTTCCGCTGCTGGTCGCCGCTGTCGTGTGCGCGGTGGTGGCGCTGCGCGGTGATCGGCGCGGCTGGACGGCGCTGGCTATCGCCGCCGCCGCCGTGCTGGCGCTCACCCTCGCGTTCGACTCGCTGATGATCGCGCTCGATCTGTTCCGCTACGACGACGCGCTGCTGCTGGGCCCTCACATCGGGCTCGTGCCGATCGAGGATCTCGGCTACGCCCTGGTCGCCCTACTCGTCGTGGTCGCGCTGTGGCGGCTGCTGCCCGCGCGCGGCCGAGCCGAGGAGCGGAGGACGGATGCCTGAGGTCGCCATTGCCCCCGGCCTCGCCCGCCGCCTGCTGCTGGCCTCCCGCCCGGTGAGCTGGATCAACACGGCGTTCCCGTTCGCGGCCGCCATGCTGCTCACCAGCGGCGCCATCGACGCGCGGCTGGTGCTCGGCACGCTGTTCTTCCTGGTGCCGTACAACCTCGCCATGTACGGCATCAACGACGTCTTCGACTACGCATCCGACGTCGCCAACCCCCGCAAGGGCGGTGTGGAGGGCGCGCTGCTGCCGCCCGCGACCCATCGTGCGACGCTCGCCTGGGCGATCGGCCTCGCGCTGCCGTTCGTGGTGGCGCTCGTCGTGCTCGGCGGGCCGGCGTCGTGGGCGGTGCTCGCGGTGAGCCTGTTCGCGGTCGTCGCCTACTCGGCGCCGGGGCTGCGCTGGAAGGAGGTGCCGGTGCTCGACTCGATCACCTCGAGCACCCACTTCGTCAGCCCCGCCGTCTACGGCCTCGTGCTCGCGGGCGCCGAGTGGACGCCGGCGCTGCTGGCGCTGCTGGCGGCCTTCTTCTGCTGGGGCATGGCGAGCCACGCCTTCGGAGCCGTGCAGGACGTGCTGCCCGACCGGGAGGGCGGCATCGCCTCGACCGCCACGGCGCTCGGCGCCAGGGCGACGGTGCGGCTGGCGATGGCGCTGTGGACGGCGGCCGGCCTGCTGATGCTGCTGACGCCGTGGCCCGCCGCCCTGGGCGCCGTCGTCGCGCTGCCGTACCTCGTGATCGCCGCGCCGTTCTGGCGCGTGACCGACGCGACCAGCGCAACGGCGAACCGCGGCTGGAGGCACTTCCTCTGGGTGAACTACGTGTGCGGCTGCATCGTGACGCTGCTGTGCATCGCGTGGGCGATGGGGTGGCGATGAGCGGCAGGACGGTGCTCGTCACCGGGGCGACCGGCTACATCGGCGGGCGCCTCGTGCCGCGACTGCTCGACGCCGGCCACACCGTGCGCGTGCTCGCGCGCGACCCCGGCCGGCTCCGCGACGCGTCGTGGGCGGATGCGGTGGAGGCCGTGCGGGGCGACCTGGAGGTGCCGGGCGACGTGGCGCGCGCCGTCGAGGGGATCGACGTCGTCTACCACCTGGTGCACGCGATGGCCGCGGGCGGCGACTTCGCGGCGGCAGAGCTCGCGCAGGCCCGCAACGTGGCGACCGCCGCCAGTGCGGCGGGCGTGCGACGCATCGTCTACCTCTCGGGCCTGCATCCGGAGGGTGAGCGGCTCTCGAAGCACCTCGCCTCGCGCGTGGCCGTCGGCGAGGAGCTACTGGCCTCCGGCGTGCCCACCATCGTGCTGGAGGCGGGCATCGTGATCGGCTCCGGCTCGGCCTCGTTCGAGATGATCCGCCACCTGACCGAGGTGCTGCCGTACATGCCGGCGCCCCGATGGGTGCGCAACTTCGTGCAGCCGATCGCCGTGCGCGACGTGCTGCACTACCTGGTCGCCGCCGCCACCGTCGCCGACGACGTGCACGGCAGCTTCGACATCGGCGGACCGGACGTGCTGCGCTACGGCCAGACCATGAACGGCTACGCCGTCGAGGCCGGGCTGCCGCAGCGGCCGATCGCGCCGCTGCCGGTGCTCACGCCCTGGCTCGCGTCGCAGTGGGTCAACCTCGTCACGCCGGTGCCGCGGGCGATCGCGATGCCGCTGATCGGCTCGCTGCTGCACGACTGCGTCGTCGCCGAGCGTCGCATCGACGCGATCATCCCGCCGCCTGCGGAGGGGCTCACCGGCTACCGCCGCGCTGTGCGGCTCGCGCTCGCCCGCGAGCGCGCCGGCGACATCGAGTCGAGCTGGCGCTCCGCCTCCGCCGCCGGAGCGCCCGCCGACCCGCTGCCGAGCGACCCCAGCTGGTCGGGCTCGACCGTGTTCGAGGATGCGCGCGAGCGCACGACCGCAGCCCCGCCCGAGGCGGTCTGGCGCGTGGTGGAGGCGATCGGCGGCGAGCGCGGCTGGTACTCGGTGCCGCTGCTGTGGAGCATCCGCGGCCTCGCCGACCGGCTGGTGGGCGGCGTGGGGCTGCGCCGCGGCCGGCGCGACGCCACCACGCTGCGCGAGGGCGACACCGTCGACTGGTGGAGGGTGGAGCGCATCGAGCGCGGCCGGATGCTGCGGCTGCGTGCCGAGATGAAGGTGCCGGGCCGCGCGTGGATCGAGTTCACGGTCGAGCCGGCGGACGATGTGCCCGGCGGCGCGCACTACCGCCAGCGCGCCGTCTTCCTGCCCAGCGGCCTCGCCGGCCGCCTCTACTGGTGGTCGCTCGTGCCCGCGCACCACGTGATCTTCGAGATGATGGCGGGCCGCATCGTCGCCGTCGCCGAGGAGGATGCCGCATGAGGCTCTGGTCGCTGCACCCCGCGCTGCTCGACAGGCAGGGCCTCACCGCCTGCTGGCGCGAGGCGCTGCTGGCGCAGGCCGTGCTCGCCGGGCGCACGCGCGGCTACACCCGCCACCCGCAGCTCGCGCGCTTCCGTGCGCAGCCCGACCCGGTCGCCGCGATCGGCACCTACCTCGAGGCGGTGGCGGCGGCCGCCGAGGCGCGCGGCTACCGCTTCGACCGCACCCGCATCGACCGCACGCGCCCCGTGCCCTCCGAGGCCCAGACCACCGGTGCCGAGCGCGCCGGGCCGGTGCGACGCATCCGCGTCACCGAGGGGCAGCTCGCGTTCGAGCTCGACCACCTCCGCGCCAAGCTGGCCGCGCGCAGCCCAGAGCTGCCGCTGCCCGACCATCCCGAACCGCATCCGCTCTTCCTCGTCGAGCCCGGCCCGATCGCCGACTGGGAGCGCGGGGCCGCGACCGCCCCGACAGAGAGCGAGCAGCACCATGCGCGATGACCGCACGACGACCATGACCGCCGCCGACCGCATCCGGCCCTGGGTGGTGCTCCTCGCGCTGCCAGTGACCCTCGCGATGGCGGCGCTCGGCTCCGGCGCGTTCGGCGGGCAGGAGGTGCAGGCATCCTCGAGCGGCGCCCTCTCGGCCGACGCCACGCCGCTCGCGCCTGCCTCCACCGCCTTCTCGATCTGGAGCCTCATCTACCTCGGGCTGGCCGCCTACGCGATCTGGCAGGTGCTGCCGAAGCAGCGGCGCGACCCCCGGCAGCGGCGCATCGGCTGGCTCGCGGTGGCGTCGCTGGTGCTCAACGCCGCCTGGATCCTCTGCGCGCAGGCCGGCCTGCTGCCGCTGACGGTGGTGGTGATCGTGCTGCTGCTGGCGGTGCTCGCGGCGATCTTCGAGCTGCTGCAGCGCTCGAGGGCCGACTCGCTGCTGGAGACGCTGCTCGTCGATGGCACCTTCGGTCTCTACCTCGGCTGGGTCTCCGTCGCGACGGTCGCCAACATCGCCGCCTGGCTGGCCGACGCCGGCATGCGCCCTGTCGCCTTCGAGCTGCCCGCAGCCGCGGTGCTGGCGGTGGTGGCCGCGGTCGGGGTCGCGATCGCCATCCGCGGCCGGGGCACGATCGCGCCGACGCTGGCGATGCTGTGGGGGCTGAGCTGGATCGGCGTCGGCCGCCTGCTCGATCAGCCCGAGTCGGTCGCGGTTGCGGTCGCGGCGGCGGCCGCCTGCGTCGTCATCGGCGCGGTGACCGTGATCGCGCGGCTGCTCCGGCTCCGGGGCGCCGTGTCCCGCGCCCCGCGGTAAGACTCCCGGGAACCGCGCCCAGCACTGAGGGCGCGGGGGTCGCGCCAGCACTGAGCCGCGCGGGACCTCGCGCCGCTAGTGCTGCGCGGCGCCCACGGGCTCGGCTGCGTGATCGAGCACCGGCAGATCGGCCATCGCGGTGAGGAACTTCGTCGCCGCCAGCCGTTCCTCGTGCGACATCGATGCGGCGATCGCGAAGCGGCGCGCGTGATCGCTGCCCACGGTCGCGCTCGCCGTCGTGCGGGTGGTGTCGGTCACGACGATCGAGAGGGCGCGCCGATCGGTGGGATGCGGTTCGCGCCGGATGTGGCCGGCGCGCTCGAGGCGGTCGAGCAGCTTCGTCACCGAGGGGCCGGAGATGCCCAGGTGCGCGGCGATCATGGTCGAGGTGACGACGACGCCCTCGCGGCCGACCGACATGACGTAGCGGATCGCGCGCATGTCGTTCTCGCCCAGCTTCATGAAGCGCCTGCTCGCCTCGCTGTGCGCCGCGGCGGCACGGTGCCAGCGGCGCAGGGCAGCGAACAGGTCGATGACCTCCTCGACCTCGACGTCGCTCATCCCATGCTGCTCGACGAGGCGGGCGGATGCGCCCAGTCGCCTCGGGTCGAGCATCGCCCGGCCGTCGGTGTCCTGCTCGCGCATCATGCTCCGATCTTACCGGACAGGCTCATAGTTGCCCTATCTAAGGAAGCTGATGCGGTGCTGCGGACTCGTAGTGCTGCGCCCAGCCGGCGAGGATGCGCTCGAGCTCGATGCGGTCGCGCTCGGGCAGCGGCTCCAGGATGCGCCGCTCGTTCTCCAGGTGCGCGACGACGGCCTCGTCGACCAGAGCGAGCCCCGCATCCGTCAGTCGCACGATGCGGCCCCGGCCGTCGTGCTCGTCGGGCCTGCGCGTGACGAGCCCCTTCGCCTCGAGTGTGTCGAGCCGCTTGGAGATGGCGCCCTTCGTCACCATCGTGATGCCGACCAGCGATGACGGCGAGAGCGCGAAGGGCGCGCCGATGCGCCGCAGCGTGGCGAGGATGTCGAACTCGCCCTCGGTCAGACCGAACTGCCGGTAGAGCTCGACGAGATCGGCGGTGACGAAGCTCGAGACGCGGCTGAGCCGCCCGAGGATGCCGATGGGGGATGGGTCCAGGTCGGGCCGCTCGGCGCGCCACTGGGCGACGATGGTGGCGACGAGATCGGCATGCATGCTTGCAGTCTAGTTGAAGAGGAAACTAAGATGGTTTCCATGGAAACGAAATTGCGCGCGCCAGCCGTCGTCGGCGCGCCGTCGGAGCCTGGATCGGCCGCTGGCGCACTGCGCTGGATCCTGCTCGGGGCGATCGCGCCCGTCTCGTGGGGCTCGGTCTACTTCGTCACGCTGCACTGGATCCCCGCGGAGGAGCCGCTGACCTCCGCCGCACTGCGCGCGCTGCCGGCCGGACTGCTGCTGCTGGCGGTGCGCCGACAGCTGCCGCGTGGCGCCTGGTGGTGGCGCTCGGCGGTGCTCGGGGTGCTCAACTGCAGTGCCTTCTTCGTGCTGGTCTACGTCGCGGCCAAGCTGCTGCCCACCTCGATCGCCGCGATGCTCATGAGCCTCTCGCCCATCGCGATGATGCTGATCGCGTGGGGGCTGGTCGCCGAGCGGCCGACGGCGCGGCGGCTGCTGGGGGCGATGATGGGCCTGCTGGGCGTCGTGCTGCTGATGGCCGCATCGGTCGGCGCGATCGACGGCTGGGGCGTCGCCGCCTCGGTGACGGGCATGGCGATGTACGCCCTCGGCTCGGTGCTGGCGAAGCGCTGGAGCGGGCAGGTCGACTCGATCGCCTCGTCGTCCTGGCAGCTGACCGCCGGCGGCCTGCTGCTGGTGCCGTTCGCGCTCGCCCTGGAGGGCGTGCCGAGCGCGATGCCGCCGACCGCGGTGCTCGGCTACGCCTACATCGCGGTCATCCCGACGGCGCTCGCCTTCGTGTGCTGGTTCGGCGCGCTGCGGCACCTGACGGCGGGCCAGGTCGGCCTGCTGGGCCTGCTGAACCCGGTGACGGGCGTGCTGCTGGGGGTGCTCCTCGGCGGCGAGCTGCTGACGCCCTGGCAGTGGCTGGGCATCGCGATCGTGCTGGCGGGCATCACGATCGGGCAGACGGCGGCGCGGCGCCGGCGCGCCCTGCTGGCCACCGGCTGATGCCTCTCAGCGGTGCTCGAAGCGCCAGGGCAGTGAGCCGACGTGCAGCCGGTGCCGCGGCCCTTCCTCGGTGTCGGGCGCCCCGTCGTACGCCTCGTCGCCGTCCCACATGGCGAGCCCGCGCTGCGGGTCCTGTCGGGTCATGTAGTGCCGCAGCTCGCGCTGCTCGATGCTCTGCAGCGCCGCGTCGACGGTCGGATGGGCCAGCAGGGTGTCGAGCGTCACCCAGGTGGGCGGGAACAGCCGCAGGTCACCGGCGCCGTGGCGCTTGAGCGCATCCGCCGGCCGGATCCACATGTGGTCGATGACCTCGGAGGGCTGCATGGCGATCTCGCCCTCGCTCGCCTCGGCGATGAAGAACCAGGTGTGGAACTGCACCGCGAGCTCCTGCGGCGGCGACCACTGCGACAGCGGCACCAGCGCCTCGGGCGCGACGATCAGCCCGGTCTCCTCGGCGGTCTCGCGCACGGCCGCGTTGCGCGCGGTGAGCTCCTCGCTGCGCTCGGCGTCGGCCGGGTCCTCCTCGACCCGGTCGAGCGGCTCGACCTTGCCGCCGGGGAAGACCCAGCCGCCAGCGAAGTGGCCGCGGTCGGGTCGCTGCAGCAGCAGCACTTCGATGGCGCCGGCGCCATCGCGCAGCAGCACCAGGGTCGCGGCGGTGCGGATCTCGGTCACGCTGTCACGCTATCGCTGAGTCGCGCTCATTCCGAGTCTCCTCGCCCGCCAGTCCGCGGATCTGTGCGTCTGCGTGGCCCTCAAGGGCGTCCGGGTCGGCGGCGTGGACGTCGGGCTTCTGCGCCGGCACCGCGAGCACCTCGAGCGGCGGGGCGTGCTCGAGCGATGGCTCGAGCCCCTGCAGGCTCGAGAACCGCCGCGCCTGCGTGACGACGTTGCGGTCGAGGGATGCGTTGAAGGCGTTGTACGCCTCCACCGTGCGGTTGAGGCTGCTGCCGAGCTTCGTGAGGTGGCCGCCCATGGTGCCCAGCCGCTTGTGCAGCTCGCGGCCCACCTCGAGCACCTGCATGGCCTCGCCCGCGAGCTGCTCCTGCCGCCAGGTGTAGCCGACGGTGCGCAGCAGCGCCACGAGGGTCGCCGGCGTCGCCAGCACCACGTTGCGCTCGAAGGCGCGCTCGAACAGGCTCGGGTCGCGCTCGAGCGCGGCGTTCAGGAACGGCTCGGCGGGCACGAACATCACGACGAACTCCGGCGTGCCCGGCACCGCCTCCCAGTAGGCCTTCGAGCCGAGCTGGTCGATGTGGTCGCGCAGGTGCCGCGCGTGCGCGTCCAGCCGCTTGTCGCGGGTGGCGTCGTCGCGCGCCTCCATCGCCTCGAGATAGCCGTTGAAGGCCACCTTCGCATCGACGATGATCTGCTTGTCGCCGGCCAGGTGCACGAGCATGTCGGGGCGCAGGGCGCCGTCGTCAGTGGTGTGGTGCGCCTGCTCGCTGAAGTCGACGTGCTCGAGCATGCCCGCCGCCTCCACGACGCGGCGCAGCTGCAGCTCGCCCCACCGTCCGCGCACCTGCGGGGCGCGCAGGGCGTTCACGAGCTGCCGGGTCTCGAGCGTCAGCTGCTCGGAGGAGGAGCGCATCGCCTGCAGCTGCTCGGCGAGCGCCGCGTTCGCCTCGGCGCGCGCCTTCTCGGCCGCCGTCACCTCGCCGCGCACGCCCTCCAGCGTCTTCGACAGCGGTTCGACCAGCTGCTTGACGGCCGCCTCGCGCTTGGCGAGCTCTGCCGCGCCCTCCGTCTGCGAGCGCCGCAGCCGCTCCTCCGCCTGCTCGAGGAACACGGCGGAGTTGCGCTCCAGCGCCGCCGACGAGAGCTTCGCGAACTCATCCGCCCGCCGCTGCGCGTCTGCCTGCAGCTCGGCGATCGCCTCCTTGCCGCGCGCCCGCTCGTCGGCGATGCGGCGCTGGGCATCGGCCCGCACCTCCTCGAGCTGGGCCAGGTGGCGCCGCTCGGCGATGTCGCGCTCGCGCTCCCGCTCGCCCTCGACGACCTCGAGCCGGCTGCGCGCTGCCTGCAGCTCGGCGCGATCGCCCGCCGCCTCGCTTGCGGCGCGGGCCCGGCCGAGGCGCACACCCAGCAGGCAGCCGGCGATGCCTGCGAGCAGCACGGCGGCGAGGGCGGCGACGATGATCAGCGGGTCCATGCCTCCATGGCACCAGAGGCCGGTGACATCCGGCGTCCGACGCGCTTACGATGGCCGCATGGCCCCCATCCCGGCCTCACCGAGGTCGCCGCTGCGCATCATCGGTGCAGCGGTGCTCGCGCTCGCGCTGCTGTGCGTCGTCGCGGCGGTGATCAATGCGGTCGCCCTCCGCGTGCCGGGCTCGGCGCCGCTCGACATCTGGGTGGCGCTGCTGGTGCTCGCCGCCGGGTGCGCCGTGCTGGGCGGAGCGTGCATCGCCTGGGCGATCCGCCGGAGCCGGGGCCGTGGCCGAAGCGGCGGCAGCGCGTAGGGTCGGGGCATGGTCGACATCGAGCGCATCCTCGCGCCCAACCCTGGCCCGATGACCCTCGACGGCACGAACACGTACGTGCTCGGGGGTGGTCAGGTCGTCGTGGACCCGGGCCCGACCGATCCCGAGCACATGGAGCGCCTGGTGGCGCTGGCGCCGCGCCTGATCCTGGTCACGCACCGCCACATCGACCACACCGAGGCCGCTGCCGAGCTCGCGCGCTCGGTCGGCGCCGAGCTGCGCGGCCTCGACCCCGACCAGTGCCTCGGCGGCGAGCCGCTGACCGACGGCGAGTGGATCCCGGTGGACGACGTCGAGCTGCAGATCGTCGCCACACCTGGCCACACCGCCGACTCGGTGTGCATCGTGGTGCCGGGCCGGGCGGTGCTGACCGGCGACACCATCCTCGGGCGCGGCTCGACGGTGATCATGCACCCGGACGGCTCGGTCGGCGCGTTCCTCGCGAGTCTCGACAAGCTCGAGGCGCTCGGCGACCTCGAGGTGCTGCCCGGCCACGGCGAGCCGCGCGCGTCGATCGCCGAGGCGGCGCGCGAGTACCGGGCGCACCGCAAGGAGCGACTCGGCGAGGTGCGCGCGGCGCTGCAGGGGCTGGGCACGACGGCGGCCGATGCCCGGGTCGCCGAGGTCACCGACCGCGTCTACCCGGAGGTCGACGCGTCGATCCGCTTCGCCGCCGAGGCGTCGATGGCCGCGCAGCTGGCCTACCTGGCCGCCACCGACTGAGCGCGCGCACGACAGCGCGACCCGACGTATCCGCCGGGTCGCCGTGATGTCGGCAGGCTGCCGGGGTGGCTCAGCCGCTCTTGCGGCGGTGCACGCGCTTCTGCACGGCGGGACCGGTGTGCGCGCCCTGCACGCCGCCCTTGTCAGCCATGCCCTGGCCGTGGTGGCCCTGCTTCTTCTTCTCGAGGGCCTCGCGGAACTTGCGCCGCTGCGCGTCCTCCGGCGTCTCGCTGCCTTCAGGGGTGTCCGGAGGGGTCTCGACCTCTTCCGGCTCGGCATCGTGACTCGTCATGGCTCTACTGTGCCGTCTCGCGCGACGGATGTCGACCCGGAGGCGCCGGCCGCGGCACCGACCGGATGCACCGAGTCGCGCCGACGCATCCGCTCGACTCATGCCCTCGGCAGCAGCGTCGGCCTGGCAGAGGGGCGGGATGCGTCGGGCACGCAGGCGCTCAGGGTGCGCACGAGCGTGGTCATCCAGACGAAGATGATGCCGACCGCGATCGCCTCGAGCCCCGCGGTGCTGTAGACCTCGCCCGGCCGCCACAGCAGCAGGTTGGCGACCATGGCGACGCCGGCGCCGACGGTGGTGAGCAGCATCGCGCGGGGCGGCCCAGGCATGACGAGCGTGACCACCACCGCCGTCACCGCGAAGAGCCCGAGGGTGCCGAAGGCGGCGATGTCGTGCGCGAGCCTGGCGCCGCTGAGCGAGCCGTCGCCCGGTGGGCCGTCGCGGAGCGGGAACAGGCCGACGCCCGCGAGCGCGAGCCCGGTGACCGCGAACAGGATCACCACCGCGCCGATGCTGCGCAGCCTCGCGTCGCCCAGCCAGCGGTGCAGGTCGCGGCCGATGTAGGAGCCGATGGTCGCCACCAGCAGGCCGGCGACGATGACGGTGCCGTTGAACGCCCAGGCGCCGCTGCCGGCGCCGAGCTCTGAGAAGTGCAGCTCCCACCAGCGCGGGTCGGCCGCGGTGATCATCGCGAACACCGTGCCGATCGTCAGATAGGCGAACAGCAGGGTCGCGAGCTCGCGCGTGCGCAGCTCGACGCCCGCCTGGAAGGCGAGCCAGCCGCCGGCCGAGCTCGCGATCGCCGTCAGCAGCGCGCCGCCGATCGCCGGTGCCTCGAGTCCTCGCAGGCCGAGCGCCAGGATCTCGCCACCGGTGAGCACGGCCATCGCGGTGACGGCGGCGAAGGCGAGCGTGAGGGCGACGGTCGAGACGTGCGAGACGGTGCGCTGCCACGGCGGCATCGGCGCCGTCTCGTCGCGTCGGTGCAGCAGCGTGCTGAGCACGAAGGCGGTGGCGGCGACGAGCGCGGCGATGCCGGCGGCAGGTACCATGACCGTCGGCTGGCTCAGATCGCCGGCGATCGGGCGCGGCCCGCCCGCGAGCGCCACCAGCCCGAAGATCAGGCCGACGGCGAAGGACGCCCAGGCAGCGACGATCGCGTGCGACTCGCGCCGCCTGGCGTCGTGGCCCGGCCCTGTCGGTGCCGGGCGAGCCCGCTTGCCTGCCTCCACGCATCCGATCGAACCATGCACGGCCGACGGAGTGCTGACCGCCACGGTCGCTCAGCGCACCTGGCATACGCTCGGGCCATGCGCTCACCGGTCACGGAATATCTCGATGCGGTGCGCGAGTCGTGCATCGCCGATGGCGACGACGGCGAGGTCGCCAGCTACATCCCCGAGCTCGCCGAGGCCGATCCCGACCTGTTCGGCCTCGCGATGTGCACGATCGACGGCACCGTGTACGCCTCGGGCGACGCCGAGCACCGGTTCACGATCCAGTCGCTCTCGAAGCCGTTCGCCTATGCGCTCGCGCTCGCCGATCGCGGGCGCGACGAGGTGCTGCGCTTCGTGGGCGTCGAGCCATCGGGCGACCCGTTCAACGAGATCTCGCTCGAGGACAATGGCCGGCCGCGCAACCCGATGATCAACATCGGCGCCATCACGACGCACGCGCTCGTCGGGCCGGAGGGCGCGACCGCCGAGGAGAGCACCGAGCGCGTGCGCGCGGGGCTCTCGGCCTTCGCCGGGCGGCAGCTCGAGGTCGACGAGGCCGTGTGCGCGTCCGAGCGCGAGACCGCCGACCGCAACATGGCGCTCGCCTACCTCGTGCGAGCGCGCGGCAAGCTGCAGGACGAGCCGCACGACGCCGTCGACGGCTACACGCGGCAGTGCTCGCTGCTGGTCGACGTGCGCGATCTGGCCGTGATGGCGATGACGCTGGCCTCGGGCGGCCGCAACCCCGTGACCGGCGAGCAGGTCGTCTCGGCTCGCGTCTGCACGCAGGTGCTGAGCGTGATGGCCACCTGCGGCATGTACGACGCCGCGGGCGACTGGATGACGAGCGTCGGCATCCCGGCGAAGAGCGGCGTCTCGGGAGGGCTGCTGGGGTCGCTGCCCGGGCAGGTCGGCATCGGCGCGTTCTCGCCCAGGCTCGACGGGTTCGGCAACAGCGTGCGCGGCGTGCGCGCGTGCGAGCGGCTGTCGGAGGACATGGGGCTGCACCTCATGCAAGCGCCCGAGGTCGCGGCGCACGTGCTCTACGGCGTGGTCGAGCCCGACGATGACGCCGACCGGATGCGCGAGGTCAAGCTGCAGGGCGTCATGCACTTCGCGGCGGCGGAGGCTGCGCTCCGAGAGCTGGCGGAGGTGCCGGAGGACGGGGCACCCCTGGTTGTCGACCTCTCCCGGGTCAGTTCCGCGAACGGCGTGGGCCGGCGGATGCTGCGCGAGGGCGTGCGGCGGCTGCGGCAGGACGGCCACGAGGTGCGCGTGGAGGACCCGGACGGCATCCTCGAGGACTGAGGGCGCCGCGCGTCAGCGGAGCTTCGCGACGGTGAGCAGGATCGCGGCGTCCTCTTCGGCGACGAGGTCGTGCCGGGCGTCGGGCACGATCAGCAGGTCGCCCTGGCGCGCCTGCCACGACGCGTCGGCCGTCGAGAGCCGCACCCGTCCGCGCAGCACGTAGATGGTGGCCTCGCCGGGGTTCTCGTGCTCGTTCAGCACGGTGCCCTCGGTCATGCCGATGACGGTCTGCCGCAGCACCTTCTCGTGGCCGCCGACGACGGTGTCGGCTGCGCGGCCGCTGCTCGCACGGGACGCGGCGCCCAGCTGCTGGCGAGCGAGGGCCTCGATCGAGATCTTCTGCATGCCGCCAGGCTAACGACGAAGCGGCCGACCACCCACAGGGGTGACCGGCCGCATCCGTCTGTCTGGGTTCAGAAGTCCCAGTCCTCGTCTTCGGTGGACTCGGCCTTGCCGATGACGTAGGAGGAGCCCGAGCCCGAGAAGAAGTCGTGGTTCTCGTCGGCGTTCGGCGACAGCGACGACAGGATCGCCGGGCTGACGTCGGTGACCGTGGTCGGGAACAGCGGCTCGAAGCCGAGGTTCATGAGCGCCTTGTTCGCGTTGTAGTGGAGGAACTTCTTCACGTCCTCCGTCAGGCCCACCGGGTCGTAGAGCTCGGCCGTGTACTTCGACTCGTTCTCGTAGAGCTCGTAGAGCAACGAGTACGTGTAGTCCTTGATCTCGGCCTGCTTCTCAGCAGTGAGCTTCTCGTAGCCCTTCTGGAACTTGTAGCCGATGTAGTACCCGTGCACGGCCTCGTCGCGGATGATGAGGCGGATCAGGTCGGCCGTGTTCGTGAGCTTCGCGCGGCTCGACCAGTACATCGGCAGGTAGAAGCCCGAGTAGAACATGAACGACTCGAGCAGCGTCGAGGCGACCTTGCGCTTCAGCGGGTCGTCGCCCTCGTAGTAGCCGATGATGATCTCAGCCTTGCGCTGCAGGTAGACGTTCTCCTGCGACCAGCGGAACGCCTCGTCGATCTCCTTCGTCGACGCGAGCGTCGAGAAGATCGAGGAGTACGACTTCGCATGCACCGACTCCATGAACGCGATGTTCGTGTAGACGGCCTCCTCGTGCGGCGTGATCGCGTCGGGAATGAGCGAGACCGCGCCGACTGTGCCCTGGATGGTGTCGAGCAGCGTCAGCCCGGTGAAGACGCGCATCGTGAGCAGCTTCTCGGCCTCGGTGAGTGTGCCCCACGACTGCACGTCGTTCGACAGCGGCACCTTCTCGGGCAGCCAGAAGTTGTTCACGAGGCGGTTCCAGACCTCGAGGTCCTTGTCGTCCTCGATGCGGTTCCAGTTGATCGCCTGCACCAGGTGGTTGTGCTTGTGCTGGCGCTGCTGGGCCTCGGTCTGCGGCGCGCCCTCGCTGAACGCCTCCGCAGCCTCGGCCTGGTCGGCCTCGACGGCCTCGCGCGCCTGCGCCGGGTCGACGGCCGATGCGTCGGCGAGCTCGTCGAACGCGGCGTCGGCCGCCTGGGTGTCTCGGGTGTCCATGTCCCTATCCTTCATTGCCCAAAAGTGAGGAAATCACAACATGCATGAAACGCATCCGTCCACTTCTGTTCCCTCGAGCGCCAGCTGGCGGAGTCGCACGTAGTAGATCGTCTTGATGCCCTTGCGCCATGCCGAGATCTGAGCCTTGTTGATGTCGCGCGTGGTGGCGGTGTCCTTGAAGAACAGCGTCAGCGACAGGCCCTGGTCGACGTGCTGCGTGGCCGCGGCGTAGGTGTCGATGATCTTGTCGGGGCCGATCTCGTACGCGTCCTGGAAGTACTCCAGGTTGTCGTTCGTCATGAACGGCGCCGGGTAGTAGACGCGGCCGAGCTTGCCCTCCTTGCGGATCTCGATCTTCGACGCGATCGGGTGGATCGACGACGTCGAGTTGTTGATGTACGAGATCGAGCCGGTCGGCGGCACCGCCTGCAGGTTCTGGTTGTAGATGCCGTGCTCCTGCACGAGCGCCTTCAGTTCGCGCCAGTCGTCCTGCGTCGGGATGGCGACCTCAGCGGTGTCGAACAGCTCCTGGATGCGGGCGGTCGCCGGCTTCCACTCCTGCTCGGTGTACTTGTCGAAGAACTCACCCGACGCGTACTTCGAGCGCTCGAAGCCGTCGAACGTCTCGCCCTTCTCCTGCGCGAGCAGGTTCGACGCGCGCAGCGCGTGGAACAGCACCGTGTAGAAGTAGATGTTGGTGAAGTCGAGACCCTCTTCCGAGCCGTAGTGGATGCGCTCGCGGCCGAGGTAGCCGTGCAGGTTCATCTGGCCGAGGCCGATGGCGTGGCTCATCGAGTTGCCGCGTGCGATCGACGGCACCGAGCCGATGTTCGACTGGTCGGAGACCGCGGTGAGCGTGCGGATCGCCGTCTCGACGGTCTTGCCGAAGTCGGGCGAATCCATCGACAGCGCGATGTTCATCGAGCCGAGGTTGCAGGAGATGTCCTTGCCGATCGACTCGTAGTCGAGGTTGTCGTCGTAGGTCGACGGCGTGTTGACCTGCAGGATCTCGCTGCACAGGTTCGACATGTTGATGCGGCCGTCGATCGGGTTGGCCCGGTTGACGGTGTCCTCGAACATGACGTACGGGTAGCCCGACTCGAACTGGATCTCGGCGAGCGTCTGGAAGAACTCTCGCGCGTTGATCTTCGTCTTGCTGATGCGCGAGTCGTCGACCATCTCGTGGTACTTCTCGGTGACCGAGATGTCGCTGAAGGGCACGCCGTAGACGCGCTCGACGTCGTAGGGCGAGAAGAGGTACATGTCCTCGCCCTTCTTCGCGAGCTCGAACGTGATGTCGGGCACGACGACGCCCAGCGAGAGGGTCTTGATGCGGATCTTCTCGTCGGCGTTCTCACGCTTGGTGTCGAGGAACCGCATGATGTCGGGGTGGTGCGCCTGCAGGTACACCGCGCCCGCGCCCTGACGGGCACCCAGCTGGTTCGCGTACGAGAAGCTGTCTTCGAACAGCTTCATCACGGGGATGACGCCGGAGGACTGGTTCTGGATCTGCTTGATCGGGGCGCCGTACTCACGGATGTTGGTGAGGTTGAACGCCACGCCGCCGCCGCGCTTCGAGAGCTGCAGCGCCGAGTTGATCGAGCGGCCGATCGACTCCATGTTGTCCTCGATGCGCAGCAGGAAGCACGAGACGAGCTCGCCGCGCTGCTTCTTGCCCGCGTTGAGGAAGGTCGGGGTGGCCGGCTGGAAGCGGCCGTTGACGACCTCGTCGACGATCTGCTCGGCGAGCGTCTCGGAGCCTTCCGCGAGCGCGAGTGCCACGTTCACGACGCGGTCCTCGTAGCGCTCCAAGTAGCGCTTCCCGTCGAAGGTCTTGAGCGTGTACGACGTGTAGTACTTGAGCGCGCCCAGGAAGGTCGGGAAGCGGAACTTGTAGCCGTAGGCCCGCTTCATGAGCGACTTGATGAACTCGAAGGAGTACTGGTCGAGCACTTCCTTCTCGTAGTAGTCGTTCTCGACCAGGTAGTCGAGCTTCTCCTTCAGCGAGTGGAAGAAGACCGTGTTCTGGTTGACGTGCTGCAGGAAGTACTGGTTCGCCGCCTCACGGTCCTTGTCGAACTGGATCTTCCCATCCGGTCCGTAGAGGTTGAGCATCGCGTTCAGCGAGTGGTAATCCATCGCTGTCGTCTTGCCCGTCGTCATCTCGGGCGTCACCGTTGCCATAGTGCATCCAATCCTTCTTGGACGACGCGGACGTCGTCAGCAGTTCCGAACAGTTCGAAGCGGTAGAGGTGCGGCACTCCGCACTTGCGGGCGATGATGTCGCCGGCAAGCCCGTAGCCCGCGCCGAAGTTGGTGTTGCCGGCCGCGATCACGCCCCGCAGGTGCTTGCGGTTCTCCTCGTCGTTGAGGAACCGGATGACCTGCTTGGGAACGGCGCCCTTGCCGTTCCCGCTGCCGTACGTCGGCACGATGAGCACGTAGGGCTCTCGCTGCTCGAGCGGCGGCTCAGAGGCATACAGGGGGATGCGCGAGGCGGGCCGCCCGAGCTTCTCCACGAAGCGGGCGGTGTTGCCCGAGACGCTCGAGAAGTAGACGATGTCGGCCACCTCAGCCCCCAGCACAGCCGTGGGCACGGCGATCAGGCCGCGTGGATCGCCTTGATGCGGTCGGGCTGGAAGCCAGACCAGTGGTCCGCGTCGGCGATCACGACGGGGGCCTGCATGTAGCCGAGGTCCTTGACGGTCTGCAGTGCCTTGTCGTCGGCGGTGACGTCGAAGATCTCGTACTCGATGCCCTGCGCGTCGAGCGCGCGGGTGGTCATCGTGCACTGCACGCAGGCTGGCTTTGAGTAGACGGTGACGGTCATGTCGGCCTTCCTTGAAGGTGTGGTGGTCGGTGCTGGGAGCTGTGCGGCCGAGGCCGGGCTCCCACTATATGTGGGGTCTCGCGTCGATCAAGGACACAAGATGGTGTGTTTCTCCACACTTGATTCAACAACCTGTCCACAGCTGTGATTCCCGCCGCGGAACGACGCGGAAGTGCCTGTGGAGAGCGCTTGCTGACAGCTGTGCAGTGCGCCCGGAAAGAGTTCTGCGACACGCCGGGCGGGAGTTACAACGGTGTGGTTCGCGGTCTTCATCGGGCTCCTCCGTGGGCTGTGATGACCACTCTGCACCCGGCCACCCACACCCCGCTGCGAGGCGAGACCGAGCAGCGGCTCGCGCAATGGCGGGCTTCAGGCGATGCCGGGATCGCCCCGCAGCGGCGGCGCTACCGCGCGATGTGCCGGACGATGCGCTCGGCAGCCGCCACGACCGCTGGGTGCTCGGTCGAGAGACGCTCGGCGCTCAGGAAGGTGACGCCGCGCTCGGCGGGGTCGAAGACCACCAGATTCGTGAGCCCAGGGTGGTAGAGCGAGGGCCAGCGGATGCCGGCGAACCCGGCATCGTGCACGCGGGCGGCGATCTGCTGGGTGCGCCGGGGATCGCGGATGCCGACGTCGGCCACGCGCAGCTGGAACCGGCTGAGCATGGCGGGGTCGTCGAAGTCCGCGAGCTCCAGATCATCGGGGACCTCGAACTCTCCGAGCCTGCGGGGGCTCGGAAGGTCGTCGAACAGCGCCGGACGCCAGACCGCCATGCCGCCGTAGATCTCGCTCACCGCACCTCTGGCCGACAGCGAGAAGTAGCCGGCGGCGTAGCGATCCGGGTTGTCCCAACGGCCGGAGCCCTGCAGCGAACGCGCGACGAAGAGCGGATGGCCGGGCTCGCCGGCCGCCGCACCGCCGTCGAAGGGGAAGATGCGGAAGGCGCGCATCAGGCGTAGACGCCGGCCAGCTCGCCCTCGAGCGCGGCGAGGACGTCGGAGGCGCGTCCGGCGCGCAGGCACTCCTTGGGGCTCGCGCCCGCGAGGAACGCGTTGCTCCCGTCGAGCCAGTCTTGGAAGACCTCGGCCGGCCAGACGCGCACGAACTTCGTCGCGACCAGCGCGACGTCGTCGACCAGGCGCTGCGTGGCGGCGCTGGGCCGGCCTTGGTGCTTGAGCCACCGGGTCGGCTGCGACCGGTGGACGCCCGCCAGCAGCGCGAACGCTGCCGGTGAGCCGAGGCTGGCGACCGCGATGCGGAGGCGTGCGTCCTCGCTCTCGCGCACCGCGGCGTCGAGATCGAGCTGCATCGTCATGCAGCCAGGATACCGCGCGCAACAAATACGTTGCAAGAGCGATGATCAGGTGCAGCGAGTACCGTCGCCGGCGAACCCACAAGCAGAGGAGGTCAGCCATGACTGACATCACCGGCAAGAAGGTCGCGTTCGTGCTCACGGACGGCTACGAGGACTCCGAGCTCACCAGCCCCTGGGAGGCGGTGCAAGGCGCCGGCGGCAAGCCCGCGCTCATCTCGCCGAAGGACGGTTCGGTGGAGGGCAAGAAGGGCCACACGCAGACCGTGGACGCCGCGCCCGCGGACGTCGACGCATCCGCCTTCGACGCACTCGTGCTGCCCGGCGGCGTGGTGAACGCCGATCACCTGCGGATGGATGCGGATGCGGTGGCGCTCGTGCGCGGGTTCGTCGAGGCGGGCAAGCCGATCGGTGTGATCTGCCACGGCGCGTGGATCCTGATCGAGGCCGGCGCCGTCGAGGGGCGCACGATCACCAGCTACCCGAGCCTGAAGACGGATCTCGTCAATGCGGGCGCGAACTGGGTCGATCAGGAGGTCGCGACCGACAACGGGCTGGTCTCCAGCCGCACCCCCGACGACCTGCCGGCGTTCAACGCGAAGATCGTGGAGGAGTTCGCCGAGGGCGTCCACGGCGGCTGACGTCGGTGGCCGGCGCTAGCCTCGCCGCATGCGCGAGACCGATGCCGAGCTTGAGCACCTGCAGCGCCTGATCGACGCGTCCCACGCGGGCGGCACCAGCCACCTGCGCGAGATCATCAGCGGCGATCACGTGATGGATGCGCGTGCCGTGGTGGCGGCACTCGATGGCATGCGGGTGCTGAGCCTCGCCACCGTGACCGCTGCGGGTGAGCCCCGGGTGAGCGCCGTCGACGGGCACTTCCTGCACGGGGCGTGGACCTTCGGCACCGACGGCAGGGCCGCGAAGGCGCGCCACATCGCGGCGCGGTCGGCGGTGAGCGCCGCCCACGTCGACGGCGAGCGCATCGGCGTCTTCTGCCACGGGCGGGCGGTGCGGCTGACGCAGGATTCCGCCACGTGGGACGAGACGATCGCACACTGGAGCAGCCACTACGGGTCGGATCCGACGAGCTGGGGCGACGATGTGCGGATGTACCGGATCGAACCGCACTGGCTCGTCGGCTACCGCGGGGCTTGAGGCGACGAGGGGCGCATCAGTCGCGCCAGCCGAGCGCGCCGGCCAGGGCGCCGAGCGAGGCCAGCAGGTGCGCGTTGTAGTCGTAGCCGAGCTGGCTCGGCAGCGCGAACAGCACCGTGTCCGCCTCCTGCACCGCCTCGTCGGCGAGCAGGCGACGGGCGACATGCTCGGGCTCGCCCGCGTAGGTCGGGCCGCTGCGGGCCGCCCCGCCGTCGAGGTGGCCGACGCCGTCCCGCTGCTCGTCGGCGAGGCCGAAGTAGCGGCGGTCGTCGTCATTCACGATCGGGAAGGCGCTGCGCGTGACGGCCGTGCGCGGCTCGAGCGCGTGCCCCGCCGCGGCGTAGGCGTCGCGATAGGCGCGCACCTGCTCGGCCTGCTGCACGTGGAAGGGGCGGCCGTCATCCTGCAGCAGCAGCGTGGAGGAGAGCAGGTGGTAGCCGTGCTCGGCCGCCCACAGCCCGCTCGCGTGGTTGCCCGCGCCCCACCAGAGGCGATCGGCGAGACCGGGCGAGCGCGGCTCGACCGGCAGGTCGGGACGCTGGCCGAGCTGCATCGCGCGAGCCGAGCGCGCCTGCGGTTCACCCCGCAGCGCCCGGCGCACGTGCGCGGCGCGGTCGCGCGCCAGATCCGACCAATTCGCCCCGTCCGGCAGCGGCAGCCCGAAGCGCTCCTGGCCGTCAGCGGCGCGCTCGGGCGAGCCGCGCGAGATGCCCAGCTGCAGCCGGCCGCCGGTGATGAGGTCGGTGGCGCTCGCGATCTCGGTCATCGCCAGCGGCTGTTCGTAGCGCAGGTCGATCACGCCGGTGCCGAGCTCGAGCGTGGACGTGCGCGCCCCCATCGCGGCCAGCAGCGGGTACGGGGTGGCGAGCGACTGGTCGAAGTGGTGCACGCGCACCCAGGCGCCGTCCAGCCCCGCCTCCTCGGCCGCGACCGCCAGGTCGACGTGCATGCGCAGCGAGTCGCCGGCGGTCGGCACGCGCGAGCCGGGCACGTCGCGGTAGTGCCCGAAGGAGAGGAAGCCGATCCGTTTGCGCATGGTCGGTGGAACGGCCCCGCGCGCGCCGGCATTCCGCTGTGCGGGCGCGGGTCACGTTCACCGCCCTGCTGATCGGCCTTCGCGCGCGCCGATCGGCCGTCGGGCTCCATCGAATGTGACGAATCGTGTCGATATGGATGCAATGAGGCGTGATGGGAGGTATAACTGAATGAGCAACCGGGCGACGTGGCCCGGACACCCACCCACCGCATCCATGAGGAGCATTGTGTCCGCGACCACACAGCGCGCACCCGCGCGCGCACCGAAGAGCCGAGCCCGTACGCTGCTGGGCTCGTTCGGCTTCCAGATCACGCTCGCCCTCGTGCTGGGCGTCGTGCTCGGCCTCATCGCCCGCCAGATCGGCCCCGGCGCTGAGGATGCCCCGAACGCGCTCGCCGCGACGCTCGCCACGATCGGCTCGAGCTACGTGGCGCTGCTGAAGACCGCGGTCGTGCCGCTCATCCTGACGGCGATCATCGCCTCGATCGCGCAGCTGCGGAAGGTGCAGAACGCAGCGCGCCTCGCCGGTCAGACGCTGCTGTGGTTCGCGATCACCGCGGCCATCGCGGTCTCGATCGGCATCACGCTCGGCACCACGCTGCAGCCGGGCTCGCGCGTCGACACCGGCGCGCTCGAGACCGCTGAGCCCAGCCGCGTCGGCGGCTGGTGGGACTTCCTGATCGGCCTGGTGCCGCAGAACTTCCTCGGCCTGACCGTCTCGACCCGCGCATCCGACTCTGGTGACATCACCGCATCGGTCGGCTTCAACGTGCTGCAGGTGATCGTGATCGCCGCCGCCATCGGCATCGCCGCGCTCAAGCTCGGCAAGAAGGCCGAGCCCTTCCTCGACTTCACGCAGTCGGCGCTGAAGGTCATCCAGAAGGTGCTGTGGTGGATCATCCGGATCGCCCCGATCGGCACGGTCGGCCTGCTCGGCAACGCGGTCGTGCAGTACGGCTGGGAGAAGCTCGGCACGCTCGCCTGGTTCGTGGCCGCCATCTACCTCGGCCTCGCGCTCGTGCTGTTCGTCGTCTACCCGGTGCTCATCAAGACGCACGGGCTGTCGATCCGCAAGTACTTCTCGGGCGTCTGGCCCGCCGTGCAGCTCGCCTTCGTGAGCCGCTCGTCGATGGGCACGCTGCCGCTGACGCAGCGGGTGACCGAGCGCAACCTGGGCGTGCCGCGCGAGTACGCATCGTTCGCGGTGCCCTTCGGCTCGACCACCAAGATGGATGGCTGCGCCGCGATCTACCCGGCCATCGCCGCCATCTTCGTCGCGCAGTTCTTCGGCATCGAGCTCACGCTCATCCAGTACGTGCTGATCGCGTTCGTCTCGATCGTCGGCTCGGCCGCCACCGCCGGCACGACGGGCGCCACCGTCATGCTGACGCTGACGCTGTCGACGCTCGGCCTGCCGCTCGAGGGCGTCGGCCTGCTGCTCGCCGTCGACCCGATCGTCGACATGGGCCGCACGGCGATCAACGTCGCGGGCCAGGCACTGGTGCCGACCATCGTCGCCAAGCGGGAGGGCATCCTCGACCTCGGCCTCTACAACGCCGAGCGCGGCGACGTGCCCTTCGCGGACGACGCCGACGACCTCGACGAGGCGGCGCCCGCGGCGCCGACCGGTGCGAGTGCGTCAGGCGGTGCGGATGCCTCGGCCGACTCGGGCGCGGACGACCAGCCCGGCGCGGGTCGCGACGAGCGCCGGGAGCCGGTACCGGTCGCCTGACGCGGGTGGGCCGCCTGGCGCGGCCCACCGCATCCGCCCTTGGACCCCTTCGGAATCCGCGGACCCGTTCGATCGGGACCGCAGATCTCGGAGGGGTCCAGCGTTGGTTCGGGCATCTCGCGGCATTGTTCGGGCATCGCTCCGGCATCGCGCAGGATCGGAGAAGCGCGAGCAGGGCGCACGCGGCATGATCGATGGCAGCACACAGCGCGACCCACGCGTCGACGCGCGGCGCGCACACCCGACGAGAGGAACGGCACCCATGGCTGACGACGACGGCAAGCTCTCCGACTTCGAGAAGCAGGCGCTCAAGGAGCGCACCGCCGAGCTGCGCAAGCAGGCCGGCCGCAAGGGCGGCAGCAAGAAGGAGAAGGACCTGCAGGACGTGCTCGACACGATCGCCGGCCTGCCCGAGCCCGACAAGCAGATCGCCCAGATGATCCACGAGGTGGTCACCGAGGTCGCCCCCGAGCTCGACCCGAAGACCTGGTACGGCTTCCCCGCCTACGCGCGCGACGGCAAGGTGCTGGTGTTCTACCAGCAGGCCTCGAAGTTCGACGCCCGCTACGGCACGCTCGGCTTCCAGGACAACGCGGCGCTCGACGACGGCGACATGTGGGCGGTCTCGTACGCGATCGTGAACGTGACGGATGCGGTGCGCGAGCAGGTGGCGAAGCTCGTCAGGAACGCGGCCGGCTGAGCCGTCGGCGCCCCAGCGCGACCGCCGACCCGTCAGGACGTCATCCGACCGGACCATCCGGCCGTCGCCGCCTCTGTCGGGTTGCCGGCGCGGCGCGCTCGCCCTCGGCGAACGGGAATGCGCTCGCGGTCGGAGTGTTCTAACTTGAGTCAGAGACACTCAAGTTTGGAACGACCACGAGGGGTATGCACATGGCAGCCATCTACGGACCGGTCGGCGACGGATCGTTCGACGACCTCATCGCGCGACTGATGCAGCAGGGCGGGCGCACGCCCGCAGCGCGCTCGATCGACGTGTCGAGGCTGATCTCGCGCCGCACCGGATCGGTGATGGCCAGCGCGCTCGAGTACGCCCGCGAGCACAAGCACCCAGAGGTCGACGCGCTGCACCTGCTGCACGCGCTGCTCGAGCTGCCCGAGTTCGCCGCCGGGCTCCAGGGCGCCGGCGCCGACGTCGACCAGCTGCGCGAGACCATCGCCGATCGCCTGCCGGCCGAGGGCACGACGGAGGTCTCCGGGCCCCCGAGCCTCACCGCATCCGCTCAACGAGCACTGCGCGATGCCTACCAGCTGGCGCGCGCCAACGGCTCGAGCTACATCGAGCCGCAGCACCTGTTCTTCGCGTTCCTGCTGGCCGGCGACAGCGCCGCCGGCGCCGTGCTGCAGGAGGCCGGCGTCACGCAGGAGTCGCTGCAGCGCGGTGCGATGCAGGCGCAGCGGCAGGCCGCCGAGGCGCAGCAGGGCCGCACGCCGTCGAAGGCGATCGACCCGAACTCCACCACGCCCACGCTCGACGAGTTCGGCATCGACCTCACCCAGCGCGCCCGCGACGGCGAGCTCGACCCGGTCATCGGCCGGGCCGACGAGATCGAGCAGACCATCGAGATCCTCTCGCGCCGCACCAAGAACAACCCGGTGCTGATCGGCGAGGCAGGCGTCGGCAAGACCGCCATCGTCGAGGGGCTCGCCCGCGCGATCGTCGAGGGCTCGACCTCGGCCGGCACCGTGCCGAAGTCGCTGCACGGCAAGCGCGTCGTCGCGCTCGACCTGACCGCGATGGTCGCCGGCACGCGCTACCGCGGCGACTTCGAGGAGCGCATCACCAAGGCGATGGACGAGATCACCGCGCACAAGGATGAGCTGATCGTCTTCCTCGACGAGCTGCACACGATCCTGGGCGCCGGCGGCGGCGGCGAGGGCGGCATGGACGCCGCGAACATCCTGAAGCCGCGGCTGGCGCGCGGCGAACTGCACATGATCGGCGCGACCACGCTGGCGGAGTTCCGCCGCATCGAGAAGGACGCCGCGCTCACCCGCCGCTTCCAGCCGGTGCTGGTGGCCGAGCCGAGCGTCGAGGACGCCGTGCTGATCCTTGACGGGCTGAAGTCAGCCTACGAGGAGCACCACCGCGTCAGCTACACCGACGCCGCCATCAAGGCGGCGGTCGACCTCTCGCACCGCTACATCAGCGACCGCTTCCTCCCCGACAAGGCCATCGACCTGATCGACCAGGCCGGCGCACGCCTGCGCCTGCGCCTGGGCGCGAAGGTCGACGTGGATGCCCTGGTGAAGGAGAAGGAGCACCTGGAGGAGGAGAAGCGCCAGGCCGTCGCGGCCGAGGAGTTCGAGGAGGCGACCCGCCTGCGCGACCGCATCGGCGCCATCCAGGCGTCGATCGAGTCGGGCTCGGGCGAGGACGGCGTCGTCGACGAGGCGGCGATCGCCGAGGTCGTCGCGCGCGCCACCGGCATCCCCGCGTCGCGCCTGACCGAGGGCGACAAGCAGCGGCTGGCCGTGCTGGAGGACGAGCTGCACCAGCGGGTCGTCGGGCAGACGGATGCGGTGAGCGCGGTCGCGAAGGCCGTGCGCCGGTCGCGCTCGGGGCTGGGCGACGCCAGCCGCCCGATCGGCTCGTTCCTCTTCCTCGGGCCCACGGGCGTCGGCAAGACGGAGCTCGCGAAGGCGCTGTCGGAGAGCCTGTTCGGCTCGGAGGGCGCGCTCGTGCGCTTCGACATGTCGGAGTTCGGCGAGCGGCACACGGTCGCGCGGCTGATCGGCGCCCCTCCCGGGTACGTCGGCTACGACGAGGCCGGGCAGCTGACCGAGAAGATCCGCCGCCAGCCCTACTCGGTGGTGCTGCTCGACGAGATCGAGAAGGCGCACCCGGATGTCTTCAACCTGCTGCTGCAGGTGCTCGAGGACGGCCGCCTCACCGACGGCCAGGGCCGCACGGTCGACTTCCGCAACACGGTCGTCATCATGACCTCGAACCTCGGCGGTGAGTTCCTCGCCTCCAAGTCGGGGCCGATGGGCTTCCAGGCGGGAGACGCCGCCGGGGCTGCCGACGAGCTGCGCGCGAAGGTGATGGGCAAGCTGCGCGAGCAGATGCGCCCGGAGCTCATCAACCGCATCGACGAGATCGTGCTGTTCCAGAAGCTCGAGCGCGAGCAGCTGCAGCAGATCGTCACGCTGCTGCTCGACCGCGTCGGCGACCGGCTGCGGACGCAGGACATCGAGCTCGAGGTGACGGATGCGGCACTCGGCTGGCTGGCGGAGCACGGCTACGAGCCCGAGTTCGGCGCGCGGCCGCTGCGCAGGCTCATCCAGCGTGAGGTCGAGGATCGGGTCGCCGACCTGATCGTCGGCGGCCTCGAGTCGGGCACCGTGCGCGTCGACGTGGCGGACGACGCGATCGCGGTGACTGCCGCGGGCGCTGAGGCGCCCGCCGCACCGACCGTCGAGGAGCCCACCGCGTCCGCGCCCGAGGAGCCCACCGCTCTCGCGCCGGCCGAGTAGCCGCGCGCTCGCGCTCTTCAGACGGGCCAGTGGTTTGGCAACACGATTATCGGCGTCGCCCTACCGCTCGCCCGTCTGACGGACGAGGATGGGCGCATGAGTGAGCGGATCGCCGTCATCGGCGCCGGCGTGATCGGGCTGTCGATCGCGCACGAGCTCGCCGCCGCGGGCGCGCCCGGCCGCACGGTCACGGTGCTGACCGAGCTCGACTCGCTGGTCACCACCTCGGCGGCCGCAGGCGCCATCTGGTTCCCCTACGAGGCCGAGCGCTCGCCCGCCGTCGACGTCATGCTCGAGGCCTCGCTGCGCCGCTTCCGCGCGATCGCCGAGGATCCCGACGCGGGCGTCGACCTGCGCGAGGGCATCATCATCGAGCGCTCCGCCACGCCCGAGCGCTCGTGGACCCGGTGGGTCGACGCGCGCGAGGCCTCCGCCGCCGAGCTGCCCGCAGGCGCCACCGGCATGCGCACGCGGCTGCCGCTGGCGACCATGACGCAGTACCTGCCCTGGCTGCAGGCGCAGTGCCACGCGCTGGGCGTGCGCCTCGAGCAGCGGTCGGTGCCCGGGCCCGAGCAGCAGGGTGTGGATGCGCTGGCGCACGACTTCGACATCGTCGTCGTCGCCGCCGGGGTGCGCTCGGGCGCGCTGCTGGGCGACGACGACACGGTGGTGCCTATCCGCGGCCAGGTCGTGCGGGTGTCGAACCCCGGCTTCTGGGAGTTCCGCATCGACGACGAGGGGCCCGAGGGCATCACCTACGTGCTGCCGCGCCGCGACTGCCTGGTGCTGGGCGGCACGCACGAGGTGGGCGCCATCTCGCTCGATCCCGATCCCGAGATCGAGGCCGGCATCCTGGCGCGCGCCGCGGCGCTGGTGCCTGGGCTCGCCGGCGCCGAGATCCTCTCGCGCGCCGTCGGGCTGCGGCCCGCCCGTGCGACGCTCCGCATCGAGGAGGTGCCCGGCCGCGCCCTGCGGGTCATCGCCGCGTACGGGCACGGCGGCGCGGGCATGACGCTCTCGTGGGGCACCGCCGAGCGCGTCGCAGCGCTCGTGGGCCCGGCCCCCAGCTCCACCGCGCAAGACCAGGACCGACGTGGCTGAGACCGTGACGGGCGCCGACGAGCTGGCGCAGCGCATCCGTCAGCTCGGCGAGCAGGGCGCCGTCACCGTCGTCGGCATCGCCGGCTACGGCGGCTCGGGCAAGTCGACGCTCGCGAGGGCCCTGCAGGCGCTGCTGCCCGGGGCGGCGCGGGTGCGCGGCGACGACTTCCTCGACCCGCTCGGCAGCCGCGAGCGCAGCGACGAGTGGGCTGCGCTGCATCGCGACGAGCTCGCGTCGGTGCTCGAGGCGATGGGCGCCGGCCGGCCGGCGATGGTCCATCCGGTCGACTGGGCGACCGGCGGGCGGCAGCCGGCGCGCACGCAGGAGCCCGCGCCGATCGTGCTCGTCGATGCCGTCGGGCTGCTGCACCCCGTGCTGCTGCCGCTGCTCGATCTCACCGTGTGGGTCGATGTGCCGCTCGCCGAGTCGATGGAGCGAGGGATGCGTCGCGACCGTGAGGCGGGCGCCGACCACGACACGCTCTGGCGCGAGGTGTGGGCGCCGAACGAGCGCGGCTTCGATGCGCGTCACCGGCCGCGGGAGGCCGCCGACGTGCGCATTGTGCCTCAGGCGCCGGGCTGACCGGGCTGGTCGTAGGGCCCGCTCGACTGCTGCGGGTAGCCGCCGCTGTAGGGCTGGTCGCCGTAGGGCTGCTGGCCATACGGCTGCCCGTATGCAGGACCTGCTTGGCCGTGACCCTGCTGCAGCCCGTAGCCCTGCGGCTGCGCGTAGCCGGCGGGCTGCTGCCCGTAGGCCTGACCGTAGGCGGCGTAGGCAGCCGCCTGCTGCGCCCGGTATGCCGGGTCGAAGCGCACGCCGAGCGGATTCGACGGGAAGAAGCACATGATCAGCGGCACGATGCCGAGACTGATGAGCTGCAGCAGCGCGAAGGCGCCGTGGAAGTTCGCGTCCTGCAAGCGCCGCCACATCACCGCGAGGCTCGGCAGCACGACCGCCAGCGCGACGAGGAGCATCGGGATCATCCAGCCGAGCATCGCGAACATCGCGCTCATGATGGCGGTCGGGTCGCCGTTCGGATTGGTCGTGTCGAGCCGGATCGTCTCGACCATCAACGCGACGTATGCGATCCAGAACGGCACCTGCGCGACCAGCATGATCAGCGTGGTGAAGAGCGTCGCCCACCAGAACTCGCTCCGGCTCGCACGGCCCGAGAAGACGACGTAGCCCCTGAAGAAGCGCTGCACTGCGGTGCCGAACGAGACGCCGGGCAACGGCTGGCCGATGGGGATGACGCTCGGGTTGCTCATGCGCCCATTCTCCCGGACGCGGGGCGGTTGGCGCGCCGATCGCTTGGGTAGATCTGCCCCGTCGACCGGCGCAGCAGGCGAGGGCTCGGCGCTTCCTCAGGGCGTCAGCCCGGCCCGCACGACCGCCTCCGCCAGAATCCGGTCACCCGTCACCTCGACGCCCTCGGCGGCGAGCCGGTCGTCGTCCGGGACGCCCCGTCCCCAGGCCAGCAGCGCGAGCGACCGCGCGGGGCCCGCGATGACGACCTCCGGCGCGTCGTCGGCCGCACCGCCCAGCGTCAGCGACGCATCCGCCCCCTCCGGTCGGAACACGATGCGTGCCGCGGGCCGGGCGACGCGCTCGAGCCGCAGCTGCCGCGGGTGCATGACGGTGACGACCTCGTCGAGGCAGTCGACCCACGCCTCGTCGCCGGGCGCGAAGCCGTCGGCGGCGAGCGGCTCGCCGATCGCGGTGCGCAGATCCCAGAGGTGCACGAGCGTCTCGTGCGCCTGCCGCCGGTGCCAGAAGCGCACGGTGCCGGTCTGCTCGGCCCTCGGAACGCCGTCGTCGACGAGCGCCCAGGCGCGGGCGCCCGGGTCGAGCTCGGCGAGCGTCTCGCGCAGCTCGGCGGCGCACTCCGCGTACAGCTGCGGCACGTCGAAGGGGCCGCGACCGAGCGGCGTCTCCTGCGTGCGGCGCGCCTGCGCGGCGGCCCAGTGGTGGATGCGCGCGAGGTGCACGACGAGCTTCTCGACCGTCCACCGGCCGAGCCAGGGGATGGGCGTCGCGAGGTCGGCCCGCCGGGTGCTCGCGAGGAACTGCTCCTGGCAGTCGGCCAGCGCGCGCAGGTGATCCATGGCGGCAGGCTACGCCGTGCGGCTGGCCTGGCCGGCCGCCTCAGCCGCGGCCGGTGAAGCTCGGCTTCCGCTTCTGCTGGAAGGCCGCGAACCCCTCGCGGAAGTCCTCCGTCTGGGCCAGCGCGACCTGCGCCGCGTTCTCGGCCTCGACCGAGCGCCACAGCCCCTGCCGCTCGTCGCGCAGCCCGCGGAGGATCTCCTTGGTCGCCAGGAACGCGAGCGTCGGCCCCTGCGCCGCGTGCGCGGCCGCCGCCCGGGTCGCTGCCAGCACCTCGTCGTCGGGGAAGGCCTGCGAGAAGAGCCCGGCCGCGACCGCCTCGGCGCCCGACATGAGCCGTCCCGAGTAGATCAGGTCGAAGGTGCGGTGCGCGCCGAGCCGCTCGAAGAAGAGCGCGTGCCCGCCCGAGTCGAGCGTGGCGCCGAGTGCGGCGAAGGGGCTGCCGAGCTTCGCCGACTCGGCCACGTAGACCACGTCGGTCGCGATCAGCAGCCCGAGCCCGATGCCGAGGCACGCGCCGTGCGCGACCGCGAAGGTGGGTGCAGGGAAGGCCGCCATCTGCTCGAGCAGCGGCTGCAGCCTGCCGCGCAGGAAGCCGGAGGCGTCGTCGGTCACCGGGTCCACTTGCGAGATGTCGCGGCCGGCGCAGAAGGCCTTGCCCTCCCCGCGCAGCACGAGCGCGCGCACGCCCGCCTGCTCGGCCTGCCGGTACGCATCCGCCATCTCCTGCAGGGCGGATGCGTCGACCGCGTTGCGCTGCTCGGGCGCGTTCAGCACCACCTCGGCCACGTCGTCGGCGATGGTCAGCTCGATCATGGGACTCCTTCGTCTCTGCTCGATCACCGTAATGGTCTAGACGTCGTAGTCGACGACCACCGTGTCGGTCTTCGGGTGGGACTGGCAGGTGAGCACGTAGCCGCGCTCGAGCTCGTCGGGCTCCAGCGCGTAGTTCTCGGTCATGTTCACGCTGCCCGAGACGACCTTCGCGCGGCAGGTGCCGCAGACGCCGCCCGCGCACGCGAACGGCACGTCCGGCCGCACGCGCAGGGCGGCGTTCAGGATCGACTCCTGCGCCGCCACCGGGCTCTGCACCTGCGACGACTGCCCGTCGAGGGTGAAGTCGAGCGTCCAGGTGTCTTGGCCCTCCTCGACGACCACCGGCCTGCCCCGGTCGCCCGCGGCATCCGTCGGCCTGCCCGTGGTGAACAGCTCGTAGCGCACGTGCGAGGGGTCGACGCCGGCGCCCGCGAGCACGTCGCGGCACAGCTGCACGAGCTCGAACGGCCCGCACAGGAACCACTCGTCGACGCTCTCGGGGCGGATGAGCTCGGCGAGGATGCGCTCGAGCCGCTCCTGGTCGATGCGGCCCGACATCAGCGGCGCCGCGCGCTGCTCGCGCGAGAGCACGTGGTGCAGGGCGAGGCGCGCCGGGTAGCGGTCCTTGAGGTCGGCGAGCTCCTCGATGAACATCACATCGAGCGTCGAGCGGTTCGAGAACAGCAGCGAGAAGGTCGAGCTCTCGCTGCCCGAGAGCACCTCGTTGGCGAGCGCCATCATCGGCGTGATGCCCGATCCCGCCGCGATGCCGACCACGTGCACGCCGTCGACCCGGTCGAGCGACGAGGTGAACGAGCCCTCGGGGCTCATCACGTCGATGCGCTCGCCCGCCTGCAGCTCGCTGTTCGCCCAGGTCGAGAAGCGGCCGCCCAGGTCGCGCTTGATGGCGACCGAGATGCTGCCGGGGGTCGGCGGGCGGCAGATCGAGTAGGAGCGGCGCATCTCGTGGCCGTCGATGGTCTTGCGCAGCGCCAGGTGCTGGCCGGCGACGTAGCCGAACGCGTCGTGCAGCTCGTCGGGCACCGCGAAGGTCACCTCGACCGATTCGGCGGTCAGCGGCCGCACCTCAGCCACCTCGAGGGCGTGGAAGCGGCCGCGGCGGCGGGCGGATGCGGTGGCGCCGGGCGCCCCGCCGGTCGGCAGGCCCTGGCTGCCCAGGTTGATCGCGGCCACGCTCAGTGCACCTTGAAGTGGTCGAAGGGCTCGAGGCACGCCAGGCACTCGAAGTGGCTCTTGCAGGCGGTGGAGCCGAAGCGCGAGACCTCGCGGGTGCGCAGGCTCTGGCAGCGCGGGCACTTCACGCCCAGCATCACCGGGATCGGGCCGCCTCGCTCGCCCGCGCGGTGCGTGGGCGGGGCGATGCCGTAGGCCTCGAGCTTCGCCTTGCCGGCCTCACTCATCCAGTCGGTGGTCCAGGCGGGGCTGAGGGTGAAGTCGACGGTGATGTCGCGGTAGCCCTCGGCGGTCAGCGCCAGCAGCACGTCGTCGCGCATCTGGTCGATGGCCGGGCAGCCCGAGTAGGTGGGGGTGAGCGTGACGCGCACGCCGGATGCGTCGACCTCGACCGCGCGCAGCACCCCGAGATCCTCGATGGTGAGCACGGGCACCTCGGGGTCGGCGACCGCCGCGGCGACCTCCCACGCGCGCTGGAGCTCTGGAGCGGAGGCCCTTTCGGGCCTCCGCCGCGACGCCAGCGCCGAGGCCCGTCCCGGGCCTCGGTCGTCGCGCGCGGCCTCGGTGCGGCTCACCACGTCGCCCCCGGGTGGCGGCGCGCCAGCACCTGCATCTCGGCCAGCAGCGGGCCCAGGTGCGTCGAGTGGTTGCCGTGGCGGCCGCCGCCGGACGACGAGCCGATCTTGCGGCCGACGTAGTCCGCAGGCTCTATCTCGGCCTCGGCCAGCACCGCGTTCCAGATCTCGTCATAGCCGGCGCGCAGGCTCGAGGGCCGCGGCGCGATGCCGTCGAGGCGGTCATGCAGCTCGTCGTCGCGGAAGAGCTCGTCGGTGTACGTCCACAGGTCGGTGAGGCCTTCGAGCAGCCGGCGGCGCGACTCCTCGGTGCCGCCGGCCAGGCGCAGCGTCCACTGCACGGCGTGGTCGCGGTGGTAGGCCACCTCCTTGACCGACTTCGCCGCGATGGCCGCGAGCGACGCATCCGTCGACTGCGACAGCGCCGTGTAGAGCTCCTGCATCCAGATCGCGGCGATCAGGCCGCGCACGGTGGTGTGGGCGAAGTCGCCGTTCGGCTGCTCGAACAGCCACGCGCAGCGGAACTCGTGCTCGTCGCGGAAGTAGGCGAGGTCGTCCTCGGACTTGCCCGTCGCGCTGCCGGCGTAGTGCAGCAGGGATCGGGCATGGCCGAGCAGGTCGAGGGCGATGTTGCCCAGCGCCATGTCCTCCTCGAGCTCTGGCGCGCGCGAGATCCACCAGCCGAGCCGCTGGGAGAGGATCAGCGCGTCGTCGCCGAGCCGCAGCGCGTACTCGGCGATGTCGGCGGTGGCCTTGGCGGAGGGCACGCCCGAGAGCTCGGCGGCGAGGTCGAGCTCGTCGACGGTGACCTCGCCGTGCACGTCGGCCGCCTCGGCGTCGTACTCGGCGTTGACCGCAGCGGCGTCGCGCTGCTTCGGCTGCGCGGCGTCGCTCGGGTCGACGGGCTGCGGCTCGGCGGTGAGCTCGGCGTCGTTCAGCTGCGCGTTCACAGGTGCGGCACCTCCGCGCTCTTCTCGTAGTACTTCGCGTGCCGGTAGTTCTTGCCCGCCGGGCTCTCGAAGAAGGCGCCCTTCTGGTCGGGGTCGCTGGTGGTGATCGCGCTCGAGCGCACCACCCACACCGAGACGCCCTCGTTGCGGCGCGTGTAGAGGTCGCGCGCGTTGCGCAGCGCCATGTCGTCGTCGGGCGCGTGCAGCGAGCCCACGTGCACGTGGCTCAGCCCGCGGTTCGCGCGCACGAACACCTCGTACAGCGGCCAGCCCTCGCCGGCCACATCGCCTGGTGATGCCATGGTCACTCCATCTCGTCAGTTGAGGTTCTGCGTCCGAGTTGAGGCTGCGACGGGCGCAGAACCTCAACTCGGCAGATCATCATGCGGCCTGGCGCTCGCGCGCCGCCTGCTTCTCGGCGTACGCGGCGGCGGCCTCGCGCACCCATGCGCCGCTCTCGTGCGCGTCGCGGCGGTGCTGGATGCGCTGCGCGTTCGCGGGCCCGCGGCCGGCGAGCACCTCGTTGAACTCGGTCCAGTCGATCTCCGACATGTCCCACTGCTTGGTCTCGTCGTTCCAGCGCAGGTTCGGGTCGGGCAGCGTCAGCCCCAGCACCTCGGCCTGCGGCACGAGCATGCCGACGAAGCGCTGCCGCAGCTCGTCGTTCGAGAAGCGCTTGATCTTCCACGCCATCGACTGCGCCGAGTTGGGCGACTCGTCGTCCGGCGGGCCGAACATCATGAGCGAGGGCCAGTACCAGCGGTTCACGGCGTCCTGCGCCATCTGGTGCTGCTCGGGCGTGCCCTGGCTGAGCTCGAGCAGGATCTCGAAGCCCTGCCGCTGGTGGAACGACTCTTCCTTGCAGATGCGCACCATCGCGCGCCCGTAGGGGCCGTACGAGGCGCGGCACAGCGGCACCTGGTTGCAGATCGCGGCGCCGTCGACCAGCCAGCCGATCGCCCCCATGTCGGCCCAGGTGGGCGTGGGGTAGTTGAAGATCGACGAGTAGCGGGCGCGTGACTCGATCAGCTGCTCGGTCATCTCGTCGCGCGAGATGCCGAGCGTCTGCGCGGCCGAGTAGAGGTAGAGCCCGTGGCCGGCCTCGTCCTGCACCTTCGCCATCAGGATGGCCTTGCGCTTGAGGCTCGGGGCGCGCGAGATCCAGTTGCCCTCGGGCTGCATGCCGATGATCTCGGAGTGCGCGTGCTGCGAGATCTGCCGGATCAGCGTCTTCCGGTATGCCTCGGGCATCCAGTCGCGCGGCTCGATGCGCTGGTCGGCCTCGATGATCGCGTCGAAGGCGGCCTGCGCCGAGGCCTCCTCTGCCTCGGTCAGCTCGCGCTGGTCGTCAGGGCGAGCGGATGCGTCGGGTGCGGTGAGCGTCATCGTCGACTTCCTCCTGTGGTCGCGTGCGGCAACGAATTAGTGACCGAACGTTCAGTAAGTATAGACTCGCCCCGTGCGGGGCTGCAACGGCCCCCTGCCGAGAACGCCGACGCAATGGAGCGCGCATGCCGCAGGAGACGACCAGGGACGAGTCGTGGCTGGCCACGATCATGGCCGAGACCGACAACGCCAAGGCGGCGTTCGGCATCGAGATCGCCGAGCTCGAGCGCGGCCGCGCGGTGCTGACGATGACGGTCGCCGACTCGATGGTGAACGGGTTCGGCATCACGCACGGCGGGCTGGTGTTCACCCTCGCCGATACCGCCTTCGCCTACGCCTGCAACGAGGACGAGCACATGACGGTCGCCTCCGGCGCCGACATCACCTTCGCCAAGGCGACGCACGCCGGCCAGAGGCTCACCGCCACCGCCGAGCGCCGCTGGAAGGCGGGCCGCAACGGCATCTACGACGTGTCCATCGTCGACGAGACGGGGGAGACGGTCGCCGAGTTCCGCGGCCGCTCCTTCACCACCAGCCGCACCGCGCCGACCGGACCCGGAGGTCCCGCATGAGCACCGCATCCGACGACCTTCAGGGCAGCGCGGCCCTGCGCGACAGCGGCGACCTGCGCGACAGCGGCGAGCGGCTCTCGCTCGACGAGCTGCGCGCGCTGCAGCTGACGCGCCTGCAGGAGACGGTGCGCCACGCCTACGCGAACGTGCCCACCTACACGCGCAAGCTCGACGAGGCGGGCGTGCACCCCGGCGACATCCGTGAGCTCTCCGACCTCGCGAAGCTGCCCTTCACGACCAAGGAGGACCTGCGCGAGTCCTACCCCTACGGCATGTTCGCCGTGCCGATGGAGGAGGTCACGCGCATCCACGCCTCCTCCGGCACCACCGGGCGGCCGACGGTCGTCGGCTACACGCAGGGCGATCTCGACAACTGGGCCGACGTGGTCGCCCGCTCGCTGCGCGCCGCCGGGGTGCGACCGGGCATGAAGGTGCACAACGCCTACGGCTACGGACTCTTCACCGGCGGACTCGGCGCCCACGCGGGCATCGAGCGGCTGGGCGCGACCGCCATCCCGGTCTCCGGCGGGCAGACGGTGCGGCAGGTGCAGCTGATCCGCGACTTCGAGCCCGACGCGATCATGTGCACGCCCTCGTACCTGCTGACGATCGCGGATGCGTTCGAGGACGCCGGGCTCGACCCGCGCGAGACGTCACTGCAGGTGGCGATCTGCGGCGCCGAGCCGTGGACCAACGAGATGCGGGCAGAGCTCGAGCAGCGGATGGCCATCGACGCCGTCGACATCTACGGGCTGTCGGAGGTCATGGGGCCGGGCGTCGGCAGCGAGTTCGCCGCGACGAAGGACGGCCCGACCATCTGGGAGGACCACTTCCTGCCCGAGATCATCGACGGCGACACCGGCGAGGTGCTGCCCGACGGGGAGCAGGGCGAGCTGGTGTTCACCTCGCTGACGAAGCGCGCGTTCCCGGTGCTGCGCTACCGCACCCGCGACCTCAGCCGGCTGCTGCCGGGCAGCGCGCAGCCGACGATGCGCCGCATCGAGAAGATCACCGGCCGCAACGACGACATGATCATCCTGCGCGGCGTGAACCTCTTCCCGACCCAGATCGAGGAGATCGCGCTCGACATCGAGCACCTCACCCCGCACTTCATCCTCGAGCTGACCCGCTCGGGCCGCATGGACGAGATGACCGTGAAGATCGAGCCGACGCCGCACGTGCCGCACGAGGTCTCGGAGGCGGCCGCGCACATCCTGCGCGTGCGCATCAAGGACCGCATCGGCACCTCGGTGCGCGTGCAGATCGTGCCGTGCGGGTCGTTGCCTCGCTCGGAGGGCAAGTACAAGCGCGTCTACGACCTGCGCGGTGGAGCGTGAAGCGGAGGCCCTTTCGGGCCTCCGCCGCGACCCCAGCGCCGAGGCCCGTCTCGGGCCTCGGGACCGCTGACGGCGCTGGGAGACTGGTGAGATGACCACCACGACCGAGCCCGCCGGGCGCCGAGGCCGCCCCGGCTACGACCGCGACTCGATGCTCGAGGTGGTCGTCGAGGCGTTCAACGAGCGCGGCTACGACGCCACCTCCCTCGGCGTGCTCGCGGCGAGGCTGGGCCTGTCGAAGTCGGCGATCTACCACCACTTCGACTCCAAGGAGCAGATGCTCGAGGTGGCGCTCGCGAACGCGCTCGACGCGCTCGAGGCCGTGTTCGACGCACCCGAGGCGACGACGGGGGCCGTCGTCAGCCGCATCCGCTTCGTGATCCGCGGCGCGGTGCTGGTGCTGTGCGAGCGCAAGCCCTACGTGACGCTGCTGCTGCGGCTGCGCGGCAACACCCCGATCGAGCTTGAGGCGATGGCGCGGCGGCGGGCGATCGACCGCAAGCTGCGCACGCTGTTCGAGCTCTCGCGCGACGAGGGCACGCTGCGCGCCGACATGGAGCCGCAGGTGGCCGAGCGGCTCACCTTCGGCATGGTCAACTCCATCGTCGAGTGGTACCGGCCGGACGGCCCGATCACGCCCGAGCAGCTGGCCGACTCGGTGCTGCAGCTGGTGCGCACCGGGCTGCGGGAGCCCGCCTCGCTGTGACCATGCCTTCCGAGGAGGTCGTCCGACGGGCGCGGCGACGCTGCTGAGGATCTGCCGTTCGAGCAACCGCGTTCGCCGGGAGCGCAAATCGTTACCGAACTGTGATGTTCGTGTAGTCTCGACGGCTTGAACGCGAAGGACGGCCGTCGAATCCGCCCCACGAGTCCTTCGTTCCATCGAATCGATATCTCCGGCCGGGCGGACGCATGCGCGGATCGCGCGTCGAGACGGGACCGCGGAGTTCAATGTGATGAAGAAGCAGACCACCACCGGCGTGAGCCGAACGAAGCGCGTCGCACTCGGCGGGCTCGTCGCGGGCGTCGCCACGGTCGCCACCGCCGTGCTCCTGCCGACCGCTGCGAACGCCGCGTCGGAGTCCACCTGGGACGCGCTCGCGCAGTGCGAGTCGGGCGGCAACTGGTCGATCAACACCGGCAACGGCTACTACGGCGGCCTGCAGTTCTCGCTGTCGACGTGGCAGGCCTACGGCGGCTCGGGCAACCCGGCCGACGCCTCGCGCGCCGAGCAGATCCGTGTGGCCGAGAACACGCTCGCCGGCCAGGGCTGGGGCGCATGGCCCTCGTGCTCGGCGCAGATCGGCGCCAGCGGCTCGGCCAACCCGAGTAGCACCCCGGTCGACGCGGCACCCGCGCAGCAGGCCGCACCCGCGCAGTCGAGCGGCGCGAGCAGCCAGGCCTCGAGCCAGGCCGCCCCTGCGGCGGCAGCGGCGCCCGCCGCGCCGAGCTACGAGCTGCCCGACGTCGAGCCCGGTGACGAGACCATCACGGTCGAGTCGGGCGACACGCTCTTCGAGCTCGCCGAGTCGAACGAGGTCGAGAGCGGCTGGCTGGGCATCTTCGCCGTCAACCAGGACACGCTGAGCGACCCGGACCTGATCATGGCCGGCCAGGAGCTCATCCTCCCCGCCGAGACCGAGTAGGCGACAGCCTCGACGGTGTGCGGTTGCTGCTGCCTGGACGTGTTCCGGCCGCAGCAACCGCACACTCATGTGCAGGGGCGGGCGCCGCAGACGTCCTCCGACCGGCAGTGGCGGCCCGCCCCGCGGGCGCCTCGAGTCACGCGGACGCCACCTCGACCCACTGCGAGCGCCAGGCGGGCGCATCGAAGGGCTCCGCCCAGTAGGCGGTCTCGCGCAGGATGCGACCGCCGGTCAGCTCGAAGATGAACACCGTCGCGTAGACCGCGCCGCCGCCGTAGTCGAGGCTCGCCTCGGCCACCACGAGGTCACCCGCGCTCAGCATCCGCCTCGGCGTGATCGTCGGCAGCTGCGGGAAGGCGCCGTAGACGCCGCGGCGGTTCTCGCCGCCCACCACCCGCTCGCCCGACTGCGGCCAGTCCATCACCGCATCCTCGTGGAAGAGCTCGTCCATCGCCTCGATGCGGCGGTCGTTGATGCACGCGATCAGCCGCTCGATGACCGCCTCGTTCTGCTGTTCGCGCGCCGCCTCGGCCATGGTGCGCCTCCCTCGTCAGGGACGGTGTACACCCGTGGCGGCGCGCGCGCCAGATGTCGTTTCGATGCGGCCTTACGGGCCTACTCGACGACCGGCTGCTGCGTCTTCGCCACGTAGGTCAGCAGGTCGTACTGCGCGACGACCTCGTCGTTCTGGTTGGTGAGCACCGCATCCCACCGCACCTCGCCGTACTCGTCGGTCTCGCGCGGCGTGATCTGCTTCGCGGTGAGCGTCACACGCATCGTGTCGCCGGGGGAGACGGGCGTCATGAAGCGCAG
Source organism: Agrococcus baldri (assembly GCA_900114805.1). Classification (GTDB taxonomy): domain Bacteria; phylum Actinomycetota; class Actinomycetes; order Actinomycetales; family Microbacteriaceae; genus Agrococcus; species Agrococcus baldri. The sequence continues at coordinate 426,008 of FOZN01000002.1, read as the reverse complement.
GTTGTCGAGGCCGGTGTTCGCGAGCACGGGGCCGGGCGCCGGCTCGACGAACAGGCCGGCGGCGAACGACAGCAGCAGGTAGCCGTGCGCGACGCGGCCCGGGAAGAACGGGTTCGCCTCGGCCGCCGCCTGGTCCATGTGGGCGTAGAAGGTGTCGCCGGTGAACTCGGCGAAGTGCTCGATGTCGTCGAGCGTGATCTCGCGCCGCTCGCTGACCACCTGGTCGCCGATCTCGAGCTCCGCGAGCGACTTCCGGAACGGATGCGCGCCCTCGGTCGACGAGGGAGCGCCCTGGTGCCAGACCCCGGTGACCGCCGTCAGCATGGCGGGCGAGCCCTGGATGGCGGTGCACTGCATGTGGTGGAGCACCGAGCGGATGCCGCCGAGCTCCTCACCGCCGCCCGCGCGGCCGGGCCCGCCGTGCACGAGCATCGGCAGCGGCGAGCCGTGGCCGGTGGAGGCGCGCGCGTCGTCGCGGTCGAGCAGCAGGATGCGGCCGTTGTGCGCGGCGATGCGGCGGGTCAGCTCCGCCACGAAGACGCCGTCGTGCGACGCGACAGAGGTCACGAGCGATCCGCCGCCGCGGGCCACCAGCTCGGCGGCCTGCTCGGGGGAGCCGTACTCGACCAGCGACGAGACCGGGCCGAACGCCTCGACCGAGTGCAGCGCATCCGCCTCTGCATCGGTGAACGCCAGCAGGGTCGGCGCGACGAAGGCGCTGCCCTCGGGCGCCTCGGCCAGCGTGCCGTCGGCGAGCGTGACGTGGCCGGGGTCGCCGCCGACCACGATCTGTCCGCCGCCCTCGCGCAGCTTCATGACCTGCTGCAGCACCTCGTCGCGCTGCTCGGTGGAGGCCAGCGGCCCCATGGTGACGCCCTCGCCGCGCGGGTCGCCGACGACCACCTTCGCGGCGATGCGGTCGCGCACGGCCGACGCCACCGCATCCGTCATGCCCGTGGGCACGATCGCGCGCCGGATCGCCGTGCACTTCTGGCCGGCCTTCGAAGTCATCTCGGTGACCAGGCCGCGCACGAACGCGTCGAACTCGGGGGTGCCAGGCGCCGCGTCGGGGCCGAGCACGGATGCGTTGATCGAGTCGGTCTCGGCGGTGAACCTGACGCCGCGGGCCTGCACGGCGTCGTGGCGGCGCAGGCTGTCGGCAGTCGTGGCAGAGCCGGTGAAGCCGACGGTGTCGCCGAGCTGCAGGTGGTCGAGCAGGTCGCGGGCCGAGCCGTTGACGATCTGGATGGCGCCGGCGGGCAGCAGGCCCGACTCGGCGAGGATGCGCACCATGTGCTCGGCGACGAAGCCGGTGGGGGTCGCGGGCTTGATGATGGTCGGCATGCCGGCGAGGAACGCGGGCGCGAGCTTCTCGAGCGAGCCCCAGACGGGGAAGTTGAAGGCGTTGATCTGCACCGCGACGCCGGGCAGTGTCGTGCAGATGTGGCGGGCGAGGAACGAGCCGTCCTTCGAGAGTGGCTCGACCGGGCCGTCGAGGTAGATCGTCGACTGCGGCATCTCGCGGCGGCCCTTCGACGAGTAGGTGAACAGGACGCCGATGCCGCCGTCGATGTCGACCCAGGAGTCCTGCTTGGTGGCGCCGGCCCGATAGCTGAGCTCGTAGAGCTCCTGCTTGCGCTCGGTGAGCGCGAGCGCGAACTGCTTCAGCAGGATCGCGCGCTGGTGGAAGGTGAGCGGCGCGAGGCTGTGCTGGCCGATCGTGCGGGCGTGCTCGAGCGCGGCCGCAGTGTCGAGGCCGCTGGCGCTCACGCGCACGACCTCGTCACCGGTGGATGCGTCGCGCACGACGGTCGCGTCGCTCGCGTCGGCGGGCTCCCACCAGGCGTCCTGGATGTAGCTGGGCAGCAGTCGGGTCATCGTCGTCTCCATCTGGCGTTCAGTCGTCCCACGTGTAGAAGCCGCGGCCGGCCTTCTTGCCGAGGCGGCCCTCGGCGACCATGTCGCGCAGCAGCTGCGGCGGCGCGAAGCGGGGGCCCAGGTGCTCGTGCAGCTGCTCGGCGATGCCGAGCCGCACGTCGAGCCCCACGATGTCGGTGGTGCGCAGCGGGCCCACCGGGTGCTTGTAGCCGAGCTCCATGGCGGCGTCGATGTCACCGGGGCTCGCGACGCCCTCCTCCACCATCCGGATCGCCTCGAGCCCCAGCGCGACGCCGAGCCGCGAGCTGGCGAAGCCGGGCGCGTCGTGCACCGTCACGGGCGTCTTGCCGATCGCCTCGACCCATGCGCGCGCGTCGTTGGCCAGCCGCGGCTCGGTGGCCTCGCCCAGCACGATCTCCACCAGGGCGGATGCGGGCACCGGGTTGAAGAAGTGCAGGCCCAGGAAGCGCTCGGGCCGGGCGAGACCCGCCGCCAGCCGGTCGATGGAGATGGAGGAGGTGTTGCTCGCCAGCGCCGCGCGGTCGGACAGGACGGCCTCGACGCGCGCCAGCGCATCCGTCTTCAGCCCCTCGTCCTCCGGCACGGCCTCGATGACGAGGCCGCTGTCGGCGAAGGCGGCGGTCTCGAGGGCGACGCTGATGCGGCCCTCGAGCTCGCCCAGCGGCTCGGACCAGCCGCGCTCGACGCTCTTCCTCAAGCTCGCGGTCATGCGCTCGCGGGCGGCGTCGGCCGCCGCCTCGTCGCGCTCGACGATCACGACCTGGCTGCCGGCGAGCACGAAGGCGTGCGCGATGCCGGCGCCCATGCGGCCGCCGCCGAGCACGCCGACGCGCTCGGGGGCGCCCGCGCCGACCACGGCGTCGGTGTCGTCTGCCTGCGTGGTGTCGGTCATCGCTTGCGCCTCTCGAGGAACTCGGTCATGCGGCGCTGCTTCTCGTCGCTCTCGAACAGCACCGACTGCTCGCTCAGCTCGATCGCCGGGTGGGCGCTCGCGGGCGCGAGCAGCGCGCGCTTGGTCGCCTGCGTGGCGGCGGGGTCGAGCGTCGCGATGCGCTCGGCCAGCTCGGTGGCCCGGGCCAGCGCAGCCGCTGGCTCGAGCACAGCGCTGACGAGGCCGGCGGCGAGCGCCTCGTCGGCGCCCAGGATGCGGCCGGTGAGCAGCATCTCGCTGGCGAGCGCGCTGCCGACGATCTCGGGCAGCCGCCAGGTGGCGCCGGCGGCGGCGATGATGCCCAGGCCCGTCTCGGGGTTGCCGATCGTGAGCGTCGGCGTGCCGATGCGGATGTCGGCGGCGTAGGCGAGCTCGGCCCCGCCGCCGAGCGCGTAGCCGTCGAGCACGGCGATCACGGGCATCGGCAGGGCGCGGATGCGCTGGAAGCAGCGGGTGTTGATGCCCTCGAGCGCGTCGGCGGCGCGGCGCGCGCGCAGCTGCGCGATGTCGGCGCCCGCCGCGAACGAGCCGCCGGCGCCGGTGAGCACGAGCGTGCGGCGCTCGACCTCGAGCCGGGCGCAGAGCGCGTGCAGCGCGTCGACCAGCTCCTGGTCGATGGCGTTGCGCTTCTCGGGCCGGTCGAGGGTGGCGAGCACGTGCGTGTCGTGCTCCTCGATGCGCAGGGTGGCGCTCATCGCCCCGCCCCGATCTCAACGTGTGAGGCGGTCGATAGGCGCATATATCGCGGCGAGCGACCACCTGACACGTTGAGATTCGCAGCCGGGGCGATCACACGCGCTCCAGGATGATCGCGGTGCCCTGGCCGACGCCGACGCACATGGTCGCCAGGCCCCGGCCGGCGCCCTCGCGCTCCATGCGGCCCAGCAGCGTCACCACGAGGCGCGAGCCCGAGGAGCCCAGCGGGTGGCCGAGCGCGATCGCGCCGCCGTCGGCGTTGACGAGCGAGTCATCGAGGCCGAGCCTGCGGATCGTGCCGATCGACTGCGTCGCGAAGGCCTCGTTGAGCTCCACCGCGCCCAGGTCGCTGATCGACAGCCCGGTGCGCGCGAGCAGCTTCTCGGTCGCCGGCACGGGCCCCAGCCCCATGATCTCCGGCGCGATGCCCGCGCTCGTGCCGCCGACGACGCGCGCTCGCGGCGCGAGCCCGAGCCGCTCGACGGCCGCGTCGCTGGCGACGATGATCGCCGATGCGCCGTCGTTGAGACTGGATGCGTTGCCCGCGGTGACCACGGAGCCACCAGTGACGACGGGGCGGAGGCGCGCCAGCGCATCCATCGTCGTCTCCCGCCGCGGGCCCTCGTCGTCCGTCACCTCGCCGGCGCGGGTCGGCACCGCGACGATCTCGTCGTCGAAGCGTCCCGCGTCGATCGCTGCGATCGCGCGCTCGTGCGAGCGCAGCGCGAAGGCGTCGGCCTCCTCGCGGGTGATGCCGTCGACGCGCGCGACCTCCTCGGCGGTCTCGGGCATCGAGAAGGTGGCCTTGTCGCGCTCGAGCAGCCGGGGGTTCGTGAATCGCCAGCCGATCGAGGTGTCGAAGGCTTCGCCGGGCTTGGCCCAGGGCTTCGCGGGCTTCGCCTGCACCCAGGGGGCGCGCGTCATCGACTCGACGCCGCCGGCGATGACGATGTCGGCGTCGCCAGCGCGGATCATCTGCGAGGCCATGATGATCGCCGACATGCCGCTGGAGCAAAGCCGGTTGACGGTCATGCCCGGGATCTCGTCGGGCAGGCCCGCGAGCAGCGTGGCCATGCGGGCGACGTTGCGGTTGTCCTCGCCGGCCTGGTTGGCGCCGCCGAGGATCACCTCGTCGATCGCGCCCGGGTCGACGCCGGCGCGGCGCACGGCCTCGGCGACCACGAGGGCGGCGAGGTCGTCGGGGCGCACACCCGCGAGCGCGCCGCCGTAGCGGCCGACGGGAGTGCGCACGCCGCCGACGAGAAGGGCCTCTGGCATGGGACTCCTGACTGCGTCATCGCGGTGACGATCGCTGGGATCGCGAGCGGACCGGAATTAGTGACCGATCGTTCAGGAATACAGTACGGGCGAGCGGATGCGCGTGCAAGCGCGCACCGTCGCCGTACGTCGCGTCGGCTGCTGGCGCACGACCGGCGGCGCCCGTCCGCCGGCGCTCGTCGCGTCGGTCGCGCCGCTCTCTCACCGGTCGCCGCCGGTCAGACGGGCAGGTGGTACCGCGAGCCCGATAATCGTGTTGCGGAACCAAGGAGCCGTCTGAAGCGCGGCAGCGCGGCCGGGAGGAGGCCGCCGGCGCGCTCAGCTCTGGCGCAACCGTCGGGCCAGAGCGCCGAGACTCCACGCGCCGACGATCACGGCGCCGCCGAGCACCACGATCGTCGCGGTCGCGAGCGCCAGGGTGGCGAGCGCGGCGTTCGCGATCGTGCCGAGCAGGTCGAACATGTCCATGGTGGGCTCCTCACACCTCTGCGGTCGGCCGCCCTCCGTGCGGGGGCGATCCGTCTGCCTTCGACGCTACGAATCGCGGGCCGGCCGCCGCATCCGCCCATCGGTCAGAGCGGGTCATCCCTGCGGATGATCCGTGCGGCGGCGGCCGGCCGCGTGGGATGGTGGAGGCATGCCGATCGAGCCCGACACCAAGGACTGGACATGGGTGCTGCACGAGCGCTGCCCCGAGTGCGGGTTCGACCCGCTGGAGGTCGATCGCGACGACCTCGGCCGCCGCATCCGGCACGCCGCCGCCGCGATGCACCAGCGGCTGCACGGCGAGGCCGTCGCCGAGCGTCCCGACGACGCCACCTGGTCGCCGCTCGAGTACGCGGCGCACGTGCGCGACGTGTGCGGCGTCATGGAGACGCGGCTGCACCAGCTGCTGCACGAGGACGACCCCGAGTTCGCGAACTGGGATCAGGATCGGGCCGCCGTCGATGGCGACTACGCGAGCCAGGACCCCGAGCACGTGGCCGCCGCGCTCGACCTCGCCGCCGCGAGCCTGGCCAATGCGGCGGATGCGGTACCCACCGACGCGTGGGATCGCACAGGCAGGCGGTCCAACGGCTCGGTCTTCACGGTGCGCACGCTGCTGGAGTACGCGCTGCACGACCTCGAGCACCACGCGTTCGACGTCACGCGGGCCCGCTGAGTGGCCGCTGACTGGCGGGAGCTGCCGCGGAACCTCGACATCCGGCTCGTCGTCGCCGACATGGACGGCACGCTGCTCGACGCCGACGGCCGCGTGCCCGACACCTTCTGGCCGCTGCTCGAGCGCATGCACGAGCGCGGGATCGCGTTCGCGCCCGCGAGCGGGCGGCAGCTCGCGACGCTCGAGCATGTCTTCGAGCGCGCCGGCACCCTCTCGTCGATCGCCGAGAACGGCGCGATCGTCACGCACGACGGCGAGGTGATCGGAACAACCACGGTCGAGGCGGATGCGCTGCGGCAGATCGTGCACCGCGTGCGGGAGACGGAGGGCGAGCTCGGCCTCGTGGTGAGCCGGCGCGAGGTCGCATCGATCGAGTCGCGGGATGCCGAGTTCGTCGAGCAGGCGCACAAGTACCACGTGGCGCTCGAGTCGGTCGATGACCTGCTCGCGCACACCGACGACGTGCTCAAGCTCGCGATGTACGCGCTGCGCACGGATTCGACGAGCGCCGCCGCGCACTGGATCGAGCCGGCGCCCGCGGGGCACCGGATCATGATCGGTTCGCCCCACTGGGCCGACATGACGCGTGACACGGTCGACAAGCGACTGGGCGTCGAGGCGCTGCAGCGCGAGCTCGGTGTGACGCCCGCGCAGACCGTGGTCTTCGGCGACTACCTCAACGACCTCGGCATGCTCGCCGACGCGGACTGGACCTTCGCGATGGCCAACGCGCACCCCGATGTGGCCGCGGTCGCCCGCTACCGCGCGCCCAGCAATCGCGAGCACGGCGTCGTGCAGGTGCTCGAGCACCTGCTGCGGTAGCTGGCGCTCCTGCCGCCGTGCCCTCCGGGGAGGCGCTGGACCGCTGAGGCGCTGAACCTCTGAGGCGCTGAACCTCGAGGCGCCGCCTGACGATTCCGTGCGCGAGATCCTGCGGGAACGCTGACGCTGGTGCGCGCTCGTTCGAAAGGCTGGTGCGTAACAGTGTTCGCGTGGCGATCTCCGCTCCTCAGCAGGAGCTTCCGAATCCCCCGAGACCCCCGAAGCAGCGGGCCCCGCAGTCTCTGAGCGCGCGGCTCCGCCAGCCCCGCATCCTGCTCGCGGCCGCCCTGCTCATGGTGATCGGCGCAGGCTCGGGCATCCTCGTCGGTCACATGGCGAACAGCGAGCCGGCCGCGCACCTCGGCGCCGCGGCTGTCGTGCCCGGCGGACTCGCGCGCGTCAACGGGGTGATCCCGCTCGAGAGCGACGGATGGCTCCCGGTCGATGCCGCCGCGGTGCTCATGGAGCCCGTTCCAGCCGGCAGTCACCTGGTGCGCGTCGAGCTGGAGCTGACGGCGATGGACGCCCAGGGCATCGCCTTCTCCGCTGACGACTACACGATCCTGGGACTCGGGTCGGATCGCCTCGACGTCCTCTGGGCCTCTCCCGAGGTGGCCGAGGCGCGGCAGGGCAGCGTCGTCAGCGCCACGCTCGTCTACGAGATACCCAACACGGCGGTGGCCTTGACGCTCGAGGGCGAGCACGGCGGCCGCCTGGCGCTGGGGACGGCGCACCACCTACCGGAACGTTGATGTCGGCGGCAGAGGGCCGCTGACGGCTGTCGGAGTGCAAGGAGGCACGCATGACACTCACTCGGCGTCAGTTCCTGCTGTTCGGCGGGCTCGGCGCGCTCGGCGCAGCGGCTGCGGTGACCGTTCCGCTCAGCAGCGTCGATGCGAAGTCCGCCAGCCGCCTGCGCGATGCGGACATGCCTCGCCCGTTCCGCACGGCGTTCGCGCAGGCGCCCATCCTGCGGCCCCGGTCGACGGGCTTCGACCCGATCGACGGTGCCCCGGTCAACTACTACACCGTGACGCAGATGGCGGCCGTCGCGGCCATCCTGCCTCGGCTGACGACGCCCATCCTGGGCTACAACGGGATCTTCCCCGGCCCGACGATCAGCATCGAGCGGGGCACGCGGGCCGTGCTGCGCGTGCGGAACCAGCTTCCCGCGAGGCACCCGATCGACGGCCACGTGCTCTCCACATCCACGCACCTGCATGGCTCGGCGTCGCTGCCGCAGTTCGACGGCTACGCGAGCGAGGTCGTGAACCAGGGGTTCAGGAAGGACTACCACTACCCGAACGGCCAGCAGGCGAGGACGCTCTGGTTCCACGACCACGCGGTCCACAAGACGGCGATGAACGTCTATGCGGGGCTCGCGGCGCAGTACCACGTGCACGACCCGTTCGAGCGGCAGGTCCTGCCGCAGGGGCAGTTCGACGTGGCGCTCACGATCAGCGATGCGATGTTCGCCTCGAACGGCTTCCTGGCCTACGACGACCGGGACCATTCCGGCCTGTGGGGCGACGTCATGCTGGTCAACGGCAGGGCTTGGCCGGTGATGCAGGTGCAGCGCCGCGTCTACCGGTTCCGCATCCTCGACGCATGCGTCTCGCGCTCGCTGCGGCTGGCGCTGAGCACCGGAGACGCCATGACGGTGGTCGCGACCGACGGCGGCCTCGTGCCCGTCGCGCAGCCGGTCTCGAGCTTCCGCCTCGCCAGCGGCGAGCGCTACGAGGTGCTCATCGACTTCCGCAAGTTCAGCCCCGGCCAGCGCATCGTGCTGCGCAACCTCTCCAACGAGAACAATCGCGACTACGACCACACGGACAAGGTGATGGCCTTCGACGTGGTCGATGCGGCGGTGAACACCGGTGATCCCACCTGGAACACCATCCCGACGACGCTCCAGCGCAGCGAGATCATGTCCCTCACCCCTGCCCAGTCGACGAAGACCCGCAGGTTCCGGCTCAAGCACCACGACGTCACCAACGAGTTCAGCATCAGCGAGGAGACGTGGGCGGATGTGGTCGCAAGCGGCTTCCGCAGGGTGATCGCCAACCCCGCTCTCAACGCGGTCGAGACGTGGGAGTTCGAGAACAGCTCGGGCGGCTGGCACCACCCGATGCATCTCCATCTGGTCGACTTCCAGATCCTCAGCCGCAACGGCAAGGTCCCCTTCGCGCACGAGAAGGGACCCAAGGACACGGTCTACGTCGGCGAGGAGGAGACCGTGCGGCTGCTCGTCAAGTTCGGCCCGCATCGCGGCAAGTACATGCTGCACTGCCACAACCTGCCGCACGAGGACTTCGACATGATGGCCCAGTTCAGCGTCGGCCTGGTCGACGGCCAGTACGACCCGAACGACCCGATGACGGCGGCCCCACCCTCATGGGACGACGGACGCTGAGCACGTCGACGCCGGTCAGGATCACCGCTGCGGTGCTGCTGGGAGCGGTCGCGGTCGTCGGCCTGCGGCTGTGGGTGATGGAACCGCTGACGGTCTCCTCCGACAGCATGGAGCCGACCGTGATGCAGGGCAGCACCGTGCTGGTCTCGCGGTGGCAGCCGCCGCCGGTCGGTGCCGATCCCGGCCAACTGGTGGTCTTCCGCAGCCCTGAGGACGGGCACAGCATGCTCAAGCGGGTCGTCGCAGTCGCAGGTCAGACCGTGGCTGTGCAAGACGGCGTGCTGTACGTCGACGGGGTCGCCGTGCGCGAGCCGTACGTCGACCACGGGCACGTCGACGGCACGTTCTTCGGGCGGCTGCGCGTCCCCGCCGATCACGTCTTCGTCCTCGGCGACAACCGGGAGTTCTCGACGGACTCTCGCGACTTCGGCCCCGTGCCCCTCGAGGCCGTCATCGGCGCTGTGCTGTGGACGGGCTGATCGGGCGCCGTCACCCGCGGAAGGCCGCCAGCCCCGTCAGCGCCTGCCCGATGACGAGCGTGTGCACCTCGTCGGTGCCCTCGTAGGTGCGCACGCTCTCGAGGTTGGCGGCGTGCCGCATGGGGGAGTGCTCGAGCGAGACGCCGTTGCCGCCCAGGATCGCGCGAGCCTCGCGGCAGATGTCGATCGCCGTGCGGCAGGAGGCGAGCTTGCCCATCGAGATCTCGTGCGGCCGCAGCTGCCCGGCGTCCTTGCGGCGGCCCAGGTGCAGCGCGAGCAGCTGCGCCTGCTGCAGCGACAGCACCATCTCGGCCAGCCGCGCCTGCGTCAGCTGCATGGCCGCGAGCGGGCGGCCGAAGACCTCCCGCTCACCGGCGTAGGCGAGCGCCGTCTCGAGCGCATCGCGCCCGGCGCCCAGCGCACCCCAGGCGATGCCGAAGCGCGCCTCGTTCAGGCACTCGAACGGCGCTCGCAGCCCGCGCGCCTCCGGCAGCCGCATCGACTCCGGCACGCGCACGCCCTCGAGCGCGATGTCGCACTGGATCGACGCCCGCATCGACAGCTTCGGCTCGATCGGCGTCGCCGTGAAGCCGGGCCTCGAGGTCTCCACCAGGAACCCCCGCACCCCCTCGTCGGTCTGCGCCCAGATGACGGCCACGTCGGCGATCGACGCCAGGCCGATCCAGCGCTTCGCGCCGTCGAGCACCCAGTCGTCGCCGTCGCGGCGCGCGAAGGTCTGCATCGCGCCCGGGTCGCTGCCCGCGTTCGGCTCGGTGAGCCCGAAGCAGCCGATCGCCTCGCCGCGCGCCATCCGCGGCAGCCACGCCTGCTTCTGCGCCTCCGAGCCGTGCTTGAAGATCGCCGTCATCGCGAGCGAGCCCTGCACCGACACGAACGTGCGGATGCCGCTGTCGCCCGCCTCGAGCTCCTGCATCGCGATGCCGTACTCCACGGCCGAGCGCCCTTCGCATCCGTACCCGGTCAAGTGCATGCCCAGCAGCCCCTCGGCCGCGAGCTTCGGCACCAGCTCACGCGGGAAGTGCGCCCGCTCGAACCAGTCGGCGATGTGCGGCCTGATCTCGCGATCGACGAGCCCGCGCACGCGCGTCCGCGTTGCGCGCTCCTCGTCGGTCAGCAGCGACTCGAGATCCAGCAGGTCGGTGGTCATGCGCACATCCTGCCGCAGGCGGCGGGGTGATGACGGCCTCGACCGCTGCGCGACGCGGTCGCGGACGGCGAGGACCAGGTTCGCACGGATGCATCCTGCTCGTGCCTAGGGCCAGGTCTCGATCACGGCCGTCTGGCCCGGGGCTCTCTCAAACTTCCGATCGTCTGTGAGCAGCGGCATGGTGAGCGACTCCGCGAGCGCCAGGTAGAACGCGTCGTACGCGGTGAAGTTGTCTCGCAGGGCGAGCACCCGTCGTTGGTGCGGCTGCATCGGGTAGCGCAGTAGAGGCAGATCAGCGAAGTCGTCGAGCATCTGCTGCGCGCGCTCGACGGTGATCTGGACGAGAGGCTTGGAAGTCATCAGCAGACCGCGGACCGCCGAGGTCACCTCTGCATCGATGAGCGCCGGCGCATGGATGTGCCGCTGTCGGCTGAAGCGGTTGCGCAGCTCGACGTCGTCGCGCCGGTTCTGCAGCAGGCGCACGACGATCGAGGCGTCGACGACCGTCATCTCACCGCCGGCCGTCGTCGATGAACGACCGGACGTCGTCGCCGCTGGCCTCGATGTGGTCGCGGGCCGTGATGCGCGCCAGCACCTCGCTCATCACTGGGCGGGACGCATCATCGTGGATCAGATCCCGCAGGTAGCTCGACAGCGACATGTTGCGGGCGGCCGCGCGTGCGCGCAGCGCTTGCGCGTCCTCGGCCGGGACATCGCGGACCTGGATGATCTCGCTGCTCATGACCCGAGGCTACCGCAGATGCATGAAAGATGCATGAAGCGCGGTGGTCTCGACCGCTGCTCGGCGTGGTGGCACCATCAGTGGCATGCGGGTGATCGAGCTGAGACTGACGGATGCGTCGCCGCAGTCACGCGGGGAGGCCTACGGCACCTCCGTGGCCGTCCACGTGCGCGACGTGATCGAGCGCTATCGGCAGGCGTACGCGACGCTCGGCGTGCCGGCCGGTGTCGCGGAGGAGATCGCCGCCGCCTCGATCGCGCCGACGAGAGTATGGGCGCCCGAGCAGGCGGCCGAGCTCGACGGCATAGCCGCAGGCGCCGGTGTGCCGCTGCTCGACCTCATGCTGCTCAACGCCCGCACCGAGATCCTCTCGCATGCCCCGGCACCGCCGACGGAGTGCTCGACCGTCGTCGCGTTGCATCCCGGCCGGCACCCGCAGACGCTGCAGACCTGGGACTGGAACGGCGACCTCGTGCCGACCGCCGTACTGCTCGAGGGGCTCGTCGGCGGCCGCGTCGTGCGCACGTTCGCCGAGGCCGGCATGCTGGGCAAGATCGGCGTCGCCCGCCAGCCGGGCTCACCAGGCCTCGGCGTGCACTTCAACATCCTCCACCACCGCTCCGACCGTTCAGCGGTGGGCGTTCCGGTGCACGTGGTCATGCGCCGCATCCTCGACGAGGCGCGCGATCTCGACGAGGCGATCGCCATCGCGCGCAGCGCGCCGCTGGGCGCCTCGACCGTGCTGACGGTCATCGAGGGCGAGAGCGAGCGCAGGCACGCGCGGGCCGCGAGCCTCGAGCTCTCGCCCGCCGGTGTCGGCGTCGTCGAGCCCGACGGCGGCTTCCTCGCGCACACGAACCACTACCTCGACCCTGCGCTCGCCGAGGGTGAGGCGGCCCGGGCGAGCTCGACCACCTGGCGGCGGCTGCTGCACACGCTCGTGCAGCGTGAGCCGATCATGGCGGCGACGGATGCGGTGGCGATGGCCGGCGCGATGTGCGGCTCCGCGGGCGCGGACGCCCCCGTGTGCGTCGTCGCCGCGCCCGACGCGGCGTTCGCCGAGCGCTGGTCGACGCTGCTGACGGCGTCGCTCGACGTCGAGGCGGCGGCGATCGACTGGTTCGCCGGCCCGCCCAGCGGCCTGACCGCCGCGACCGTGCGCCGCTTCCCCTGAGCGCGCCGCACCCTCCTTGAGCGCCTCGCCGCTCCCTGAACGTGCGGCGCCCGCCCGAGCGGCTACTCCGGGTTGAGATCCGCCAGCGACTTGTCGGGCCGCAGCCCGCGCCAGACCGGATGCCGCAGCGCGCCGGCGGCGGTCTGCTCGGTGTGCTCGACCTCGCCGACGGCCGCCCGCACCCAGCGGGCCTTCCGCGCCACATCGGCCGGCAGCCCGTCGATCGCAGGAACGGTGGTGCGGGCCCGCAGCTGGTCGCGCAGCCGATCCCGGTCCGCGCTCGAGAAGCCCGTGCCGACGCGGCCGGCGTAGCGCATCCGCCCGCCCTCGCCCGGCAGCGCGAGCACGAGCGAGCCGACGGTGCCGGCGAGCGAGCCGTTGCCCTCGAGCCAGCCCACCACGACCACCTCGCGCATCAGCTGGTGCTTCAGCTTGAGCCAGTCGGTCGAGCGGGCGCCGGGCCGGTAGCGGCTGTCGTGCCGCTTGGCGATGACGCCCTCGAGGCGGCGCTCGGCGGTCACCTCGAGGATGCGCTCGAGCGAGCCGCGCAGCGGCTTCGAGATCTTCACCCGCGCGCTCTCGTGCACGAGGTCATCGAGGTGCGACTGCCGCTCGTCGAGCCGCTGCTGCACGAGCCGCTCCCCGCCGACCTCGAGCAGGTCGAACAGCATGATGGTCGCCGGCGACTCCTTCGCGGCACGTGCCGCCTGCCGGCCACTGAGCCCGGCGCGATCCTGCAGCGCCTCGAAGCTCGCCGCGCCGCGCGCGGGTCCGGAGCGGTGCAGCACCACGATCTCGCCGTCGAGCACCGCGTCGCCGGTGCGCACGCCGTTCGCGAGCGCCTCCACCAGCTCGGGGAACGCCGCCGAGAGGTCGCGACCGTTGCGGCTCAGCAGCCGCAGCGAGCCACCGCTCGCCGGGTCGCCGACCTTCTGCACGATCGCCCGCCAGCCATCCCACTTCACCTCGAACGACCACTCGCGCTCGTCATCGATGTCGGATGCGTCGCCGGCGGCCGCGAGCATCGGCCGCAGGTCGGTCGGGCGGTCGCCCTTGGCCCCCGCCTTCTTGCCCGCGAGCCGCTTGCCGCCCGCCGCCTTGCCGCCCGCTGCCTTGCCGCTCGCCGCCTCGCCGTCCGCAGCCCCCGCCGCGCCGGAGCCGGCCGGCGGCGCATACCCCTTCTTGCGCGCATCGCGCACCGGGTCCTGCTCCTTCATGCGGTGCACGAGCCACTGCCGCTTCGCCGCGTCGGTGCGGATGAGCGCGAAGCGGTAGGGCTCGCCGCCGAGCCCGCCGTCGGGTCGCCCGCGCAGCGTGCCGATCACCTCGTCGTCGCGCCACTTCTCGAGCTCGTAGTCGCCGGCGTCCCAGATCTCCACCTTGCCGGCGCCGTACTCGCCCTTCGGGATGGTGCCCGCGAACGAGCCGTACTCGAGCGGGTGGTCCTCGGTCTGCACCGCGAGCCGGTTCTGCTTCGCGGTGGCCGGCAGCCCCTTCGGCACCGCCCATGACACGAGCACGCCCTCCTGCTCGAGGCGGAAGTCGTAGTGCAGCCGGCTCGCCTGGTGCTTCTGGATCACCCACGAGGTGCCCTCGCCCGGGGTCGCGGGCTCTGCGGGCACGGGCTCCGGGGTGCGGGCGGCCGAGCGCATGCCGCGATACTTCGCGAGCCGATCCGGCGGCGGGTCGAGCGAGGCGATGATGTCGCCGTCGCGCTCCAGTCGCGCGAGCACCTCCTGATACTCCAGCTGCTCGAGCCCGCCCGCCTCCACCTCGTCCCATGTGCGCGGCGCCGCGACGCTCGGCCGCAGCCGCCCGCGCAGCGAGTACGGCGCGACGGTCGTCTTCGAGGCCGAGTTCTGGCTCCAGTCGATGAGCACCTTGCCGCGCCGCAGCGACTTCTTCATGTCGCTGACGATCTCGTCCGGGTGCATCTGCTCGAGCGAGCGCGCCAGCTGGTGCGCCACCTCGCTCGCCTGCTCGCTCGTCACCGTGCCGTCGAGCCGCGCGTAGAGGTGGATGCCCTTCGAGCCGCTCGTGAGCGGGAACGGCTCGAGCCCGATATCGGTCAGCAGCTCCCGCACCCACAGCGCCACCCGCGCGCAGTCGTCGAGGTCGGCGCCCTCGCCCGGGTCGAGGTCGAGCACCAGCCGGTCGGGGTTCGCCTTCTCGCCGTCGACCATCCGCCACTGCGGCACGTGCAGCTCGAGCGCTCCCATCTGCGCCATCCAGGCGAGCGTCCCGGCCTCGGTCAGCAGCGGGTACTGCTTGGGCCCGGTCGAGTGCCGCTGCTCGACGGTCTCGATCCAGTCGGGCGCGCCCTTCTCGAGCGTCTTCTGGAAGAACAGGTTGCCGGGCTTGCGCGCCGTGCCGACCCCGTCGGGCCACCGCTTGCGGGTGACGGGGCGGCCGGCCGCGTGGGCGATCAGGGGTTCGGATGCGCGCAGCACGTACTCGAGCACGTCGCGCTTGGTCGTCCCGGTCGCCGGGTACAGCACCTTGTCGCCGTTCGTGAAGCGCAGCGTGCGCCCGCCGACGGTGATGCGCTCGGCCGCCGCCACGTCAGGCGGACTTCTTCTTGGCCGCCGGCTTCTTCTCGGCGGACTTCTTCGCGGTCGACTTCTTGGCGCCCGACTTCTTCGATGCCGGCTTCTTGGTCGCGACCTTCTTCGTCGTCGACTCGCCGTCGGCGGCCGCCTGCTTGGCCGCCTTCTGCTTGGCCGTGCCCTTCGCGGCCGAGCCCGACGCATCCGCCTCACCCTTGCCGCCCGAGCGCTTCTTCTCGACCGAGCGCTGCAGCGCCTCGAGCAGATCGATCACCTCGGCGCCCTCGCCCTCCTCGGCCTCGCCGAAGGTGGCGGCGGTGTCGAGCGCGTCGCCCTGCTCGAGCTTCGCCTCCACCAGCTTGTGCAGCTGCTCCTGGTACTCGTCGACGTACTGCTCGGGCTCGAAGTCGGCCTCGAGGTCGCGCACGATCGAGCGTGCCAGCTCCATCTCGCGCTTGCCGACGGTGATGTCGGCGTCGAGGCTCTCGAACTCGGCCGCGCGCACCTCATCGGACCACCGCATGGTCTGCACCGTCAGCACGCCGTCGCGCACCCGCATCGAGGCGAGCCGCGTGCGCTGCCGCAGCGAGAGCTTCACGACGGCGGTGCGCTCGGTCTCCTCGAGCACCTGCCGCAGCAGCATGTAGGCCTTCGGACTCTTCGAGTCGGGCTCGAGGTAGTAGCTGCGCTCGAACAGGATCGGGTCGATCTGCTCGTTCGGCACGAACTCCATCACCTCGATCTCGCGGCTCTTCTCGGCCGGCAGCGCCTCCATGTCCTCGTCGGTGAGCACCACCGTCTGCTCGCCGTCGTCGTAGGCCTTGTCGATGTGCGCGTACTCGATCTTCTTGCCGCACACCTCGCACTTGCGCTGGTACCGGATCCTGCCGCCATCGGCGTCGTGCACCTGGTGCAGCTGCAGGTCGTGCTCCTCGGTCGCCGAGTACAGCTTCACGGGCACGTTGACCAGCCCGAAGGTGATCGAGCCCTTCCAGATCGCTCGCATGCGCCTACTGTCTCCCACGCGGCCACCGGGCGCCAGGGGCGGATTCTCAGCCTCGCGCGAGGGAGGTCGGGGACAATCCAGGGCATGATCGACCCCCGGCCGACCCAGGCCAGCCCTCGCACGATCGGCGTCGAGGAGGAGGTCATCCTGCTCGAGCCCGACACGCTCTCGCCGATCGACGTCGCCGACGAGGTGATCGGCGAGCTCGTCGACCTCGACGCGAGCGCGAGCTGGATCACGCACGAGTTCCTGCGCGCGCAGCTGGAGTTCTCGTCGCCGGTGCTCGCCGACGGCGACGCGGCCGAGCGGGTCGTGCGCGCGTTCCGCGACGTGCTGAGCCAGGCGGCGGCCCGACGCAGCCTCATCCCCGCGAGCGTCGGCACCGCCCACGGCCGCGGCGCCTCGAGCACCGCCGAGGGCGATCGCTACCTGCGCTTCGACACCGAGCTGGGCGCCATCCGGCCCGACCACCAGATCCAGGGCCTGCACGTGCACGTCGCGATCGCCTCGCGCGAGGAGGGCGTCGCGATCATGCGGGCACTGCGCCCCTGGCTCGCGCCGCTGCTCGCGCTGACCGCCAACTCGCCGAGCTTCGCCGGCGCCGACACCGGCTTCGCCAGCTGGCGCACCATGATCGGCCGCCGCTTCACGACCGCCTCGGCGCCGCCGATCTTCGCCGACGCCGAGGACTACGAGCGGCGCATCCTGGCGCTGGTGGGCGTCGGCACCACCTTCGACACGGCCTCGCTCGCGTGGATGATGCGGCTCGCCGAGCGCTGGCCGACGATCGAGTTGCGGCTGTTCGACGCGCAGCTCTCGGCGGGCGAGACCGTCGCGACGGCGCTGCTGTCGCGGGCGCTCGTCGAGGTCGCCGCGGCGGGCGGGCTGCCGCACGCGGAGGCCGCCGCCCAGCCGGAGCTCGTCGACGCGGCCATCTGGCACGCCGCCCGGCACGGCCTCGACGATGGGCTCGTCGACCCGACCACCGCCCGGCTCGCGCCCGCGTGGGAGGTGATCGACCGCATGGTCGAGGCCGCGCGGCCGGCGCTGCGCGCCGCGGAGGACGAGCAGCGGGTGGATGCGCTCCTGGCGCGCGTCCGCACCGAGGGCAACGGCGCGACCCGGCAGCGCGCCGCGCTCTCCGGCGGTGACGCCGCGCTCGGCCGCATGCTGCGCGAGAGCTTCATCGCGTAGGCGGCCCGGTCATCAGCTCGGGACCGCCTCGAGCGCGTGCGCCCGCCCGGACGTCAGCTCGCGACCGGGCCGAGCAGGTGCGCGCGCAGGAACGCGAGTGTCGCCTCCCAGGCCGCGGCCGACGCATCCGCACTGAACTTCTGAGCCACCTGCTCGTTCTGGAAGCCGTGCACCGCGCCCGCGTAGTGGCGGATCTCGACCCCGTCGAAGCCCTCGCCGGCCAGCCGCTCCCGCATCGCGGTGGGCGACTCCCTGCCGCGCCAGGAGTCGCGCTCGGCGAGCTGGAACAGCACCGGCACCCGCAGCGGCACGCGCACGTCGCGCGCCGAGCCGTAGTAGGCGACCACCGCATCCACCGAGCCCTGCGCCGCGTACTCGAGCGCGATCATGCTGCCCATCGAGAAGCCGACCAGCGCGGCCGCCGGACTGCCGAGCGCGCGGGCCTCGCCGATCGTCTCGCTCACGATGCGGTGCGCGCCATCCATGTCGGCGGTGCGCTCCTTCAGCAGCACCCGCGCGTCGGCGTCGGCGGTCGAGCTGCGGCCGTCGTAGAGATCGGGCACGGCGACCCGGAATCCCTCCGCCGCCAGCCGAGCGCCGAAGGACTCGGCCCAGGGCAGGCGCCCGTTCCAGTCGTGCAGCACCACCACGACCGGGTCGCCCTCGGTGCCGTGCCAGCGGGTCGCGGTGTCGTCGCCCGTGCTGATCGCCATGCTGCTCCTTCGCTCGTCGCGGCCACGCTAGCCGGTGCTGCCCGTGCGCCCGGTCAGTGCGTAGTCGGCGGCCTCGAAGGCGCCGTATTCGCGGCCGCGCTTCTCAGCGACGCGCAGCCGGTCCGGATCCACCCGCTCGGCGAGCTCCGCGAGGTAGCGGGTGTGGAAGACGAAGGCGGGCGCATCGAACATCGCGGTGCGCTTGCGGATCGCCGCGGCGGCGCCGGCGAGCACACCGGCCCGCTCGACGTCGTCGCGCGTCGCGGCGGTCGCGGCGAGCCCCTCGAGCCCGTACGCGATGCCCTCCTCGTGGCGCAGCGCCACCGAGCCGGCGACCGCATCGAGCAGCATCCGCTCTGCCTCCTCGACGCGGCCCACGAACAGGTGCATGCGAGCGAGGTGGTGCGTCGCGACGGTGGCGGCGAAGCGATCGCCGCTGCCGACAGCGGCCTCGACGGCGCGCTGCGATTGCGTGGTGGCCGACGCGAGGTCGCCGGTGAGCGCCGAGATGCGCGCGAGCGCGACGAGCGCGAGGCTCTCGCCCCATCCCGCGCCGAGCTCGTGGAACCGCCGTGTGCCCTCGTGCAGCCACGCGCCGGCCTGCTCGATGTCGGGATCGGCGGTGTTGATCTCGGCGAAGCCAGCGGTGGCGATGCACATCGCGGCGCCGAGGTCGTCGCCATCGGCGGCGAAGTCGGCGGCCGCGGCGAGCAGCCCGGTGGGGATCTCATGCGATGGCCGCAGCCACATGTCGCGCCAGGCGATGAAGAACGCCGCGGTCGCCCGCGCGCGCGGCGACACCGTCTCGGCGGGCCGCGCGAGCACCTCCTCCATCCACAGCGCGACCTCCATCAGGTACGCGCCCATCCACCAGTAGAGGAACAGCCGCCAGGCGACATCGGCGGCCATCTCGACATCACCGGCGCTCGTGAGGTGGCGCACCGCGGCTCGCAGGTTAGAGCGCTCGAGGTTCAGTCGCTGCACGGCCGACATCTGCTGACTGAAGCCGAGCCCTCGCCCCTCGCGCCGTGCCAGCTCGGCGTAGACCGCCGCGTGCGCGCTGCGCGCGGCGTCCTCCTCGCCCGTCTCGCTCAGCCGCTCGATCCCGTGCTCGCGCACGGTCGCCAGCATCGAGAAGACCGCTTCGCCATCGATGTCGGCCTGCTCGACCAGAGAGCTGTCGACGAGGGCCTCGAGCGCCGCGACCACGTCGACATCCCATCCGCGCGCTGCGGCGAACGCCTCGACCGACTCGAGCGTGAAGCCGGGGGCGAAGACGGCGAGCTCCCGCAGCACGCGGCGCTCGGACTCGGCCAGCAGCCCCGTCGACCACTCGATCGTCGAGCGCAGCGTGCGCTGCCGCGGCGGCAGGTCGCGCGAGGCGTCGACGAGCAGCGGCAGCTGGCGATCGAGCCGCTGCAGGATGGCCGCGGGGGTGAGCACCCGCATGCGCGCAGCGGCGAGCTCGATCGCGAGCGGCAGGCCCTCGAGCACCCTGCAGATCCCGACGATCGCCTCGATGTTGGCCTCGGTCACCTCGAAGTCGGGCTTGACGGCGTGCGCGCGCTCGACGAGCAGCTCGACGGCAGGGGCCGTGCGCGCGCGAGCGACCGAGTCCGGCGACGCCGGGTCGTGCGTGGCGAGCGGCGGCACGTCGACGACCCGCTCGCCGCGCACGCGCAGCACCGCACGGCTCGTGACGAGGAACGTCGCGTCGGGCGCGATCGTGAGCAGCCGCACGAGGATCGGCGACGCGGCGACGAGCTGCTCGAAGTTGTCGAGCACGAGGAGCATGCGCCTGCCCTCGAGCGCGATCGCGAGGCGCTGCTCGATCGGCAGCTCGCCGCTGTCGCGCACGCCGATCGCGTGACCGATCGTCGGCAGCAGCAGCTCGGGCTCGAGCACGTTCTCCAGCGGCACGAACGCCGTGCCGTCGGGGAAGTGCGCGCCGGCGGCCTCCGCGATCGCGATCGCGAGGCGGCTCTTGCCGATGCCGCCCGGCCCCAGCAGGGTCACGAGCCGGTTGTCGCGATCGGCCAGCAGCGCGAGCACGGCGGCGAGCTCTCGGTCGCGGCCGACCAGCCGCGTGTAGGCCGAGGGGATGCGGGCGGCCAGCAGGTCGGGCCGGCCTTCGGCGGTCGCGGGGCCGGCTACCGAGCGCGCGCTGTCGAATCGTTCGGCGAGCAGCGTCGCGAGGTCTGCCTCGACGAGCTCCGCGAGCTCCTCCGGCGATGCGTAGGCCTTGTAGGAGGCGGCGTCGTCGCGCTCGATGCGGTCGACGAGCTCGTCGAGGCGCGGCTCCCGCTCCGCGCCCGCCAGCAGGTAGATGAGCCGCGGCATGCCGGCCGGCGCGAGCCGGTACTCGTCCTCGAGGCCGGAGATCGTCTCGTCCGGCGCGATCCAGCCGTAGCGCTCGCCGTAGATGCCCACGAACACGTCGCTCTGCTCGAGGTAGGCGCGGTAGAGGTCGCGTGGCGGATGCGGCCGCGCGCCCAGCTCGAACATCACCGGCGCGAGCCGCAGCCGTTCGATCGCGGCGCGCACGGCACGGCGCTCGGCCTCGAGCTCGCGGAGCGTCGACGAGACGAACACGCGCAGGCGCTGGTCGGGGGTGCGGATGCGTGTGCCCGCGTCGTGCGCGGTGGTCGCGCGGGCGGGTGCGCGCGGCTCCTTCGCGGCGCTCACCATCCCACCAGCGAGGCGGCGATCCGCTCGAGCTCGGGGGCGGGCAGCGCGAGCGCGATCGCCTCGGGCACTGTGAGCTCGGCACCGCGCAGCTCGCCGGCGGCCACCGCGCGGGGGTCGGCGGCGCGGATGCCGTCGAGCTGCGGCGTGTGCACCGTGAAGACCTCGGCGTCGAACACCCCGATGCGCTGGCGGATGGTGTCGGCCGCCGCCGCGAGCGTGCCCGCGCGCTCGGCGTCGCCGCGCGCGGCCGCGACCGCGCAGAGCCCCTCGAGCCCGTAGGCGACGCCCTCCTCGAAGTGCAGCCTGGTCGAGACGAGCAGCGTGCGGATGCAGCCGCTCTCGGCCGCGTCCACCTCGCCGCGCACCAGCTGCAGCCGGGCCTGGTGGTTGCCGGCCACCGAGAGCGTGAAGAGGTCGCCGCTCGCCTCGGCGACCTCGGTCGCGCGGTCGAAGTGCGACTGCGCCTCGTCCTGCTTGCCGCGCAGCCACGCAAGCCTGCCGCGCGAGACCTCGGTGATCGCCTCCGCCCATCGGTTCTCGAGCGCGCGGAGCCGTTCGACCGCCTCGCCGAGCTCGCGCTCGGCGGCGTCGAGCTCTGGCAGCGGCAGCTGCAGTCGCGCCGTGGCGCGCGCGGCCACGCTCATCGCCGCGGCGTCCTCGTCGCCGCTCTCGGTGAACAGCCGCACGCACTCGCCCAGTCCGGCGACGACCTGCTCGGTCGGCCGCTGCCACATCTCGCTCCAGAGGGCGAAGAACCACGCGACGGCGCGCGTGTGCGGGGTGATCGGCTGCTCCTTGTCGAGCAGCTCGAGCATCCACACGCGCACCTCGCCGAAGAAGCCGGCGATCCACCAGTAGACGAGCAGCCGCCAGGCGAAGTCGCCCGCGTCGTCGAGCCGGTCGATGTGCACGAGGTGGCGCACGGCCGCGCGCAGGTTGGGCAGCTCGAGTCCGAGCTGCACCACCGACTCGGCCTGGCCGGGTCCGCGCAGGCCCGGCGCGACGCGGGCGACGAGCGCGCTGTAGTGGTCGGCGTGCGCGGCGCGCATGCGCCCGGCCTCGCCGCGCTCCTTGAGCCGGCCGAGGGAGTGCTCGCGCACGACCGCCAGCAGCGACAGCACCGAGCGCCCGCCGAGCTGCGCCTGCTTGACGAGCGAGGCATCGACGAGTGCGGCGACCCCCTCCATCGCGCGGCCCTCCCACGCCCGGCCCGCTCCGAGCGCCTCGACCGCCTCGAGGGTGAACTGGCGGGCGAAGACGCCGAGGTCCTCGAGCAGCCCGCGATCCTCGTCGCCGAGCAGGCTCACGCTCCAGTCGATGGTGGCGCGCATCGTCTGGTGCCGGTCGGGCAGATCCCGCGCCGCGGCCGTGAGCATCGGCAGGCTCTGCTCGAGCCGCTCGGCGATGCCCTGCGGGGTCAGCATGCGAGCCTTCGCCGCGACCAGCTCGATCGCGAGCGGCAGCCCCTCGAGCCGGCGGCAGATGTCGGCGATGGCCGCCGCGTTCTCGTCGGTGAGCGCGAAGCCGGGGTTCACGGCCCGCGCACGGTCGACGAAGAGGCGGCACGCCGCCGACCGCTCGGCGCGCGCGGCGCCCGCACGACCGCGCGCCGCATCCGGTACCCCGAGTGCCTGCACGTCGTAGACGCGTTCGCCGCGGATGCGCAGCACGACGCGGCTGGTCACGAGGAAGGTCGCGCTCGGTGCGAGCGAGAAGAGCCGCACGAGCAGCGGCGCGGCGTCGATGATCTGCTCGAAGTTGTCGAGCACGAGCAGCACGCGCCGGCCCTCGAGCGCCCGGGCGACGCGTTCCTCGAGCACCGCCTCGCCGTTGTCGCGGATGCCGAGCACGTACGCGATCGTGGGCAGCAGCAGGCCGGGCTCGAACACGCCCTCGAGCGGCAGGAAGTAGCGCCCGTCGGGGAAGAGGTCCTCGGTCGCTCGCGCGATCTCGACCGCGAGCCGGCTCTTGCCGATGCCGCCCGGGCCGATGAGGCTGATCACCCGATCGCTGCCGGCGGCGAGCAGCTCCCGCACCTCGCCGAGCTCGCGCTCGCGGCCGATCGTGGAGGTGTACGGCACGGGGAGGCGCAGGTCGGGCGTCGGCGGGATCTCGTCGGCGCCGCCCGAGGCGTGGCTCGGGGTCGGGCGCGATTCGTCGAAGCGCTCGGCGAGCAGGGTCGCGAGGTCGCTTATCACCTGCTCCTGCAGCTCGGCTGCGGAGCCGAACGGGAGGTAGGCGGCGGTGTCGTCCTGCTGGATGCGCTCGATGAGCGCCTCGAGCCGTGGTTCCCGCTGCTCGGAGGCGCGGATGTAGATGAGCTTCGGCATCTCCGGCGGCGCGAGCCGGTACTCGTCCTCGAGGCCCGAGAGCTCCTCGCCGGCCGCGACCCACCCGTAGCTGTCGCCGTAGATGCCGAGGAAGACGTCGCTCTGCGCGAGGTACGAGCGGTAGAGGCTGCGCGGCGGATGCGGCCTGGCGCCCAGCTCGAACATCACCGGCGCGAGCCGCAGCCGCTCGATCGCGGCACGTACGGCGCGGCGCTCGTCGGCGAGCTCGCGCAGGGTGGAGCTGACGAAGACCCGCACGCGCTGATCGGGGGTGCGGATCACGGGTCGGCGCCCACTCATTGCCACATCTTCGACCCAGCAGGCACTGCTGCGCCACGATCTTCTGCGAATCCTGGGACGATCACAGGGGGACAGGGCCATAGGGTGGCCACGTGGTCGACGGAGATGGTGCGCGCATCGCGGCGTCGCGGGCGAAGGATGCGGCAGGTCGCGCGAGCGACGGGGCGCAGGATGTCGCCGAGCGGGCAGGGCGGCATCCCGCCGCAGACTGGGTCGAAGGCGTCGGCCAGGTCGCCAACGGCGTCGTGCACCTCATCATCGGCGGCATCGCCCTGGGCGTCGCGCTGGGCTCGGGCGGCTCCGCCGACCAGTCGGGCGCCATGCGCGCGCTGCAGCAGACCCCGCTCGGCGGCATCGCCCTGTGGGCGGTCGGCATCGCGATGGTGCTGCTCGCGCTGCACGCCTTCGTCAGCGCCATCGCCGCCTCGCGGCGCGACGGGAAGGATGCGCTGAAGCACGCCGGGCGCGGCATCGCCTACGCCGCGGTCGGCTCGACGGCACTCGTCTACGCGGTCGGCGGCTCGTCGAACAGCGAGCAGAGCACGGACTCCATCTCCTCGCAGCTGATGGCCACGCCCGTCGGTCCGTGGCTGGTCGGCGCGGTCGGCGTGGCGATCGCCGGCATCGGGATCTACTTCGTGGTCAAGGGCGTACGGCGCACGTTCCGCGAGGACGTCTCGCCGCCGCGCAGGTTCCGCCGGCTGGTCGATCTGCTCGGCACCGTCGGCTACGTCGCCAAAGGGCTGGCGGTGGTCGTCGTCGGGGTGCTGTTCCTGACCGCGGCCGTGCAGCACGATCCCGAGGAGGCCGGCGGCCTCGATGCGGCGCTGCAGTCGCTCACCACGGTGCCCGGCGGCGTCTTCGCGCTGGTCGGCATCGCCGTGGGGCTGATGCTCTACGGCATCTACTGCTTCGCCCGCGGCGCCTGGTCGCGCTGAGGCCCCAGGCGATCCCTGGCCGGCGCGACTAACGTTGGCCCATGGCGTCGAGCGAGGGGCTGCAGGAGCCGCTGTCGGACGCGGCGGATGCGGCCTCGCATGCCGCGCACAAGGCGCAGCGCGCCGCCGCCGGGGCCGAGGAGCATCGCGCGACCTCCTGGGTCGAGAGCGTCGGCCAGTCGGCGAACGGCGTCGTGCACATGGTGATCGGCGGCATCGCGCTCGGCATCGCGTTCGGCGCGGGAGGACCCGCCGACCAGTCCGGCGCCATGCGCGCGATCGAGCGCACGGCGGTGGGCGGCGTCGCGCTGTGGGTGGTCGGCATCGCGCTCGTCGCGCTCGCGCTGCATGCCTTCGTCATCGCGATCGCCGAGTCGCGTCGCAGTCGGCGCGACGCCCTGCGCGCGGCGGGTCGCGGCATCGGTCACGCGGTCGTCGGCGGCACGGCGCTGGTCTTCGCGCTCGGCGGCGAGGTCGACGGCGAGCAGGCGACCGAGACGGTCTCCTCTGCCGTGATGGCGAGCCCGGCGGGGCTGTGGGTCATCGGCGCCGCGGGCCTCGTGATCGTCGGCGTGGGGGTGGCGTTCGTGCTGCGGGGGCTGCGCAGGAAGTTCTTCGAGGATGTGGCCCCGCCGCGACGATTCCGGCGGCTCGTCGAGGCGCTCGGCATGCCGGGCTTCGTCTCGAAGGGGGTCGCGATCGGCATCGTGGGCGTGCTGTTCGTGCTCGCCGCCGTGCGGCACGAGCCCGATGACACCGGCGGGCTCGACGGCGCGCTGCAGTCGCTGACCACCGTGCCGGGCGGCGTGATCGCGCTGGTCGCGATCGCGATCGGCCTCATCGTCTACGGCGCCTACTGCGTCGTGCGCGGCATCTGGGCGCGCTGAGCGCTCCTACACGCCCCGCCCGCGCCGCGGGTGGGGGAGGACCGGGTTGCGCAGCCGCGCGAGCTTCCTCGCCAGCTCCGCAGGCGTCAGGTTCGCGCGCTCGTGCGCGGGCAGGTCGGCGAGGGTCGGCTCGGGATTCCGCTCGACCGCAGCCGGCGCCGCATCCGCTCCCATCACATCGTCCGGAGGCTCCGGCACGTGCGGATGCTGCTCGACGTGCCCGGCGCGCAGCCGGGCGTCGAGCGCCGAGAGGTCGGGGCCGGTCGACTGCAGATCGCGGCCCATCGTGCGCAGCACGCGCACCACGACCTCGTAGTCCTCGTCGGTCACACCGGCGTCGACCCGGCGGGCCACCTCGTCGTCGCCGATCGAGCGGCGCGCGCGCTCGACGGCGGCAGCCGCGAGCTCGACCCAGTCCTCGAGCCGGCGATCACGCTTCCCGTCCACGGCCACCTCCCCTGCGACCTCAGGCCACGACCCGACACCCGGGCCTGCCTGCACCCATCGTCCTCCCTTCGGCTGTGAACGCGGCCAGCGCATCCGCTGTGTCGGATACCGACGATGGCACCGGCGGCGGGCGCGCGCCGAGCGATACGCTCGCACTCGTGCTGCTCAGTGATCGCGACATCCGTGCCCGGCTCGAGTCGGGCGAGCTCGCCCTCGACCCGCTCGAGATGGCGATGGTGCAGCCGGCGAGCGTCGACGTGCGGCTCGACCGCGGCTTCCGGCTGTTCGACAACCACAAGTACCCGTTCATCGACCCGGCGGAGGATCAGCCCGAGCTCACCCGGCTGGTCGAGGTCGACCACGACGAGCCGTTCATCCTGCACCCGGGCGAGTTCGTGCTCGGCGCCACCTACGAGCGGATCACGTTGCCCGACGACGTCGCCGCGCGCCTCGAGGGCAAGTCGTCGCTGGGGCGGCTGGGACTGCTGACCCACTCGACCGCCGGCTTCATCGACCCGGGCTTCTCCGGCCATGTCACGCTCGAGCTCTCCAACGTCTCGACGCTGCCGATCAAGCTGTGGCCGGGCATGAAGATCGGGCAGGTCTGCTACTTCCAGCTCTCCTCGCCCGCCGAGACGCCCTACGGCCAGGGCGCGAACCTCAATCGCTACCAGGGGCAGCGCGGCCCCACCGCCTCGCGCTCCTTCCAGAGCTTCCACCGCACGGTGCTCGACGCGCCCGAGACCGAGTAGCCCGTGGCAGGCCCGCTGCGCGTCGAGCGCGACGTCGGTCTCGCCCGCTGGGTGCAGGAGTCGCTGAGCGATTTCGGCTCGGTCGCCGCCAACGTGCCGCCGATCTTCGAGGCCTACGCGCGCATCCTGCACCCGGCGACGCTCGAGACGCCGACGTCGCAGACGGATGCGTGGGGCAACGTCCAGTACGCCGCGCGCGAGATCACGTGGGCAGAGGCCGCCGAGCTGATCGGCGATCGGGTGGGGGAGCGCGAGCCCTCCACCGTCTGGCAGTCCCGCTTCGGCGACGACTCGATCGATCTGCCGGACGGGCGTCGCGTGTTCGGCGCGCACGGCCTCGACATCCCCGTGCCGCTGCTGGCGACACTCACCGAGCTGCTGCTCGAGAGCCACGGCGACGCCGAGGTGCTCGCGGCGGTGTGGGAGGGCAGCGGGCTCGACCCGCGCGGCTCGAGCGTGTTCCTGGCGTTCCCCGAGGCCGCGAGCTGGTGGGAGCGGCGACGCGAGACGCGGCGAGCGCAGGCCGAGCACCGCGCCGAGCAGACCGCTGCCGTCGACCCTGAGGTGCTGGCCGCGATGCGGGCGCAGCACGTGCTCGGGCTGCCGCGCGAGCAGCAGGGCCGCGGCCACGTGCTGCTGCGCGCGCAGCTCGCGGCCTTCGCCGACCCGTCGTGGGTCGAGTCGGCGGGCCTCGGCTGGCGAGCCGATCGCCCGCTCGAGTACCGCACGCCCAACGCGATCTGGCCGGTCGAGCCGCACGGCGCCCCCGCCTG
Organism: Agrococcus baldri; assembly: GCA_900114805.1. Lineage (GTDB taxonomy): Bacteria > Actinomycetota > Actinomycetes > Actinomycetales > Microbacteriaceae > Agrococcus > Agrococcus baldri. The sequence continues at coordinate 398,670 of FOZN01000002.1, read as the reverse complement.
GTTCGTCGCGACCGACCTCGACCTCGACGTCACGCTGATCGGCGGCAGCGCCCACCTGGTCGGACGCGTGCTGGGGCATCCCGCGATCGAGGCAGAGCGCATCCGCCCCACCGATCCTGTGCTCTGAGCCTCGCCGACCCGCCGGGTTGAGCCATCTCGCCGCAGATATACGTCGGTTTGCTCAACCCGATGTCCTGCCGGAGCGAACAGTCATACATCTGTGACAGCGCCGCTCGCGGGTGGCGACCGCGCTGGCCGGCACGCACGCGACAAGGCGCACCGTCCATGGATCGGTGCGCCCCTGTGCCGAAAGCTGTCGACTGTGCGGTTCTGGATGGCTCGCCGCCTCACGTCAGGGCCGGGCGGCGGTGCGCGAGGTGCAGCCGCTCGGCGAGGCGGACGAAGATGCTGGCACGGGCAGGAGCCGGTGCGGCTGCCGCGGGGGTGCTGATGGTGCCGGCGGCGCGGCGCTCGGCCAGCATGCGGCGGGTCTCGGCGTCGCGGACGACCTGGGCGTGACGCTCGCGGAGGATGCTCTGCGTCGCCTCGAGGTTGATCTGTTCCATGATCTGCTCCTGATGCTGCTGGTGCCGTGCTGGGTGCTTCGGCTGATGTCTTCGAGAGTGCTCGCTGAGGGGTGGGCCGCGGATCGGGCGGATGCCCAGTCTTCGGCGCCGATCTCGCGGTCTGAGGTGCGGGGCGGATGCCTCAGGTGGGCCAGTGGGCCACCTCAGTCGCGTGCATGGTCGCCTCAGGCGCGCACCGCAGGCCCGCGTCGGCGCTGAGGCCCTCAGATCGCCTGCGGGCGGCTCAGACGAGCAGCTCGGCGGCGCGCGCCGCCGCCTCGGCGCGGCCGGAGGCGCCGAGCTTGCGCAGGATCGCCGAGACGTGCACGCTCGCGGTCTTGTCGCTGATGAAGAGGCGCTCGCCGATCTGCCGGTTGGTGAGGCCCTCGGCGACCAGCTGCAGCACCTGCCGCTCGCGGCTCGTGAGCGTGCGCCCGCCGGCCGGCGCGGCGCGACTGTCCGCCGCGGGCGGTCCAGCGAGCGCCAGCCCGGCTTGCTGGGCGAGCTCTGCAGCGAGCCGCCCGGCACGCCGCAGGTCGTGCGCCTCGGCGAGCGCGGTCACTTCGTCGAGCGCACCGCGCGCCCCGTCGCGGTCGCCCCTGCCGAGCCGCGATTCCGCCAAGCGCTGCAGCGCGTGGGCGCGGACGGCGACGGGGAGCCGGCCGCGCGCTGCCGCGTCGGCGGCGTCGCGCCAGAGCGCCGGGTCGTCGCCGGTTCCCGCGCCGCCGCCGAGCTCGGCGTCGATGAGGGCTCGCCAGTCGTCGGCGACCTCCCAGATGGCGATGCGCTCGAAGGTCTCGCGCAGCTGCCGCTCGGCATCGTCGTCCGTCGTGCCCTGCGGCGCGAGCCCTGCGCCCCGCAGGCTCGCGAGCGTCCGGGCGCCCATGGCGATGAGGCTGAAGGCCGCGCCGGGCGCCGTGTGCGGCTGCTGCCAGATCATCGCGACCTGCGCCCACGCGGCCGCGAGGTCGCCGTCGTCGTAGGCGCGCTCTGCCCGCACGCGCGCACCCCACAGGAGGTCGTTGGGATCCGTCGCGAGCAGCGACGTGATCGAGTCTCGGGCGGCGTGCAGCTCGGCAGCGGCGACGCTGCCCTCGTCACGCAGCATCGCGAGCTCGGCGGCCAGCACGGCGCTGTAGGTGTCGGTGAGCACAGGTGGGCGGCTGCTGCGGATGCGCCGCAGGATGGCGGCGGCCGCTGCGAGCTCGCCACCGCCCAGGTGCGCCAGCGCCCCGATGATCGAGATCAGCGCGCCCCAGCCGCGCTCCGTGCCGATCGCCGTCTGCGCGTCGCGCGAGTCGCTCGCGACGCGCGCGGCTTCGGCGAACCGGCCGAGGTGCAGCAGCAGGAACGAGCTCTGCTCCGCGTGCCGCAGCCTGGCGTGCGCATCCCCGCGCGAGATGGTCAGCGCCTCGTCCAGCACCGCGAGGCCCCCGTCGACGTCCCCCGCGAACGCGCGCGCCGATCCCAGGCTGGTGAGACCGCGCACGAGCTCGAAGCGCGCCCGCTCCTCGATCTCGGGGTCGGCGGTGCGCTCCATCAGCGCGCGGCTGATCGCGACCGCGTCCTGCAGCATCGCGTCGGCAGCGGGCTGCAGCTCGAGCATCTGCAGCACGGCCATCCCCGTGTGCACTCGCGCGCGCACTGCCTCCGCCTCGTCGTCGAGGTCGGCGGGCAGCGAGGCCAGCACCGCGAGGTGATCCGCCTGCTCGCCGGGCACGCCCATGTCGTGCCGAGCCACGACGAGCTCGTGCTGCAGCAGCGCGCGGCCGAGCACGTCCTCCGGCGGCACCTCCCCGAGCGCCTCCTCTAGCAGGCCGATCGCGCGCACGTCAGCGGCATCCTCGTAGGCCGTGGCGACCTCGAGGAACAGCCGTGCCCGCGTGCACCCGCTTCGCTCCTCGGCATCGGCCACGTGCGGCCACAGCTCGAGCGCCTGCTCGCCGAGCTGACCCGCAGCGCCGGGAGCACCGGCGGCGTGGGCTTCGCGCGAAGCGGCCACGAGCGCGCCCAGCGCCTTGGGCTGGGCATGCGCCTGCAGCCAGTGCCCGGCGATCTCGGCCCAACGGCCGGGTCGATCGTCATCGGCTTCGAGCGCCTCCGCGTAGCGCGCGTGGAAGCGGCTGCGCTCACCGGGCAGCAGCTCGTCGTGCACCGCCTCCTGCGTGAGCGCGTGGCGGAAGCTGTACGCCGAGCCGTGCACGAGCAGCACCTGGCCGGCGATCGCCTCGCGCACCCCGGCGTCGAGCGAGTCGCGGTCGCCGCCGTGCACCCACTCGACCAGCGCGTGCTCGACGGTCACGCCGCCGGCGGCCACGAGGCGCAGCACCGCCTGGGTCGCCTCGCCCAGCCGCGCGTAGCGCGCCAGCACGAGCTCGCGCAGGGTGCTCGGCAGCGGGTCCTCGGGGCCGGTCTCGAGGGCCAGCAGCTCTTCGACGAAGAAGGGGATGCCGTCGCTGCGGTCGATGAGCGCCGCGACCGCGCCGGCCTCGGGGACGGTGCCGCGGATCAGTCGCACCTGTTCGAGCGTCTCGTCGCTGCTGAGGCGAGTCAGCTCGACCTTCGCGACGCTACGGGCCCGATCGAGCTCGACGAGGAACGGCTGCAGCGGATGCCCACGGCCCACGTCGTCGGTGCGGTAGCTGAGCACCACCAGCACGCGCCCGCGGCGCAGGGTGTGCAGCAGGCTGCGCAGCAGGTCGAGGCTCGGCACGTCGGCCCAATGCACGTCCTCGACGATCACCACGAGCGGGCTCGACGCGGAGAGCCCCTCGAGCAGCAGGCTGACCGCGTCGTGCAGCTGCTCCTGGCTGATCTCACCGGCCGGTCCCTCGGCGAGCTCGGGCAGCACCGCGGGCAGCAGGCGGCCGGCCGGCCCGGCGGCGGTCAGCAGCGCGTCCGCGCCGAAGTGCGCCACCAGGTCGCGCAGCACGCCGCGCAGCGGCGCGAACGGCGAGGCGATCGAGCCCATCGCGACGCACTGGCCGCGCGCGACGACGACGTCGTCCGGCAGCGTGCGGGTGAAGTCGTCGAGCAGCCGCGTCTTGCCGATGCCGGCCTCTCCCGCGATCACCACGCCGTGCGGAGTGCCTGCCTCGACGGCGGCGCGCGACTGCCGCAGGGCGGCCAGTTCGCGGGCTCGCCCGACCATCGAAGGGCTCGTCGCCGGCGAGAGCATGTCGTCCAGCGTGGCACCGAACCCGGCACCGGCGCCGCTTCTTGTGCTCGCACTGCGTGCCTCTTGAGTCGCGCCGGATGCAGAGCGCGCCCGCTGCCGCAGCAGTGGACGCGCTCTGGCTGGTGCCGCTCGCTGTCAGCGCGCGGTGTGGTCGCCGGCAGCGGCGCCGGGCTGCGTCGACCGCAGCTCGATGCCGATGCGCCGCAGGGTGCGCAGGGTGGTGAGGTAGTCCGCGTGGCTGACGGTCGCCGCGATGCGGCGGTGCAACTGCTCGGGTGCGAGGCCCGACCGGCGGATGCGTCGGGCCGACTTCATGATGCTGCGCTCGAGGGTGGGCCGACGGTGGGTGCCGCCGCGCGGGTGGCGTCCGGGCTGGCCGTACTCCTCGTGGCCCTCCCGCGTCGGGACGTGACCCTCGTGGCCGCGGCCCTCTCGTCCCGGGCCGTGGCCCTCGTGGCCGCAGCCGTGGCCGCGGGAGTGACCGCCGCGCTCGGGCTGCTCGCCCTCGTGCGACTGGGAGTGGTCGGTGTGCTGGTGGAAGTGGTCGGGGTGTCGCATGGCGATCGTCCTTTCGTCTGTGGCAGCGGGAGTGCTGCGGTCCGCGCGGTCGGTGGTCGGCGGATCCATGTCACTCGACATATCCATGTCAAGAAGCATGTACATGTAGAGTGACATGCATGAGCGCTTCGCGTCAAGCCCCAGATCCTGAGATCGCCCAGATCGCCGCTGCGCTCGACCGCATCGGCATGCGGCGACCGCCAGGTTCCGGCAGCCCCGGTCGACGTGACGGCGCTCCCGGCCACGGTCCGCACGGCGCCGGTCACGGCGACCCGCATGGCCACGGCCGGGGCGGCCGACGCCACCCGCACGGGCTCGGCGATGGCGCGGGGGAGGGCGGCACGGGCCGGCGCGGCGCCATGGGTGCGAGGCGCATGCTGCACGCGATCGTGCACACGGAGCAGCCCCGCTCGATCACCGATCTCGGGCACGCGATCGGCGTCGACCAGCCGCGCGCCTCCCGGTTGGTGCAGTCGCTCGCCGACGCGGGACTCGTGCGACGCATCCCCGATCCCTCGGACGGGCGCCGGGTCGTGATCGAGGCGACCCGGGCGGGGCGGTCGCGCTTCGAGGCCCACGTGGAGGCGCGTGCCGCGGAGGTCGCTGCCGCCGCCGAGGCGCTCACCGTGGCGGAGCGGGCCGAGCTCGCTCGGCTGCTCGCGAAGCTGGCCGACGCGTGGCCCGCATAGCGACGCTGTGCACACCGGCCAGCTGCTGCAGCGAGCCTGGGTCAGACGGCCAGCCGGGCGTGGTTCGCTGAGCGGGGAGGCACCGCATGCAGCAAGCAGCAGCGCACGACGACCGAGCGCCGCTGGCGCGCGCTATCGCGCTGGCGACCGAGAGCGCCGGAAACGGCGGGGGGCCCTTCGGCGCCCTCGTCGTCACCGCCGACGGCCGCGCGTTCGAGGGCACGAACCAGGTGACTGCCGCGAACGACCCGACCGCGCACGGCGAAGTCATGGCCATCAGGACGGCGTGCGCCGAGCTCGGCGTCTTCGAGCTGAGCGGCGCCGTCCTCTACACGAGCTGCGAGCCATGCCCGATGTGCCTCGCGGCAGCGCTCTGGGCGCGCATCGAGCGCGTCGTGTTCGCGGCCGACCGGCACGACGCCGCGGCTGCCGGCTTCGACGACGCGGCCTTCTACGCCTACTTCGAGACGGCCGACCGCTCACGCATGCCGGTGCGCCAGCAGCCGCTCGAGTCGCGCGTCGCGCCCTTCGACGCCTGGCGCGAGAACGCCTCCCGCATCGACTACTGACCGAGCCGACCCGCGTCAGTCGCGGTCGTCGATCTTCGTCGGCCTGGGGGTGACCGGCAGCACCAGCAGCAGGCCGGCGATGAGCACGACCACGATGCCGAGGATGCCGAAGCGCGTGTCGCCGGTCAGGCCGACGAACGCGCCGAACAGCGAGGCGGTGAGGAACGACACCGAGCGGCCGGTGGTCGCGTAGAGGCCGAACATCTCGCCCTCGCGGCCCTCCGGCGTGATGCGCGCCATGAACGAGCGGGACGCCGACTGCACCGGCCCGACGAAGGTCGCCAGCGCCAGGCCGCAGACCCAGAACATCGCCTTGGTGCCGATGAGCATCACGGCGCTGCCGGAGATCGCCAGCGCCGCCAGCGAGATGATGATGACGGTCTTCGGCCCGAAGCGGTCGTCGGCCCAGCCGCCCACGAAGGTGCCGATGCCGGCGGTGACGTTCGCGGCGATCGCGAACAGGATGACCTCGGTCGAGGTGAAGCCGAACACCTGCGCGGCGATGATGGCGCCGAAGGTGAACACGCCCGAGAGGCCGTCGCGGAAGACCGCCGAGGCGATCAGGAACAGCAGCGTCTTCGGCGCGCGACGGCCGATGCGGACGATGGTGCGGAAGAGGATGCGGTACGACTCGACGATGCCGACGCGCTTCGGCACGGCACCGGTGGGCGGCAGCTCCGGCACCGTGAACAGCAGCGGCAGCGCGAACACCAGGAACCAGCCGGCGCTCGCGAGCACCGCGAAGCGCACGTCGAGCCCGCCGCCGTCGCGGCCGAAGGGCACGTTCAGGATGCCGTGGCCGGCGTCGTCGCCGGGCAGCAGCGGGAAGATGAACAGCACCAGCAGCAGCCCCAGCAGCACGATGCCGCCCACGTAGCCCATGCCCCAGCCGAAGCCGGAGGTGCGGCCGAGCGACTCCTTGGTCGAGACCTGGTGCAGCATCGCGTTGTAGTTCACGCCCGCGAACTCGAAGAAGAGGTTGCCGGCGGCCAGCAGCAGCGCGCCGAGCCACAGGTACTCGGGCACCGGCGCGACGAAGAACATGCCGACCATCGCGAGGATCGTGACCCCCGTGTTCACCGCGACCCACAGCTTGCGGCGGCCGCCGCCGTCGGAGCGCTGCCCCACGATCGGGGCGATGAGGGCCACCAGGATGCCTGCGATCGCGACCGCCCACGCGACGATGGCGGCATTGTCGGCGAGCGCGCGAGTGAGCTCGGGTGACCCGTCCTCGCCGGCGGCATCGACGATCGCCGGGTCGACGAACAGGCCCGACGCCAGGTAGGTGCTGAAGATGAAGGTCGTGACGACCGCGTTGAACGAGGCGGAGCCCCAGTCCCACATGGCCCACGCCCGCGCGCGGCGGCCGAGCTCGCGGCGGGTGATCGGCTCGATGCCGGCCTGCGCCGGCTGCACCAGGTCGTCCGGCGACGGCTTGGTGGTGACGGATGCCGCGGGCGGCTCGTGAGGGACGCTCATGGCTTGAGCGTAGGGCGAGAAGGCGAGCAGCGGGTGACGCGCGAGGGAGTGGCGCCGGGTGTCAGCGCAGGCGGCCGAGGCGGATGGCGGCGAGTGCGAGCGCGGCGACGCTCTCGCCGTCGGTGATGCGGCCGTCGCCGCACATCGCGAGCGCCTCGCCGAGCGGCACGCGCCGCACAGCCGAGATGCCCTCCTCCTGCTGCGAGTCGGCCGCATCCTCAGCGGCGGTCAGCCCGCGGGCGATGAAGACGTGCTCGGCCGCGCTCGCGACGCCGTTGAGGGCGTTGATGCTGCCCAGCGGCGTCCACTCCGCCGCCTCGAGCCCGGTCTCCTCGAGCAGCTCGCGCCGCGCGGCCACCAGCGGATCCTGGTCGTCGCCGCCGCCGGCGGGCACCTCGATCGACGTGCCGGTGGTGTGCCGGTCGACGGTGATGAGCACGACGCGCTCCGCCTCGTCGAGCGCGACGACGAAGACGGCGTCGCGCACCTCGAGCACTCCGTACAGCCCCGGCTCCCCGTCGGGGCGGACGACGGCGTCCTCGCGGATGCGGATCCACGGGTTCTCGTACGCGATGCGGGTGTCGGTGACGGGCCAGGCCATGCCCCGAGCGTACGGGGATGGGCCTCGGCAACGGGCTGGACGCATCCGCTCGCATTCTCAGTGGATGCACAGGCATCAAACTTGACACGACTCGACTCAAGGTGAGAAAGTTGAGTCATCGCGACTCAAGTCGGGCGCCCAGCCGGGCGCCGGTCGCGGCACGGTTCCGGGGGACGAGTCCACCGCCAGACAGTGCGTCCGCACGGGCGCGCATGGGGGCTGTCGGTGGCCTCCTCCGCCGGAATCAGGCAGAGCGCAGCAGAGCTGCGAACTAGGAGGCAAGAGCATATGGCACGAGCAGTCGGCATCGACCTCGGCACCACCAACTCCGTCGTCGCGTTCCTCGACAACGGAGAGCCCACCGTCATCGCGAACGCTGAGGGCTTCCGCACGACCCCCTCGGTCGTCGCATTCGTCAAGGAGGGCGAGACCCTCGTCGGCGAGCCGGCCAAGCGCCAGGCCGTCACGAACGTCGATCGCACCATCTCGTCGGTCAAGCGCCACATGGGCACCGACTGGAAGCAGGAGATCGACGGCAAGCAGCTGACGCCGCAGGAGATCTCGGCGCGCATCCTCGGCAAGCTCAAGCGCGACGCCGAGACCTACCTCGGCGAGAAGGTGACGGATGCGGTGGTCACCGTGCCCGCGTACTTCAACGACGCGGAGCGCCAGGCGACGAAGGAGGCCGGCGAGATCGCAGGCCTGAACGTGCTGCGCATCATCAACGAGCCCACCGCCGCCGCGCTGGCCTACGGCCTCGACAAGGGCAAGGAGGACGAGCTCATCCTCGTCTTCGACCTCGGTGGCGGCACCTTCGACGTCTCGCTGCTCGAGGTGGGCAAGGACGACGACTTCTCCACCATCCAGGTTCGCGCGACCGCCGGCGACAACCGCCTCGGCGGCGACGACTGGGACGACCGCGTCGTCGAGTGGCTGAAGAAGCGCTTCAAGGAGCAGTCGGGCGTCGACGTCTCGAACGACAAGATCGCGATGCGCCGCCTCAAGGAGGCTGCCGAGCAGGCCAAGAAGGAGCTCTCGTCGTCGACGACCACGAGCATCCAGCTGCCCTACTTCTCGCTCACCGAGGCCGGCCCCGCCAACCTCGAGGAGACGCTGACGCGCGCGCAGTTCGAGAACATGACGAAGGATCTGCTCGACCGCACCAGGAAGCCCTTCGAGGACGTCATCCGCGAGGCCGGCATCAAGGTGGCCGACATCGCCCACGTGGTGCTCGTCGGCGGCTCGACCCGCATGCCCGCGGTCACCGAGCTCGTCAAGGAGATGACCGGCGGCCAGGAGCCCAACAAGAGCGTCAACCCGGATGAGGTCGTCGCCGTGGGCGCCGCGCTGCAGGCCGGCGTGCTGAAGGGCGAGCGCAAGGACGTCCTGCTCATCGACGTCACGCCGCTCTCGCTCGGCATCGAGACCAAGGGCGGCATGATGACGAAGCTCATCGACCGCAACACCGCCATCCCGACGAAGCGCTCCGAGACCTTCACGACGGCGGAGGACAACCAGCCCTCGGTCGCCATCCAGGTCTTCCAGGGCGAGCGCGACTTCACCCGCGACAACAAGCCGCTGGGCACGTTCGAGCTCACCGGCATCGCGCCGGCGCCGCGCGGCATCCCGCAGGTCGAGGTCACCTTCGACATCGACGCGAACGGCATCGTGCACGTCTCCGCGAAGGACAAGGGCACCGGCACCGAGCAGTCGATGACCATCACGGGCGGCTCGAGCCTCTCGAAGGAGGACATCGACCGCATGGTGAAGGACGCCGAGGAGAACGCGGCGGCCGACCACGCCCGGCGCGAGACCGCCGAGCTGCGCAACTCCGGTGAGCAGCTGGTCTACTCGGTCGAGAAGGTGCTGACCGACAACGCCGACAAGCTGCCCGAGGATGTCAAGACCGAGGTGCAGGCCGACGTCGACGCCGTGAAGGCGGCGCTCGCGGGCGACGACGACGAAGCAGTCAAGACCTCGGTCGAGAAGCTGCAGCAGTCGCAGTCGAAGCTGGGCGAGGCGATCTACCAGCAGACCCAGGCCGAGCAGCCCGCCGGCGAGGCCGGCGACGAGCCGCAGGCCGAGGAGAGCACCGACGACGATGTCGTCGACGCCGAGGTCGTGGACGACGAGGACGAGAGCGAGAACAAGTAGCTGTGACAAATCACGAGGAGTTCGAAGAGCCGCGCGTCAACGACAAGCGACGCATCGACCCCGTGACGGGTGAGCCCCGCGAGCCGGCCAAGGCCGACTCCGGGGCTCAGCCCGCAGCGGAGCCGACCGGTCACGTCGACCTGGGCGGCCAGGCGGTGCCCGCGGATGCGTCCACGACGCCCGTCGTGCCGGCCGACAGCGACGGGGCCGAGAGCGGCGCTCCGTCGGACGCCCAGCCTGCTCCGCAGGCGGAAGCCGATGAGCTGAGCGCCGAGGACCGCGCCCTGCTCGAGGGCGAGGCATCGAAGGTCGAGGCCGAGCGCGCCGCGCTGGAGGCGAAGTCTGCCGCCCAGCTCGACGAGCTGCAGCGGCTGCGCGCCGAGTACGTCAACTACCGCAACCGCGTCGAGCGGGAGCGGGCGGGCGACCGCGAGGCGACCACCGCATCCGTCATCAAGGCCATGCTGCCGGCGCTCGACGACCTCGACCTGGCCGACAAGCACGGCGACCTGGTCGAGGGCCCGCTCGCGATCGTGGCCGCGAAGCTGCGCGGCTCGTTCGATGAGCTCGGCGTCGTCAAGCTCGGCGAGGTCGGTGAGGCGTTCGACATCGACAAGCACGAGGCCGTCGCCCAGCTGCCCAGCGCGGAGGTGACCGAGATGGTCGTCGCCGACGTGATCCAGTCGGGCTACCGCGTCGGCGAGCGCGTGCTGCGCGCCGCCAAGGTCGCGGTCTTCGTTCCGGCAGAGTGAGCCCGAGAGGGATGGATGCAGCGCCGATGAGGCAGGAGGAGGTGACGCCGCATGGCCAGCAATGACTGGTTCGACAAGGACTTCTACGCTGTGCTGGGCGTCGCCAAGGATGTCTCGGCCGCTGATCTGAAGAAGCAGTACCGCAAGCTCGCGCGGCAGTTCCACCCGGATTCGAACCCGGGCGACGCTGCCGCCGAGGCGCGCTTCAAGGAGATCTCCGAGGCGCACGCGGTGCTCGCCGACCCCAAGCAGCGGCAGGAGTACGACGCGGTGCGCGCGATGGCCGGCGGCCGTCCGCGCTTCGCCCCGGGCGGCTCCGGCGGCTTCGAGGATGTCTTCGGCGGCTTCGGCGGCGGCCCGCGGGTGCAGTACTCGCAGGGCGACTTCGACGACCTGCTGGGCGGCATGTTCGGCGGCGGCGGTGCTGGTGGCTTCAGCGGCTTCGGCGGCGCGCGGCGCCCCGCGAAGGGCCGCGACATCACGGCCCGCGCGGCGCTCGACTTCACCTCGGCGGTGCAGGGCGACACGCTCAAGCTCACCGTCGGCGGCAAGACGATGACGGTGAAGATCCCCGCCGGCGTGCACGACGGCCAGAAGATCAAGCTGGCCGGCAAGGGCGACGCGTCCACCACCGGCGGCCCGCCCGGCGACCTCATCCTGACGGTGCAGGTGCGACCGCATCCGGTCTTCACGATGGACGGCCTCAACCTGCGCCTCGACGTGCCGGTGACCTTCGCCGAGGCGGCCCTGGGCGCGACCATAGAGGTGCCGACGCTGGGCGGCAGCCCGGTGCGCCTGAAGGTCGCCCCCGGCACCCCGAGCGGCCGCGTGCTGCGCGTCAAGGGCCGCGGCGTGGCCGGCAAGAAGGGCACCGGCGACCTGCTTGCCAGCATCCAGGTGGTCGTGCCGGCGCACCTCACCAAGGAGCAGGTCGAGCACCTCGAGGCCTTCGTCAAGGCGGGCCCGAACGAGTCGCCGCGCGCCGACCTGGTGGCGAAGGCCAAGGCGAACTGATGCTCGGGCAGCCCGCTGGACTCGACGAGTCGTCGCCGATCTTCTCGATCGCGGCGGCCGCCGAGCTGGCGGGCCTGCACGCGCAGACGCTGCGCCAGTACGACCGGCTCGGCTTGGTCGAACCGGCCCGCACCGCCGGCAACACCCGCCGCTACTCGATGCGCGATGTCGGCCGGCTCAAGCAGGTGCAGCTGCTCTCGGGCGAGGGCGTCTCGCTCGAGGGCATCCGCCGCATCCTCGACATGAGCGACGAGAACCGCGAGCTGCGCGAGCGCGTGCGCGAGCTCGAGGGTGCACTGGCGGATGCGGTGATGCAGCAGACGGGCCGGCGCGTGTTCGCGGCCGGGCACGGGGGCATCACCTCGATCCGCGCGGGCGCCCGCCCATCGAGGCCGGGCGCCGTGGTGCTCTGGCGCCCGCACCGGCGCGACTGACCCGCCGCCGTCGGCCGGCGCGCTGGCTCCGGTGCCATGATGAGCGCGTGGAACAGACCCCGAAGCCCCGTCCCGTGCGGCGCGACGACTCCGCGCCCATCCCGCTGCCGACCGACGACGGCGAGACGAGGCTGCGGCGCTCGACCGCGCGCGAGGCCGCGCCGGTCGCGGCTGCACCGGCGAGCGATGCGCCCACCGCGGTCGCGACCAGACCGCTCGGCGACGCGGACGCGGCCGAGCGCATCCGTCATGGTGACGTGCAGATCGAGACGGTGCAGGTGCATCGACCCGGGCTCGGCAAGCGCGAGCGCCGCGGGGTGATGATCGCCGGTGCGCTCGGGCTGCCGCTGGTGACGCTCGGGCTCATCACGCTGGCCGTGCCGATCGGCGCCTGGTACGCCACGACGGTGTTCAAGTCGGTGATCATGGCCGTCGCTGCGCTGTTCGCGAGCGAGGCGCAGGTGCGCGAGCTCGACCGGTCGATCACGCAGGTCGACCCCACCTCGTTCGGCAACGTGTCGTTCTGGCTGATCGTGATCGGTGCCGTGCTGCTGCTGGGCGGCTTCGTGCTGTCGTGGTTGGTGCTGCGGGCGCACGGGGTGTTCCACCCGGTGCTGGTGACGCTCACGGCCGTGCCGATGGCGCTGGGGCTGTCGGCGATCCTGCAGGCGGGCGCGGGCGCGCTGGCCGGCCTGGTGTTCCAGCTCGGCGACGGCGGCATCTCGGCGGTGATCGCGAACGCGCTGTTCGCGCTGCTGCTGTTCCTGGTCGCCTCGGTGGTGATCGCGGTCATCGTGGGCGTGCTCGTGTGGCTGTGGATGGGCTCGGTCTTCCGGGCGACGGTCGTGACCGGCGTGCCCGGCAGCGCGACGGCACCAGCGGGCGCGAAGGGCTGATCCGGCACCGTGGCTGAGCGACCCGAATCCGGCGACCCGAGCGCGGCCGTCGGTGGCGCGCCGCCACCGCCCGGAGCGGACTCACCGGTGCCCGCGGATGCCGCCGCCCGCGCCGCAGCCGCCGGGCGCGCCAAGCGGATGCCGGCGCCTTCCGCACCGCGCGCCGACGCGCTCGTGCCGACCACGGCGATCGAGAACCGCGCGCAGGATCGCGCTCGCGCCCGGCGCGCCCGGCTCGGGCTGGGCGGGCAGGAGCACGAGCAGGCGGTCGCGAATCCCGGCGCCGGCATGCCGGGACAGCTCATGCCGCCGGGCCTCATGCCGGCGGTGGCCGAGTCGATGCCGCAGCGCCTCGTGCCGACCGGCTGGCAGCAGCCGGCGGCCCACAGGCAGCACGTGCAGCCGATGGGGCCGTACCCGGGTCCTCCACCGCGCCCGGCGCCGTATGCGGCGAACCCCTCCGCGGTCGCCCCCTACGGTCCGGCGCCGGGTGCGGCACCGGCGCAGCCCAGGGCGATCTACGAGCAGCTGTACCCCGGATTGCCCTACCCCGGCACTGTCGGCACGAGTCCGATCGTCGCGTACCCGGCCGGCGCGGCGCCAGCCTACGCATCCGGGCCCTACCCGTACATGCAGCCGGTGGCCTATGCACCCGGCTCGTATGCCCCGATGCTGCCGCCGCGCGTGGCGTGGAGCAAGCGGCAGCGCTCGGCGGCGCTGCTGAGCTCGTGGCTCGGGCAGACGCTGATGGCGTTCGCGACCCACCTGCTGACCGCCTTCACGCTCATCGTCACCTGCGCGTTCCTGCTCCACGTCTCCGGCGACTCGATGAGCGACTTCGAGGCCGACTCGTTCACCGCGGTGATCGCCCGCTGGACGATGCCCGACCGCGTGTGGGCGACCGCCATCATCGGCGCGCTCGTCGGCGGCGGACTGCTCGCCGCCGGCTGGCTGCTGCACGCTCTGTGGGCGCGATCGGCCGGCCTCGCGAAGCCGCACCGCTCCACCTGGCTGGCGTGGCTGTGCACGACCGCCGCGACGGGGCTGATCGGCATGGTGGTGTGGCCGTTCGCGCTCATCGGCGGATTCATCGTGGTGCTGATGGGTGCCGACGCCTCCCTCACGACCGGCACCATGTGGGAGGTGCTGTTCTGGGAGCTGGGTCTCGCCGTGCTGCTCACCGGCGGCGTCGGCATGCTGTTCGGCTGGCTGTTCCTCTCGCAGGCGCGGCCGCGCGTCGACTACCGGGCGATCGCCGAGGCCGAGGAGGCGGCGGCCCGCGCTCGCGACGAGGCAGAGCTCACCGCGGTGCAGCTGCGCGGCGAGCCCTCGAGCGCGGCAGACCCGTGGGGCCGCGACCCGCGATGAGTCCGCGAGGCGCCCGCCGGCCCAAGCCGACCGATCCGCTCGACGCGAGGCAGCGCGCCGCCGTGACGTCGGCGGGCGCCATCGGCCTCTCGCTGGTCGCCGCGGGCGCGGGACTGGTGTGGGGCCTGCTGGTGGCCGCCCTCGTGCTGGCGGTCATCCGCTCGGTGATCATCGATCTCTTCGACGACGTCGAGTGGGGGCGCAGCGTCATCGCGTGGATCGAGCAGCTCGATCCCGGCTGGCTGGTGCCGCTCGTGCTCGGGCTGGTGCTGCTCGCGGTCGCCGCGATCGCGCTCGGCTGCTGGCTGAGCGTGCGGCGGATGCGGACGGCCGGTGTGGTCGGCGCGACCGCCGTCACCGTGCGCGGCGCAGCGATAGGCACCGGCCTGCAGGCCGTGCTCTCGACGCTGTCGAGCTGGCTGCTCGGACTGCTCGTGCTGCTGACCGGCGTGGTCGGCTTCTGGATCATCGCCTCGATCTGGGTGGTGGCCTCGATCGCGCTCTCGGCGCTGATCGGCTGGCTCGCCGGACCGCGCACGTGGCTCGCGATCGCGCGCCGCGAGGCGCGACGCGTCGGCCCGCCCCTTGCGGCGGACGGCTGACGGGAGCACGCTTCCACGAGACGGAGGAGGAGCGATGCGACTGGTCGCGCACGAGTTCATGACCCTCGACGGCGTCATGCAGGGCCCCGGCGGCGCCGAGGAGGACACGACCGGCGGCTTCCGCGGGGGCGGCTGGGGCGCCACGATCTTCGACGACGTGGTCGCCAAGACCGTCGACGGGTGGTTCGGCGGCACCACGGCGCTGTTGTTCGGCCGCACGACCTACGACATGATGGCCGACTACTGGTCGCGGGTGACCGACCCTGACGACCGCGTCGCCGCCAGGCTCAATGCGGCGCCGAAGCACGTGGTCTCGACCACGATGGGCGGCTCGGGCCCGATGGCGGGCGACGGGCCGTGGGCCTCGACGACGTCGGTCGTCGCCGACGACGTGCTTGCACGCATCCGCAGCCTGAAGGACGAGGGCGAGGGCGAGCTGCAGGTGCACGGCTCGTGGCAGCTGCTGCAGACGCTGCTCGCCGAGCGGCTGCTCGACGAGCTGCGGCTGATCGTGGTGCCGGCCGCGATCGGCTCGGGCAAGCGCGTCTTCGAGCAGGCGAGCCCGACCGGGTTCGACGTGACGGATGCGCGGGTCGCCACGAACGGGTGCGTCGCGATGACGCTCATTCCGGCCCCGTTCCGCACCGCGGCCTTCGAGGTGGTCGACGGCAAGGAGCGGCTGGTCGAACAGGGCTGACGCACGGCGGCGCCCCGTCGGTCCGCGGGGGAGCGCAGCCCGACGGGGCGCCGTGCAGGTCGGCTCAGGCGCCCTCTGCGACCGCCCCCGCTGTCGCGCCGGCCTCGGAGCCGGAGCCGGCGTCGATCGAGGTCTGCCGGCCGCGCTGCTCGACCGTGATCCTGCGCGGCTTCGCGCGCTCGGCGATCGGGATCGTGAGCATCAGCACGCCGTGCTCGTAGTTCGCCTGGATGCGCTCGAGGTCGACATCGGCGCCGAGCCCGAGCTGGCGGATGTAGCGGCCGGCCGGTCGCTCCTGCGCGAGCCACTGCGCACCGTCGGCGGCACCGATGGTGCGCTCGGCCTGGATCGTGAGCGTGTTGGCGTCGACGTCCAGCTCGATCGAGCCCGGATCCACGCCCGGGAGGTCGACGTTCACGACGTAGTGATCTCCGGACCGGTAGAGGTCCATCGGCATCCAGCTCGCCGATCGCTGCGTGCCGCCGCTCGTCAGCAGGCGTGCGGCCATGCGATCCATCTCGCGGAAGGGATCGAAGGTCAGTGCCATGACAACCACCTCCTCGTTCGCGAGCCGCCGCCCCGTGCGGCGGCCCCGGTGTCTGTGGCAGCCCCGCGGCTACCGCGGGGACGGCTCCATTGTTGGCACTCTTGCCTGGAGAGTGCCAAAAATCTGCTGACAGGATTCTGAGCGTCGGGCAGCCGGGGGAGAAGCGTAGGGTCAGCCCCCTGTCCGACCCGCCATCGCCGGGGCAGGCTCGAATCGCTGCTGCGGCTTCGGTCGCGCATCGCAGCCCGACCCTCATGGAGCCACCATGCCCGATCTCGTCCTGGACGCATCCGCCATCCAGAAGTCCTACGGCCGCGGCGACGGCCGCTTCGACGCGCTCAAGGGGGTGTCGATGCAGGTGCGCAGGGGCGAGTCGCTCGCGATCATCGGCAAGTCGGGCTCCGGCAAGTCGACCCTCATGCACATCCTCGCGCTGCTGGATGCCCCCGACGCCGGCACGCTGGCGATCGAGGGCGTCGACTCGGCGAGCCTGAGCCAGACCGACATCCACCGGCTGCGCAACCGCGACTTCGGCTTCGTCTTCCAGCAGTTCTTCCTGGTGCCGGATGCCACGGTGCTCGAGAACGTCGTGCTGCCGCTGAAGATCGCCGGCGTCGGCGCCCGCGAGCGCACCGAGCGCGGCATGGCGGCGCTGCGCGCGCTCGAGCTCGACGACAAGGCGAAGAACAGGGCGACGGCGCTCTCGGGCGGCCAGAAGCAGCGAGCGGTCATCGCTCGCGCGCTCGTGAACAGCCCGACCGTGATCTTCGCCGACGAGCCCACCGGCAACCTCGACACCGTCACCGGTGGCCTGGTCGAAGACATCCTGTTCGACCTCAACCGCGAGCAGGGCATCACGCTCGTGATCGTCACGCACGACGAGGAGCTCGCCGCCCGCTGCGACCGGCAGATCCATCTGCGTGACGGCCTCGAGATCGACGCGCCCGAACCCACCGCATCCGCCCCCTCGCGCACCGTCGCGAGCGCTGTCCAGGAGGTCTCGGCATGAAGACCCGCGACGTCATCGCCTCGGCGGTGCAGAACACCTTCCGCAGCAAGCTGCGCACCTCGCTCACCGTGATCGCCATCTTCATCGGCGCGTTCACGCTCACGATGACGAGCGCGATCGGCGCCGGCGTCTCGAGCTTCATCGACAGCCAGGTCGGTGCGATCGGCGCCCCCGGCGTGCTCGCGGTCACGCCCGCGCCCGCCGACGGCCCGGTCGCCGACGGCCCCGCCGTCTACGACCCCGAGCGCGCCACCGGCGGCGCGAGCATCGACGGCCCTCCCGGCATGGCCGCGGGCGGCATGAATGAGGCAGACCTTGAGCGCATCGCCGAGGTCGAGGGCATCACCGGCGTCTCGCCCATGGTCTCGATGCCGGTGGACTACATAGCAGCGGCGGGCTCCCAGCAGTACGAGCTGCCGATCGACCTCGCCTCCGGAGCGTTCATCCCCGATCTGGCCGCAGGCGCGGCCGTCGACGACCGCGCCGAGAGGCAGGTGCAGCTGCCCGCCGACTACGTCGAGGCGCTCGGCTACACCGACGCTGAGGCCGCCATCGGTCAGCCGGTCACCCTCGGGGTGACGGATGCGGTGGGCGAGCACCACGAGGTCGGCGCGGTCATCGCAGGGGTCACGAATCCGGGGCTGCTGAGCCTCGGCGCCGAGGGCAACCAGGCGCTCGCCGATGCGGTGCAGGAGGCGCAGCAGAGCGGCATCACCGGCGACGTCGCACCCGTGTACCTCGCCACCAACGCGACCATCGACCCGGCGTCGACCCCCGAGCAGATCGCCGCGATCAAGGTCGACCTGCTCGAGGCGGGCTTCCAGGGCCAGACGACGGCCGACCAGATCGGCGCGTTCAAGACCGTGATCGACGTGGTCACGGGCATCCTGAACGCGTTCGCGGTGATCGCGCTGCTGGCTGCCGGCTTCGGCATCGTCAACACGCTGCTGATGAGCGTGCAGGAGCGCACCCGCGAGATCGGCCTGATGAAGGCGATGGGGATGCGCTCGGGCAAGGTCTTCGGGCTGTTCTCGATGGAGGCGGTGTTCATCGGCTTCCTCGGCAGCGCGATCGGCGCGGGCGTCGCCATCCTCA
The DNA here is from genome assembly GCA_900114805.1 of Agrococcus baldri. GTDB lineage: Bacteria > Actinomycetota > Actinomycetes > Actinomycetales > Microbacteriaceae > Agrococcus > Agrococcus baldri. The sequence continues at coordinate 380,462 of FOZN01000002.1, read as the reverse complement.
CCGGGCTCATCGCGGCGCCGCTGCTGGCCGAGGGGCTCTTCGCCGAGCTGCCGGGGCTCGAGATCGTGCGCTTCGAGCCGCTCTCGGTGGCCGTCATCATCGCGGTGGTGATGGCGATCGCGTTTCTCGCCGGCACGCTGCCCGCCCGCCGGGCGGCGCGCCAGCACCCGATCGAGGCGCTGCGCTACGAGTAGCGCGGGCGCGCCGCGCCGGCCGGCACAGAGATAGGGCGATGTGCTCTCACCGATGACTGGCGGGAGCACACCGCCCTATATCTGCCGCTGCGGGGCGTGCGCGAGCATGCGCAGCGCCGAGCGCACGCGCACGGGCCGGCACCCCGCATCCGTCAGCGCGCCCACGATCGCGGGCTCGCGCCGGGCGAGCAGCAGCCCGCGCTTGACGAGGAACGCTGGGCTCTTGCGGTGCTCGCGCAGGTCGCGGGCGAAGCGCAGCGCCATCGTCACCCAGCGCGAGCGGTGCACGCACAGCGCGTCGTCGAGGATGCCGCGGCGACGCGCCTCTGGGATCATCTGCGCGACGAAGATGCCCTCCGCGACGAACAGGGTCGCGCCGTCGAGCGTGATCTCGCGACTGCCGACGGATGCGCTGCGCGAGATGTCGTAGATCGGCGCGGTCGTGCGGCCGGTGCGCGCGAGCTCCTCGAGGGCATCGGCTGCCCGGTCGAGGTGCCAGGAGCCCGGGTGGTCCCAGTCGACCTCGCCGGACTCGAGCCGCGGCAGCGCCGGGTCGTCATGCTCGCGGTAGAAGTCGTCGAGCCGCAGCAGCGGCAGGCCCGAGTGCTCGGCGATGCGCGACTTGCCAGAGCCGGAGGCGCCGCCGATGAGCACGACGCGCGCGAGTGGCTCGTCGGTCGCAGGCATGCAGACGATTCTGCCGGATGCGCGGGGTGCGGCGCGCACGTCGGCCCCCGGTAGCGTCGAGGGCGTGAGCGAGACCACGAGATCGACCATCCTCCGGGGTGCGAACCCGGCCGTGCAGCTGCTGGACGGCGAGGAGACGGTGGCGCTGGCCTCCGTGTGGCGCGTCGACGAGTCGGCGATGGGCTCGGGCACGGCGCTCATCCTGTGGCACGCGGGCCGCGTGCGCGTGATCGGCGCGGACCCCGGACTGAGCTCGTGGCTGTCGGGCCGCTTCGTGCGGCACTTCCCCGAGGCCGAAGGGCTCGACTGGTCGCAGGTCGAGGTGCGCACCGAGGAGGTCGAGATCGAGCTCGACATCGAGACCGGGCTCGTCGCGCGGGCCGGCGACATCGAGGTGCGGATCGCCGAGCCGATCGGGCAGCGCGAGGTGTCGGTCGACGACTTCGCACTCGACGGCGTCCCGCATCACCTGTCGCTGCGGCGCGCGCCGTGCCGGCAGGCCATGATCACGGTCGGCGGGCGGCTGCTCGCCGGTGAGCCGCGCGTCGACGAGTCGGGCGAGCGCCCGCAGTCGACCGCGTTCCTGGCCGTCGACGAGGTCTGGAGCCGCTGAGGCTGGCGCGCTCGTGAGGCCGAGCAGTCCGAGAAGCGATCGCCGGGGCTGGGCGCCAGGGGGCTATCGGTCAGCCGGCGTCCTCGAGGAATCGCTGCAACAGGCCGATCGTGACCGCCGGCTGCTCGGAGTGCACCCAGTGGCCCGCGCCTTTGACGGTCACGCGGCGCACGTTCGGGAAGCGCGCCTCCATCGCCTCGCGGAACTCGTCGCGCACGTAGCCCGAGTCGGCGCCGCCGATCCACAGCACCGGTCCCTCGTAGACGGCGTCGGTCTCGGGGAATCCGCGCAGCACGTCGAGGTCGCGGCGCAGCACGTCGAGGTTGGGCAGCCAGCGCCACCCGCCGCCCTCGGCGCCGCTCTCGCGGCGCAGGTTCGTCAGCAGGAAGGCGCGCACGCCGGGGTTCGGCACCGCGTCGGCGAGTGCCGCGTCGGCCTCGCCGCGCGAGCCGAGCGCGCCGAGGTCGATGGCCTGCATCGCGTCGATGAAGCCGCGGAACTCGTCGGCCGACCGGTACTGCACCGGTGACACGTCGACCACGACCAGCCGCTCGACCTTCTCCGGATGCCGCAGGGCCGTCAGCATCGCTGCCTTGCCGCCCATGGAATGGCCCACGAGCGTGGCGGGCTCCTCGATGACGTCCGCCACCGCATCCGCCATCTCGACGTAGTCGAGCCGCTCCGTCCAGGCCGACTGGCCATGGTTGGGCATGTCGACGAGCATGACGCGGTGCTCGGGTGCGAGCGCCTTGCCGATCTGCGTCCAGTTCTTGCCCTGGCCGAACAGTCCGTGGCAGAAGACGACGGGCGAACCGGCTTCGCCGAGGCGCGTGGTGTGGAGGTCGCTCACGCCGCCAACCCTAGCGACGGGCGCGGCGCCGTCGGCGGTCGATGGCGAGCTGGCCGGCGGCCACCACGAGCAGCGTGGCGGCGACCGCGAGGCAGGCGCCGATCACGCCCAGCACGCCGATGTCGTAGCTCGCCGGGTCGAGCATCGGGTACCAGTAGGGCGTCTCGCTCGCCTGGACCGTCGTCTTCGGTGCGCGCAGGAAGGTGAGGCCGAGCCAGATGAGCGGGAAGATGAGCACGGTGCCGACATCGCGCCAGTGCAGCTGGCGCCTGCGCGGGCAGAGGATCCAGTCGAGCAGCATCCACAGCGGAGCGACGAGGTGCAGCACCTCGTTCGACCAGTCGAGCGTGGCGCCCTGCGGCAGCTCGACGTCGCGCATGGTCGCGTTGTAGACGATGCCGGTGACCAGCATGAAGCTCGTCACGCACAGCAGCACCACGTCGAAGCGGCGGCCGATGCGCGGCAGGCCGAAGTGGGCGGCGATGAGGATGCCGAGGGTCGCCACGGCCAGGATGTTCGACTCGACCGTGAAGAACGAGAGGTAGTTGGTGACGTTGCGCGGCACGTCGCCGTAGCCCTGCTGGCCCCAGAAGGTGAGGCTCGTGGTCAGCTGGCCGGCGATCGCCGCGACGATCAGCGCAGCCATCACGGCTCGGCCGACGAGCAGGGCTCGAGAGCCTCGAGAGACCGTGCTGCGCTGCATTGCGTCGCGGGCCGTGACTGCCTGGACCATCCTTCGACCCTAGGCGTGACCGTGCACGATGCGCGAACTCGCGGCCTCAGTGTCAGCCGAAGATTGCCGGAAGAGCAGAGTGCGCCTCCGGGCCGATCTGGGCGATGGCCGCGTGTCGTCAGGCGGCGACGGGCTGCGCCTCGCCGGCTCGCCGACGGGCGCGCGAGATCGCGATCATGCCCCAGGCCGCCAGCACCACGGTCGCGGCGATGATCACGCACATGATGGCGACGCCGACGTAGCCGTTCGCGTGGGTGGCTGGGTCGAGGAACGGGTAGGGGTACCACCAGTCGCGGCCCGTCGCCTGGTCGCGGGTGAACGGCCCGCGCAGCAGCGTGTAGGCGAGCCACACGAGCGGGAAGATCACGACGACGCGCAGGTCGCCGAAGCGCAGCTCGCGCTTGCCCGAGCTCAGCAGCCAGTCGGCGAGCATCCACAGCGGGGCGATGAGGTGCAGCACCTCGTTCGACCAGCCGAGGGTCGCGCCCTGCGGCAGCTCGATGCCGCGCAGCAGCGTGTTGTAGACGATGCCGGTGACGACCATGTACGTCGAGACGCAAAGCAGCAGCACGTCGAAGCGGCGGCCGATGCGAGGCCGGCCGAGTTGCGCGGCGACCAGCACCGCGAGCACCATCACGGCCAGCACGTTCGACTCGATGGTGAAGAAGCTGAAGAAGTTCAGCACGTTGAGCGGGATCGACTCGTCGCCACGCGCCGTCCAGAACGTGATGCTCGTGATGAGCTGCCCGACGACTGCGGCGAGGATCGCGATCGCGATGACGGCACGGCCTACGAGGAGAAATCGGCGGATGGGTGAGGCCTGCGTCGGCGTGGTCGACATGCGTGCTCCTGGGCTCGGCGCATCCGGCGCTGGAGCGGGCGCCCAAGCGGTCACGGCGATCCTACGCACGGGTGTGCGGTGCAGAGCGCGCAGACCCGCCCGCGCCGTCGCCCCGCTGGGGCGGGCGAGGCGGGCGGGGTGCCGGGCGGAAGCGTCGCTGCGGCCTATCGACGCACGTCCGTGTCGTCGACCTCGAAGCCCGCGCGGTCGACCCTGCGGTGGAAGCGCATGCCCGCGAGGCCGCCGAGCACGGCGCCGACGAGTGCCACGATCGCGACCACGACGCCGGAGATGATCGTCGCGGTCGTCGCCTGATCCTCAGGCAGCGGCAGCGTCGGCATGGAGCCGGGCGGGAGCGCGAAGTTCTGGCCGACGGCCAGTCCGATGACGGCCGCGATGATCGCGATGACCACCGCCCACACCCAGACGGCGACGCCCTGCTTCACACCGTCGAACCGCGCCATGCGCCCGGCCACGTAGCCGCCGCAGAAGTAGCCGACGAGCCAGATGACGAGCAGGATGACGATGCCCCAGATGCCGGTCGACTCCAGGTTCTGCTGCGCTCCCTCGACGGCGTCGTCGATGCCGCCGGTGAGCGAGGCGATCAGCGTGGCGATGGCGGCGGCGAGCGCGGTGAGCAGCACGACGGCACCCGTCGCAGTGAGCCAGCCGAAGAACGCCGCGCCCACCTTCACGCCGCCGAACCGCTCGCGCTCGCGTGCTACGACGACGTCGCGGTCGCTGGCGACGACGTCGCGGTCGACGACGCCGGCCCGATCATGCCGTCCGTCGTCGACGACGCCGGCCCGGTGCCGTCCGTCGTCGCCGACGTACCTGTCTCGGTCGCCCACCGTGCTGTCCCGATCCGCGACGGGGCGTCGTCGCTCGGGGTCGTCGACGATGTCATCGCGTCGGCCGGTCGGGTCGGGTGCGTCTGTCCGACGGTCTGCGTCGGCGCTGTGCGGCTGGTTCCGAGGAACCGAGCCACCGGGGCCTGTGGCGGTCATCTCGCTCTCCTCACATTGCTCACGTCGTCGTGCGCGCAGCGCCGCGATCGACGTCTTGTCCCCCAGTATCCGCCGCGAGGAGCCGCCGTGACCGTTTTCGGAGGCCACGTCCAGGAAGACCGCTGTAGCGAATCTTCAGCATTCGGAGTAAACTTGAGTCAACACCACTCAAGTTTGATGATGGGTGCGGATGCGTCGGGGGAGACGCCAGCACCCGGCAAGGGGGATACATGGCAAGGATGGGCGGCATGATGCCGGGTCAAGAGGAGCAGCAGTCGGCGCTCGAGCAGTTCGGCACCGACCTCACCGCGATCGCGCGCGCCGGCAAGCTCGATCCCGTGATCGGTCGCGACAGCGAGATCCGGCGCATCAGCCAGGTGCTCTCGCGGCGCACGAAGAACAACCCGGTGCTCATCGGCGAGCCCGGCGTCGGCAAGACCGCCGTCGTCGAGGGCCTCGCGCAGCGCATCGTCGCCGGCGACGTGCCCGAGAGCCTCAAGGGCAAGACCCTCATCGGGCTCGACGTCAACGCGATGATCGCCGGCTCGAAGTACCGCGGCGACTTCGAGGAGCGCATGAAGAACGTGCTCGCCGAGATCGCCAAGGCCGAGGGGCAGATCGTCACGTTCATCGACGAGCTGCACATCATCATGGGCGCCGGCGCCGCCGAGGGCAGCCAGGGCGCTTCCAACATGCTCAAGCCCATGCTCGCGCGGGGCGAGCTGCGCCTGATCGGCGCGACCACGCTCGACGAGTACCGCGAGTTCATCGAGAAGGACGCGGCCATGGAGCGCCGCTTCCAGCAGGTGTACGTGGGCGAGCCGAGCGTGGAGGACACGGTCGCGATCCTGCGCGGGCTCAAGGAGCGGTACGAGGCCCACCACAAGGTCACCATCGCCGACAGCGCGCTGGTCGCAGCCGCATCCCTCTCCAACCGCTACATCACCGCGCGCCAGCTGCCCGACAAGGCCATCGACCTGATCGACGAGGCCGCCAGCCGGTTGCGCATGGAGATCGACTCGGCGCCGACCGAGATCGACCAGCTGCGCCGCACGGTCGACCGCATGGAGATCGAGCGCCTGGCGCTGAAGCGCGAGCGCGATGAGGCCTCGCAGGAGCGCCTCGCGCTGCTCGAGACCAACCTCGCCGAGCACCGCGCGCAGCTGGCCGAGCTCGACGAGCGCTGGCAGGCCGAGCGCTCGAGCCTGAACCGCATCGGCGGCCTGCGCGAGCAGCTCGACGAGCTGCGCGGCCGGGCAGAGCGGGCGCAGCGCGAGGGCGACCTCGAGCGCGCCAGCCGGCTGCTCTACGGCGACATCCCGAAGGTCGAGAAGGAGCTCGCCGAGGCCGAGTCGACCGCCGCCGAGTCCGGCGCGCGCATGGTCGGCGACCAGGTCTCGAGCGACGACATCGCCTCGGTGGTCGCCGCCTGGACCGGCATCCCGGTCGGGCGACTCATGCAGGGCGAGACCGAGAAGCTGCTGGCGCTCGAGGACGAGCTCGCGAAGCGCGTCGTCGGCCAGCGGCAGGCCGTGGGCGCGGTGGCCGATGCGGTGCGCCGCACCCGCGCGGGCGTCTCCGACCCCGACAAGCCCACCGGCTCGTTCCTCTTCCTCGGCCCCACCGGCGTCGGCAAGACCGAGCTGGCGAAGGCGCTCGCCGAGCTGCTCTTCGACGATGAGAAGGCGCTCGTGCGCATCGACATGTCGGAGTACGGCGAGAAGCACTCGGTCGCGCGCCTGGTCGGCGCCCCTCCCGGCTACGTCGGCTACGAGCAGGGCGGGCAGCTGACCGAGGCGGTGCGCCGCCGCCCCTACTCGGTGATCCTCATGGACGAGGTCGAGAAGGCCCACCCCGAGGTCTTCGACCTGCTGCTGCAGGTGCTCGACGACGGCCGCCTCACCGACGGGCAGGGCCGCACGGTCGACTTCCGCAACACCATCCTCATCCTCACCTCCAACCTGGGCTCCGCGTTCCTCACCGACCCGACGGTGCCCCAGGCGCAGGCCCACGAGCAGGTGATGGGCGCGGTGCGGGCGGCGTTCAAGCCCGAGTTCGTGAACCGGCTCGACGACATCGTCATCTTCGACGCGCTCTCGCCCTCGGAGCTCGGCTCGATCGTCGACATCCAGATCGGCGGCCTCGACCGCCGCCTGCACGAGCGGCGCCTGGTGGTCGAGGTGACGGATGCTGCCAGGCAGTGGCTGGGGGAGCGCGGCTACGACCCCATGTACGGTGCGCGACCGCTGCGCAGGCTCATGCAGCGCGAGATCGACGATCGGCTGGCGCGCGCGCTGCTGGCGGGCGAGGTGCGCGACGGCGACACCGTCGTGGTCGACGTCGCCCCCGGCGGCTCGGGGCTCTGGGTCGGCCGCGCCGACGCCGAGCGGCCGGCGCAGTGGTCGTTCGACACCGACGCGCGTCCGAGCATCCAGCCCGACGCATCCAACGTCGTGGAGGGGGAGCCGCTCGACGACCTCTAGTCGTAGGCAATCGCGGGCGGCCCACGGGCCGTGCTCGAAATGGCCATCCAGCGCTGCGCTGGGTGGCCATTTGCGATGCTCGGGCGAAATCCTCCTGCGCGGGAGGTTGCGATGCTGCCTCCACCAGGAGTAACGTCTCCATGTTATGCACCACTGTTGCGCATACTGCAACACATACTGAATTGGATGGACGAAGATGTCCCGTTTCCGTACTGCAACCATTGGCCTGACGGCTGCGGCAGCTGCCGCGGTCCTTCTCACCGGATGCGTCGACCGTGCTGGCGCCGATACGGCACCTGACGCGTTCCCGACCGGCGACATCACCTTCTACACGCCGACGCAGGCCGGCGGTGCGACCGACCTGACGGCTCGCACCCTGGCGACAGCGCTCGAGTCCGAGCTGGGCGTCTCCGTCATCGTCGACAACCGCCCCGGGGGCGCCGGTTCGGTCGGCATGGAGCACGTCGCCGGTCAGGCGGCCGACGGCCACACCATCGCGGTACTGCCCGTCGAGGTCGCCATGCTCGGCCACCTCGACTACGACACGGATCCTGCGGACTACGACTTCCTCGCGCAGGTGAACTCGCAGCCCGGCACGATCGCGGTGCCGGCCGACAGCCCGTACGAGACACTTGGCGACCTCGTCGCTGCCGCGGAGGCCGCGCCCGGCACCATCACCATCTCCAATGCAGGTGCGGGATCCATCTGGGAGGCTGGCGCGCTCGAACTCGGCTCGGCTGCAGGCGTCGAGTTCCAGGGCGTGCCCTTCGACGGCGGCGCTCCCGCAGTGACCGCCGCAGTCGGTGGCCAGGTCGATGCAGTCGTGGCCGGTATCGGCGAGACGGCGCCCGCACACGAGGACGGACGGCTGCGCGTGCTCGCGGTCTTCACTGAGGAGCCGGCGCCAGCCCTCGACGGCGTCCCGACAGCGACGGAGCAAGGCTTCGACGTCGTCATCGGCAGCTGGGCCGTCGTCGCGGCACCGGTAGGCCTTGACGCCGCAGTGCGCTCCACGCTGGAGGATGCTCTGCAGGTCGCCGCGGAATCCGCCGCGTACATCGAGTTCATCGAATCCAGCGGCAACATCCCGCTCTTCCTCGGCGCCGAAGAGACCACCGCCTTCGTCAGCGCCGAGCATGAGCGCTTCGGCACGCTGCTCGCCGGACGATGACCGCGATGGTCGAAGAGCGCACCGTGCAGGCGACAGAGGTGAATGATCTAGAGCAGGCACCGGATCAGCCCGCGCAGTCGACCAGGCTGCGCGAGATCCTGATCGGCGCCGGGGTCGTGGCGGTCGGCGCCACGGTGCTCCTGCTCGCACAGCAACTCCCGGCCGAGGCGGCCAACAGTGAGTTCGGCAGCCGTTGGTGGCCGAGCCTCATCGGGGGCGCGATCACCCTGCTCGGACTCGCCGTCGCGATCGTCGGCGCTCTTCGACCTCCGGTCCGCGACTGCGAGGAACCGGGTGCGACCGGCATCTGGCAGCTCCTCGCGATCCTTGGGCTCATCGTGGTCTACGGCATCGCGTGGCGGTTCGCGCACTTCCTCGTCGTCACCCCGCTGCTGGTGCTGGGCATCATGACGCTGCTCGGCGGACGGGGCTGGCGATCGCTCGTACTGGTCCCCGTCGTGGTGACCGGCGCGCTCTACGGCGTGTTCGGGCTGCTCCTGCGGGTTCCGCTGTGAGCGACGTCATCGCTGGCGTCGGCGCCCTCCTCGATCCGACGGTGTTGCTGTGCCTGATCATCGGCACGCTGCTCGGCACCCTCGTGGGTGCCGTGCCCGGCATCACCGCCACAATGGCCGTCGCGCTTGCAACTGGCTTCACCCTCACCCTGGAGCCGATCCAGGGACTCGCGGTGCTGCTGTCGATCTATGTCGCGGCACAGTTCGGCGACCGTGTGCCGGCCATCCTCGTGAACACTCCTGGCACACCCGCATCCATCGCGACGACGTTCGACGGGTTCCCGCTCGCGAAGGCGGGCCGTGCAGGTGTCGCACTCACCAGCTCTGCGCTCGTCTCTGCCGTCGGCTCGCTCGCCAGCATCCTCATCCTCGTGTTCCTTGCGCAGCCGATCGCTCGGATCGCGCTGAGCTTCGGCCCGATCGAGCTCTTCGCGCTCGTCGTGTTCGGCATGACGATGATGGTCGGCGTCTCGAACGGACGGATCGCGAAGGGGCTCGCTGCCGGCGCCGTCGGGCTGCTGCTCGGCGCTGTCGGGCGCGACCCGATCACCGGCGATCACCGGTTCACCTTCGGTTTGCCGGAACTCACGTCCGGCCTCCCGTTCATCGCCGTGATCATCGGCGTGTTCGGGCTCGCCGAGATCTTCAATCAGATCATCGAGGCGCGCCGCGGCGGGACGGCGTCGCCGATCGAGCAGCTCGGGCGCTGGTGGCCGGATCGTGCCGAGCGGCGCACCCTCGTCAAGCCGACGGCGATCGGCACCGGCATCGGCGCGGTCGTCGGCGTCGTGCCCGCTGCGGGCGGCGACATCGCCGGCATCATCGCCTGGGATCAGGCGCGCAGGGCGTCCCAGCACCCGGAACGGTTCGGCAAGGGCTCACTGGAGGGTCTCGCCGCGCCCGACAGCGCCAGCACCGCAACCATGGGCGGCTCGGTCACGACGACCCTGGCGCTGGGAGTCCCCGGCGACTCGGTCATGGCGGTGATGCTCGGCTCGATGATCGTCTGGGGGCTCCAGCCCGGGCCGTCGCTGTTCGTGGAGAACCCCGACCTGGTGTTCAGCATCTCGGGCATCATGATCGTCGCGACCCTCGCCGCACTGGGGCTCGCGCTGGTGCGCATGCAGGGCGTCGTGAAGCTGCTCAAACTGCCGCTCAACGCCCTCGCCGTCGTCATCATCACCTTCTGCATGGTGGGCACCTATGCGGTGCAGAACAGCGTCTTCGATGTGATCGTGATGCTCGTGTTCGGCATCGTGGGCCTCGGCATGAAGCGGTGGGGCTTCCCCGCAGGCCCCCTGGTGCTCGGGCTCATCCTGGGACCGCTCGCTGAGAGCAACCTCCGTCGAGGTCTGCTCATCGACGGCCCGTTCGCGGCCTTCCAGAGCCCGATCGCCGCATCGCTCATCGCGCTGAGCGTGTTCGCGCTCATCGCGCCCGCCGTGCTCCGCACCCTGAAGAGAAGGTCGAAGCCCCGTGCCGACGCTGCTGCCCCCCGCTGATCGTGACCGGGTGCTGTGCATCGGGGAGAGCATGGCGTTGGTGACGCCCGTCACCGCAGAGCCGCTGCGGACTGCCGAAGGGTTCGCGATCCGGGTCGGCGGCGCCGAATCGACCGTTGCCCTCTACCTCGCTGATGCCGGCCACCGAGCCTCCTGGACGAGCAGGCTCGGCGACGACCCGCTCGGCCAACGACTGCTCGACGAGGTCGAAGCCCACGGTGTCGATGTGTCATCGACGGTGCTGGTCGAGGGCGAGCCGACCGGTGTCTACTTCAAGGATCCGGGCGGCGACGGGACGGCAGTGCACTACTACCGCTCTGGCTCGGCGGCGTCTCGGATGGGGCCCGACCTGCTGGATGGCCTCGATCTCGACGACGTCGCGATCATCCATGTCTCGGGCATCACGGCAGGGCTGTCGGTGAGCTGCGCCGCGCTGCTCGAGGCCACGTTCGATGTTGCGACGCAGCGCGGCATCTTCGTCTCGTTCGATGTCAATCACCGTCCGGGCCTCTGGAGCGCCGCCAAAGCTGCACCCGTGCTGGGACGATTCGCCAGCCGAGCCGATCTCGTGTTCGTCGGTCGAGACGAGGCGGAGTCGTTGTGGGGCACCGGCGAGGCCGCGCCGGTGGCTCGGCTGCTGGGGCTGCGGGGGACGCTCGTCGTCAAGGACGGCCCGATCGGTGCCATCGAGCTGGATGCCGACGGCTCACAGACCTTCGTGCCCGCCCACGTGGTGGATGTGGTCGAAGTCGTCGGCGCCGGCGATGCGTTCACGGCGGGCTATCTCGGCGCACTGCTGCGCGGCGCCGATGCGGCCGGGCGGCTGCAGGAGGGCCACGACATTGCGGCTCGCGCGCTCAGCAGCACGCAGGACTTCGTCCCCCGCGCTGCCGTGCCCATCACCGTCGCGATGGGATCCTGACGCCATGTCACAGACCATCCAGCGCGCCGCCACGGTGCTCGAGCTCGTCAGCATCCGGCCAAGGACTCAGTCCGAGGTTGCCGAGGTCCTGGGTGTCCACCGGTCGACCGCGCTTCGCATCCTCGGCACCCTCGGCGAGAGCGGCCTGGTGCGCCGCCGACCGGACGGCACCTACGGTGTGGGCTATCGCCTCACCTGGTTCGCCAGCCTCGCGTCGGAGCAGTTCGAACTGCGCGACCTCGCGCGACCCCGCATCGCGGAGCTCGGCGCCGAGTGCGGTCACACCGTGCACCTCGCTGTGCTCGAGGACGATCGCATCGTCTACGCCGACAAGATCGACCAGCCAGGCACGGTGCGCATGTACTCGCAGATCGGGCAGCCGGTGAGGCTCCACACCTCGGGGGTCGCCAAGGCGATCCTCGCGCACGTCGACGCAGAGGTGCTCGAGCGGATGCTCGACGGGTATGCGTTCGAGCGCTTCACCTCGACGACGCTCACGTCGCGCGGTGACTTCGACGACGATCTCGCCGCGGTCCGCCAGCGCGGCTGGGCGAGCGACGACGGCGAGTTCGAGGATTTCATCAACTGCGTGGCGATGCCCGTTCGAGGCCCCGACAGCAAGGTCATCGCGGCCGTCTCGATCACGGCGCTGCGCGCACAGGCGGAGCTCGACGAGCTCGAGGGCCTGCTTCCCCGGCTCGCACAGGTGTGCGAGGGAATCTCGAAGAGCATCGGATGGAGACCATGAGCGAGTGGTTCGAGGCGTCGTTCACGCGCAGCCCAGTGATGGCGATCCTTCGCGGCTACAGCCCGGAGCAGACGGTCGCGCTGGCAACGCGAGCGTGGGAGCTGGGCATCGAGACCGTGGAGGTGCCGATCCAGGATGAGCTCGGTGTCGCTGCCCTCACCGCTGCCGTCGAGGCCGGTGCGCGGCGTGACAAGACCGTAGGTGCGGGTACCGTGACCTCGATCGAGCGCGTCGAGCGCGCGGCCGCGCTCGGGGCGTCGTTCACCGTCGCGCCCGGGATGAGGGCCGACGTCGCGTCGGCCAGCCTCGCGAACGGTATGCCGCATCTGCCAGGAGTCGCGAGCGGCACCGATGTGCAGATCGCCCTCGAACTCGGCATCGACGTGGTCAAGGCGTTTCCGGCCTCGGTGCTGGGCGCCGAATGGATCACCGCGATGCGCGGCCCCTTCCCGACGGTGCGATTCGTCGCCACCGGCGGGATCAATGCCCGCAACGCGCGCTCCTTCCTCGCTGCCGGAGCCGCCGTCGTCGCCGTCGGCTCCGCTCTCGATGACGAAGAGCAGCTGCCGCTGCTCGCAGCACTGACCGACCGCGACGCATCAGTCGTCACCCACTAAGGAGACCCATGCCCGCCCAGATCCAGCCCGTATACGCGCCCGCAGAGGACCGCTTCGACCGCATGCAGTATCGCCGCGTCGGCACCAGCGGGCTCAAGCTGCCCGCCATCTCGCTCGGCACCTGGCACAACTTCGGCGACGACACCCCATTGCAGCGGCAGCGCGAGCTACTGCGGCATGCCTTCGACCTGGGCATCACGCACTTCGACCTCGCCAACGGCTACGGCCCGCCCGCCGGGTCGACGGAGAAGAATGTCGGGCGCATCCTCGCCGAGGACTTCGCCGGCCTGCGACAGCAGCTGATCATCTCGTCGAAGGCCGGCTATCCCTTCGTGCCTGGCCCCAATGGCACAGGCGGCGGCCGCAAGACGCTGCTCGACAGTCTCGATATCTCGCTCGAGAGCCTGCGGCTCGATTACGTCGACATCTTCTATAGCCACCGCTTCGATCCTGAGACGCCCATCGAGGAGACCGCGTCTGCGCTCGACGAGGCAGTGCGCTCCGGTCGCGCCCGCTACATCGGCATCTCCTCCTACTCCGCTGAGCGCACGCGGCAGATCGCCGCCGAGATGCGCCGTCTGGGCACGCCGCTGCTCATCCACCAGCCCTCCTACTCGATGCTCAACCGCTGGATCGAGGAGGGTGAGCCCTCGCTGCTCGAGACGACTGCGGCCGAGGGCGTCGGGGTGATCGCGTTCTCCGGCCTGGCACAGGGGCTGCTGACGAACAAGTACCTCGATGGTGTGCCCGAGGGTTCGCGCGCGACCCAGGGCAAGACGCTGCGCGACGGCATGCTGAGCGATGAGAACCTCGAGCGCGTGCGAGCGCTCAACGCGATCGCTGAGCGACGCGGCCAGACGCTCGCGCAGCTGGCTCTGACGTGGGTGCTGCGCGATGAGCGCATCACCTCCGCACTCATCGGCGCGAGTCGACCCGAGCAGCTCGACGACACGGTGCGCTGCTTGCAGAGCACGCCGCTCACCGACGCTGAACTCGCCGAGATCGACGAGCACGCGCAGGACGGTGGCCTCAACATCTGGGCCGCCTCGTCGGAGGGGTGAGCGCTGTGAGCATGCCGCCGCTCGGCACCCCCGAGCTCTTCGCACAGGTGCAGGCTGAAGAGCGCGAGCTCGTGTTCGACGCCTTCACGCGCGACGACGCCTGGATGCTCGGCAGCAGGCTGCGCACCGCTGCACTCGAGCGCGGACTGCCGATCGTGATCGGCATCGTCTTCGCGGGCCAGCGGCTCTTCCACACCGCGCTGGAGGGGGCGACGCCCGACAACGACGCGTGGCTGGAGCGCAAGACGCGCGCCACGCTGCAGTACCACCGCTCGTCGTTGGGCGTCGGTGAGCAGTTCCGTGCTCGCGGGGGCAGTTTCGAGTCGGATGCACGACTCGATCCGCGCGAGATCGCCGGCAACGGTGGGGTGCTGCCGATCACCGTGCACGGCCTCGGCGTCGTGGGCGCTGTCGGGGTCTCCGGGCTCCCGCAGCTCGAGGACCACGCGTTCGTCGTAGAGCAGCTGCGGGCGCACCTGCGTGGCCTCTGAGGGATCCGTCACTCGATTGCGCACCGGCTCGCGGCGTTCCGCGCGCGGCAGTTGAGCGGTCGCAAGCGGCACGATCCTCGGCCGGCGCCGAGCGGCCCGCGCAGTGGCCCGCGCCGACGCAGTGTCACGCCCTGCGCGCGCTGAGCCTCGCTCTGCGCTGCGCGAATCGCTCGTCCGCATCGATGAGCTCGGTGGCGCCATGCAGATGGACTTCGACACGGCGGTGGAGCTCGACGCGCCCGGCCTCAGCGATCTCGGCCTCCGGCGCGTCGTCGACATCCTCGAGGCTGAGCAGCCCGCGCTCGATGACAGCTGCTCGGGTATCGGGGGCGAGCGAGGGCAGCGCCTGCTCGATCTCTGCCATGTCAAGCGCCATGGTCTGATCGTACGGACGGCTGCTGACGCAGGCCATGATCCAGATGCGGGCTCTGGAGAGACATACGCTGAGCGGATGTCCGTGATCGCGGACATGACGATTGCCAGACTGACGGACACCGCGGGAGGAAGACGATGGCCTCCGCCCTGCCCCCGCTGACGCCCGGCCCGCACCGCGCGCGGCTCGGGGTCATCTCGCTCGTCGCATGCTTCGGCGGGCTGCTGTTCGGCTACGACACCGGCGTCATCAACGGTGCGCTGCGGCCGCTGAGCGCAGAGCTCGGCCTCGAGGCCCTCACGCAGGGCATCGTGACCAGCTCGCTCGTGTTCGCCGCCGCGATCGGGGCGCTCGCGGGCGGCAGGCTGTCGGATGCGTTCGGTCGCCGCACGATGCTCGTCGCGCTGGCCGTGCTGTTCTTCGTCGGCACGCTCGTGCTGGTGCTCGCGCCCGGGTTCGCGGTGCTCGTGATCGGTCGCGTGCTGCTGGGCCTCGCCGTCGGCGGCGCCTCGACGGTGGTGCCGGTCTACCTGGCGGAGCTGGCGCCGTACGAGATCCGCGGCTCGATCTCGGGCCGCAACGAGGTCGCCGTCGTCGGCGGCCAGCTCGCGGCGTTCATCGTCAACGCGATCCTCGGCATCGCGCTCGGCCACCTCGACGGCGTGTGGCGCATCATGTTCGCGGTGTGCGCGCTGCCGGCGATCGCCCTGTTCGCCGGCATGCTGCGGATGCCCGAGTCCCCGCGCTGGCTCGTCCGCCACGGCCGCCGCGAGGAGGCGCTCGCGGTGCTGCGCACGGTGCGCGCAGAGGATCGGGCAGTCGCCGAGCTGGCGCAGATCGAGCTCGTCGCCGGCGACCGCCACGAGCGACTGGCGCTGTCGGCGGTGCTGCGCAGCCGCTGGCTGCGGCGCATGCTGCTGGTCGGCATCGGCGTGGGCGTCGCGCAGCAGCTCACCGGCATCAACTCGATCATGTACTACGGCCAGAGCGTGCTGGTCGAGTCGGGCTTCGACGAGCAGGCGGCGCTGATCGCCAACATCGCGCCCGGCGTCATCGCCGTGCTGGGTGGCTTCATCGCGCTGTGGATGATGGATCGCGTCGACCGCCGCACGACGTTCCTGCTCGGCTTCGGCCTCACCACGGTGTGCCACGTGCTCATCGGCGTCGCGTCCATCGCGCTCGAGCCAGGGCACCCCATCCGCCCCTTCGTCATCCTGGCGCTCGTCGTGGCATTCGTCGGCTCGATGCAGACGTTCCTCAACGTGGCGACGTGGGTCTACCTGTCCGAGATCTTCCCCCTGCGGATGCGCGGGCTCGGCATCGGCATCGCGGCCTTCGCGAACTGGGTGGCGAACGGCGCGCTGGCGCTGTGGTTCCCGACGCTCGTCGAGGCGACCGGCATCACCGGCACCTTCTTCCTGTTCGCCGCGGTCGGCGCGCTCGCGCTCGTGTTCGTGGCGACGCAACTGCCCGAGACGCGCGGCCGCACGCTCGAGGGGCTCGAGACCGGGCTGGCGAGCGGCAGCGTCTTCGCCCGGCGGTGATGAGCCCGGCGGCCTGCGCCAGGATGGAGGCATGATCGAGATCCTGAGCCCGGCCGAGGTGCAGCGCGGGCGCGCGACGGGTGCGCTCGTCGGCGGCATCCTGCAGACCCTGAAGCAGCGCAGCGTCGCCGGCACGAATCTGCTCGAGATCGATCGCTGGACGCGGCAGCTCATCGACGAGGCAGGCGCCACCTCCTGCTACATCGACTACGCGCCCGTGTGGGCCGACGGTCCCTTCGGCCACGCCATCTGCACGGGCGTGAACGACGGGGTGCTGCACGGCAAGCCCTACGACTACCGGCTGGTCGACGGCGACCTGCTGAGCCTCGACCTCGCGGTGCTGCTCGACGGCATTGCAGCGGATGCGGCCATCAGCTTCGTCGTCGGGGGCGAGGGGGCTGCAGGGTCGGCAGACGCCGAGAGCCTCGCGCTCATCGACGCGACCGAGCGCGCGCTCGCCGCCGGCATCGCGGCAGCCAGGCCGCGCGGGCGCACGGGGGACATCTCGCACGCGATCGGCACCGTGCTGCGCGAGGCCGGCTACCGGGTCAACACCGACTTCGGCGGCCACGGCATCGGCACGGTCATGCACCAGGAGCCGCCCATCCCGAACGACGGCCGGCCCTCGCGCGGCTACGAGCTGCGCACCGGCATGCTGCTGGCGATCGAGCCGTGGGTGATGGCCGACACGGCCGAGCTCGTCACCGACGAGGACGGCTGGACGCTGCGCAGCGCCACCGGCTGCCGCACCGCGCACACCGAGCACACGATCGCGATCACCGAGGACGGCGCCGAGATCCTGACGCTGCCGAGCGCGCCGCGCAGCTGACGCCGCGCGTTCGCGCCGCCGTCAGTAGCCGCTGCCGGCGCCGATGTTGTTGAGGACGGCGTTGGGCGAGTTCGCCTGGTGCACGCCGGCGAGTGAGGGCCCGTCGTCGGTCACCCGGCGGTAGCCCAGCCAGGCGACGACCACCGCGACCGGCACGAGCACGATGAGGGCGATCACCAGCACGAGCTCGCCGACCGAACCGGCGGTGCCCATGAAGAAGTAGGTCGCCGCGTCGCCGCCGGTCTCGCGCGCGGCCACGAACGCCGGGAAGATGCGGGTGCCGAGCGCGATGAGCGCCGCGAGCGCGGCGATGAGGCCGAGCACGAGCATCCCGATGCCGACGGCGGCGTTGCGGCGGGAGCCCCAGCCGGTCGCCCGCCCCGCCACCATGGGCGCCGCCTCGGGCGCGGTGCGGTGCATGATCGGCCCGCGCTCGCGGGCGCCGCTGCGGGGATCGTGCTGCATGTCGACCTCCTCGTCGTCATTCCACGCTATCGCCGCGGGCTGGATGCGGGGCGGGAATCTTCGCGACCGCGCCTCAGTGGAACGGGCAGCGCGCGGCGGAGGAGGGGGCGGATGCGCTGCGCACGAGACCGCCCGACGCGGGCTTGGTGGGCAGGCGGCGCCGGTTCACCTCGAGGCCCTCGCCGAGGATGGTCACGCGCGGGTCGCTGAGGGCCGCGACCGCCGCGGCGAGCCCGGCGATGGCGAGCTTCTCGCCCGGGCAGCGGTGGCCCGTCGCCGGGTCGCCGCCGCCGTGCGGGATGAAGGCCGCGATCGACTCCCAGTCGTCACGGCCGACGAAGCGCTCCGGGTCGAACTCGTGCGCACGCTCCCACGACTCGGCGTCGGTGTTCGTGCCGAGGATGTCGAGCAGCACGCGGTCGCCGGCCTTCGCGCGCTCGCCGTCGAGCTCGACGTCGACGGTCGCCTGCGCGGGCAGCATCGGCACGAAGGGCGCGGTGCGGCGCAGCTCCTGCGCGAAGGCGGTCGCGAGCGGCCCCTCGGTGAGGGCGCCGCGCCCCGCCGTCTCGGCGGCGATGCGCTCGCGCCACTCCGGTCGCTCGTGCAGCTGCTTGGCCGCGAAGGCGACGAAGCGGGAGACGGCGATCGTCGGCCGCAGCACGTTCTGCAGCTCGACGCCGGCGAGCTTCGCCTCGAGCAGCGCGCCGTCGGCGTCGCGGTGCCACGCCCAGGCGTGCAGGGCGGTGCCCTCGGTGGCCTCGAGCGTGCCGGCCCGCACCGCCTCGATCAGCTCCTTCGCGTGCCGGTCGCACCACAGCCGGTTGAGCCCCGCCAGCAGGAACTCGGGCGAGTAGGGCACGCCGAAGCCGTCGACGATCTGCGCCTCGCGAGCGGCCCAGCGGGTCTTCGCCGCCGCCGTGCCGGGCAGCCCCGCCCAGCGCATGATCGCGCGGCCGAGCGCACCGACCGCCGCGTCGTACGCCGAGCGCTCGCCGCCGGCGACCCACGCGTCCAGCTCTGCCCGCCACTCGCGCTCCAGGTGGGGCAGCAGCCGCGCCACCTGCTCGTCCTCGTAGGCGACCTCGAGGAAGGTCGCCTTGCGGTGGCGGTGCTCCGCGCCGTCGAGCGAGTGCACCGAGGCGTGCCCGAAGAGCGTCTCCTGGATGAACGCGGGCATCGCACCGTGCCGACGCATCCGCCCCTGGTCGTAGAAGAGCTCGACGCCCTCGGCGCCGCGCACCAGCAGCGAGTCGCCGCCCAGCAGCCGCAGCGGCACCGCGCGCGAGGTCGCGCTGCGGGCGCGGCGCCAGATGTGGCGGCCGAAGCCGTAGCCCTTGCTGAGGAACGCGAGCGTGTCGTCGCGCAGGAGCGCCGTGCCGTCGGGGGTCGCAGCTGTCGCCATGGGGTTCGTCCTTCCGTCGCCGCCGACGCTAACCCCTCCGCCTGAACGGCACGGCCCGGCAGCGGTGCCGCATCGCCGTCCGCGGCGGCTCGAAGCGGCAAGTCGTTGCGGGAACCGCGGCGCGCACCAAGCAGCGGTCGAGACCGATCGCTAGGTGATGTCAGACCCCTCCTGCTAGGCTGGGGTCACTGTGTGAGCAGGGCGTAGAAGCCAGCTCGCCTGCGTCGTTGAACGCTCCTCTCTCCGTCCGGAATCTCCGGGCGTCGATGAACCTTCCACGGCGAACGATCGCGGCCTCCGCCGCGCTCGCCGAAACTGCGTCGACGCATCCACCCATCCCGTGGCCAGCACCGGCCCGCCCGCACGAGTGTGCGGACCCGGATGCGCGCGCACGCTCACAGAAAGAGCAACCTTGACTGACACCATCACCACCCCCGAGGTCACCACGACCTTCGCCCAGCTGGGCGTTCCCGCCAAGCTGGTCGCCGCGCTGCGCGAGGCGAACCGCGAGACCCCGTTCCCCATCCAGGCCGACACCCTGCCCGACACGCTCGCAGGCCGCGACGTGCTGGGCCGTGGCAAGACCGGCTCGGGCAAGACCCTCGCCTTCTCCATCCCGCTGGTCGCGCGCCTCTCCGGCGAGCTCGCCGGCGGCGGCCGCCGCAAGGGCCTGCCGCTGGGCCTGGTGCTCGCGCCGACGCGCGAGCTCGCCACCCAGATCGCGACCGAGATCGCGCCGCTGGCCAAGGCCGCCGGCCTCACCGTCACCACCATCTTCGGCGGCGTCTCGCAGCGCCCGCAGGAGACCGCGCTCCGCAACGGCGTCGACATCGTCGTCGCCTGCCCCGGCCGCCTCGAGGACCTCATGAAGCAGGGCATCGCCTCGCTGCAGGCGATCGAGATGACCGTCATCGACGAGGCCGACCACATGGCCGACCTCGGCTTCCTGCCGGTGGTCACGAAGATCCTCGACAAGACCCCCTCGTCCGGCCAGCGCCTGCTGTTCTCGGCCACGCTCGACAACGGCGTGGACAAGCTCGTCAAGCGCTTCCTCACCAACGAGGTCATGCACTCGGTCGACGAGGCCAACTCGCCCGTCGCGGCGATGACGCACCACGTCTTCGAGGTCGCCCCCGACGACAAGAACCTGCTCGTTCGCCGCCTGGCGTCGGGCATGGGCCGCCGCATCCTCTTCACCCGCACCAAGCACCAGGCGAAGAAGCTCGCGAAGCACCTCACCGCATCCGGCATCCCTGCCGTCGACCTGCACGGCAACCTGTCGCAGAACGCCCGCGACCGCAACCTGGCGCAGTTCTCCGACGGCACCGTGCGCGTGCTGGTGGCGACGGATGTCGCCGCTCGCGGCGTGCACGTCGATGACGTCCAGCTCGTGGTGCACGTCGACCCGCCCATGGAGCACAAGGCCTACCTGCACCGCTCGGGCCGCACGGCTCGTGCCGGCTCGGACGGCGACGTCGCGACGGTCATGCTGCCCGCGCAGCGCCGCGACACGATGACGCTGCTGCGCAAGGCCGACATCAAGGTGCAGCCGCAGATCGTCGTCGCCTCCTCGGATGCGGTCGATGTGCTGGTCGGACCGTACGCGCCCCACGTGGCTCCGGTGCCCGGCGGCCCCGGCTCGGGCAACGAGCTGCCGCAGCCGCGAGGCGGCGGCAAGTCCACCGGCGCGAACGCGCGCCGCAAGCGCAGCGCCCGTGATGGCGTGGCCGGCTCGGGCGCCCACGGCGCCGGTGACTCGGCTCGCGCCGAGCGTCCCCGTCGCGACCGCTCGGGTCGCCCCGAGGCCAAGCAGGGCGGCGGGGCCGGTGGCCGCGGACAGCAGTCCGAGGGCGGTCGCGGTCGCGGCGGTGCCTCGCGCGGCCAGGGCGGCGCCCGCTCGGGTCAGCCCGCGCGCCAGGGCGGCCGCGGTGCCGCGCCGCGCGGCGGCTCGGCTGTCGCCTGGTCCTCGACCGGCGGCGGCTCGATGCAGGGCGGCGACGCCGGCGGCCGCTCCGGCGGTCGCTCGGGCGGCGAGCGCCGCGCACCCCGCCGCGCCCAGGGCTGAATCCCGCCCCGCCTTTCGAGAGCGCCGTTCCGGTACGCCGGGGCGGCGCTCTCGCGTTGCCGCGCCCGTCGCGCTGCGCGAGGCGTCCGCTCCATGAAAATGGGTCACCAATCGTCGCGTCCGCCGGCGCGATACGACCGATAGCGACCCACTTCCCCTGGAGTGGCGATGATCGGGCGCGGGTCAGCGCGCGGCGAGCACCGCCGCGCCGATCGCGGCCGCGTGGCCGCCGAGCTGCGCGAGCACCAGCCGCCGCGGCTGCGGCACGCCCTGCAGCGGCGCGTGCTCGGCGAGCTCGCGCTCGATCACCGGCAGCAGCAGGTCGGCGCAGGAGAGCATCACGGTGCCGCCCAGCACGACGACCTCTGGGTCGAACGCCGGCAGCAGGCGCCGCAGCCCGGCCGCGACCGCCCGACCCGCACCCTCCATCACGCCGATCGCCGCTGCATCGCCCGCGCGGGCGGCAGCCGCGAGGTGCTCGGCTCGCGGAGCGACGTCGGTCGCGGGCGCCGCCGGCGCTGACGCTGCGGCGGCCTCCTTGGCCAGCGCCACCGCGGCCGCCACCCCCGCGGCCCCCCGCGCGAGCGCCACCGCGGCCGGCACCCCCGCGGCTTCGCGCGCGAGCGCATTGCCGCCCGCGAACGCCTCCAGGCAGCCGTAGGCCTCGCACGAGCAGCGCGGACCCTCCTCGTCGATGGTGACGTGGCCGAGCTCGGCGCCCAGCCCGTTGGCGCCGATGAGCGGCCGCCCGTCGGCGACGTACGCGCCCCCGACCCCGGTGCCGAGCGCGATCAGGATCGACGTGGACGCATCCGCCGCCGCACCCATGGCGTCCTCGCCGAGCAGGTAGCCGTCGGCATCGTTGTCGAGCACGATCGGCAGCCCGAGTCGCTGCTCGAGCATGGCCTTCACGGGCGCGTTCCGCACGCCCAGGTGCGCGGCCCAGATGACCGTCTCCCGATCGCGCGTCATCCACGCGGCGAGCGCGAGCCCGACCGCGCTGATCGGCGGGTGGCCGTCGGCGGCGAGCTGCTCGCCGAGCTCGCGCACGTTGGCCGCGACGGCGTCGACGAGCGACTCCGGCCCGTGGATGCTGTGCGGCCGGTGGCTGCGCACGAGCACGTCGGCGAGCGTGTGGCGGTCGGCGCCGGCGCTGGGCGCGGCGAGGGCCACCCCGGCGATCTTGGTGCCACCGATGTCGAAGCCTGCCACTGTCACGCGACCATCTTGCCGCCTCGCAGGCGCCTGTGATCGCGCGGGTGCAGGATGGAGCGCATGAAGATGCTGGTGACCGGCTTCGAGCCGTTCGGCGGGGATCCCGAGAATGCCAGCCACGAAGCGGTGCGGCGGCTTGCGGATGCGTGGGCGGCCGACCCGCAGGCAGGCGTCGAGCTGGTCACGGGCGTGCTCCCGGTCGCGTTCGCCGCCGCCGGACCGGCGCTGACGGCGCTCGTCGACGAGCACGCTCCGGATGCGGTGCTGGCGGTCGGGGAGGCCGGCAGCCGATCGGCGATCACGCCGGAGCGATGGGCGGTGAACGCGGATGACGCGCGCATCCCCGACAACGGCGGCGACCAGCCGCGCGGCACCGTGATCGACCCGGAAGGCCCGGCGCGACGCGAGTCGGCGTTCGACGCCGATGCGCTCGCGAGCGCGGTGCTCGCCGTCGGCCTGCCCGCCGATGCCAGCGAGGATGCCGGCCGGTTCCTCTGCAACCACGTCGCCTACCTGGTCGCGGGGCTGCGGCGCGACGGCGCCCCGATCCCCGGCGGCTTCGTGCACGTGCCCGCGGTGCGCTCGAGCGGCACCGCCACGGTCGGCGCGGAGACCGATGCCCCTGCCGCGCGCTCGGCTCTCGCGACCGAGACGGGCACGGATGCGTCGAGGGACGCATCCGCCCTCACGCACGACGGCGAGGCGCTCACCTTCGACGACCTCGCCCTGGGGCTGGCCGCCATGGTGCGGGCGGTCGCGAGCGGCGACGCGCAGCGGGCATCGACGCGCGAGACGGGTCGCGTCGACCGGGCGTCGACCGTGATCGACGCGGCGCCGGAGGTGGTCTACGAGGCGCTGCTCGACCCCGTCGCGCTCGCGGCGTGGCTGCCGCCGGAAGGCGCGACCGGCACGATCGAGCACATGGATGCGCGCGAGGGCGGCGGGTTCCGCGCCGTGTTGCGCTTCGCCGATCCGGCCGACACGAAGACCGATGCCACGACCGACGTCTCGCAGGTGCGGTTCGTCGAGCTCGTGCCCGGCTCGCGGGTCGAGCAGACGGTGACGTTCGATTCGGGCGAGGAGCGCTTCCGCGGCGAGATGCGCATGACGTGGCGGCTCGAGCCGGTCGAGGCTGGCACCCGCGTGACGGTTGCCGCGACGGATGTGCCGGCCGGCATCTCGCAGTCGGATCACGAGCTCGGGCTCGGTTCGTCGCTCGCGAACCTGGCACGCCACCTCGCGCGGTAGCTCAGCGCGCTCGTGCAGCGGCTACGGCGGCGCGCTCCACCCACTTCGGCGTCTCGCCGTAGCGCTGCGGCGGGATGAGGCGGCCGGCGGCTGAGTCGTCGGCGAGCTGCTTCGCACGCTGCTCGCGGGTGGTCTCGCGCTTGGCGCCCAGCACCCAGCTGATGGCCGCCCTGCGGTAGCTCGCCGTGGCCTCGGCGAGGAACGCCTGCGCCGACGGCGACGCCTCGACGTGCCGCTGCAGCTCGGGCGGCAGCGCCGTCGGCGCGGTCTCGTACGAGTAGCCGGCGCCGGTGCCGGCGGGTCGCGCCTCGAACGCGGCCAGGCCGGCCGGCCGCATCCGCCCCTCATCCGTCAAGCGCTTGACGTGGGCGATGTTCACGGCCGACCAGACCGAGGTGCGCTTGCGGGGCGTCCAGCGCTGGCGGCGGCTGTGGTCGTCGATCTTCTGCGAGAGCGAGTCGATCCAGCCGAAGCAGAGCGCCTCGGGCACCGCCTCGGCCCAGGTGAGGCCGCGCGGCTCGACGTGCTTGGCGTTGAGGCCCATCCAGAGCTCGCTCGCGCTGTCGTGGTTGACCTCGAGCCATGCCCGGAACTCGTCGGCGTCGCGGAAGAAGACTGCGGGGCGGTCGGCGCTGCCGCCGGGCGTGCCCGGTCGGGTCTCCGCGTTCGCGCGCTTGGTCGCCATGCGGACAGCGTCCCACGGGCCGCCGACGCGGCCGCATCCTCAGCCGTCGGTGGTCGCGCCGTCTGCGATCTGCGTGAGCGCCGCCAGGTGACCCTCGACGGCCGACGCTCCGGATGGGGTGAGGGCGACCCAGGTGAGCCGCCGGGCGTCGTCACGGCTCGGGGAGCGCTCCTTGCGCACCTCCACGAGCCCTGCATCGGAGAGCACCTTGAGGTTCTTCGACAGGTTCGCATCGGCGACGCCCAGGGTGTCGCGCAGCACCGCGAACTCGAGCTCGGTCCCGCGTCGCAGCAGCCCGCAGATGCGCAGCCGGACGGGGGAGTGGATCACCTCGCTGAACGCGGGCGCAGCCTTGGCTCTCATGCCCGCGCGCCGTCTCCGCGGATCTCGCCGCGGAGGGCCGCGTCGTAGCGCCGCCCGAGCACCACGGTCAGCACCATCGCGAGCAGCGCCGGCGCAAGCATCCACCACACCGGCAGCTCGGCGAGCTTCACGACCAGCTGCCGGCCATGCCAGCCATCAGCACCGCCACGGCAGCCGCCAGCAGTCGTCGGCTGCGCGGACCGGCGGGCTGCGTCGTGAGCACGCCGTAGCGCCGCCGGTACGCGAGCGCGAGCAGCACCATGCCGATCAGGCCCAGTGCCAGCAGGATCGGGGAGGCGGCGCCCGGCAGTGCCGTCGCGACGACGATCGCCGCGACCAGACCGCCGAGGATCGGGTGGTACCAGGCCGGCGTCACGATGCGCTCAGCGAGCGCGGCGCCGTCGCCGTCGAGTCCCTCGAGGGCGGCGCGCGCATCGTCGGCCGTGAGCCGCGCCCCCGAGTCATCGCGCTCGCCCGAACCGAAGTTGTTTTCCATGCCGGCAAGTCTATGCATGAGTTGCCAGATTGGCAAGCGTGTCGATCTGGGCGGCTGGGGGCTACTCGGCGAGCTGCGGCGCGCCGACCGCCTCCCGCACGGCGGCGGCGAACGCATCCACGTCGCCCTCCGTGGTGTCCCAGGTGCACATCCATCGCACTTCCCGGGCGGATGCGTCCCAGTCGTAGAAGAAGAAGGCGTCACGGACGCGGTCGGCCACGCCTTCGGGCAGTCGGGCGAAGACGCCGTTCGACTGCGTCGGGTAGGCGAAGCCGACGCCCTCGAGGGGCTCGACCGCGGCGCGCAGCCGCGCCGCCATCGCGTTGGCGTGGCTGGCGTTCTCGCGCCACAGCTCACCCTCGAACAGCGCGATCAGCTGCGCCGAGATGAAGCGCATCTTCGACGCCAGCTGCATGTTCAGCTTGCGCAGGTAGACGAGGCCGTCGCCGGCGCCCTCCGAGAGGACGACGACGGCCTCGGCGCCCATCGCCCCGTTCTTCGTGCCGCCGAGCGAGAGGATGTCGACCCCCGCATCCGTCGTGAACGCGCGGAACGGCTGGCCGAGCGAGACCGCCGCGTTCGAGAGCCGGGCGCCGTCGACGTGCAGCAGCATGCCCTTGGCGTGCGCGTGGTCGGCGATCGCGCGGATCTCCTCCGCTGTGTAGAGGGTGCCGAGCTCGGTCGACTGCGTGATGGAGACCGCGAGCGGCTGCGCTCGGTGCTCGTCGCCGTAGCCCCAGGCCTCCTGGTCGATCAGCTCGGGGGTGAGCTTGCCGTCGGGTGTTGGCACCGTGAGCAGCTTCATGCCGCCGACCCGCTCGGGCGCGCCGCCTTCGTCGACGTTGATGTGGGCGCTCTTCGCCGCGACCACGGCGCCCCAGCGGGGCAGCAGCGACTGCAGCGCAACGACGTTCGCGCCCGTGCCGTTGAAGACCGGGAACGCCTCGGCCTGCTCGCCGAAGTGGCCGTGCACCACCTGCTGCAGGCGGGCGGTGTAGTCGTCGGCGCCGTAGGCGGTCTGGTGGCCCTCGTTGGCGGCGGCGATGGCCGCGAGCACCTCGGGGTGCACGCCGGAGTAGTTGTCGGAGGCGAAGCCGCGGATGGCCGGGTCGTGGAGCGTCTGCACCCGACGATCCTCGCAGACGAGCGCGGCCGCCGACGATGCGCGTCGCAGAAGTGCGGGGTACAGCTGGGCGACGAGGCGCGCCACAATGCGAGTGGGGAGACCCCGCGGAGCCAGCGGCGCCCACCGGTGCCCACCGCGAGACGATCGGAGGAGCAGATGTCCGACACTTCGCACGACTTCGAGGAGGCCGCCGTGCCCGAGCACGCGCGGCCCGTGCATCCCGACGGCCAGGTCGACGAGCCGGTCGACGACGTCGGCGTCCCGGAGGGCAGCCCGCAGCACGGCGGCACCACCGGCGCCGAGCACGACGGCGGCGCCGAGCAGATCGCCGCCGAGGCGCAGGACGCCACCGATGCGCTCGACGGCGCCTCCCCGCAGGGCGCCTCCGAGCCGGTGGACGGCGCCGCGGGCGATCCGGTCGCCGGCAGCGGCTCACCGGTCGAGGGCGCGGGCTCCTGATCGCGGGGCCGGCGCGCTCGGTGCGCCGATTCCCAGGAGATCCAGGGTGGAGTAGTTGGCGCGCCCCGGGCAGGATGACGGCACAGGCACGACGGCGTGCGCGCATCGCGCAGGAGCGGAGGAGCAGATGAACCACCACACATCAGAGCCCGGCGAGCACGAGGACGAGGCACCCGAGAGCGCCCGGCCGGTGCACCCCGACGGTGAGGTCGATGACCCGCAGGTGCAGGAGCACATCCGCTCGTCGCCTGCCGAGGGCCTCGGCGCATCCGCCGCCGGCGGCGCGCCCGTGCACGAGGCCGACTCGCCGGTCGACGGACTGGGCTCGTCGGCAGCGAGCGGCTCGGCGGTGCGCGAGGCCGAATCGCCCCGCGAGGGTCTTGGCGGAGCGCCGGAGTCGGCGGGCCCCTCGGAGTCGCCCGAGCGCGGCACCGGCGCCTCGGCGCACGGCGACGAGCGCGACGCAGAGCGCTGACGGCAGCACGACAGCGGCGGCCGCCCGAGAGGGGCGGCCGCCGCTGGTCGTGGTGGCGGATGCGGCGGGTGCCGCAGGCGGGCTACCGGGCCTGGGCGCGGCGCACGAGTGCGAGCCAGGTACCGCCGCCCACCACGGCGAAGCCCAGGATGACGCCCATCCACGGCACCCACCCCATGGCGCCGACCTGGCCGGCGAAGGCGCGGAAGTCCTCCGAGAGCAGGAAGCCGGCCACCACCGGCAGGATGAGCAGCGCCAGCGCGATCCAGAAGATCCACAGGAACGACTGCCCCCAGCGGTGGAACGCGGTGGTGATCGCGGCGCCCACGAGCATCACCATGAAGATCAGCAGGAAGGTCTGGATGAGCGTCTGCCACCACTCGCCCAGGCCCGTGTAGACCACGTCGAAGAAGCGCACGCTCAGGCCGAAGCCGCCGGTGGCGACCTCGATCACCTTGCCGATCGTGACGATCACGGCGTAGAACAGCGCGTTGCCGAGGAAGACCAGCAGGGTGCCGGCCGCGAACTCGCGGCGGGTGAGGCCGAAGCCCAGCGCGAGCGGGAAGTACTGCCCCATCGCCGTGAAGCCGAAGCCGATCAGCGGCCCCAGCAGCGCGAAGATCGCGCCGCTGTACTGCATGCCCTGGTTCATGCCCTCGCGGGCCCCGGCGCCGCCGACGTTCACGATGAGCGCGCCGATGACGAGCACGAGGGTGAGCGACAGGCTCATGATGATGAGCGGCCAGCCGAAGGCCTGCAGCTTGTTGACGGTGTGGAGCTGGACGACGTTGCGGATGCGCATGACGACTCCTCTCAGACGATCGCGCGGTCGGACGCGCGGCGGATGTCGGTCGCCTCGGCGGCCGAGGCCGCGTTGGCGGTGGTCAGGTGCACGAAGAGCGCCTGCAGGGAGACCGGGGAGAGATCCAGGCCGGCCTCGCGAGCGGCGAGCTCGTCGCCGTCGCGGGGGGTGAAGGTGGCGGTGGCCAGCGTGCCCAGCGCCTTGCGGTCGAGCACCTCGCGGCCCGACAGGAACGCATCCACTGCCGTCGCCTTCCCGGACACGGTGATGGCTGCGTCGTGCAGGTCGTCGGTGTCGGCCTCGAGCAGCACCTTGCCCTGATCGAGGATGACGACGTGCTCGAGCAGGTTCGCGACCTCGTCGATGTGGTGGGTCGAGAGCACGATCGTGCGCGGGTGCGCGGTGTAGTCGGCGAGCAGGTCGTCGAAGAACATCTGCCGGGCGACCGCGTCGAGGCCCAGGTAGGGCTCGTCGAAGAAGGTCAGCGGCGCCCGCGAGGCGAGCCCGATGACGATGCCGATGGCCGAGAGCTGGCCGCGGGAGAGCTTCTTGATGAGGCGCTTGGTCGGCAGTCGGTACTGCTCGACCAGCCGGTCGGCGTAGGCCTGATCCCAGTTGGGGTAGGCGCCGGCGGCGATGCGCAGCACGTCGACGGCACGGAAGGTGTCGGGGTACTTCTGGCTCTCCTGGATGAAGACGGTCTGCGAGAGCACCTCGACGTTTTCGACCGGCGTGCCGCCCAGCACCTGCATCTCGCCCGAGGTCGCGAAGACCTGGCCGGTGAGCAGCTGCATGAGGGTCGTCTTGCCGGCGCCGTTGCGGCCCAGCAGGCCGTGGATGCGGTTCTCATCGAGGCGCACGGTGACGCCGTCGAGGGCGGCGACCTCCGGGTAGCGCTTGGTGAGGCCGCGGGTGTGGATGGCGGTCATCGGACGACTTCCTTCGTGATCATGCCCGCGAGCTCCTCCGGCGTGATGCCGAGCTGGGCTGCCTCGCGGAGCAGCGGTGCGATGTACTGGTCTTCGAACGCGAACTTGCGGCGGTGACGGAGCGCCTCGCGGGCGCCGGGGGCGACGAACATGCCGATCCCTCTCCTCTTGATGAGCACCTCCGCGTCGACGAGGAGCCCGAGGCCCTTGCCGGCGGTGGCGGGGTTGATGCGGAGGAACGCAGCCAGCTGGTTGGTCGAGGGCACCGGGTCGTCCTCGGCGTAGGTGCCGTCGAGGATCCCGTCCTCGATCTGCTCAGCGACTGCTTGGAACAGCGGCTTGCTCTCATCGAGCATCACTGCCTCCTTGGGGTCTGGGGCGAGCTGCGCATCTCGCTCCGTTGGTTCATTACTCGACTAATGAACCACGCAACCCACCAACCTGTCAAGCGCGTGTCGCGCATCCGCATAGGATCGGGCCATGGCAGTGCTGTGGCTGCGGGCGATCGTCGGGCTCGATCGATGAGCACGTCGAGCGATGCCGCCGTGCCGGCCGCGCCGCTGCCGCGATCGACGATCTGGCGCTACGCCATCGGCTCGCTCGGCACCGGCGGCTTCTCGACGCTCCCCGGCCTGGTGCTGGTCTACTACCTCACCGACACGCTCGGCGTCTCGGCACTGATCGCCGGCGTCATCCTCACGCTCGCGAAGGTCTGGGATGTGGTGGTCGACCCCGTCATCGGCGGGTTCAGCGACCGCGCCCTGCAGCGTGACGGCTCGCGCCGGCGCTCCATGCTGCTGGGCGGCGTCGCGCTGCCGCTGTGCTTCGTGCTGACTTTCGCGGTCGTCCCGGGCCTCGGGGCTGGGGCATCCGCCGCCTGGGTCGCGCTCGCGTTCATCCTCTGCGCGACCGCGTTCAGCCTGTTCCAGGTGCCCTACATCGCGCTGCCCGCCGAGCTCACCGCCCGCTACGACGAGCGCACGCGGCTGCTCACCTGGCGCGTGGTGGTGCTGGCGATCGCCATCCTGCTGTTCGGCGCCGGCGGGCCGCTGCTGCGCGACTTCTTCCCGGCTGACCCGCACCGCGGCTACCTCGTCATGGCGATCGTCGCGGCGGTCGTGCTCGGTGTCGCGCTGCTGCTGTCGTCGACGGTCGCGCCGCGGGGCCCGGCCGCGACTGCGGCAGCGCCGCCGGTCGCGCTCGCGCAGCACTACCGCAGCGGCATCCGGGCGCTGAGATGCAGCCAGCCGTTCCGTGCGCTGCTGGCGACCTACATGCTGCAGGGGCTCGCGACCGGCATGATGCTCGCCGGGGCCCAGTACGTCGCCACCTGGGTGCTGCAGGACCAGACCGCCGTGACGCTGCTGTTCGTCGCGCTCATCGCGCCCGCCCTGCTGCTGGCGCCCGTCTGGGGCCTGGTCGCGAAGCGGATCGGCAAGGAGCGCGGCTTCCGCATCGCCAGCGCCGTCTTCCTCGTCGCGGCGGCCTCGCTGGTGCTGCTGCTGTGGGCCCCGGGGCCCTGGGCGTACCTGCCCGTCGCGGTCGCCGGCGCGGCCTACGCGGGCATGCAGTCGCTGCCGCTGGCGATGCTGCCCGATGTGATCTCCGACGACGCCGCCCGCCACGGCGAGGGTCGCGCCGGCACCTTCGGCGGCCTGTGGACGGCGGGCGAGACGACCGGGATGGCCTTCGGCGCGACGGCGCTGACCGTGGTGCTCGCCGTCACCGGCTACCGGGAGTCGGTCGGCGCCGCGGTGGTCGAGCAGTCCGGCGCCGCGGTGATCGGCATCGTGCTGAGCTTCAGCGTCGTGCCGGCCATCGCGATGCTGCTCAGCCTGTTCACGCTGCGCCGCTACCGGCTGCGCCGCGCGGACATCGAGCCGGCGGATGCCGCAGCGGCGGGCGCCTGAGGTGGTGCGGCTGAGCGACCGGTCGACCGCGATCCTCGAGCGGCTGGCGCAGTTGCGCGCCGCCGATGCCGCCACCCACGGCGGGCGGGTGCTGTCGTACGTCTACGACCCCGGGCTGGCCGAGCTCGACGAGCTCGCGGGCCAGGCGATGCGGCTGATGCAGCCGGTGAACGGGCTCGACCCGACGGTCTTCCCCTCGGTCGCGGTGCTCGAGCGCGAGCTGGTCGGCTTCGCCACGCGGATGCTGCACGGCGACGAGACCACGGTCGGCACCGTCACCAGCGGCGGCACCGAGAGCTGCATGCTGGCGGTCAAGACCGCGCGGGACGGCTGGGCCGCCCGAGCCGCGCAGCCGCCGGCCTCGCGGGCGCGCATCGTCGCGCCGGTCACCGTGCACGCCGCGTTCCACAAGGCAGCGGCATACTTCGGCCTCGACCTCGACCTCGTTCCGGTGGACGCCGACGGCGTCGTGGCGGCCGCCGACATCATCGCCCGCTTCGGCGCCGACGTCGCGCTCGTGGTCGTCTCGGCCCCCGGCTACCCCTTCGGCATGCTCGATCCGATCGCCGAGGTCGCCGCGGCAGCGGCGGATGCCGGCATCCCGTGCCACGTCGACGCGTGCATCGGCGGCTTCGCGCTGCCCTGGTGGGGCGGGGTGCCCGCGTGGGATCTCGCGGCCGCAGGGGTGACGAGCATCTCCGCCGACCTGCACAAGTACGGCTACGCGCCCAAGGGCGCATCCGTGCTGCTGCAGCGCGATCGCGACCGCCAGCGCCGCCAGTACTTCGCCACCGTCCGGTGGCCGGGCTACCCGGTGGTCAACCCGACGCTGCTGGGCTCGAAGTCGGCCACGGCGCTCGCGGCCGCGTGGGCGATCGTGCAGCACCTGGGCGACGACGGCTTCGCCGGGCTGGTCGCCTCGTGCCGCCGCTCGACCGAGCAGCTGCGCGCGGGCATCGACGGCGTCACCGGGCTGCGCGTCGTGGGCGAGCCCACCGGGCCGCTGCTGGCAGTCGCCACCGACCTCGCAGTGCCGAAGCGAGCACGCGTCGACCCGCATCGCTGGGCCGATCGCGTCGCGCAGCTCGGCTTCACGCTGCAGCTGCAACCGGGCTTCGAGCAGCCGGACGGCACCCGCCTGCCACCCACGACGCACCTGACGATCACGCCCGTGACCGAGCAGCGGCTGCCGGAGCTCACCGAGGCGCTGACGCGCGCCGCCGACGACGTGCGGGGCAGGGCGCCGGCCGATATGCGGCTGGCGGTGCGGGCGCTGCGGCTGACGGGCGCCTTCCGCCGCGAGCTGACGGCCCAGCGGGCGCAGGCCCTGCTGCGGCGCTTCGGCGTCGGCCGGCCGGGCGACGGCAAGACGCTGCCGGCGCGGATGGCGCCGCTCATGGCCCTGCTCGAGCAGCTGCCGCCCGAGTTCGCCGAGCGCCTGCTGATCGAGGTGCTCGCCCGGCAGGTCGAGCCGGCGGCCCGCCGATAGCCGCAGTCACCAGCCAGAGCCTGCAGGCCTCCAGCGGTGCGCTGAATGTTGCGGTGCGCGCAGAACGCCTGCAGCACCGGTTACCCACCAAAGGTTCAGGAGAGCCTGGTTACCTGCAGTCAGGTCGATCGCTGGCCATCGCGGCACCCCTGCCGCGATGGTGGCGATGACCACTACACACAGGAGGAGTCAACATGCGTGGAAGCGGCCTTGTCTGGACCATTGTGGGCGTGCTGGCGGCCATCGCCCTGGTCATCTGGATCGTCTCGGCGCTCTAGGACCAGTTCGGGGCATCGGGGTCTCGCCCCGGCTCCCTTCACGACCCGTGACCGGGTGGGCCGATCCGCTGAAGGATCCGCCCACCCGGTCCTGTCTTTCCTGGAGACGAGTCGCTGCGGCCTGCGCTGTGCCTGGCCGCGGCGCACGGTCAGCCCTTGAGCGCGTCCTTCCACTTCACCATCGAGCCGGTCTTCAGCAGCGAGCGCTCGTACACCTTCGCCGCGAAGGCGATCACCAGCACCGTGAAGGCGGCGAGGATCGCCAGCGACAGGAACGGCTCCCACCACGCCTGCGACTGCAGGTAGACCCGCATCGGCACCGCCACCGGCGCCGAGAACGGCACGTACGACATGATCTGCAGCGCGACCGGGCTGTTGTTGAAGATGATCACCGCGAAGTACGGGATCATGATCAGCATCATCACCGGGCTGGTGGCCGTGCCGAGATCCTCGGCCCGCGAGACCAGCGCGGCAGCCGCGGCGTAGAGCGCCGCGAGCATCACGAAGCCCACGGTGAACAGCACCACGAACCACACGATCGGCATGCCCAGCCCGTCGAGCACCAGCTGCGAGCCGGTGATGGCGCCGCCGATCATCACCGCCGCAGCGATCAGCAGGATCTGCCCGAAGGCGAGCACCGAGTTGCCGACCACCTTGCCGGCCAGGATCGCGCGTGCCGGCACTGCGGCGAGCATGATCTCGACGATGCGCGACTGCTTCTCCTCCACCACCGACTGCGCGATGGTGGTGCCGAAGGTCATCGCCGACGAGAAGAAGACGATGCCGAATGCGATGCCGATGTAGTAGGTGAGCATCGGGTCGGGCGCGTTCGCGTCGAGCAGCTCGAGCTCGGGCGCGACGCTGAGCATCTGGATGAGGCTCGAGGGCGCCTCGCGGTCGGCCAGCACCAGCAGCCCGCTGGGCCCGCTGCCCGGCACGACCCCGGCGTCGACCGCACCCGACTGCACGGCTTGCCGCACCGCATCCGCAGTGCCGAGCACGCTGAGGTCGAGGCCGCTGAGCCCTTGCAGCGCGGGTGCGACGGCGGCGACCGTCGCGACCGCGGTGTCCTCGTCGAACAGGGCGGGCCCGACCGACGCGAAGATGACGCCGCCGAGGATGAGCGCGAGCATGATCGCGGTCGAGATGATGAACGACTTCGAGCGCAGCCGGGTCATGATCTCGCGCTGCGCGACGATGCCGGTCGCGGCCCAGAAGCCCGTGCGGCCCCGGTGGTTGGTGGCGGATGCGGTGCTGCCGGTGCGTGCGGCGGTGGCGCTCATCGCACGACCTCCTGGAAGATCTCGTTCAGCGGGCGGATGGAGGGGGTGAAGCTGCGCACGGCGCCGCGCTCGATCGCCTCGCGCAGCACGCGGTCGGCCGCGCCGTCGCTGGCCGCGCTGAAGCGCACGTGGCCGCCGTCGAACTCGAGCACCTCGATGCCGCCGATGCCGCGCACGAAACCGGCGTCATCGGTCTCGAGCACCCACTCGGGGCGCGTGTGGGCGGCACGGATCTGCTCGCGCGTGCCGGCCGCTCGCACCTCGCCGTGGGCGAGGATGACGAGCGAGTCGCAGAGGCGCTCGACGACGTCGAGCTGGTGGCTCGAGAAGAGCACCGGGGCGCCGGAGCGGGCGACGTCGCGCAGCACCTCGAGGGTGGTCTCGACGGCCATCGGGTCGAGCCCCGAGAAGGGCTCGTCGAGCACCAGCGCGGTGGGCTCGTGCACGAGGGCGGCGGCGATCTGCGCGCGCTGCTGGTTGCCGAGGCTGAGCGACTCGAGGGTGTCGTGCCGGCGCTCGCCGAGGCCGAGCTGCTCGAGCAGCGCGTCGGCGCGCGTGCCGGCGGCGGCGGTGGTCATGCCGTGCAGTCGGGCGAGGTAGACGAGCTGCTCGTGCACCTTCATCTTCGGGTACAGGCCGCGCTCCTCTGGCATGTAGCCGAACTGGGCGCGGTCGTCGGCGGTGATGGGGCGGCCGTCGACGCGCACCTCGCCGCTGTCGGCGGCGAGCACGCCCAGGATGATGCGCATGGCGGTGGTCTTGCCGGCGCCGTTGGCACCGACGAAGCCGGTCATCAGGCCGTCGTGCACGTCGAAGGAGACGTCCGTGAGCGCCCGGTGCCCGTTGAAGGAGCGACTGATCGCGTGGATGGAGAGCATGCTTCGAATCTAGGGATCCGCGTGCGGCGCGCGCCTCCGTCGTGCGGCTGGACTTCGTCCTCCCCCGAGCGGGGGAGCGGATGCGGTGCTGGTGCCGCGCGGGCCGGCGCGGCAGGGTGGGGAGCATGATGGGGAGTTTGGGGCACGGGGAGCCCGACGGGCCGCTGCCCGAGATCCCGTCGCTCGATGAGGTCGGGGCCGCGTTCCCCGTGCTGCTGGCGACACTCGTGCCGCAGCCGAGCATTCGCGAGATCGGGGTGAACACGTTCGTCTCGAGCGGCGACGGCGTCGTCGACGCGCAGGCCGCGGCCATCATGTACGCGATCTTCTGGAACCCCGACGACCTCGACGACCCGATCAACCACGTCGTCCTGACGCCCGAGCTCGAGGCGGCGCTCGCGAATCCCTCGCCCAGGCTCCCGGCCTCGGCCGTCGAGTGGATACGGTGGTTGCGGTTCCCCGTCGCCTACGAGGCGGTGCAGACGCAGGTGCCCGGGCGCGGCGGCCAGGCGCTGCCGGAGCGGCTCGCCCTGCACATGCGCAACGTCATCGGCAACACGTTCCGCGAGCAGCGCCGCCCCGACCCGCACGAGCCGTGGACCTTCGTCGACCCGCCGTCCGCGCACGAGGCGGCCGAGGCATCCGTCATCGTGGACGGCGCAGCGCTGCCGGCGATCTCGATCGACGACGAGCACGTGCTGGGCCTCGGCGTCGAGCTCGACGACGCGGTCGCGCTGATCGTGTGGCCGAAGCACCTGCTGCCGCTCGTGCGGCTCGAGCTGACCCGCCGGCCGCGCGCCTGACGCCGCCCGTGCGCTGCGGGCGGCGTCAGGGCCCAGCCGCGGTCAGGCCTGCACGAGCACGCCGTCGAGCTCGTCGAACGCCTCGGCCCAGCCGGTCGAGACGCTCTGCTCGCTGACGCGGTCCTCGTCGACGCCCTCGAGGTGGAAGGTCATCTCGCAGCGCTCGCCGGGCAGCTCGCGCAGGTCGACGGTGATGCGCATGGCATCGGCGACCGCGTCGCCCGGGTCAGCCCACGAGAACCGCAGCCGCTCGGGCTCGCGCACCTCGAGGTACTCGCCGCCGGTCGGCCACCGGCCGCCATCGGGATCGACCATCAGGTACTCGTACGTGCCACCGACGCGCAGGTCGATGCGCACCGACTCCGGCGGCGTGACCACCTCGTGCGGGTGCCACCACTGAGCCGCGATCGCGGGGTCGGTCCATGCCCGCCAGAGCGCCGCCCGCGGCGCATCGAACTCGCGCGTGATCGTGAACTGCTTCGTCGTCATCTCTCCTCCTTCTGCTCGCCGACGGATGCGTCGGCCTGGTCTGCGTCGTCGGTCGCTGTCGCGCTCCCGGGCCCGGTGGTGCCGGCGGGGGCGCCGCGGTCGCCCGTGAGGTTCGCGAGCGCGTCGTCGAGCCGGTCGAAGCGCGACTGCCATGCCGTGCGGTGCTCGGCGACCCAGCGCTCTGCGTCGTCGAGGCCCTCCGGCCGCAGCGCGCAGCTGCGCCACTGGCCCTGCCTGGTGCGCTCGATCAGGCCGGCGTCCTCGAGCACGCCGAGGTGCTGCGAGACGGCCGGACGACTGATCGGGAAGGGCTCGGCGAGCTCGCCGACCGTCGCGGCGCCCGCAGAGAGCCGCTCGAGCATCGCGCGCCGGGTGGGATCGGCGAGGGCGAAAAAGATGCGGCTGAGCGGGTCGGTCGCGATAGGCATGTCGGCACTTCCTTACGTAAGCAACTGCCTACATGTTGCACCTCGACCTGACGGTCGTCAACCCCTGCGCGCTGGTCAGGGCAGCTCGCGGCGCATGAGCCAGCGCTGCAGGCCGGCCGACTTCGAGTCGGTCGCGACGATGCGCTCGAAGCCGACCGACGCGAACAGGCCGGTGGTGCCGACGTACGCGAGCGCCGGGCTGACGCGTGCGCCCTCGGGGTCGACCGGGTATGCCTCGAGCATGGGCGCACCGGCGGCGCGCGCGTAGTCGATCGCGCCCTCGAGCAGGCGCCGCGCCATACCCTGCCGCCGGAACTGCGGTCGCACGACGATGCAGACGATGCTCCACACCGGCACGTCGTCGACCACCGGGATCGTGCGCGAGTGCGTGAGCCGGTGATGACTCGTGCG
Organism: Agrococcus baldri; assembly: GCA_900114805.1. Taxonomy (GTDB): domain Bacteria; phylum Actinomycetota; class Actinomycetes; order Actinomycetales; family Microbacteriaceae; genus Agrococcus; species Agrococcus baldri. The sequence goes on along the minus strand of FOZN01000002.1, from coordinate 343,582 downwards.
CGGGGCGACCGAGCACCAGCCGGCGGGCTCGCCGTCGACGGTGGCGACGACGCCGGGCGGGGTGCCCTCGTCGGCGAAGCGCCGCAGCCGAGCCAGCGCGGCAGGCCCGTGCATCTCGCGGAACTCGGCGTTCGGGAGCCGGTAGCTGAGGCACCAGCACGCCCTCCCGTCGGCGCTCTTGGGCGCCAGGATCGCGCCCACCGCCTCGAATCGATCGGCGGTCGCGGGATGCACCTCGACGTCGAGCTCCATGGATGCACGCTAGCCCGGGCCGCCCACACCGGCACTGGTGAGGTGCCGGGCGCGGGTGGACAATGAGCCATGGCCGAGGACCCGGCCGATGCCGCGCTGCAGCCCGGCACCGACAGCGTTGACGATCCGACCACGCGACGCGCGGCGGAGTCCGACGCTGTGCTCGCCAGACGGGCGCAGATCCTCGCCACCGAGCACTGGGGCATGCTCGCCGCTCGCGGCACGGCCCAGAGCGAGGTGCTCACGCGCATCACGATCTTCCTGACGCTCGTGTCGGCCGGGCTCGTGACGATCGGGCTGCTCGGCCAGGCCTCGCGCTACGAGGGCTGGTTCTCGCCGGCGATGCTCGCGATCCTGGGGTTCCTGGCACTGATCGGCGCGATGACGCAGCAGCGGGTGATGGCCGTCGGCGAGGAGGATCTGATGTACGTCGTCGCCATGAACCGGCTGCGCGGCGGCTACGTCGACCTCGATCCGCGGGTGCAGCAGTACTTCCTCGCCGCGCGTATCAGCCGCGGCGGCCCACCTACGCCCAGGGCGACGCACCAGCGACGTAGCGCGGCGCCTACTCGAACTGCTCCGTGTTGCGACGCTCGTTCGCGCGCGCCAAGGCCGCGTTCAGCGCGTCGACGTCGGTGTCCTCGGGCAGGTTGTCCAAGTCGAAGCCCTCGACCGCCAGCAGCGGCGCGATCTCCCGCAGGTGCTCGGTGCCGGCTCCGGAGCGACGGGCGACACCGTGCTCGGCCATCGCCGCGACGATCTCGGGATCGTCGAACGGGTGGTAGCTACGGACAGCAGGCTGGCGTACTCGGTGGCGACATCGCTGCCCGGCGATCCATGACCAGGACAGGCCCACCGACCCGCCGGCCGCGCGGGACGCGGTCGTCAGCCCTCGGTCAGCAGCGCGGAGACCTGCCCCAGCGACTCCGGCACCAGCCGGTAGTACGCCCAGGTGCCGCGCTTCGAGCGGGTGAGGAATCCGGCGTCGACGAGCACCTTCAGGTGGTGCGAGACGGTCGGCTGCGAGAGGCCGAGCGGCTCGGTCAGATCGCACACGCACGCCTCGTCGTCCTCGTGGGCAGCGATCATCGACAGCAGCCGCAGGCGCGCCGGCTCGGCGAGCGCCTTCAGCGTGCGGGCCAGGCTCGCGGCGTGCTCGGCGCTCATCACCTCGCCTGTGACGGGCGAGCAGCACGCCTGCAGATCGCGCAGCGGCAGCAGCTCGAGCGTCGACATGGCTCCAGCATGCCACGAACATTGACAGTCGTCGATGCTTGCGAGCAGACTGCATATCGATGACCATCGATGCAAAGCGAGAGGAGGTGAGACGATGAACGCCGACGCGACATGCTTAGAGCTGGGCTGCCCGCCCGAGCTCGACGAGCAGTGCTGCACGACGAGCTGCTGCTGACACCATCCGGGTCGCTCCCGGTGATGCCGGGAGCGACCGACCCGCCGCGAGGAGCGCCGATGCCCGACCAGAAGCCCACCGTCCTGTTCGTGTGCGTGCACAACGCCGGCCGCTCGCAGATGGCCGCCGGCTATCTGCAGGCGCTCGCCGGCGACCGCATCGACGTGCGCTCCGCAGGCTCCGCGCCGAAGGAGAGCGTCAACCCCGTCGCCGTCGAGGCGATGCGGGAGGAAGGCATCGACATCGCGGCGAACGCGCCGAAGCTGCTGACGACGGATGCGGTGCGTGCGTCGGACGCGGTCGTCACGATGGGCTGCGGTGACGCGTGCCCGATCTTCCCCGGCAAGCGCTACGAGGACTGGGAGCTCGACGACCCGGCCGGCGCGGGCATCGAGGCAGTGCGCGAGATCCGAGACGAGATCCGCGGGCGGGTCGAGGCCTTGATCGCCGAGCTGCTGCCGGAGCGCGCCGGCTGAGTCGGTCCCGCCGGGCCCCGACCGTGGCGCGCTAGCCTCGCGAGCATGGCAACCACCGCCGCGGGGGAGCCGGGCACCCGGCTGCCCGGACGCATCCGCGGCATCGTGCGCGATCTCGCGCCCGGCTACTTCGCGCTCGTGATGGGCAGCGGCATCATCTCGGTCGGGCTGCACCTGGTGGGCTTCGAGGTGCTCTCGATGGTGCTCGCGTGGATCTGCGGCATCGCTTACGCGCTGCTGGTGGTGCTGCACGTCTGGCGGCTGCTCGCCTTCCGGGCCGAGTTCTTCGACGAGTTCAACGACCCGCGCCGCGGCTTCGGCTTCTTCACGTTCGTCGCCGGCACCAACGTGCTGGGCGTGCGGCTGGCGCTGGAGGGCTGGATGGCCGCGACCGCCGCGCTGCTGGTGATGGCGCTGCTGGCCTGGCTGCTGCTGGGCTACGTGGTGCCGTGGACTGCGGTGCTCGGGCGCACCGAGCGGCCGGTGGTCGCGCTCGCCAACGGCACGTGGTTCATCTGGGTGGTCGCCAGTCAGTCGATCGCCGTCGCGTCGGCGTCGCTGCAGCCGGCGGCGGGGCCGCAGCTGGCCGACTGGCTCGCGGTGCTGGCGGTGGTGAGCTGGTCGGTGGGCATCTTCCTCTACGCGCTCGCCGGCGTGCTGGTGGCGCTGCGGATGATGCTCTACGAGCTGCGGCCGGTCGACCTGAACGCGCCCTACTGGGTGGCGATGGGGGCGTGCGCGATCACGGTGCTGGCCGGCGCGCGCATCCTGGAGATGGCGGACGCGCCCATGATCGCCGCCACGCGTGGCCTCATCTCGGGCGTCTCGGTCGCCTTCTGGGCGTTCGCGACCTGGCTGATCCCGCCACTGGTGGCGGCCGGCTGGTGGCGGCACTGGCACCACAAGGTTCCGCTCGAGTACGAAGCCACCCTGTGGAGCATCGTCTTCCCGCTCGGCATGTATGCGGTGGCCGGCATCTACCTCGGCCAGGCCGATCAGCTGCCGGTGGTCGGCATGATCGGCGCCGCGGAGCTGTGGGTGGCGCTCGCGGTCTGGGCGCTGGTGTTCGTCGCGATGGCCGTGCACGAGGGGCGCCGGCTCAGCGGCCGCACTCGCGCCGCCGCCTGAACGGTCGCACTCGCACCGGCGGATGGCCGCCCGCACTGGTGCCGGCGGCTGACCGGACGCACTCGTGCCGCAGCCTGACCGGTTGCGCCCGCGTTGACGCGGGCGCGCGCCCGCTGTATCGTTTTTCGATAGTAAAAGATCGATCAACGATAGGAGCGGCGCATGCAGCGCATCGCCACCATCGGCGCGAAGACCGTCATCGTCGTGGCACTCGTGCTGTCGCTCGCGGGCCAGGTGTTCTTCGTGCCGCTGCTCGCCGCCGAGGCCGTGCGCGAGCTGCCCGCGGCCGAGGGACTGCGCTGGCCGGGCATCATCGGCTGCTGGGCGATCATCCTCTGCGCGCAGCTGGCGCTGGTGTGCATGTGGCGGCTGCTGTCGATGGTCGCGCGGCAGCGCATCTTCGATCGCCGCGCCTTCCGCGTCGTCGACGTCATGACCGGCAGCGCGATCGGTGCGACCGCGCTGTTCGCGATCGCGTTCGCGATCCTCATGGCCGCGAACGCGATGCCGCCGGTGGTCGGCATCTTCCTCATCATGGGCTTCTTCGGCGCCGCCGGCATCGGGCTGCTGCTCGTGGTCATGCGAGGGCTGCTGGCGAAGGCGACCGCGCTCGAGACCGAGATGGCGGAGGTGGTCTGATGCCGATCGTGCTCAACCTCGACGTCGAGCTCGCCAAGCGCAAGCTGAGCGTCGCTGAGCTGGCCGAGCAGATCGGCATCACGCCCGCCAATCTGCACGTGCTCAAGAGCGGCCGCGCGAAGGCCGTGCGCTTCACCACCCTCGAGGCGATCTGCCGGGTGCTCGAGTGCCAGCCGGGCGATCTGCTGGCCTACGAGCCCGACGTCTGACGCGCGGCTTCTGCGAGCACCCAGAGATCCAACGTGTCAGCTGTCGACTCGCCGCACTGGGTGCGCCGAACGAGCACCTGACACGTTGAGATCAGGAGTGGGGCGCGATCACCCCGTGCTCGTACGCCCAGATGACGGCGTGGATGCGGTCGCGGATGCCGAGCTTCATCAGCACGTTCGACACGTGCGTCTTCACCGTCGCCTCGCCGACGAAGAGCTGCGCCGCGATCTCGCCGTTCGAGCGACCGCGCGCGAGGTGCAGCAGCGTCTCGCGCTCCCGCTCGGTGAGCTGCGCGAGGGCGGGGTCGGGCGCGGGGGCGATGGCGGCTGCGTCCGGCCCGGGCGCGACGCCGGTGCTGTGGCTGGCGGTGCTGTGGATGCCGGTGCGGTGGGTGCCGGTGCCGGAGGTATCGGCGCCGTGGGCACCGGGCGCGGCCGCGAAGCGCTCGATCACGCGCCGCGTCACCTCGGGGGAGAGCAGCGCGTCGCCGCGGGCGAGCGCGTGCACGGCGTCGATGAGGTGCTCGGGCTCGGCGGTCTTCAGGAGGAAGCCGGAGGCGCCGGCCGAGAGCGCCTCGAACAGGAAGTCCTCGCGATCGAAGGTCGTGAGCATCAGCACCGCCGCATGTGAGGGGCCGGCGACGATCTCCCGGGTCGCCGCGAGCCCGTCCATCACCGGCATCTGCACATCCATGCAGATGACATCGGGTGCGAGCTCGCCCGCGAGGCGCACGCCCTCGGCGCCGTCCCTCGCCTGCCCGACGACCTCGAAGCCCGGCTCGGTCGTGAGAATCGTCTCGAAGCCTGCGCGCACGAGCGCCTGATCGTCCACCAGCAGGATCCGCGTCACGCGTCCACGCTAGCGGCGGCCGGCCCGCACAACTGCCTCTGGTCGCGCGGCCCCCGCAGCGCGTACGCTGAGCGCGTCCGTTGCCCCGATCGAATGGTTGCAGGATGCGCTCGCGCTCTCGTCTCGTCGTCGCCACCCTGCTCACCGCGCTCGTCGCCTCGCTGCTGGCGGTGATCCCCTCGGCCGGCATCAGCGGCCAGGCAGCCGCCGCCGACGCCGCCCTCTTCGACCCGGGCTACCTCGTCTCCGACGAGCAGTTCTACGACGGCGACGCGATGAGCGCCGCGCAGGTGCAGGCGTTCATCGACGCCCAGCACCCCGGCTGCAGCGCGGGCTACACGTGCCTCGACACGTACCGGCAGAGCACGGCGGCGATCCCGGCCGATGGGTACTGCGGCGCGCTGCCCGCCACCGCGAACGAGCGGGCATCGAGCATCATCGCGCGCGTCGGCGCCGCGTGCGGCATCTCGCAGCGCGTCCTGCTGGTGACGCTCCAGAAGGAGCAGTCGCTCGTCACCCACACGGCTCCGAACGCGGTCCGGTACGCGCGCGCGACCGGCTTCGCCTGCCCCGACACCGCGCCATGCAACAGCGAGTTCGGCGGCTTCTACTACCAGCTGTACTTCGCCGCCCGGCAGTTCAACCGCTATGTGGCGCTGCCGCAGAACTACAACCACCAGGCGGGCGAGACCAACCAGGTGCTGTTCCACCCGAACACCGCGTGCGGCTCGAGCCCGGTGTTCATCCGCAACGCCGCCACCGCGGGCCTCTACAACTACACGCCCTACCAGCCCAACGCCGCGGCGCTCGCGAACCTGTACGGCGAGGGCGACTCCTGCTCCGCCTACGGCAACCGCAACTTCTGGCGCATGTGGACCGACTGGTTCGGCGACCCCACCGTCTCCGGCCCCGGCATCGCGCTGCCCACGCCCTCGCGCCTGGCCGGCGGCAACCGCTTCGAGACCTCGGTCGCGATCGCGCAGCGGGCCTACCCGAGCGGTGCGCCGGTGGTCTACCTCGCCAGCGGCCAGGACTTCCCCGACGGCCTCGCCGCCGGGCCCGCCGCCGCGCACCAGGGCGGGCCGGTGCTGCTGACGCCGCGCGCGACCGCGCCGGAGGCGGTGCTGGCCGAGATCAGCCGGCTCGCCCCCGCCCGGGTCGTCATCGTCGGCGACACCCCGTCCGTCTCGGCAGAGGTCGAGGCGGCCGTGCGAGCGCTCGACCCCGCGCGCGAGGTGCTGCGGCTCGGCGGCGTGAACCGCTACGAGACCAGCCGGCTCATCGCCGAGCATGCCTTCGGCGCCGGCGCCGCCTCGGTGTTCGTCGCCACGGGCGCCCGGTTCCCCGACGCGCTCGCCGCCGGCCCCGCCGCCGCCTTCCTCGACGGGCCGGTGCTGCTGCTCGACGGCAGCGCCGACGCGCTCGATGACGCCACCCGCGCCACCCTGGGGGCGCTGGGGGCCGGATGGGTCGGGGTCGTCGGCGACGTCGCCTCGGTGTCGGGGCCGCTCGGCACCGACATTCGCGACAGCGGTATCACGGTGCGCCGCTACGCCGGTGCCAACCGCTTCGCGACCGCCGCGGAGCTGCGGGGCGTGTTCGGCGCGGTGAGCACCGTCTACGTCGCCAGCGGGCAGGGCTTCGCCGATGCGCTCAGCGGCGCCGCCGCTGCCGGCGCCGAGGGTGCGCCGATGCTGCTCACGCGCCAGTCCTGCGTGCCGCAGGTGACGCTCGACACGATGCTCGCCGCCGACCCCGCCGAGGTGCTGCTGCTGGGCGGCCTGCCCACGATCAACGCGGTCGCCACGCGCTACGCCACCTGCTGACTCGCGTTCGGCCGTGACGGCTGAGCTGCGCGGCGACGGCGTGGTCGGGCGGCGGCGGCGTGGTCGGGCGGTGGCGGCGCGGTCGGGCCGTGACCGCTCAGTCGCTCGGCCGCGCTGCCGCCGAGGGCACCCGCGCCCGCACCAGCCAGCCGCCGCGCGAGCGCGGCCCGAGCTCGAGCTCGCCGCCGAGCGCGGAGACGCGTTCGCGCATGCCGAGCAGGCCGGCGCCCGCGCCGTGCTCGCCGGCACCGGAGCCGTGCCCGTCGTCGGCGACCTCCACCTCGAGCTCGTCCACCAGGTAGCGCACCCGCACGTCGACCTGCGCCATCGGTCCGGCGTGCTTGCGCGCGTTGGTGAGCGCCTCCTGCACGACGCGGTAGGCGGTCAGCCCGGCCATCGGGGTGACCGGGCGCGGCGTGCCGATCTCGGTCAGCGTCACGCGCTGGCCGGCCGCCTGGGCGGCGGCGACCAGCGGCGGCAGCGCGTCCAGATCCGGCGCCGAGGCGGTGGCGTCCTCGTCGGAGCGCAGCGTCACCACGAGCGACCGGAGCTCCCCGATCGCGTCGCGCGCCGACTGCTCGACGTGCCGCAGCGCATCCGCCGCCTTGTCCGCATCGGTGGTCAGCACGCGCCGGGCGGCACCGGCCTGCACGCCCATCGCCGAGACGTGGTGGGCGACCACGTCGTGCAGCTCGCGCGCGATGCGCACCCGCTCGAGCGAGACGGCCTGCTCGGCCAGCTGCGACTGCTGCGCCTCGATCTCTGCGTGGGCGGCGGCCAGGCGCTCCTGCTCGAGGGCGCTCGCCCAGGCGCGGTCGCCGAAGATCCAGGCGCCGCCGAAGTAGGCGATGTTGATGACGATCTGGATCATCAGCAGCGCGAAGAACGCCGAGACGCCGCGCTCGCCCGTCTCCGGGTCGAAGAAGCCGCGCACCGCCGACGACGCGAGCCACGCGGCCATCACCACGACGATGCTCACGCGCGTCCACAGCGCGCGCGTGCGGTTCGCGTCCCACGCGCCGATCGAGTAGAAGCCCATGAACAGCGCCACCTGCGAGACGTAGATCTCGATCACGCCCAGCTCGCCCGCGACGATGTAGATGACCACCTGCGCGATCGAGGCCGCCACCGGCTGCACCCGGCGCAGCATCAGCGGCGCGGCGAGCACCACGGCGGCGAGCATCGGCTGCCAGATGGGCACGTCGGCGAACTGCATCCCGGTCATCGCGGTGAGCGCCACCATCAGGCAGCCGACCAGCGCGAGCACGCCGGCGAGCAGCGCGTCGGCGCGCAGCGATCGCGCGTCGGGGGCAGGGCGCACGGGCATGCGCTCGAGCCTATGCGCGCGGCGGCGGCGCGCGCCTCCGTCACGAGGCGGGCGGATGCGTCGGGTCGCCTCCGCCGCGCGGGGGAGCGCAGCGCTGATGCGCGCCCGGGGGCCGCGGCGCGGCTCTGAGCCCCATCTCAGGGACGCGGAGCATGCTTCGAGCATGCGTGACGATGAGCGGGGCACGCCCGGCACCCGGGCGGTGTTCGCAGTCTGCCTGACCGTCATCGCGATCGGCCTCACGATCATGATCGTGCTGCCGCTGGTGGGGCGGTGATGGGCATGCGCAGACACGGGCTCTCGATCGCCTTCGGCGCCATCTTCCTGCTGGCGCTGCTCGGCCAGTCGTTCGCCGGGCTGGCGGTCTTCAACGACGAGCAGGTCGCGCACGGCGACGCGACGGTCGGCTACGTCGACTTCATCGCCTCGTCGTCGTTCCTGGTCGACGTGGCCGAGAACTGGCAGTCGGAGTATCTGCAGTTCTTCCTCTACATCTTCGCCACCATCTGGCTCGTGCAGCAGGGCTCGCCGGAGTCGAAGAAGCCCGGCGAAGAGGGCATCGGCACCGACGAGCAGCAACAGGTGCACGAGTTCGCCAAGGCCGATTCGCCGCAGTGGGCGAAGGTGCGCGGCTGGCGGCATGTGCTCTTCTCGAACTCGCTGCTGCTGACCATGGGCGTGATCTTCGTGCTCTCGTGGCTCGCGCAGTCGCTGGCCGGCGTCACCGTCTACAACGACGAGCAGCTGCAGCACGGCGAGCAGACGATCGGCTGGCTCGAGTACGTCGCCTCGGCCGAGTTCTGGAACCGCACGCTGCAGAACTGGCAGTCGGAGTTCCTCGCCGTCGGCAGCATGATCGCGCTGTCGATCTACCTGCGCCAGCGCGGCTCACCCGAGTCGAAGCCGGTCGGCACGCCGCACGGCACCGCCGCCGAGAGCGGCTGAGCCGCGCGCGGCGGGTGCGGCCCGGCGTCAGCCGGCGGCGCCGCCCTCCCGCGCCGGCAGGTCGATGAGCGTCAGCAGCTCCCACGCGGTGTGGGCCGCGGCGAGCCCGGTGATGCCGGCGTGGTCGTGCGCCGGCAGCACCTCGACCACGTCGCCGCCCACGATCGGCAGCCCGCGCAGCAGCCGCAGCACCGCGAACAGCTCGCGGGTGCTGATGCCCGCGACCTCGGGCGTGCCGGTGCCGGGCGCGTGCGCCGGGTCGAGCACGTCGATGTCGATCGAGATGTAGACGGGGCCAGAGCCGAGGCGAGCGCGGATCTGCTCGGCGATGCTCTCGGGAGTGCGGCGGCCGAACTCCTCGCTGGTGATGATCCGGAAGCCCGCCTGCGCGTCGTCCTCGAGCTCGCTCGGGTCGTAGACGCCGCCGCGGATGCCCACGTGCTGGCAGTGCTCCAGGTCGAGCAGCCCCTCCTCGGCGGCGCGGCGGAAGGGTGAGCCGTGCCAGATGCTGGCGCCGTGCAGCGTGTCCCACGTGTCGAGGTGCGCATCGAAGTGCAGCACCGCGAGCGGCCCGTGCTGCGCGGCCGCCGCCCGCAGCAGCGGCAGCGCGATCGTGTGGTCGCCGCCGATGGCGATGATGCGGGTGCCCTGCTCACCGAGCGACCTCGCCTGCGCATGGATCGACGCCACTGCGGCCTCGATGTCATACGGCCCGACGCGGAAGTCGCCCGCATCGACGACCTGGCGGTCGCGGAACGGGTGGGCGTCGTGCATGAAGTGATACGGATGCAGCTGCCTCGAGTGCTCGCGCACATGCGCCGGGCCGAAGCGCGCGCCCGGCCGGAAGCTGGTGCCCGAGTCGAAGGGGATGCCCACGACGGCGATGTCGGCGTGCTCCACCGCGTGCGCCTGGGGCAGCAGCGCGAACGTCGCGATGCCCCCGTAGCGGGGCATGCCGGGATCGTCGCGCTGTCCGATGATGTGCTCGTTGGCCATGGTGGCCATGCTCCCAGAGGGAGCGAGCATGTGCGCGTGGCACGACCGCGACCGGCTTCGAGAGTGCCGCGAATGGGATGTGGCGGCCGCCGACGAGTGAGCCCTGGCGCCCGCCGCGCCCGTGCCGCAGACTGGCGACACGAGCGAGGAGGCACCATGGCCGAGCCCACCGAGGTCACCGCGAGCGAGGTCGAGGCCTACCTCGCCGCCACCCTGCGCGTCGAGGATGGCGCCGCCGCCGGCACCCGCGCCCGCCAGCACTCCGAGGGACTGCCCGACATCGAGGTGTCGCCGCTGCAGGCTCGGCTGCTCGAGCTGCTCGCGCGCATCGCCGGCACGCGCCGCGCCCTCGAGATCGGCACGCTCGGCGGCTACTCCACCCTGCACCTGGCGCGCGGCGTCGGCGAGGGCGGGCAGGTCGTCACGCTCGAGCTCGAGCCCGACCATGCCGCGATTGCCCGCGAGAGCCTCGACGACGCGGGGCTGGGCGAGCGGGTCGAGATCCGCGTGGGCCGCGCCGTCGACAGCCTGCAGCGCCTCGTCGACGAGGCCGCGCATCCGTTCGACTTCGTCTTCATCGACGCCGACAAGGAGTCGAACCTCGCCTACCTCGACTTCGCGATGCGGCTGACCGGCCCGGGCGCGCTCATCGTGGTCGACAACGTCGTGCGCGCCGGCGACGTCGTGCACGCGCACGCTGAGTCGTCGATGACGCAGGGCTCCCGCGCGGTGCTCGAGGCGATGGGGGCGGATGCGCGGCTCGAGTCGACCGCGCTGCAGACGGTGGGCGCGAAGGGCTGGGACGGCCTGGCGATCGCCCGCCGCGTCACGTAGCGGCAGCCCGACGGCGGTCGGCGATGCAGTCGGTCGTCGGCCGGTCGCACGAGCCGTGTACCCCAAAGGTGTACCCCGATGGGCTAGCGTGAGATGCATAGCTCTCCACCCTGCCCCGCACGTCGTCTCCCTGGTCGCCGACTCCGCCGACATCCCCAGCACCGCCCTCGCCTGGCCCTGGCTCCAGCTCGTCTCCGCGGCGACGACGCCCAGCGCATCCGATGGCCTGTGGAGCCTCATGGTGCCGATCGGGGTCGTCGCGCTGTTCGTGGTCGCGGTGGTCGTCGGCGTCATCGTGCTGCGCGCGGTGATCACCCGCCGCAACCCGGAGATCAAGGAGCCGTAGGCCCCGCCGCCATTGCGCTGACGCAGCTGATGTGGCCGCCGGGAGCGAGGCTCTGGGTGATCGTGCAGCTGCAGTAGCCGGGCCGCGACCGCGCGTGCGCGAGGGCCGCCGCGGCCGGGTCCTGCCCGCCTGGGTCGGCGTCGCGCTGGGCGCCTGGGCACTCGGATGCGTCTGGATCGTCGGCCCGAGCGGCTTCCTGACGCTCTCGGTGCCGGTGACGCTGCTGCTGATCGCCAGTGCCCGTGCCCGTGCGGCAGCCGCGGTAGAGGCGCGCGGCCAGGCGACGGCTTGACGCGCACTGCTGTGCCTCTAATCGCGTCGGAGCGCGATCAGCGCCCGCGGGGGAAGGCGAGCATCGCCGCAGCACTCAGCAGCCAGATGCCGCCCGAGAGCGCCAGCATCAGCAGCGGGTCGAGCCCCGCCAGCGCGCCGGCGAGGGCGGTGCCGGCGGCGCTCGCGGTGGTGCGCAGCGCGGCGCCCATGGTGAACACCTGCGCGACGACCTCGGCGGGGCTCTCGTCGCGCCGCAGCAGCAGCATCGCGGCGGTCGGTGCCGCGCTGCACAGCCCGGAGAGCGCGATGAGCGCGACCGTCCAGCCGATGCCGAGATCGATCGCGGCGGCGAGCGTGGCGAGGCCGACGAGTGCGTAGCCGATGCCCAGCGTCGCGTGCGCCGAGAGCGTGCGGCGGCGCAGCGGCTCGATCACGGCGCCGATGAGCGCCCCGACCGCGTAGCCGGCGACGATGAGGGCGCTCAGCGACGCATCCCCGGTGGCGAGCAGCGCGATGCCGATGGCGGCGATCGGCATGATGCCGCGGCCGAGCTCGGCGAGCGTGCCAGAGATGGTGACGACGGCAAGTCGCCGGTGGACGACCATCGCGGTGATGCCTGCGCCCATCGATCGCAGGAGTCCCGGATGCTTCGCGTCGCGGGGGCGCATCGGCAGCAGCGGGTAGGCGGCGAGCGAGACGAGCGCGATCACCGCCATCGCCGCGAGCGCCCAGCGCGCCCCGAGCGTCGGCGCGAGGGCTGCGACGATCGCCGGTCCTGCAACCCCGCCCACGTTGTAGCTGAGCGCGTCCAGCGCGTACGCGCGTCGCGCATCCGAGCCCGGTGGGGCGACGAAGCTCGACAGCCCACCGAAGCCGAAGGGTGTGAGTAGGCCGCTGACGGCCAGTGCTGCGGCCACCGCCCACACCGGCACGGGTCCGAGGGCGGCGGCGATGCCGTAGGCGACGGCCATGCCGGCGGCGGCGGCGATCAGCAGGGCGCGCGGCCGGCGGGCGCGATCCAGCAGCGCGCCCGCGAGCGGTGCGGCGACGATGCTCGGCACGAGCGCGACGGCGACGAGCGCCGCGCCGAGGGCCAGGTCGCCGGTGATCTCGACGGTCAGGATCGGGATGGCGATCTGCGTGCCGCTGACCGCCGTGCGGATCGGCGCCGAGGCTGCGAGCTGGCGCGGGCCGGCGATCGCTGAGGCGGCGCCGTCACGGGGCGAGAGGTCGAGCACGCTCCATTCTCTCGCGCCTCGTCACCGTGCCCGGTCGCAAGGGGTGACAGCCGGGCACTCGCACGGCTACCGTGAGCCTGACGCCTACGACGTTCCTACGAGCGGAGCCGACGATGTCGACGAGCGCCCCTGCTGAGCAGACAGCTGCTGCTGCACCGAACCTGCGCGGCGGCATGACCCAGGTCATCATCGCGACGCTCGCCTCGACCGTGGGCTTCTGGGCGTGGATGGCGATCGCGCCGCTGCAGAACATCTACGCCGAGTCGATGGCACTCGATCAGGGGCAGATGTCGATCCTGCTCGCCATGCCCGTGCTCGTCGGCGCGCTCGGGCGCATCGTCGTCGGGGCGATGACCGACCGGTTCGGCGGGCGCATCATGTTCAGCGCGGTGCTGCTGCTGGGTGTGCCGGCGGTGCTGCTGGTCGCCCTCGCAGGCAGCATCGGCAGCTACCCGCTGCTGCTGGTGGCGGCGTTCCTCCTCGGCATCCCCGGCACGATCTTCGCCGCCGGCATCCCGTTCGCGAGCGCCTGGTTCGCGCCGCAGCGACGCGGCTTCGCGACCGGCGTGTTCGGCATGGGCATGATCGGCACCGCCGTGTCGGCGTTCCTCACGCCGCGGCTCGTGGCATGGGTCGGCTACTGGCCGACGCACCTCCTGATCGTCGCAGTCATGGTGCTCTTCGCGCTGCTGGTCTGGTTCGGCATGCGCGAGTCGCCGGCGTGGGCCTCGAGCCACCAGAAGCTCGTGCCCAAGGTCGTCGGTGCACTGGGGCTGCTCATCACGTGGAAGATGTCGTTCCTGTACGCGATCGTGTTCGGCGGCTTCGTCGCGTTCTCGACCTACCTGCCCAAGTACCTGATCACGATCTACCCCAACGAGGTCGACCCGATCGGCGCCGGCACGCGCACCGCGCTGTTCGCTGCGGCGGCCGTGGTCGCGCGCCCGATCGGCGGTGTGCTGGCAGACCGGTTCGGGCCGAAGGTGGTCGCGCTCATCTCGCTCGCCGGCATCCTTGTGACCGCCTACGTCGTGGGCCAGCAGCCGCCCGAGGGTGTGCTCACGGGAGTGGTGTTCATCCTGATGGCGGCGGCGATGGGGCTCGGCATGGGCGCCGTGTTCGCCTGGATCGGCCCGTCGACCCCGCCCGACAAGGTGGGCGCCGTCACCGGCGTCGTGGCCGCGGCCGGCGGCCTGGGCGGCTACTTCCCGCCGCTGGTCATGGGCGCCACGTATCACGCCGAGACGAATTCGTATGCGCTCGGCCTGTGGCTGCTCGTGCTCGTCGGCTCCGCGGCGCTCGTGGTCGCCGGCATGCTGCGCGACGCGCGGCCGCAGATCGCCGCAGCAATGGAGCCGAAGACGAGTTGAGGGTCCGCGTCCGAGTTGAGCACTACTCGGACGCAAACCCTCAACTGACGGGGGAGTCGCTCAGTTCTCGATCGGCACGATCAGCCCGCCCCAGGTGTCGAGCAGGTACTGCTGCAGCTCGTCAGAGGTGAGCAGCTCGTAGAGCGCGGCCACGCGCGGGTCGTCCTCGAGCTCGGGGGTGGTGACGAGCGCGTTGAAGTAGTCGCTGTCGCTGCCCTCGACCAGGATCGCCTGCTCACCGGTCAGACCGGCCGGCAGCGCGAACGAGGCGGTGACGAAGACGGCGTCGTTGTCGGGGATCGCCAGCGGCAGCGTGGCGTTCTCGACCTCGGTGAACGCGAAGTTCTGCGGGTTCGAGGTGATGCCGTCGAGGTTGGTGGTGCCCTCGGCGATCTCGATCAGGCCCTCGGCCGCGAGGATCTCGAGCGCGCGCGCCTCGTTCGTCGGGTCGTTGGGGATGGCGATCGAGGCGCCCTCGGGCAGCTCCTCGAGCGAGCCGATCGACTCCGAGTAGAAGGCGGCCGCCGGCAGGTAGATGTCGCCGACCGAGACCAGCTCGCCACCGGCCTGCGAGTTGTAGGTCTCCATGAACGTGGTGTTCTGGAACAGGTTCGCCTCGGTCGAGCCGTCGGTGAGCGCCGGGTTGGGCGTGTTGTAGTCGGTGAACTCGACCCACTCGATGTCGAGGCCCGCCTCTTCGGCGAGGTTCTCGTCGACCCACGTGAGCATGTCGCCGGCCGGCACCGGCAGGGCGCCGACACGGATGGTGCCGAGCGAGCCGTCCTCGGGCGCCTCGGCGGGCGCGCCCGCCGAGCAGGCGGCAAGGGCCGCGACGGTCAGGCCCGCGGCGATGGTGGTCGCGACGCGACGCTTGATGGTGAAAGTCATGGTGCTTCCTTCGGTGGTGATGGGTTCGGATGCGCTGCGGCGGCCTGGGCGCGCCGGCGCGGGTTCGGGTGCTCGGCAGCAGGGCCGCCGGGCTGGCTCAGTGCGGGCTCTGCGGCACGGTCGTGGACCGCGTGCTCGGGACGTCCGCATCGAGGTGCGCCTGCGCATCCGTCATCGCCTTCTTGCCGCCGCGCCTGGTGGGCACGGCGCCGAAGCGCTTGGCTGCGAGGGTGAGCAGCCACTGGATGGCCTGCACGAGCACGAACAGGATGATGACGACGAAGACGATGTGCAGCACGCTGTAGCGCTGCATGCCGTAGGTCAGCGCGACGTTGCCGAGGCCGCCGCCGCCGACCACGCCGACCATCGCCGAGAAGTTGATGATCGAGGTGATGGTGGTGGCGGTGCCGAGCAGGATCGCCGGCCACGCCTGCGGCAGCAACACGCGCTTGACGAGCAGCCAGCGGGAGGCTCCGAGCGAGTCGGCCGCCTCGAACAGGCCCGGGTCGACCTCGCGCACGGCGATCTCGACCACGCGCACGAAGAACGGGATCGCCACGAGCGTCAGCGGCACGATCGCGGGGCCCGTGCCGATGAACGAGCCCAGCAGCCAGCGGGTGACGGGGATGAGCGCGATCATCAGCACGATGAATGGCACCGAGCGGCCCAGGTTGACGACGAAGCCGAGCACCCGGTTGATGGCGGTGCCGAGCCAGCGCTGCCCGGCCGGCGCCTCGAGGAAGCGCCCCTGCTCGGTGCCGACCAGGACGATGCCCAGCGGCAGGCCGACGACGAAGGTGATGGCCATGGCGATGGCCGTCATGTAGATGGTCTCCCACGTGCCCTCGAGCATCACCTCGAGCAGCTTCGGCCAGAAGTCGGGCGAGTTGACGTCGATCATGCGTGCACCTCCCAGGCGGTGACGCCCTGTGCGGTGAGTCGGTCGATCACCTTGAACGAGACGGATGCGTCGCCGGGCACGGCGAGGCGGGTGCGGCCGGCCTGCTGGCCGTTCAGCGTCTCGAGTGCAGCGCCGAGGATGGAGACGTCGAGCCCGAACTCGCGCGTGAGCTGCGCGATGATCGGCCGGTCGGCGCTCAGGCCCCGGTAGGTGATGTCGACGATGCGGTGGCCCGGGATGTAGTGGGCTTCGCCGACGGGGAAGAGCTCGGCGGCGACGCGCGAGCCGGGCGTGCGGATGAGCTCGTCGAGCGAGCCCTGCTCGATGACGCGGCCGGTCTCCATGAGGGCGGCAGCGTCGCAGATGCGCTTGACGACCTCCATCTCGTGCGTGATGAGCAGCACGGTGAGGCCGAGCTCGCGGCTGAGCCGCTGGATGAGCTCGAGGATCGAGCGGGTGGTCTCGGGGTCGAGGGCGCTGGTGGCCTCATCGCTGAGCAGCACGTCGGGCTTCGAGGCGAGCGCGCGGGCGATGCCGACGCGCTGCCGCTGCCCGCCGGAGAGCTGGCCGGGGCGGTCGTCGGCGCGGTGGGCGAGCCCGACGAAGTCGAGCATCTCGAGCGCCTTCGAGCGGCGCTGCGCCTTGGGCGTGCCGACCGCCTCGAGCGCGAACTCGACGTTCTGCACCACGCTGCGGTTGCCGACAAGGTTGAAGTGCTGGAACACCATGCCGATGCGGTGGCGCTCCTTGAGCAGCGCCTTGCCCTCGAGCGCGGTCACGTCGACGCCGTCGACGACGACCCGGCCCGAGTCGGGCCGCTCGAGCGCGTTGACGGTGCGCAGCAGCGTCGACTTGCCGGCGCCCGACTGCCCGACGACGCCGAAGATCGAGCCGCGCGGCACCTCGATCGACACGTCGTCGAGCGCGACGACGGCGTCGGGGCCGTCGCCGAAGCGGCGGCTGACGTGCTCGATCGAAATCATGGAACTCCAAGTAGGGGCGCGGCCGACGCCCTGGCTGTGGTCTGGTGCAGCCCGTCACCGACGACGGGCTATCAGACATTGTCTCGCGGATGCGTTGCAAGCGCGAGCATGTGACGTCGCGTGACGCTCTTGACGGTGGTCGAGCGGGCGCGCGCAGCGCGCAGTATCGAGACCGGGTCACTCGCTCGGCCTAGGGTGGAGGGCAACCGGGGGAGGCGTCCGTGAAGAAGCAGATCAACGTCGTCGGTGCAGTGATCGTCAAGGAGGGGGAGATCCTGTGCGCGCAACGGGGCGAGCGCGGCTCGCTCGCCGGCATGTGGGAATTCCCGGGCGGCAAGATCGAGCTGGGTGAGACTGCGCGAGCAGCACTAGAGCGGGAGATTGCGGAAGAACTTCGGATTCGCGTTGACGTCGGCGACGAAGTCGAGACGACGACACACGAGTACGAGTTTGGCGTCGTGACACTAAGCACGTTCTACTGCGCGCTGCAGAGGGGCGAGCCCGAACTCCTCGAGCATGCCGCCCTAGAATGGCGTGCACCGGGCGACCTCCACGAGTTGGACTGGGCGCCAGCTGACCGTCCGGCCGTTGAGCGGGTCCAAGCCTGCTTTGCACGCCAAGTTCGATAGCTGCTCAAGTCGGCGGAACCGGCGATTAGCTGACGGCTGCTGCAACCTGGAAGAGTGTAGTGGGCATCGCCTTATCGAGTTTCCACTTGATAGCCATGGGGAGTTCGCCTTCGTGCTCTACGTAAGTTGCACCACCGATGCAGACGTAGGGACTGGTGCCAATCGGTCCGTCCTTCTCCTCGCGAACGAACAGGACTACCGCCGAATCTTCAGCCACATGATTGATGTATCGCTGGCCCGTCGGGCTGTCCTCGCGCGTCCCCGCTTGCGATTCCCAGTGCATAAGTGTCGGACTGATCGCATAGTCGTTGTACATCGTCGTCGGTGAGTATTGGTGCTCTGCCTTCATTAGGGTCACCATGAACGCGTCGAGCCGCTCGGTCTTGGAGTAAACCACACCCTGGCGAATAGAGTTCGGGCGCCGACTGCCGAGCTGGGAGTAGCGAATTGCCGGCAGTATCTCTTCACGTGAATATCGAGCATGCACGGAAAGTACGAGGTGAAGGCGATTCTCGATCGCAGGACTGTTGCCCACGTGGCTGGCGGACTTTGCTGCCTCCAGCAAGTTGAGATTCTCGTCGACGAACAGTCGATCGGAACGCAGCTCTGCAAGACCCGCTTCGAATGACGTGAATTGCTTCTCGTTGCCTGGCCAGACGCTGAAGAACAGCATTTCGGCGAAGACCCGGTCACGTTCCGTCATGGCTCCGTACGATCCGGATTGACCGCGCAGAATCCGCGAGTAGGCGTCAGCCCGCTCTGGGTCATCAACGTGCGCCAGCGAACGGGAGCGCTTGAGCAGCTTCGCCGTTCGCTCTTCGATCGGGCTCTTGTCATTGAGCGCCAGCCGCCGCAGCCCAGTCCACGTGCCTTCCGAGCGGTAGACATCTTCAATCGACCAGCCACTGTCTCTGAGGAAGGGGTCAAGCTCTGGTGACTGAAGCTCACGAAGATCCGAGGCCATGACAGACTTCGACGCGCGAAGTCCACGCTTGACATTCGCGAGTACCGTTTCCTGCGACTCCCGGTCGAGGATTATTTGACTCCCAGGTGGCGCGGTAGGAAAGCCTTCTTCAATCTCGCGAACTACGTGTCTGTGGCCAACACCGGTGAGTGCTCTAAAGCGATCCGCGTACGAGAAGCGGTCGGACTGCTTGGAAACGAAATCGAGCACGGTCAGGACGGACTTCCCCTGAGAGCGCCTTAGGCCCCGGCCGAGCTGTTGCAAGAAGACGGTCACGCTCTCGGTCGGGCGCAGGAAGAGGACCGTATCGATCTCCGGAATGTCGACGCCTTCGTTAAACACGTCGACGCAGAAGATGGCTTGGAGGCCACCCTGGCGAAGTTGCTGCACTGCCCGCTCGCGCACGTCCTTCGGCGTGCCTGCGACGATTGCCGCGACTTTGAAGCCTGCCGCGGTGAAAGCCTCCGCCATGAAAGTTGCGTGCTCAACTGAAACGCAGAATGCAAGTGCTCGCATTCGAGACGTATCACCAAGGTAGCGTCGGGTGGCGTCCACGACTTTGCCTGCTCGTGCTGCGTTATGTGAAAGCGCAGCACTCAGCTGCACAGAATCGTAGCCGCCGCGAGCCCACTTGAGGCCAGATAGATCCACATCGTCAGCGATGCCGAAGTAGTGGAAAGGAGAGAGCAGATCGGAGCTGAGCGCATCCCAAAGCCGGAGCTCACTAGCAATCCGGCCATCGAACACGTCGAGGATCGACTTGCCGTCGCCGCGTTCAGGAGTAGCAGTGAGACCCAGCAGTTCTTGGTGCTCGAAGTGATCGGCTGCAAGTCGCCATCCCCGTGCCGCGACATGGTGCGCTTCGTCGAGAATGACGATCTCAAACTGCTTGGGATCGATAGTGCTCAGGTGCTTGGAATGAAGAGATGCCACACTCGCAAAAACGTGCTCGTACTCCGTCGGCTTAAGCTCGCCAGTGAGGATCTCGCCAAAACTGCCATCCTTTAGGACAGCGCGGAATGTGGCTCTTGCCTGTCGGAGAATCTCCTGACGATGCGCGATGAAGAGCAATCGAGGGCGCCTACCTGCCTGCTGCTCTGAAAGCAGACGGTAGTCAAGCGCGGCGACAACCGTCTTTCCAGTTCCGGTCGCGGCGACGACAAGGTTCCGGTGATTGCCACGGGAGCGCTCACCTTCCAAATCCTCCAGGATCTCCTGCTGATGCGGCAGCGGATTGATGTCGAAGGCGGGGAGATCATCGATCGCACTATCGAAGCCAAAGCGCGACGCCTCGCCCCCAGCAGCCTGGGCAATAGCTAGCCGCAACCGGTCGCGATCCGTCGTTGTGTCGTAGTCCTCAAACGCAGAATCATTCCAATACGACTCAAACGTCGCGCGGAACTTGCGAACGAGGTCGTGGTTCGAAGAATCAGAGAGCCGAACGTTCCACTCCAACCCATCAACGATCGCGGCAGACGACAGATTGCTGCTGCCGATGTACGCCGTGGACAGAGCACCGTTGCGCTCAAACAACCACGCCTTCGCGTGCAACCGTGTCGAGGCTGTGTTGTAGTTCACCTTGACGGTGGCCCCAAGCCTCGTCAGGTGTTCAATCGCGGCGGCATCGGAAGCGCCCAAGTACGTAGAGGTGATGACTCTGACAGGCACACCGCGCTCTATCGCTCGACGGAGCTGGCGCTCGAGCAGGCGGATTCCGGAGTACTTGACAAACGCACAGAGCAGGTCGATCGACTCGGCCGTCGCAAACTCCGAGTTGAGTTGCGAAGCAAGGCTTGGCTCCTTCGGGGCGTTCGTGATGAGCGCACTGTCGTGGAATCCGATGAGCGGGCGACGGTCGACGTCGACGTCTTGAAAACCCATCACGGGTTTGACGACGCCGGCGAGGATCTCGTCCTGCCTCCTGACGGTGAGACCCGGTTCAAGCCGAGACACCAGCTCGTTAGTGGCATCCAAGCGATCGGCGTCGGTCGAAAGTGCTGCCAAGTGGCGTCGAACGACCCCCGAGATGTGGCGGGTCAAGCGGTCCGAGAGCGTCGCCGGTTCGAGGGCGGCGAATCGAGCTTCACCGATACCGGGCCGCATCGAATCGATTGCAGCCAATAGTTCTGCAGTTAAGAGCGAGTCGTGGACGCCGAAAGGGACCTTATTCAAGCCGTACTCCTCAGCAGGCGGGCAATTGATTCATCCTCTCAGCCGGCACCGACACGACCGAACACATCGCCGAAAGCTCTGCGATTCGCCAGAAATCGCCTCCAACAGCATGTGCGCATGAACACGGGCAGGGAATCGGGCGGCTGCCCACCCGATTGCTCCTGCCCGTTCTCGTCGCGGTAGCGCACGACCGGCAGGGGATACTCGTCAGGCTCGTCCTCGCCCACGTCGCGATCGAAGCCTATCCAGAGGTCGCGCTCGGCAGACGCTCAATCAGCTCGGCGAGCTGCGGGGCTCAGTTTGGTAAGAGCTTGTTCAGTAGCGAATCAGTCGTCGAGAATTCGCCGCGCTCAAGCTGCTCGCGCCGTCGCACGCGGGCTCGAAGCCACGCATCGAAGTCCAAAGGGCTCCCGGACCATTGGCCTCGACGATCGCAAGCATCCAGCCAGCTGATGACGTGGCTGACATAGTCGCGCGCGTTCTCGCGCCACTCAGAATCAAACCTGCGATCCAGTGCGGCGTCGGACCACTCCGTGATCCGATGCGCACGGCCAATCGCCCCGAAGTGTTCACCGGTTGCTGCGCTGACGCTTCGATCCAAGTGAGTTGCCGTAGCAGGGAACCAGTCTCTCCAACGGTCGTGAGCGACGCCCCAGCGCCGCATTGCGTCGAGCACCATGCGTGACGTGACGCCGCGGGGTCCAGGTGAATTGTCGATGAGCTGACGGAGCGCAACAAGCGCTTCGCGCAATTCAGACGCCGCCTCGCGAACGTGTATGCGACTCTCATGAGAGATGTCTCTGCGGCGGCTAAGCCAATAGGTGAAACCGGAGCCTACGATAGCGCCAGCGACTGCAATGCCGACTTCCGGCATCAGTCCTGCAAGTTCGTCGATGATGGCCTCCCGGTACGTGCCTTGGTCGGACTGTACCGACTGCCGCTGACGAGACTCCCCTGCGCGCTGCCCGTCTCAGTCGCGCAGCGTCTGCGTCGCCCACCTTCGCATCACGCCGTAGGCGTGCGCGCGCGGCGCGGCCCGCGACAGGAAGACGTCGTGGATCGCGCCCTCGATGCGCGCGAGCGTGACCATCGAGCCGATCCTCACGGCCGCACGCGCGACGTCGTCGACGGTCAACACCGAGTCCGTGCTCGTCAGCGCATCAACCCACTTGAACGGTGGCGTCGACCGTGCGGACAGCAGCACCAGTGCGGGGCAGCCGACGTCGACGCCGGCGGCGACCCGCTGGTGGCCGGCCAGGATCGCATTCAGCCATCCCGGGTGGATCGGGAACGCCGCCGCCGGCCGCCAGTGCTCGACCCCCTCGAGGTTCGGCAGCGAGCCGATCTCGCCCTGCGCCCGGGCATAGAAGCCCATGTCGATGGCCGGCGTGGCGGCAAGCGGCGCCACCCGCGCGTGCGCGCGCAGCACGGGCGAGAGCGCCTGCCGTGCGAGCGCCCCGGTCTGCAGTTCGAGCCACGGGCTGTTCAGGATGAGGGCGGATGCGCGACCCGGGTTGCGCGCGGACCAGAGGGTGAGCACGAGGCCGCCCGTCGAGTGCCCCAGCAGCACCAGCCGACGGGAGGGCTGATCACCCAGGCCCATGGCTGCGAGCGCGGCCGCGATGTCGGCGTCGTAGGTGTCGAGGGAGTCGACGTAGCCTGGCGCCTGCCCGTCGCGCAGCGAACGGCCGTACTTGCGTAGGTCGAGCGCATAGAAGCGGGCGCCGAGATCGTTCCAGGCGCGCGCCAGCTCGGTCTGGAAGAAGAAGTCGGACCAGCCGTGCACATACAGCACGTCGACGTCGTTGAGCGGTGCGAGCATCCGCTGCCTCCACCCCGGCAGGCTGCGCACCAGGGTCGCGACGAGTTCGCCTTCGGCATCTTCGCCGAGCGGCAGCGTGCGCTGCTCGAAGGGAGCGCCGAGCAGGTCGGGGGTCCACGCCTCTGCAGCCATTGCTCAAGCCTAGGAGCGCCGCCATGGATTCGGCGCCGCGGTCCAGCGCGACATGAGGGCGCTCGCGAGCTGTCGCTGCTGCTCGGCCTCGTCGCGTACTGGCAGGGCCTCCCTGACTGGCGCGCGTGGTCGTAGCGTGGGGCGCATGGAAACCTTCACACTTCGCGACGGCGTCGAGATCCCTGCACTGGGGCTCGGAGTCTTCCAGACCCCGCCGGAGGAGACGACTGCCGCGGTGACCGCGGCGCTCGAGACCGGCTACCGCCACATCGACACCGCCGCCGCGTACGGCAACGAGCGCGAGGTGGGCGACGCCATCCGCGAGTCCGGCGTCCCCCGAGACGAGGTCTTCATCGAGACGAAGATCTGGATCAGCGACTACGGCTACGACGAGACGCTGCACGGCTTCGAGAAGTCGGCCGCCAAGCTCGGCGTCGACACGATCGACCTGCTCATCCTGCACCAGGCGCTCCCGGGTGAGTTCGAGCGCACGCTCGAGGCCCACCGGGCGCTCGAGCAGCTGCTGGCCGACGGCCGGGTGCACGCGATCGGCGTCTCCAACTTCATGGTCGAGCACCTCACCACGCTGCTCGACAGGGCCGATCGCCTGCCGTCGGTCAACCAGATCGAGGTGCACCCCTACTTCCAGCAGCGCGAGGTGCAGAAGCTCGGCGCGCAGCACGGCATCCTGACGCAGGCCTGGTCGCCGATCGGCGGCATCACTTCCTACCGCGACTCTGAGAGGCGCAGCTTCGACGAGCCCGTCATCCTCGACATCGCCGCCGGCTACGGCAAGAGCGCGGCGCAGGTCATGCTGCGCTGGCACATCCAGCAGGACCGCCAGGTGATCCCCAAGTCGGTGCACGCCGAGCGCATCGCCGAGAACTTCGACGTGTTCGACTTCGGGCTGACCGGTGACGAGCTGTCGGCCATCGACGCGCTCGAGACCGGCGTCCGCGGCGGGCCCGAGCCGGAGGACATCACGATGGATGCGTTCGGGCGCCCGATCCCGGAGGCATGATGCTGCGGGCCGGCCACGCGCCCGGGTGACGCTGTGGGCGTGCGACAGCAACGCATCCGTTGTCGTCGTGGTCAGGTCTGCTGGGCGGTGACCGCGCTGATGCGGCAGTCGCGGCACCAGAAGGCGTAGATGATGCCCTCGGTCCAGCGCTCCCAGCCGTAGGAGCCCTCGAAGGGGGTGAACGCACCGAACTGGGCGACGATCGGTATCGTCTGCGCGCAGGTGGGGCAGGTCGGATAGATCATGTCCTGCACCCAGCTGCCGACGCCACCGACGCGGTTGAGGTTGCCGCCCAGACCCCAATCCTGCACGTGCCAGCGTGGCGGGGTGGGGTGGAACGTCGCTGGCAGATCGGGCACCGGATCGGGGACCGGCATGCCGGCGTCGGGGAACTCGTTCACGCGCGGCACCGAGACGGGTGTGCCGTCGGCGTGCGAGAAGAACTGGCCGGTCCACATGCACGGCATGTTGGGGCAGACGACGATCTGGGCGGGCACCGTGCCGTCGTCGACCCCGGGGAAGGTGCCGAGCTCGAGCACGCGGTGCAGCTGCCAGCCGCAAGCCGAGCAGAGGCCATCGGCGAGCCCGCCTACCCTGCCCTCGCCGATCGACGGCGCGGACGGCTGGTCGGTGGGGTCGGGCGAGGCCAGCGCCTGCCACTGCGCGGAGTGACCGATGCGCACGCTGTGCTCGATACTCGAATCGTCGACCAGGCCCTCGCGGATGACGATGTGGTGCGGAGGCAGGCCGACGAGCGAGCGGTCGCCATCCCGTGGGTCGACCGGCCAGATGTAGGGGACGTCGTCGAGCTCGTCGGCGTGCTGCTCGATCAGGTGCGGGGCCTGCAGCATGAGCAGCTGCCCGAGCTCATCGGCCCCCTCGTCGGGCAGGTGGCGGACGACCGCTTCGGCCAGCTGCGGCAGGTCGCCGTCGGGAACCCGGTCGAGGAGCCCCCTCAGCAGCGCCTGCGTCAGCGGCTCCCGATGCTCGAGCGCTGCGAGCAGCACCTGCGTCGGCGACGGCATGGCGGCGAGGCGGTCGAGCAGCTCGAGGCGCTCGGGGGTGAGGTCGTGGGGCATCGGCTCCTCCTGCATCGGTGCACTGCTCGGAGGGTAACCCGCCACCCGGCCGAAGGCGAGCAGTTCTCGGAAATGTCATGCAGCCGCGGGGCGGGCGGGTCCAGGCGTGGAGAACGCGTCATCAGGCATGTGGGCGCCCGGGGCCATGATCGCGGCATGGATGCAGAGTGGCGCAAGGCCGGCGGGATTCTCATGACGGACGCTCCGATTCGCGCGTACGGCGGTCTCAGGATCCCGCGGGAAGCCCTGGAGGACTTCGCCCGCCGGGTGACCGCGGGCGAGGTCTCGCTGCATGCGCACCACGACAACCGGGTGCGCATGCGCAATCTCCAGGTCGACGTCGTCGACCGTGAAGACGGTGTCAGCATGCTGCGATTCGTCACCGACCGGCACAAGGGTGACGACCAGTGGCTGTGGGCGATCCATCCGCTGTCGGCGAGCCTGACAATACCGATCGCTCGCGACGCGGAGCGTGCGCGGCGCGACGACGCGGCCTTGTCGCTGCGTGCGGATCACGCGTGGTTCGCGGATGCGGTGCTCATCGAGGCAGAGCAGCGCCTGCTCGCGAACGGGGTCGAGTGCGACGGGCTGCGGGTGCAGCGTGCGCTGCAGTTCGCGTCCGAACCCGAGCCTTGGATCTTGGTCGACATCGCTCGTCCACTGCTCACGTCTCTTGGAGCGGGTGCGCTGTGGGATGCCATCGAGGTGCTCTTCGCGGGGCGGACCACGCCTGCACACGGCGACGCGGGCGCGGCGACCGTCGTCAACGTCAGGGTGACGGACGGCGACGGGGCGGTGACAGCTGTCGTGGTCGCGGCGGATGAGGCTGTGGCGCAGCGTGCCCTCGGCTCGCTCGAGGAAGCGGTGGGGTCGTTCTTCGGCCGGCCTCCCGCTTCGAGCGCACCTGAGCCGGTGATGCTGTGGCACGAAGACAGCAGCGCTTGGATGCGTGCCTGAGGCGCTTTGGGCATAGGGCCGATGCGCTCCCACGGCGGTACGGTCGAGGCATGGATGAGTCGACGATCACACCGGTGGAGCTCTCGCGCGAGCTGGGGATGGATCGCAAGGGTCGGCAGATCCGCGGCTTCCTGCGCAACCCCGCCGATGGCGGCGGGCCATTCGAGGGGCACGAGATCGGCACCGAGTGGCACCTGACGCAGGAGCAGGCGGAGCGGATCCGGAGGCACTTCCGGCGCGACTGACCTGGCGGCCGCGGATGTCCGTGGATCTGCTCGCGCGAGGTGGCGCGCGCGTTCTGAGCGAGGGTCGTCGCGGGAACAAGGAAATGAGGCCGCAGGCGGCCGTGCATGATGGTGCGATGACGAAGCCAGCACCGGACCTGCTCGACACACTGCGGAGCCTGCGCCAGTCGCGCCGATTCCTGCCGACGCCGATCGCGCACGAGGACCTCGAGCAGTTGCTCGAGGTAGCCCGCTGGACCGGCAGCGCGAAGAACACCCAGCCGTGGCACCTGATTGTCGTGACGGAACCCGAGGCCAACACGGCACTCGCCGGCTACGGAGACTTCACCGACTTCCTCGCAGGCGTGGCCGCCTCGATCGTCGTGGCCGTCGAGGGCGAGGGCCGTTCGGTCGCGTTCGACGACGGCCGACTGCAAGAGCGGGTCATGCTCGCCGCCGCCGCGCGCGGCATCGGCAGCGGCACCGCCTGGTTCAGCAGCGGCACGGCCCGTCGGAAGGTGCGTGATCTCCTCGGGTTTCCATCGCACATGGAGCCCTGGTCGGCGATCGGCCTCGGCCACACCGACACCTCGCAGGCTCAGGCATCGCCGCAGCTGTCGGGGCGCAAGGCGGTCGAGGAGATCGTCAGCTGGGGTCGCTACGGCGTCGTCTCGCCCAGCGGCGAGTAGACCGGGCTGCTGCCATCTCGGGATGGCGGGCAACGGGAACCGCCGAGTCGTGATGGACAGTTGCGATAGGCGATAGATATCATAACTAATATGAAACCGTCGGTCCCCGTGCTTGCACCGCTCCTGCGATCCGACGTGCAGGGCCGGCTCCTGGCCGAGCTGTATCTGCATCCGGCACGCGAGCGCACAACGACCGAGCTCGCGCGACAGGCGGAGACCACGATGCCGAACGCCTCGAGAGAACTCCGGCGCTTGGTGGACTCCGGCTTCCTGCTCGCACGCACCTCAGGTCGGAATCGCTACTTGCGTGCGAACACCGAGCATCCGCTCTTCGAGCCCGTGGCCGAGATCGTGAGCTACGCATATGGGCCGGTCGCCGTGCTGGGCCCTTTGTTGAGCGACATCTCCGGCCTCACGCATGCGTTCATCTACGGCTCGTGGGCCGCGCGGCTCATGGGCGAAGTCGGAGCCGATCCTCAAGACATCGATCTGCTCGTCGTCGGCGACGGCATCGAGCACGCAGCCGTCGATGCTGCGGCCGAGTCCGCTCGTCGTCGACTCGGACGCGAGGTGAACCCGCGGCTCGTTTCCACGCGAGCCTGGGGACAGAAATCCGACCTCTTCCTGCGTCATCTGTACGATCGCCCGCTTGTGAGCATCCCCCTAGAGACCTCAAGCGAATGACGCCCGGCTGGCAGCAGGGCCGGGCGGAACTGGACGCCATGCTGCAACGCGGACAACTGCAGCGCGCCCCAGCGAGCGCAGAGCTGGTGTTCGAGTATCTCCACCAAGCACAGGCGCACCTGGGCACAGCGAGCCGCAACGTCGAAGAAGACCCGGTCGGCGCATTCCAGCTCGCCTACGACGCGGCGCGAAAGGCGCTCGCATCGCTGCTGCTCATGCAGGGCCTTCGACCCACGGCCAGCGGCGGACACATCGTCGTCTACGACGCCGTGTTCGCTCAGTTCGGCTCTGTCCTCGGGGACGTGATCCGACCGTTCGGCGGCATGCGCCGACTGCGCAACTCAAGTGAGTACCCCTCCGTTGAGAGGCCGATCGCGTCGGAGGACGATGCCTGGGATGCGATCGAGCACGCGCGTGCCATGGTTGAGGCCGCGTGGCGCCTCCGCAAAGAGCTGCCGATCTACTGACCGAGTTCGAGCTTCACGCAGAGGCCGCACTGGAGGCGATGTCGCACAGGGGCGGGAACAGGTCGGCGCTCACGCCCCGACGAGATCGACCAGTGCGTCGGCCTCGATCAGCTGGTGGGCGAGCTTGTCGCGGCGAGCGCGCATCTCCGTGCGGAAGTACGCGGCGCGGTCGGCGGGCATCGCCGTGAACGGCTCGGCGGGCGAGTCCTCGATCGCGTCGACGAGCTCGGCAATCTCGTCGAGCGAGAAGCCGAACGGCTTCATGCTCATGATCAGGCGCACGCGCCGCTCGTCAGCCTCGGTGTAGAGGCGAAACCCACCCTCGCTGCGGCCCGACGCCTGCATGAGGCCCAGCTCATCCCAGTGGCGCAGCGAGCGCAGCGACAGGCCGGTGCGCTCAGCGAGCTCGCCGATGTGCATGGTGCGGCCAGCAAGCTCGGCGGGTGCGGTCTCGTCGGTCATCGGCTTTCCTCTTCAACTCTACCGTCACGTTAGGGTAGAGTTCTTGCTGGTCGCTACGGCGACCCCGCTGTCCATTCTGGCCCGTTCGGCTGGGCAGCCCGCGCGATGACGCGCACCACACCGACTGACCTTCGCTGCGGCACGCCTGCGCGAGCACTCACCCGAGGAGCCCAATGGCAACCACCGTCCCCGCGCTCGATCGCGCGCGGTACCGAGACGACCCATCCGCCATCACCGTGCTGCGCAATCCGCGCCTGCTCACGCGCGAGGCGCTCGCGGGGCTCGTGGTGGCGCTCGCGCTCATCCCCGAGGCGATCTCGTTCTCGATCATCGCCGGCGTCGACCCGGCCGTCGGGCTCTTCTCGTCGTTCATCATGGCCGTGACGATCGCGTTCGTCGGCGGCCGGCCCGCGATGATCTCCGCCGCCACCGGCGCCGTCGCGCTCGTCATCGCGCCGATCATGCGCGAGCACGGCTTCGACTACTTCATTGCCACCGTGCTGCTGGCGGGCGTGCTGCAGATCGTGCTCGCGGTGCTGGGGGTGGCGAAGCTCATGCGCTTCATCCCGCGCAGCGTCATGGTCGGGTTCGTCAACGCGCTCGCGATCCTCATCTTCCTCGCGCAGATCCCGCACCTCGTGGGCGTGCCGTGGCTCGTCTACCCGCTGACGGCGGTGGCGCTCGCGATCCTGGTGCTGCTGCCGCGCGTGCAGAAGGTGGTGCCGGCGCCGCTGATCGCGATCGTGGTGCTCACCGCCGCGGTGCTGCTGTTCGGCTGGTCGGTGCCGAACGTCGCCGACCAGGGCGAGCTGCCCTCGTCGCTGCCGGCGCTGTTCGTGCCCGACGTGCCGCTGACGCTCGAGACGCTCGGCATCATCGGGCCGACCGCGCTCGCGATGGCGCTCGTGGGGCTGATGGAGTCGCTCATGACCGCCAAGCTCGTCGACGACATCACCGACACCCGCTCGAACAAGACGCGCGAGTCGTGGGGCCAGGGCGTCGCTAACCTCGCCTCGGGCATCTTCGGCGGCATGGGCGGCTGCGCCATGATCGGCCAGACGATGATCAACGTGAAGGTCTCGGGCGCCCGCTCGCGCATCTCGACGTTCCTTGCAGGCCTCTTCCTGCTCATCCTCGTGGTGGTGCTGGGCGACATCGTCGGCCTCATCCCGATGGCGGCGCTGGTGGCCGTGATGGTGATGGTCTCGGTCGGCACCTTCGACTGGCACTCCATCTCGCCGTCGACCCTGAAGCGGATGCCCGTGTCAGAGACGCTCGTCATGGTCGTCACGGTCGTGGTCGTCGTGGCCACCTCCAACCTGGCCATCGGCGTCGTCGTGGGCGTCGTCGTGGCGATGGTGCTGTTCGCGCGGCGGGTGGCGCACTTCGCCTCGGTGACGCGCGAGGTGCGCACCTCGGACGGCGGCACTGCTGTGCACTACACGGTCGAGGGGGAGCTCTTCTTCGCCTCGTCGAACGACCTGACGACGCAGTTCTCGTACACCGACGACCCCGACCACGTCGTCATCGACCTGTCGCGCTCGCACATCTGGGACGCATCCACCGTGGCCTCGTTGGATGCGATCGAGACGAAGTACGGCCGGCTCGGGAAGCGGGTCGAGCTGCACGGGCTCAACGCCGCATCGGTGTCGATGCGCGAGCGGATGTCGGGGCAGTTGGGCGGCGAGGGCTGACGCTTCCGGACGAAGCTGGGCATTGATCGGCGAGTCCTGAGGCGATCGGAAGTCCAACCGCTGGTTCGCGGGCGATGATTGCGGCATGGAGATCTTCGGGCCGCTGCTGGCGGGCTTCGCCCCTGTGGTCGGGCCGCAGCTGTGGTGGCTGATCCCGGTCGTCGTCGCGGCGCTCGTGCTGCGGTTCCCGATGCTCGGGCGCGGGCCGAACTCCTCGCGCCGCGACCCGTGGCGCGGCTTCAAGTTCGGAGCACGCGCCGCCGTGCTGGAGCGCGCCGGCGGCCGCTGCGAGGGCAGCGCTTTCCTCTTCTGGGGACGCTGCGATGATCCGGCGGTGGAGGTCGACCACGTGATGCCGTGGTCGCGCGGCGGGCCGACCGTCGTGGGCAACGGGCAAGCGCTGTGCAGGGCGCACAACCGCTTGAAGGGCGCGTGGACGCCGGCCTGGTGGTACGTGCTCGGGCTCGAGCGCCGCCGCCGCAGCTACTTCCCGGTGGGGGCGGATGTGCGGGTGCTCGCCGTCATGAGCGGTGCCGACCGGATGCTGCGCGAGCGCTCGGCGGCCAAGCGCGTCTGACCGCTGGCCGAGGGCGCTACATCGCCCAGACGAGCGACTCCGGCACCGCGAGCACGAAGTAGCGCCACCGCTCTGCGTCGGAAGCGGCTCGGTGCTGTCTGCGGAAACGCTTCGCCGCGTTGTGGAGCGGCACGATCGCGGCGCCGAAGTCGGCGAACGGGCCGTCGAGCAGCACCCAGCGCTCGGCACCCTGGTCGACGATGACGAAGTGCGCCCGTGCGGCATCCGCGTCGAGCGGCAGCACGTCGAACGGTGACTCGTCGTGGATGCCGGGGGAGAGGTCGGGTCGGTGCACCGCGCGCTCGCGGGCGTCGAACAGCGCTGCGGCGCCGAGCCAATCGAGGGGCGCGACGGCGGCCCAGGCGGCATCCGCCGCGACCATGTCGCCCTCAACGCCGCCCTCGGGGATCGGCGGCTGCTCGGCGTCGAGGTGGCCGAAGCGGTCGTCGTCGCTCGGGGGATCCGTCGACTCGTCGGCCCACTGCTCCTCCGCCGGTGTGAACGGGTCGGGGTGCTCCTCGAGCCCGTCGAGCGGCACCGCGCCCAGGTCGATCGGTTCCCGCTGCTGCACCTGCTCGAGCATGCTCACCTCATCTCGTCGTGCACGCAACCTACGCGAGCGCGGTGGCGACACGCATCCGCGAGCATCTCGCACTAGTTGACGTGCCTGACTAGTCAGAGCTACTGTCTAGTCATGACCGAAGAGCAGTGGCCGAGCGAGTGGCTTCGCGGCGTGCTGGGCGTGTGCGTGCTGCGCATCCTGCTCGACGGGCCGAGCTACGGCTACGCGATCTCGCAGCGGCTCGTCGAGGCTGGCCTCGGCGAGGTGAAGGGCGGCACGCTCTACCCGCTGCTCGGCAGGCTCGAGCAGGCGGGCCACGTCGAGGTCGAGTGGCGACCCGGCGACGGCGGCCCCGGCCGCAAGTTCTTCGCGCTCACCCCCGCCGGTGAGCAGCACGCGCGCGAGCAGGCGCGCCGCTGGGCGGCATTCACGAGCACCACCCGCGCGCTCGCCGACGGCGCGCTCACCGACCAGGAGGCATCCCGATGAGCACCGACAAGCAGCCGTCCGTCGCCCGCCGCGATCCGGCCGACCTCGCACCCAGCGTCGACCGCGACTGGGCGAACGAGTTCATCCTCGAGCTGCGGATGCTCGACGTGCCCGGGCACCGCATCGGCGACGCGCTCGTCACGGTCGAGGCGCACGTGCGCGACTCCGGCGAAGCGGTGGGGGAGGCCTTCGGCGACGCGATCGCCTACGCGCGGCAGCTGGCGCGCGACGAACCCGGCCGCGCAGTCCCGGTCACGGCGCGCTCGATCATCGCGGCCGTGGTCGGCCTGCTGGGCATGTTCACGCTGCCAGCCGCACTCACCGCTTGGCTCGAGGACACCACCGCCTCCATCACCGCAGGCCAGTTGGCCGTCGCGGCGCTCGCCCTGGCGCTGCTGCTCGGGTTCGCGCTGGCTGCCGACCGCGCGCTGCGCGTCCTGGTGCGTCGCGCCTGGGTCGGGGCCGTCGGCACCGTGCTCTTCCTCGCCGCCGCGATCGCGATCATCCTCGCCCTGCCGACGGTGGTGGTCGAGCTGCCGCCGCTGCTGCTCGGCGGCGCGGGTCTGCTGCTGCTCGCCGTCTCGACCGCCCTCTCGTGGAGCGAGTTCACCGCGGATGACAGCGTGCTCGCACCGGGTGAGCAGCCGCCGTCCCGCGGTCCCGGTCGCCGCGTCGCCGCGCTCATCATGCCCGCCTTCGCGCTCGTGATCCTCCTCTTCACGTGGGTGATGCACCTGCTGGCATGACCCCCGCTCGCCGCCTGCGAGGCGTGCTGTGGAGAACCCGACGCCGATGTCGGCTGTGCGACCTACCTTCGCCGGCATGAGCGAGATCGAGCTTCCCGAGCACTACGACGAGATCTGGCGACGCTGAAGCAACAGGTGCGCGGTGCGCACCTGAGAGCGCAGCGAACCGTGAACACCGAGCTGATCGCGCTGTACTGGCGCATCGGCAAGACGATCCTCGAACAGCAGCGGCAGGCGGGCTGGGCAGCAAAGTCGTGGAGCGCCTGGCACGCGATCTTCGGCGGGAGTTTCCGGAGATGACGGGGCTGTCGCGACGCAATCTCATGTACATGCGCAGCTTTGCCGAGGCATGGAGTGAGGATTCTACAATTGTGCACCAGCCCGTTGCACAATTGCCGTCGCGCCATGTCACGGTGCTTCTGGACAAGCTGGAGTCTCGGAAGGACCGAGATTGGTACGCAACCCGAGCAGCGCAAGAAGGATGGTCGCGCGCGCTCCTCGAGCACAACATCATGGGGCAGCTTCGGGAGCGCGAGGGCGCGGCACCGAGCAGCTTCGACGGGAAGCTCGAAGAGCGCGATGCCCGGCTGGCTCAGGCGATCGCGAAGGACCCGTATGTCTTCGACTTCCTCGGGCTCGGCAAGGAGGCGGCCGAGCGCGATCTCGAGCAGGCCACACCGAGCAGCTGCGCTACGTCGTCTTCGAGCTGAAGGCCGGCAAGTTCAAGCCCGAGTACACCGGGCAGCTCGGCTTCTACGTCGCCGTTGTCGACGACCTCATCAAGCGGTCACAGCACGCGCCGACCGTGGGCATCCTGCTGTGCTCCGACAAGAACGAGTCGTCGTGCGCTACTCACTGAGCGCCACCAACGGCGCGCTCGCGGTGTCGTCGTACACCTATGAGGCGCTCCCCGCTGAGGAGCGGGCGGCGCTGCCCGACGCCGATCGCATCGCGCACGCGCTCGATGGGCTGGAGCAGGCAGGCGAGCAGGACGGCTCGTGACGGCCCGCGTAGGCTTCGGCTGTGCTGGATCTCAACCGCCTCGTGATGCTGCGGGCGGTCGCGATGCACGGCAGCATCACCGCTGCCGCCCGAGAGCTCGCCTACACGCACTCGGCGATCTCGCAGCAGCTCGCGCTGCTCGAGCGCGAGACCGGCACCGCCCTGCTCGAGAAGGTCGGCCGTACGGCGAAGCTCACACCCGTCGGCCTCGAGCTCGTGCGCAACACCGAGGCGGTGCTGGCCGCCATGGAGCACGCCGAGACCGAGCTCGCAGCCTCGCACCACCAGCCGCGCGGCATCGTGACGGTCGCCGTCTACTCCTCCATCGCGCGGCTGGTCATGCCCGCGGCGCTGCGCACCCTCATGCACGAGCAGCCCGGGCTCGAGCTGCGGCTGCGTCGCCTCGACCCCCAGGAGGCCGTGCTGCAGCTGGTGGGAAGGCGGGTGGATGCGGTGGTCGTCGACACCTTCTCGGGCACCCAGCTCGCACCTGCAGGCGTCATCGACGCGGCCGAGATCGGTCGCGACCCGGTGCGCGGCTACCTGCCCGAGTTCCACGCGGCTGGCTCGGTGGAGGAGCTCAGCGATGTGCCGTGGGTGATGGAGCCGCCGGATGCGCCCTCGACCCAGTGGGCGATGCGCGTGTGCCGCGAGGCCGGCATCGAGCCGCGCGTGGTCTACGAGTCCTCCGACATGCTCTTCCACCTGCGGATGGTCGAGGCCGGCCTCGCGGCCGCCTTCCTGCCGGACCTGGTCGTGCGCGAGGCGCGCAGCCGCGTGCAGGCCAGCCCGCTGCTGCCGACCGAGCCCGGCCGCCGCATCCTGCTGCTCACCCGCACCGGCGCGGCCGAGCATCCGGCGTTCCTGGCCGTCCGCACAGCGGTCGCGTCGGCGCTTGCGAAGTACGTAAGCAACACTGACTGAACGTCGTCAGTAAGCGTCGCTGTACCTAACGCATCCGTTCTCGTAGCGTGGCGAGCAGGCCGCACGCACCGCGCGGGCCGCACTGCGAGCAAGGAGTAGCGATGACGCTCACCGATTCCACCATCGACACCCGCCAGGGCACCGTCGTCGACGGCCCGGCCCTCTGGTCGGCACAGGCGCAGATGCCTGCCGTCCTCGGCCGCCAGCTCGTCATCGAGCGCGGCGAGGGGTCCTACATCTTCACCGCCGAGGGCCAGCGCCTCTTCGACGGCACCGCAGGCCTGTGGCACGCCAACGTCGGCCATTCGCACCCCGAGATCGCGCAGGCCGCCTACGACCAGATGCTGAAGCTCGAGACCTACCACGTGTTCCAGCGCTACGCCAATGACCGGGCGATCGAGCTGGGCGAGCGCCTCGCCGCCATCTCGCCCATCGAGCGCGCGAAGGCCATCCTCAACTCCGGTGGCTCCGACGCCATCGACGTCGCCTGCAAGCTCGCCCGCCGCCACTGGCAGCGCGAGGGGCGCAGCACGAAGCAGATCATCCTCAGCCGCGAGCACAGCTACCACGGCCTGCACGCCTACGGCACGTCGATCGCCGGCCTCGACTTCAACCGCGAGGGGCTCGGCACCGACTCGCTCGTGCCCGAGACCGCGCTCGTCTCGCACGACGACATCGCCGCGGTCGAGGCGACGATCCGCTCGATCGGCCCCGAGAACATCGCCGCGATTTTCACCGAGGCCATCCAGGGCACCGGCGGAGTCAACCCGCCCGAGCCCGGCTACCTCGAGGGCCTGCAGCGGCTCTGCACCGAGCACGACATCCTGCTGGTGATCGACGAGGTGATCACCGGATTCGGCCGCACCGGCGAATGGTTCGCCTCGCAGCGCTACGGGCTCGAGCCCGACATGGTCACCTTCGCCAAGGGCGTCACCTCGGGCTATGCACCGCTCGGCGGCGTGCTCGTCGCGCCCCGCCTGTGGGAGCCGTTCTACGTCGACGACACCACGACGCCGGTCTTCCGCCACGGCGCCACCTACGCCGGCCACGCCACCGCGGCGGCGGTCGCCATCGCCAACCTCGACATCATCGAGCGTGAGCGGCTCGTGCCGCGCGTGCGCGAGCTCGAGCAGGTGCTGCGCACCGAGCTCGACGCCCTGCAGCAGCGCAGCGAGGCCGTCGTCGACGTGCGTGTCGCCGGCTTCCTGGGCGGCATCAGCCTCGACGACCGGCTCGACAACGCCCGGGTCGCCGACCGCGCTGTCGAGCTCGGCTTCATCGCCCGCTGCCTGCGGGGCAACACGCTGCAGCTGAGCCCGCCGTTCATCGTCAGCGACCGCGAGGTGGTCGACTACGTCGCAGCTATCGAGCAGGCGATCACCGAGGAGGCCGGCCGTTGAGCGCGACCACGAGGAGCGGCGAGCCGATGAGCTTCGGTGTCATGAAGGAGATCAAGCCCGGTGAGGAGCGGGTCGGGCTGACGCCCGCCGGCGCCGCCGACCTGGCGCGCGGCGGCTGCAGCGTGCTGATCGAGACCGGCGCGGGGGAGCGGGCCGGCTTCGCCGACGAGCTCTACCTCGCGGCCGGCGCCGACATCGTCTCGCGCGAGCACGCCTGGGCGGCCCACACGGTGGTGAAGGTGAAGGAGCCGATCGCGGCCGAGTACGGCTACCTGCGCGACGACCTGACGCTGTTCACCTACCTGCACCTGGCCGCCGACCGCCCGCTCACCGAGGCGCTGCTGGATGCCGGCACGCTCGGCATCGCCTACGAGACGGTCGCCGACGCCACCGGGCTGCCGCTGCTGCAGCCGATGAGCGAGATCGCTGGTCGGCTCGCGGCGCACGCCGCCGCCACCCACCTGATGCGCCCCGGCGGCGGTCCCGGTCTGCTGCTGGGCGGCTCGCCGGGCGTCGCGCCGGCGAGGGTGGTCGTGATCGGCGGCGGCGCCGTCGGCACGCAGGCTGCCCTGCTCGCCCTCGGCATGCAGGCCGAGGTGACGGTGCTCGACATGTCGCCCGCGCGCATCCGTCAGCTCGACGCGCTGCTCGACGGCCGCGCCCGGGTGCTGATGTCGGATGCCGCGACGGTCGAGGCCGAGATCGCGCACGCCGACGTCGTGATCGGCGCCGTGCTGGTGCCCGGGCGGGCGGCACCCAAGGTGGTGCGGCGCGAGCAGCTCTCGCTGCTGCGGCCCGGTGCGCTGCTGATCGACGTGGCGATCGACCAGGGCGGCGCCTTCGAGACCTCGCGGGCGACGACGTACGACGAGCCGATCTTCGAGGTCGACGGCGTGCGGCACTACTGCGTCGCCAACATGCCCGGCGCCGTGCCGCAGACCTCGACGCGGGCGCTGACGAACGCGACGCTGCCGTACGTGCGGCGCATCGCGCAGCTGGGCGTCGAGCAGGCGATCGAGCGCGACCCGGCGCTCGCGCTGGGCGTCAATACGCGGGCCGGGCGCATCGTGCACCAAGGGGTGGCGGATGCGTTCCCCGACCTGGCGACGACGGCCCACCCGGGCGCGCGCGAGCCCGTGCTCGCCGAGCGGTAGGACTCGCCGAGCGGTAGGAGCAGGACGCGCGGCAGCGCCGCCGTGCTTGAGCTGGAGGAGGACACCGTGAACCAGAACGACACTCTCGACATCGCCGGAGTCGATATCGCTGGAGTCGACCTCGCCGATCGCGAGCTCGACCTCAGCACCCTGGGCATCCCCGGCGGCGGCTACGTGGACTGCGAGTGGATCACCGCCGACCTCTCGCTGCCCGTCACCGACCCGGAGGACGACACCCTGATCGCCCACGTCCACCTCGGCGACACCGCCGACATGGACCGCGCGCTCGACGGTGTCGAGCGCAGCCTGCGGGACGACGCGTGGGAGCTGTGGGAGCGGCGGGAGACGCTCGAGCGCGCGGTCGCGCTGATCCGCGCCGAGTCGAGCAGGCTCGCGCGCATCATCTCGGCCGAGGGCTCGAAGACCATCGCCGAGGCGACCGGTGAGGCCGCCCGCACCGCCGAGACCATCCGGCTGGCGGCAGGCTCGGCGCAGCTGCTCGAGGGCGAGACGCTGGCGCTCGCCGACACGCCGCGCGGCCGCGGCCGGCTGGGCTGGAACCGCCGCACCCCGCTCGGGGTGATCGCGGCGATCACCCCCTTCAACGACCCGATGAACCTGGTTGCGCACAAGGTCGGCCCCGCGCTCATCGCCGGCAACGCCGTCGTGCTGAAGCCGTCCCGCGCGACCCCGCTGTCGGCGCTCGCGCTGCTCGAGATCCTGCTGCGCGCCGGCATGCCGAGCGGGCGGATGGCCGTGCTCGTCTCCGATCGCGAGGCCGGCACGGCGCTCGTGAGCGACCCGCGCGTCGCCGCCGTCTCGTTCACGGGCGGTCCGGCGACGGGCGAGGTGATCGCACGATCGGCAGGTGCGCGGAAGATCCTGATGGAGCTCGGCGGCAACAACGCCGTGGTGGTCTGCGACGACGCCGATGTCGAGGCGGCCGCGGCCGGCATCGTCGACGGCGCGTTCGGCGTCGCCGGCCAGAACTGCCTGTCGGTGCAGCGCGTGTACGTGCACGAGAGCCGCTACGAGCAGCTCGTGCAGCTGGTCGTCGACGCCACGTCCAAGCTCGTCACCGGCTCGAAGCACGACGCGGCGACCGACGTCGGGCCGCTGATCTCCGAGCAGGAGGCGCGGCGGGTGGAGGAATGGGTGGATGCGGCCGTCGCCGACGGCGCGCGCGTCGCGACCGGCGGGGTGCGCCGCGGGCCGTTCCTGGAGCCGACCGTGCTGCTGGAGGTGCCGGCGTCGGCGAAGGTGCTGCACGAGGAGGTATTCGGCCCGGTCGTCTCGATCGTGCCGTTCGCCGACCTCGACGACGCCCTCGCCCGCGTCGACGACACGCAGTACGGGCTGCAGGCGGGCGTCTTCACCGCCTCGCTCCAGACCGCCATGCACGCCGCCGACCGGCTGCACGTCGGCACCGTGCTGATCAACGAGACCAGCGACTTCCGCATCGACTCGATGCCCTTCGGCGGCTCGAAGCGATCGGGGATCGGGCGCGAGGGCGTCGCGAGCGCGGTGCTTGAGCTGAGCGAGCCGAAGAACGTCATCGTCTCCCGGCTCGGTTAGGAGTCCTCACCACTCGCTTCGCCCCGGCAGCGGCGCCCGATCGGCGATCTCGTCCAGTGTCGTCAGCACCACCAGGCGCTCGGTCGCGCGGGTGGCGCCGATGTAGAGCAGGTCCTCCCACTGCGGCGTCGTGCCGTCGACGTCGGTGAGCACCACCACCGAGGCCTCGAGCCCTTTGAAGGCGTGCACCGTGCCCCACGGCGTGCCGTTGGCATCCCCGTCGTGGTGCGCCAGCGCATCCGCCACCGCACCCTTCGCGCGGCTCGCCGCCGATGCCCGGCGCGGGGAGAGGATGAGGATCTCGGGCGGATCCCAGCCGTCGTCCCAGAGCGCCAGCAGCGTCTGCTGCAGAGCCGCCTGCTGCTCGGCCTCGTCGCGGTAGCGGTGGATGGTCAGCGGCGGCTCGTCGGGCTCGTCCTCGTCGACGCCGCGGTCGTAGCCGAGGTAGAACTCGGTGTGCAGCATGCGCTCGATGAGCTCGGCCAGCTGCGGCGACTGGCGCACGTTGTTGCTGAGCGACATGGTTGCGGCGGGGATGACGCGCCGGGCGATGGCCTCGAGGCGCGAGTTCGCCGGGTCGGGAGGCGCGGGCGGGTTCGCGGTGTCGCTGACCAGCGGCAGGGCAGACAGCGGCCGGTAGATGTCCTGCCGCGTGA
This sequence comes from Agrococcus baldri, assembly GCA_900114805.1. Classification (GTDB taxonomy): domain Bacteria; phylum Actinomycetota; class Actinomycetes; order Actinomycetales; family Microbacteriaceae; genus Agrococcus; species Agrococcus baldri. Next base: position 304,609 of record FOZN01000002.1, on the reverse strand, counting down.
AGTCGCCCGCGAGCACCGCCCGCGAGCCGGCGAGGCCGCCAACGAGCAGGCTGTCAAGCACGTCGAGGGTCGACTCGCGCGCCAGATCCTGCGCCTCGTCGGCCATCAGCGCCGTGAACGGCGGCGCGAAGCCAGGCGCGCGCGTGACGGCGAGCGTCGCCGCCGGCAGCGTGCCGTTCCACCAGGCGTCGTCGGCGCCGGCGGGCGGCGTGAGACCCGAGTAGGCGAGCATCAGCTGGTGCACGCGGGCGACCGTGATGTCGTCGCGGGTGCGCAGCCGGTGCCGCAGCTCGGCCTCGAGCCGCATGTTGAAGCAGGTCAGCAGCACCCGCTCGTCGCGGTTCGCCGCCAGCAGCGCCGCGCGCACCGCCACGTTGGTCTTGCCGGTGCCGGCCGGGCCCTCCACGATCAGCCGCGGGTTGCCGGCGAAGTACTGCAGCGCCTGCTCCTGCCGCTCGGTCGCCTCCCGCAGGCTGCGCTGGCGCTCCTCGCGCCGCTCGGCCATCGTGCGGTGGAACGAGATGCTCGGCACCAGCACCTGCTGCGCCTCGGCGACATCCTGCGCGTCGGGGCGGTCGGCGCCGAAGGCGGGCACGCGCCGCTCGATCTCGCTGCGGCCGTGGCGCAGCACGCCGATGATGCTCGTCACCATGCGGGATGCGTCGAGGTCGGCCCGCGTGAGCGTCTCGTTCGCGGGCACGTCGATGCGCGCCTCGAGCTGGGCGACCAGCTCGCCGCCGCGGTTCGGGAACCACACCGCCTGCCAGATCGGGTAGGGCGCGACGTACGCCCTCCGCTCGATCCATTGCCTGATGCTGCGTGTGTTGTCCCACACCTGGTCGTAGGGGGAGCGGGGCGTCGGCGCCTGGTTGCCGAGCCGCCAGAGGCCGTCGTCACCGACCTCGACCCGGTCGTGCGACTTCACCTCGACCACGAGCATCCCCTCGCCCGGCACGAGCAGCACGAAGTCGGCCTCGCCCTCGATCTGCGTCTCATGGTGACGGATGGGCAGGCCGTGCCAGACGAGCCAGCCGCCGGTGCCGGGGTGGTCGCGCAGGGCGTCGAAGACGGCGCGCTCGCCCGGCGGGGCGCCCGCGCGCAGCAGGCCGGGGATCATCGTCGCCATGCTCGGAGCGTATCCGTGCCGGGCGTCAGAGCCCGAGCACCGCTCGCGCGATCAGGAAGTAGACGATCAGCCCGGCCGCATCGACGAACGTCGTGATGAACGGGTTCGAGAAGACGGCGGGGTCGACCCGGATGCGCTTCGCGATGAGCGGCATGATGCCGCCGATCGATGCCGCGAGCGAGCAGATGCACAGCAGGGTGAGGCCGACGACCAGGCCGATCGGCACGCCGTAGACGAGCGCGGCGACCCCGAAGCCGGCCGCGCCGATGATGATGCCGAGGCTGACGCCGGTGCGCGCCTCGCGCGCGAGCACCGCGAGGATGTCGCGCGGCGTCACGTCGCCGAGCGCCAGTGCGCGTGTGACGGTGGTCGCCGCCTGGTTGCCGGTGTTGCCGCCGGTGCCGATCAGCAGCGGGATGAAGACCGACAGCACCACCATCTGCGCGATGGTGTCCTCGAAGCGCTCGAGCACCTGCACGGTCAGGCTCGCGCCGATCGCCAGCACGAACAGCCACACGACGCGTGAGGTGACGAGCCTGCGCACCGGCGTCGACAGGTAGGGCCGCCGCAGCGGCTCGGAGCCGCCCGAGCGCGCAGCGTCCTCGCTCTCCGCCTCCTCCAGGATGGCAAGCGCATCATCGACGCTCAGGATGCCGACGGCGCGGCCCTCGGCATCGACGATCGGCAGCGCGAGCAGCCGGTGGTCGGCGCAGCGGCGGGCGGCGAGCTCCGCCGATTCGCCGACCTCGACCGCCTCCGTGGAATGCAGCATGCCCGCCACACGCTCGGCGGGATCAGCGGCCAGCAGATCGCGCAGGCGGAGCGCGCCGACCAGCCGGCGCTCGTCGTCGGTGACGAGCAGCGTGTAGACCGTCTCGGCGCTGTCGAGGTTGCGCCGCATGCGCTCGAGCGCCTCCTCGGCCGTGTGGTCGGGGCGCACCGTGATGATCTGCGCGCTCATGCGTCGTCCGATCGAGCGCGGCGGGTAGCCGAGCACGGCCGACGTGCGGGTGCGCTCCTGCTCGGGCAACGCGCGCACGAGCCTGCTCGCGACGACCGCCGGCAGCTCGTCCAGCAGCCCCACGCGATCCTCGGGGTCGAGGCGGGCGAAGACATCCGCGACCTCCTCGCCCTGCAGTGCATGCACGAGGTCTGCCTGCAAGGGATTGTCGAGACCGTCGAACACGTCGATCGCGAGCGGCTTCGGCAGCATGCGGAACACCAGCGCCCGCTCGCGCTGCGGCAGCCGCTCGAGCAGCGAGATCGCCTGTCGCGGCCGCAGACCCTCGACCTGCTCGGAGACCGCTGCCAGGTCATCCGCGCGCAGGAGCCGCTTGATCGCGGGAACGGACGGCCGGTCGCTGGTCGCTCGCATGCTGGGCACGATGCACCTCCGGGTCGATGGGTGAGCGCCGACGGAGCTTGGCCACGGTCGACGATCGACCCAAGTCTGTCGTCGCAGCGCTTCGTGACCAGTTCAGCCCAGGGAGCCGCCGATGTCGAATCCCGCGTCCTGCCCGGCGTCCGCCGAGCACACTCGCGCCGAGCAGCTCCTGCTGATCGCGCTGGCGCACCGCACCCTCGTCCGCACGTGCGCTCGCGCGCATCCGTCTGCCACCATCGATGCATGAGCGAGAGCACGGTCCCCGAGCTGCTGGCCGAGCTGGCCGCCCTCGAGGATCCCCGCGCGCGGGCGATCAACGAGCGGCACGGCGACGACCACGGCGTCAACCTCAGCAAGCTGCGCGCGATCGCGAAGCGGCTGAAGACCGACCACGAGCTGGCGCTCGCGCTGTGGGCGACGGGCGAGACGCCCGCGCGGCTGCTGGCGCTGCTGATCGCGCGCCCGAAGGCCTTCCGCGAGGACGAGCTCGACGCGATGCTGCGCGAGTCGCCCGCGCCGAAGGTGCAGGACTGGCTCGTCAACTACGTCGTCAAGAAGGGCCCGCACGCCGAGGCGCTCCGCCGGCGCTGGCTGGACGATGCGGATGCGTCGGTCGCCGCCGCGGGCTGGGCACTGACGAGCGAGCGGGTGCGCAAGGCGCAGACGGAGCACCTCGACCTGCCGGGCATGCTCGACACGATCGAGGCAGAGATGGCGACCGCGCCCGAGCGGCTGATGTGGGCGATGAACGAGAACCTCGCGAACATCGGCATCACGCAGCCGCCGCTGCGCGAGCGAGCGATCGGCATCGGCGAGCGGCTCGGGGTGCTGAAGGACTACCCCGTCGCGCGCGGCTGCATCTCGCCCTTCGCGCCCATCTGGATCACCGAGATGGTCGCGCGGCAGGAGGCGTAGGGCGCGCGACCCCCTCAGTCGCCGATGCGCTGCTGCACCGCATCGGGCACGCCGTCCCTGTTCTCGTCTGCCGCGCGGGCACGGCGGGCATCCCAGCGCAGCAGCGGCGCGGCCAGGAGCGCGGCCACTCCCGAGCCGATGAGCACGGCGAGCTTCGCGGCGTCGGTGCGAGCGTCGTCATCGAACGAGAGCTCGGCGATCAGCAGGGAGACGGTGAAGCCGATGCCGGTCAGCAGCGCGACCGGCAGCAGATCGCGGATGCCGATGCCGTCGGGGAGCCGCAGCGGCGTCAGCCGGGTGATCAGCGCCGTGACGCCGAGCACCCCGAGCAGCTTGCCGAGCACCAGTCCTGCCGCGACGGCCAGCAGCACCGGCTGCGCGGCGAGCTGCAAGAAGCCTCCGCCGTCGACGACCGAGACGCCGGCCGAGCAGAAGGCGAAGACCGGGAGCGCGATCGCCGTGGACCACGGTCGCACGGCGGCTTCATGGCGATGCGTGCGCGGCTCTCGCTGGCCGTGCACGGGGCGCGCGGGAACGAAGGCGCCGAGCACCACGCCGGCGATGGTCGCGTGCACCCCCGACTCGTGCATGCACCACCACGCGACCAGGGCGATGGGGAGGAGCACCCACCAGAAGTCGTAGCGCGAGCGCGCGACCAGCGCGAACGCCAGCACCGCCAGCGCCGCGCCGAGCAGCGCGAACAACTGCACGGAGGCGGTGTAGAACACCGCGATGACGAGGATCGCCAGCAGGTCGTCGACCACGGCGAGCGTGAGGAGGAAGGTGCGCAGCCCGATGGGCAGGCCGCGGCCGAAGATGGCGAGAACGGCGAGCGCGAAGGCGATGTCGGTGGCGGCGGGGATGGCCCAGCCGCTCAACGCATCGACGTCGCCGGCGACGAGCACGACCGCCACGTACACGAGGGCCGGCAGCGCCATGCCGCCGACTGCGGCGAGCACGGGGACGGCCGCGCGCTTCGGATCGCGCAGGCTGCCTGCCACGATCTCGTGCTTGAGCTCGACGCCGACGACGTAGAAGAAGACCGCGAGCAGACCGTCGGCCGCCCAGGCCGCGACGCTCAGGTCCAGGTGCATCGCCGCGGGCCCGATGCGAAGCTCCATGAGTGAGGCGTACGACTCCTGCCACGGCGAGTTCGCCCAGATGAGCGCGAGGGCTGCCGCGACCAGCAGCAGCACGCCGCTCGTGGTCTCGAGGCGCAGCAGCTGCGCGAAGCGCGCGCGTCGTGCACCGGTGGGCGTGCGGGTGGGTTCCACGGGACTCCTCTCGACGCCGCCGAACCTCGTGCCCGGCGGCACGCCGACCAGGCTTCCCGGCACACCGCTTCCAGTCTAAGCGCGACGGCGCGCCCCCGCGCTCGCTACGTGCGCGGCTGCGTCGCCACGACCACGCTGCTGACCACGATCGCGGTCAGAGTGCGCACGACCGCCTCGGACGCGGCGCTCGCGCCCCAGTCGCCCTGCTCGAGCTGCTTGCCGCGGGTGGCGACCGCGGAGTTCCACGGGATCTCGCGATAGAACTGCGGCAGTGTGCCGCTGCCCGAGAGCAGCGCCGCCAGCGCGGCCACTCGAGGGGTCGGCTCGGCGCCTTCGGCCAGCACCGTGCGCACCGCCTCGAGCAGGCTCGCTCGGCGCTCGCCGCCGTCGCCGCTGAGCACCGTGGTCTCGAACAGCCCGAGTGCCCTGCGACTGGTGCGGCGGATGTCGCCGCGCGCGACGACTCGATCGAGCACGGGCTTGCGGAGCATCGGTCCGATCGCGGCGAGCACGGTCTGCATGCCCCGCGGCTTCACGGCGATGTACTCCCAGGCCTTGTGCAGCAGCGCGTCGGCCGGCGGGCGCCCGGCGACCGCCTCCACGCGGGCGGCACTGCCGCCGTCGCCCTCCGGTCGCACATGACCGCCGAGCGCCAGCTCGGTCACGACGGCCCCGGCGAGCACGTAGAACAGCGTGCCCTCGCCTGCGATAGCGCCCGAGCCGCGACCGCCCGCGCCGGGCTGAAACAGCAGCAGCAGCAGATCCTCGGCGAGGGTGGGTGCAGCCTGCGCCGACGGGGCGGGGTCGAGCGCGGGGGAGTCGTCGGGCTCGACGCCCGAAGCGGGCTCGCCGCCCGAGGGGACATCTGCGGGTTGACCGTTCACGGTGTTGCTCTCCTTCTCTCTCTGGTTCTTCGCGGGGAAGCCGCTCAGCCCAGCAGTGCGGTGACGCCGAGCCAGACGATGGTGGTGATCACGATCGTCCAGAGCGCGATCGCGATGGCCTGCCACAGCAGCACCCAGCCGCGCGGTACGCCCGAGCCGGCGAGCATCGCTGCGGTGAAGTGGGTGGGGATCGCTGCCGGGCCCAGCAGGCTGGCACCGGGGACGCCGAAGCGAACCACCCAGCGCTTGAATCGCTGCTTGCCCTTGGATTCGGGCTTGGGCGCGGGCTCGGGCTCGTCGGCCTCGAGGGTTGCGACACCGCCGGCAGCGCAGCTGCTGCGCCGCGTCACGACCGCCTGGCGGGTGCGCGCGGTGAGCGTGACCACAGCCAGCACGGCCAGGAAGTTGCCGATGGCCGCGGCCACGCCGGCGACGATCGGGTTGAGGCCGCCGACGATGCCGATCGCACCGCCGCCCTCGCCTTCGATGAAGGGCACGGCGCCGGCGAGCATGACGACGAATGGCTGGACGAGCTCGGGCACCTGGGCCACAAGGGCTTGGAAGCCTCTGACGAGCTCCTCGATGGGGGTCACGACGGTTCTCCTCGGATCGGATGATGCGTCGAGTGCTCTCGACGTGGTGCCCAGTAGGCACCGTGTTCCCACCACAGGGTCAAGGGGCCGGTGGCTCGCTCTCAGCGAACGTCGTCGGGCGGTCCGCCGTCGAGTTGCCGAGCCGACTCTGGACAGGCCTTGCGCGCACCCGACAGGGTGGAGCAATGACCCCGCTCACGCCGCGCTCGTGCCGCCCATCGACGAGGCCTGCCGCATGAGCGCGTCACGGCGGGGCGTGCTGATCACCGGGGCGTCGCGCGGCATCGGGCGTGCCGCCGCGCTCGGGTTCGCTGCCCGCGGCGACCGGGTCGCGGTGCACTTCGGGCGCGACCGAACGAGCGCCGAGGCGACCCTCGCCCTCCTCCCCGGCACGGGGCATGCGATCGTGCAGGCCGATCTCGCCGATCCGGATGCAGCACGCGCGCTCGTCGACGACGCGGTCGGCGCGGTCGGCGACCTCGATGTGCTGGTCAACAACGCGGCGGCAGCGCCGAGCGAGGGCAACGTCCATCGGCCCGACGACGGGGTGTTCGAGGAGTGGGCGGCGGCGTGGCAGCTGATGGTGCAGGTGAACCTCCTCGGTGCCGCGCATGCGAGCTGGGCGTTCGCGCAACACCTGATCGCTCGGGAGGCACCAGGCGCGATCGTCAACGTCGGCTCGCGCGGGGCGTTCCGCGGTGAAGCGGACCATCCCGCCTACGGCGCGACCAAGGCTGCGCTGCACGCGATGGGCCAGTCGTTGGCCATCGCGCTCGCGCCGCACGGCATCTCCGTCACCTCGGTCGCTCCCGGGTTCGTCTCCACCGATCGCCAGCAGCGCAAGCTCTCCGGTGCGAGCGGGGCAGCGCTGCGCGGGGAGAGTCCGTTCGATCGCGTCGGCACGCCGGACGACGTCGCTGCCGCGATCGTGCACCTCGCGTCGCCCGAAGCCCGCTGGTCGTCCGGTGCCATCCTCGACGTCAACGGCGCCTCCTACCTCCGAACCTGACCCCCGGGGTCGACCCTCACTCGGCGTCGTCGCTCGACGAGCGCGCGGCTTCGACGATCGCCTGCGCGAGGGCACCGGCGCGTGCGTAGACGTCGAGCTGGGCCGGGTTGTACAGCTCGCTGAGGGCTTCGATGAACGTGCGCTGAGCGACGAGCTTGCTCTTCGAGAGGTTGGCCAGGGGATCGCTCAGCCACGGAAAATCGATCAGGTTCTGCGCGAAGGATGGAGCGAGCTGCTCTGCCAGGCGCTGCCGCGTCGCCTCGTCCGCATCCGCAGGGAGCGTGTCGACCTCGTGGTTGACGGCGCCGGCGTCGGCATCGACTTCCACCATCCGCCGCAGATCCGCCATAGTGGCCTCGTCGTAGAACTGCGAGTAGATGTGGATCATCGACCTGTCGGGCTCGGACAGGTCGGATGCGACGCTCGCGAATCCTGCGGGCGCGTCGGCCGGTGAGTGCTCGCTCAGGATGGCCGCGATGTCGTCGCGGGCCCGACGGAGGCGTTCCATGCTCGCCGCGAGCTCGACATCCAGCTCGCGCAGCGCGTCGGGCGCGCTCTCGGCGCCTGAGCTCACCGCATCGATCTGTGACAGCGGCACACCCATGTCTGCCATCCTTCGGATCCGCAGCAGGCTGACCAGATGGCGAACCCCATACTGCTTGTATCCGTTGTACCGACGCTCTGGCTCTTCGAGCAGACCGAGCCGGTGATAGTGCCGGATGGTGTTCACTGTCGTGCCTGCCATCTCAGCGAGGTCACGCGTGCTCCAGGCCATGTGCTGCTCCTCCGTGACGTGGAACGTGGCCTTCGCCTCGTTCATTCCGACGCGCGCACACGAGACCGGCGAGCGGGATGGGCGCGCCCGGCGTTCTCCGCTCGCGAACGGACTTGACCCTGTGCCGAGAACACGGTGTCACGTGACCATCGGCACATCGCCACTCGCAGAGGGAGAGAGCAATGGGATACAACGCCGTCGGCAAGCGCGTTCCGACAGGTGGCCGCAACGTGAAGCCGCGGACGATCGTGCGGATCGAGAGCGGCCTGATCGCCGTGCTCGCCATCACCGGGGTGCTCGTCATCGCCCCTGGCATGTGGTGGTTCCCGTTCGCAGCCTTCCTCGTGTTCGACCTGTCGATGCTCGGGTATCTGCGCTCTCCCGCCGTGGGCGCAGCCTCGTACAACGCGATCCACACCTACGCGTGGCCCGCGGTGCTCGTGGCGGTCGCGCTGGTGACCGGCTCGTTCGCCCCGGCGGTGTCGCTGTGGTTCGCGCTCATCGCGCTCGCGTGGGCGTTCCACGTCGGGATCGATCGGATGCTGGGCTACGGGCTGAAGCTGCCGGATGCGTTCACGCACACGCATCTGGGGTGGATCGGCAAGCACCGCCCGTAGCGACCGCGCTCAGCGGCGGAAGAACGCCTCCGCGGCACGCGTCAGGTCGAACAGGTCGCTGACGCCGGCGAGCTCGCGCGCCGAGTGCATCGACAGGATCGGTATGCCGACGTCGACCGTGCGGATGCCCAGCCGGGTCGCGGTGATCGGGCCGATCGTCGAGCCGCACGGCACGGTGTTGTTCGAGACGAACGACTGGCTCTGCACGCCCGCCTGCGCGCACCACGCGTGCCACGCGGCAGCGCCCGCGCCATCGGTCGCATAGCGCTGGTTGGCGTTGATCTTCAGGATCGGGCCCGCGCCCAGCAGCGGCTGCACGACCGGGTCGTGCTTGTGCGCGTAGTTCGGGTGCACCGAGTGACCGACGTCGCTCGTAGACGCGCCACGATTGCGCGGGCGCGCCGAGGCGCTGCGGGAGCGCGTCATCGGCATCGGCGAACGGCTGGACGTGCTGAAGGACTACACGGCCGCTCAAGGCTGCGTCTCGCCCTTCCGCCGATCTGGATCACGGATATGATGCAGCGGCAGAGCCGTCGTACACTCGGCGTTGCGTGCGTGCAAGCGCAGTCGTAAGCGTTAACACCTTCGCCCGCGCGGGCGTTGAGCGGCTCAACCCGCTCTAGTCCCACCAATTGATTCGGAGCGCGACATGTGTCGCGCGCCCTCCCACTGATTCGTCTTCGCTCAGTCCGCCGACGAGCCATGTCACTGGGCGACTTGGGACCTTATCCTTCTTGGTAATTCGCATGTGGACGCCGGAAGGGATGCCGAATTCTCGGGAGGTGAACCCCGTATCATCCTGCGCCGTTACCCAGACAGCAGGAACCGGCAAGAGCACCTTCTCCTTCGGTTCGGAGTTTGCATCTTCCAAGAACTCTTCGGCGTCGAACCAAAGATCCGAGTCGTCTGCTTCGGATTCGACTGGGTCGTCGTCGCCATTCACCTCCCGTAGCCAGGCGGCGTTTTCATCGGCGAGGTAAGTCCGTACGCACTTCGGCTCTCCAGGAAAGTATGAGCCGGAGGCACGCCAGTAAATACCGGACCGGTCATCGTCATCGATGCGGTAGGCGACGCAAGATGCCACATTGACGTCTACGATTGTCGGGTCAATTTCTACCTCCACCGCAACGCTGGCGGACGGCGGAGATGAGAGCAGGCGAGCGTCGGCGTCCGCATCAAATATGTCGACAGCGAAGAGGCGCACTCGCAGGTCGTCGAGCACGTCCCGATTGATGCGGCCGAGTTCGACCCTTGCGGACAGGCGGCTGCGTCCACCCTTCTTCGGGCCGTTATAGAGCACCCAGTCGTAGAGTTCGGGTGCACTACTACCGTGAACTCCGATGACGAGATACGGCCCCTCGGCGTCTTCATGGAATTCTGGAATGCGTGTGCGTGCCTGTTCACCGGAGACCAAAAGAGTCGCGAAAAGTTCGTCGCCATATTCCTCGATGGACAACCTGCCCCTCACGTCAAACACTTCAATACCATACGGCAGTAAGTGATCCGGCGAGTACTGCATATCGATGTCACGCACGCGTGGTGCCACTTCAGCTCCGTTCGGAAAGGGATGCTACGCGAGAACCAAGGATTCACGCCAAATAGCGCTCGGCTTATGGTACAGCCAGGGCGACCACCCCTTATCGAGCACGGAGTAGGAAGGCATCAAAATGCTGAGCTTCGGGTTGTCCCCCCGGTCGACTCGCCAGGAGCCGTATGCCATCGCCGCCCGCCCGTCCAGACGGGCAGCACGCACGTGGGGGCTGAACCGTTCAGACATGAGCTCCGTCAAACGCCCGCATTCCTCGCCGTCGCAAAAGACACCGAGCGTGCGCTGGTCCCCAGTCGTGGGTGAAAGCTCAAAGAGTCGCGCCTGTGTACCGTCCGGCGACTGCCCAACCCGGCGTTGCCGGGTGACCTGAGCGGTCACAGCGGTGTCGCGTTCCGGAAGAAAGATTCGCGCTGCACCTCGGGTTGGATCGGCGGCGATGCACCAGCCTGGTGCGATCCAGGCGTACACACTCAGCGCAGTCGGATCCTGGCCTCGCCAGATCTTCCCTGGAAACACTGGCACGGAGCCGCGCCGCCGCATTTCGTAAACGGCTGACCGCACATCGTCGCTCGCCTCGCTACTGAGGTACCCGCATTTATAGGCCAATCCGTTGACGATCAGGTCGGCTCGCACTGCTGTGTTCGGCGCGAATGGATTTTCCGGCTCGGCCATGAGCGCAACCCACAGCCAGCTGTCGGAACCGCTTTCCTTTCGGGCTTGAGCAATCTGCCTGGGCACATAGGAGCCGCCAACAATTCGCACATCGCCCGTGCCTGCCATGGGCACCAAAGATAGTGTCGTGTGCTGCAACGGATATGGGCGCGGACTCGAGCGGAACGTCACTCTAGGGATGTTATGCGCCCGCGAGTCCATGGAACTCGCGACCGCGACGCCGTCGGTGTTGGCTCCGCACAGGGGGCGGCGAGACTGTACGCGGAACGGTCGGAAACCCTAGGAGCGGCAAGCGAAAAAGGCCTCCGCGGCACGCGTCAGGTCGAACAGGTCGCTGACGCCGGCGAGCTCGCGCGCCGAGTGCATCGACAGGATCGGTATGCCGACGTCGACCGTGCGGATGCCCAGCCGGGTCGCGGTGATCGGGCCGATCGTCGAGCCGCACGGCACGGTGTTGTTCGAGACGAACGACTGGCTCTGCACGCCCGCCTGCGCGCACCACGCGTGCCACGCGGCAGCGCCCGCGCCATCGGTCGCATAGCGCTGGTTGGCGTTGATCTTCAGGATCGGGCCCGCGCCCAGCAGCGGCTGCACGACCGGGTCGTGCTTGTGCGCGTAGTTCGGGTGCACCGAGTGACCGACATCGCTCGAGACGCACCACGACGACGCGAGCGCACGCATCCGCTCTGCACGGTCTGCGCCGAGCGCCAGGCCGATGCGCTCGAGCACGTCCTCGAGGAACGGGCCGGCCGCGCCCGAGCGGGTCGCCGAGCCGATCTCCTCGTGGTCGAACACGGCGAGCACGGGGATGTGCTCGGCGTTGAAGCCCTCGGCGGCAGCGGCGAGCGCCACCGTGCCGGCGTGCACGCTGGCGAGGTCGTCGAGCCGGCCGGCAGCGAAGAAGACGTCGTCCTTGCCGAAGACGGCGCCGCGTGCCGAGTCGGCGACCACCAGGTCGAAGCCTCGGATGCGACCGGCATCGACCGGCGCGCCGTCGACGGTGGCGGATGCGGCCACCTCGGCCAGCAGGTCGGCCGACGCGGGTGCGCCAAGACCCCAGACGGGCTGCGTCTGCGTCTGCTTGTCGAGCTGCAGGCCCTCGTTCGCCTCGCGGTCGAGGTGGATCGCCAGCTGCGGCAGCCGCAGCAGCGGCCCCGTCGCCGCCAGCACCACCGCGCCGTCGTCGAGCACCAGCCGGCCGGCGAGCCGCAGCTCGCGGTCGAGCCAGGAGTTCAGCAGCGGTCCGCCGTAGACCTCGACGCCCGCCTGCAGCCACCCGAACCGACCGGTGGTGGGCTGCGGCTTGAGCTTGAAGCCGGGGGAATCGCTGTGCGCGCCGAAGACCCGCACGGGCGTCGTGACCGTCGCGCCCTGCGGCACGACCCAGGCGATGACGGCGCCGTCACGCACCACCAGGTACCTGCCCGGGGCCTCGGGCCACGCATCCGTCTCGTCCAGTGCCGTGAAGCCGGCATCCTGCAGCCGGCGGGCGACCTCGGCGGCTGCGTGGTAGCTCGAGGGCGATGCCTCGACGAACGCGGCGAGATCCTCGGCGTGGGTGAGCGGGGCAGCGGGCACGGCGGGGTCCTCCAGACAGACGGGCTCTCGATCGTATCCGGCGGTGCTGCGCGGCGGTCTCGGCGCGCGAGACCGGTCAGGCCGGCACGCGCTCCGCGACGATCGCCGCCGTCGCGGGCGGGTCGATCGCGTGGTTCCGCGACTCGGGCACGCGCACGAGGGTGGCCGACGGCATCCGCTCGGCCAGCATCGGTGCGGCCCGCTCGAGCACCGGCATCGTCTCGGCGCCCACCAGCACGGTGGTCGGCACACCCAGCGAGAGCAGCGCCTCGCTTGGCGTCGAGGTGGCGGCGGCGACCGTCGCGTCGTAGACGGTCGACTGGGCGAGCGTCGTCAGGTGCTCGAACAGCGGCGAGGCCTTGATGCCCTCGACCATATGCGGCGGCAGGCCGACGCCCTCCAGCTGGAACGTCGTCACCGCATCGCCTGCGCGGCCCTCATCGACGAGCGCCTGCAGCCGCTCGGGCAGGTCGGCGGGCGGCTCGTCCTGCCCGAAGCGCATCGGCGGCTCCGACAGGAACAGGTGCACGATCGCGGTGCCCGCCTCCGGTCGATTCGCCGTGTGAGCGGCCGCCAGCAGCGCCACCATCGCGCCGGAGGAGTGCCCGAGCAGGATCGCGCTGCCGCCGACCGCCTCGACCACCGCCGCGACATCCTCGGCCTCGCGCTCGGGGGCATAGGGCTTCGTGTCGCCGCTGTCGCCGCGCGCGCGACGGTCGAAGGCGACCGCCTCGAAGCCCTGCGCGATCAGCGCCTCGGAGAGCGCGGATGCGTCGGCCGCCGTCGAGAAGGCGCCGCCCACGATCACGACGGGCGTGCCGCGCCCGCTGCGGTGCACGGTGATGGCCGTGCCGTCTGCTGATGTCACGTGCTGCACGCAGGCCAGCCAAGCACCGGGCGCCGCCGTCCTCCAGGGGCGATCGTCAGCGCAGGGCGCGCTTGATCTCCGCCCGCTCCTTCTCGAGCCGGCGCACGCGGCGGCTCAGCCGGAACATGCGCACCGAGCCCAGCAGCGCCGTGATCAGCACGCCGGCGATCGCCGCGAACAGCATCGCGATGCCCAGCGGCAGGCTGAACTCCCAGCCGAAGTAGGCGAAGCTCGCCGCCACGTTGTTCTGCAGGATGAAGATCAGCAGCAGGATGAGGATGAGCGCGCCGAGGATGAGCGCGATCCAGGTGCCGCCGGTGATGCCCTGCCGCTGGTGCGCGTCGAGCGCGGGGTCGAGCGTGACGCGCGTGGGCTCGCGCGTGCCTGCGGTGTCGTCGCTGCGGGTCGTGGGGGCGGATGCGGTGGTGCCGACCGCTGGATCGCTCACCCGGTCGGCACGGTGCGTGGGCGCGGCCGCTGCGCGGTCGTCCTGCGGAGTGCGGTCGGCTCCGGCGCCGTAGTCGATGACCATGTCGTCGTCGCCGTTGGCGTCGGAGCGACGGGGGACGCTCGGGGTGGCATTCGATTCCATGGCGTGCGCTCCTTGCTCGCGAGACTTTCTGCGTGCCGCACACTAACGCCGCTGGCTGGGAGGCGCACGACGCGCGGTGCTATCGCGGGCGCGGCGCGGGCGGCGGCGGCACCTGCTTCGCAGCGACGATGTCGGCGATGGGGATGACCACCTCGCCGCGACGCGTGGCGACCGTGCACGTGACCGCATCGACCGCGACCAGGTCGCCCAGCGCATCGGTGGCCCCGTGCGCCGCGTCGTGCAGCCGGTAGCGCACCACCAGGCGTGTGCCGAGCGGCAGCGCGCGCAGCTCCGCAGGGGTCATGACCGAGTGCCGCGGCCCGCGGCCGCTCCTCGACCGGCGGGAGCGCTCACCAGGCACCCTTGACGTAGTCCTTCAGGAAGATGCCGAAGAGATCCTCGCCCGCCTCGCCGCGCACGATCGGGTCGTAGACGCGGGCGGCGCCGTCGACCAGGTCGAGCGGGGCGTGGAACCCCTCCTCGGCGAGGCGCACCTTCGTGAAGTGGGGGCGCTCGTCGGTGATCCAGCCGGTGTCGACGGCGGTCATGAGGATGCGGTCGCGCTCGAACATCTCGCGCGCGCTCGTGCGGGTGAGCATGTTGAGCGCGGCCTTCGCCATGTTGGTGTGCGGGTGGCCGGGGCCCTTGTAGCCGCGGCCGAAGACACCTTCCATCGCCGAGACGTTCACGATGTACTTGCGGTGCGCGGTCGATGCGGCCATCGCCGGCCGCAGCTTCGACACCAGCAGGAACGGCGCCGTCATGTTCGCCAGCTGCACCTCGAGCATCTCGAGCGGCTCGACCTGGTCGACGTGCTGCGTCCAGGAGTTGATGTGCTCCTCGTCGGGCAGCAGGCCGCCGGCGTCGATGGCGGTGCCGGCAGCGAGCCGCTCGAGCGAGCTGCTGCCGGCCGCCATCGCCTGCGCGGTCAGCTCGTCGGCGGTGCTCGCGGCGGCCGCGAGGATCGGGTGGCTCGCGACCGAGGCGGCGAGGGCGAGCGGATGCGCGTCGTTCGTGTGCCCGAAGGTCACCAGCTCGGGCATCGGGCCGCCGTGCGGTGAGAGCTCCGGCAGGGGCGCGCTCTCGGCCTCGACGAGCGGCGCGTAGGCGCCGGGGGAGCGGCGCACGGTCTGCGCGGCGTTGTTGATCAGGATGTCGAGCGGGCCGGCCGCCGCGACGTCCTCGGCGAGCCCGACCACCTGCGCCGGGTCGCGCAGGTCGATGCCGACCACCTTCAGCCGGTGCAGCCAGTCGGCCGAGTCCTCGAGCGACGAGAAGCGGCGCACCGCATCCCGCGGGAACCGCGTCGTGATCGTCGTGTGGGCGCCGTCGCGCAGCAGCCGCAGCGCGATGTGCATCCCGATCTTCGCGCGGCCGCCGGTGAGCAGCGCGCGCTTGCCGGTCAGGTCGGTGCGGGCGTCGCGCTTGGCGTGGCTGAGCCGCGCGCAGTCGGGGCAGAGCTGGTGGTAGAACGCGTCGACGAGCGTGTACTGCTGCTTGCAGATGTAGCAGCCCCGCGACTTCAGCAGCGTGCCGGCGGTGGGGGCGGATGCGCGGCTCGCCAGCGGGATGCCGCGCGTCTCGTCGTCGATGCGGTCGGGGGCGCCGGTGGCGGTGGCGGCGATCACGGCGCGGTCGGCCGCCTGGATGCGCGCGTGCTTCGCCTTGCGGCTCGCGAGCTTGACCTCTTTGAACATGTTCGCGGTGGCCTGGCGCACGGCGACGTAGTTCGGGTCGTCGCGATCCATCTCGTGCAGCGTCGCGAGCACCCGCAGCGTCGTCTCGACGTCATCTGGCGAGAGCGTCGTCGGCTCGGCGCCGACTGCCGCGGCGGCCGCTGCGTCGGGCGTCGCTGGCACGTCGGCGGGCGCGCCGGAGGAGTCCGATTGAGGGGGGAGCACAGGAGATTCTACCGAACCCACGCGCGCCGCGGAGCGTCCGCCGCCGGCGCAAGTGCGACAGACTCGAGGCGATGAGCCTCCTCGACCACGCCACACAGCTCCGGGACGCCGGCACCTGGAACCCCGACCGAGCCTTCGACGCCTTCGAGGCCTGGTCGGCCGAGCGCGGGCTGACGCTCTACCCCGCGCAGGAGGAGGCGCTGCTCGAGATCGTCACCGGCAGCAACGTGATCCTCTCGACCCCCACCGGCACCGGCAAGTCGCTCGTCGCGACCGGCGCCCACTTCGCCGCCCTCGCGCAGGGTCGGCGCTCCTTCTACACCGCCCCGATCAAGGCCCTGGTGAGCGAGAAGTTCTTCGCCCTGGTGGAGACCTTCGGGGCCGAGCAGGTCGGCATGGTCACGGGAGACTCCTCCGTCAATCCCGACGCCCCGATCATCTGCTGCACCGCCGAGATCCTCGCCAACCTCGCCCTGCGCCACGGCGACGAGGCCGACGTGCACCAGGTGGTGATGGACGAGTTCCACTTCTACGGCGACCCGCAGCGCGGCTGGGCCTGGCAGGTGCCGCTGCTGACACTGCCGCATGTGCAGTTCATCCTCATGTCGGCGACCCTCGGCGACACCACCGCGATCGCCGATGACCTCAGCCGCCGCACCGGCCGCGAGACCGCGCTCGTCACCGGCGTCGAGCGGCCCGTTCCGCTGTCGTACGAGTACGCGATGACCCCCGTGCACGAGACGATCGAGGAGCTGCTGGCCACCCAGCGCGCCCCCGTCTACATCGTGCACTTCGCCCAGGCGGCCGCCCTCGAGCGGGCGCAGGCGCTCTCGTCGGTGAAGATCGTCAGCCGTGAGCAGCGCGACGAGATCGCCACGGCGATCGGCGAGTTCCGCTTCACCACCACCTTCGGCAAGACGCTCTCGCGCCTGGTGCGCTCGGGCATCGGCGTGCACCACGCGGGCATGCTGCCGAAGTACCGCCGGCTCGTCGAGCAGCTCGCGCAGCAGGGGCTGCTGCGCGTCATCTGCGGCACCGACACGCTCGGCGTCGGCATCAACGTGCCCATCCGCACGGTGCTGCTGACCGGCCTGACGAAGTTCGACGGGCAGCGGATGCGTCAGCTCACGGCGCGCGAGTTCCACCAGATCGCGGGGCGTGCGGGCCGGGCGGGCTACGACACCGCCGGCACGGTGGTGGTGCAGGCGCCCGAGCACGAGGCGGAGAACGCCAAGATGCTCGCGAAGGCCGGCGACGACCCGAAGCAGCGCCGCAAGCTGGTGCGGAAGAAGGCGCCGGAGGGCTTCGTCTCCTGGGGCAAGCCCTCGTTCGAGAAGCTCATCGAGGCCGAGCCCGAGCCGCTCGTGCCGCACATGCAGGTGAGCCACTCGATGCTGCTCAACGTCATCGGCCGCGGCGGCGACGCCTTCACCACCATGCGCGAGCTGATCGCCTCCACGCACGAGCCGCGCCGCGCGCAGCTCGCGCTCGAGCGGCGCGCGCTCGCGATCTACCGCACCCTCCGCACCGCCGGCGTGGTAGAGCAGGTGCCGGACCCGTCGATGCCCGGCGGCCAGCGCATCCGCCTCACCGTCGACCTGCAGCCCAACTTCGCGCTCAACCAGCCGCTCTCACCCTTTGCTCTCGCGGTCATCGACATGCTCGACCCGGCTGAGCCGACGCATCCGCTCGACGTCGTCTCGGTGATCGAGTCGACGCTCGACGACCCGCGGCCGATCCTGTCGCAGCAGCAGTTCCTCGCGCGCGGCGAGGCGGTCGCGGCGATGAAGGCCGAGCGCATCGAGTACGAGGAGCGCATGGAGCTGCTCGAGGAGGTCACGCACCCCAAGCCGCTCGAGGAGCTGCTGACCGCCGCGCTCGAGGTCTTCGCCTCGTCGCAGCCGTGGGTGGGCGACTTCGCGCTCTCGCCCAAGTCGGTGGTGCGCGACATGTGGGAGCGGGCGATGACCTTCGCCGACTACACGCAGCACTACTCGCTCGCGCGCTCGGAGGGGCTGGTGCTGCGCTACCTCTCGGACGCCTTCCGCGCCATCCGGCAGACGGTGCCGGAGGAGGCCAAGAGCGAGGATCTGCTCGACATCATCGAGTGGCTGGGCGAGCTCGTGCGGCAGGTCGACTCGAGCCTGCTCGACGAGTGGGAGGAGCTCATGCACCCCACCGGGCCCGGCGAGACGCCCATCGCGCCGCCCCCGCCGCCCAGCGTGGTGGCGAACCCGCGCGCCTTCCGCACGCTCGTGCGCAACGAGCTCTTCCGCCGCGTGCAGCTCGCGGCGCTCGACAAGCACGAGGCGCTCGGCGAGCTCGACCCTGCGTTCGGCGCGGATGCGTGGGGTGACGCCCTCGACGCCTACTACGACGAGCACGAGACGATCGGCACCGGCGCCGACGCCCGCTCGTCGCGCATGCTGGTCATCGACGAGGGGCGCGAGGTGTGGGAGGCGCAGCAGATCCTCGCCGATCCGGCCGGCGACCACGATTGGCGCATCTGGGCGACCGTCGACCTCCAGGCGTCGGCGGATGCGGGAGTGGCGGTCGTGCAGGTCACGCGCGTCGGGCGCATGTAGACCCCGAGCGCCAGCCGGAGCGCGCTGTGAGTCAGCTCCCCGGGCAGGTGGCTATGGTCGGCGGCATGATGCGAATCCGTGGGCTGATCGTGGCGGCGGCGCTGTCGGTCGTCATGCTGTCTGGCTGCGCGTCGGTGCCCGCCGATCCTGAGGGCACGCTCGATCGCGTCAGGGATGGCGTGCTGCGCGTGGGAGTGACCGAGCACGAGCCCTGGGTGCAGCTGCAGGGCGGCGAGGAGCCCACCGGCACGGAGCCGGAACTGATCGTGGAGTTCGCCGGGCAGCTCGGCGCAGAGATCGCGTGGACGACCGGCAGCGAGGCGGCGCTGATGGAGTCGCTCGAGCGCGGGGAGCTCGACGTGGTGCTCGGCGGCTTCCTCGCGGACACGCCGTGGAGCGACCGCGGAGCGGCCACGCGTCCGTACGCGGAGACGCAGTCGGGCGACGAGACCCGGCAGCACGTCATGCTCGTGCGCATGGGCGAGAACGGCTTCCAGCTCGCGCTCGAGCGCTTCCTGCACGAGGAGACGGGGCTGTGAGCGCTCGCTTCGGCCGCACCGAGCTGCCAGGGCAGCAGGAGAAGGCGCTGCGCTCGGCGATCAGGATCGAGTGGTGGACGATCGCCTTCCTGGCGGTGGCGATCACGATGGTCTACCTCGTCATGGGCTCCTCGCAGGCGATGAAGGCCGCCTGGATCGAGGACATGCTCTCGCTCGCACCGCCGTTCGCCTTCCTGCTCGCAGTGCGGCTCGTGAACAAGCGGCCGAACGCGAAGTATCCGTACGGCTACCACCGCTCGGTGGGCGTCGCGCACCTGGTCGCAGGGGTCGCGCTGTTCACGATGGGCGCTTTCCTCACCTTCGACTCCGCTTCCGGTCTCATCAGCGCCGAGCACCCGCCGATCGGCGGCGTCGTGCTGTTCGGGCAGACCATCTGGCTCGGCTGGCTCATGATGGCGGCGATGGCGCTGACGATCCCGCTGCCGATCTGGTTCGGCCGGGTGAAGATGCGGCTCGCGAAGGAGCTGCACGACAAGGTGCTCTACGCCGACGCCGACATGAACAAGGCCGACTGGATGACCGCGGCCGGCTCGATCGTCGGTGTCGCGGGCATCGGGCTGGGCCTCTGGTGGGCCGACTCGGCGGCTGCGCTGTTCATCGCCGTGAGCATCCTCTGGGATGGCTGCAAGAACATGAAGGCATCGATCACCGACCTCATGGACACGCGCGCGACGACGTTCGACGACGGCAGGCCGCATCCTGTCACCGAGAAGGTCGATGACCTGCTGCGCGGGCTGCCGTGGGTGAAGGAGGTCGGCTCGCGCACGCGCGATCAGGGCCATGTCTTCCACATCGAGTCGTTCATCGTGCCGCGACCGGGCATGATGCCATCGCTCGAGGAGCTGGCCGAGGCGCGCGACGCGTGCATCGACCTCGATTGGAAGGTGCAGGACATCGTGCTCGTGCCCATCGAGGAGCTGCCCGAGGAAGTGGGCGGCCCGGACCGCAACCGGCAGTCCGAGCGCAACCGCTGAGCGGCCGCCGATAGTCTCGTCGGGGTCCAGCACCCCGATCGAACCAGGAGCACGCATGCCATTGCAGGGCGAGTACGCACCGAGCACATCCGACTGGGCGCGCAAGCAGGCCGAGGAGTTCGAGGCCTCGAACGGCGCGGAGGCGAACACGCTGCGAGGGATGCCGATCATCCTGCTCACGAGCGTCGGCGCGAAGACCGGCAAGCTGCGCAAGACCGCGCTGATGCGGGTCGAGCACGACGGCGAGTACCTGGTCGTCGCCTCGATGGGCGGCGCCCCCAAGCACCCGGTCTGGTACTACAACCTCAAGGCGCAGCCGCACGTCGAGCTGCAGGACGGCGCCGAGCGGCACGACTACCTCGCGCGCGAGCTCGAGCCCGGCGCGGAGCGCGACGCGTGGTGGGAGCGCGCGGTGGCGGCCTTCCCGCCCTACGCCGACTACCAGCAGAAGACCGAGCGCCTGATCCCGGTGTTCGTGCTGGAGCGCAAGCCCGACTGACCCGCCGCAGCGCATGCTCCCGCCCTTCGGACGGGTCCCTGGTTCGGCAACCCTGAAAACGTCGTTGCCGAACCGCACGCCCGTCTGACGGACGGGAGCCGATGCCGGCCGTGACGCCGAACGGGCAGCGCACGACCCGGGCGCCGCCCGATCAGGCGTCGTCCGCCGTGTCGGTCCGGGTGCGGCGCGTGCCCGACCACAGATAGGCCGAGAGCGCGACCGCGAAGATGCCACCGCTCAGCCACTGCGGCAGCAATGCGTCGGTGAGGAGCAGGGCGAGCGCGATGAGGCCGACGAGCAGCCAGGCCGTGCTGGGCGGCACCGGGCGGAAGGTGCGCACGGCAGCTCAGTCGAAGGTGGGGTTCGGCGCGAACTCGGCCGTGAGCTCGGCCGCGAGCGCGGTCACGTCGGTGGCGCCCGCGAAGGCGCGCTCGGGCTGCGCTGCCCGCTCGGCATCCGAGACCAGCGACTTCACGCGCTTGACGACCGTGCGCGCGGGCGTGTCGCGCAGGGCGTGCCCGACCGCCGCGAGCCATGCCTCGGCCGCCGCCTTCAGCGCCACGTAGTTCGCGTTGCCGGCCGTCGGGTGCTCCACACCGGTGGACGAGACGATCGCGATGAGACCCGCATCCGAGCGCCCGATCGCGCCGGCGAACGCGCGCGTGGTGTTGCGCAGCGTGCCGACGACGCGCGACTCGAGCCACGCCCAGTCTTCGTCGGTCTGGCCGGCGAGGCCGCCGCCGCCGCGCCAGCCGCCCACCAGGTGGAGCAGGCCGTCGAGCTCGCCGATCTCGGCGGCGAGCGACCCGACCGCCTCGAGATCGGTCAGGTCGCACTCGAAGCGCTCGCTCGCGTCGACGAGTCCGAGCCGGTCGGCGTTCGATCCGACGGCGATGACGTGGTGACCTGCGTCGAGCAGGGCGGATGCGGTGGCGTGGCCGAGCGCGCTCGTGGCGCCCGCGATGAGGATGCGCATGGCGCCCAGTCTGCCGTGCCGAGCGCTACCGGCGCTCGCGGAAGGGCGACGGGACCGCATCCGTCGTCAGCCGGAACAGCCGCACGGTGCGCCCGGAGTCGCGCTCATAGGCGCGGTAGCCGGGCCACTGCGCCTCGATGCGGGCCCAAGCCGCGTCACGCTCGGCGTTCGGGATGCGGGCGGCGCGCACCGGGTAGCGCAGGCCGCGCACGACCACCTCGGCGTCGGGGTGCGCGGCGAGATTCGCCGTCCATCCGGGGTGCTGCGCGCGGGCGAAGCTGGTGCCGGCGATGATCGCGCCGCCGTCGCCGTCGGGCGTGAACATCAGCTCGCTCGCGCGCGGCTGCCCGCTCTTCGCGCCGACCGTGTGCAGCACGAGCGAGGGCACGAGAATGCCGGAGACCACCAGGCGCCCGCCGGTCAGCCGCTTGGCGATGCGCTCGGCGACCGGCAGTGCTCTCGGTCCGATGCGGCGGAACGCGCGCGTGCGCGTGACCGGCGCGAGCAGGCGGCGGAGGCGCTGGCGGATGCTCATGCGACGATCGTCGCACGGGCAGCCGGTGCCGGGCGGTGGTCTGTCAGTCGTGCCGCTTGGCGCCCTTGCGGGCATCCTGCACGAGCTGCCGCACCTCCGACTCGGGCGGCACCGCGCCGCCAGCGTTCAGCTGCGCCAGCACGGCGTCCACCGCGTCATTCTCGCTGCCCTCGAGCGGGATCGAGAGCCCGCGCTTGAGCAGCTCGCCGTAGTCGGGTACCCAGTCGATGCTCATGACCCCACCGTGCCACCTCCATGGGCGGCTGGCCAGGGGTCGATCCGCCGAGGAGGCTGCGGCCTCGTGGACCGCAGCCTCCTCGGCGCGTGTGGCTCAGTACGCGAAGTGCACGTGCGCGCGACTGTGCTCGCTCGACTCGATCGCGTCCACGATCGCGAGGGCGAAGTCGGGGCCGGAGATCGCGGAGCCGTCGGCCGCCAGCGGGGTCTCGCCGCCCGTGCGGTACTCGCCGCGGCGGGTCTGGTCGGGCACGAAGCTGCCGAAGGTGCCGGCGGGGGAGACGTACGTCCAGTCGACGTCGTCGACGGCGCTGACCCGCTCGTAGGCGGCGAACAGCTCGCGCGACTCGCCCTTGTACTCCGGCGCGAAGGCGTCGGTCTCGACGATCCGCTCGCCGGCCTCGTCCTTCAGCGAGCCGAACCCGCCGACGATGATGAAGCGGGTCGGGGTGCCCGCGAGCCGGCCCGCGATGTCGGCATACGCATCCGCCACCCTGCCCTCCATGTCGCCGCGCGGCGAGAGCGCGCCGACGACCACGTCGGCACCGTCGATCGCCTGCGCGAGCACGTCGCCGTCGAGCACGGAGCCCTTGATGACGCGGGCTCCTGCGGGCGCATCCTGCGGGGTCGAGCGCGACACCAGCGTGAGCTCGTGCCCGCGACTCGCGGCCTCCTCGGTGATGTTGCTGCCCGCGAACCCTGTCGCGCCGAGCACCGTGATCTTCGCCATGTGTGCGTTCCTCTCTTCGAAGTCTCTGCACTCAGACAACGACGAGGGCGGTGCGCGCATTCCGGTGGATGTGCCGTGGCGCGTCTGCGCAGACCGGCGGCTCCTGCGGCTACCGCGTCTGCTCGTGCAGCTGGGCCTCGATGAGGTCGGCGGCCCGGCCAGCGCCGCCCGCCGCCTCGAAGCCCGCAGCGACCGCATCCACACCGGCCTGCATCCCGCGGGCGCGGCGCACCGCATCCCGCAGCCGCTCGGGCGTCAGCCGCTTGCGGGGCAGCCGCACCCCGGCGCGCGCGTGCTCGACCCGGGCGGCGACCTCGAACTGGTCGCGGCCCCAGGGCACCACCACCACCGGCACTCGCTGAGCGAGCGCCTTCTGGGTCACGCCCATGCCGCCGTGGGTGATGGCGCAGATGGCCCGATCGAGGATCGGCCCGTGGGGCAGGAAGCCGGTCACGTGCGCGTTGGGCGGCGGCCGGAACCCGAGCCGCGCCTCGGCCGGCATGGTGGCGACCACCGTGACCGGCTCGTGCGCGAGCGCCGCGAGCGTCACGCGCACGATGTCAGTGTCGCCCTGGAAGTCGTTCGAGGTGGTCACCAGCACGATCGGCCCCTCGATCTCGTCGAGCCAGCGGGGCATGGCGGCCAGCGGCTCCCACGTGGTCGGCCCCACCATCGGCACCCGCGGCCCCCACTCGGTGTGGGCGTACTCCAACGGCTCGGCGGTGGTGACGATCATCTGCGGCGCGCGGCGCAGCACCTGATCGAAGTCTTCCAGCGGCGGCAGGCCGGCGACCGCGGCGCGCAGCGCGTTGATCTTGGGCATCGAGACGCGGGTCGCCGCGTCGAGCACGGTGCGGGTGACCGAGGCGTCGCGCATCCGCCCGAGTGGCCCCCGCATCGGCCGCAGCCCCGGCCCGAACGGCGGCCAGCCGCGCGAGCGCAGCACCGGCGTGTAGGGCGAGATCGCCGCCCACGGCAGCCCAGAGGCCTCGGCGACCGCTGCCGCGCCCCAGGTGTTGACGTCGGTGAGCACCAGGTCGGGGCGCTCGCGCTCGAGCAGCGCGCGCAGGTCGGGGCCGTCGAGCCGGCCGCGCGCGCAGTACAGCTCGCTCAGCCGCACGAGGCTGTCGAAGGGCCTCGCGGCACGCCAGTCGTCGAAGTCGATCTCGCCGATGGCCGGGTCGATGGCGTCGGCGTCGAAGCCGAGCATGCGCATGCGGTCGACCTCCGCCGGGAGCGTGCGCATGCGGATGCGGTGGCCGCGGCGCTGCAGCTCGAGCAGGATGCCGGCGAACGGGAAGGCGTGCGCGAGCGCCGGGCTCGTATAGGCCGCGATGAGGGCCACGCGGTGCCTCCTTGCAATGCCACGGCGGATGCAGTGGCTGGGGACCGTGCATGCCGGGGCTGGGATTCGTGCCGCGAGCGTCGATCGCGGCCAAGGGTCAACGCTAGTGCTCTCGCGCCCGCGACGGAACCACCGAGCGTGCGGATGTGCTGCGGCTACACGGGCGCGCTCGCCTGCAGCCGCTCCTCGATCAGGTCGGCCGCTCTGGGCGCTCCGCCGGCCGCCTCGAGACCGGCGGCGACGGCCGCGACCCCCGCGCGCATCCCGCGGGCGCGGTGCACCGCTCCGCGCAGCCGCTCGGGCGTCAGGCGGGAGCGGTGCAGCCGCACGCCCGCGCCTGCGTGCTGCACGCGTGCGGCGATCTCCAACTGGTCGCGGCCGTAGGGCACCGCCACCACCGGCACGCCGTGCGCGAGCGCCTTCTGCGTCACGCCCAGCCCGCCGTGCGTGACGGCGACCGTCGCGCGCTCGAGCAGCACGCTGTGCGGCACGAAGCGCTCGATGCGCGCGTTGCGGGGCAGCGGGGCACCGAGCCGCGCGCCGTGCGCCATGGTGGCGACGACCGTGACCGGCTCGTCGGCGAGCGCGTCGAGCGCCACGCGCACGATGTCGGTGTCGCCCTGGTATTCGGTGGCGGTCGCCACGAGCACGATCGGCCGGTCGACCTCGGCGAGCCACGCGGGAGCGGGCGCGGGCGGCTCCCAGGCGGTCGGACCGACGAGCTGCAGGCGCGGCGCCCAGTCGTCGTGCCGGTACTCGAGCGGCTCGGCGGTGGTGACGAGCGTGAGCGGCGCGCGGCGCACCATCGCGTCGTAGGAGTCGACCGGCGGCAGCCGCGCGATCTCGGCGCGCAGCGCGTTGAGCATCGGCGTGGTCGTGCGCATCGCCGGCCGATAGATGAGGCGATCGATCAGCGCGTCGCGCAGCCGGCCGCCGAGCCCGTTCGCGGGCGTCAGGCCGGGGCCGTAGGGCGGGCAGCCGCGCGATCGCATCGCCGGCGGGTAGGTCGCGAGCGACACCCACGGCAGCCCCGTGCTCTCGGCGACGGCTGCGGCGCCCCACGTGTTGACGTCGGTGAGCAGCAGGTCGGGCTGCGCCTGCCCGATGAGCGCGCGCATGTCGGGCGCCTCGTGCCGGGCTCGCTCGCTGAAGGTCTCGCACATGCGCCGGTAGTTGTCGAGCACGCGACGCGAGCGCCAGTCGTCGAACTCCACGGCCGCCACGCTCGCGTCGACCGCGTCCGCCTCGAAGCCGAGGTCGCGCATCCGCCCGACCTCGCTCGAGAGCGTGCGGATGCGGATGCGGTGGCCGCGCCGCTGCAGCTCGAGCAGCACGCCGGCGAAGGGCAGCACGTGGCCCAGCGCGGGACTCGTGTAGGCCGCGATGGTCGCCATGGCGTGACTCCAGACGGGGCAGCGACGCTGCGTGAGTGCCCCGCCGCTCACTGTACGTCGGCGGGGCAGCGCTCGCTAGGCGGTCTCGGCGGTGATGCCGGCGGTGGAGGCGATCGTCTCGCGCATCTTCTTCTCGAACGCCTCGTAGAACATCGACAGCGGGAACTCGTCGTCCATCACCAGGTCGGTCAGCTGGCGGGGCACACCGTCGAGCGGCAGGTCTCCGGCCTTCCACGCGGATGCGGGGTGCGGCTCGACCACGGAGGAGACCAGCTCGTAGGCGGCCAGCCAGTGCGCGACCTTCGGGCGGTCGATCGACTTCCAGTACAGCAGCTCGATGGCCTCGCCGAGCTTGTTGACGACGTCGGGCACCTCGTCCCAGTCGAAGGCGAGCTGCGTGTCGGTCCAGTGCAGCACGCGGTGCTGGTGCAGCCAGGCGAACAGCAGCTGGCCGCCGAGACCGTCGTAGTTGCGCACGCGCGAGCCGGTGATCGCGAAGCGGAAGATGCGGTCGAAGATGACGGCGTACTGCACGTGCTTGGCGTGCTTCGCCAGCGCGAGGTCGGCATCCGTCGCCTTCTCGTCCGCGGCGATGCGGCGCTCGATCGCGACCGACTCGCGGAATGCGGTCAGGTCGCAGCGCAGCTCCTCGAGGGAGTAGAGGAAGAACGGCATGCGCTGCTTGATCATGAACGGGTCGAAGGGCAGGTCGCCGCGCATGTGCGTGCGGTCGTGGATGAGATCCCACATGACGAAGGTCTCCTCCGCCGTGCGCTGGTCGGCGATGAGCTCGGCGGCGTCGGCGGGCAGCTCGAGCTTCGTCACCTCGCACGCGGCGTCGACCACGCGGCGGAAGCGCGCGGCCTCGCGGTCCTGGAAGATGGCGCCCCACGTGAACGAGGGGATCTCGCGCATCGCGACCGTCTCGGGGAAGAGCACCGCCGAGTTGGTGTCGTAGCCGGCGGTGAAGTCGATGAAGCGCAGCGGCACGAACAGCGCGTTCGAGTAGTCGCCGGCCTCGAGCTCGGCGATGAACTCGGGCCAGATGACCTCGACCAGCACGGCCTCGACGAGGCGCTTGGCCGAGCCGTTCTGCGTGTACATCGGGAAGATCACCAGGTGCTTGAGGCCGTCGACGCGGTGCTGCTGCGGCTGGAACTGCATGAGCGCGTCGAAGAAGTCGGGCTCGCCGAAGCCCTCGGCCGCCCAGCGCTCGAAGTCGATCGCGGCCTGCTCGAGATAGTCGGCGTCGTGCGGGAACTCGGGGGCGATGTCGCGGATGCCCTGCACCAGCTCGGTCACGTGGGCGCGGGCCGCGTCGTGGTCGCCCGGCTCCTCGATGGAGCCGTTCTTCGACTGCATCGGCTGCAGCGCGGTCGCTGCCGCCTTGATCTGCAGCCAGGCGGCGTGCTGGCGGAGGTCGGCTGCGGTGGCCTGGGTCATCGTCACGGGGAGCCTCCTGGAGGGATTCGCGGGTGGGCGATCGGGGCGCGGTGGCGCTCGATCGGTGCGTGTTTCCAGCGTAGAGGCCCCTTGGCGCAGATATCTTGCGCTCCGGGCCGCCTTTGCCGCCAGTTCTGAGCGTTGCGCGTGAGGCCGCCGTCGCCCGCAAGGGAGTTGCGTCGGGCGGGTGTCAGCGGCCGGGGGCACGCTTCGGCTCAGCGCACCCTCGCCCGATCCGGGGAGCGCTGCAGGATCTGGCGGACACCTCTGGCGCTCTCGCCCGGACGGGCATACCCTCAAGCCTTGGAGCAGCCTTTGGACGTCAACCCCAGCAACGACCACCCGGTGCTCGCAACCGGAATACCGGTCGCGATCGTCGTGGGGCTGCACGTCGCCATCAGCACGGCCATCATCGCTCGGGTCGATCCGGACGTGCCCGAGCTGATGCCCTACTGGTTGGCCTCTGTGCTCACGCCCTCCCTGGCCTGGGCACTGCTCGTGATCGGGCGCGCGGCGGTCTGGCGGCGGCCCTCCGCCTTCTGGCTCGGCGCCTCCGCCGGCGTCGTCGTCGTCCTGGCCTTCACGACGTCGCTCGGGCTCTTCCTCGGCAACGCGCGGCTCGGCGACATCAGTGCGCGGGGTGTGCCGCTCGCGCTGGTCTTCTCCTCGTGGGTGCTGCTGGGCTGCGCCGTGCTGGTCGCGATCGTGCTGCGGGTGCTCGGCAAGCACGCCGATGCGCCGATCGACGCTGCTGCTGAGGCGCCGCGCCCGCTGCCCAGCGTCGCTGGCGCCAGCGTCGCCGATCGCGCCAGCGTCGCCGATCGCGCCAGCGTCGCCGATCGCGACAGCGTCGCCGATGGTGACAGCGCCGCCGATGGCGATGCTGCGCCGGTCGGGCAGTCGCGCGCCGACGCCCGCTAGCTCAGACCAGCGCCTGCGCGATGAGGAAGCCGGCCCAGCAGCCGGCGGCCGCCAGGATCGGCGGCACGATCGCCCAGCGCTGCCGCGTGGCGGCGGCCGCGGCGCCGATCCCATTGCCCACCAGCGCGCAGCCGAGCAGCGAGATCCAGTAGGTGAGCCGCGCGGGCTGGACATCCGAGCCGGCGGCCTCGGCCGCCTGCATGAGCCCGCCGTCGCCGATCGGCGCGGCCAGCAGCAGCACCAGCACGTTGACGAAGATGAGCACCCACGCGGCCATCCGCCAGCGGTCGGCGGTCGTCCACTCGCGCTGCGGCTCGAGCTCCTCCCACTCCTCGTGACTGAGGCCCTCTGGCCCGCCCGACGCATCCGTCATCAGAAGATCATCGGCCGGTCGTCGTCGAGCTCGGTGTCGAGATCGAGGTCGACGACCACCGGCACGTGGTCGCTGGGGGCGTCGCCGGAGCGCTCATCGCGGTCGATCGACGCGCGGCCGACCAGCTCGGCCAGCTCGGGCGTGCCGAGCACGAAGTCGATGCGCATGCCCTCGTCCTTGTTCCAGCGGCCGGCCTTGTAGTCCCAGTAGGTGTAGCCGGGGGCCCGGTCGCGCACGACGTCGACGAGACCCGCCTCGAGCAACCCATTGAACGCATCCCGCTCGGGCTGCGACACGTGCGTGGCGCCGTCGAAGACGCCGATGTCCCACACGTCGTGGTCGAGCGGGGCGATGTTGAAGTCGCCCATCAGCGCCAGCGGCTGCCCGCGCCACTGATCGAGCAGCCCCGTCAGCACCCGCAGCCACTCGAGCTTGTAGCCGTAGTGCGCGTGCGTGAGCTCGCGGCCGTTGGGCACGTAGAGGCTCCACAGCCGCACGCCCTCGACGGTCGCAGCCATCGCGCGCGCCTCGACCACCGGGTCGCCGGTGTTGGCGTAGCCGGGCTGGCCGGGGAAGTCGCGCTCGACATCGGTCATCGGCAGCCGCGAGGCGATCGCGACGCCGTTCCACTGGCTGAAGCCGTGCGCCTGCACCTCATACCCGGCGGACTCGAAGGCCGCGTAGGGGAACTGCTCGGTCTTGCACTTGATCTCCTGCATGGCGAGCACGTCGACGTCGCTGCGCTCGAGCCAGTCGACGATGCGGGCCGAGCGGGCACGCACGGAGTTCACGTTCCAGGTGGCGATGCGCATGCTCCGAGCCTACGGGCGCAGCGGAGGATTCCGCATCGTGGGCGGGCCGTCGGTGGCCTGGCATGCGAAGGGGTACAGACTGGGACGATGGGACACGCGCGCGACCGCTACCTCCAGGCCCTCGACCTGTTCTCGGCAGAGGCGCGGGCGTCGGCTGATCGACTCGGGCTGCCGTCGGCGTGCGACGAGTGGTCGATCGCCGACGTCATCCGCCACACGACCGGCGTCCAGGGCGAGTACGGCGGCTCGGCGCTGCTGGGCCGGGCGCTCGGCGCGAACGACGTGACGGCCGATCACGCCTCGATCACGGCACCCTCGACCGACTGGGATTCGGTGACTGTCTGGGAGCAGCTCGCGACGCAGCTGCGCGGCGCCGCCCACGAGGCGGGCGAGGATTCCTTCCGCGCGCTGCCGCTCGCGACGCTCGACATGGCCCTGCACGCGTGGGACATCCGCTGGGGCGCGGTGCGTGTGGGGCTGGCGGCCAACCTCGAGTTCCCCGCCCAGCTGCTGGAGTGGATGGAGGACTATCGCGATCGCGCCGACGAGTCGGCGATCCGCAGGCCCGGCATCTTCGGCGACCCCGTCGAGCCGCCGGCCGACGCGACCCGGTCCGAGCGCTTCGCCGCCTGGACCGGCCGGCACCCGCGCGTCAGCTTCGTGCCGCTGCGCGACCACCCGGCGACCCCCAGCTCGGCGAGCGCGGCGAGCGCCGCCGGCGCGACGGAGGCGGCCGCCGGCTGATGCATCCCGGCACGCGCGCCCAGTAGCCTTGTCGCCGTGACCGCGCGCGACCAGCTCATCCAGCTCATCCGTGACGAGGCCGTCTTCCACGGCGACTTCGTCCTCACCAGCGGCAAGCGCGCCAGCTACTACATCGATCTGCGCAAGCTCTCGCTCGACCACCGCGCGGCGCCGCTGATCGGCGACGTGCTGCTCGACCTGATGGCGGACCTGCCCGACATCTCGGCCGTCGGCGGCCTCACGATGGGCGCCGACCCGCTCGCCAATGCCGTGCTGCACCGCGGCCTCGCGCGCGATCTGGCCGTGGACGCGTTCGTGGTGCGCAAGCAGCCGAAGGACCACGGCCGCGGCCGCCAGGTCGAGGGCCCCGAGCTGGCCGGCAAGCGCGTGGTCGTGCTCGAGGACACCTCGACCACCGGTGGCAGCCCGATCGCGGCGATCGAGGCGCTGCGCAAGGTGGGGGCAGAGGTGGTGGCGGTCGCGGTGATCGTCGACCGGGCGACCGGTGCGCAGGCGGCGATCGAGGCGACGGGCGTCGAGTACCGCGCGGCGATCACGCTCGACGACCTCGGCCTCACGCCCCAGTAGTCGACTCTCAACGTGTCAGGTGTGTGTTCGCCGCACCGTGTGCGGCGAACCGCTGCCTGACACGTTGAGATCTGCGGATCGACAGCCGCGACCGTGCCAGAATTGGCTATCTGACAAGCGGATGCGGGGGGTCACGTGGGCGGAGTGCTGATCGGCTTCGCCATCATCGGCTTCGTCATCCTGGTCGGCTGGCTGCTCGCTCGCTTCCGCATCGTCTCGCAAGAGGGCCGCCTGGTCCTCAACAAGACCTCCTTCTTCGCGGCCAGCCCCGCGCTGCTGTTCACGGTGCTGGCGGAGTCCGACGTGCAGCTGCTCTTCTCGAGCGTGCTCGCCGTCGCGCTGCTCGCCTTCGTCGCCGTCGCGCTCATCTACATCGCCGTTGCCCGCATCTGGCTGACGAAGGACGCGAGCCGCATCGCGCTCGCCGCAGCCGCCTCCGGCTACAGCAACGTCAACAACATCGGCCTGCCGGTGGCGATCTACGTGATCGGCGATGCCAGCTTCGTCGGCCCGATGCTGTTGCTGCAGCTGCTGGTGATCGCCCCCGTGCTCCTGCTGACCCTCGACATCCTCACCAGTGGTCGCGCATCCGTCGCCGGCATCCTCACGCAGCCGCTGCGCAACCCGATGCTGATCGGCTCGCTGCTGGGAGCGCTGGTCGCCGCCTTCGACATCCAGCTGCCTGCTCCGGTGCTGGCGCCGCTCGAGATTCTCGGCGGGGCGGCGGTGCCGCTGATGCTGCTCGCCTTCGGCATCTCGCTCGGCGGTGAGCGGCCCCTGCAGCCGGGCACCGGCCGGCGTGAGGTGTGGCTGGCGGTCGCGCTGAAGAACGCGGTCATGCCGGCGGCGGCGTTCCTGCTCGCGCGCTTCGTCTTCGGCATGGACGATCAGCTCGTCTACGCCTGCACCGTGATGGCGGCGCTGCCGAGCGCGCAGAACATGTACCAGTACGCGCTGCGCTACGACCGCGCGACCGTCATCACGCGCGACATCGTGCTGCTGACGACCGTGCTGGCGCTGCCGGTGATGCTGCTCATCGCCTGGCTCGTGAAGCCCGCGTAGGGGTGATCCGTCCGCGCTCCGAACGCAGATGCGTCAGGGCGCGCTCAGCACGCGCGCATAGGTTGGGCGGATGACGCAGCCCGCACCGCAGCCCGAGTACGCGCAGCCCCAGCAGGCGCCGATCCAGCACGCGTCGCACCAGCAGGCGCCGGGCCAGTACCCGCAGCGGTACGTTCCGCATGCGTCGATGCGGCCGGCGGCCGATCGCCCGCGCAAGGCGCTCGCCATGGTGGCGCTCGCCCTCGCCGTGCTCGTCGCACTGATGGGGCCGATCCAGGCGCTCATCACGATGGCGCTCATCCGCAGCGGCACGGCTCCGTCCATGATCGGCATGGCCGGCGGAGTGATGGGGCTCGTCGTCGGCGCGCTCTCGCTGGGCGCGCTCGGCTTGGGCATCGGCTCGGTGCTCCGCCGCGAGCGACCCCGCGTGCTCGCCGGGGTCGCCATCGGTGTCGGCGCCCTCGGGCTCGTCGGCCTGCTCTCCGCCGGTCTGCAGACGCTCGTCTTCGCCTTCTGACCGTCCGCCGCGCTCGATCGCCCTCGCGCGTGGGGAATCTTCGCGCTCGCCCGCCTGTTGTCCCTATCGTTGGAATTTGAACAAGTGGAGGGGCGATGGCCGACAGGACCGCGACGATCGTCGTCATCGGCGCCGGCCAGGCCGGCCTCTCCGCTGGCCACCACCTGCAGCGGCGCGGCTACCTGAGCGCCATCCAGCATCCGCACGCCGAGCGCAGCTTCGTGATGCTCGACGCCGATGCGGCACCGGGCGGCGCCTGGCAGCACCGCTGGGAGTCGCTGCGCATGGCGACCGTCAACGGCATCTTCGACCTGCCCGGCTTCGAGCAGCCGCCCGCCGATCCGGCCGAACCCAGCCGCACCGCCGTGCCCCGCTACTTCGCCGCCTTCGAGCGCGAGCGGCAGCTGCCCATCCTGCGCCCCGTCATCGTCACCGCGGTCGAGCGCACCGACGACGAGCCCGACGGCGAGCTGCTGGTGACCACCGCCGACGGTACCTGGCGCACCCGGGCCGTCATCAACGCATCCGGCACCTGGAACAGCCCGCGGCTGCCCGTCTACCCGGGGGCGGATGCCTTCCGCGGCCGCCAGCTGCACACCCGCGACTACGTGTCGGCGGATGCGTTCCGCGGCCAGCGCGTGGCGGTGGTCGGTGGCGGCATCTCGGCCGTGCAGCTGCTGGAGGAGCTCTCGGCGGTCACCGACACGCGCTGGTACACCCGCCGCGAGCCGGTCTTCCTCGAGGGTGACTTCGAGCCGGAGACGATCGGCCGCGACGTGATCGAGCGGGTCACCGCCGACGCAGAAGCGGGCCGCCCCACCGGCAGCGTCGTCTCGTACACGGGCCTGCTCTGGACGGACTACGCGCGCCGCGCCGAGGCCCGCGGGGCGCTCGAGCGGCGGCCGATGTTCTTGGCTCTCGAGCCGCACGGCGTGCGCGAGGCCGACGGCAGCTTCACGAGCGTCGACGCGATCCTGTGGGCGACGGGCTTCACGGCCAACCTCGCCCATCTCGATCCGTTGTCGCTGCGCAACGAGCTGGGCGCCGTGCAGGTGCGGGGCACGCGCGTGGTCGTCGAGCCGCGCGTGCACCTGATCGGCTTCGGGCCGAGCCAGTCGACCGTCGGTGCCAACCGCGCCGGCCGGGCGGCGGTCGCCGAGCTCGACCGGCTGCTGGGCCGCGAGCGCGTGCTCGCCGCATCCGCCTGACTCCGCCGCCGGAGGCAGTCGCTGCCGCATTCGCCGACGCCGGCCGTGCGCGCGCGGCGTAGCGTGGCAGGCATGAGCTGGTCGTCGCGCTTCTTCAAGCCGCCGCCGTTCATCGTCGCCGGCGATCGCTTCACGGCCTGGCTCGGCCTGCTGGTCGGATGGGTTGCCGTCGGCTTCGGGGCGAGTTCGGCATCGCGGGCGGCCGGCCTGCTGCTCTCATACCGCGACGGCGCGTGCGGCATCCACTCCGACACCGTCTGCCAGGTGGCCGGCTGGGGCGGGCTCGCGATGGGCGTGGTGGCGCTCGCGGGCGGGACCGCGCTGTGGATGCTGATGGCGCGCGGCTTCGGCCCGCCCACCACCTGGTGGGTACTGACGCTGCTGCTCGCGGCGCTCGCCTTCGCGCCGTTCTTCGCCGCCGAGGGCGCCGAACTACCGCAGTGGTGGCTGCCGATCTCAGTGGTCGCGGCGGTGCTGGCGATCGCACTCGCCGTGCTCGCCGGGCGCCGTGGGAAGGCAGCCCGCTACGGCTGGATCCGGCTCGACGGACTCGACGCGCGGGAGGTCCCGCACCGCCCCGTCGACAAGGTGGTCATCCCGCTGGCCGGAGCGGCAGCCGCGCTCGCCGGCGCCGCGTTCGGCGCGCACGTGATCAGCCTGCTCGCGGAAGCCTGAGAGCGCTCGCGTCGAACTGGCGGCGGTCGGCCACCTCAAGCCGTTTGCGTGACGGTTGGTGCTCCCGCTGTGCCAAAACGCGGGATTCCAACCCGCTGTTGAGGAAAACTTCAGCCCGCGAGGCCGGGCTCCTGAGCCTGTCGTGATTCGCTAACGCTGTTAGCAAACGTTGTTCAACAACGGTCGGCCGAGAACCCCAGCTCGCTTCCGACGATGCGATTCAAGGACGGTAGTCATGTCGTTGCGGATCAATGCCTCACGAGCGGTCGCCAATCTGATGGCGCTGTTCCTGGTCCTCGCGCTCGCAGCCGCGATGCTGCTTGCACCGGCGGCGACGGCCATGGCGGCAGACGACGCGCCGACTGGTGACCCGGCTGTCACTGAGCCAGCCTCCGGGTCGGCCGAGCCGGCTCCGGCGGATCCTCCCGCGGGCACATCGGCCGTGACCGAGCCGGCGATGGAACCCGTAGTCCAAACCGACACCGCGCTTGCGGCCGAAACCGCTCCTCCGGCCGAGACTGCGCCCCTCGCTGAGACCGCTTCTCCGGCTGAGACCGTGCCTCCCGCTGAGAGTGTCCCGCTGGCTGAGTCTGCTGCAACTGAGGCCGATCCCGTACTCACAGAGTCGGTACCATCCGTGCCGCTTCCGTCTGCACCGATGCAGTTAGTGCAAGCTTCGGTCGCGCCGCTCGCAGCATCGCTCATCACACCGATGGCTGCGCCTGACGGGGCGGCAGCTCTCGGCTACTACACGTCAGATTTTGACAACAATGATCCGACGGGCTGGTACGAGGCCGGCAGCGCAGCTCAGGCTTCAGAGATCTATTCCTTCACTACCGCGTATACACAGAGTGGCGGGGTTTGGACACTTGGCGCGACGTGGACGAGGCCGAACAGCACCGGCAACAAAGGGTGGTCCATCGAGTACACCGTGGCGCCGGAACGGTGGGGCACGACATCTTCAGGGGCGGCTCTCGTGCCGCAGCCCGATCGCTCGCAGGGCGGCGTCGTGTTCATCATCAAAAATCAGGGCTACACGACCGAGCGTTGCGTTTACACGGCGACAATCTACCCTCTCGGGTCGACAAACTATCCGGGTACATGCGAATCAGTCGGGAGCGTCGTGACGGCGCTGGACGGTGGCAACACGATGGTCCTGAGCCTCCCGCTCCCGGCGGAGCTCGTCGGCGCGCAGGGGTGCCCATCCACGCTCGGCTCCACTGGCTATATCCGTTCCTGGACCGGTGAGTCGCGCCAGATCCAAGCTTGGGCCGCGCCCGTGTCCGTCGATCCACCATCGACCTGCGGCTCGATCAGCATCACGAAGGCGTCGGATGTCGTCGCGACCAGCTCCCACCAGTTCGGGTACACCCTCGACCGCAGCAGCGACCTTCCTGTCATCGGCACGCCCGTGGGTACCCCACAGACGCTCACCGTCAACGGCACCGTGGCGATCGGCGAGACCGACACCATCACGACCGTGCCGGCAGGCACGGACTTCACGCTGGTGGAGACCGCGATCCCGGCGAACGTCCCGTGGTCGCACCTGTCGACCGTCTGCACGGTGGAGGGTGGCCAACGCTACGAGTTGACGGTCTCCGCTCCCACGTTCAAGGTTGAGCCGAACACGAGGACGAGCTGCGTGATCACGAACACGACGTCGAAGCTCACGGTCACGAAGATCGCGATCGGCCAGCAGGATCAGGCCTTCGGCTTCGACCTCGATGGGGTTGCCGGGTCCGATCTCAGCATCGTCGGCACGTCTGCACCTGGCACGAGGTCGACAGCGGTCCTCTTCAAGCCGAATACCCCGGTGACGGTCACCGAACTGCTAGACGACGTCAACGCCGGCAGCGATGCGGCTTGGACGCTGACGCGCGTCACTGTCAACGGAGTTGAGGTCACACCCGCGGCGCGGAGCGCCGTGGTGACCACCCAAGCAGGCGCGACCGTCAACGTGACGTTCACGAACATCCAGACCGCATCGGTCGTCGTCGACAAGCAGTGGGTCGTCAATCAGGTCACCTACGACCACGGTGCGCAACCCGACGGCCTCGATGCCGCGCTCAAGCTGACCGGGCCGGGCAACGAGCCCGCCTCCGAGCAGGCCTGGTCGGAGGAGCGGACCGGCTACGTCGTCGGTGACACCGTGGTGATCAGTGAGACGACGACGATCGATCCGCTGATGATCGGGTGCACCCTGACATCGTCCACGATCACCGACCCGTTGGGTCAGACCGTGCCGGCGGCCGGCTACACGCTCACGCAGGGCAAGCAGACCTTCACGGTGACGAACACCGTCGACTGCGACACCGACCTCACACTCGTCAAGAAGGTCGAGGGTGGGCCCGCCACAGCGGTCGACTGGACGCTGACGGCGACCGGACCGGGCACCGCGACTGCCGGACCGACGGGGCCGGGCACTGCAACCGGGCCGGTCGATCCTGAAGTGACCTACAACCTGTCGGAGACTCCCGGCGCGAATACGGCCGCGCGCACCGCGCTCTATCGGCAGCAGGGCACATGGGCTTGCTTGGCGCTCGACGCGGTCGGCGCCCCGCTTGATCCGCAGCCCACTGGTTGGACTGACGCGCCGGATGCGTCGGTGACAGTGCTGCTCGGCATGCACGTGCGGTGCACCGTCACCAACGCGACCGCGCAACTGACGATCTTCAAGGCGATCGAAGGCGGTGTGCTGACGCCCGACATGTTCGAGCTGACGGCGACACCGGCAGTCATGGAGGGTCTGGCGGCCGAGTCCGTGGACGGCGGCGCTCCCGACGACGGCGCTGTTGCAGATGCGGACGGATCCAGCACGTTCGACGTGCGGCCCGCCCACGACTACGTGCTCAGCGAGGCGACTCCTGGCAACGTCAACCTCGCCTACATCGGCCTGCGGCTCGAGCGATGGGTGAACAACCAGTGGCAAGAGGTTCAAGATCCCTCGGCAGCGATCCAGGTGGCGATCGGCGGCCACGACTTCTACCGATTCGTCAACGCAGCGCCCACACCGCTCGCGCTACCGCTGACCGGCGGCATCGGCGCCGACCTGTTCGGCTACGGCGGCGGCGCGCTCCTGCTCGCCACGCTGCTCGCGGCGGTCGCCGTCGTCCGCAGATCCACCTCGACGACTGCCCGTCCAGGAGGCCGTCATGTCTGAACAACTTCTCTCCACATCCCGGTCGCAGTCCTCTGCGCATCACCCGAAAGGAAACGCCGCCATGGCAACCACCAAGAGGAGCCTGACGGCGCGAGTCGCCGCCGGGCTCGGAGCGGCCGCGTTCGCGACCCTCACCGTCCTCGGAGGGGCACTGCCCGCATCCGCCGCACCGAACATCGTCGCTCCGACGGACCCACCGCCGTCGATCACTATCCACAAGCACGAGCAGCCAGCGGTCCCCGGTCCGGTCGGCACCGGCAGCCCCACGGATCCTGTCGCCGGCGACCCGATCGACGGCGTTGTGTTCACCATCGAACGCGTTGAGAGCCTCGATGTGTTCGACAACGCGGACTGGGCGATGCTCCCGACGCTGACGGCCACCGATGTCATCGACGACGACGTTGCGTACCCGCTCGGTGCTCCGGTCACCGCGACCACGGGCGCGGATGGCGTCGGCACGGGCGCGGTCACGACGGTCGTCGAGCTCGGGGTGTACCTCGTGAGGGAGTTTTCAACTCCCGCCGGGGCAGGCATCGTCATCGAGTCGGCGCCGTTCCTCGTCGTCGTGCCTCAGCCACAGGTCGTCGGGAATGTGACGGACTGGAACTACAACGTTCACGTCTACCCGAAGAACACGGTCGCGAACGTGGTGAAGAGCACGCCGCCGGCGGTGCAGCAAGGTCTGGGCAGCACGGTTCCGTGGACGATCACCACGAACGCGCCGATCGCCTCGCAGGGCACGGCCGTCACCTCGTACGCGATCCAGGATGTCCTGGACCCGCGGCTCGACTATGTCGAGGACTCGGCAGTCGTGACCGTCGGTGGCAGCACCCTCACCACGCCCACTGACTACACGATCACGCCGCTCGCTGGGGCCGGTGGCACGCTCGTCGTCAACTTCACCGATCCCGCTGGCTTGCAAGCACTCGAGGACGCGAACGGCGGCCAGGTCGTGCTCACGTTCGACACGACCGTCGTCTCGCTGACGGCTCCTGGCGAGCCGACCGGTGTGATCGACAACATCGGTTCGGTGTTCGTCAACGACTCGCAGATCGACTCGAACACCGTGACCGACTACTGGGGCGGCATCGAGATCAAGAAGGTCGACGACGACGCTCAGAACCCTGAGGCACTGGCGGGAGCGAAGTTCCGCGTCTATCTCACGACGGATCTGCTGTTCGAGCACCCGATCGCCATCAACGGCGTCTCGGAGTGGACGAGCGACGCGAACGGCATCGTGACGATCCACGGTCTCCGCACCAACCAGGCGGGAACGCTGGAGTACGTCTTCCGCGAGGTCGCGGCGCCCGCCGGCTACACGCTCGGCGGAACGACCTCCTGGACGCTCCCGGTTGTTTCGGGCACGGACGCCGAGATCGAGCTGCAGGTCGTCAACCCGCAGGTGCGGCCATACGAGCTGCCCCTGACGGGTGGCTCGGGTGAGGCAGCCTTCATGATCGGCGGCTTCGGCCTCCTGACCATCGCGATCGGCACGGCGCTGATCCGACGCCGCAAGGCGCAGGCCGAGCACTGATTCCATTCGGCTCCGTGGCAGAGGCACCCACCTCTGCCACGGAGCCGAACCCGTCGCGCGAAGGGCGATGATGACCCGCACGATCGAGACGCCACCGGGCGAGCGGCGCGCGCAGCGCGCACGAGCCGGGGTGGCGTCGTTGGTGATCGCGGTCATGGGGATGCTCGGCACGAGCATCGCGCTCTACCCAGCGGGAGCCGGCTGGTTCTCGCAGCTCGAGCAGTCGTTCCAGGTCGAGGACTACAGCGAGGTGATGACCGAGCTCGGCCCAGTCGGGCGTGAAGAGGAGCTCGCGTCGGCCCGCGCCTACAACGCGACCCTGAGCGGCGGCGCGCTGATCGACCCCTACGGCGGGACGCCGCTCGCCGACCAGCAGGCGATCGTGCGCGCGTACCAGGAGCAGCTCGATCTGGGACCTGCTGACGTGATGGCTCGCATCCGCATCCCCTCCATCGCGGTCGACCTGCCGATCTACCACGGCACCGACGAGGCCACGCTACGGCGCGGCGTCGGCCACCTGCTCGGCTCGGCGATGCCGGTCGGGGGCGACGGCAACCACACCGTGCTCACCGCGCACCGGGGCCTGCCCGAGGCCGTGCTGTTCAGCGATCTCGACAAGGTCGAGACCGGCGATGTCTTCGAGCTCGAGGTCTACGGCGAGGTGCTCGTCTATCGGGTGCGCGAGGTGCAGGTGATCGAGCCGGGCAACACCGATCTGCTGCTGCCGGAATCCGGCGGCGACCTCGTGAGCCTCGTCACCTGCACGCCGCTGGGCATCAACAGCCACCGCATCATCGTCACGGGTGAGCGCATCGCCACCCCCGCCGCCGACACCGCCGCAGCCGAGGAGCTTGTGATGCCCGAGGTCCCTGGCGCGCCCTGGTGGTCGGTGCTGCTCGCTGGCGGCTGGGCCCTGTCGGTCGGCTACCGCAGCCTCGTCACGCCCCGGCTGCCCACGCCGCGCCGCTGAGCGCGCGGCCTCGACGCATCCGCCGTCAAAGTGCGGCGGGCAACAGCCGCCAAGGCTCAGACGTCGGCGTGCGGCTCGTCGAGCTCGGAGACGACCGGCTTCGGGTCGACCAGGTCCTGCACGCTCTCGAGCATCTCGTCGGGGCGGAAGGGGTAGGTCTCAACGAGCGCCGGGTTCGAGATGCCGGTCATCACGAGCACCGTGTGCAGGCCCGCCTCCATGCCGGCGATGATGTCGGTGTCCATGCGGTCGCCGATCATGCCGGTTACCTCGCTGTGCGCACCGATCTTGTTGAGCGCCGAGCGGAACATCATCGGGTTCGGCTTGCCGACGATGTAGGGCACGCGACCGGTCGCCTTC
Source organism: Agrococcus baldri (assembly GCA_900114805.1). Lineage (GTDB taxonomy): Bacteria > Actinomycetota > Actinomycetes > Actinomycetales > Microbacteriaceae > Agrococcus > Agrococcus baldri. The sequence goes on along the minus strand of FOZN01000002.1, from coordinate 264,670 downwards.
GTGATGAGCGCGTTGATCGCGCCGGTGGCCGGCAGGATGCCGTCGGCGCTCGGGCCCGTCGCATCGGGGTTGGTGGAGATGAAGCGGGCGCCGGCGGCGATCAGGCGGATGGCCTTCGTGATCGCCTCGAACGAGTAGGAGCGGGTCTCGCCGATCACCACGAAGTCGGGATCGGTGTCGGTCATGGTGAACCCGATCTCGTGCAGCGCGGTGATGATGCCCGCCTCACCGATCACGTAGGCCGAGCCGCCGGGCGCCTGGTCGCGCAGGAAGTCCGCGGTGGCGAGCGCGCTCGTCCAGATGCGCTCCTCGGGCACATGGAGGCCGGATGCGCGCAGTCGCGCCGCGAGGTCGCGGGGCGTGAAGATCGAGTTGTTCGTGAGCACCAGGAACTCGGTGCCGGCGTCCTTCCACTGCTGCAGCAGCTCCTTGGCGCCGGGGAGCGGGCGGTCCTCGTGTACCAGGACGCCGTCCATGTCGGTCAGCCAGCATTCGATGTCAGCGCGCGTGCGGTTGGGCATGAGGCCAGGCTACGCGTGGCGGATGTCCGTCGCGTCAGCGGGCCGACATTCCGATCTTGAGCAAGTCTCAAGCAAGTTTGAGGAAACCTCTAGTCGAACACTGTTTCATGTCGTTCGGTTTTGAATCTCTGGCGGAGCCTTGAGCCTCCACTGTGCACTCCGCCCTTCCGTCCTGAGGTTCGCTCAATACGTTCGTAGACGAAGCGATCAGCACCGGAGACCACCGACGGCCCGCCCTCGAAGCGCCCAGCGCGATCGCCCCACTCACGACTCTCCAGGGATGGAACCTCATTGGTCACGCACACCTCTGCACGCTGCCGGCGCTCGTTGCGAGCGACGGCAGTGCTTGGTGCTGTTGTGGTTGCGCTGAGCCTTCCCTACCTTCACGCGGTGCCGACGGCCCTCGCATCGATCGCCGACGCTGCAGAGGCTGAGGCGAGCTCGACCCCCGAACCGACCGCGACAGATTCCGCGGCTGATTCCGTGGCGGCAGAGACGCCGGAACCTACGGCGCCCGCAGAACACACTGCCCCACCTGTGCCGGCGGTCGCTCCTACGCAGACGCCAGCGCAGTCGCCGTCTGCAGAGCCGACCTCGCTGCCGTCGCCTCCGACGGCAGCTGCACCCGCCCCGACCGTCGGCACTTTGGCTGTCAACTCCGCCGAAACCGGCGTAGACCCGCCCTACCTGCATTGGCGAGTGTCGCCGACACAGGCAGGAACGACATTCGAGATCGAGCAGCAGATCGTCGAACGGCGGTGGATCATCATCTGGCCGAGGTGGGTTGAGCAAGGCTGGACCAGCACAACGACGATCACCGACTGCGTTGTTGCGGGCCAGTGCTCGCCCACGGGTGATCTCGATCCGGATCCCGGTGAGTTTCAGGTGGCGTATGTGGGATCCGCCAATCGTGTCCAGGCGGATACGAGCAACCGGCGGCACGAGTACCGGGTGCGGCCCGTGGGCGAGCCGGCCGGAACGTTTTGGGAGAGCACCGAGTGGAGGTACTCCCGATACGGAGACCGCCCCAACGGCATCGGTGACCTCGAGACGTTCCACCTCGGCACCTACCCGGCGGCCTCATGCGTTTCGGGGACAATCTATGCCCTGTCGTCCGCTGGAGTGGTGACTCAGATCAGCCGGCCGTCCGGTCACGGGGACGCGGTGCTATCGCGATTCGACACGATCCCGCAGGTCTCTGGCGGAGGCGGCCTGAATGCCCTGGGCATCGGCCCCGGCGGCACGTCGATGTTCGTGGCTGAGCGCACCGGTAACGCCTACGGCGTACAAGCGATCCACACCTACAGCGTGGCCAGCGGCTGGCAGCGGGTCACGTTCTCGGCCGTTGCCTCGGGCACGGTGGTAGTCGGTGGTGCGACGAACCTGATGGATGGTCGCTACTACTTCGGTGGATACCGTCAGGTCGGCAACTCCACGTTCTTCGACGTTTGGGTGTTCGACCCTCAGAGCAACGCCCGCCCGGTACTGCGAGGAACCGTCTCGGTCCCCCTGAACGCCACCAGCAATGGTGACATCGCGTTCGACGCCGCGGGCAACCTGTTCATGCTGCAGAACCAGCAGTCCACTGCGACCACGCGGATATACACGATTCCAGCCAGCATTCTCACGGCTGGCGACGCAATGGTCGCACAGACCGTCTCTTCGTTTACCGGCATCCGAGATGTCAACGGGTTCGCTTTCGAAGCGGATGGGCACAGCTATCTCAGCAACGGGACTGACGTCCGCATCTACGACCCCTCAAGTGGGTTGCAGCCGGGAGCAGTCACAACCGAGCTTTCGGGCACGGTCGACCTAGCGGGATGTCTATCCCCGGTGACGCTCACGGTCCGGAAGGACGTCGTCTCGCGCTTCGCCAGTTCCGACCAATTCACCCTGACCGTTGCGCGCGGCAGCACGACGCTCGGAAGCGTCAGAACGACTGGCAACCAGTCGGGCGTTCAGCAAGAGCAGGTCGGTCCGATCACGGTGGCGAGCGGCCAGGCGTACTCCATCCGCGAGTCCGTTTTGGCTAACGGCGACAGGTACAGCTCGACGTACACCTGTGTCGATGAGCGAGGCACGGTCATCGCGTCAGGCGAGGGAAGATTCGACACCATCACAATGCCGCCACGCGGTGGTGCCAGCGTCGTTTGCACGTTCCGGAATGCGCCTTTGATCGCTGGCGTCGTTGTGCGCAAGATTGTCGAGGACACCTCAGGTGTTCAGCGCCCCGACGATGGCTGGATCCTTGCTGCGGCGAGCACTGCCACTGCCGGAACTGTCACAGCCAGTCCGGTCGCTGGTCAGGTATCGGACGCAAACGGCGAGGTTTCGTGGGTACTGAACTTCGGAAGCGCGAGCGCACGTGCCCTTGTCGCGATCTCAGAGGTGCAGCAGCCAGGCTTCGAATTTGCCTCCGGCTCCTGCGTTGTCACGACTGCTGCTGGCGTCACCAACACGGTCACGCTCAACGCCGCTCAAGGCACCCAAGATGACGTCGTCGCCGGAATAGCTCCGGGTTGGAGCGTTGAGTGCGAGATTACCAACCGTGTGCTGCCGACGACGCTCGCACTGGTGAAGTCGATCTCGTTCGGCGATTCGACGCTCGCATCCGCCTGGCAACTGTCTGCCATCGCCGTCGACGGCGCGGCCGCGCTGCCGGGGCCTTCTGGATCGTCGGGCGTCAGTGCGCCGATTAGCCCAGGCGCCACCTACGAGCTCGCTGAAGATGCTGGCCTCGCCACCTACATCGCGGATCCGACAATTGGTTGGTTTTGTGAGACGACTAACGGAACAAGAATCGAGGTAGTCAACGACCGAGTCGTTGTGCCGACAGCTGGTCTGAACGTCGTCTGCACTGTCACGAACACGACAGCCCGACTTTCGCTACTGAAGCTCGTCGAAAATGACCTCGGCGGTGGCTTGGACGCCAGCGCGTTCGAATTGTCCGCCACACCGTTTGCGCTCGCGGCCGGCACGCTACCGGTGCTAGCCGACATCCCCGGCAGCGCCAGTGTGTCACGTGACAACACGATGTATGTACGCCCCGGTCACCGCTACACCCTCACGGAGGACATGGGCGACTACGCCTACCTCGGTACCGAACTGCAACGGTGGGATGGTGAGCCGGCTCAGGTCGACCATGCGAGTCCCCACTGGACGACGGTCGATGAGGTGGTGACCGTCGAAGCCGGCGATCACGCGATCTATCGCTTCGTCAACCGCCCGGCACCCGCGCTCGCACTTCCCCTCACCGGCGGCATCGGCGCCGACACTTATCTCTTCGGCGGCGCAGGCGTGCTCCTGCTCGGTCTGCTCACCGCCGCAGTTCTCTTCGCGCAAACGAGGATCCGTTCCAGTCGCAAAGGCAGCTGACATGAACTCCACCAGACCCCAGTCCACCTATCTCTCTGCACCACTCATTCAGGAAGGAACTGCCGCCATGGCATCCACCAAGAAGAGCCTGACGGCGCGTGTCGCCATCAGTTTCGGAGCCGTCGCACTCGCCACGGCCACCGCCCTCGGCGGGGCCCTGCCCGCCTCTGCCGCAACACCGCCGAACGTCGACACTGCGATGCAAGACCAGGCTGAGTTGACAATCCACAAGTTTGCGGAGCCGGTCGTGCCGCTTGCGACGGAGTCAAACGGCTTGCCGGCCGCGGCAGGTGTCCTCGACGGACTCACCGCACTCGACAACGTCGTGTTCACGGCGACGTTGGTTCCCGGCACCGACCTGACGACTGCTGCAGGCTGGGCTCTCGCGGACACCATCGCCGAGCAGGACGATCCCGTTGCCTATGCAGATGGACTCGTCGATTCCCTTCCCGCAACCCGTTCGGGCATGACGGTCGACGGCCAGATCCACTGGAAAGGCCTGCGGCTCGGTGTGTACCTGGTGGAAGAGGCAACATCGCTCACCGATAACATCACTCGCGCGTCCGAGCCGTTCCTGGTCTCCTTGCCGATGGCGAATCCCAACGACGACACGTGGCTGTACTCCGTACACGTCTACCCGAAGAACTCGGTCGCAGCGATCACAAAGGATGTCGACGAAACCGGCGCGCACGAGCTCGGTGAAACGGTGAGGTGGACGATCGATGTCAGCGTGCCCGAGATGCCTTCCGGCGAGATGATCTCGACCTTCATCGTGACCGACCAACTCGACTCCCGACTGAGGTACCAGAGCGCGACGCCGCGCGCCACGGAGATGGTTGCCGGTGTCGTCACCGACGTGGCGTTGGCCTCCAGCCACTTCAAGACGACCCACGCAGACGGTCTCGTCACTGTGGAGTTCACTGAAGCTGGCCGCGGTGTTCTGTCTGGGCTCAACGAGGGGCACGTCTACGTCGACGTTGTCACCGCCGTCACGCGTCTCGAGGCCGACGCGCCTGATCAGCACGGCATCATCGAGAACGTTGGCTCGGTTCGGATCGATGACGCTGTCATCGCGTCCGACCCCGTCGAGACTCGCTGGGGCATCCTCACCATTCACAAGGCGGAGACCGACAATTCGGGGTCGGCGCTCGAGGGTGCCGTGTTCGAGCTCTACACGGTCAACCCCGCATTGGCGGAGAACGCAGCTGCTGCTCCGATTGAGACCCTCACGACCGGTGCAGCTGGCAACATCATGTTCCCAGGCCTTCTCGAGGGCACCTACTGGGTGAAGGAGACGGTCGCGCCGCTCGGCTACCAACTTCCGGTCGACCCCGTCACCGAGGTTTCTGTTGTCGCTGGTAATGCGGCCGGTGTCACGGTGATCGTCGAGAACACCAAGGTCCCGGCCTATGAGCTGCCCATCACGGGTGGCACCGGCCAGGCCGCGTTCATGATCGGCGGCTTCGGTCTGCTCGCGGGCGCGCTGGGCTTCATGCTCGTGCGTCGCCGCAAGGCGAAGGCTGACGCCTAAGCCGCATCAAGACCGCCCCGCGGCAGAGGCTCATCCCTCCTCTGCCGCGGGGCTTCCCCTTCCACGGCCAGCACGCAGGAGACACCGTGAGCACTCTCGTCGCACCAGCACCGGAACGCCCGGTCGCTGCACCGACCGCGCGCACTCGCCGCCGCCGCGGCACCGGCTCATCGCTTGTTGTCGCGCTGATGGTGACGCTCGGCGTCAGCGTGCTGCTCTACCCCGCGGCCGCCGGATGGTTCAGCCAGCTCGAGCAGTCGCAGCGCGTCGACGACTACGCCGAGGTGATGACAGAGCTCGGGCCCGAGGGGCGCGAGCAGGAGCTCGCCGACGCCCACGCCTACAACGACACCCTCACCGGCGGCGCCCTCATCGACCCCTACGGCCAGACGCCGCTCAGCGACCAGCGGGCGATCGTCGCCGCCTACGAGCAGCAGCTCGACCTCGGCCCCGCCGACGTGATGGCGCGCATCCGCATCCCCTCCATCGCCGTCGACCTGCCGATCTACCACGGCACCGACGAGGCCACGTTGCGCAAGGGCATCGGCCACCTGCTGGGCTCAGCGCTGCCGGTCGGCGGCGCCGGTACCCACAGCGTGCTCACCGGCCACCGGGGCCTGCCTGAGTCGGTGCTCTTCAGCGACCTCGACCGGGTGGCCGTCGGCGACGCCTTCGAGCTCGACGTCTACGGCGAGGTGCTCACCTATGAGGTGCGCGACGTGCAGGTCATCGAGCCGGGCGACACCGACATCCTCACCCCCGCATCCGGCCGCGACCTCGTCAGCCTCGTCACCTGCACGCCGCTGGGCATCAACAGCCACCGCATCATCGTCACCGGCGAGCGCATTCCGACCCCGGCCGCGGAAGCTGCCGAGGTCGCGATGCCCGACATCCCGGGCCCGCCGTGGTGGGCGGTCGGTCTCGCCTGCGGCTTCGCCTTCGCCGCCGCCTATCGATCGCTCACCACACGCCCGGCACAGCAGCCGCGCCTCCCTTCGGTGCGCGTCTCGACCGGCGGCAACCTGATCGTCTGACGCCTACCCTGGAGTCGTGCAGCCAAAGCCCGACGAACCGCAGCTCGAGGTCGGCGTCGGGCCGTGGCAGGGCGAGTGGCCGGCCGACGAGCGCTACGACCCCGAGCTGCTCGAGCACGGCGACCGCCGCAACGTCGTCGACGGCTACCGGTACTGGCGCCTGGAGGCGATCGTCGCCGACCTCGACACCCGCCGCCACGCCTTCCACGTCGCGATCGAGAACTGGCAGCACGACCTCAACATCGGCTCGATCGTGCGCACCGCCAACGCCTTCGCCGCCGCGGCAGTGCACGTCATCGGCAAGCGCCGCTGGAACCGCCGCGGCGCCATGGTCACCGACCGCTACCAGCACGTCGTGCACCACGAGACGACGGATGCGTTCCGCACCTGGGCGCGCGAGGCCGGCCTGGTCGTCGTGGCCGTCGACAACACCGCCGGCAGCGTGCCCGTCGACGCGGCCCCGCTGCCCGAGGCCTGCGTGCTGCTGTTCGGGCAGGAGGGGCCGGGGCTGACCGACGAGGCGATCGCTGCCGCCGATGCGCACGTGGCGATCCGGCAGTTCGGCTCGACCCGCTCGATCAACGCGGCCGCGGCCGCCGCGATCGTGATGCACGAGTGGGTGCGCGAGTGGGCGCTCTGACCGGAGCCCCTTTCGGTCTCCGTGCGCCCAGCTCGCCGAGGCCCGTCCCGGGTCGAGATCGACGTCAGCCGATGAGGCTCGGCTGCAGGTCGCGCAGCGTGCGGTGATCCATCATGCGCGCTACCCCCGCGATCGCCGCCAGCACGCCGATGCCTAGGAAGCCTGCGAGCACGAGCGCGTCGTTCGCCGCGATCGACGCCTGCCCGCCGTACATGGCCTGGCGGATGCCGTCCACGGCGTAGCTCATCGGCAGCAGGTGGTGGAGGGCCGCGAGCGGCGCCGGCAGCGTCTGCCACGGGAAGGTGCCGCCAGCGGTCACCAGCTGCAGCACCATGAGCACCAGCCCCAGGAACTGCCCGACTGAACCCAGCCAGACGTTGAGCGCGACGATGATGGCGGCGAAGGTCACCACCGTGAGCATCATCAGCCCGACGGTGGCCCATGGCCAGGCGATGTCGAACCGCAGCCACAGGGCGATGAGCCCGAACAGCGCCGCCATCTGCGCGACGCCCAGCAGCGCGGGCGTGAGCCAGGCGGCGAGGCCGACCCGCACGGGCGAGCGGAGCGCCGTGATCGCGCGCCGTGACAGCGGCTTGATGATGAGCATCAGCGCGTACATGCCAATCCATGCCGCGAGGCTCAGGAAGAACGGGGCGAGCCCGGCGCCGTAGGTGCCGGCGGAGGTCACCGCATCGGCGTCCGTCGTGACCGGGTCGGCGATCGTCGAGGCCTGGTCGGAGCGCAGCGCCGGTGTCGAGGCGGGCACCTGCGCGACACCGTCGGCCAGGCCGTCGCGCAGCTGCGCAGCCCCGGAACGCAGCTCGTCGACGCCGTCCCGCAGCGCTGCGGCCCCATCGCCGAGCTGGCCGAGACCCGCGACCAGGCGGGTCGCGCCGTCGTCCAATGCGAGCGCGCCATCGTGCGCGGCGGCGGTGCCGTCCGCCAGCCGAGATGCGCCGGAGGATGCCTGCGCGATCCCGTCGGTGAGCGCCGGGGTCGCCGCGGCGAGCTGCGCGGCTCCGTCGGCCAGCTGCGAGCTGCCGCTCGCCAGCTGCTGCAGCTGCGCGTTCGCCTCCTGCACGCGCGCATCGCCGGCGACGATGTCGGCGCCGAGCGCATCGAGCGGCTCGAGCGCGGCCGCGAGCTGCGCCTCGTCGAGGCCAGCGGCGGTGAGCTGCGCGAGGATCTGTGCTCGGGCATCCGGGACATCGCCCGCCAGGCCACCGGTGACGCCCGCGACCCGGTCGCCGAGGGTCGCCACCTGCGCGTTGCCGTCGGCGACCCGCCGCGCTCCATCGGCGAGCTGCTGCGCCTGGGCGGGGAGGTTCGCGGTGCGCTGCTGCAGCGTGCCCAGGCCGTCGGCGAGCTGCGCGGCACCGCTCTGCAGCTGCGTCGTGCCATCCACGAGCGATGCTGTGCCCGACTGCAGCTGCGTCGCGCCGTCCGACGCGGTGGAGGTGCCGGTCGTGAGCTGCGTCGCACCGTCGAGCGCGCTCGTCAGACCATCGGCGAGCTGCCCGGCACCGCCCTCGGCGTCGAGCAGGCCGTCGCGCAGATCGCTGATGGCCAGCAGCATGCGCCCGGCCGCCTCCTCGCCCACGGCCGCCACCACGCTCTGGCGGAACTTCGCGGTCGCCTGCGTGCCGATCGTCGATGCCAGATAGCTGTTCGCGTCGTTCGTCGTGAGCGTGACCGTGGCCCGATGCGGGTCGTCACCCGAGACGCTCTGCAGGTCTGCCGAGAAGGTCGCAGGCAGCGTCAGCGAGAAGTCGAAGGTTCCGTCGGCGACGCCGGCCGCGGCCTCGGCGGCGCTCACCCGATGCCAGTCGAAGGTGGCCTCCGCGATCACGCGGTCGGCCACCTCATCGCCCTGGTTCTCGCCGTCGAACCCGGCATCCTCGACCACCAGGGCGGCCGGCAGCTCATCGAGGTGCGCGTAGGGGTCCTGGTTGGCCCACAGGTAGACGCCGCCGTAGAGCAGCGGCACGATGGCGAGCGCCAGCAGCGCGAGCCTGGCCATCGGCGTCGACACCAGGCGCCGCAGCTCCGCCGCGATGAGCTGGGGGATCTTCACGCGTTGGACTCCTCGTCGTTCGTGAGCGCCGCATCCGCAGCGCTGCCCGCGATCGCCAGCACGGCGTAACCGCGCTCGGCCAGCCGCTGGGCGATCGCCCACCACTGACCGGGCTGCCCGCCGTGCCGGTCTGGACTGACGATCACGATCGCCTCGACGTCGTCGCGCAGGGTGGCGAGCTCGGCCAGCACCCGCACGCGCACGGTGGGGGAGACGTCGGCGATGGGGATCGCCAGGTGCTCGGCGACGCCGAGCTGCTCGGCCCAGCGCCGCACCTGCAGCGGAGTGCCGGGGATGCCGGCGTAGAGCAGCTCCTCGGCGATCGCGCCGCCCAGCGAGACGTTCGGGTCGGGGTCGGAGACGCCCGGCGCATCGACGAGTGCGGTGCGGCGGCGGATCTCGCGCCGTGCGCGGTCGTCGCCGTCGAGCAGCACCCGGCCGGTGTCCGCCTGCATGCGACCGGCGGCGATCAGCCCCAGCACGGTCGGGCGCTGCTCGGTCTCGCAGACGGCGCGCGTGACCTCGCCCGAGGCGAAGGCGCAGCTGGTGGTCGGCAGGGCGATGCCCTTGCCCTTGCTGATGCTCTGGAGCTCGATGCGCATGACGGGGTCCCTCCTTACTGGAGCGGCGGTGCGGATGCTGGGGTCGCGAATGCAACGGAGTCGATGCTAATCTGAACTGACTGGTCAGTACAACTATGTGTGCGGTCGGTCGCCGATCCTGGAGGTGTGCAGTGGCAAGGCCCAACCTGAGTCGCGCCAAGGTGCTCGACGCGGCAGCGGAGCTCGCCGCCAGCGGTGGCGTCAGCGCCACCACGGTCGACGACATCGCGGCCGCCGCGGGCGTCGCCAAGGGCAGCGTCTACTACTCCTTCGCCTCCAAGGAGCAGCTGTTCGAGACGCTCATCGAGGAGTCGGTCACGCGCCTGGCCGAACGGCTCGGTGAGTCGGTGGCGGAGGCTCTGCCCGGCGAGGGGCGCCCGGCCGCCCGAGCGCTGGCCCGGGCGTTCCTGCACGCGGTCGAGGAGCGGCCGCTGCGCACGAAGGTGGTCTTCGCCGAGCTGCTGCGCACCGACCGTCCCTGGAGCGAGACGCTCGGGGGCCATCGCACGACGGTGCTCAGCCGCATCTCGGATGCGCTGCGGCGCGACGGCTCACCGGCGTCGCCGCTGCACGCCTCCGCGTTCTTCGGCGCCCTGGTGATGGTCGCATTCGAACGGCTCGCGTTCGAGCCCGGCCTGACGGTCGAGGCGGCGGTCGACGCGGTGGTCGGGTAGCAGCGGCGCACGCCGCCGCCCGCGCGTGCCGCCGCTACGCAGGCAGCGGCTCTGCGCGCTGCGGTTCTGGCTGGCAGCGCGGGCACCACTGCACCTGCCGCAGCGCGCCGTCCTCGAGCGCGAGCATCGCATCCTCGATGCGGGTGCCGCAGCGCCGGCACGGCTGGCCGCCGCGGCCGTACACCCAGGTGCGCCGGCCGCGGCGGGTGTCGCCGGTGAAGGTGCGCTCGGTGCGGTCGCGGTTGGCGACCATGAGGCGCCGAGCGAGCGCGACGAGCGGCTCGATGGCGACCTCGCCGATGGGCGTCGTCGGGTGCGCGCCGCGCAGGAAGCACAGCTCGCCCCGGTACACATTGCCGAGGCCGGCGACCGCGCGCTGATCGAGCAGCGCCACACCGACCGGCGCACCCGTGGCGCGCAGCCGGGCGGCCGCTTCCGCTGCCAACGCCTCATCCCACGCGGGATCGAGCAGGTCGGGGCCGAGGTGCGCGACGGCGTCGAGGTCGTGCGCGCGCGGCAGCAGCTCGAGCACCGGCAGGCTCGAGCCGACGATCTCGTGGGCGGCGGTCGCGAGCACCGCGCGGATGGTGTGCGCGGGCACGGGCGCGCGCCGGCCGGACTCGAGCACATGCCACAGGCCGTCCATGCCGGCGTGCGAGTGGATCGTCCAGTGCTCGCCCCGCATGAGCAGGTGCTTGCCGACGCTGCGCACCTCGTCGATGCGCTCGCCCGCGAGGTCGGCCGTGGCGAGCGCCGGGATCCGGAAGTCGCTGCGCACCAGCCGCTGGCCCGCCATCGCCGCGCCCAGCCGCACGGCCGCGCGGTAGATGGTGTCGCCCTCGGGCATCAGGGACCCATCCGGAAGCCGCGCGGCGTGCGGTAGAGCCCCGCCTGCTCGAGCAGCGGCGCCAGCGCCGAGTCGAGTGAGCCGTGGTCGTCGATGTGCTCGATCGCGCGGCGGCGGCCGCCCATGCGCGCGACCGCGTCGGCGAGGCTCTCGAGCGCCCGCACGAGCGTCGCCGGGTCGTCGTCGAAGGTCAGCAGCGAGCGCCCGCCCCGCTCGAGGTGCAGCACGGCGCGGCCGGCTGCGATGGTCGTCAGCGCGCCGACGCGGCGCGTGGGGCGGTGGCCCCCGCGTCCATCCGGCCAGGGCAGCGCGGCGCCGAAGGGATTGGCGGGGTCGACGGCCGAGACCGTCGCGACCGCGTCGGAGGGGCCGCTGGACTGCCGCGCGCGCAGGGCGTCGACGACCGGGGTGTCGGCGAACTGCGCCGCGCCGAGCGCGTCGACGAAGTAGCCGCGGCGCGTGTGGCCGGCCTCCTCGAACGCCTTCAGCACCTGGTAGACGCCGTGGAAGCCGCCCGGCACGTCCTCGGCGACCACGCTCCCGCGGGTGACGACGCCGTAGCGCGCGAGCAGCGCATCCGCCGTCTGCGCCGCCCGCTCGGTCGGCGATCCCGCCGGCGCGGAGGCGAGCAGCCAGCGGCCGCCGAGCGTCGGCAGGGCGTCGGCGCGCGACGGCCGCGCGAGCCCGATGCGGCGGCGGTTCGCGGGCGCCGATCGGCGGCTCGGGGCAGGGACGCTGCGGGCGCGCACCCCGACCAGGTGGGCGCGCATCGGGGCGATCGTGTCGTTCGTGACGCGGCCCGCCCAGATGAGCGGCCACAGCACCTCCGACAGGTGGGCGAGATCGAGCGCCGTCGCGTCGCTCAGCTGCCGGGCGAACAGGGCGCCGCCGTCGGCGAGCGCCTGCAGCACCGCGGCCGCGTCGGGGTCGTCATGGTCGAGGTCGCGACGCTGCTCGACGGTGTCGGCGCCGCGCAGCACGATGCGGCCGTCGCGGCCCGAGAGGGCGCCGGCGCCGGCCCAGGTCACCAGGCCGCTCGCGGTCAGCTCGTCGAGCATGCCCTGCCGGTAGCCGCGCACGCGCGCGGGCAGGATGAGCGTCTCGAGCGCGCTGAGCGGCAGCGGCACCCCGTCGAGCCGGTCGAGCGCCTCCAACAGGGCGTCGGGGCCGGTCAAGGGTCGGAGGACGTGCTGGTGCGCGAGCAGCTGGTCGGCGAAGACCGCGTGATCGACCGGCTCGACGTCGCTGCGCAGCGCCTGCAGGCTGCGGCGCTTGAGGCGCGAGAGCACCTGCGCGTCGATCCACTCCTCGCCCGTGCCGTGCGCGCGGTAGGCGCCCGGCGTGACGCGGCCCTGCGCGGCGAGCGCCCGCAGCGCGGAGCGCGCGACCGCGGGCGGCAGCGTCAGTGCGGCCGAGAGCTCCTCGATCGTGAAGGGGCCATGGGTGCGCGCGTAGCGGGAGACCACGTCGCCGATCGGGTCGGCGACCGGCTCCAGGAACGCGGATGGCACACCGGCCGGCGGCGGCACGCCGAGCGCGTCGCGCAGCCGCCCGACATCCTCGATCGCCGCGAGTCGCTCGGCGTCGCCCATGCGCACCCGCACCGCCCGTCGGGCGACGACGAGCTCGTCGGCGATCGCGGCGGCGCCGGCGAGGGTGAGGTGCGCGGCCGGCTCGGCCGACGCATCCGCGCTGGATGTGTCCGACGCGTCTGCGGCGGATGTGTCCGACGCGTCCGCGGTGGGCCCCTCCGGCGCATGCGAGGCGGGCGTCTGCGGCGCGCCGGTGCGCTCGAGCCGGACGGCGAGCTCGTCGACGGTGAGCGGGCCCAGCAGCCGCAGCAGATCGGCGGCGCCCTCGATGCCGCGCGCGCGCCGGTCGGGCGCGAGCCGCTGCAGCTCGAGCTCCGTGCGCTCGAGCACCGCCGGGTCGAGCAGCTCGCGCAGCGCCGTCGAGCCGAGCACCTCGGCCAGCAGCGCCGGATCGAGGGTGAGCGCGGCGGCTCGGCGCTCGGCCAGCGGCGCGTCGCCCTCGTAGAGGAACTGCCCGACGTAGCCGAACAGCAGGTGATGGGCGAAGGGGGAGGGGCTGGGCGTATCGACCTCGACCACACGGATGTCGCCGTGCTGCAGCCGCTCGGCGATGGAACGCAGCGCCGGCAGGTCGTAGACGTCCTGCAGCACCTCGCGCAGCGCCTCGAGCACGATCGGGAAGTCGGGGTAGCGCTTGGCGACGTCGAGCAGCTGCGCCGCCCGCTGCCGCTGCTGCCACAGCGGCGCCCGCCGGGCGGGGTCGCGCTTGGGCAGCAGCAGGGCGCGCGCGGCGCACTCGCGGAAGCGGCTCGCGAACAGCGCCGTGCCGCCCGCCTCCGTCTCGACGAGGGCGACCAGCTCGTCGGGCTCGAAGCGGATGAGCTCCGCCCCGGGCGGCTCGGCGTCGGAGTCGGGGATGCGGATGACGATGCCGTCGTCGGAGGCCATCGCCGCGGCGCCCGTGTCGCGGTCCTCGCGCAGCCGGCGATCGATCGCGAGCGCCCACGGCGCGTGCACGCGGCGGCCCCACGGCGAGTGCACGATGATGCGCCAGTCGCCGAGCTCGTCGCGCGTGCGCTCGATCACGAGCTGCGCGTCGGTCGGCACCGCGCCGGTCGTCGCGAGCTGATCGCGCACGTAGGCGTCGAGGTTGCGCCGGGCGCGCTCGTCGGAGTGCGGCAGCTCGATGCCCTCACCGGCGGCGAGCGCGGCGGTCGCGCGGCCGATCGAGGCGCCCAGGTCGGCGGGCCGGCCCTCGTTGTCGCCGTGCCAGAACGGCAGCTTGCCCGGCTCGCCGAACGCGGGCACGACGAGCACCCGGTCGTGCGTGATGTCGACCACCCGCCAGCTCGTCGCGCCGAGCGCGAATACGTCGCCGGCGCGCGACTCGTAGACCATCTCCTCATCGAGCTCGCCCACGCGCGCGCCGGGCTTGCCCTCCTGCCCGGCGAGGAAGACGCCGAACAGGCCGCGGTCGGGGATCGTGCCGCCGCTCGAGACGGCGATGCGCTGCGCGCTCGGGCGGCCGGCGATCGTGCCCGCCTCCCGATCCCACACCACCCGCGGGCGCAGCTCGGCGAACTCGTCGCTCGGGTACACGCCAGAGACGAGATCGAGCGTCGCGTCGAAGGCGCTGCGCGGCAGCGTCGAGAAGGGTGCGGCGCGCCGCACGGTCTGGAACCAGTCGTCCACACCGAGCTCGTCCATCGCCGCGGCCGCGACGGTCTGCTGCGCGAGCACGTCGAGCGGGTGCCGCGGCGCGCGGATCGGCTCGAGCTCGCCGCGGGCCATCCGGTCGGCGACGACGGTCGCGTGCAGCAGGTCGGCGCGGTGCTTCGGGATGATGACGCCGCGCGAGGCGTCGCCGACGTTGTGCCCGGCGCGGCCGACGCGCTGCAGCCCGCTCGCTGTCGACGGCGGCGCCTCGACCTGCACCACCAGGTCGACCTCGCCCATGTCGATGCCGAGCTCGAGGCTCGAGGTCGCCACCACGCAGCGCAGCCGGCCCGACTTCAGCTGATCCTCGATCTCGGCGCGCTGCTCCTTCGAGACCGAGCCGTGGTGGGCGCGCGCGAGCGGCGGCGCCTCCGCGTCGGTGCCAGCGGCCTCGCGCGCCGCGGCGCGCTCAGCGAGGCGCAGGCGGATGTGCTCGGTCACGTCGCGCAGGACGACGCCGTCGCCGCTCGTGCCGGCTCCCGCATCCGTCGCCGGGCTCTTCGCCGCCGGGGCGCCCGCCGCCCGATCGGCCCCTGCCTGCTCGGCCTCGTCGAGCCGCTCGGCATCGAGCTCGTTGAGTCGTGCCGTCAGCCGCTCGGCGGCCCGGCGCGCGTTGACGAACACGATCGTCGAGCGGTGCCGGTCGATGAGCTCGAGCACCTCGCGCTCGATGTGCGGCCAGATCGAGGGCGTCTCGGGCTTCGTCGAGCCGAAGGCGCTGCCGGTCGGTGCCGCCTCGGCGGCGCGCGAGCCGCGCAGGTCGGTCATGTCGTCGACGGGCACGGTGATCGTGAGCTCGATGCGCTTCTCGCTCGGCGGCGCGACCACCGTCACCGGCGCCGAACCACCGAGGAAGGCCGCCACCTCGTCGATCGGGTTGACCGTCGCCGAGAGGCCGATGCGCTGCGCCGGCTGCGGCAGCTGGGCGTCGAGCCGCTCGAGGCTCAGCGCCAGGTGCGAGCCGCGCTTGGTCGGCACCACCGCGTGCACCTCGTCGACGATGACGGTCTCCACCGTGCGCAGGGTCTCGCGCGCGCGGCTGGTGAGCAGCAGGAACAGCGACTCGGGCGTCGTGATGAGGACGTCGGGCGGATGCTTCGCCTGCTGCCGCCGCTCCTCCTGGGGAGTGTCGCCCGTGCGCAGGCCGATGCGCACCGGCGGCACCTCGGCGCCATCGGCGCGGCTGCGCGCGGCGATGCCGGCGAGCGGTGCGCGCAGGTTGCGATCGACGTCGACGGCGAGCGCCTTGAGGGGCGAGACGTAGAGCACGCGCACGCCCGGCTCGCGCTCGGCGTGCGGCGCCGCGTCCTCGCGATGCAGCCGGTCGATCGCCCAGAGGAACGCCGCGAGCGTCTTGCCGGAGCCCGTCGGCGCGACCACGAGCGTGTGGTCGCCGCGCGCGATCGCGGTCCACGCCTGCTCCTGCGCGGGGGTCGGAGCGGCGAACGCGCCCGCGAACCACGCACGGGTGGCGGGGGAGAACAGCTCGAGCGCGTCGGCCATCCGCTCAGTACAGCACAGCGCGCTGGGGCGCTGCCGGGCGCTCGGCCGATGGCTCGCCGGCGGGAGCGGCGGCGGCCCGTCGCGCGTCGGGGGTCAGTCCGTGCCGAGGTCCATCGCGGCGCGGTCGATCCACTTCTCGACCGCCTCGGGGTCCTCGTCGGTCGAGGCCATGATCTCCTCGGCCCGGCCCGCCTCGAGCGCGCCCAGCAGCTTCGCCGTCTCGCCCTGCACGAGCCCGGCGGCCGCGTAGCCCTCCAGGCGCGAGCGCGAGTCGGCGATGTCGAGGTTGCGCATCGTCAGCTGCCCGATGCGGTCCTCGGGCCCGAACGCGGCGTCGCCGACGCGCTCCATCGAGAGCTTGTCGGGGTGGTACGAGAAGCCCTCGCCGCGGGTGTCGACGATCGTGTAGTCCTCGCCGCGGCGCAGCCGCAGCACGACTTCGCCGGTGACCGACGAGCCCACCCAGCGCTGGATGGATTCCCGCAGCATGAGCGACTGCGGGTCGAGCCAGCGGCCCTCGTACATGAGGCGCCCCAGGCGGCGGCCCTGCTCGTGGTAGGTCGCGATGGTGTCCTCGTTGTGGATGGCGTTCAGCAGCCGCTCGTAGGCGATGTGCAGCAGCGCCATGCCCGGGGCCTCGTAGATGCCGCGGCTCTTGGCCTCGATGATGCGGTTCTCGATCTGGTCGCTCATGCCCAGGCCGTGACGGCCGCCGATGGTGTTGGCCTCCATGACCAGCGCCACCGCATCCGGGAACTCGACGCCGTTGATCGCCACCGGGCGGCCGGCCTCGAAGCGGATCGCGACGTCTTCGGTCGCGATGGCCACCGACTCGTCCCAGAACTTCACGCCCATGATGGGCTCGACGACCTCCAACGACTCGTCCAGGTGCTCGAGCGTCTTCGCCTCGTGCGTCGCGCCCCAGATGTTGGCGTCGGTCGAGTAGGCCTTCTCGGTGGCGTCGCGGTAGGGGTAGCCGTGCTCGACGAGCCACTCCGACATCTCCTTGCGGCCACCCAGCTCGGTGACGAACTGCGCGTCGAGCCACGGCTTGTAGATGCGCAGGCCCGGATTGGCCATCAGGCCGTAGCGGTAGAACCGCTCGATGTCATTGCCCTTGTAGGTCGAGCCGTCGCCCCAGATCTCGACATGGTCCTCCTTCATGGCGCGCACCAGCAGCATGCCGGTGACGGCACGGCCCAGCGGCGTGGTGTTGAAGTAGGTGCGGCCGCCGGAGCGGATGTGGAAGGCGCCGGTGGCGAGCGCGACCAGGCCCTCCTCGACCAGCGCGTCCTTCGCATCCACCAGCCTCGCGCCCTCGGCGCCGTACTCGCCGGCGCGGCCCGCGACCGCCTCGATGTCGGGCTCGTCGTACTGCCCGATGTCGGCGGTGTAGGTGAAGGGGATCGCACCGTTGTGGCGCATCCACGCGACGGCGCAGGAGGTGTCGAGACCGCCCGAGAAGGCGATGCCGACGCGCTCGCCGACGGGCAGGGAGGAGAGGACCTTGGACATGCCCTCAATCCTACGGTCGGGCGGATGCGTCGGGTTCCGCCGGCGGGTTCGGCGGATTCCCAGGACACACCCCTTGCCGGGTGCAGGGCGCCATGTCACGATTGCGTAACGGGGTACAAAGTGATGTGCCCCATTCGGCACTTCTGATCACGGTTGGGGGATGCATGCTGCAGGTGGATGAGCGCATCGAGATCGCGGCTCCGCGCGATCGGGTGTTCGAGATGTGGACCGCCGTCGGGCAGTTCCCCTCGTTCATGACGGGTGTCGACCTGGTGCATCTGGAGACCGAGGAGCGGATGCGCTGGCGCGTCTCCGTCGCGGGCGTCGACCCCGTCTTCTACGCGGTGATCACCGAGCTGGTGCCCGATAGGCGCATCGCCTGGGTGAGCGTCGACCAGACCACGATGGGCTGGTGGATCGACCTCGAGGACGCCGGGCCCGAGCGCACGTGCATGACCGTGCGCGCGATCTGGTCGCCGCGCGGCTCCACCACGTGCGCCACGACCGCGCACGAGCTCGACGAGCGCACCATCCGCTGCGACCTGCAGCGGTTCCGGGCGCTCGTGGAGCGGGCGTTCGTGGAGGGGACGCTCGAAGAGGCGGCGTAGTCTGCCGCGACACCGACGACAGTAGGGAGCACAACCATGGCTGAACTCACCGACCGCATCGACGTCGAGGCACCGATCAGCGCCGTCTACTCGCTCTGGACCCAGTTCGAGCGGTTCCCGGAATTCATGGGCGGCGTCGAGTCCGTCACGCAGCACGGCGACGACATGCTGCACTGGGAGGTGTCCATCGCAGGCATCGAGCGCGAGTTCGACGCGAAGATCACCGAGCAGCACATGGATGAGCGCGTCGCGTGGCAGAGCGTCGACGGCGAGACGCACGCCGGCGTCGTCACGTTCCACCGCATCGATGACGCCCACACCCGCGTGATGCTGCAGATGGACTGGCAGCCGCAGGGCGCCGTCGAGAAGATCGGGCAGATGCTCGGCATCGACGACCTCCAGGTCGGCCGCGACCTGCGGAGGTTCAAGGAGCTCGCCGAGGGCACGTCCCCCGACGCGGCCGTCGACGCCGGCTGGGAGGGCGACATCGAGCGCCCCACCGACGCCTCCGGCAACTGACGCCTCGGGCGCAGGCGCCGCGCGCCCGGCCGGGCCGACGCATCCGTCATCGGATCGCGCCGCCCGACCGGGCGCGCCGGCACTCAGGGCCGGGTGACGGCCGCCGCGAACTCCGCAGCCCGCAGCCGCAGCTCGTCGATGCGCCGATCGCGCGCCGCCTCGCGGTCGTAGCCCTCGTAGGCGAGCACGGGCAGCGCCCGCACGTTCTTCGAGCACTGGAACCGCTCGCACACGAGCGTGCCGATCGTGTCGCCCTTGCGGCCGGCGGGGCCGGCCCGCTTCGCGCTGAGGAAGACGACGTCGTTCGGCAGCTGCACGTCCTGGCACCAGCTGCACTGCGCGCGGGCGCGCGGTGCAGACTCGGCCTGCTGGAACAGCACGCCGACGAGATCGCCGTCCAGCGTGGGGAGGACCGCGTAGGCGCGGCGCGGGAGCTTCTGGTCGCGCCAGCCGAGGAAGTCGAGCGATGCCCAGTCGATCTCGTCGAGGTTGTCTGGCGGGGTGATGAGCGATGTCTCCTTGCGGCTGGCGTTCACGAACGCGCCGCGGAGCTGCTGCTCGCCGATGGGGAGCATGAGGAAGGGCCTTCCGTTGCGCCGGCGCGAGGTCGCTGCCGGCGAGCTGAGTGATGGGTGGGGGAGGGGAGCAGCGCTCACCTGCCGACGACGGGGTTGCCGCCGTCGACCTCCTCACGCCCGAGGGGCATCACCGAATCACGCACCGGGCCAGCGTACGCGCCCGCGGGCGACAGCGCATCCGTCATCCCACCGGATCCGGCCATGCCCCGCGAGGCTGCGTGCGGCGAAGCACACGGCTGCGGGGCGTACGGTCGCGCTATGGGCATCCAGCACTGGAGCACGATAGAGGCACCGATCGACGAGGTCTTCGCGTGGCACGCGCGGCCGGGCGCGCTGCAGCGGATGCTGCCGCCGTGGCTGCCGGGCAGGGTGCGGCGCGAGGCGGCGTCGCTCGCCGACGGACGGGCCGAGCTCGCCCTGCCGGGCGGCCAGGTGTGGGCCGCGCAGCACGACCCGAGCGGCTACCGGGAAGGCCGCGCCTTCGTCGACGAGCGCGTCGGCGACGGGTTCGACTCCGCGGCGCTCGCGGCGGTGCGCTGGCGCCACGAGCACCGCTTCGAGCCCGTGACGCTGGTGGCCGGCGGCGAGGGCACGCGGGTGCACGACATCGTCGACGCCCCGGTCGGCTCGCAGCTGCTGCGCCCCATGTTCGTCTACCGCCACCGGCAGCTCGCCGATGACATCGCGCGCCATCACGAGCTCGCGTCGGCGCCCATGACGATCGCGATCACCGGTTCGAGCGGCCTGGTCGGCACCGCCCTGGCTGCCTTCCTCACCACCGGCGGGCACGAGGTCGTGCGCCTCGTCCGCCGCGAGGCCGAGGAGGGCGAGCGGCGCTGGGATCCGGCCGCGCCGTCGCCAGAGCTGCTGGAGGGCGTCGACGCCGTCGTGCACCTGGCCGGCGCCTCGATCTTCGGCCGCTTCGACGACCAGCACCGCCACCGCATCCGCTCCAGCCGCATCGGGCCCACCGCCCGGCTCGCCGAGCTCGCGGCCGCCAGCGGCGTGCGGGCCTTCGTCAGCGCATCCGCCATCGGCCGCTACGGCGCCGATCGCGGCGATGCGCTGCTCACGGAGGGCAGCGGTGCCGGCGCCGGCTTCCTCGCGGAGGTCGTCGAGGAGTGGGAGGCGGAGACCAGCGCGGCAGCCGACGCCGGCGTGCGCGCGGTGCAGGTGCGCACAGGCTTGGTGCAGGCGGCCCGCGGCGGCATGCTGCAGGTGCTGCGGCCCATCTATGCAGCGGGGCTCGGCGGCCCGCTCGCCGGCGGTGCGCACTGGCAGTCGTGGATCGCGCTCGACGACCTGGTCGACATCTACGCCCGCGCGCTGACCGACGATCGCCTCGAGGGACCGGGCAACGCGGTCGCGCCGGAGCCCGTGCGACAGCGGCAGTTCGCGGCCGCGCTCGCCGCGGCGCTGCATCGCCCGGCGCTGCTGCCCACGCCGTCGCTCGGCCCGCGCGTGCTGCTCGGCCACCAGGGCATGCAGGAGCTCGCGCTCGCCGACCAGCGCGTGCTGCCCGCGAAGCTCGCGGCGCTCGGCCACCGCTGGCGCCACCCGCAGCTGGAGGACGCCCTGCGGCACCAGCTCGGCCGTCAACTCGAGGCCGGCAGGCCGTGACCGCCGAGCATGCAGCGCGCGCCGCCCCGCTGGCGGGCGTGCGCGTGGTCACGATCGCGGTGAACCTCCCCGGCCCGGTCGCGGCCGCACGGCTCGTGTCCCTCGGCGCAGCGGTGACCTCGGTGCTGCCGCCCGCCGGCGACCCGCTGCAGGGCGCAGCGCCGAGCTACTTCGACGCGCTGCACGTCCGCCAGCGCCTGCTCACGCTGGATCTCCGGCAGGATGCCGGCCGGCGGGAGCTCGAGGCGCTGCTCGCCGACGCGGACGTGCTGCTGACCTCGCATCGCGCTCGCACGCTCGCGAAGCTCGGGCTCGCCTTCGCAGACGTCAGCGCGCGGCACGCGCACCTCTGCCAGGTCGACATCGTCGGCCACGGCGCCGGCGACGCCGACGTTCCCGGGCACGACCTCACCTACCAGGCGGCGACGGGCCTCCTCGACCCGCAGCGCATGCCGGTCGCGCCCTACGCCGATCTCGCCGCTGCCGAGCAGGCGTCGACGGCGGTGCTCGCGACCCTGCTCGCCCGCAGCCGCGACGGCGCCGGGGCCCGCATCGAGGTCGCGATCGCCGCCGCGGCCGAGCAGCTGGCGATGCCGCTCCAGCACGGGCTCACCGGCGCGCACGGGCCGCTGGGCGGTGCGCATCCGCTCTACGCCGTGTACCCGGCATCGGAGGGGCACGTCGCGCTCGCTGCGCTCGAGCCGCACTTCAGCGCCCGCCTGGTGCAGCTGCTCGAGCTCGAGGACGTCGCCGCCGACCCGCCCCGCCTCGGGCGCGCGCTCGCCGAGTCCTTCTGCACCAGGACCGCCGAGGCGTGGGAGGCGTGGGCGCGAGCCCACGACCTGCCGCTCGCCGCGGTGCGGACCAGCCGAGCGGCCGCAGAGCGCTGATCGCGTGCCGCACGGCCCGGCAGCGGGCGGCCCGGCGGTCCGGGCGCGCGGGCGCCGCTCGATAGACTCGGGTGTACGCGAACCCGTCGAAGGGAAGCTCCATGCCAGGAATCGTCATCGTCGGCGCCCAGTGGGGCGACGAGGGCAAGGGCAAGGCCACCGATCTGCTCGGCAGCCGCACCGACTACGTCGTCAAGTTCAACGGCGGCAACAACGCAGGGCACACGGTCGTCGTCGGCGACGAGAAGTACGCGCTGCACCTGCTGCCCTCCGGCATCCTCACCGAGGGTGTCACGCCCGTGATCGGCAACGGCGTGGTCATCGACCTCGAGGTGCTCTTCGACGAGCTCGAGGCCCTCTCGGCGCGTGGCGTCGATGTGTCGAAGCTGCGCATCTCCGCGAACGCGCACGTCATCACCGACTACCACCGCACGCTCGACAAGGTGACCGAGCGCTTCCTCGGCAAGCGCTCGATCGGCACCACCGGGCGGGGCATCGGCCCGACGTACGCCGACAAGATCAACCGCGTCGGCATCCGCATCCAGGATCTCTTCGACGAGTCCATCCTGCGGCAGAAGATCGAGGGCGCCCTCGACGTCAAGAACCACATGCTCACGAAGGTCTACAACCGCCGCGCGGTCACCTGCGACGAGATCTTCGACGACCTCACCTCCTACGTCGAGCGCATCCGCCCGATGGTGGGCGACACGGGGCTCGAGCTCTCGCGCGCGCTGGATGCCGGGCAGACTGTCGTGTTCGAGGCCGGCCAGGCGACGATGCTCGACATCGACCACGGCACCTACCCGTTCGTGACCTCCTCGACCGCCACGTCCGCCGGCGCAGCGCTCGGCTCGGGCGTCGCGCCGTCGCGCCTCGACCGGGTCATCGGCATCGTCAAGGCCTACACGACGCGCGTCGGCGCCGGCCCGTTCCCGACCGAGCTGTTCGACGAGTGGGGCGAGCTGCTGCGCAAGCAGGGCTTCGAGTTCGGCACCACCACCGGCCGCCCGCGCCGCTGCGGCTGGAACGACACCATCATCACCCGCTACGCCTCGCGCATCAACGGCCTCACCGACATCGTGCTCACGAAGCTCGATGTGCTCACCGGCATCGAGCAGATCCCGGTGTGCGTCGCCTACGAGGTCGACGGCGAGCGCTTCGACGAGATGCCCGTCTCGCAGTCCGACTTCCACCACGCGAAGCCGATCTACGAGAACCTGCCCGGCTGGAGCGAGGACATCACCGGTGCCCGCGAGCTCTCGGACCTGCCCGCGAATGCGCAGGCCTACGTGCGCTTCCTCGAGGAGCGCTCGGGCTCGCGCATCTCGGCGATCGGCGTGGGCGCCGACCGCGAGGCCATCGTGCAGGTGCACGACCTGATCGACTGATGCACCGCCGCGCCCCGTTCGGCATCAGAAGACGGGCGGATGCGCCGGGGCGCGCAGGCGGGCAGGCTCGCCCTCGTCCTTGACTGTGACACGGTGACAAGGTGCAGGCTGTGCTGCAGGAGGTGCTCCCCATGCCCACGACCCAGCAGGACAGCCAGCCCGAAAGCTCGCACCACAGCGCGCATGACGTGCAGCGCGCCGCCGGAGGGGCCGGCCTGCACGCCGCACTGACCCACGGGGATTCGTCGGTGCGGCTGCAGGCGGCGCTGACCGCCGGCACCTACCCCGACGATTCGCGGCTGGGCGCGCTGATCGCCCGCTTCGGCGCGGAGCCCGACTTCTACGTGCGCGACATGCTCACCTGGGCGGTCACGCGGCATCCGGCGACCGCCACGCTGCCACTGGTGGAGGCCGAGCTGGCATCGCCGGTCGCGCAGGCCCGGGCGCAGGCCCTGCACACGCTGTCGAAGCTCGGCGAGCCGTCGAGCTGGCCGGCGCTCGAGGCGGCGCTGCTGCACGACGCCGACGCCGAGGTGGCGCGCGCCGCGTGGCGCGCGGCGGTGACGCTGGTGCCGGCGGGCGAGGAGGCGCGGCTGGCAGCGCACCTGATCGCCGAGCTCGGCCGCGGCGATGCGGAGGTGCAGCGCAGCCTCAGCCGTGCGCTCGTCGAACTGGGTGACGCCGCGGTCCCCGCGCTCGAGGAGGCTGCCGCCGCCGGGAAGGAGCGGGTGCGGGTGCACGCCGTCGCGACCCTGGCGCTGCTGCGCGACCCCGACAGCAGCTTCGCCGGCCATCTCGAGGAGGCCACGCGGGCAGTCATCCGCCGCGATGCGCCGCAGCCGGTCGACACGGGAGCCGAACCGACGCCGGAGGACGTGCACCGGCCAGGCTCTGCGGTCGGTGCCGGCTGATGCTGATCGGCGAGGTCGCCCGCCGCTCGGGGGTCAGCAGCCGCATGCTGCGCCACTACGACCGGCTCGGTCTCGTCGTGCCCTCCGCGCGCACGAGCGGCGGCTACCGCGAGTATGCGCGAGCTGATGTCGAGCGGCTGCTGCGGGTCGAAGCGCTGCGCACCCTCGGGCTCTCGCTCGGCGAGATCGGCGCGCTGCTCGATGACGAGCGCTCCTCGCCCGCGGCGCTGGTGCCGCGGCTGATCGCGCAGGCCGAGGCGCGCATCGCGCACGAGCGCCAGCTGCTCGCACGGCTGCGCGGCATCGAGCAGGCCGGCTCCACCGATTGGGAGGGCGCGCTGCAGATCGTCAGCCTGCTGCGGGGCCTCGGGTCCGAGCAGCCGCTCGATCGCCAGCGAGCGGCGCTCGACGCGGGCACCGGCGGCACGCTCGGCGGCATCGCGCTGGCCGAGGCGGTCCTCGGCGAACAGGAGCAGAACGTGGCCGGCACGCTGCGCTGGGCGCTCGCGGCGGGCGATGCGGCGGCCGCGCTGCCGCCGCTCGCCGCAGCGCTCGCATCGGCAGAGCTCGAGGTGCGGCGCCGGGCGGTGGATGCGCTCGCCGACCTGCGGGGACCGGGGGCGGATGCGACCCTGCGGGTCGCGCTCGAGGACGCCGACCCGGTGGTGCGCGGTCGCGCGGCGCTCGCGCTGGCTGGCCGCGGCGACCACGCCGCCGAGCCGGTGCTGGTCGCCATGGTCGTCGAGGGTGAGCGCGACGTGGATGCGGCCGAGGCGCTCGCGAGCCTCGCCGAGGCCACGGGACCCGAGCCCAGCATCCGTCACCTGGTCGCGCGGCTGGAGGGCGCCGGGCCTGAGGTGCGCCGGCGCATCGCGCAGGCGCTCATCGAGCTGCCGGGACCTGTCGCGACTGCCGCTCTTCGGCGGCTCGCGGGCGACGACGAGCCCGGCGTGGCGATGACCGCGAGGGCGGCGCTGCGGCTCCTCGGCTGACGCGGCGTGCTCGAAGCGCTGCGCTGCGCTGTCGCGGCGTGCTCGAAGCGCTGCGACTACTGACCTGACGCGCCGTGCTCGAAGCCGATCAGCCAGCGCAGGCCGAAGCGGTCGACCACCTGGCCGTCGCTCGCGCCCCACGGGCGCTCCTGCAGCGCATCCAGCACCGTGCCGCCCTCGCAGAGCGCCTCGTACCAGCGCGTGAGCGTCTCCGGATCGGCGGTGCCGAGCAGCGCGACGCTCGCGCCCCGCATGTCGAGCGGCTCGTCGTCGCCGACCGCGTCGGTGCCGTAGAAGCTCACGGGGCCGACGAGCATGCCGTGCCCGATCGCATCCGCCGGGCCGTCCGTGCGACCCATGTCGGCGAGCGTGTGCAGCTCGAGCTCGCCGCCGAAGACCCCCTGGTAGAAGGTGAGCGCCTCGCGGGCGGTGCCGGGGAACCAGATGTAGATGGACATCGCTGTCATGGGTCGAGCCTTTCGTCGGTGCGTGTCGTCGGTCGCGGCAGTCGGAGTCGGCAGTCACTGGTGGCAGCCTGTGGGGGCAGTCAGTGACGACTGTCAGTGCTGACGGTCAGTGGTGGTGGTGCGCGGATGCGTCGACCGGCGTCGCACCCGGCCGGCTCCACTGCGGCGTCGGGCGTCCATCCGTGCGCCAGGCGGTGAAGGTCGCATCCTGCGGCCAGCCGGCGGGGGAATCCTCCCACGCCTCGCGCCGGCCGTAGGCGGTCATGTCGGCGATCGCCATCGAGCTCATCATCGCCTCGACGCCGCGACCGGTGATCCAGTTGGTCGCGAAGATGCGCTCGCCCCGGCGCAGCAGCGCCACGTAGGCGCCCTCGGTCTCGGGCCCGAGCAGCGGGTCGTCGACCTCGCGGTTCGAGAACCACGGATGCGTGTAGCCCATGAACGCGCGGAAGGGCGCGAGCTCGTCGATCGGCCCCCTGCTGAGCACGGCGAACGAGATGCCGCGGGCGTTGGGGTACGAGGCGTCGTGGAAGTCCCAGATCGTCGCGGTGCAGCCCTCGCACTGGCCCTCGATCGGCTGCCCGTCGTGCCACATGTGCTTGTACAGCACGAGCTGCGGGCGGCCGTCGAAGAGCTCGAGCAGCCGCACCGTGCCGTGCTCGCCGACGAGCTCGACGCTCGGCACCTCGGTCATCGGCAGCCGCCGCCTGGCGGCGGCGATCGCATCGCCCTCGCGGGTATGGGCCTTCTCGCGCGCCAGCAGCGCCTCGCGCTCGCGCAGCCACGCGTCGCGGTCGACGATCGGGGGCGCGGGCACACTCTCATCGGTCAGCGTCATGCCGCGATGTTAACGCCGTTCACATCACCGCGGAACCCCGCCGCCCGAAATTTCAACGTGTCAGGTGCGCAGCTGCCGCAATAATTGCGGCGAGCGTGCACCCGACACGTTGAGATCGGGTCAGATGACGCCGAGCGCCAGCATCGCGTCGGCGACGCGGTTGAAGCCGGCGATGTTGGCGCCCGCGACGTAGTCGCCCGGGCGGCCGTACTCCTCGGCGGTCTCGTAGCAGAGGTCGTGCACGCCCCGCATGATCTCGCCCAGCCGCTCGTCCGTGTGCTCGAAGGTCCACGAGTCGCGCGAGGCGTTCTGCTGCATCTCCAGCGCGCTGGTGGCGACGCCGCCGGCGTTCACGGCCTTGCCCGGCGCGAACGTCACGCCCGCCTCGCTGAAGAGCCTGGCCGCGCCCTGCGTGGTGGGCATGTTGGCGCCCTCGCCGACGAGTGTGCAGCCGTTCGCGATCAGCGTCGCGGCGTCATCCTCGTCGAGCTCGTTCTGCGTCGCGCACGGCACGGCGATGTCGCACGGCACGCTCCAGATGGTGTGCCCGTTCGACGAGAACGTCGAGCCCGGCCGGCGCTCGACGTACTCCGAGATGCGCGCACGGCGCACCTCCTTGATGTCCTTGAGCAGCTCCAGGTCGATGCCGGCCTCGTCGACGATGAAGCCGGAGGAGTCGCTGGCGGCGATGACGGTGCCGCCCAGCTGGTGCACCTTCTCGATGGCGTAGATCGCCACGTTGCCCGAACCCGAGACGACGACCCGCTTACCCTCGAAGGACTCGCCGCGCTCCTTGAGCACCTCGTCGAGGAAGTAGACCGTGCCGTAGCCGGTCGCCTCCTTGCGCACCTGCGAGCCGCCCCACGTGAGGCCCTTGCCGGTGAGCACGCCCGACTCGTAGTTGTTCGTCAGCCGCTTCCACTGCCCGAACATGTAGCCCAGCTCGCGACCGCCGACGCCGATGTCACCGGCGGGCACGTCGGTGTACTGGCCGATGTGACGCGAGAGCTCGGTCATGAACGACTGGCAGAAGCGCATGATCTCGCCGTCGGACTTGCCCTTGGGGTCGAAGTCGCTGCCGCCCTTGCCGCCGCCGATCGGCAGGCCGGTGAGGGAGTTCTTGAAGATCTGCTCGAAGCCGAGGAACTTCACGATGCCGAGGTAGACGCTCGGGTGGAAGCGCAGGCCGCCCTTGTACGGGCCCAGCGCCGAGTTGAACTGCACGCGGAAGCCGCGGTTGATCTGCACGGTGCCCTGGTCATCCACCCACGGCACGCGGAAGATGATCTGCCGCTCCGGCTCGACGATGCGGTTCAGGATCTGCGCGTCCACGTAGTCCGGCCGCTTGGCGACCACCGGCCCCAGGCTCTCCAGCACCTCGAAGACGGCCTGGTGGAACTCCGATTCGCCGGGGTTCCTGTGCAGCACGTCCTCGAAGACGGGCGTGAGGTGCGGGTGGAGCTGCGTCAACATCGGCCTCCTGGTGGTGTCAGACAACGGTCGATCCTACCGCGACGGCGTTTTCGTGCGTACGCGTCGCTTTCTTGCGCTCAGCCGCCCGCCGCCATGACGCCCGCGAGCCCGATGTCCGGGCGCCGGCCGGTGAGGATCCGCAGCGCCTCGACGCCGCGGTGACGAGCGGATGCGTTCACCGCGGCCAGGTGCAGCGCGTCGATCAGGTGCGCCGTCGGCGGCGTCCATTCGAGGCCCGCCGCGTCGGCGATGTCGATGCCGTGCACGGTGAGCTCGAACACGCGCGTGCGCAGGTACTCCTCCAGCGGCATGGCGACGCCGACGCCGGCGGTCGACGCCGTGCCGATCGCGATGCGCCGCTCAGGGTCGGCGGCATCGACCGCCGCGATGGCGGCGCTCGCGAGTCGGGCGAGGGCGTCCGGCAGGTCGGCACCGAGCTGCTGGGCGGCGGCCTTGCCCCGCAGCGCGATCGCCTCGTCGTCGCCCTGGCGTCGCAGCACCACCTCGAGGTACTCGCTCGCCGACTGCACCGTGGCCGCCGCGGGCTCCGGTGCCGCCAGGTAGTCGGTGACCGTGCTGATCGCGCGCGAGGCGTGGCCGATCAGCTCGCGCAGGCTCCATTCGCCCAGGCCCGGCCCGTCGAGGCGCTCGAGCGGCACGCGGTCGACCAGGGTGCAGAGCTCGAGGGCGGCCAGCTTGAAGTGCACGATCACCCCGGCATCGTCGCATTGGGGCGCCCCGGCCCGCCAGTCGGCGAGCACAATGGGCGCATGAGCAGCGACCGACCGGGCAGCGTCGACCACCCCGAGACCCTCGGCATCCTCGACCAACCCGTGCTGACGCATCCGCTCGTCACCCTCGAGCCGCTCGCGGCCTCGCACACGGGCGACCTCGTCGCCGCGGCGGCGGGCGGCGAGCTGTGGCAGCGCGCCTGGTACACCTCGGTGCCGGAGCCCGACGAGGCCGTCATGCTGGCGGAGATCGAGCGACGGATCGGTCTGCGCGACGTCGGCGCGATGGTGCCGTGGGCGATCGTCGTCGACGGGCGCGCGGTCGGCATGACCACCTACATGCACATCGACGCGGCGACGCCGCGGCTCGAGATCGGCTCGACCTGGCTGGCGGTGGCGGCGCAGGGCACGGGCGTGAACGCGGCGATGAAGCTGCTGCTGCTGGAGCGGGCGTTCGACCGGCTCGGCTGCGTCGCGGTGGAGTTCCGCACGCACTTCCACAACCGGCAGTCGCGCGACGCGATCGAGCGGCTGGGCGCGAAGCAGGATGGCGTGCTGCGCAGCCACGTGCTGCATCGCGGGCAGCTGCGCGACACCGTCGTCTACTCGATCGTCGCCTCCGAGTGGCCCGCCGTGCGGCTCGGGCTCGAGGCGCGGCTGGCGGTGCGCGGCTGAGCGTCAGCGCTCTCGCCGCACGCGCCCCTCGTGCCACACGGGCTGCTCGCTCTCGCGCACCTCGCCGTCGGCGCCGAAGATCAGGAACCGGTCGAAGCGCTCCGCGAACCAGCGGTCGTGCGTGACGGCGACCACGGTGCCCTCGAAGCGCTCGAGCGCGTCCTGCAGCGCCTCGGCCGAGAACAGGTCGAGGTTGTCGGTCGGCTCGTCGAGCAGCAGCAGCGTGGCGCCCGAGAGCTCGAGCAGCAGGATCTGCAGCCGCGCCTGCTGGCCGCCGGAGAGCTCCTCGAAGCGCTGCTGCGCCTGCCGCACGAGGCCGTAGCGGTCGAGCGCCGACGAGGCAGCCTCGCGACCCATGCCCTGCCGGTCGCCGTCGCCGCGGGCGAGGAGCTCGAGCAGGGTGCGCCCGACGTGCTCGGGATGCTCGTGCCGCTGCGCGAACAGGCCCGGCACCACCCGCGCACCCAGGCGCGCGACGCCGGTGTGCGGCACCGGCTCGAGCCGGGACCCGGGCTCGCTGACGTGGCCGAGCGTCGGATCGGGATCGGAGCCGCCGCGGGCGAGCAGCCGCAGGAAGTGC
Source organism: Agrococcus baldri (assembly GCA_900114805.1). GTDB lineage: Bacteria > Actinomycetota > Actinomycetes > Actinomycetales > Microbacteriaceae > Agrococcus > Agrococcus baldri. The sequence continues at coordinate 234,836 of FOZN01000002.1, read as the reverse complement.
GACTTGCCCGAGCCGTTGGAGCCGAGCACCGCCACCCGGTCGCCGAGCCAGAGCTCCGCGTCGAACGGCTGCATGAGGCCCGTGAGCTCGAGGCGCTCGGCGACCACGGAGCGCTTGCCCGTGCGCGATCCGCGCAACCGCATCGTGACGTGCTGGTCGGGCGGACGGGCCTCCGGCGCGCCCGCGTCCTCGAAGCGGCGCAGGCGGGTGCGGGCCGCCTGGTAGCGCGACGCGAAGCCGTCGTTCGCCGAGGCCTTGGCCTTCATCGCCTCGACGAGACGCCGCAGCTTCGCGTGCTCCTCGTCCCACCGGCGCCGCAGCTCGTCGAGCCGCTCGAACCGCGCCTCGCGCGCCCGCCGGTAGTCGCCGAAGCCGCCGCCGTGCACCCACGCGGTGCTGCCCGCGGCGCCGCGCTCGAGGGTGACGATCCGGTCGGCCGCAGCGGCCAGCAGCGCCCGGTCGTGCGAGACGAGCAGCACCGCCTTGCGCGTCGAGCGCAGCGCATCCTCGAGCCAGCGCTTCGCGGGCACGTCGAGGTAGTTGTCGGGCTCGTCGAGCACCAGCACCTCGTGCTCGCTGCGCAGCAGGTACTCGAGCACGAGCCGCTTCTGCTCGCCGCCGGAGAGCGAGTCCACCGACCGGTGCCGGGCTCGTTCGAAGGGGATGCCGAGCGCCGCGACCGTGCATTCGTCGAAGCGCACCTCCTCGTCGTAGCCGCCCGCCTCCGCGTACTCGGCGATCGCTGTCGCGTAGCCGATGTGGGAGGCCTCGTCGTCGCGCTCGATCGCGGCGTCCTCGGCCTGCTCGAGCTGCTGCAGCACGGTGCGGATGCGCGCGGGCGCGACCGAGCCGAGCAGGCCGGCGACCGTGAGCCCGGGCTGGCCGACGCCGACGAGCTGGTCCATCACGCCGAGGGCGCCGTCGCGGTGCACGACGCCCGAGAGCGCCGGGAGCTCACCGCGAACGATGCGCAGCAGCGTTGTCTTCCCCGCGCCGTTCTCGCCGATGAGTGCGGTGGTCGTTCCTGCCGTGACGTGGAACGAGACGTCGTCGAGCAGCGGTTCGCCATCCGGCAGTGCGAAGGCGACCTGGTCGATGTGCAGGTGCGGCATGGTTCTCACCGCCGCTGGGCCGCGGCACGGGCACCCGTGGGGGACGAGCCGATCAGGCTAGCACTGCGGCGGCGAAAGACCCGGCGCGACCGCCGCGGATCAGCGAGCGTTCTAGGCTGGAGGCATGGCCACCCCCGAGGAGCAGCTGCAGCGCTACCGGCGCTCGATCGACAACGTCGACGCGGTGCTGCTCCACACGCTCGCCGAGCGCTTCAAGCTGACGCAGTCGGTGGGCGAGCTAAAGGCCGAGCACGGGATGCCGCCGAGCGATCCGGCGCGCGAGCGCGAGCAGATCGCGCGGCTGCGGCGGCTGGCGGAGGACGCCGATCTCGACCCCGAGTTCGCCGAGAAGTTCCTGAACTTCGTGATCGCCGAGGTCATCCACCACCACGAGCGGATCGCGGGCAGCGACTAGCGGTCAGTGCGCGCGGCGGTTGTGCTCGCGCACCATCGCGGCGGTGCGGAAGAGGTCGCTGATCCACCAGATCGCGGCCGCCGCCGGCACCGCCAGCAGCCACAGGGGCGCGGCGCTGTCGCCGGTCTGCACGACCACTGCGGCGGCGGCGGCGAACGACAGCATCATCTGCACGATGCCCGAGCCGAGCCTGCCGAGGTAGTAGCGGTGCGCGCCCAGCAGGCCGAGCGCGATCAGCAGCACGTAGGCGGTCGCCATCTGCTTCGACGGGCGGCCGGTGGGCTGCGCGGCGGCACCCTCCCAGGCGATCGGCCGCCCCGGTGCGCCGCCGCCGGCGGCCGGGCGCGGCAGCGGCCCGGTGCCGCGCACCGGGCGCTCGTCGTCGCCGCCGTTGGCACGCTTGGCCCGCCCGCCGACAGTCGGGTCGAAGGTCAGCGAGCGGTCGAGCGTCGGCCGCTCCGGCCGCGCCTCCGGCTGCGCCACCTCGCTCGGCTCGGCCCAGGGTGCGTAGGCGCCCCAGTGGGTGCCGCTCCACCAGCGGCGCCTGCCGTCGGGGTCGTCGTGCCAGCCGGGGGCATCGGGCTGGGGATCGCTCACGTCGTCCACTGTATGACGGCGCTTGCCGGCGGCGGAACCGCTTCGGCGAGCCCTGAGCCTCAGGCGCGCTCGGCGGCCGCCGCGATGTCGTCGAGATCCTGCTGCATCATCTTCCGCGTCACCGACATGCCGATGCCGGAGGTCAGCTTCGCCATCGCCCGCTGCAGCCACGACGGCGAGACATAGCTGCCGCTGAAGCGCATCCGCAGCAGCGTGCCCTCCGACTCGGCGGTGCCGCCGGCGCCCTTCCCGCCGGCGAGCGGCTCGAGCGTGAACTCGGTGCGGTACGCCAGGCCGTGGGCTTCGGCCGCGATCATGGTCGAGCGCCCCTCGTCGATGCCGACGACCTCCATCTCCTCCGTCGACTCGCCGCCCATCGCCTTCCGCGTCTCCCGCCAGCGGGTGCCGATCGACCAGCCCATGCCCGCGAGCCGCTCGATGCGGCTCACACCCGACAGCACCGCCTCGGAGCCCTCCAGGTCGGTGATGACGCGCCACACCGCATCCGTCGACGCATCGATCGAGCGCTCGAGCGTCAGCGCGATATCGCTCATGCCGGCGGCCAGACGCCGATGACCAGCGCCATCGCGGTGATCACGAGCAGCTCGTTGAGGGCGGTGTGGCCGGTGACGCGGAAGCCGCGCGGGTCGAAGGCGTCGTGCACGACCACGCGCGCGAGGGTGAAGCCGACGAAGAGGATCCAGGCGGTGATGAGGGTGTTGAGCAGGAAGCTGCCGCCGTAGAACTCCTGCGAGAGCCAGGCGGCGCCGGCGAGCACCCAGGCGGTCGCGAACGCGCACACGATGATCAGCGGGTACACCCACGGCTTCGGCCCGCTGCCGACCGTCTCGTCGGTATGGCCGATCGCCTTCATCCACGAGGCGCCGAGCACCTTCGGGTGGTAGTAGACGAAGCCGACCAGCATCGCGGCGACCGTCGCGAGCAGGACGGCCCAGATGTTGATGGCGGGCACGGTGAGCTCCATGGCTGAAGCATAGATTGGACACTGCACGCCATGGCGTCCGATCTCAACGTGTGAGGTGTCGCTCCGCCGCACACAGTGCGCTGGACGCGCACCTCACACGTTGAGAATCCGGTCGGGTCAGGCGAAGCGGGCCAGCGGTGCCCGGTTCGCCGCACGCAGCTCGTCGAGCGAGAGCGTCGCGACGTCCTGGATCTCGACCGTGGCGCTGGTCGCGTCGGTGACGCCGATGCGCAGCACGGGTACGCCGCGCGCCTCGCACATGCCGCTGAACTTCACCTCGTCCTCGCGGGCCACGGCGACGATCGCGCGGGCGCCCGACTCGGAGAAGAGCGCAGCGGTCTCGTCGATGCCATCGCGCTCGGTGAGGCCTGAGAGCCAGATGCGCGCGCCGATGCCGAAGCGCAGCGATGCCTCGACGACGGCCATGCCGAGCCCGCCCTCCGAGAGGTCGTGCGCGGCGGTGGCGAGGCCTTCGAAGGCGATGCCCTGCATGAGGCCGGCGAGCCGCTTCTCGGCCGCCAGGTCGACGCGCGGCGGGACGCCGCCGAGGTGGTCGTGGATGGCGCCGGCCCACGCGGAGCCGTCGAGCTCGTCGCGGGTGGTGCCGAGCAGGAACAGCGCCTGCCCGTCGTCCTGCCAGCCAGAGGGGATCCGCCTGTCGACGTCGTCGATCAGGCCCAGCACGCCGACGACGGGCGTCGGGTGGATCTGCGTCTCGCCGGTCTGGTTGTAGAACGAGACGTTGCCGCCGGTGACCGGGATGCCGAGCTCGACGCATCCGTCTGCCAGGCCGTCGACCGCCTCGGCGAACTGCCACATGACCGCGGGGATCTCGGGATTGCCGAAGTTCAGGCAGTCGCTGATGCCCACCGGCGTCGCGCCGGTGACGGCGACGTTGCGGTACGACTCGGCCAGTGCCGCCTTCGCCCCCTCGCGCGGGTCGAGCTGGCAGTAGCGGCCGTTCGCGTCGACCGAGACGGCGAAGCCGAGCCCCGACTCCTCGTCGATGCGCACCATGCCGGCGTCGTCGGGCATCGACAGCGCCGTGTTGCCGAGCACGTAGTCGTCGTACTGGTCGGTGATCCAGGATGCGTCGGCCAGGTTCGGGGTGCCGGTGAGGGTGCGCAGCTGGTCGCCGAGGGCCGCGCCGCTCACGCGCGGCAGCGCGGCGGCGGTGTCGGCCTGCAGCGCGTCCTGCCAGATCGGGCGCTCCATCGGGCGGTCGTAGACGGGGGAGTCGATCGCGACCGTCTTCGGGTCGACGTCGACGATCGTCTCGCCTGAGTGCGTGATGACCAGGCGGCCGTCGCGGGTGACCTCTCCCAGCACGCTCGTCTCGACATCCCACTTGGCCGTGATCGCCAGGAACTCGTCGAGCTTCTCAGGGCTGACGATGCCCATCATGCGCTCCTGCGACTCCGACATGAGGATCTCCTCGGCCGTGAGCGTCGGGTCGCGCAGCAGCACGTGGTCGAGCTCGACCTGCATGCCGGAGTCGCCGTTGGCGGCCAGCTCGCTGGTCGCGCAGGAGATGCCGGCGGCGCCCAGATCCTGGATGCCCTCGACCACGCCCGCGGCGTAGAGCTCGAGGCAGCACTCGATGAGCACCTTCTCGGCGAAGGGGTCGCCGACCTGCACGGCCGGGCGCTTGGCGGGGCCCTCGTCGTCGAACGACTCTGACGCGAGGATGGAGGCGCCGCCGATGCCGTCGCCGCCGGTGCGGGCGCCGAAGAGCACGACCTTGTTGCCGACGCCGGTGGCGTTCGCGAGGTGCAGATCCTCATGCCGCAGCACGCCGACAGCGAGCGCGTTCACGAGCGGGTTGCCCTGGTAGACGGCGTCGAAGACCGTCTCGCCGCCGATGTTGGGCAGGCCGAGGCAGTTGCCGTAGAAGGAGATGCCGCCCACGACGCCGTGCACGACCCGAGCGGTGTCGGGGTGGTCGATCTCGCCGAAGCGCAGCGCATCCATCACCGCGACCGGGCGCGCGCCCATCGAGATGATGTCGCGTACGATGCCGCCGACGCCGGTGGCCGCGCCCTGGAAGGGCTCGACGAACGAGGGGTGGTTGTGCGACTCGATCTTGAAGGTGACGGCCCAGCCCTCGCCGGCGTCGATGACGCCGGCGTTCTGGCCCATGCCGACCATCAGCCGCTCCCGCATCTCGGGGGTGACCTTCTCGCCGAACCGGCGCAGGTGCGTCTTCGACGACTTGTAGGAGCAGTGCTCGCTCCACATCACCGAGTACATCGCGAGCTCGGCGCTCGTGGGGCGGCGCCCGAGGATCGTGCGGATCCGCTCGTACTCGTCGGGCTTCAGGCCGAGCGCCGCGAAGGGCTGCTCGCGCTCGGGGGTCGATGCGGCGACCTCGACGGTGTCACGGGGGGTCTTGGTCACGGGTCTCCTCAGACGACTCGGGGGATGCGTCGATCCTATCGAGGCTCGCGCGCCCGTTCAGGGGGCGGATGCGAGCGCGCGATGCCGAGCGGCTGCCGCGGCGACCCCGTCGTGGGCGAGCTCGGGGTCAGGCGAACCACTCGGTGGGCGGGCCCGCCTGCAGCAGCAGGAAGAAGACGATCGCGACCAGGATCACCACGGCGATCACCAGCAGCACCGCGTGGTTGATCGCCCAGCGGAAGAGCCGGTCGATCGGGCGCTGGTCGCGGGGATCGTCGGTGGCCTGCATGCGCCAGTCGCCCTCGAGCATCCCGCGGCGCTCGAGGCGGCGCTCCCACGGGATCGTCGCGTACGGCACGATCGCCGTCACGATGCCCAGCAGCACGGTGCCCGCGCTCCAGCGCTGGTTGTGGCCGACCACGAGCTGCATCGCGCCGTAGGAGAGGAAGACGAAGCCGTGGATCGGCCCGGCGATCGGCACGAGCGTGTCGAGCTGGAAGGCGTACTTCGCGATGATCGCGATGATCAGCAGCGTCCAGGTGACGGCCTCGGCGATCGCGAGGAAGCGGTAGATCCGCTTCGGAGCGAGGCGGGACGAGGTGGTGCGCGAGGCGTCTGTCATGTAGCCAGTCTACATCTGGGCCTCAGGCCGCCACGGCCTCCAGCGCGCTCTTGAAGATCTCCAGCCCGTCGAGGCCGGCCTTCATGCGCGTGGTCGTCGGGCCGAAGCCGAGCTCGACCGCGTGCTCGGGGTGCGGCATGAGGCCCACCACGTTGCCGGCGGCGTTCGACAGCCCGGCGATGTCGTCGATCGAGCCGTTCGGGTTCTCGCCCAGGTAGCGGAACGCGACGAGGCCCTCGCCCTCGAGGCGCTCGACCTCCTCGGGCGTCGCGACGAAGCGGCCCTCGCCGTTCTTCAGCGGGATGACGATCTCCTGGCCCTCGTCGAAGCGGTTCGTCCAGGCGGTGTCGGTGCGCTCGACGCGCAGGCGCTGGTCGCGGCGCACGAACAGGCCGGTCTCGTTGCGCACCAGGCCGCCGGGCAGCAGGTGCGCCTCGGCCAGCATCTGGAAGCCGTTGCAGATGCCCAGCACGGGCATGCCCCTGTTCGCCGCGTCGACGACCTCCGTCATGATCGGCGAGAGTGCGGCGATCGCGCCGCAGCGCAGGTAGTCGCCGTAGGAGAAGCCGCCCGGAAGCACGAGCGCGTCGACGCCGTGCAGGTCGTGCTCGCCGTGCCAGAGCGCCACCGGCTCGTGGCCCGCGAGCCGCACGGCCCGCTGCGCGTCCCGGTCGTCGAGCGTGCCCGGGAAGGTGATGACACCGACCTTCACTTGCCGACCTCCGCCTCGTCGACCACGTGCACGCCGACGACGTCCTCGATCACGGTGTTCGCGAGCACCTCGTCGGCGACCGTGCGCACCTGCTCGAGCAGCGCATCCGTCACGTCGCCGTCGATGCGCAGCTCGAAGCGCTTGCCCACGCGCACGTCGCCGACGGCCTCGTGGCCGAGCCGGGCGAGGGCGCGCGAGACGGCCTTGCCCTGCGGATCGAGGATCTCTGCCTTGGGCATGACGTCGACGACGATGAGGGCCATGGGTCGCTCCCTGCGAATGAGTGGATGGGGGTGCACCACCAGTCTACGGAAGGACGCGGTCGGCGGATGCGCGCGTCGCGTCCGCGCGCGGGGTCGCGGCGATGCCCGGGTGCTGCCCCGCGCGGCGGGCTAGTGTTCTGCCATGACGTTCAGGGGCGACGCGAACTTCGACACCAGCGCGGTCAGCAAGGGCGGCGGTGGCGGCGGCATCGGCGGCGGCACGATCGCGGTCGGCGGTGGCGGCATCATCACGGTGATCCTCGTGATCGTCTCGATGATCTTCGGCGTCGACCTCACGGGGCTCGCGCCCGGCGACCCCATCCAGCCGCAGTCGCAGGAGCAGTCGCAGGGGTCTGAAGAGGTGACCGGCTGCACCGGCGCCGACGCCAACGACCCGGCCAACGTCACCTGCCGCATGGAGGGCGGGGCCGACTCGATGTCGGCCTTCTGGACGGCCACTATGCAGTCGAACGAGCTGGAGTACGCCGATCCCACCGTGCAGCTGTTCGACCGGCAGGTCTCGACCGGCTGCGGCGACGCCACGAGCGCGGTCGGCCCGTTCTACTGCCCGCCCGACCAGCGCATCTACCTCGACGAGACCTTCTTCGCACAGATGCGCGACCAGTTCGGCGCTCAGGGCGGCAACCTGGCGGAGATGTACGTGCTCGCGCACGAGTGGGGCCACCACATCCAGAACGTCACCGGCCAACTCGGCCGCGTGCAGCAGGGCGACACCGGGCCGCAGTCGTCGGCCGTGCGCAGCGAGCTGCAGGCCGACTGCTATGCCGGCGCTTGGATCGCCGCCGCACCGCAGACCGCCGACGACGACGGCAGCGCGCCCGTGATCGAAGCGGTCACCGAAGAGCAGATGCAGCAGGCGCTCGACGCCGCGCGAACCATCGGCGACGACCGGCTGCAGCAGATGGGCGGCGGCGGCGTGAACCCCGACGGCTGGACGCACGGCTCGAGCGAGCAGCGCCAGACGTGGCTCTCGAACGGCTTCAACGGCGGCGTCGGCGCCTGCGACACCTGGAACGCGCCGCAGGTCTGAGTCAGTCGGCGGTGAGCCGCTCCAGCAGCTCGCCGTAGCGGGCGGCCGTGCGCTCGACGATCGCCGGCGGCAGCGCGGGAGCCTCGCCCTCGCCCGCCCAGTTGTCGGCCAGCCAGTCGCGCACGATCTGCTTGTCGAACGACTCGACGCGGCCCTGGGCCAGCGCCGCCGCATCCCAGTAGCGCGACGAGTCCGAGGTGAGCACCTCATCGGCGAGCAGCAGCTCGCCCGTCACCCGGTCGCGGCCGAACTCGAACTTCGTGTCGGCCAGCACGAGCCCCGCCTCAGCGGCGATGACGGCGGCCCGCCGGTAGACCGACAGGCTCAGCTCGCGGATCGCCTCGGCGTCCTCCCGCCCGACCAGCTCGACGGTGCGCTCGAACGAGACGTTCTCGTCGTGCTCGCCCTGCGGCGCCTTCCATGCGGGCGTGTAGATCGGCTCGGGCAGCTCGACGCCGTCGGCCAGGCCCGCGGGCAGCTCGACGCCCGAGATCGAGCCGACCTGCTGGTACTCCTTCAGCCCCGAGCCGGTGACGCGGCCGCGCACGACGCACTCGATCGGCAGCATGTCGAGGGTGCGCACGAGCATCGCCCGATCGGCGACGGATGCGGGGGTGCGGGCATCGGCGTCGGGCGCGAGCTGCGAGGGCAGGCCGAGCCGCTCCGTCCACCACAGCGACAGCGAGGTCAGCAGGGCGCCCTTGCCGGGGATGGCCGGCTCGAGCACCTGGTCGAAAGCCGAGACGCGATCGGAGGCGACCATCAGCATCTCGGGCGCGCTCTCGAGCGACTGCCCCTCGGCGACGTAGAGGTCGCGCACCTTGCCGCTGTAGGCGAGGCTCCAGCCGGGCAGCTCGAGACCCGCCTCCGCCGAGCTCATGCCCCGGCCGCGATGTCGGTGCGCGCCTGGCCACCGAGCAGCTCGATCTTGCCGAGCGCCTCGTAGGCGCGCTCGCGAGCCTGGGCGAGCGTCGCGCCCGTGCCGACGACGTTGAGCACCCGGCCGCCCGTGGCGGTCAGCCCCTGCTCGCCCTCGCCGGTCGCGGCGTGCAGCACCTGCACGCCGTCCACGGCGGCTGCGGCGTCCACGCCGGCGATCAGGCGGCCGGTGACCGGCTCGGCCGGGTAGCCCTCGCTCGCGAGCACCACCGTCACCGCCGCCGAGTCGCGCCACACCAGTGGCGCGGCGGTGCCGAGGGTGCCGTTCGCGGCCGCCAGCAGCGCATCCGCCAGACCTGACTCGATGCGCGGCAGCACCACCTGCGTCTCGGGGTCGCCGAAGCGGGCGTTGAACTCGATCACCTTCACGCCCGACTTCGTCACGATCAGGCCGCAGTAGAGCAGCCCGGCGAAGGGCGTGCCGGCCTCGGCCATCGCGCGGATCGTCGGCTTCGCGACCGACTCGACCACCTCGTCGACGAAGGCCTGCTCGCTGCCGAATCGCTCGGCGAGCCACGGCAGCGGCGAGTATGCGCCCATGCCGCCGGTGTTCGGGCCGGCGTCGCCGTCGCCGAGCCGCTTGTAGTCCTGCGCGGGGGCGAGCGGCACGACCGATTCGCCGTCGGTGAGCACGAACAGGCTCACCTCGGGCCCGGCCAGGTACTCCTCGATCAGCAGCGGGCCGTCGGGCAGGAAGGCCTCGGCGTGCGCCTCGGCCGCCTCGCGGTCCGCGGTGACGATGACGCCCTTGCCGGCGGCGAGCCCGTCGGCCTTCAGCACGAACGGGGGCTTGGAGGCGTCGAGCGCAGCCCGCACCTCGTCCATGGTCGTGGCCGTGGTGTCGATGCCGGTGGGCACGCCGGCGCGCGCCATGACCTCCTTCGCGAACGACTTCGAGCCCTCGATGCGCGCGGCCGCCTGCGTCGGTCCGAAGACCGGCACGCCCGCCTTCTGCAGCGCATCCGCCACCCCCGCCACCAGCGGCGCCTCCGGGCCGATCACGACCAGGTCGAAGCCGCCCTCGGTGGCGAGCTCGGTGACGAGCTGCGGCGACTTGATGTCGAGCCGCACCGTCTCGACGTCGCGCTTGATGCCGGCGTTGCCCGGCGCTGCGGTGATGTCGTGACCGCCCTCCGCCAGGAGTGCCGCGATGATGGCGTGCTCGCGCGCGCCGCTGCCGAGAACCAGGATTCGCACCGGCCCAGTCTATGAACGATGCGGGACGGCCGGGCCGCCAGCTCGGATGGATCGCCTATGAGCCACCCCGCATCACCCGATGGCTACCCTCGGAACGTGGCCAAGCGCATCCCCGATACCGATGGCATGGACGCCGTGCGCGCCGCTCTGGCGCCCGGCGCGGAGCGTGCGCAGACGGCGCTCGCGGTGCGCTACACGCTGCAGTGCCTGGCCGATCGGGCACCCGGCAAGAGCGTCGAGATGCGGGTGCCGCCCTTCGGGGCCGTGCAGGCGGTCGAGGGCCCCGGCCACACCCGCGGCACCCCGCCGAACGTGATCGAGACCGATGCGGCGACCTGGCTGGCGCTCGCGTGCGGCACGGAGACGTGGGCGGATGCGGTGGGTCGCGGAGCCGTGCACGCCTCGGGCGTGCGCGCCGACGTGTCGCCCTGGCTGCCGCTCGTCCGCCTGCCTCACCCGAAGGGCGACTGAGCCCGCCATACTGAGCACATGGCGCAGGTCGTGCAGTCCAAGGGGTGGGTCGGTCCGCTCGTCACCACGGTGATCGGTGTCATCCTCTTGCTCAACGGCGTGCCCGCGCTGATCCAGTGGCTCCCGTGGGTGGCGCAGACTGCGCTCGTGATGGGCATGGACTACGCGCTCGAGACTGCGCTCGTGCCGGTGCTGCTCGCCGGCGCCGCGACGTTCATCGGCTTCCTCATGATGCGCGGCGGCTTCGGCGCCCTCCGGGAGCGTGCGCGCGGTGCCGCCCGGCGCACGCAGGAGCAGGTGCGCAGCGGCGTGCAGCAGGTGCAGCGCGAGGCGACGCAGCGCTACGGCGAGGCGAGCTCGCAGGCCGAGCACCTGGTCAGCAAGGTGCCGCAGTCGTGGCGGGAGCGCATCAACGCGGCCGCCGCGGCGGTGGAGCAGGAGCGCGCTGCGCGCGCGATCGATCACGCCCACCCCGAGTGGGAGGGGCAGGGCGCACGGCGCGCGGCCGAGCAGCCCCAGCAGTTTCGCGGCCAGGGCCAGCAGCAGGGCCAGGGCGAGCAGTGGCAGCAGGGGCACCAGCAGCCGCGCCAGCCGCAGCAGCAGCCGCCGCAGCAGCGCCAGCCGCCGCGGCAGCAGCAGCTGCCCGGTGGGGACCGGCTCTCGCGCATCGAGGAGCTGCGCTCGCGCGTCGACTCGAAGGTGCAGCAGGCGTCGCAGGGCCAGGACGCCCACCGCGCCGCCGAGCAGGCGCGGCGGGCGGCCGAGGCCGCGGCCGCGCGCGTGCGCCAGGGGCTGCCGACCCACCTCGACGAGGCGACCGAGGCGCTGGTCGGCAGGCTCGACCTGGCCGACGCCGAGCGGATGCGCCGTCGCGGCTCCTCGCTCGTGCGCTCGTCGCTGACCACCAGCGCGCTGTCGAAGACCTCGCTGCGCACGAACTCGCTCTTCCGCCACCGCCGCTGAGAGGCGCAGCCCGCCGCCGGGGCCGTTCTCCAGACGCCCATCTGGTCCTTGACCGGCCGAGATCTCGTTGCGGAACCGCCCACCCGTCTGACGGTCGGAGCGTGCGCGGGGCGACCCGACGCATCCGCCCGCCCTGAGACGCAGATCGGCCCCCGCCGAGGCAGGGGCCGATCCAGCGGTCAGGCGGTCAGAGCGACCAGACCAGCAGGATGCCCGCGAACACCAGCCCGGAGGCGATGAGCGTCACGGTGGTGTAGCCGAGGATGTCGCGCATCTTCAGGCCCGCGATCGCCAGCAGCGGCAGCGCCCAGAACGGCTGGATCATGTTGGTCCACTGGTCGCCGTAGGCGACCGCCATGATCGGGATGGCCGGGTCGACGCCCAGCCGCTCTGCGGCGTCGAGCATGATCGGCGCCTGCACCGCGAACTGCCCGCCGCCCGAGGGCACGAAGAAGTTCACCAGGCCCGCCGACAGCAGCGCGAAGATGCCGAACGTCGTCGGGTTCGAGATGGCGACGAAGCCGTCCGAGAAGACCTGCACGAGGCCCGAGCCGGTCATGATGCCGAGGATGCCCGCGTAGAGCGGGAACTGCAGCAGGATCTCACCGACGTTGGAGGCGGCCTCCTTGGTGAGGCGAATGATCTCGAACGGGCTGCGCACCACCAGGAAGATGAGCGCCAGGAACGACCAGTTGACGATGTCGAGCGTGATGGTGCCGCCCTGCACGAAGTGCACCACCAGGTAGAACACCAGCGCTGCGCCGACGATGAGCGTGATGATGCGGCTGGCGTCGATGCGGTCGGCGGGGGTGACGACCTCCTCCTCCTGCTCGACGATGTGCTCGCGCGCGTCGAGCTGCAGCTCGACGATCCTGTCGGCGCCGCGGGGCGCCACGAGCGAGAGTGCGACGGCGACGGCGACGATCGTGACGACGGCGCCGATGAGGTTGGGCAGGGCGAACGTGGTCTCGGTGATCGGGATGACCTCGCCGCCGAGGTGCTCGGCGATGAACGAGTCAGGCGTCGCGGCGGTCAGCGGCCCCGAGCCCGAGTAGCCCATGTGCCAGACGACGAAGCCTGAGAAGCCGGCGGCGACGAGCATCGGGAAGTGCAGCTTGAGGCCGCGCTCCTTGCCGGAGGCCGCGACCTCGCGCGCCAGCAGGCCGCCGACGACGAGGCCGAGGCCCCAGGTGATCAGCGAGGCGACCGCCGCGATGACGAAGACGAACAGGTAGGCCTGCACGGGCGTCTGCGGCAGTGACGCGAGCCGGCGCAGGAGCTTGCGCACCGGCCGCGTGTTGGCGAGCATGTGGCCGAGCAGCAGGATGAGCGCCATCTGCGTCATGAAGGCGAGCAGACCGGCCAGCCCGTCGCCCCAGTACGTGACCAGGTCGACCGGGTTGGTCTGCGTCACCGTCAGGGCGAGCAGCGCCACGATCAGCGTCAGGACGATCGCGAAGACGAGCGCCGACGGTATCCACCGTTCGACGACGTTGTTGATGGGGCGCATCGCGCGTGCGAGCGGGGCTCCGGACTGCTTCGTTCCGGCAGGCGTGTTCGCCATGGTTCACCTCGTTGTGCAAGGGGCGGGAGGGGTTGCAATGGGCCAAGGGCACCATGGGCGAGGCTACCGAAGGTTCGTGTCGGAGGGATGCGGTGGGGCGCGCCCGCGGGGCCTCCGGCAGTGGGATGATCGGGGCATGGACCAGACGCCCGATCCTGCCGACCAGCACGACGGCGGGCAGCCCGCAGCGCAGCGCCGCCATGACGTCGAGGTGCGGGTGCGGCGCTCGCCGAGGTTCGGCGTCTTCATGCTGCTCGGCGCCGTGGTCGGCGCGCTCGTCGCCTGGCTGGTCTCCGCGGTGCAGGCGCCGGGGGTCGACGAGGCCGGTCAGCCCGTCGACACCACCGGAATCCTCGGCCTGGCGATCGTGGTCGGCGTGGTGCTCGGCGTCGGCGTCGGCGCGGTCGTCGCGCTGCTGGTCGACCGCGCGCTCGCCAAGCGCGGCCGCATGCTGATGGCCGAGCAGACCGACGTCGAGGCGCCCGAGCAGCCGCAGGCGGCGGTCGCGCCCTCCGACGCCGGCGAGGCATCGTTCGAGCACCTCGCGCACGACGAGGCCGCTGAGCCCGAACGCCGGCCGCTGCCCGGCGAGCCCGGCGACGACCAGGCGCAGGAGCGCGACCGCCCCAGCGGAATCTGAGCGTGGCGACCCGGCGCGCACGGCTCGGCAGCGGGCACGCACTCGCCTGGGTCGCGCACGGGCTCGCCGCAGCCGCACTGGTGACGGATGCGCTGGGGCGCGAGCGCGCACCCCTCGCGCTCGCATTCGGTGCGGCCTGCGCGCTCGCCGCGGCAGCGCTCGCCATCGCCGTGCTGGGTGCGGTCTCCGCTCGCGCCGGCACCGCGCCCCGTGCGCTGCTGCTCGCTGCGGCGACGGTCGCCGCGATTGCCGCTGCCGGCGCGGCGGCCCTCGCGCTGCTCGATCAGCCGCCGCACCTGGCGGTCGCCGCAGCGCTCGGCCTGGCCGCCGGCGTGCAGATCGCCGGCGTGCGCGCGCAGGTCGCCGCCGACCCGGTGCTCGCGCCGCGGGTGCGCCCGGCTCCTACGCTGCTCGCCGCCGCGGCGGGCGTCGCGCTGGTCGCCGTCGCCGCCGCCTCATCGGCGCTCGGCGTGAGCATCGCGCTCATCGCCGCCGCGCTCCTGCAGCTGGTCATCGCGGCACTCGCCACGGCGTCGAATCCACCGTCGGATCGTGTCGATGGACCTGTTCCGGATCAGGGGACCCGCCACAACAGGTCCTCAGATCTCGAAGGGGTCCGCGCCGCGGAGACCGCGCAGCCGGCGCTTCTGGCCCTGCTGGCCATCGCCGCCGCCGGCCTCACCGCGCTCGCTGCGCTGCGTCCGGCGCTCTCTGCGATCGGCGCCGACCACCCGCAGCCGGCCGGGCCGATCGCCCTCACCCTCGCGCTCGGGGCGCTGCTGGGCCCGCCGCTGGCGATGCTCGCCGAACGAGCCGGCGGCCGGTCCGCAGCGGTCCTCGCGACGGTCGGCGGCGCCGCGGCGCTCGCGGCCCCCATCGCGCGGCCCGGGGTCTTGGACTGGGTGGCCGCGGTCGTGCTCGGTGTGGCGCTCGCCGCATCCGTCGCCCTTGCAGAGCTCGCACGGCGCGCCGGTCACCGGGTCGCGACCGGCGCGACCGCGCTGCTGCTGCTCGCGGGCGCAGCGGGGGCCAGCCTCGCGGCGCTGCTGCTGCACGCGGTGCCGCTGCCCGACGTCGTGCTCGGGGCAGCGCTGGCGTGCCTGGTGGCAGCGGTCGGTGTCTGGGCGCCGTCTGCCGCCCGTGAACCCGTCGGCTGAGCTCCACCGCTCAGCTGAGCTGCGTGCGCTCCACCCACTCGAGGTACTCGTCGGTGACCCCGCCGGTGACGTACTCGCCGGTGAAGCACGACAGGTCGAGGCCCTCGATCGACGAGCCGTCGAGGATCGCGCGCTGCAGGTCCTCGACCTCCTGGTAGACGAGGAAATCGCTGCCGAGTGCCTCGTTCACCTGCGGGATGGTGCGGCCGGATGCGATGAGCTCGGCGCGCGAGGGCATGTTGATGCCGTACACGTGCGGGTAGCGCACCGGGGGAGCGGCCGAGGTGAAGGTGACCGAGTTCGTGCCGACCGAGCGCATCATCTCGACGATCTCGCGGCTGGTGGTGCCACGCACGATCGAGTCGTCGACGACCAGCACGTTCTTGCCGCGGAACTCGCTCTCGAGCGCGTTCAGCTTCTGCTTCACCGACTTCTTGCGGGCGGCCTGCCCGGGCATGATGAAGGTGCGGCCGACGTAGCGGTTCTTGTAGAAGCCCTCGCGGTACTCGATGCCGAGCCGCCGCGCGACCTCCATGGCTGCCGGGCGGGAGGAGTCCGGGATGGGCATCACGACGTCGATGTTGCCCGCGGGCGTGTACTGCGCGATCGTGTCGGCCAGCCGCTCGCCCATGCGCAGGCGCGACTCGTAGACGTTGATGCCGTTCATCACCGAGTCGGGGCGGGCGAGGTAGACGTACTCGAACGAGCAGGGCATGAGCACCGGGCTGTCGTGGGTCATCTCGGTGATCAGCTCGCCGTCGGGCGCGATGAAGATCGCCTCTCCCGGCCTGACGTCACGCTCGAGCGTGAAGCCCGAGCCGGTCAGGGCGACCGACTCGCTCGCCACCATCCACTCGGTGCGGCCCT
The DNA here is from genome assembly GCA_900114805.1 of Agrococcus baldri. Classification (GTDB taxonomy): domain Bacteria; phylum Actinomycetota; class Actinomycetes; order Actinomycetales; family Microbacteriaceae; genus Agrococcus; species Agrococcus baldri. The sequence continues at coordinate 218,884 of FOZN01000002.1, read as the reverse complement.
TGGTGCTGCGGCGCGAGCCCAGCACGAGTGGCCGGATGCCGAAGGGGTCGCGGAAGGCGAGCATGCCGTACCCGGCGATCAGCGCGATGACGCCGTAGGAGCCCTGGATGCGCTCGTGCACGCGGCGCACGGCGGTGAAGACGCGGTCGGCGTCGAGGGCGCCGGTGGCGACCAGCGTCTGCAGCTCGGAGCCCAGCACGTTCACGAGCATCTCGGTGTCGCTGCCGGAGTTCACGTGCCGGTGGTCGACGGTGGCGAGCTCGCGCTCGAGCTCGCGCGAGTTCGTCAGGTTGCCGTTGTGCACCAGCACGATGCCGTAGGGCGCGTTCACGTAGAACGGCTGCGCCTCGAGCTCGTTCTCGGCCTCGCCGCGGGTCGCGTAGCGCACGTGGCCGAGGCCGAGGTGGCCGAGCAGCGCGCGCATGTCGCGGGTGCGGAAGGCCTCGCGCACCTGGCCTTTGGCCTTCTTGACGTGGATCGAGCGCCCGTCGGCGGTCGCGATGCCGGTGGAGTCCTGCCCGCGGTGCTGCAGCAGCGCGAGCGCGTCGTAGACCTGCTGGTTGACGCTCGAGTCGGAGACGATGCCGACGATGCCGCACACAGGCGAGCTCCTTCTGTCGTGGGGCTGACGACCCAGCCTATCGAGCGGGACGTGCGGGCGGATGCGTCGGGTCACCCACCGAATGGTCAGGCAAGGGGAGCATCGTGGTCGCCATGCAACCCGACACGGAATCCATCAAGCATCTGCCCGAGCAGCAGCAGGAGTGGCCCGGACGGACCGACGCGCTGCACCCGGTGCCCGATCACGGCGAGACCAGCTACACCGGCCGCGGCCGGCTGGAGGGCAAGCGCGCCCTCGTCACCGGCGGCGACTCCGGCATCGGCCGCGCCACCGCCATCGCCTTCGCCAAGGAGGGCGCCGACGTCGCCATCGCCTACCTGCCGCAGGAGCAGGACGACGCCGACGAGACCGGCCGCCAGATCCAGGCCGCCGGTCGCCGCGCGGTGCTGGTGCCCTGCGACCAGCGCACCGACCAGGCCAATCAGGACCTCTGCGCGAAGGTGATGGAGGAGCTCGGCGGGCTCGACATCCTGGTCAACAACTCCGGCTACCAGATGGCGCAGGACGGGCTCGAGCAGATCTCCGACGAGCAGCTGCGGCAGACGTTCGAGACGAACATCTTCGCGATGTTCAACTTGACGCGCGCCGTGCTGCCGCACCTGAAGGAGGGCGCGAGCATCGTCAACTGCTCATCCATCCAGGCGTTCGAGCCGTCGGAGACGCTGCTCGACTACGCCTCGACGAAGGCGGCGATCAACAACTTCACCGTCAACCTCGCCGCGCAGCTCGGTGGCCGCGGCATCCGCGTCAACGCGGTCGCCCCGGGCCCGATCTGGACCCCGCTGCAGCCGGCCACGAAGCCGAGCGTGAAGGACTTCGGCATGAACGCGCCGCTCGGCCGCCCCGGCCAGCCGATCGAGGTCGCGACCGCGTTCGTCTACCTCGCCAGCGACGAGGCCAGCTACGTCTCCGGCACCGTGCTCGGCGTCACCGGCGGCAAGCCCGTCTTCTGACCCCGCTGCCTGAGCCGGTGCGCGCCGCAGGCGCACACCGTGTCGAAGGCCGCGCGCGCCGCCGGCGATCACGCCGCGCGGCGCCTGCGACGGGCGCGCAGCACGAGCCCGAGCACGGCGAGCAGCCCGATGACCACCGCGGCGATGCCCGCCCCCAGCAGCCACGGCTGCGGGACCGAGCCATCGGGGGTCCTGCTGCCGACCGGTGCGGTGACGTCGTCGGGTTGCGCGCGCATGCTCGCGTAGCGCTCGACCACGCTGGGCTGCAGCTCCTCGAGCGTGGCGCGGCCGGCCGGCAGCAGCTCGGTCGCGTGCTCGTCGAGCGGCGTGACGGTGCCGTCGATGAGCGCGAACCAGGCGTCCGCCGGTGCATCGAGCACCAGCCGGGATCCGGACCGCACGCCGAGCAGCGCCGCCGCCAGCTCGGCGTCGTCGCTCGTCGCGGCGAACGTCGCGGGTTCATCCGGCGCCGGCCGGTAGGCGGTGATCGTGCCGACCGGTTCGCCGAGCCGCTCGACCGGCGCGATCCACTCGTCGAGCGAGACGGTGGGCCCGCCCGCGGCGCCGCTCAGGTACGCCTCGCTCCAGGCGAAGACCTCATGCACACTGCCCGCGGCGGTGCCGTGCAGCTCGGTGGCCTCGAGCACCTCCGGCGCCTGCTCGGCGAAGAACGCTGCGACGTCGTCGGGCAGCCCCGGCACGCTCGTCGCTGCGGGAGCGGCGGCGGCCGGAGCGGTCGCGACACTGGCGAGCACCAGTGCGAGCGCGCTGCGTGCGAGCCATACCCCGCGTGCGATCTCCATCGTCGGCCTCCACCCTTTAGACCGACGGTAAGGCGGTCACTGCAGAGGGTCAACGGATGCGACTCAGCACGCTCGAAGCTGCGGGCCTCTCACGCTGCCACTTCATCACCGTCCGATTCGGCGTGGCACTCCGCTGCGACTGGAACCGTTGTTCTCAGCGCCGCCCAAGTGAGTTGCCGTCGACTGTGTCGGCCATCACTTTACTTAACCGACGAGAACGAGCATCAAGCGCGACAGTTATTCCGACGCGCCAATCAACTCACATATGCGCACTTTCACTCGCCGACGCTCGTCTCGAGACGTTTGACGGTCGAGTCCAATTGCTGCTGGATAGCATCCGCGGCGCCGAGAAAGTCCTCTAGTGCCGCGTCTGAACGCCCGAGCGCATCCAAGGTTCTCTCGATCAAAGCCAGTGCTCTCTGCGCGACTACCTCAGCGTGCCGCTTCTCGCTCGCGACAACTTCTTCAAACTGGGCCTGGCGAGTGGCGTCGAAAGCCGCAATTCGTTCCAACTCCAAGTGAGCTGTGATCACGAGACGCACTTGCCGCTTGAGTATTGATATCGACACTTGCGCATGTGCATCGGTGCGTTCGAACTCGGCGAGGGCGAGTGGGATTCCGGAAAGGCGCGCAACGAGACTGGATTTCAGCGCGTCGGCTGGCTCGAGCGGAGGTTGAGCATCGCGCACAACCCTAAGGAGTACTGCCTGCTCCAATTTGCTCAGGCTCGTCTCAGATGGCTCGGCGAGTAGCTTGGCGCGCGCGTACTGATCGGACATGGACTCACTCAGCGAAAGACCTCGATGAAGTAGTCTGCGAACTCGACTGGCGCTGGCACGCATTCGCTTCTGGACCGCAATCATCCGAATTACGATCTCTTGGAGATCTGCAGCAAGACCCTTGGGTTTGACCACCGCAACTCGGAGTATCGCTGCGGCGGGTATTAGCGATGGAGTCAGTACAACACCGATAAATGCCGTGAGTATGAAGCTGATGACAGGAGGCGAGAGCTTAAACTCCCTACCTGACTCCAGAGCGAGAAGAGCCAATGTCAATACCGTCAGGCATGCAGCACTGGCTACGCTCAGAATCGTGAGTTGCATGATTGAGATTGTCGGCAATCGGAAATTCCAACTGCGTGCGACGCTTCGTACTTCAATAGCGAGCGGAATTGCGAGTGTCACCGCGACCTGCGCTACTCCGATCCATCCGCTCGTTGCGTCCAAGCCCAGCGTCAATTAATCATCCCGATTCGCGTATTCGCTCAGACGGCGACGCGCTCCCGCGCAGCGGCGAACGCGGCGACCGCGCGGTCGACGTCCTCATCCGAGTGGGCGGCCGAGAGCTGCACGCGGATGCGCGCCTCGCCGCGGGGCACGACGGGGAACGAGAACGCGGTGACGTAGACGCCCTCGGCGAGCATCGCATCCGCCATGTCCGCCGCGAGCCGCGCGTCGTGGAACATCACCGCGATGATCGGGTGCTCGCCCGGCAGCAGCTCGAAGCCCGCCGCCTCCATGCCCTCCCGGAAGCGCGCGGTGTTGCGCTGCAGGGTCTCGCGCAGCTCCGCCGCACCCTCGACCAGATCGAGCGCGGCGATCGAGCCGGCCACCACCGAGGGGGCCAGCGCGTTCGAGAACAGGTAGGGGCGCGAGCGCTGCCGCAGCAGATCGACGATCTCGGCGCGCGCGGCGATGTAGCCGCCGGAGGCACCGCCGAGCGCCTTGCCGAGCGTGCCGGAGATGATGTCGACGCGGTCCTGCACGCCGGCGAGCTCGGGGGTGCCGGCACCGGTCGCGCCGGTGAAGCCGGCCGCGTGCGAGTCGTCGACCATCACCATCGCGTCGTAGCGCTCGGCGAGGTCGCAGATCGCCTCCAGCGGCGCGAGGTAGCCGTCCATCGAGAAGACGCCGTCGGTGACGATCAGGCGCCGGCGTGCGCCGGCGGCCTCCTGCAGCCGCGCCTCGAGCTCGGCCATGTCGCGGTTGGCGTAGCGGTGGCGGGCGGCCTTCGACAGCCGGATGCCGTCGATGATCGAGGCGTGGTTGAGGGCGTCCGAGATGACGGCGTCGTCGGCGCTGAGCAGCGTCTCGAAGAGCCCGCCGTTCGCGTCGAAGCACGAGGAGTAGAGGATGCACGCCTCCTGGCTCAGGAACGACGCGAGCCGCGCCTCGAGCTCGAGGTGCTGCGTCTGCGTGCCGCAGATGAAGCGCACCGAGGCCATGCCGAAGCCCCAGTCGTCGAGTGCGGCCTTGGCCGCCTCCACGATGGTCGGGTGGTCGGCGAGGCCGAGGTAGTTGTTGGCGCAGAAGTTGAGCACCTGCTGGCCGTTCGCGGTCACGGTCGCGGCCTGCGGGGAGTCGATCGCCCGCTCGCGCTTGGTGAGGCCGGCGGCCTCGATCTCGGCGAGCTCGTCGGCGATGGAGTCACGGATGGAGAACACGGATCAGGCTCCTTGGGTGAAGTCGAGGATGACCTTGCCGGCGGCGCCCGAGCGGGCACGGTCGAATGCGCCCTCCCAGTCGGCGAAGGCGAAGCGGTCGGTGATGATGGGGGAGATGTCGAGGCCTGACTGCGCCATGGCGCTCATCGCGTACCAGGTCTCGAACATCTCGCGGCCGTAGATGCCCTGGATGGTCAGCATGTGCGAGACGACCTTGCTGAAGTCCAGCTCGATGGGCGCCGAGGGCAGCCCGAGCATGGCCATCCGGCCGCCGAAGTTGAGGTTCTCGATGATGCCCTTGAGCGCGGCCGGGGCGCCCGACATCTCGAGCGCGACGTCGAAGCCCTCGGTCATGCCGAGCTCGCCCTGCACGTCCTTGATCTCCTGCTCGCGTGGGTTGAGCGCCCGGAAGCCGAGCGAGCGCGCGAGCTCGAGCCGCGCCTCCGACAGGTCGGTGACGACGATGTGGCGGGCGCCGACGTGCCGCGCGACCATCGCCGCCATCAGCCCGATCGGGCCGGCGCCGGTGACCAGCACATCCTCGCCCACGACCGGGAACTTCAGCGCCGTGTGCACCGCGTTGCCGAACGGGTCGTAGATGCCGAACACGTCGAGCTCCTGCGGGGATGCGGTGGCCGCGGTCGCGCCCGGGTGCACCCAGACGTTGGTGGCCGGCAGCACCACGTACTCGGCGAAGCAGCCGTCGCGCTGCACGCCCAGGTTCGAGGTGCGGATGCACAGGTGCCGGCGGCCCGCGCGGCAGTTGCGGCAGTGGCCGCACACCACGTGCCCCTCGCCGCTCATCAGCTGCCCGGCGACATAGTCGGTGACGCCCTCGCCGACCTCCACGATCTCGCCGCAGAACTCGTGCCCGACGGTCAGCCCGGGCTGCACGGCCGACTGCGCCCACGCATCCCACCCATCGATGTGCAGGTCGGTGCCGCAGATGCCGGCGCGCAGCACGCGCACCTTCACATGGCCGGGCGGGGTCTCGGGCTCGGGGATCTCGACCAGCTCGAGTCCCGGCTTGCCTCGGGTCACGAGTGCATGCACGGAGGTCTCCATCGACGGGGTGGTGGGTATGCCAACGCCATCCTGCCATCAGAACTCAACGTGTCAGGTGCCGGTTTGCCGCACCGGGTGCGCCGAGTGCGCACCCGACACGTTGAATCTGAGCACCGGCGGCTCGATACCCTGGGAGCATGACCGATCCGTATGCCTCCGCCGGCGTCGACACCGAGGCGGGCGACCGCGCGGTGGAGCTCATGAAGGCGGCCGTCAGCCGCACCCACGGGCCGGGCGTGCTCGGCGGCTTCGGCGGCTTCGCCGGGCTGTTCGACCTCTCGGCGGCGGGTTCGTACGCGAAGCCGCTGCTGGCCACCTCCACCGACGGCGTCGGCACGAAGATCGCGCTCGCGCAGGCCATCGACAAGCACGACACCATCGGCCAGGACCTCGTCGGCATGGTCGTCGACGACATCATCGTGGTGGGCGCCAAGCCGCTGTTCATGACCGACTACATTGCCACCGGCAAGGTCGTGCCCGAGCGCATCGCCGACATCGTGCGCGGCATCGCCGAGGCCTGCGAGGCCACCGGCACCGCGCTGGTCGGCGGCGAGACGGCCGAGCATCCGGGTCTCATGCAGCCCGATGACTACGACGTGGCAGGTGCCGCCGTCGGCATCGTCGAAGCGGATGCGGTGCTGGGCGCCGAGCGCGTGCAGTCCGGCGACGTCGTGGTCGCGATGGCCTCCTCCGGCCTGCACTCGAACGGCTTCAGCCTCGTGCGCCACATCCTCGCCGAGCGCAGAGTCGCGCTCACCGACCGGGTCGACGAGCTGGGCGGCGTCGCCGCCGAGGTGCTGCTCGAGCCCACCCGCCTCTACACCTCCCCGCTGCTGGGCATGCTCGAGGCAGGCCTGGGCATCCGCTCGATCTCGCACGTCACCGGCGGCGGCATCGCCGCCAACCTCGCGCGCGTGCTGCCGCAGCAGCTCGCGGTCGAGATCGACCGCGCCGGCTGGCAGGTGCCGGAGGTGTTCGACGCGCTCGCGCAGCTGGGCGGCTTCCCGCTCACCGACGCGGAGGGCACGTGGAACCTGGGGCTCGGCATGCTCGTGGTCGTCGACCAGGCCGATGCGGCCGACGTGATCGCCGCGAGCGAGGCCGCCGGCATCCCCGCGTGGACGGTGGGCGGCGTGCAGGACGCGCCCGCCGACTTCGCCGGCTGGGTGCGCGGCGCCAAGGGCGTCGACGGCGGCGCCGTGCGCCTCACCGGCGCGTACCGCTGAGCGGGCGCGGGCGCCGTTTCGCCCATGCGGCGGGGTGTGGGCAGGCGTCCAGGTTGCTCTGACCCGGCCCGCGTACGGTGTCAGGCGGCAGGAGACCAGGAGCAGAACCCCGGATCACGATCACGATCACGATCACGATCACGATCTCGAGGCAGGAGGTGCGGGATGCAGTCTGACCCTGACCGCTTCCGGCCCCGTGACCTGGCCGAAGACGGTGCCCTCTCCCAGCAGGCGCCCTCGCAGCCGCAGCAGCACGAGTCGGCGTTCGGCGCGAGCTACGCCCGGCCCCAGCACGAGCAGCTGCAGCACGGGCGGCCCTCGACAGGGCAGCCCCAGTACGCGCCGCCCCGGTACGCCCTGCCGCAGTACGCCGCGCCGCACTACGCCGCGCCGCACTACGCCACCCCCTTCGACGCCCGCGACGCGCCGCTCATCCACCCGGCGGCAGCGCAGGCCTCGAACGTCACGCCGTACGGGGTGCCCGTCTACCACGCGCCCGGCTTCGGCTACGTGCCGCAGCCCTCGCGCGGGCTGTCGATCACCGCGCTCGTGCTCGGGCTGTGCTCGGTGGTGTTCGCGTGGATCTTCGTGGTCGTGCCGATCATCGGCATCGTGTTCGGCTTCCTGGCGCTCAGGCGCGAGCCGAGCGGCAAGGCGATGGCGATCGTTGGGCTGGTCGCCTCCGTGCTCGGACTGCTGTGGGTGCTGCTGTTCTACCTGCTGCCCCTGATCGCCTTCCTCGGCGCGGTCGTCTTCGCAGCCGGCGGTCCCTGACGCACTGCGCATCGCCAGTCGCGAGCCGGGCGTCGCGACAGGAACCAGCGCGCGCTCGGCCCCGAGCGCCTAGGCTCATGGGGACGCGGCACGCGTCCCCTGCACCCAGCTTCCATTCACGCGAGGAACCTTCATGACCTACACGCCCCCCGAGCAGCCCGCTCAGCAGCCCGACCCGGCTGGCGGATACCAGCCCGCAGGCTCTGCCGGCGGATACCAGTCCTACCAGCCGGCCGGCCAGGCCTACGGCAACTACGCCGTCAACACCTCGACGAGCAAGAAGCTCTCGATGTGGGGCCTCATCCTCGGCATCTCCAGCATCATCATCCCGATCTTCCTGAACGCCATCGCCGGCGCCGTGCTCTCGGGCATCGGCCTGGCGAAGGAGCCGGCTGCCAAGACCATGGCGATCTGGGGCCTCGTGGTCTCGATCCTCGGCTTCATCTGGAACATCGTGTTCTGGACGATCGTCATCCCGCTCATCATCTTCGCCGCGATTGCGGCCTCGGTGGGCGAGATCAACTACTGAGCCGCACGCACGCGAATGGCCCGCCGATCGGCGGGCCATTCGTCGTCTGGTGACGGATGCGCGCGGCGCGCTGAGAGCGAAGGCCATCTCTGGCCTCCGCTGCGAGCCTGCGCCGGGACCGTCTCGGGCCTCGGGATCGGCGTGACGGTCAACACTCGACGAACGCGACGGCCAGGCCGCCGAGCGCAGTCTCCTTGTACTTGTGGCTCATGTCGGCGCCCGTCTGCCGCATCGTCTCGACGGCGGTGTCGAGCGAGACGTAGTGGGTGCCGTCGCCCTGCTGCGCCATGCGCGCGGCGTTGATCGCCTTGACGCTGGCCATCGCGTTGCGCTCGATGCAGGGGATCTGCACGAGGCCCTTGATCGGGTCGCAGGTGAGGCCGAGGTTGTGCTCGATGCCGATCTCGGCGGCGTTCTCGATCTGCTCGGGGGTCGCGCCCAGGACGGCCGCGAAGCCGCCGGCGGCCATCGCGCACGCCGAGCCCACCTCGCCCTGGCAGCCGACCTCGGCGCCCGAGATCGAGGCGTTCGACTTGATGATGATGCCGATCGCGCCGGCGACCAGCAGGAAGCGCACCTGCCACGGCAGCTCGTCCTCGACGCAGTTGGCAAAGCGGTCGGCGTAGTGCATCACGGCGGGGATGATGCCGGCGGCGCCGTTCGTCGGAGCGGTCACGACGCGGGCGCCGGCAGCGTTCTCCTCGTTGACGGCCAGCGCGTAGAGGTTCACCCACTCCATGCCCTCGAGCAGGTCGGGGCGGCCCTGCTTGGGTGCCGCGTCGCGGTCGAGCAGCTTCGCGTGCCACTCCTTCGAGCGCCGCTTCACATCCAGCCCGCCCGGCAGGATGCCCGGGGTGGCGATGCCGTGCTCGACGCACTCCTGCATGACCTCCCAGATGCGCTCGAGCTGCGTGATGGTCTGCTCGCGCGAGCGCCAGGCACTCTCGTTCTCGAGCATCAGCTCTGCCACCGACAGCCTGGTCTCGCGGCAGAGCGCCACGAGCCGGTCGCCGGTGGTGAAGGGGTGCGCGACCGGGTGCAGCTGCTCGGCCGGCGCGGGCACCGGCGAGAGCACGTCGCCCTCGTCGTGACGCATGACGAAGCCGCCGCCGATCGAGTAGTAGCCGGCGCTGGCGATGGTGTCGTCGGATGCGTCGTAGGCGGTGATGCGGAGCGCGTTCGGGTGCTCGCGGCGCACGGTGAGCGGCCGGAAGATGAACACCTTCGCCTCGTCGAACGGGACGGTCAGGCGGGCGCCGAGCGAGAGCTCCCCGGTGGCGCGGATGCGCTCGAGCGTCGCGGTGATCTGCGGCGTCTCGACGGTGTCGGGCGCGAGGCCCGAGAGGCCCAGCATGATCGCCGTGTCGGTGCCGTGCCCGGATCCGGTGGCGCCGAGCGAGCCCAGGAGGTCGACGCGCAGCCGCACGACGTCGCCGAAGCGACCGGACGCATCCACCTGCCCGACGAAGTCGAGCGCGGCCCGCATGGGGCCGACGGTGTGCGACGAGGAGGGGCCGATGCCGATCTTGAACAGATCGAGCACCGAGAGCGACTCGAACACCGGTGCGGTGGCGGTCGCGTGCGACCCGACCTCGGTGGGCTCTGCGCCCTGCCCGTTCGTGATGGATGCGTGCGAGGTCACGATCAGCTCCTTCGCTTGAAAGCGCACGGAGCCGATGGTGTCAGCTCAAGCGGTGCGGCCCGTCTGGTACTCGTCAGCGTAGTCGTCGTCCTCCGACTCGACGTCGGCGTAGTCGGCCCACTTGTCGAGCTGCGCGGTGTCTGTGGCCCCGCCGAGCTCTGACTGGAGCGCGTTGTAGTTGACGTCCGGGCTGTACGACTTCAGCTCACGCGCGATCTTCGTGTGCTTTGCCTTCTGGCGACCACGACCCATGCTGGACCCCCTTGCTACTGGCGCCGGCGCTGCGGCCGGCGAACGATGGGAGAACTTCCTCTAACAAGTCCAACCTCGATCATACCATCGAGCCTGTCCATCGGCTGTGCCAGGGCATCGCATGTGGACAGCGTTCCGAATCGCTCAGATCGCGACGGCCGGCACCAGCATCGCCCCGAGCAGCAGGCCCACGGCCGCGGCGAGGGCGCCGCCGACGAGCGTCACCGCGATCGTCGCGAACGCGTGGCCGGCGCGACGCCGCTCGAGCTGCTGGACCGCCTGGGTGGCGAAGGCCGAGTAGGTGGAGAGGCCGCCGCAGAAGCCCGTCACCAGGATGGCGCGCCAGGTCTCGTCGAGCGGCAGCAGGCTGGCGCAGAATCCCGCGATCAGGCTCGCGGCCAGGTTGACAGCGACGGTTGCCCGCACGGGGCGCTCGCCCGCGAGGACGCCGACCAGGAAGCGCACGGTCGCGCCCAGCCCGCCCGCGATCGCGATGCCCAGCAGCTCGAGCGCGCTCATGCGGCCCTGCCCCTCGCCAGCCGGTGGCCGAGCGCGAGGCCGCCCCAGGCGGCCAGCAGGCAGAGGGCGAGCATGCCGAGCGCGAGCAGGATGCCCGGCAGCGCCGGGATGATGGTCGCGAAGCCGCCGGTGCTGGCTGCGGCGGTCACGCTCGCGACCGCCACCGCGCTGAAGGCGGTGAAGCCGCCGAGCACCCCTGCGCCGATGCCGTGCCGTACCCAGGCGGGAGCGTCGGCGAGCGCCGCCACCGAGACGCCCAGCAGCGCCGAGCCGAGCGCGTTGACGGCGAGCAGCAGCCACCACTCCGGGATCGCCTCCTGCAGCAGCGCTCGCGCCGCCGTGCCGAGTGCGCCGCCGACCAGCACGGCGAGCACGGATCGCAGCAGCATCCGCCCAGCGTAGGCCGCCCGGGCCGCGCCACCGGACGCATCCGCCGGCCGGGCTCGCCCGAAGGCTTGACATTGACGTTGCGTCAACCTCTAGCGTCGTGCTCATGGAGTGGTCGATCCAGCGCATCGCGAAGCTCGCCGGCGTCTCGAGCCGCACACTGCGGCACTACGACGCCGTCGGCATCCTGCACCCTGCCCGCACCGATGCGGGCGGCATGCGCTGGTACGACGAGGCATCACTCAGTCGCCTGCAGCGCATCCTGCTGCTGCGCGGACTGGGTGTGGGGATCCCAGCGATCGCCGCGAGCCTCGAGCGCGCATCCGACGAGGAGGCGCTCGCGGCGCACCTCGTCGACCTCGAGCGTGAGGCCGATCGCGTCCACAGGCAGATCCGCGCCGTCGAGCAGACGCTGCGGGCACGAGAGGAAGGAGCTGCCATGACGGCAGAGGAAGCGCTCGACGGGTTCGATCAGAGCCAGTACGAGCAGGAGGTGACCGAGCGATGGGGTGCCGCTGCGTGGAAGCGCGGCCAGGACTGGTGGAAGGGCATGTCCGACGAGGGCAGGCAGGCGTTCGGCCAGGAGCACCTCGACATCGCGGCAGGCTACGCCGCAGCGCGCGAGGAGGGCGAGAGCGTCGACTCCGACACGGTGCAGGCGCTCGTCGAGCGGCACTACCGCTGGGTCGGCGCCGGCTGGCAGCGCGAGCCCGAGCTCGAGGCCTTCGCGGGCCTGGGCGAGATGTACGTCGCCGACGAGCGATTCGCCGCCAACTACGGCGGCACCGAGGGCGCGGCGTACGTGCGCGACGCCATGCTGGCGTTCGTCGCGGCGCGGCAGCGGTAGCCGACGGACGATCGAGGAGCTGAGACCGAGGCCGCGGACGGGCCTCGGCGCTGGCGTCACGGAGGCGGCCCGAAAGGGCCGCCTCTCTCAGTTCCAGCGCGCATCCGCCCCTCACCGTTGTGGTGGGAGGATCGTCGCGTGCATCTGCTCTCTCTCGCCAGCATGAAGAACAAGGCGCTCGTCGCGCTCGTGACCATCTGCATCGCGATCTTCGGCGGGGTGGCGCTGTCGAGCCTGAAGACCGAGCTCACTCCCGAGCTCGAGCTGCCGGCGGTCGTGGTGATGTCGAACATGCAGGGCGCGAGCCCCGAGATCATCAGCGCCGACGTCACCGAGCCCATCGAGCGGGCGGTGCAGTCGGTGCAGAGCCTGGAGGGCACCAGCGGCACCTCCTCCACGGGCTCGAGCGTGGTGGTCGCGCAGTTCGAGTACGGCGTGAACATGGCCACCACCGAGCAGCGCGTGCAGCAGGCCGTCAACCGCATCGCGAGCCAGCTGCCAGAGGGCGTCGAGCCCACGGTGCTCACCGGCTCGATCGCCGACTTCCCCGTGCTGCAGCTGGCTGTCACCGGCGGCGAGGACACCGCGGCGCTGGTCGACCGCATCGAGACCATCGCGGTGCCGCAGCTCGAGCGCACCGAGGGCGTGCGCGCGGTGCAGCTGCAGGGCGCACCGGGCCAGCGCATCACCATCAGCCCCGACGACGAGGCGCTCACGGCTGCCGGGCTGTCGAGGCAGAGCATCCGCGACGCGATCGACCAGCAGGGGCAGCTGCTGCCCGGCGGCACCGTCGACGACGACGGCCAGACGCTCAGCGTGCAGATCGGCGAGCGGCTCGGCTCGGTCGATGACGTGGCGAACCTGCCCCTCACGGGCGGCAGCGAGGCGGGCGCTGGCGGCCAGGGCGGCACCGGCGGCGAGGCGGGCGCTGGAGACCAGGGCGGCACCGCTGTCGAGCCGGGTGCCGTCGGGGACGGCCCCGCCGCCGAGACCGTCACGATCGGCGACATGGCGGAGGTCGCGCTCACCGAGGATCCCGTCACCTCCGTCGCGCTCGTCGACGGCCAGCCCTCCATCACGCTGTCGATCACCAAGACGCAGGCCTCGAACACCGTCGACGTCTCGCACGCCGTGCACGAGCTGCTGCCAGCGATCCAGGCAGAGCTCGGCGACGACGTCGCCATCACCACGATCCTCGACCAGGCGCCCTACATCGAGCACTCGATCGAGGCGCTCGCGGTCGAGGGTGTGCTGGGGCTGGTGTTCGCCGTGCTCGTGATCCTCATCTTCCTGTGGTCGCTGCGCTCGACGATCGTCACCGCCATCTCCATCCCGATGTCGGTGCTGATGACGTTCATCGGCATGTGGGGCGCCGGCTTCTCGCTGAACGTGCTCACGCTCGGCGCGCTGACCATCTCGATCGGCCGCGTCGTCGACGACTCGATCGTGGTGATCGAGAACATCAAGCGCCACCTGGCCTTCCAGGCCTCGAAGGCGAAGGCGATCCTGGATGCGGTGCGCGAGGTCGCGGGCGCGATCACGGCGTCGACGGTCACCACCGTCATCGTGTTCCTGCCACTGGCCTTCGTCAGCGACATCACCGGCGAGCTCTTCCGGCCCTTCGCGCTGACGGTGACGATCGCGCTGCTGTCGTCGCTGGTGATCGCGCTGACGATCGTGCCGGTGCTCGCGTCCTGGCTGCTCAAGCGCCCGAAGGAGGCCGTCGAGGCCGAGCGGGTCGCGGCCGAGCGAGCGGCGCAGACAGAGCAGCAGGCCGCCGTGCAGCCCGCCCGGCGCGGCATCTTCGGCCGCCGCCGCGCATCCGCCCCCGCTCGTGGACCCCTTGGAGATCGGCGGACCCGTTCTGGCGGGTCCAGCGATCTCGAACGGGTCCACAGCGCGGCAGCATCCGGAACCGCAGCGGTCGGTGCAGCACCGATCGAGCCGGCCGACCGGCCAGAGCGCAGCGACCGGCTGCGCCGCGCCTACCGGCCCGTGCTGCTGGCGACGCTGCGCAAGCCCTGGCTGGTGCTGATCGGCGCCGTGCTCGTGCTGGGCGCGAGCGGCGCAGCCGTGCCGCTCATGGCGATCAACTTCCTCGGCGACGACGGCCAGACCACCGTGCAGCTCTCGCAGCAGCTCGAGCCCGGCGCATCGCTCGACGCGCAGCTCGACGAGGCGGAGGCGCTCTCCGCCGAACTGCAGGCGCTCGACGGCGTGGAGACGGTCTCGGCGACCGTCTCCAGCGGCGCCGGCGCGTTCGCCGCCTTCACCGGCGGCGGAGGCGGCAGCTCGGTGCGCTACGGCGTCATCGCCGCCGACGGCACCGACATGGAGGCGCTGCGCGCCGACATCCTCGAGATCGGCGACGCGGCGACCGGCGAGGTGACGGTCGGCTCCTCCGGCGGCCTGGGCGGCAGCGACATCACCGTCGAGGTGCAGGCGCCGACGCCCGAGGCGCTCGAGGCGGCCACCGCATCCGTCTCCGACCGCCTCACCGGACTCGACGGCGTCGCCCAGGTGACGGACTCGCTCGAGGGCGCCCAGCCGCTCGTGCAGGTCGCCGTCGACCGCGAGCTGGCGGCGAGCCTGGGGCTCAGCGAGGCGGCGGTCTCCGGCCTGGTCGCGCAGGCGATGCAGCCGACGCCCATCGGCGACATCCAGCTCGACGGCTCGCTCGTGCGCATCTGGCTCGACGCCATCGCGCCTGCCTCGACGCTCGACGAGCTGCGCAGCCTCGAGCTGCCGACGCCCGCCGGCCCGCTGCCGCTGTCGGACGTCGCCGAGGTGACCGAGGTCACCGGCCCCGTCTCGATCGCCACCAGCGACGGCAGCCGCACGGCGACCGTCACCGTCACGCCCGACGCGGCGGATGTCGGCGGGCTCTCCGCGAGCCTGCAGGCAGAGCTCGACGGGCTCGAGCTCGCCGAGGGCGCGACCGCCGAGATCGGCGGCGTCGCCACCCAGATCACGGATGCGTTCACCCAGCTCGGGATCGCGGCACTGATCGCGGTGCTGCTCGTCTACGTCGTCATGGTGGCCACCTTCAAGAGCCTGCTGCAGCCGTTCCTGCTGCTGGTCTCGGTGCCCTTCGCGGCCACCGGCGCGATCGCCATGCAGCTCATCACCGGGGTGCCGCTGGGCGTCGCCTCGATGGTCGGTGTGCTGATGCTCGTCGGCATCGTGGTCACCAACGCGATCGTGCTCATCGACCTCGTCAACCAGTACCGGGACCGGGGGCTGAGCGTGCGCGAGGCGCTCGTCGAGGGCGCCGAGCGCAGGCTGCGGCCCATCCTGATGACCGCAGCGGCGACGATCTTCGCGCTCGTGCCGATGGCGGCCGGCCTCACCGGTCAGGGCGGCTTCATCTCGCAGCCGCTGGCGATCGTGGTGATCGGCGGCCTGATCTCGTCGACGGTGCTGACGCTCATCGTGCTGCCGGTGCTCTACCTGGTCGTCGAGGGTGCGATCGAGCGGCGGCGCGTGCGCCGCGGCAGCGGCACGCGCGCCGAGCGTCGAGGCGAGCTCGCCGCTGCCAGCCAGCGGTGACCGCGCTCCCAGCGGACGCTGGGGGTGCGCTGGTTGGATGAGCACGACCGAGCGCTCCCGCAGTGAAGGAGGCCGAGCATGCCGGCATTCCTGATCGTCCGCGCCGCACTGCAGGACGGTCGGCTGGATGCGTACCGCCAGCCGCCGACCCTCGACATCGGCGGGCTGCGGGCGCCGCTCGACTGGGGCGACATCACCCTGCACGTGCCGGCCGGCGACCTGCCGGTGACGATCTTCGTGACCCGCGCGAACGGACAGGTCGAGGGAGCCACCCTCACCGTGCGCGCCCCCGCCGGCACCGGCACGCGGCTCACCTTCGTGCCGCCGCTGCAGCCCGGCGGGCGGTCCATGCTGCGCATCGACGGGCAGTGGGCCTCCGACTCCTCGATGCACTACTACGCCGCGCGCGACGCCCGCGTGCTGGCGCAGCCGACGATGCCGATGCCCTCGCTGCCCGGCGACGCCCAGGGCCCGGCCGGCGTGCGGGTGGTGAGCCCTGCGGCGCAGCCGCCGGTGGCACCGACGCCGCCGGTCGGGCCGATGCCCGGCTCCACCGGCTCCGTGCCGCAGCACGTGTCGACCTTCGGCCGCGAGCAGGGCTCGCGCGTCGATCCCGTGCAGCCCTCCGCGACCCGAGCCTCCGCCCCGTCGCCGGCGCAGCCGGCCCGGCTGGCCCAGCCGCCGCATCTGGGCCCGCGGCCGACGCACGAGGGCGGGCCCACGCATCCGTCACCGTCGTTCGGGCAGCGCGCTGAGGGCGCCGAGCGCGACCTGTACGGCCGCGAGCAGGTCGCCGACCCGCGGCAGCCGCCGCCGATCCCGACGCCGGCCGAGTTCCACCGGCTCGAGCAGGAGGCGCACGACGCGCAGCGGCGCGTCTACGCGGCCTGGCAGGCGCAGCAGCGGGTGCAGGCACCCCCGCAGGGGCCGAGCACCCACGACGGTGCACCGCAGCCGATCGGGTTGCAGGCCAATACAGGGCAGGCGCAGCCAGCCTGGTACCCGGATCCGTTCCGGCGGGCGGAGCAGCGCTGGTTCGACGGCCGCCAGTGGACCTCCTCGGTGATGCGCGGCGGCGTGCGCGGGCACGACCAGGCGGGCTGAGCCGGGCAACTGCCCCTATCGCGAGACGGGGCTTTGCCGTAAGGTTGCACGGTCGGCTCGGAACAGACGCGTGTGCGTCACATGGAGTGTCTCCGCGGCCGGATATCCCGCGGGCGATCTCGCGGTTGATCAGTATCCCCGCGATGACTGCGGCACTACCTGCGCGAGTTCGATCTCGCGCGCAATGAAATGCGAGCAATGGCACACAACCACTCGCGCCCTCAGGGCGCCCACCGATCCAACGACCGCGACAGCAGCAGCCGACCCGGCTCCCGCAGCAAGGGCCACCGCGGCTTCCGCGACGAGCAGCCCTCGAAGGGCCGCTGGAATCAGAGCGAGCGCGACAGCCGCCGCGACGGCGGCGCGCAGGGCGGCCGCTCCGGCCGCTCCAGCTCGGGTCGTCCCAACTGGACCCCGCCGGAGGAGCGCAACCGCGACCACCAGCGCGGTCCCTCCTTCCGCACCCGCGGCGGCAGCCACGGCGGCCGCGACCACCAGGGCGACGAGCGCGTGCACCGCGGCGAGCGCCCGCGCGGCTTCGACCGCGCCCGCGACGAGCACAACGGCCGCGGCCGCTCCGGCGCTGCGCCGGACCGCAACCGCCGCTTCGAGGACCGCCCCCGCCGCGACGACCGCGATCAGCGGAGCTTCGGCGACCGCCGCGAGCAGGGTCAGCGTCGCTTCGACGACCGCGCGCCGCGTCGTGACGACCGCGATCAGCGGAGCTTCGGCGACCGCCGCGAGCAGGGTCAGCGTCGCTTCGACGACCGCGCGCCCCGTCGCGACGACCGCGATCAGCGGAGTTTCGGCGACCGCCGCGAGCAGGGCCAGCGTCGCTTCGACGACCGCCCGCGCCGCGAGGAGCGCCGCAGCTTCGACGAGCAGCCCCGCCGCGACAGCACGTACTACCCCTCGAAGGACTCGAACCCCTTCCAGCCGAAGGACGACGTCGTGCTCGAGCGCCTCGAGGCGAAGGCGACGAGCGCCGAGGACGTCGCGGGCATCTCCTTCGCCGACCTCGGCATCGGCGACAGCATCTCCCGCGCGCTGACCGGCATGGGCGCGGTCTCGCCGTTCCCGATCCAGGCAGCCACGATCCCCGACGTGCTCGCAGGGCGCGATGTGCTCGGCCGCGGCCGCACCGGCTCCGGCAAGAGCATCGCCTTCGGCGCGCCGATCGTCGAGATGCTGCTGCGCGGCCGCTCCGAGCGCCGCGAGATCGGCCGCGCCCCGCGCGCGCTCGTGCTGGCTCCGACGCGCGAGCTCGCACAGCAGCTCAACCACACGATCATGACGCTCGGCCGCGAGGTCGGCGTCTTCACGACCGTCATCGTCGGCGGCGTGAAGCAGGATCGGCAGGTCGAGGGGCTGCGACGCGGCGTCGACGTCGTGATCGGCACGCCCGGCCGCATCGAGGATCTCGTCGAGCAGCGCAAGCTGAACCTCGGCGCGGTCGAGATCGCGGTGGTCGACGAGGCCGACCACATGTGCGAGCTCGGCTTCCTCGAGCCCGTGCAGCGCATCCTGCGTCGCACGAAGCCGGGCAGCCAGAAGCTGCTGTTCTCGGCGACGCTCGACGCCGAGGTCCAGACCATCGTCAAGGAGTTCCTCCCCGAGCCGTCCGTCCACGAGGTGGCCGGCGAGGAGCAGTCGACGTCGACGATCGACCACCAGATCCTCGTCACGGATCGCTACGACAAGGATGCGGTGCTCGAGCAGATCGTCCGCAACCCCGGCCGCATCATCGTCTTCACGCGCACTCGCGCCTACGCCGAGCGGCTCGCCGAGCAGTTCGGCGACGCCGGCATCGCAGCGGTCAGCCTGCACGGCGACCTGACGCAGGCGAAGCGCAACCGCTCGCTCGAGAAGCTGAAGCGCGGCAAGGTCGACGTGCTGGTCGCGACCGACGTCGCCGCCCGTGGCATCCACATCGACGACATCGCGCTCGTCGTGCAGGCCGACCCGCCGGACGAGTACAAGACCTACATGCACCGCTCGGGCCGCACCGGCCGCGCGGGCAACGACGGCCGTGTCGTCACCGTGATCGCGCCGGCGCGCCGCAAGCGCACCCAGCAGCTGCTGGACCGGGCCGAGATCGAGGCGCCGATGATCCCCGTCACGCCCGGCGACGATCTGCTCGACACGCTGACGGCCCCGCCGGCCGCCGCCGAGATCGCCGAGCACGAGCCGGCCGCCGCCGGCACCGACGCGCAGGCGCAGCCCACCGCATCCGTCTAGACCGCCTCAGCGACCCCTTCCGCCTCGCGCGCCCGGTGCACCGGGACGCTGTCCGGAAGGGGTCGTTCGCGTTCCGCGAGCGGATGCGGCGCACGGCCGCGAGGCCGACTTGCGTTGTGCAGGACCGGGCGTAGCGTTAGGGCATGCGCATCGTCGTGATCGGTGGATCGGGGAACGCGGGCTCGGCGATCGTTCGGGCACTGAGCAGGCGGGGCGCCGATGTCGCCCCGCTGTCGCGGTCGGGCAAGGCCATCGCGGGTTCCCCCGGCGTCAAGGCCGACATCGTCTCCGGTGAGGGCCTCGATGCCGCCTTCCAGGGCGTCGACGTGATCGTCGACTCCTCCAATTCGCGCAATCCGCTCGACCCGAAGCCCTTCACCATCGGCGCGCGCAACATCGTCGCCGCCGCCGAGCGGGCAGAGGTGCAGCGGGCCGTCGTGCTCTCGATCCTCGGCGTCGACGTCTCGAAGCTCTCGTACCACCGCCGCAAGCACGAGCAGGAGCTCACCTACCTGAACTCCGCGCTCGAGGTCTCGGTGGTGCGCGCCGCGCAGTTCCACGAGTGGTCGGTCGACCAGTTCGAGGCCGGCTCCGCGCTCGGCGCCATCCCGGTCGTGCTGGGCGGCCGCATGCAGCCGGTCGCCGTGAGCGAGGTCGCCGACCTCTGCGCCGAGGAGGCGCTCGACCCCAGCGGCAAGCGCTTCATCGAGATCGCCGGCCCGCAGGTGCGGCTCTCGCGCGACCTCGCGAAGGCCTGGCAGGCGGCCACCGGCGCCCGCGGCCTGATCGTCAACGGCCCGTTCCCGCCGTCGATGCTCGACTACCTGCGCTCGGGCGCCAACTTCACCGAGCAGCACAAGGGCCGCATCGGCTTCGAGGAGTGGCTCTCGCGCCGTCGCTGAGCCATCCACAGCGAGGCGACCGGCGGCGAGCCGTGTCGGCGGCTCGGCCTAGGGTGGGATGCGTCATGGACGCGAAGGGGGACGCGTGACGGACGCGCAGCACGACCAGTGGGCACCGCCCGGCGACGACGACGCACCGGAGCCGTGGGGCGAGTACGACGCACCCGACGACGGCTGGGTGCCGCCCATCGACGACGATGCGCCGGTGCTCGCCGGCGTCGGTGCGCGCACCACGGGCGGCGAAGTCGGCGCACGCGGCCGCACCGCCGTCCGTCCGCAGCCCGCCCGCGCGCCCGGCATCGCCGCATCCGCCAAGGCCGCCACGCCGCTCGAGGCGCTCACCCGGGTGTGGGGCTACGACGCGTTCCGCGACCAGCAGGCCGCGATCATCGACGACGTGGTGGCCGGCCGCGACGCGGTGGTGCTCATGCCCACCGGCGGCGGCAAGAGCCTCTGCTACCAGATCCCGTCGCTCGTGCGCGAGGGCACCGGCGTCGTCATCAGTCCGCTGATCGCGCTCATGCACGACCAGGTCGACGCGCTCGAGCAGCTCGGCGTGCGGGCGGCCTACCTCAACTCCACCCAGTCGATCGACGAGCGCCGCGAGGTCGAGCAGCGGCTGCTCGCCGGCGAGCTCGACATGCTCTACCTGGCGCCCGAGCGGCTGCCGGTCGCGCAGAGCCTGCTCGATGCGGCGCCGATCGCGCTGTTCGCGATCGACGAGGCGCACTGCGTCAGCCAGTGGGGGCACGACTTCCGTCCCGACTACCTGCAGCTGTCGGTGCTGGGGGAGCGCTGGCCGCAGGTGCCGCGCATCGCCCTCACCGCGACCGCGACGGTCGAGACGCGTGCCGAGATCGTCGAGCGCCTGGGGCTGCGCGACGCGCACGTGTACGTCTCGAGCTTCGACCGGCCGAACATCCAGTACCGCATCGCCCCCAAGCAGGATGCGAAGGCCCAGCTGCTGCGCATCATGCGCGACGAGCACCCGGGCGCGACCGGCATCGTCTACTGCCTCTCGCGCAAGTCGGTCGAGTCGACCGCCGAGTGGCTGCGGGCGCAGGGCATCGACGCGCTGCCGTACCACGCCGGCCTCGACGCGGCCGTCCGCGGGGCGAACCAGCAGCGGTTCCTGCGCGAAGACGGCGTCGTGATGGTCGCGACGATCGCGTTCGGCATGGGCATCGACAAGCCCGACGTGCGCTTCGTCGCGCACCTCGACCTGCCCAAGTCGATCGAGGGGTACTACCAGGAGACCGGCCGCGCGGGCCGCGACGGCGAGGCCTCGACGGCCTGGCTCGCCTACGGGCTGCAGGACGTCGTGCAGCAGCGCCGCATGATCGCCGACGGGGTCGGCGACGCGCAGCGCAAGCGCAACCAGACCATGCACCTCGATGCGATGCTCGCGCTGTGCGAGACGGTCGAGTGCCGCCGCGTGCAGCTGCTCGCCTACTTCGGCCAGCCCAGCGAACCCTGCGGCAACTGCGACACCTGCCTCACCCCGCCCGATTCCTACGACGGCACCGTGCCGGCGCAGAAGCTGCTCTCCACCATCGTGCGGCTGCAGCGCGAGCGACGGCAGGCCTACGGCGCCGGGCACCTGGTCGACATCCTCGTCGGCGGCGACACCGAGCGCATCCGCCGCTTCGGTCACGACCAGCTGGCCACCTACGGCATCGGCGCCGACCTGCCCGCCACTCAGTGGCGCGGCATCGTGCGGCAGCTGCTGGCGCAGGGGCTGCTGCAGGTGCAGGGCGAGTACGGCGTGCTGGCGATGACGGATGCGTCTGCCGCAGTGCTCGCAGGTGAGCGCGAGGTGCGCTTGCGGCACGAGACGAAGGCACCGGCGAAGGCCGCGAAGCGCTCGGCGTCGACGCTGCAGCTCGACGACGCCCAGCAGGTGCTCTTCCAGGCGCTGCGCTCGTGGCGCGCGGCGACGGCGAAGGAGCAGTCGGTGCCGGCGTACGTCGTCTTCAACGACAAGACGCTGGCGGCGATCGCCGAGCGCAGGCCGGCGACGCTCGTCGAGCTCTCGACCGTCTCCGGCGTGGGCGAGTCGAAGCTCGAGCGCTACGGCGACGCCGTGCTGGAGGTGCTGTCCGAAGCATGAGCGAGCGCGTGCGCATCGACGTCTGGATCTGGGCGGTGCGGCTCGTGAAGACCCGAGCCGCCGCGACCGAGGCGTGCCGCGGCGGGCACGTGAAGCTCGGCGGCCAGCCGGCGAAGGCCTCGCAGCAGGTGCGCATCGGCGATGAGGTGCGGGTGCGCATCCACGGCTTCGACCGCATCGTGATCGTCAAGCAGCTGCTGAAGAAGCGGGTCGGGGCGCCGGCCGCCGCCGAGGCGATCGAGGATCGCTCGCCGCCGCGCCCCTCCGCGATCGATGCGGCGCAGGTGCCGCACCGGCCCAGGGGCGCGGGCCGCCCGACCAGCCGCGAGCGGCGCGAGATCGATCGGCTCCGCGGGCGCGACGGCTGACGATCGCTACCAGAGACCCGGCACGTCGTCCATCGACGAGCCGATGAGCGAGATGCCGAGGACGACGCCGAAGCACAGTGCGACCAGGCCGCTGATGACCGCCAGCCAACCGCCCACCTTCGGGGTCGATCCTGTGCCGCGGATGCTCATGACGATGCCGATCACGAGCAGAACGACGGCGACGACGAAGACGGCGAGCAGGACGGCGAAGGGTGCTGGCATGGCCACAGTCCATCACACGACCCGGCCATCGTCAGCGTCGCCGACTTGCTGTCGGCGACCAGCGCGGAACGAGCCGCCGCCGAGGCCGATGGCTGGAGCGCTGACGGATGCGAGGGCGGCGAAGCGCGACGTCCGCTGTGCGGCTCAGCCCAAGCCGAGGAACACGCGACCGGCCATCACGAGCGAGGGCACCAGCACGACGGTGCCGACGATCAGCAGGCTGACGCCCAGGGCGAGGAACGGCCGGGAGGTGGAGTCGTCGTGCCGGCGCGAGCCGATCACCAGCATCACGATGCCGCCCGCGATCAGCAGCAGCGCGAGCCCGAGCATCGCGACGAGCAGGAGGGTGAGGACGCCGGAGGCCATAGCGCGATGCTAGCCCGCTCCGCCGGATAGGCTGAAGGGCGTGCCCAGAACCGTCATCTCGCCCCTGATCGCCCGCTCCTGGCTGCTCGTGCCGGCCTCCAAGCCCGAGCTGTTCGAGATCGCGCAGGAGAGCGAGGCGGACGCGATCATCATCGACATCGAGGACGCGGTCGCGGCGAAGGACAAGGCGCAGGCCCGCGCCGACACGGTCGAGTGGCTCTCCACCGGCCACCGCGCCTGGGTGCGCATCAACGACGCCGCGAGCGAGTTCTGGAGCACCGACCTGGCCGAGCTGAAGGACGCGCCCGGCCTCGAGGGCGTCATGCTCGCCAAGACCGAGTCGGCGAGCCACGTCGACGACACCGCCGACCGCCTGCCGGAGGGCATGCCGATCCTCGCGCTGGTCGAGACGGCTCGCGGGGTGCTCCACGTCGAGCGGATCGCCAGCGCGCCGTCGACGTTCCGGCTCGCCTTCGGCACCGGCGACTTCAAGCGCGACACCGCGACCGGCGATGACCCGATCGCCCTCGCCTATGCCCGATCGCAGCTCGTGATCGCCTCCCGCGCCGCCAGGCTGCCGGCGCCGATCGACGGCCCGACGCTGTCGATGGGCGCGCTGGCCGACGGCACGAGGCTGTCGAAGGAGATGGGCATGTCGGGCAAGCTGTGCCTCACGCACACGCAGGCCGCGACCATCAATGCCGGCCTCGCGCCGAGCGCCGAGGACGTGGCGTGGGCGCACGGCTTCGTGCGCGCGTTCGAGGAGTCGGGCGGGAAGATCACCGACGGCAGCGACCTGCCCCGCCTCGCGCGTGCGCAGAAGATCCAGACCCAGGCGCGCGACTTCGGCATCGAGGCGGACGCCGCGGCGCTGGGCGAGCTCAACTACTGACACGCAAGAGGCCGGGGCACCATCGCGGGTGCCCCGGCCTCTCGTGGTATCGGGAGATCAGCCGCGGAACGTGTCCTTGACGTCGTCCCCGGCGTCCTTCACGTGCTCGCCGGCCTGCTTGGCGTTGGCGACGGCCTGGTCCTTGTGGCCCTCCGCCTCCAGGCGCTCGTTGTCGGTGGCGTCACCGACACCCTCCTTCGCCTTGCCGATGCCTTCCTTGGCTGCGTTCGAGATCTTGTCGTCGAGACCCATGCCCAACCTCCTTGATCGATGGGAGCGATCGCTCCGGGGTACAGAACGTACGCCTCGATCCTGGGTGCGCACTCAGGATCCGCGATGCGACCCTTCGGTCCCGCCGCTCGGCTGCACGATCCGCATCGACGACGTCGTGACGGGAGGAGCGTACGAGCCCGGGGCCGACGCATCCGCCTCCAGCTGCGCGATGCGAGCGCGCTCCTCCATCGTCTCCTCCATCGCCGACTTCTGACGCAGCGGCGGCGCCTTGAAGAAGATCGCGAGCACGAACGCCACGCTGATCGTGGCGAGCGCCACCCAGAAGGGCATGAGCGTGGCGGTGTTGAAGCCGTCGAGGAACGGCGCGGCCAGCCTCGGGTCGGCGCTGTTGAGGAACGACGAGTCGGAGTTCAGCGCGCCGCCGATCTGCTCGGGGTGCTGCAGCACGTCGAGGATGCGCTCGTTGCCGGGATCGGCGAGCACGGCCGGGTCCTCGAGCGCCGCCGCCATGTCGGCGCGCAGGTCTGGCCGCGAGAAGGAGTCGCGCAGCGTCTCCGGCAGCCGTGAGAACAGCAGCGAGAACGCGACCGCCACGCCGGCCGTGCCGCCGAGCTGCCGGAAGAAGGTGGCGGCGCTCGTCGCCACGCCCATGTCCTTCGCCCGCACGGCGTTCTGCGAGGCGATCGTCAGCGTCTGCATGAGCTGACCGAGGCCGAGGCCGATCAGCAGCTGCGCCAGCAGCAGTGCCCACAGCGGGCTGTCGTAGGAGAGCGTGACGAGCACCCCGTAGCCGACGGCCATGATGCCGAGCCCGACGACCGGGAACAGCCGGTACCTGCCGGTGCGGGCGATGATCTGGCCCGAGCCGATCGAGGCGATCATGAGGCCGAGGATCATCGGCAGCGTGGCGAAGCCCGCCTCGGTGGGGTTCATGCCGTGCACGATCTGGAGCACGAAGGGGATGAGCATCATGGCCGCGAACATGCCGAAGCCGGTGAACACGCCCAGCATCGTCGCCATCGAGAAGGTGCTCGAGCGGAACAGGTGCAGTGGGATGAGCGCAGCGTCGCCCATCCGGCGCTCGACCCAGATGAACAGCGCGATGCCGATGAAGCCGACGGCGTAGCAGACGATGGCGGCGGGGGAGAGCCAGCCCCACTCGCGGCCCTGCTCGCCGACCAGCAGCAGCGGCACGACGCCGACCACCAGCAGCGCCGCACCCCACCAGTCGATCCTCACGCGCTCGTGGTGCGCGGGCAGGTGCAGGAACCGGAAGACCATCCAGACCGCGACGACGCCGATCGGCAGGTTGAACAGGAACACCCAGCGCCAGCCGTCGAGCCACAGGATCTCGGGCGCACCCGCGAGCACGCCGCCGATGAGCGGTCCGAGGATGGACGAGACGCCGAACACCGCCAGGAAGTAGCCCTGGTACTTCGCGCGCTCCCTGGGGTTGAGCACGTCGGCCATGATCGTCATCGGCAGCGACATCAGGCCGCCGGCGCCGAGGCCCTGGAGGGCTCGGAAGGCGGCGAGCTGCACCATGTCCTGCGCGAACGAGCAGGCGATCGAGCCCACCAGGAACAGCACGATCGCGATCAGGAACAGCGGCCGGCGGCCGAAGATGTCGCTGAGCTTGCCGTAGATGGGCGTGACGATCGTCGACACGATCAGGAACGCCGTCACGACCCACACCTGCAGGTCGAGCCCGTGCAGATTGTCGGCGATCGTGCGCATCGAGGTGCCGACGACCGTCTGCGACACCGACGACAGGAACATCGAGATCATCAGGCCGACGATCACGAGCGTGATCTGGCGGCGGGTCATGAGGGGGGCGGATGCGTCGGGCTGCGAGGGGCCGGCGGGGCGCGGTTCGCGCTGGGTCAAGAGGGTTCCATTCTGGGTCGGGTCGTTAGCCAAGCGAATGACCTGCCAACACTACCCGACATCGGCGCCGTGCGCGAGCACGTGCTCGCAGGCGGGAGATGGCACGATGGAACGATGCGCAGACTTCTGGTGGCGATGGCCGCCGTCCTCGTGCTGGCCGGCTGTGCCGAGCCGGTCGCGCCGGAACCCCCGGAGACCGCCGAGCCCACCGTCACCTCGCAGGCGCCGACGCCCGCGCCCACGCCGAGCGCGGTGCCGAGCGGCACGCCGACCCCGGCGCCGGTCACCACTGTCTCGCCGCCCGAGACCGAGCCCGAGCCCGAGCCGGAGCCCGGCACCGACCAGCAGGGGCCGCCGAGCGGCTTCGACGCCGGGCCCGCGAGCAGCGCGCAGGTGCTGGTCAACAAGCGCAACCCGCTGCAGCCGGCCGACTACGTGCCGCAGCTCGTGAGCGTCTCGATCGCCCAGGACGGCGACGAGACCGTGCGGCCCGAGACCGACGCCGCGCTGGCCGGGCTGTCGACTGCCATGCGGGCGGCGATCGGCGAGGGCGTGCACGTCTTCTCGTCGTACCGCAGCTACGCGACCCAGACGGGGCTGTACAACAACTACGTCGCCCGGTGGGGGCAGGCCGAGGCTGACACGACGAGCGCGCGGCCCGGCCACAGCGAGCACCAGACCGGTCTCGCCGTGGACGTCGTGGGCACCGGCGGGCAGTGCCGCCTCAACACCTGCTTCGGCGACACCGCCGCCGGCCGCTGGATCGCCGAGAACGCCTGGCAGCAGGGCTTCATCGTGCGATACCCGCGCGGGCTCGAGGGCATCACCGGCTACGAGTGGGAGCCGTGGCACCTGCGCTTCGTGGGTGTCGAGGTCGCGAGCGCGATGCACGATCAGGGCATCGCCACCTACGAGGAGTTCCTGGGGGCGGGCCACGCGCCGAACTACGGCTGAGGCGTCGCCCGATACTCTGCCTGCATGGCGAAGATGGGCGGATTCAAGAGCGGCGGCTCGCGCAGCGGCGGCGG
Organism: Agrococcus baldri; assembly: GCA_900114805.1. Taxonomy (GTDB): domain Bacteria; phylum Actinomycetota; class Actinomycetes; order Actinomycetales; family Microbacteriaceae; genus Agrococcus; species Agrococcus baldri. The sequence continues at coordinate 191,922 of FOZN01000002.1, read as the reverse complement.
CGGAGGCTTCCGCTCGAGCGGCGGCTCCCGCAGCTTCTTCGGCGGCGGGTCGCGGTCGGGCGGCGGCGGCTTCTTCGGCGGTTCGAGCAGCTCACGCCGCTCGAGCGGCTCGAGCAGCTGGAACCGGGGCTCGAGCTCGAGCAGATCGCACCGCAGCAGCGGCGGTGGGCCGCGCACGGCCGGCGACTGGGGCATGACGCTCGTCGTCATCGTGATCCTGGTGGTCATCTACATCGCCATGGCGAACGCCTGATGCGGCAGCTCCGAGCGCCGCGGCTGCTGGGCGTTGCCGCGCTGGGCATCCTGCTGCTGACCGGCTGCCAGCAGGGCGCGCTCGACCCGACGCCCGGTGCGACCGACCCCGGTGCCAGCGACCCCGCGGCCGAGCCCAGCGCATCCGCCACCCCCACCCCGACGCCGGAGCCGGTGACCGTCGCGGTGAGCGCGATGGGCGACATCCTGCCGCACGACTCGGTGACCGCCGACGCGCTGCAGCCCGACGGCACCTACGAGTACGGGCACTTCTGGGATGCGGCGCGGCCGATCTGGGCCGACAGCGATCTCGTCTACTGCAACCAGGAGGCGCCCAGCGGGGGCGTCGAGATGGGACTGACGTACTTCCCGGCGTTCAACGCGCCGGTCGAGTTCGCCGAGGGCATCGCCGACGCCGGCTGCAACACCATCGGGCTCGGCAACAACCACACCTTCGACCGCGGCCAGGAGGGCATCGACCGCACGCGCGAGGTGTGGGACGGGCTCGACCCGCTGCTGATCCACGGCGCCTTCCGCTCCGAGGCCGAGCAGGCCGAGGTGCCGACCACCGTCATCGCCGGCGACGACGGCACGGCCCTCACGGTCGCGTTCCTCAACTTCGTCGACCTCTCGAACACCCCCACCGGCGACCACGCCGTCACCTGGCTGGACGATCCGCTGGTGGAGACGCAGCTGGCCGAGGCGGAGGAGTCCGCCGACGCCACCATCGTCGCGGTGCACTGGGGTGACGAGTACTCGGGCACGGTCAACGAGCGGCAGCGCGAGCAGGCGCAGCGGCTGGCCGAGCTGGGCGCCGACGTCATCCTCGGCACGCACCCGCACGTGCTGCAGGAGGCGGAGTGGCTGACGCGCGAGGACGGCTCGCGCGCGTTCGTCTACTACTCGCTCGGCAACTCGGTGACGACGCAGATGGCGATCCCGCGGGTGGTGAGCGCGGTGGCGCAGTTCGAGCTCGTCGGGCTGCCGGGCGGCGAGATCGAGGTGGTCGACCCGGCCGCCGTGCCGATCTACATGCACTTCGACCTGACGCCGGCGCAGTTCGCGAACGGGCAGTGGGTCAACCGGCGCAATCTGCAGCTGCACCCGCTGGTCGACGCCGCCGAGCCGATCACGCGGTCGGCCTGGCGGAACGAGCTGACGGTCGAGTCGGGGATGCAGCTGGTGACGGATGCGCTGGGTCCCGACGTGCGGATCGTCACCGACTCGTTCGAGGATTGACCTCCGACCACGCCGCGCGCCGGCCCGACGACTCGCCGACCGGTGGAGTTACCTGCCACCGGTGGTCCAGCCGCTCCACTGGTCGCGGTCTGCTCCACCGGTCAGTGGGCTGGCGGGCGGCGCGTCAACCAGCGATCCTCGCGCTGCGCGCTCGGCGGCCCTCGCGACGGAGGCCCGCCGGGCCTCCGTCAACCAGCGAGGGCCGCATCGACGATCGCCTTCGCCTCGGCCTGCACCTCGCGCAGGTGGTCGGCGCCCACGAACGACTCGGCATAGATCTTGTAGACGTCCTCGGTGCCCGACGGCCGCGCGGCGAACCAGGCGCGCTCGGTGACGACCTTCAGCCCGCCGATCGCAGCGCCATTGCCGGGCGCCTCGGTCAGCTTCGCCACGATCGGGTCGCCGGCCAGCGAGGTCGCCGTCACCGCGTCGCCCGTGAGCTTGCCGAGCCGCGCCTTCTGCTCCCGCGTCGCCGGCGCATCCACCCGCTCGTAGACGGGCGCGCCGAAGCGCTCGGTCAGCTCGCCGTACAGCTGCGAGGGCGACTTGCCCGTCACCGCACGGATCTCCGAGGCCAGCAGGCACAGCAGGATGCCGTCCTTGTCCGTCGTCCAGACCGTGCCGTCCAGCTGCAGGAACGAGGCGCCGGCGCTCTCCTCGCCGCCGAAGCCGACGGAGCCGTCGAGCAGGCCGGGCACGAACCACTTGAACCCGACCGGCACCTCCCACAGGCGGCGACCGAGCGCATCCGCCACCCGGTCGATCATCGACGAGGAGACCAGCGTCTTGCCGATGGCGGCGTCGGCGCGCCAGCCCGGCCGGTGCGCGTAGAGGTACTCGATCGCGACGGCGAGGAAGTGGTTGGGGTTCATCAGCCCGCCGTCGGGCGTGACGATGCCGTGCCGGTCGGCGTCGGCGTCGTTGCCGGTGAGGATGTCGAACTCGTCCTTGCGCGCGAGCACCGAGGCCATCGCGTTCGGGCTCGAGCAGTCCATGCGGATCTTCTCGTCCCAGTCGAGCGTCATGAACGCCCAGGTGGCGTCGACCGTGGGGTTCGTGACGGTCAGGTCGATGCCGTACCGCTCGGCGATCGCGCCGTAGTACTCGACCGCCGCGCCGCCCAGCGGGTCGGCGCCGATCCTGATGCCAGCGGCCTTGATCGCCTCGAAGTCGATGACCCGGCCGAGCCCCTTCACGTACTCCTCGCGGAAGTCGTACAGCTCGACGCGGCTGTCGCTCGAGCCCTCCACGGCGACCCGTCGCACGCCCTCGAGGCCGCCAGCGATCAGCTCGTTCGCGCGCTTCGCGATCCAGCCCGTCGCATCTGAGTCGGCAGGCCCGCCGTGCGGCGGGTTGTACTTGAAGCCGCCGTCGCGGGGCGGGTTGTGGCTCGGCGTGACGACGATCCCGTCGGCTCGGTCGCTCTGCCGTCCGTCACTGGCGGATGCGTCCCGGTTGTAGTCGAGGATGGCGCGCGAGACGGCCGGGGTCGGCGTCACCGAGCCCCGCGCATCCGCCGTCACCCTGACGCCGTTGGCGACCAGCACCTCGAGCGCCGTGCGCTCGGCGGGCAGCGAGAGCGCGTGCGTGTCGCGGCCGATGAAGAGCGGCCCGGTGATGCCCTGGTCGGCGCGGTACTCGCAGATCGCCTGCGTGATCGCCAGGATGTGCGTCTCGTTGAAGGCGGTGTCGAGGGCGCTGCCGCGGTGGCCGCTGGTGCCGAACGCCACCGCCTGGTCGGGGTTCGCCACGTCGGGCACGAGCTCGAAGTACGCGCGCTCGAGGGCGGCGAGATCGATGAGGTCCTGGGGCTGGGCGGTCGTGCCTGCTCTGCTCATGGCCCCATCCAAGCACCCGTGGCTCAGCGGCGGCAGGGCGTGCGCACGGCCGTAGGCTGGCATCCATGAGCCAGCCGCGCGTCGTCACCTTCCTCGGCCCTCGCGGCACGTTCACCGAGGCCGCGCTCGAGCAGGTGCCCGGGCTCGAGGACGCCGAGCGGGTGCCGGTCGCGAACGTCGCCGAGGCGCTCACCGCCGTCGCCGAGGGCCGCAGCGACGCCGCCATGATCGCGATCGAGAACTCCATCGAGGGCGGCGTCACCGCCGCGCAGGACGCGCTCGCGGCGATCCCCGGGCTGCGCATCCTCTCCGAGCACGTGGTGAGCGTGAACTTCTCGCTGGTCGCCCCCGCCGGCACGCGCCTCGAGGACATCACGGTGATCGCCGCGCACCCGGTCGCCTGGGCGCAGTGCACCGGCTGGCTGCAGCGCGAGCTGCCCGGCCGGGCCCACCTGCCGGCCGCCTCCAACGTCACCGCCGCCGCCGAGCTGGTGGGCGGCGGCGCAGCGCAGGCGGCGCTGTCGACCCCCACGATCGGCCACTGGGTCGATGGCCTCGAGGTGCTGGCCGACCGCATCGGCGACAACGCGGATGCGGTGACCCGGTTCCTGTTCGTCGGTCGCGCGGGCGCTCCGGGCGAGCCCACCGGCGCCGACAAGACGAGCCTCGTGGTCGAGCTGCCGAGCGACGAGGCGGGCATGCTGCTCGACATGCTCGAGCAGTTCGCGACCCGCGGCGTCAACCTCTCGCTCATCCAGTCGCGCCCCATCGGCGACCGACTCGGCCGCTACCGCTTCGTGATGGACGCGAGCGGGCACATCCGCGACGAGCGGGTGGCGGATGCGCTGCTGGGCCTCAAGCGCTTCTCACCGAAGGTGACGTTCCTCGGCTCGTACCCGCGCGCTGACGGCCAGCGCAGCGAGGTCGAGCGCCGCTACACGGACGCCTCGTTCGAGGATGCCCGCGACTGGCTGCGCGGGCTGCTGGCCGGCGAGCCGGAGCAGTAGGCCGGAGCAGTAGGCCGGAGCAGTAGGGCCGAGCAGCAGGGCCGAGCGGGCTCAGACAGCCGGGCCGCGGCCGGCGCGCTTCTTCGGCACCCGCACCACCAGCGCGTCCTCGCGGATCGTCGCACGCAGCGCCACCGCGTCGCCGACCACATCGCCGTCGACCTGCACGGCGCGCGGCTCGAGCAGCCGCGCGACGGTCTCCTTCGCCTGCCCGTAGCCGAGTGCCGCGCCCGTGCGCTGCTTGCCGAGGTGGCCCCTGCGTCGCAGCAGCTTCGTCACCAGCAGGTTGTTGCGGGTGATGTAGCCGGCCACCTGCAGCCAGCCGCGCGCGCCGCGCGGGCGGATGAGCGCGATGTCGAGCAGGCCGTCGTCGATCGCCGCGTCGGGCAGCAGCACGATGCCGTTCGTGACGGTGCCGCAGTTGCCGATCACCATGGTGTTGACCGTCTGCCGCACCGTCCGCCGGCTGTCCATGCGCACCTGCACGCGCACCTTGTCGAGCGAGGCGATCACGCGCCCCGCCGCATCGACGTAGGCCAGCCAGCCGACCTTCTTCTTGAGCTCCTCGTCGGTCGCCTCGATCATCTCGGCGTCGAGCCCGAACCCGACCATCACCGCGAAGGCGTGGCGGGAGCGCGTGCCGTCGGACGACTCGAGCTCGAGCTCGCCCAGGTCGATCTCGCGCTCCTCGCCCTCGAACGCCGTGCGCATGGCGGTGCGCAGGCTCGTCACATCGATGCCGAGGTTGCGGGCGAGCAGATTGCCGGTGCCGGCCGGGATGATCGCGAGCGGCACCGTCGTGCCGGTGATCAGATCTGCCGCGATGCGCACCGTGCCGTCGCCGCCGGCCACGATGAGCAGATCGATCTCGGCGTCCAGCGCCGCGCGAACCGCCGCCTCACCGCCGTCGTCCGGGTCGGTCTCGAACCAGACCGGCTCCGACCACTCGAGCGGCTGCGCCGTCTCGACCTGCGGCGCGAGCTCGTCGCGCGACAGCTTGACCGGATTGAAGACGACGCCTGCTCGCATGGGGGAACCGTACCCCGCGCGGCCCGGCGCTGACCCCGAGGAGCCTGGGACGGCATCCGCCTGACCGCTCGTAGACTGGTGCCGTGATCGATCCTCAGCTGCTGCGTGACCAGCCCGACCTCGTCAAGGCCAGCCAGGAGCGCCGCGGCGACCCGGTGTCGTACGTCGACGAGGCGCTCGCCGCCGAGGCCGCCCGCCGCGCCGCCATCACCGAGTACGAGGGCCTGCGCGCCGAGCAGAACGCGCACGCCAAGCTGGTCGGCAGGGCCGCGAAGGAGGAGCGCCCGGCGCTCATCGAGCAGGGCAAGGCGCTCGCCGGCGGCGTGAAGGATGCGCAGGCTCGCGTGACCGACGCCGAGGCCGCCTTCGACGCATCCGTCTCGAGGCTCGGCAACCTCGTGCACCCCGACGTGCCCGCCGGCGGCGAGGAGAACTTCGTCACCCTCAGCACCCACGGCGAGCAGCGCGCGTTCGACTTCGAGGCGCGCGACCACGTCGAGCTGGGGGAGAGCCTGCGGGCCTTCGACCTGCAGCGCGGCGCGAAGGTGTCCGGCACCCGCTTCTACTACCTGACCGGTATCGGCATGCGGCTCGAGCTCGCGCTGATGACCATGGGCCTCGACCAGGTGCTCGCCGACGGCTTCACGCCGCTGGTGACGCCCACGCTCGTGCGGCCCGAGATCATGCAGGGCACCGGCTTCCTGGGCGAGCACGCGGCCGAGGTCTACCACCTGCCCGCCGACGACCTCTACCTCACCGGCACGAGCGAGGTGGCGCTGGCGGGCTTCCACGCCGACGAGATCGTCGACCTCGAGCAGCCGCTGCGCTACGCGGGCTGGTCGACCTGCTACCGGCGCGAGGCAGGCAGCGCCGGGCGTGACACCCGCGGCATCCTGCGCGTGCACCAGTTCAACAAGCTCGAGATGTTCTCGTACGTGAAGCCGGAGGAGGCCGAGGCCGAGCACGACCGGTTGCGCGCCCTGCAGGAGCGCATGCTGCAGGCGTGCGAGCTCGACTACCGCGTCATCGACGTGGCCGCCGGCGACCTGGGCTCGAGCGCGGCGCGCAAGTTCGACATCGAGGCGTGGATCCCCTCGCAGCAGCAGTACCGCGAGCTCACCTCCACCTCCAACTGCACCACCTTCCAGTCGCGCCGGCTCGGCACCCGCTACCGCACCGAGAGCGGCAGGACCGCCCCGGTCGCGACCCTCAACGGCACCGCCGCGACCACCCGCTGGATCGTCGCGCTGCTCGAGACCCACCAGCAGGCCGACGGCTCGGTGCGCGTGCCCGCGGCGCTGCAGCCCTACCTGGGCGGCCTCGAGCTGATCGAGCCGGCAGCATGAGCGAGCCCCTGCTCATCGGCCTCGACATCGACGGCACCCTCGTGCACGAGGACGACTCGATGTCTCCGAGGGTGGCGGATGCGGTGCGTGCGGTCGTCGACGCCGGTCACGCCGTCGTGCTGGCGACGGGCCGCTCGCAGCCGACCACCGAGTCGACCGCCGAGCGCCTCGGCATCGAGCCCAGCCACCTGGTGTCGGCGAACGGCGCGCTCGTGCTCGAGCGTCGCGGCGACGCCTACGAGACGATCCACGTCGAGACCTTCGACCCCGCGCCGGCGCTGCGCACGATCGCCGCGGGGTTGCCGACCGGCTCGTTCATGGTCGAGGACGCCACCGGGCACCGCCGCTACACGAACGGCATGATCGACTGGAGTCTCGACAACGCCGAGCAGGTCGAGTTCGAGCAGCTGTTCGAGACGCCGGCGATGCGCGTCGTGGTGATGAGCCCCGATCACCACGTCGACGACTTCCTCGAGATCGTCGAGTCGATGGGGCTGCACAAGGTCTCCTATGCGATCGGCTACTCGTCGTGGCTCGACATCGCGCCCGACGGCGTCAACAAGGCGACGGGCCTCGCTCGGGTCGCCGAGCTGCTCGACATCCCGCGCAGCCGCACACTGGTGGTCGGCGACGGCCGCAATGACATCGACATGTTCCAGTGGGCTGTGGCCGGCCAGGGGCGCGCGGTCGCGATGGGCCAGGCGCCCGTCGAGGTGAAGGCGGCCGCCAACGAGGTCACCGCGACCGTCGGCGGCGACGGCCTGGCGCTCGTGCTCGAAGCGCTGCTGCGCGACTGAGCCCCGCCGGCGGCGCCCGGTCGCGCCGTCTCCACAGCGGGCCGACAGCGTCGCCGTAGCCGACGCATCCGCTGGGACCGTACAATCTCCCGAGGCCCCATTGCGTCCCAGTCGCTGGCGGGCCGACTGGAGGGCTGTCCGAGCGGCCGATGGAGCCGGTCTTGAAAACCGGTGGGCAGCAATGCCTCGTGGGTTCGAATCCCACGCCCTCCGCACCGGGTTTCGCGATCGCAGGAGGGGGTGCCATGTCGGAGGAGCGCGTGTCGCGCGTCGACACCTCGTCGATGTCGCCCCGCCACGGGCGGCTGCGCCGCCATTCGGGCATCGCGCACGTCTTCCGCTGGGCGGCGCTGAGCGTCGCCGTGCTGCTGGTCGCGGGCATCGGGGTCGTCGGCGTCTCGGCGCTGCGGTTCTCGACCGGCCTGCAGACGGTCGAGCTGGGTGCCGAGGTGCCCCCGGCGCAGGCCGGCTTCGCCCCGTACGAGGGCGGCTTCACGATCCTGCTGGTGGGCTCCGACCAGCGCACGGGGCAGGGCGCCGAGTTCGGAGAGAGCTCGTACGGCGAGGGGATGCTGAACGACGTCACGATGCTGATGCACGTGAGCGAGGACCACAGCCAGGCGCGGGTGGTCTCCTTCCCGCGCGACCTGGTCGTCGACTTCCCCGCCTGCGAGGATCCCGAGACCGGGGTCACGCAGCCGGCGGCCGACAACGTGCAGTTCAACCAGGCGCTCAATCGGGGCGGCCTCTCGTGCGTAGCGACGCTCGTCTCTGAGATGACCGGCATCGAGGTGCCCTACGCCGCGATGATCACCTTCCAGGGGGTCATCAGCATGTCGAGCGCCGTGGGCGGCGTGCCGGTCTGCTTCGCCGGGCCGATCGACGACCCGTGGACGGGCCTGACGATCCCCGCGGCGGGCACCTACGACCTCGAGGGCGAGCAGGCGCTGCAGTTCCTCCGCTCGCGCCACGGCGTCGGCGACGGCTCCGACCTCGCGCGCATCTCGTCGCAGCAGGTGTTCCTCTCGTCGCTCGTGCGCACCCTGCAGTCGGATGCGGTGCTCACCGACTTCACCAAGCTCTACGGCATCTCGCAGGTGGCGCTCGAGAACATGACGCTCTCCTCCGGTCTGGGCAACGTGGGCACGATGGTGTCGATGGCGCGCGTGCTCGCCGACATCCCGCTCGAGACCATGCAGTTCGTGCTCTACCCGAACTTCCTCGAGGGCAACCGCGTCTACCCCGACGAGGACGCGGCGGACGAGCTGATGCGACGCATCCGCTTCGATCTGCCGATCTCGCTCGGGGAGGACTCGCTCGGCATCGGCTCGACCGACGAGACGCCCACGCCGACACCCGATCCGGGCGAGCTCGGCGGCCAGACACCGGTCGCCACCGAGACGCCGGAGCCCACGGAGACGCCGGGCGTTACGCCGACACCCACGCAGACCGACGGCCTCGAGGGTGTGGTCGGCCAGGATGCGTCGCAGCAGTCGTGCGTCGTGCCCTACGGCAGCTGACCGCTCGCCGCACTCGCCGCTGGAGCCGGCGCCGCGGGCGTCGTCTCGAGACCGCCCACGCCTTTGCTAGACTGGCCGCTGGCCTGCTCTCGGCGGGCCGAGGAGACGTCGCATAGTCCGGCCTAGTGCACCACCCTGCTAAGGTGGAGTCCCCAATAGGGGACCGAGGGTTCAAATCCCTCCGTCTCCACCAGGCCCAAGGCCCCGCCATCCACGGATGCGGGGCCTTCGTCGTGCCCGGCGCCGGCCGGCGTTCCTGCGGGCATCCGCATCCGCATCCGCGTCGCGCAGTCGGCCGTCACTCCGAGATGACGGCGTTCGGGTTGGCTGCGCGCATGAGCGCGATCGCGTCGGCGCGGCGCTGCTCCGCGTCGGCGCGCAGGTCTGCGGCGGCGGCCTCCGCGGCGGACAGCGCGGAGCCGCGCGCCTCGAGGTCACCGCGGATGCGCTCGAGCTCCTCGTATCGGTAGGTCAGGGATGCCTCCCAGCTCATCGTGATGGGCTCGGCGCCGGCGGGCTGCAGCGTGACCTGCCAGCGCGCCCGCTCCTCGACCGGCATGGCGTTGAACCGCTCCACATCGGCGGTGTACGCGGCGAGCGCCGTCTCGTAGCCGCCCCGATCGGCGTCGAGCTGCGCGCGGTCGCGCGCGTTCTGCGACTCCTGCGCCGCAGCGCTCGCGATGGCCGCATCCGCCGCGGCGATCGAGTCCTCGACCACACTGGCGGCGCGGCGGTGGGTGTCGACCAGCGCAGCACGGTCGGTGAAGAGCCGCGCGTAGACGCCCTCGAGCTGCGCGGGGAAACCGCTCTCGAGCGCGACCTGCGAGCCCAGGTAGGCGAACTGCTCGTTGGCGCGCGTGGACGCGTCGCCGTCGGTGGACCGCTCGATCTGCTCGTGCACCGGGTCCTCGGCGGGCACGCGACCGGCGACCTCTGCGACCAGCCCGTCCACGGTCGCCCGCTCCAGCAGGCTGAGCCGCGCATATGCGGCGTGGAGCAGTTCGTGCGCCGCGACGGTCACCATCGACTCCGCGAGCCGCTCATCGCCCGGGCGGAAGACGAAGATGCGGTCGGCGGCGCGGTGCTGGCCGCCCACGAAGCATCCTCCGGTGAACCAGCCGGCCGCATCCGCTTCGACCGCATCGGCGCACGCCGTCTCGATCTCCTCGGCATCCGCGAGCCTCGGCTGGGCGGCGTAGAACGTCGCACGGCCCTCCGCGGTGAGGAACATGCGGTCCGCGAGCTCGACCACGTCTGCGTCCGGCAGCGGCAGGGCGGCTGCCGTGGGCGTCGCCGGCACGACGGCCGCCGGGCTCGGGTAGGTCTCGAGCTGCAGCTGCGGCTGCCCCACGCACGCCGTCAGCGCGAGCGCAGCCGCGAGCGTGCCGGCGATGGTGATCGCGGCGCGAGCCGCGCCCTGACCGAGGCCTCGAGGCGCCGACGAGGGTCGCTGCTCGAACAACGTCATCGGGAGCTCCGAGGGGCTAGGGCGGGGGTCCGTCGGCTATCGCACGAGGCACCAGCAGACTACTGGAGCGGCCGCCGCAGAAAGTTTCTCAGCGGAGCACCACGTTCACCCGCTACGCTGACGAGGGTGCAGAGCGGATCTTGCTCTGCGCTTTTGAACGCAGCTTCGGCTGCATTGCATTGATTGAAGGAAATATGGCAACCGGCACCGTCAAGTGGTTCGACTCCGGCAAGGGCTTCGGCTTCATCGCTCCGGACGACGGCGGCAAGGATCTGTTCGCTCACTACAGCCAGATCCAGTCCAACGGCTTCAAGACCCTCGAAGAGGCTCAGGCAGTCGAGTTCGAGATCGTCGAGGGCACCAAGGGCCCGCAGGCAGCGGACATCCGCCCCCTGTGAGCCTGGTCGCGCCGTTCGCGGCGTGACTCGATTCGCGCTGACGGCCAGGGATCATGTAACCTGATCCCTGGCCGTTCGGCCATTTTGCGCCCGTAGCTCAACGGATAGAGCATCTGACTACGGATCAGAAGGTTGGGGGTTCGAATCCCTCCGGGCGCGCACTGTGTTGAGACAGTAGAAGGCCACTTGCGAGAGCAGGTGGCCTTCGTGGTTCCCCGGCGTCGACCGCTCGGTCGGGCAGGGGTTCCCGCCTGCAGCCTCTCCAGCCGGGCGCCGCCGGGCCTGCGTAGGCTGAGCACGTGAAGAACTGGCTCGTCGCGCTGCTGCTCCTCATCGTCGACCTGCCGCAGTCGGCGCTGCAGGCAGCTGCGGCCCGCTGGCGCGCACGCCGACGCAGCGGCCCCGAGCACTCCTGACCTGGACCATGTCGAGGGGGACGTCCGTCAGGCTGACGCACCGCGGCCGCGGGCCGACTCAAAGAGTCGGCGCCGCGGCCGCAGCGATTCGGGCTGGTCGTTACATGATGATGTCGTCGTCGCCCATGATCGACGACATGATGATGTCGTCGTCACCGCCGAGCGTGACCAGCAGATGGGTGGGAAGCTGTTGGAACCTCTTCATGTCACTCCTTTGTCTACGCGGTACCCGTCACCTCTGTTTATAGCCGGTCGAACCGCTTTCAACCAGAGGAACTTTTGCAACACCTGCAATCAGCCTTCGAGCGTTGCGGACTCCAGCTGGATGTCGACGCCCGCGAGCGCCTGCGAGACGGGGCAGCCGGCCTTCGCCTGCTCTGCGTAGTCCTGGAACTGGGCCTGGTCGATGCCGGGGACGCGGCCGGTGACGGAGAGCACGCTGGTGGTGATGCCCGTGCCGGCGACGAACGAGACCTTCGCCGCTGTCTCGAGCGAGTCGGCGGTGTGGCCGGCCTCGGCGAGGGTGTTCGAGAGCGCCATCGAGAAGCAGGATGCGTGGGCACCGGCGATCAGCTCTTCTGGAGTCGACCCGCCGCCCTGCTCGGCGCGAGCCTTCCAGGTCATGTCGAAGCTGGATCCGGAGCCGAGCGAGGCGGTGCCGCTGCCGGTGCCGAGGTCGCCCTTCCAGGTCGCGGTGGCGTTCGAGGTGATGGCCATGATTCCTCCTTGATTGCGATCGGCGCCGAGCCTGGGCCGACTCCTCCAGGCTATGCCGCACCGTGCCGAAAGCACAGGCCGGTACCCTCTGAAGATGCACGGTGTGACCACGGAAGTGACGCTCGTGGTCGTCGTGGGCATCCTCATCATCGGAGCTGTCGCCACGATCGCGAACCGCATCGGGGTCGCTGCGCCGCTGCTGCTGGTGGTGTTGGGCGGCGCGATCTCGCTGCTGCCGGTGACCCCCCAGATCGAGGTGCCGCCAGAGGTCTTCCTCACCATCATCCTGCCGCCGCTGCTCTACACGGCGGCGCTCAAGGTGCCAGCGGTCGACTTCCGCCGCAACCTCCGCGTCATCGGCTACCTCTCGGTCATCCTGGTCGCGGTCAGCGCGGTCGCCGTCGCGCTCGTCGTGCAGTCGATCTGGCCGATCGTCGGCTTCGCGGGCGCGCTCGCGCTCGGTGCCGTCGTCGCGCCGCCCGATGCGGTCGCCGCGACAGCGCTCGGCAAGCGGCTCGGTCTGCCGCCCAGGGTGGTGACGATCCTCGAGGGCGAGGGCCTGATCAACGACGCCACGGCGCTGGTGCTGCTGAGCACGGCGGTCGCGGCCATCACCCGCGCCGGCAACTCCGACGTGGAGGCGGCGCCGCTGGTGGCCGACTTCGCGATCGCGGTGGTGGTCGCCCTCGTCGTCGGCGCCGCCGTCGGCTACGCGACCGTGCGCATCCGCCAGTACGCCTCCGACCGCGCCATCGACACCGCCATCTCGCTCGCGACGCCGTTCCTCTCGTTCCTTGCCGCCGAGGCGCTGCAGGGCTCGGGCATCGTCGCCGTCGTCATCAGCGGACTGGTGATCGGCAACCGCAGCCAGATGCGCATCCGTGCCACGCGGCGCGCGCAGGAGGCGGCCACGTGGGGCACCTTCTCGGTGATCGTCGAGAACGGCGTCTTCCTCACCATGGGCATGCAGCTGCCGGCTGTGATCGAGGCAGTGGATGCGGGCGAGCGACACCTCGCCGGCGTCGTGCTGGTCGGCCTGCTGCTGTGCCTGCTGCTGCTGATCGTGCGCTTCGCCTCCATGCCGCCGCTGCTGCTCTGGCTGCGCGCGCACGCGAAGCGCAGGCGTCGCGACCAGCAGCGGCTCGCGCAGCGCCTCGAGCAGCTCGGAGAGGGATCGAAGCGCGCCGGCAAGCTGCAGCGCCTCCACGATCAGCGCGGGCACGACATCATCGCCCTCGACGACCAGAAGCTCGGCTGGCGCGACATGCTCGCGATCGGATGGGCCGGCATGCGCGGCGTCGTCACGGTCGCGGCCGTGCAGACGCTGCCCGCCGACACCCCGATGCGCGCAGAGCTGGTGCTGGCCGCCTTCGTGGTCGCGATCGTCACGCTGCTCGTGCAGGGCGGCTCGCTCGCCTGGCTGGTGAAGGCGCTGCATCTCACGCACGACCGCACCGAGCGCCGCCGGCAGGAGCTCGACGAGCTGCTCGGCGAGACCATCGAGGCGGGCATCGACGCGATGCAGCGGGAGGCCGACCTGCAGGGCATCGACGAGGCGCTCGTCGAAGCGGCCGGCGAGCGGATGCGGTCCCGTCGCGCGTGGGCCGCGCACGTCGCCGAGGTGGACCCTGACGACGCGACTACTGATGTCGCGCAGATCGCGCGCCTGCGCCACCTGGCGGTGGACGCCGAGCGGTTCTGGCTCGACCAGGTGCGGCGCACCGGCCGCTTCGACTCGTCGACGGTCAGTGTGGTGCAGCGCATCATCGACCGCGAGGAGATCGGGCTGCAGGCCGACGAGGACGAGCACTGAGCCGGACGAGCCCGGAGGCGGACGAGCACAGAGCCGCGCAGTCGATCGTGCAAGGATTGACGCATGACTGAGAAGCCTGAGATCGACGCCCCCGAGGGGCCCGCACCCACTGACCTCGAGATCACCGACATCACCGTCGGCGACGGCGACCAGGCCGTGAACGGCAAGCAGGTCGCCGTGCACTACGTCGGCGTGACCCACTCCACCGGCGAGGAGTTCGACGCCTCCTACGGCCGCGGCGCACCGCTCGAGTTCCCGCTCGGCGTCGGCATGGTCATCAAGGGCTGGGAGCAGGGCATCGAGGGCATGCGCGTCGGTGGCCGCCGCAAGCTCGTCATCCCGCCGCACCTGGCCTACGGCGAGCGCGGCGCGGGCGGCGTGATCGGCCCGAACGAGACGCTGATCTTCGTCTGCGACCTGGTCGCCGTCAAGTAGCTGCAGACAATCTCAACGTGCGAGGCGCGCAGTCGGCGCAACAGTTGCGCCGAGCCACCACCTCGCACGTTGAGATTCTGCGCTAGAGGGCCTTCCCGGGGTTGAGGATGCCCTGCGGGTCGAACGCGGCCTTCACGGCGCGCTGCAGCGCGAGCTGCCGCTCGCCCAGCTCGTCGATCAGCCAGCGGCGCTTCAGGATGCCGACCCCGTGCTCGCCCGTGAGCGTGCCGCCCAGCGCGATGCCGGCCGCGAACACCTCGTTCGCGCACGCCCACACCGCGTCGCTCGGCACCTCGCCGTCGAAGACGAACGTCGGGTGCAGGTTGCCGTCGCCGGCGTGCGCCGTCACCGCGAGCCGCACGCCGTGCCGGGCGGCCGCCTCGTGGCAGGCGCGGAACATCTCCGCCATGCGCGAGCGCGGCACCGCGATGTCCTCCACCAGCACCGTCCCGAACGACTCGAGCGCGAAGTGCACCTGCCTGCGCACCTGCACCAGTACATCCGATCGGGACGCATCATCGGTGCGCTCGACGCGGCCGCCGTGGGCGGCGAGGATCTGCGCGACCGTCTCCGAGGTCGCCGCCGCGCCCAGGTCGTCGGTCTGCACCAGCACGAAGGCACCCTCCATGGGCTGCCCCGAGTAGGCGGCGAGCATGCTGACGGCGTCGATGCCGACGAGCTCCATGATGGCGGGGCGGATGCGCGCGGCGGTGATGGCCGTGCACGCGGCGGCTGCGGTGGCCTCGTCGTCGAAGAAGGCGCCGACCGTCCACACGGCGCCCTCGACGATCGGCCGCAGCTTGAGCGTCGCGCCGACCACGATGCCGAGTGTGCCCTCGGAGCCGATCATGAGCGCCGTGAGGTCGAGCCCCGTGACGCCCTTGACGGTGCGGTGGCCGGTCGAGATGAGCGACCCGTCGGCGAGCACGACGTCGAGCGCCAGCACCCACTCGCGCGTGACGCCGTACTTCGCGCACAGCAGACCACCGGCGTTGGTGGCGATGTTGCCGCCGACGGTCGAGATGGCGCGGCTGGCGGGATCCGGCGGCCACCACAGGCCGTGGGCGGCGAGCAGCTCGTTCAGCTCGGCATTGCGGATGCCCGGCTCGACCACGCAGGACTGGTCGATGAGCGAGACGTCGAGCACGCGCCGCATCGTGTCGACCGAGACGACCAGCTCTCCGCCGCCGGCGATGGCGCCGCCCGCGAGGCCGGTGCCGGCCGCGCGCGGCACCACCGGCACGCCGTGCTCGCTCGCCCAGCGCATCGCCGCCTGCACGTGCGAGGCGGCTTCGGCCTCGACGATCGCCAACGGGGCGGCCGCCGAGCGGTGCCCCGACTTGTCGGCGCGCATGGGCTCGAGCCTGGCGGGATCGGTGACCAGCACGTGGGCCGGCAGCACCGCCCGCAGCGCGTCGAGTCCCGCCGGGGGCGCGCCCGCTGCCGCCGCGCTCACGGGTGCAGCTCCTTGCGGACCAGTCCCTGGGTCACGCGCCAGCTGCCCGGCATCCCTTCGAAGCGCACCGACTTCGCGTTGTCCGGTTTGACGGTCGGGAAGCCGACGACATGGTCGGCGAACGCCCGGATGAAGGTGCCGTGCCCGACGATGACGAGCGCGCCCACCGGGTGCGCGGCCGCGATCTCCTCGATCGCGGCGACCGCGCGCCGCTGCAGCTCCTCGAAGCCCTCCTGGCCCGGCCAGTCGGTGCCGAAGCGCTCGATCGCCTCCTCCTTCGTGAGGCCCTCGGCCTCGCCGTAGGCGCGCTCGTTCAGGCTCGCGTAGTGGCCGGCGACCTCGAGGTCGAGCGCGGCGGCGATGATGTCGGCGGTCACCGTGGAGCGCTGCAGGGCGGAGGAGACCACCGCATCCCACTGCTCATCGGCGAGCAGTCGCGCGGCCTCGTGCGCCTGCGCGATGCCCGCCTCGTTGAGCGGGTTGTCGGTCGTGCCCTGCAGGCGCTCCGTGAAGTTGTAGTCGGTCTGGCCGTGGCGGACGAGCGCGATCTCCATGACGACGAGCCTACGGCGGTCGCGCGCACCGCCTGCGGCGGTCGTGCGCAGGCGATCGCGCGAGGCTCGTCATCCACAACCTCACATCTCACCGTCCTCGCGCGTTAGCAGAGTATGAGAGGAATGCACCCATGACGCACACGTTCATCGACAGCCCGATCGGCACGCTCACGCTCGTCCGCAACGACGCGGGCCTGAGCGGGCTCTTCATGCCCGAGCACAAGCCTGCGCCCGACGAAGCGATCTTCGGCGCGCGCAAGCACGCCGCATTCGCGGATGCCATCGAGCAGTTCGGTGAGTACTGGGCGGGGGAGCGCACCGACTTCGACCTGCCGCTGGCTCCGGCCGGCACCGCCTTCCAGCTGCGCGTCTGGAGCGCGCTGCGCACCATCCCGCACGGCCAGACCCGCACCTACGGCTGGATCGCCGAGCAGATCGGCCAGCCGACCGCCGTGCGCGCCGTCGGCCTCGCCAACGGCCGCAACCCGCTCTCGATCGTGGTGCCGTGCCACCGGGTCGTCGGTGCGAGCGGCGCGCTCACCGGCTACGCCGGCGGGGTCGAGCGCAAGCGCTTCCTGCTCGACCACGAGGCGGGGGCGGCGCTGGATCTGAGCGGAAGTGCGGATTCCGGGACTGCCGGCCGCCGCGGCGCCGAGCGCTCGGGCGCCGCCGGGCTAGATTCGGTCGCGTGACCCGTGCGCCCTTCGACTCGATCGTCGCGCAGCACGGCGCGAGGGTCTGGCGGGTGTGCCGCGCGCTGCTCGGCGAGCACGACGCCGACGATGCCTGGAGCGAGACCTTCCTCGCGGCCCTCGAGGCCTACCCTCGCCTCGCGGCGGGCTCGAACGTCGAGGGCTGGCTCGTGACGATCGCGCACCGCAAGGCCATCGACGTGCTGCGGCGCAGCACGAGGCTGCGCGTCGGCGAGGTGCCCGACCGCCCGGCGCCTGACGCGTCGGTGCCGGGGCGCTCCCGCGACCTCGATCTCGCCAGGGCGCTCGCCCGCCTGCCGCAGCGACAGCGGGAGACGGTCGTGCTCCACCACCTCGGCGGTCTGCCCTTCGCCGAGGTGGCCGCTGCCGTCGGCGGTTCGGCGGATGCGGCCCGTCGCGCCTCGTCGGACGGCGTGCGTCGCCTGCGCGAACTGCTGGGAGGCGTGGATGCCTGACCACCTCGACGACCTCGCCGCCGCGCTGCCGCAGCCGCGGCTCGACGCCCTGCGCGCCGAGCTGGCCAGGCGCGCGGCCGCGAGCGACCTGCTCGACGTCGCGTACCGCACCCTCGAGACCGAGCTCGGCACGCTGCTGCTCGCCGCGACCCCTGCGGGGCTGGTGTCCGTCACCTTCGACGGGGACGACCCGAGCGCGACGCTCGAGCGCCTCGCGGTGGCACTCAGCCCGCGAGTGCTCGAGGCGCCGGCGCGGCTCGACGCCGCAGCGCAGGGACTCGAGCGCCTCATCGGCGGCGCAGCCCGCGGCTTCGACGGCGCGCTCGACCTCTCGCTCGCGCACGGCTTCGGGCGCCAGGTCATCGAGCAGCTGCAGCAGATCCCCTACGGGCAGACCCGCAGCTACGCCGAGGTGGCCGAGGCGGTCGGTTCGCCCCGAGCTGTGCGGGCCGTCGGCACGGCCTGCCGCAAGAACCCGCTGCCCATCGCCATCCCGTGCCACCGCGTCGTGCGCAGCGACGGCAACCTCGGCCAGTACGCGGGCGGCCCCGAGGCCAAGCGCATCCTGCTCGGCGTCGAGGGCTCTGCCGCGTAGCGCGCCCCACTGGCCGAGCAGCGCGCGCAGTCCGCTCGTGCCTCACGACCCACGCGCGCCAGTACCGTGGTTCCATGCCCGCCACCGCGCTCCTCGCCGTCATCGACCGCGACGGCTTCGTCGAGTCCGAGCACCGCGGCGTCGCCGTGCTGGTCCACCCCGACGGCGCCGTCATCGAATCGCACGGCGACATCACCCGCGCGTTCCTGGCGCGCAGCTCGCTCAAGCCGCTGTTCGCGGCGACACTCCTCGAGGCCGGCCTGATCGAGCTCGAGCCCGCGCACGCGGCGCTCGCCAGCGCCAGCCACTGGGCCGAGCAGCTGCACCTCGACACCGCCATCGCGATGGCCGCCGCGCACGGGGTCGACGAGGCGGCGCTGCGCTGCCCGCCGATCAAGGGTCCGGACGGCACGAAGCGCCGCTTCGCGCACATGTGCGTCGGCAAGCACATCGCCCTCGCCGCCGCTGCCCGCGCGATGGGCGCGAGCGCCGACTACTGGAGCGACGACCACCCGCTCGCCGCCGTGTTGCGGGAGGGCCTCGCGCAGGCGGCGGACGAGCCCATCAGCCAGTTCGCGCACGACGGCTGCGGCGCGCTCGTCTTCCCGACCACGCCCGTCGGCCTCGCCCGCGCCTTCCGCCGCCTCGCACCGGACGGCACCGGCGCGCACCGGCAGGTCGGCGACGCCATGCGCGCGCACCCGGCCCTCATCGACGGCGCCCGCGGGCCCGACGCGGTCGTCATCGGCGAGACCGGATGCGCGACCAAGTTCGGCGCGGAGGGCACGCAGGCGATCGTCGCCCCCGACGGCACGACGGCGGTCGTGAAGACGGCCGACGGCGCCCGCCGGGCCGGCGCGCCGGTCGCGCTCGCGCTGCTCGAGCGCGCCGGCGCGATTCCGGCGGGCACGCTCGAGAGTCTCGCGGAGCCGCTCGGCCTCGTGCAGCGCAGCGCCGACGTCGCCGTCGGCATGCTGCGTCCGGTCGTCTGAAGCGGGCTGTGATGGATCGGGGCACGCCGCCGTGCCCGACTCAGAGATCGAGGAAGTCTCCGAGCCAGAGTCGAGCGGCGGCCAAGCAGTCGGCGGTGACGCTGCCTGCGATGCCCGTGATGCGATCTCGGCTGAGCGTGCGCGGCTGCTCGGTCATGATCCAGGAGGGCGCTCCCAGCCCGCTCGGGCCGTCGACCGGGATGTGGTTGGGCCAGCCCCGGTCGACCGAGGTGATCCGAAGGACGACGACCAGGGTGGTGACCGCGTCGAGGTAGCCCGTCGACGACACGACGAGCACCGGCCTGTGGCCGCCTTGCTCGCCTCCTCGCACAGGGTCCAGCGCCACCCACAACACGGTCCCCGGAGTCAGCTCGAACACCGTCATCGTGCGTCGCTGAGCTCGGTCGCCTCCCACTGCCGCGTCTCGGCACGGTAGTTCTCGAGTGCTTCTGGCCGCGTCTCGGCGATCGCCCGTTTGAGCCGTGCCAAGCGCTCCTCGCGGTCTGCGAGATCTGCGAGCGCCGCGAGATGCGCGCCGAGCGTGCGGCCTGTGTGCGCAGCTTGCGCCTTCAGGCGATCGCGAAGCTCATTGCTCACCTTGATGGTGGTGGTCATACCAAAAGTATGACGAGGTGAGGGCGCTGGTACCAGGAGCGATTCGACTGAGAACAGCCGGCGGAGCGTGCTGCTGCCGTGCGTCAGTGCCGCGGCTCGAACCGCCGCCAGCTGCCCTCAGAGACCACCTCGACGGCGCCGTCGACGACCACGAGCGCCGAGTTGTCGTCGATCGCATAGGTCTGCGCCGGGATGTCGGCTGCCCACCGCTCGATGCTCTCGAGCGCGGCATCCTCCATCCCGGGCCGGTCGAGGTGGGGGTAGAGGGCGACGTCCACCAGCCCGAGCCCCTGCTCCGCGTCCCGCCCCATCTCGCTGCCCTCCGGCACGAGCTGCAGATCGAACTCCGCATCGCAGTTCCAGGGCGTCACCGTGATGCTGCCGGCGCTCACGCCCACGTAGACCGTCTCGGCGAGCGTCGGCAGCAGCTCGGCCAGGCCCGACTCGCGCATCCAGTGCACGAGGTAGAGCACGTCGCCGCCCCACACCAGCAGCGCGTCGACGCCCCGCACGGCCGCCTCCCAGTGCTCGCGGCGCACCGTCGGCAGCGCGGTCAGCTCGAGCACGCCCAGCGAGCCCCAGCCGAGCTCGGCGAGCGGGCCCTCGGCGGTGCCGTCGATCGCCGACCGGGCCATCCCCGGGCCGCCCGGGAAGGGGTGCGCGCCGGTCGGCACGAGCAGCGCGCTCGACTCGGCGATCGGCTTGCCGAGCAGTCGCTCGAGCGCGTCGCGGATGCTCGCGTTGGTGACGCCGTTCGAGGTGAGCAGGAATTTCATGCGGCGGGGGTGAGGCTCGGCAGCTCCTCACCGACGCGGGCGGCGCAGGCCTCCGCGAAGGCGCCGAAGCCGCGCTCGACGATGCCCAGCAGCGTCGGGTCGGTCGCGAGGTGCCTGCGCCAGTCGGCCACCGCATCCGCGCCCCGCAGGTCCGACAGGGTCGGGTTGGTGACCGAGTCCCACAGTCGCATCACGCGGTCGTCGGCCTCGAGGTGGAACTGCATGCCGACCGCAGACCCGTAGCGGAAGGCGTCGTTGTCGACGGTCGCGCTGCGCGCCAGCAGCGTCGCGCCGGGCGGCAGCGAGACGACGTCGCTGTTCCAGCGCATCGCGCCGACCGTGCCGACGTGGTCGCCCAGCCACGGGTCGGGCTCGATGAGGTCGATGTCGATGATGCCGACCGCGTCGACGGCGCCCTCGCGGTGCACGCCGCCCAGCGCCCGGCCGATGATCTGGTGGCCGAGGCACAGCCCGAGCACCGGGATCTCGGCGTCGATGGCGCGCAGCGCCAGGTCGGCCGTGAGCGCCAGCGAGGGGAACCGGTCGACCTCGGCGGCGCTCATCTGGCCGCCGAGGATGACGACGCCGGCGATGGCGTCGAGCGGCGGCAGCTCGGTCGGGAACACCGCCTCGCGGGTCGGCAGGTGCGAGAGCAGCGTCGTGGCGTGACCGCCCGTCTCGTATTCGATGTGCTTGATGAAGAGGACGGAACGCGGCACGCTGACTCCTTCGGTTCGCGGCTAGCCTAAGGGCATGAGTGCTCTCAAGATCGGCGCCGAGGTGCAGGAGGCGCTCGACGCGCGCCGTCCTGTCGTCGCCCTGGAATCGACCATCATCAGCCACGGCCTGCCGGCAGACGAGCGCATCACCGCAGCGCGCGAGTTCGAGCAGCTGCTGCGCGACAGCGGCGCGACGCCCGCGACCATCGCGGTGCTCGACGGCCTGCCCCACATCGGCATCGACGACGCCGACATCGAGCTGCTCGCCGCGGACGGCATCGCCAAGGCGAGCGTGCGCGACCTCCCGATCGTCGCCGCGCTGGGCCGCTCGGCCGCCACGACGGTCGCGGCCACCGCGCACCTCGCCGCAGCTGCCGGCATCCGCGTCTTCGCCACCGGCGGCCTGGGCGGCGTGCACCGCGGCGCGAACGAGTCGTTCGACGAGTCGGCCGACCTGCCAGAGCTCGGCCGCACCCCGGTCGCGGTGGTCTGCGCCGGGGTCAAGTCGATCCTCGACATCGGGGCCACCCTCGAGCGCCTCGAGACCCTCTCGGTGCCGCTCGTCGGCCTGCAGACCGACGTCTTCCCGAGCTTCTGGCTGCGCGAGAGCGAGCACAGGCTCGACTGGCGCGTCGAGGACGCCGGTCAGATCGCCGACGTGCTGCGCGCCCAGGACGGCTTCGGCCACAGCGCCGGCCTGGTCGTCGCCAACCCGGTGCCGGTCGACCAGCAGTGGGATCGCGACGAGCACGACAGGGTCGTGCAGGAGGCGCTCGCCGACGCCGGCGCGAAGGGCATCGTCGGCAAGGCCGTCACGCCCTTCCTGCTCGGCCGCATCGTCGAGCTCTCGGGCGGGCGCAGCCTGGCCGTGAACCTCGACCTGGTGCGCAACAACATCAGGGTCGCTGCGGCGATCGCCACCGCCTACGCGGGCTGACCCGATGGGCGCCCGGCTGCTGGTGGTCGGCGATGTCATCGACGACATCGTCGTGCGACCGGTGCGAGCCATCCGCAGGGATGCCGACACCGACGCCGAGATCGCGAACCGGCCGGGCGGCTCGGCCGCGAACGCGGCCTCCTGGATGGCCGCGGCCGGCGGCGACGTGCGCTTCCGCGGGCGGGTGGGGGCCGCGGACGTCGAGCGGCACGCTGCCGCGCTGCGGGCCGCCGGTGTCGATGCGGTGCTCGACGGCGACGAGGAGCTGCCCACCGGCACCATCGTGCTGATCGTCGAGGGCAACCACCGCACGATGCTCACGCAGCGCGGCGCCAACGCGCGGCTGTCGTACGACCACGTCGACGACGACGAGCTGCGTGCCGCGGCGATCGTGCACGCCACCGGCTACGGTCTCGACGGGCACGCGGATGCGTACGGCCGCATGGTCGCGCGGGCGCACGCGTTCGACGCGCGGGTCTCGCTCAATCCCGGCAGCGTCGGCACGGTGGAGGATCTCGGCCTGCCGACCATGCTCGCGGCGCTCGACGCGACCGACATCCTGATCGCGAACCTCGACGAGGGCCGGGTGCTCACCGGCCGGTACGCGCCCGAGGAGGTGGCGGCGGCACTCGCCGAGCGCTGCCCGACGATCGCGCTGACCATGGGCGAGCACGGCTCGATCGTCGGCACCGCGGGAGCGCTCGAGCGAGTGCCGAGCCAGCGCACCGAGCTCGTCGACCCGACCGGGGCCGGCGACTCGTTCGGCGCCGGCTTCCTGGTCGGACTCGCACACGGGCTCGCGCCCGCGGCCGCGGCGGAGCAGGGCGCGCGGCTGGCCGCGCGAGCAGTGGCGCAGGTGGGCGCCAGACCGAGAGGTGCAGCATGACCGTGTTCGCGATGGCACCCGACGGCGTGCGGATCGCCCTGCATGAGCTGGGGGATCCGGACGGCGAGCCGGTGCTGATGATCCACGGCTTCTCGTCGAACACGCAGCGCAACTGGATCGACGCGCACTGGAGCGACTCGCTCGCCGAGGCGGGGCTGCGCGGCATCGGCATGGACCTGCGCGGCCACGGCGACAGCGACCACCCCGCGCGCGGGTACGAGGTCGACCACTTCGTCGACGACGTCGACGCGGTGCTCGAGCAGCTGGCGCTGCCGGACCCGCCGGGGGCGATCGGCTACTCGATGGGCGCGCGGCTGCTGTGGCGGCACGCGGGCACCCGGCCCGCGGCGTTCCGGGCGCTGGTGCTCGGCGGCCTGCCGGCCGGCGACCCCTTCCAGCAGTTCGACGTCGCCCTCGCGCACCGGGCGCTGGAGGGCGAGGCGGAGGCGGGCCCGATGGAGGCGTTCATCGTCGAGCTGGCCGGCACCTTCCCCGAGCACGATCCGGCGACCCTGATCACGCTCGCCGGCGAGGTGTCGAAGACGCTGTTCGATCCCGAGGACTCTCCGCCGGACCTGCCGACGCTGCTGATGACGGGCGAGAAGGACCGGCGGGCGAGCGACACCGAGACGCTGCTGCCGCTGCTGCCGGACGCCCGCTTCGAGCCGATCCATGGCCGCAACCACGTCAACGCGCCGACCTCCGGGCACTTCCGCCGCACCGCATCCGCGTTCCTGGCCGAACACCTGCGCAGTCCGGCATAGCAGCGGGTCATGGTTCGCAGCTGTGCAGCGCAGCGCCAAGAAGGTCGGGCTCTACCTGATCATCGCCGATCGTTGGCCCGCAGACGTCGAGGCCGCGCCGGCCGAGTTGCGCAGCCGTCGGACGGGCAAGGCGACGTGGTCGTTCACGGAGCTCGATGAGCGGTTGGCGCTCGACCTCGAGGCGATGCTCGACCGGCTCATGGTGCGCTACCGGGCCGAGCGCTCTGCCTGAGCCCGGCGTCGCGATCGCCGGCGCCGGGCAAGGCAAAGGGCCGACTGAGTTCTCTCAGTCGGCCCCGGTCCCTTGCACCAAGCGAGGCCTGTGACTTCGCTTCCGCTGACCGCCACAGCACAACGATCAACGTGCGACGAATGTATAACGGATGGGTAACGAGGGAGCCCAGAGGTGTCTGTGATTCTCCTGTGGCCGGCGCTTCGCGAGCGGCGTCTCAGAAGCGGTCGGGGCTCGGGCCGCTCGCCAGCACCGTCACGTCGGCGTGGCGGTCGAAGCGGTAGCCGGCGCCGCGCACCGTGCGGATGATCTCGGCGTAGCCGCCCAGCTTGGCGCGCAGCCGGCGCACGTGCACGTCGATGGTGCGCTCGTTCGGGCGGTCGTCGGCGTCGGCGTCCCACAGCGCGTCGATGATGTCGCAGCGGCCCACCGTGGTGCCCTCACGCAGCACGATGTGCTGCAGCAGCTCGAACTCGCGGTAGGTCAGCGGTGCGATGTCGTCGCCGAGCGCCACCCGCTTGCGGGTCAGGTCGATGACGATGCCGGTGTCAGCCTCCGCCTCCGGGGCAGGCTGCTGCACTGCGGGGTCGCCGAGCGCGCGGCGCACCACGTCGACGTCGCGGCCGCCGGCGCCCGCCGGGGCGAGTGCGACGGCTGCGTGGGTCTGGGCGCTGGGCGCGAGCCGGGAGGTGAGGGCGCGCAGCTCGCCGACCAGCCGCGCCAGCTCGACGTGATCGGCGGCAGCGGCGTCCTCGCCGAGCCCGACGTAGAGCACGAAGCCGCGAGCCTCGGTGCCGGCCGGCACGGCGCGCACGGGCGAGGGCGCCGCTGCGGCGTGCTCGGGCTGGATGCGCTCGGTCGCCGCGGGTGCGAGCGCGCTGCTGCCGTGCGTGGCGGCCGAGCCGTAGACGGTGCCGCGCGCCCGGGAGGGGCGGCGGGTGGCGAGCGATGCGGAGATGTCGGTGATGGTCATGATGGGCCTTCCGGCGTGCTGTCGGCGGCGGCCGTGCCGTGAGGGTACGGGCGATGAGGGCCGCCGACTCAGTCGCGTGCGACTGGATGAGTCGATCTGTCGGTGCGAACCGCTGCGGGTTCGGGGACCGCTCCGCGGGTGCCACCCGAAGGGTGGTGCCCGGTGGGGCTGCTCAGGCCTCAGAGGTGCGACGCCGTGGCGTCAGCGACTCCTCAGGGAGCGGTCGGACGGTGCGAGCTGCGCTCAAGCACACATTCGACGCATGGCGACCGCCGGCATCATCATGCCGTTCGTCCCGTTCGTCGCGAGGACGGTCTGGGGGGCGAAAGTGGTCGTCATGCCTGCCAGTATCGCCGCTTCGGGCGTTTGCTGTCAAACTTCGCAACAATGTGACGAAGTGTGACGGAAACCGGCGTCGCCGGCCGAGGCAGGGCATCCGCCCCGCCTGCCGGCTCAGTCGTCGACGGTGCCGTAGAGGCGGTCACCGGCGTCGCCGAGGCCCGGCACGATGAAGCCGCGCTCGTCGAGGCCCTCGTCGAGCGCGCCCAGCACGATCGTGACGTCGCGGCCCTCCATGTCGCGCTCGACGCGCGCGAGGCCCTCGGGGGTGCCGAGCAGGCAGATGGCGGTGACGTCGACGGCGCCGCGGTCGAACAGGAACTGCATGGCGCCCGAGAGGGAGCCGCCGGTGGCGAGCATCGGGTCGAGCACGAAGCACTGGCGGTCGGAGAGGTCGTCCGGCAGCCGCTCGGCGTAGGTGGTCGGCTCGAGCGTGACCTCGTTGCGCGCCATGCCCAGGAAGCCCACCTCGGCGGTCGGCACGAGCGCCGTCATGCCCTCGAGCATGCCGAGACCGGCGCGCAGGATCGGCACCACGAGCGGCCGCGGCTCGGCGATCGCGACGCCCGTGGTCGTGGTCACCGGCGTCTGGATCTGCTTCGGCGTCACCCGCACGTTGCGCGTGCCCTCGTAGGCGAGCAGGGTCATCAGCTCGCCCACCAGGGAGCGGAAGGTGGGGGAGGGGGTGCGCTCGTCTCGCAGCACCGTGAGCTTGTGCGTGATGAGCGGGTGGTCGGCCACGTGGACTCGCATAGGGTTCAGGGTACTGGGCGCACGGGGCGCCCGACGCGAGGAGAGCGGATGCGGCCGGCAGCGCACGACGAGGCGCTCATGCGCCTCGCGCTCGAGCAGGCGGCGGCGGCCGAGACCACCGCCGACGTGCCGGTCGGCGCGGTCGTCGTGGACGCATCCGGCACCGTCATCGGCACCGGCCGAAACGAGCGCGAGGCGAGGCACGACCCGACCGCGCACGCCGAGGTGGTCGCGCTGCGGGCGGCGGCGGCGCAACTGGGCTCGTGGCGGCTCGACGGATGCACGCTGGTCGTCACGCTGGAGCCATGCGTCATGTGCGCGGGGGCGATCCTCGCCAGCCGCGTCGAGCGCGTGGTGTTCGGCGCCTGGGACGAGAAGGCGGGTGCGGCCGGCAGCGTCGTGGACGTGCTGCGCGAGCGGCGGCTGCCGCACCGCGTCGAGGTGGTCGCGGGCGTGCTCGCCGAGGAGGCCGAGACGCAGCTGCGCGCCTTCTTCGCCGACCGCCGCTGAATCTCAACGTGCGAGGTGCGCGCTCGGCGCACTCAGTGCGGCGAGTCGACACCTGACACGTTGGGATTTCGGGCAGGGCGCCTCGGCTCGAGCTGGTCGATGCTGTCGCCGGCCTCGGCCTGGCTCTGCGCGGCCAGCTGCTGCTCGTAGGCGGCCGGGCGGTAGATCTCGTCGAGGATGCCGGGCCCGCCCGACCTGCGGGCCCGCTGCCACGAGCGGCTGTGCCAGATGCGCGGCCCGAGCAGGATGAGCGCGGCCGTGGTGCCGAGCACCAGGGCCCACGCTGCCGGCTCGAGCCAACCCATCCGCTCACCTCACCAGAACACTGCGATCAGCAGGTTCACGAGCGCGAGCCCGCCCGCCGCGTGGAAGAACGGCATGAGCTTGCGCTCGATCGCGACGTCGGCGACGATCTGCGCGCCGCCGGTCTTGAGGGTCGCCTGCTCCTTGCGGATCGCCTTCTGGCGCAGGAAGCCGATCAGCGCGGCGACGAAGACGACCAGCGCGATGAGGCCCTTGATGCCGAGCTTCATGTGATTGGGGTCGCCGTCGCCCGCCATCGCCAGCCCGTACAGGCCGACACCGGAGAGCAGCTGCAGCGAGGCGCCCACCAGCATGACCGTGAAGTTGTGCGCGGCCTTGGCGCGCATCTGCACGAAGAACGTGCCGACCAGCAGCGAGGCGCCGATCAGGTGCGTCGCGAGGAGGAGTGAGTGCAGGAAGTCCATGCAGACAGCCTACACAAGACGGGCTGTGCGGGTCAGTTCCCCGATTGGATGACGATGTGGTCGGTGGAGGGTGCGATCTCGGGCTGCTCGACGTAGAGGTCGGGCTCGATGTAGATCACTCGCGCGTGCGGCACCTGATCGCGCAGCCGCGACTCGAGGTCGTTGATCGTGCGCGCGACGTGCTCGATGTCGGACTGCGGCGGGAATGCCACCTTCGCGGCGATCATCAGCTCGTCAGGGCCGAGATAGAGCGTCTTCATGTGGATGAGCGCCTCGACGCCCGAGCTGCCGTTGATCACCTGCTGGATGCGCGCGTGGTCCTCGCGCGTCGCGCCCTCGCCGAGCAGCAGCGACTTCATCTCGATCGCCAGCACGATCGCGACGACGATCAGCAGGGCGCCGATGAACAGCGTGCCGAGCGCGTCGAAGAGCGGGTTGCCGGTCAGCACCGTGAGGCCGACCGCGACGAACGCGAAGACGAGGCCGAGCAGGGCCGCGAGATCCTCGAGCAGGATGACCGGCAGCTCGGGGCTCTTCGCCTTGCGGATGAATTCCCACCAGCCCGACTTGCCGCGCACCGCGTTCGCCTCCTTGATCGCGACGCGGATCGAGAACGATTCCAGCACGATCGCGATCGCGAGCACCGTCAGCGGCAGCCACGGCACCGAGAGCTCGTGCGGGTCCCGCAGCTTGCTGACGCCCTCGTAGATCGAGAAGAGCCCGCCGACCGAGAAGAGCACGAGCGCCACGATGAACGCCCAGATGTAGCGCTCGCGGCCGTAGCCGAACGGGTGCTCGGGCGTCGCCTTCTTCTTCGCCAGCCTGCCGCCGAGCAGCAGCAGCAGCTGATTGCCGGCGTCGGCGACCGAGTGGATGGCCTCCGCCAGCATCGACGCCGAGCCAGAGAAGAACCAGGCGACGAACTTCGTGATGGCGATGCCGGTGTTGGCGAGGAATGCCGCGACGACTGCCTTCGTACCGTGGGATGCGCTCACGGCCGCGAGTCTACGCGGGCGCGCGCCGCGTGTCCTGCGGCCCCTCGGTAGCCTGGCGGCATGACCGATCTCCTCCCTCCCATCGCAATGCTCGGCGTCGGCTCCATGGGCGGCGCGATCCTGCAGGGCCTCGTGCAGCACGGCGCGGAGCGCATCGCGGTCACCAACCGCACCGTCGAGAAGGCGGCCGCGATCCAGCTCGACGGCGTCGAGTCCATCGCGCTCGTCGACGAGCCCGGCGGCAATGCCCGCGCGGTCGACGGTGCGAAGCTCGTGGTGCTGGGCGTGAAGCCCGCGGGCATCGTCGAGCTGGCGCGCGAGATCGCTCCGCACCTGGCGACGGATGCGGTGGTCGTCTCGATCGCGGCCGGCACCACCACGGCGTCCATCGAGGCCGCACTGCCGGCATCCGCCTCGGTCGTGCGGGCGATGCCCAACACGCCCTCGACCGTCGGCCTCGGGGTCACGGGCGTCGCGGGCGGCAGCCGCGCGAGCGAGGCGGACGTCGCGCTGGTGGCGCGCATGTTCGAGGCGGTGGGTGAGGTGATCGTGCTCGACGAGTCGCAGATCGACGCGCTCTCGACCATCTCGGGCTCCGGCCCCGCGTACGTCTTCCTGCTCATCGAGGAGCTGACGAAGACGGCAGAGCGGATGGGCTTCACGGCCGAGCAGGCGGCCACGATGGTGCAGGGCACGTTCCGCGGCGCGACCGAGCTGCTCGCCGCCGACGGCAGCGAGCCGGCCGAGCTGCGCCGCCGGGTGACGAGCCCCAAGGGCACCACGGAGCAGGCGATCGGCGTGCTGCAGGAGGCCGATCTCGGTGCGGTCTTCGACCGCGCGACGGCGGCCGCGCTGGCACGCGCGCAGGAGCTGGCGGCCGGCTGACGCACTGCATCGGCCGACTCGGACGCTGCGCGGGCGAACTCAGATGCGGTCGCCGCCGGCGTACTGCCAGCCGGCGTCGCGGCGGAAGGTGCTCAGCTCGCGCATCGAGCCGCGCGTGCCCTCGGCCACCCAGTGAGCCTCGAACGCCACCGTGCCCTCGCGGTCGAACGGGCCGCCGCCTGTGGTGTCGAGCACGTCGAGACGCAGCCAGCGGATGCCCGGGTCCAGCTCGAGCGAGCGCGGCCGCGTTGACGGGTGCCAGGAGGCCAGCAGCCAGTCGACGTCCTCGAGCGCGAAGGCCGTGTAGCGGGAGCGCATGAGCGCCTCGGCGGTCGCGGCCTCGCGCTCGCCGCGCTGGATGGGCGCGCAGCACTCGCCGAAGGGCAGGCCCGTGCCGCAGGGGCAGCGGGCCGCGTCGTCGATCGCGCGCGTCACGAGCCGAGGCCGGCGAACCGTTCGATGTCCGCCTGGTTGCCCGAGACGATGATCAGGTCGTGGTTCGAGACGATCGTCTCGGGGGTGGCGTAGGTGAACTCGCCGCCGGGGCTCTTCACGCCCACCACGGTCAGGTGGTACTTCGAGCGCACCTGCGACTCGGCGAGCGTGATGCCGCGGATGCGCTTCGGCGGGTACATCTTCACGATCGCGAACTGGTCGTCGAACTGGATGTAGTCGAGCATGCGGCCGGAGACCAGGTGCGCGACGCGCTCGCCGGCCTCGGCCTCGGGGTAGATGACGTGGTTGGCGCCGATGCGGCTGAGGATCTTGCCGTGCGACTGGCTGATGGCCTTCGCCCAGATCTGCGGAATGCCGAGGTCGACGAGGTTCGCGACGATCAGCACCGATGCCTCGATCGACGAGCCGACGGCGCACACGGCGATCGAGAAGTCCTGCGCACCGAGCTGCTTGAGGGCGTCGATCGAGCGGGCGTCGGCCTGCACCGTGTGGGTGAGGCGCTCGGACCACTTCTGCACGAGGTTGATGTCGTCGTCGATCGCGAGCACCTCGCGGTCGAGGCGCGAGAGCTGCCCGGCGGTGCCTGCGCCGAAGCGGCCCAGGCCGATCACCAGCACGGGCGCGTCGTGGGGAATCCTGTCAACCAACGATCGGCCTCTCCTCGGGGCGCGTGAACAGCTGCGTCTTCTGGCTCGCTGCCAGCGCCGCGGCGAGCGTCACACTACCAATGCGGCCGGCGAACATCGTGAGCGCCAGGATGACCTTCGCCGAGTCCTCCAGCCCCTGGTGGGTGAAGCCGGTCGAGAGGCCGACGGTGCCGAAGGCGCTGATCACGTCGAACAGCACGAATGACAGCGGCGCGCCCGTGATCTCGAGCAGCACGACGGTGACCGTGGCGATGATCGTCGCGCTCCAGAGCGTCACCGAGACCGCCAGGCGCAGCACGTCGGAGGGGATGCGGCGGTCGAAGGCCTCCATCGACTTGCGTCCGCGCGCCTCGGCGACAGCGGCGAGGAAGAGGATCGCGAGCGTCGTCACCTTGATGCCGCCGGCCGTGGAGGCCGAGCCGCCGCCGACGAACATCAGCATGTCGGTCACCAGCAGGCTCGAGTTGTGCAGCAGGCCCAGGTCGTCGATCGCGAAGCCGCCCGAGCGCGCCATCGACGACAGGAAGAAGGCATGCAGCACCTGCTGCCCGAAGTCCCTGGTGCCCCAGGAGTCGGCGTTGCCCCACTCGAGCACGAGGTAGACCAGGCCACCGGCGAGGAACAGCATGATCGAGACCGAGATGGTCAGCTTCACGTGCAGCGACCACTGCCGCGGCCGACCGAGGTGGCGCAGCAGCACGAAGTAGACGGGGAAGCCGAGTGAGCCGGTGAAGACGCCGAGCATCAGCACGATCAGGAACCACGGGTCGGTCGCGTAAGGGGCCAGGCCCTCCACGGTCGGCATGAAGCCGGAGTTCGTGAACGCCATGATCGACCAGTAGGTCGACTCGTACAGGGCCGCGAGCGGCTCCTTTCCCGCCAGCAGCAGGCGCGGGAACAGCAGCACGATGAGGGCGGCCTCGAACACCAGCACGGACAGCGCCACGATGCGCAGCAGCCCGCCGACCTCTCCGAGGCGGATGGCCTGGCCCTCCTTGACGACGCCCTTGCGCACCCGCGACGGGTTCGTGTCGCTCGCGGCCATCAGCCGCTGGCGCAGCCCGAGCCGGCGCGCCATGGTCATGCCCAGCAGCGACGCGAGCGTCAGCACGCCGATGCCGCCGACCTCGACGCCGATCATCACCACCGCGTTTCCGAACGGGCTCCAGTGCGTCGCCATGTCGACCACCGTGAGCCCCGTGACGCAGACCACGCTGACCGCTTGGAAGAAGGCGTCGATCGGCGCCGTCGCCTGCCCGTCGGCCGCCGCCCAGGGAGTCGCCAGCAGCACCGCGAACAGCAGGTTGAGGCCGGCGAAGACGAAGATCGCGAAGCGCGCGGGGTACGAGCCGGCGAACATGTCGAGGCGGTCGCGCATGCGTGCCAGGAACGACCCCTCGTCAGAGGTCCGCTGCTCAGCCACGTGCTGTGCCCTTCCGCGGGATCGGAGCGCCGGCGGCGCCAAACGCGCCCAGCGTAGTCCCTCGAGTCGGGCGTGCATGGCGGATGCGGTTTGTCGCGACCGCACGGCGCTGGCATGCTTTCGACATGGCCGACATCTTCAGCGTGATCGCGGACAGTACGCGACGGGACATCCTCAGCGTGCTCCTGGAGCGCCGCTCGATGACGGGCGAGGCCAGTGTCAGCCAGATCGTCGAGACGCTCGGCGTTCCGCAGCCGACGGTCTCGAAGCACTTGCGCACGCTCCGCGACGCGGGGCTCGTGACCGTCCGCGAGGACGGGCAGCACCGCTTCTACTCGATCGTGCTGGCGCCCTTCGACGAGATCGATGACTGGCTGATGCCGTTCATCTTCGCCGAGAGCGACCAGGAGGAGGCGAGCCTGGGAGCCGCCGCGTTCGCGGCCTGGGCCGGGGTCAACGTGCAGGCACCCCTGCGCGCCGCTGCCGACCAGGCGCGGCAGGCTGCCGAGCAGGCCCGCGTCGCCGCGGAGCAGGCGCTCGCGCGCGTGGGCGAGCGGGTCGAGCACCCCGCTCCGGTGGGTGCTTCCCTGGGCCGCCGGGCGGCCGAGAGCGTGCACGATCTGCAGGAGCGCATGCAGGAGGCGCGCGACCGCATCCACGACGTGCAGGATCGCCTCTACGAGATGCAGTCGCGCGCGTCGCAGCGCATCGACGATGCGCGCAGCCGGCGTCGCACCGGCGACGAGGCGCCGCTCGGCGAGCTCGGAGATGATGAGCGCCCCGCGCGCGAGGGCGACGACGCGAAGCTCGACTGACCGTCGGCAAGCACCCGATATGCGGCGCACGGCCGTATTCCGGTAGGATGACCCGAGCGTTTTCCCTGCGCTGTGTCGAGTCGCCTTCCGGCGAGGGCGACCGGGCAGCGTCGACGAGCAATCTCTATCGGAAGTGAGGAACCTCAATGGGTTCTGTGGTCAAGAAGCGTCGCAAGCGCATGTCGAAGAAGAAGCACCGCAAGCTGCTTCGCAAGACGCGCCACCAGCGCCGCAACCGCAAGTAGTCGGTTGCACCAGCGGCCGGGGCCTGCATTCGCAGGTGCCCGGCCTCTGTCGTCCCTGGGCTCGGGCGACCCTCGCCGCCGGCGTGCCGTGATGGAATCGCAGCATGGCGATCGATCTGGCGACCCCTGATCCCGACCAGCTGCCCGAGGCTGTGCGGCAGCTGGCGTCCTGGCAGTGCAGCGCTGAGCCGCTGCAGCTGCACCCCGGCGACATCGGCTGGTTCTGGCGCCTGGGCACGGACAGGACCGCGGATGCGGTGCGCACCTGGCACGCGGATGGCCGCCTGGTCGCCGTCGGGTTGCTCGACGGCGCCGACCAGCTGCGAGTCACGACAGCGCCCGATATGCGAGCGGATGCGACGCTCGCGGATGCGATGGCCGGCGACATCGTGCACCCCGAGCGGGGCGTGCTGCCGGCGAGCGCAGTCGCGGTCGAGGTGCCGAACGGGGCGCTGCTGGACGCGCGGCTGGATGCAGCCGGCTGGGCGGTCGGCGAGCCGTGGACGCCACTCGAGCGCGATCTCACCGAGCCCGTCGAGCGAACCGCGGGTGGGCATCCTCTGCGCATCGTCGCGGTCGACGGCACCGATGCAGCGCTGGTCTCCGCGTGGGCGGCGGTGCAGCGCTCAGCGTTCGACACCTCGGCCGCGGTCGACGAGCGCTGGTACGCGATGGCCGATGGCACCCCGTTCGAGGATGCGCGCTGCCTGCTCGGGTTCGACGGCGACGAGGCGGCTGCCGGCATCATCGCGTGGTCGGCAGGAGCCGGCAGGCCAGGCGTGATCGAGCCGATGGGCGTGCACGCCGCGCACCGCGGCCGCGGCCACGCCCGCGCCATCACGCTGGCAGCGGCGGCCGCCCTGCGCGAGCTGGGCGCATCGAGCGCGCAGGTGTGCACCGAGAGCGCGCGCGTCGCGGCGGTGGCCACCTACCGCTCCGCGGGCTTCCTGCCGCAGGACGAGCGGTTCGACAGGACGCGCGAGGCCTAGGCTGGCGGCATGGTCGAGATCACGCTCATCGGCAAGCCCGGCTGCCACCTCTGCGATGAGGCGCGACCCGTCGTCGAGCGCGTCGTCGCCGGCTTCGAGGGCGTGACGATGACCGAGGTGTCGATCCTCGACGATGCCGCGCTCGAGGAGCGCTGGTCCGACGACATCCCCGTCGTGCTGATCGACGGACGGCCGCACTCCTCGTGGCGGGTCGACCCCGAGAAGCTGGCCGACCGCATCCGCTCCCGCCTTACGGCGTGAGGCGGTTCGGCCCGCGGAAGAGGAACGTCGTCTCGCGGATCGAGCCGAGGCCCAGCATCAGCATCACCACGCGCGCCAGGCCCATGCCGAAGCCGCCGTGCGGGGGCACGCCGTAGCGGAAGAAGTCGAGGTACTCCTCGAGCTCGACCGCGTCCATGCCCTTCTCCGCGATCTGCGCCTCGAGCACGTCGACGCGGTGCTCGCGCTGCGCGCCGGTGGAGATCTCGACGCCGTTGTAGATCAGGTCGTACGAGTTCGTCACCTCCGGCCGGCCCTCGGGGCGCAGGTGGTAGAACGGCCGCACGCCGGCGGGATACTCGGTCACGAACACGAAGTCATGGCCCAGCTCGTCCTTGACGTGCTGCGAGATCTGCCGCTCGGCCTCGGGGTCGAGGTCGCCGTCGGCGCGCTCGATCGTGTGGCCGCGCGCCTCGACGATCGCCTTCACCTCGGCATGCGTGATGCGCGGGAACGGCATCGTCGGCACCTGCAGGTCGATGTCGAAGTGCTCCTTGATCGCAGCACCGTGGCGCTCGACGACGGCCGCGACCGCCTTCGTCAGCAGCGTCTCGTGCAGCTGCATGACGTCCTCGTGCGAGTCGATCCACGAGATCTCGCTGTCGACCGAGGTGAACTCGGTCGCGTGGCGGCTCGTGAACGAGGGGTCGGCGCGGAAGGCCGGGCCGACCTCGAAGATCTTGCCGAAGCCCGCCGACTGCGCCATCTGCTTGAACAGCTGCGGCGACTGCGCGAGGTAGGCGGTGGTCTCGAAGTAGGGCACCTCGAACAGCTCGGCGCGCGACTCCGAGGCCGTCGCCATCAGCTTCGGGGTGTGCAGCTCGATGAAGCCCTCGTCGACCCAGTGCTGGCGCATCGCGTGCTCGATCGTGGTCTGCACGCGGAAGATCAGCTGCGCCTCGGGGCGGCGCAGGTCGAGGAAGCGCCAGTCGAGGCGCTTGTCGATCGACGAGTCGTCGGCGATGGGGGAGTCCTTGGCCACCGATTCGACCGTGAGCGAGCGCACCTTCACCTCGAGCCCGCCGAGCTTCACCCGCTCGTCGGCCTTCAGGTCGCCCTCGACGGTGATGAACGAGCCGTGCATGAGCGCCGAGATCTGGGCGGCCGTCTCAGCCGTCTCCTCGTTCACAGGGTTCACGAGCTGGGCGGCGCCCGACTCGTCGCGCAGGATCACGAACTGCACGCGCTTCTGGTCGCGCACCGTCTCGACCCATCCGGCCACCTTCACGGGGCCGTCGGGGAGCGATGCGAGGTCGTTGATGAGAGTCCGCTGAGTCACGGCCACGATCCTACCGACGCTGGGGCACGCCCCACTTCGCGAGGCCGATCCAGCCGCCGACGAGCGCGACGGCGGAGGCCGCCAGCAGCACCCAGCCCAGCCAGGCCGGCACCGCATCCGTCGCTTCTGAGGCCAGCAGCAGCCACAGCCCGGCCGCGGCGAGCGCCGCGACGCCGAGCGCGACCGGCAGCCCGTGCCGCACGTGCGCGATCGAGCCCGCCCACACCCACAGCATGGTCGCTGCGAGCACCACGGTGAGCGCGAGCAGCAGCGGCACGAGCAGGGGCATGGGAACCATTCTGCCGGGCCTGCGTCCATAGGATCCGCCGGTACGATGAACGCCATGCCCGCTCGTCGCCTCCATCTCGTGCGCCACGGCGAGGTGCACAACCCGGAGGGCGTGCTGTACGGCCGGCTGCCCGGCTACTTCCTCTCCGAGCGCGGCCACCGCATGGCGGCGCTCGCGGCCGAGCACCTCGCGACCGGCGAGACGGCCCGCCCCGTCGTGCGGCTCGCCGCCAGCCCGCTCGAGCGCGCGCAGCAGTCGGCCGAGCACTGGGCCGACGCGTTCGACCTGGACATCCGCACCGAGCACCGCATCATCGAGCCCACGAACTCGTTCGAGGGCAAGACCTTCGAGGCCTCCGGGGCGCTGGCGCACCCGGCGTCGTGGCCGCTGCTGCGCAACCCCTTCCGCCCCTCGTGGGGCGAGCCCTACAAGGCGATCGCGCAGCGGGTGCGCGCGGCCATGGAGGATGCCTGGGACGAGCTCGAGGAATCCGGCGACGACGGCGACATCGTGATGGTCAGCCACCAGTCGCCCATCTGGATGGCCCACCTCGACATCGCCGGCAAGCGCCTCTGGCACGACCCGCGCACGCGCCGCTGCCAGCTCTCCTCCATCACCTCGTTCGCGCTGGTCGACGGCCGCTTCACCGAGATCGACTACGTCGAGCCCGCCGCCTCGGTGGATGCGATCGACACGGGGGCGGTGTGAGGGCCGGGCGGATGCGTCGGGTCGCGGCCGCGCTGTCGGCCACGGTCGTCGCCGTGCTCGCCCTCTCGGCCTGCTCGTCGACCGACGGCGTCGCGGGCGGCGTCGGCGACGCCGGCTACATCGCCGGCGACGGCTTCGTGACCGAGTTCCCGGATGTCGCCGAGCGCCGCGCGCCGGAGCCCTTCTCCGGCCCGCTCGTGGCCGGCGGCGACTTCGACTCCGCCTCGCTCGACGGCGTCACGCTCGTCAACTTCTGGTACGCCGCCTGCCCGCCGTGCCGCGTCGAGGCGCCCGTGCTCGCCGAGCTGCACGCCGAGTACGGCGACCGGGTCGACTTCCTGGGCGTCAACGTGCGCGACGGTGCGGCGCAGGCCGCCACCTTCGACGAGCAGTTCGGCATCGAGTACCCGTCGATCCTCGACGACGAGAGCGCGCAGGCGCAGCTCGCCTTCACCGGCATCGTGGCGCCGAACGCGGTGCCCTCCACGATCGTGCTCGACGCCGAGGGCCGCGTCGCCGCCCGCGTCTCGGGCGCGGTGACCGACACCAGCATCCTCTCGACGCTGCTGCGGGAGGAGCTCGAGCGGTGAGCCTCGCCTCTCCCGCGCTGACCGCGCTCGCGCCGATCGCCGCATTCGACGCGGCGGCATTCGACGCCATGGCATTCGATCCGGCGGGCGCGGTGCTGAGCGGACAGCTGCTGGTGTCGGTGCCGATCGCGCTGCTGGCGGGCCTGATCTCCTTCGCGAGCCCGTGCATCCTGCCGCTCGTGCCGGGCTACCTGGGCCTCGTCGGCTCGCTCGTCGGCAAGGACGGCGGCCGCGGCCGCCTGATCGCGGGCGTCTCACTGTTCATCGCCGGCTTCACACTCGTGTTCGTGCTCGGCACCGCGGTCGTCGGCGCAGCGAGCGCGTTCCTGCTGCAATACGCCGATCTGCTGGTGCGCATCCTCGGCGTCGTGCTGATCGTGCTGGGGCTGGTCTTCGTCGGCCAGTTCTCCTTCATGCAGCGCATCTGGAAGCCGCAGCAGGTCAAGTCCGGCGGCATGTGGGCGGCGCCCGTCGTCGGCGTCGTCTTCGCACTCGGCTGGACCCCGTGCTCCGGCCCGACGCTCGCCGCCATCAGCGCGCTCACGGTCACCACCGGCAGCGCCTGGCAGGGCGGCATCCTCGGCCTGGCCTATGCGCTGGGGCTCGGCATCCCCTTCCTGCTCATCACGCTGGGCCTTGGCTGGGCGGGCGGCGCGGTCGCGTGGCTGCGCCGACACATCCGCGCCGTCAACATCGCCGGCGGCGCGATGCTCATCCTCATCGGCCTGCTCATGGTCACCGGCGCATGGAACGCCATCATGCAATCGCTCCAGGGATGGATCGCCTCCGTTGTCACCGTCATCTAGCCCCGGGCCCGACGCCGCCTCGGCCGCCGACACCGCGTCGGCGAACGATCCGATGCGCCCGGGCGACCACGTCGACGCGCCGGCCCCCGAGCCCCGCTCGGGCAGCGGACCGAAGCTCGGGATCGTCGGCTGGCTGCGCTTCCTCTGGCGGCAGCTCACCTCCATGCGCACCGCGATCGTGCTGCTGCTGCTGCTCGCGGTCGGCGCCATCCCCGGCAGCCTCGTGCCGCAGCGCTCCAGCGACCCCAACGGCGTCATCCAGGTGCGCGCCGACAACCCCGACCTGGTCTGGTTCTACGACGCGCTCTCGCTCCACGACGTCTACGGCAGCCCGTGGTTCTCGGCCATCTACATCCTGCTGTTCACGTCCCTGGTCGGATGCGTCGTCCCGCGCCTCGCGCACCACTGGCGGGCCATGCGCGCGAAGCCGCCGCGCACCCCGGCCCGACTGTCGCGGCTGGTGGGCTTCCAGACCGTGCCGGGCGACGCATCCGACCTCGACCGCGCCGAAGGCGCGCTGCGCAAGCTGGGCTACCGCACCGCCCGCTACGGCGAGTCGATCTCGGCCGAGCGCGGCTACCTGCGCGAGAGCGGCAACCTGCTCTTCCACATCGCGCTGCTGGCGATGATCCTGGTGGTGGGGCTCGGCTCGGGCTTCGGCTACAACGGGCAGCGGCTGGTCGTCGAGGGGCGCAGCTTCGCGAACACGCTCTCGAGCTACGACACCTTCGACTCGGGGCAGTGGTTCGACGACGCCTCGCTCGCGCCGTTCTCGGTGCAGCTCGACGACCTCGACGTGGTCTACGAGACCGAGAACCTCAACGCGATCGGTGCGCCGCTCGACTTCACCGCCCACGTGTCCGTCACCGAGGACGGCGTCTCGCGCGAGGCGCAGATCAAGGTGAACGAGCCGCTGAACGTCGACGGCGCCGACCTCTACCTGATCTCGAACGGCTACGCGCCGCGCATCTCGGTGCGCGATGCCGAGGGCGAGGTCGTCTACGACGAGTACACGCCCTTCCTCGCGCAGGACGACAACATGACGAGCCTCGGCGTGATGAAGCTGCCGGACGGGCTCGCCGAGCAGCTGGGGCTGCGCGGCTTCTTCTACCCGACCACCGGGCAGCTCGAATCGGGCGCGTTCACCTCGATCTACCCCGATCTGGCGAACCCGGTGCTGTCGCTGCAGGCCTTCACCGGCGACCTCGGCCTGGACGCCGGCGTGCCGCGCTCGGTGTACGCGCTCGAGACCGACGAGATGACGCAGATCGCCGGCGGCGACTCGGGCACCGACGCGCTCATGCTCGCGCCCGGGCAGACGGTCGACATCCCGGGCGGGCTCGGCACGATCACCTTCGAGGATGTGCGGCGCTACGGCGTCATCGACGTGCACGTCGACTACACGCAGACGGCGGTGTTCTGGATCGCCGTGACCATCCTCGTGTCGCTGCTGGGCTCGCTGCTCATCCCTCGCCGTCGGCTGTGGGTCAAGGTCGCGGGCGGCCGGCTCGAGCTCGCTGGGCTCGCGCGCGGGGAGGACCCGACGCTCGAGCGCGCGGTCGACGACCTGGCGAAGCGCCTGGCCGGCGATGGGGCGGCTGCCGCCGACGCGGGCCGCGCCGGTGACCCCGCTCTCGGGCGCCCGACTGCCGCCGGGACCGGCGTCGCGGCCCCCGAGGTCGGGCGCCCGACGGCCACCGGGTCCGGCGTCGCGGCCGACGACGCGGGTTCGGCAGGCTCCACCGGCGCCTCGGGCGGCACGGGGACACGAGAGTAGAATCGTCCCGTGCCCGCTGCTGAACTCGACTCCTACTCGCTGCTGCTCGTCTACTCGGCGATGGCGGTCTACACGCTGGCGTTCCTCGCCTACGCGGTCGACGCCGCACGCCGCTCGTCGGTGAAGGCGGCCCCTGCGGAGTCGCGTGAGCTGGTGGGCGCAGGAGCCGCCGCCTCGGTCGCGGGCGCAGCGGTGCCCGGCCGCTCGTCGACGCCCGCGTCGTCGGCACCGGGCCGCGGCGACGCATCCGCCACCGCACCCATCGCCGCTGCCGGCCGCGGTGCGCGCATCGGCTTCACGCTCACGGTGCTCGCGTGGGCGCTGCACCTGGGCGGCGCGATACTGCGAGGGCTGGCTGCCGGCCGCGTGCCCTGGTCGAACATGTACGAGTTCGCGATCACCGGGATCGCCGTGATGGTCGGCGTCTTCGTGCTGTCGCGGCTGTGGAAGGACCTCAACTTCCTCGGCGTCTTCTTCACCGGTCTCGCGACCGTCTTCCTCGGTGTCGCGACCGTGAACTACTACGTGGCGCCGACGCCGCTGCCGCCGGCGCTGCAGTCGTACTGGCTGGTGATCCACGTGTTCGTGGCGACGCTCGCGACCGGCTTCTTCGGTCTCGGCACCGGGCTGAGCATCCTGCAGCTGATCAAGGACAGGCGCGACAACGGCTTCCTGCGGTCGCTGCCCGCGTCGGCGCAGCTCGAGGATCTCGCCTATCGGGTCGGCGTGATCGGCTTCATCCTCTGGACGTTCACGCTCATGGCGGGCGCGGTCTGGGCGGAGCACGCCTGGGGCCGCTACTGGGGCTGGGACACCAAGGAGGTCTGGACCTTCGTGATCTGGGTCGTCTACGCCGGCTACGTGCATGCACGGGCGACGCGCGGCTGGCGCGGCTCGCGCTCGGCGTGGCTGCAGATCATCGGCTTCGCCGCGATCATCTTCAACTTCACGATCGTCAACCAGTTCTTCGCCGGCCTGCACGCCTACAGCGGCCTCTGATCCGCACGGCGCCGGCCCGTCGGCCTGCGCCCGCCTGAGCAGCGGCTTCGTCGACCCGAGAGCTCCGATGTCGACCGGACTATCCGGTCGGATGTCGCGCTCACCGGTTGACGATTACGCCGCCGAGCGGAAGGGCGCGCGTTCGTGCACGTTTCGCCGCACGAGGCCGAGCACGATGTCGAGCACGAGCTCCGGCTCGAACATGACTTGCTCGTACGTGAAGCGGAGGATGCGGTAGCCGAGCGCGGTCAGCTCGGCGTCGCGCCGGCGGTCGTTCGCCATCTGCTCGCGCGAGCCGTGCCACGCGAGCGAGTCGATCTCGACCACGAGTGACTTCCCGATCAGGAAGTCGGTGAACTCGCCGGGAAGCAGCTCGGGCTGCTGCACGAAGCGGATGCCGGCGCGTCGCAGCATGGCGGCGAACGTCGACTCCGTGCCGGAGCCCGAAAGTTCGGAGCCCGGGCGAGCGTGCGGCTGAGAACCTTCGGAAGCTGATCCGACATCGCCGCGAGGACGTCACGCTGCAGCTTTCCCTGCTGCAGCGCGCCATCCGCGGCGGCGAGCACGTCGCTCGCGGAGAGGCATCTCGACGCCACCGCGAGCGAGGTGAGGATGCCGTCCACCCCGTCCCACGGCCGGCGCTCCGGAAGACGGCTGAGCAGCCGATGCACGCGAACCCCCTTCTTGCGGGCCGTGGCATTGAGGCGCGCGCTGTGCGTCTCTCGATGGACGCGGATGTGTAGGTCGTGGTCGCCGTGCGGCGTCCAGAGGCCGTGAGCGCCGAACGCGCTCGCGCATGTGACGACCCCGCCCAGCTCGAGGGAACGCGTCACGTCGTTGCGGATGCCGTCGAGAGCGACCCACCCTCGCAGCGGCACCCAGAGCGCGCCGTCCTTCTGCATCTGCTGCAGCTCGCGGGCATCGGCGTGCTCCCGTGCGGTCGCCGTGGTGCAGACGCCGCCGACAGTGCTCAGCCAGATCAGGAAATCCATCGACGCATCTTCAGGCACTCGCGTTGTCCGCGCGGTGCGTCGCGATAGGGGTGTGGAGAGCGTGCCCTCGGCCAACCGGTCAGAGCGTGGGGTGATCGGACTATCCGGTCGCGAACCGGTTTCGCTGGTTGGCTGCGGCACGCGCCGGGAGCCCTGTCGGCGCGCACGCGTCGGCCCGCGGCTGGCCCGCGCGTCAGAGGTGCGGCAGGCAGGCGGCCAGGCGCTCGCGCCAGTGGGCGACGCGCTCCGGTGCCGCGGCGTGGGCGGCGAGCAGCGCGGGGTCGGGCGCCACGCGGTCGGCG
Organism: Agrococcus baldri; assembly: GCA_900114805.1. Lineage (GTDB taxonomy): Bacteria > Actinomycetota > Actinomycetes > Actinomycetales > Microbacteriaceae > Agrococcus > Agrococcus baldri. The sequence continues at coordinate 150,174 of FOZN01000002.1, read as the reverse complement.
GAGATCGAGCCGCCGACGGGCACCAGCGGCGACGGCGTCACATCGGCGGCCAGCAGCGCGCCGGTGCCGAGCCCGCAGTCGTAGGGGAGCGACGGCAGCGCCCCGGCGAGCGCCGCGCCCATCGACAGCCCCACGGACGAATCCAGTGCGCTCGAGACGACCGCCGGCAGTCCGGCCTCCGCGACGATCGCCAGCGCCGCCCGGACGCCGCCGAGCGGCTGCGCCTTCACCACCAGCACGTCGGCGGCACCCGCGCGGGCGACCAGCAGCGGATCGGAGGCCTTGCGCACCGACTCGTCGGCCGCGATCGGGATCGCCAGCCGGCGCAGCCGCGAGCGCAGCTCGGCCAGCTCCGGCACGCTCGCGCACGGCTGCTCGACGTACTCGAGGTCGAAGTGCTCGAGCGCGCGCACCGCCGTCTCGGCCTCGTCGACGCCCCAGCCGCCGTTCGCGTCCACGCGGATGCGCACGTCAGGCAGCAGCGCCCGCACCTCGGCCACCCGCGCCACGTCGTCCTCGAGCACCTGCCCGCGCTCGGCCACCTTCACCTTCACGGTGCGGCAGCCGTCGTAGCGGGCGAGCACCCCCGCAACGGCCGACGGCGCCACCGCCGGCAGCGTCGCGTTCACCGGCACCGTCGTGCGCAGCAGCGCCGGCCGCTCGAGGTCGGCGTCCTCCAGCGCAGCCCGCAGCCAGCGCGCGGCCTCCTCCGGCTCGTACTCCAGGAACGGGCTCCACTCGCCCCAGCCTGCCGCGCCCGGGAACAGCGCCACCTCGCGCGACTCCACCCCCCGGAACCGCGTCGCCAGCGGCAGCGACACCACGTGCATGCGGTCGGCGAGCCGTTCGTAGGCGAGGTCCACGCGCCCATGCTCGCACGCCTGCCAGAATCGGTGCGTGACCGAGCTGCCCTGGGTGATCGATACGCGCGCCAAGACCCGCCGGCGCAACCCGGTCTGGGGCATCCTCGCCCTGGTCGCCGCGGCCCTCTGCGGCGCGAGCTTCCTGCTCGCGATCGGCGTCTCATGGATCGACCTCGACGGCCTCGTCGTCTGGCTGCTGCCGGTCTGGGGCATCATCACGCTGCTCGGCCTGGCATTCGCGATCACGGCGTCGGTGAAGCGCGGCTCCGCCAACCTGACGATGGCGGCGATCGCCGGCGGGCTGCTCGTCATCTCGAACCCGGTGGTCTTCCTCATCATCGGCTTCGCGCTCGGCCTGCTCCAGTAGCGGATGCGGTGGCGCGCCTCCCAGGCGCGCACGCGTTCGGTTCGTACCATCGCAGCGTGATCGAAGAACTGCAGCTCGCCGAGCCGGACCGTCGCCCCGCCCCGGCGCGCTCGGCGAAGCACCGCCGCCGCGCCCGGCTCGGCCCTGCCTCGCTGTGGCTGCTGGCGGCTGCGGTCATCCTGCAGGTGGTCTCGCTGGTGCAGCAGTTCAGCTACCTCTTCGCGCCGAAGCCCGGCGAGTTCCCGATGCTCGTGGTGGTCGTCATCCTCGCCTCGCTCGTCGGCTTCGTCGGTGTGGTGTGCGGCGTCCTGGGCGCGACCACGGCGGATGGGCGACGCACGGGCGTGTTCGGAGCCGCCCTCGGTCTCGCATTCCTCGTGCTCTTCGCCGCAGCGACCTCGTTCGGCTGGGGCTTCCTCGAGGCGCTCTCGACCCCGGTCTGATCCATGGGCTGCCCTGCCGCAGCCCATCACCATTCGGCAACGATCCTGGCTCGCGACGCGGTCGGTCGCGCCGATCGGCCAGGATGGCCGCATGCCCGAGGACGTGCCGCAGGAGATGCCGCAGTTCGCCATGCCTCCTGCAGCGCTTGCCCGGCCTGCAGCGCACGGCGATGACGGCGTTCCCACTCCCGACGCGGAGCATCTCGGCGGGCCGGGTGATCCGCGATCGAGCCGGCACCTTGCCGAGCCGGCGGCCCCGGGTCGGCCACTCGGCGAGCCGACCGAGCCGCCGCGCACCGAGGTGGGCGGCCGCCGCTTCGGCTGGCGGCAGCTCGCGATCGTCGGTCTCGTGTGCGCGCTCGTCGGCGTCGCGATCCCGCTGAGCCTGCAGAGCGCCGAGCGCACGGCGGCGGCAGCGCAGACCGAGCAGCTGCGCGGGCTCGCCGAGCGCTACCTGGCGGCGATCGCGGCCGGCGACGCTGAGGCCGCGAGCGCGCTCGTGCCGCCCGCCCGCTCGGTGCCCGTCGCGCCGAATGCCGTGCTCGAGTCGGCGACGCGCATCGATCAGCCGGAGGTCGTGCACGCGCTCGCCGACGGCGACACCGGCGTCGTGCAGGTGCGCTACCGGCTGCGCACCGCTGTCATCTCGCGCCTGCTCGACGCCCAGCGCGTGGACGGCGAGTGGCAGCTCACGTCCTCCTTGCTCGAGCAGCCGCGCCTGTCGGATTTCAGCGGTGTCATCATCCCGACCGTCGCGGGTGTCGAGCTCGGCTACCCGGTGCCGCTGCAGCTCTACCCGGGCTGGTACCGGCTCGACAGCATCGAGCGATCCATCTACCAGAGCGTCGATGAGGGCTTCGCGATCGACGGCATCCCGACCACCGACACCGAGCTGGCCGCGAGCGTGCGGCTGTCGCAGACGATGCTCGACGACGCGACCGCTCGGGCGCTCGTCTACGCCGAGGCGTGTGCCGACTCTGGCGCGTGCGTCTGGCCCGACACCGCGACCGTGCGCGCCGATGGCGCGGCCCAGTGGATGGGCGACCATCCCACCCGCCTGCTGTTCATCCAGGTGCCGCTGATCGCCCAGAGCGGCTCGTTCAACGAGCAGGTGGTCGTGCAGGTGGTGATCCTGCTCGACGAGCTCGGCGGCGTGATGGACGCATCGTGCAGCGGGCTCGGCAGCCAGGGCGAGGAGCCCGTCGCCTGCGAGGCCTGACTCGCCCGCGAAGTCGCCTCTTCCGCCGCGCCCGCACGAGGGCCACAATCGCAGTGTGTCGACGGCGATGCCGCAGTTCGAGATGCCGCCACGGGCGGAGGGCTCCGTTCGGCCCGGATCGACCGGCTCCTCGCCGATCGATCCCGCCTCAGACGGCCTCGGCACAGACTCCGCCGACCCCCTCAGTGCCGGCCCGCTCGAGTCGGACCCTCTCCATACGGCGACCGCGCGGCGGCGCTTCGGCTGGCGCCAGCTGCTGATCGCGGGCCTCGTCGGTGTGCTGGCAGGCGGCGCGATCCCGGTGGCGCTGCAGTCGCTCGACGACTCCGCGGCCGGCGCGCAGGTCGAGGATCTGCGCTCGGTCGCGCTCGAGTACCTCACGGCCATCGCCAACGGCCGCGCGGGCGTCGCGACCGGGCTGGCGCCGGTGCGCGGCAGCGGTCGCGTGGCTCCGGATGCGGTGCTGCAGTCCGCGACCCCGATCACCGACTACACGGTGCAGCTCGTGCAGGTCGACGGCGTCAGCGGCTCGGCCGATGTGCGCTATCGCGTGGGCGGCATCGAGGTGTTCCGCGCGCTGGAGGCGCGGCTCGTCGAGGGCGAGTGGCGGCTGCGGACGTCGCTCGCGGAGGTCGCCGACGTCACCTTCAGCGATCCCATCGCGCGCGTGCAGGTGGCCGGTGTGCCGCTCGACGGTGCCGCGCCGGTGCTGCTCTACCCGGGCAGCTACCGCATCGACGCGTTCGCCGGCCTCTTCTTCCTCTCCGGCGGCGATGAGTTCGTCGTCGACGGCGACCCCGGCACCCCGACCGCGCCGTACGTGACCGCCGGAGTCGTGCCGCGCATCCGCGACTATGCCACCGAGCTCGCGCTCGACACGGTCGCCGACTGCCAGCTGCGCGCCCGCTGCCCGGTCGGCTACGGGCTGCGGCTGCTGCCGGTGGGCGAGCCCTACCCGGTCGACGCCGATGCCGACACGGGCGCCATCGACCTGGTGGTGCCGATCATGGCGCTCGACGGGCAGGACACGCAGTGGTTCGACGTGCGGCTGCGCGCGATCCTCGACGACGACGGCGCACCTGCCGAGTGGCTGTGCGGCGAGCCCGGCGCGAGCGCGGAGGAGCTGCACGGCTGCACGCTCTGAGGCGGCTGGTGCAACCCTTCGGCAACGATCCTGCGCGAGCTCTGTCGTGCGCTCGCGGTTCGCGCCATGATGAGCCTGTGCCGCCGTCGATGCCGGAGTTCGAGATGCCCGCAGAGGTCGACGCTCCCGCGCGCCCCGACCCGCAGCCGACGACCGAGCGTCCCGAGCACACGGCCGAGCCCGACGCATCCGACGCGCTCGAGAGCCCGCGCCGCGCCGGCCTGAGCTGGCGCCACGTGCTGATCGGCGCCGTGGTCGGTGCGATCGTGGGCGCGGCGATCCCGGGCGGGCTGCAGCTCGCCGAGCGCGCCGCGGCAAGCGCCGATGCCGACAGCCTGCGCGCCGCCGCGATCGAATACTTGACCGCGATCGCCGAGGGTCGCGCGGGCGACGCCACCGCGATGGTGCCGCTGCCGCGCTCGGCAGGTGACATCCCGGATGCGGTGCTGCAGTCGGCCGACCGCATCGAGGTTCCAGAGGTGCTGATGCTGCACATCGACGGCGACGCGGGCACCGTGCAGGTGAGCTACGAGATCGGCCGAGACGAGGTCACCCGCACGCTCGACGCCGAGCGCGCAGACGGCGGCTGGCGGCTGACCACCTCGCTCGCAGAACGCGTGATGGTGCAGACGTTCTCCGCATCCGTCAGGGCGCAGATCGCAGGCTTCCCGATCCCGTTCACGACGCCCGTCCACCTCTACCCCGGCAGCTATGCCTTCGATGACGCGAGCGACGAGATCCTGCGCACCTCCAGCGAGCCCTTCACGGTCGACGGCGACGAGGCGACCCCCACCGCGACGTACTTCGACGTGCAGCTCGCGCCAGCGGTGGCGGCGCACGCGGGCGAGGTCGGCGTGGCCGTCGCCGCGCAGTGCCAGGAGGAGCCGGACTGCTCGATCGCCACCGATTTCGAGGTCGTGTACGGCGGCGGCACGTGGGTGCAGCTCGCGAACGACAGCTCGATCGACGTGAGCGTGCAGCTGATGGCCGGCTCCGAGATGAACAGCCAGTGGTTCGACGCGCGCATGCGCATCATGCGGGATGAGACGGGCGCGCTGACGGAGTGGCTGTGCGCGTCGCTCGACGACTACGGGGTCCCAAGCGATCCGTGCCCGGTGGTGGAGTGAGCCGCTGCACCGTGCGCGCGCCGCTCGCTAGGCTGGCCGGGTGACCATCTCGCCCCTGTTCGACCCCGCCGAGTGGGCCGATGCGGCACCCGGCTACGACGACATCACCGTGCACCGCTCGCGCGACGGCCGCATCGCCCGCATCGCCTTCGACCGGCCCGAGGTGCGCAACGCCTTCCGCCCGCACACGGTCGATGAGCTCTACCGCGCGCTCGACGACGCGCGGCAGGACAGCCGCGTCGGCGTCGTGCTGCTGACGGGCAACGGGCCGAGCGAGAAGGACGGCGGCTGGGCCTTCTGCTCGGGCGGCGATCAGCGCATCCGCGGGCGCGACGGCTACAAGTACGCCGACTCCGAGACGGCCGAGGGCATCGACCCGGCCAGGAGCGGCCGCCTGCACGTCCTCGAGGTGCAGCGGCTGATCCGCTTCATGCCGAAGGTCGTCATCGCCGTCGTCCCCGGCTGGGCGGCCGGCGGCGGCCACTCGCTGCACGTCGTCTGCGACCTCACGATCGCCAGCCGCGAGCACGCGCGCTTCAAGCAGACGGATGCGGATGTCGGCTCGTTCGACGCCGGCTACGGCAGCGCCTACATGGCGCGCCAGACCGGGCAGAAGTTCGCGCGCGAGGTGTTCTTCCTCGCCCGCGAGTACAGCGCCGACCGCGCCCTGCAGGCGGGCGCGATCAACGCATCCGTCCCCCATGACGAGCTCGAGGCGACGGCGATCGACTGGGCGCGGGAGATCCTGACGAAGAGCCCGACGGCGATCCGCATGCTGAAGTTCGCCTTCAACGCGGTGGACGACGGGCTCGTGGGGCAGCAGATCTTCGCCGGTGAGGCGACGCGACTCGCCTACGGCACCGACGAGGCCGTGGAGGGGCGAGACTCGTTCCTGGAGAAGCGGGAGCCCGACTGGTCGCCGTACCCGTGGCAGTACTGACGCCGCAGGCGTCAACCGGATGACCAGAGCAGACTGAAGCAAGCGCAGCGCGACAAGGAGGTGCACCGTGGGAGTGGTCGTGGAGACCAGCGGATCCAGCGGCGTGCCCAAGCGCGTCGTGCTCTCTGACGAGGCGATCGCAGCCTCGACCGACGCGGCGATCGACCGGCTCGGCGCGCCCGGCCAGTGGGTGCTCGCGCTGCCGGACCACTACATCGCCGGCATGAACGTCATCTGGCGCAACGAGGTGAGCGGGGCACCGCTCGTGCGCACCGCCGGCGCGTTCACCGCCGAGGCCTTCGTCGAGGCGGTGCAGAGCCTCGAGCATGAGCGCAAGTACACCTCGCTGGTGCCGACGCAGCTCGCGCGGCTGGTCGACGCGGCGATGCTCGACCGCTCGTTCATCGCGCCCGTCGCGCGCCTCGACCGCATCCTGCTGGGCGGGCAGCGCGCCCCCTTCGGGCTGATCGAGCGCGCCGCGCGGCTGGGCTGGCGCATCACACGCACCTACGGCGCGACCGAGACCGTCGGCGGATGCGTCTGGGACGGCAGGCCGCTGCGCGACGTCAAGGTGCGGCTCACCGACCAGATCGAGATCTCCGGCCCGCAGCTCGCCGACGGCTACGAGGACGCGGCGCTCACCGAGCAGCGCTTCCACACCGACGGCGCCGGCACCCGCTGGTACAAGACCGGTGATGCCGGCTCCCTGATCGGCGGCACGCTGCAGGTCTCCGGCCGCATCGACGACGTCATCAACTCCGGGGGCATCAAGATCTCGCTCGCCGCCATCGAGCACGTGGTGCAGGTGTTCGCGCCCGACGCGGTCGTGGTCGCGGCGCCGCACCCGGAGTGGGGCGAGGTGCCGGCGGTGGTGACGACGCTCAAGCCCTCGCTGGCCGAGATCCGCGCGGCGGTCGCGAACGCGCTCGGCAAGCCCGCCAGGCCCAACCACCTGGTGACGGTCTCGGTGATGCCGACCACCGCATCCGGCAAGCCCGACCGCAAGCGGCTGGGCCGGCTGGTGGCCAGCCGCACGCAGGAGCGGCGCCGCCGCGGCCTCTTCGGCTGACACGGATCCAACGGCCATGCCGCGCGGATGCGCGCGATTTGTGCACATCGGCGCCGAATAGCCGTTGCGTTTCCGGCGCGGCTAGCATCGAGGCGATGGCCTCTCCTCGATCCGGCAACCCTGCCAAGCGCGCGCAGGTCGCCGGCACCGCGCCCAGCCCAGCGACCGCCCGCGACTGGGTCGCCGCATCGCGGCCCCGCACGCTCGGCATGGCGATCGCACCCGTCGCGCTCGGCAGTGCCGCAGCGTTCAACGCCCAGGGCTTCCACTTGGGCATCGCGCTCGCCTGCCTCGCGCTCGCGGTCTTCCTGCAGATCGGCGTGAACTTCGCCAACGACTACTCCGACGGCGTGCGCGGCACCGACGCGGTGCGGGTCGGCCCCGGCCGGCTCGTGGGCGCGGGCAAGGCCGAGCCGCGCGCGGTGCGCAACGTCGCGATCGCCTTCCTCGCCGCCGGCGCGCTCGCCGGCATCCTCGTCGTCGTGCTCTCGGGCCGCTGGTGGCTGCTGCTGGTCGGCCTCGTCTGCATCGCCGCCGCCTGGGGCTACACCGGCGGCAAGCGCCCCTACGGCTACTTCGCGCTGGGCGAGCTGATGGCGTTCCTGTTCTTCGGCCCGGTCGCGGTGATCGGCACCGTCTACGCGATCATCGGCCGCATCACCGCCGACTCGATCGCGCTCGGGGTCGCGATCGGCTCCATCTCGGCGGCGCTGATGCTGTGCAACAACCTCCGCGACATCGATACCGACCGGGCCGCGGGCAAGCGCAGCCTCGCCACCCTCATCGGCCGTCGACCCTCGAAGGCGCTCTACGTGCTGCTGATGCTGGTGCCGTTCGTGATCCTGTGGGTGTTCTCGTATGCGCTCGCCTACGGCATCGCCGTCTTCGCGGTGCTGCTGCTGGCCGGACCGGCGATGGTGGTCGTCGTGATGGCGCGCACACCGCGCGACCTGATCACGGCACTGGGGCTGACGGGCCTCACGGCGCTGCTCTACGGCGTCGGTCTCGCCGTCGCCATCTGGGGCGGCCCCGCCGGCTTCGTCTCCGTGCCCGGGGCCTGAAGCCCGCTCAGCGGCGGGCGGATGCGTCCGGGTCGTCGGTGCCGTCGGTCACCTCGGGTTCGCCCAGCGCGGCATCCTCGACGTCCGCGTCGTCGGGGCCGGCGCCCGCGCGCCTGCGCCCCTCGCGCATCCGCTGCACGTCGGCCGCGGCGGCATCGCGCAGCTGCGAGAAGAACACGATCGAGGCGGCGAACGCGAACACGAGCGCGACGATCATCGACAGCCACCACGGCACCTTCGCGATCATCAGCACAGCGAACGGCACGATGAACAGGAGCGCGCGCACGATCAGGTAGCGCATCGAGGGGGCCATGCACCAAGTCTATGAGCGCCCCATAGCGAACCGACGTAGGCTGTGGGCATGCGGTGGATCATTACCGGCGGAATCCTGGCCCTGGTGGTCACGGTGTACGCCCTCGTTGACCTGACGGTGACGGACGACCGCCGCATCCGCCATCTCAACCGCGTGCTGTGGGTGGTGCTGATCGTGGTGCTGCCGGTGATCGGCGCGGCCGCGTGGCTCGCGTGGGGCAAGGGGCCGCGTGCCTCTGCTCCGCCGATGGCGCCCGACGACGACCCCTCGTTCTCGCGCTCGACCACCGTCAGCGACGAGGAGACCGACCGTCGCATCGCCGACCTCGAGGCGCAGCTGGCCGCGCTCGACGACGAGGACTTCGGCGCAGCGCCCGAGGCCGAGCGCCCGGCGCCGCCCGCGGCGAGCCCCGAGCCCCGTGCGCCCGAGCAGCGGCCCGCGCCCAAGCCCAAGCCGAAGCGCGGCGCGAAGCCCGACGCCGGAGCGGCCGAGGACGACGTCGACGGCGAGGGCCACCGCGCGACCGGCGATGGCGGCGACTCCGCCCGTGCCTGAGGCGGCACGGCCGGCCCTGCCGGCTGCCGCCTACGCCGACCGCCTGGTCGCCTCGCTCGCCGCCGCGGGCGTCGCCGACCTGATCGTCTGCCCCGGCTCGCGCTCCCAGGCCATCGCGCTGGCCGCCGCCAGGAGTGCCCGCGAGGGCACCCTCGCGCTGCACGTGCGCATCGACGAGCGCAGCGCCGCCTTCCTCGCGCTCGGCCTCGCCCGCGAGAGCGGCGCCCCGGCGGCCATCGTCGTCACGAGCGGCACGGCGCTCGCGAACCTGCACCCGGCGATGCTCGAGGCGCACCACAGCGACGTGCCGCTGATCGCCATCACCGCCGACCGTCCGGCAGAGCTGCAGGGCGTCCGCGCCAACCAGACCGCGCGCCAGCCGGGCATCTTCGGCGATGCGGCGCGCATCGTGCGCGACGTGGGGGCGGATGCGCTGCACGATCCCGAGGGCGACGCGGTGGCTGCCGTGCGCGCGGCCCTCGGCTGGCGCGACGAGGCCCACACCGAGCCGGGCCCGGTGCAGCTCAACATCGCCTTCCGCGAGCCGCTCTCGGGCGGCGAGCCAGCCCAGGCACGACCGGTCGATCCCGTCGGCCGCCCGCCGATGCCGACCGCGACGCTGCGGCCCGCACCCGCCACCGTCGTGATCGCCGGAGCCGACGCCGGCCCCGCAGCGGTCGATCTCGCCGAGGCGATCGGCGCGCCGCTCATCGCCGAGCCCACCAGCGGCGCCCGCTTCGGCCGCGTGCTCGTGCCGCACGGGCGCGACGTCATCGCGCAGCTGGGGGAGGCGGTGCGGCGGGTCGTCGTGCTCGGCCACCCGACGCTCTCGCGCGCCGTGACCGGGCTCATCCGCCGGCCGGACGTCGAGGTGGTCGTGATCGGCCGCGCCGGGCAGGACAACGTGCGGGGCACCGGCGCCACGACCGTGCTGACCGGCCGCATCGAGGTCGAGCCGGCCGAGCGAGACGCCGACGACATCGGTCGCGCGTGGATCGAGCGGTGGGTCGCCGCCGGCCGCGCCCTCGCCGCCGAGCACGACGCCGAGAAGGCACCGGATTCGCAGCTCTCGCGCTCCGCCTACGCGAAGGCAGAGCTTGCCGAGGGGCGCGCGGCGATCACCCGCCGCGAGCTCGTCACCCAGGTGTGGGATCGCACCTGGCCGCACGATCGCCTGGTGGTGGCGGCCAGCCGCCTGATCCGCGAGCTCGACGCCTTCGCGGGCCCCAAGGCGGTGACGGCCCGAGCCAACCGCGGTCTCGCGGGCATCGACGGCACCGTCAGCACCGCATCCGGCATCGCCATCGTGCACCGGCGCACGGGTGAGCCCGGCCTCACCCGGCTGCTGATCGGCGACCTCGCCCTGCTGCACGACGCCGGCGGCCTGCACGTGCCCCCGGGGGAGGAGCGCCCGCCGCTGCAGATCATCGTCGGCAACGACCGCGGCGGCAGCCTCTTCGACCTGCTCGAGGTGGCCGGCAGCGCTGCGCCCGACGACTTCTCCCGCGTGCTGCGCACCCCGCACGAGGTCGACCTCGAGCATCTGGCGGCGGCGTATGGCTGGCCCTACGAGCGCGTGCGCGATCGCGCCGGCCTCCGCCGAGCGCTCTCGCAGGCGCGACCGGGCATCATCGAGGCTGTACTGGAAGGGGAGGCGGATGCGCAGCAGCTCTGAGCGCGCGGGTGCCGGCGGCAGGCGCGGCACGGCCGCGACCCGCATCGGCTCCGGCACGACGATCGTGATCACCGGCGGCGGCAGCGGCATCGGTCGGCTCGTCGCCCTGGGAGCCGCGCGGAAGGGCGCGCACGTCGTCATCTGGGATCGCGACGCAGCCGCGGCGCGGTCGGTCAGCCAGGAGGTCGCCGAGCAGGGCGGGCGGGGCACGGTGGTGCAGGTCGACCTCGCGGACGCCGACGCGATCGAGCTCGCCGCCGCCGAGACCCTCATGCTGGGCCCGGTCGACGTGCTGATCAACAACGCCGGCGTCGTCTCGGGCCGCCCGCTCACCGAGCTGAGCCCCGCCCAGATCGACCTGACCATGCGCGTCAACGCGATCGCGCCGATCCTCGTCACGCGCGCCCTGCTGCCCGCGATGCGCGACGCCGGACGCGGCCGCATCGTCACGGTCGCGAGCGCTGCGGGCTTCATCGGCGTCGCCGGCCAGACCGACTACGCGGCCAGCAAGTTCGCCGCGGTCGGCTTCATGGAGTCGCTGCGGGCCGAGCTGCGCAAGCAGGGCTCGCCCATCACGGCACTCACCGTCGCGCCGTTCTACATCGACACGGGCATGTTCGACGGCGTCACCACGAAGGTGCCTGCGCTGCTGCCGATCCTCTCGCAGGCGCGCGTCGCCACCCAGATCCTCGGCGCCATCGAGTCCCGTCGGTCGCTGCTGGCGCTGCCGCCGCCGGTGCGCCTGGTGCCGGCGATCAAGGTGCTGCCGTCCGCGCTGGCCGACCGGCTGGCGGATGCGCTGGGCGTCAACGAGGGCATGGACGGCTTCACGGGGCGGCAGCCGGCACCCGCCGCCGCGCCCGTCGAGGATGGGAGCGCCCGCTGATGCGCTGGCCGTGGCAGCGGCGGAAGGCGGCGCTGCCGCCCGTGCCGCAGATCTCGGAGCAGGCAGAGCAGCGCTGGATGCTGCCGCGCACCCTCATCGTGCTGCTGTCGATCATCGCGGCGATCGGCGTGCTCATCCTCCTCAACCAAGTCGCCATCTTCGTCGCTCCGATCTTCCTCGGCGTCAACCTGGTGATCGCGGTCATGCCGCTGCAGCAGTGGCTGCTGCGCATCGGCGCACCGAAAGCGGTCGCCGCGCTCGCCTCGGTGCTGACGGTCTACGCGTTCCTGATCGCGCTGTTCTGGTCGATCTACTGGTCGGTGCAGTCGCTCGTGAGCGAGCTGCCCGGCTATTCGACCGAGTTCAACAGCATGTACCGCGACATGATGGGCTGGCTCGAATCGCTCGGGATCTCCCAAGACGAGGCACTCGAACAGCTGCAGAGCGCGTTCAGCCCGGGCGCCATCGCCAGCGCGGTCGCCGCGCTCGCCTCCGACGCCGGCAGCGTGCTGGCGTTCCTGGCGACGCTGTTCGTGGTGATCTTCTTCCTCGCCTGGGACTCCATGGGGCTGCCGGAGCGCATCAAGCGCATCGCCACCACGAATCCCGGCATCGTGCGGGGCGTCGACCGCTTCGCGGCCGGTGTGCAGCGCTACTGGGTGGTGGCGACGGTCTTCGGCCTCATCGTCTCGGCGCTCGACCTGGTCGCGCTGTCGGCGCTCGGCGTGCCGCTGGCGCTGGTGTGGGCGGTGTTCGCGTTCGTGACCAACTACATCCCCAACGTCGGCTTCGTGCTGGGGGTGATCCCGCCGACGCTCATGGCGCTGCTGGCCAACGGTCCCATCAACGCGCTGCTGACGGCCATCCTGTTCAGCGTCATCAACTTCGTCATGCAGTCGCTCATCCAGCCCAAGGTGGCGGGGGATGCGGTGGGTGTCACCCCCGCGACCTCGTTCCTGTCGCTGCTCGTGTGGGCGTACGCGCTCGGCCCGGTCGGCGCGCTGCTGGCGCTGCCGGCGACGCTGGCGGTGAAGACGCTGCTGGTCGACCCGGATCCGAGGCTCGCCTGGGTGAGCAAGCTGATCGCGAGCCGGATCGACGACCCGGGCAGCGGTCGCCTCGGCACGGCGATCGGGCAGGGCGTGCAGGGCCGAGGCGCGCGCAGCACCTGACGCGCGCAGCACCTGTCGCGCCCAGCACCTGTCGAGCGTGGAGCCGTGGCAGCTAGTCTCTGCCCATGACCGCGATCACCGACGCCCTGCGCATCGCCCGCTCCGTGCGCCTCGCCGACATCGACCCGCATTCGACGCCGGGGTTCGACGGCGACAAGCAGGCCGGTGAGCGCGTGCTCGCCGCGGGCGCGAAGCCGCTCGCCGACCTGCAGGAGCGGCTCTTCGCCGCAAGCCGAGCAGGCGATGAACGCGCAGTGCTGCTGATGGTGCAGGGCATGGACACCGCAGGCAAGGGCGGCATCATGCGGCACGTGGTCGGGCAGGTCGACCCGCAGGGGGTCGCCATCAAGGCCTTCAAGGCGCCGACCGCGGCGGAGAAGCGCCACGACTTCCTCTGGCGCATCGAGAAGGCGCTGCCGACGCCCGGGATGATCGGCGTCTTCGACCGCTCGCACTACGAGGACGTGCTCATCCACCGGGTGCGCGCGCTGACGCCCGCCGATGAGATCCAGGAGCGCTACGGCAGGATCGTCGAGTTCGAGCAGCAGATCGCCGACCGCGGCATCCATCTGATCAAGGTCATGCTGCACATCTCGCGCGCGGAGCAGGGCGCCCGGCTGCTCGAGCGGCTCGACCGCGCCGACAAGCACTGGAAGTACAACCCGGGCGATGTCGACGAGCGCGACCACTGGGATGACTACATGGAGGCCTACCAGGTCGCCATCAACCGCACGGCCCGCGCATCCGCCCCCTGGTACGTCGTGCCGGCCGACCGCAAGTGGTTCGCGCGGCTCGCGGTGCACGAGCTGCTCGTCGAGGCGCTGCAGGGGATCGACCCGCAGTGGCCCGCCGCCGACTTCGATGTGGCTGCCGAGCGCGAGCGGCTGCTCGCCACCGGTGACGTGCCCGAGCCCGAGCCGGAGGTCGACGAGGCCGACGAGCAGCAGCCTGAGAGCAAGCAGGACAAGCAGTCGAAGAAGGCCAAGAAGGGCAAGAAGGGCAAGAAGCGCAAGAAGGCCAAGAAGGGCAAGAAGTCCACCAGCATGTAGCCCGCCGCGTGCGTGCGCGGGCCGTGTGAGTGGCCTGTGAGGACCGAGTGCTTGTCTGGCGGTGCACCGCCTCCACGGGGTGCGCACCCAGCCGACGCCGCCCGACAGAAGGAACCTCGCATGCATCGCACTCGAATCTCGATCAAGGGCGTCGGCGCCATCGTCGCGCTCGCCGCGGTCGCCGCCCTGACCGGTTGCTTCGGCAACCCGGTCGAGCAGCTCGTCGAAGACGCCGCGGAGAACCAGGCGCAGGAGGTGATCGAGAGCATCGCCGAGGGCAGCGGCGTCGATCTCGAGGTCGGCGGCGAGCTGCCGGCCGACTTCCCTGCAGAGGTTCCCCTGATCGACGCGCCGATCAGCGTCGCCACAGCGCAGGAGACCGACAGCATCAGGATGTGGGCGCTGGGGATGACCCCCGATGACGTGCCTGCCGCGATGCAGGAGGCTCGGCAGATGCTGCTCGACGCCGGCTACTCGGAGGACATGTGGAGCGAGACCGGCATGCTGCAGGGACAGTTCGCGAACGGCACCTACAGCGTGGGGATCATGGCGATGGAGGACACGGTGGCCTACAACGTGATCCTGCAGCGATGACGGATGCGGGCAGTCGCGGCGCCCGGGCGCGCTCCAGTCTCACTGCAGCCGGGCCTGCGCCGTCGTGACCTGCTCCAACCACAGCGGCACGTCGTTGTCCCGGCAGAAGGCTGCCGCCGCGCGAAGGTGCCCCCGGGCGGCTGCGGCATCCCCTCGCAGCGCTGCGAGCGTGCCCAGCCGCAAGTCGACCGGTCCCGCGTCGATGGTCGCGTTGTTGGCAAGCATCCCCTCATACGGCAGCAGCAGCTCGTAGAGCTCCTGCGCCGCGTCGATGTGGCGCAGGTGGACGGCAGCATCGGCCAGGAAGCTCAGGCCGTGCAGGTAGAGCACGTCGAGCGGCAGGCTGGCGAACTCTCCTGCTCGAAAGTCGTCGATGATGGCTCGCGCCTCGCTCCACCGCTCGACGCTGGTCAGCGCGAGGGCGTACGCGGCCCGCCATGCGGGGATCTGCTTGGCGAGCGGCGCCGCGTGCTCCTCCACCGCCTCTGCGAGTGCCGCCAGCTGCCCGCTCGCGTGCTGGAACGCGAACTGTTGACCGAGGTACCAGGTGAAGGCATCGGGCTGCTCGAGCGCCATCCCCAGCTCGAAGTGTTCGTTCGCCTGCGCATGCGCCGCGGCCAGGTCGCCGCGCATCCCCGTGCGGGTGGCGAGCCAGGTGCCGAGCAGCCACAGCCGCGCCGGGTAGTTCAGCTCGGTGGCGAGCCGGTGCGCACGCTCGAGCGCCCGGTCGGCGGCCGCGATGTCGCCCATCGTCATCGCCGACTGCGCGACGGCGACGGCCGATCGCAGTTGCAGGTCGGGGTTGAGGCTCGAGCTCGCGAACGCGTCGATGCTGCGGGCGAAGTCGTAGGTTCCCGCCGGATCCATCCACGTCGCGTAGAGCACCGTGTACCGCTGGTTCATGATCTCGCCGAGCACATCCGGATCGTCCAGCGTCTCGGCGATGCGCAGCGACTCAGCGCTGCGATGCAGCACTTCTTCCCGGCGCGCGGCGTCGCGCACGTTCTCCAGCGCCCACAGCGAGAGCAGTTGCGCACGCTCGGTCCGATAGCCCTGCTCGCCGGCACTCGGCAGCATCGCCAGCGCGGCGTCGATCACCGCCACGCGGTCGCGGTCGACCTCGGCGGTGCTGGAGTACCAGCCGCGATTGTTCGCGACGGCGGCGCGCACGAGCCGGTCGAGATCCGCCGCCCCGTACGCGAGCCGAGCGGCGGTCAGCAGCTCGGCGCGGTAGTCGGCGCCGGTGCGGTAGCCCGCTTCTCCTAGCCCGAGGTGCACCTCACAGCGCTGCTCCACCGGCGACTCCGGTGTCAGCAGCGCCTGCGCCGCGCGGTAGAGCTCCAGCGCGACAGCGGGCGCGCGCTGCTGCAGCGAGGCCGCGGCAGCCGCCAGCAGGTGCGGGATGGCCTCGTCGGCGCCGATCAGATGCACGGCACGCGCGTAGTGATGGGCCAGCATGTGCAGCCGGTCGGGCACGTGCGGGTGGGCTTCAGCGGCGCGCGCGGCCTGCAGGTGCAGCTGCGCGAGCCGGGAGGGAACGATGCGGTGCAGCACGGCAGCCTGCACGAGTGCGTGCCGGAAGCTGTAGCGCAGCCCGCCGGTGGTGTGCGGTGCCAGCAGCCGGAAGTGCTCGGCCGTCGACAGGAAGCTGTCCAGGGTGCGCGGATCGCGGATGCCGCTCGCCACCCCGACCAGGATCGGGTCGAACTCCTCACCCAGGATCGCCGCCATCTCCAGCAGCTCGCGATCGGCCTCGCTCAGGCGTGCCAGATGTCCCGCGACGATGCTCGCCAGGCTGGGCGGCACCGTCAGGCCGGTGCCGCCCACGGGTCCCGCTCCCCGGTCCACGAGGTGGCGGGCGGTGGTGAGCACGTAGAGCGGGTTGCCGGCGGTGGCGGAGACCACCTCGTCGATCGTCGGCGCGCCGAGCGCGCCGGCGCGCTCGTCACCCATCTCTGCGCGCATGAGCTGCTCGACCGCCACCGGCGAGAGGCCGTGCAGCGCCAGCTGCACGATCGAGCCCGACGGCTGGATGGCGCGCTCGATGAGCTCCGCGTGCGGCGTGCCGGGCAGGTGCTCCCGGTCGCGCAGCGTGACGATCCAGAGCACGGGGGAGTCCTCCGGCATGGACCACAGCTCCTCGAGCAGCCGCAGCGAGTCGGCGTCTGCCCACTGCAGGTCGTCGACGGACAGGCAGATCGGCCCGGCTGCGCTCGCGTTCCGCAACCAGTGGCTGAGTGCGAGCCTGACACGATGATGCTCGGCCTGCGGCTCGGGCGCTGCCGGGGCCGGTGAGATGCCGGGGAGCTGTGCCACGAACCCCGCAGCGCTGCCGCCGAGGGGCCGAGGCGTGCGGCCAGCTCCTGCGGCCCCAGCTGCGCGCAGTCGCTCCTGATCAGCTGCGCCAGCGCGCCATAGGGCACGCTGTGCGTGGCGTGGCAGCGGCTGGAATGCACCGGGGTCTCGCCCAGGGATGCGAGGAACCGCGTCGCCAGATGGGTCTTGCCGATGCCGGGCTCGCCGCTGAGCACTGCGACCCGCTGGCGCGAGCCGGCTGCGTGCTGCAGCCGCGTCAGCACATCCCACTCGGCGGCCCGGCCGAAGAGCTCCTGCTCCCCGGAGCCCGCGGCCGGCGCCTCGTCCGAGCTCGTCCCGTTGAGGATGTCGCGGTGGATCTGCTGCAGGCGTGCACCCGGATCCAGTCCGAGCTCATCGACCAGCATCGTGCGCGCCTGCGAGAACGCGTCGAGCGCTTCACCGCGCCGGCCGGCGTGGTGCAGCGCGACCATGAGCTGACCCCAGCGGCGCTCGTCGAGCGGATTCAGCTCGATGGCCTCGCGCAGCAGCGGCAGGGCCGCCTCTGGCTGGTCCGCCTCGAGGTAGGCCTCGACGAGCTGTGTGGCGGCCTGGTCGTAGAGCAGCTCCAGCCGTGCACGATGGTGGTCGAGCCCCGAGGAGTCCGGCACGTTCTCCAGCGCCGGGCCTCGCCACACGGCGAGCGCCTCCCGCAGCGTCCGGAGCGTCGAGCTCGCATCGGGATCCTGTTGGGCATCGCGCAGCAGGTCCTCGAAGCGAGAGGCATCCACCGCGGTGTGCTCTGCAGCGAGCTGGTACCCGGCCGCACCGTGCTCGATCGGCAGGGAGCTCGTCTGGCGCAGGCGGGACACGTGCGCCTGGAGCGCGTGCAGCGGGTCGGCGGGCGGATCCAGCCACAGGTCCCTGACGAGCACGTGCTCGCTGACCGCCTTGCCGCGAGCCAGCGCCAGATGCGCGACGATCAGTCGCTGCTTGGCGCTGCGGATCAGGGAGACGCCGTGCTCGGTGCGCACGCCGATCGGGCCCAGCATGAGAAGTTCGACCACGCTCGCGCACCCAGCCTCCCGGGGCGACGGCCCCTGACCAGAGTGGCATACAGGAAGCGCAAAGGTGCGGTTGCGGGACGATCACCCATTCTTCGTTCAGGCAGGCGGGCCTCTCAGTCCTCGCGGTGCAGGATTGTCGTCGCTCCTTCTGCGGTCACGGTGAGCGCATCGCCCTCGCAGCGGAACGTCGCTCGGGAGAAGACCGAGGGCTGGGGCGGGGCCTGATGGGCGACGGTCTGGCCGCCCATCGTCATCTGCGATGTCGTGGTGGCGCCGAGGTCGGTGTCGGTCAGTGTCATGCTGCCGTCCTCCGCCACCTCGTAGACGCCGGAATCCTCGCCATCCTTCACGATCGTCACGGTCGCGGAGTCCATCGTGATGGTGTGCTGCCACTCGTCGTAGTGGGTCGTCGTCGTGCCGTCGTCGCGGAACGTGACCGTGGTGACGCCCTCAATGTCGTCGACGGCGCTGCCGGAGACCGATGACATGAGCTCGCCGAAGTGCTCGTTGTCGACGACCCAGCTGCCCGTCAGGCAGGCCGCGCCGGCGAGCGCTTCCGTCGCCGGCTCCGCAGGCTCGGCTTCCGCATCTGCCTCGCCGTCGGCGTCGGCGGCGTCGTCCGCGGGCCGGCCGGCCTTCGTCGAGCCTCCGCCCGGGCCACCACCGGTCACGGCCGCCTGCTCGGAAGCCTCCGGGTCGATGCTGCTGCTGCAGCCCGACAGCAGCAGTGCCGCTCCCAGCGTGAGGGCGATGAGCGCCCCGAACTTCGGTCCAGCAGTGCGGTGGTCTCTCATCGGCGTCCTCGTCGTTCGTCGTCCGGTGCCAGTGGCATCACCATGCCGGGAGCCGCTCTCAGATCGCTCACAGACGCCGCGCACGGCGCTCGCGCCCGCTCGCACGCCGCGCGCGGGCAGCCGCCGGGCGGCATGCGGGCTACTGGCGGCCCGGCAGCCGCTCCGCCGGCCGCGGCGTCTCCGGCCTGGCGGCCGGCAGCGGGTCGGCCAGCGCGTCGGTGATCGGGCGCAGCTTCACGCCGGTCTCCGCGAGCTCGGCGTCGGGGTCGGAGCCCGCGACGATGCCGGCCCCGGCGAACGCCCGGATCGAGCCGTCTGCGGCGATGTCCGCCCCGCGCAGGGCGATCACCCACTCCCCACCGCCGTTGCCGTCGATCCAGCCGACCGGGCCGGCGTAGCGGCCCCGATCGATCCCCTCGAGGTCGCGGATGAGCTGCAGCGCGGCCGACCGCGGCGTGCCGGCGACCGCCGCGGTCGGATGCAGCAGGGCCAGCACGTCGAGCGTCGAGTGCTCGCCGAGGGTGCCGGTGATGTCGGTCGCCAGGTGCCACAGGTTGGGCAGCTGCAGCGGGAACGGCTCGGACGCCCGCGCGTCCGGCGCGAGCCGCCGCAGCACCTCGATCGCCGAGGCGGCGGCGAAGCGATGCTCGCGCATGTCCTTGTCGCCGTCCGCCAGCGACTCGGCGATGTCGGCATCGAGCGCCGGGGTCGCCCCGCGGGCGGCGGTGCCGGCGAGCACGCGCGAGAAGAAGTGCCCGTGGTGCGCGGCGATGAGCGTCTCGGGGCTCGCGCCGATCAGTCCGTCGACGGCGTAGGTGACGGCATCCGGGTAGCGCTGCACGAGACCCACGGCGACCGAGCGCACGTCGCCGTCCGGAGGCAGCTGGCCAACCCGGTCGCGCGCCACCACGATCTTCTCGGCCTCACCGGCACGGATGCGCTCGGTCGCCTCGGCCACGACCGCCCGGTACCGCGCGGCGTCGATGGCACCATCGCGCAGCTCGACGCGCACGTCGTCGACCGCGGTCGGGTGCAGCCGGCCCTGATCGCCGATCCAGGTCACCCACTCGTCGTCGCCGCGCCGACCGACGACCACCTGCGGGACGATCAGCACGCTCGTCGCCGCGGAGGCGTCGTCGAAGGCGAAGGCGCCGAAGGCGATCAGCCCCGTGCCGGGGACGCCGACCGCGTCGTCGACGAGGGCGTCCTGCGCGACGCGGCGCCACGCATCCGCTGCATCTGTGAAGCGCGAGGGGCCGTGGAACTCGAGCCGCAGCGCCTCGCCGCGACCGACGATGCCGTCGGCGCCGCGACGGACGGCCAGCGGCGCACGCGGGTCGGCATGCTCCAGCAGGCGCCCGAGCTCCATGCGCTCGGAGCGCACCCGCAGGCCTGGCATAGCGGCAAGCCTACCCAGGCGATCGCTCGGCCACGGGAGCCTAGGATGGTGGGGTGAACCGAGCTGACCTGCAGAAGGACCCCGAAGAGGTCGCGGGCATGTTCGACGCGACCGCCAAGCGCTACGACCTGCTGAACACCTTGCTCTCCGGCGGCAACGACCGGCTCTGGCGCATCCACATGCAGCGCGCCGTGCGACCGCAGCCCGGCGAGCGCATCCTCGACGTCGCAGCCGGCACCGGCGCATCGGCAGCGCCGATGGCGAAGGCGGGTGCGCTCGTCACCGCGCTCGACATCAGCCACGGCATGCTCGAGGTGGGGCAGGAGCGCCACCCCGACATCGAGTTCGTGCACGGCTCGGCCGAGGAGCTGCCGTTCGACAGCGACTCGTTCGATGCCGTCACCATCTCCTTCGGGCTGCGCAACGTGCAGAACCCGCGAGCAGCGCTGAGCGAGTTCTACCGGGTGCTGAAGCCGGGCGGGCGCGTGCTCATCTGCGAGTTCTCGCAGCCGCCCGTCGGCGTCGTGCGCAAGAGCTACGAGCTCTACCTGCGCAGCGTGCTGCCCGGCATGGCGATGGCCGCCAGCAGCAACCCGGAGGCCTACCGATACCTGGTCGAGTCGATCGCCTCGTGGCCCGAGCAGCAGGTGCTCTCGCAGTGGATCCGCACGGCCGGCTTCACGCGCGTCGCGCACCGCAACCTGACGCTGGGCGTCGTGGCGCTGCACCGCGGCCGCAAGCCCACGGAGGTCACGAGCGCCATGCGGCTCGCGCGCCACGCGCAGCAGGAGGAGCAGGGCGCTTGATGCCGTCGGTGACCTCGGCCTTCGGGCTCCGCGGGCCGCATTTCGCGACGCCCGCCGACAAGCGCGTCATCGACGCCGTCGACACCGGGCTCGAGCGGCTCGAGGTGCTGCTCGACGAGCACCTGCGGGTCGCCGACCCGGTGGTGGATGCGGCGACCCGGTACCTCAAGGAGGCCGGCGGCAAGCGTGCCCGGCCGCTGCTGCTGCTGCTGGCCGCTCACCTCGGCCGCGGCATCGACGACGAGGTGCTCGCCGCCGCCGAGGTCGTCGAGATCACGCACCTCGCGAGCCTGTACCACGACGACGTGATGGACGAGGCGGAGACCCGGCGAGGCGTGCCCGCCGCCCACATCGCCTGGAGCAACTCGGTCGCCATCCTCGCCGGCGACCTGCTGTTCGCCCGCGCCGGCGCGGTCTCCGCGCCGCTGGGTTCCGAGGTCGCGCAGCTGCAGGCCCGCACCTTCGAGCGGCTCTGCCTCGGCCAGCTGCAAGAGACCCTCGGGCCCGGCGAGGCCGACCCGGTCGAGCATTACCTGCAGGTGCTCAGCGACAAGACCGGTTCGCTCATCGCTGCGGCCGCCGAGCTCGGCGTGCTCGTGAGCGGCGCCGACGCCGGCTACCGCGACGCGCTGCGAGACTTCGGCGAGCGCATCGGCGTGGCCTTCCAGCTGGTCGACGACGCGATCGACCTCTCCGACGACCCCGAGACCGGGAAGGATCGCGGCACCGATGTGCGCGCCGGCGTGCAGACGCTGCCCGTGCTGCTGCTGCGTGCCCGCGAGGACGCGGCCTCCGTCGCCCTCGCCACCCGGCTCGAGTCGCCGACCGACGAGGCCGACCTGACCGCCGCGATCGCCGAGCTCGCCGAGCATCCCGTCGTCGACGAGGCGATCGCCGAGGCCGAGCGCTGGCAGCAGCAGGCGCTCGAGGCGCTCGAGGCGCTGCCCGCCGGCACCGTGCGCCGCGCCCTCGAAGCCTTCGCCAAGCACGTCGTCGCGCGCACCCGCTGAACCCGCACACCTCAAGAACATGGGCGGCGCCGCCGCCACGCACGCTGAAGGAGAACCGTGAGCGCACCGCTCCGCATCGCCGTGGTCGGCGCCGGCCCCGCCGGCATCTACGCCGCCGACATCCTGAAGAAGGCCGCCGCCGAGCACGGCCGTGAGACCTTCATCGACCTGTTCGAGCAGCTGCCGGCGCCCTACGGGCTCGTCCGCTACGGCGTCGCCCCCGACCACCCGCGCATCAAGGGCATCATCGCGGCACTGCGCGAGGTGCTCGAGTCGGGCACCGTGCGGCTGTTCGGCAACGTGCGCTTCGGGCAGGACATCACGGTCGAGGACCTGCAGCGGCTCTACCACGGCGTCATCTTCGCCACCGGTGCCACCAAGGATGCACCGCTCGAGATCGACGGCATCGACCTGCCCGGCTCCCACGGCGCGGCCGACTTCGTCTCCTGGTACGACGGCCACCCCGACGTGCCGCGCGAGTGGCCGCTGGAGGCCAAGGAGATCGCGGTGATCGGCAACGGCAACGTCGCGCTCGACGTGGCGCGCATGCTCGTGAAGCACCCTGAGGATCTGCTGCCCACCGAGGTGCCGGCCAATGTCGTCGACGGGCTCAAGGCGTCGCCTGTCACCGACGTGCACGTCTTCGGCCGCCGCGGACCCTTGAGCGTCAAGTTCACGCCGCTCGAGCTGCGCGAGCTCGGCGAGCTGCGCGACGTCGACATGATCCTGCACGACGAGGACTTCGGCGTCGATCCCGACGAGGAGACGCTGAAGCAGAACAAGCAGATCCTGGTCATCTCGCGCGTGCTCGAGCAGTGGCGGCAGCGCGAGACCGGCCAGGCGAGCCGCCGACTGCACCTGCACTTCTGGTCGCGCCCCGACGCGGTGCTCGGCGACGGCAGGGTCGAGGCGCTGCGCGTCGAGCGCACCCGGCCGACCGAGGACGGGCTGGAGGGTAAGGGGGAGTACCGCGAGATCCCGGTGCAGGCGCTCTATCGCGCCGTCGGCTATTTCTCCTCGCCCCTGCACGATGTGCCCTTCGACGAGCGCCGCGGCGTGATCCCGAACATCGCCGGCCGGGTGCACGACGGCTCGCGCCCGGTGCCGGGCATGTACGCGACGGGATGGATCAAGCGCGGTCCGGTGGGCCTCATCGGCCACACGAAGTCCGACGCGAAGGAGACCGTCGAGCAGCTGCTCTCCGATGAGCACTCGTGGTGGAGCCCCGAGGACTACGACGCGGATGCGGTGCCGGCGCTGCTGGCGGAGCGGGCGGTGGAGTGGACCGACATCGACGGCTGGATCCGCCTCGACGACCACGAGAAGTCGCTCGGCGAGCCGCACGGCCGCGAGCGCATCAAGGTCGTGCCGCGCGACGAGATGATCGCCGTCTCCCGCGACCAGCGCTGACTTGGAGCTCGAGCTCGGCGGCTACCTGCTGATCGCCCTCGCCGCCGTCGGCGGTGGGGCGATCAACGCGGCGGCCGGCGGCGGCACGCTCATCACCTTCCCGGCGATGCTCGCCGCGGGCATGAGCCCGCTCGCGGCGAACATGACCTCGTCGATCGGCATGCTCTTCGGCACCCTCGGCGGTGCCTGGAGCTATCGCGCCGAGCTGCGCCGCCAGCGCCGCCGCTTCGTCGTCAACGCGCCCTTCGCGGCCATCGGCGGGGCGCTCGGTGCGGTGCTGCTGCTCCTGACCCCCTCCGACGCCTTCACCGATATCGTGCCGTGGCTCGTGCTCGCGGCCGCTGCCCTGTTCGCCGTGCAGCCGCTGATCGCGAAGCGACTCAAGCGCGACCCGGCCGACGGCTTCGACACCGAATCCTCCGGCGGCTGGTCCACGAAGGCGTCGTTCGTGCTGATCGGCATCTACGGCTCCTACTTCGGCGCCGGCATCGGCGTCATGATGCTCGCGATGCTCGGCCTGCTCATCCACGACTCGCTGCAGCACCACAATGCGCTGAAGAACATCGTGGCCGGCGTCATCAACGGCACGGGTGCCGTCATCTTGGCGTTCTCGCCGCTCGTGCACTGGGGCGTCGTGCTGCTCATGCTCGCGGCCTCGCTCGTCGGCGGCCTCGCAGGCGGCTGGCTCTCGCGCCGCGTCCCGTCCTGGGTGCTGCGCGTGATCGTCATCGGCTTCGCGCTCGGGGTGGCGCTCACGATGCTGCTGGTCTGACGCGCCTGCGGTGGCTCGCCGATTGTGAACCGCCTGTGAGCGAGGGATGGTTGGCTCGGTGGGACAGCCGAGCGCGCCACCCGCGCATCGGGTCACGGGTTGCAGAGGAGCGAGCGCATGCTCGGAAGCCGATTCGCGCGCGCGACGCTCGTCGTCGCGGCACTGCTGGTCACGACCGCCTGCTCGACGGCGCCGCCGCCAGCACCCGATCCGGCCCCGCCGGGCGAGCCGAGCGGCTCCGCTCCGGCACCCGATCCCGCCCCGTCGGCAGCGGCCGTCGATGAGCGGAGCGCATCGGAGCGGGCGCTCGACTGCCTGCCGGGCCGGTGGCAGGTCGATCCCGCCAGTCCAGCCTGGGACGTGCCCGCAGGGGACGCCGATGAGGTCTCCGGCACCTTCTCGGTCGTGTTCGACGGCGCCGGCGGATTCGGCCTCGAGTATCACCAGTGGCGCATCTTCACCGAGATCAGGGACGGCACCGGCTCCTCCGTCGAGGTCATCTGGGACGGCACGCTGATCGGGGAGTACACGGTCGGCCAGGACGGGCTGGTCGCGACCTCCCCGATCGACTCGGATGTGACGACCACCTCCACGATGACCACCGCCGGCATCGTCGAGACGGACGTGACCGACGTCGAGCGGCAGCCGGTGCCGGTGCAGTACCGATGCGACGGCGACCGGCTGACCGGCATCGTGGCCGGCGAGGGCGTCGAAGCCGGCGACACGTGGGTCGTCTACGACTTCGCCGAGCAGCTGTAGCGGCCCGCGCGGCCCGGCTACTGCAGCGCTGAGGTGAGCCGGGCGATCGAGTCGAAGGCCTGCGCGATGCGGGGCCGCGCCATCCACGCGTCCAGGGTGAGCTGCGACGACTGCAGCCGGTACCCATCCGCCATGCCCTGCAGCTGCGCGACCATCGACGCGCCCTCGATGAGCATCGACACCTCGAAGTTCAGGCCGAACGAGCGCATGTCGATGTTCGACGAGCCGATCACCGAGACGTGCTCGTCGAAGGTCATGAACTTCGAGTGCAGCACGGTCGGCTTCGCGAACAGGGTGATCTTCACGCCCGCCCGCAGCAGCTCCTCGTAGTACGAGCGCTGCGCGTGGTACGTCCAGAACTGGTCGCCGATCTCGCTGGCGAACAGCTCGACCTCGATGCCGCGCAGCGCAGCCGAGGTGATCGCATAGCGCATCGCCTCGTCGGGCACGAAGTAGGGGCTGACGATCGTGATGCGCCGCTCGGCCGCGTGCACCAGCTCGAGGAAGATGCGCAGGTTGATCTCGCCCTCGAAGCCGGGCCCTGATGGCACGACGGATGCGTTGAGGTCGCCGTGGCTCTCGGGCGTCTCGGTGGCGAGTTCCACCAGCTCGTTCGTCTCGGCCCACCAGTCCGACCAGAAGAGCACGCCGAGCGCGCGCACGGGCTGGCCGGTGAACTCGACCCAGGTGTCGCGCCACTGCAGACCGCGGCGGATGTTCTTGCGCCACAGGTAGGAGGGGTCGATGAGGTTGAGCGAACCGGTGAAGCCGACGCGGCCGTCGATCACGACGAGCTTGCGGTGATTGCGCAGGTCGAGCCGCTGCCACTGGCCTTTCCACGGCCGCAGCGGCAGCATGTCGCGCAGCTCGGCGCCCATCGCCTCGAGCCTCGCGACGGTCTCCTTGCGGCGCGGGTAGCGCACGCTCGTCAGATGGTCGACGAGCACGCGAACGGTGACGCCGCGTGCGGCCGCCCGCTCCAGCGCGGCGAAGAACACCTCGGTGCGCTCGGAGGCGACGATCAGGTAGAACTCCACGTGCACGAAGCGCTCTGCCTCATCGATGCGGCGGGCCATGGCCTCGAGCTGCGAGTCGAACTCGCCCCACACAACCGCCTCGGTGGGGCCGACGTGCGGCATCGACGAGAGCGTGCGGTTGAGCGCCACGACCCCGGGCAGCCACTCGGGGCTGACCGGCAGCGGCTCGACGTCGTCGATGTCGAGGGTGCTCTCGCCGATGAGCTCCTGGATGGCCGCCATCTTCTTGCGGCGGCCGGCGGAGAGCCGGTTGTTGCCGAGCAGACCGAAGATGATCCAGCCCGCGATGGGCTGGATCATGATGATCAGCAGCCAGGCGATGGCGGAGGCGGGCCTGCGGTTGTAGGGCACGACCACGATGGCCGCCAGCCGCAGCGCGACGTCGACCGTGATGAAGAGCGCTGTGAGCGCCTGGGTGAGGGTCAGCTCCACGGGGTCACGATGGGCACGCCGTGCTCAGCGGAAGTTGAGGAACTGCAGATCGATGTCGAAGTCGCCACCCTTGAGCAGCTGGATCGTGGCCTGCAGGTCGTCGCGGCTCTTCGAGCTCACGCGCACCTCATCGCCCTGGATCTGGCTCTTGACCGACTTCGGCCCCTGCTCGCGGATGAGCTTCGTGACCTTCTTGCCGTCCTCGGTCGAGATGCCGTCCTTCAGGCCGATCTCGATGCGGAACTCCTTGCCCGAGGGGTAGGGGTCGCCCTGCTCGAGCATCTTGAGCTCGATGCCGCGCTTGATGAACTTCGTCTGGACGACGTCGAGCACCGCCTTCACGCGCTCCTCCGAGGTCGCCTTCAGCAGCACCTTGTCGCCGCTCCAGGAGACGTCGGCACCGACGCCCTTGAAGTCGTAGCGCTGCTCGACCTCCTTGCGCGCCTGGTTGACGGCGTTCTCCGCCTCCATCTTGTCGACCTTGCTGACCACATCGAACGAGGAATCTGCCATGCCCCGATCCTACGCATCCTCACCGCGAGCCGCCGATCTCCGGGCGCTGGACCCCTCCGAGATCCGGGGTCCCGTTCCAGCGGGTCCCCGGATCCGGAACCGGTCCGCGATCGGGGTCGCTGCGCGAACGACGAAGCCCCGCTCGGTGGCGGGGCTTCGGAACGTGGCGAGTGAGGGATTCGAACCCCCGAAGGCTGAGCCGTCTGATTTACAGTCAGATCCCTTTGGCCGCTTGGGTAACTCGCCGTGGCCAGGCATGGCCGTCGTCCAGCATACATGGCACGAAGCACGTCAGACGATCTCAGCGGCCGTCGCTGCGCGGGGATAGATTCGAGGCATGAGCGAGCTCCACGACCTGCTCGTCGGCCTCGCCGTCGACGCCGCCACCCTCGCCAGGAGCCGCCGCGAGGCCGGCGTCACGATCGCCGCCAGCAAGTCGAGCCTGGTCGACATCGTCACCGAGGCCGACCGCGAGGTCGAGCGGCTCGTGGTCGAGCGCATCCGCACCGCCCGTCCCGACGACGGCATCCTCGGCGAGGAGGGCACCAGCATCTCGGGCACCTCCGGGCTCACCTGGGTGATCGACCCGATCGACGGCACGGTCAACTACCTCTACGACATCCCCGCCTACGCGGTCTCGATCGCGCTGGTGGAGGGCGATCCGGACCCGAAGACCTGGCGCGCCATCTCGGGCGCGGTCGTCGACGCGGCGACCGGCTCGCTGTACGAGGCGCAGCGCGGCGCCGGTGCCATGCAGGACGGACGCGAGATCAGGGTGGCGGATGCGGTGCCCGCCGAGGTCGCACTGGTGGGCACAGGGTTCGGGTACGACGCGCAGCGCCGTGAGCGGCAGGCCGCCGTGGTGCAGGGGCTGATCGGCTCGGTGCGCGACATCCGCCGGATCGGCTCGGCGGCGCTCGATCTCGCGTTCGTCGCGAGCGGCAGGCTGAACGGGTACTTCGAGCGCGGCCTGCAGCCGTGGGACATGGCGGCCGGCGCGCTGCTGGTGGAGGAGGCGGGCGGCCGCGTGCGCGGCTGGGATGGCGGCCCCGCCAGCAGCGACTTCCTGCTCGCAGCAGCGCCGGCGCTCGCCGACGAGCTGGCTGCGCTGCTCGCGCCGCTGCGCCCGCACGAGGTGTAGTCGGCCGCTGCGTCCACCCGCAAGAGCGCAGCCCTTGCGACACCGTTATCATTCCGTTATATTCGACTGTCGGACATCGCGAAGTGGCGCCCCCAGCGCGTCCTTTGCGCCTGACTGCCGGTTCATGCGAATATCGAACACGGCAAGGCCGCCACTCGCCCGTTGGAGCGATGTCCGGTCCCATTCCACCCAGATCTGTAGGACGGCCGAAGCGTGACTCACCCCACTCGACGAGCACTGCGCTCGTCTGCTGTGGACGCCGCACGACCCGTGAATGCACCGATCCCCACGCGCCGGCAGCTGCGCGATCGTGAGCGTGCCGCTGAGGCGATCGCGCTCACCGCGAGCGAGGCGCGCGCCGCCGAGCGAGTCTCCGTCGTGCAGGGCTCTGCCCCGCTGTACACGAGCCGCCGCGCGATGCGGGAGGCCGCGACCCGCGTCGCCCGCGACCTGACGGTCAACGTCGCCGAGCAGACCTACACGGCCCCGATCATCACCGTCGACGCGCCCTCGCTCGGCAACGGCGGCGACAGCGTGCCCGGCGTTCGACCGGCTCGACCCTTCGCGCCCCGCGTCGTGCGGCAGCTGCCGACGGCGCCGCCCTCGAGGCCCACCCGCAGCGTGCGGCGCATCGCGCAGAAGATCACGGCCGGCGGCGCGCTGCTGTTCATCGGCTCGCTCGTGGTCGTCACCTCGCTGCCCGCGCAGGCCGTGCAGCCCGCCGCGGGCATCGATCCCGAGGTCGCGCAGATCCACGACGTGCAGACGCTCGAGAGCGTGTCGGCGGAGACCACCAGCTACTTCGCTCGCGACGACATCGTGGTGAACGACCAGGTCGCCGCCGCCCGGATGTCGACCGGCGAGCGCGCGGCATACCAGGCGGTCGCCGACGGCGAGACGCCAGGCGCCTCCTACACGGGGGATCCCGCGTTCCCGCAGGTGTGGCAGATGCTCAACACGGGCTTCGTGCAGACGCCCTTCCCGACCATGGACCAGGTGCCCATGTCCAGCCAGTTCGGCTACCGGCCGGGCGGCTTCCACGGCGGCAGCGACCTGACGCCGGGCATCGGCACCGATGTGCGCCCGATCGCCAACGGCGTCGTCTCGGCCGTCTGGCAGGGCAACAACCCGGGCGGCGGCGGCTACGCCGTCTTCATCGACCACAACATCGACGGCCAGTTCGTGCAGTCCTGGTACGCGCACATGCTGCCCGGCTCGATCAACGTCGAGGTCGGCCAGGTCGTCGACATCTCCGACATCATCGGCCAGGTCGGCAACTCGGGCCGCTCGACGGGCCCCCACCTGCACCTCGAGCTCAAGAACCATGACTACGTCTCGTTCGACCCGATGCTGTGGCTGCAGACGCGCGACATGAACCTCGAGTACCGCTGAGCCTCCAGCACTGCGAGACCTCCAGACGCGAAGAAGCCCGGCCGCTCGGCCGGGCTTCTCGCGTCGATGGGCCTAGCTCGTCTTGACCCACACCACCTCGTCGGCGGCGAGCGAGGCCGCATCCAGCGGCGACGAGGTCAGCAGGATCTCGCCGCGCGGCACATCCACCGCGTCGTGCCCCAGGTTCGCCACCACCGTCACGGTGCCGTTGCGGAACGCCAGCGCGGTCGGGCCGACATCCAGCCACTCCAGCTCGCCCCTGCCGAGGGCGAGCTCGCGCCGCAGTCGCAGCGCGAGGCGGTACATCTCGAGCGTCGAGCCGGCGACATCCGCCTGCGTGTCGCGAGCGAGCGCCGCCCACTCGGGCGGTTGCGGCAGCCAGCTCTCGCCGGTGCCGCTGAAGCCGTAGGCGGGCGCGTCGGCCTCCCACGGGATCGGCACGCGGCATCCGTCGCGGCCCCACAGCTCGCCCTGCGTGCGCGCGAAGGTCGGGTCCTGCCGCTGCTCGGGCTCGATCGCCGTCACCTCCGGCAGGCCGAGCTCCTCGCCCTGGTAGACGTAGGCGCCGCCGGGCAGCGCGAGCATGAGGGCGGTCGCCGCGCGGCCGCGCCGCAGCGACACCGTCGGGTCGGCCTTCGACTCGGACGTCGGCCCGATGCCGGCGCCGTGGGGCGGCGGCGGCACCAGTGCCAGGCGGGTGCGGTGCCGGATGGTGTCGTGGTTCGAGAGCACCCAGGTCGGGGGAGCGCCGACGGCGCCGAAGGCCTCGATCGACTCGTCGATCACCTGCCGCAGCTGCTTCGCGTTCCACGGCGTCTCGAGGTAGACGAAGTTGAACGCCTGGTGCATCTCGTCGGGCCGCACGAAGCGGGCCATCTTCTCGAGCGGCTGCACCCATGCCTCAGCGCACAGCACCCGGTCGCCTTCGTACTCCTCGAGCACCTCGTGCCAGCGGCGGTAGATCTCGTGCACGTGCTCCTGGCCGAAGTACGGCGAGTCCATCGAGCCGGCGGCCACCATCTCCTCGTCGACGTCGGGCAGCCCCTCGGCCTTCGCGTTGCCGTGGGCGACGTCGACGCGGAAGCCGTCGACACCGCGGTCGAGCCAGAAGCGCAGCACGTCGACGAACATGTCGCCGACCTCCGGGTGGTTCCAGTCGAAGTCGGGCTGCGAGGTGTCGAACAGGTGCAGGTACCACTCGCCGTCCGCCACCCGGGTCCATGCGGGCCCGCCGAAGACGCTCTGCCAGTTGTTCGGCGGCTGCTCGCCGTCGGCGCCCTTGCCCTCGCGGAAGATGTAGCGCCTGCGGGCGTCGCTCCCGGGCCCTGCCGCCAGCGCCTCCTGGAACCACTCGTGCTGGTCGGAGGAGTGGTTGGGCACCAGGTCGACGATCACCCGCAGGCCGAGCCCGTGGGCCGTCTCGAGCATCCGGTCGAAGTCGTCGAGGGTGCCGAAGAGCGGATCGACGTCGCGGTAGTCGGCCACGTCGTAGCCGGCGTCCTTCTGCGGCGAGCGGTAGAAGGGGCTGAGCCAGATGGCGTCGACGCCCAGCTCGGCCACCTGCGGCAGGCGCGAGGCGATGCCGGCCAGGTCGCCGATGCCGTCGCCGGAGGCGTCGGCGAAGGAGCGCGGGTAGATCTGGTAGATGACGGCGGAGCGCCACCACTCGGCGCCGGGGGCGCTGGCGGTCTCGGGCGCGACGGGCTGCGTCGAGGGATTAGTCATGCGCCCAGGCTATGCGGATGCGTTGGCTCGCGCACCAGGGCAGGGTCCGGCCCGCGGGCCCACGGCGCCGCGGCGCGGCACGAATGTCACGACTTGCCAACGATTGCCGCGCAGGTCGTGCGGCGACTTGCGCGTGCATGCGCCCTGCGGCCACTATGAGCCGGGCCTTGCCGCCGACGCCCGTCGGGGGAGGCGCCCCTACAGCTGAAGGAAGGCACCATGAAGCACAGCAGCCTCATGAAGGCGGTCGGCGTCGGCGCACTCGCGCTCACGCTCGCGGCATGCTCGGGCGGCGGCACGCCCGCACCCACGGAGGGCGGCGGCGAGTCCGAGGCGCCCCAGGCGGGTGGCGAGCTCGTCATCTGGATGGACCAGAACCGCGCGGATGCGCTCGAGGACGTCGTCGCGACGTTCGAGGAGGAGACGGGCACCACCGTCGAGGTGATCGTGAAGGACTTCGGCGCGATCCGCGACGATCTGACGACCCAGGCCCCCTCCGGCGAGGGCCCCGACGTCGTCGTGGGCGCGCACGACTGGATCGGCAAGCTCGTGCAGAACGGTGTCATCGCCCCGGTCGAGCTCGGCGACATCGCCGGCGACTTCGAGGACGTCTCGATCCAGGCCATGACCTACAACGGCTCGGTCTACGGCGTGCCCGTCTCGATCGAGAACATCGCGCTGGTGCGCAACACCGACCTCGCGCCCGAGGCGCCGGCCACGTGGGACGAGCTGGTCTCCACCGGTGAGGCCGCCGTCGCTGCCGGCGACGCCGAGTTCCCGCTGCTGGTCGGCATCGACCCGAACAACGCCGACCCGTACCACCTGTACCCGATGCAGGCATCGTTCGGCGGCCCGGTGTTCGGCATGAACGAGGACGGCTCCTACAACCCCGACGATCTGCAGATCGGCAACGAGGGCAACGTCGAGTTCGCCGGCGCGCTCGCGGAGTGGGGCGCATCCGGCCTCATCAACCTCAACATCTCGCAGGACATCGCCAAGGAGCAGTTCGCGAACGGCGCCTCGCCGTACACGATCACCGGTCCCTGGAACCTCACCGCCTTCGAGGAGGCGGGCGTGAACTACGCGATCAGCGAGATCCCTTCGGCCGGTGGCGAGCCCGCCACCCCGTTCGTCGGTGTGCAGGGCTTCATGGTCTCGCAGTACGCGAACAACCCGATCGTCGCGGCGCAGTTCCTCACCGAGTACATCGCCAGCGACGAGGCGCAGACGGCCATCTTCGAGTCCGGTCAGCGCGCGCCCGCGCTCTCCTCGGCCTTCGAGGCTGCGCAGTCGAACGAGGATGTCGCCGCCTACGGCGCCGTCGGCGCCGAGGGCGTGCCGATGCCGAACATCCCCGAGATGGACGCCCTGTGGGCCGACTGGGGCACGACCGAGGCGCAGATCATCAGCGGCGACGCCGCTGACCCGGCTGCAGCCTGGACGTCGATGGCCGAGAAGATCCAGAGCACGCTCGACGGCTGATCCTGATGATCCGGCGGCCGGCTCCTGGCGGGGCCGGCCGCCGCATCCTCTGCCCCACCCCGCCTGAGGCTCAGGCAGTCCGATCGCCTACGAGGAGACCGAGTGACGACGACGTCCGCAGCCGAGCGCCCCACGGCGCCGAAGCGAGGCATTCACCATCAGCCGCCGAGCATGAAGGTGCTCGTCGTCAAGATCCTGCTGCTCGCCATCGTCGACGCCGTCACGGTCTTCGCGATGACGGCGCTGTTCTTCCAGCGCGACTGGCTGGTGCTCACGATCGTCGCGCTGGCGACGCTGCTGGTCAACGTCATCTACCTCAACCCCGGCATGCTGCCGGCGAAGTACCTGACGCCGGGGCTGATCTTCCTCGCCCTCTTCCAGGTCTTCGTCATCGGCTACTCGATGTACATCGCCTTCACCAACTACGGCGACGGGCACAACTCCACGAAGGATGACGCGGTCGCCGCGCTCATCTCCCAGAACACCGTGCGCGTGGAGGGCTCACCTGCCTACCGCGTGCAGGTCGTCGAGGGGCTGCCGGGCCTCGGGCTGCTCGCGACCGCTCCCGACGGCCGAGTGCTGGTCGGCACCGCCGAGCAGCCGCTCGAGCCCGTCGACCCCGGTGCCGTCACGATGGACGGCCAGCGCGCGACGGCCGTCGATGGCTGGACCAGCCTGCAGCTGCAGGACGTGCTGCAGCGGCAGCAGGAGATCGCGTCGCTGCAGGTGCCGCTCAGCGACGACCTCAACGACGGTTTTCTGCGCACCACGGATGCGACGAACGGCTACGTCTTCCAGTCGACCTACGTCTTCGACGAGGACGCCGACACGATGACCGACACCGTGAGCGGCACCGTCTACCGCGACCTGGGCGAGGGGCAGTTCCAGAGCGACGACGGGCAGGTGCTGCGCACCGGCTGGCAGGTCGGCGTCGGCTTCGAGAACTTCCTCTACCCGTTCCAGAATCAGAAGTTCGGCGAGGCGCTCATCTGGGTGACGATCTGGACCTTCGCCTTCGCGGTGCTCTCGGTCGGGCTCTCGTTCTTCCTCGGCCTGTTCCTGGCCCTCACCCTCAACGACCCCCGCATGCGCTCGCGGAAGGTCTACCGGGTGCTCTCGATCCTCCCGTACGCGTTCCCGTCGTTCCTGTCGGCACTGGTCTGGCTCGGCCTGTTCAACACCGAGTTCGGATTCTTCAACGAGGTGCTGTTCGGCTCCGCCGACATCCCCTGGCTCACCGAGCCCTGGCTGGGCAAGTTCTCGGTGCTGCTGGTGAACATTTGGCTCGGCTTCCCCTACATGTTCCTGGTCTGCATGGGGGCGCTGCAGTCGATCCCGGAGGAGCTGACCGAGGCCGCCACCGTCGACGGCGCCAACGGGTTCCAGGTCTTCGGCCGCATCAAGTTCCCGCTGCTGCTGGTCTCGACCGCGCCGCTGCTGATCTCGTCGTTCGCCTTCAACTTCAACAACTTCAACATCATCTACATGCTCACCAGGGGTGGGCCGCGAATGGCAGGGGTCGACGAGAACGTCGGCCACACCGATCTGCTGATCACGCTGGTCTACAAGACCGCGTTCGAGGCGGGCACGCGCGACTACGGCCTGGCCTCCGCGCTCGCGATCATCATCTTCATCATCGTGGCCGCCGTCTCGGCGATCTCCTTCCGCCAGACGAAGGCATTGGAGGA
The DNA here is from genome assembly GCA_900114805.1 of Agrococcus baldri. Classification (GTDB taxonomy): domain Bacteria; phylum Actinomycetota; class Actinomycetes; order Actinomycetales; family Microbacteriaceae; genus Agrococcus; species Agrococcus baldri. The sequence continues at coordinate 115,975 of FOZN01000002.1, read as the reverse complement.
TCTGAACTGATGAGCATCGACATCGATCCCATCGCCACCGACGAGCCGGAGCAGGCGCCACGCAAGGTGGTCCAGCCCAAGATGAGCTTCCGCAAGTGGGCGCGCGAGCTCGGCTGGCGCCATCTGATCGGCATCGCGGTGGTCATCTTCGCGACCTTCCCGATCATCTACGTGCTGAGCGCATCGCTGAACCCCACCGGCACGCTCACCGGCTCGAACGAGCTGTTCCGCAACCTCTCGTTCGAGAACTACGTCGACCTCTTCAGCGACCCCCGCCGGCCGTACGCGGCGTGGTTCATGAACACGATGATCGTCGGCATAGCGACATCCGTCGGCACCGTCTTCCTCGGCGCGCTGGCCGCCTACGCGTTCAGCCGGATGCGCTTCACCGGCCGTCGCGTCGGGCTGCTGAGCCTCATCCTCGTGCAGATGTTCCCGCAGCTGCTCGCCGTGGTCGCCATCTACCTGCTGATGCGCGGCATCAGCGACATCTTCCCGTTCATCGGCCTCGACTCCCTCATCGGCCTGATCATGGTCTACCTGGGTGGCGCGCTGGGCGTGAACACGTACCTCATGTACGGCTTCTTCAACACCATCCCCGCCTCCATCGACGAGGCCGCGAAGATCGACGGCGCCGGTCACGCCCGCATCTTCTTCACCATCATCCTGCGCCTGGTCGCGCCCATCCTTGCCGTGGTCGGGCTCCTGTCGTTCATCGGCACCACCAGCGAGTTCGTGATCTCGTCGACGCTGCTGACCAGCCCCGACAGGCTCACTCTCGCGGTCGGGCTGTTCCGGTACGTCTCCGAGGAGACGAACTCGAATTACCCGATCTTCGCGGCCGGCGCCGTGATCGCGGCGATCCCGGTGATGGCGCTGTTCCTCTACTTGCAGAAGTACATCGTCGGCGGGCTCACCGCCGGTGCCGTCAAGTAACCACCTGCCGCAGAGGCGCGGCCTGTGGCAAAGTGGGGCCGTCCCACGAGCACCGCGGCAGGAAGCAGGCAGGCGATGACCGTCACCAAGGCACCGATCGACCGGGGTCGGTTCTCGAACAAGACCGTCTTCATCATGGCCGCGATCGGCTCGGCGGTCGGACTCGGCAACATCTGGCGCTTCCCCTACGTCGCCTACGAGGGCGGCGGCGGGGCGTTCATCCTGCCGTACCTGGTGGCGCTGCTGGTCGCCGGCATCCCGCTGCTGCTGCTCGACTACGCCGTTGGCCACTCCCAGCGCGGCTCGGCCCCGCTGTCCTTCGCGCGCATCTCGCGCAAGCTCGAGTGGATCGGCTGGTGGCAGGTCGCCATCTGCGTCGTCATCGCCGTCTACTACGCCGCGATCCTGGCGTGGGCGATCCAGTACACCGGCTTCTCCTTCACGCAGGCGTGGGGCGACGACCCGGAGACGTTCCTGTTCCAGGAGTTCCTGCAGGCCGGCGATCCGGGCGTGACCCTCCAGTTCGTGCCCGCGGTGCTGATCCCCATGGTGATCATGTGGATCGTCACCATCGCGATCATGGCCCTCGGGGTGCAGAAGGGCGTCGGGGCGACATCCGTCATCTTCATCCCGATCCTGCTGATCGTCTTCATCGCCCTGGTCGTCCAGGCGCTCATGCTTCCCGGCGCCATGGAGGGGCTGCAGACCCTGTTCCAACCCGACTGGGCAGCGCTCGCGAACCCGGCGGTGTGGGCGAGCGCCTTCGGTCAGATCTTCTTCTCGCTCTCGGTCGGCTTCGGCATCATGATCACCTATGCCAGCTACGTCGGCCGCAAGGTCGACATGACCGGCTCGGGCTTCGTGGTGGGCTTCGCCAACTCCGGCTTCGAGCTGCTCTGCGGCATCGGCGTCTTCTCGGCGCTCGGCTTCCTCGCGCAGTCCTCCGGCCTCGCGGTCGCCGACGTGGTCGCCGACGGCATCGGCCTCGCGTTCGTCGCCTTCCCCGCGATCATCTCGCAGGCTCCCCTGGGGGCGCTGCTGGGCGTGCTGTTCTTCGTCTCGCTCGTGCTCGCGGGCTTCACGTCGCTGATCTCGATCCTCGAGGTGGTCATCTCGGCCGTGCGCGACAAGCTCGAGCTCGGCCGCGTGCAGGCGACGCTCATCGTCACCATCCCGCTCGCGCTGATCAGCATCCTGCTGTTCTCCACCACCAGCGGCGTCTACGTGCTCGACATCGCCGACTACTTCATCAACCGCTTCGGCATCCTGCTCGCTGCCCTGGTGGCGATGGTCGCCATCGCGTGGGGTGTGCGCAAGGTGCCCTGGTTCGCCGATCACATGAGCCGCTACGGCTCGATCAGGCTGGGCGCCTGGTGGCGGGTGCTGGTGATGTTCGTCACGCCGATCGCTCTCGTGATCATGCTCGTGCAGGAGACGATCACCGCGATCACCGTGCCCTACGAGGGCTACCCGGCCTGGATGCTCGGGCTGTTCGGCTGGGGCGTTGCGGCTGCCGCGATCGTCGCCGGCATCCTGCTCTCGCTGACCAGATGGAAGCCGTCGACGCCGATGGAGGCGCCGGAGCGCGACGAGGAGGTGGTCCGATGAGCGGCGACGCCGTTGCGATGATGGTCCTGGCGATGGTGGTCCTGTGGGGCGGCCTGGGCGCTGCGATCGTGAACATCGTGCGCTTCAAGGGTCGCGAGCCGCAGGAGTCGATGCGCGACCTGTGACGCGGATGCCCTAGCGTGGTCGGGTGCTCCAGCCCCACCACGACGGTTCTGCCCTCCACGTCTCGACCCTGACGCCCGCCCTCGGCGAGACCGTCAGGGTGCGCCTGCGCATCCCGGTCGCCCACGACACCCCGCTCGAGGTGCTCGTGCGCTCGAACCCCGACCGCGAGCCCTTCTTCAACAAGGCCGTGCACATCGGCTCCGTCGGTGCCTACGACTGGTGGGAGGCCGAGATCCGGGTCGCGAACCCGGTGCACCGCTACCGCTGGCTGGTGCACTACGAGTCCGGCCACACCGACTGGATCAACCAGGAGGGCGTGCAGGGCATCGAGACCCGCGACGACGCCGACTTCGCGCTCGTGGCGCACGAGCCGCCCCCGGCGTGGGCGACGGATGCGGTGCTCTACCAGGTCTTCCCCGATCGCTTCGCGCGCTCTGCGGATGCCGACAGGCATCCGGTCCCTGCCTGGGCACAGCGAGCCGACTGGGACGAGCCGGTGATCGGCTCGGGCCCTGGCGTCTCGACGCAGCTCTACGGCGGCGACCTGCCGGGCATCGAGGCGCACCTCGACCACCTCGTCGAGCTCGGCGCCACCGTGCTCTACCTGACCCCGGTCTTCCCCGGCGCCTCGAACCACCGCTACAACGCCTCGACCTTCGACCACGTCGACCCGCTGCTGGGCGGCGACGAGGCGCTCGTCTCGCTGGTCGAGGCGGCGCACGCGCGCGGGCTCAAGGTGCTCGGCGACCTCACCAGCAACCACACGGGTGACACGCACGCGTGGTTCGTGGCGGCGCAGGGCGATGCGACGGCACCGGAGCGCGACTTCTACTACTTCCACGAGGGCGGCACCTACGCGGCCTGGCTCGGGCACGGCTCGCTGCCGAAGCTGAACTGGAACTCGCAGGAGCTGCGCGATCGGTTCATCGAGGGGCCTGACTCGGTGGTCGGCAAGTGGCTGCGGCCGCCCTACTCGTTCGACGGCTGGCGCATCGACGTGGCGAACATGACCGGCCGCTACGAGGCCGACGACCTGAACGCCGAGGTGCGGCAGATCATCCGCCGCACCATGATCGACATCAACCCCGACACGCTGCTGCTGGGAGAGTCGACCAACGACGCGACGGATGACTTCCAGGGCGACGCGTGGCACGGCGCGATGACCTATGCGAACTTCACCCGGCCCGTGTGGGGCTGGCTGTCGGTGCCGGGGTCCGCGGCGTTCGGCGGCCTCGGCATGGCGCGCTCGGTCATCCCCTCGTACACGGGCGTCGACCTGCACGCGCAGCACCAGCGGTTCATCGCGGGCATCCCGTGGCGCACGCGCCTGCACAACATGAACGCGCTCGACACGCACGACACCCCGCGCTTCGCGACCAACGCGCTGCCTGGCGCCGTGCCGGCGGCGCTCGGCATGGCGGTGTCGCTGCCGGGCATCCCGGTCGTGTGGGCGGGCGACGAGCTCGGCCTGACGGGCGTGAACGGCGAGGACTCGCGCACGCCCATGCCGTGGGAGTCGCTCGCCGAGCATGCCGACTCGATCGAGCTCTACCGCGAGCTGCTGGCGCTGCGCGCGGCCCAGCCGGCCCTGCGGGGCGGGGGGATGCGGTGGCTGCACGTGGGCGAGGAGGTGCTCGTCTGGGTGCGCGAGTGCGCCGAGTCGAGCGTGCTGTGCGTCGCCGCCCGCGGCTTCTACGACGTCGTGCTCGAGGAGGGCGACGTGTGGCTCGAGGGCGAGCCGGAGCGGCTCTTCGGCGACGGCGGGGTGAGCCTGTTCGGCGACAGTGGGCTGCGGCTGACGGGCGCGGGCCCCGCGTTCGCGGCGTGGTCGCTGCCGGGCGTCGAGGTGCCGAGCACCGACGACCACGAGGAGCTCGCGCAGCAGGCGCTGCTGGACGAGAACGCCTCGCAGGACGCCGCGCTGTCGCACGGCGAGCCGGCGGCGCCGACGCTCACCGCAGCCTGGAGCAAGGACACCGTGCTTCCCGAACCGGCCGACCCGTTGGTCGAGTAGGGCGCGCGGCGCGCGCATCGAGACTCAGGTCCCCCCAGACTCCGTCGTTCAGACGGGCGCCTGGTTCGGCAACGCGATTATCGGCGGTATCCAGCCAATGACCCGTCTGGGGAACGGGATGACCGCGAGCTAGGCTCCAGCGCGCATCCTGGCCCAGATGTCCCGCAGCGACCAGTCGAGCCGCGGCTGCTGGAAGACGTAGCCCGACGCCAGCAGCTTCCCGGGCGAGACCCAGCGGCTCTTGAGCAGCAGCTCGCTCTCGGTGCGCAGCAGCCAGGTGGCTGGCTCCAGCACGAAGCGCGGCGCGGGGATGCCGATCGGCATGCCGACGGTCTGCCGCAGCAGCCGCATCAGCTCGGCGTTCGTCGACGCCTCCGGCGCTGCGAAGTTCACCGGCCCGGTGATCGAGGGCGTCGCCTCGATATGCCGCACCGCGCCCACCACGTCGTCGATGTGGATCCACGAGAAGCGCTGCCGACCGCGCGTGCCGCGCCCGCGACTGGGCGCCCTCGCCTCCTCGCTGCCGCGGTCGGCTGCGAGGCTGCGGTAGCGGTCGTGCGCGAACCACCAGCCGTCGATCTGCGGCCCGCCGAGCCCCAGCCGCGCAAGCCGGAACAGCAGCCGGGTCGCCTCGCTGTCGTGCCCCAGTGCGATCGTCGTGCGCATCGCCGCCCTGCGCGTCGCCGGCGCATCGGCGAGCTCGAACTCGCGCTCCCAGGCCCGCGCGACATCCTCCGAGAAGCCCTGCTGGCCGGTGGGGTCGTCCTCGGTGTGCGCGTGGGTGGTGGAGTGCGAGTAGGCGGTGGCGGTCGACTGGTTCAGCCAGAGCGCCGGGGGAGCGGCCGAGCGGGCGACTGCTTCGCCGAGCTCGCGCGTGGTCTCCACCCGTGAGCGCAGGATCTCGTTCCTGGACGCATCGTCGTAGCGCGCATGCACCGGCTTGCCTGCCAGGTTGATGAGCAGTGCTGCGCCGTCGAGCACCCGGGTGAGGCCGTCTGCATCGCCCCACACCGCATCCGCCGCACGGCCTCTGCCGATGGTGCGCACGGAGCGGCCCTCTTGCCGGAAGGCGGCGCTCAGGTGGCTGCCGATGAAGCCCGATGCCCCAGCGATGACGACGTCGGTCATGCTGCCTCCCAGTGTGCGATGGCGTTCCTCCCGATGCTATGATCGTTCGGTTGCCTACGCGGCATCGCCCCGATAGCTCAGTGGTAGAGCACTTCCATGGTAAGGAAGGGGTCGCGAGTTCAATCCTCGCTCGGGGCTCGCGCTTGCTTGATGCCTCGTGCTTGGGTGAGCGTATCTGGCGGGGTAGCTCAGTTGGTGAGAGCGCACGACTCATAATCGTGAGGTCGCGGGTTCGAACCCCGCCCTCGCTACCGTCAGGGAAGGCCCGGCTTCGGTCGGGCCTTCTGCGTTCCCGCCGGCGCCGACGGCCGCTGGATGCGCCGCGATCCGGGGGCTTCACCTCGGTTCACTACGGATGTAGTATTCGCGCATCGCGGGCCGTGGGGCCCGCGCCAGAGGAAGAGGACGACGATGTCCATGGAGACCGCGACGCGCCCCGCCGAGCACGGCTGGCCCACGCCGACGCATCCGTACGTCACCGACGGCGGCCTGGAGACCGACCTGATCTTCAACCACCACGTCGACTTGCCGCACTTCGCCGCCTACCCGCTGCTGCGCAGCGAGCGCGGCCGGGCGCTGCTGGCGACCTACTTCGCCGCCTACGCGGCGCTCGCGCATCGCTTCGGCACGGGGCTGCTGCTCGAGACGCCGACCTGGCGCGCCAACCCGGACTGGGGCGCGCGGCTCGGCGACAGCCGCCGCCAGCTCTACGACGCGAACGTGCACGCCGTGCGAGAGCTGCATCAGCTGCGCGATGCCTACGACGTCGACGACGTGCTTGTCAGCGGAGCGATCGGCCCGCGCCACGACGCCTACGCGCCGACGCAGCCGATGGATCCCGGTGCCTCGCAGGTCTACCACGAGCAGCAGGTGGGCGCCTTCGCCGAGGCCGGTGCCGACCTCGTCACCGCCTTCACGCTCACCGACCCCGGCGAGGCGATCGGCATCGCGCGCGCGGCCTACTTCCACGGACTGCCCGTGGTCATCGGCTTCACCGTCGAGACCGACGGCCGCATGCGCGACGGCACGACCCTGGCGCAGGCGATCGGCACCGTCGACCGCGAGGCGCACGTGCTGCACTACATGATCAACTGCGCGCACCCCGAGCACGTCGACGGCGCCCTCGAGGAGGGCGGCGCGTGGCGAGACCGGATCGGGAGCGTGCGCTACAACGCGTCGACCCAGAGCCACGCAGAGCTCGACGCGGCCGAGCACCTCGACGCCGGCGACACCGCGCTGCTGCGCAGCGGGCATGACGCGCTGCGCCCGCTGCTGCCGCGGCTGTCGGTCGTCGGGGGCTGCTGCGGTACCGACGCGCGCCACGTCGCGGCCCTCTGGGAGGAGCGCGCGCCCGCGCAGCGCGTCCCCGCCTAGACTGTCCGCGTGCCAGTGAACCCCGAGCTCCAGGGCAGGCAGTACCCGCCCACAGCCCCCTACCTCGTCGGGCGCGAGAAGGTGCGCGAGTTCGCGCGCGCCGTGCAGGCCACGCACGCCGAGCACCTCGACGTCGAGGCCGCGCGCGCCGCCGGCCACGCCGACGTGATCGCGCCGCCCACCTTCCCGATCGTCATCCAGCAGCTCACCTGGAACCAGCTGCTCGACGATCCGGAGGCCGGCATCGTGCTCGAGCGCATCGTGCACGGCGACCAGCGCTTCACCGCCACCCGCCCGATCGTCGCGGGCGACGAGCTCACCGCGCAGCTGACGGTGACGCGCGTGCGCTCGCTCGGCGGCAACGACATGGTCACGTGCGAGACCGAGGTGACGGATGCGTCGGGCGCCCACGTGGTGACCGCCACGTCGTCGCTCGTGGTCGCGGGGGAGGCGGCATGAGCGGCATCGAGGCGGTGCAGTTCGAGCCGCAGCTCGAGGTCGGCCAGGTGGTCGCGGAGCGGGAGCTGCGCTTCACGCGCGACAGCCTGGTGCGCTACGCCGGCGCCTCGGGCGACTTCAACGCCATCCACTACCGCGACGACGTCGCCGCGGCTGTCGGGCTTCCGGGCGTGCTTGCGCACGGCATGCTGACGATGGGCGCCGCCGTGCAGCCGGTCATCGACTGGGCCGGCCCCGCGCGCATCCTCGACTACCAGGTGCGCTTCACCCGCCCCGTGGTCGTCGACCAGGAGACGGGTGCGACCCTGCACGTGCTCGCGAAGGTCGGGCAGCTGGGCGAGGGCACCGCACGCATCGACCTGACCGTCAGCGCGGGCGAGCAGACCGTGCTCGGCAAGGCGCAGGTCGTCGTCGCGATCGATCGATGAGGGCGGGCGCAGTGAGCGACAGCCGCAGCACCCCGCGCACCCTCGCGGCGGCCACCACCATGCAGGTCGGCGGCGAGGTCGCGACCTGGGTGGAGGCGACCACGCGCGACGAGATCGCGAGCACCTACGCCGCCGCCCTCGACGACGACTACACGCCGCACCTGCTGCTCGGCGGCGGCTCGAACACCGTCGCCTCGTCCGAGCCCTTCGACGGGACGGTCCTGCGGGTCGCGACCCGAGGCATCCGCACCCTGCCCGCCGCGCAGCGGCCGCATCGCCCTGCCGGGGAGGAGCCGCCGAGCGACGACTCGGTGGTGCTGCGCGTCGAGGCCGGGGAGTCGTGGGATGCGCTGGTCGCGCAGACGGTCGCCGACGGACTGGCCGGACTCGAGGCGCTCAGCGGCATCCCCGGCTCGGTCGGTGCCGCACCGATCCAGAACATCGGCGCGTACGGGCAGGAGGTCGCCTCGACGCTGCTCGGCATCGAGCTGCTCACACTCGACGATGCGAGCGGCGACCTGATGGTGCGCGAGGTGCCGGCGTCGGAGCTGCGGCTCGGCTACCGCGACTCGGCGATCAAGCGGGGCGTGCTGCGGGGCGTCGTGCTCTCGGCCGACCTCCGGCTGCGCCGAACGCCCGACGGGCGGAGCCAGCCGGTGGCCTACCAGCAGCTCGCGACCGCGCTCGGCGTCGAGATCGGCACCCGCGTGCCGCTCCAGGATGTGCGCGCCTCGGTGCTCGAGCTGCGGCGCTCGAAGGGCATGGTGCTCTCGGACGACCCCGACTCGGTGAGCGCCGGCTCCTTCTTCACGAACCCCATCGTCTCCGCCCGCTTCGCGAGCGCGCTGCCCGTGGATGCGCCGCGCTGGTCGGTCTCGCCGCAGCCCTCCGCGACGGTGCTGCCGCTCGACCCCGACACTCCCGCCGGCGCGGGCGTGCCCTCGCTCGACCGGCCGGTGCCGCAGGTGAAGCTCTCGGCCGCCTGGCTCATCGAGCACTCCGGCGTCACCCGCGGCTTCGCGCTGCCGGGCTCGCGAGCCGCCGTCTCGTCGAAGCACACCCTCGCGCTCACCAACCGCGGCGGAGCGACCGGCGAGCAGGTGGCCGAGCTCGCGCGCTTCGTGCAGGCGCGGGTCGAGAACCAGTTCGGCGTGCACCTGGTGCCCGAGCCGGTGCTGGTCGGCCTGCCGCTCTGAGCAGGAGGGCACCCGCATGACCGACACCGCACAGCAGCTCGCCGCCGAGGGCGCCGCCCGCATCGAGTGGATCCGCTCGCGCATGCCGCTGCTGGCGGCGCTGCGCGACGAGTTCGCCCAGACGCAGCCCTTCGCCGGCCGCACCATCGGCGTCTCGCTGCACCTCGAGCCCAAGACCGCCGTGCTGGTCGAGACCCTCGCCGCCGGCGGCGCGCAGCTCGTCGGCACCGGCAACCACGGCTCGACGCAGGACGACGTCGTGGCCGCGCTGCAGGCATCCGGAGCCCGCCTGTTCGGCCGGCGCGACGACACCCTCGACGACCACCGCGCCAACCTGCGCCGCACGCTCGAGGCGCGACCCGACATGCTGCTCGACAACGGCGCCGACCTCGCGCTCGGCACCGTTGAGCACGGCTTCGCGCACGAGGTCGTCGGTGGCACCGAGGAGACCACCTCCGGCGGCTTCAGGCTGCGCGAGGAGGGCATCGCCGTGCCGTTCCCGGTGATCGTCATCAACGACTCGCGCATCAAGGCGATCGGCGAGAACCGGCACGCCGTCGGCCAGAGCGCCGTCGAGTCGCTCATGCGCATCACCAACCTGCAGGTGCCGGGCAGCCGCTTCGTCGTGATCGGCTACGGCTGGTGCGGCCGCGGCGTCGCGCAGTATCTGGCAGCGCTGGGCGGCAAGGTGGGCGTGGTCGAGCGCGACCCCGTGACGGCGCTCGAGGCCGCCTACGACGGCCACCGCGTCGGCACGCTCGAGGAGCTGCTGCCGTGGGCGGAGGTCGTGGTGACGGCGACCGGGCGACCGGATGCGCTGCCCGCGGCGGCGCTGCCGATGCTCGCCGACGGCGCGGTGCTGGCCAACATCGGCCACTTCCCGTGGGAGATCGACGTCGACGCGCTGCGTGAGGGCGCCACGAGCCGGCAGGTCGCGCCGGCGATTGAGCGCATCGAGCGCGACGGCCGCCACGTGGTGCTGCTGGCGGAGGGCCGCATGTTCAACCTCGCCGGGCCCCATCCCAAGGGCAACTCCATCCAGTCGATGGATCTGGGCTTCCTGCTGCAGGCGCGCTCGCTGGAACGGGCGGCAACGGGCGAGGGGCTCGTCCCCGGCCCGCAAGGGGTGCCCGTCGACATCGAGCACGGCATCGCGCTCGCGATGCTCGCGGCGATGGGCGCCTCGCGCTGAGTGCTTGCCCGCTCGTCACGGCCGTGGCAGAGTCGACCGTTGGGGGACAGCATCATGGACGAGCACGACACCGCGCAGGCCGACGACACCGCGCTGGCCGAGTCCGGCGACGCGTCCGCGCCGATCACGCATGAGGTGGAGGTCGCGGTCAGCCGCACGCGCGCCTGGGATGCCTACGTGCACGGGCTCGAGGAGTGGTGGCACCCCGGCTGGACCGCATTCGGCACGGGGCTGGACCGCATCGAGGTGGAGCCGCACGCGGGCGGCCGCATCATCGAGCACGGCCGCGACGGCGAGCAGCGCGAATGGGGCGAGGTGCTCGAGGCCGAGCCGGGCGAGCGCTTCGCGCACACCCTCCACCCCTCGCACGAGGGTGACCCGACGGTGGTGACGGTCGACTTCGACGACCTGCCGCACGGCGGCACGCGGGTGCGCCTCACGCACGGCGGCTGGAACGAGAGCAACCTCGCCGGTCGCGCGAAGCACACCGACTGGCCGATGCTGCTCGAGCGCTACCGCGCCCACGCCCAGCACGTCTGAGCGGCGCGCCGCCGCCGCGGCTCAGGCGCCGAAGAGCCGCTGCAGCCGCTGCGCGCCCTCGAGCAGCGCGTCGTCGGCGAGCGCGTACGAGAAGCGCAGGTAGCCCGACGGCCCGAAGGCCTCGCCGGGCACCGCCGCGACCTCGGCCTGCTCGAGCATGAGGTCGGCGAGCTCGAGGCTCGAGGTGGGCGTCACCCCGCCGAACTCCTTGCCCAGCAGTCCCGACACATCCGCGTAGACGTAGAAGGCACCCTTGGGAGTGGGCACCGAGAAGCCGGGGATCTTCGACAGCTCGGTCACGATGGTCTTCCGGCGCACATCGAACGCCGCCAGCATCTCGGCGACCGCGTCCTGCGGACCGTTCAGCGCCTCGACCGCGCCGAGCTGCGCGACGTTGTTGACGTTGCTGGTCAGGTGCGACTGCAGGTTGGCGGCGGCCTTGATGACGTCGGCCGGGCCGACCATCCAGCCCACCCGCCAGCCGGTCATCGCGTAGGTCTTCGCGACGCCGTTGACGAGGATGGTGCGGTCGGCGATCGCCGGGTGCGCCTCCACCACCGAGACGGCCCGCTCGCCGTCGTAGACGAGGTTCTGGTAGATCTCGTCGGCGATGATCCACAGGCCGTGTCTCTCGGCCCACTCGGCGATCTCGCGGATGCGCTCGGCCGGGTAGACGGCGCCGGTCGGGTTCGAGGGGCTCACCATCAGCAGCACCTTGGTGCGATCGGTGCGGGCCGCCTCGAGCTGGTCGACGGTGACCAGGTAGCCCTGGTCGGCGCCGGCGAAGACGTCGACCTGCTTCGCGCCGGTCAGCCCGATGGCCTCCGGATAGGTGGTCCAGTAGGGCGTCGGCACGAGCACCTCGTCGCCCGGGTCGAGGATGGTCTGGAACGCCTGGTAGACCGACTGCTTGCCGCCGTTGGTGACCAGCACCTGGCTCGCCTCGACCTGCAGCCCCGAATCGCGCAGCGTCTTCGCGGCGACCGCCTCGCGCAGCTCGGGCAGGCCGGCGGCGGGCGTGTAGCGGTAGTTCTTCGGGTCGGCGAGCGCCCGCTGGGCGGCCTCCACGATGTTCGGCGGCGTGGCGAAGTTCGGCTCGCCCGCGGCGTAGGAGATCACGTCGCGGCCGTCGGCCTTCAGCGCCTTGGCCTTCGCGTCGACTTTGAGGGTGGCGGATTCGTTGATCGCGGCGATGCGCGCAGAGATGCGGTTCACGGCACCAACACTACGGTGGCCCGAATGCTCGGGACAGGGGACGTCAGTCGGACCGACGCCCGAGACGGGCGACGGCGCCGGGGTCGCGGTGACGGCCCGAAAGGGCCGTCACTCCAGAGCTCCACCGCGCTCGACCAGCACGCCGTCCTCGTCGGCCCAGAGCATGGCGCCGGGACGGAAGGCGACGCCGCCGAACTCGACCACCGCATCCGCCTCTCCCGTGCCCGACTTGCCGCTCTTGCGGGGGATCGATCCGAGCGCCTTCACGCCCAGGTCGAGCTGCGCGAGCGCCGTGCGGTCGCGCACCGGACCGTGGATGATCACGCCCGCCCAGCCGTGCTCGAGCGCCGAGCCGGCGATCATGTCTCCCATCAGCGCCGTGGCCATCGAGCCGCCGCCGTCGACCACCAGCACGGCGCCGTCGCCGGGGGAGGCGAGCGTCGCCTTCACGAGCGCGTTGTCGTTCCGGCATCGGATGGTGCGCACGGGCCCGGAGAACCGGGTGCGCCCGCCCAGGTCGAGCAGCTGCGTCTCGAGCGCCTGCAGCTCGTCGCCCCGGTCGTCGTAGAGATCGGCTGTGCTCGTCATGCGGCCAACCGTACTCGCGGATGCGCGACAGGCCGTGAAGTGGACAGGGGGCCGGGCGGCGAAGTATGCTGTTCCCTTGGTGGTTGACGACTGCCATGCTGTCGCGTGCCCTCGGGCTCACGAGCGCATGGGTCTCCACCAGCCCAGGGCGGTGGCGCAATTGGTAGCGCAGCGGTCTCCAAAACCGCAGGTTGCAGGTTCGAGTCCTGTCCGCCCTGCTCGAGGCATCGGTCACGGTGCCTGACGGGCTCCGGCACTCGCCGGGCCGAACAGACGAAGGGTCACTGTGGCTGAGAACGCGATCGAGGAGGCACCCCGCTCACGCGAGGGAGCCTCTCGCAACCCGTTCGTGCGCCTGGTCGCATTCCTCAAGGAAGTGCTGGTCGAGCTGCGCAAGGTCGTCACACCGACGCGCAAAGAGCTGATCCGCTACACGCTCGTCGTGCTCGTGTTCGTCGTGTTCATGATGCTCTTCGTGTCAGGTCTCGACCTGGTGTTCGGCTCCTTCGTCGGCTGGATGTTCGGCGATCTGCCGCTGTTCGGCCTCGTCTGAGCCCGATCCGAGACTGAAGGAGAAGTACTACGTGTCTGACGTCAACGACCTCGACATCGAGCTGAACAAGGCGCTCGACGACCTCGTCCCCGATGACGAGAAGCCGGCCGAGCCGGAGACCGACCTGTACGAGGACTTCAAGCGCGAGATGCGCATGAAGCCCGGCCGCTGGTACGTCATCCACTCGTACGCGGGCTACGAGAAGAAGGTCAAGGCCAACATCGCCTCGCGCGCCGAGAACATGCAGGTCGACGGCATCTACGAGATCCAGGTGCCCACCGAGGACGTGCTCGAGACGAAGAACGGCCAGGCCAAGCGCGTCAACCGCGTGCGCGTCCCCGGCTACGTGCTGGTGCGCATGGACCTCGACGAGGACACCTGGTCGATCGTCCGCCACACGCCCGGCGTCACCGGCTTCGTCGGCAATGCCCACAACCCGGCGCCGCTGCGCTTCGACGAGGCGTTCACGATGCTGAAGCCGCTCGCCGACGAGGAGCTCGCCGAGCAGCAGAAGGCCACGCCCGACGCGAAGCCCACGCAGCTCGCGGTCGAGGTCGACTTCGAGGTCGGCGAGACCATCACGATCACCGAGGGCTCGTTCGCGGGCTTCCCGGGCACGATCTCCGAGATCCAGCCGGCGAGCCGCAAGCTCACCGTGCTCGTCAGCCTGTTCGAGCGCGAGACTCCTGTCGAGCTCGGCTTCGGTCAGGTCAGCAAGCTCTAGTCCCCCAGAGGGGACTGGATGCGGTCCCGGGCTTCACACGCGAGCCCACGACCGCGAACCACCAAGAAGGAAGAGACATGGCACCCAAGAAGAAGGTCACGGGTCTGATCAAGCTGCAGATCCAGGCCGGCGCCGCCAACCCCGCACCGCCGGTCGGTCCGGCGCTCGGTCAGCACGGCGTCAACATCATGGAGTTCTGCAAGGCGTACAACGCGGCGACCGAGTCGCAGCGTGGCAACGTCATCCCGGTCGAGATCACCGTCTACGAGGACCGCTCGTTCGACTTCGTGCTCAAGACCCCGCCGGCAGCTGAGCTCATCAAGAAGGCAGCTGGCGTCAAGAAGGGCTCCGGCGTCCCGCACACGACGAAGGTCGGCAAGCTGACGCAGGCGCAGGTCGAGGAGATCGCGCAGCAGAAGATGCCCGACCTCAACGCGAACGACCTCGAGGGCGCGAAGAAGATCGTCGCCGGCACCGCCCGCTCCATGGGCATCACCGTCGAGGCCTGACCTCGACGCTGCGCTCGCGCAGACCCGAGCCGCACGGCTCACCAGTGGCAGCGCCGGCCAGGCGCGCACCACGAACTCTGAACTAGGAGATCCACATGGCACAGAAGTCCAAGGCCTACAGGGCCGCAGCGGCGAAGATCGACGCTGACGCCTCGTACACGGCCGCAGAGGCCGTCGCAGTCGCTCGCGAGACCGGCTCGAAGAACACCGACTCGACCGTCGAGGTGGCGCTGAAGCTCGGCGTCGACCCGCGCAAGGCAGACCAGATGGTCCGCGGTACCGTTTCTCTTCCTCACGGCACCGGCAAGACCGCTCGCGTCATCGTCTTCGCGCAGGGCCCCGCAGCCGAGGCCGCCATCGCTGCTGGCGCCGACGAAGTGGGCTCCGACGAGCTCATCGAGAAGGTCGCC
The DNA here is from genome assembly GCA_900114805.1 of Agrococcus baldri. Classification (GTDB taxonomy): domain Bacteria; phylum Actinomycetota; class Actinomycetes; order Actinomycetales; family Microbacteriaceae; genus Agrococcus; species Agrococcus baldri. The sequence goes on along the minus strand of FOZN01000002.1, from coordinate 100,975 downwards.
GGCGGCTGGACCAACTTCGACGCAGCCGTCGCGAGCCCCGAGCTCATGGGCAAGGTCGGTCGTCTCGGCAAGGTGCTCGGCCCGCGCGGCCTGATGCCGAACCCGAAGACCGGCACCGTCACCCCGAACGTCGCGCAGGCCGTCACCGACATCAAGGGCGGCCGCATCGAGTTCCGCGTCGACAAGCACTCGAACGTGCACTTCATCATCGGCAAGGCCTCGTTCTCGGCCGAGCAGCTCACCGACAACATCCAGGCAGCGCTCGACGAGATCGTCCGCCTCAAGCCGTCGTCGTCGAAGGGCCGCTACGTCACGAAGGCCACGGTCTCCACGACCTTCGGCCCCGGCGTGCCGGTGGACGTCACCAGCATCGGCTGAGACCCCGTCTCACACGAAGGCCCCGCTCCGGCGGGGCCTTCGTCGTTCCGCGGCCGCGGATGGGCACTGTCGCGCCGCGCGCGCCGGGCGTATGGTGCCACCGGATGCGGGAGGCGGCATGGGCGCATCGGGAGACCGAGGTCGGGGCGGAGCGCTGCGCGCGACCGTCGCGCGCGACGACCTGCGCGGTGCCGCGCTCGGTGCAGCCGCGGGGCTGGCGTGGATCGGGGCGCTCCGGGTCTGGATGGCGCTGCTGGCGGGGAGCGAGTCGACGGTGACGTGGCGCACCGGACCGTTCGTGCTGCTGCCGGGCGCGATCGTCGGCGCCGCGCACGGCCTGGGCGCGAGCCGCCGCTCTCATCGCGAGCTGGTGCCCATGGCGGTGCGGTGGAGCCCGATCGCGTTCGCCGCGCCGCTGCTGCTACCGGGCGCGATGCCGAAGTTGCTGCACTCCGGCATCGGGAGCGGCGCGCTCATGCCGCTCACGGCGATGGCTGTGTCGGGGGCGGTGCTGAGGCCCGCGTTCGCGCACGACCGACCGCGCGTGCGGCAGGGCGCTGCTGTGGTCGCCGCGCTCGCCATCGTCGGCGGCATGGTGGGCGGCGCGACCACCCGCGCACTCGCCCAGCCGCTGCGCGGCGCCCTCGTCGGCCTGCTCGGCACGAGCCTCCTCGTGCTCGCCGGCGTTGCAGCGCCCCTCGCCTACGACCGCGCGGTGGTCACGCCTCGATGAGGCGATGCTCGTAGGCGAGCGCGATGAGCTGCACGCGGCTCGCGACGCCGAGCTTCGTGAGGATCGCGCGCATGTGCGTCTTCACAGTCGTCTCGGCCACCCACAGCCGCTTCGCGATCTCCGCGTTCGAGAGTCCGCGGGCGGCGAGCGCGAACAGCTCGCGCTCCCGCTCGGTGAGCTCTGCGAGGATCGCCGTGTCGGGCGCGGGCCGCACGGGCGCGAACGCCCGCAGCAGGTCGAAGGTCTCGGCGGGCGCGATCACCTGCTGGCCGTCGACGACCGCGCGGATCGACTGCACGAGGAACTCCGACCGGGCGTCCTTGAGCAGGAAGCCGCTCGCTCCCGCGCGCAGCGCATCCACGACCGCCTTGTCCTGCCGGATCGTGGTGAGCACGATCACGTGCGGCGGCGGCTCGGGCGCCTCACGGCGGATGGCGGCGGTGGCGCTGACGCCATCGAGCACCGGCATGCGGATGTCCATCAGCACCACGTCGGGCCGCAGCTCCCGCGTGCGCGCGACCGCCTGCTCGCCGTCGAGCGCCGTGCCGACGACCTCGAGCCCGTCCTGGCTCTCGAGGATCATCGACAGCCCCTGCAGGAAGAGCTCCTGGTCGTCGACCAGCAGCAGCCGGATCGGCGCGGTCTGGCTCACCGGAGCGTCTCGTCGGGCGACATGGGGTTGCGGATGCGCCCATCGGGCAGGCGGGCGTCGGTCAGATCGACCGTGGTCGCCTGCGACCAGTCGTGCGTGGGGTACGGGGTGGTCGGATACGGCGTGGCGGGCTGTGCGCCGGGCTGCTGCGCGCCGCTCTGCTCCGGGTGGCGCTGCTGGTGCAGCCGGGTCGCCTCGACGATCCACGGCGCCACGACGTCTTCGGGCCGCTGCTGCTTGGGCACCGGCAGGGTGAACAGCTGCTCCTCGGTGAGCGGCGGGGTCGGCTCGTGGCTGATCGGCTCATAGGGCAGGTAGGCGCTCACGACGAAGCTGTCGCCATCGGCATCGATCTCCACCGTGCCGCCCGCGAGCCGGGCGCGCTCGTGCATCCCGGCGATGCCGCGGCCGGCGGGCTTCAGCACGATGCGGTCGAGGATGGGGGAGGCGATCGCGATCGAGAGCCCCGGGCCGGTCCAGGTGAGTGCAACGACGATGTCGATGTCGGCACCGCCGTGGCGGAGGGCGTTCGTGAGGCTCTCCTGCACGATGCGGTACGCGGCGATGTCGGCCAGCCGCGACAGGTGGCCGTGGGCGCCGATGTCGTGCAGCGCGACGCGCGGGCCGGCAGAGCGCAGCTGGGCGACCACTCCGGGGATGTCGGCGCTGGTGGGCTGCGGGCGGCGCGCGTCGTCATCGACCCGCTCGAGCAGCTGCCGCACCTCGACCAGCGCGAGCCGCGCCGTGTCGCTGATGGTCGTGAGCACCGGGTCGATGCGCTCCGGATGCTGCTGGTGGCTCAGGCGCAGTCCCTCGGCCTGGGCGGCGAGCACGGCGAGCGAGTGCGCCATCACGTCGTGGAAGTCGTGGGTCAGATCGGCGCGCAGCCGCTCGTCGCGCAGCTCGGACTCGACCACCGTGGTGCGGGCGACCGCCTGCTTCTTCGCGCTCTCGGCGCGCAGGGCGTCGCGCAGCCCGCGCGCGCCTATGACCGCTGCCCAGCCGAGCATCGCCGGCAGCCACCCGAGCAGCACCTCGTCCACTGATGGCACGATGGCACCGCCCAGACCCCACCACATCGACTGCGTGCTGAGCTGCCAGGTGATCGCGATGCCCGCGACGACGGCGATCGGCAGACCGGAGAGCAGCCGCAGTCGCAGCGGCTCGATGTGCCACGAGGCCAGCGCGGCCGTGACGAGCCCGATGGCGATGATGAACCAGGCGTTGTTCGGCTCGGTCGGCGCGGCCCAGAGCGCGCCGAGCAGGCCGAGCGCGTAGGCAGCCCAGACCCAGCGCATGCAGATGGCGAACCCGGCCAGCACGAGCATCACGGCGACGAGCGCTCCTGGCCCCTGGATCTGCGCGCTCATCGCCATCGACACGAGCGCGATGAGGGCGACGGGCGCGGGCCACCATCGCAGGCCGATGCCGAAGGCGCGCGTCAGGTTCATGCGCTCAGGCTAAGCCGGTGCGTGCGACCCGCGCACCGCATCCGGGACCATCTCGTCCTGAAGGACGAGAGCACCGGCCGCGCGGGAGGAAGGTCGTTGCGCAATCGTGACTGTCCGCGAACGATGTTTCCGCTGTGGTGCGGCTAGGTTGGTGCTCACGCACGCTCACCGCGGAGCCGCGGGCGCGTGCGAACGATCCCATAAGGAAAGGTCCAGCACCGTGATCTCACCCGCAAAGCGGCGTCTGCTCGCCGGCCTCGCCGGAGCTGCAGCCATGACGCTCGTGCTCACCGGTTGTGTGCAGAGCCAGCGCGACGACACCGACACAGGCGACGGCGACAGCGCCGCGCCCAGCGACGTCAACTCCACCTTCGTCTTCGCCTCCTCGAGCGACCCCTCGGGCCTCGACCCGGCCTTCGCCAACGACGGCGAGACGTTCCGCATCTCGCGCAACATCTTCGAGGGCCTGATCGGCGTCGAGCCCGGCACGGCCGACCCGGCGCCCCTGCTCGCCGAGGACTGGACGACGACCGAGGACGGCCTGTCGACCACCTTCAACCTGAAGTCCGATGTCACGTTCCACGACGGCACTCCGTTCGACGCCGAGGCGGTGTGCACCAACTTCGAACGCTGGTTCAACTGGACCGGTATCGCCGCGACCGAGAGCCTGTCCTACTACTACGGCGCGCTCTACCACGGGTTCGCCGGCGACGAGGACGCGCTCTACGAGTCGTGCTCGGCCGACGACGAGCTCACCGCCACCGTCACGTTGACCCGTCCGTTCTCGGGCTTCATCCCCTCGCTGTCGCTGCCGGCCTTCGCCATGCAGAGTCCGACTGCGATGGAGGAGTTCGGCGCGGATGACGTCGGCGGTTCGGCCGAGGCACCCGAGTACTCGGAGTACGCCGAGGCGCACCCGGTCGGCACCGGCCCCTTCACCTTCGACTCCTGGTCGCCCGGTGAGTCCGTCGTCCTGCAGGCTTACCCCGACTACTGGGGCGAGCAGGGTCAGGTGCAGGAGGTCGTGTTCCGCGTGATCGACGACCCGACCGCGCGCCGCCAGGCCCTCGAGGCGGGCGACGTCGACGGCTACGACCTGGTCGCGCCGGCCGACACCGCCGCGCTCGAGGAGGCCGGCTTCAACGTCATGCAGCGTGACCCGTTCACGATCCTCTACCTCGCCTTCAACCAGCAGGTCGAAGAGCTGCAGGACCCGCTCGTCCGCGAGGCGATCTCGCACGCGATCGACCGCGACGCGCTCATCACGCAGGTGCTCCCCGAGGGCACCGAGCCGGCGACGCAGTTCATCCCCGACGTGGTCAACGGCTACAACGAGGACGTCACGACCTACGACTACGACCCGGAGCGCGCGCGTGAGCTGCTCGCCGAGGCCGGCTACGAGGACGGGCTGGAGCTGACCTTCAACTACCCCGTCAACATCTCGCGCCCGTACATGCCCAACCCCGAGGAGATCTTCGTCGCGCTGTCCGGCCAGCTGGAGGAGGTCGGCATCACCGTCAACCCCGTCTCCAACGAGTGGGTCGACTACCTCGACCTCATCCAGGGCAGCGCCGACCACGGCATCCACCTGCTGGGCTGGACCGGCGACTACAACGACACCGACAACTTCGTCGGCGTCTTCTTCGGGTCGCAGGGCAACGAGTGGGGCTTCGACAACCCGGAGCTCTTCCAGGCCCTCGCCGAGGCGCGCGAGCTGCCCGACTTCGAGGAGGCCGGTGCTCGCTACCAGGAGATCAACGAGCAGATCGCCCAGTTCATCCCCGGCGTGCCGCTCGCGCACCCGGCGCCCTCGCTGGCATTCAACGAGCGCGTGATCTCGTACCCGGCCAGCCCCGTCAACGACGAGGTGTACAACATGATCGAGCTCAGCGAGTAGTCTCGGTCAGTCATGCGGATGCCGTGGGGCGCAAGCTCCACGGCATCCGCACGACCGGGTAGATCCCGGTCCCCTGAGCTAGCCCCCGACGGAGAGACGACGTGCTGCGAACCATCGGCAGACGCCTGCTGCTGCTGATCCCGACCCTGTTCGGCTTGACCGTGCTGCTGTTCTTCTGGGTGCGGGCTCTGCCCGGCGGCCCGGCTGCAGCGCTCCTGGGCGAACGCGCGACGCCGGAGGCGATCGAGCGGATCAACGAGGCCTACGGGTTCAACCGGCCGCTGCCTGAGCAGTACATCACCTGGCTCGGCAAGCTCGTGCAGGGCGACTTCGGCAACTCGATCGAGACCCGCAGGCCGGTGCTCGAGGAGTTCATGAACCGCTTCCCGGCCACTATCGAGCTGTCCGTGTTCGCGCTCATCATCGCCGTGGGCATCGGCGTCCCGCTCGGCTACTGGGCGGCCCGCAACCACGGCAGATGGCTCGACCACCTCTCGGTGGGGGCGAGCCTGCTGGGCATCACCATCCCCGTCTTCTTCCTCGCGTTCATGCTCAAGTGGGCGTTCGCGGTGCAGCTCGGCTGGCTGCCGACCACTGGGCGTCAGGATCGCGGCGTCGACGCGACGCACTTCACGGGCTTCTACGTGCTCGATGGCGTCCTGACCGGCGAGTTCGACGCATCCTGGAACGCGATCGTCCACCTGATCCTGCCTGCCGTGGCGCTGGCGACCATCCCGCTCGCCATCATCGTGCGCATCACCCGCGCATCCGTGCTCGAGGTCGTCAACGCCGACTACGTGCGCACCGGCCGTGCGAAGGGCGTCTCGAAGCAGATCATCCGCAACCGGTTCGTGCTGCGGAACGCCATGCTGCCGGTCGTGACCACGATCGGCCTGCAGACGGGCCTGCTGATCTCCGGCGCGGTGCTCACCGAGACGGTGTTCGCCTTCCCCGGGATCGGCTCGTTCCTCGCGAACGCCATCTTCGCGCGCGACTTCCCGGTGCTGCAGGGCTTCGTGCTCTTCATCGCCGTCGCCTACGCGCTGATCAACCTGCTCGTCGACATCTCCTACAGCATCATCGACCCGAGAGTGAGGATCCAGTGAGCACCACAGAAGTCCTCCAGCCCTCCACCGGTCCCGAGACGGGAGCGGAGGCACCACGCCGCAGCGGCAGCTTCTGGGGCGATGTCTTCCGTCGCGTGCGCAAGAACCCGGCCGCCTGGGTCGGCGCGATCGTGGTGCTGCTGTTCATCCTGGTCGCGGCACTCGCACCCTGGCTGGCGCCGTACGCCGAGCTCGACACCCCTGGTCGTGAGCACCTGCGGCCGACCTCGCTGCCGGGTCCCGGTGACTTGGCGGAGTTCCCGCTCGGCATCGATCGCTTCGGTGGCGACGTGCTCTCGAAGCTCATCTGGGGTGCGCAGGCATCCCTGCTGATCGGCGTCATCTCGACCTTCTTCGGGCTGGCCGGCGGCATGGTGCTCGGCGCGATCGCCGGCGCGTTCGGCGGCTGGATCGACGGCCTGATCATGCGCATCGTCGACATCCTGCTGTCGGTGCCGAACCTGCTGCTCGCGGTCTCGATCGCAGCCATCCTCGGCCGCACGCCGCTCGCGATCATGATCGCCATCGGCGTCTCGCAAGTGCCGATCTTCGCACGTCTGCTGCGCTCGTCGATGCTCGGCCAGCGCAGTGCTGACTACGTGCTGGCCGCCCGCACGCTGGGCCTCGGCACCGGCCGCATCACCATGACGCACCTGCTGCCGAACTCCGTCGGCCCGGTGATCGTGCAGGCGACGCTGACGCTCGCGACCGCAGTCATCGACGCCGCAGCGCTGTCGTTCCTCGGCCTGGGTGGCGGCCGGCCTGAGACGGCCGAGTGGGGCCGCATGCTCACCTACGCGCAGAACGAGCTCGCGATCGCGCCGTCGCTCGCCTTCCTGCCCGGCGTCTGCATCATGATCACGGCGCTCGGCTTCACCCTGCTGGGCGAGTCGCTGCGCGAGGCCATGGATCCGCGCACGCGCAAGCGCTGACGCCGAAGCAGCAGACGCCCTGGGCCGCACTCGGCTCGGGGCGTCTGCCGTCGGCGCGGCTCAGCTGGCGATCTTGAGCTCGTTGCCCGGGATCGACGCGAGCAGCTTGCGCGTGTACGGGTCACGCGGGTTCGTGAAGATCTCCTCCGAGGTCGCGGCCTCGACGAGCCTGCCGTTCTGCATCACGCTGACGTAGTCGCTGATGAGGCGCACCACCGCGAGGTCGTGCGAGATGAAGAGGTAGCTGAGGCCGAGCTCCTGCTGCAGGTCGCCCAGCAATCGCAGGATCTGATCCTGCACGAGCACGTCGAGGGCAGAGACCGGCTCGTCGCAGACGATCACGTCGGGCTTGAGCGCGAGCGCGCGAGCGATCGCGACACGCTGCCGCTGGCCGCCCGAGAGCTCCGAAGGGTACCGGCGCGCCATCTCGCTCGGAAGCGCCACCTGGTCCAGCAGCTCGCGCACGCGCAACTCTCGCTCTCGCTTGCCACCCTGCTGGTAGAAGGCCAGCGGCTCCTCGATGATCTTCTCGATCGTGAACATCGGGTTGAGCGACGAGTACGGATCCTGGAACACCGGCTGCACGCGCTGCCGGAACTCGCGCTGCTCCTGCTTCGACAGCCCGAAGACGTCCTTGCCCTCGAAGCGGATGGTGCCGCTCGTGGGCTCGAACGCCTTCAGCAGCATGCGGGCAGCCGTGGTCTTGCCCGAGCCCGACTCTCCCACGATCGAGACGGTCGTGCCGCGGGGCACCTTGAGCGAGACGTCGTCGACGGCCTTGAACGGCTCGCGGCTGCCCCGCACGGGGAACTCCTTGGTGACCCCCTCGAACTCGACGATCACGTCCTGCGCGAGCGCCGCATCCGTCCCCTCGTCCTTCGAGAAGTCCTCCGGGCGCAGGCGAGCCATCGCGACCGAGGGAGCCGCCTTGACGAGCGACTGCGTGTAGGGGTGCTGCGGCGCCTCGAGGATCTGCTTCGCGGGCCCCTGCTCGACGACGCGGCCGCGGTGCATGACCACGACGTGCTTGGCGCGCTCTGCCGCGAGTCCGAGGTCGTGCGTGATGAGCAGCACCGAGGTGCCGAGCTCCTTCGTCATCGTGTCGAGCTGATCGAGGATGGTGCGCTGCACGGTGACGTCGAGCGCGCTCGTCGGCTCGTCGGCGATCAGCAGCTGCGGCCGGCACGCGAGGCCGATCGCGATCAGCGCGCGCTGGCGCATGCCGCCGGAGAACTCGTGCGGATACTGCTTTGCGCGTGCGGCCGCGTCGGGGAGCCCAGCGGCCTCGAGCGTCTCGGCGACCTTCTGATCGACGTTCTTGCGCGTGGCCAGCCCGTGCGCGAGCAGCGTCTCGGCCACTTGCGTGCCGATCTTCGCCACCGGGTTGAGGTTCGACATCGGATCCTGCGGGACGAGCCCGATGCGGCCGCCTCGGATCTTCCGCAGCTTCGCCTCGCTCGCGCCGATCAGCTCTTCGCCATCCAGGCGCACGCTGCCGGCGGTCGCCCGCCCGTTGCCGGGCAGCAGGCCGATCACGGCCATCGCGGTCGTGGACTTGCCGGAACCCGACTCGCCCACGATCGCGAGGGTCTCGCCCGCACCGATCGACAGGTTCGCCTCATGGACTGCCGTCACCACGCCATCCTGCGTGGTGAACTCGACCTTGAGTCCGGAGACCTCCAGCAGCGGCTTCTTCGCGTCGCTCATGGCGACCATCCTGCCGTACTGCCGGGCTCGAGAACGACGACTCAGCGCACCTTCAGCACGAGCTTGCCCCGCACGTGGCCGCCCTGCAGCTCGGCGAACGCCTCGCGCACCTTGTCGAGCGGGTACACCTTCTGCACCTCGACGCGCACATCGCCGGCGTCGATCAGACGGCTGATGATGCCCAGGTTGCCGCCGTCCGACTCGACCTTGACGGAGGAGGCGCGCATGCCGCGACCTGCGGCGACGGATGCGTAGTCGGGCCAGGAGCCGGTGGGCACGTTCAGATACAGGCCGCCGTGCTTGAGCGCGTCGAGCGAGCGCGTGCCCGTGTCGTCGGCGACGTTGCCGATCAGGTCGACGACCACGTCGACCTTCTGCAGCACCTCCTCGAAGCGGTCCTTGCGGTAGTCGACCACCTCGTCGGCGCCCAGCGAGCGCGCGAAGTCGACGTTGCGCTCCGAGACGGTGGTGGCGACGTGCGCGCCGAAGTACTTCGCGAACTGCACAGCGAAGTGGCCGACGCCGCCGGCACCGGCGTGGATGAGGATGCGCTGGCCGGCGCGCGCCTTGGCGATCCGCACGACCGCGTCCCAGGCGGTGAGCGCTGCGCACGGCACCGCGGCGGCCTCCTCGAAGCTGAGCGACTCGGGCTTCGGGGCGAGCGCCAGGCTCGGCACGACCGCCTGCTCGGCGTAGCTGCCGCGCGTGCGCCAGTGGTTCACGATGCCGAACACGGCGTCGCCTGGCTGCAGGTCGTGCGCCTCGTAGGGCGACTCGGCGACGGTGCCCGCGACGTCGCCGCCCGGGATCCAGGGCAGCAGCGGCTCGACGGCCTTCGCGGCGCCCTTGCCGATGGCGGTCTTGTAGTCGATCGGGTTCATGCCGGCCGCGTGGACGTCGACGATCACCTCGGTGCCGAGCTTCATGGGAGCGTCGATCTCCCCGATCTCGACGGTCTCGGTCGGGCCGAACTCCCGTACCAGCACTGCGCGCATCGCACTTCCTCCCAGCTACGCCTCGACGCTAGCGCACGCGTATGACGCGCAGAGGTCCGCATGACGGCATGTGACGCACGGCCGCGCACGGCTACAGTGCTCCTGTGTCCCGCCACCGACCAGACGGCGTCGTCGTCGCCGACGCCGTCGTCGCATCCGCCGCCGCCGTCTGCCTCGTGGCCGGGGCGGTCGTCATCGGGCAGGCGCGCGCAGCGCTCGACCGGTTCCTCTACATCTCCGAGCTCGGGGCGCTGGGCATGCCCACGGCCGAGCAGTTCCAGGTGGGCTTCCTGCTGGTGATCGCCGGCATCCTGCTGGTCGCGGTGGTGCTGCGCGACGTGCGCACGCGGCTGCCGTTCCTGCGCGGCGTGCTGCCGGCCGCCGCGCTCGTCGCCGCGGGCGCGCTGTTCCTGGTCGCCGCGGCCGTGCCCTGCTCGATGGGCTGCCCCTCGCTGCTCACCGACGAGGCGCAGTGGCGCGACTGGGTGCACATCGTCGCCGCGGTGCTCGCGTTCGCGGCCGGCTGCCTGGCGATGCTGCAGTTCGCGACCGCGCGCGACCGCTGGGTCGCGCGGCTCTCGACCGCCGGGGGACTCGCAGTCGGCAGCATCGCCGCGACCGGCGGCATCATCTCGCTCGCGCGCGGCAACACCGACATCGGCTCGACCCTCGAGTACGTGGCCGCCGCGATCGGCATCGTCTGGATGCTCGCGATGGCGGCCGTCCACGTGCTGCCCGCCGCGGCTCAACGGCCATTGCAGACCGATGTGCCGATTTCTCGCACATCGGTGCCGAGCAGCCGTTGAGTCTCGGTGGCGACTAGCGGATGCCGGTCAGGAAGCTGCCCAGCTGGTGCCGGAACCACGCCATCATCGCCTGCTCGCCGTCGTCCCGTGCGGGTGAGACGAGCATGCGCACGCCCAGCTCGTCGCGCCACGCCTCAGCCACGTGCAGCGGATGCACCGGGTCGCGCGGACTCGCGAGCACCACGGTCGGCGCGGGGATGCGCAGCTCGCCCGGCCGGTAGGCGGCGTTGCGGGGGATCTCGAGCAGACGGATGCGTCGTTCGGCCGCCAGGGGCTGGGTCGCCTGGGCCTCGAACGCGCGGGCGTGCGAGAGCGACTCGTGCGCGATGGCGCGCCAGGCGCCGGAGGCCCGCAGCTGGTCGAGCACGCGCTGCGGGCGCCGCTCGTCGAGGAGCCGCCCCAGCACGGGGAAGACGGCCAGGTTCGGCGGCAGCGGCTCGGTGGTGAAGGCGGGCCGCACGAGCGCGACCCGGTCGAGCGGGAAGCGGCCCGAGCGCGCGATCAGCGCGGCCAGCGCCGCGCCGAGCGAGACGCCGACGATCGAGACGGGCGAGCCGTCGCCGACGCGGACGAGCTCGTCGGCGACCTCCTCCGCCAGCGCCTCGAGCGCGAAGTCGGCGGGCTCGCCGATGAGCGGGCTGGTCCCGTGCGCGCGCAGGTCGGGCGCGAGCACCTGCACACCGGCGGGCACCGCGCCCGCCAGGTAGTCGCGCATGGCGCTGGAATCCGAGCCCAGGCCGTGGATCGCGAGCAGCATCAGCGCGCCAGCAGCGCGAGCAGCTGGTCGGCGCGGTCGACGAGCGCGGCGATCTCGTCCTCGTCGCGCTCCACCCACTGGTGCCTCGGCGGACCGACCGGCACGAAGTCGCGGTGCTGCTCCCAGACGAAGAGCGTGCGCTCGGCGCCGAGCACGTACTGCTGCCACCAGATCTGCCGCAGGTAGTGCTTCGGGATGCGCTCGAAGGGCTTCGACGTCGTCTTGATCTCGGCCAGCACGCTGCCGTCGTCGCTGATGCAGTCGGGCGTCGCGAGGTGACGGCGCTCCGGCACCGAGTGGAACAGTGCGTCGGATGCCGTGAGCGAGAAGTGGTCGTGCACCCAGTCGGCGATGTGCGGCTCGCGCGCGCGGCCGTGGTCGGTGAAGGCGTTGCCGGTGAAGCCGCGCGGGCCGAACTTCTCCATCGCCACGTTCTGGATCGAGCGCTGCGTGCTGAGCTTCGCCGCGTCGGTCGCGGTGACGCCCTGCGAGCGCGCGCGCAGCCACGCGACGCGGTCGCTCGAATAGGCGACGATCCGGCGCACGTGCCCGGCGATCACGACGGTCGACTGCGCGAGCACCTGCGCGCGCGGGCCGGCTTCCGACGCCGGGGGAGCGGTCGACAGCTCGGCCTGATCGCCGAAGATGTCGAGCTGCACGTCCACCGCTCCATCGTCCCACGCCCCGCCGACGCGGCGGGCCGCCGCGCGCGTGATGCAATAGCGCCCATGACGCATCCGTACGACGAGCTGAGCGACGCCGAGCAGGTCGAGGCGCTGCGGCCGGTCGCGCTGCAGGCAGCAGCGGCGTTCGGTCTCGAGGTGGCGACGCTCGTGCCGCTGCTGCACGCCTACAACACCACCTTCGAGCTCGGCACATCCGACGGCCGGCGCTTCGCGCTGCGGGTCGGCACCAATTCGCAGAGCACGCCGGCGCACGCGATCGCGCAGCAGTCGTGGATCGCCGCGATCGCCGAGCAGACCGAGGTGCTCGTGGCACGGCCGCAGCGCACGCGTGCGGGGCAGTGGTTCGTCGAGGTCGACTCGAGCGCGCTCGGCCGGCCCCTGCTCGTGACGGTCGCCGGGTGGCTCGCGGGCGAGGATGCGGATGCCTTGGGGCCAGACGCCGCCGCGGCGCTCGGTCGCACGATGGCCGCGCTGCACGCGCACGCCGAGACGTGGCAGCTGCCGGAGGGCGCCGAGCTGCCGCGCTTCGTCGAGCCGCTGTTCGGCGACCGCGACCTGCTCGACGCCGCACCCGGGCTGAGCGACGAGGACCGCGAGGTGCTGCGGCGCACGCGGCAGCGCGCCGGTGAGGCGTTCGACCGGCTGCGCACCGGCCGGCTGCGGCCGCTGCACGCCGACCTGCACGGGGGCAACCTGAAGTGGCACGAGGGGCGGCTCGCGGTGTTCGACTTCGACGACGCCGGGCTCGGGGCGCCGGTGCTCGACCTGGCGATCTCGACGTTCTACCTGCGCGGCGAGGACCCGGCGCTCGAGGCTGCGGTGCGCGCCGGCTATCAGCAGCTGCTGCCGCTGCCTGAGGTGGAGCCAGCCGACTTCGAGGCGCTCGTCGCCTCGCGGCAGCTGCTGCTCGCGAACGCCCTGCAGCTGAGCACCACGGCCGATCTGAAGGCGGGCGCCGCCGAGTACCTGCGCACCTCGATCGCGCGCCTGCGCCAGTGGCTCGAGACCGGCACCTTCACCCGCGCCATCGGCTGAGCTGCGCGCGCCGGCGACTGCTGCTTCGCGCACATCAGGAACGCACAGGAATGGCATAGGCTGACTCCTGATGCGCGCATAGGAGACTCTGGCGAAATGGATGGCATGACCGATACCGCTCAGCAGCAGCTGCGGGCTCAGCCCCGCCTCACCCGCCAGGACGGCTCGCCCATCCGGGTGGTCGTCGTCGACGACGAGCAGAGCCTCGCCGACCTCGTCGCCATGGGTCTCAAGTACGAGGGCTGGGACGTGAAGACCGCCGCGAACGGCCAGCAGGCACTGCAGGCCGTGCGCGAGTTCCGCCCCGACGCCGTCGTGCTCGACATCATGCTCCCCGACATCGACGGCCTCACCGTCCTCCAGCGCCTCCGCTCCGCCGGCTTCGACGTGCCGGTGCTCTTCCTCACCGCGAAGGATTCCCTCGACGACCGTGTCGCCGGCCTCACCGCCGGCGGCGACGACTACGTCACCAAGCCGTTCGGCCTCGAGGAGGTCGTGGCCAGGCTGCGCGGCCTCATCCGCCGCACCGCCGCCGCCGCCGAGGAGTCGAGCGTGCTCTGGGTGGGCGATCTGATGATGGACGAGGACTCCTACGAGGTGCGCCGCGGCGGCCAGCAGGTCGACCTCACGGCCACCGAGTTCGAGCTGCTCCGCTACCTGATGCGGAACCCGCGTCGCGTGCTGTCGAAGGCGCAGATCCTCGACCGCGTCTGGTCGTACGACTTCGGCGGCCGCGCGAGCGTGGTCGAGCTCTACATCTCCTACCTGCGCAAGAAGATCGACACGCTCGGCCCCGCGATGATCCACACCGTGCGCGGCGTGGGCTACCAGCTGCGCGCGGCCGAGTGACCGCGAGGAGCACCACGGCGTGACTCAGGCTGCGGCGTCCGCAGCCCAGCTGGGCCGACGCATCCAGAACCCGTCGTCGTGGTCGCTGCGCCGACGGCTCCTGGTCGTCGTGGTGGCCCTGTTCGCGCTGCTCACCGCGGCCGTCGCGATCGCCAGCGTCATGACCATGCGCGTGGTGCTCGAGACCCGTGTCGACGAGCAGCTGCGCGAGCTCTCCGACCGCGCGGTGGTCGCCGCGCAGCGCGCGGTCGAGACCGGCAGGGACCAGCCGATCGAGCTGGGTGGCAACCCGGTCGGCGCGCTCATCGCCGTCGAGCGCGACGGCGAGCTGATCAACCCGTACATCGTCAATCGGCTCAGCCAGCGCTTCGCGCTCACCGTCGCTGACGAGTGGGTCGTGCTCGCCTCGACGACCGGCTCCATCCAGACCGAGTCGCTGCCGGGCTTCGGCTCGTACCGGGTGGTCGCGACCGAGGTGGGCGATCTGCGCGTCATCGTCGGCCTCTCGCTCGCCGACGCCAACCAGACGCTCGCCGCGCTCGGCTTCGTCATCGCCGTCTCCGCCATCGCCGCGGTCACGATCGTGCTGCTGCTGGGCGACATGATCATCCGCCGTGCGCTGCGGCCGCTCACCTCCGTCATCGCCACCACCGAGCGCATCTCGCAGCTGCCGCTCGCCTCCGGCAACGCGCAGCTCACCAACCGGGTGCGCATCGAGGAGCCGGCGAGCGAGGTCGAGCGCGTGCAGGAGTCGATGAACCGCATGCTCAACCACATCGAGGAGGCCTTCCAGGCGCGGTCCCTCAGCGAGCAGCGGGTGCGGCAGTTCGTGGCGGATGCGTCGCACGAGCTGCGCACGCCGCTCGCGGCCGTGCGCGGCTACGCAGAGATCACCCGCAAGCACGACACCCAGCTGAGCGACGACTCCCGCGCCTCGCTCGAGCGCATCGAGGCGGCCGCGCACCGCATGCAGGCGCTCGTCGACGACCTGCTGCTGCTCGCCAGGCTCGATGAGGGGCGCGAACTGCTGCGGGCAGAGGTCGACCTCTCGCTCATGGTGGTCGAGGCCGTCGCCGACGCGCAGGCGGCAGGACGCGATCACCCCATCTCGCTCGAGCTGCCGGAGGAGCCGGTGGTCGTTGCCGGCGACCAGTTGCGGCTGCAGCAGATCGTCGCGAACCTGCTGGCCAACGCGCGCGTGCACACGCCAGACGGCACCGCCATCGACGTGCACCTGCGCGCCGAGGGCGATGAGGCGGTGATCGACATCATCGACGCCGGCCCCGGCATCTCGCCGGAGCTGCAGCAGTCGGTCTTCGAGCGCTTCGCGCGCGGCGACTCGAGCCGCTCCCGCATGACGGGCTCCTCGGGCCTCGGGCTCGCGATCGTGCAGGCGCTCGTCGAGGCGCACCACGGCAGCATCGCGCTGTCGAGTGAGCCGGGCCGCACGGCCTTCACCGTGCGGCTGCCGCTCTGGCGGCCGGCGACCGGGGGTGAAACGCGGTGACCGACGCCCGGGACGGGCGTCGGCCCTGGGGTCGCGGCGACGACCCGAAAGGGTCGTCGCTCGGGAGCTCCACCGCGCGCTTGCGTCGCGCATCCGTCGTGCCGTAGTCTTTCCTCATACCAAAGACCGCTGGTCGTTGGCGCGTGCTCGAAAGGTGCGCGGCAGCCGAAGGCTTGCTCGTGAGAGCGAAGGCCCGCGCAGGTGCAGAAGTCCCGTCGAGGGCCGAGCTCCGTGCGCATGCGCCGGAGCTCATTTTCATGTGTGAGCCAGGGAAGCCAGCAACGATGCAAGGAGCACCATGGCGAACAAGGAAGCTGCGGTCGCCGAGCTCTCGGAACTCTTCGAGAGCTCGAACGCCGTTCTGCTGACCGAGTACCGCGGTCTCACCGTCGGCCAGCTGAAGACGCTGCGCCGTTCGATCAGTGAGCACGCGACGTACGCCGTGGTGAAGAACACGCTGACCAAGATCGCAGCCAACAACGCCGGTATCACGGCGTTCGACGAGTCGCTTGTCGGCCCGTCGGCGATCGCCTTCGTGCACGGCGACCCTGTCGCTGTCGCGAAGGAGCTGCGTGCCTTCGCCAAGGCGAACCCGGCGCTCGTGGTCAAGAACGGCTTCTTCGACGGGAACCCGCTCACGACCGACGACGTCAACAAGCTCGCCGACCTCGAGTCTCGGGAGGTGCTGCTGGCCAAGCTGGCAGGTGCCTTCAAGGCCTCGCTGTTCGGCGCTGCCTACATGTTCAACGCCCCGCTCGCCCAGGCCGTTCGCACGGTCGAGGCGCTTCGGGTCAAGCAGGAGTCCGCGGCCGAATAGGCCACGGTCAGTTCTAGAAACAAGGAGAAGACGATGGCAAAGCTGTCGACTGACGAGCTGCTCGAGCAGTTCAAGGAGCTCACGCTCATCGAGCTCAGCGAGTTCGTGAAGGCATTCGAGGAGACCTTCGAGGTCACCGCTGCGGCTCCGGTCGCTGCTGCTGCAGCTCCGGCTGCCGGTGGCGCTGCCGCTGCTGAGGAGGCTGAGGAGCAGACGGAGTTCGACGTCGTCCTCGAGGCCGCCGGCTCGGCGAAGATCCAGGTCATCAAGGTCGTGCGCGCGCTGACGTCGCTCGGCCTGGGCGAGGCCAAGGCCCTCGTCGACGGTGCTCCCGCCAACGTGCTCGAGGGCGCGAAGAAGGAAGACGCAGACAAGGCGAAGGCTGACCTCGAAGAGGCCGGCGCTACGGTGACCATCAAGTAGTCACCCGCTGCATCTCGAAGGGCCGCATCCATCTCGGGTGCGGCCCTTCGTCATGCGTGCGCGGCCGGTGGCACACTGGCTCGCATGAGCACGCGTGGCCTGCCCGAGCAGATCGGCGACCTGCCGAAGATCGGCCGCCCGGCCACCGGGGCGCTGCTCGCTGTCGGTGTCACGACGCTCGACGGTGTCGCGGCGATGGGTGAGGCCGAGCTGCTCGCACTGCACGGCGTCGGGCCGCGGGCGATCCGCATCCTGCGTGCGGCGCTCGAGCAGCAGGGCAGGAGCCTCGATGCCTGAGCCGGCAGGCTCCATGCCCGAGCTGCTGCAGGTCGCGCCCGGCATCGACCGCTGGGTGATGCCCGAGGCGACGATGAACGCCGTGGTGATCGCCGACGCCGGTGAGGCGCTCGTGGTCGACCCCGGCACTCTGCCCGCTCGCGCCGCCGAGCTGCGTGCCGCGATCGAAGCGCGCGGCGACCGCGTCGTCGCCGTCGTGATCACGCACGCCCACTGGGATCATTGCTTCGCGCTCGCAGTCCTCGACGACGTGCCCGCCTACGCGCATCCTGCCACCATCGCCGAGCTGCGCGAGCACGGCGAGACGCAGCGCGAGGCGGTGCTGGGGTTCAGCACGGGTGCCACGGCGGATGCGGTGCGTCACCTCGAGATCGTGCTGCCGGGCTCCGCGGTGCCCGAGCCGCGCACGCTCCGCATCGGCGCGCTCGAGGTGGAGCTCGAGCCGCTCGGCCCAGCGCACACCAGCGGTGACCTGGTGATCCACGCGCCGGCCGCAGGGGTCACCATCGCCGGCGACCTGGTCGAGACGGCCGACGACCCGCAGCTCGACGAGTCGACCGAGGTCAGCGGATGGCTGCGCGCGCTCGACCGGCTCGCCTCCCACGCGCAGCCGCTGCTCGTGCCGGGCCACGGTGAGCCCTGCGGTCACGAGCGGCTCGCCCACCACCGCGCGCTGCTCGAGGGCTTCGCGTCTGCCGGCACGTGATCGGGTCAGCACACCTGGGCAGCCTGCCGGCGAAGCGGTCAGTCGGCGCGCCGCGACCATGCGGTCGAGCCGCTGACGTGCGCGAGCACCCGGTCGCAGAACTGGGCCGCGGCACGCTCGAGGGACTCGTCGCACGCGTCGCAGCCGCACATCGGCGCGGCCTCCGGCACTTCACCGCCGAGGTCAGCGAGCACGCCGGGGAAGGCCGTCCAGGCGAAGCGGATGCCCGTGCCGCCGCCGACGGGCCGCACTCGCAGCGCACGCAGCTCCTTCGTGCCGCTCGAGGCCGTCGGCTCCGCTTCAGCGGCGCAGTCGTACTCGGCGAGCAGGTGTGCGACGAGCGCGTCGGCGACGTCGTGCAGCGGCGCATAGCGCTCGGTGTTCGACGTCACCGAGTACGCCTCATCCGGCGGTGAGCCCATGCCCCAGCGGTTGCCGTACGCGATCACCCGCCCGTCGGCGTCGAGCCACCGCCCGCTCGGCAGCGGCGGCATGACGAATGCGGCGGGCGGGGCCATGGCACCATCCTCGCACCCCGCCCGGCAGGGCAGGTCGGTGCGCGGCGCTACGGTTGCCCCATGAGCATGCGGATGGGCGGGGGCGGCGGCGGACGCGTCGCGATGCGCGACGAGAAGGCGCAGCGCCGTGCCAATGCCGACGCACCCCGCGTGCCAGACCTGGGCAAGCGCATCGTCAGCCTGTTCGCGCCGCACAAGCGGCAGATCACGCTCACGATCGTGCTCGTGCTGGTGGTCGCGACGATCGCGGTCTTCCCGCCGCTGCTGACCCAGCGCGTGTTCGACGAGGCGCTCTTCCCGCTCGACGGCAGCGGCGTCGACCTGCAGCTGCTGTGGACGCTCGTGGGCATCATGGTGGCGCTGTGGGTCTCGTCCAGCCTGCTGGGCATCTGGCAGACCTGGATCACCTCGCGCGTCGGCAACCGAGTCATGGGGCAGCTGCGCACGAGCCTGTTCGACCGGCTGCAGGGCATGGAGCTGGCCTTCTTCACCCGCACCAAGACGGGCGTCATCCAGTCGCGGCTGCAGAACGACGTCGGCGGCGTCGCGAGCGTGCTCTCGAACACCGTCTCGTCGGTGGTCGGCAACACGGTCACCGTCATCGCGAGCCTTGTGACGATGCTGATCCTGTCGTGGCAGCTGACCATCGCGGCCGTGCTGCTGACGCCGGTGCTGATCATCCTGCAGCGCCGCGTCGGGCAGGTGCGCGCGCGCATCGCGACGAAGACGCAGGAGTCGCTGAGTGAAATGACCGCGATCACGCAGGAGTCGCTGTCGGTCTCCGGCATCCTGCTGGCGAAGGCGTTCGGCCGGCAGGCCGACGAGTCGCGCCGCTACCGCGACGAGAACGACCGCCAGATCGATCTGCAGGTGCGCCTCATGATGAGCGGGCAGACCTTCTTCGCGCTCGTGTCGATCTTCATCTCGATCCTGCCCGCGGTGATCTACGTGATCGCCGGCTACTTGATCACCGGGCAGGCACCGGGGGCGGATGAGGGAGTGACGGCAGGCACGCTCGTCGCGTTCACGACGGTGCAGGCGCGGCTGCTGATGCCGCTGATGGGCCTGCTGCGGGTCTCGCTCGACCTGCAGACCTCCTCCGCGCTGTTCGCCCGCATCTTCGAGTACCTCGACCTGGTGCCGGCCATCGTGCCGCCGGCCGAGCCGAAGCCGTTGCCGCGCGAGCGCGCCGGCGAGGTGGAGTTCGACCGCGTCGAGTTCCACTACCCGGATGCCCGTGAGGGCGAGCGTGCAACGCTCGACGGCGTCTCGTTCCGGCTCGAGCCCGGCACCTTCGCCGCCTTCGTCGGCCCCTCGGGGGCCGGCAAGACCACGATCGGCTACCTGCTGCCGCGCCTGCACGAGGTGACCGGGGGAGCGGTTCGGCTGGGCGGCGTCGACGTGCGCGAGCTCGACCCGGCGGCGCTGACCGACCACATCGGCATCGTGAGCCAGGAGCCCTACCTGTTCCACGCATCCATCGCCGAGAACCTGCGCTACGCCAAGCCCGACGCGACCGACGCCGAGCTCGACGCGGCCACCAGGGCAGCGAGCATCTACGACACCATCCATCGGTTCCCGGACGGCTACGACACGATCGTCGGCGAGCGCGGCTACCGCCTCTCCGGCGGTGAGAAGCAGCGCATCGCGATCGCGCGCGTGCTGCTGAAGGACCCGGAGGTGCTGGTGCTCGACGAGGCCACCAGCGCCCTCGACACCGTCTCGGAGCGTGTCGTGCAGGCCGCGCTCGACGCGGCCGCGCGCGGCCGCACGACCCTCGCGATCGCGCACCGCCTCTCGACCATCCGCGACGCCGACGTGATCTTCGTCATCGACGCCGGCCGCATCGTCGAGCGCGGCACACACGCCGAGCTGCTGGCGCTCGGCGGCACCTACGCGACGCTGTTCGCCCAGCAGTCGGCGGACTGAGGCGCACACGCATCATCCGATGACCAGCACCTGCCCGGTTGCGTTCATTTCTTGACAGCAATGTGCTGCGGCGTCACGATAGGCGACATGGCGACGAACCGCAGGCCCGGCTCTCAGGGCGCCCTGCGCGCCGCGAACCAGGCGCGGGTGGTGCAGGCGCTGCGCGCGGCGCCCGCGACGCAGTCCGAGATCGCCGAGCGCACCGGGCTGGCGCACGCGACGGTGTCGAACATCGTTCGCGATCTGCGGGAGCGCGGTGCCGTCTCGACCCAGCCGACTGTGCACCAGGGTCGGCGCGCGAGCCTCGTGACGCTCGAGCGGGCCGAGGGGCCGACGGTCGTCGGCATCGACTTCGGCCGGCAGCACGTGCGCATCGCCGTGGCCGCCGACGACCCGGTGGTGCTGGTCGAGGACGAGGTGGTGCTGCCGGTCGGGCACAGAGCGGACGACAGCCTCGCCATCGCGGCGGAGCGCCTCGACGAGCTGCTGGAGGAGGCCGGGCTGCAGCGCGGAAGCGTGGCTGCGATCTGCGTCGGCGTGCCGTGCCCGATCGACCTGCGCACCGGCGCGATCCTCGGCCACTCGATCCTGCCGGAGTGGGACGGGGTGACGCAGGATCGCATCAGCGAAGCCTTCGGCATGCCCGTGGAGCTGGCGAACGACTCCGATCTCGGCGCGATCGCCGAGCGCGCCTTCGGCTCGTACGGCGAGGTCGACGATCTCATCTTCGTGAAGCTCGGCACGGGCATCGGCAGCGGGCTGGTGATCGGCGGCCGGCTGCACCGCGGCTCCTTCGGCATCGCGGGCGAGTTGGGCCACGTGCAGGTCGATCCTGCCGGGACGCTCTGCGTCTGCGGCAGCCGCGGGTGCCTCGAGACGCTCGCCTCCGTGCGAGTGATGGCGCAGTCGCTGTCCGCCGTGTTCGGCAGGCCCATCAGCTCCGCCGACATCGTGCGGCAGGCGCTGGCGGGCGACCCCGCCACCCGCCGCGTGGTCGCCGACGCCGGGGCCGCCATCGGGCGCGCCATCGCCAACGCCGCGAACCTGCTGGCGCCCGCAGTGGTGGTGGTGGGCGGCCCGCTCGCCGAGCTCGGCGACCTGCTGCTCGAACCGGTGCGCGACGGGTTCGAGCGCTTCGCGCTGCACGCGCTCACGACGTCGACCCGGATCGTCGGCACATCGCTCGGATCGCGGGCCGAGGTGCTCGGGGCCGTGACGCTCGCGCGGCAGAGCGCCAAGGCGGCCGCGTTCATCTGAAGATAACGATTTGGTTACTTGCGTTCAAGACTTGACGCAACGTTCCGTGCCGCGTAGGTTGATCCGCGTTCCTGCCGAGGCCGGCGGGCGCGCGAAAGGAGCCGAGGGTGGCTGAGCCGGTGATCCTGTCGATGCGGAGCATCACGAAGGAGTTCCCCGGCGTGCGCGCCCTCGACGCAGTCAGCCTCGAGGTTCGCAAGGGCACCATCCACGCGATCTGCGGCGAGAACGGCGCGGGCAAGTCGACGCTCATGAAGGTGCTCTCCGGCGTCTACCCGCACGGCACCTTCGACGGCGAGATCGTCTACCAGAACGAGCCGGTGGCCTTCGGCAGCATCAACGACTCCGAGCGCGCCGGCATCGTCATCATCCACCAGGAGCTCGCGCTCGTGCCCGAGCTGTCGATCGCCGAGAACATCTTCCTCGGCAACGAGCCCCGTCGCGGCATCGCGATCGACTGGGACACGGTGCGGATGCGCGCCACCGAGCTGCTCGCGCGCGTCGGCCTGGACGAGGACCCCGACACGCCCATCAAGCACATCGGCGTCGGCAAGCAGCAGCTGGTCGAGATCGCCAAGGCGCTCGAGAAGCACGTCAAGCTGCTCATCCTCGACGAGCCCACCGCGGCGCTCAACGAGGCTGACTCGCAGCACCTGCTCGACCTGATCGTCGGCCTGAAGGCCAAGGGCGTGACGTCGATCATGATCTCCCACAAGCTCAACGAGATCGAGCAGATCGCCGACGACATCACCATCATCCGCGACGGCAGGATGATCGAGACGCTCGACATCGCCGAGGGCGCCGTCGACGAGGATCGCATCATCCGCGGCATGGTCGGTCGCACGCTCGGTCAGCGCTTCCCAGAGCGCGCCCACACCACGGGCGAGGTCTTCTTCGAGGTGCGCGACTGGACGGTGCAGCATCCGCTCTCTGCCGAGCGCCTGGTCGCGAAGGGCTCGAGCTTCACCGTGCGGCGCGGCGAGATCGTCGGCTTCGCCGGCCTGATGGGCGCGGGCCGCACCGAGCTCGCCATGAGCGTCTTCGGCCGGCAGTACGGCACCTGGCTCGGCGGCACGATCCACAAGGACGGCGAGGAGATCAAGGTGCGCTCCGTGCCCGACGCGATCCGCCACGGCATCGCCTACGTGAGCGAGGACCGCAAGGCGCTTGGGCTGAACCTGCTCGACACCATCAAGCGCTCGATCGTCTCGGCGAAGCTGTCCAAGATCGCCCGCGCCGGCGTCGTCGACGGGCTGCAGGAGGCAGAGACGGCGGAAGAGTACCGCCGCTCGCTGCGCATCAAGTCGCCGAGCGTCGAGCACGGCGTCGACACGCTCTCGGGCGGCAACCAGCAGAAGGTGGTGCTAGCGAAGTGGATGTTCACCGACCCCGACCTGCTGATCCTCGACGAGCCCACCCGCGGCATCGACGTCGGCGCGAAGAGCGAGATCTACCAGATCGTGCGTGAGCTGGCAGATGCGGGCAAGGGCGTGATCCTGATCTCCTCCGAGCTGCCGGAGCTGCTGGGCCTGGCCGACCGCATCTACACGATCTTCGAGGGGCGCATCACAGGCGAGCTGCAGGCCGCCGATGCCGACCAGGAGATGCTCATGCGCCGCATGGCGCCGACGAAGGGTGACTGAGACATGACCGATCGCGTGGACGAGCGCCGCGGCTTCCTGGCCGAGTTCAGCATGCTCTTCGGCAAGAAGGGCTCGCTGAAGGAGTTCGGCATCCTCGGCGCCCTGATCGTGATCGTGCTCGCCTTCCAGTTCGCCACCGGCGGCACGACCCTCGCCCCGGGCAACGTCATCAACATCGTGCAGTCGCAGTCGTACATCCTGATCCTCGCGATCGGCATGGTGATGGTGATCATCGCTGGCCACATCGACCTCTCGGTCGGCTCGGTGGCGGCGTTCGCGAGCGTGGTCGTGGCCATCTCCATGAACGACTGGGGACTGCCATGGGGCGTGGCGATCCTGATCGGCCTCGGGCTCGGCCTGCTGATCGGCGCCTGGCAGGGATTCTGGGTCGCGTTCGTCGGAGTGCCGGCCTTCATCGTGACGCTCGCCGGCATGCTGCTCTTCCGCGGCCTCAACCAGGTCGTCGGGCAGTCGCGCGGCATCGGCGTCGACCGCGGCTTCGTCGACGCGCTCGCCGGCTACCTGCCGGAGGTCGGTCCCGACACCGGCTACAACAACCTCACGCTGCTGCTCGGCCTGCTCGCGATCGTCGCGCTGGTGGTCTTCGAGCTGCGCGGCCGTGCGCGTCGCAAGCGGATCGGCGCAGAGGTCCCCCCGCAGTGGGTGCTGATCACCCGGCTGGCGCTGCTCTCGGGCATCATCGTCGCGACGACCCTGCTCTTCGCGAGCGGCCGTCCCGGCACGAGCTTCCCGCTCTCGGGCATCCTGCTGGTCGCCTTCGTGCTCGGCTACGGCTTCCTGACCCAGCGCACCACGCTCGGCCGCCACATCTACGCCGTCGGCGGCAACCGCCGCGCAGCCCAGCTCTCGGGCGTGCGCTCGCGCTGGATCGACTTCTTCGTGATCGCCAACATGTCGGTGCTCGCATCGGTCGCGGGCATGATGTGGATCGCCCGCGCCCAGGCGGCCGGCCCCGCCGACGGCGTCACCTGGGAGCTCGACGCGATCGCCGCGGTCTTCATCGGCGGCGCGGCCGTGGCCGGCGGCATCGGCACCGTCACCGGCAGCATCATCGGAGGCCTCGTGATGGCCGTGCTCTCGAACGGCCTGTTCGCGCTCGGCACCGGCTCCGACTGGATCCAGGTGATCAAGGGCCTCGTGCTGCTGATCGCCGTCGCCATCGACGTGCTCAACAAGCGCCAGGGCCGCTTCTCGATCATCGCGCTACTGCAGCGCGGGCTCACCCGCGGCCGCGACCGCGACGCACCGACGGTCGCGTCCTGAGCCACCCGACCCAACCCATCCCACACCGAACACCACAGGAGTACTGATGAGGAAGACCACCATCGCGGCGCTGGCCGGCATCGCAGCCGTCAGCATCGCACTGACCGGCTGCGGCCGCGCCGACACCGGCACCGGCACCGAGGGCGAGAGCGGTGAGCCGCAGGCCGGCTTCGCCGCCGACGCCACGATCGGCGTCGCCCTGCCCGACCGCACCAGTGAGAACTGGGTGCTGGCCGGCGACCTGTTCACCAACGGCCTGACCGACGCCGGCTTCACCGGCAACGTGCAGTACGCGGGCTCGTCGAACTCGGTCGGCGACCAGCAGCAGCAGATCCAGAGCATGATCGCCGACGGCGCAGAGGTCATCATCATCGGCGCCGCAGACACCGGGCAGCTGGCGACGCAGCTCGAGGCCGCCGACGCCGCCGACATCACGGTGATCGCCTACGACCGCCTGATCCAGGACAGCGAGCTGGTCGACTACTACGTCGCGTTCGACAACTTCCACGTCGGCGAGCTGCAGGCGCAGTCGCTGCTCGAGGGCCTCGAGGCGCAGCACGGCGACCTCGACACCTGGAACATCGAGCTCTTCTCGGGCTCGGCCGACGACTCGAACTCGGCGGTCTTCTTCGACGGCGCGATGAGCGTGCTGCAGCCGATGATCGACGACGGCACCCTGAACGTCGTCTCCGGCCAGACCACGGTGCAGCAGACCTCGACCGAGGACTGGGCGGCGGAGAACGCGCAGAACCGCATGGACACGATCCTGCAGGCCTCGTACGGCGGTGAGGACCTGCACGGCGTGCTCTCGCCGAACGACAACCTCGCCCGCGCCATCCTCACCTCGGTGCAGAACGCCGGCCGCGACGTGCCGGTCGTGACGGGCCAGGACTCCGAGGTCGAGTCGGTGCAGTCGATCGTCGACGGCGTGCAGTACTCCACCATCTACAAGGACACGCGCGCGCTCGTCGCCGCGGCGATCGAGATGGCGCAGGCGCTGCAGGCGGGCGAGGAGCCCACCACCACCGGCACGCAGGACAACGGCGCGATGGAGGTTCCCTCGAACCTGCTCGAGCCGGTCATCGTGACGCAGGAGAACGCCGCAGAGGCGTACGCCGAGAACCCTGACCTGGCGCCGCTCACCGAGGGGTAGCCAGCGATCCATGACGGGCGGTCCCTTCGGGGGCCGCCCGTTGCTCGTTGCGCACGGGCGGGTGCGTCCAAGCCGCCAGCGGATGCGTCGTCCAAGTCGGCAGATGCGTCCCGGTCGTCAGGCGGATGCGTCCAGGTCGTCCGCGTCCGGGTCCGGCAGGTCGGCGGTCGCCTCGCGCCACTGCAGCTCGAGCTCGCCCATGTCGGCGGCGTAGTCGGCGTAGCGGCAGCCGAGCCCGTTGGGCTTGACGGCGATGCCCTCCTCCTCCCAGTGCGGGCGTGCGCGGTCGAGCAAGTCGCCGGGGAAGTCGCCCGAGGCATTCGTGATGCGCCACCAGGCCAGGTCGCCGGACCAGTGCCGCATGATCGAGCCCACCTGCCGCGGGCCGATGCCGCAGATGGCGGCGATCGCGCCGTACGAGGCGACGCGGCCCGCGGGCACCAGCTCGATGCAGCGCAGCACGCGCTCGATCACCAGCTCCCGGCGCGCATCCACCCGCCCATCCTGCACCAGTCCGCCGTGCGGGTGCAGCCCCGGCGGTACGCTCGACCGGTGGCAGCAGACGGCATGCGATACGCGGCATCGATCCTCGACACCATCGGCGACACCCCGCTCGTGCAGCTCACGAAGGTGACCGCCGGCATCGCGGCGACGGTGCTCGCGAAGGTCGAGTTCCTGAACCCCGGCGGCTCGGTGAAGGATCGCATCGCGCTGCGCATGATCGAAGAGGCGGAGGCGGAGGGTCTGCTGCGCCCGGGCGGCACCATCGTCGAGCCGACGAGCGGCAACACCGGCGTCGGCCTCGCGCTCGTCGCGCAGCAGAAGGGCTACCGCTGCGTGTTCGTCTGCCCCGACAAGGTCGCCGAGGACAAGCTGGCCACCCTGCGGGCGTATGGCGCCGAGGTGGTCGTGACGCCGACCGCGGTGGCGGCCGACAGCCCCGAGAGCTACTACGGCGTCGCCGACCGGCTCACCGAGGAGATCGAGCGCGCCTACCAGCCCAACCAGTTCTTCAACCCGGCGGCGCCCGCCGCGCACGAGGCGAGCACAGGCCCGGAGATCTGGCGCGACACCGCCGGCCGCGTCACGCACTTCGTCGCCGGCGCCGGCACCGGCGGCACCATCACCGGCACCGGCCGCTTCCTGCGCCGCGTCTCCGAGGAGCGCGCCGCAGAGGCAGGCGGCCGCGTGCGCATCATCGCCGCCGACCCCGAGGGCTCCATCTACTCCGGCGGCACCGGCCGCCCCTACCTCGTCGAAGGCGTCGGTGAGGACATCTGGCCGGGCAACTACGACCCGAGCGTCATCGACGAGGTGATCCCGGTGAACGACGCCGAGTCGTTCGCCATGACTCGCCGGCTCGCCCGCGAGGAGGGGCTGCTGGTCGGCGGCTCGAGCGGCATGGCCGTGGTCGCCGCGCTGCGCATCGCCAAGGATCTTCCCGCCGACGCGGTCGTGGTGGTGCTGCTGCCCGACTCCGGCCGCGGCTACCTGCAGAAGGTCTACTCGGATGCCTGGATGCGCTCCTACGGGTTCGCCGCGCCCGACGCGGAGACGACGGTGCGCGACGTGCTCACCGGCAAGCGCGGCGACGGCGCGATCCCGGCGCTCGTGCACGCGCACCCCGGCGACACCGTGCACGACGCGATCGAGATCATGCGCGAGTACGGCGTCAGCCAGCTGCCGGTGCTCACCGCCGAGCCGCCGGTGGTGATCGGCGAGGTCGCCGGCGCCGTCGACGAGCGCTCGCTGCTGGAGGCCGTCTTCGCCGAGCGGGCGCAGCTCACCGATCCGATCGCCGAGCACGTGGGGGAGCGGCTGCCGCAGATCGGCATCGCCGACTCGATCGAAACGCTCCGCGCCGCGCTCAAGGACTACGACGCGCTGCTCGTGCTCGAGGACGCCAAGCCGGTCGGCGTGATCACCCGCACCGACCTGCTCACCCACCTCTCGAAGGAGGCCTGACATGACCACCGAGCCGAACGCATCCGCCCCCGTGCCCGCCGAAGCGACCGTGTCCAACCGCCGCGGCTTCGCAACCCGCGCCATCCACGACGGGCAGAGCTTCGACCCGCGCACCGGCGCCGTCATCCCGCCCATCTTCATGACCAGCACGTTCGTGCAGGACGGCGTGGGCGGGTTCCGCGACGGCTACGAGTACTCGCGCGGCGGCAACCCCAGCCGCGACGCGCTGCAGCAGCAGCTCGCGAGCCTCGAGGGCGGCACACACGCGTTCACCTTCGGCTCAGGCCTGGCCGCAGAGGACGCCCTGCTGCGCGCCGTGCTCAAGCCCGGCGACCACGTGCTGATGGGCAACGACGTCTACGGCGGCACGCACCGGCTCGTCTCGCAGCTGCACCAGAAGTGGGGCGTCGAGATCTCGACCGCCGACGCCAGCGATCTCGACGCCGTGCGCGCGGCGGTGCGGTCGAACACCCGCATCCTGTGGGTCGAGACGCCCTCGAACCCGCTCATGAAGGTCGCCGACATCGCCGGCCTCGCCGAGCTCGGGCACGCGGCCGGCGCGGTCGTCGTGGCCGACAACACCTTCGCGACGCCCTACCTGCAGCAGCCGCTCGCGCTCGGCGCCGACGCGGTCATCCACTCGACCACGAAGTACATCGGCGGGCACTCCGACCTCGTCGGTGGTGCGGTGGTGACGGCGGATGCGTCCCTCGCCGAGAGCGTCGGGTTCCAGCAGTTCGCGGTGGGGGCCGTGAACAGCCCGTTCGACGCCTGGCTGACGAGCCGGTCGCTCAAGACCCTCGCGGTGCGGGTTGAGCGGCACTGCCAGAACGCGCAGGCGGTCGCCGAAGCGCTCGTCGGCCACCCGGCCGTCACCGCCGTGCACTACCCGGGACTGCCGGATCACCCGCAGCACGAGCTCGCGAAGCGGCAGATGCGCGGGTTCGGCGGCATGGTCTCGATCCAGCTCGCCGGCGGCGTGCCCGCGGTGCACGAGCTGGTGGCGCGCACGCGGCTGTTCCAGCTGGCAGAGTCGCTCGGCGGCATCGAATCGCTCGTCTGCTACCCGTCGGAGATGACGCACGCGTCGGTGAAGGGCACCGAGCTGGCCGTGCCGGAGGATCTGCTGCGGCTCTCGGTGGGGCTGGAAGAGGCCGCGGATCTGATCGCCGACCTGACGCAGGCGCTCGACTCGCTCAGCTGACGACTCATGCCCGCGCGCTCGCCGCGATGAGGTGCGAGCGCTGCTCGCCGAGGCCGGTTAGCCCCATCTCCATCACGTCGCCGTCCGCGAGATACGGAAAGCGGCCCGACAACGCGACACCCTGCGGCGTACCGGTGCAGATGAGATCGCCGGGCTCGAGCTGGACGTGCTGCGACAGCCCGTGAACGATCGCCGGCACATCGAAGATGAGGTCGGCCGTGGTCGAGTCCTGTCGCGGCTCGCCATTCACCGTCGACCAGATCCGCAAGTCGCCCGACTCAACCTCGCCCGCGGGAACGAGCAGGGGACCGACGGGGCAGAAGGTCGGCGCGGTCTTGCCTTTCGACCACTGGCCCAGCGAAGTAACAAGCTGATGGTGACGCTCCGAGACGTCGTTGCACACGACGTACCCAGCGATCGCGGCCTCTGCCTCGTCGCGGGAGGAGAGGCGGTTCGCGGCGCGCCCGATGACCACGCCGAGCTCGACCTCCCAGTCGAGTTGCTCGGCGCCCGGGGGGATGACGACGTCGTCGAACGGCCCTACGACGGTGTTGGGGTGCTTGAAGAAGACGATCAGCTCGCTTGGCGGCTCGGCGCCCGACTCCGCGGCATGGGCGGCGTAGTTCTGGCCGATGCAGATCACTGCGGTGGGCCGGGCGATCGGCGCGCCGACGCGTTCGCCCTCGATGCTCACCGCAGGCAGCTCACCAGCGGCGAGCGCCTGCGCGACGCGACCGATCCCGTCACTGGCGAGGAAGACTCCGTCGATGTCGCCGGTGAGGCTGTCCAGTGCGTAGGTCGCGCCGTCGTGCCTGACGACCGGGCGTTCTCGGCCGATCGCTCCGATGCGCATCAGTTCCATGGCCGTCACTCCTCCGAGGAGATGGCGAGGATCGCATCGATCTCGACAAGGAAGCCGTTCAAGTCCGCCTGGATCGACGTGCGCGCCGGGTAGGGCGTGGTCAGGAACTCCTTCGAGACCTCGTTGAATTCGGCCCAGTCACTGAGGTCGTTGAGGTAGACGCCGATGCGCACCGCATTGCGCATCGACGTGCCCGCCGCTGCGGCGACGGCCTCGAGATTCGCGAATGTCTGTCTGACCTGATCCGCGAACGTCTCTCCGACGATCTCCGACTCCGTGTTGAACGGCCCTTGACCCGCGAGGAACAGGAAGCCGCCGCTGACGATGCCTGCGGAGTATGGGCCTGCCGGAGCCGGGGCCGTGGTTGCTGAGATCTGCTGCATTGCAATTCCTTTTCTAGTGACGGCCCAGAACGGGCCAGATGTCGACGACTACGCCGTCCTCGACGGCGAAGACGTGCGAATGCATGTTGGTGAGCCCACATGCATGGTTGGGTCGCACCCGAATCAGGTCACCGACCTGCAGCGGCGACGAACCGCGGAGGAAGCCGTGCTCCTCATGCCCGACCGAGATCAGGCCCCCGCCGTCGGAGACCACGGTGCCGATCCGACCGTCGCCGTGCATGCCACCATCCGAGCTCATTGCTTTGATGCCAGCGTCGACGAGCACTGGCTCGCCGCGCTGCGTGCTGATGACACTGCTGAGAACGGTCATCGCGGTGTCACCAGGATCGACCGTGCCGATCGCGACCTGGTTCTCATCACCGTAGACATACGTGCCGGGGCGCGCCTCTGTCACTCCCGCAACACGAGGTGCCGATCGCGCTCCGGCGGTCGATCCGACTGAGACGCCCGGAATCTCGAGTCCGTCTGCCCGAAGCGTTTCAGCGACCTCCACCAACAGGCGTCCCGCTGCCGTGCCGGTGCTCATGCGGCGCTCGGGGTCGGCGCCGACGCCTTGGACATGCCCCTCGTGCGTGAAGACGCCCTCGAGCACCAGCCCGGGCATCCGCGCGAGACGCCGGGCGACCGTCAACGCGTCGTCGGCGTCGACGCCAGCACGCCCTAGCCCGGTATCGACTTCGAGGCGAACTTCGAACTCGATCCCCTCCGCGACAGCGGCTTCGGCGAGCGGCTCCGCTGCCGCGAGCGAGTCGAGCCCGATGAGCACCCGAGCGCGCTGCGCGGTGCGCAGAGCGGTCCGGATGCGGTGGGCACCGACGGGCGAATAAGCCCAGAAGATGTCGTCAAAGCCGGCGTCGACAAGAGCCTCGACCTCTGCTGCTGTCGCTGCCGTCAGCCCGACCGCCCCCGCCCCGAGCTGCAGGCGACCGACTTCGGCGCACTTGCTCGTCTTCCAGTGCGGGCGCAGGGCGACGTCAGAGTCGCGCGCAACACCCATCATCTGCTCGATGTTGCGGTGCAGCGTCGGCAGGTCGATCAACACGGAGGGGGTCGGCAGCTCATGGA
Source organism: Agrococcus baldri (assembly GCA_900114805.1). GTDB lineage: Bacteria > Actinomycetota > Actinomycetes > Actinomycetales > Microbacteriaceae > Agrococcus > Agrococcus baldri. Next base: position 69,957 of record FOZN01000002.1, on the reverse strand, counting down.
TCGAGCGGCCGATGCGGTCGGACATGACGGTCACGGTCATACGTCTTCCAATCAGGCGGATGGGCTCGGTCGCTACTTGATCGGGAACTCGCGCCGCACGTCGAACTGGGAGTACGTGACGTGACGTGTGAGCGGGTCAACCCCATCTGCGTGTTCGGTCAGCGGGAGCAGCGACCTTGTCTCGCTGCGGAACCGGACGTACGGCTCCGCGAGCGCGACACCCGCCGAGCGGCCGAACTCGCCGTTGCTCGCCTCAATGAGCTTCCGGGCGAACGGGCCGTCGTAGCCCTGGCTGGCGAAGCAGTCCATCGCCGCGATCTTCCGGCCGACGACCGACGTGATGTCGATCATGAGGTCGTTGCGCACCCCATAGGTCGAGAGCGCGTCGCTCGCGAGCACGGGGAGGCCGCCCAGGAACACCTGCTTGACGTTGACCTCTTCCTTGCCGTCCAGGTTCCTCAGGAACGAGGCCGCGCGGTCCATCGCCGCGATCAGGACCATCGTCGCGACGGTGTGGGTGGAGTTCGTCACAGCGGGGTTCTGCGGGTAGTCGGCGATGACGACGTCGGGTCGATGCTCTGCGATGAGCTCGGCGACCTGATCCACGACGTCCTCCTGGACGGTGCTCATGAGATCGTCGTGGTCGAGGAACTCGATCGTGCCGATGCCGATGATGTCGGCGGCGCGACGCAGCTCTTCCTTCTTGTTCTCGATGATCTCAGTCCTGCCGGCCGCGGTGAGCCTCGGATCGGCGTCTTCCTTGCGCGCCTCCTCTGCGTACACGTTCGGGTGGATGCGGCCACCGTGCGTGAGGATCACGGCCACGATCTCGTCACCGGCGTCGGCGTGCAGCGCGAGCGTGCCGCCGCAGTTGGTGATGGTGTCTGCGGGATGGGCGTAGACAGTCATGATGCGCATTGCGTGTTCTCCTGTTTGGGGATGGGTCGTACGGAATTAGGCAGTGGTGATCGTTGTGAGGTGGCGGGCCCGCTGACGCGCCGGGTCTGGCAGCGGCGCGGCGTCGACGAGGCGGCGCGCGTACTCGGTCTGCGGAGCATTGAGTACCGATCGCGCGTCGCCTTGCTCGACGATCTGCCCGCGCTGCAGCACGACCACGCTCTCTGACAGCAGTTCGACGACGGCGAGGTCGTGGCTGATGAACAGGCACGAGAAGCCGAGCCGCTGCTGCAGCTCCTGAAAGACGTCGAGCACCGCGGCCTGCACAGAGACGTCGAGCGCCGAGGTCGGCTCGTCGGCGATCAGCAGCTCGGGCTCGAGCGCCAGGGCGCGTGCGACACCGACGCGCTGGCGCTGGCCACCGGAGAGCTCATGCGGAAAACGCGTCACCCACGCGGCGGGCAACTCAACCTGCTCGAGCAGCTCGACGACACGTTCGCGGCGTGCGGTGCGCGACATTGATTGCCGGTGCGCCACAAGCGGCTCGCCGATGCATTCGCCGATCGTCATTCTCGGGTTGAGCGACGACGCCGGATCCTGGAACACCATGCCGTAGGTCTCGCTCGCCTTGCGCGCCGCGCTGCCGCGCAACTCCTTCAGCTCGACTCCTCCGACCCGGATGTGCCCAGACGTAATCGGCGCGAGCCCCACGATCGCCTTGCCGATCGTCGATTTTCCCGACCCCGACTCGCCGACCAGCCCGACAACCTTGCCCTTCGGCACAGAGAAGCTGACATCGTCGACCGCGTGGAATCCCTTCCTGCGCCACGTCCGGTTGTACTCCACGACGAGGTTCTCCACCTCGAGCACAGCAGGCTCTGCTGCCTCCGGCTGCGCGACCTCTGACACTTCGGCCGACGGCCGAGGCACCGCATCGAGCAGCTTCTGTGTGTACGGATGCTGGGGAGACGAGAAGAGCGCGTGCACTTCCGCGGTCTCCACGATCTTCCCCTCTTTCATCACGACGATGCGATCGGCCATGTCGGCGATGACGCCCATGTCGTGCGTGATGAGCAGAATCGACAGGTCGCGCCGATCACGGAGCTCCCGAAGCACGGCGAGGATCTCCGCCTGGATCGTGACATCGAGCGCTGTGGTGGGCTCGTCGGCGATGATGAGGTCGGGGTCGTTGATCAGCGCCATCGCGATCACCGCGCGCTGACGCATACCGCCGGACCACTGGTGCGGGTACTGCTTCGCCCGCTCGACGGCGTCGAGCACGCCGACCTGCGTCAGGGTCTCGACCATGCGCGCGTGTGCGTCTGCCCGCGAGGAACGAGGGTGGTGGATGCGGTATGCCTCCACGATCTGCGCCCCGATCGTGATGACAGGATCGAGGGTCGTCATGTGGTCTTGGAAGACCATCGCGATGCGGCGACCTCGGATGCTCCGCATCCGGCGAGCGCTGAGCGTGGCAAGATCGACGCCTTCGAAGTCGATGCCTCCGCTGACGATCTTTGCGGTGGGCGGCAAGATTCGGAGCACACTGAGCGCGGTCATGCTCTTGCCTGATCCAGATTCGCCGACGATGCCGACGATCTCACCCGGGTGCACTTCGAGAGCGACATCTTCGAGGATCCGCACCGTCCCGTTCGGGGTGGCAATGTCGAGCGTGAGGTCACGCACGGCGAGCAGTGGCTTCTTCGCAGTCTCGTTGTTCATGTCACGTGTTCTTCCGAGGGTCGATTGCGTCACGGATGCCGTCGCCGACCGCCATTGCCGACAGGACGGTGATGGCGATCATGAGGCCTGCAGGCACCCACAGCCACGGCATGGACGAGAGCACGGTGAGCGACTGTGCCTCGTTCAGCATGTTGCCCCAGCTGGATTCCGGCGGTTGCACGCCGGCGCCGAGGAACGACAGCGACGACTCGAGCAGCACGGCTTCCGCCACGAGCAGCGTTGCCGAGACCACGATCGGCGGGAGCACTCCCGGCACGAGGTGGCGAAAGATGATGAATCCTGTTCGCGAGCCGAAGGCTCGGGCGGCTTGAACGAACTCTTCTTCTCGCAGGCTGAGCACGACGCCGCGGGCGATGCGCGCGGGCGTCGGCCATGCAAGGCCAGCGATCACCACGATGAGCATCGGCACGCTCGGGCCGATGACGCCGGCGAGCACGATGATCACGAGCACCGCGGGCACCGACAGCATGATGTCGATGATGCGGCTGATGATCCCGTCGATGATCCCACCGAACCAACCGGCTGCCACGCCCGCCAGTGTGCCGATCGCGACCGCCATCAGGGCGGCCAGGAAGCCGACCATGAGCGAGATCTGTCCGCCCGCGAGCAGCCGACTGAACACGTCGCGGCCCGTCGAGTCTGTGCCAAGCAGATGATCTGCGGATGGCGGCTGACGCACGTTCGTGAGGTCGATGGCCGTCGGCGGGTACGGGCTGATGATCGGAGCGAGCACGCTCGCAAGCACCGTGATCAGCAGCGCGATCACGCCGATCACCGCGATCGGGTTTCGCGTGAACCGGCGCAGCGCGAGCTTGTCCGGCGATGATTCCTGCACGGTCGGAACGAGGTTCACGGCCGACGTGGGAAGCAGGCTTGGGCGTTTCATCGTGCGGTCCTCACTCTCGGGTCGATGATCGAGTAGGACAGGTCAGCGATCAGGTTGCAGACCAGGACGAGCAGGGCGATGTAGAGGCCGAAGCCGATGAGAATGGGGTAGTCGCGGTTGGTGAGGGCGTAGATGGCCAGTTGACCCATGCCGGGCCAAGCGAAGATCTGCTCGAGCACGACTGCACCAGAGAGCGTGATGGGAATCGTCATCGCGAGCACCGTGACGAGTGAGAGCAGACTGTTGCGCAGCGCGTGCCGCAACGCCCTCGACGGCGTTCCGCCTTTCGCGATGATCGTGCGGACGTAGTCTTTGCCGAGCTCTTCGAGCACGCCGCTGCGCACGTAGCGGATGAAGCTTGCCGCATTCGCTAGGGCGAGCAAACCGACCGGCATGACCATATGCAGCAGGAGGTCGCCGAGATCGTCGCGACCCGTTCCATGCATACCCGATGACGGGAGCACCTGCAGCTTTACCGCGAAGAAGTAGATGGCGAGCATGCCGAGGAAGAAGCTCGGCACCGAGATCGCGATGACGCTCACCGAGCTGATCGTGTAGTCGGCGATGCTGTTCTGTCGCACCGCGGCGATCACGCCCGCCGGCACGGCGATGATCAGGCCGATGAGCAGCGCGCTCCCCATCAGCAGTGCTGTCGGGCCGAGCCGGTCGGCGAGAAGCTCGCCGACCGGCTGACCGTTCGTGTAGGAGTAGCCGAGATCTCCCGTCATCAGCCCGCCAAGCCACCGCCAGAACTGCACCACGACGGGTTGGTCGAGACCGAACCGTTCACGGACAGCAGCGGTGTAGGCCTCTCGATCGGCGCCTCCGATCTCCGGCGGCACCATCATCTCGATGGGGTCGCCGGGGGCGAGGCGTACGAGCGCGAACAGCCCAACTGCGATGAGCAGGAAGACGGCGACGCTCGAGACGAGGCGGGTGACGAGGGTTCTCAGCATGGGATCAGTCCGTCACCGTCCAGTCGGCGGCGTTCCAGAAGCCGTTGGCGAAGTCGCCGTGCGGCTCGAAGCCTTGCAAGCGGTCGCTCGTCGCCCACAGTGTGTCGGGAACGTACAGCCACAGGTAGGGCACCAGCTCGTTGTCCAAGCGAACAGCGTCCTGGTAGATCGCTGCGCGCTCGTCCTCGTCGGCCGTCACGGCACCCTCGTTCAGCAGCGTGTCGAGTTCCTCGTCGCAGAACAGCGAGGTGTTGCCACCGGCCGGGAAGACGCGATCGCACAGCAGCGCATTGGCCGAGACCGTCGGGTCGGGGGTGTACGTGCCACCGCCCGAGACCATCAGGTCGTACTCTGCGTTCTCGATCATGCCCAGCTGGTTCGCGCTCTCCATCTGGTCGGCGACGGCGTTGATGCCGATTGCCTTGAGGTTCTCGAGCACGACGGCGACCGCTGCATCACGGTCGGCGGTTCCCGGAATCCAGCTCAGTCGCAGTTCCTGCGAGAAGTCGTAGCCGGCTTCTTCGAGGAGCTCCTGCGCCCGCGCGGGGTCATACTCGTAGGCTTCGAGATCATCAGGGAGCGCCCACGGGGTCATGATCGTGCTGTTGATGGTCTCACCGTGGCCTCCGAGCACGCCGTCGATGATGCCTTGACGGTCGATGGCGTAGAGGAACGCCTGACGGACACGCTCGTCGTCGAACTTCTGGAAGTTCACGAGCAGCCGGAGGAATCCGGGCGAGGGCGCCGAGCTGACCGTGACGCCGTCGAGCCCCTCGACCGTTGCGAGGTCTTGCGGAGAGATCTGCACGACATCGGTCTCGCCCGTCGCAAGCTGGGCGGTAGCGACGTCACTGGTGACCATCTGCAGGTAGAGCGTGTCGATGCCCACCTCTGACCAGTAGTTGTCGTTGGCCTCGAGCACGACGTTCTGGTCGACGTTGAACTCCGTCATGACGTAGGGGCCGGAACTCACCGTCGGCTTCTTGAAGAACTCGTGCTCCATGATGGCGCTGGGTTCGACGTCGCCAAGGATGTGCTCTGGCAGGATGCCGTAGCCGCTGCCGAAGAGGGCGAGGAAGCCGGGGGTCGGTTCAGCCAGGCTGATCGTGACCGTCTGGTCGTCCTCTGCCACGATTCCCTCGAGTGCGTCAGCCGTGCCGTCTTGGACTTCGTCAAAGCCAACGACGGCTGCAAAGGGTGCGGTGTTGGGGCTCGCGACGTCTGGGTTGACGAACAGGTTGTACGTGAAGACCACGTCATCTGCTGTCAGTGGCTCGTCGTCACTCCAGGTGAGGCCATCCCTCAAATGGAAGGTGTAGGTCATGGCGTCATCCGCCACGTCCCACGACTCTGCCAGCCGCGGCACCGACTCGAAGTCCGGCCCGACGTTGAACAGGCCGTTGTACACGAGCGACATGGTCAGTTGCTCGGCGCCCTGTCCAGGTGCCAGCGGATTGAACACCACCGGCTTCTGGTACAGGTACAGGTTGGCCGAGGTGAGTGCGTCGCCCGTTTCCCCCTCGGTGTCGGGGCTGCTGCTTGCGCAGCCCGCCAGCATGGCGGTGGCGACGCCGAGCGCAAGAGCGCTGACGGCGATACGTGATCTCATGATGACTCCTTTGTAATCAGATGGATCGGAAATGATGCGTGGGGATGGGGTGTGTGAGTCGGGGAGGCATTACGCCGCCACGATGGGGGTGGTCAGAGAGCCGAGCCCCTGAACCTCGGCGACCATGCTGTCGCCGGGCTTCAGGAAGACGCCTGTCGTGGCCCCGACTCCGGAGGGCGTGCCCGTGAGGATCACGTCACCGGGGTTGAGGGTCATGAGCTTCGAGCTGAACGACACGAGCTCAGCGACGGTGTGGACCATGTCGGTCGAACTCCCGCGCTGCATGATCTGACCGTTGAGCTCGAGCGTGAGGTCGAGGTTCTGCGGGTCTGGCACTTCGTCGGCAGTGACAAGGTAAGGGCCGAGCGGCGCTGAGCCGTCGAGCCATTTGCCCTCGAGCCAGTCGAAGAAGCCGGTCCAGGCCTCGCCGTCGCGCTCGACACCGAGGTCGAGGCTGCGTGCGGAGATGTCGTTGCTGGTGGCGTAGCCGAACACATAGTCGAGTGCCGCATCCACAGGCACGTTCTGGGCACGGCGACCGATCACCGCGGCGATCTCCACCTCCCAGTCGAGCTGCTGGGTGATCGGGTTGAGCACCACTGGCGCGTCGGGACCGGTGATCGAGGTGTCGGGCTTCAGGAAGAGACGTGGCGTTGCCTTGGCCTGGTCGCGGGCCTCACCGCCGGCCTCCTTCACGTGCGCCTGATAGTTCGCGGCGGCCGCGATCACTTTGCCCGGTGTGAGCAGCGGAGCGAGGATGCGAGCGCCCTCGATCGGGCGGCGCGCACCAGCCTCGGTGCCGGTCTCACCCCGGAGTACTGCCGCAAGGTCGCCGTCGCCGGTCACGACGATCTCGTCGCCCTCGACGTACCCGTGCCTGATGGCACCATCGTCGTCGAATGTCAGCCACTTCATGTCTTGTCCTCCATCACCAGGTGATCGATATGGTTTGGCCGGATCGCGCCGAGGCTGCGATCGCGGTAAGGGCTTCGGCTGCATCGCCGGGCGAGACCTCTGCGCGGCGCGCGCCGAATGACGGATGCCTCATCCCGGCTGCCGTGCGAACGTCGAGACGCGGGCGCAGCAGGTCGACAAGGACGGAGCCGTGCGTGCCGACCAGCCTGATCGTCGCGCGCAAGCACTCCCGACGCTCTCCCGCGACGACCGACACGTGTGCGTTCACGACGACCCCGTGACCGGCACGCCCGAGGAACGTCGTGGCACCGCCGTCCGACGTCGAGTGGGCCTGGAGTTCGACCGAGCTCGGCCCGGTCACGGCGCGCAAGACGCCGATCGCCTCGATGCGGAGCCCCTGCAGCGCGTCGCCCCCGCCGACGGCGACGAGGTCGAGAGCGACAGCTCGCAGCAGGCCGATCTCGCCGCCGCGGACGGCAGCGAGCGCCCGGGTGAACCCGGGCTGCGTCGTCAGTGGGGCGCTCATACCGATGCTCCGATCTCGATCGTGCGGCCCTCGCGCAGCGACGTTTCTGAGGCAGCAGCAACGTCGACGGCGTGGATGGCCGCTGACACCGGCGGGATGACCTCAGCTTCGCTGCGGGAGGAGGCGACGAAGGCCTCGAGCTCGCGGACGAAGACTCGCTCTGCGAAGCCGTCGGCAGCCCAGGCAGTGAGGCCCGTATCCGTCCAGGCGAGCACGCCCTCAGCATCCCACTCGCGCGAGACGACACCCTTGGTGCCCACGACGGTGAGCTCGAGATAGCTGGCACTTCGCGGCCGCTCGCCCCGACTGATCTCGCAGACGGCCGAAGCGCCGTTTGCGAAGCCGAGCTCCATGACCAGGTAGTCGTAGATCTCGAGCGATTCGCTCGTGGCATGCTGCCCGACCGAGAACACGCTCGTTGCAGGTTCCCCGATCCACCAGCTCGCGAGATCGATGAGGTGGGTGCCGTTGTGCAGCGAGTGCCCGCCGGACAGTGCGGGGTTCAGCACCCACGCTTGCCAGCCGGGCCAGATCCATCCGCCATTCATGACGACGCGAACGAATCGCGGCGTGCCGATCTCGCCCGAATCGATAACCTCGCGAATAGCGACGCTCTGGTCACTGAATCGGTGACTGTGGCCGACGGCGAGTGCGAGCCCGCGCTCTGCCGCCTCGTTCGCGACCGCGCGTGCCCCTGCAGGGGTCATCGCCAGCGGCTTCTCCATCAGCAGGTGCTTGCCTGCCGCGAGCACCTGCACGCCGAGCGCTTCGTGGGTCATGTTGGGGGTGCAGACGATGACGGCCTCGACCGCGTCATCGGCAAGCAGCGCTTCGACCGAGCCGTAGCCCTCGCATCGCTCGGCGTGGGCAACCTCGGCGGCGCGGCTCGCGTCGACGTCGCACACAGCAACGAGCTGAGCGCTCGTCATGGTGCGCAACGCGGCCATGTGCGACAGAGCGATGCCGCCCACCCCGACGATGCCGATCCCTAGTGGCATTCCGTGATCCGTCACTGCTGCCGCCTCCTGATGAGCGTTCCAGGACGTGCCGCCGTGGGGCGCCCAGCCCCGACGACGGCCGTGCCGTTGACATAGACGTGGTCGAGCCCGACCGAGGGCCGCGCCGGCTCTGCGAACGTCGCCGCTGCGTCGAAGGTGTGGTCGTCGAAGACGACGAGATCGGCGCGGTGCCCGGAAACGATGCCGCTGATCATGCCGACGCGCGCGGCCGGCGCGGTGGAGAGCCGACGAACTGCCTCACCGACGGGAGTGCCGTGCTGCCGCAGTCTGCGGTAGCCGGCAGAGAACGCGCCCCAGGAGCGGGGGTGTGCGGCGGATGCGCGGTGCGTGCGGTTGAGTGCAGTGCCGTCTGAGGCGATGCTGATCCAGTCGGTGGCGAGCGCCTGATCGACGTCGCTCCAAAGCCCGCTCTCGACTGCGACATCCACCATTCCCTGGTTCTCGACCAGGAGGTCGACGAGCCAGCGCCAAGGGTCGCCCTCGGCGCCCGTGAGGTCGAGCCCCACGGCGTCGGGAGTCTTCGCGGCCTTCATGATGATGATCTGCTCGGGCGTGTAGCCCGCGGACGCAAGGTGCTCGGCGATTGTCGCCGGATCGGCCATGCAGGCGCTGACCACGGCGTCCGGGCCGGCAGCGCGGAGAGCTGGCGGCAGCAACTGGATGAGCGTGGTGTGCCCGTGCACGTAGGGGTAGGCGTCGGCGGCGATGTCCTTCGACTTGCGGAGCGTCTCGAGGTGCGCGAGTGCGTCTGCGAATCCGGGCTCGCCTCCCACGCCACGCAGGTGAGAAACCTGGAGCCTCGGGCCGTCGCTCTCGACGACGTCAGCGAGTTCGTCGATCGAGCGACGCAGCGCGCTGGTGCGATAGTCGCGAAGGTGCGCCGACAAGACGCCGTCATGGGCCGCGACGACGCGCGCAACCAGGGCGAGCTCTTCGGTGCGCGCCGATTCGCCCGGGGAGTACATCAGCCCGAGGCTGGCTCCTACGACGCCGGCCGAGAAGGCCTCCTCGAGCTCGCGCTCGAGCGCCGTCAGCTGACTGCGCTCGAGCGGTGCCGCGCTGGTGCCGGCCACCGCGAACCGTGCTGAGCCGTGCCCGACGTGGGCCGCGACGTTGGTCGCCGTTGAGCACTCGTCGAGCGCCTGCAGCCACCCGGCGACACCACTCCAGGTCCATTCCAGATCGGGGGTTACGTCGATCGTGCTGATGACACGGGCCAAGCCCTCGGCGTCGGCATTGCCCGGGGCCGGGGTCATGCCGCAGTTCCCGACGACCTCGGTCGTGATGCCCTGCGTGATGCGACTCTCGTTGTCTGGGTAGGCGAGCAAGCTGAGGTCAGAGTGGCAGTGGATGTCCACGAAGCCGGGGGCGATGACCCGGCCCGTGCAATCGATGATCTCTGCGTCGTACCCGCCGCTCGGGCGCACGCTCGCTGGCACGACAGCAGTGATCGTCGCGCCCGCGATGACGACATCGCCGAGAAAGGGGTCACCGCCGTGCCCGTCGGCGATGAGGCCTCCGCGCAGCACAGTCTGAGAGATCAAGGGCAAGTCAGACCCCGGCCTTCGCCGTCTCGAAGAGACCCTCGCGTGCCATGGTGCCGATGACATCCTCAGCCTGTGCGAGCGTCCTGTCGATGTCGGCTTCCGTGTGCGCGAGCGAGATGTGGTTTCGCTTCAGAGCCATCGGGTACATGAATGAGCCCTGCTCGATCATGCGGCGCTGGAACGTGGCGCTGGCCTCGTCGTTGTTGCGAAGCAGATCACGGTATCCGCGAATCTCGCCATCCATGAAGTACGGAACGAAGACTGACCCGACACCTGCCATGCGCGCGGCGATGCCATGCTCGTCAGCGATTGACTGCAGTCCCGCGCGCATGCGGTCGCCAAGACCGTAGACGTGACCGTAGAAGTCGACTTCTGGATCCTTCAGCACCGTGATGGTGGCGATCGCGGCGGCCATCGAAACGGCATTGCCATTGAAGGTGCCCGCCAGCATGACGGCGCCGCCGGAGGGCGTGAAGTTGCTCATGACCTCTGCGCTGCCTGCAAGGCCCGCGACGGGGAAGCCATTGCCCATTGCCTTGCCGAATGTGGTCAGATCCGGCATGACGCCGCACAGCTCTTGGTAGCCGCCAAGCGCATGCCGGAATCCCGTGATCACCTCGTCGAAGATGAGGAGGCTGCCGTGCTTCCGCGTGAGGGCACGAAGGCCCTCGAGGAATGACTGCTCTGGAAGCAACGCACCGACGTTGTGCGGCACAGGCTCGAGGATCACGGCCGCGATCTGCTCGGGGTGCAGGGCGAACAGTTCCTCCACCGAGGCCAGGTCGTTGAACTCGGCAATGAGCGTGTTGTCCACGGCGTCATCGAGAATGCCCGACGAGTTGGGGTCACGCTTCCAGGCGCGATCGGGTGCCGAGATGACATTGCGCGCGAGCGCGTCGTACGAGCCGTGGAACCCGCCCTGGAACTTCACGATGTAGGGGCGCGCTGTCGCCCCGCGAGCGAGCCGCACCGCCTGGAAGGTCGATTCTGAGCCACTCATCGTGCTGATGACCATCTCGGCACTCGGAATGGCATCCACGATCAACTGCGCTGCCTCGACCTCGAGCTCTGTCGTACCGACGCCCACAAGGTCGATGTCGGTAATGGCACGCGTGACGGCGTCGTTGACGCGCTCGTCGGCGTGGCCGAGGAGGATCGCGCCGAACGCCGCGTGGTAGTCGGTGTAGACATTGCCGTCCATGTCGGTCATGGTCGGGCCCTTGGCAGACCGCCACGCCCACGGGGCGCCGATGTTTCGTGTGGCGGAGTTCACTCCACCCGGGATGATGCGCTCTGCCACCTCGGCCAAACGGCGGGAGTCGGAAGTCACGTGATGCTCCTTGGTGTCGAACGATGCGTGTCGACGAGTCGGTGTGAGGTACGGGGATCGGAGAGCTCGAGCATCTGCAGCGCATCGCAGTGGATGATCTGCTCGATGGTCTCGTCGGCGACGAACGGCAGGTTGCCGGCACGGAACTGTGCGATCGATCGGAGGTTCGCGAGGGCCTGGGTCGGCGTCCAGAGCGGATAATCAGAGCCGAAGACGAGCTTGTCGACCGTGCGCCACTCCTGTGCGCCCACCAGCGCGAAGAACGCATCCATCGGTCGTGACGGCACACCCGAGACGTCGGCGAACACTCGCCGGTTCTTGCGCAGCACCACGTTGGTATCGCGTTGCCACGGATGCCCCATGTGGGCCATCACCTGCGTGAGATCCGGGTGGCGCCGGGCGACCTCGTCGATCACCATCGGCTGGCTGACCGAAAGGCGACCTATCGGGCTGGGCGTGGCACCCATGTGCCAGAGGGCAACCATGCCGTTCGACTGCAGCTTCGTGTAGAATTCGTCAAACTCCGGTGCGAGCGGGTCGAAGAGCGAGAGCACTGGGTAGAGCTTCACCCCTTGAAAGCCGAGCTCGATCGCCTCGTCGAGCTGGTCGCGCCAGTCGGCGTCGAGTGGGTCGATGGAGCAGAACGGGATCGCGGGTGTCTGCATCTTTGCGACGAAGTCGGCGACGAATGCGTTCGGCGTGCGCACGCCGGCCCGCGACGCCGCAAGGCCGAACACGACCGCGACGTCGACCTCAGCCGCCTGCATTTCCCGGTCGTAGGACTCCGGCGTGACGGTGGGATAGGGGTCGCCGCCGTAGGCGCCCTGCCAATGGTCTTCGTGTTCGTTGCCCCAGTGCTCTGGCTGGTGGCAGTGGCTGTGGACGTCGATGATCATGCCAGTGCCATCCGTGTGCGGAGTGGGGCGAGCGCAGCGTCGAACTCTGGCAGCGCGACGAGTGCTGCTGCCGCTGCATTCAGGATGGGCAAGTACTGCTTGCGAGCTGCTGCATCGAGCTCGGCGCTCGGTGCCGAGATTGACAACGCGAGCATCGGAGCGTCGTTCGTCGGCAGCAGCACCGCCATGCAGGTGACACCCCGGTTTCGTTCCTCGTCGTCGACGCTGTAGCCCGCCTCGCGAATCTGCGCGAGTTCGGCCACGATGCCGGCTCGCGTCGAGATCGTGCGAGGCGTCCACGTTGCGTATGGCTCGCTCTCGGGGAGGTGCGCGTCGATCTCGTCTTCTGGCAGCACCGACATGAGCAGCTTGCCGAGGCCCGTGCAGTAGGCGAAGTCGAGCATGCCGCCGGTCGCGAAGCGCAACGCCCGCTGGGGCTCTGCCACATGCAGATGGAGGACGGAAGGCCCTTCCAGGAGACCGAGGTTTGCGGTGAAGCCCACCTCGTCGGCGAGTTCGCTGAGCACGGGTGCCGTGATCTCGGCCATGCTCACGGGGCGATAGCCTTCGGCGATTTCGTGGATGGCATACCCGATCGAGTAGGCGGGATGTTCGCCGGAGCGACGCACGAAGCCTTCTTCCTCCATGACAAGCAGGAGGCGAACCGCGGTCGATTTCGGCAGGTCGAGCTCCGCGGCAATGGATGCGAGCGTCAGTGGCGTGTTCGACTTGCCGAGGAGGCGAAGTATCCCCAGAGCTCGGTTGAGCCCCTGCGAGTGATACGACTTGGCACGCTGTTCCATGTCAGGGAACCTAGCAAAGGAATCGATGACGTGGAAGGCCGTTCCATGTAACGAATCGATAACTCGACAAGGCACGCGGCGCAGTCGAGCACTCGGAGCGCGGTGGCGCTGGCGCAAAGGTAACGATCCGATAAACCAACGTGAAACGCTCGACATGGAACGGTGCTCCATGTGCATAGTTGCGGCGACCGGCACGCAAAGGAGCGAACCGTGAACAGCCAATATCAGGGCAGAGCCTCAGCCTTTGGCCACCGCCGGTGGTCAGGCATCGCCGCGACAGCGTTCGCCGTGCTCGTGCTCGCAGTCGTACCGGCGCCGATGGCCGTTGCGGCACCGGCCGATGGTGCCGTGCGCACGTTTGATGCTGAGGCGCTCGGTGCGCCGCCGGCCGATTGCAGGATCATCGGCGATGTCACCGTTGCTGAGGCTGGCTTTGGTGGCGCTGCTGACACGAATCGTGCGATGCGCGTGGTTGATCAGAGCAGCACCGTCTATACACGCACCTGGTGCGACTATCCGCTGACGTCGGAGCGGTCGGTCTCGTACCGTTTCTCGCCTGCGCAGTTCGATCGTGGCCCGTATGTCGCGATTCAGGGCGCGCCCGGAGCCAGTGCGAATGGCGTGTGGCGGTTCACGTTCAACCGCGACGGCAACGACATCCGCATCGCCGCCTACGACGGCTCCTCGTTCGCTGATGTCGCACGTGTCGCAGGCGGGGCAGTCCTGGGCGAGTGGGTGGATGTCACGATCAACGCCACGCTCGACCGTGCCGAGCTCATCCTTAACGGCGTCCGCTTTGAGACTGATCGCCGGAACGCGGCTTCTACCGGCATGGGAGAGATCTACTTCGGGTCGGCCGGGGCCAGCCCCACCGGCGTCGACTATTACATCGACGACCTCGCCGTCTCTGGCCAGCTGCCCGCCGACGCCTTCGCCGGCGTCACCATCGAGACACTCTTCGACCTCGCCGTCGAGGGCATCGAGATCGTGGATGCCCCGGTGGCACGCTTCCAGGTGCCCGCTGGCATGGGTGTCGGAGACTTCGCGGTGATGACGACCTGGAACGGAGCCCCGCTGCCCGTGACGGTCACCGACACGGAGGATGGCTGGGCGACCATCTCGACCACGCACGTGTTTCCCACGGCAGGGTCTGGCATCCTGCGCACCGTCATCACCGATCTGAACGGTGTCGTATCAGCGGCAGAGCAGAGCACCAGCGTGCGCTCGTCGAGAACCGTGCCCGACGTCATTGTCGCGACTGCCGAAGGTGACCACGAACCCTACTTTCCCGAGATCGCGCACCTCGACGACGGTCGTCTCGTCACGGTCTATTACTGGGCGAACGAGCACTCGCCGAGCATCCCGGGCGGCGGGCCAGGGCAGGTCAGGTGGACAGAGAGCGTCGATGGCGGGAAGACCTGGTCGGAGGCGCGTGTCGTGATCGACACGCCTGCCGACGACCGCGATCCGCAGATCACGCAATTGCGGGACGGCACGATCGTGCTGACGTGGTTCCAGACGGAATGGATCGGCTACCCGGCCGAGGCTGCCACGATCACCGGCACCTACGTCATCCGCTCTGAGGACGGCGGGCAGACCTGGTCGCAGCCCGCGCAGGTCGAGTCGTCGATGAGTTGCGGATGCGGTGCCCGCAGTGGCGCCTACAACCTCGGCTGGGCTGCCGAATCCGGTGAGGTCGTCGAACTCGACAACGGCGATCTGCTCCTGCCCCTGTACGGGACGAGGCCGGATGCCGCCCTCGGCCGCGCGAGCGTCGCGCGCAGCACCGATGGCGGGCTCACCTGGCCATTAGCGAACGAGGTCATGCTGCCTGCGCCGGCGGGAGTGGGGCTCTCGGAGACAGAGTTGGCGGTACTGGCCGATGGGCGCGTGACTGCGGTCATCCGCCCCGGCTTCGTCAGCGACTCCTTCGACGGCGGCCTCACGTGGTCCGTCGCGACCCGGGTGCCATGGAGCATGCAGGCTCCGGACCTGCTGCGCTTGCCGGGCGGACGGGCACTGCTCACCTACGGCGGCAATGACTACGGTTCGAACGAGCCGGTTGTTGGCCGCTTCCTGTACCCCAATCAGGCCTGGGTCGACACGGTTCCCGTGCCGCTCTACATGTCGCTGCAGAACGTCGACCAAGGCGATCCGAGCAGCGCGGTCGTGCGCGGCAGCCACTTCCTCACGGTGAGCTACGACACGAACATCGGCTCGATTGTCGGCACCTTCAGCTCGCTCGGCGAGTACCCCCGGGTCGCCCCCTGAGGACCGCGTTCCAGCCTCGCCCGTGCACCCACAGCCCGAACCCAACTCCCGCTCTCAGCTTCGGCTGAACCCCCAAGGAGAAGTGAGAACAATGAAGTTCCGAACATCCCGCCCGCGACGCGCTGCGATAGCGCTGGCCGCTACGGCCGCCATGGTGCTCGCGGTACTGCCGGGCCAGATGGCTGCTGCTGCACCAGCCGATGGTGCCGTGCGCACCTTCGACAACGAGCCACTCGGCGCTCCTCCGGCCGACTGCCGCATCATCGGTGATGTCACCGTCGCTGAAGCCGGCTTCGGCGGTGCAGCAGCAACAAATCGTGCCATGCGCGTGAGCGATCAGAGCAACACCGTCTACACCCGCACCTGGTGCAACTACCCCATCACCACCGAACGCTCCGTCTCCTACCGCTTCTCCCCAGCGCAGCTCAACGGCGGCCCCTACGTCGCCATCCAAGGCGCACCCGGCACCAGCGCCAACGGCGTCTGGCGCTTCACCTTCAACCGCGACGGCAACGACATCCGCATCGCCGCCTACAACGGCTCCTCCTTCGCCGACGTCGCCCGAATCCTCGACGGCGCCACCCTCGGCGAATGGGTCGACGTCACCATCAACGCCACCCTCGACCGCGCCGAACTCATCGTCAACGGCATCCGCTTCACCACCGACCGCCGCAACGCAGCCTCCACCGGCATGGGAGAGATCTACTTCGGATCATCTGGAAGCAGCCCCTTCGGCGTCGACTACTACATCGACGACCTCGCCGTCTCAGGCGAACTCCCCGACGACGCCTTCGCCGGCGTCACCATCGAACCCATTTTTGATGCTGCGGGCGTGACACGCGGCACGGAGATCGTCGATGAACCCATTGCCCGCTTCCGTCTGCCGGAGGGCGCCGACGTCGCTGACTACTCCGCAACCGCGGCTTGGCAGGGCGAGGCTGTCCCTGCGCAGCTCAGCGGCCCCGATGCCGACGGCTGGGTCACCGCATCGATGAGTCACACGTTCACCCGAGCGGGCGCAGGAACACTGCGCACCACCGTGACCGACACCGACGGCAACCAGTCCGTCAGCGCTCAGATGATCACGATCGCCGGCGAGTTCTCAGAGCTCACCTTCGAGTCAGACCCCGTCGGCTCGATGCCGGCTGACTGCTCCGCGCTCGACGGCTACCTCCCAGCTGCGGTGAGCGAAGAGGCAGCGTCAGAGGGCAACCATTCGCTCCGGGTGCAGGACACCAGCGCGCAGGCATCCGTCGGTGTCACATGCACGGTCGTGCCGCAGCAAGGCGCCTACCTCTCATTCGAAGTCAACCCGCAGTCCCTGCAAGGCTTCACGTTCGACATCATCGGCACGTCACTGATCGCGACGGGCCAGCCGGCCAACTCGCTGTTCCGCTTGGCACTGCGCGCCGATGGCAGCATCGACTGGTACGAGCAGTGGACGGCGACCTGGCGTGAACTGAGCCCCACCGGCAGCGTTCCACTCGACGAATGGACGCAGATCGAGCTTGCCGTGCCGAGCGACAACGCCGCCGTGCGAGTGAGCGTCGAGGGCGAATACGTCGGCTCAGGCGGACCAACGATCGGCAACAACTCGAGTCAACACAACGAGGTCACAGGCATCACCGGACTCGCGTTCACCACCGGCGCGACCGGCGCTGCCGCCGTCCATGATGACGTCTACGTGGACGACATCACGTTTGGCACTCCTGCGACGACGCCACCCGCAGCAGTCGGCACCGCGCCGTTCGTCATCAGCGACACTACGGCCATCGACAACGACGGCGAGCAGGTCGGCTTTCCGAACCCCGGGGTCGTGGTCTCTGACGGAGACGGTGGGAAGCGCATCCTGATTCCCTACTCGGGACACCCGGATGTCGACGACGCCGGCGGCATCTTCCTCGGCGCCTCGGATGACAGCGGTGCGAGCTGGTTCAGCGGTCAGGATCTGAACCCGATGCCCGACACCTCCGGTGTGACGATGACGCGGCTGCGGAACGGCGACGTGCTCGCGGTCAACTTCCACGCCTACATGGAGCCCGGAACCGACGACCGACAAGCGCTCGTCGAGACCGCGATCTCTGGCGACAGCGGGGCAACGTGGACGCACCGCGAAGGCACGATGACCACGCCCGAACCCATGCGTCCGATCGGTGCTTCCGAACGCCCGGGAACGACGCTGGGCGGCTTCGTGCTGCTCCACACGATCGTCGAAGATCCGGACGGCACGCTGTACATGTCTGCGTACGGCTACTACGACAGCGATGAAGCGTTCCGGCAACTCGTGCTCGTCTCCACCAACGGCGGCATCGATTGGTCGGTTCGAGGAACCGTCGCAGTGGGCGATCCCGAGCAATTCGACATCCAGGCGTATGAAGGACCATGCGAGGGCGCTATCGAGCGACTCGCTGACGGCTCCATGATCATGGTGATGCGTGTCGGTTGGCGGCTGCCGATGATCTACTCGCGTTCGTTCGACGACGGCGCGACCTGGAGCGAGCCGCAGGCGATCGAGGTTGGCCCGGCCGGGCAGGATCTGCTCAGCGTGCAACCCACGATGGAGCTGCTGCCTACCGGCGAGCTGCTCCTCATGGTCGGGCGTCCCGGCGTCGTGATGACCATCTCAGAGAGCGGCCTCGGCGACGACTGGAGCGTGCCGGTCGGCATCGACTACGTCAACACCGAGAACGGCAGCTTCACCGTGCTGGATCCGACGACCGTCGTGGTGGCGGGCGATCGTGGGCGTGCGGCGCCGTGGGAAGTGTGGTCGCGCACCGTCACTGTCGATCCCACGTGCGAGCAGACGATCACCGGCGCGCATGACGGACGAGTCACGGCAGGTGCGGGCGGGCTCTGCCTGATCGATGCGACCATCAGCGGCGCGATCACGGTCAATGACGGCGGCCGACTCATCGTGCAGGATTCGCAGATCACGGGGCAGGTGACCACAAGTGGAGCCTCGACCGTCGCGATCTGCGGGTCGCACATCAATGGTCCAGTTCGCATTGCGGGCACTGCAGGCGGAGTCTCTGTGGGTGACACGACCAGCGGATGCGACGCCTCCACCATCGCGGGACCGCTGCGCATCACCGACACGGCCGGCCCCGTCGTGGCCGACCGTTCAGAGGTCACCGGCCCGGTGACGGTATCTGGCAACAGCGGTCGAATGGCGACGGTCCTGTCTGGGCTCACCGTGCACGGCCCGCTGTTCTGCTCGCAGAACGCGGTCGCGCCGATGGATTCGGGAGTGCCGCTGCAGGTAGACGGCCCCCGCAAGGGACAGTGCGCCATGTAACGGGCGACGCTGGTCATCCGCGCGCGGAGCGTCCGTCGCACGATCGTGCTTCACTTCGGTGAGCTGCCGCAATCAGGCGAGCAGCACTCTGCCGATCGTGCGACGGACCTCACGCGTTTGCGCGTGCGGCAGTGAGGCGTCCGTCACGAGCGTGTCGAGCTCGCCAAGGTCTGCAAACGCGGCGAGGCCCTGTACGCCCCACTTGGAAGCGTCGATCATGGCAACCGTTTCTCGCGTCGCCGCCATGAGTGCCCGGTTCGTCTCGGCCTCCGCGAGGCTCGGAGCCGTGCAGCCGCGATCGGCATCGATGCCGTGCGCGCCGAGGAACAATTGGTCGAGGCCGATCGACGCGGCCGCACGGTTGGCGACTGGGCCGACCAGGGCATCGGAGCGCGAGCGCTCGCCGCCGATCATGACGAGGCTGTCATGGTCAGGCAGTGCGAGGGCGACCGGTAGGGAGTTCGTCACGATCGTGATATCCGGCACGTCAGCGAGCAGCCGTGCCAGCGCAAGGGTGGTGGTGCCGCCGCCGATACCGACGGCGCTGCCTGGCCGAACGAGCGCGAGTGCGGCTCGTGCAATACGCTCCTTCGCTTCGGGATGCAGCGCGGCCTTTTCGGACGGTGCCGGCTCCTCCGTGACCGGAGCTCTCAGGATTCGCACGCCACCGCGCACGCGCTCGATGACACCGCTGGCGGCCAGTTTCTCCGCGTCGCGCCGCACGGTCATCGCCGAAACGCCGAGGGCAACGGCAAGGTCGGCGATGCGAGCGGTGCTTGTGCGCCGGAGATGTGCTGTGATGCGCTCGCGTCGTTCGACGTCGAGCAGGCCCGCTTCCAACGGCGAGCGTGTGCGAACCACAGCCATAGTTACACTTTCGCACATAATCGCGCAGAACTACACAGCACGCGGCAGGATCGGAGCGTGAGCAGCATCCGCCAGACCTCCGCACGACTCGCTGACGGGCGCGAGATCATCTACTTCGACGACGCCGGCACCCAGCCACGAGAGCGGCGCATCGACACGCGTGAACTCGACCCCCGGCCCCCGACGCCGAGCATGCGCTTCGACGTGCTGAGCTCGGAATGGGTCACCGTCGCAACTGCTCGCCAGACCCGTGTGCATCTTCCGTCGGCCGACCTCGATCCGTTGGCGCCGCAATCGGCCGGCAACCCGAGCGAGATCCCCGATCTCTACGATGTGGCGGTGTTCGAGAACCGGTCACCGTCATTCGGTCCCGATTCAGGCAACGAAACGATAGTCGCCTCGACCGATGAGGCGAACGATGCACGTCAGCCTCCGATCGGCGCAGTGCAACTCGCGAGCGGTCGCTGCGAGGTGGTTGCGTTTGACCCCGACCGCGCCGGCACGTTTGGCACGCAGTCGACCGTGCGCGCGCGCACGATCATCGAGGCGTGGGCGGAGCGCACCCGAGCACTGTCTGCGGTGCCCGGCGTGCAGCAGGTCTTCCCGTTCGAGAACCGCGGTGTCGAGATCGGCGTCACGCTGCACCACCCGCACGGGCAGATCTACGCCTACCCGTACGTGCCGCAGCGCATCCGCCGCATCGCGCGCTCGATCGGCGAGCGCGGTCCGGGGCTCTTCGCCGAGATCCTCGAGCATGAGTTGGCCGGGCCGCGGCTGCTGATCGAGGGGGAGCACTTCACCGCGTTCGTGCCGTTCGCGTCCCGCTGGCCGGTCGAGCTGCAGGTGCTGCCGCATCGACACATACCCGACCTCGCTGCGACCACCACAGCCGAGCGCGACGAGCTCGCGAGCATGACGCTGCGCCTCGCGCGCGGACTCGACGCGCTCTACGACGCGCCGCTGCCATATATTGCCGGGTGGTTGCAGGCGCCGGTCGCGGCATACCGCGACGAGTTGCGGCTCGGTTGGAGCGTGACGAGCCCTCGCCGCGCCGCCGACAAGTTGAAGTTCCTAGCAGGCAGCGAAGCCGTAATGGGAGCCTGGGTCGCCGACATCTCCCCTGAGGCCAGTGCCGCACGCCTGCGTGACGCGATCGCCAAGGCCGACGAACAGCATCCGGTCGAGCCGCTCAATCAGCAGTGGGGAGCGATGCGCGATGCATGAGTCGTTCGAGACCCTTTTCGGTCACGAGCCTGACGGCGTCTGGTCGGCTCCGGGTCGCGTCAACCTGATCGGCGAGCACACCGACTACAACGGCGGCCTCGCCCTGCCATTCGCTATCGATCGCCGCACCCGGGTGGCCGTGCGGCAGCGACCGGACCACCGCATCCGCATCACCACCGACTTCGAGGACGCCGACTTGACGAGCGGACTGATCACGGCGACGCTCGCGACAGCCGGGCAGGTGAGCGGATGGAGCCGGTACGTGCTCGGCGTCGTGCACGTGCTGCGCCGCGAGCTCGGCATCGAAGGGTGCGGCTTCGAGGCGCTCGTGACGAGCACGGTACCCATCGCGGTCGGTGTCTCGTCGTCTGCAGCGCTCGAGGCTGCCGTGCTGGTGGCGCTCGACGAACTGTGGGATCTGAGGCTCGAGCGCGGTGAGATGGTGCGACTCGGCCAGCTGGTCGAGAACGAGGTGGTGGGCGCGCCCACCGGCACGCTCGACCAGTCGGCGGTGCTGTTGACCGAGCGCGACCATGCGGTGCTGCTCGACTTTCAAGCGGACACCGCTGAGAAAGTGCCGCTGGGCTTCGATGCCGCGGCACTCGAGATCCTCGTCATCGACTCGCTCGTGCGCCACGATCACGCAACCGGCGGTTACGGCCAGCGCCGCCGCGAGTGCGAAGAAGCGGCGGTGATCGCGGGCGTTCAGTCGCTGCGCGAGATCGACCCGACCGAGGTGGATGCCTGGGCGAGGCGCATGCCGGCGCAGGTGCACCGTCGGCTGCGCCACGTCGTCACCGACACCGAGCGCGCTCGGCTGGTCGCCGAGCATCTGCGGTTGGGTCGGCCCCGCGAGATCGGGCCGATCCTCACCGATGGCCACCGCTCTCAGCGCGATGACTTCGAGAACTCGGTGCCCGCGATCGATGCGGCAGTGGAGACGGCCATT
This sequence comes from Agrococcus baldri, assembly GCA_900114805.1. Taxonomy (GTDB): domain Bacteria; phylum Actinomycetota; class Actinomycetes; order Actinomycetales; family Microbacteriaceae; genus Agrococcus; species Agrococcus baldri. The sequence goes on along the minus strand of FOZN01000002.1, from coordinate 48,224 downwards.
GCCGCGGGTGGTCTCGGTGCGCGTATGACCGGCGGCGGCTTCGGCGGCGCTGCGGTCGCGCTCGTCGAGACGGCCGACGCCGAGCGCATCGCGGTCGAAGTGGCGGATGCGGTGCAGCAGGCGGGGCATGCACGCCCGGTCGTGTTCCCCGTGCGGGCAGCCGATGCGGCGAGGAGAGACGCTTGACCCGCTGGCTCGTGACGGGCGGTGCTGGATACATCGGTGCGCACGTCGCTGCGGCGCTGCTGGAAAGCGGCCGCGAGGTGACGGTGCTCGACGACCTCTCCTCGGGGCATCGGGAGTTCGTGCCGTCGCGGGCGCGGCTGCACACCGGCTCGATCCTTGATCGGGAAGCACTCGCGACGACCCTGCACGACGTCGACGGCGTCGTGCACCTCGCGGGCTACAAGTACGCGGGCGCGTCTGTGACCCGGCCGCTCCACACCTGGCGGCAGAACGTCACGGGCACGATCGAGCTGCTCGACGCGATGCGCCAGCAGGGCGTTGCGCGCATCGTGTTCTCCTCGAGCGCAGGCGTCTACGGCACTCCCGACGTCGAGCGCGTCACCGAGGCCACGCCGCCCGCACCCGAGTCGCCTTACGGCGAGACGAAGGTCGCGGGAGAGCTGCTCCTCGCCGACGAGCGCGCCCGCGCAGCGCTCGACGGCACGGCGTTCCTGGGAGTGGCGCTGCGCTACTTCAACGTGATTGGCTCGGGTGACCCGAGCATCCGCGACACCAGCCCCCACAACCTGGTGCCCAAGGTGCTCGCGGCGCTCGCGCGCGGTGAGGCACCGCAGATTAACGGCGACGACTACGCGACCCCCGACGGCACGTGCGTGCGCGACTGGGTGCACGTCGGCGACGTCGCGCTCGCACACGTGGCCGCTGCCGACCGCATGGAGCGCGGCATGCAGCTGGAGTCGGTCTACAACCTCGGCAGCGGCGACGGCGCCTCGGTGCGCGAGGTGCTCGGCGCGATCCTGCGAGCCGCCGGCAGCGATGCAGAGCCGAAGCGGGCGCCGCGCCGACCGGGCGACCCGGCCCGCATCGTCGCTGATGGCACGCTCGCCGCCCGCGACCTGGACTGGCAGATGCGGCGGTCGATCGACGCGATGGTTGCCTCAGCGGTCGCGGCAGAGCGGCGCTGACGGAGCGGCGGCCAGGCACCACAGCGCAGGAGCATGCGCCTACTCGAGCGCGGTGCCTCGCTGCTCGGGCAGGGTCCAGGCAGCGATCGCCGCGATCGCGAACGCGAGCGCGAACACGCCGAACAGCAGCAGCGGCCCGCCGCCGCTGATCAGGAACGGCACCGTGAGCGGCGCGATGATCGACGCGATGCGGCCGAAGCCGGCCGCCGCGCCCGTGCCGGTGCCGCGCACGTTCGTCGGGTAGAGCTCCGGCCCGATCGCGTACAGCGCGCCCCACGCGCCGAGGTTGAAGAACGACAGCGTGCAGCCTGCCGCGATGATCATCGCCTCGGTCGAAGCGGTGCCGTACCAGGCGGCCGCGCAGGCCGAGCCGATCAGGAAGACGGTCAGCGTCGGGCGCCTGCCCCACTTCTCGATCAGGAACGCCGCCGCCGCGTAGCCGGGCAGCTGTGCGACCGTGATGATGAGCGTGAACTCGAACGAGCGCACGAGCGAGAAGCCCTGGTCGACCAGCAGCGACGGGATCCAGATGAACGCCCCGTAGTACGAGAAGTTGATGCAGAACCAGACCGTCCACAGCGCGATCGTGCGGCGGCGGAGCATCGGCGACCAGATCGAGACCTTCGGGGCGGATGCGTCGGGTGACGCCGCGGAGACCGCGCCATCCGTGCGCCGCGACGGCGACGCATCCGTCGTCTCGGTCTCGCGAGACGGCCCGGCCGGCGCGGGGACTTCCGCCGCGGCCTCGAACTCGCGCACGGTGCGCTCGGCCTCGTCGACGCGGCCCTTCGACAGCAGGTAGCGCACCGACTCGGGCATGCCCCAGCGCACCGCGATCGAGAAGATCGCCGGCGCCATGCCGATCGCGAGCCCCCAGCGCCAGCCGTCGTCGGAGGCGCTGACCACGAAGGTGCCGATGACTGCCGCGATGATCCAGCCGACCGCCCAGAAGGCCTCGAGCCAGACCACCACGCGGCCACGGATCTTCTTGGGCGCGAACTCGCTGATGAGGGTCGAGGCGACCGGCAGCTCGGCGCCGAGGCCCAGGCCCACCATGAAGCGCAGCACCAGCAGCGCCGCGAGCGAGCCGACCAGTGCGGATGCGCCGGTGGCGATGCCGTAGACGAGCAGCGTGAGCGCGAAGACGCTGCGGCGGCCGATGCGGTCGGCGAGCAGGCCGCCGACGGTCGCGCCGATCGCCATGCCGACGAAGCCGATCGAGGCGATCCAGCTGGTCTCGATGCTCGTGAGCGCCCACTGCTGCGCGAGCGCCGCGATCACGAAGGAGATGAGGCCGACGTCCATCGCGTCGAGCGCCCAGCCGATGCCCGCGGTGCCGAGCAGCCTGCCGTGCTTGCGGGTGAAGGGCAGGCGGTCGAGCCGCTCGGAGCGGGTCAGGCCGTCGGCGGTGGGCAGAGCGCTCATGCTGTGGTCTCTCGTCGAGGGCGCGGGAATCGCCGGACGGCACCACGATAGTGCGGGGCGCATCCGGCCCGGATAGCGTGGCGGCATGAGCGAGCCCATCGAGATCCCCGCTGACGCAGAGCGCACCGAGATCACCGCGTTCGTCGTGGCGTCGACGGATGCGGTGTGGCAGCTGTTCACGACGCCCGCGGGCCTCGCCGAGTGGTGGTGGCCGCAGTTCGACGACGCGCAGTACGAGGTCGATCTGCAGGAGGGCGGCATGTACCGGTTCCGCACCGCCACCGGCGGCTTCGGCGTGCAGGGGCGCTACCTGCAGCTCGACGAGCGCAAGCGCATCGTGCAGACCTGGGACTGGCTCGGGGGCGGCGAGGAGCTGCAGGGCGAGGAGCAGCTCGTCATCATCGAGCTCCGCGAGACCGGCGACGGCACACTCGTGCACGTGACGCAGACCGGGCCGCTCGACGAGCTCGACGACCTGCGCGACGGCTGGCAGGACACGCTGACGCGCCTCGAGGAGCACTTCGACGACTGAGGGCGCTCGCTCGCGTGGCGGCCCGAGGCAGGCGGATGCGCGCCGTGCGTTCAGCGCAGGCGGATGAGCGCTGCGAGTGGTCGGGTCAGGCGGATGCGTCGGCGCCGGTCGTGCGGGTGCCGCGCCAGCCGCTGACGGCGTGGCCAGCGCCGAAGGCGAGCAGCGAGAGCGGCTGCAGATAGCTCAGCAGCACGGCGCCGTCTGCACCTGCCTGGCCGAGCCCGATGATGAGCGCATAGGCGCCGTAGATGGCGAGCCCGAAGCAGGCGGCGACGATCAGCATCGACCAGCGGTTGAAGCCGCGCACGGGCCAGCTGGTGGCGATCGCGACGCCGGCGGCGACGCCGATGACCAGGCGCGTGACGTTCCAGCCCTCCCCGCCCGCGGCCCCGAAGAACCACAGCTCGCTGGGCACCAGCACGACCGCGAGCCACCAGCAGTGGAAGAGGATCAGCAGGATGCCTCCGAGCTTGGCCAGGCCGAACGCCGCGTGGTCGCCGACGAAGGCCTTCGCCAGCAGCACGGCGGCGAGCACCATCAGCAGTCCACCGGCGATCGTGCTCACCTGGCCCAGGGGGAGTGGGCTCTGCAGCGGCAGCATGAGCAGCAGCTGGGGCGCCAGACCCAGCAGCGTACCGACGATCGCCGCGCCACCGCCCCACAGCTGCAGCCGCCGGTGCACCTCGTCGCTGCGGCCGACGGTCGTGCTGGCGGCGATGGGCGTGCTGGCGGTCATGGGCACGCCCCCTCTCGTGGGTTGCCCTGATCCTGCCACAGCGCGGCCACGGCAGCCCGCTCGAGGCCGGTGCCGCCGTCCCCGTCGGCCCGTCCGTGATCGAGTGGCGCCTCCCGTGATCGAGTGGCGCCTCCGGTGATCGAGTGGCTCCTCCCGTGATCGAGTGGCTCCTCCGGTGATCGAGCGGCTCCTCCGGTGATCGAGTGGCTCCTCCCGTGATCGAGTGGCTCCTCCCGTGATCGAGTGGCGCCTCCCGGCATCGAGCGGCGCCTTCTGCCTGCGACTCCGGAAGTGGCCACTCATGTGGGGAGTTGGCCACTCACGTGGGGAGTTGGCCACTCACGCGGGGGATTGGCCACTGACGCGGGGGATTGGCCACTGACGCGGGGGATTGGCCATTCACGCGGGGGATTGGCCATTCACGCGGAGGATTGGCCATCCACGCGGGGGATTGGCCATTCACGCGGGGGATTGGCCACTCATGCCCGGAAGTGGCCAATGCCGTCGCGCGGGGCGGGGTCGTTCGCTGGGCTAAGCAGGCGTAGGCTGGCACGACGCTGTCAGACAAGAAGAGGAACTCCATGCTGCTCGCCATCGTCAACGCAACCGTCATCCCCGTGGAGGGCGAGGAGTTCGAGGGCACGATCCTCGTGCGCGACGGACGCATCGCCGAGCTCGGCGCCGACGTGGCGGTGCCCGAGGGAGCGACGGTGCTCGATGTGGCCGGCGCGCAGGTGACGCCCGGCCTGGTCGACGCGCACGTGCACCTGGGCGTGCATCCCGAGGGCGACGGCGGCGCCGCGAGCGACACGAACGAGATGACCAACCCCAACACGGCGGGCGTGCGCACGATCGACGCGATCGACCCCTACGACGAGGGCTTCGACCTGGCGCTCGCGGGCGGCGTCACGACCGTCAACGTCAACCCCGGCTCCGGCAACCCCATCGGCGGCCAGGCCACCACGCTCCACACCCACGGCCGCATCGTCGACCACATGGTGCTGCGCGAGCCCGCCGGCATCAAGAGCGCGCTGGGCGAGAACCCCAAGCGCGTGTACGGCGAGAAGAAGCAGACGCCGTCCACGCGGCTCGGCACCGCGAAGATCATCCGCGACGCCTTCGTCGCCGCGCAGAACTACCAGCGCCGCCACGCCGACCCCGACAACGACAAGCGCCACGACGTCGACCTGACGATGGAGGCGCTCGGCAAGGTGCTCGCCCGCGAGATCCCGTGGCGCCAGCACGCTCACCGCGCCGACGACATCGTCACCGCGCTGCGCATCCAGGCCGAGTTCGGCTACGACCTGGTGATCGACCACGGCACCGAGGCGCACCTGGTCGCCGACCTGCTCGCCGAGCGCGGCGTGCCGGTGCTCATCGGTCCCCTGTTCACGACCAAGTCGAAGATGGAGCTGCGCGGCCGCTCGATCGCCAACCCCGGCAAGCTCGCCGCCGCCGGAGTAGAGATCTCGATCATCACCGACCACCCGGTGATCCCCATCTCCTTCCTCGTGCACCAGGCATCCCTCGCCGTCCGTGAAGGGCTCGACCGCGAGACAGCGCTCAAGGCGATCACGATCAACCCCGCCAAGGTGCTCGGCATCGCCGACCAGGTGGGCACGCTCGAGCCCGGCAAGCGCGCCGACCTGGTCGTCTGGAGCGGCGACTGGATGGACCCGATGGCCCGCCCCCGCACCGTGCTGATCGACGGCGCCGTGGTCTTCGAGCACGACGCCACGACCGGCGAGGAGCGCGTCGCCCCGCGCAGCGACGTGCCGCTCGCGCTCGCGCAGGAGTGAGCAGCGCCCCCGGAGCCGAGTTCGGCAGGCGGCGCCGCGTCACGACGCTGATCGTGCTCGGGCTGCTCGCCGGCCTCGGGCCCTTCACGATCGACCTCTACCTGCCGGCCTTCCCGGCGGTGAAGGACGACTTCGGCACGACGGATGCGGTGGTGCAGCTGACACTGTCGGCCACCACGCTCGGGTTCGCATTCGGGCAGCTGGTGATGGGGCCGCTCTCCGACCGTGTCGGCCGGCGCAGGCCGCTGCTCGTCGCCACCGTCGTGCACGTGCTCGCGAGCGTCGCCGTCGCCATGGCGCCCGACATCGTGACGCTCATGCTCATGCGCGTCGTCCAGGGATTCGGCGCGGCAGCGGGCACGGTGGTCGCGATGGCGATGGTGCGCGATCTCTTCGGCGGCAAGCAGCTCACCACGGCGCTGTCGCGGCTGGCGCTCGTGATCGGCATCGCCCCGATCGCCGCCCCGGTGATCGGCTCCTGGCTGGTCGGCTTCCTGCACTGGCGCGGGCTGTTCTGGGTGCTCGCCGCGTACGCCGTGCTCGTGATCGTGCTGCAGCTGCTCTTCCTGCGCGAGACGCTCCCGCCGCACCTGCGGCAGGAGCGCGGCCACTCGACGCTCGGGCAGCGCTACCGCGCGGTGCTCACCGATCGCGTGTTCATCGGCGTCGTGATCATCGGCGCGAGCATCTTCGGCGGCATGTTCGCCTACATCTCGACCGCCTCGCTGCTGCTGCAGGAGGTCTACGGCTTCACGCCAGGGCAGTTCGGCCTGGTGTTCGCGCTCTGCTCGGTCGGCGTGCTGATCGGCACGCAGACAGCAGGCCGCGCCGCCAACCGCTTCGGGCCGCAGTGGGTGCTGGCGGTCTCGACCGCGCTGCTGGTGATCTCGGCGGCCTGCATCGTCGCGCTCGACATGGCGGGCCTCGGCATCGCCGGCCTCGTGCCGCCGCTGGCCGTGTTCGCCTTCGCGTTCGGCCTGTCGATGCCCTGCGTGCAGACGCTGGCGCTCGTCGGCCACTCCAGCGAAGCCGGCACCGCGGCCTCGCTGCTGGGCGCCTGCAACATGTCGATCGCCGGACTGGTCAGCCCGATCGTGGGCCTGTTCAGCATCGAGAACGCGATCCCGATGGGCACGATCATGTTCTGCTGCGGAGTGCTCGCCACCGTCTCGCTGTGGTTCGTCGTGCGACCGCGCACGGTGCCGACGATCGAGTGAGGCGCACGGACGCGATGGCGGAGACGGGCATCGGCGCCGGCGTCGAGGCACAGGCCCGAAGCGGCCTCTGCTCCAGGTCCCAGCGTGCAAGGATGGCGCCATGACTGACGAGCTCTCGAAGGCCAAGGCTGAACTGGAAGCGGCCCGCAAAGCGCAGCTCGAAGCGGCGGCGAGGCTCGCGGAGCTGCAGGCCAGCGAAGCGCGGGTGCAGGCGGACTCCCCGCCCGCGCCCGCCGACGATGACACGCCGGACGAGGCACCGCCGGTGGCGGAGAGCTTCGAGGAGGCCGCGGTCTCCGCGCCGCAGCCCGCCGACCCCGAGCAGCCGGTCGAACCGGGCGAGACGGTCGAGGCGCATGCGCTCGTCGGGCCGCTCAGCGCCGACGCCGTCGGTGAGATCCGCGCCGGCTACGCCTTCGACGGCGCCGCGCTCGAGATGGGCGCGCTCGTCAACGGCGAAGCCGACGCCGAGACGCCGGTGCGCATCCCGCTGTCCATGGTCAACCGCCACGGCCTCGTCGCCGGCGCGACCGGCACCGGTAAGACCAAGACGCTGCAGGTGCTCGCCGAGCAGCTCTCCGCCGCCGGCGTGCCCGTGTTCGCCGCCGACATCAAGGGCGACCTCTCCGGCATCGCGACCCCCGGTGAGTCGGGCGACAAGCTGCTCGCTCGCACCGCCGGCATCGGGCAGGCATGGGAGCCGGCCGCCTCCCCGGTCGAGTACTTCGCGCTCGGCGGCATCGGCCACGGCGTGCCCATCCGCGCCACCGTGCTCGACTTCGGCCCGACGCTGCTGTCGAAGGTGCTCGGCCTCAACGACACCCAGGAGTCGAGCCTCGGGATCGTCTTCGCCTACGCCGACGAGCAGCAGCTGCCGCTGATCGACCTCAAGGACCTGCGTGAGCTGCTGCTGTGGCTCACGAGCGACAAGGGCAAGGACGAGCTGCGCAGGCTCGGCGGCATCTCGACGCAGACCGCCGGCGTGATCCTGCGCGAGATCACCGCGTTCAGCGGGCAGGGGGCGGATGTCTTCTTCGGCGAACCCGACATCGACACCCGCGAGTTCCTGCGCACCAGCCCCGACGGGCGCGGCATCATCAGCTTGCTCGAGGTGCCGGGCGTCGCCGACCAGCCGGCACTGTTCTCCACCTTCCTCATGTGGCTGCTCGCCGACCTGTTCGAGGACCTGCCGGAGGTCGGCGACGTCGACAAGCCCAAGCTGGTCTTCTTCTTCGACGAGGCGCACCTGCTGTTCAAGGATGCGTCGAAGGACTTCCTGGCGGCCATCGTGCAGACGGTGCGCCTGATCCGCTCCAAGGGCGTCGGCATCTTCTTCGTCACGCAGACGCCGAAGGACGTGCCCGACGACGTGCTCGCGCAGCTCGGCTCCCGCGTGCAGCACCAGCTGCGCGCGCACACGCCTGACGCCGAGACCGCGCTGCGGGCGACGGTGCGCACCTACCCGAAGAGCGCCTACGACCTCGAGGAGGTGCTCACGAGCCTCGGCATCGGCGAGGCGATCGTCACCGTCATGAACGAGAAGGGCGCACCGACGCCGGTCGCCTGGACGCGCCTGCGCGCGCCGCAGGGTTCGATGGATCCCACCCCGGCAGCCGAGATCGACCGCGCGGTGCAGGCCTCCTCGCTGCTGGCGAAGTACGGCGAGGCGGTCGACCGCGAGTCCGCCTACGAGCGGCTGCAGGCCAAGCTGCAGGCGGCGCAGAAGGCGGAGCAGGACGAGCAGGCCCGCGAGGCCGCTGAGGAGGAGGCGAAGCGGCTGGAGGCCGAGGCGAAGCGCAACCGCTCGACCCGCGGCTCCGGCGGCGGCTCGAGCTCCGGCGGCAACATCATCACCGACTTCCTCGGCTCCCGCTCCGGCCAGGCGATGATCCGGGACGTCGTGCGCGGCATCTTCGGCAACCGGCGACGGTGAGCCAGTCCGCTCCGGGCCCCCGCGACATCCGGCCCCGCGTCATCGGGGCGCTGCGCCTCCGGGAGGTGCAGCTGGTCCTGACGCTGATGGTGGCACTGGTGCTGGTGGCGCTCTCGGTCGTCAGTCGGGACGTCTGGGATCACCCGTGGCCGTGGATCGTGGCGATCGGCATGGCAGCGGCGACCCCGCTCGCGCTGGCCGCTCCCTCTGCCGGAGCGCAGATGCGCGTGCTCGTGCCGGCGCTCGACCTGCTGGCGCTGACGGCGCTGATCGCCGACCCGCAGGCGCCGCGCATCGTGGCGCTGCTGGCCGTGATGCCCGCGTTCTGGCTCGGCGTCACGGTGCGCAGCCGCGGCATCGGCATCGTCGCGATCGCGAGTGCGGTGCTGCTGGTGGTGATGGCGCTGCGCATCCCGCACTCCACCGGTGTCACGCTGACCGCCAACGTGGTGGGGGTCGTGATCGTGCCGCTGGCGCTCGTCGCCACCGCGTGGTTCGCCGCCAGCTACGCGCGCACGATCGAGCGGCAGCAGCTCGCCCTCCTGCACCGGGAGCGCGAGATGCAGGCGATCGCGAAGCAGCGCGCGGCCGATGCCGGGCTGCTCGACGCCATCTTCGAGACCGCCCGCGTCGGCCTGCTGCTGCTGGACGCCGATGGCAGCGTGCTGCGCGTCAACTCCACGCTCAAAGGTCACCAGGCGCTCGCGGGCGACGGCTTCGACACCATGCTCGACGGGGCGCGCTTCCTCGAGCTCGACACCCGCCGCGACCTGCCGCCCGCCGAGGTGCCGTTCCTGCGGGCTGCGCGCGGCGAGGCCTTCGACAACGTGGTCTGCTGGGTGGCGCGCCCCGGCCACGAGATGTTCGCGGTCACGATGTCGTCGCGACCGCTCATGATCGACGGCGAGTTCCGCGGCTCGATCGCCTCGGTCGACGACGTGACCGTCTACATGCGCATGCTGGAGGATCGCGACGACTTCGTCGCCCTCGTCTCGCACGAGCTGCGCACGCCGCTGACCTCGATCGCGGGCTTCCTCGAGCTCGCCCTCGACGAGGAGCTGCCCGACTCGCTGCGCTCGTGGCTGTCGATCGTGCAGCGCAACGCCGACCGGCTGCGGGCGCTGGTCGAGGATCTGCTGATCGTCGGCGAGATGAGCCGGGGCGAGGTGCACCTGCAGGCCCGGCCGACCGATCTCCGGGCGCTCGCCGAGGAGGCCGTCGCGACGCTCGACCACCGCGCGCGCCGCCGCGGCGTCACGCTGCGCCTGCTCGACGGCCCGAGGGTGCAGCTCGAGGCCGATGCCCGCCGCATCACGCAGGTGATCGAGAACCTGGTCTCGAACGGAATCAAGTACACCCGCGAGCACGGCATCGTCGACGTGCACGTCGAACTGGTGGGGACGGATGCGGTGGTGCGCGTCGTCGACGACGGCCCCGGGGTGCCGGCCGATGAGGCGGCGCGCGTCTTCGAGCGCTTCTACCGCTCCTCCGAGGCGCGGGCATCCGGTGTGCAGGGCGCGGGCCTGGGCCTGTGGATCTGCCGCATGATCGTGCACGCGCATGGCGGCACGCTCGACTTCACGAGCGAGCGGGGCACGGGATCAGCCGCGTCCTTCCGCCTCCCCGGCGCGGCCTGACGCATCCGTCGCCCCGGCGAAGCCGGCACGCGTCATCTCGCCCCACACCTGCGTGCGGCCCGTCAGGCCCGCCCACCACCCCTGCAGTCGCCAGACGGCTGTGAGCTGGCGGTAGCCGAGGCTCTCGGCCAGCACTGCCCAGAGCGTCGCGCCGAGGTCGCGCCAGCGCTCGTAGCGGTGGAAGCTCGCCTCCTCGACGACCACCGCGGTGAGCGTCACGAGCGTGCCGTAGCCGTAGGAGACCAGGATCAGGAACACGGCCATGCCGGTGTTCAGGGCGCCGGTCGCGAAGCCGAGCACGATCAGCACCAGCCCCAGGATCTCCAGCAGCGGCGCGAACAGCTCGAACAGCCAGTAGTACGGCAGCGCGACCGCGCCGATGCGGCCGTAGCGGGGGCGCAGCAGCATGCCGCGGTACTTCCAGAGCACCTCCCACAGGCCGCGATGCCAGCGGCGCCGCTGCCGGGCGAGCACCTGCAGCGTCGACGGCGCCTCCGTCCAGCTGACCGGCTCCGGCACGTACACGATCCGCTTGTCGCGCCCGCCGTCGCGGATCCAGCGCTGCATGCGCATCACGAGCTCGAAGTCCTCGCCGATCGAGTCGGGGTCGAGCCCGCCGACCTCGAGCAGCACGTCGCGGCGGAACATGCCGAACGCGCCGGAGATCAGCACGAGCGCCTGCAGATCCGACCAGGCGGTGCGGCCGAGCATGAAGGCCCGCAGGTACTCGACCACCTGGATGCGGGCGATGAGCTGCTTCGGCATGCGGATCTCGACGATGCGGCCGCCCAGCACGCGGCTGTTGTTCACGATGCGGATGGCGCCGCCGGTCGCGACGACGCGGTCGGGATCGTCGGCGAAGGGCTTCGAGACCGACAGCAGGGCATCCGGCTCGAGGATCGAGTCGGCGTCGACCATCACCACCAGATCCTTGCTCGCGAGGTCGAGTGCAGCGTTGATCGAGTCGGAGCGGCCGGAGTTCAGCGTGTCGACGACGATCAGCGGCACGACGCCGCCGCGCGAGCGCCACACCGCGACGATGGCGCCGCGCACCGGGAGGCGGCCCGGGATCTCGCGGTCGTCGGGCACCAGGTCGAACTCGTCCCGCAGCACCTGCATGGTCGCATCGGTGCTGCCGTCGTTGACGACGATGACCTCGTGGTCGGGGTAGCGCAGGTCGAGCACCGAGCGCACGCTCGTGCGGATGACGGCGGCCTCGTTGTAGGCGGGCACCAGCACGCTCACACCCGGACTGAGCGGCGACGCGGCCATCGCCTCGCGACCGGTGTGGTCGCTCTCGCGCAAGTGGCGCACGAAGTGCCGCGACGCCATCAGCACCAGCACCAGCATCGCGGTGTTCGAGAGCAGGAAGTAGATGGCGCTCGGCCAGGCCAGCGCCAGGATGATGGCCGAGACGATGTCGTGCAGCCAGCTCATGCCACGGCCCCCCGAGCGATGCCGGCGGCGCGGCGCACGGCCGGAGCGCCCTCCGCCTCGATGCGCGCGAGCGCGGCGGCCGTCCAGGCCGGCGGCATCGCGGCGAGCGTCGTCGCCGCGGCCTCGCCATCGCGGCCGTCGGCGAGCGCGGCGTCGAGCAGCGCCGGCACCGCCGCGGCGACCGGCAGTCGCTCGAGCGAGCGGATCGCGGCCAGCCGCACCGACTCCTCCTCATCCTCGAGCAGTCCCACCAGCCGCTCGGCGACGCCGGGCGCCTGCAGCAGCCCTGCCACGCGCGCGGCGCCGCGCCGCACACCGGCGTCGGGGTGGTCGAGTGCGAGGCGCACGCGGTCGCCGGCCGCGAGGCCCTGCTGCAGCAGCGCCGAGGCCGCAGCGTTGTTGGGCACGCCGCTCCCGATCGCCAGGGCGGCGATGACGCGGTCGACAGCCACAGGCTCGGTGTACGCGCCCAGGGCGCGCACGGCGACGGTGCGCACGGCCGGCGCCGGGTCCGCGGCCAGCCGGCACAGCAGCTCGAGCGAGCCGGGCGGCTGCAGCAGTCCCAGCGCCTCGGCGGCACTCGCCCGCAGCGCGGGGCTGCGGTGCTCGGAGAGTGCGAGCACGCGCGGCACGATGCCGGCGGCGTCGCCCACGGCGCGCAGCCGCTCGGCGGCCTCGCCGGTGACATCGCGCAGCATGCCGAACACGGTGCGGCGCACGTGCGCCCGCTCGTCCGGGCCGAGCGCACGCACCCGGGCGATCAGCGCATCCGTCTCATCGTCCTCGGCGACGGTCGCAGCCAGCACCAGGGGGCGGATGCGCTCGTCGAGCCGCGCGCGCACGCTCGCGCGCCGACGGCGCACGGTGCGCTGCACGACCAGCGAGACGAGCATGCCCAGCGCGATGCCGGCGGTGATGAGCAGGACCGCCTGCATCACCCCGTCGGTCAGCCAGCTCATCCGAGCGCGGCGGTCACGCGCGCGAGCAGGGCGCGCGGGCTGAACGGCTTGGTCACGTAGTCGTCGGCACCCGCGGCGAAGCCCGCCTCGATGTCCTTCTCCTGCCCCCGTGCGGTCAGCAGGATGACGGGCGTGCGGTCACCGCGCTCGCGCACCGCTCGCAGCACGTCGATGCCCGACATGCCCGGCATCATCACGTCGAGCACGATCACCGACCAGCCGCCGGCGAGGGCAGCCTCGAGGCCCTCGGAGCCATCGGGGCGGATGACCACCTCGTGCCCGGCCGACTCGAGCTTGATCGCGACCAGGTCGCGGATGTCACGGTCATCATCGACGACCAGGATGCGGGCGCTCACGACCGGCTCCCTGCGCGGTGCGGGGACCGCGGTTTGCTCTGTCGCATGCGTGCTCCATCGTGACTGGATGCAGTGTCGGCGGAGGATAGGGGATTCGAACCCCTGAGGGCTTGCACCCAACACGCTTTCCAAGCGTGCGCCATAGGCCACTAGGCGAATCCTCCGTGCCGGCCCCGAGAGGCCAACCCTGCGATTCTAGCCCAGAGAAGAGGGGGCGAGCGCCGAAGCGCCCGCCCCCTCCCTGGGTCACTGCCCGATCACGGGCAGATCGCGTACTCCGCGACCGCAGCCGACAGCGTCGACTCGTCACCGAGCAGGAACACCGGCGGCTGGTCGAGCCGCAGGCTCTCCGTCACGATGGACGAGTCGATGCAGGTCGGCTGCGCCAGGTACAGCGGCGAACCCTCGGCAGCAGCGAGCGCGGAAGCGCTCAGTGCGTCGGGGAACTTCATGCCGCTGGCGATGTACATCGCCGGCACCGGTCCAGAGAACATCTCCTGGTTCACCTGCACCGCCGTCAGGAAACGGTTGGCGCCTGCGAAGCGGTGGACCACGAATGCCTCATTGTTCAACTCCAGCTCGATGCCGTTCGACATCGAGTTCTGGTCGCCCATGAGGTACGTGTTCACCACACCGAGACGGTCGAGCTCAGCGATCGTCGCGTCATCCGCGCCGTCCGCCATGCCGTCCACCAGCAGGATCGGCGCGTCGATCGAACCTGCAGCAGCTCCCGCCGACAGTGCGTCGGGGAAGTCGCGGCCGGTCGCGATGAACGCGTTCTCCGAGCTCTCGAAGGCGTACTGCGCGATGAGGCGGCTCGTCTCGAACCGGTTGGCACCGCCGACGCGGTCGACCGTTCCGGCAAGAGCCTCGAGTTCGGCGGCGACCGCAGCCGAGACCGAGGGCTCGCCGCCCACGATCACGATGCGCTCGGGCGACAGGCGCTCGATCTCGTTGATGACGACCTGCGACAGCGCGCCGGCCCTGGTGAGGAGCAGCGGGCCGCCCTCACGAGCTGCGGCGGGAGCCGCAGCCAGGCCGTCCGGGAACCGCTCGCCGCTGGCCACGTAGACGACGCCAGCGCCGTCCGGGTAGCCCTGCTGCGAGATCTCCACCGCGGTCTCGAAGCGGTTGCCCGCCGCGAGTCGGTCCGGCACCGGCATGGTCACATCGCCTGTCGTCACGCGGACGTAGGTGCGAGCATCCGAGTCGCCGTAGCCGATGACGCCGAGGTACTCGGCGTTCGTGTCGAGACCGTTCCACTTCGCCGAGAAGGTGAACGACTCGCCGATCGCTCCGGTGACGGATGCCGGCTCAGCGCGGAAGTTGCCCTCCTGCTGGCCCGGAGTCACAGCGGCGTAGTCCAGCTCGAAGGAGCCGTCCTCGGCCTCGCCATGCGAGTAGACGACGACGATCGCCAGGTAGCTGCCTGCAGCCGGGGACTCCAGGAGCACCGACTCGTCCGCAGCTGCCGTGCCGCCGACCCACTGCTCGACGGGCGTGTCGCCCTCGAGCCGCAGGATGTACAGGTCGTTGTCGCCCGTGTTGTCGGCCCCGTCGAGCGCGAAGTAGCGAGCGAGCTCGCCCTCCGGGATCTCGAACGGGTAGACGAACTCAGCGCCCGGGTCGCCCGCGTCGGCGCCCAGCTGCTCGAAGGGCGCGAGCCCGTTCGCCTGCAGGGCGATCTCGCCTTCGACGCCCGAGACACCGCTGATGGGCGTCTCGCCGACCGTGCCGGTGCCCTCGACCCACTCAGGGACCGCGACAGCGACCGGTCGCACCGCCATGGGCGAGCGGACGGTGTGCGCCGCGCTCGTCCAGGTCAGCGACCCGGTCGAGTACTCGCCCAGCGCCGCATCGGTGGTGGTGAACGTCACCTCGAAGGTCTGCGTCTCACCCGCGGCGAGCTCGATCGTCGAGGGGGTGACCTCGACGTCGACGCCCGGCATGCCGGTGACCGAGGCGGCGTAGCTGCCAGCCTCCAGCGCGGTGACGCTGCGAGTGACCGTCTGGGTACCTGCCAGCGAGCCGACGGCGATCGACGCGATGTTGACGTCGCTCGGGTCGATCGCGCTGCCCACCCATGTGTCGGGCAGGCCATAGCCCAGACCGCGGAGGTAGCCGTACCAATCCTCCGTGCCGTTCTGGTAGATCAGGCCGGGCTCGAGCATCGACTGCGTGTTCACGAAGCCGGCACCCTGCGCCCACGGGTCGGTGCTGGGTGCACCGTCGTCGGTCACGGTGTCGGTCGCCGTGGTCATCATCGCCGACTTCACCTCGGCAGGCGAGGCGTTCGGGTGCTCGCCGAAGTAGATGGCAGCGAGGCCCGCGACGTGCGGAGCGGCCATCGACGTGCCGGAGAGCAGTCGGTAGGTCGGCTCGCCGCCGGCCGGGTTCGGACCCGCTGCGACGATGCCGACGCCAGGTGCCGAGACATCCGGCTTGAGGACGTCGCCGCCCTCAGCCACTGCCGGTCCGCGCGACGAGAAGCCCGCCACGACCGGTGCCGGGGTCTCGACGCCCGAGGTGTTGCCGGGCTCGAACGTGACCTCGGTGCCGGGCGTCTGCGCGGCAGCCAGCAGCTGGTCGCGGTGCTCGGCGTCGAGGTGGATCGTCGGGATCGCGTGGTCGTCCAGGTCGAGCGAGCCGGGCGTGACGTTGACGAGCACCACGCCGATGCCGCCGGCGTCAGCGACGACCTGCGACTTCTCGGCACGAGCGTTGACGCCGCGGTCGCAGAGCACGATCGTGTCTGCGACGGCCGCCGGGTCGAGCGAACCGGGGAGGCAGAGCGCGGCGTCTGCCGCGGTCGCATCTGCGGCAGGCACGTCGCCCGCGTAGATGAACGGGCCGCTGATGACCTCAGCGTCCTCGCCCATCGGCACGGTGACCGATGCGCCCGTCAGGCGCACGTCGCCCGGCAGGACGACGGTCGCCTCGTAGTTGGGCACGCTCGTCGCAGCGACCGTGGTGTACCAGGGCGCTGCGTGGTCGAGAGTCGAAGCGCCAGGGCCCGCGTTGCCGGCCGAGGCCGACACGAACACGCCCGCTGCGGCTGCGCCGAGGAACGAGATGTCCGTCGCCGTGGCGACCGAGGTCGCGGCGCCGCCGCCGATGGAGTAGTTGATGACGTCGACGCCGTCGATCACCGACTGGTCGATGGCCTGCACCAGGTCGCTCGTGGCGCAGCCGTCGTCCGTCGTGACCGCGGGGTCCGGGCCGGTCCAGCAGACCTTGTACGCCGCGATGCGCGCCTCAGGGGCGACACCCGACATCGTGCCCAGGTCGGCGCCGGCGGCCGAGGTGATCGGCACATCCGCGTTGCCCGCCGCCGTGGAGGCGGTGTGCGAGCCGTGGCCGTCGCCGTCGCGGGGCGAGAGGTACTCGCCTACAGCGTCGCCGCCGATGCGGTCGGCGCCGAAGCCGTCGACGTAGTAGCGCGCACTGATGATCTTGGTGGAGCAGTCCTCAGCCGTGAACTGCACGCCCTCCTGGCAGAAGCCGGTGAAGGTGCTGCCGTCGCCCTTCTCGTAGACGATCGTGTCGCCGTCGAGATACGGCTCAGCGCCTGCCGTGGTGCCGAGCGCCTCGCCCGCGAAGAGCGGGTTCTCGGGCGCGATGCCCGTGTCGAGCACGCCGACGACCACGCCTGCGCCGGCCTCGTCGACGCCGCCGACCTGCGACCAGAGGCCCTCGAGGTCGAGGTACTCATTGGCGGGGCTCGCGTTGATGTGCAGGATCTCATCGGGGAACACGTTGGCGACGCGGCCGTCGCGAGCCAGCTCCTGCGCCTGCTCGGCCGTGAGATCGGCGATGAAGCCGTTCATCGTCACGGTCAGGTTCGCGTCGACCTCCGCACCGATGGAGCCGGCGACTGCCGCCTGCTCGCTCTCGAGGTGCGCGGTGTAGGCGTTCGCAGCGGGCGTGTCGACATCGATCTCGGAGTCACCCGCCGGTGCGGTGCGGGCCAGGTTCGGCAGACCGCCCCGATACGTCGCGAGCGCGTCGTCCTCGAGGACGACGATGTAGCGCCCTGCCTCGAAATCGAGCGTCGAGGACGGTGCTGCGATCGCGTGTGCTGTCGTCGCACTCAGGACTGCGCCCGTCGCGCCGAGCGCGACCGCCGTCCCGATCGCGAGCACGCGACGCAGCGCTGTCCGCGCTGTGCTGTGTGAAGTCACGTTCATCTCCTCCAGTGGCAGTGCCGTCGTTGGCACTGTCGTCCATACTGAACCTGTGCTGAAGATGTGATCAAGGTATGCACAAACCGTTACTGATTCGTGACATTCGAGGCGGCGCTAGCCTGGGCGCGTGCCGACACGAATCGTCATCGCTTCTCCAGAGGGCCACGCAGGCAAGTCGATCGTCGCGCTCGGGCTCGTCGAAGCACTGAGCCGCCGCGTCGGCCGGGTCGGGGTCTTCCGCCCCATCGCCCGCTCCGAGCAGGAGCGCGACCGGGTGCTCGAGCTGCTGCTGGCCCACGAGGCCGTCGACCTCTCCTACGAGGAGGCGATCGGTACCACCTACGCCGCCGTGCACGACGACGCCGATGCGGCGCTGGCGACGATCGTCGACCGCTACCACCGCATCGATGAGCGCTTCGACGCGATCGTGATCGTCGGCTCCGACTACACCGACGTCGGCAGCCCCACCGAGCTCGGCTTCAACGCGCGCGTCGCCGCCAACCTGGGCGCCTCCGTGCTGCTCGTGCTCGGCGGGCGCGACCCAGAGACCGACACGGCGCGCACCGCCGACGAGCTTCGGCAGCTCGCCGACGTCACCACCGCCGAGCTGGCGCAGGCCCACGCATCCATCGCCGGCATCATCGTCAACCGCGCGGATCCCGACGCCATCGACGCCATCCCCGCGGCGATGGCGGATGCGGTGCCGAAGGGCGTGCCGATCTGGTCGATCCCGGAGGACCGGCTGCTGAGCGCTCCGAGCGTCGGCACGCTCTTCGCGGCGGCCGAGGCCGAGCTGGTGCGCGGCGACGCCGAGCTGCTGCAGCGCGAGTCGCTCGGCACCGTCGTCGCCGGCATGTCGATGGAGCACGTGCTCGAGCGGCTCATCGAGGGCGGCATCCTCGTGATGCCCGGGGATCGCTCGGACGTGGTGGTCGGCACCCTGCTGGCGCAGCAGGCAGAGACCTTCCCCTCGATCGCCGGCATCATCCTCAACGGCGGCTTCGAGCTGCACCCGGCGGTGCAGCTGCTGCTCGACGGGCTCGATCTCGATCTGCCGATCGGAGCCAGCCCGCACGGCACCTACGAGACGGCGAGGCGCATCGCCACCACCCGCGGCTCGCTCATCGACGGCACGCAGCGCAAGCGCGACGCTGCGCTCGCGCTCTTCGAGCAGCACATCGACAGCGACGCACTGCTCGAGCGGCTCGAGGTGGCGACCACCGACGTGGTCACGCCGCTCATCTTCGAGCACAGCCTCATCGAGCGGGCGCGCCAGGACGTGCGGCACATCGTGCTGCCCGAGGGCGACGACGACCGCATCCTGCAGGCGGCATCCACGGTGCTCGCGCGCGGCATCGCGCGATTGACGATCCTGGGCGACGAGCCGTCCATCCGACAGCGCGCAGCGAGCCTCGGCCTCGACCTCGCGAATGCCAGGATCGTCGCGACCGACGACGCCGAGCTGCGGCCGAAGTACGCCGCTGAGTACCAGCGGCTGCGCGCGCACAAGGGCGTCTCGATCGAGCAGGCGATGGAGCGGCTGCTCGATGTGAGCTACTTCGGCACCCTGATGGTGCACCTGGGCGACGCCGACGGCATGGTCTCCGGCGCCGCCCACACCACCGCCCACACGATCAAGCCCTCCTTCGAGACCATCAAGACCAAGCCGGGCGTCTCGGTGGTCTCGAGCGTGTTCCTGATGGCGCTGGCCGACCGCGTGCTGGTCTACGGCGACTGCGCCGTCATCCCCGAGCCGACGGTCGAGGAGCTCGCCGACATCGCGGTCTCCTCCGCTGCCACGGCGCGCGAATTCGGCATCGAGCCCCGGGTGGCGATGCTCTCCTACTCGACGGGCGAGTCGGGCACGGGCGCCGAGGTCGAGCGGGTGCGCGCGGCGACCGAGCTGGTGCGCGAGCGCGCGCCCGAGCTGCCGGTGGAGGGCCCGATCCAGTACGACGCGGCGGCGGATGCGGCGGTGGCGCAGAAGAAGATGCCCGAATCGCAGGTGGCCGGCCGGGCGACCGTGTTCGTCTTCCCCGACCTCAACACCGGCAACAACACCTACAAGGCCGTCCAGCGCTCCGCCGGCGCGCTCGCGATCGGACCGGTCCTGCAGGGGCTGAACAAGCCCGTCAACGACCTCTCGCGGGGCGCGCTCGTGAGCGACATCGTCAACACCATCGCGATCACCGCGATCCAGGCGCAGGATGGATCGGCGCCGGGAGCCGGGACGGACGCGGCCGGCACCGACAGCGACGGCGCCCAGGAGGCATCCGCATGACCGCATCCGTCTTCGTCATCAACGCCGGCTCGTCGAGCCTGAAGTACCAGCTTGTCGAGGTGGAGTCGGGGGAGGCGCTCGCGAGCGGCCTGATCGAGCGCATCGGCGAGACGACCGGCATCGCCACGCACGAGGTGTCGGGCCGGGACGACGTCACCGAGCGCCGGATGATCGCCGACCACGAGCACGCCTTCGGCTGGGTGCTGCAGCAGTTCGACCGGCACGGGCCCGACCTCGGCGCCGCCAACCTGCTCGGCATCGGGCACCGGGTCGTGCAGGGCGGCGCGCGCTTCGACACCGCCGTGCGCATCGACGACGACGTCGCGCAGCAGATCGACGACCTCGCGCCGCTCGCGCCGCTCCACAACCCGGCGAACCTGCAGGGCATCCGCTCGGCGCGCGCGACCTTCGCCGGTTACCCCCACGTGGCGGTGTTCGACACCGCCTTCCACCTGACCATCCCGCCGGCAGCGCATCGCTACGCGATCGAGTCGCAGGTGGCCGCGGAGCACCGGGTGCGCAAGTACGGCTTCCACGGCACCAGCCACCAGTTCGTCTCTCGCCGCATGGCCGAGCTGCTCGGCAGGCCGCTCGAGGATGTCAACTCGATCGTGCTGCACCTCGGCAACGGCGCGTCGGCCACCGCCGTGCGCGGTGGGCGCAGCGTCGAGACCTCGATGGGCATGACGCCGCTCGCAGGGCTCGTGATGGGCACGCGCTCGGGCGACATCGACCCGGGTGTGATCTTCCACCTGCACCGCGTCGCGGGCATGTCGATCGACGAGATCGACACGCTGCTCAACAAGCGCTCCGGGCTGCTGGGCATGACCGGCACGGGCGACATGCGCGACGTGCAGCAGGCGGCGGATGCGGGGATCGAGCGGGCGGTCGAGGCACTGGACGTCGTGGCGCACCGGCTGCGCGGCACGGTGGGCGCGTACCTGGCACACCTGGGCCGCACGGACGCGATCGCCTTCACGGCGGGCATCGGCGAGAACTCGGCGCCGGTGCGCGCCGCGGCGCTCGCGGGACTCGAGGGGCTCGGCATCGTGCTCGATGCGGAGCGGAACGCCGGCCGCGGCGAGCGCCGCATCTCGGCCGACGGCTCGGCCATCGAGGTGTGGGTGGTGCCGACGAACGAGGAGCTCGAGATCGCCCGGCAGGTGGCCGCACTGGTCGGCTGAGCCGCGCTCGCGCTCGGTCAGCGCTCGGCGAGGGCGCCGATCGCGAACTGGCTGAGCTGCTCGGTCGGCAGCGAGTCGCCCTCGTGCTCGCCCATGAAGTCGGCCGTGGCATCGGTGCCGCAGACGGCGAGGATGCGCTCGGGGCCGCCGGGGTGCAGCGGGATCCACGCGGTGACGTCGTACACCGTGCCCTCGATCGCCACCCAGCAGGAGGCGGAGTCGTCGTGCTGCGCGACCTCGGCGATGCCGATGCCGCCGGCTCCCGTGTCGGCAGGGGCCGAGGGTGCTGCCGGTGCCACCGGTGGCAGCGTCGCGATGCCCGGCCGGTCGCCCCAGGCCGCTGTCGCGCCGGTGTGACCGGTGAGCACGGCGATGATGATCGCGCCGAGTGCCGCGGCCGCGAGCACGGTGCCGAGGATCAGCCCCACGACACCCGTCCGCCGACGGTCCCGCGTCTGCTCGCGCTGCCACAGCCACCAGGCGAGCGTCGCCAGGCACAGCGCCGCCGCGGTCGCGAGCAGCCAGTTGCCGAGCTGCTCGTGCTGGCCCGGGTCGCCGACGCGGTCGGCGAGCGCCTCGCCCGAGAGCTTCGCGACCAGCGCACCAGCCGTCGCGATGCCGAGCACAGCGATCACCGGCCAGGCGAGCGAGGCGCGCCAGCGCGGCACGAGCAGCACCAGCAGCACGCCGATCGCGCCGAGCGGCAGCAGCACCACCGGCACATGCACCGCGAGGGGGTGCAGCGGCAGGCCGAACGCGAGATCGAAGGGGCTGTCCGAGCCGCCGAGCGGATGCATGACGCAACGGTACAGCCCGCTCGGCTTCGCACCCGCCGCGACGTTCGGTAGGATGGATGCGGCTCCCCGCGTGGCGCCATCCAGGCCAACTCCCCCAGGTCGGAGACGAAGCAAGGGCAACCGGGCTCTGGCGGGTGCGCGGGGAGTCCCTCGCGTCTTCGGGGCCGCTCCGCGCGGCCACGCTCGCGGCGCACCCGCTGGTGCCGCGCGCTCGACGCGGGCCACCGCATCCGCCGCCTGTGGAGTCGTCGGCGCACGTCACCGGCGGCAAGTAGCCTGGATGCCATGGTCGCCGCCCTCTACCGCCGCTATCGGCCGGAGTCGTTCGCCGAGCTCATCGGGCAGGCGCACGTCACCGATCCGCTGCGCACGGCGCTGCGCGCCGACCGCGTCAATCACGCCTACCTCTTCTCCGGTCCCCGCGGCTGCGGCAAGACGACGAGCGCCCGCATCCTCGCGCGCTGCCTCAACTGCGCCGAGGGGCCGACGCCCGACCCGTGCGGCGTCTGCGACTCGTGCATCGAGCTCGGCCGCGACGGCGGCGGCTCGCTCGACGTGGTCGAGATCGACGCGGCCAGCCACGGCGGCGTCG
The DNA here is from genome assembly GCA_900114805.1 of Agrococcus baldri. Classification (GTDB taxonomy): domain Bacteria; phylum Actinomycetota; class Actinomycetes; order Actinomycetales; family Microbacteriaceae; genus Agrococcus; species Agrococcus baldri. Next base: position 26,004 of record FOZN01000002.1, on the reverse strand, counting down.
ACGACGCGCGCGACCTGCGCGAGCGTGCCACCTTCGCGCCCAGCCGCGACCGCTACAAGGTGTTCATCATCGACGAGGCCCACATGGTCACCAGCGGCGGCTTCAACGCGCTGCTGAAGATCGTCGAGGAGCCGCCGGAGCACATCAAATTCATCTTCGCCACCACCGAGCCCGACAAGGTGATCGGCACGATCCGCTCGCGCACCCACCACTACCCCTTCCGCCTCATCGCCCCCGCGCCGATGCTCGAGTACGTGCAGCAGCTGTGCGCGCAGGAGGGCGTCGAGGTCGACCCCGGCGTGCTGCCGCTCGTCGTGCGCGCCGGCGGTGGCTCGGCGCGCGACACGCTCAGCCTGCTCGACCAGCTGATCGCCGGCTCCGAGGCGCGCGTGACGTACGAGAGCGCGGTCGCGCTGCTCGGCTTCACGCACGGCGAGCTGCTCGACGAGATCGTCGGTGCGCTGTCGGCGACGGATGCGTCCAAGCTGTTCGCGTCCATCGACCGCGTCGTGCAGTCGGGTCAGGATCCGCGCCGCTTCGTGGAGGACCTGCTCGAGCGGCTGCGCGACCTGATCGTGGCGCACGCGGCCGCCGATCCGGCGGCCATCCTGCACGGCGTGCCGGAGGAAGAGCTGCGCACGCTCGTCGAGCAGGCGGGCGGCTTCGGCGCGGCCGAGCTCTCGCGCGCGGCCGACATCGTCGCGAAGTCGCTCACCGACATGGCCGGCGCCACGAGCCCGCGCCTGCACCTCGAGCTGATGGCCGCGCGCCTGCTCGTGCCGGAGACCGGCGAGCCGGAGGTCGGCACGCTCGCGCGGGTCGAGCGGCTGGAGCAGCGCCTCGACGGCGCTGCTCCGGCACCCGCTGCCACGCCGACCGCCGCGCCCGCACCCGCTGCCGCATCGAGTGCGACGCCTGCCCCTGTCGGCTCCGCTTCGGCGGACCCCGGATCGGCAGGTCGACCCGAGATCTCGGGTCCGCGATCCGGAACGGGGTCCACCCGCGCGGCGGCAGCCGAGTCGGTGGGGGACGGACCCGCCGAAGCAGCGCCGGCCGCTGCGACCGAGGACCCGATCGAGATCGGCGGACCCGATCCGGCGGGTCCACCCGTCCCGGTGGGGTCCACCGCTGCTGCACCGTCCGCAGCTGCCACCGCTGCCGCGCCGTCCGCAGCTGTGCCACGCGCAGCGGCCGCCGCGGACGCGCCGTCCGCAGCGGCCCCCGCGGCTGCGCCGGTGGTCGCGGCCCCGGCTGCGCCGATCACGTTCCAGCAGCTGCGCGACTCGTGGGACGAGGTGCTGCAGCAGCTCGCCGATCAGCACCGCGCAGCGTGGATGCTCGTGTCCAACACCACGCCGATCGAGCTGCGGGACGGCGACGTGCTGGTGCTCGGCTTCCAGTCGGATGCCGACGTGCAGCGCTTCCGAGAAGGGCACGGCGGCAAGCCCAGTGTCGCCGACCTGCTGCGCACCGCCATCACGTCGCTGCTCGGCATCGAGGTCAAGTACATCCCTCGCATCCGCCAGGGTCAGCGGGCCAGCGGCTCCACGACCGAGCAGCCGTCGGCGGCCGGCGACGACGTGCACCGAGCCGCCTCAGCATCAGCACCCTCAGTTGCCGCACCGGCTGCCGCGACGGCGGCGGCGTCCGCCCCGGTCTCGGGCGTGGCCGTGTCACCCGGCGCGTCCGGCGCACCTGCCTCTCGCAGCGCGTCGGCACCTGCGCCGTCCGGCGCGCCCGGCTCTCGCAGCGCATCCGCACCCGTGTCGGGCGGTCGCGAGGCGTCTCCCGCGGTCGCCGCCGCGGTCACCGGCTGGGCGGTGGCCGCCATCCCGAGCGACGCCGAGGCGCCGCCGGAGGATCTGCCCGAGCAGCCACTGCCGGATGAGCCCGAGCCAGACCCGCTGTCGTTCGTCTCCGCACCAGAGGCGCCCGCGCTGCCCGTGTCGGCGCCCGCCGCTGCGGCCCCGCGCCCGGCGCCCAGCGGCCCGTCGCTCGACGAGCTGGCGCAGTCCGCTCCGGCACCGGAGCCGGCGCTGTCGGCATCGCAGGCCGCCCGCTACGGCGAGGCGGTCGTGCGCGAAGAGCTCGGTGCCGAGCTGATCGAGGAGCGCCCGCGGGTGCGAGGGGAGCGCTGACATGTACGACGGCATCGTGCAGGACCTGATCGACGAGCTCGGCAGGCTGCCGGGCGTGGGTCCGAAGTCGGCCCAGCGCATCGCGTTCCACATCATCCAGACCGAGACCTTCGACGTCGACCGGCTGGCGACCATCCTGCACACCGTGCGCGAGCGGGTGCGCTTCTGCGTGATCTGCGGCAACGTCGGCGAGCAGGAGCGCTGCGCCATCTGCCGCGATCCGCGCCGCGTGCCCACGACGATCTGTGTGGTCGAGGAGGCGAAGGACGTCGTCGCGATCGAGCGCACCCGCGAGTACCGCGGGCTCTACCACGTGCTCGGCGGGGCGCTGAACCCCATGCAGGGCATCGGCCCCGACCAGCTGCGGGTGGCGTCGCTCATGACCCGGCTGCAGGACGCCGCGGTGGAGGAGGTGATCATCGCCACCGACCCGAACGTCGAGGGCGAGGCCACCGCGACCTACCTCATCCGATCGCTGCTGCCGCTGGGCGTGAAGGTGTCGCGCCTGGCGAGCGGGCTGCCCGTCGGCGGCGACCTCGAGTTCGCCGACGAGATGACGCTCGGCCGCGCGTTCGAGGGGCGTCGCGCGGTCGAGCGCTGACGACGGGGGCGGATGCGGCACCCGCCGACGCCTAGACTTGGTGGGTCCAGGGGTGCAGAGGAGCGGTGTGAGCCTCATCGTGCAGAAGTACGGCGGGTCCAGTGTGGGCGACGCCGAGGGGATCAAGCGCGTCGCGAAGCGCGTCGTCGAGTCGCGCCGGCGCGGCGACGACGTCGTCGTGGTGGTCTCGGCGATGGGCGACACGACCGATGAGCTGCTCGACCTCGCGCACCAGGTGGTGCCGAGCCTGCCGACGGGCGGCCGAGAGCTCGACATGCTGCTGACCGCGGGCGAGCGCATCTCGATGGCGCTGCTGGCGATGTCGATCAAGGCGCAGGGCGCCGAGGCGGTCTCGTTCACCGGCAGCCAGGCCGGCATGCTCACCGACGACAAGCACGGCGCCGCCCGCATCATCTCCGTCACGCCCGGCCGCGTGCGCGACGCCCTCGACAGGGGCCAGATCGCCATCGTGCAGGGCTTCGCCGGCTTCAACAAGGTCACCGGCGACATCACCACGCTCGGCCGCGGCGGCTCCGACACCTCCGCGGTCGCCCTCGCTGCGGCGCTCGGCGCCGATGTCTGCGAGATCTACACCGACGTGGACGGCATCTTCTCCGCCGACCCCCGCGTCATCCACCGAGCCCGACGCATCCCCCGTGTCACGAGTGAAGAGATGCTCGAGCTCGCCGCCGGCGGTGCGAAGGTGCTGCACATCCGCAGCGTCGAGTACGCGCGCCGCCACGGCGTCACCCTTCATGTGCGCTCGTCGTTCACGAACGACGAGGGCACCATCGTCTACGACCCAGAGAAAGTGGGGTCCATCATGGAAGAGCCGATGATCGTGGGAGTCGCCCACGACCTGTCACAGGCGAAGGTCACCGTCGCCGGCGCGCCGGACGTGCCCGGCACTGCGGCGGGGATCTTCACCATCGTCGCCGAGACCGGCGCCAACATCGACATGATCGTGCAGAACGTCTCGGAGGTCGGCACCGGCCGCACCGACATCTCGTTCACGCTGCCGATGGAGGAGGCCGGGGCCGTGCTCGACGCGCTCGAGGCGCACCGCGAGTCGATCGGCTACGAGCAGCTGCGCTACGACGACCAGATCGGCAAGCTCGTGCTGGTCGGCGCGGGCATGCGCACGAACGCCGGCGTGTCTGCGCGTCTGTTCAAGGCGCTGTCTGACGCCGACATCAACATCGAGATGATCTCGACCTCCGAGATCCGCATCTCGGTCGTCACGCGGGCCGACCAGCTGATCGAGGCCGTGCGCGTCGTGCACACGGCGTTCGAGCTGGACGCCCAGGAGCAGGCCGTCGTGCACGCGGGGACCGGACGATGATCCGCGTGCTGCGCGACGAGCCGGGGCAGGCGCGCCCGGTGCGCATCGGTGTGGTCGGCGCCACCGGGCAGGTGGGCGGCGTCGTGCTGCAGCTGCTCGCCCAGCGCGAGCTGGCCATCGAGCAGTTGCGGCTGTTCGCGTCCGCACGCTCGGCCGGCAGGACGCTGGAGTTCCGCGGCACCGAGATCACCATCGAGGATGCCGACCAGGCTGACCCGAGCGGGCTCGACATCGCCATCTTCTCTGCCGGCGGCGCGACCTCGCGCCGACTGGCGCCGAAGTTCGCCGAGGCCGGGGTCATCGTCATCGACAACTCCTCCGCCTGGCGGATGGACCCGGAGGTGCCACTGGTGGTCTCCGAGGTCAACCCTCACGCCATCACCGGCGCGGTCAAGGGGATCATCGCCAACCCCAACTGCACCACCATGGCCGCGATGCCGGTGCTCAAGCCGCTCGACCTCGCCTCGGGGCTCGTGCGGCTCGTGGTCGCCACCTACCAGGCCGTCTCCGGCTCGGGCCTCGCCGGTGTCGAGGAGCTGCGCGGGCAGCTCGAGCGGGGCTCTGCGCAGCACCCGGAGCGACTCACGCACGACGGCTCGGCGATCGACTTCGGCGAGCCCGCCGTCTATACGCAGCCGATCGCGCACAACGTGCTGCCGCTGGCCGGCTCGATCGTCGACGACGGCTCGAGCGAGACCGACGAGGAGCAGAAGCTGCGCAACGAGTCGCGCAAGATCCTGCAGCGGCCGGAGCTGCGCGTCGCCGGGACCTGCGTGCGGGTGCCCGTCTTCACCGGACACTCGCTCGCGATCCACGCGGAGTTCGAGCGCGACCTGAGCCCCGAGCAGGCGCGCGAGCTGCTGGCGCACGCTCCCGGCGTGCAGCTGGTCGACGTGCCGACCCCGCAGCAGGCGGCCGGCGCCGACCCCGCACTGGTGGGACGCATCCGTGCCGATCAGTCCGCGGAGCCCGGCAAGGGCCTGGTGCTGTTCGTCGCGAACGACAACCTGCGCAAGGGAGCCGCGCTCAACACGGTGCAGCTCGCCGAGCTCGTCGCGCAGCGGATCGACTGAGCGCTGGAGCTGTGAGCGGAGACCCTTTCGGGTCTCCGCTGCGACGTGCGCTCCCCGGCCCGTGCCGGGCCGGGGCTGCCCTTCGGGTCAGGCGTTGCGGTCGCCCTCTGCACCGGGCTCGACGGCGTCCGCCTGCGGCGCATCCGCGCTGTCGTCGGTGGAGACATCCACCCAGTCGGTCGCGAACTCCCCCCCGCCGCCGCTGCGCGCCTCGGGCGTCGGGTTGCCCGCATCGGAGCCACCGACGCGCGACTCGACCCAGTGCTTCGCGTCCGCGGCCTTGCCGCCGATCGTCTGCCCGGCGTCCTGCGCCTGGTCACCGATCTGCTCCGCACGGTCCTTGACCCAGCCGGCGGCGTCGCCGAGCTTGTCCTTCGCGTCGTCCAGGATTCCCATCTCCGGCTCCTCTCGCCACTGCCGACCGTTCGGTGTCGACGCGCCAATGGTAGGCCTGCCCGCGGGAACCCTCCTGTGTACCCCGGACCCCGGTTGTCGAGGGTTGTTCTAGAATCGGACGCGTGAGCAAGTCCATCGATGTCGCCCTGATCGGCGGAGGGATCATGAGCGCCACGCTCGGAGCCCTCCTGCACCGCCTCGAGCCGTCGTGGTCGATCGAGGTGTTCGAGCGGCTGCCAGAGGTCGGGATGGAGTCCTCCAATCCCTGGAACAACGCCGGCACCGGCCACGCCGCGCTGTGCGAGCTCAACTACATGCCGGAGGGCACGGACGGTTCGATGACGACCGACAAGGCCGTCACCATCAACGAGCAGTTCCAGCTCTCGCGCCAGCTGTGGTCGTCGTTCGTCGAGGACGGCACACTGCCGGACCCGAAGGGCTTCATCTCGCCCACCCCGCACATGACCTTCGTCTGGGGCGAGGACAACGTCGACTACCTGCGTCGCCGCTGGGAGCTGCTGAAGGAAGAGCCGCTGTTCGCCGGCATCGAGTACTCCGAGGACGCCGAGGTGATCCGCGAGTGGGCGCCGACGCTCATCCCCGGGCGCAAGAAGTCGCAGCCGATCGCCGCGACCCGCTCGACCGACGGCACCGACGTCGACTTCGGCGCACTGACGCGGATGCTGATCGGAAAGCTGGAGGAGGGCGGCGCGCGCGTGCACACCAACGTCACCGTCACCGGCCTCAAGCGCCGCTCGGACGGCGAGTGGCGGCTGAAGGTGCGCAGCGAGGTCGGCCAGAACGTCAACGAGGTGCACGCGCGCTTCGTCTTCGTCGGCGCGGGCGGCGGCGCGCTCAAGCTGCTGCAGCAGTCGGGCATCCCGGAGGCCAAGGGCTTCGGGGGCTTCCCCATCACGGGTGCCTTCCTGCGCACCGACAACCCGGAGATCGTCGCCCGCCACACCGCGAAGGTGTACGGCAAGGCCAGCGTCGGCGCCCCGCCGATGTCGGTGCCGCACCTCGACACGCGCGTGGTCGACGGCGAGGCGAGCCTGCTGTTCGGCCCGTACGCGGGCTGGAGCCCGAAGTACCTGAAGACCGGCAGCTACACCGACATGTTCGAGACGATCAAGGGGCACAACCTCTGGCCGATGATCCGCGCGGGGCTCGCGAACTTCGATCTCGTCGGCTACCTGATGGGTGAGGTGTTCGCCTCCCGCAAGCAGCGTCTCGACGCCCTGCGCGAGTTCATGCCCGACGCGAAGGACGAGGACTGGCGCCTCATCACCGCCGGCCAGCGCGTGCAGGTGATGAAGCGCGACCCTGACAAGGGCGGGGTGCTGCAGTTCGGCACCGAGGTGGTCACCGGCGCCGACGGCACGATCGCGGGACTGCTCGGCGCGTCGCCGGGCGCCTCGACCGCCGTGCACATCATGCTGACGATCTTCGAGCGCTGCTTCCCGGAGCGCATGCCCGCGTGGAAGGCGACGCTCACCGAGCTGATCCCGAGCTATGGCACCAAGCTCAATGACGACCCCGAGGCGGCGCGCGAGGTGCTCGCGCGCACTGCGCGCACGCTGCGCCTGGCGGAGGCGCCGGCGCCCGAGCTCGCCGCCGGCGCAGCTCGCTCGACCGTGTGAGGTGACCACCATGGCAGTGACCACCGTCGAGACCGAGGCTCCCCGCATCGTCTCCATCGTCGCGAGCGGCGTGCTCGGCACCGCCCTGCGCGCGGCGGTCACGGCTGATCCGCGGCTGCGGCTGACCGCCGTCGCGCCGCGCTTCACTGACCTGGTCGTCGACGCCGGCTTCCCCGGCGACGTCGTCGTGCTGGCGGAGGAGCCGGGTCGTCAGCTGTTCGCCCACGCCGTCACCGCTGCGGCTGCGGGCGCCGTCGTGGTCGTGCACGCCGATGCCGACGACGAGCTGCGGCAGGCACTCGAGGATGCAGGGGCGGTCGTCGTGCCGCTGGCCGACGCCGCGACGGGCGTCGTCGAGCAGCTCGCGACCGTGCGCGGGGGGCGTCGTCGCGGCCATCGCGTCGCCATCGACGACTCGCACCGGCGTCCGCGCCTGTCGCCGGGCGAGCGGCGAGCGCTCGCGCACTACGTGCAGGGCCTCACGACCGTGCAGGTCGCCGCAGAGATGGGCGTCGGCTACGAGACGGCGAAGACCTTCCTGCGCCGCGTGCGCGCGAAGTACGCCGCGGTCCAGCGACCCGCGGGCAAGCGCATCGAGCTGAGCCTCCGCGCTGAAGAGGACGGCATCCTCTAGTCGTGGCGAAGCTCTACTTCCGCTACGGCGCGATGAACTCCGGCAAGTCCACCGGCTTGCTGCAGACCGCGTTCAACTACGAGGAGCGCGGCCAGCGGGTGCTGCTCGCCAAGCCCGCCACCGACACGAAGGGCGAGCACGACATCGTGTCCCGCCTGGGCGTCACCCGGCACGCCGACTTCCTGGTCGCGCGCGACGAGTCGGTGATCGACCGCTTCGAGGAGGCGGCGGCGCGCAGCGACGAGGCGGTCGCGTGCCTGCTGGTCGACGAGGCGCAGTTCTTCACGGCCGGGCAGGTGGAGGAGCTGCTGCGCATCGCGGTCGAGCGCGGCGTGCCCGTGCTCGCGTACGGCATCCGCACCGACTTCCTCACCCGCGCCTTCCCCGGCTCCGCCCGACTGCTCGAGCTGGCGCATTCGCTCGAGGAGCTGAAGACCATCTGCCGCTGCGGTCGCAAGGCGATGTTCAACGCACGCAAGGTCGGTGACGGATTCGTCTTCGACGGCGACCAGGTCGCCATCGACGGCGAGGCGGTCACCTACGAGTCGCTCTGCGGCTCCTGCTACCTGCAGGAATCGGCCGGCCGGCTCGGCTGAGCGCCCTCCGGTCCGCCTTCAGCCCCGTGTGGAGGCCGCGCATGCAGAGAGCCCCCGCCTATCGGCGAGGGCTCTCATGTCTGGTCGGGGTGACAGGATTTGAACCTGCGACCTCGTCGTCCCGAACGACGCGCGCTACCAAGCTGCGCCACACCCCGATGTCACTGCGCCAGAGCGTAGACCCCGGTGAGCAACCGCACCAGTCTACCCGATGTCGCGGGGTCGCAGCGACACGGCGACGGCCTCCGGGGGAGTGCCGAGCCGGAACGGCGCGTAGATCGACGCACCGATGCCCTGCGAGACATTCAGCGGCACGGCGCGCCCCGCGTGCGCCCAGGTGCTGAGGCCGGAAGCCTGCTCGCGCGGGATGTCGCAGTTGGTGACGATCGCGTGCCCGCCCGGCACCCGCACCTGGCCGCCGTGCGTGTGCCCGGCGAGGATCGCATCCGCCCCCAGGTCGACGAAGGCGTTCAGGATGCGCTGGTACGGCGCGTGCGTGACGCCGAGGGTGACGCGGGGGCCGCCGCCGAGCGCCTTGCGCATGCTCGAGAGTGCGGCCTCGGTCTCGTCGAGCCGATCCCAGTGGCGGTGCGCGTCGGCGACGCCGAACGCCGCGACGCTCGTGCCGCGCACCTCGATCGCGCGGGCGGTGTTGTTGAGGTCCAGCCAGCCGAGCGCTTCGTAGGCACGCTCGAGGCCAGCGGTGTCGAGCCGGCTGGTGTGCGCCGGACCGGGTGGCTTCGACGGCCCGCCGAAGTAGCGCAGCGGATTCTTCGGCTCGGGTCCGTAGACGTCGTTCGAGCCGTGCACGAAGAAGCCGGGCACGCCCTGGAAGACGCGCAGCGCATCCGCCAGCGCGGGGAGGGCGGCTCGGTGCCCGAGGCTGTCGCCGGTGTTGACGATCAGGTCGGGCTCGAGGCTCGTGAGGCCCTCGAGCCACTCGAGCTTGCGCTCCTGCCAGGGTGCGAGATGGATGTCGGCCAGGTGCAGCACCGTGATCGGCCGGGCGCCCGCGGGCAGCACCCGCAGCGTCTCGTGGCGGATGCGGAAGGCCTGCGGCTCGATCGCGGTCGCGTAGGCGGCCACCGCGGCGCCGGCGGCGAGCACGCCGCCGACGACCGCGCCGAGCGCTCTCGGGCTAGCAGCCAGGGTCGCCTCCGGAGGCGTTGGTGCCGACGACGACCGAGATCGGATCGTTGGGCCCGCCGGGGGCGTCGGGCAGCGGATTCTGCGCCAGCACGGTGCAGAGGTTCGCTTCGCCGTGATCCTGCCAGGTGACCTGCATCAGGTCGGGGTTGAAGCCGGCGCTGGCCAGCGTGGATCTGGCGTCGCCGATCGACTGTGCCGAGAGGTCCGGCCACGTCTGTCCGGCCGCATCCGGCGCAGTCGACTCCTCCGGCTGCTCGGCGTCGGGCGCCAGCGCTCCGTTGGAGGGGTAGATGATGATCGGCGTCTGCGTGGTCACGGGCGAGCCCGCGCCGGGCGCGGTGTACTCGACCATGCCGCTGGGCTGGATGCCGTCGATCGGGTCGGCGACCTGGACCTCGAAGCCGGCGGCCTCGAGTGTGGCCTGCGCGTCGGCGACGCTCTGACCGGTCACGTCGGGCAGCGCGTTCGCGTCACCCTGCAGGGTGTCCTGGTCGGGGGTGAGGAACTGCCCACCGGGGTAGCGGTTGATCGCCTCGGTCATCACGCCGCGGAAGATCTGCGAGCGCACGTTCCAGAGGTTCAGATCGTCGAGGTTGTTGCTGCCCGCGATGTTGCCGACCCAGACGGAGGTGGCGACGGTCGGGCTCGCACCGTTGACCCAGGTCTGCCGGACGCCGTTGGTCGTACCGGTCTTCGAGATGACCGGTGTGGTGCCCGCCGGGTTGTTCAGCGGGTTGCGCTGCGTCACCTCCTCCAGCACGAGCTGCATGACCGACGCGACCTCGGGGGTGATCGCCTGCTGGCAGTTCTGCCCCGGAGGGGCGACCTCCGACCCGTCGCGGGCGACGATGCGGTCGATCGCGATCGGCTCGCAGTGGATGCCGCCGTTCGAGATGGTCGCGAAGGCCTCCGCCATGGCCATCGGCGTCACCGGCCACGCGCCGCCGATGACCGAGGAGGGCATCGGCACGAGGTTGTTCTCGATCGGTTCGCCGGTGATCGAACTGATCGAGCCGGCGTCGCCGCGCTCGATGCCCATGGCGGCCGCCGTGTCCATCACGTCGCAGAGGTCGAGCTGGCTCGCCATCCGCAGCGTGCCGGTGTTGACGGAGTTCACCATGATCTCCGTCGGCGTCATGCGCGAGTACTGGTTGCCCTCGTTGTTCTGCGGCTCCCAGCCTCCGGCTGCGATGGCGGTGGCTCCGGGATTGCACGAGGCGGTGAACTCACCGGTCGTCCAGTTCTCCTCGGTCGCATCGACCTGCTCGTTCACCGAGTGCCGGTCGATGATCCACTGCGCAAGGGTGAAGATCTTGAACCCTGACCCGGGCTGGAAGCCGATCGAGCGACCATGGCGGTAGTCGACGTTGTAGTTCACCGCCGTCGCCGTCATCGACGGCGCCTCCTCGCCCTCGGGCAACGAGGGGTCGGCGCGCGGGTCGTAATCCTTGTTCTGCACCATGGAGAGGATGCGGCCGGTGCCGACCTCGAGCTGGGTCACCGCACCACCGAACCAGTCGGCGTAGTCGTTCGGCGCGTAGGCGTCGACGACCGCCTGGTTGGCGTCGTTCAGGCTCAGGTCGATCGAGGTGTAGATGCGGTAGCCGCCCTGGAAGAGGGCGCGGGCGTTGTCGGCCTGCTCGGCGCCGAGGATGTAGTGGCCGTCGACCTTGTCGTTCTGCAGCACGCGCTGCACGTAGTCGCAGAAGAATCGCGCGGAGTCGTGCCCGGCGATGCAGCCGTTGTTGGCGGGCTGAAGGTTCACGAAGTTCTCGTCGACGGGGATCGCGATCGCCTCGTCGCGCTGCTCGGCCGTGATGTGCCCTTCGGAGGCCATCATGCCGATGATGAAGTCGCGGCGCTCCTGATTGCGCGGCCAGTTCTCGGCATTGAAGAGGTTGCGCGTTGAGGGGTTCTGCACGGTGGCGATCAGCGCCGCCGCCTCGGCGACCGTCAGCTCCGATGCAGGCTTGCCGAAGATGCGCTGCGCGCCTGACTCGATGCCGTAGACGTTGCCGCCGAAGTTGGCGAGGTTCAGATAGGCCAGCACGATCTCGTTCTTCGTGTAGACCTGCTCGAGGCCGATCGCGAGCCGCATCTCGGCGAGCTTGCGCTGGTACGACTCGGTGTACTGCGCCGCGCACGTCGCCTGGGCCGCCTCGTCCTCGGGATCGGCGAGGCACGCGTCGATCGCGATCTGCATGCGCACGAGCTGCATGGTGAGCGTCGAGGCTCCCGAGTCGCCGCCGAAGCCCAGCTGCGACATGCCTGCGCGGATGACGGAGGGTGCGTCGACGCCGCCGTGGGTGTAGAAGCGGCGGTCCTCGCCGGCGACCAGGGCGTTCACCGCGTTCGAGGGCACGTCGCTCCACTGCAGCACCTGGCGGTCCTGGGCGTAGAACTGGGCCATCTCCACCGGCTGGCCGTCGCGCATGCCGTAGATGCGGTTGCGCTCGGCCTGCTGGTTGATCTGCGCGTACGAGGGGAGGCTCTCGAAGAGGTCGAGGCCGCTGTTCGCGGTGCTGCTCGCGACGGCGAGCGCGGGCGTCAGGGTCGCCGAGATGAGGATCCCGGCGATCGCGGAGAACCCGATGAGCCCGAGGATCGAGCCCAGCAGGCTTCCTGGCTTGTGTCGTGTTGCGGCCATAGCATGCCAGGGTACGGGAACAACCTATGAGGGCAGGGACGACAGACGATGGCAAGAACGACGTGGGAGTACGTGACGACACCGCTCCTGATCCACCGGGAGACGGCGATCCTGAACACCTGGGGCACCGATGGCTGGGAGCTCGTGCACGTCGCGAACGGCCCAGAGGGCGGCATGGTCGCGTTCCTGAAGCGCCCGGTCGAGTCGGAGGAGACGGCGTGAGCATCGCGGAGCGGTTGAGCGAGCTCGGCATCACGCTGCCGACGGTCGTGCCGCCCGTGGCCTCCTACGTGCCCGCTGTCTCGGCGAACGGCTTCGTCTACACCTCCGGGCAGCTGCCGATGGTCGATGGCGCGATGCCCCGCACCGGCAAGGTCGGCGGCGAGGTCTCGGCCGAGGATGCCAAGGCGGATGCGCGCCAGTGCGCGCTCAACGCGCTCGCCGCGATCGAGGCAGAGATCGGCTCGCTCGACCGCGTCACCCGCATCGTCAAGGTGGTCGGGTTCGTCGCCTCGGCCGACGGCTTCACCGGCCAGCCGGGCGTCGTCAACGGCGCGAGCGACGTGCTGGGCGAGATCTTCGGCGACGCCGGCAAGCATGCCCGCAGCGCCGTCGGCGTCTTCGAGCTGCCGCTCTCGGCACCCGTCGAGGTGGAGCTCGTCGTCGCCTACGCGTAGGCCTACGCCCGCCGGTCGAGGAGCGCCCGGGCGAAGCCCGGACGCGTCTCGAGACCAAGACTCGCGCTCGGGGCGACAGCTGGTCTCGTGACGCGTGCGCCTGCGGCGCGCGCTCCTCGACCCGCGGCGCTCACGCGCCGCGGAACTGCTCCTTGATCGCGTCGACCACGCTCTGGTCGGCCAGGGTCGTGGTGTCGCCGAGCGCGCGACCCTCGGCGAGATCGCGCAGCAGCCGCCGCATGATCTTGCCCGAGCGGGTCTTGGGCAGGTCCGGCACGATGAAGACCTGGCGCGGGCGGGCGATGGCGCCGATGTCCTTCGCCACGTGCTGCCGCAGGATCTGCTCGGCCTCCTCGACCGAGTGCTCCTTCGACGCCGACTCCTTCAGGATCACGAACGCCACGACCGCCTGGCCCGTGGTCGCATCCGTCGCCCCCACCACCGCCGACTCGGCGACGCCCTCGTGCGCGACGAGCGACGACTCGATCTCAGCGGTCGAGAGCCGGTGGCCGGAGACGTTCATGACGTCGTCGACGCGGCCGAGCATCCAGATCTCGCCGTCCTCGTCCTTGCGGGCGCCGTCGCCGGCGAAGTAGGTGTCGCCGAACTTCTCCCAGTAGGTCGTGCGGTAGCGCTCGTCGTCGCCCCAGATGGTCCGCAGCATCGACGGCCACGGCTCGGGGATGACGAGCAGCCCGCCATCGCCGTTCGCGACCGGCGTGCCCGACTCGTCGTACACATCCGCTTCGATGCCCGGGATCGGCACCTGCGCGCTGCCGGGCTTGAGCGTCGTCACCGAGGCGAGCGCCGAGATCATGATCGCGCCGGTCTCGGTCTGCCACCACGTGTCGACCACCGGGGTGTGGCCGCCGCCGACGACGTCGCGGTACCAGATCCAGGCCTCGGGGTTGATGGGCTCGCCCACCGAGCCGAGCACCCGCAGGCTCGACAGGTCGCTCGTCTGCGTGTGCTGCCGGCCGAGCTTCATGAAGGTGCGGATGGCCGTGGGGGCGGTGTAGAAGATGGTGACGCCGTAGCGCTCGATCATCTGCCACGGGCGCTCGGGCGTCGGGGTGTCGAAGGTGCCCTCGTGCATCACCTGCGTGGTGCCGTTGGCCATCGGGCCGTAGACGGTGTAGCTGTGTCCGGTGACCCAGCCGATGTCGGCGGTGCACCAGAAGACATCCGACTCGGGCTTCAGATCGAACACGTGGCGATGCGTGAACGAGGTCTGGGTCAGGTAGCCGGCGCTGGTGTGCAGGATGCCCTTGGGGTTCCCCGTCGTGCCCGAGGTGTAGAGGATGAACAGCGGGTGCTCGGCGGGGAAGGCCTGCGCCACGTGCTCGGCGGGGGCGTCCGCCATCGCCTCGTGGTACCAGACGTCGCGGCCGTCGACCCAGTCGATCTCGTTCTCGCCCCGCTTGACGACCAGCACGTTGCGCACCCCATGACCGGGCTCGCGCAGGGCCTCGTCGACGGTCGGCTTGAGCGCGAAGACCTTGCCCTTGCGCCAGGCGCCGTCGGTGGTGATGACGAGCGTCGCGCCGGCGTCGTCGATGCGGCCGCGCAGGTTCGAGGGGCTGAAGCCGCCGAACACGGCGGTGTGCACGGCGCCGATGCGGGCGCAGGCGAGCATCGCGGCGACCGCCTCCGGCAGCATCGGCAGGTAGATGGCGACGCGGTCGCCGGCCTTGACGCCGAGACCCTCGAGCACGTTGGCGAGGCGCTTGACCTCGGCGGTCATGTCGGCGTAGGTGAGCGTGCGCCGGTCGCCGGGCTCGCCCTCCCAGTGGAAGGCGACGCGGTCGCCATGGCCGGCCTCGACGTGCCGGTCGAGGCAGTTGACGGCCACGTTGAGCGTGCCGTCGTGGAACCACTTCGCGTGCGGCGGCTGCCAGTCGAGCACCTCGGTGAACGGCTTCTCCCACTGCAGCTGCCGCGCCTGCTCGGCCCAGAAGCCCAGGCGATCCTCGCTCGCCTGCTCGTAGAGCGCGGCCGACGTGGCCGAATCGCCTGCCAGCGCCTCCGGCGGCGCGAAGCGGCGGGTCTCGTTCAGCAGGTGATCGATGCGGTCAGACACTGGTTCTCCTCATAGACGGCACTGTCGGGGCGAGCCTACTCGGGCGCCGCAGTCAGATTGCGTCGTGTTGCTCTCACCGGCTGCGAGCTTCCCGCCTACCATGGTCAGCGTCGGCCTGGCCGACGTGAGCAGGTGCACGGCGGATCCCCCATTCGCCCTTCCTGCGGCGGCGCCCGCCTCCCCCAGGTGGGCGCCGCCTTCTCTCGCCGCTGTCCGCGCGTCCGCCGGCGATTCTCCACAGACGGATGCGTCCCGGACGCAGGCAGGCGCGGTGCGGTCGTACCGTGCGAGCCATGACAGCACGAGCCGGGCCCGCGTTCGGGCGGGGAACGGGCATCCCGTTCGTCGCCGGCGCGCGGCCGGCCGTGCCCACCGCGTCGCCTGCCAGGACGGGCTCGGGCGGCAGCTCGCTGCGCGAGTTCGGCGAACTGGCCCCGCTGGTCGCGGAGGCCGAGGTGACGGATGTGTTCGTGACGGCTGGGCAGGTCTGGGTCGACCGCGGTGCGGGTGCGGAGCGCGCACCGCTGCTGCTCGATGCGTCGCGGGCTCGCTCACTCGCCGTCGCGCTCGTGGCCGCAGGCGGCAGACATGTCGACGAGGCGACGCCGTGCGTGGATGTGCGGCTGCACGACGGCATCCGCGTGCACGCGGTGCTGCCGCCGGTCGCCGTCGCGGGCGCGCAGCTGTCGATCCGGCTGCCGCGGGTGGCGGCGCTGTCGCTGACCGAGCTCGAAGCGAGCGGCGCCTTCGCGCTGGTGCCGCTCGAGCGGGTGCGGGCGCTCGTCGATCGGCGCGCGAACGTGCTGGTGACGGGCGCGGGAGGCTCGGGGAAGACCACGCTGCTGGGCGCGATGCTGTCCGCCGCGGCCGGCACCGAGCGCATCGTGACGATCGAGGACGTCGCCGAGCTGCGCATCCGCCACCCGCACGTCGTCGCGCTCGAGGCGCGGCAGGCGAACGCCGAGGGTGCCGGTGCGATCGGCCTCGAGCAGCTCGTGCGGGAGGCGCTGCGCATGCGACCCGACCGGCTGGTGCTGGGGGAGTGCCGAGGGGCAGAGGTGCGCGAGCTGCTCTCGGCGCTCAACACCGGCCACGACGGGGGCGCCGGCACCCTGCACGCGAACTCGCTCGACGACGTGCCCGCGCGGCTCGAGGCGCTCGGCGCGCTCGCCGGGCTGACGCCGTCGGCGCTCGCGCGGCAGGCGGTGAGCGCGATCGATGCAGTGCTGCACGTCGAGCGATCCGAGGGCGCGGGCGCGGGCGCGGGCGCGCCGGTGCGGCTGGTGGCGGCGATCGGCGAGCTCGCGCTCGACGGCGAGCGGCTGGTGGTGCGGCCGACGTGAAGCGCGAGGAGGATGAGGCCGCGGCGACCGTGCACCGGGTGGCGGCCCTGGTGGCCGGCGGGCTGCCGATCGACCGCGCGTGGACGGTGCTGGGCACGGATGCGGCTGCGGTCACCGCGCAGGTCGGCGGCGGCAGCGGAGGCGGTCGGGCGCGCTCCAGCCGGTCGGACGGTGCAGGCGTCCGCGGCGCGGCCGGTGGCGGGCTGATCACCGCAGTGCTCGCGGTGGCACAGCAGACGGGCGCGCCGATGGCGCCGACGCTCGAGCGGCTCGCCGGACTGCTGCGGGAGCAGGCTGCGCAGCGGCGCGCGCTGGAGTCGGCGCTCGCGGGCCCGCGAGCGACCGCGAAGCTCGTCATGCTGCTGCCGATCGTCGGGCTCGGCTTCGGGCTGGCGCTGGGGCTCGACGTGCTGGGCGCTGCGCTCGGCGGCGGCATCGGCACCTGGTCGGTGCTCGCGGGCGGGGTGCTGCTCGTCGCGGCGTGGGCGTGGTCCCGGGCCATCGTGCGGCGCGCCGCGCGCGGCGATGCGGCACCGGGGCTCGCGCTCGACCTGGTCGCGGTGGCGCTCGCGGGCGGCGGTGCGGCCGATCGTGCCAGGGAGCTCGCGGCTGCTGCGCTCGCGGATGCCGGCCTGCCGGCGAGCGGCTGGGACGACGTCGACGCGGCGCTCGACCTCGCCCGCCGGGCGGGCGTGCCGGTGCGCGGCCTGCTGCTCGCGGAGGCGTCGGCGGCGCGCACCCGGGCGCGGCTCGACGGGGAGGCACGCGCGCTGCGGGCGGCCGTGCAGCTGGCGCTGCCGCTGGGCGCGTGCGTGCTGCCGGCCTTCTCGCTGCTGGTGATCGTGCCGCTGGTGGTCTCGATGCTCGAGGGCGCTCTGACGCCGCTCGCCTGATCTCCGACCGCCGGGCGGGGCATCCTCAGGCTCCATCTCTAGGCTCGCGGCATGCGGAACCTCTGGGACGCCATCGTCAACTGGGTTGCCGCGCTCTTCGCCGCCGGCACGGGTGCTCCGCACCCCATGATCGCGACCGACGACCCCTTCGAGCCGGACGACCGCGAGCGCTGAGGCGCTCGAGCGCCGTCGCGCCGTTCCTTGCGCACAGCGCTCCGTAGCCGATCCATCCACAGGCAGCCGCCAGCGCGGCGCGCGCACCTGGTGTGCTGGCGCACTCTGGCCTCCCCGAATGAGAGGAGGCGAGCATGAGGATGCTCGAGAGACTGGTGCAGGAAGAGGACGGCGCCGCGACCGCCGAGTACGTCATCGCGACGATGGCGGCTGTCGGCTTCGCCGGGCTGCTGGTGGTGATCCTGCGCTCGGATGAGGTGCGCGGGATGCTCACCGACATGGTGCAGCGCGCGCTGACGGTGCAGTAGATGCGCCGGGCCGTGCGGGAGACCCGAGCGAGCGCCGAGCGCGGCCGCTTCGGGCTCCTGCGCGGCGAGCTCGGGGCAGTGACCGCCGAGCTCGCTGCAGCGTTGCCCGCGGCGGTGCTGGCGATCGCGATCGCGATCGGAGCGGTCGCCGCGACGGCTGCGCAGGTGAGCCTCGAGCAGTCGGCCGGCGCCGCGGCGCGGGCAGCCGGGCGCGATGACGACCCGGCGCTGTACGCCGATGGGGCCGCACTGCGCATCGAGCAGCAGGGGGAACTGGTCTGCGCGATCCTCACGCGCGAGGCGCTCGGCGGGGCGCTGACGCTGACGGCGCGGAGCTGTGCGCACGGGGGCGGAAGGTGAGATCGCGTCGCCTCGATGCGGCCCTGCGAGCCCACTCGACGTCCCTTGACCGAGTGGCGAGCGAGCGCGGGGCGGGGGCGTCGCTGGCGCTCGCGGTGGCGACGGTCGCGCTGCTGCTGGCGATGCTCGTCGTGGGCGCAGGGACCGCGGCGATCGCGCAGGCGCGGGCGGCGGCGGCCGCCGATGCCGCCGTGCTCGCCGCGGCCGACGCGCTCGCCGGCTACGCCGACGGCAGCCCCTGCGGGCTCGCGCAGACGGTCGCCACGGCGAGCGGTGCGGGGCTCGCAGACTGCCAGATCGACGGGCTGGAGGCGCGCGTGACGGCCACCGTGCCGGTCGGGCCCCTCACCGCATCCGTCACCGCTCGCGCAGGGCCGCCACCGTGGCGCAGCACCCAGATGCGGCCCTCCGCCGCCAGCGAACGCGGCGCATGCGGCTGTGAGCGCGCAATGACACCGTGTGTACAGTGTCGAATCGTGGCCCGGTCGGGCCGACACCCCTTATCTATAGAGCAGTGAGCGTGAGCATGGGCAAGAAGCTCGTCATCGTGGAGTCCCCGGCGAAGGGGAAGACGATCGAGCGGTACCTGGGCGATGGCTACCAGGTGCTGGCGTCGGTCGGGCACATCCGCGACCTCGTGAGCCCGCGCGACCTGCCGGCCGAGCTGAAGAAGGGCTCGTACGGCAAGTTCGCCGTCGACGTCGACAACGGCTTCGCCCCCTACTACGTCGTGAGCGACGAGAAGAAGAAGACCGTGAGCGAGCTGAAGAAGGCGCTCAAGGATGCCGACGAGCTCATCCTCGCCACTGATGAGGACCGCGAGGGAGAAGCCATCGCCTGGCACCTGCTCGAGGTGCTCAAGCCCAAGGTGCCCGTGAAGCGGATGGTGTTCCACGAGATCACCGAGGACGCCATCCAGCAGGCCAAGGACGAGATGCGCGAGCTGAACATGCCGCTCGTCGACGCGCAGGAGACCCGCCGCATCCTCGACCGCCTCTACGGCTACGAGGTGAGCCCCGTGCTGTGGCGCAAGGTGCGACAGGGTCTCAGCGCGGGCCGCGTGCAGTCGCCCACCGCGCGCCTGATCGTCGACCGCGAGCGCGAGCGCATGGCGTTCGTCGCCGCCGGCTACTGGAGCCTCACCGGGCAGTTCGAGGCCGACAGCAGCCGCTTCGGCGCGCGCCTCGTGCGGCTCGACGGCGCGCGGGTCGCCACCGGCAGCGACTTCGACGACCGCGGCCAGATCAAGGGTGTGCGCACCGTGCTCGACGCCGCGGCAGCGGAGTCGCTCGCCAGCGAACTCGAGCAGAGCGCCTTCAAGGTCTCCAGCGTCGAGTCGAAGCCCTACCGCCGCCGCCCCTCGGCACCGTTCACCACCTCGACGCTGCAGCAGGAGGCCGGCCGCAAGCTGAAGCTGTCGGCGAAGCAGACGATGTCGGTCGCCCAGTCGCTCTATGAGCAGGGCTACATCACCTATATGCGCACCGATTCGCCCGCGCTCTCGAAGCAGGCCATCAGCGCCGCACGCGCGCAGGCTGCGGCCCTCTACGGCGCCGGCTCGATCCCGCAGGCCGCGCGGCACTACTCCGGCAAGTCGAAGTCGGCGCAGGAGGCGCACGAGGCGATCCGCCCCTCGGGCGAGAGCTTCCGCACCCCGAGCGAGGTGCGCTCGTCGCTCACCCCGAACGAGCAGCGCCTCTACGAGCTGATCTGGAAGCGCACGGTCGCGAGTCAGATGATCGACGCGACCGGTCAGACCGCGACCATCACCATCGCCTCGGGAACGACCAGCCGTGGCGTCGCCGAGTTCACCGCATCCGGCACCGTCATCACCGAGCCGGGCTTCCTGCAGGCCTACGAGGAGTCGAAGGACCAGGCCCGCTACGCGGACGAGACAGCGGATGCGTCCTCGGGCGAGTCGAGGCTGCCGGACGTCAAGGAGGGCGGCGTCGTCGACCTCGCCGAGCTGGAGCGCAAGGAGCACGCCACCACGCCCCCGCCGCGCTACACCGAGGCGAGCCTCGTGAAGGCGCTCGAGGAGCTCGAGATCGGCCGCCCCTCGACCTACGCGTCGATCATCGACACCATCGTGCGGCGCGGCTTCGTCACGCAGCGCGGCGGCGCGCTGGTGCCGAACTGGATCGCGTTCTCGACCATCAAGCTGCTCGAGGAGAACCTGGGCGACTACGTCGACTACGACTTCACCGCCGCGATGCTCACCGATCTCGACCGCATCGCCGATGGCGAACTCGACCGCAAGGAGTGGCTGCAGCGCTTCTACTTCGGCAGCGAGCAGCACCCGGGCCTGCAGTCGACGGTCGCCAACCTGGGCGACATCGACGCCCGCGCGGTCAACTCGATCCCGGTCGCCGAGGGGGTCACCCTGCGCGTCGGCCAGTACGGTCCGTACCTCGAGGGCCAGGATGCTGCCGGCGAGGTCAAGCGCGCCAACATCCCCGAGGAGCTGACGCCCGACCAGCTCACGCCCGAGAAGGCGCAGGAGCTCTTCGCCGCCGAGCCGGTGCAGGATCGCGTGCTGGGCCAGCACCCCGAGACCGGGCTCGACGTGGCCGTGAAGAACGGCCGCTTCGGCCCCTACATCGAAGAGGTGCTGCCGGTCGAGCTCGACGATGACGGCAAGCCCGTGCCCCCGAAGAAGGGCAAAGCCGCCCCCAAGCCGCGCCGCGCATCCCTGTTCAAGACCATGGAGCCCGAGTCGGTCGACCTGCCGACGGCGCTGAAGCTGCTCGGGCTGCCCCGCGTGGTGGGCGTCGACCCGGAGTCGGGCACCGAGATCACCGCCCGACCCGGCCGCTACGGGCCGTTCCTCTCGAAGGGCACCGACACCCGTTCGCTCGACGACGAGGAGCAGATCTTCACGATCACGCTCGAGGGCGCGCTCGAGAAGTTCGCGCAGCCCAAGTACGGTGCCCGCAAGGCGGCATCGGCGCTCAAGGAGTTCGACGCCGACCCGGTCAGCGGCAAGCCCATCAAGCTGCGCGACGGCCGCTTCGGCCCCTACGTCACCGACGGCGAGACGAACGCGACCATTCCGCGCGGCGAGGACGTCGAGGCCGTCACGTTCGAGCGCGCGGTCGAGCTGCTGCAGATCAAGCGCGACAAGGGCCCGGCGAAGAAGCCCGCGCGCAAGGCGGCCGCGAAGAAGCCCGCGGCCAAGAAGCCGGCGGCCAAGAAGCCGGCCGCGAAGAAGCCGGCCGCGAAGAAGACTCCGCCGGCCGAGTGAGCGAGCACCGATTGAGTGACCACCGACCGAGCGGGCACCGACGCATGACGGGCGCCTTCATCACGCTCGAGGGCGGCGACGGCTCGGGCAAGTCGACGCAGGCCGCACTGCTGCAGGCGTGGCTCGAGGAGCACGGCCGCACGGTCGTGCGCACTCGCGAGCCCGGCGGCACCGAGCTCGGCGTCGAGATCCGCCGGCTGGTGCAGCACACGGAGGGACATGTGGCGCCGCGCGCTGAAGCACTGCTGTTCGCCGCCGACCGCGCGCACCACGTGGCGACGCTCGTGCGCCCCGCGATCGAGCGCGGCGACGTGGTGCTGCAGGATCGCTACCTCGACTCCTCGGTCGCCTACCAGGGCGCGGGCCGCGAGCTCGACGGTGGGCAGATCCGCGACCTGTCGCTGTGGGCGACGGACGGGCTGCTGCCGCACCTGACCATCCTGCTCGACATCGACCCGGCGGTCGGCCGCGAGCGCATGGCCGGTCGCGAGCACGCGCCGTACGACCGCCTGGAGGACACGGGCCTCGACTTCGCAGCGCGCGTGCGAGCCGCCTACCTGGGGCTCGCCGAGGCCGAGCCGAACCGCTTCGCCCTCGTCGACGCATCCGCTGCACCGGAGACCGTCCACGAGAGCGTCGTGTCGCATGTCCGTGCGATGCTCGACGCGCAGCGCTGAGCGCGCTGCAGGAGACGGCTGACGGTGGGGGAGCGCGCATGACGGGCGGCTGGAGCGAGATCGTCGGCCAGGCGGATGCCGTCGCGCAGCTGCAGCGGGCTGCCGGCGACGCACCCGGCGCGATGACCCACGCCTGGCTGCTGACCGGCCCGCCGGGCTCGGGCCGCTCGAACCTCGCCTACGCGTTCGCGGCCGCCCTGCTCTCGCCGCCCAGCGGCATCGACCCCGAGGTCGAGACGCTCGTCACCGCGCGCACGCACCCCGATCTCGTCACGCTCTCGACCGAGGGCGTGCTCATCACCATCGCGCAGGCCCGCGCGGTCGTGCAGCGGGCATCGCTGGCGCCGTCGAGCTCGCGCCACCGCGTGGTGGTCGTGGAGGACGCCGACCGGATGGCCGAGCGCACCTCGAACGCGCTCCTGAAGGCGCTCGAGGAGCCGCCGCCCGAGACAGTCTGGATCCTCTGCGCGC
This sequence comes from Agrococcus baldri, assembly GCA_900114805.1. Lineage (GTDB taxonomy): Bacteria > Actinomycetota > Actinomycetes > Actinomycetales > Microbacteriaceae > Agrococcus > Agrococcus baldri. The sequence continues at coordinate 3,561 of FOZN01000002.1, read as the reverse complement.
CGAGCGAGGCCGACCTGCTGCCGACCATCCGCTCGCGGGTGCGCACGCTCACGCTGCAGGTGCCCGACCCCGCCGAGGTGGCGCGACTGCTGGTGGAGCGCGACGGGGTGGAGCGGGACGTCGCCGAGCGCGCCGCGCGCGAGGCGCAGAGTCACATCGGGATGGCGCGCCGGCTGGCGCAGAGCCCGGAGGCGCGGGCACGCCGTGCTGAGACGCTCGACATCGCCATGCGCGTATCGACCTCCGCGTCGGCGGTGCTGGCGGCCGCCCGCTATGTCGAGATCGCGACCGCCGACGCCGACGCGCTCTCCGTCGAGCGCGACGAGCTCGAGCGCGCCCAGGCGCTGCGGCAGCTGGGCATCGAGCCCGGCGGCACGGTGCCCCCGCAGCTGCGCAGGCAGCTGAAGGAGCTCGAGGAGGCGCAGAAGCAGCGCGCCAAGCGCGGCATGCGCGACGGCGTCGACCGCATCCTGGTCGACCTGCTCTCGCTCTACCGCGACATCCTCATGACGCAGCTGGGCGTGGGCCGCGAGCTCGTCAACCAGGCGATGCAGCCGACCGTGCAGGCCGCGGCCGACTACCTCGCCCGCGCGGCCGTGATCGACGTGCTCGACGCCATCCGCCTGGCCCGCGAGCGCATCGAGGCGAACGTGCCGCCGCTGCTCGCGCTCGAGGCGATGCTCGTGCAGGCGGCCCGCGCCGCGCAGCGCCGCTGACCCGACGATCGTCATAGCCGAAGGCAATAGCGTGGTGGCCATGCATCGCACCCGTCGCGGTCTCGCCGCGCTCGCCGCCATCGCCGTGTCGACCCTCGCGCTGACGGGGTGCATCCTGCCGCCGCCGCTGCCGGGTGAGCCGCAGATCCCCGGCCAGTCGACCGGCGAGCCGCAGTGGAGCCCCACGGGCGAGCAGGTCGCGCCGGAGCTCGAGCAGTTCTACGGCCAGCAGGTCGACTGGAGCGACTGCGGCACGCTGTGGTGCGGCACCGTCACGGCCCCGATGAACTGGGACGACCCATCCGCCGACACCATCGAGCTCGCCGTGACGGTCGCCCCAGCCACCGGCGAGCGGCAGGGCGCGATCCTCTACAACCCGGGCGGGCCCGGCGCATCCGGCATCGAGTATGTGCGCGACTACGGCGACTACCTGCTGCACCCGGACGTGCGGGAGCACTACGACCTTGTGGGCTTCGACCCGCGAGGTGTCGGTGCCTCGACCCCGATCAGCTGCTACGACGACCCGGCGGAGCTCTACGACTGGCTGTGGGAGATGCCGCCCGGGCCGGCGCCCGAGCCGCTCAGCGATGCCGACCTCGAGCAGCAGCTCGAGTCGGCGCAGTGGTTCGCCGACGCCTGCCTCGAGCACACCGGCCCGTATCTGGAGTTCGTCGGCACCGAGCAGGTCGCGAGCGACATGGATCTGCTGCGGGCGCTGTTCGGCCAGGAGAAGCTCAACTATCTGGGCGTCTCGTACGGCACGCTGATCGGCTCGACCTACGCCGACCTGTTCGCCGACAACGTCGGGCGCATGGTGCTCGACGCGGCCGTCGCCCCCGACGCCGCCGACTTCGAGGGCACGCTGCACCAGGCTGCCGGCTTCGAGCTCGCCTACGGCAACTTCGTGGCCGACTGCCTCGGGCAGAGGGACTGCCCCTTCGAGGGCGACAAGGCGGATGCGCTGGCCCAGACCCGCGAGCTCATCGACCAGCTCGATGCGAACCCCATCGCGGTCAACGACGGCCGACAGCTCGGCTCGGGTGCGCTGTTCATCGCGATCGCCGCCAATCTGTACAGCGACTTCCAGTGGCCGACGCTGCGGCAGATCCTCGCGGACGTCGCCAGCGGCAGCGGCGAATCGGCGTATGCCGCCGCCGACGAGTACTACGGCGTCAACCCCGACGGCACCTTCGCCGACAACTCGCTCGAGTCGCTGATCGCGGTGAACTGCCTCGACTCGCCGGCCGTGACCGACTTCGACGAGATACGCGCGAACGCCGAGCAGATCATGGCCGCTGCGCCCACGCTCGGCCCCGACTTCGTCGGCGTCGGCTCGTGCGCCGCCTGGCCGTTCGAAGCCACCCGTCAGCCGCACGAGATCACTGCATCCGGGGCAGACCCGATCATCGTCATCGGCGGTTTGAACGACCCCGCCACCTCGTACCAGCAGGCGGTCGACCTGGCGGGGATGCTCGAGTCGGGCGTGCTCATCTCGGTCGGCGCCGAGGGCCACGGCCAGTACAACAACGGCAACGCGTGCGTCGACCGGCCGGTCAACGCCTACTTCCTGACGGGCACGGCGCCGACGGGCGACATCGACTGCTGAGCCAGTCGGGCATCCGTTCCGTCTGGCGCGGGCTGGTTGTCCACAGCCCGCCGCCCTGTCCGCGCCCGCGTGGGTGGCCTCGTCTAGCCTGCTCGAACAGGCATTCGAGAGTCGTGTGGGTGGCCGCATCTACTCTCGTCGCAACGGACGGAGTCGATGGTGACCGAGCAGGAGATGGGCGCAGCGGTGGAAGCCGCGCGCGCTGTGCTCGGGGGCATCGATGCGCTGGCGATGGCGCCGGTTGCGGAGGTAGGGGAGCTGCTGGAGGGCACGGCGGCGCTGTCTCGGATCGTGGATGCGCTGCAGGTGCGGCTGGCGGGTCTGCTCGAGGAGCGCTCGACCGGGCCGGCCGACCAGCAGCTGTGCCGCGCGCTGGGGCGCCGGAGCGCGAAGGAGGCGATCGCGCAGTCGTTCGGAATCCGTGGCCGCCAGGCGCAGCGGCTGCTGTCGCTGGCGGCGATGACGAGCCCGGGAGTGTCGCTCACCGGCGGCGACATCGCGGTCAAGTACCCGCGGGTGGCGGCCGCGCTCGATGACGGTGCGCTCTCGCTCGCGCAGGCGCGGGTGATCGTCGGCACCTTGGAGCCGGCGGCGCCGCGCGCGGATCTGGAGCGGCTGGCGTGGGCGGAGGGCCTGCTGGTCGATGCCGCCACCGATGCCGACTTCCCGCTGGTGCCCGAGCGGCTGGCCGATCAGGCGCGCCTCTACGTGGCGGCGATCGATCCGGACGGGGTGCTGCCGGCGGACGAGCGGCAGCGCACCGAGCGGTCGTTCCGCATCTGGCGGGCCGCGCATGGCGGCTGGTCCTGCCGCGGCGACTTCACCGCCGAGGACGGCTCGCTGCTGAAGTCGGTGCTCGATGCCACGTCGGGACCGCGCGTGAAGGTCGCCTTCCGCACCGACGGCCACGACGGCTGCAGCGACGGGTGCGGCGAGGACTGCGAGGCGGGCAGGCAGGTCGATGCGAACGGGCAGCCCAGCGCCGACGGCGTCGGGATCGTCGATGACCGCACGCTGGCACAGAAGCACGCCGACGTGCTGATCGGCATCGCCCGTGGGTATGCCGCTTCCGGCGATGCGCCGGTCGCGGGCGGTGAGGCGCCGACGCTGGTGTTCACCGGCACCATCGAGGCGTACGACGCGTACCTGCACGACCGGCCGACACCGGATCGGACCCTGACGATCGAGCATACGGGCGCGCTCGTGCCAATCGAGACCGTCGGGCGGCTCGCGTGCGAC
>FOZN01000004.1 GCA_900114805.1 Agrococcus baldri | reverse complement strand
CCTCGCAGTCCTCGCCGCACCCGTCGCTGCAGCCGTCGTGGCCGTCGGTGCGGAAGGCGACCTTCACGCGCGGTCCCGACGTGGCATCGAGCACCGACTTCAGCAGCGAGCCGTCCTCGGCGGTGAAGTCGCCGCGGCAGGACCAGCCGCCATGCGCGGCCCGCCAGATGCGGAACGACCGCTCGGTGCGCTGCCGCTCGTCCGCCGGCAGCACCCCGTCCGGATCGATCGCCGCCACGTAGAGGCGCGCCTGATCGGCCAGCCGCTCGGGCACCAGCGGGAAGTCGGCATCGGTGGCGGCATCGACCAGCAGGCCCTCCGCCCACGCCAGCCGCTCCAGATCCGCACGGGGCGCCGCCGGCTCCAAGGTGCCGACGATCACGCGCGCCTGCGGGAGCGAGAGCGCCCCGTCATCGAGCGCGGCCGCCACCCGCGGATACTTGACCGCGATCTCGCCGCCGGTGAGCGACATCCCCTGGCTCGTCATCGCCGCCAACGAGAGCAACTGGTGCGCATCCCGGGTATGGATGCCGAACGACTGCGCGACCGCCTCCTTCGCGCTCCGACGCCCCATCGCGCGACAGATCTGCTGATCGGCCGGGCCCTTCGAGCGCTCATCGATCAGGCCCGCAAGCCGCACCTGCAGCGCATCCACGATCCGGGAGAGCGCTGCCGTGCCCTCCAGCACATCCTCGACCTCGACAACCGGCGCGGCCGCGAGCGAATCGATGCGATCGAGCACGGCACGCGCGGCTTCCACCGCTGCGCCCACCTGCTGCTCGGTCATCATCGACTCCGTCCGTTGCGACGAGAGTAGATGCGGCCACTGACATTGGACGCCGAGAGCCGCTCGATGTGACCCCGGCCCGTGAGTGATGCTACGATTGACGTCGCTCCTGCAGCGATCCTCGATAGCTCAATTGGCAGAGCAGCCGGCTGTTAACCGGCAGGTTGATGGTTCGAGTCCATCTCGGGGAGCGACCGGCCCTCACCCCTCGGGGTGGGGGCCTTTCCCATCCGCCGACCTGCCGACAAGCGTGCGCTACTCGCCGCCGTCCTCGAAGGCATCCGAACCACCCGCAGAGGGCTCGTAGATGGCTGCCTGTGGAGTGCCGGAGCCGACCGAGCCGACGAACGACTCGAACAGCTCGTGCGCGATCTTGACGTCGATGGACGTGCCGTCTAGGGAATCACCCGGCATCAGTCCTCGAGGTCGTCGACGCCCGGCATCCAGGACAGCCCGGGCACGCCCCACTTGTTCTTCTTGACCGCCTTCTGCACGCCCTTCGTGCCGAACGCATCCAGCCGGTCCGCGTAGAGGACGCCGTCCAGGTGGTCGTACTCATGCTGCAGGATGCGCGCGAGCCAGCCTGAGGCTTCGAGCTCGTAGTGCTCGCCGTGCTCGTCCTGTGCCCGCAGGATCGCCCGATCGCTGCGCTTGAGGGCGAAGCGCTCGCCCGGGATGGAGAGGCAGCCCTCCTCGTCCTCCTCGTCGGGGATCCCGAGCGGCGGGGGAGAGACCCACAGCTGCGGGTTTGCGGCCACCCCGCGCGTTCGCGTGCCTTCCGCATCCGTCCAGTCGTAGACGAACAGGCGCCGGCCGATGCCGATCTGGGGCGCTGCCAGGCCCACACCGGGCGCAGCCTCCATGGTCTCGAACATGTCGGCGACAAGGGTCGCGAGCTCGGCGTCGAACGCGACGACGGGCTCGGCGGCCTGGTGCAGCACGGGCTCACCGGTGATGCAGATGGGCAGAACAGTCATGTCCTCCAGGGTATCGATGACCGTGCAGAGTACTGTCTTCAAGTGCTCTTCACCGCGCTCGACGACCTGGCTGCTGAGATCTCTCTCACGCCGCTCCAGGCCCTCGGGATCCCGGTCGCCATCGTCGGCGCCATCTTCCTCTCGGTGGGCACGCAGTTCCAGCACCGCGGCGTCGGCCACTTCGAGGGCGGTGACCAGCGCGGCGCCCAGCTGGGCGGTTCAGCGGTGCTGCGGCTGCTGCGCAACCCGGCATGGGTGATCGGCACGCTGCTGCTGGGTCTCGCGATCGTCCTGCAGCTCGGAGCCCTCGCCCTCGCGCCGCTGATCGTCGTGCAGCCGCTCGGCGCCGTCGCGCTGGTCGTGACGGCCATCCTCAACTCGCGCCTCGCGAACATCCGGCTCGACCACCGCACGATCCGAGCGATCGTGACCTGCCTGGTCGGCATCGGCCTCTTCGTCACCGTCGCCGCGATCTTCGCGGTGGAGCGGCCGATCCAGGATCGTCAGCTGCTGACGGTCCTGTCGCTGCTGGTGGTGGCGCTGGTGGGGCTCGGCATCGTGTGGTGGATCTACCGCAGCCGGGCGAACGCCGTCTTCTACATCGTCTCCGCCGGGGTGCTCTACGGCTTCGTCGTGACGCTCTCGAAGATCGTGATCAACCGTATCATCTCCGGCAACTTCGACTGGCTGACGATCGTCTGCGGCGCAGCTCTGCTGGTCGCGATGCTGGTCGGCAGCTACGCCGTGCAGCTCGCACACGCCTCCGGCCCGCCCGATCTCGTCATCGCCGGCCTCACCGTGGTCGACCCGCTCGTGGCGGTCCTCATCGGCGTGACCGTGCTCGGCGAGGCCGCTGAGACGCCGCCATGGGCGATCATGGTGTTCGCCGCCGCCGGGGCACTCGCCGTCTGGGGCGTCCTCCAGCTCGCCAGGCACCACCCACAGATCCGGACGCTCGAGTCGTCCGAGGAGAACAATGACTGATCGCCCCCTGCGCATCCTGATCGCCACCGACACCTTCGCGCCCGACGTGAACGGGGCGGCGAAGTTCACCACCCGGCTCGCGGCCAGGCTGACCAAGCGCGGGCACGAGGTGCACGTGGTGGCGTCGTCCCTCGGCAGGGGCAAGCACGGCACCCGCGTCGAAGAGCATGAGGGTCAGCGCTTCAGCGTGCACCGCCTGCGGTCGATGCTCTACCCGGGCCACGAATGGCTGCGCTTCGCGCATCCCTGGCGGATGTTCGCGAACGCCGCGTCGCTCCTCGACGCGCTCCGGCCGGATGTCGTGCACTTCCAGTCGCACATCATCCTCGGCCGCGCCTTCTCGAGCGAGGCGAAGAAGCGTGGCATCCGCGTCGTCGGCACCAACCACCTCATGTTCGAGAACCTCATGGATCACTCGAACATCCCCGCCTTCCTGCAGCATCAGACGGTCGACCGGCTGTGGCAGGACGCCGCGACCGTGCTGAGTCGCTGCGACGTCGTCACGACGCCGACGCGGCGCAGCGCCGACTACCTCGAGCTGAAGACCGGGCTGCGCGACGTGCACGCGATCTCGTGCGGCCTGCCCGGCGACGAGTACAGCCCGAACCCGGAGCGCCAACGCGGTCGCATCGTGTTCGTCGGCCGCGTCACGAGCGAGAAGCGGCTCGAGACGCTCGTGCACGCCGTCGCCCAGCTGCCGCAGGATCTGCCGTGGCACCTCGACATCGTCGGCGGCGGCGACCAGATCGACGAGCTCGGAGCGCAGGCGCGCAAGCTGCACGTCGCCGACCGGGTGACGCTGACGGGCTTCGTCTCCGACGAGGAGCTGCGCCAGCGGCTGCGCTCCGCCGAGGTGTTCGCGATGCCGTCGACGGCAGAGCTGCAGTCGATCGCGACCATGGAGGCGATGGCGACCGGTCTGCCCGTGGTGGCCGCCGACGCCATGGCGCTGCCGCACCTGGTCACCGATGGCGTCAACGGCTGGCTCTTCCGGCCCGACGACGCGGCCGACCTCGCCGAGAAGCTCGAGCGCATCCTGCGCCTGAGCGATGAGCAGTACGCGCTGTATCAGCAGCACAGCCTGCAGATGGTCGCACCGCACGACATCGAGGCGACCATCACCGCGTTCGAGCGCATCTACCGCGGCGAGCACGTCGCTGATCCCGACACGCGCGTCGAGATCGCGGACTAGGCTCGATTCCCGGGCCGAAGGCCCACGGGGCGGTAGCTCAGCTGGTTAGAGCAGCGGACTCATAATCCGTCGGTCACGGGTTCAAGTCCCGTCCGCCCTACACATCTGCTTCATGGTCACGAGAGCGGGAAGACCAATGCCAAGCGATCGGACGCAGCCCGTGCACGGGCCCGCCGGCGAGCGCCAGCAGGACACCAGCGTCGGCTCGGTCGAGCTGACCCACTGGCGCAGCCGGCTCGGCCACCGCATGGCGCAGCTCGCGAAGTGGCTCGGCGAGGTCGTCACGCCCTACGGCACGCTGCTCATCACGCTCGCGGTCGGCGCGGCGATCGCCTTCGGCCTCAGCCTGCTGGCCGTCGAGGTCTACGACGCGGTCACCGACGAGGACGGCATCGCAGGCATCGACCGGCCGGTGCTCGACGCCATCCTCACCATCCGAAGCCCGGGGGCGGATGCGTTCATCACCGCGTTCACGGATCTCGCGGGCACCGTGGGCATGCCGCTCGTCGCGGTCGCGGCGCTCGTCATCCTCAGCATCCGTCGTCGCTCGTGGACGCCGACGGTGCTGATCGTCGCGACCGGCGCCGGCTCGCTGCTGATGACGGTCGCTGGCAAGCTGCTCATCGGCCGCGACCGCCCGCCGATCATCGATGCCGTGCCGCCCTACGAGGTCTCCGCCTCGTTCCCCAGCGGCCACACGCTCAACGCGGCGGCGATCCTGGGCGTCATCGCTTACCTGCTCATCCTCCGCCGGCTCACGACCTGGTCGCGGGTGCTCATCGTCGTGGTCGCCGTGGTGGCATCGCTGCTCGTGGCGGCCAGCCGCGTCTACCTCGGCCACCACTGGGTGACGGATGTGGTGGCCGGCTGGGCGCTCGGCGCGGCCTGGCTCGCACTGGTCATCACCGCGCATCGGCTCTACCTCACGTCGCGGCTCCGGCACGACCAGGCAGCCGCCTGAGCCGTCTCGGCTGCCGCTGCGCGGCACGTCCGCGCGGGTGCGCTCGGCTGCCGTGCGCGGAGCCGCCGGGTGCGCTCAGCCGCCGCTGCGGCGCCGCCAGGTGCCCTCAGCCGCCGCTGCGGCGCCGGCGACTGATGCGCTGCACGGTCTCCATGGCCGCCACGCCCACCAGCACGAGCGTCGCCGCAGCGCTCGTGCCGAGCGAGGTGAGCAGCGGTGACACGCAGCCGACGGCGATGAGCGCGAGCACGCCCACCGCCTGCGGGATGATCCAGCGGCGCTCGAGCAGCCGCCGGAACCAGCACGTGCCCACGAGGAACAGCAGCGGGCCTCCGACCACCGCGACGACCGCCGAGACGCTCTGCTCGTCGGGATGCGCCAGCACCTCCTTGTCGCCCACGCTGACGAGCACGATGCCGCCGATCACGAGCAGATGCACGTAGGTGTAGGCCGTGCGCGCGAGGCGCCCGGGCGCCTCCGAGGCGTCCATCGCCTCCGCGCCGATGCGCTCGCCGTGATCGAAGTAGATCCACCAGAGCGCGGCCGCGGTGCAGAACGCCAGCAGCATCGCGATGACCGCCTGCGGTGTGATCTCGAGGTCGACGAAGGCGAAGCCGGTCACCAGCAGCCCCTCGCCGAGCGCGATCAGCACGAACAGCGCCGAGCGCTCGGCGATGTGCGCGCCGGAGAGGTCCCAGCGGCCCATCTCGACCCGGCCCATCCGCGGCACCGGGAACCCGAGCCTGGTGCCCAGCAGCTCGATGCCGAGCGCGGCGGCCCACAGCGGCAGCTGGGCGGCCAGCGGCAGCAGCGCCCCGACGATCCAGAGCGCGCCGCCGGCCGCCGTCCAGACGAGCACGCGGGTGAAGTCCAGCGCCACCTCGCGATCCTCCCGCCGGGTCGCGAGCACGATGAAGCCCGTACGCCCGAGCTGCATGACGACGTACGCCGCGGCGAACACCCAAGCCCGCTCGCCGAAGGAATCGGCGATCGACACGCTCATCACGAGCGCCACCAGCGCGATCGCGATGACCGCGCCGCGCACCGGCAGCCTGATCGGGTCGAGCCAGTTGGTCACCCAGGTGGTCGCGACCCAGGCCCACCACAGCGCCGTCACCATGATGGTGCCCTCGAGCGCGCCCAGCGGGGTCTGGTGCTCGTAGAGATAGGCGGAGAGCTGGGTGAGCGCGAAGACGAAGACGAGGTCGAAGAACAGCTCGACGTAGGTCACGCGATCGGAGCGCGATGCGTCCGCGGGCCGGAGCAGGGCGTAGCGCGCGTCTGCGGTCATGCCAGATGATCGCACGTGCTGCGACATCGCCGCCGCACGGAGTGGCGCGCGCCGTACGCGGCCTAGCATCGAGCCATGGCTCTCAGCACGCCCTTCCTGGCGATCGACCTCGAGCGCATGCAGGCGAACATCGCTCGCGTCGCCGAGGCGGCCACCGCGCGCGGCATCGCGCTGCGCCCGCACGCGAAGACGCACAAGACGATCGAGATCGGGCGGATGCAGGTGGCGGCCGGCGCGCACGGCCTCACGGTGGCGACGGTGGGGGAGGCCGAGGTCTTCGCCGCGGCCGGGCTCGACGACCTGTGCATCGCCTACCCGCTCTGGATCGACGCGGACAAGGCCGCCAGGCTCAGCGCGCTCGCCGCGCGCGGTGCGGCGATCTCGGTCGGCGTCGACTCGCTCGAGGGCGTCGTCCGGCTTGTCCACGCGGGCCTCGCCGGCCGCGTCTCGGCGCGCGTGGAGGTCGATGCCGGCCATCACCGCTCCGGATGCGCTCCGGCAGCAGCAGGGGAAGTCGCCTCGGCCGCGGTGCAGGCGGGCGTCGACGTCGAGGGGGTCTTCTCGTTCCCCGGCCACGCCTACGCGCCCGAGGCGCGCGAGCGCGCGGCCCGCGACGAGGCGGATGCGCTCACGCGAGCTGCGGCGTCGCTGCGCGATGCCGGCGTCGAGCCGATGGTGATCTCCGGCGGGTCGACCCCCAGCCTCGCCGCTGCCCTCGAGATCGACTCACCGGTGAACGAGCTGCGCCCGGGCGTGACCGTCTTCGGCGACGCGCAGCAGTGGGAGCTCGGCTCAGCGCAGCCCGAGGAGATCGCCCTCACGTGCCATGCCACCGTCGTCTCGCACGCGGGCGGGCGGCTGGTGCTGGACGCCGGCTCGAAGGTGCTCGGCCCGGATCGCGCCACCTGGGCGAGCGGCCACGGGCGCTTGCTCGATCACCCCGAGGCGCGCGTCGTGCAGCTGAGCGAGCACCATGCGGTCGTCGAGCTGCCGAGCGGATCCCGTGCGCTGCCGGCGCTCGGCAGCGTTGTGCGCGTCGTGCCGAACCACGTCTGCATCGCGGTCAACATGGTCGACGAGCTGGTCGTCTACGACCGCGGCGACGACCGCGAGCCCGCGGCGCGCTGGCGGGTGGCGGCGCGCGGGCGCAACGCCTAGGCAGCAGGTGTCTCGGGCGCCCGCGGCAGCGAGCGGCTCAGGCGACCGCGGCGCCGATCGTCTCGGCGAGCCGCAGGATCCCGTCGCCGGCGTCGATCCGCCCGTCGCGGTCCATGGCGATCAGCCCCAGGCTCGTCACGCCCAGCGCACCGTACTCGGCCGCGAGCCGCGCGATCTCTGACGGCGACGCATCCGCCTGCACGCTCGCGAACAGCACGATCGCGTAGGGCAGGTCGAGACCGATCGCCGCGCGGGCCTCGCGCACGGTCGCGATCGCGGCCCTCGTCACCTCGAGCTGCTCCTCCGGTGCCGCGTCGCTCGTCAGCAGCACGCCGTCGCCGAGCTCGCCCGCGAGTGCCAGCGTCTTCGGCTTGACGCCGCCGATCAGCAGCGGCGGCACCTCGTGCGGCGGCCAGCGCAGCTGCACGCGATTGAGGTGCACGTAGCGGCCGTCGACGCTCAGCTCGTCGCCCGCGAGCAGCGTGCGCAGCGCGGTGGCGTGCTCGGTGAGCAGCGTGAGCGGCGATGCCTCGCGCACGCCGGCCTGCGCCATCCACTCGAGCACGCCGTGGCCGATGCCCGGCAGCAGCCTGCCGGGGAACATGCGCGCGATCGTGGCGATCTCCATCGCGGTCAGTGCGACGTTGCGCAGCGGCACCGGCAGCAGGCCGATGCCCACCCGGATGCGCTCGGTCGCGGCGAGCACGGCGGCCGCTGTCGAGGTGCCCGACTGCCCGAAGCAGTCCTCCCAGAGCCAGAGCTCGCCGACGCCGGCGGCATCGGCGGCGCGGGCGACATCGAGGAATCGCTCCGGCGCCTGATCGGGCGGGAGGACGAGGCCGAGGGCGGGGGAGGTCTGCATGGCACGACCGTACGCGAGGCCCCTGACGGCCGCTCCCACCCGGTGGTCCTCGGTAGACTCGGGGCATGATCGACTCTGCCGTGACCGCTCCCGCCGACGCCGCCATCGCGCAGCATGAGGCCTTCCGCCGCAAGCGCGACCAGAGCGTGCGCGCGCCCCAGGGGGCGCTCGCGCTGACGACCACCGCGTGGGTCTCGGAGGCCACCGAGGTCGAGGGTGTCGCGGGCAGCTGGGCGCCCTCGCCGACGGGCGACGGCCTGCAGGTGACGGCGGATGCGTCAGCCGAGATCGTCGTCGACGGCGAGACCGTCGACGGCACGGTGAGCGTCTACGCGCAGGAGTCGATGACGCCCAGCACGGTGCGCTTCGACGAGCGCCGCACGGCCTTCGTGATCGGCCCCGACTTCAAGGGCCGCTTCGCGCTGCGCGTGTGGGATGCGGAGGCGGCGACCGAGCGCGGCTTCGAGCAGATCACCGCCTTCGACTTCGATCCGGCGTGGCACGTGCAGGGCACCTACGAGCCGGTCGAGGGCGGCGTCGACTTCGAGTACGGCAAGTCGCAGGGCGGGTCGCTGCGCCGAGCGACGTCGCCCGGCACGATCCGCTTCGAGCACGAGGGCGAGCAGGTCGAGCTCGTCGCGCTGCCCGACGGCGACAGCCTGCAGATCGTCTTCGCCGACGCGACGACGGGCGAGGAGACCTACGACGTGGGGCGCTTCCTGTTCGTGCGCCCGCGGCACGACGGCACGGTCGACCTCGACTTCAACCGAGCCATCGTGCCGCCGTGCGCGATGAGCGACCAGTACAACTGCCCGCTGCCGCCGGCCGGCAACCGGCTCGCCTTCCCGATCCGCGCGGGGGAGCAGCGGCCGGTCTTTACAGGCGAATGACAGGCTTGTCACTCCCGCACGCCATGTGAGACACTCAGGGCGTCTCGAGCCCGGTTCGACCGATGGGGAAGTCGCATCGAACGAGGGAGAGACGATGACTGCTGCGAACACGCTCAGGCGACGCTCCGCCACCACCGCGGGGGTCGCCTGGATCCACGCGTCCCCGCGCGCGATGCGCACGCATCTGGAGTGGGCGATCGGCCAGGCCGTCGGCGACGCGCTGCGCTTCATCTGGCAGCCGCAGCCGGTCGAGCCGGGCATGGAGCGCACCGAGGTGCACTGGAGCGGCCCCGTCGGCACCGGTGCCGCGATCGCCTCCGCCCTCGCGGGCTGGCGCGACGTGCGGTTCGAGGTGACCGAGGATCCGACGCCCGGCAGCAACGGCATGCGCTGGATGCACACGCCGCGGCTCGGCATCAGCGCCCAGCGCATCGACGCCGCAGGCTCTCTCGTGGTGCCGGAGGAGCGCCTCCGCGGCGCCATCGAGGCCGCAGGGCCCGATGCCCGCGCGCTGCTCGCGGCGCTCGACGACGCCATGGGCGGCGCCTGGGATCGCGAGCTGGAGTCCTACCGGCACGCCTCCGACGGCTCGCCCGTCATCGCGCTGCACCGCGTCGGCTGACGCCGCCCCCCCCAGACCGCTGAGGCCCCCGCTGCGTACAGCGGGGGCCTCGGCTACGTGTCGGCTCAGACCGAGCGGATCGCCACCACCGCGTTGTGGCCGCCGAACCCGAACGAGTTCGACACGGCCAGCTGCGGTCCCTCGCCCAGCGGGATGGGGGTGCCGGAGATGCGCAGCGGCGCCTCCGGGTCCTGCTCGGTCACGTTGATGGTCGGGGGAGCGCTGCGCTCGTGCAGCGCGAGCACGGTGAAGGCCGCCTCGAGCGCACCCGTGCCGCCCAGCAGGTGGCCGTGCGCCGCCTTCGTCGCCGAGACCGGGATCTCGCTGATGCGGTCGCCGAAGATGCGGTGCAGCGCGCGCACCTCTGCCACGTCGCCGACGGGCGTGGAGGTGGCGTGCGCGTTGATGTGCGTGACGTCGTCGGCGCTGGCCTCCGCGTGCTCGAGCGCCAGCTGCACGGCACGGCTGGCGCCCAGGCCCTCTGGCTCTGGCGCGGTGATGTGGTGCGAGTCGGCGGTGACGCCGCCGCCGGCGAGCTCCGCGTAGATGCGGGCGCCGCGGGCGAGCGCGTGCTCCTCGGTCTCGAGCACGAGCGCGGCCGCGCCCTCGCCCATGACGAAGCCGTCGCGGGTGACGTCATAGGGGCGGGATGCGGTGGCCGGGTCGTCGTTGCGGCGCGAGAGCGCCTGCATGGACGAGAAGGAGGCGAGCGTGATGGGGTGGATCGCCGACTCGCTGCCGCCCGCGATCACGACGTCGGCGAGCCCCGCCTGCAGGTGCTCGAAGGCGTTCACGAGCGCCTCGGTGCTGGAGGCGCAGGCGGAGGCGACGGTGCGCGCGTAGGCGCGCGCCTGGAAGTGCATGGAGATGGCCGCGGATGGGCCGTTCGGCATCAGCATCGGCACGGTCATGGGCAGCACGCGGCGCGGGCCCTTCTCGCGCAGCGTGTCCCAGGCGTCGAGCAGGGTCCAGAGACCGCCGATGCCGGTGGAGAAGTCGACGCCGAGGCGCTCGGACGGCAGCTCGGGGGAGCCCGCGTCGGCGAACGCCTCCTTGGCCGCCACCAGCGCGAACTGGCTCGAGGGGTCGAGCCGCTTGGCCACCGGCCGCTCGAGCACCGTGTCGGGGCGCACCCTCGCCTGCGCGGCGAACGTCACCGGCAGCTCGTACTGCGCGACCCAGTCGTGCTCGAGCGTGCGCGCGCCGGACTCGCCGGCCAGCAGCGCCTCCCAGCTCTCGCGCATGGTGCCGCCCAGCGGCGACGACGCGCCCAGGCCGGTGATGACGATCTTCTTCGTCATGACTCTCCTCGCAGATGCCGCGTGCGGCCGGTCGCCCGGCCGCACGCGCGTTCGATGAACGTGGGGCTCAGGCCTGTGCGCCCGTGATGTAGTCGACGGCGTCCTGCACGGTCTTGAGGTTCTTGACCTCGTCGTCGGGGATCTTGACGTCGAACTTCTCCTCGGCGTTCACGACGATCGTCATCATCGAGATCGAGTCGATGTCGAGGTCGTCGGTGAACGACTTCTCGAGCTGCACGTTCTCGGTCGCGATGCCGGTCTCGTCGTTCACGAGGTCGGCGAGTCCGGCGAGGACCTCGTCCTTGGTGAATGCCATGGGGTGTCTCCTTCTGATGGATTGGACGGGTTGAGTCTAGGGGAGCACGACGACCTGGGCGCCGTACACGAGCCCGGCGCCGAACCCGATCTGCAGCGCGAGGCCACCCGAGAGCTCGGGCTGCTCCTCGAGCAGGCGGTGCATCGCGAGCGGGATCGAGGCGGCGGATGTGTTGCCCGTCGTCTCGATGTCGCGCGCGATCGCGACGGTGTCCGGCAGCTTCAGCTGCTTGGCGAACTCGTCGATGATGCGCATGTTGGCCTGGTGGGGGATGAAGGCGGCCAGGTCGCCCGGCTCGATGCCGGCGGCGTCGAGCGCCTCGCGGGCCTTCTTCGCCATCTCCCACACGGCCCAGCGGAAGACCGTCGGGCCGTCCTGCCGCAGCGTCGGCCAGGGCGCGCCGTCGCGCATGGAACCGAGCGTGTTGGTCATCCTGATGGTCTCCCAGTGGGAGCCGTCCGAGCCCCACACGGAGGGGCTGATGCCGGGCTCGTCCGCGGCGCCGACCACGACCGCGCCCGCGCCGTCGCCGAGCAGGAAGCTGATCGAGCGGTCGGTCGGGTCGACCACCTCCGAGAGCTTCTCGACGCCGACCACGAGCACGTGCTCGGCCATGCCGCTGCGCACGAGCGCGTCCGCCTGCGCGACGCCGTAGGCGTAGCCGGCGCACGCGGCCGAGATGTCGAAGGCGGGGGCAGGCGTGGCGCCGACGCGCTCGGTGAGCAGCGCCGCCATGGACGGCGTCTGCACCGTGTTGCTGATGGTCGAGACGATCACCGCGTCGAGCTGCGAGCCGTCGATGCCGGCGCGCTCGATGGCCTCCTTCGCGGCCCGCTCGGCGAGGTCGACCGCCTCGCTGCCGTCCGAGACGCGAGCGCGCGTGGCGATGCCGGTGCGCTGCCGGATCCACTCATCGGAGGAGTCGATCGGGCCGACGAGCTCGTCGTTGGGCACCAGGCGGTCGCCGCGCGCGGCACCCACCGAGAGGATGCGCGATCCGGCTCGAGTGGGAAGGCTCTTCAACGTCGTCATGCTGCCGCTCCGCTCTCCAGCAGCGCGACGGCTGCCTCCAGGTCGTCAGGGGTCGTGATGCCGACGGCGGGCACGCCGCGCAGGCCGCGCTTGGCGAGGCCGGTGAGCGCGCCGGCGGGCGCGAGCTCGACGATGCCGGTCACGCCGGCCTCGGCGAAACCGGCCATGCACAGGTCCCACCGCACGGGGCTCGAGACCTGGCCGACGATCAGCTCGAGGAACTCGGTGCCGGATGCGACCACGCCGCCGTCCCGGTTCGTCCAGAGCGTCGTGGTCGGGTCGGTCGTCGCCGTGGCGGCGGCCTGCGCGCGGAAGCGCTCGACGGCGGGCACCATGTAGTCGGTGTGGAAGGCTCCGGCGGTCTGCAGCGGGATGACGCGTGCGCGCTCGGGCGGAGCCTCGGCCAGCGCGGCGAGCGCGTCCAGCGCGCCGGCGACGACGATCTGGCCGCCGCCGTTGTAGTTCGCCGGCTGCAGGCCCAGCTCGGCCAGCCGCGCCTCGAGCGCCGCCTCATCGGCCCCGAGCACGGCGGCCATGCCCGTCGGGGTCTTGGCTGCCGCATCCGCCATCGCACGAGCGCGCTCGCCGACGAGCGCCATGGCATCCTCGGGCAGCAGCACGCCGGCGGCGACCGCGGCGGTGATCTCGCCCACCGAGTGCCCCGCGAAGCCGCTCGCGAGCGCTGCGCGGTCGCCGAGCGCGTCGAGCGTCAGGATGCCGGCGGCGACGATGAGCGGCTGCGCGACGAGCGTGTCGCGGATGGTGTCGGCGTCGGAGACGGTGCCGTGCTCCACCAGGTCGACGCCGGCGGCCTCGCTGAGCGAGCGGAGACGCTCCGGCACGCCGGGCAGCTCCAGCCAGGGAGCGAGGAAGCCGGGCTTCTGGGAACCCTGGCCGGGCGCGACGATGACGATCACGGGTCTCATCCTGCCACCGGGCCCTTGCCGCGCGGGGCATGACGGGTCGGCTGCGGCTGCCGCTGGGTGCGGTCGCGCGTGGCGTCCTGGACGGAGCCGAGGATGATCGCGGTGTGCAGCGCGAGGGCCTCGCGGGCGCCGGTGGCGTCCCAGCCGATGATCTCGCTGATGCGCTTGAGGCGGTAGCGCACCGTGTTCGGGTGCACGAACAGCTCGCGGGCCGTCGCCTCGAGCGAGCGGCCGGTGTCGAGGTAGCAGGCGAGCGTCGCGAGCAGGTCACTCGAGTGGTCGCGCAGCGGCTGGTAGATGCCGCGCACCAGATCGGTGCGGGCAAGCGGGTCGCCGGCCAGCGCACGCTCGGGCAGCAGGTCGTCGGCGCGCACCGGGCGCGGCGTGCGGCGCCACGCGTCAGCGACGGCGAAGCCCGCCAGCGCGGCCCTCGCGCTGCGCGCCGCCTCCACGACGCTGGGCACCGGCGGGCCGAGCACCAGGTGCCCCTCGCCGAAGCCCTCGGCGAGCTGCGCGGCGATGGCGAGGAAGTCGATCGGCTCGTGCTCGGGCGCCTCCGCGACCGGCTCGTCGGTGCTCGGCGCGGCCCGGCCGATCACGACCACCAGCCGGGTGCCCTGCACTCCGATCAGCACGTCGCATCCGGCATGCCTCGCCTTGCGGCGGATGACGTCGACGTCGACGGTGCGCGGCGCAAGGCCGACCAGCACGGCGCACTCGCCGCGCCCGTGCCAGCCGAGCGCGGCCGAGCGGCTGGGCAGCTCGTCGTCGTGCTCGCCGGTGAGGATGGAGTCGACCACGAGGGCCTCGAGCCGCGCATCCCACAGGCCGCGGGACTCGGCCGCGCGCGCGTAGACGTCGGCCGCGGCGAACGCGATCTCGCGCGAGTAGCGCAGGATCGGCTCGCGCATGGCGGGATCGGCGTCGCCGATGCGCTCCTCGAACACCGCCACGGTCGTGCGGATCAGCTGCAGCGTCTGCTGCAGGCTCACGCTGCGCAGCAGCTCCCTGGGCGCGGCCGCGAAGACATCCGCCGCGATCCAGGGCTGCGCCTCGGGATCCTCGTGCCAGGCGATGAATGAGGTGATGCCCGACTGCGCCACCAGGCCCACCGCGCTGCGCCGCGAGGGCGGCATCGTGCGGTACCAGGGGAGCCGGTCATCCAGCGCCCGGGTCACCTGAGTCGACAGGTCGCCGGAGATGCGCCGCAGCCACGCGAGCTGCTGCGGCTTCAGCTCCTCCTGCTCAGCCAGCGCCGGACCCCTACGCGTCGCCGCCGCCGGTGCCCGACTGGCCCGCGTTCACGTCGTGCAGGCTGTACTTGTCGATCGCCTGCATCACCATGCCCAGCGGCACCTTGCCCTGCTGCGCGAGCGCGTCGAGGGCGCGCACGACCACCGAGTGACTGTCGATGGTGAAGAACCGGCGGGCGGCCGAGCGCGTGTCGGAGAAGCCGAAGCCATCGGCGCCGAGCGTCGCGTAGTCGCCGGGCACCCACTCGCGGATCTGGTCCGGGACGGCGCGCATGTAGTCGGTCGTGGCCACGAACGGGCCCTCGGCCTCGGACAGGCGCTGCGTGACGTACGGCACCTTGGCGGGCTCCTGCGGGTTGAGGAAGTTGTGCTCGTCGGCGGCCAGGCCGTCGCGCCTCAGCTCGCTCCAGGAGGTGACCGACCAGATGTCGGCCGAGACGCCCCAGTCGCTGCCGAGCAGCTCCTGCGCGTGGTGCAGCCACGGCAGCGCGACGCCCGAGCCGAGCAGCTGCACCTTGAGCGGGTGGTGATCGCTGGTCGAGACGCGGTGGATGCCGCGCTGGATGCCCTCGACATCGACGTTCTCCGGCTCGGCCGGGTGCACGATCGGCTCGTTGTAGACCGTCATGTAGACGATGACGTTCTCCGGGCTCTCGCCGTACATGCGCTCGAGGCTGTGCTGCACCAGGTGCGCGATCTCGTAGCCGTAGGCCGGGTCGTACGCCAGCACGGACGGGTTGGTCGAGGCGAGCAGCGGCGAGTGGCCGTCGGCGTGCTGCAGCCCCTCACCCGTGAGCGTCGTGCGACCAGCGGTGGCACCGATGAGGAAGCCGCGCGTCATCTGGTCGGCGGCCGCCCAGATGGAGTCGCCGGTGCGCTGGAAGCCGAACATCGAGTAGAAGACGTAGATCGGGATGAGCGGCTCGCCGTGCGTCGAGTACGACGTGCCGGCGGCGGTGAACGCCGCGACCGCGCCTGCCTCGTTGATGCCGACGTGCACGATCTGGCCGTCGGGCGCCTCCCGGTACTTCAGCAGCAGGTCGCGGTCGACCGAGGTGTAGTTCTGGCCCTTGGGGTTGTAGATCTTCGCCGTCGGGAAGAACGCGTCGATGCCGAAGGTGCGCGCCTCGTCGGGGATGATCGGCACGATGCGCTCGCCCCAGCCCTTGTCGCGCAGCAGATCCTTGAGCAGCCGGACGAACGCCATGGTGGTGGCGATCTCCTGCTTGCCGGAGCCCTTCTTGGGCATCTCGTAGGACTTGTCCCCCGGCAGCGGGATGATCGTGTGCTTCGCCCTGCGCTCGGGCGTGAAGCCGCCCAGCTCGCGGCGGCGCTCGAGCATGTACTCGATCTCGGGCGAGTCGGCGCCGGGTTGGAAGTACGGCGGTCGGTACGGGTCGGCCTCGAGCTGCTTGTCGGAGATGTCGAGCTGCATCGAGTCACGGAACGACTTCAGGTCGTCGAGCGTGAGCTTCTTCATCTGGTGGGTCGCGTTGCGGCCCTCGAAGCTCTTGCCCAGCCCGTAGCCCTTGACGGTCTTCGCGATGATGACGGTCGGCTGGCCCTTGTGCTCGGTCGCGGCCTTGTACGCCGCGTAGACCTTGCGATAGTCGTGGCCGCCGCGCTTCAGCGCCCAGATCTCGTTGTCGCTCAGGTGCTTGACCATCTCGAGCGTGCGGGGGTCGCGGCCGAAGAAGTGCTCGCGGACGAACAGCCCGGATTCCGCCTTGTAGGTCTGGTAGTCGCCGTCGGGCGTGGCGTTCATGAGGTCGCGGAGCGCGCCCTCGTGGTCGTTCGCCAGCAGCGAGTCCCACTCGCGGCCCCAGACGACCTTGATGACGTTCCAGCCGGCGCCGCGGAAGAACGACTCCAGCTCCTGGATGATCTTGCCGTTGCCGCGCACCGGGCCGTCGAGGCGCTGGAGGTTGGCGTTGATGACGAAGTTCAGGTTGTCGAGGCCGTCGTTCGCGGCCAGCTGCAGCGCGCCGCGCGACTCGACCTCGTCCATCTCGCCGTCGCCCAGGAACGCCCACACCTGCGAGTCGGCGACATCCTTGATGCCGCGGTTGGCGAGGTAGCGGTTGGCCTGCGCCTGGTAGATCGCGTTGATCGGGCCGATGCCCATCGACACCGTCGGGAACTGCCAGAAGTCGGGCATCATGCGCGGGTGCGGGTAGGAGGGGATGCCGTTGGGCGCCTTCGACTTCTCCTGCCGGAAGGCGTCCATCTGCGTCTCGCTCAGGCGGCCCTCGAGGAACGCGCGTGCGTACATGCCGGGGGATGCGTGGCCCTGGTAGAAGATCTGGTCGCCGCCACCGGGGTGGTCGTAGCCGCGGAAGAAGTGGTTGAGGCCCACCTCGTACAGGGCGGCGGAGGAGGCGTAGGTCGAGATGTGGCCGCCCACGCCGATGCCGGGCGCCTGCGCGCGGTGCACCATGATCGCGGCGTTCCAGCGGATCCAGCGGCGGTAGGTGCGCTCGAGCTGCTCGTCGCCGGGGAACTCGGGCTCGTCCTCGGCCGCGATGGTGTTGAGGTAGTCGGTGGTCGGCACCATCGGCACGCCCAGGTGCAGCTCCTTCGAGCGCTTGAGCAGGCTCAGCATGATCTCCCGACCGCGCTGCGGACCGTGCGCCGCGACGAGCTGGTCGAGCGACTCCTGCCACTCAGCGGTCTCGCTCGGGTCTGCATCGTTGGTGTGGCCCGAGTAGGGGTCCTGGTCGTTCAGCACCGAAGCTCCTGACGTCGATCTGGAGGCGCGCCTGGGTGTCGGCGCCCGCAACCTCCACCATATCGACCGAGCCGTGCCCGCGAGGTCTCGCGGAGCGCACGCTCTGGCACGATGAGGATGCGGCGAGGCCGCTGGAGAGAAGAGGACGCATGGCACTGCAGATCGGCGACGAGGCACCCGACTTCACGCTCAGGGACCACACGGGTGAGGCGGTCACGCTCTCCGAGCTCCGCGGCCGCCCCGTGGTGCTGGTGTTCTACCCGGCGGCCTTCACCGGCCGCTGCACGGGCGAGCTGTGCTCGATCCGCGACGAGCTGGCCGACTTCCAGGGCGCGGAGGCGCAGGTGTACGGCGTCTCGGTCGACACCGCGGCCTCGCTCGGCGTCTTCCACGAGCAGGAGGGGCTCACGTTCCCGCTGCTGAGCGACTTCTGGCCGCACGGCGAGGTGGCGCAGGCCTACGACGCCTTCCTGCCCGAGCGCGGCGCGGCCACCCGTGCGACCTACGTCATCGACCGCGAGGGGCGCATCGCAGCGCACTTCCGCGTCAGTCCCTCCGAGTCGCGCGACATGGGTGCGTACCGCGAGGCGCTCGCGCAGCTGGCGTAGCGAGGCGCGAGCAGCCGGTGGTGGGCGGTGCCGGGCTCGAACCGGCGACCCCTTCGGTGTAAACGAAGTGCGCTACCAGCTGCGCCAACCGCCCGTGCACCATTCTGCCACCGGCCGGGACGAGCCTCGCGCATCCGTAGGATGGAGTGCATGACCAGCGTCGCCGATGTGCAGCTGGCGGTGGAGTCGCTCTGGCCCGCCGCCACCGCCGAGGACTGGGACGCCGTCGGGCTCGTCGCGGGCGATCCGGCCGACGAGGTGCAGCGCATCCTGCTCGCCGTCGACGCGGTCGGCGCGACCGCCGCCGAGGCTGTCGAGGTCGGCGCCGACCTGCTGCTCGTGCACCATCCGCTGCTGCTGCGCGGCGCCACGAGCGTCGCCGCCACCAACCCCGCTGGCCGCGTGATCACCCGGCTCGTGCGCGAGCGCGTCGCGCTGCTCGCGGCCCACACCAACGCCGACGCGGTCGACCGCGGCACGAGCGGCGAGCTGGCCTCGATGCTCGGCCTGGTCGATGCCGTGCCGATCGTCGTCAACCGGGTGGATGCGGCCAAGGGGCTCGGTCGGGTCGGCGACCTGCCTGCGCCCACGACGCTGGCGCAGCTGGTGCGACGGCTCGCCGAGCTGGTGCCCGCCGTCGCCGGCGGTCTGCGCGCCGCGGGCGCCCCCGAGCGGCAGGTGCGTCGCGTCGCCATCTGCGGCGGCGCGGGCGACTCGCTGCTGCGCGAGCGCGCCGTCACCGGCGCCGACGTCTACATCACGAGCGACCTGCGCCATCACCCGGCGTCCGACGCGAAGGAGCGGCACGCCGCAGGGGAGGGGCCGGCGCTCGTCGACGTCTCCCACTGGGCGAGCGAGTCGCTGTGGCTGCGGCCGGCCGCCGAGCAGCTGCGCGCTGCGCTGCCCGGCGTCGAGGTGCTGGTGAGCGAGATCAGGACAGACCCATGGGACTTCGCGGTCCCGCAGGAGGAGCAGGCATGGCACTGAAGGCGACCCCGAACGACCAGCGGCGACTGCTGACCCTGCAGGAGGCCGACACGCTGATCGTGCGCCTGCAGGGCAAGCTCAGGTCGCTGCCGCAGACGCAGCGCATCGAGGAGCTCGACACCGAGCTGTCGGCGCTGGATCGCACCGTGCTCGAGCGGCTCGGCGCGCACGACGACGCCACTGCGGAGGTCGCCCGCATCGAGAGCGACGTGCAGGTCGTCCGAGCGCGGCTGCAGCGCAACCGCGACCGACTCCCGACGATCACCGACGCCAAGACCGCGACGGCCACCGAGCACGAGAACGAGACGCTCGAGCGCCGCCAGGGCGACCTGGAGGATCTCGAGCTCGAGGCGATGCAGCAGCAGGAGGACGCGGCGACCGCGCTCGCCGAGGCGCGTCGCGAGGCGGAGACGGCGCGGGCCGAGCGCGACCGGCTGGCCGCCGAGCGCGAGCTCGTCGCCGCCGACCTCGAGCAGCAGCTGGAGGCCGCGCGCGGCGAGCGCGGCGAGCGTGCCGCCCAGGTGCCGGCCGATCTGCTGGCGCTCTACGATCGGCAGCGCGAGCGCTACGGCATCGGCGCGACGCTGCTGCAGCGTCGCACCTCGGTCGCCTCCGGCGTCGAGCTGACCGCGGCCGAGCTGCACGAGATCCGCCAGGCGGCCGATGAGGACGTGCTGCTCGACCCGAACTCCTCGGCCATCCTCGTGCGCACGGACGAGAGCGGCATCTAGCCCCACGCATCCGCCCGCCACCGGCGCCCTCGTCGTACGATCTTCAGCGGAGGGGGTGCGCCGATGGACGTGGTGGAGGTCGCCGATGAGGCCGCCCTCGCCGAGTTCATCCGCCTGGGCAGGGCGACCCACGAGGGCCGTGCGGTGCCGCTGCGAGAGCGCACGGTGCGCGCGTGGTTCCGCGGCACCTCGGCCCACCGGCACCCGATCACGCTGCTGCTCGCGCGCGACGACGACGGCAGGCCCGTCGGCCGCGCGATCGTGCACCGGGATGACCGCCTCGATGCCCGGCTCGGCACCCGCGCACTCGTCTTCGGCGCACTCGCGGCACCCGACGCATCCGTCCTCGACGCGCTGCTGGACGACATCGAGCGGCGCGCGGCCGCGGCGGGCGCGAGTGAGCTCTTCGGCCCCGCGCAGCTGCTGCCGAACCAGTCCGGCGGGCTCATCACTGCGGGCTTCGATGAGCGCGGCTTCCCCGACTCGCCGTGGAACCCGGAGTGGATGCCCTCGGCGTTCGAGGCGCGCGGCATGGAGCGCTGGTACGAGGGCGACACCTGGGTGGTCGAGGTGCTCGAGGGCGACGGTCCGAGCGTCGCAGAGCTCGACCGCGCCGGCATCCGCATCGACGAGGTGACGCGCTTCGGGCTCGCGCGCGGGCTGCGGGCGCTGCTGCCGCTGCTCAACGACTCCTTCGCCCAGCTGCCCTACTTCACGCCCTTCACGCGCGACGAGCTGCGGTCGCAGTTCGCGGGCCTGTGGCTGCTGCACGAGCCCGGCCTGTTCCTGATCGCGCGCGACGAGGAGGAGCAGCCGGTGGGGTTCGTCTTCGCGGTGCTCGACGCCACGCCCGTGCTGCAGGACTCCGGAGGCCGCTGGGGAGTCCGCGAGCGGTGGCGGTTCGTGCGGCACCGAAGCGAGCTGCGGTCGGATGCGGTGCTGGTCATCCAGGGTGCGCTGCCGGACGCGCAGGGCAAGGGCATCGTCACGCTGCTGAGCCGCCGCCTGCACGCGAACCTCGCCGACAGCGGCTGCGCGCGGCTGCGCTCGACGCATGTGGGGCGGCAGAATCCCAGCTCGGCCAGGCAGTTCTCGCGCTTCGGCGGCCGGCCGCTGCACGCGACGGCCTACTACCGCAAGCAGCTGCCGCGCTGAGCGGGCCGCTTGCCGGTATCCTGGATGCAGCGAATCGGTCGGCCAGGCGGTCGCGTCGCGGGGCTCCAGCTCCGCGCCGAGGAACGTCCGGGCTCCGCAGAGCAGGGCGGTGGATAACGTCCACCCGGGGCAACCCGCGAGAAAGTGCAACAGAGAGCAGGTCCACCTGCCAGGGCCTTCGGGCCCCGGCAGGCCAGGAGTGAAACGGTGGGGCAAGAGCCCACCAGCGCGGCGTGCGAGCGCCGCGGCTAGGCAAACCTCGCCCGGAGCAAGACCAGACAGCGGATCACGGGGCGGCTCGTCCCATCCGCGGGTAGGTCGCTAGAGGGCCGCAGCAATGCGTCCCGTAGAGAGATGACCGTCCACGACAGAACCCGGCGTATCGGCCGGCCGATTCGCCCGCACGACCGATCGCCCCGAGGCTCATGCCCGGGGCGATCGGTGTCGAGTGGATGCGTTCAGGCGGCCACGAGGGCGGGCTCGGCCTCCGCCGGCGTCGGCGCGCGACGCGCCCAGCGCTTGAGCGCGATGACCGCGAGCGCGGTCACGATCGTGCCGGCGATGATCGCGAGCGTGAACATCAGCAGGTTGCCGATCGCGAAGAAGACGAAGAAGCCGCCGTGCGGCGCCTGGCTGGTGACGCCTGCCGCCATCGAGATGGCACCGGTGGTCGCCGCGCCGAGGATCGATGCGGGGATGACGCGCAGCGGGTCGGCTGCGGCGAACGGGATCGCGCCCTCCGAGATGAACGAGGCGCCCAGCAGCCACGCGGCCTTGCCGTTCTGCTGCTCGGCGGTGGTGAACAGGCGCCGGTCGAGCGCTGTCGCGAGCGCCATGCCCAGCGGCGGCACCATCCCGGCTGCCATGACCGCGGCCATGATCATCCAGGGTGCGGGGTTCTCGGGCGAGCCGGCGCTGAGCCCCGCGACGGCGAAGCCATAGGCGACCTTGTTGATGGGGCCGCCGAGGTCGAAGGCCATCATCGTGCCCAGCAGCAGGCCGAGCAGCACGACGCCGGTGCCCGTGAGCGAGCTCAGCCAGTCGGTCAGGCCCACCATGAGCGCCGCGATCGGGCCGCCCAGCAGCATCACCATGAGGCCGGAGGCGAAGATCGAGGCGAGCAGCGGGATGATCACCACCGGCATCAGGCCGCGCAGCCACTGCGGCACCCGCCAGGTGCCGATCCACCAGGCAGCGAGACCGGCGAGCAGGCCGCCGACGAGTCCGCCGATGAAGCCGGCGCTCATGAGCAGCGCGACCGCACCGGCGACGAAGCCGGGTGCGATGCCGGGTCGGTCGGCGATCGCGTAGGCGATGTAGCCCGCGAGCGCCGGGACCAGGAACGCCATCGATGCGTTGCCGATCGAGAACAGCACCGCGCCCAGGTACTGGCCGAGGCCGCCCTCCGGCAGATCCCAGAGCGCATTCTGGACGATGACGTCTCCCGCGACATCCGTGATCTGGAAGCCGCCGAGCAGGAAGCCCAGCGCGATCAGGAGGCCGCCACCGGCGACGAACGGGATCATGTAGCTCACGCCGGTCAGCAGCGCGCGCTTGACCGAGCCGCCGATCGAGGTCGCGCCCGCCTGCGGCTGCGAGGCCTCGCCCGCGGCGTCACCGGCCAAGCGGGGGCCGGAGGGGTCGTCGGCGTAGCCGAGCGCCTCCGTGATGAGCGCGTCGGGCGCGTCGATGCCGCGCTTGACCGGCACCTGCACGTAGGGCTTGCCGGCGAAGCGGCCGCGTTCGCGCACGTCGACGTCGACCGCGAACACCACCGCGTCGGCTGCCGCGATCACCTCGGGGTCGAGGCGCTTCGTGCCGCTGGAGCCCTGCGTCTCGACCGTGACGCGCACGCCGGCGCGCTCGCCCGCCGCCTGCAGCGCATCCGCCGCCATGTAGGTGTGCGCGATGCCCGTCGGGCAGGCTGTGACCGCGACGATGCTGCGCGCGCCCTGCTCGAGTGCCGGCGCATCGGTCTCGTCCTTGTCGGCGACGACGCCCGCGACGAGGTCGACGACCTCCTGCGGCGAGGCGGCTGAGCGCAGCGCGCCGGTGAACTGCTCGTCGATGAGCGAGCCGGCCAGGCGCGACAGCACGGCGAGGTGCGTCTCGGCGGCCCCGTCGGGCGCCATGATCATGAACACCAGGTCGGCCGGTCCATCAGGGGCGCCGAAGTCGACCGGGGGGTCGAGCCGCGCGAAGGCGAGACTCGGCTCGCGGACCGCCGCCGACTTGCAGTGCGGGATCGCGATGCCGGCCCCCATGCCGGTGGGCGTGAGCGCCTCGCGCTCGAGCACGGCGTCGGCGAGCCCCTCGCCGTCGGCAACGCGGTCGGTGCGCGCGGCACGGGCGGCGAGCGAGCGGATCACCGCCTCCTTGTCGGCGCCGAGGTCGGCGTCGAGCGCGACGAGGTCGGTGGTGAGGATCTGGGGCATCAGTGCTCCTGTGGGTCGGCGGCGGCAGCCGCTGCGGTGGAAGGGATGTCGGTGGTGGTGACGGATGCGACGGCGACGCGGGCGGCGTCGGCGTCGGCAGGTGCGGGGAAGCCCGTGCCGGGCAGCGCGGCGGCGGCGGAGCCGTGCGCGACGGCCTGGCGGAGGCGGCCCGCGGCGTCATCGCCGCGGACGGCGGCGATGAGCCATCCCGCGAGGCTCGCGTCGCCTGCCCCGACGGTGGATCGCACCTCCGTCGGAGGCGGCACGGCGTGCAGCGCGTGCTCGGCGTCAGCCAGGATCGCGCCCGCTCCGCCGAGCGTCAGCAGCACGGTGCCGACGCCGCGCCCCACGAGTGCGCAGGCGGCTGCGGCTGCGTCATCCCGGTCTGCGATGGTGCCCGGTGCGAGGCCGAGCAGCTCCTCGAGCTCTTCGTCGTTCGGTTTGGCGAGGTCGATGCCACCCGCGGCGATGGCTGCTGCGAGCGGTGCGCCGGAGGTGTCGACGGCGATGCGGATCCCGGCGTGCGCCCCGCGCGCGGCACCGATCGCATCCACGATGATCTCGGGGCGGGCGCCCGTCGGCAGGGAGCCCGCGATCACGAGCCAGTCGGCGGCAGCGGCGTTCGCGCGCACCGCGTCGAGCATGGCCACCACGGCGCCCTCGTCGAGGGGTGCGCCGGGCTCGTTGATCTTCGTAGTGGTCCCGTCGGCCTCGGTGAGGGCGATGTTCGTGCGCACGGCTGCTTCCACCGGCACGCAGACGGCGTCGACGCCGTCGGCTGCGAGCATCCCGGCGAAGCGGTCGTCGGCTCCCGCCATCACGATCGCGCGAGCGGGCACGCCGGCAGCGGCGAGCACGCGGGCGACGTTGATGCCCTTGCCCGCAGCCACCTCGTCAGCGGCTGCAGCGGCGCGCTGCACGGCGCCGCGCTCGAGCCGCGACGGCAGCTCGACGGTGCGGTCGATGGAGGGATTGAGGGTGAGCGTGAGGATCATGCGACGAGCACCTCGGAGCCGGCCTCGGCGAGCGCCGCTGCCATCGCACCGTCGGGCGCGGCATCGGTGAGCAGCACGTCGAGCTGCTCGAGGGCGGCGAAGCGGCAGAGCGATGCGGCGCCGAGCTTCGAGCCGTCCGCGAGCAGCGCGACCCTGCGGCCGGCGGCGACGATCGCCATCTTGACCGCGGCCTCGTCGGGGTCGGGGGTGCTGGCACCGGTGCTGTCGAGGCCGTTCGTGCCGAGCACGACGACGTCGGGGCGCAGCGCGGCGATCGCGAGCACGGTCTGTGCGCCGACCGCGGCACCGGTGACGGCGCGGATGCGGCCGCCGATCGCGTGCACCTCGATCGAGGGATGTGCGGCGAGCAGCTGCGCGATCGCGGGGGAGTGCGTGGCGACCACGAGCCGGGGCGCCTGGGTGTGCGGCCAGGTGGCCACCAGTTCGGCGGCGAGGGCCGCGGTGGTCGTGCCCGCGTCGAGCAGCAGGCTGGTCGCGCCCGATGCCAGCAGTCGCTGGCAAGCGAGCCTGGCGATGCGGCGCTTGCCGTCGGCGTTCGCATCAGCGCGCTCGGCGACAGCGGTCTCGATCAGGCTGGAGCGGCTCGCGCTGACCGCACCGCCGTGCACGCGACGGGCGATGCCGGCGCTCTCCAGCGCGTCGAGGTCTCGGCGCACGGTCTCGGCCGTGATGCCGAGCGCCTGTGCGATCTCGGCCACGAGCACTCGGCCCTCGGTCTGGATGCGTGCGGCGATCTCGTCGCGGCGCTGCGTTGCGAGCATGGGTGCCTCCTCGTGAGCACGGTAGCAGGCAAACGCAGAGAAGCACAAGCAATCACAGATAAACCAAGAACGGTTGGTGCAGCGAGCCGCGCGTGCTCAGCCCGGGCCCGCGGGCGGGTCAGACGCCGCGCGCGAGCGCAGCGGCGCCGATGATGCCCGCGTTGTTGCGCAGCATCGCCGGCACGATAGGCGTCTTGAGGTCGAGCAGCGGCAGGAACAGCTCCGACGACTTCGAGACGCCGCCGCCGACCACGAAGAGGTCGGGCGAGAAGATGAACTCGAGGTGGCTGTAGTAGCGCTGCAGCCGCGCCGCCCACGCCTCCCAGCTCAGGCTCTCGCGCTCGCGCGCGCTGTTGGCGGCCTGCGACTCGGCGTTGTGGCCGTCGATCTCGAGGTGGCCGAGCTCGGCGTTGGGGATGAGCACGCCGTTGTAGATCAGCGCGCCGCCGATGCCCGTGCCGAGCGTCGTCATGATGACGAGCCCCGACGCATCCTTCGCGGCGCCGTAGTGGTCCTCGGCGAAGCCCGCGGCATCCGCGTCGTTCGCGAAGTGGATGTCGCGACCGAGCGCCTGCTCGAAGAGATGCTCGGCCTCGAGGCCGATCCACGCCTTCGACACGTTGGCGGCGCTCATGGTGCGGCCGTGGTGCACGATCGCCGGGAAGGTCACCCCGATCGGGGTGTCGTCGGCGACGCCGAGCCGGTCGACGAGCGCGACCACCGCGTCTCGGATCGCGTCCGGCTCGCCTCCCTCGGGCGTCGGCACCTTCACGCGATCGCTCAGCAGCTCGCCGCGCTTGACGTCGACGAGCGCCGCCTTGACGCCGGTTCCGCCGATGTCGACGCCGACCGCCTGGTTCTTCGACTTGCTCACGGCGTCGATCCTGCCACGGAATCGGTTCCGGACGAGGCGCGGGCCGTCAGGTCGAGGGCAGCGTGAGGATCTCGGCGCCGCCCTCACGCACCACGATCGTGTGCTCGAACTGCGCGGTGATCGAGCGATCCTTCGTCACGACCGTCCAGTCATCCGCCCACATCTCCCACTCGTGCGTGCCGAGCGTCAGCATCGGCTCGATCGTGAACACCATGCCCGGCACGATCTCGGCGTCGTAGCGGTCGGTGTCGTAGTGGGGGATGATCAGGCCCGAGTGGAACGAGGTGCCCACGCCGTGCCCGGTGAAGTCGCGCACGACGCCGTAGCCGAACCGCTTCGCGTACATCTCGATCGTGCGGCCGATCACGTTGACGCGCCTGCCCGGCAGTGCCGCCTTGATCGCGCGCCGCAGCGACTCCTCGGTGCGCGCCACCAGCTGCGTCACCTCGTCGCTCGCCTGCCCGGCGATGAACGTGCGGTTCGAGTCACCGTGCACGCCGTCCTTGTAGGCGGTGATGTCGATGTTGACGATGTCGCCCTCCGCGAGCACGGTGTCGTCGGGGATGCCGTGGCAGATGACCTCGTTGACGCTCGAGCAGACCGACTTGGGGAAGCCGCGGTAGCCGAGCGTCGAGGGGTAGGCGCCGTGGCTGGTGACGAAGTCGTGCCCGATGGCGTCGAGCTCGTCGGTGGTGATGCCGGGCCGTACGGCAGCGCCGACGGCGGCGATCGCGTCGGCCGCGATGGTGCCGGCGGCACGGATGCGCTCGATCGCCTCGTCGTCGTACACGTCGCCGCCGGTGTGCTTCGCGGGGCCCGCCTTGCCGACGTACTCGGGCCTGGTGATGGATGGGTCGACCCGGCGCAGCGGGCCGATGCGGCCCGGGAGAAGGTGACCTGAGGCGTCCTTGGGCATGTCCTCCATCCTAGGAGCGAGGCAGCGGCCGAGCCGCGGCGGCAGCGCCGAGCACGTTGTCGGGCGCTGCGCATCCGCTCGGCCTACACTGTGGCCTCATGAACGCTGCCGAGTACTGGTACAACCTCGAGACCGGTGTCGTCGAGGAGGGCATGGTCTCGCCCGGGTACGACCGGGCCGGGCCCTTCGCGACGCGCGATGAGGCCGCCCGCGCGCCCGAGATCATCAAGGAGCGCTCCCGCGCCTGGGCGGCGGAGGATGCCGCTGAGGAGGACTGGGGCAAGGACGATTGATGACATCGCTCGCGAGATGACGAGCGCGGCGCAGGATTTCGTCGACCTCGTTGTGCGGCTGGTCGCGGGATCGAGCGATGACGACTGGCTCGTGCTGTCGATCACCGAATCGGTTGTGCTGTGGCCAGCACTCGAACCGCCGGCCGGTGAGCGCGGCCGCTGAGCATGCCGGATCACGCCGCGGCGAGCACCTTCCGCAGCGTGCGCAGGTTGCGCGTCGTGACGCGGTCGTTCGCGGTGCGCTCGAGCGCCCTCGCGAACGGGCTGGTGAGCGTCGTGCCCTTCGGGTTCGACCAGTGCACGACGCCGGTGCCGCCGCGCTTGCCCGCCGCGATCGACTCGCCGGCGCCGGGCTCGAGCTGCGCGAGCTCGACGGCGACCCCTGGCTCGAGCTCGAACACCACGTAGGGCGTGTGCTCGTCGTCCTCGGCGTGGGGGTAGTCGGCGACGACATCGGCGAGCACGTCGATCGCGATTCCCAGCACCCGGATGCGCCTGCCGTACCGCGCTGCCAGCGCGGCCTCGGCGACCTCGGCCGCGGCCGACGCATCCGTCGCCGTGACCACGGCGTTGCCGCTGGCCAGCACGGTGGCCACCTCACCCATGCCCGCATCGGCGAGGAGTGCGCGCAGGTCGGCAGAGCGCACCGTGACGCCGCCGACGTTCACGCCCCGCAGCAGCAGCGCGATGCGCACGGTGCTCAGCCCCCGGCTACTCGTACTCGTGCTCTGGCGCCGGGTAGGCGCCACTGGCGACATCCTCGCGGAAGGCGACGGCGGCCGCCTCGAGCGTCCGCGCGAGCTGCGCGTACTGCTTGACGAACTTGGGGATGCGGCCGCTGGTCATGCCGGCCCAGTCGCTCCACACCAGCAGCTGGCCGTCGCAGTGCGGACCGGCGCCGACCGAGAGCGTCGGGATAGAGAGCGCCTCGGTGACGAGCTTGGCCGACTCGGAGGGCACCATCTCGAGCACCACCGCGAACGCGCCGGCCTCCTCGACCGCGCGCGCGTCGCGCAGCAGCTGCTCGGCACCCGCCTCGCCGCGGCCCTGGATGACGTGGCCGCCGAGGCCGTGCTCGGACTGGGGCGTGTAGCCGACGTGGCCCATGACGGGGATGCCGGCCTCGACGACGCGGCGGATCTGCTCCGCCGTGCGCTCGCCGCCCTCCATCTTCACTGCGTGTGCACCGGTCTCCTTCATGAAGCGGATCGCGGTGTGCAGCGCCTCGCGGGCGTTGACCTCGTAGGAGCCGAAGGGCATGTCGGCGACCACGAGCGCGCGCTTCGCGGCCCGCGCGACCGCGCGAGTGAGCGGGATGAGCTCGTCGACCGTCACCGGCAGGGTGGTGTCATAGCCGAAGACGGTGTTGCCGGCCGAGTCGCCCACCAGCAGGAAGTCGATGCCCGCGCTGTCGAACACCTGCGCGGAGAGGAAGTCGTAGCTCGTCAGCCCGACGATCTTCAGGCCGTCCTGCTTCGCCTTCTGGAAGTGCCGGATGCGCACGCGCTTCTGGGGCGCGCTCCCGCCGCCATAGGGCGCGGCGGCCTCCTGGGGCTCGCCGGGCGCGGTCTGAGCGCTGTCGCTGAATGCCATGCCACCGAGCCTAACCCGCGCCGCGCGGCGGACGGCTGCGCGCCTCGTTGCGTGCGGCGCGACCACTAGCCTGTGGGAAGGCGAGAGAGGGGCCGGGATGGACAAGCAGCAGGACTTCGTGCTTCGCACGATCGAGGAGCGCGGCGTCAAGTTCGTGCGGCTCTGGTTCACGGATGTGCTGGGCTCGCTCAAGTCCGTCGCGATCGCACCGGCTGAGGTCGAGGGCGCCTTCAGCGAGGGCATGGGCATCGACGGCTCGTCGATCGAGGGCCTCTCGCGCTCGTCGGAGGCGGATGTGATCGCCAAGGCCGACCCCTCGACCTTCCAGGTGCTGCCGTGGCGCGGCGAGACCGACCCCACGGCGCGCATGTTCTGCGACATCTACACGCCCGACGGGGAGCCCGCGGCAGCCGACCCCCGCAACGTGCTCAAGCGCACGCTCGCGAAGGCCGCCGATCGCGGCTTCAGCTTCTACACCCACCCCGAGTGCGAGTTCTACCTGCTGAAGTCGGCCGATGTGCGGCACCCTGAGCCGGTCGACCGCGCCGGCTACTTCGACAACGTGCCCGGCGGCACCGCGCACGACTTCCGCCGCGCATCCGTGCGCATGCTCGAAGACATCGGCATCTCGGTCGAGTTCAGCCACCACGAGGCCGGCCCCGGCCAGAACGAGATCGACCTGCGCTACGCCGACGCGCTCTCGACCGCCGACAACATCATGACCTTCCGCACGATCGTGAAGGAGGTCGCCATCTCCGAGGGCGTCTTCGCCACCTTCATGCCGAAGCCCTTCGAAGGGCAGCCCGGAAGCGGGATGCACACCCACATGTCGCTGTTCGAGGGCGAGCGCAACGCCTTCCACGACCCGAGCGGCAAGTACCAGCTCTCGAAGATGGGGCGCCAGTTCGTCGCCGGGCTGCTGCACCACGCGCCTGAGTTCACCGCCGTCACGAACCAGTTCGTCAACTCGTACAAGCGACTGTGGGCCGGCGATGAGGCGCCCAGCTTCGTCAGCTGGGGCCACAACAATCGCTCGGCGCTCGTGCGCGTGCCGCTGTCGAAGCCGAACAAGGCGCAGTCGGCCCGTGTCGAGTACCGCGGGCTCGACTCGGCGGCGAACCCCTACCTGGCGTTCTCGGTGCTGATGGCCGCCGGGCTCAAGGGCATCGAGGAGGGCTACGAGCTGCCCGACGAGGCGGTGGAGGACATCTGGCAGCTCTCCGACAAGGAGCGCCGCGCGCTCGGCTACACGCCACTGCCGACCAGCCTCGACGCGGCGCTGACCGCGATGGAGGAGTCGGAGCTCGTCGCCGAGACGCTGGGCGAGAAGGTCTTCTCGTTCTTCCTGCGCAACAAGCGCGAGGACTGGCGCAACTACCGCAACCAGGTCACCAGGGTCGAGCTCGAGTCGAACCTGCTCTCGCTCTGACGCATGCGCATCCCCTCGCCGCGGACGCGCCTGGCGCGCCTGGGGTATCGCGAGCCCGGCGCGGCCGAGGCCTGCCGGCAGGAGCTGCCTGAGGCGCTGCGGGGCCTGGTCGACGAGTGCGCCCGCACGGCTGATCCCGACACTGCGCTGCAGATGCTCGTGCGACTGGTGCGGGCCCATGGGGAGTCGACACAGGTCGATCTGACGGATGCGCTGGGTGACGACGCAGCGCGGACGTCGCTGCTGCGGGTGCTCGGGGGGTCGCAGGGCATCGCCGAGCACCTGGAGCGGCACCCGGAGGATCTCGACGTCGTCATGCGCCCGCAGGAGTCGGAGGGCGCGGCCGCCTATCGCGCGAGCCTGCTGGAGGCGGTGGGCGCGCAGCAGCAGGGGCGGGAGCCGCTCGCGGCGACGCTGCCCCACGCGGAGGCGGTCGCCGCGATGCGCGGCCGCTACCGCAGGCATCTGGCGGAGCTGGTCGCGTGGGACCTTGCGCTCGACGACCCGAAGGAGCGCGTCGACACCGTCTCGGCGGCGCTGGCCGATCTCGCCTCGGCCGCGCTCGAGGCGGGCATCGCCATCGCCCGCGCCGTCGCGCGCGAGCGCTTCGGCACCGTGGCCGATCGCGTGCAGCTGGCCGTGATCGGCATGGGCAAGACCGGCGCCCGCGAGCTCAACTACCTGAGCGACGTCGACGTCATCTGGGTGCACGGCGTGGCAGCCGGTGCTGAGGGCGACGACGAGCTCGACGAGAGCAGGGTGACGCAGATCGCCACGCTGCTCGCGCGCGAGACCACCGCGGCCTGCGAGCAGTACCAGGCCGCACCGCCGCTGTGGGAGGTCGACGCCAACCTGCGCCCGGAGGGCAAGGACGGCGCGCTCACCCGCACCCTCGCATCCCACGTCGCCTACTACGAGCGCTGGGCGAAGTCGTGGGAGTTCCAGGCGCTGCTGAAGGCGCGACCGATCGCCGGCGATGCCGAGCTGGGCGCCGCGTACGACGCGGCCGTGCGCTCGCTGGTGTGGGAGTCCTCCAGCCGCGACGGCTTCGTCGACTCGGTGCAGCGGATGCGCGAGC
Organism: Agrococcus baldri; assembly: GCA_900114805.1. Classification (GTDB taxonomy): domain Bacteria; phylum Actinomycetota; class Actinomycetes; order Actinomycetales; family Microbacteriaceae; genus Agrococcus; species Agrococcus baldri. The sequence goes on along the minus strand of FOZN01000004.1, from coordinate 467,528 downwards.
GGGTCACGGAGCACATCCCGGCAGACGAGGTGGGCCGGCAGCTGAAGCTCGGCCCCGGGGGTCTGCGCGACATCGAGTTCACGGTCCAGCTGCTGCAGCTCGTGCACGGCGCCGACGATCCCTCGCTGCGGCAGCGCGGCACGCTCGAGGCGCTCGACGCGCTTGCAGTCAGGGGGATCGTGGGCCGAACCGATCGCGACGAGTTCAGCGACCACTACCGCTTCCTGCGCGTGCTCGAGCACCGCATTCAGTTTTGGCGCATGCGCCGCACCCACCTGATGCCCGTGGACGACGACGAGCTGCGCAGGCTCGCCCGCACTGCCCGCATCGACAGCGCCGAGGAGCTGGTGGCGCAGTGGCAGGCCGTTCGGCGGGCGGTGCGCAGCCTGCACGAGCGCATCTTCTACCGCCCGCTGCTCGGCGCGGTCGCCTCGCTCGACCGCGACGACGTGCAGCTGACGCCCGAGGCTGCGCAGCGACGCCTGCAGGCATCGGGCTACGTCGATCCGAAGGGCGCGCTCGGCCACATCGCCGAGCTCACGGCCGGCCACTCCCGTCGCGCGCAGATCCAGCGGCTGCTGCTGCCGGTGCTGCTGGGCTGGTTCGCCGAGGGCGCGGTGCCAGACATGGGGCTGCTGGCGTTCCGGCGGCTCAGCGAGGCCCTGGGTGAGAGCCCCTGGTTCCTGCGCATGCTGCGCGACTCGCCTGTGGCGGCGCGCAGGCTCACGAATCTGCTCTCGTCGTCGCGGCTGATCGGCTCGCTCATGGAGCGCATCCCCGAGTCGGCCTCCTGGCTCGACGGCGACGAGCAGCTGCGGCCGCGATCGGAGGAGGCGATGCGCGGGGAGGCCGCGGCCGTGCTCACCCGGCACAAGGGAGACCCCGAGGCGCTGCAGCGGGCGCTGCGCGGCCTGCGCCGCCGCGAGCATCTGCGGGTGGCCATAGCCAGTGCCCTGCAGCGCATCGACGAGACGGGGGTCGGCGCTGCGCTCACCGCGATCGCCGCGGCGCTCGTCGACGCCGCCGTCACGCTCCACCGCCCTGAGGGGCTCGAGCTCGCCATCATCACCATGGGCCGCACCGGTGGCCGCGAGATCGGCTTCGGCAGCGACATCGACGTCATGCACGTCGCGCGCGGCGGCGACGACCCGGTCGCAGCCGCGACCACCGTGGTGCGCAAGGTGCAGGAGACGCTCAACGATCCGACGCTGCCGTTCGAGCTGGATGCTGGACTGCGACCCGAGGGGCGCCAGGGGCCGCTGGTGCGCACGGTGGACAGCTACCGCGCGTACTACGACCGCTGGTCGGAGCCCTGGGAGGCGCAGGCGCTGCTGCGCGCGCGGCCGTTCGCCGGTGATGCGGGCCTCGCGGATGAGTTGATGGCGATCATCGACGAGCTCCGGTACCCGGCAGAGTTCCCGGCCTCATCGGTGCGGGAGGTGCGCCGCATCAAGGCGCGCGTGGAAGCCGAGCGGCTGCCGCAGGCTGCCGATCGGCGCCGCCACCTGAAGCTCGGCGACGGGGCGCTCAGCGACGTCGAGTGGCTCGTGCAGCTGCTGCAGCTGCGCCACGCGGGGCACGAGGCGAGCCTGCGCACCACGTCGACGCTGGAGGCGCTCGCTGCGGCGGCCCGAGCCGATCTCATCTCCGAACCCGATGCGCAGGTGCTGCGCGATGCCTGGGTGCTGGCTACGCGCATCCGCAATGCTCTCGCGCTCGCGCGAGCCCGCTCGATCGATCTGCTGCCGGAGGACCGCGGCGAGCTCGAGGCCGTCGCCCGGCTGCTGGGCATGCCTGCCGGCTCCGCCGCCGCCCTGGAGGAGCGGTACCTCGCGGTCACCCGCCGGGCGCGCCGCGTCTTCGATCACCGCTTCTACGACGACTGAGATTCAACGGCCGTGCCGCACGCACGTGTCGAATATCTGCACATCGGTGCGGCATAGCCGTTGAGCCCGTAGGCACGACAGCGGGGCCGACGCCCCGAAGGATGCCGGCCCCGCTGAGGGTGCGCGTCAGACGCCGTAGTAGAGCTCGAATTCGTACGGGTGCGGCCGCAGCGCCATCGGCAGGATCTCGTGCTCGCGCTTGTAGGCGATCCAGGTGTCGATGAGGTCCTTGGTGAACACGTTGCCCGCGAGCAGGAACTCGTGGTCCTTCTCGAGCGCGACGAGCGCCTCCTCGAGCGTGCCCGGCACCTGCGGGATGTTCTTTGCCTCCTCGGGCGGCAGCTCGTACAGGTCCTTGTCGATCGGGTCGAGCGGCTCGATGCGGTTCTTGATGCCGTCGAGGCCCGCCATCATCTGCGCGGCGAAAGCGAGGTACGGGTTCGACGCGGCATCCGGCACGCGGAACTCGATGCGCTTGGCCTTCGGGTTGGAGCCCGTGATCGGGATGCGCACGGCAGCGGAGCGGTTGCCAGCCGAGTAGGCCAGGTTGACGGGCGCTTCGTAGCCCTTGACGAGGCGTCGGTAGGAGTTGATCGAAGGGTTCGTGAACGCCAGCACTGCCGGGCCGTGGGCGAGCAGTCCGCCGATGTACCAGCGAGCCGTGTCGGAGAGGTTGCCGTAGCCGTTCTCGTCGAAGAAGAGCGGCTTGCCGTCCAACCACAGCGACTGGTGGGTGTGCATGCCGGAGCCGTTGTCGCCGAACAGCGGCTTGGGCATGAAGGTGGCCGTCTGGCCCCACTGCTCCGCCGTGTTCTTGACGATGTACTTGAACGCCAGGATCTCATCCGCCGACTTCACCATGGTGTTGAAGCGGTAGTTGATCTCGGCCTGGCCGGCGGTGCCCACCTCGTGGTGGCTGCGCTCGACCTGCAGGCCGATCGCCTCGAGCTTCAGCACGATGTCGTCGCGCAGGTCGGCCTGCTTGTCGACGGGGGAGACCGGGAAGTAGCCGCCCTTGAAGGGGGTCTTGTTGCCCAGGTTGCCGCCCTCCTCGACGCGGCCGGAGTTCCAGGCCGCCTCCTCGGAGTCGATGGCGTAGAAGGAGCCCTCGGGCTTCACCTCGTAGCGGATGTCGTCGAAGATGTAGAACTCGGCCTCGGGCGCGAAGAACGCGGTGTCGGCGATGCCGGTCGAGGTCAGGTACTGCTCGGCCTTGTGCGCCACCTGGCGCGGGTCGCGGTGGTAGATCTCGCCCGTGCGCGGGTTGTAGATGTCGAAGATCATCACGAGCGTCTTCGCGTCGCGGAACGGGTCGATGTAGGCGGTCGTGACGTCGGGGATGAGCTGCATGTCCGACTCGTGGATGTTCGCGAAGCCGCGGATCGACGAGCCGTCGAAGAGCTGACCGACGCTGAAGAACTCCTCGTCGACGGTCGACGCGGGGATGTTGAAGTGCTGCTGCACACCCGGCAGGTCGGTGAAGCGGATGTCGAGGAAAGCCACCTCCTCGTCCTTGATGTAGGCGAGGACCTCGGAGGAATCCTTGAACATGGTGCTCCTTGACTTGGGCGTGCGGGTTGGCGGTCGGCGGTTGCCGTGACCTCGACGCTACGCGGGAGCCGTTGCCCGTCGGTGACGCCGATGTTTCGGCGGTGTTACATCAGCGCGGGCGCCCGGGCCGAACACGGCGGGGATCGATGCCCTTCGGGATGGGCAGGCTCGACTGGCCGAGCGAGGTGAGGCGGTTGGCGACCGCCATCACCTCTGCGCGGGCGAGCGTCTTCTTCAGGCGCCGCATGGTCTTGGTGAGCTTGCGCAGCTCGAGCGGCGAGTCGGGCCCGATCTCGATCACGTGGATGGGCACGTTCGGCACGATGCGCTTCACCTTGCGCTGCTCCTCGCCGAGGATGCGCGCGACGCGCTGCTGCGGGCCCTCGGCGATCAGCACGACACCGGGCTTGCCGACCGCCCGGTAGACCGCGTCCTGCGTCTTCGGGTTCACGGCCACCGGCATCTCGCTCGTGGTCCAGTTGCCGCGCAGGCCGCTCTTGAGCACCGAGCCGACCGCGCCCGGGCGACCTTCGATCTGGGCGAAGGCGATCTTCTCGGCGCGCCAGGTGAGCGTCATCATCATCAGCATCAGGCCGATGAGCACGCCGGAGACGATCCACAGGATCAGGAAGAGCACGTCCTGGCGGAAGACGATCGCCAGCACCGTGACGATGATGATGGGGCCGAAGAAGGCCAGCAGCATCAGCGGCAGCGCCCGCTTGTCGTGCTCTCGGGTCATCTTGAAGATGGACCACATCGTCTTGAGCCTGCCGGGCTCCTTCTCGGTGTCGCGTGCCATGCCATCAGGATACCGGGGTGATCGTGCTCCGCTCTCCACAGTCCGGCCCATCGCGCCCACCGCACTGCGCCCCAGGCTGGCATGGTCGCGCTCGTGGAGGAGCATGCAGTGACGATCGCGGCCCACCCGCTGGTGCGGGCGCTGCGCAGGGACGCCGAGCGCGAGGTCTGGGTGGCGGCGGATGCGTCCGGTGCGGGCGTCGAGGTGCACCGCAGCCTGGCAGGCGGTGAGGCAGCGCTCGCCCGCGAGGCGGAGGCACTGCTGGCGCTCGACCATCCTCATCTGGTCCCGATCCTCGACGTCGCGGTCGACGCGGGCACGGTGCTGGTGCGGCCGCTGCTGCAGCGGAACCTGGCCGACTGGCTGGTGCAGCGGCAGTCGCCGTCACCGGGCGAGGCGGTGACGGCGCTCGCGCCGATCGCGACCGCACTCGGCGCGCTGCACGCCTGCGGCGCGATCGCCGGCGGGTGCAGCGCGAGCGACATCCGGCTCGACCCGGACGGCGCTCCGCTGCTGATGGCCGAGGGCGCGTGCATCGAGACCGAGCGGGCGACGGATGCGTGGCGCGAGTCGAGCGAGGGCGTGGCGGCCGATGTCGCCGGCTGGCGGCAGCTCGCGCTGGCGGTGCTGGAGACGGCCGGCGCAGCGCTGCCGGATGCGGTGGAGGCCGCCCTCGGGCAGCGGCAGCTGGCAGCGGCGGGCGATGCGCTGCTGACGGCCTGGCCGGCGCTGCCGCTCGAGCTCGACGCCGCGGCGTCGCCGCCGTCCGATGCGCGGGTGCGGATGCGTCGCCGCGACCGGGCGGTCGGCGTCGACGCCGTCTGGGCTCGGCTCGCGCTGCTGACGGAGCTGCTCGCCGAGCGCGGCGGACCGCTGGTGCAGCGCGCGATGGCCGCGCTCTCGCTCGTGCGGCCGAGGTTCTGGGCGGTCGCCGGCGGTGGAGCTGCCGCCCTGACCGTCATGGCGGTGCTGCTGTCCCAAGCGGGCGCTGCGGATGCCGGTGCGATGGACGCCGATGCCGCACGCACCGACGCTGCGTCGGCCGCTGCGCCGGCGAGCGCTGCGCCCACTGACGCCGCAAGCACGAGCACTGCGCCCACGGAGACGTCGCCGACGGCCGCCGCACCCGCGGATCCCGCGCCGGCCGATACCGCGGCGCCGACCTCGGAGGGCGACCCGGTGGCGGGCGCGGCCGCGCTGCTGGCCGAGCGGGAGGCCTGCCTCGACGCGGGCGATGCGGCGTGCCTCGTCGCGCTGCACGATCCCGGTAGCCCCCAGCTGACGGTGGCGGACCCGTGGCGGATGCCTGATGACGGCACCCTGGAACTGGTGCAGCGGCTGGGCGACGCCTGGCTGCTGCGGGTCGTGTCCGAACGCGAACCGGCCTCGGTGCTCGTGATGAGCACCGAGGCCGGCTGGACGCTGCGCGACGCCTGGTCGGACTAGACCTCGAACTGTCCCGACTCGAGCCGGGCCTTGACCTGACCGAGGTAGCGGGCCGCGTCGGCGCCGTCGATGATGCGGTGGTCGTAGGAGAGGGCGAGGAACACCATCGAGCGGATGGCGATCGAGTCCTGACCATCGACCTGCACGACGACCGGGCGCTTCACGACCGTGCCGACGCCGAGGATGGCGCGCTGCGGCTGGAAGACCACGGGCGTGTCGAACAGCGCGCCGCGCGAACCGGTGTTGGTCAGCGTGAATGTGCCGCCGGCCAGCTCGTCGGGCTTGAGCTGGTTGTCGCGCGTGCGCTGGGCGAGGTCGGCGATCGAGGCGGTGAGCTCCTTGATGCTCTTCGCGCTCGCGTCGCGGATGACCGGGGTCAGCAGGCCGCGCTCGGTGTCCACCGCCATCGCGAGGTTCTCGGTCTCGGGGTAGGTGATCGTCTCGCCGTCGTCCGTGGCGTTGATGAGCGGGTGCGACTTCAGCGCCTGCACAGCGGCCTGCGTGAAGAACGGCAGGAAGGTCAGCTTGTTGCCGGTCTCCTCCTGGAAGGAGGCCTTGCTCGACTCGCGCAGCTGCGCGACCTTCGTCACGTCCACCTCGACGACGGTCGTGAGCTGGGCGAGCGTCTGCATCGACTCGACCGCGCGCTTGGCGACGACCTTGCGCAGGCGCGACATCGGTGCGGTGGTGCCGCGGAGCTCCGAGACCTCGACCTCAGTCGGGGCAGCGCTCGGCGCAGCGCCGCCGGCAGCAGCAGCCGGTGCGGCCTCGGCGGCCGAGAGCACGTCCTCCTTGCGGATGCGTCCGCCGACCCCCGTGCCGGTCAGCGTGCCGAGGTCAACGCCGCGCTCGTTCGCGAGCTTGCGCACGATCGGTGTGACGTACGCCGACGCCGAGCCGGCGGCAGGTGCCGTCGGAGCGGGCGCGGCCGGGGGAGCGGATGCGGCCGACTCGGCAGCCTTCGGAGCCTCGGCCTTGGGTGCCTCGGCCTTGGGTGCCTGGGCCTTGGGTGCTTCTGCCTTGGGCTCTTCAGCCTTCGGCTCCTCCGCAGCGGGCTCTGGGTCCTTCGCCGGAGCCGGCTGCTCGGTCGAAGGCGCGGCGGGCGCAGGCTGCTCGGCAGGAGTCGCGTCCTGCGCCTCGGCGGAGCCCTCCGAGTCGGCAGGGGCCGCGTCGGTCTTGGACTCGTCCGCGGCCGGTGCGGGCTCTGCGGCCGGAGCGCCGCCGACGCGGGCGATGACGGCGCCGACCTCGACGGTGTCATCCTCCTGCGCGAGGATCTCCGAGAGCGTGCCGGCGATCGGCGAGGGAACCTCGGTGTCGACCTTGTCGGTCGAGATCTCGACGATGGGCTCATCGACCGCGATCTCGTCGCCGACGGCCTTCAGCCAGCGGGTGATCGTGCCCTCGGTGACGCTCTCGCCGAGCTCGGGGAGCGTGATGTCCTGACCGTCGCCACCGGCGGCGGGTGCGGCATCGGCTTGCGGGGCAGCCTGCTCCTCCTGCGACGCGGTCTCCTCCTCCTTCGACGGCGAGTCCTGCGCCTCGGCGGCAGACTCCTCGTCGGCCTCCTGGTCGGGCTCGCTGTCGGTGCCGTCGGTCGCCGTCTCGGAAGCCGACTCGTCCTCGGCCGGCTCGGCGTTCGCGGGCGCCTGCTCGGCGGCAGCGTCCTCCTGCGCGGGCGCGTCGTCGGCAGCGGGCGCGTCGCCTGCATCGCCCACGCGGGCGATCACGGCGCCGACCTCGACGGTGTCGTCCTCGCCGACGAGCAGCTCGGTGATGGTGCCGGCGATCGGCGAGGGGACCTCGGTGTCGACCTTGTCGGTGGAGATCTCGACGATGGGCTCATCGACGGCGATCTCGTCGCCCACGGCCTTCAGCCAGCGGGTGATCGTGCCCTCGGTGACGCTCTCGCCGAGCTCGGGGAGCTTGATGTCAGTCATGGGTTGTCTCCTGTGGCGGTGATCAGATGGCGTGCAGGGGGGTGCCGGCGAGCTTCAGCATGGTCTCGCCGAGGGCCTCGTGCTGCGTCGGGTGCGCGTGGAGCAGCTGCGAGACGTCCTCCGGGTAGGCCTCCCAGTTGACGATCAGCTGGGCTTCGCCGACGAGCTCGCTGACACGGCGACCGATCATGTGCACGCCCACGACCGGGCCGTCCTTGAGCCGCACGGCCTTGACCGAGCCGGTCGTGCCGACGATCTCGCTCTTCGCGTTGCCGCCGAGCGAGTACTCGTAGCTCTCGACCTTGTCGTCGCCGAACTTCTCCTTGGCCTTGGCCTCGCTGTAGCCGACGGATGCGACCTCGGGGTCGGAGTAGGTGACCTTGGGGATGTTGATGTCCTCGACCATGCGCGGGTTCAGTCCGCCGATCTCCTCGGCGACGAAGATGCCCTGCTGGTAGCCGCGGTGCGCGAGCTGCAGGCCGGGGACGATGTCGCCGACGGCGTAGACGCCCTTGACGCTGGTCTCGAGGCGATCGTTCACGGTGACGAAGCCGCGATCCATCTCGATGCCCGCCTCCTCGTAGCCGAGGTTCGCGGTGACCGGGCCGCGGCCGACCGCGACCAGCAGCAGGTCGGCGTCGATGGTGTCACCGGTCTCGAGCGAGACATGCACGCCGGAGTCGTCCTGCGTGACGCCCGAGAACCGTGCGCCGAGCTTGAAGTCGATGCCGCGCTTCTTGTAGGCGCGCTCGAACTGCTTCGAGACCGACTCCTCCTCGTTGGCGACCAGGTGCGGCAGGCCCTCGATGATCGTGACCTCAGCGCCGAAGGCGCGCCAGACGCTCGCGAACTCGACGCCGATGACGCCGCCGCCGAGGATCGCGACGCGCTTGGGGATCCAGTCGAGCTGGAGCGCCTGCTCGCTCGTGATGACGTTGCCGGTGATCTCGAGCCCGGGCAGCGACTTCGCGTACGAGCCCGTCGCGAGCACGACGTTCTTGCCCGTGAGCGTCTGCGCGCCCACCTGCACGGTGGTGGCAGAGGTGAGCTTGCCCTCGCCGGCGAACATCTCGATGCCCTTGGCCTTGATCAGGCCCTGGATGCCCTTGAACTTCTTCGCGACGATGTTGTCGCGGAACGACGAGACGCCCGCGATGTCGATGCCCTTGAGCTCGGCGTCGACGCCGGCGTGCCCCGCGGCGCGCACCTCGTCAGCGACCTCGGCCGAGTGCAGCATCGCCTTCGTGGGCACGCAGCCGCGGTGCAGGCAGGTGCCACCGAGCTTGTCCTTCTCGACGATGGCGACGGTCTTGCCGAGCTGCACGGCGCGCAGCGCCACGGCGTAGCCCGCGCTGCCTCCACCCAGGACGACGATGTCAAAGCTCTGATCGGACACGCACTTGCTCCTTATGAGTCTTCGTTGCCGCGCCGGTGGGCGCAGCGGTGCACAGCAGTTCCTGCCAAGCCCAGCCTAGTCGGACGGGCTGAGCGCAATGGGGTCACTCGGTCGATCGGGACATCTTCGACAGCGTGCGCAGCAGCCCGCGCACCGCGACACCGGTCGAGCCCGAGGGGGTGTAGCCGAACGGCGAGCCCGTGTTGGTGGAGGGCCCCGCGATGTCGATGTGGGCCCACGGGATGGGCGCGCCGTCCCGCTCGCCCACGAACTCGTTCAGGAACGCCGCGGCCAGCAGCATGCCGCCCGCGCGGTTGCCGACCTTCGCATTCATGAGATCCGCGACGTCGGAGTCCAGCATCCCGATCATCTCCTCGGGGATGGGCATCGGCCACAGCTGCTCGCCGACCTCGCGCGATGCGCGCAGGACCGTGTCGACGAAGGCCTCGTCGTTGCCCATCACGCCGCTGACCCGGTTGCCGAGCGCGACCATCTGCGCGCCGGTGAGCGTGGCGACGTCGATGATCGCGTCGGGCTGCGCCTCGCTGGCGAGCACGAGACCGTCGGCCATCACCAGCCGGCCCTCCGCGTCCGTGTTCGTCACCTCGACGGTCTTGCCGCCCCGCATCGTGATGACGTCGTCCGGGCGCGTCGAGGTGGAGGAGACCAGGTTCTCTGCCAGGCACAGATGCGCCGTGATGCGGATGGGCAGCTGCAGCGCAGCGGCGGCGACGGTGACGGCGTAGACGGTCGCGGCGCCGCTCATGTCGTACTTCATGTGCTGCATCGATGCGGCCGGCTTCAGCGACAGGCCGCCCGAGTCGAACGTGATGCCCTTGCCGACCAGCACGACGTGGCGGGTGGCGTTCTCGGGCGTGTGCTCGACCGTGACCAGGCGCGGCGGGCGGCTCGAGCCCTGCCCGACGCCGACGATGCCGCCGAAGCCCTCGCGGCGCAGTCGGTCCTCGTCGCGCACGACCACGCTGAGCCCGGTCGTGGCGGCCTCCGCGACGACCCGGTCGGCGAAGTCGACGGGGCTGAGCAGGTTGGGCGGGGTGTTGGAGAGGTCGCGGGTGGTCCAGACCGCCTGCGCGGCGATGCCCGCGCTCTGCACGGTGTAGGGGGAGACGTCTGCCTCGCCGGCCACCACCGCGATCTCGCACACGACCGGATCGCCCTCGGCGCGGCGGCGGTGCTCGTAGCGGTAGGCCCCCATGGCTGCTCCCTCGAGCACGGCCTGCACCTCGGCGCCGGTCGTCACGGGCAGCGAGATCGCGAGCGAGGGGACGTCGCGCAGCGAGCGGACGGCGGCGCCGGCGACCTCGCGCAGCCGGTCGGCGGTGACCGTGTCGCCGAGGCCGACGAAGGCGATCCTCTTGCCGTCGACGACGGCGCGGGTGACCTGCTCGCGCTTGCCGGTGATGCCGAGCGCGGTCAGCAGCTCGGGGTCGAAGCCGGGGGCCGAGGGCGTCTCGCCGGCGAGCACGCCGTGCACGATCAGCTCGGCGGTCGCGTCGTCGTGGCTGGCGATGATGGAGAGTGCGGGGATGGGCATAGGTCACGAGGATACCGGCGTCCGGCGGCTCAGTAGGCTGGGTGGGTGTTCGATCCCCACGAGCTGACGCTTCCCCTCGAGGACCTCGAGTCCGTGCCGCGAGGTCTCGATCTCGTGATCGCGATCCACGGCTTCGTGGATGCAGGTGCCGCTGCAGAGGCGGCCGCGGCGGCGATCCTGGACACGCTGCCGTACCGCGGCATCGTCGAGTTCGACACCGATCTGCTGATCGATCACCGATCCCGTCGCCCGCGCATCCTCTTCAACGAGGACCGGATCGACGAGTACCTGCCGCACTCGCTGACGCTGCTGCAGGTCGAGGACGATGCCGGCAAGCCCTTCCTGCTGCTCACGGGACCCGAGCCCGACTGGATGTGGGAGCGGTTCACGGATGCGCTGCTCGAGCTGCACGAGCAGCTCGCGGTGGCGACCACGACGATCATCACGTCCATCGGCATGCCGGTGCCGCACACGCGGCCGCTCGTCTCGACCGTCTCCGGCAACCGCTCCGAGCTGATCGAGCAGTACTCGGCCTGGCGGCCGGTCTCGTCCGTGCCGGCATCGGTCATCCACCGCATCGAGCACCGGCTGCACGAGATCGCCCCCGTCACCACCTTCACGGTGCTGGTGCCCCACTACGTCGGCGAGTCCGGCTCGGCCGGGCCGGCGCTCGCCGCGCTCGAGGGCGTCACGAGCGCCACCTCCCTGGCGTTCCGCACTGAGGAGCTGCGGCAGGCCGATCGCGAGTTCCAGCAGCTCGTCGCGCAGCAGATGGAGACGAACGAGGAGCTGCAGCGGATCGTGCGCACGCTCGAGGCCCGCTACGACGCCTTCATGGCGCAGTCGTCCGTGCGCTCGCCGCTCACGGACGAGGACGGCACCCTGCCCAGCGCAGACGAGATCGCGGACGAGCTCGAGCGCTACCTGCGGCAGCAGCGGCGGCCGGGCTCGGATCCGATCGGATGAACAGCCCCCGCTCCTGGCTCGTCTGGGGCGCCGGTGCTCTCGCCTACATCATCGCCATCCTGCACCGCTCCTCGCTCGGGGTCGCCGGGCCCGATGCCGCCGAGCGCTTCGAGGTGCAGGCGACGCTGCTGGCCACGCTCGGTGCCGTGCAGATCGGCGTCTACGCCGCCATGCAGGTGCCGGTCGGCGTGCTGCTCGACCGGTACGGCCCGCGCGTGCTCATCGCCTCCGGCGCCATCACGATGGCGGGTGGCCAGGTGCTCGTCGCACTCGCCGAGGAATTGCCCTTCGCGGTGGTCGGCCGCATCCTCATCGGCATCGGAGACGCGGCGACCTTCATCTCGGTGATCCGCCTGCAATCAGGCTGGTTCCGCGGCCCGATCGTCGCGCAGATGTCGCAGTGGACCGCCGTCGGCGGGCAGTTCGGTCAGCTGGCATCGGCCGTGCCGTTCGTCTGGCTGCTGCAGCAGATCGGCTGGACGCTCTCGTTCGGCACCCTGGCCATCCTCGGCGTCGTCGCCTTCGTGCTGGTGCTGCTGCTGGTGTTCGACGCGCCCCCCGGCGGTGCTCCGGCGACCGGCTCGATCGACGTGCCGGAGGGCTGGTGGCCGCGGCTGAAGTCCGCCTTCCGTCAGCCGGGCACGCGGCTGGGCTTCTGGACGCACTTCTCGCTGCTGGCATCCACGAACGTGTTCATGCTGCTGTGGGGCTTCCCGATGCTGGTCGACGGCCTCGGCTACTCGACCACCGCAGCCGCCGGGCTGATGTCGGTCGTGGTGGTCACCGGCATGGTTGTCGGTCCCATCGTGGGGATCGCCACCGCCCGGTTCCCGCTGCGCCGCTCGACGCTGGTGCTGTGCATCGTCGCGCTCGTGATGGCGACGTGGGTCACCGTGCTGCTGTGGCCAGGGCATCCGCCGGCCTGGCTGGTGCTGACCCTCGTGATCGTGCTCGGCATCGCCGGGCCGGGCTCGACGGTCGGCTTCGACTTCGCGCGCACCTTCAACCCGCTGCGCATCCTGGGCTCTGCCAACGGCATCGTCAACATCGGTGGGTTCCTGGCCTCGTTCGCGATCATGCCCGCCATCGGCATCCTGCTCGACATCGTCCACTCGATCCGCACCTCCGCGGGCGAGCAGGTCGACCTCTACGACTGGGAGGGCTTCCGCATCGCTCTCTCGTCGCAGCTGGTGCTGCTGGCGCTCGGCTTCGCGATGGTGGTGCGGATGCGTCGCATCACCCGCTCGAGGCTGCGCGAGGAGGGCATCGAGGTCGGCCCGATCTGGGCCGCGATCGCCCAGTGGATGCGCGGCAGGAAGCGCTGAGGCGGCGAATCGCGCTGGCTGGGAATGCCTATGCCATACGCGGCGCTATACTGTCAAGACCGACCCAGTCGAATCCGGCGCCAGCCGCGGGACTTGACTTGGGTCATTCGACTGCCCTCAGTCCGACCGCACTGGGTCGGGGCGCCCGAGACCGACCGGAGGACGCATGCCAGCCAAGGGAACCACCACGACGTCGAGTCGCAGCACCGCCAAGGCCGCCGCCGAGGCTGAGCCCGCGGCGACGTCGGCCGAGAAGGCGCCTGCGAAGAAGGCGCCTGTGAAGAAGCCGGCGGCGACGAAGTCCGCTGCCGCGACGACGAAGGCGGCCGCGACCAAGGCGACGCCTGCAGCGAAGGCCACCGCGGCGAAGGCGCCTGCGAAGACGGCCGCCGCGAAGACCACCGCCGCCAAGACGACGGCCGCGAAGGCGACGGCAGCGAAGACCGCCGCCGCGAAGACGGCGGCAGCGAAGACGACGGCAGCCGCCAAGACCACCGCTGCCAAGAAGACCGCCGCTGCGAAGGCAGCGCCGGCCGGCACGAGCGCAGCCGCGAAGGCTGCGGCCGAGGCCGCGAAGGCGCCGGCCGCCAAGAAGGCCGCTGCGAAGCGCCCGACCACGCGCCGAAAGGCCGCCGCGGTGGAGGAGCCTGAGACCGTCGAGCCCACCGGCGAGGCAGAGCCCGAGGAGGACGAGGAGAAGGTCCACGTCGAGAAGCTCCCGACCGGCGCGCTGCGCCTCTCGGGCGACGACGACGAGCCCGCTCCGACGCAGATCACCGGCGCCACGGCCGACCCGGTCAAGGACTACCTCAAGCAGATCGGCAAGGTCGCGCTGCTGAACGCCGAGCAGGAGGTCGACCTCGCCATGCGCATCGAGGCCGGCCTGTTCGCCGAGGAGAAGCTCTCGGTGGAGGGCGACGAGCTCGAGTGGCAGCTCAAGCGCGACCTCACCCGCATCGCCCGCGACGGGCAGCGCGCCAAGAGCCACCTGCTGGGCGCCAACCTGCGCCTGGTCGTCTCGCTCGCGAAGCGCTACACCGGCCGCGGCATGCAGTTCCTGGATCTCATCCAGGAGGGCAACCTGGGCCTGATCCGTGCGGTCGAGAAGTTCGACTACACCAAGGGCTTCAAGTTCTCGACCTACGCCACCTGGTGGATCCGTCAGGCGATCACCCGCGCCATGGCCGACCAGGCGCGCACGATCCGCATCCCCGTGCACATGGTCGAGGTCATCAACAAGCTCGCCCGCGTGCAGCGCCAGATGCTGCAGGACCTCGGCCGCGAGCCGAGTCCCGAGGAGCTGGCGCGCGAGCTCGACATGACCCCCGAGAAGGTCATCGAGGTGCAGAAGTACGGCCGCGAGCCCATCTCGCTGCACACCCCGCTCGGCGAGGACGGCGACAGCGAGTTCGGCGACCTGATCGAGGACACCGAGGCGGTCGTGCCCGCCGACGCGGTCGGCTTCACGATGCTGCAGCGTCAGCTCGAGTCGCTGCTCGACTCGCTCTCCGAGCGCGAGGCGGGCGTGATCCGCATGCGCTTCGGCCTCGGCGACGGCATGCCGAAGACCCTCGACCAGATCGGCGACACCTTCGGGGTCACGCGCGAGCGCATCCGCCAGATCGAGTCGAAGACGATGGCGAAGCTGCGCCACCCCTCGCGCTCGCAGCAGCTGCGCGACTACCTGGAGTGATCCGCACGCGTCACTGAACGCCGCGCGAGGCCGTCCCGATCGGGGCGGCCTCGCTGCATGTGCGGCGCCGACACGACGAAGCGGCCCGCCCATCGAGGGGCGGGCCGCTTGCTGGTCGTGCTCGGGTCAGCGCTCGTTGAGCTTCTCCGACTCGTCGTGCCACACCTTCGCGAGCGGCTGGAGGGCCTCACGGTGCTTCGCGGCGTGGTGTGCGCAGAAGAGCAGCGTGCCGCTGTCCATGGTCGCTCGGATGTACGCCTGGGCGCCGCAGCTGTCGCAGCGGTCGAGCCCGTTCAGCGGCGCGCTGGCGTCGTCGACCTCGAGCGTCGTGGTCTGGGTGTCGTTCACGGTGCCCTCCTTGCTTCGTCCTTCGCACCATGGTCGCATGCCCACCCGGCAGTTCGCCGCCGATCCGGGGGTGGTTCGCCAGCGGCGCAACCCTGCAGCGCGCCGCGTGGCCTGCGCCAGCACGGGATGCGGCGGCCGTAGGCTGGCAGGCGCGCTCGCAGCGGCACGGTGCTTCCCGCCCGTGCATCCCGGGCGCGTCACGGCCATCGGGCGTGACCGGCAAGACAGGATGGAGGATCGGTTGGCAAGCGCGGCATCCGACTACTCGGCACGGCACCTGACCGTCCTCGAGGGCCTCGAGGCGGTGCGCAAGCGGCCCGGCATGTACATCGGCTCGACCGACTCGCGCGGGCTCATGCACTGCCTGTGGGAGATCATCGACAACTCGGTCGACGAGGCGCTCGGCGGCTTCGGCTCCGAGATCTCGGTGGTGCTGCATGCCGACGGCTCCGTCGAGGTCGCCGACCGCGCCCGCGGCCTGCCCATCGACGTCGAGCCCCGCACTGGCTTGACCGGCGTCGAGGTGATCTTCACGAAGCTGCACGCCGGCGGCAAGTTCGGCGGCGGCGCCTACAAGTCCTCCGGCGGCCTGCACGGCGTCGGCGCCTCGGTCGTGAACGCGCTCTCGGCGCGCCTCGATGTCGAGGTCGACCGCGACGGCGCGACCTGGGCGATGTCGTTCCACCGCGGCGAGCCCGGCGAGTTCCTCGACCAGGGGGAGCCGTCGCCGGATGCGACCTTCGTGCCGTTCACGGATGCGTCCAGGTTGCGCAAGGTGGGCAAGGTCAAGAAGGGCGTGACCGGCACCCGCGTGCGCTACTGGGCCGACCCGCAGGTGTTCACCAAGGGCGCGGAGTTCCTCGCCGACGAGCTCGCCCGCCGTGCCCGCCAGACGGCCTTCCTGGTGCCGGGTCTCGGCATCCAGATCATCGACGAGCGCGGCGACGAGCGCGCCGTGCACCAGTTCAAGTACGACGGCGGCATCGCCGAGTTCGCCGAGTACCTGGCGCCGGATCCTGCGCTCACCGCGACCTGGCGGCTGACCGGCGAGGGCGACTTCCAGGAGACCATCCCCGTCCTCGACGAGGAGACCGGCCACATGGTCACCCGCGAGGTCGACCGCACGTGCGAGGTCGACATCGCGCTGCGCTGGGGCACCGGCTACGACACCGTCGTGCAGACCTTCGTCAACATCATCGCCACGCCCAAGGGCGGCTCGCACCTGGCCGGCTTCGAGCAGTCGCTGCTGAAGCTCATCCGCGACCAGGTGGCCGCGAACGCGCGCAAGCTGAAGGCCGGCAACGACAAGGTCGAGAAGGACGACGCCCTCGCGGGCCTGACCGCCGTCGTCACCGTGCGCCTGCCGGAGCCGCAGTTCGAGGGCCAGACGAAGGAGGTGCTCGGCACGCCCGCCGTGCGCCAGATCGTCGCCCAGGTGGTGCAGCGCGAGCTGGGCGCCATCCTGAAGTCGTCCAAGCGCGACGAGAAGGCCCAGGCCGGGCAGCTGCTCGAGAAGGTCGTGAGCGAGATGAAGGCGCGCCTGTCCGCGCGCTCGCTCAAGGAGACCGCGCGCCGCAAGAGCGCACTCGAGTCGTCATCGCTGCCCGTGAAGCTCGTCGACTGCCGATCGAACGACGTCGCCCAGACCGAGCTGTTCATCGTCGAGGGCGACAGCGCCCTCGGCACCGCCAAGCCCGCGCGCGACAGCGAGTTCCAGGCCATCCTGCCCATCCGCGGCAAGATCCTGAACGTGCAGAAGGCCTCGGTCGGCGACATGCTCGGCAACGCCGAGTGCGCGGCGATCATCCAGTCGATCGGTGCCGGCTCCGGGCGCTCGTTCGACCTCTCCGCCGCGCGCTACGGCAAGGTGATCATGCTCTCCGACGCCGACGTCGACGGCGCGCACATCCGCACCCTGCTGCTCACCCTCATCCACCGCTACATGCGCCCCCTGATCGAGGAGGGGCGCGTGTTCGCGGCCGTGCCTCCGCTGCATCGCGTGCTCGTCAAGCACCGCGGCAAGCCCGACGAGGCGATCTACACCTACTCCGACGCCGAGCTGCACCGCGTGCTGGCGAAGCTGAAGAAGGCCGGCAAGTCCTGGCACGAGCCGCCGCAGCGCTACAAGGGCCTGGGCGAGATGGATGCCGACCAGCTGGCCGAGACGACCATGGACCGCTCGCGGCGCACGCTGCGGCGCGTCACGATCAGCGACGCCGAGAAGGCGACCGAGATCTTCGAGCTGCTGATGGGCAACGACGTCGCCCCGCGCCGCGAGCTGATCGTCACCAACCAGGTCGACCGCGAGCGCATCGACGCCTGAGCGGCAGCCCGCCCGCCGCGCGCCGATCGAGTCCGCCCGCCGGCCCGTGTGCAGCGACCGGTGGAGTTCCGTCTGACCGGTGCTGGCGCAACGAGCCCTGTCGGAAGCAGCTCCACCGGTCGCGCCACGACGGCGGGTGCCCAGTCCGGCTAGGCGCCCAGCTGCGACCCGACCGCGCCGATCGCACCGTCGATGGACACCCCGGAGCCGGCGCGCGCCGCTCCGCCGGGCGGCAGCTGGCGCTGCGAGCCATCGGCGCCGACCGCTATCGGCGAGGGCCCCACCCAGGCGAGCGAGAGCCCGACCTCGCCCTTCAGCAGCCGGTGCGCCTGCACGCCGCCGGTGCCGCGGCCCTTGGGCGGGAACTCCGCGAGGTCGGAGACCTTGACCCGCGGCTCGTCGAGCCCGGCAAGCGTCTCGGCGGCAGCGGTGACGGTGACGACCTGCGCGCCCTCGTCCACGACGCCCGCGAACGTCACCGACGCATCCGCCTTGAGCCCGATGCCCTTCATGCCGGCGGCGCCCGCACCCTGCGGGTTCACCTGCGCGGCCGGGAAGCGCAGCAGTTGCGCATCGCTGGTGACCAGCACGATCCAGTCCTCGTCCGGAGCGGGCGCGATGCCGACCACCCGGTCGCCGTCCTTGAGTGAGATGAGGCTCTCGCGGTCGCGGTCGCGCAGCTCGGTGGGCTTGACGCGCTTCACGCTGCCCTTCGCGGTGGCCACGAGCCACGGGGTCTCGCTCGCGAGATCGATGAGCGCGACCGGCTCTTCGCCGCGCTCGAACGCGCCGAGCTCGCGCACCTTGATGCCGGCCGTCAAGCCGACGGATGCGGGAGGCACGCTGGGCAGGTCGGCCGGCGTCAGGCGCAGCACGGCCCCGCTCGAGGTGACGATGCCGAAGGTGCCGCGGGTGGTGGTGCCGACGACCGAGCGGATGGCGTCGTGGCGGCTGCGCCGTGAAGGCACGGGGATGGGCTCGTCGCCGTCGACGCGCACGACGCGGCCGGTCGCCGACAGCAGCACGCGCGTGGGCGCATCCGCGATCTCGAGGCTGGCGGCGAGCTTGGCGGCCGAGGCGCGCCCGGTGGTGGGCTGGCCGTTGCCGTTGGTGAGCAGCGTGCGGCGCGGCGTGCCGAAGCGCTCGGCGACCTCGTCCAGCTCGTCGGCGACCACCGTGTGCAGCGCCGCCTCGGAGCCTAGGATGCGCTCGAGCTCCGCGATCTGCGCCTTCAGCTCGTCGCGCTCGGCCTCGAGCTCGATGCGGCTGAACTTCGTCAGCCGCCGCAGCCGCAGCTCGAGGATGTACTCGGCCTGCGCCTCGGAGAGGTCGAAGATGCCCTGCAGCCGCCCGCGCGCCTGCTCGGAGTCGTCCGAGGAGCGGATGACCTGGATGACCTCGTCGATGTCGAGGATGGCGATCAGCAGCCCCTCGACCAGGTGCAGCCGGTAGCGCTTCTTCGCCAGCCGGAACTCGCTGCGCCGGCGCACCACCGAGACGCGGTGGTCGAGGTAGACCCGCAGCAGCTGCCCCAGGCCGAGTGTCTCGGGCTTGCCCTCGACGAGCGCCACGTTGTTGATCGAGAAGCCGTCCTCGAGCGGCGTGAAGCGGTAGAGCTGCTGCAGCACCGCCTCGGGGTCGAAGCCGGTCTTGATGCCGATCACGAGCCGGAGGCCGTGCTTGCGGTCGGTGAAGTCCTGCACGTCGGAGAGCCCCTGCAGCTTCTTCGACTGCACGCCGTCCTTGATCTTCTCGATCAGTCGCTCCGGGCCCACCTGGTAGGGCAGCTCGGTGACGATGATCTGCGTCTTGCGGCCCTGCCGCTCGATCGAGGTGCGCGCGCGGGTCTTGAACGAGCCGCGGCCCGTCTCGTAGGCATCCTTGATGCCGTCGAGACCGACGATGACGCCGCCGCCTGGCAGATCGGGGCCGGGCACGTGCCGCATGAGGTCGGTGACGGATGCGTCGGGGTGCGCGAGCAGGTGCTTGGCCGCCTGGATCACCTCGATGAGGTTGTGGGGCGCCATGTTCGTCGCCATGCCCACGGCGATGCCGCTCGCGCCGTTGACGAGCAGGTTCGGGTAGGAGGCCGGCAGCACGTCGGGCTGCTGGTAGGAGTTGTCGTAGTTGGGCACGAAGTCGACGACGTCCTCGTCGAGGCCCTCCGTGAGGGAGAGGCCGGCTGCGGCCAGGCGCGCCTCGGTGTAGCGGGCTGCGGCGGGGCCATCGTCGAGCGAGCCGAAGTTGCCGTGCCCGTCGATGAGCGGCAGCCGCAGGCTGAACGGCTGCGCCAGGCGCACGAGCGCGTCGTAGATCGCGGTGTCGCCGTGCGGGTGCAGCTTGCCCATCACGTCGCCGACGACGCGGGCGCTCTTCACATGGCCCTTCTCGGGGCGCAGTCCCATCTCGGACATCTGGAAGAGGATGCGCCGCTGCACGGGCTTGAGGCCGTCGCGGGCGTCCGGCAGGGCGCGTGCGTAGATGACGGAGTACGCGTACTCGAGGAACGAGTCCTGCATCTCGGCAGCGACGTCGATGTCGTCGATGCGCTCGGCGGACTCGGCGTTCCCGGATGCGGGAGGGGCAGGTGTGGCAGTCATAGGCTGAAGGAATGCTACCGACCAGGGCGCCCGGATCCCGGAGCCTTGCCGACGTTCTGCGCAGCTCGTCGCTGGCGATGCGCGGCGAGCCCAACGCCCTCTCGCTGCCTGCCGTGCAGAGCGCGGCCGTACTGCTCGTCGACGGCCTCGGCGCCGCCCAGCTCGGTCAGCGCGCGGGGCACGCGCGCACCCTTGCGACGGCGCCCGGCGGATCGCTCGATGCCGGCTTCCCCTCCACCACCGCGGTGGCGCTGGCGAGCCTCACGACCGGCGCGCTGGCCGGCGAGCACGGCATTGTCGGCTACGACGCGCTCGTGCCCGGGGTGGGTGTGCGCAACCAGCTGCGCGACTGGGGCGGCCCGATGGACCCGGATGTCTGGCAGCGCCTCCCGACGCTGCTCGAGCAGACCCCCTCGATCGTCATCGGCGAGCAGAAGCACGCCGACAGCGGGTTCACGCGGGCGGTGCTGCGTGGGGGCGAGTTCCGCGGGGGGCGCTCGGTGGCCGACCGCTTCGCCATCGCCGCTGACGCCGTCCGCGAGCGCGCGCTCGTCTACCTCTACGTGCCCGAGCTCGACCGCGCCGGCCATGAGCACGGCTGGCAGAGCGACCGCTGGATCGACGCCCTCGAGCAACTCGACGGCCACGTCCGCGCGCTCGCCGATGCGCTGCCGCGCCAGGCGGGTCTCATCGTCACCGCCGATCACGGCATGGTCGACGTCGACGCATCCGCCCACCTCATCGTGCCGCCGCAGCTGCTCGAGGCCGTTGCGCACGTGGCGGGGGAGCCGCGGTGCCTGCAGCTGCACCTGTCGGCCGAGGCGCAGGCCGAGGGCACGACGGCGGATGCGCTGGCGCACCACTGGCGGGCATGGCTCGGCGATGCGGCGTGGGTCGCCACGAGGCAGCAGGTGGTCGACGCCGGCTGGTTGGGGGCGCTGCACCCAGAGGTCGCGCCGCGCGTGGGCGACGTGCTCGTCGCGGCGCGCGGACGGCGGGCGATCTACGTCGACGAGCTCGACAAGGCCCGCGGCATGATCGGCCAGCACGGGTCGCTGACGCCCGAGGAGCTGCGGGTGCCGCTGCGCCGCTTCGGCGCCTTCGCCTGAGCTCGGCGGGGCGCGCATGACGACAGTCAGAAGGCGCGTCCTGAGCGAGCGTACGAGCGCCGGTGCGCCCGTCCTATGGCGCTCTTGACAGCGCTGCACGGCAGGAAGATGCTTGCCCCACCGACGGCGATCTCGCAGCCGGTTCGACTCGGGTCACGGCGAGCTCCGGCACTCAGGAGGATCCCGTGCGCACCACCGCGTCCCGCTCTCTGCTCGCCGGGCTCGTCTCGGCGCTCCTCGTCGCGACCGTGGCTGTCGCACCTGCCGCCGCCGAGGATCCGCCGCCGTCCTGGACGACGGTCCCCGGCACCGCCGTCGATGTCGACGGCCTCCAGATTGCCTTCGAGACCGCGGCAGTGCCGATGAACCCGTGGGGCCTCCACCCCTCCGGTGTCGACCCGGTTCCATACCTGCGCCCGGTCGGCGTGAACGCCTCCGACCGGACTCGCTGGATCGGATTCGGCATGGACATCGCGCAGCAGGGCATCGTGGAGCCCCTGTGGGAGGCCGAGTCGTGGGGCTTGGCCGGCGACGAGTCCGCCGAGCTCACAGACGTCTTCTCGGTGGAGCTCGCGCCGGGCGCGCCGCTGCAGTCCTCGCTGCTGATCGAGGAGGGTGTCCCGAGCTGGTCGGGCCGCACGTTCCAGATCTTCGAGCTCTCCGGGCCGCCGGAGAGCGGGCCCAGCCTGAGCCTGCTCACGACCACCACCGACCCGGGACGGTTCGTGCCCGTGCATCTGGACATCGCGACAGAGCAGGGCATTCCGGAGGTCGGGCGGGCCCTCGAAGTGACGAGCACCGGAGCGAGCGCCGACCTCTTCCCGGGGGTCGCCGCGACGGTCGCGGGCGATGGCCTCGTCGCAGGCGAGCAGCTCGAGCTCTGGCTCGCGCCGGGCATGGACGGGTTCTTCCTGCTCCTGCTCGGCGGCACGCTGCCCGCGGGTGCTGTGCAGGTCGGCACCGCGACGGTGGCCTCGGACGGCACGCTCCGGGCCGACATCACGATCCCTGCCGGCACCGCGCTCGGGCGCTACCAGCTCGCCGCCGGCGTGCCGGGCGAGCGGTACTGGCCAGCCGGCAGCCGGCGCGACTTCACCATCACCGAGCCCGATGCCACGAGCGACGAGGAGACACCGAGCGACGGCACGCCGTTCACGATCCCGCTCACGTCGACGGCGGTCACCTTCACCTTCCCGGTGGGCGCCGGTGCGGGCACGACGACCGCCGCGGTCACGGCGACCGGCCCAGATCCGTCAGGCTTCACGCTCGCGTCGAACCCGCCGCTCTACTACCACCTGTCGACGACCTCCGAGATCGACGGTGTGGTCGAGGTCTGCATCGTGTACGACGAGACGGCGCTCCCGGGAGACCCGCCGCGCCTCTACCACCACACGCCCGCAGGCAGCGGCGGCTACACCTGGCAGGACATCACGACGTCGAGGATCCCGGGTCGGGTGTGCGGCGAGACGGACTCCTTCTCGGCGTTCGTGCTCGGCATCCCGCTGCACGACGGCTCGACACATGCGCCTGCGCGCGCGGTGCTCAGCAGCGACAACGGCCACGACACGGGTCTGCGGGACGGCGACTACACGGTGTCGGTCGACCTCTGGTGGGGCGAGAACGCCAGTTCCGTGCGCCTGCTGGAGGACGGCGTCGCCATCGCCGAGCAGCAGCTCGTGCGCGGCACTCCCCGGGCGCAGCACGCCGAGTTCCCGATCACCGGACTCAGCAACGGCAATCGCGTGTACACCGCCGAGCTCAGCAACTCCACCGGCACCACCACGACGCATCCGCTCACCGTGCGCGTCACCGACGCCAACCCCGCCCGTCCGGCGCTCTCGGCGACGACGCCCAGGAATGGCACCTTCACGCTCACGGCCGACCTGTGGTGGGGCACCAACGCGACGAGCGCCCAGTTCACCGAGAACGGCGTGCCCATCGGCGCGCCGATGCCGCTCGTCGCGAACACGCCGGAGGCACAGTCGGTCAGCGTCACGCTCACGCGACCGCCGGGCCAGCGCAGCTACGCAGTCGCCTTCAGCAACGCGGCGGGCTCCACCTGGAGCGCGCTGCGCACCGTGCGCGTCCGGTAGCCCGTCCGAAGCCGCCGGAGTGCTCCAGCGCTCACCGGGGGTTCAGCGAAGCGCGCCAGGATGGCAGCAGGCGGCATCGTCCGCAAGGGAAGGAGCGCACCGTGCGCAAGTGGCTCATCACGACCGTGGCGACGGCAGTCGTCGGCTTCATCATCAAGCGCCTGACCGAGAGCGACGCAGATCGCTCAGCGCGTCAGAAGCAGCGTCGGCGCTGAGCGCCTGCAAGGAGGCTCCCGTGAGCGTCAGTCGAACCGCACGACCTGCCGGATCGCCTTGCCGTCGGCCAGGGTGTCGAGCGCCTCGTTGAGCTGCTCGAGCCCGATTTCGCTCGTCACCAGCGCCTCCACTGGCAACCGCCCCTCACGCCACAGCTGCTCGTAGCGGGGGATGTCGCGCGACGGCACTGCCGAGCCCAGGTAGGAGCCGATCACCGTTCGAGCCTCCGCGGTGAGCGTCAGCGGCGACAGCGACGACCGGGCATCCGGATGCGGCAGGCCGACGGTCACGGTCGTCCCGCCCGGCGCGGTCAGGGCGAAGGCGGTCTCGAACGCCTGGGGATGGCCGGCGGCCTCGATCACCACAGGTGCCCGCAGACCCTGCTCGAGCGCCTCGTCGGGGGAGAGCGCGAGGTGGGCGCCCAGCTCGCGTGCCGTGTCGAGCTTGGAGGGCACCGCATCCACCCCGATGACCCTGCCGAGCCCCAGCGACGCCGCCGCCAGCAGGGCGGCCATGCCGACGCCGCCGAGACCCACGATCACGATGTCGTCGCCCTCGACGGGCTTGCCGGCGTTGACGACCGCGCCGCCGCCGGTGAGCATCGCGCAGCCGAGCACGGCCGCGACCTGCGGCGGCACGTCGGCGCCGACCGGCACCACCGAGCGGCGATCGAGCACGGCGTGGGTGGCGAAGGCGGAGACGCCCAGGTGGTGGTGCACCTCGGTGCGCTCGCCATCGTCGGCCACCTCATGCAGGCGCCGCCCGCCGCCGAGCAGCTCGCCCGCGCCGTTGGAGGCGCTGCCGCGCTCACAGGGGAGCCGGCCGTCGGTGGCGCACGCCGCGCACTCGCCGCAGCGCGGCAGGAAGGTCGTCACGACGCGATCGCCGACGGCCACATCGTCGACGCCCTCGCCGAGCGCCTCGACGATGCCGGCGGCCTCGTGGCCGAGCAGCATCGGCACCGGACGGGGACGTGCGCCCTCGACGACAGAGAGGTCGCTGTGGCACAGGCCCGCGGCCTCGATGCGGATGCGCAGCTCGCCGGGACCGGGGTCGTCGAGCTCGAGCTCGACCAGCTCGAGCGGCCGCGACTGCGCGAAGGGGCGCTCGGCGCCGATCGCGCGCAGGACGGCGCCGCGGATGCGCATCAGCTGCCGTCCCAGCCCTCGACCGTGCCGTCCGGGCTCGCCTCGCGCACCACCAGGGTGCAGTCCTTGCCGCCGAAGCCCTCGTCGAGCAGCCGCTGCAGCTGGTCGCGGATGAGCGTGGCGGCGGGCACCTTGACGCCCGCGGCCTCGGCGCCCGCGACGGCGAGCGTGACGTCCTTGTGGGCGAGCATGGCGGAGAAGGAAGCGTCGAAGTTCTGGTTGGCGGCGGCGCCCGGCACGACGCCCGGCACCGGGTACCAGGTGCGCACCGCCCACGAGTCGCCGGAGGAGACGCGCGCGACGTCGAAGAACGCCTTGGGGTCGAGCCCGAGCTGGTGGGCGAGCTGCGAGCCCTCGGACATCGCGAGGATCGAGACGCCGAGCATCATGTTGTTGACGAGCTTCGCCGCGATGCCGTGCGTGGCCTCGCCGACCGCGAGCACGCTGCCCGCCATGGGCGTCACGATCGCCTTGGCGTCTGCGACGTCGGGGTCGTTGCCGCCGAGCATGAAGGCGAGGGTGCCGGCTTCGGCGCCCTGCGTGCCGCCGGAGACGGGGGAGTCGACGAAGCGGAAGCCGCGCGCCTCGGCCTCGTCGTGGCACCAGCGCGAGGTGTCGAGGTCGACCGTGGATGTGTCGAGGATGAGGGTGTTCGGGGCGGCGTGGTCGAAGACGCCGTCCGTGTCGGCGAGCACCGAGCGCACGTGCTCGCCCTTCGGGAGGCTGAGGATGACGACCTCCGCGCCGGCCACCGCCTCGCCGATCGAGTCGACGGCCGTGACGCCGTGCTGCGCGGCGCCTGCTCGCAGGGCCTCGACGACGTCGTAGCCCTTCACCTCGTGTCCGGCGGAGACCAGGTGGGAGGACATGCGGCTGCCCATGTTGCCGAGCCCGATCCAGGCGATTGACGTCATCGTCGATTCCTTCCGAAGGTGTGGCTCCCACGCTATCCGGTGGGAGCGAGGGCGGGCGGCGAGATCGCGCTCGCCGCCCGTCCCGTTCAGGGCCTTGATCGGCCGATCAGACGGTGCCCTTCTCCTCCAGCACGCGGCGACGGTCCTCGTCGTCGACGTCGTGCAAGGAGATGCCCTTGGTCTCCTTGAGCGCGAACACCGCGATGAGCGTGATCACGCATGCCGCCAGCAGGTACAGCGCCACCGGGATGTGGCTCTCGAACTGCCGCAGCAGCGCCGTGGCAATGATGGGAGCGAGCGAGCCCGCGACGATCGAGGTGACCTGGTAGCCGAGCGAGACACCCGAGTAGCGCATGCGCGTCGGGAAGATCTCGGCCATGATCGCCGGCTGGCCGGCGTACATGAGGGCGTGGAAGAACAGGCCGAGGATGATGCCGAGCAGGATGATCACGTCGTTGCCGGTCTGGAACAGCGGGAAGGCGATGAACCCCCACGAGGCGCCGGTGATCGCGCCAGCCAAGTAGACCGGTCGGCGTCCGACGGTGTCGACGAAGCGGCCGACCAGCGGCACGAAGATCATGTGCGCGATGTGCGCGATCGCCATCAGGCCGAGGATGCGGGTCACGTCGTACTGCATCGCGGTGACCAGGTAGGTGATCGAGAAGACCACCACCAGGTAGTAGAGGATGTTCTCCGCGAAGCGCAGGCCCATGGCCGTCAGCACGCCCTTGGGGTAGCGCTTCAGCACCTCGAGCACGCCGTAGCCCTGCGACTTCGAGCCCGCGACCTCGTCCTTGACCTGCTGGAAGATCGGCGCGTCCTCGATACGGGTGCGGATGTAGTAGCCGATCGCGACGATGACGACAGAGATCCAGAAGGCGATGCGCCAGCCCCAGCTGAGGAACGCCTCGTCGGAGAGCGTCCACTGCAGGATCAGCAGCGCGACCGTTGCGAGCAGGTTGCCGATCGGCACCGCCGCCTGCGGGAACGACGACCAGAAGCCGCGCTCCTTGTTGGGCGCGTGCTCGGCGACCAGCAGCACGCCGCCGCCCCACTCGCCGCCCACCGCGAAGCCCTGGAAGAAGCGCAGGATGACCAGCAGCGCCGGTGCCCAGTAGCCGATCTGATCGAACGTGGGCAGGCAGCCCATCAGGAACGTCGAGACGCCGACCAGGATGATCGCGAGCTGCAGCAGCTTCTTGCGCCCGAACTTGTCACCGAAGTGGCCGAAGACGATGCCGCCCAGCGGGCGTGCGATGAAGCCGACCGCGTAGGTGAGGAACGCGCTGATGATCGGCGCGTACGGGTCATCGCTGGGCGGGAAGAACAGGACGTTGAAGACGATCGTCGCGGCGGTGGCATACAGGAAGAACTCGTACCACTCGACGACGGTGCCTGCCATCGCGGCGGTGACGACCTTGCCGAGCCCCTGGCGGGTGTTGTCTCTCGACGGGTCGGTGACGGACTGGGTCATGCCTACCTCCTTGTAGGTGCACGGGACGTGCCGTCGAGCAACCTAACATGACGAAAGGTTCATGTCTGCATTTCGCCTCAGGAAACGCTGAAGCGGGAGCGTGCCATGGCACCCTCCCGCTCCGGCGGTCCTCGTCGTCAGTCGTCGCTGCGCGAGCCGAAGACGATCTCATCCCAGCTGGGCATCGCCGCACGCGAGCCGCGCTTGCGGCCGGCGACCGGCCCCGTGCCGGTGGCGCGCTGCGGGCGCTGCTCCTCGGGGGTGGGCGCCGGCGGTGCCGCGTCGGCGGTGTCGGGCTCGACCTCGAACAGGCTCGGCTCGTTCTCAGCCGTGCGCAGCGTCGCCTCGCGCTCGCTGCGACGGCGGCGCAGGGCATCGAGCAGCTCTGCTGTGTGGTTGGGCTGCGCAGCGGCGGCAGGGCGGTTGATCGCTGCGTGCTGCACGTCCTCGGGCTGGCTGCCCACCTCGCCGCCGCGACGGCGCAGCCACGGGTTGTCGGCCTTCGTGGGCTCCTGCTGTCGGCCCGTGCCGGGCGTCTCGGAGGGCGCCGGCACGGAGGAGCTCTCGACGGCGTCCTCCAGTCCGACGCCCGGCTCGACCGGCTCGGGGGCAGGGCGAGCGGTGCCGCGCTGGATGCGGAAGGCATCGGAGTGGAAGCGGCCGGTGTCGCGCTGCGCCGCGCGCTGCGCGATCGGGGGCGCGTCGTCAGTGGGGGTCGGAGCCGAGTCCGGCGCCGTGGCGGCGGCATCGGGGGCCGCGGGACGCTGCTGCCGGTCGATCGCCCGCAGCCGTGGCACGAGCACGCTCGTCGCGTCGCCGGTCTGGCTGAGCGAGGTGGCCTCCTTGCCGCGCGGCGTCAGCGTCGCCTTCTTGGGCTCGTAGCCCCAGACGGCCTCGTGCTGGATCGCCTCCGTCGTGAAGCGCAGGCGCACCGTCCAGGCACCGCCTTCGGCGTCCTTCCAGGCCGCCCACGTCCGATCGGATGCGCGCAGGTCGCTCAGCCGCTCGTCGATCGCGGCGCCGAAGGTCGTCTCGCCCGCGAGTGGGTCGATGTCGCCGGATGCGACCGGGATCGAGAGGGCGGAGTCGAGCACGTGACTGCGCTCGGCCACCACGGGGCCCTCGAAGCGCTCGACGTAGGCGAGCTCCTCGCCGGTCGCCGAGGCGACCTCCTCGGCGGTCATGCCGCCGCGGATGAGCGCCTGGATGTCGCGCGGGCGGGCCTTGCGCTCCCGGTGGGGGATCGCGGCCGCCGGCTTGCGGTGCTCGGGCAGGGCGTCGACGGGCACGCGGAAGCGCTCGCCGGACGCGGACTCGAGGATGAGCACGTCGTCCTCGACGCCGATGACGCTCAGCTGCTGCATGATTCGTCGGTCCTTCCTGGCCAGATCTCGGATTGCGACAGCATCCCACGCGGACCGTCGCCGGAGCGGGAATGGGGCGGGCGCGCCGTGCGTTCCATGCGGTGCAGCACACCGGGCTGCCCAGCAACCTGTAGACGCACAGCCGCGCTCGGATATCTGATTTGCCTCAGATGCCGCTTTCGTGCAGAATGTGCGCCGACGCCGCCCACCTACCCCCAGCAAGGAAATGCCAGATGGCCACCGATTACGACGCCCCGCGCAAGACCGACGACGAGAACGAGTCGATCGAGGCGCTCAAGGAGCGAGTGCCGTCGAAGAGCGTCGCGACTGACGACGACGCCGACAACCCCGGCAGCTTCGACCTCTCCGCAGCCGACCTCGCCGACGTCGAGCTCGACGTCGTCGTGCTGCCCCCGCAGGAGCACGAGTTCACCTGCGTGAGCTGCTTCCTGGTGAAGGACCGTCTGCAGTTCGACCACGAGACCAAGCTCGGGCCCATCTGCGCCGAGTGCGCCTCCTGAGCCGGTCCGGCACCGAGCCAGTCCTGCGCTGAGCCGCTGACGCGCCGCGTCAGCGGCTCTTCTGCGCTGCCTCGATGGCGGCGGCGAGACGCTCCGGCCGGCGAGTGCTCATCACCCAGGCGGGTGTGGGGTCCTCCTCATCGATCACCGGTACGCGCACCAGCGAGGTGATCCACGGCGAGACGACGTGATGGTCTGCCGGATCCCAGCCCGCTCGCAGCGCGACCTTCGCGTCCGGGCCCAGCAGCGCATCCGCCGTGCCGAGCTCGTGGACGCCGATGCGGGCCTTGCCCGCACGCAGCTGCCCGTCGCGCAGCTCGATGCGGGGCGCGCCGAGCCAGAGCGCCAGCACGATCGCGGTGTACAGGCCGACGGCGACGATGATGCCGGTCACGATGCTCACGGGCAGGAACACCAGCAGCGCGGCGGGCACGATGAGCAGCAGGACGGCGAGCAGCCACCACGGCGGCACGAGCCGCTCGCGGTGCGAGGGGACGGATTCCATGCCTCCATCATCCCGTGTCGGCGAAGCCGGGTTCGCCGCGGGTGCGGTGCTCGGCTAGCCTCGACTGCGATGAAGCAGGTCGAGATCCTCATCACCGGAACGCCGGTGCCCGCCTACGCGCACCCGGGGGACGCCGGTGCCGACATGCACGCCGCAGAGGCGGTGACGCTCGAGCCCGGGCAGCGCGCGCTGGTCGGCACGGGCATCGCGATCGCCCTGCCGGACGGCTACGCCGGCTTCGTGCACCCGCGCAGCGGCCTCGCCGCCAAGCACGGGATCACGATCGTGAACGCGCCGGGCACCGTGGACGCGGGCTACCGGGGCGAGATCAAGGTCAATCTGCTCAACACCGGCAGCGAGCCGCACCGCATCGAGGTGGGCGACCGCATCGCGCAGCTGATCGTGCAGCGCGTCGAGCGCGTCCGGTTCATCGAGGTCGAGCGGCTGCCGGGATCGGATCGAGGCGAGCGCGGGCACGGATCCACCGGCCACGGCGCCGCTCCAGAGGGGACAGCACGATGACGGAGACCACTGACGGCGGTCAGCTGCACGACGACGAGGAGCTGGTCGAGAAGAGCGCACCGACCGACCGCGCCGAGGTCGGTCCGCTCGACGAGTCCGAAGCGCCCGTGCGTCCCTACGTCGATCTCGGCGGCCTGCGCATCGTGCCACGGCCCGGGATGCAGATGCGCCTGGAGGTCGAGGAGAAGACGAAGCGGATCGTCGCGGTCACGCTCGAGCACGAGGGCTCGACCGTGCAGCTGCAGCCCTTTGCCGCACCGCGCAGCGAGGGCATCTGGGCGCCGGTGCGCGAGGTGCTGCGCGCCCAGCTCGAGCGCCAGGGCGCCACGGTCGAGGAAGCCCAGGGGCTGCTCGGCCCTGAGCTGCGGGCGCGCCTGCAGTCCGGGCCGGACGGCGCTCCGCGTGCCGTGCGCATCATCGGCGTCGACGGTCCGCGCTGGATGCTGCAGGGCCTGATCGGCGGCCAGGCCGCGATCGATGACACGAAGGCTGCGGCCGCGATCGAGCTGTTCCGCTCGACGGTGGTCTGCCGGGGGGCGGAGCCGATGCCGCCTCGCGAGCTCATCGCGCTCCGCGCCCCGAAGTCGGCGTGACGGCGGTGGGGGAGTCGGGCGACAGCGAGTCCCGCGAGCGAGACCCGCACGACGAGCCTGAGTCGGAGCAGCGACGTGAGCCGTCGTTCGCCGACCAGGTCGGCGGCGTGATCCGCGGCTCGAAGCTCGGCCAGCTCGACCCGACCGCGAAGCCGAGCGCGCGCGCGCTGATCGAGGCGATGGGCGGCGTCCGCGGCCTCATCGAGTCGCTGCTGCCCGGCATCGTCTTCCTGGTGCTGTACGCGACGACGAAGAGCGTCTGGCTGTCGGTGCTCGTGCCTCTGGTCATCTCGATCGGCTTCGTCGCCTGGCGCGTGCTGCAGAGGGGGCAGCCCGTGCTCGCCTTCGCCGGCCTCATCGGCGTCGGCATCTCGGCCGCGGTGGCGCTGTTCACCGGCCAGGGCGAGGACAACTTCCTCTGGGGCTTCACGGTCAACACGGTGGTCGTGCTGGTGCTGCTGACCAGCATGCTGCTGCGGCGACCGCTCGTCGGCGTGATCGCCGGCGCGCTCACCGCGACGCCGCACGCCTGGCGCACCGAGCGCGCCAAGCGCACCGTCGCCTGGCAGTCGACGACCCTCTGGCTGATCGTCATCGGCGCCCGTCTCGCGGTGCAGGTGCCGCTGTACTTCGCCGCCGAGCAGGGGACCGCAGGGGCGGTCGAGCTGCTCGCCGGCGCCAAGATCCTGATGGGCGTGCCGCTCTACCTCGCGACCCTCTGGGTGACGTGGCTCATGGTGCGCACCGTGCTCGAGACTCCGGACGCAGACACGCCCGCGGGAACGCCGGAGCCGGGAACGCGCTAAGATATCTTGACGTCAAGATAACTCGCTTCGAGCCCGCCCACGGCGACGGCCCGAGGCATACACTCGAGGCGCATCCAGCGCATCCCGTGAGACTGCTAAGGAGTCACCATGGCGAATCCGAACAGCTTTGACAGCAAGAGCTCGCTGTCGGTCGGAGGCACCGACTACACGCTCTACCGAATCGACAAGGTGGCAGGGCATGAGCGCCTGCCGTTCAGCCTCAAGGTGCTGCTGGAGAACCTGCTGCGCACCGAGGACGGCGCGAACGTCACGAAGCAGCAGATCGAGGCGCTCGGGGCGTGGGATGCGTCGGCCGAGCCCAACGTCGAGATCCAGTTCACGCCCGCGCGCGTCGTGCTCCAGGACTTCACCGGCGTGCCCTGCATCGTCGACCTCGCGACCATGCGCGAGGCCGTGGCCGAGCTGGGCGGCAACGCGAGCCAGATCAACCCCCTCGCACCCGTCGAGCTCGTGATCGACCACTCCGTGATCGCCGACCTGTTCGGCACGCCGGATGCCTTCGAGCGGAACGTCGAGATCGAGTACCAGCGCAACGGCGAGCGCTACCAGTTCCTGCGCTGGGGCCAGACGGCGTTCGACGACTTCAAGGTCGTCCCGCCGGGCACCGGCATCGTCCACCAGGTCAACATCGAGAACCTCGCGAAGGTCACCTACGCCCGCGAGTTCGACGGCGAGCTGACCGCCTACCCCGACACCGTCGTCGGCACCGACTCGCACACCACGATGGTCAACGGCCTCGGCGTGCTCGGCTGGGGCGTCGGCGGCATCGAGGCCGAGGCGGCCATGCTCGGCCAGCCCGTCTCGATGCTCATCCCGCGCGTGGTCGGCTTCAAGCTCACGGGCGAGATCGCCACCGGTGTGACGGCGACGGATGTGGTGCTCACCATCACCGAGCTGCTGCGCAAGCACGGGGTGGTCGGCAAGTTCGTCGAGTTCTACGGCACCGGCGTCGGCGCCGTGCCGCTCGCCAACCGCGCGACCATCGGCAACATGAGCCCCGAGTTCGGCTCGACGGCCGCGATCTTCCCGGTCGACGACGTCACGCTCGACTACCTGCGGCTCACGGGACGCGACGAGCAGCAGGTCGCGCTCGTCGAGGCCTACGCCAAGCAGCAGGGCCTCTGGCACGACCCCGCGGTCGAGCCGGAGTTCTCCGAGTACCTCGAGCTCGACCTCAGCACGGTCGTGCCCTCGATCGCCGGCCCGAAGCGCCCGCAGGATCGCATCGAGCTGTCGCTGGCGAAGTCGCAGTTCTCGAAGGACATCGTCGACTACGCCTCGGCCTCGACGTCGACGGACATCGTCGACCTCGAGTCCAAGCACTCCTTCCCGGCGTCCGACCCCGGTGCCGTGCCCGGCGAAGAGGACGACGACACCCGCGAGGTGCACATCAACAGCGGCATTCCCGCGGAGCTCTCGAAGCCGGTCCAGGTCACGAACGCCGCAGGCGAGACCTACACGCTCGACAATGGCGCGGTCACCATCGCCGCCATCACCTCGTGCACCAACACGTCGAACCCGTCTGTCATGCTCGCGGCCGGCCTGCTTGCCCGCAAGGCGGTCGAGCACGGCCTCAAGGCCAAGCCGTGGGTCAAGACGACGCTCGCGCCCGGATCGAAGGTCGTCACCGACTACTACGACAAGTCGGGCCTGACCAAGGACCTCGACGAACTCGGCTTCTACACGGTCGGCTACGGCTGCACGACGTGCATCGGCAACTCCGGACCCCTCATCGAGGAGGTCTCGACCGCGGTCAACGAGCACGATCTCGCCGTCACGGCCGTGCTCTCGGGCAACCGCAACTTCGAGGGGCGCATCAACCCCGACGTGAAGATGAACTACCTCGCGTCGCCGCCCCTCGTGATCGCCTACTCGCTCGCCGGCACGATGGACTTCGATTTCGAGAACCAGCCGCTGGGCAAGGGCAAGGACGGCCAGGACGTCTTCCTCGCCGACATCTGGCCCTCGGCCGATGAGGTGCAGTCGACGATCGACTCGTCGATCGACACCGAGATGTTCGTCAAGCAGTACGGCGCCGTGTTCGACGGCGACGAGCGCTGGCAGAGCCTGCCCACGCCCGACGGCGACATCTTCGAGTGGGATGCCGAGTCGACCTACGTCCGGAAGCCCCCGTACTTCGAGGGCATGACGATGGAGCTCACGCCCATCGCCGACATCCAGGGCGCCCGCGTGCTCGCAGCCCTCGGCGACTCGGTCACCACCGACCACATCTCGCCGGCCGGCGCGATCAAGGCCGACAGCCCGGCCGGTCGCTACCTGACCGAGCACGGCGTCGAGCGCAAGGACTTCAACTCCTACGGCTCGCGTCGCGGCAACCACGAGATCATGATCCGCGGCACGTTCGCGAACATCCGCCTGAAGAACCAGCTCCTCGACGGCGTGGAGGGCGGCTTCACCCGCGACTTCACGACCACCGACGGCGCGCAGGCGGCGATTTACGACGCATCCGTCAACTACCAGGCGCAGGGCACCCCGCTCGTCGTGCTGGGCGGCAAGGAGTACGGCTCGGGTTCGAGCCGCGACTGGGCCGCCAAGGGCACGAACCTGCTGGGCGTCACCGCCGTCATCACCGAGTCGTTCGAGCGCATCCACCGCTCCAACCTCATCGGCATGGGTGTCGTGCCGCTGCAGTTCCCTGCAGGGGAGTCGTGGCAGTCGCTGGGCCTCGACGGCACCGAGAGCATCTCGATCTCGGGCCTCACGGAGCTCAACGAGGGCCGCACGCCCAAGACGGTGCACGTGGTCGCCGAGCCGACCGAGCACAGCCCCGAGGGCAAGCAGACGGTCGAGTTCGACGCAATCGTGCGCATCGACACCCCTGGAGAGGCCGACTACTACCGCCACGGCGGCATCCTCCAGTACGTGCTCCGCTCGCTGGTCTGAGCCAGCAGCGCCGCGCGGCCCCGCTCTCCTCGGAGGCGGGGCCGTTCGGCGTCTCCAGCGTGAGCGCGGGTGTCTGCCGCGGCGCCCGATCGCGGCAATACGCTGGAGCATGGCCGACCGCGCGGTGCTCATCGACGCCGGGCGGCGCTGCATCACCGCCGGTGACTGGGGCGCTGCGCTCGAGCACCTGAGCGCCGCGCAGGCGCTCGGCACGCTGGAATCCGACGACCTCGAGCTGCTCGCCCGCAGCATGTGGATGCTGGGCCGGGTCGTCGAGTCCCTGCCGGTGTCGGAGGAGGCCTACCGGCGGCTGCTCGCCGACGGGCGGCGCGTCGACGGGGCGATGTCGGCGCTGCGGATCAGCCTGCTGTGGTTCACCCGCGGCGACGAGACGGTCGGTCGCGCGTGGCTCGCGCGTGCGCGCCGCATCCTGGGCGACGAGCCCGATTCGCCGACCCACGCTTACCTCGCTTACCTGGAGGTCACGGTCGGCATGGCCGAGAGTGCCGAGAGCTGGGCGCCGTCCTCCGTGCAGCGGCTCGACGAGCTCGCCCGACGATTCCCCGAACCCGCCGTCGAGGCGCTGAGCCTGGCGGTCGCGGGCCTGGCAGAGCTGCAGGCGGGGAGGGTTCGGCGGGGCTTCGCGCTGCTCGACGAGGCGATGCTGCCGGTGCTGGCCGAGCAGGTGCCGGAGGAGTGGGCGGGCGACATCTACTGCACCACGATCCACATCAGCAGCCAGATCGCCGACTTCCGCCGCATGGAGGGCTGGACCGCCGCCATGGAGCGATGGTGCTCGCGCTTCGGCAGCGAGTCGATCTACACCGGCATCTGTCGCGTGCACCGGCTCGAGCTGCGCTGGGCGCAGGGCGCCTGGGCCGATGCGGAGGAGCGCATCGCCCGGCAGAGCGCCGACCTCGCCCTCGGCGATCCGTTCGTCGCGGGGGCCGGCTTCACGCAGCTGGGTGAGATGCGGCGGATGCGCGGCGACGTCGAGGGCGCGCGACAGGCGTTCGCGAGGGCGCGAGAGGTAGGCATCGATCCGCAGCCCGGCCCGGCCATGCTCGAGCTCCACGTCGGCGACGTGGAGGCGGCTCGCGCGGCCATCGCCGACGCCTTGGCAGCGCGGGGCGGCGCGGCACGCGTGCGGCTGCTGCGAGCGGCCGTGGAGATCGCCGTCGCCGCCGGTGCGCACGCCGATGCCGCAGCGCTGGCGTCGGAGCTGCAGGAGGGAGCGGAGCGCTACGACAGCGAGGGCTTCCGCGCATGGTCGGAGCACGCGCACGGGATGGTCGCGCTCGCCCGCGGCGAGCTCAGCGCGGCGCTGGCGACGCTGCGCGCTGCCGAGACGATGTTCCGCCGACTGCGGCAGCCGTTCGAGACGGCACGGATGCTCGCGCTGATCGCGCGCACGCACGAGGCGGCGGGGCAGCCGCAGCCGGCGGCCGCAGCGCAGGAGCAGGCGCACGAGATCCTGCAGCGGCTGGGAGCCGTGCCCATCGCGTCAGACGCTGCAGACGACGGGGCGGATGGGGCGGGTCACGGCGCGCGCATCGGCCCGCTCACCGCTCGGGAGACCGAGGTGCTCGCGCGAGTCGCGCTCGGTGACAGCAACCGCGACGTCGCGGCGCAGCTGTTCATCAGCGAGAAGACCGTCGGCAGGCATCTGGCGAACATCTATCTCAAGCTCGGCGTCGGCACGCGCACCGCGGCGGCAGCCTGGTGGCACGAGCGCACCCGCGGCTGAGGCCGCACTCCGCCCTGCAGGTCGCCGTACACACCCTCTGCACATCGACGGCGCAGACCTGCATGATTCGCCCGATGCGGGTGCTCGGCACCTCGCCGTAGCTTCGGCACGACGGCAGCACCGGGCTGCCGCTGGCTCGAAGGAGAGCACCGCATGACCATCATCGAGCAGGCGGAGTCCGCTGCCGCTGCCAGCGACGCCGCGTCGCCCACCGATCACGAGAGCGCGGTCGACGCGTTCGCCGATCGCATGCTGCAGTCGGCTCTCGCCACCACCGACCTCTTCGCCGCCTACCTCGGAGACCGGCTGGGCTGGTACCGCGATCTTGCCGCGCACGGCGCCAGCACCGCGGCCGAGCTCGCCGAGCGCACCGGCACCTCGAGCCGCTACGCGCGCGAATGGCTCGAGCAGCAGGCCGTGAGCGGTGTGCTGCGGCTCGAGGGCCGGGCGGACGGCACCGCCGCCGCGCGGCGCTTCCGGCTGCCCGTCGCCGCCGCGGAGGTGCTGACCGACGCGACGAGCCTCGCCTTCCTCGGCCCGCTGCCGCGCTTGTTCGCCGCCGTCGGACCGCAGCTGCCCGCGCTGCTCAACGCGTACCGCACGGGCGGGGGCGTCAGCTGGGCGCAGCTCGGCGAGGACGCTCGCGAGGCGCAGGCCGATCTCAACCGGCCGTGGTTCGGCCGGCTGCCGGAGGCGCTGGTCGCCGTGCCGACGATCGATGCGGTGCTGCGCGAGCCGCGTGCCCGCATCGCGGATGTCGGCACCGGCGAGGGCTGGTCCGCGATCGCGCTCGCCCGGGCATACCCGCTGCTGTGCGTCGAGGGCTTCGACGTCGACGCGCCGTCCATCGCAGCCGCTCGCCAGCACGCGCGCGCCGCGGGCGTCGACGACCGGGTCTTCTTCCACCTCGCCGACGGCGCCGAGCTCGCCGAGCACGGCGACTTCGATGCCGTCTTCGCGTTCGAGTGCCTGCACGACATGCCGCAGCCGGTCGAGGTGCTGACCGCGATGCGCGAGGCGGTGCGCCCGGGAGGGCCGGTGGTGATCATGGACGAGGCGGTGGCCGAAGAGCTGCAAGCACCCGGCACCGAGGTCGAGCGGCTGATGTACGGCTTCAGCCTGCTGGTCTGCCTGCCCGACGGCCTCGCGCATCCGTCCAGCGTCGGCACCGGCACGGTCATGCGGCCCTCGGTCCTGCGCCGGTATGCGCGCGAAGCGGGATTCGCCGGCGTCGATGTCCTGCCGATCGAGGACTTCGGCTTCTTCCGCTTCTACTCGCTCACGCGATGAGCATCGGCCGGCCCGCCGCGCAGGCGGGGGCCGGCAGATCGCCGGAGGACTACGATGGTCTGATCATGGCGATCCTCGAGCAGATCACGGGCCCGCGGGACCTGGACCGGCTCTCGAACGCCGAGCTCGTCGAGCTGGCTGCCGAGATCCGGTCCTTCCTGATCCGCGAAGTCGCTCGCACCGGCGGGCATCTCGGACCCAATCTGGGTGTGGTCGAGCTGACGGTCGCGATGCACCGCGTCTTCCGCTCGCCGCGCGACGCCTTCGTCTTCGACACCGGCCACCAGTCCTACGTGCACAAGCTGCTCACCGGGCGGCAGGACTTCTCGCGGCTGCGCCAGAAGGGCGGCCTCGCCGGCTACCCGCAGCGCGCCGAGAGCGAGCACGACATCGTCGAGTCGAGCCACGCATCCTCGTCCCTGTCCTGGGCCGACGGCATCAGCCGGGCGTTCGACATCACCGGCCAGCACGACCGCTCGGTGGTCGCGGTCGTCGGCGACGGGGCGCTCA
The DNA here is from genome assembly GCA_900114805.1 of Agrococcus baldri. Taxonomy (GTDB): domain Bacteria; phylum Actinomycetota; class Actinomycetes; order Actinomycetales; family Microbacteriaceae; genus Agrococcus; species Agrococcus baldri. The sequence goes on along the minus strand of FOZN01000004.1, from coordinate 429,963 downwards.
CGGGCGGCATGACGTGGGAGGCGCTGAACAACATCTCCGACGACAACCGTCGCAGGCTCGTGATCGTCGTCAACGACAACGGTCGCTCCTACGCGCCGACCATCGGCGGCATGGCCCGCTTCCTCAACGGGGTGCGCACGCAGCGCTCGTACCGCACGCTGCGCGGCACCTCCGAGCGGGCCTTCTCGAAGCTCGGCCACCCGGGTCGCGCCATCTACCGCGGCGTGCGCGGTGCCACGCATGGCTTCCTGTCGCGCTTCGTGAACAACGAGGCGCTCTACTCGAACCTCGACATCAAGTACCTGGGGCCGATCGACGGCCACGACCTCGATGCGCTCCAGGAGGCGCTGACGCAGGCGCGCGACTACGGCTCACCCGTGATCGTGCACGTCATCACGCAGAAGGGGCAGGGCTTCGACCCGGCCGTCAACGACGTGGCAGACCAGTTCCACGCGGTCGGGCAGATCGACCCGGAGACGGGTGAGGCCATCGCGAGCGCGGGCCGGCCGTCGTGGACCTCGGTGTTCGCCGACGAGCTCGTTTCGATCGCGCGGGGGGACGACCGCATCGTCGGCATCACGGCGGCCATGCTGCGCCCCACCGGGCTCGACCGGCTCGCCGCGCTGGACGCCTCCCGCGTGCTCGACGTCGGCATCGCCGAGCAGCACGCCGTCACCACCGCTGCCGGCCTCGCGTACGGCGGCCTGCACCCCGTCGTGGCGATCTACGCGACCTTCGTCAACCGCGCGTTCGACCAGGTGCTGATGGACGTCGCGCTGCACAAGGCGGGCGTGACCTTCGTGCTTGACCGCGCAGGCGTGACCGGTCCGGACGGACCCAGCCACCACGGCATGTGGGATCTGGCGCTGCTGCAGTTCGTGCCGGGCATCCGGCTGGCGGCCCCGCGCGATGCCGTTCGCCTCGAGGAGGAGCTGCGCGAGGCCGTGGCCGTTGACGACGCGCCCACCGTCATCCGCTACCCGAAGGGCTCGGTGCCGAACCAGCTCGACGCCGTGCGGCGAACCTCTGACGGCGTCGACGTGCTGCTGGAGGCGCCGCACCGCGACGTGCTCATCATCGCGATCGGCACGTTCGCGCATCTTGCGATGGATGTCGCGCAGCGTGTGCAGGCGCAGGGCATCGGCGTGACGGTGGTCGACCCGCGCTGGGTCGTGCCCGTGGCAGGTTCCGTGGTCGAGCTCGCGCGCGACCACCGCATCGTCATCACGCTGGAGGACGGCGTGCGCGTCGGTGGCATCGGGACGCGCATCCGTCAGGAGCTGCGGGCGGCCGGCGTCGACACCGCCGTCGACGAGCTCGGCCTGCCGGATGCGTTCATCGACCATGCCGAGCGCGGCGAGATCCTCGAGGAGTTCGGTCTGTCGGCGCAGACCATCGCGCGCAACATCGTGCAGCAGGTGCTGGGCACCGGTCGGTTGCCGCTCGCCCGTTCGCTGCCGGGGGAGCGCGAGCTGCGTCTCGATCAGCCGGCCCCGGCGCAGCCGCCGGTCGGCGACTGACGCGACTCAGCCGGCCGAATCGCCGCCCAACCGGTCCGGATCGATCGGCTGCAGGCTCGGCGGCGCCAGCTCGCGCTCGATCATCTCGACATCGGTGGATTCACCCGTCAGCCGCTTGGTCGCGTCGTCGAGCTGCTGCGTGATCGCCGCCACCGCGGCGGCCGCATCGCCCGCCGCCAACGCGTCGAGGAGCGCGCGGTATGTGGGGGAGACCGTGCGCCGGACCGCATAGCCCTCTGGTGCGCTCAGGCTCGCGATGCGCGTCTCGATCGCGAGCGTGGCCATGTAGTGCGACAGCCGTCGATTGCCCGCGGTGTCGACGAGCAGCTGGTGGAAGGCGAGATCGGCGTCGCCGATCGCGAGGGCGTCGTCGTGCTCACTCACGCGTTCCAGCTCTGCCAGCGCCGCCTCGAGGCCGTCGAGCGCGGGCGCGGCTGCCGCGATGCGGCGCACCGCCTGGCTCTCGATCGCGATGCGGGCCTCGTTGAGGTCGGGCACATGCTCGGGCGCGATCACGCTCACTCGCAGCCCGCGACCCGGCACCGATGCGAGCAGCCCCTCCTGCACGAGTCGCTGCGCGGCCTCGCGGAACGGGCTCCGGCTGACACCGAGCTGCGTGGCTGTCTCGACCTCGCCGAGGGCGGAGCCCACCGGCAGAGCGCCGGAGAAGATCGCCGCGCGAAGCTCGGCGGCGATGAGGTCGACCGTCGATGGGCGGGCGACGCGCAGCACCGAGCCCTGCCGTGCGTGGCCGCTCGTGACGCTCATGCTGCTCCTCTGCTGGTCTCCCGCAGCGAGGCCGCGGCGTGATCATTGTCGCGCCTCGCGGTCGCGTTCCTCGGCATCGCCGAGGCTGGTCGATCGTAACGTTTCTGTATCGCTGTCGACAATCTGCGGCTCTGCGCTTCTGCGTGCCGACACCCGTGCATAGTGTGGATGGTGGCGCTCGCCCGACGGCGCGCTCGCACCTGCCGACAGCGAAGGAGACCACCATGAGCACACGACGAGGAATCGGACGAAGCGGACTGGCTGCGATCGGGGTGGTGGCACTCGGACTGACGGGATGCGCCGCCGGCGGCGAGGCGGACGGCGAGAGCGCCGCGCCCAGCGAGGGCGCCGACGGCTCGGCCAGCACGCTCGCGGCGGCGCAGGAGTCCGGCACGATCACGCTCGCCGTCGCCGATGAGCGGCCCTACTCGTGGGTCGAGGGCGGCGAGCCGATGGGGGCGACGATCGCCATGCACGAGGAGATCTTCGGCAACCTCGGCATCGACGACATCGAGGTCGTCGAGGTCGACTGGAACTCGCTCATCCCGGGCCTCAACGCGGGCCGCTTCGACGCGGTCAGCGCCGGCATGTCGATCCTGCCCGAGCGCTGCGCCGAGGCGTCCTTCAGCGATCCCGAGATCATGTACACGACGGCGCTGATGGTGCCGGAGGGCAACCCGCAGGGTCTGAGCGACCTGCAGTCGGTGCTCGACTCCGACGAGGACGTCCAGCTCGCGGTGCTCAACGGCGGCATCGAGTCCGGCTACGCGGACGACCTCGGCATCGAGAACACGGTGCCGGTCGACAACGCGCAGAGCGGCATGGACCTGGTGACCAACGGTCGCGCAGACGCGTTCGCCATGACGGCCATCTCCCTGAACTGGATGGCCGACAACAGCGATGCGCCAGTCGAGGTCACGGACGCGTTCGTGGCGGTCATCGACGGTGTGGAGCAGATCGGCGCCGGCTCGACCGTCTTCCGCCAGGGGGACACCGAGCTGCTCGAGGCCTACAACGCCGAGCTCGCGAACATCACGGGCGAGGTCGACAGCTACATGAGCCTCGTCGGCGAGTACGGCTTCACCGAGGAGAACCTGCCGCCCGCCGACCTGACGACCGAGCAGCTCTGCGCGGGCGAGCTCTCCTGAGCGCCCCGCGGTGAACGATGATCTCTCCGCCCTCTGGGCGGCGATCCCGCAGGTCCTGGAGGGCATGGGGATCACGGTCACCCTGACGGTGCTCGGCTCCGCACTGGCCTTCGTGGTCGCGGTGGTCTTCGGGCTGATGGCGAGGTCGCGCACGCTGGTCGTGCGCGGCTTCGCCCGGGTCGTGATCGAGTTCTTCCGCGGCACGTCGCTCGTCGTGCAGCTCTACCTGTTCTTCTTCGTGCTGCCGCAGCTCGGTTGGGAGATGTCGCCGATCACTGCCGGCGTGCTCGCATTCGGCCTGAACTACGGCGCCTACGGTGCCGAAGTGGTCCGCGGCTCGATCGCGGCCGTGCCGGCCGGCCAGTGGGAGGCGTCGACGGCGCTCAGCCTGAGCCCGGTGCACCGCATGCGGCGCATCATCATCCCGCAGGCGTGGGCGCTGATGATCCCGTCGCTGAACAACCTGCTCATCCAGCTGCTGAAGGGCACCGCGATCGTCGGCTTCATCACACTGTTCGATCTCACGGTCGCGCTCGACAAGCTGCGCATCGCCACCGACCTGTTCTTCGCCTACGGCTTCGGGCTCGTGCTGTACTTCGTGCTCGCCTACATCCTCACCCTCGGCATGAACGCGCTGGAGGTGCGCGCCAAGCATCGCCTCGGCCAGGGCGAGTCGCTGCGGGAGGCGCTGAGCTTCCGCACGCCCGACGCGCGGGGGAGTGTCGCATGAGCTGGAACTGGGACCATGTCTGGGATTCGCTGCCGTTCCTGCTCGAGGGCTTCGTGCAGGTCACGCTGCTGGTCACGGTCGTCAGCAGCGCGATCGCCGCGGTGCTCGGTCTGCTCATCGCGATCGCCAGGCGGACGGCTCCCGCACCCATCGCGGCGCTGCTGACGTTCGTCGTCAACTTCATCCGCATGACGCCGATCGTCGTGCAGCTCGTGTTCGCCTACTTCGCCTTCCTCGCGCTCGATGCGCTCACGGTCGGCATCCTCGTGTTCGGCGTGCACTACGCCACCTACATGGCCGAGGTGTACCGCGCCGGCATCGACTCGGTGCCCAAGGGACAGTGGGAGGCGACGACGGCGCTGAGCATGTCGCGCAGCAGGACCTGGCGCGCGGTGATCATGCCGCAGGCGATCCGGGCGACGCTGCCGGCGCTGGGCAACTACGTCATCTCGATGTTCAAGGACACCCCGTTCCTCATCGCCATCACCGTCGCCGACATGGTCAGCAACGCCTTGGAGTACGGCGGCGACCACTTCCGATACGTCGAGGTGATCGTGCTGGCCGGCGTGCTGTTCCTGATCGCCAGCTACCCCACTTCGCTCGCCATCCGCAAACTGGAGGAACGCATTGCCTTCACCACATGACCTCGACCCGTCCACGCCCGCCATCCGCTTCGAGGGCGTCGAGAAGCGCTTCGGCGACAACGTCGTGCTGCAGGGCCTCGACTTCGAGGTCGCCCGCGGCGATCGTGTCACCCTCATCGGGCCCAGCGGGTCGGGCAAGACGACGATCCTCCGGCTCGTGATGACCCTCGAGGAGGCGAACGAGGGCTACATCTTCATCGACGGCGAGCCGCTCACGCACACCCGCGAGGGCGGCAAGCGGGTCGCGCTCAAGGAGCGGCACCGCAACGAGATGCGCAAGCGCATCGGCATGGTCTTCCAGCAGTTCAACCTCTTCCCCAACATGACGGTGATGGAGAACCTGATCGAGGCGCCCGTCCATGTGCTCGGACTGTCGAAGGCGGATGCGGTGGAACGGGGCCGCGAGCTGCTCGCGCGGGTCGGCCTGGTCGGCAAGGAGGACGCGCACCCGAGCTCGCTCTCCGGCGGCCAGCAGCAGCGCGTCGCGATCGCTCGGGCACTGGCGATGGATCCCGAGATCCTGCTGCTCGACGAGGTGACGAGCGCGCTCGATCCGGAGATCGTCGGCGAGGTGCTCGAGATCCTTCGCGATGTCGCGCGCACGACCGACATCACGATGCTGATCGTCACCCACGAGATGCACTTCGCGCGCGACGTCTCGAACCGCGTGATGATGTTCGACGGCGGCCGCGTCATCGAGCAGGGCGACCCTGAGACGATCTTCACCGCCCCGACACAAGAGCGCACGAAGTCCTTCCTGTCGGCGGTGCTGGGCGCCTGATCGTCGAGCGGCTCTCCACAGCGAGCGCCTGGCGTCGCCCGGGCAGGGCGACGGATGCGGTTGGCTCCGCGGCATGGACGACAACACACTGGGTGATGACAGGCTGGGCGATGACACGTTGGGCGACGACACGCTGGGCGATGCCACGCTGCAGGCGGTGGCGGCGCTCGTGCAGCACGGCATCGTGGCGCGGCTCTGGATCTTCCTGATCGAACCGGACGGCACGATGCACCGCGATCTGCAGCAGGTCGACAGCATCCCGACCTCACCCGACGCCTACGCCGTGCTGGCGTTGCGCGGCATCCTCGGCCATCTGCTCGACGGGGATCAGGAGGTCGTGTTCGTGATCGAGCGGCCCGCCGGGCCGACGCCGAGCCCCGACGACTGGGCGTGGCACGACGCCATCGTGCGGGCCGTGCGCGGCATCCCTGTGCCGCTGCGCGGCGTGCTGCTCGCGCACTCGGAGGGCGTCGACGCCATGCGGCCGCGTACATTGGCGGCATGACGTGGCTGAGGGTGCCGGGCGCCGACGACGACAAGCGCTCGATGGGCGTGCTCGGCGTCGTCACCGGCTCGGAGCGCTACCCGGGCGCGGCGGTGCTGGGTGTCGAGGCGGCGTGGCGCACCGGCATCGGCTACGTGCGGCTGTGGGCGCCGCGGCGCGTGCAGGACCTCGTGCTCGCGCGACGCCCCGAGACCGTGTGCCACGCGATGGACGAGACCTCGGGGAGCGTCGACGCCTGGCTGCTGGGCTCTGGGCAGGATGCGCGCGAGCGCGATCCCGCGCTGCGGGCGCTGCTGCTCGAGGCGCTCGGCAGCGGCGCGCCGTGCATCGTGGACGCCGGTGCGCTCGATCTCGTGCGGGGCCACGCGGGCCCGACGGTGATCACGCCGCACGAGGGCGAGCTCATGCGGCTGCTCGGGCTGCGCCAGCGCCCGTTCGATCGCGCCGCTGGCGCCGCGCGGATCGCGGCCGAGCTCGACGCGGTCGTGGTGGCGAAGGGTGCGCCCACGCACGTCGTGGCACCGGGTGGCGCGGCTGTCTCGCTCGAGGCACGCACGCACCGGCTTGCGACGGCGGGCACCGGCGATGTGCTCGCCGGCGTGCTCGGTGCGCTGGTGGCCGGCAGCGCGGCGTTCGCCGCCGCCGGCGACTCGCTCGCGTCGATGGCGACCGAGGCCGTCGAGCTGCACGGCGAGGCGGCCGGCATGGCGGCCGCCGATGGGCGCCCGATCACCGCGCTCGACCTCGCCGAGCAGCTGCCCGCGGCAGTGGCGGACCGGCTCAGTCGCTGACCGCGCGCAGGAAGCCGGTCAGCACCAGCTCGCGCACGCGGGGCAGGAGATCGGCGGCGAGGATCCGCTCGTCGACCTCCAGCAGGGAGGCGATCGCCCCGATCAGCTGCCCGATCGAGAGCTCGCCGTCGCACGCCCCGACGAGCGCCGCCAGCGCGGTGTCGACCGAGAGCGTGCGCGCGAGCGCACCGCCCTGCCGCAGCTCGATCACGTTCGGGCCAGCCGCCCCCGGGAGCTGGTGCCGCGCCTCCGTCACATCCTCGGCCGTCAGGAGATGCTCGCGCTTCAGCGCCTCGTCGTCGAGCGTCGCGAGCCAGGCGGCGTCGCCGAAGGCCCCGGCCAGGTGCGCTCCCGCGTGCTCGAGCTGCACCGCCTGCCCGAGGCGCTCGAACCGCGACAGGCTGACGCCGCCCCCCGCACCCGGTCGATGCAGGGCCAGCCAGCCCATGCCCACCGCGGTCACGCCACGGGCGTCGAAGTCGTCGAGCCAGGCGTCCATGAGGCCGTCGTGCTCGGTGTCGCGGGGGATCGTGCCGCCGTCGCGCAGCCAGAGCTCTGCGTAGCGCACGGGATCGAGAGAGTCGCGCTCGATCGCCCACGCATCGAGACCATCGCACCAGCCGCGCATGCGCTCGAGCCCAGCAGCCCCCGCGAGCGTCTCCCAGTTGCCGAGCAGTCGTGCGTGACCGTCCGGAGCGAGGTGCCCGTGCAGACCGGCGACGACCGCGGCCATGAGCGCATCGCCCGCGGCGCCTCCGTCACGGTACTCGTAGGCCGGCACGCCCTCCGCGCGCGGGGTGATGACGAACGGCGGGTTCGACGCGATCAGCTCGAACCGCTCACCGGCGACCGGCTCGAACAGCGAGCCGAGCCGCGTCTCGATGCCGTCGACGCCGTTCAGCAGCGCCGTGAGCTCGGTGAACCGCAGCGCCCGCTCGGAGATGTCGGTCGCGACGACGCGCTGCGCGACCCGGCGCAGGTGGAGGGCGATGACGCCGCAGCCGGTGCCCAGATCGAGCGCCGATGCGGCCGCCACCGGCGGCAGCAGCGCCGCGAGCGTCCTGGCGGCACCGCCGACGCCGAGCACATGATCGGGCCGCAGCGGCCACACGCCCGCGAGCTCGTCGAGGTCGCTCGCGATCCACCACTCGCCCGCGCCCAGCGCGTCGCGGTAGGCGTAGGGGCGGATCGCCACCAGGGGCATGACGCTCTCGCCGCGATGCTCGGCGATGCCGAGCGCGACTGCGCCGTCGACGCCCAGGGCCGGCAGCGCATCCGCCATCTCCTGCACGGTGACGGCGTCGCCGAGCCAGAAGGCGCGCAGCAGCGTCGCCAGCGGTCCCGGCTGCCGCAGCGCCGCCCGCCGCGCGGGCTGAGCCACCATGCGTGTCAGCGCGGCGTCGGCATCCGCGCCCACCAGCGCGAGGACGCCCCCGCTCGTGAAGCTCGCAGCTGCGAGATCACGGGCGAGGGCGTCGACGAGAGCACGGTGCACCGTGCCAGTCTGCCGGATCTCAGGCCTTCGGGCCCTCGATGCGCGGCTCGTGGAAGGTACCGCCGAAGACCCGCTCCGAGGCCCCGACCCGGTCGAGGTACGGCGTGATGCCGCCCATCTGGAAAGGCCAGCCCGCACCCAGGATCATGCACAGGTCGATGTCCTCGGCCGCCTCGACCACGTCAGCGTCGAGCATGCGCTTGATCTCGTCGGCCAGGCCGTCCTCGATGCGCAGGCGCAACTCGTCCACCGTCAGCGGCTTCGCGTCGGTCGGCGTGTGCTTCGCGACGATCTTGCGAGCACGCTTGTCGATGCCCTTCGGCTCGCCCTTCGCGTCCTTCTCGAGCAGGATGCCGGCCTCGGCGAGCTCGTGCAGCGCCTTCGACTCGAAGAAGCGGTCGGGAGCGGCCGCGTGGTGGGTGTCGAGCACGTGCGCGCCGACCTTGAGCCCGACCAGGTCGAGCAGCACGAACGGGTCCATCGGGAAGCCGAACGCGCGCTGCGCCTCGACGACATCCTCGAAGGGGGTGCCCTGCTCGACCGCGTGCATCGCCTCGCCGAGCAGCTTGGCGAGGATGCGGTTGACCACGAACCCCGGGGTGTCGCGGGTGATGACGGCGTTCTTCTTCAGGTCCTTCGCGACGCGCATCGCGGTCGCGAGGGTCGCGTCGTCGGTCGTCGGGGTCTTGACGACCTCGATGAGCGGCATGACCGCGACCGGGTTGAAGAAGTGGAAGCCCACCAGTCGCTCGGGGTGCTGGAGCGCTGAGCCCATCGCCTCGATGGAGAGACCGGAGGTGTTGGTCGCGAGCACCGCCTCGGGGCTCAGGTGCGGCTCGATCTCGCGGAAGACCTGCTGCTTGACGCCCAGCTCTTCGAAGACGGCCTCGATCACCCAGTCGCAGTCGGCGAAGTCGGCCTTGTCGACCGTGCCGGAGATGAGCGCCTTGAGGCGCTGCTGCTCGTCGGTCGAGACGCGGCCCTTGTCCGCGAGCTTGTCGATCTCGCCGTGGATGCCCGCGACGGCCTTGTCGACGCGGCCCTGGTCGAGGTCGGTGATCACGACGGGCACCTGCAGGCGGCGCACGAACAGCAGCGCGAACTGGCTGGCCATCAGTCCAGCGCCGATGATGCCGACCTTCGAGACCGGCTTCGCGAGCGCCTCGTCCGGGGCGCCGGCGGGGCGCTTGGCGCGCTTCTGCACCAGGTCGAAGGCGTAGATCGAAGCGGCGAACTGGTCGCCGGGGATGAGCTCCGCCAGCGCGGCGTCCTCGGCGGCGAAGCCGGCCTTGCGGTCGTTCTTCTTCGCCAGCTCCATGATGTCGAGCGCGCGGTAGGGCGCGAGCGGCACGGTGCCGAGCTTCTTCTCCAGCGTGTCGCGGGCGATCTTCAGCGCGATCGGCCATTTGACGGTGCGCTCGAGCGTGCCGGGCGTGTGCGGGCGGTCGACCTTCGTGCCGCCCAGCACCGCGTCGGCCCAGGCGAGCGATGACTCGAGGTAGTTCGCGGGGCCGAACATGACATCGGCGATGCCCAGCTCGAGCGCCTCCGAGGGCTTCAGCACGCGGTTCTGCTTCAGCGGGTTCTCGATGACGACCTTGAGCGCGCGCTCGATGCCGATCAGGTTCGGCAGGATGGTCGCGCCGCCCCAGCCCGGCACCAGTCCGAGGAAGGTCTCCGGCAGCGCCACCGCGGGCGCTGCTGCGTTGATCGTGCGGTAGTCGGCGTGCAGCGCGATCTCGAGCCCGCCGCCGAGGGCGAGCCCGTTGATGAAGACGAACGTCGGGACGGGTGCCCCGTGCAGCAGGCCAAGCACGCGGTGGCCGAGCTTCGGCAGCTCAGCGGCCGTCGCGCGGTCGGGCAGATCGCCGACGTTGGACAGATCGGCTCCGGCAGCCAGGAAGTAGGGCTTGCCCGTGACGGCGATCGCGTCGATCTCGCCCTTCGCCGCGCGAGCGCGCTGCGCCTCGATCACGTCGCCGTACTCGAACAGCGTCGCCGGACCGAGCGTCGACGGGCGGGTGTGGTCGCGCCCGTTGTCGAGCGTCACGAGGGCGACCGTCCTGCCCGACGGCAGCGAGATGTCGCGCACGTGGCTGTGCGTCACGACCTCGTCGAACTCGACTGCTGCGAGCAGCGGGAACTCGTCGCGGATGGCCATCAGTTGCCCTTTCCGTAGCGCTTGTGGTGGGGGTTCTCCCAGACGACGGTGCCGCCCTGGCCGAGCCCGACGCACATCGCGGTGACGCCGTAGCGCACGTCCGGGCGCTGCTCGAACTGGCGGGCGAGCTGCACCATCAGGCGCACACCGGAGGAGGCGAGCGGGTGGCCGATCGCGATCGCGCCGCCCCAGGGGTTGATGCGCGCGTCATCGTCGTCGATCCCGAAGTGGTCGGTGAACGAGAGGATCTGCACCGCGAAGGCCTCGTTGAGCTCGAACAGGCCGATGTCGTCGATCGACAGGCCGGCCTTGCGCAGCGCCTTCTCGGTCGAGGGGATCGGGCCGATGCCCATGATGTCGGGCTCGACGCCCGCGAAGGCGAACGAGACCATCCGCATCTTGGTGCTCAGGCCGAGCTCCTTGGCGGCGGAGGCAGAGGCGATGATCGACATCGTCGCGCCGTCATTGAGACCGGATGCGTTGCCGGCCGTCACGCGGCCGTGCTCGCGGAACGGGGTCTTCAGGCCCGCGAGCCCCTCCATGGTGGTCTCGGGGCGCGGAGCCTCATCGGCGGTCGCCAGGCCCCAGCCTGCGGCGGACTGCGTCGCGACCGGGATGAGGTCGGGCTGGATGTTGCCGGCCGCGAGCGCTGCGGCGTACTTCTGCTGCGAGCGCAGCGCGTAGCGGTCGGAGCGCTCCTTGGTGAGCTGCGGGAAGCGGTCGTGGATGCGCTCGGCGGTCTTGCCCATGTTCAGCGCATCCATCGAGACGAGCTTCTCGGCGACGAAGCGCGGGTTGGGGTCGGCGTCCTGCCCCATCGGGTGCCGGCCCATGTGCTCAACGCCGCCGGCGATCGCGACGTCGTAGGCGCCGAAGGCCACGCCGCCGCCGACCGCGGCGACCGCGGTCATCGCGCCGGCGCACATGCGGTCGATCGCGTAGCCGGGCACGGTCACCGGCAGTCCCGCGAGCATGCCGACGGTGCGGCCGAGCGTCAGGCCCTGGTCGCCGGTCTGCGAGGTGGCCGCGATGGCCACGTCGTCGATGCGGTCGAGCGGCAGATTCGGATTCCGCTCGAGCAGCCCGGTGAGCGCCTTGACCGCGAGGTCGTCAGCGCGGGTCTGCCAGTACATGCCCTTCTCGCCCGCACGCCCGAATGGGGTGCGGACGCCGTCCACGAACACGACGTCGTCGTTGGCCACGATGCCTCCTGATTGGGGTGGTTGCGGCACCAGTGTAGAAAGGGCGCGCAGCGGCCCGCCGTGCGGTTGCCGCTTCCTACGAGTCGGCGTCCGGCGGCTCCGTGGGGACTTGGTCCGCCTCTACAAACGCGGCAGCGATCCTCTGTGCGGTCGCGGCAATCTGCCAGGGGCGCGCGTCGCGCTCGCGCAGCACCTCGGCGACCGACTCCGCCGTCGGCGAGGTCGGCTCCCAGGCCACCCGGCGCAGGGTGTCGGGCATCAGCAAGTTCTCCGACGGCATGGCGAGCTCGTCGGCGACCGCCTGCACGGCTGCGCGCGCAGCCTTCAGGCGCGCGTCGGCCTCTGGCCTCCGGTTCTTCCAGAACCGCGGGGGCGGCGGCTCGTCCGATCGCACCCGCAGCTGCGGCGGATCCTCGCTCGCGCGGCCGCGCTCGATGGCGGCCCACCAGCGATCGAGCTCGGAGCGGCTGGCACGGCCCGAGAAGTCGCGTCGGGCCGCGAGCCGGCCCTTCGAGTCGACGTCCGCGGTGACCGCGGCCATCAGCGAGCGGTCCGGCACCAGCCGGCCCGGTGCGGTGTCGGTGGCGCTGGCGAGCTCGTCGCGGGCCAGCCACAGCTCGCGGGCGACGGCGAGCTGGCGACGATCACGGATGGTATGGATTCCCGAGAGGCGGCGCCAGGGCTCTGCGGGTGCGGGCTTCGGCCGACGCTCCAGCGCGTAGGCGAACTCCTGCTCGGCGAGCTCCTGCTTGCCCTGCAGGGCGAGCTCGGCAGCCAGCGCGTCTCGCGCGTCCGGCAGCACCTCCACGTCGAGCGCGGCATACTCCAGCCAGGCGGGCGGGATGGGCCGGGTCGACCAGTCGGCTGCGCCGTGCTCCTTGCGCAGGTGCAGGCCGACGAGCCGCTCGGTGACGGCCGCCAGGCCGACGCGCTCGAAGCCCGCGAGCCGAGCGCCGAGCTCGGTGTCGAACAGGCTGGCCGGCTCGAGGCCCACCTCTCGCAGGCAGGGGAGGTCCTGGCTGGCGGCGTGGATGATCCACTCCTCGCCGCCGATCGCCTCCTGCAGCAGGGACAGGTCGTCGAAGGCGGTGGGGTCGACGAGCACTGTGCCGGCACCCCGTCGGTACAGCTGGACGAGGTAGGCGCGGGCGGAGTACCGGAACCCGTTCGCACGCTCGGCATCGACCGCCACCGGACCCGTGCCGTGGTGCAGGCGCTCGGCCGCGGCCGCGAGGGCATCGGCCTCGACGATCACGGCGAGCGGGCCCTGCGCCTTCGCCTCGGGCAGCACGACCTCGGGCGCTTCCGGCCCGGCCTCCGGCTCAGCCACGGGTGCGTCGCTGTGCATCGAGACCGGCGGCACCGGGCTGCACGGGCAGTCCGGCGATCGCGCAGAGCAGGTCGGTCCATGCCGTCAGATGGGCACCGAAGTCGCGGCCGGTCGGCGTCCACGAGGCGCGCAGCTCGATCTGCGCGCCCTCGCTCTGCGCGGCCAGCTCGCCGAAGCCGCTGGAGAGGATCTTCGTCGCCGTGCCGGATTCCGAGTGGTATTCGGCATGCCGCTGCTCGAGCGCCTCGAGCAGGTAGGTCCACGTGACCTCGGCGAGGAACTGGTCGGCGGCGATCTCGGGATCCTGCGAGGCCTGCGTGAAGCTGACGATGCGGAAGTCGCCTCCCCATGCCTCCGGCTCCTCGGGATCGTGCATCAGGATGAAGCGACCGGTGCCGATGTCGGAGTCGTGGCCGTGCACGGGGACGCCGACGTCTGCCGCGATCGCGAACGAGAACGGCGCGATCCGGCCGGGCGCCGGGATCTCGCGCACCGACAGCTCGCTGCGCAGGTCAGCCCGTCGCAGCTGGTCGACGGCAGCGCGGAACGCCTCCGGCTCGGGGGCGGGTGCTGCACTGCTCGTGTCCACCCGGCAAGACTACGATTCCCCTGTGACCACCGAAGTGAGGCGCGCCGCCGCAGCGGAGCGGCGCGGTGGACGGCTGGCGCTGATCGCCGGCGGCGTGGTGGTGGGCGGCGCGGCACTGGCGGTGACCGGCGCCTCCGCACTGCTCGCGTCGAGGCTCGTGACGCCGCCGCGCAACCCGCCTGATGACATCACCGTGCTGGGCGTCGACGAGCACGGCGTCCGGCTGGGCCGCACGCCCGACACCGGCCTGCCCGGCGTCTATGCGCTGTGGGTGGGCGAGCAGCTCGCAGTGGTGGGCGGAGTGGTCAGCGAGGACGCGCACAGCGTGACCCGCGCGGTCGATGCGCGCTCGCGCGCACTGCTCGACGGTGTCGCCTCCGCGCGCTGGTCGGGCTACGCCGTCTTCAAGCCGAGCCAGGTGAGCGACGAGGTCGAGCGCGTCGACGTTCCCACGGAGTTCGGCCCTGCGCCGGCGTGGATCATGGGGGACCAGGACGCGACGACCTGGTGCGTGCAGGTGCACGGCCGTGGCGTCACCCGGCGCGAGACGATCCGTGCCGCACCGATCTACCTCGAGCGCGGCATCCCGGTCATGGCGGTCTCCTATCGCAACGACACCGAGGCGCCGCCCAATCGGCACGGCAAGTACCGGCTCGGGCTCGACGAGTGGCGCGACGTCGAGGACGCGATCGACGTCGCGCTCTCCCGCGGCGCTGAGCGCATCGTGCTGCAGGGGTGGTCGATGGGCGGGCAGATCGCGCTGCAGGTCGCGCGCCGGTCACGGCACCGAAGGCGCATCGTCGGTCTCGTGCTCGATTCGCCCGTGGTCGGGTGGCGTCCCACGCTCCAGCTGCAGGTGGCGCTCGTGCGGATGCCCGCATGGCTCGTCGACACCGCGGTCGGGCTGCTGGGATCGCCGGCGTCGGTGCTCAGCGGCAGCCGCAGTCTCGACTTCGACGAGCTCGACAACGTGCTGCACGCGGATGCGCTGTCGCAGCCCATCCTGCTGCTGCACTCGGCCGACGACGGCTACGTGCCGCCGGATGCGTCGCGGGCGCTCGCAGACGCCCGACCTGATCTCGTCGAGTACCGCGAGTGGACCACCGCGCGGCACACGAAGCTCTGGAACCTCGATCGGGCGCGCTACGAGCACCAGGTGCGCGGCTGGCTGGATGACCGCGGGATCACGGCGTTCTCGTGACCTCGGCCTGAGACGGCCCTCGGCGCTGGCGTCGCGACATCGACCCGAAAGGGTCGATGCCCTAAGCGCCAGCGCGCTCGCGGATCTGCCGCTGGATGCGGCCGAGCATGCCGACCATGCCGCGCAGGCGCAGCGGCGAGACCACCCGGTCGAGCCCCAGCTGGCGCGGGTAGTCGCTCGGCACGGCGAGGGCCTCGTCGACGCTCGCGCCCTCGAGCCCCTGCGCCAGGATGGAGGCGAAGCCGCGCGTGGTCGGCGCCTCCTCCGGGGCGGTCGCGTGCACGTGCACCTGCTCGTCGACCTCGACGAACAGGAAGACGGGCGATTGGCACTCGGCGACCCGCTCCAGCAGGTCGGGGTGCTCCGCGTAGCGCTCGGGCAGCGGGGGCAGCTCGTCGGCGAACTCCAGCAGCAGCTGCAGGCGGTCCCGCTCCTCCATCGCGTGGAAGTCGTCGACCGTCTGCTGCAGGGCGGCGGTGAGCGTCATCGGCGGGGTGCCTCTCCCGGCTCGTCACCGGTGGTGATCGGCACGCCGACCAGCGAGCCCCACTCCGTCCAGGAGCCGTCGTAGTTGCGCACGTTCGGCAGGCCGAGCAGATGCGTGAGCACGAACCAGGTGTGGCTGGAGCGTTCGCCGATGCGGCAGTACGCGATCACGTCGTCGGCATCGCGCAGGCCTGCGCCGTCGAGGTAGATCGACTCGAGCTCCTCCCTCGGTCGGAAGGTGCCGTCCTCGCCCACCGCCTTGCCCCAGGGCACGCTCGCCGCGGTGGGGATGTGGCCGGCGCGCAGCGCGCCCTCCTCGGGGTAGGCGGGGGCGGTGGTGCGCAGCCCCGAGTACTCCTCGGGACTGCGGACGTCCACGAGCGGCTTGCCGAAGTGCGCGAGCACGTCGTCACGGAAGGCGCGCAGCGTGCGGTCGTCGCGCTCGACCACCGGGTAGTCGACCGCCGTGGGCCGGGCGGGCTCGCGGGTGAGCTCGCGACCCTCGGCGATCCACAGGTCGCGGCCGCCGTCCATGATGCGGGTGTTGTCGTGGCCGTAGAGGGCGAACACCCACAGCGCGTACGTCGCCCACCAGTTCGCCTTGTCGCCGTAGAACACCACGGTCGTGTCGCGGCCGATGCCGTGCTTGCCGAGCAGCTCGGCGAAGGCCTCGGGGGAGACGTAGTCGCGCCGCACCGGGTCGTTGAGGTCGACGTGCCAGTCGATCTTCACGGCCCCCGGGATGTGCCCGACCTCGTACAGCAGCACGTCCTCGTCAGACTCCACGATCACGATGCTCGGGTCGTCGAGGTGCGCGGCGACCCACTCGGTGGTGACCACGCGCTCGGGTGCGGCGTAGGCGTTGATGCGTGCTTCGGACTCGGGCACGGGGGCTCCTTCTGCTGCGGCAGCGGGGTGAGAGGCAGCCTCAAGTAGGCTCTGACCAGGCAAACGCCATCCTCCCACCGAATCTTCCAGGGGCGCCGCCGCGCCCGCCAAGGAGTCCGCATGCCAGCACCGATCTCGCTCGTCGAGCGCAGCCCAGAGGTGAGCGCCGAGCAGATCGTGGCGAGCCTCGTCCCGCCGCCCCAGTTCGACGGCGCGACGTTCGAGTCCTACCGCCCCGACCCCGCGCATCCGTCGCAGACCGAGGCGCTGGAGCGGATGCAGGAGCTCGTGACGGCGTGGACCTCGCCCAGGCGTGGGGGCCTGTTCAAGAAGAAGGCGCCGGAGGTCAAGCCCGGCATCTACCTGGACGGCGGCTTCGGCGTGGGCAAGACGCACCTGCTCGCCGCGCTCTGGAAGGCGATGCCCGGGCCGAAGCGCTTCGGCACCTTCATCGAGTACACGGCGCTCGTGGGCGCGCTCGGCTACGCCGAGACGGTGCGGCAGCTGCAGGGCTCGAGCATCATCTGCATCGACGAGTTCGAGCTGGACGACCCGGGCGACACGATGGTGATGACCCGACTGCTGGGCGAGCTGGTGGCGAGCGGGACGAAGCTGGCGGCGACCAGCAACACGCCGCCGAACGCGCTCGGCGAGGGGCGCTTCGCCGCCTCCGACTTCCTGCGCGAGATCCAGGCGATCGCCGACCGGTTCCAGATCATGCGCATCGACGGCGACGACTACCGGCAGCGCGACATCAGCGGCAGCGCACCGACGGTCGAGCCCGACGAGCTGGAGCCGGCACTGGCCGGATTCGAGGGGATGGTGGCGCTGGACGACTTCGACGCGCTCGTCGCGCACCTGGCCCACGTGCACCCCTCGCGCTACGTGGGGCTCGTGCGCGACGTGGACGCGCTCGGCCTGCGCGAGGTGCGCGTGCTGCACGACCAGAACGACGCGCTGCGCTTCGTGGCGCTGGTCGACCGCCTCTACGACGCGCAGGTCGCCATCCGCGCGAGCGGCACGACGCTGTCGTCGGTCTTCAGCGAGGAGATGCTCGGCGGCGGGTACCGCAAGAAGTACCTGCGTGCCATCTCGCGCCTGGTCGCGCTGGCCAACGAGCGGTAGTCAGCGCTCGGAGTCCGTGCGGCGCGCGTACTCCTCGGCATCCCTCGTCGTGATCTCGGTCGTGTCCACCGGCGGGTAGCGGCGGCTGAGCACTGCCACGTAGACCGCGCCGAGCACCGCGGAGATGAGCGAGCCGGCGAGCACGCCGAGCGTGCCCTCGACGATGAGCTCCTCGGCGGTGCGGTGCGCGAGCTCGTTCATCAGCAGCGCCACGGTGAAGCCGATGCCCGCGAGCAGGCCGATGCCGATCAGCTCTGTGAGCTTGACGCGCTCGAGCTTCGGCACCCGCAGCGCTGCCTGACCGATCAGGCCGGCGATGGTGACGCCGAAGAGCTTGCCGACCGGCAGCGCGATGACGATCGCCCAGAACACCGGGCTGAGCTCGCCCAGCGGCACCTGCGGGATGGCGACCGAGGCGGCGGTGAAAGCGAACACCGGCAGCACGATGCCGTTGGAGAACGGCTCGAGCTTCTCGCGAGCCGACTCGGCGGGAGCGGGCGCCAGGACCAGGCCCAGCAGCACGCCCGCGATCGTCGCGTGGATGCCGCTCATCGCGACCAGCCACCAGGTGATCAGCGCGACCGCCAGCAGCGCGATGCGCAGCGGCCAGCTGCCGCGCTTGCCGCGGTAGATGCGGCCGAGCAGCCAGAACGCTGCGACGCCCACCGCCGCGAGCAGCAGGTACTGGATCTCGAGCTTCTCGGTGAAGAAGACCGCGATGAAGAAGATGCCGACCAGGTCGTCGATCACCGCGAGCGCCAGCAGCAGCGCCCGCACGTTCGTCGGCAGCCGGCGGCCGAACAGCGCGAGCACGCCGAGGGCGAAGGCGATGTCGGTGGCCGTCGGGATCGGCCAGCCCTGCGCGCCGTCGGCGCCGGCGACGTTGAAGTAGATGATCGCGGGCAGCGCCACGCCGCCGATGGCGGCGATCGTCGGCACAGCCGCCTTCGAGACCGAGTTCAGGTCGCCCTGCGTGAACTCGTAGCGCAGCTCGATCGCGACCACGAAGAAGAAGACCACCAGCAGCCCGTCGGTGACCCAGTGGGCGAACGAGAGGTCGAGGCCGAAGATCGTGAACGGCAGGTGCGCGTGCTTGATCGCGTCGAGCCCGGGGCCGAGGCCGGTGTTCGCGATGACGATGCCGATGATCGCGGCACCCAGCAGGAGCATCGCCGAGACTTGCGGGTTCCGGATCCACGACAGCTTCATAGGGGCCATCCTCCCATTCCGCCCCATGCCGCCGGCGCGGCCGTGCAACCTGCACGAAACACGGCAGCCGCATCCGTAACCGACCCGAAACGCGGGCAGCACCGGCACCGAAACGCGCCGGGAGGATGCTCGGGCTGTCCCGTCGCAATCACCCACTCAAGGAGCTCCCAATGGATGCAGGCAGCATGGCCTTCGGCATCGTGGCGACAGCGCTCGTGCTGTTCATGACGCCAGGACTCGCGTTCTTCTACGGCGGGCTCGTGCGCGCCAAGAGCGTGATCAGCATGATGATGATGTCGTTCGGCGCGATCGGTCTCGTCGGCACGCTGTGGATCCTCTACGGCTACAACATGTCGGCGGTCGACTCGCCGCTCGACTTCTCAGGAAATCCCTTCAGCGACCTCGGGCTCGCCGCCATGGCCGCCGGCGAGAGCGCCAACACCGATTTCATCGGCGTCGCGTACGGCTCGACCTTCGCCATCATCACGATCGCGCTCATCTCCGGCGCGATCGCCGACCGAGCGAAGTTCGGCGCCTGGATGCTCTTCGCGGGCGCCTTCGCCACACTCGGGTACTTCCCGATCGCGGCGTGGGTGTGGGGCGGCGGCTGGGCCTACTCGCTCGGCGAGCTGCTGGGCCTGCCGGCGGTCATCGACTACGCCGGCGGCACCGCGGTGCACATCAACGCCGGCGCCGCGGCCCTCGCGCTGACGATCGTGCTGGGCAAGCGGCTCGACTTCACCAAGGGCGCCCACAAGCCCCACAACGTGCCGTTCGTGATCCTGGGCGCGAGCATCCTGTGGTTCGGATGGTTCGGCTTCAACGTGGGTGCGGAGTGGCTGAACGGGCTCGAGGGCGCTGGGCTCATCACGCTCAACACCGTGGGGGCGACCGCCGCGGCGATCTGCGCCTGGCTACTGGTGGAGAAGCTCAAGGACGGCAAGCCCACGTCGGTGGGCGCGGCCTCGGGTGCCGTCGCCGGCCTCGTCGCCATCACCCCGGCGTGCGCGAACCTCACCCCGGGCTGGGCGCTGCTGCTGGGCGCGCTCTCCGGTGCGCTGTGCGCCCTGGCGGTCGAGCTGAAGTGGCGGCTGGGCTTCGACGACTCGCTCGACGTGGTCGGCATCCACCTCGTCGGCGGCATGCTCGGCACCATCTACCTGGGCTTCTTCGCGAACGACACCGGGCTGCTCCTCGGCGGAGGCATCGGCCAGCTGCTCGTGCAGCTCATCGCATCCGTGGGCGTCATGATCTACGCCTTCGTGGCGGCGTTCGTGATCGGCTTCGCGATCGAGAAGACGATCGGCTTCCGCGTCACGAGCGAGGACGAGCTGGCCGGCGTCGACCGGGTCGTGCACGGCGAGGACGCGTACGAGTACGAGCTCGAGCGCGTCTGAGCCGCGAGGCTCGCGTGAGTCGAGGGAGGGCCGGTGCGCGCACCGGCCCTCTTCTCGTGCTCAGAGCGCGACCGCGCCGCGGAAGCGGTGGCCGCTGGCGATCGACTCGCTCGAGACCGCCAGCCTGGGGGAGAGCAGCATGACGACCAGGTCGGCGACCTGCTGCGGGGTCGATTCGCCGGGCTTGCCGGGCGCGACGTCACGCGTGGCGGATGCGCTGACCGGGCCGGGGTTGACGACGTTGACGCTGACCCCGGTGCCGGCGAGCTCGTCGGCGAGGCTCTCCGCCGCGATGATGAGTGCCGCATTGCGCACCGCGGCGGTGATGTTGCCTGTCAGCAGCGCGTTCTGACCGCTCAGTCCCACGATGCGGCCGGAGCCGGCCTCGCGCATGTGGGGGATGACGGCGTTGGCGATGCGCAGGAAGGTCAGCGCCTTGCCGTCGATCGCCTGCGCGACCTGCTCGGGGTCGCTCGCGCGCGCCGGATCGAGGGTCTGGGCCGCAGGTGCGGCGGCGACCACGAGCGCGTCGATGCGGCCGTGCTGCTCGAGCAGGTGATCGATCGCCGACGCGACCGAGGCGTCGTCGGCGCCGTCCAGCCGCACATCCGCTCCCTCGCCGCGCGCAGCCGTGACGACGGTCGCTCCCTCCGCACGGGCGGTGGCGGCCACGGCGCCGCCGATGAGGCCGGTGCCGCCGACGATGAGGATGACGTGATCGGTGAGCTGCAGATCCATGCGTCCACCGTATGCCGGCCCTGGCGCGAGCGCATGAGCGATGCGAGGGTGGCAGCATGTCGCGCGTCGATCAGCTGCTCTCCCGCCGGTCGCTCGTGCTCGGCATCGCCGGCGGCATGCGCTCGCTCACGCCGTTGGCGGTCGTCGCGCTCACACCGGGTGCCGTGCCGCCGTGGCCGCTCCTGGAGCGCCCGTGGGGCAAGGCGGCGCTG
Organism: Agrococcus baldri; assembly: GCA_900114805.1. Taxonomy (GTDB): domain Bacteria; phylum Actinomycetota; class Actinomycetes; order Actinomycetales; family Microbacteriaceae; genus Agrococcus; species Agrococcus baldri. The sequence continues at coordinate 409,043 of FOZN01000004.1, read as the reverse complement.
GTCGCGCTGGCGGTCGGGGAGCTGGTGGGCGACAAGCTGGCGGCGACGCCATCGCGGCTCTCGCCCCCGGCGCTCGTGGGCCGCATCGGCGCTGCGGCGCTCGCGGGCGCGGCACTCGGTGCAGGCACCGGCCGGCGCGGTGCCGTCGCCCGCGCGGCGGGCGTTGCCGCCGCCGGGGCGCTGCTGGGCGCGGTCGGAGGCTACTGGGGCCGGCGCGGCATCGTGGAGGGCACCGGCATGCCCGATCCGGCGGTCGCACTGCTCGAGGATGCGGCGGCGATCGCGCTGAGCCGCGCGGCCGCGACGCGCTGACGGGTGTTGGGGCGTGCCGCTGAGGTCTGGTGCCCCGATCGCGCCCGGGGTACCGTGCTCCGCGAGCGGGCTGCCTGGCTCGCAGGGAGGAGCGATCATGCACGAGAACCACCCGGAGACGTCGGGCGACCGAGAATCGGCGCGCGGTCACGCGGAGCACATCGCGGCACTCACCTCGTGCGCGGAGGCATGCCGCCGATGCGCAGACGCAGACCGCCGCGAAGGCATGGACGACTGCGCGGCATCCTGCGAGAGCTGCGCGGACGTGTGCGAGGCGACCGTCCGAGTGCTCAAGCGAGGCGGTCTCTCGAGCGACGCGGTCGCCGCACTGCTCACCGCCTGCGCGGCGGTGTGCCGATCGTGCGCCGCGGAATGCCGGAAGCACGATGCGGAGCACTGCCGCGAGTGCGCGGAGGCCTGCGAGCGCTGCGCCGAGGCGTGCGAGCGCGCGTAGCGGCAGAGCATGCGGAAGGGGCCGGCATCTCGCGATGCCGGCCCCTGTCGGTGGGCGATGCGGGACTCGAACCCACGACCTCTTCCGTGTGAAGGAAGCGCGCTACCAACTGCGCCAATCGCCCGTGCCGCTGCGATGCGGACCGCATAAGTCTGCCACATCCGGTGACCGCCTCGTGACCGGAGCGACCGATCAGCGACACGTCGAGCGGCGATTTGGCATGCACAGGATCGGTAGGTATAGTCGTCCAAGTGCTCAGTGATGAGCCCCGCGGATGTGGCGCAGTGGTAGCGCATCACCTTGCCAAGGTGAGGGTCGCGAGTTCGAATCTCGTCATCCGCTCGAGAGCAATCTCATAGGAGAGCAATCTCACACCACCTGGTGGGGTGGCCGAGTGGTGAGGCAACGGCCTGCAAAGCCGTGTACGCGGGTTCGAATCCCGTCTCCACCTCGAGCACCCCGCAAGGGCGATTGGCGCAGCGGTAGCGCGCTTCCCTGACACGGAAGAGGTCACTGGTTCGAACCCAGTATCGCCCACCAGAGCAGAACCCCCGGATCGAGACCGGGGGTTTTCGCATGTCCGGGGACGGGGCGAGGCGGCTCAGGGCCGAGGATGAGCCCTGCCCGTCCCGTCGTCATTGAAGCCGAAGCTCCGCAGCTCCGTCGGCGAGAGGTGCCGCAGCGTGCGAACGTATCCGGACGGCAAGCTGCCGTGGAGGAACGACCAGAGGATGGCGGCCGCGTGCTGCGCATCGAACAGCTCAGCGTCGTGCAGCGGCCGGTCCCCGTCAGGGCTGGGCGGATAGTCGGTCGGACGGAGACCGCGGAAGACCCGACGCGCGAAGTCCTGGGGTGTGCCGTCATGCACCTCGACGATGAACATCGGCGGCTCGTCCGCCTCCGAGACCCGCACGACCTGCCCCGAGCGAGCCTGCGGCGCCGAACTGCCGAGCGCGGTGCCGAACGCATGGACCCGCAGGGCCTCCAGCAGCTGTGCCAGATGCGCAGCGTCGTGCACTTCCGTACCGTCCGGCGGGCTCCACAGCACGACGCCCTCCGGCAACTGGGGAGGCACCGGAGCAGGGCCGGGGTCGGGCGCGGGCTCGTCGTGTGCGTGCCGAGCCATCCAGACGTCGAGCTGGAAGAGATCGGTGGGCGACGCCCAGTCGTCACCGGACTGCCCGGCCGTCGTGTCCTCTGCCATGTGCTCCTCCGTCTCGCTCCGCATGCTCCCGCAACCCACTGACGCCGGGCGTTACGCGCAGGCCCAAGTCGTGATCGCGTCGCAGCGGTCGACGTGCCAGCCGGGGGATCCGAACCGATCGAAGCCGGTCGTGCTGTGCAGCGCGATCGACGACCCGCCCGTCTCGACGATCGCGAAGTAGACGATCGGGTCACCCTCGGTCGTCGGCGTCGACCACGCGAGCAGCGCGGCCTCCTGCGCTTCGAGCGCGGCATCGATGCAGGCGATCGCAATCGCCGGCAGCTCCTCGCCCTGGTCGAGCACGAGCTCGCCGCACGTCGCCCGTGCGCCGACCGCATCCGGAGCGTCGTCGAGCGCCCGCGCAGCGGTGATCGCGCCGGCCTGCGGTGTACCGGGGGGATGCACCTGGACGTCGGCATCGGACGTCGGCGCTGTCGGACCCGCGCTGGCGCAGCCGGCCAGGGCCAACCCGCACGCGATCGCGCTCAGAGCCAGTCTCGTGCGTGCCATGCCGAGATCGTCGCACGCGCCGGCCGAATGCGGCGGGTCACCGGCTGCGATGCGCATCGACCCGCTCGGGCTCGGTGGCCTCGGGGCCACGGAAGGCCCACGCCAAGGGTGCGCGAGTAGCCTGCCGCTGTGACCGCGACGCCCATGCTCAGGGTCGACCTCGACGACCGCTTCGCTCGCGAGCTGCCGGAGCTCGCGGTCGCCTGGCGCGCCGAGGAGGCGAAGGATGCGCAGCTCCTCGTGCTCAACGCGCCGCTCGCGACCGAGCTCGGTCTCGACCCCGCTGCGCTGCGCTCCGCCGAGGGCATCCGCTTCCTGACGGGCACCGCGGTGCCCGAGGGGGCGGCTCCGGTGTCGCAGGCCTACGCCGGGCATCAGTTCGGCGCCTACTCGCCGCTGCTCGGCGACGGCCGGGCGCTGCTGCTCGGTGAGCTCGTGGACGCGGGCGGCGCACTGCGCGACCTGCACCTCAAGGGATCGGGACGCACGCCCTTCGCTCGCGGCGGCGACGGTCTTGCCGCGGTGGGGCCGATGCTGCGCGAGCACGTCGTGAGCGAGTCGATGCACGCGCTCGGCATCCCCACGACGCGCTCGCTCGCCGTCGTCGCGACCGGTCGCTTCGTGCGCCGGGAGGAGGGATGGCTGCCCGGTGCCGTGCTCGCCCGCGTGGCGAGCAGCCACCTGCGGGTCGGCACCTTCCAGCTCGCGCGCTCGATGGGCGACGTCGCGCTCCTGCGGCGGCTCGCCGACCACGCGATCGCCCGGCACGCGCCGCGCGCTGCCGAGGCGGGGCATCCCTACCTCGCGCTGCTCCACGCCGTCATCTCGGCGCAAGCAGCCCTCGTCGCGCGGTGGATGCTCGTGGGATTCGTGCACGGCGTCATGAACACCGACAACATGACGATCTCGGGCGAGACGATCGACTACGGCCCGTGCGCCTTCATGGAGGGCTACGACCCGGAGACGGCGTTCAGCTCGATCGACGATCGCGGGCGATACGCCTACGGCAAGCAGCCGGCCATTGCCGAGTGGAACCTGGCTCGGCTCGCCGAGGCCATGCTGCCGCTGCTCGCCGACGACCAGCAGCGGGCACTCGAGCTCGCCGTCGAGGCGCTCGGGGCGTTCGCGCCGCAGTACCGCGAGGCCTGGTCGGCGGGCATGCGGGCGAAGCTGGGCCTGCGTGGCGACGTCGACGACGAGTCCGCGACGGTCGTCGTCGACGAGATCCTCGCCCTGCTCGAATCGGGACGGGTGGATCTCACCTCGTGCTTCCGAGGTCTCAGCTCGGTCGCCCGCGGTCTCGACGGATCGACTCGCGACCTCTTCGCGCACCGCGCGGCGTTCGACGCGTGGGCGCAGCGCTGGCTCGCGCTCGGCCCGGATGCCGACGCGATGGATCGCGTGAACCCCGCCTACGTGCCGCGCAACCACCTCGTCGAGGAGGCGCTCGCCGCCGCGGTCGACGGCGACCTCGTCCCGCTCGAGCGGCTCACCGAGGCCCTGCGGCGTCCCTTCGACGAACGCGAGGGCCTCGAGCGCTATGCGGCCCCGGGCCCGGAGCGCAGCTTCCGCGACTACCGCACCTACTGCGGCACCTGACCCGGGTGCGACGCCTCCCGCGGCTCGCAGCGTGGCTCGGCGCGCCGGGGCGACCGCGCGGCGACGGCATCGCGACGCGCCTACGATGGACTGGTGACCACCGGATTCGATCTCTTCACCGACCGTGCCGTCGTCGCCATGCGCGTCGACGGTGAGCTGCAGGATCTCGCGCGCGAGCTGACCGAGACGCAGACGGTTGAGTCGGGCGCGGTCGAGCCGGTGACGATCGACAGCCCCGACGGCCTCGACATCCTGCGCCACTCGGCCGCCCACGTGCTCGCGCAGGCCGTGCAACGCGTCAACCCCGAGGCGAAGCTCGGCATCGGCCCGCCCATCCAGGACGGCTTCTACTACGACTTCGACGTCGCCGAGGCGTTCTCGAGCGACGAGCTGAAGGCGCTCGAGAAGGAGATGCAGCGCATCGTCAAGGCGGGCCAGCGCTTCGTGCGCCGCGTCGTCACGGACGACGAGGCCCGAGCCGAGCTCGCCGACGAGCCCTACAAGCTCGAGCTCATCGGGCTCAAGGGCGGCGCGGCGGCTGCCGCGGAAGGCGCATCCGTCGAAGTGGGAGCGGGCGAGCTCACCATCTACGACAACGTCGACCCGAAGACGGGCGAGGTGCAGTGGAAGGATCTCTGCCGCGGCCCGCACTTGCCCTCGACCCGCCTGATCCAGAACGGCTTCGCCCTCACCCGCGTCGCCGGCGCCTACTGGCGCGGCAAGACCGACCAGCCGCAGCTGCAGCGCATCTACGGCACCGCGTGGCCCACGAAGGACGAGCTGCGCGCGTACCAGCAGCGCCTCGAGGAAGCCGCCAAGCGCGACCACCGCAAGCTCGGCCGCGAGCTCGACCTCTTCTCGTTCCCCGACGAGATCGGCTCGGGCCTGTCGGTGTGGCACCCGCGCGGCGGCATCGTCCGCGGCGAGATGGAGCAGCACGCCCGCCGCCGCCACATCGAGCAGGGCTACAGCTACGTCTACACGCCCCACATCACCAAGCGCGACCTGTTCGAGACCTCGAACCACCTGGTGACCTACGCCGACGGCATCTGGCCGCCCATCCACATGGATGAGGAGCGCGATGACGAGGGCAACGTCACCAAGCAGGGCGTCGACTACTACCTGAAGCCGATGAACTGCCCGATGCACATCCTCATCTACAAGGAGCGCTCGCGCAGCTACCGCGACCTGCCGCTGCGGCTGGCCGAGAACGGCACGGTCTACCGCAACGAGCTCTCGGGCGCCCTGCACGGGCTCACGCGCGTGCGGGGCTTCACGCAGGACGACGCGCACCTGTTCGTCACTCCCGAGCAGCTCGAGGAGGAGACCACGAACGTCCTCGAGTTCGTGCTCTCGCTGCTGAGCGACTTCGGCCTCACCGACTTCCGCCTCGAGCTGTCGATGCGCGACGACGAGAAGTCGAAGTGGATCGGCGACGAGGCCATCTGGGAGACGGCGACGGATGCGCTGCGGCGCGTTGCGAAGGCGTCCGGGCTCGAGGTGACGGAGGAGCCGGGCGAGGCCGCCTTCTACGGGCCGAAGATCGACCTGAAGGTGACCGACGCCATCGGCCGCTCATGGCAGCTCTCGACCGTGCAGCTCGACTTCAACCTGCCGGAGCGCTTCGATCTCGAGTACACGGCACCGGACGGCTCGAAGCAGCGCCCGATCATGATCCACCGCGCGCTGTTCGGCTCGATCGAGCGCTTCTTCGCCATCCTGCTCGAGCACTACGCGGGTGCTTTCCCTGTCTGGCTCGCGCCGGTGCAGGTCGTGGGCGTGCCGGTGGCCGAGGACTTCGCCGACTACCTGGACGAGATCGCCGCGCAGCTGCGCGCACGGGGCGTGCGCGTCGAGGTCGACCGCTCGGACGAGCGGATGCAGAAGAAGATCCGCAGCCACACGCTCGCGAAGGTGCCCTTCCAGCTCATCGCCGGCGCGACCGACCGGGAGGCGGGCAGCGTCTCCTTCCGGTTCCGCGACGGCACGCAGGACAACGGCGTGCCGGTCGACGAGGCCATCGCGCGCATCGTGGAGGCCATCGAGACGAAGGCGCACGTGTGACGGAGGAGAGCCACCGCCACGGCGACGACCCAGCCCTCGACGAGCCGGCGGAGCGCGCCGCGGTGCGCCGCGACGCGCTGCCGGCCTTCGAGCCCGCTCCTGAGCCGGAGGCGCCGCTGGTCGCCGAGCACGCGTGGGGCGCCCCGACGCAGATGTCGAGCGAGCTGCCGGGCGTGCCCGATCACTTCCAGCGGCTCTGGACCCCCTACCGGATGGTCTACATCCAGCAGGGCCAGATGCCGGAGGAGCATGCCTGCCCGTTCTGCCGCGCGCCCGAGCTCAGCGACGACCAGGGACTGATCGTCGCGCGCGGCGAGACCTGCTTCGTGCTGCTGAACCTCTACCCGTACAACACCGGCCACATGATGGTCTGCCCCTACCGGCACGTGGGCATGTACGACCAGGCGACCACCGAGGAGGTCGCCGAGATGGCGGTGCTGACGCAGACCGCCATGCGCGTGCTCTCGCAGCTCACGCGCTGCCAGGGCTTCAACATCGGCATGAACCAGGGCCGCATCGCCGGCGCCGGCATCGCCGACCACCTGCACCAGCACATCGTCCCGCGATGGAGCCTGGACTCGAACTTCTTCCCGATCATCGCGAAGACGAAGGCGCTGCCCATCCTGCTGGAGGACATGCGCCAGGACATCCAAGCGGCATGGCCGGCCTGATACGCCAGCCGCACGCCATTCACGAGAGACACATCATGACCGAGAACACCACCGGCTCCGCACGCGTCAAGCGCGGTCTCGCCGAGATGCTGAAGGGCGGCGTCATCATGGACGTCGTCACCCCCGAGCAGGCACGCATCGCCGAGGACGCCGGCGCCGTCGCCGTCATGGCGCTCGAGCGCGTCCCCGCCGACATCCGCGCGCAGGGCGGCGTCGCCCGCATGTCCGACCCCGACCTGATCGACGCGATCAAGGCCGAGGTGTCGATCCCGGTGATGGCGAAGGCCCGCATCGGCCACTTCGTCGAGGCCCAGGTCCTCGAGGCGCTCGAGGTCGACTACATCGACGAGTCCGAGGTGCTCAGCCCCGCCGACTACGTCAACCACATCGACAAGTGGCCCTTCACGGTGCCGTTCGTCTGCGGTGCCACCAACCTGGGCGAGGCGCTGCGCCGCATCACCGAGGGCGCGGCGATGATCCGCTCGAAGGGCGAGGCCGGCACCGGCGACGTCTCCGAGGCGACCAAGCACATCCGCACGATCAGCGGCGAGATCCGCCGCCTGCAGTCGCTGTCCAAGGACGAGCTGTTCGTCGCCGCCAAGGAGCTGCAGGCGCCGTACGAGCTGGTCGCCGAGGTCGCCGAGCGCGGCTCGCTGCCCGTGGTGCTCTTCGTCGCCGGCGGGGTCGCGACCCCCGCGGACGCGGCGATGATGATGCAGCTGGGCGCCGACGGCGTCTTCGTCGGCTCCGGCATCTTCAAGTCCGGCCAGCCCGAGGCGCGCGCCGCGGCGATCGTCAAGGCGGTGGCCGCGTTCGAAGATCCGAAGGCGATCGCGGATGCCTCCAGGGGGCTGGGTGAGGCGATGGTCGGCATCAACGTGGCCGACCTGCCCGCGCCCCACCGCCTCGCAGAGCGCGGCTGGTAGTGGACTCCGGCCGGCGCGGCACAGGGGAGCGCCCCGGTCGCGTCGGCGTCCTCGCCCTGCAGGGCGACGTGCGCGAGCACGTCGCCGTGCTCGAGTCGCTGGGCGCCGAGGTGTCGCTGGTGCGCGGCCCCGCGCAGCTCGCCGAGGTCGATGGCCTCGTGCTGCCCGGCGGCGAGTCCAGCGTGATCGACAAGCTCGCGCGGCTGTTCGGCCTGCGCGAGCCGATCATCGAGCGCATCGGCTCGGGGCTGCCCGTCTTCGGCACCTGCGCCGGTCTCATCCTGCTGGCCGACCGCATCATCGACGGCCTGCCGACGCAGCTGCCCTTCGGCGGCATGGACGTCGACGTGCGGCGCAACGCCTTCGGCAGCCAGGTCGATTCGTTCGAGTCGATGCTCGACGTGCCGCAGCTGGGGGAGCCGCCCGTGCACGCGACCTTCATCCGGGCGCCGGTCGTCGAGCGCGTGGGCGAGGGCGTGCGGGTGCTGGCGCGCGTCGACGACCGCGTCGTGGCCGTCGAGCAGGGCGTGCTGCTGGGCACCTCGTTCCACCCGGAGGTCGATGGCGAGACGCGCTTCCACCGCCGCTTCCTCGAGCACGTCGCGCATGTCAGCGGCTCGTGATCTGATGCTCCGGTGATGAGCGCGCTCAGTCGAGTCCCGTGGCAGGCCATGTGGATCGCGCTCGCCATCATCTGGGGCTCGTCATTCCTGCTGATGAAGCTGGGGCTCGAGTCGTTGCACCCGATGCAGATCGCCACCCTGCGCATCGGCATCGCGGCGATCACGCTCGCGCTGCTCGCCGCGGCCACCCGCACCCGCATGCCGAAGGACGGCAGGACGTGGGGCCTGCTGGCGATCTGCTCGTTCTTCCTCACCGCGCTGCCCTTCACGGCGTTCGTCGTCGCCGAGACGCGCATCTCGTCGGCCGCAGCCGGGCTCGGCAGCGCGATCACGCCGGTCGCGACGGTGCTGTTCGCGCTGCTGCTGCTGCCGAGCGACCGCCTGACCCCGCGCAAGCTGGCCGCCGTGCTGCTCGGCCTGCTCGGGGTGGTGCTCATCGCGCAGCCGTGGTCGTCTGTCGCCGGGCCCGATCTGCTCGGGTTCGGCATCGCCGTGCTCGGCGGCGCCTCGTACGGCGTCGGCTGGACGCTGAACCGGCGGCTGCTGGCGCACACCGAGGTGCCGGGCATCGCGCACCCGACGGCGCTCATGATCACCGGCCTGCCGATGGCCCTGGTGGCGCTCGTCACCTGGAGCCTCCTCGAGGGATGGTCGCCGGTCGCCGTGCACGGTGACCTCGCGAGCCTGCCGCTGGCGCTGCTGGCCGTCATCGCGCTCGGCGCCATCGGCACCGGCGTCGCCTACATCCTGCAGTTCGAGGTGGTGCGCGCCGTCGGACCGACCGTCTCCGCCACCGTCACCTACCTGATCCCCGTGGTCGCCGTCACCCTCGGCGTGCTGGTGCTGGGGGAGCAGCTCGGCCTCTGGCAGCTGCTCGGCGCGGCGATCGTCATCGGCGCCGGCATCCTCGTCGGGCAGCGGCCGAAGACGAAGGTCGTCGCGCCCGCCTGAGCCCGCCCGACCGGTCTGGCCCGACTGGCCCGACTGGTCGCCTGAGCCTGCCTGGCCCGGCTGAGGCCCCGCAGCCTGCTTGAATCGGCACGTGCAGCTCTACTCCCGCAGACCGGGCCAGGCCACCTGGCAGGCGATCGGCGACCTCGTCGCCATCGGCACCGTCGTCGTCGCCGTCTGGATCTCGCAGCAGGTGCGCGGTGCGATCGCCTCGCTCGGCGGCTTCGGCACGCGGGTCGAGGATGCCGGCACCGGCTTCTCGACCACCCTGATGGATGCGGGCGAGGCGCTCGCGCAGGTGCCCCTGGTCGGGGAGGGGATCGCGCAGCCCTTCGTGGACGCGTCCGGATCCGCCGACGACCTGGCGGCGGCCGGCACCGCGCTGCGCGGTGCGATCGAGACGCTCGCGGCCACCGTGGGCACGGCACTGTGGCTGCTGCCGGCGCTCCTGGTGGTGCTCATCTGGTGCATCCCGCGGCTGCGATTCGCGCTGCGCGCCGGGGCGAGCAGGCGGCTGGCCGCCACGCACGAGGGTCGCGAGCTGCTGGCGCTGCGGGCGCTCGTCGGCCAGCCGGCCTCCCGGCTGCTCGCCTCGGTGCAGGATCCGGTCGCCGCCTTCCGGCGCGGCGACGAGGCCGCGCTGCGGGCGCTCGCCGCACTCGAGCTCCGGTCCTCAGGCGTCGCCCCGCCCCGCGCCCGCGCGGAGGGCACGACCTCCTCGGCGTAGGATGGGTGGCCCGACGTCACCGACCAGGAAGCACCATGTCCGGACACTCCAAGTGGGCGACGACCAAGCACAAGAAGGCCGTCATCGACGCCAAGCGTGCCAAGTCGTTCGCGAAGCTCATCAAGAACATCGAGGTCGCCGCCAAGATCGGCGGCGCCGACATGGCAGGCAACCCGACGCTCGTCGACGCCGTGCAGAAGGCGAAGAAGACGAGCGTCCCCAACGACAACATCGACCGCGCGGTCAAGCGCGGCGCCGGGCTCACAGGCGAGTCCATCGAGTACGCGACCATCATGTACGAGGGCTACGGGGCGAACGGCGTCGCACTCATGGTCGAGTGCCTCACCGACAACAAAAACCGGGCCGCCGCTGAGGTGCGCACGGCGATGACCCGCAACGGCGGCACCATGGCAGACCCGGGCTCGGTCGCCTACAACTTCAGCCGCAAAGGCGTCGTCTCGGTCACGAAGACCGATGAGGTCACCGAGGACGACATCCTGCTGGCCGTGCTCGACGCCGGTGCCGAGGAGGTCACCGATCAGGGCGGCGGCTTCGAGATCCTCTCCGAGGCGAGCGACGTCGTGGCCGTGCGCACGGCGCTGCAGGAGGCGGGCATCGACTACGACTCGGCGGATGTCGAGTTCGTGCCGAACCTCAAGGTCGAGGTCGACGCAGACACGGCTCGCAAGGTCTTCCGGCTGATCGATGCGCTCGAGGACAGCGACGACGTGCAGAACGTCTACGCCAACTTCGAGATCCCGGCAGAGGTGCAGGCGCAGCTCGACGAAGACGACGACGAGTAGCGCCGTGGCGGCGTCGGTCCGGGTGCTCGGCGTCGACCCGGGCCTGACGCGCTGCGGCGTCGGTGTGGTCGACATCGCCCACCGCACGCCGAGCCTGGTGCACGTCGAGGTGCTGCGCTCCGACGCCGGTGAACCGATCGAGCAGCGGCTGCTGCGCATCGCGCGCGGCGTGGAGGCGGCGATCGACGCGCACCGGCCCGACGCCATCGCGCTCGAGCGGGTGTTCGCGCAGGCCAACCTGCGCAGCGTCATGGGCGTCGCGCAGATCTCCGGCATCGTGCTGCGCGCTGCCGCCGAGCGGCAGATCCCCATCGCGCTGCTCACGCCCACCGAGGTGAAGGCGTCCGTCACCGGCTACGGCGCCGCCGACAAGCGCCAGGTGGGCGAGATGGTGCGGCGGCTGCTGCGGCTGGAGGCGGCTCCGAAGCCCGCCGACGCGGCCGACGCCCTGGCGATCGCGATCGCCGAGGGCTGGCGCGCTCGCGTGCCGGGAGGTGGGGCTGCGGCGGTCACCGCGACGCCGGCCCAGCGCGCGTGGGCGGCAGCCGAAGCGGCGGCGAAGAGCGGCCGGCTGCGACGCTAGCTGCCCGTCAGCGGGTGCGGCTGCGGCGGTGCTCGCGCATGCCGAACTCGGCGGCGAGCCAGACCGAGAAGCACAGCACGCCCAGACCCGCGAGGAACATCAGCGCCTCGTATCCGGGGGTATCGAACGAGTACCCCATCAGCACGAGGCCGCCGACGAAGAGGATCATCGTCAGGATCAGGCGGATGACGTTCATGAGCACTCCGTATCGAGCGGGTCTGGGACCTCTCGAACCTATCAGAGCGAGCCCTGCTGCTCGGCGCGGCAGACCGTGCGATTCCGTGCCGCCGCCTAGGCTGAGCTGGTGATCTCCAGGCTCGACGGCACCGTCCTCTCCGCCCGCGGTCAGCGGCTGGTGATCGGCGTCGGCGGCATCGGGTACGCGGTCGCGGTGACGCCGCCGGTCTCGCTCGCCGCCCGCATCGGCACCGAGATCGCGCTGCACACCCACCTGGTCGTGCGCGAGGACGAGCTCTCGCTCTACGGCTTCGAGACCGAGGCGGAGCTCGAGGTCTTCGAGCTGCTCATCGGCGTGTCGGGTGTGGGCCCGAAGTCGGCGCTCGGCGTGCTGGCGCATCTGACCCCCGACGAGCTCGCCCGCGCGGTCGAGGGCGAGGACGAGAAGGCGTTCAAGGCGGTCAGCGGCATCGGGCCGAAGACCGCCAAGCTGCTCATCCTGCAGCTGAGCGGCAAGCTCGCCGCGCCGGCCGCCGCTGCGACGGCGAAGGGTTCGGATGCGCGGGCCGACGTGCTCACGGCCCTCACCGGTCTCGGGTGGTCCGACCGCACCGCGAACGATGCGATCGAGCGCGCAGCGGTCGCGGCGCCCGACGCCGTCGGCTCGACCGGCATGCTGCTGCGCGCCGCGCTCGCCATCCTCGGTCCCGGAGCGCGGTCGTGACCGACCCCCTGATCGATCCCGGCGCATCCGCGGACGAACTGGCCTTCGAGGGCGCCCTGCGCCCCACCAGTCTCGCCGAGTTCGTCGGCCAGCCGAAGGTGAAGGGGCAGCTCGAGGTGCTGCTGCAGGCCGCGAGGCTGCAGGATCGCGCACCCGACCACATCCTGCTGGCCGGTCCGCCCGGGCTCGGCAAGACCACGCTCGCGACCATCATCGGCGCGGAGACCGGCCGGCCCATCCGCTACTCGTCCGGCCCGGCGATCCAGCATGCGGGCGACCTCGCCGCCGTGCTGTCGGCGCTCGTGCCGGGCGAGGTGCTCTTCATCGACGAGATCCACCGCATGTCGCGCGCCGCGGAGGAGATGCTCTACCTCGCGATGGAGGACTTCCGCGTCGACATCATGGTCGGCAAGGGCGCGGGTGCCTCGTCGATCCCGCTCGAGCTCGCACCGTTCACGCTCGTCGGCGCGACCACCCGCTCGGGCATGCTGCCGGCCCCGCTGCGCGACCGGTTCGGGTTCACCGCGCATCTGGAGTTCTACGAGACCGGTGACCTGGAGCGCGTGCTGGCGCGCTCCTCCAGGCTGATGGAGCTCGCGATCGAGCCCTCGGCGCTCGCCGAGCTCGCCGGCCGGTCCCGCGGCACGCCGCGCATCGCGAACCGGCTGCTGCGCCGGGTGCGCGACTGGCTGCTGGTGCACGCCGGCTCGAGCGACCTGGACGGCGTGCGCGCGGCGCTGGAGCTGTACGACGTCGACGAGGCGGGACTCGACCGCATCGACCGCGCGGTGCTGCACACCATCGCCCACCGCTTCGCGGGTGGCCCGGTGGGCCTGTCCACGCTGGCGGCGGCGATCGGGGAGGAGGCGGACACGATCGAGTCGGTGGTGGAGCCCTTCCTGGTGCGCGAGGGCCTGATCGGCCGCACACCGCGGGGTCGCGTCGCCACCCCGTCGGGCATGCGGCACGCTCGCGCCGACACGGCGCCCGGCTACAGCGGGGAGACCACGCTCGACGGGGTATGATCGTCTCTTGGTCGTGCCCGCAGCTGCGCTCGACGAATCACCCCTGAGAGGCTCTTCCCCACGATGCTGTTCCTGCAGACCGCCGCCCCCGCCCAGCAAGGGTTCACGTTCGACCCGCTGACGATCATCATGCTGGTGGTGCTCGCGGCGATGATCTTCTTCATGTTCCGCAGCAACAAGAAGCGCAAGGCGCAGGCCGCCGAGCTGCAGGAGAAGATGGTCCCCGGCTCCGAGGTGATGCTGAACTTCGGCCTCTTCGGCGAGCTGCGCGAGATCGACGAGGAGCGCAACGAGGCGCTCGTCGAGATCGCGCCCGGCACCATCGTGCGCGTGCACCGCCAGACGCTGGCCCGCGTGGTCGAGGACCACCCGGCCGACGCCGAGGTCGTCGAGGATCGCGCGGACGACGCAGGCGACGCAGACCCTCGCGACCGCGCCTGACCCGTGGCAAAGGCTAGGACCAGGGGCGCACGCGCCCTCATCTGGCTCGGCGTCCTGATCGTCGGGCTCGTCGGCGCGAACTTCGCCGCCGTGTCGTTCGACCAGGACGGCTCGGCATCGTGGACGCCGCAGCTCGCGCTCGACCTCGAGGGCGGCACGCAGATCGTGCTCGAGCCGCGCCTCGCAGAGGGCGCCTCCATCTCGCAGGAGCAGCTCGAGCAGGCGGTCGCGATCATCCGCCAGCGCGTCGACGCCTCCGGCATCTCGGAGACCGAGATCACCACGCAGGGCGGCCGCAACATCGTCGTGGCACTGCCTGGCGAGCCCGACGCCCAGACCATGCAGCGCATCCAGGCGAGCGCCAAGATGGAGTTCCGCCCGGTGCTGGCCTCCGCGCCGGCGAACCCCCCGGGCTCGACGCCCGCGCCGGTCGAGACCGACCCGGCAGCAGAGCCGACGGCCGAGCCCGAGAACGCCTGGGATCAGGCGTGGATCACGCCCGCGCTGCAGTCCGAGTTCTCGGCGTTCATGTGCTCGGATGTCGACCCCACTGAGATCGCCGACCCCGAGCAGCCGCTCATCACCTGCTCGAGCGACGGCACCGCCCGCTTCATCCTGGGCCCGGTCGCGGTCGACGGCTCGAGCATCGCCGACGCCTCGGTGTCCGCGGCGACCAACTCGCAGGGCCAGGCGACCGGCGGCTGGGGAGTCAACCTCGAGCTCAGCGGCGAGGGCCCGGCGAACTTCGAGGCCGTCACGCGCGCCATCACCGGCCTGCCGGAGCCGACCAACCAGTTCGCGGTCGTGCTCGACGCGGCGGTGCTCATGCCGATCACCTCGAACGCCATCATCACCGATGGCAACGCGCAGATCACCGGCGGCTTCTCGCAAGAGGGTGCGCAGAGCCTCGCCGACCAGCTGCGCTTCGGCGCGCTGCCCGTGAGCTTCCAGGTGCAGTCGAACGAGACCATCTCGCCCACGCTGGGCGCGAACCAGCTGCAGGCTGGCCTGATCGCCGGCCTCATCGGCCTGCTGCTCGTCGTCGCGTACTCGGTGCTGCAGTACCGGGCGCTCGGTGTCGTGGTGATCTTCTCGCTCGCCGTTGCCGCGGTGCTCAGCTACCTCGTCGTCACCTTCCTCTCCAGCACTGAGGGCTACCGGCTCTCGCTGGCAGGCATCGCGGGCCTCGTGATCTCCATCGGCATCACGGCCGACTCGTTCATCGTGTACTTCGAGCGCATCCGCGACGAGCTGCGCGAGGGCAAGCACCTGACGACGGCGCTGGAGACGGGGTGGAAGCGCGCCTTCCGCACGATCCTGGTCTCGGATGCGGTGAGCTTCCTCGCCGCCGTGATCCTGTTCCTGCTCTCGGTGGGCAACGTGCGCGGCTTCGCCTACACGCTCGGCATCACGACGTTCATCGACATCATCGTCGTGGCCCTGTTCACGCATCCGCTCCTCCGTGTGCTCGCGCGCACGAAGTTCTTCTCGAACGGGCACCCGCTGTCGGGGCTCGACCCGAAGGCGCTCGGCGCGGTCTACACCGGGCGCGCACGCTTCCGCGAGCCGGTGCTCGCCGGCAAGGGGGCCACGTCGGCAAAGCAGGCGCAGCTGCGCCAGACCATCGCGGAGCGCAAGGCAGCAGCCGCGACGACGGGCAAGGAGTCCTGATGGCATCGCTCACCACCATCGGCAACGAGCTCTACACCGGCGAGCGCTCGGTGCCCGTCGTGCCCAGGCGCAAGCTGTGGTTCATGGTCACGGCGATCATCCTGATCGTGCTCGCGCTCGGGACCCTCGCGCGCGGCGGCTTCGTCTTCGGCATCGAGTTCACCGGCGGCAGCGAGTTCCGCGTCTCCGGGCTCGAGTCGGCCGCGATCGAGCCGGCCACCGGCGCGGTCGAGTCGATCGTGCCCGACTCCGAGGCCCGCGTGGCGACGCTCGGCACGGACACGGTGCGCGTGCAGACGGACGCCGTCACCGAGGAGCAGGCCGCCGACATCCGTGCCGCGCTGGGCGAGGCCTATGGCGTCGACACCGGCGACGTCGCGTTCTCGTTCATCGGCCCGTCCTGGGGCCAGGACGTCTCGCGGCAGGCGCTGCTGGCGCTCGTCGTGTTCCTCGCGCTCGTCTCGGTGGTGCTGGCGGTCTACTTCCGCACCTGGAAGATGGCGCTCGCCGCGCTCTCGTCGCTCGCGTTCGACCTCCTGGTCACGGCAGGCGTCTACGGCATCATCGGCTTCGAGGTGACACCCGCTGCGGTGATCGGCTTCCTGACCATCCTCGGCTACTCGCTGTACGACACGGTGGTCGTCTTCGACAAGGTGCGCGAGAACACGGCGCCCGGCACCAGCGGCACCATGCTCGGCCAGATCAACCTGGCGGTCAACCAGACGATCGTCCGCTCGATCAACACGTCGATCGTGGCCACGCTGCCGATCGCGGCGATCCTGTTCATCGGCGCCTTCCTGCTGGGCGCCGGCACGCTGCGCGACATCGCCCTCGCGCTGTTCATCGGCACGATCGTCGGCACCTGGTCGTCGATCTTCGTCGCGGCGCCTGTCTATGCTCAACTCAGGCAGAACGACACCATCGGCGATGCGCAGGTCAAGGTCATGCGCGACCAGGGGGCAGTGGTCTGAGCCCACGAGAAGAGGGACGACATGAGCGATGTGCAGGCCACGGGCGGCTTCCGCACGCTCCTGCCGTTCCTCTTCTCGCGCTCGCACCGTGCCGGCGCGGTCGACGAGCTGATCCGGGCCGTCAAGTCGCAGCACCCCAAGGCTGACACGGGCCTCATCCAGCGCGCCTACATCGTGGCCGAGGAGGCGCATCGGGGGCAGTACCGGAAGTCGGGCGAGCCGTACATCACGCACCCGGTCGCGGTCGCGCAGATCCTCGCCGACCTCGGCATCGGGGCGATCACGGTGGCGGCGGCGCTGCTGCACGACACCGTCGAGGACACCACCTACACGCTCGAGCAGTGCCGTGCGGATTTCGGCGACGAGATCGCCATGCTCGTCGACGGCGTCACCAAGCTCGACAAGCTCAAGTACGGGCAGAGCGCGCAGGCCGAGACGGTGCGCAAGATGGTCGTCGCGATGTCCAAGGACATCCGCGTGCTCGTCATCAAGCTCGCCGACCGGCTGCACAACGCCCGCACGTGGGGCTTCGTCTCCGACGAGTCGGCGCAGCGGAAGGCGCGAGAGACGATCGAGATCTACGCGCCGCTCGCGCACCGGCTCGGCATCCAGACCATCAAGGTCGAGCTCGAGGACCTCTCGTTCGCGGTGCTGCAGCCGAAGGTGTACCTCGAGATCAAGAACCTGGTGGATGCTCGCGCCCCGGAGCGCGAGCGCTACCTCGACGAGGTGGTCGCGGCGCTCAGCGAGGACATGCGGGCGGCGAAGATCCGCGGCCGCATCGCCGGGCGCCCGAAGCAGTACTACTCGATCTACACGAAGATGCAGGTGCGCGGGCACGACTTCGGCGACATCTACGACCTCGTCGGCGTGCGCGTCATCGTGCCGTCGGTGCGCGACTGCTATGCGGTGCTGGGCTCCATCCACGCCCGCTGGCAGCCGATGCCGGGCCGCCTGAAGGACTACATCGCGACCCCGAAGTTCAACCTGTACCAATCGCTGCACACCACCGTGATCGGCCCGCGCGGCCACCACGTCGAGATCCAGATCCGCACCGAGGAGATGCATCGCCGTGCCGAGTACGGCGTCGCGGCGCACTGGAAGTACAAGCAGGGCGGCGCGGGGGAGATGTCGTCCACCGACATGGCGTGGCTGCAGCACATCAACGACTGGCAGGAGGAGACCACCGACCCCGGTGAGTTCCTCGACTCGCTGCGGTTCGAGATCGGCGCCAAGGAGCTCTACGTCTTCACGCCGAAGGGCAAGGTCATCGGGCTGCCGGCCGGCGCGACCCCGGTCGACTTCGCGTACGCGGTGCACACCGAGGTCGGCCACCGCACGATGGGCGGCAAGGTCAACGGCCGGCTCGTGCCGCTCGATACGAAGCTCACCACCGGCGACGTCGTCGAGGTGCTGACCTCGAAGAACCCCGACGCCGGACCGAGCCAGGACTGGCAGGGATTCGTCACCTCGCCCCGTGCGCGCAGCAAGATCCGGCAGTGGTTCCAGCGCGAGCGCCGCGACGAGGCGGTCGAGGTGGGCAAGGAGGCGATCGCGAAGGCGATGCGCCGTCACGACCTGCCGATGCAGAAGCTCATGGGGCGGGATGCCTTCGCGCAGGTCGCCGCGCAGCTGAAGCACGACGATGTCACCAGCCTCTACGCGGCGGTCGGGGAGGGCCACGTCTCGACGCAGTCGGTGCTCGAGAAGGTGGTCGCCTTCATCCGTGCCGAGGAGGGCACGGCCGACGACGACCCGGCGCCCGCCCTGCCGACGAGAGCGCACCGGCCGTCCTCGAACGGCTCCGGCGTGCTCGTGCGCGGCGCCGACGACATCCTGGTGAAGCTCTCCAAGTGCTGTGCGCCCGTGCCCGGCGATGACATCGTCGGGTTCGTCACGCGCGGCCAGGGCGTCAGCGTGCACCAGCGTAGCTGCCCGAACGTGCAGGGATTGCTGGCGGAGCCCGAGCGCATGATCGAGGTCGAATGGGCCGCGGTGTCGAAGGGGCTGTTCCTGGTCAACATCCAGGTCGAGGCGCTCGACCGCTCGGCCCTCCTCAGCGACATCACGCGGTCGCTCAGCGAGCACCACGTCAACATCCTCTCGGCGAGCGTGCACACCGGCACCGACCGCCTCGCGATCAGCCGCTTCGCGTTCGAGATGGGTGATGTGACGCACCTCGAGAACGTGCTCAACGCGGTGCGCCGCATCGACGGCGTCTACGACGTCTACCGCATCACGACCGGCTGATCGGGCCGGCTGAGCGCCAGCAGCTCGGCATCCAGCACATCCGGTGATAGCGCGTGCTCGATCGCGAGAACCACTGCCCCGCGCACGCCCGCGTCGCCCTTCGTCTCGCTGGCCGCGATCCGCAAGTGCTCGGTCGCCAGCGGCAGCGACCGGCGGTAGACGACCTCGCTGATGCCGGCGTGGAGCTCGTTCGCCGCTCCCGCGAGCCGTCCGCCGACGACGATGACGGATGGGTTGACCAGGTTGACGACCATCGCGAGCACCTCGCCGATGGCGCGGCCAGCGTCGCGCAGCACCTGCGCTGCCTCGAGCGAGCCCTGCGCGGCGAGCGCGACGACCTCGCCCGTGCTCGTGGCGTGCACGCCCAGCTCGCGCAGCCGCGCTGCGATCGCCGGTCCCGCGGCCACTGCCTCGAGGCAGCCCTCGTTGCCGCACCGGCAGGGGGCGGTGGAGCCCGGCACCCGCACGTGCCCGAGGTCGCCCGCGGTGCCGCGGGCGCCGCGCTGCAGCCGCCCGCCGGAGATGATGCCCGCGCCGATGCCGGTGGCGACCTTGACGAGCACGAGATCCTCGGTGTCCGGCCAAGCGGTGCGCTGCTCGCCGAGGGCCATGATGTTCACGTCGTTGTCGACCAGCACGGGGCAGCCGAGCCGCTCGCGCAGCCACTCGGCGACGTCGAAGCGGTGCCAGCCCGGCATGATCGGCGGGCTGATGGGGCGTCCTGTCGCGTGCTCCACGGGGCCGGGCAGGCCGATGCCGACGGCGACCACGTCGTCGAGCGACCGCTGCTGCTGCGCGACGAGCGAGCGGACTGCCTCGGCGATCCAGCCGAGCACCGCCTCCGGGCCCTCTGCGACGTCGAGCTCCGCGCGGGAGGCTGCGATCCCGGTGCCGCCGAGGTCGGCGAGCTCGACGATCACGTGCGTCGCCCCGACATCGACGCCGACCACGAGTCGCGCGCTCGGGTTGAGCGCGAACAGCGACGCGCGCCGGCCGCCGGTCGAGGCGGCGTCGCCGACCGGAGCCACATAGCCGACGCTCATGAGCGTGTCGATGTGCAGCGCGACCGAGGAACGCGCGAGCCCTGACTCCCGTGCGAGCTCGGATCGCGTGCGGGCGCGACCGTCGCGCAGTAGGTCGAAGATCTCGCTCGTGCGCATGCATGCAGTCAAGCACATGAGACGACTTCCGACACGAGGCACGCAACTTCTGTCAAAGGTCGACAAAAGTGCCGAATGTGTGTCACAGTAGCGCCGTGGACGAAGACGTCATGAATCCTCCCGCGGACTCCGGGGCGGTCGTTCTGCGCGCCACCGGCATCGTGCAGTCCTTCCTCGGGACCGCGGTGCTGCACGGCGTCGATCTCGAGCTCCGCAAGGGCGAGGTGCACGGGCTCGTGGGCGAGAACGGCGCCGGCAAGTCAACGCTCATGAAGGTGCTCGCGGGGGTGCATCAGCCCGACCACGGCAGCCTCGAGCTCGACGGCGAGCCGATCGCGTTCACCTCGCCGCTGCAGGCGCAGCGGGCCGGCATCGCCACCGTCTACCAGGAGTTCACGCTGCTCGTGGATCGCACGATCGCCGAGAACATCTGGCTCGGCCGCGAACCGCGGCGGGGCCCGCTCGTCGATCGCGCTCGCATGCTGCGCGACACGCGCGAGCTGCTCGAGACCATCGGCGTGCCCGATCTCGACCCCTCGCTCCCGGTGCGCCAGCTCTCCGTGGCCGAGCAGCAGGTGGTCGAGATAGCGAAGGCCGTCAGCCTCGACGCCACCGTCATCTCGATGGACGAGCCCACGGCCGCCCTCGCCGACCACGAGGTGGCGCTGCTCGCGCGCATCATCGCCGGCCTCACCGATCGCGGGATCGCGATCCTGTACGTCTCCCACCGACTGCGCGAGGTCTTCGACCTCTGCACGACGATCACGGTGCTGAAGGACGGCGCACTCGTGGGCACCTGGCCCGCGGAGGAGCTCGATGAGCGCACGCTCGTGCGGCAGATGGTCGGCAGGGAGCTCTCCGCGTTCTTCCCCGACGCGACGCCCGGCACCGAGCCCGGCGAGCCGATGCTCGAGCTCGAGGGCGCGGGCAACGACTTCGTCGACGACGTCTCGCTGACCGTGCGCGCCGGCGAGATCGTGGGCATCGCCGGGCTGCAGGGAGCGGGCCGCACGGAGCTGCTGCACGGCATCTTCGGCGCCGATCCCTTCTCACGGGGGACGATGCGCGTCGCAGGCCGCCGCTTCCGCCCGCGCTCGCCGCGGCACGCGGTGCGCGCGGGGCTCGCGCTCATCACCGAGGACCGCAAGACGCAGGGACTCTCGCTGAACCTCACCGTGCTCCAGAACGCGCTCGGCGTCGTGCGCGCGGTCTTCCCCTCCCGCACCCGGGCGGCGCGCGACGCGATGCCGAGCGCACTGGCGGAGCTCGAGCTGGTGGCGCGCGGCCTCGACCAGGAGGTGCAGTTCCTCTCCGGCGGCAACCAGCAGAAGGTCGTGCTCGCTCGCTGGCTGGCGGTCGCGCCGGGAGTGGTGCTGCTCGACGAGCCCACTCGCGGCATCGACGTGGGCGCGAAGTTCGGCGTGTACGAGGTGATGCGCAGGCTCGCGGCGTCAGGGGTGGCCATCCTGATGGTCTCGAGCGAGCTCCCGGAGGTGCTGGGGATGAGCGACCGGATCCTCGTCATGCGAGACGGGCGGCTCGCGGGCGAGCTGCCGAGCACGTCGAGCGAAGAAGACGTGCTGGCACTCGCGACCGGCGCCGACGAGGAGGCCGCGGCATGACCGCGATCACCGGCACGAGGCCCGTGCGGCGCACACGCATCTCGACGACCGCGATCGTCTACATCGTGCTCCTCGGCGCCATCGCGCTGAGCGCAGTGCTCGTCGCCGCCGCAGGCAAGTCGTTCTTCTCCGCCGGCACCCTCACCAGCGTGCTGACCCTCATGTCGATCCTCGGCTTCGTGGCGATCGGCCAGACGCTCGTCATCATCTCGGGCAGTCTCGACCTGTCGGTGCCCTACGTGGTGAGCACCGCATCCATCGTCGGCGCCGGCATCATGGCGCAGGGCGCAGCCGGCATCGTGCCCGGCGTGGCCGCGGCGCTGCTCGTCTCGGCCGCGATCGGCGCCGTGAACGGACTGATCGTGACGAAGCTGCGCGTGCACGGCTTCATCGCGACGCTGGGCGTCGGACTCATCATCTCCGGATGGCTCGGCACGAGCTTCCAGGGCTCCTTCGGATCCGCTCCGGCAGAGTTCCGGCTGCTCGGCGCGACGACGATCGCCGGTGTGCCGCTGTCGACCATCATCATGCTCGTCTGCGCCGGGCTCGCCGCACTGCTGCTGCACCGCACCAGCCTCGGCCTGCACATCTACGCGGTGGGCGGCAACGCGCACGTGGCGAGGCTGTCCGGAGTCCGCACGCACGTGCCCGTCGTCGTCTCCCACATCCTCTGCTCGATGCTCGCGGGCCTCGCCGGCCTGCTGCTGCTCGCTCGCACCTCGGTCGGCAGCCCGACCATCGGCTCGCAGGGCGGCTACGACCTCATGTCGATCGCAGCCGTGGTGCTGGGCGGCACGCTGCTGGCAGGCGGCTCGGGAGGGGTGCTCGGCACCATCGGCGGCGTCGCGATCTTCGCGGTGCTCGACCACACCATGGGGGTGCTCGAGGTGAACCCGTTCTTCAAGGACTTCCTGCGCGGCGCCGTGATCATCGTCGCGGTCGCGCTGTACGCCTGGCGCAGCGTGCAGCGTCGACCACCGAGGTTCCACGGGAAGGGGAAGGAAGCATGAGCGCACTCGCCCAGCAGTCGCCCTGGCAGCGCTTCGTCGCGGCCCTCGGCACGCCCAGCGGCGCCGTGTTCGTGCTGCTCGTGGTGCTGCTCATCGCTGCATCGATCGCGAATCCGCGCTTCGCGGAACCCGATCAGCTCGTGCGCTTCCTGGCCCGCACCGCACCGATCGCGATCGCTGCGATCGGCCAGTTCTTCGTGATCGTGTCGGGCGAGTTCGACCTCTCGATGGGCGCCGTCATCGCGGCCCAGGTGGTCATCGCCGGCAACATCATCGGCCAGGACGAGGCGATGATCCTGCCGGGCATCGCGCTCATGCTGCTCGTCGGCGTCATGGTCGGCCTGCTGAACGGCGTGCTGACGACGTTCGCGAAGGTGCCGAGCTTCATCGTCACGCTCGGCATGATGCTGGCGCTCTACGGCTTCGTGCGCTTCCTCACCGGCGGCGCGGCGACCGGCAACCCGGTCGACAGCTTCCGTGAGATCGGCCGCGGGCTGCTCGGCGACGTGCTGCCCTACTCGGTGATCATCCTCGTCGTGCTCGCGGTGGCCGCCTGGCTGCTCATGCGCTCGCCCTTCGGGCACACGCTGCTCGCCGTGGGCGACAACGCGGTCGCCGCGCGGCTCTCCGGCACGCGCACGGCCGGGGTGAAGATCTCCGCCTTCGTGCTGTCCTCCCTCGCGGCCACCGTCGCCGGCATCCTGCTCGTGGGCTACGCCGGCGTGCACCCCAGCATCGGCACCGGCTACGAGTTCCAGGCCATCACCGCTGTGGTGCTCGGCGGCGCGGTGCTCGGCGGCGGGCGCGGCTGGGTGCTCTCGGCGGCAGCCGGCGCGATCGCCCTCGAGCTGCTGTTCACCGTGCTCAACCAGGTCGGCACCGACTCGACCTGGCGCCCGAGCGTGCAGGGCATCATCATCATCCTCGCCGTCGCCCTCGGTGCCGTGGCGTGGCGCACGGCCCGGCGGCCGCCATCGGTCTCCCGTACCGATGCGGCGCGCGACCCAGACCCAATCCCGACCCCCACCCCAACACCAGGAGAGCAATGATGCGCAAGCACAGCAAGGGCCTCATCGTCGTGGCCCTCGGCGCCGCGATGACACTCGCGGCCTGCAGCACCGACGGGAGCGTCGATCCATCGGCGGCACCCGAGAACACCGAGTCCGCACCCGCGGAGACCGCCGCGTCGAACGGCGAGTGGTTCGACCAGGCGGTCTACGACGAGCAGTTCGAGCAGCGCTCGGCGAGCTTCGAGGGTGACCCGGCCACGCCGTGGCTGCAGTACATCGACGGACCGATGACCGACACCGCCGAGTGGCAGACCGACGAGGCCATGCACGCGTGCTTCGCCAACGCATCCATCTCCAACCCGTGGCGGCAGACCGGCTTCATCACGATGCAGGAGCAGCTCGCGGTGCTGCAGGATGAGGGCGTCATCGAGACGATGGAGGTGCGCGACGCCGGCGACGACGACAACACGCAGATCGCCGACATCGACTACTTCATCGGCCAGGGCAACTGCGACATCTACATCATCTCGCCAAACTCCACTGCGGCGCTTACGCCTGCAGTCGAGCGCGCCTGCGAGACCGGGAGCCCAGTGATCGTGTTCGACCGCGGCGTCGAGACCGACTGCGCGACGACCTTCATCCACCCCATCGGCGGCTACGCCTGGGGCATCGACACGGCTGAGTTCCTGATCGAGCACCTCGAACCCGGCGACACCGTCGTGGCGCTCCGCATCCTCCCGGGCGTCGACGTCCTCGAGCACCGCTGGGCGGCGGCCGAGCGGCTGCTGACCGAGGCCGGCATCACGGTGGACGACTACTTCACCGGAGCCGACCCCACCGAGATCAAGAGCATCATCACCGACGCGCTCGCGCGCGGCGATGTGCAGGGCATCTGGATGGACGCCGGCGACGGCGCGGTGGCGGCGATCGAGGCGTTCGAGGACGCCGGTGCCGAGCTGCCGGTGATGACGGGAGAGGATGAGATGAGCTTCCTCCGCGCATGGCAGGAGCGCGACATGACCGCCCTCGCACCGGCCTACTCGAACTTCCAGTGGCGCACGCCGCTGCTGGCGGCCGAGATGATCGCGAACGGCGAGCCCGTGCCCACCGAGTGGGTGCTGCCGCAGACGCCGCTCGACGCTGACGCGCGCGACGAGGCGATCGCCGCCAACGAGGGCATGCCGGACGGCCACTACGCGCTGTTCGGCGGCGCCGACCTGCCGACCTACCCCGGCCCCTGGCAGGACCGCTAGCGACAGATCGCTGACGGCCGGCCCCCGCACCGCGCGGCGGGCCGGCCGTCACCACCATGCATCGCAGAACGGAGGCGTCATGCGCCCGATCGGCATCAACACCTGGGTGTGGCAGTCGCCGCTGCGCGACGCGAGCGCGCCCGAGCTGGTGGCGCACATCGCCGGGCTCGGATTCGACCTGGTCGAGCTCCCGCTCGAGCAGGAGGGCGATCTGACCGCAGACGCGATGCGCCCGCTGCTCGAGGAGCACGGTCTCGCCGCGAGTGTCGTCGGCGCGATGGGCCCAGGGCGCGCGCTCGTCGCCACCGACGAGGACACCGTCGCCGCGACGCAGGACTACCTGCGCGCGTGCATCGATCTCGCCGCCGGAGTGGGTGCGCCCAGCGTCTGCGGCCCCTTCACGGCGGAGACCGGCCGCACGTTCCGGATGGCCGCCGACGAGCGCGCCGCGTTGATCGGCGAGCTGCGCGAACGGCTCGCCCCGGTGGTCGAGCACGCGGCGGAGCGCGGCGTCACGCTGGGCATCGAGCCGCTCAACCGCTACGAGACGTCGATCATCACCACGGTCGAGCAGGCGCTCGACGCCCTCGAGCCGCTGCTGGGCGCGCATCTGGGCCTCGCCCTCGACTCCTACCATCTCGGCATCGAGGAGCGCTCGAGCGCCGACGCCATCCGCACCGCCGGCAGCGCCATCGCGCACGTGCAGGTGTGCGGCAACGACCGCGGCGCGCCCGGCGGTGACCAGACCGACTGGCACGGGATCAGGGCCGCGCTCGACGAGGTCGGCTATCGGGGCCCGCTGGTGATCGAGAGCTTCACCGCCGAGAACGCGGCCATCGCGGTCGCCGCCTCGATCTGGCGGCCCCTGGCCGCCAGCCAGGACGATCTCGCCCGCGACGGCCTCGCCTTCCTGCGCGAGCTGGAGCGCTCGTGAGCGCCCGGCTGGGGGTCGCGGTGCTCGGCACCGCCTTCATGGGGCGCGCCCACTCCTCGGCATGGCGCAACGTCGGCGCGGTCTTCCCCGACACGACCCCGATCGACATGCGCGTCCTGGTCGGCTCCGACCCCGACAGGACGGCCAGCGCGGCGCGCACCCTCGGCTGGCAGGAGGCCTCGACCGACTGGCGCGAGGTCATCGCCCGCACCGACGTCCACATCGTCGACATCTGCACGCCGGGGCACCTGCACGCCGAGATGGCGACCGCCGCGCTCGAGGCCGGCAAGCACGTGCTGGTCGAGAAGCCGCTGGCCACTGGCCTTGCCGAGGCGGAGCGGATGGTCGCCGCGGCGGAGCATGCGCCCGGTGCTGCCATGCTCGGCTTCAACTACCGCCGGGTCCCGGCGCTCGCGCTCGCGCGCCGGCTCGTCGGCGAGGGCCGGATCGGTGACGTGCGCACCGTCCGGGCTGCGTATCTCCAGGACTGGCTCGTCGACGCAGCAGCCCCGATGACGTGGCGGTTGCGCGCCGAGACGGCGGGCAACGGCGCGCTGGGCGACCTCGGCTCACACGCGATCGACCAGATCTTCGCGATCACCGGGCTGCGCGCCACGGGAGTGCGCGGGACGCTGCGCACGTTCCAGCGCGAGCGTCAGGGGCCGGATGGGCTCGAGCAGGTCACCGTGGACGACGCCGCGTGGGCGCAGCTCGACCTCGACGGGGGAGCGGTGGCCTCGCTGGAGGTCTCGCGAGTCGCGACCGGGCGGAAGAACGGCCTCAGCATCGAGCTGCACGGCACCGACGGCGCGATCTCCTTCGACCTCGAGCGGCTCAACGAGCTCGTGGTGACCGACGGCCGCGACGCCTGGCCCTCGCGTGTGCTCGTGACCGAGCCGACGCATCCGTACCTCGACGCCTGGTGGCCTCCCGGGCACGTGCTCGGCTGGGACTCGACCTTCACCATGCAGGCCGCCGACCTGCTGCGCAGCATCGCCGCCGGGCGAGCCCCGGAGCCGTCGTTCGCCGACGGCCTCGCCGTGCAGCGCGTGCTCGATGCGGTCGAGCGCAGCGATGCCGCTGACGGTGCGAGGATGCCTCTGGACGACCACCGATGACCGAGACGAGGATGTCATGACCCGCCCCTTCACCCTGTTCACCGGACAGTGGATCGACCTGCCGTTCGAGGAGGTCGCGCGGCTCGCGGGCTCCTGGGGCTACGACGGGCTCGAGATCGCCTGCTCCGGCGACCACCTCGACGCCTCCCGCTGGGATGACGAGGCCTACGTCGCCTCACGACGGGAGATCCTCGAGCGGAACGGCCTGCAGGTGTGGGCGATCTCCAACCACCTGCACGGCCAGGCGGTCTGCGACGACCCGATCGACTTCCGTCACGAGGCGATCGTGCGTCCGCGCGTGTGGGGCGACGGCGAGCCGGAAGGCGTGCGGCAACGCGCTGCGGCCGAGCTGATGGACACGGCGCGGATGGCGCGCGCGCTCGGGGTCGACACCGTCGTCGGCTTCACGGGCTCGTCGATCTGGCAGTACGTCGCGCAGTTCCCGCCGGTGCCCGAGAGCGTCATCGAGGCGGGCTACCGCGACTTCGCCGACCGCTGGAACCCGATCATGGATGTGTTCGACGAGCTGGGTGTGCGCTTCGCGCATGAGGTGCACCCGAGCGAGATCGCGTACGACCACTGGTCGACTCAGCGCACGCTCGAGGCCATCGGCCATCGCGCGGCGTTCGGGCTCAACTGGGACCCGAGCCACATGGTATGGCAGGGCATCGACCCGGTCGGCTTCATCTCGGACTTCGCCGACCGCATCTATCACGTCGACTGCAAGGACACCCGGATGCGCATGGGCGACGGTCGCAACGGCATCCTGTCCTCTCACCTGCCGTGGGGCCACCCGAGGCGCGGCTGGGACTTCGTCTCGGCCGGTCGCGGCGACGTGGCCTGGGGCGACGCCTTCCGGACCCTCACGGCCATCGGCTACAGCGGACCCATCTCGATCGAGTGGGAGGATGCGGGCATGGATCGGCTGCAGGGTGCACCCGAAGCGCTCGCCGCGCTGCGCCGCTTCGAGTTCGAGCCCTCCAGCACGCGCTTCGACGCCGCCTTCTCGAGCGATCGCGACGGCTGAGCCAGCGGGGCTCGGCGGCTGCCGGCCGCCGAGCCCTCGGATCAGCCGGCGGCGGCGACCACCTGGAGCCAGGACCGCTTGGTCTCGAGCTCTGCCTCGATCTCGGCCTTGCGCTTCGCGTCCTTCGCTGCGGCGAGCTCACCCTCGAGCTTCTCGATGGCGTCCTCGAGCTGTCCGGCGAGGCCCTCCGAGCGCGCCTTCCGCTCGGGGTTGTGGCTCTTCCAGTGCTGCTCGTCGAGCTCGCGCACGTGCGTCTCGATCTTGCGCATGCGGTCCTCGACCTCGCGCAGCGCCTCGCGGGGCACGCGGCCGATCTCATCCCAGCGCTGCTGGATGCCGATGAGCGCGTCGCGGGCGGCCGCGCGGTCCTTCATCTCGAGGATCGGCGCGGCCTCGTCGAGCAGCTCGCGCTTGGCGACCAGATTGGCCGTGTACTCCTCGTTGTCGACGGCGACCTGCTCCGACTTCGCCTCGAAGAGGACGTCGCCGGCCTCCTTGAACTGCGCCCAGAGCGCGTCGTCGACCTTGCGGCCGGCGCGACCGGCGGCCTTCCACTGGTCGAGCAGCGCACGGTAGGCGGGGATGCCGTCGGCGCCCTTGGGCGCAAGCGCCTGCGCCTGCTCGACGAGTGCCTGCTTGCGCGCGCGGACGTCCTTGTGGGAGGCGTCGAGCTCGGCGAAGAACTTGCGGCGAGCGGTCTCGAGCGTGCTGCGGGCGTCGCGGAAGCGCTTCCAGAGCGCGTCTGCCTGGCCCTTCGGCACGCGCGGGCCGTCCTTCTGCAGGCGCTGCCAGTCGGCGAAGAGCAGATCGACCTTCTGCATCATCTGCTTCCACTGCACGTCAGCGAGGTCACCGGCCGCGAGCTGCTCGATCGACTCGACGACGCGCGTGCGCTCGGCGATCGCTGCGTCGAGCTCTGCCTTGCTGGCCGCCTGCTGCTCGGCCTCGAGCTGACCGAGCTCGCCGCGCAGCGCGTCGAGACGGGTGAGCAGCGAGGCGGTGTCGCCGACGGCGCTGGCGTTGCCGACGGCGTCGTGCAGGTGCGACGCAGCCTTCGCGACGTCCTTGGCGTTCGCACCACCGCGGATGCGCTGCTCGAGCAGGCGCACCTGGCCCTCGAGCTCGGCGAACTTGCGCTCGAAGTAGGCGAGGGCCTCCTCGGGCGTCGCGTCGGGGAACTGCCCGACCACGCGCCAGGTCTCGCCGTCCTTGACCGCGACCGTGCCTGCGGCGTCGACGCGGCCCAGGCCGCGCTCGATGACGGTCTCGCCCATGCTCGGCCCCTCTGCCGGCGCGGGTGCGGGAGCCTCGGCCGCGGCGGGCGCTTCCGCCTCCGCTGCGGGTGCCTCTGCCTCAGCGGGCGCTGCCGACTGCGCCGCAGGTGCTTCAGGATCGGCGGCAGGCGCGACGGGCTTCGCGGCAGGTGCCTCGAGGTCGGCGGCGGGTGCTGCGGGCTTCGCGGGCACCGCGGGGTCGGCGGCGGGCTCCTGCCCGGCGACCGGGGCATCGGTGGCGGTCTGCGCCGTGTCGGGCACTGCCTCCCCGCTCGGCTCGGCGACCGCCGGGGCAGCGTCATCGCTGGTCTCGGTGGTCTCGGGCGCGACCTCGTCAGCAGGCTGCTGCTGGGCGTCGGCGTCGGTGGGCTGGATGGGCTCGGGCATGACGGAGTCTCTCGTACGAGGGAACGGGCAGGACGAGCCTAGCGCGGTGTGGGCGCTCGGCTACTGCAGGACGAAGTCGTCGATGGTGACCGGCTCAGCGGGTGCGCCGTCGGGCTGGTCGTCCACCGTGCCATTGGCGATGACCTGCTCCTGCAGCTGATCGAGCCCGGAGGTGACCTGGCCGATGACGGTGTAGCCGCCGGCGGCGTCGGAGGGGATGGTGGTGTCGCCGTAGACGATGAAGAACTGGTGGCCGTTCGAGTCGGCGTTGCCGCCCTGACGAGCCATGGCGATCGTGCCCTCGACGTAGACGTCGTCGGCCGGCGCGTTCTCGATCGGGCCGTACATGAACGACGGGTCGCCCGAGCCCTGGCCGTCGACCGAGCCGCACTGCAGCACGCTGAAGCCCTCGCTGGTGGTCAGGCGGTGGCACGTCTTGCCGTCGTAGTAGTCGCGCTGGGTGTCGAACAGCACCGACGACACCGCCTGCGGCGCGAGCGAGGCGTCGAGCTCGACGCCGAGGTCGATGCCGTTGAGCGTGAGCGTGCCTGTCCAGGCGCGATCCTCGGCGAGCGAGGCGTCCGGCACCTCCGACTCGGGCGCCGCGGGCTCGCTGGCCGCCGGATCGGTGGCCGCCGGCGCCGCGGTCTCCTCTGGCGCGGCGGGCGGCTGCACGAGCGAGACGAGGCCGATGCCGCCGAAGAGCACGACGGCGGCGAGCACGCCGCCGATCACGGAGTCGCGCGTCTGGCGCCGCTTCCTGCGATCGTTCACGGTCTGCCGTGCGCGATAGTCGCGGACGCGCCGCTCCTGCTCCTGCTTCGTGACCACGGGCTCTCCTCGTCTGACTACCGCGATGTGCTCGCCCGATGAGGCTCGGGCGCGACCGGCGTTCAGGCTACCGGTTGTCCGGCGCTCATCGCGGCAGCGCGGCCCTCAGGATGTGCTCCAGCTCGCCGCGAGCACGCCGTGCCCGGCGGCGACGGCCGCCATGACCAGGCTCGCCCAGAACGCCCAGCCCAGCCGCAGCCTTCGCTCGCCGATCCAGCCGGCCACCGCGATCAGGAACGATGCGATCGCGGCCAGGCCCCACCCGACTGCGGCCGCCCATGCGGCCAATGGCTGCTGGTCGAGCAGGAGAGACCCGAAGACGACGAGCGAGGGGCCGACCACTGCGATCGCGACCACGACGATGGCGGTGGCCCAGATCGCCTCCTCGCGTTGCAGCGCGCGCCCTTCTGGTGTGGCCTTCGATTCCTCGATCGCTCTGCGGTGCCGCTCGGCAGCGCGATCGTTGTACGCCGTCCGCAGGGCGAGCACCTCGGCGAGGGGGCGGCTGCTCCGTGCCGACGAGCGGCTTCAGCAGCGCGATGGCAGCACCGGTGTTGCCGTTGCTGGCGTGCGCGCGAGCGCGTGCGACATGGTCCATCTGCTGAGTTTCGCCGAGCGCGGGAGGAACCCGCACACCGCCGCGCCCGTGGCGAGCGCTCGCCGTCGGGGCGCGTCAGCGGCCGCGCCTAGCATGGAGGCATGGCCAGGGGGACGACAGCGCCGCTCGCGGTGCGCATGCGCCCGACGAGCCTCGACGAGGTCGTCGGCCAGCGGCATCTGCTCGGTCCCGGCTCGCCGCTGCGCAGGCTCGCGGCGCCGAGCGACGGCGCCAGCGGCCAGAGCGTCATCCTCTGGGGGCCGCCCGGCACCGGCAAGACGACGCTCGCGCAGTCGATCGCGCACACCTCCGACCGCCGCTTCGTCGAGTTGAGCGCCGTCACCGCCGGCGTCAAGGACGTGCGGCAGGTGATGGAGGACTCGCTCAACCAGCGCGACCTCTTCGGCCAGTCGACTGTGCTCTTCCTCGATGAGATCCACCGCTTCACGAAGGCGCAGCAGGATGCGCTGCTGCCCGGCGTCGAGCAGGGCTGGGTCACGCTCATCGCAGCGACCACGGAGAACCCCTCCTTCAGCGTCATCTCTCCGCTGCTGTCGCGGTCGCTGCTGCTGACGCTCGAGCCGCTCGAGGATGCCGACATCGCCGAGCTCGTCGACCGCGCCGTCGCCGACCCGCGCGGCTTCGACTCCCGGATCGCGCTCGAGGACGATGCGAAGGCGCAGCTCATCCGCCTCTCCTCCGGCGATGCCCGCCGGGCGCTGACTGCCCTCG
Organism: Agrococcus baldri; assembly: GCA_900114805.1. Lineage (GTDB taxonomy): Bacteria > Actinomycetota > Actinomycetes > Actinomycetales > Microbacteriaceae > Agrococcus > Agrococcus baldri. The sequence goes on along the minus strand of FOZN01000004.1, from coordinate 377,401 downwards.
AGGCAGCCGGCGCGCACGCGCTCGAGGCGGCGGAGCCGGTCGAGCAGTCGGTGGACGACGACGAGGCGGATGCGCCCGCGACCGTGACCGCGGAGGCCCTGGCGAGCGCGGTCGACCGGGCACTGCTGCGCTACGACCGGCAGGGCGACGAGCACTACGACGTGATCTCCGCGTTCATCAAGTCGGTGCGCGGCTCCGACCCCGACGCATCGCTGCACTACCTCGCGCGCATGATCGAGGCGGGGGAGGACCCGCGCTTCATCGCCCGCCGCATCATCGTGCTCGCGAGCGAGGACATCGGCATGGCCGACCCCCAGGGCCTCGTGATCGCGACCGCTGCCGCGACGGCTGTGCAGATGATCGGCATGCCCGAGGGCCGCATCCCGCTCGCCGAGGCGACGGTCTATCTGGCGACCGCCCCGAAGTCGAACCGCTCCTACAAGGGGATGGATGCGGCGATCGCCGACGTGCGCGCCGGCGACTTCGGCCGTGTCCCCGCGCATCTGCGCGACGCCCACTACCCGGGCGCGAAGCGGCTCGGGCACGGCAAGGGCTACCGGTACGCGCACGACGCGCCGCACGGTGTCGCCACGCAGCAGTACCTGCCCGACCCGCTCGTGGGCCGCCGCTACTACGAGGCCGGCCAGCACGGCTTCGAGCGCGACGTCGCTGCCAGGCTCGAGCGCATCCGCGCCATCCTGAAGGGCGATCGCTGATCTGCTAGTCTGGACGACGGCCCACCGGGCGGCGGCATGCCACGGCAGCTTCCCCCACGGGCCCGCAACCCTCCTTAAGCCCCGGCACTCCGCCGCGGCAGCCGCTCGCGCGGCAGCGACTCAGCGAAGGAAGTCATGTCCACGAAGTCCCGTTCCCGTTCGAAGGTGCGCCTCTCGCGCGCACTCGGCGTCGCCCTCACCCCGAAGGCGGCCCGTTACCTCGAGAAGCGTCCCTACGGCCCCGGCCAGCACGGCCGCACCAAGCGCAAGGCCGACAGCGACTACGCCGTCCGTCTGCGCGAGAAGCAGCGTCTGCGCGCCCAGTACGGGCTGCGCGAGGCGCAGCTGCGCATCGTCTTCAACGAGGCACGTCGCCAGCGCGGCCTGACCGGTGAGAACCTGGTCGAGCTGCTCGAGATGCGTCTCGACGCGCTCGTGCTGCGCGCCGGCTTCGCCCGCACCACCTCGCAGGCCCGCCAGCTCGTCGTGCACCGCCACATCATGGTCGACGGCCAGCGCGTCGACCGCCCGTCCTTCCGCGTGAAGGAGGGCCAGACCATCCACGTGCATGAGCGCAGCGAGGGCATGGAGCCCTTCCAGGTCGCAGCCGCCGGCGGTCACGCCCAGGTGCTGCCCCCGGTGCCGCCGTACCTCGACGTGCAGCTCGACCGCCTGCAGGCGCGCCTCGTGCGCCGCCCCAAGCGCGCAGAGGTTCCCGTCGTCGCCGACGTCCAGCTCGTCGTCGAGTACTACGCAGCTCGCTGACCCGAGCGCAGCCGAAGAGGGGTCGCCGGGTGGCGGCCCCTCTTCGTCGTTAGACTGAACCGCCCCGTCATCGATCCGATGCGGGACAAGCGAGACACGAGAGGGACCCGCTGTGAAGAAGCTCCTGTTCCTGGCCATCGGCGTCGTCATCGGCGTCTTCGCCGCCCGCCGCATCGAGGAGACCGAGAAGGGCAAGGCTTTCCTCGACAGCGTCGACGACCGCTCGCGTGAGTTCTCGGATGCCGTCAAGGACGGCTACCAGGCTCGCGACCGCGAGCTGCGAGGCGAGTGAGACGACCCGATCCGAGCCCGGGCGCGATCGTGCGCCCGGGCTCGTCAGGCCCCGCACGGGGCTGGAAAGACCTGAGCTGATGCAGACCGCAGAGATCCACAGCCGCTTCCTGAAGCACTTCGAGCAGCGCGGCCACACCATCGTCCCCTCGGCGTCGCTGGTCAGCGACGACCCCGCGATCATGTTCACGATCGCCGGCATGGTGCCCTTCATCCCCTACCTGTCGGGCCGCGTTCCCGCCCCCTGGCCCCGCGTCGCGGACGTGCAGAAGTGCATCCGCACCAACGACATCGAGGAGGTCGGCCGCACGCCGCGGCACGGCACCTTCTTCCAGATGGCCGGCAACTGGTCGTTCGGCGACTACTTCAAGCGCGAGGCCATCCAGTACGCGTGGGAGCTGCTCACCGGCTCCGAGGCCGACGGCGGCTACGCGTTCGACCCGGCGCGGCTGTGGGCGACGGTCTACGAGACCGACGACGAGGCCGAGCGCCTGTGGCTCGAGCTCACCGACATCCCGCAGGAGCGCATCCAGCGCCTCGGGCTCGAGGACAACTACTGGATGACCGGGCAGCCCGGCCCCGCCGGCCCCGACTCCGAGATCTTCTACGACCTGGGTCCCGAGTACGGCCCCGAGGGCGGCCCCGCGACCGGCCACGACCGCTACGTGGAGATCTGGAACCTCGTCTTCATGCAGGACGAGATCGCCGACGTGCGCTCGAAGACCGAGTTCACGATCGTGCGCGAGCTGCCGAGCAAGAACATCGACACCGGCATGGGACTCGAGCGCATCGCCTTCCTCAAGCAGGGCGTGCAGAACATGTACGAGATCGACCAGGTGCGGCCCGTGCTCGACCTCGCCAGCGAGCTCTCCGGCCGCCGCTACGGCGCCGTGCACGAGGACGACGTGCGGATGCGCGTGGTCGCCGATCACGTGCGCTCGTCGCTCATGCTGATGGGCGACGGCGTCACCCCCGGCAACGAGGGCCGCGGCTACATCCTCCGCCGCCTGATGCGCCGCTCGATCCGCGGCATGCGGCTGCTGGGCGTGCACGAGGCGACCTTCCCGACCCTCTTCCGCGCCAGCTTCGACGCCATGTCGACCGCGTACCCCGATCTGCAGGAGTCGTACGGCCGCATCGAGCGCCTGGCGGTCGCCGAGGAGCAGACCTTCCTGAAGACGCTCGAGGCCGGCTCGACCGTGCTCGACCTCGCGATGGCGGATGTGCGAGAGGACTCCGGCCACACGGTGCCCGGCAAGACCGCCTTCCTGCTGCACGACACCTACGGCTTCCCGATCGATCTGACGATGGAGATCGCCGAGGAGGCGGGCCTCGCCGTCGACCGCTCGAGCTTCGAGACGCTCATGAGCGAGCAGCGCACGCGCGCGAAGGCGGATGCCAAGTCGCGCCGCCGCCAGCTCGCCGACCTCTCGGTCTACTCCGAGCTGCGCGGCAAGGGCGAGACGGCGTTCCTCGGCTACGACGAGCTCGAGGCCGACGGCGAGGTGATCGGCATCATCGCCGATGGCGCGCAGGTCGCCTCGGCGACCGTCGACCAGGAGGTGGAGGTGGTGCTCACCGCCACCTCGCTCTACGCGGAGTCCGGCGGCCAGGACAGCGACCAGGGCCGCCTCGTCGGCCCCGGCTTCGAGGCCGACGTGCTCGACGTGCAGCGGCCCGTGCAGGGCCTCATCAGCCACACCGTGCGCGTGACCAGCGGCGAGATCGCCGTCGGCGACGTCGCGCACGCGGTGGTCGACCCGCTCTACCGCCGCGGCGCGAACCGCGCCCACTCGGCCACCCACCTCGTGCACGCGGCGCTGCGCCAGCTGCTCGGCCCCGACGCCGTGCAGGCCGGCTCGTACAACAAGGCCGGCTACATGCGCCTCGACTTCTCGTGGTCGAGCCCGCTCTCGGGCGACATGCGGCAGGAGCTCGAGGGCATCGCCAACAGCGCCATCAGCGACGACCTGCCGGTCGAGACCCGCGTGATGCCGCTCGACGAGGCGAAAGCGCTCGGTGCGATGTCGCTGTTCGGCGAGAAGTACGGCAGCACGGTGCGCATGGTCGACATCGGCGGCCCGTGGTCGCGCGAGCTCTGCGGCGGCACCCACGTCGGCACCTCCAGCCAGGTCGGCCTCATCTCGATCACGAGCGAGGCGAGCGTCGGCTCGAGCGCGCGTCGCGTCGAGGCGGCCGTGGGGGCGGATGCGTTCGAGCAGCTGGTCGCGGAGCGCACCCTGGTGAGCGAGCTCACCTCGATGCTCAAGACGCCGAAGGAGCAGCTGCCCGGCAGGATCCAGGAGATCGTCGCGTCGCTCAAGAGCGCGGAGAAGCGCATCGCCGAGTTCGAGTCGAAGCAGCTCGCCGGCCGCGTGCAGCCGATCGCCGACGCCGCCGAACGGGTCGGCGATGTGCGCCTGGCTGCGATCGATCTCGGTGCGGTGGGCTCGGCCGACGACCTGCGCTCGCTCGCCGGCCAGGTGCGCGAGCGCCTGGGCGCCGAGCCCGCGGTGGTCGCCATCGGCGGCGCCGTCGACGGCAAGCCGGCGATCGTGGTCGCCACCAACCAGGCCGCTCGCGACGCCGGTCGGGCGGCCGGACCGCTCGCGAAGGCGGCGGCGGGCGTGCTCGGGGGCGGCGGTGGCGGCAAGCCCGACATGGCGCAGGGCGGTGGGCAGGACGCGAGCGCGATGCCCGCGGCGCTGCTCGCCGTGCGCGAGGGGCTGAACCGCTGAGCGGCTCGGGGTCGAACACCATGCGAGCAGGCGTGCGGATCGGCGTCGACGTGGGCAGGGCCCGCGTCGGCGTGGCCCGCTGCGACCGCGACGGCCTGCTGGCGACTCCGGTGGAGACGATCCAGCGTGCGAGCATCGACGTCGTCACCCGGCTGCGCGCGATCGCCGAGGAGCTGGGCGCGGTCGAGGCCGTCGTCGGCCTGCCGATCTCGCTCTCTGGTGGCGACACCCCGAGCACGCAGGACGCGCGCGACATGGCGGCGCAGCTCGCCGCCAGCATGCCCGTGCGGCTGGTGGACGAGCGGCTCTCGACCGTGACCGCCTCGGCAGGCATGCGCGCATCCGGCAAATCGACGCGCCAGCAGCGCGCCACGATCGATCAGGCGGCCGCGGTCGTCATCCTGCAGCACGCGCTCGACAGCGAGCGCGCATCCGGGCGGGCCCCGGGCGAGCTGCTCACCGACGGCGGCGCAGCCGCACAGCGAGAGGGCTGACCATGGCAGGACGACGCGCACGCGCCCAGGCTGAGCGCAAGCGACGGGGCCGCAGGCGGCTGATCGGCTGGAGCATCGCACTGGCGGTGCTCGTCGGCCTCGGCTTCGCCGCGGCCTGGGGCATCGGGCAGCTGCAGGAGCGCTTCGCCGAGGCGGAGGACTACCCGGGCCCCGGCACCGGCGAGGTGACGGTGCAGATCGAGCCCGGCCAGAACGGCTACGACGTGGCTGCGACGCTCGTCGAGCAGGACGTCATCGCGAGCGCCGAGGCGTTCACCGACATCCTGGTCGCCGACCCGTCGATCCAGCTGCACCCGGGCGGATACCAGCTGCGGCAGCAGATGTCTGCGCAGGGCGCTCTCGATGCGCTCCTCGACCCGGAGAGCAAGGTCGAGCTGCGCGTGACGGTGCCCGAGGGCTACACCTTCCAGCAGGTGTTCGAGCGGCTCGAGCGGGACCTCGGCATCCCCGCAGCGGAGTTCCTGCCGCTCAAGGACGATCCGGCCCGGTTCGGCCTGCCGGCAGACGCGCTGACGATCGAGGGCTGGATGTTCCCGGCCACCTACACGTTCGACGAGGGCGTCACCGCGGAGGGCGTGATCCAGGCGATGATCGACCGGCAGCGGCAGGCCCTCGCCTCGCACGGCGTCGCCGAGGCCGACGCGCAGCGTGTGCTCACCTTCGCCGCGCTCGTGCAGCGCGAGGCGCGCTTCGCCGACGACTTCGGCAAGGTGGCTCGCGTCTTCCAGAACCGGCTCGACATCAACATGCCGCTGCAGTCGGATGCCACCGTCGCGTACGGCACCGGCAACCTGCACGTCGTGACCACGACCGCCGAGGAGCGGGCGGACGCGACAAACCCGTACAACACCTACCAGCACCCCGGGCTGCCGGTCGGGCCGATCGGGGCACCGGGCGACCAGGCGATCCAGGCGGTGCTCGAGCCGACCGAGGGCCCGTGGCTGTACTTCGTCACGGTGAACCCGGAGACCGGCGAGACGATCTTCTCCGAGACGTACGACCAGCACCAGGTGGCGGTCGCGCAGTTCCAGCAGTTCCTGCGCGACAACCCGGGCTGGGGCGGCTGAGTGCAGCGGCTCGGCGGCGGCACCCGGCGGCTCGCGGTCGTCGGGGCTCCGATCGAGCATTCGCTCTCGCCGGTGCTGCAGGCCGCGGCCGCGCGCGAGCTCGGGCTCGACTGGCGCTATGAGCGCCGGCTCGTCGCCGCGGGCGAGCTGGCCGACTTCGTCGACGTGCTCGACGCAGCCTGGCTCGGACTGTCGGTCACCGCACCGCTCAAGCACGAGGCGCGGCGGCTGGCGGCGACGGTCGACGCGCGCGCCGAGCTGACCGGCGCGGTGAACACGCTGCTGCTGGGCCCCCAGCTGCGCGGCTGGAACACCGACGTGGGCGGCATCGTGCGGGCGCTGACGGATGCCGGGGCCGGCTCGATCGCGTCCGGCGCGATCGTGGGCGCGGGCGGCACCGCGCGGGCCGCGCTGCTGGCGCTGGCGGAGCTCGGCGCGAGCACCGTCGCCGTGGCGCTGCGCACGCCGGCGAAAGGCGCCGGGCTCGAGGCGCTGGGGGAGCGGCTCGGCGTGCGGGTCGCGCTGCAGCCGCTCGGGCAGCCGCTGCCAGCGGTCGACGCGGCGGTCTCCACGCTGCCGGCCGGGGCCGACCTCGTGCCGGACTTCACGCATCCGCCCGATGTCCTGCTCGACGCCGACTACGCGCGGCCGGAGGGCTCGCGCTACCTGCCTGCGCTCGGCGCGGAGCGCGTGATCGACGGGCGCGAGATGCTGCTGGGCCAGGCCGTGCTGCAGGCGCGGGTCTTCGCGAACGCCGACGTCGACGCGGCACTGGACGACGAGCAGCACGTGGCGGCGGCGATGCGGGCCGCCATGGTCGGGAGCGGCACTGCCGGTCTGGAAGAATCGTAGGCATGCTGCGCTGGCTCACCGCCGGGGAATCCCACGGCCCCGAACTGATCGCTGTGCTCGAAGGGCTTCCCGCGGGGGTGCCGATCACTGCCGAGCAGATCCAGGCCGACCTGCAGCGACGCAAGCTGGGCGCCGGCCGCGGCGCCCGCATGAAGTTCGAGCAGGACGCCCTCTCGATCTCCGGCGGCGTGCGACACGGGCTGACGCAGGGCGGCCCGATCGCGCTGCGCGTCGGCAACACCGAGTGGCCGAAGTGGACCGAGGTGATGTCGCCGGCGCCGCTGGAGGGCGAGCTGACGGGGGCGAGGGCGGCGAAGCTGACCCGACCGCGGCCCGGTCACGCCGATCTGGTGGGCATGCAGAAGCACGGCTTCGACGAGGCGCGGCCCGTGCTCGAGCGCGCGAGCGCCCGCGAGACCGCCGCGCGGGTGGCGCTCGGTGCTGTGGCGCGCGCGTTCCTGGGTGAGCTGGGCGTGCGCCTGGTCAGCCACACGCTCTCGATCGGCCCCGTGCGCGTGCCGGCGGATGCGGCGCTGCCGGTCCCTGAGGACGTCGACCGGCTGGACGCGGACGAGCTGCGCTGCAACCACGCCGGCACGAGCGCCGCGATGCTGGCCGAGGTCGAGGACGCGCGCCGAGCGGGCGACACGCTCGGCGGCATCGTCGAGGTGCTCGCCTACGGCCTGCCGCCGGGGCTCGGCTCCTACGTGCACTGGGACCGCAAGCTCGACGGCCGGCTCGCGCAGGCGCTGATGAGCATCCAGGCGATCAAGGGCGTCGAGGTCGGCGACGGCTTCGAGACCACCCGTCGTCGCGGCAGCGTCGCGCACGACGAGCTGATCGCGGGCGAGGACGGCACGCACCGGGAGACCGGGCGCGCTGGCGGCATCGAGGGCGGCATGTCCACCGGCGACCCCTTGCGCGTGCGCGCCGGCATGAAGCCGATCGCGACGGTGCCGCGCGCGCTGCGCACGATCGACGTGGCGACCGGCGAGGCAGCACAGGCGCACCACCAGCGCAGCGACGTCTGCGCCGTGCCCGCCGCGGGTGTGGTAGCCGAGGCGATGGTCGCCCTCGTGCTCGCCGAGGCGATGGTCGAGAAGTTCGGCGGCGACTCGGTCGCCGAGACGCGCAGGAACCTCGACGCGTACCTCGCCGCGATCCCCGAGCAGCTGCGCACGGTGCCGGAGGCATCCTGATGCCAGCAGCGCCGACGGCGGTCCTGTGACCGCTGACGCCCCGCGACCGGGCGACGAGGCGAGCGAGACGCCGCCGGTCGCCCTGATCGGCCCGATGGCCGCCGGCAAGACCTCGCTGGGCCGCAAGCTCGCCTCCCGCATCGGCCGCACCTTCGCCGACACCGACCGCCTCGTGGTGCTCGACCACGGGCCGATCCCGGAGATCTTCGCGACGCACGGCGAGCCGGCCTTCCGCCGCTGGGAGGCGCAGGCGGTGCAGCAGGCGCTCACCCCCGGCAGCGTCGTCGCGCTCGGCGGCGGGGCGGTGCTCGACGAGGGCACGCGCGCGCTGCTGCGCGAGCAGGCCACCGTCGTGCTGGTCACCGTCGACGAGCGCACCGCCGAGCGCCGGCTCGGCGGCGGCGGCCGGCCCCTGGTCGCCGGCGGCATCGCCGACTGGCGCCGCATCGCCGCCGAGCGCGAACCGATCTACCGCGAGCTCGCCGAACTGACCGTCGACACCTCGCGCACCCCCATGTCGCGGCTGGTCGACGAGCTCGAGGCCCGGCTGGCCGAGCGCGGACTCTGACCGCGACGCGGATCAGCACCATCACCGCCACCACCACCCACTGAAGGAGCGCAAGCGCATGACCACCATCCGCGTCGAGACCGAGGCGCCGTACGACGTCCACGTCGGCAGGGGCATCCTGGTCGAGCGCCTGCAGGCGGGCCTGGGCGATGCCCAGCGGCTGCTGGTCGTCCACCAGCCCGCCATGAGCCGCATCGCCGAGCACCTGAAGGCCGAGCTCGGCGTCGAGGTGCTGCTCGCCGAGGTGCCAGACGCCGAGGCGGCCAAGCGCATCGAGGTCGCGCAGTTCCTGTGGCAGATCATGGGGCAGGCGGAGTTCACCAGGACGGATGCGGTGGTGGGCCTCGGCGGCGGCGCCGTCACCGACCTGGCCGGCTTCGCGGCAGCCACCTGGCTGCGCGGCATCAAGGTGCTGCAGGTGCCCACGAGCGTGCTCGGCATCGTCGACGCCGCCGTCGGCGGCAAGACCGGCATCAACACCGAGCAGGGCAAGAACCTCGTCGGCGCCTTCCACCACCCCTCGAGCGTGATCGCCGACCTCGAGCTGGTCGACTCGCTGCCGCGCAATGAGCTGCTCACCGGCTTCGCCGAGATCGTCAAGGCGGGCTTCATCGCCGACCCGCGCATCCTGGAGCTGCTCGAGGGCTCGCTGGAGGCATCCACCGACCCCACGACGCCCGAGTTCGCCGAGGTGATCGCCCGCTCGATCGAGGTGAAGGCGAAGGTCGTCGCGACCGACTTCCGCGACCACGGCGACCGCGAGTTCCTCAACTACGGCCACACCCTCGGCCACGCGATCGAGCACAACGAGCGCTATCGCTGGCGCCATGGCGCCGCCGTCTCGATCGGCATGGTCTTCGCCGCCGAGCTCTCGCGCCTCGCGGGCAGGCTGCCGGAGCCCGTGGTCGACCGGCACCGGGCGATCCTCGAGTCGCTGGAGCTGCCGACGACGTACCCGGTGGGGCGCTGGCAGTCGCTGCTGGCCGCGATGCGGCGGGACAAGAAGTCGCGCGGCTCGATGCTGCGCTTCGTGGTGCTCGACGACGTCGCCAAGCCGCGTATCCTGGAGGGCCCGGACGAGGGGCTGCTGTTCATGGCCTACCAGTCGCTCGCCGACTGAGCACGCGCCCCGCCCGCTGAGTGGCGGCTGCGGCAGGTGAGTGGCGGCTGCGTCGAGTCCCATACACGAGCCGCCACTCGATCGCGGGAGCCGCCACTCGATCGCGGGAGCCGCTGGCGGGGCGTGGGCGGTCTGCGCCACCATCGTCGCAAGCGCCCACATCTGGCGGGCGGAAGCGAGAGGGGCGCACCGTGGCGCACGGAGACATCACCCACATCGAGATCCCGGTCAGCGACTTCGCGAAGTCCACCGCCTTCTACTCCGACCTCTTCGGCTGGCAGATCGCCGAAATGGAGGGGTTCGAGGGCTACCCGATGTTCCAGGCGCCCAACGGCGTCTCGGGCGGCGCGCTGACCGAGCGCGACGAGGGCTTCACGCAGCCCCGCAGCATGGTCGAGGTCGACTCGATCGACGAGGCGCTCGCGAAGGCGACCGCGCAGGGCGGCTCGGTGGCGGTCGAGAAGAGCGCGATCACGCCGACGAGCTGGTGGGCGCTGCTCACCGACCCCGACGGCAACCACATCGGCCTGTTCGAGGGCGAGATGTAGCGAGCGTCACGGTGCCCGCGCATCGCGGGCACCGCGATGCGGCAGACTGGCGCCATGCGCATCCTCGTCCTCAACGGGCCGAACCTCGGCAGGCTCGGCACCCGGGAGCCCGACGTCTACGGCACGGCGACCGTTGCCGACATCGCGCCGCTGGTGGAGGCCGTCGGCACCGCCGAGCGCCCGATCGAGGCCGATGTGCGGCAGACCGACGACGAGGCCGAGCTGGTCGGCTGGATCCACGAGGCGGTCGATGCCGCGACGCCGGTGATCCTCAACCCGGCGGCGTTCACGCACTACTCCTACGCGCTGCGCGACGCCTGCGCGCAGCTGCAGGGCGTGGCGCCGCTCGTGGAGGTCCACATCTCCAACCCGCACGCGCGCGAGGCCTTCCGTCACACATCCGTCGTCTCCGGCGTCGCGACCGGCGTGATCGCCGGCTTCGGGCTGCGCGGCTACGCCCTCGCAGCCGCCGCGATCGTCGCCCGCTAGACTCTCCTGTCGGCGCAGTGCTCGCCGCCAGCAGCGCTGGTGGCACCTGCGGCCCCACCTGCTCCCACGGAACGGAATCGCCTCATGGCAACCACGAACGACATCAAGAACGGCGCGGTGCTGAACCTCGACGGCCAGCTCTGGAGCGTCATCGAGTTCCAGCACGTCAAGCCCGGCAAGGGCGGCGCCTTCGTGCGCACCAAGCTGCGCAACGCGCGCAGCCAGAAGACGGTCGACAAGACCTTCAACGCCGGCACCAAGATCGACTTCGCCACCGTCGACCGCCGCGACTACCAGTTCCTGTACAACGACGGCACCGACTTCGTCTTCATGGACAACGACACGTACGATCAGCTGCCGATCCCCGCCGACATCGTGGGCGACGGCGCGAAGTACCTGCTCGAGAACGGCACCGCCACCATCTCCATGCACGAGGGCGAGGCGCTCCAGGTCGAGCTGCCCGCGTCCGTCGTGCTCGAGATCACCTACACCGAGCCGGGCCTGCAGGGCGACCGCTCGAGCGCCGGCACCAAGGCCGCGACCGTCGAGACCGGCGCAGAGGTGCAGGTGCCGCTGTTCGTCGAGCAGGGCACGCGCATCAAGGTCGACACGCGCGACGGCAGCTACCTCGGCCGCGTCACCGACTGACGTGGCGAAGACTGACGCACCGGGCGAGACCTACCCCTCGCGACGCAAGGCGCGCAAGCACGCCGTCGAGGTGATCTACTCGGCGAACGCGCGCGAGGAGTCGCCCGAGACGGTGCTGCGCGACACCGCCGACCGGCTCGGCTGGTCGAAGCACGGCTGGTTCGAGTTCGCGCGCGAGATCGTCGCGGGCGTGGCCGATGAGACCGAGGCGCTCGACGAGCTGATCGCCTCGTCGAGCGAGCACTGGCCCATCGAGCGCATGCCGCGCACCGACCTGGCGATCCTGCGGGTGGGCGCGTGGGAGCTCGAGCACGAGACGGCACCGGCGAGCGTGGTGGTCTCGGAGGCCGTGCACCTGGCCAACGAGCTCTCGACCGAGCGCTCCGGCGCCTTCATCAACGGCGTGCTCGGCAAGATCGCGGCGCAGCGCGGCTGATCCCGCCGCGCCGGTGGCCTTCCCCGGGCCGGGGGACGTTCCTGCTTGAATGCGGACGTCCACCGTCACGAGAGGACTACCGTGCTGGTCAGAGCGCTGATCTCGTCCCTGGCCGCCGTCGTGATGGCGGCGTCGCTCATCGTCGCCGCACCCCAGCCCGGGCAGACGGCCGGCCCGATCGGCGCTGCTGTCGAGGAGTGCCTGGTGCGCTCGGCGATCGTGCCGCTCGAGGTCGCAGCCGATGCCGACGCGCGGGCGCTGCGCGAGGCGGCGGCTCGCACGCTGCAGCACGCGCTCCTGCTGCGGCACGCGGATGCGGTGGCTGGTGCGGAGATCGAGCGCGACTCGGGCGGCGAGGCGGTCGCCCTGCGACTCGTGGGCGTCACCGGCTCACCCGGCGCGGACGGTCTGGCGCGGGCGGAGGTCGAGCGACTCGAGACGCATCTGCGGGCTGAGGCGCGATCGCTCCAGCTCGTGGTGGGTGAGGTGGCGGAGCAGCCGCTGACGGCGCTGTGCATGAGCCTCGACCGTGTCCTGCACCTCGACGGCGAGACTGGCGACGCCATCGTCTCGGCAGCCATCGACCAGCGCGCCGCGAGCCTCCGGATCGGCCTCGACGTCGCAGCGAGCGCGCATCCCGCGCTCGAGCGCAGGATCGAGGCGCTGCCGAGCGCGATGCAGGACGAGCCCGCGGCGACGGGCGCCGACCTGCTGACCGAGCTGGGCCTCACCGACCTGGGCGTCCCGGTCGAGCTCATCGCCGATGTCGCCGACGAGCCGGTGAGCCGCATGCACGACACCGACGGCTACGGCGGTGGCAACGCCATCCGGGTCGGCAATCTCGCCTGCACGACGGGATTCGCCGTGCGCACCTCCGACGGCGCATCCGCGGTGATGAGCGCCGGCCACTGCGCCTTCCCGCTGGGGGCCAACGGCGGTGCGGTCGTGAGCGGTCACGCCAGCAATCTGTGCGGGCGGGGCAGCGGCAGCGGGATCGGCCGGGTGTCGCAGAACCTGGTCGCGGGCAGCCGACACGTCGACTCGCTGGTGATCCGCACCGGGTCCGCGCGCCCGACCATGTGGCTCGGGAGCGGATGCTCGGGGTCGCACGAGGTGCCGGTGCACGGTGCCGGCCAGGTGAGCAGCGGCGCGTCCGTCGGGTTCTCGGGGGCACGGCAGGGGGAGCGCTACGCGACCCGCACGTCTGAGCCCGCCGGCTGCTACGACTTCGGCTACTGGGCGTGCTCGATCTACCGATCGATCTCGAGCGCGCCGGTGCCGCCGTGGTCGAACTACGCCTGCCTGCCGGGCGACAGCGGCGGCCCGACCTTCCGGCATCGCTCCGGCGGCGGCGTCATCGCGCTCGGGCTCATCTCCGCATCCGGCTACGACCTCGGGATCAATCGCTGCAGCTGGGTCGACATGGCCACCGCCCTGCACCTCAGCGGTGCGACGATGATGACGCACAGCTCGCTGACGATGGCAGCGCCCTCACGGATCGCTGGCCAGAACAGATTCGAGACCGCCGCCCTGCTCTCCGCCAGCGGCTACCCGCGCGGCGCACGCCAGGTGTATGTGGCCAGCGGTGAGCTGTTCCCCGATGCGCTGAGCGCCGGCGCGGCAGCGGCACACGTTCGTGCCCCGCTGCTGCTGACCGCCGCGGCCGCGCTGCCGGCCGCCACCCGCGCTGAGCTCGTCCGCCTCGCCCCGACGTCGATCGTCCTCGTCGGTGGACTGCCGTCGGTCTCAGCAGCCGTCGAGGCGTCGTTGGCCGAGCTCGCTCCGGTGACCCGGCTTGCCGGCGCCAACCGCTACGAGACGAGCGCGCTCATCGCGCAGCACGCCTTCACCGATGGCGCCGGCACCGCGTTCATCGCGACCGGGCGAGGCTTTCCCGATGCCCTGGCTGCCGGACCGGTCGCGGCCATGCAGGGCGCACCGATCCTGCTCGTCGACGGCAACGGCACCGCGTCTCCGGCCACGCTCGCGGCGCTCGATGCGCTCGGGGCGACGACCCTCACGGTCGTCGGCGGCATCCCCTCCGTTGCCACCGCCGTCGTCGACGCGATGCGTGAGGGCCGCACGGCAACGCGCGTCGCCGGCGCGAATCGCTACCAGACGGCGGTGCGCATCAACGCGGCATTCCCCGCGCGCCCACCGACGCTCTACATCGCTGCCGGCAACCGCTTCCCCGACGCGCTGGCCGCCTCGGCGGTGGCCGGGGCGCGCGGCGCACCGCTGTATCTGACGCCGAGCAGCTGCCTCGATGGGTCGCTGCCGATGGAGCACCGACGACTCGGTGCACCTCCGATCGTGCTGCTCGGCGGCACGCCGACGCTCACGCATGACGTGACGCGCTACGAGCTCTGCGGCTGACGGGCGACGTCGATGTCGACGGCTCTCGCGTCCTGCCGCGCGAAGGCGGAGGATGGGCGCCATGGACGAGCAGCCGACCACCGAGACCGTCACCACCGACTGCGTCATCGTCGGCGGGGGACCGGCCGGCCTGATGCTCGGGCTGCTGCTGGCGCGGCGCGGCGTGCGGGCGACCGTGCTCGAGCAGCACGGCGACTTCCTGCGCGATTTCCGCGGGGACACGATCCATCCATCGACCCAGCAGAACCTGCACGAGCTCGGCCTGCTCGAGCGCTTCCTCGAGCGGCCGCACGCCGACCTGCCGCAGGTGACCATGTCGTTCTCGGGCCGTCGGCTCGTGCTCGCCGACTTCACGCGGCTGCCGACCAGGCGCCGCGCGATCGCGTTCATGCCGCAATGGGACTTCCTCGACCTGCTGGCGGATGCCGGTCGCGAGCACCCGGGGTACGTCCTGCGGATGCGCACGGCCGCGACCGCACTGCTGCGCGACGGCGAGCGCATCGTCGGCGTGCGCGCCGAGGGGCCGGGCGGGCCGGTGGAGATCCGCGCGAAGCTGGCCGTGCTCGCCGACGGGCGCGACTCGGCGCTGCGCGGGCACGCGGGACTCGAACCGGTCGGCGGTGCGAGCGCGATCGACGTGCTCTGGTTCCGGCTGCCGCGGCACGAGGGCGAGCAGATCCCCTTCATGCAGGCCGGAGACGGCGCGCTGCTGTCGATCCCGCGCGGCGACTTCTACCAGTGCGCCCACATCGTGCGGAAGAGCGCCTGGAGCGGCGATGCCGCCTCGCTCGACGCGATGCGTGCGCGGGTGGCGGCCCTCGCGCCCGCCTTCCGGGAACGCATCGCGGCCATCGGCGCCGAGGACGTGCGTGTGCTCGACGTGCGCATCGAGCACCTGGAGCAGTGGCACCGCGACGGCCTGCTCGTCATCGGCGATGCCGCGCACGCGATGTCGCCCGCGGGAGGCGTCGGCATCAACCTCGCCATCCAGGACGCGGTCGCCGCCGCGAACGCGCTCGCACCTCGCCTCGCCGGCGCGCGGCCGACGACGGCGCTGCTGCACCGCATCCAGCGTCGTCGTCAGTGGCCGGCGCGCGTGACGCAGGCATTCCAGCGGCGGCTCGAGACGGTGCTGGTCAAGCTTGCCGAGCCCGGCGAGCAGGTGCCCGTGCCGCTGCCGTTGCGCGTCGTGCAGCACTTGCCCGCCGCCCGGCATGCCATGGGGCGGTTCATCGGGCTGGGCGCGCTGCCGGAGCATGTCGCGCGGTAGAGTGGACCCATCAGACAACCTTGAAGCCCGTCCTGTGAGGCGGAGAAGGGAGTCGTCCGTGACTCAATCGCGCATCGTGCTCGGCCCCGACGAGATCGCCAGGGCCCTCACGCGCATCGCCCACGAGATCCTCGAGGCGAACCATGGTCCAAAGGACCTCGTGCTGCTGGGCATCCCCACCCGCGGCGTCCACCTCGCCGAGCGACTGGCCGCCCGGCTGACCGACATCACCGGCGAGGACTTCGCCGCCCGCACCGGCGCGCTCGACATCACCATGCACCGCGACGACCTGCGTGCCCGCCCGACGCGTGCACCGCATCCGACCCGCATCCCGGCCGTCGGCATCGACGACCAGGTGATCGTGCTGGTCGACGACGTGCTCTACTCGGGCCGCACCATCCGCGCCGCCCTCGATGCGCTCTCGGACCTCGGCCGGCCGCGCGCCGTGCGGCTGGCCGTGCTGGTCGACCGCGGCCACCGCGAGCTGCCCATCCGGGCCGACTCGGTGGGCAAGAACCTGCCGAGCGCCCGCAGCGAGCACGTGTCGATCCTGCTCGACGAGGTCGACGGCGAGGACGCGGTCGTGATCGAGGACGGCGCCGCATGAAGCACCTGCTGACCGCGGCGCTGCCCCGCGATGAGGCAATCGCGCTGCTCGATCTGGCCGAGGACATGCACCAGATCCAGGACCGCGACGTGAAGAAGCTGCCCGCGCTGCGCGGCCGCACCGTCGTGAACCTGTTCTTCGAGGACTCCACCCGCACGCGCTCCTCGTTCGAGATCGCAGGCAAGTGGCTCTCTGCCGACGTCATCAACGTCTCGGGCAAGGGCTCGAGCGCATCCAAGGGCGAGTCGCTGCGCGACACGGGCCTGACCATCGCCGCGATGGGCGTCGACGGCGTCGTGGTGCGCTCGGGCTCCTCCGGCGCACCGGCGCTGCTGGCCGACTGGATCGGCCGGCCGGTCGTCAACGCCGGCGACGGCACCCACGAGCACCCCACGCAGGCGCTGCTCGACGCGTTCGCCCTGCGCCGCAGGATCCACGGGGCGGATGCGTCGCGCGGCAAGGGGCTGGACGGCGTGCGCGTCGCGATCGTCGGCGACATCGCGCACTCGCGCGTCGCCCGCTCGAACGCCCTGCTGCTGCCAGCGCTCGGCGCCGCGGTCACGCTCGTAGGCCCGCCCTCGCTGCTGCCTCCTCCAGCCGCCGACGGCACGCGCCTCGGCGTGCGGGCCGAGACCAGCCTGGACGCCGTCATCGCCGAGCAGCCCGACGCCCTCATGCTGCTGCGCGTGCAGCTCGAGCGGCAGGCGGGCAAGGTGGCACCGAGCCCCGCGGAGTACATCACCGGCTGGTCGCTCACCGACGAGCGCCTCGCGCGGCTGCCGAAGGCGCAGATCATGCACCCGGGGCCGATGAACCGCGGCCTCGAGCTCTCGAGCCGCGCCGCCGACGGCGAGGCCTCCACCGTGCTCGAGCAGGTCACCGCCGGTGTCTCGGTGCGCATGGCCGTGCTCTACTCGCTGCTCGCATCCGACCAGGGAGGCTCCCGATGACCACTCCGCAGACCGGCACTCCGCAGACCGGCACTGCGCGGGCCGGCACCACGCTGGTGACCGGTGCCGCCGTCCTGGGCGGCGAGCCGCGCGATCTCGCGATCGCCGACGGCGCCTTCGTCGATCCGACGACCATCGACCGCGACGCTGCCGAGGTCGTGGACGCATCCGGCCTCGTCGCCCTGCCGGGGCTGGTCGATCTGCACACGCACCTGCGCCAGCCCGGCGGCGAGCAGGCGGAGACCGTCGCCACCGGCGTGCGCGCGGCCGCGGCCGGTGGCTACACCTGCGTGTTCGCGATGGCCAACACCACGCCCGTCGCCGACACGCCCGCGGTGGTCGAGCAGGTGCACCGGCTCGGCCTCGAGGCGGGGCTCGCGACCGTGCGGCCGATCGGGGCGGTGAGCGTCGGGCTCGCGGGGGAGCGGCTGGCCGACATGGGCATGCTGGCCGGCTCGGCAGCGCGCGTGCGGGTCTTCAGCGACGACGGGCACTGCGTCGCCGACGCCGAGCTCATGCGCCGCGCCCTCGAGCACGCCGCCTCGCTCGGCGCGGTCATCGCGCAGCACGCGCAGGACCCCTCGCTCACGCGCGGCTCCGTCATGCACGAGAGCCCGCTCGCGGCCGAGCTCGGCCTCACCGGCTGGCCGTCCGCCGCCGAGGCCGCGATCGTGGCGCGCGACGCCATGCTCGCCGAGGCCGCCGGCGCGCGGCTGCACGTCTGCCACGTCTCGACGCTCGAGACCGTCGAGGTGGTGCGCGCCGCCAAGGCCAAGGGCATCGCCATCACCGCGGAGGTCACGCCCCACCACCTGCTGCTCACCGAGGAGCTCGTGCGCAGCTACGACGCCCGCTACAAGGTGAACCCGCCGCTGCGCGCCGACCGCGACGTGCGGGCGCTGCGCGAGGCGCTGGCCGACGGCACCATCGACATCGTCGCCACCGACCACGCGCCGCACGCGCCGGAGGCGAAGCAGGCGGCGTTCGCGGATGCGGCCTTCGGCATGGTCGGGCTGGAGACCGCGCTAGGCGTGGTGCAGGAGGCGATGGTCGAGACCGGGCTGCTCGACTGGGCGGGCGTCGCGCGCGTCATGTCGACCGCGCCGGCCGCGATCGGCCGCGAGAGCGGCTACGACGCCCCGCTCGAGATCGGCTCGCCCGCGCACCTGGTGCTGGTCGACCCCGCCGCGCGGCGCACCGTCGAGGCCGCGAGCCTCAAGGGGCGCTCGACCAACTCGCCCTTCCTGGGCGTCGAGCTGCCCGGCACCGTGCTGCATGTCTGGCACGGCGGCCGGCGCACCGTGATGGATGCCGAGATCGCAGAGACGCAGGTGCAGGCATGACCAAGGAGCTCTTCGCGCTGCTCTGCGCGGCATTCGTCGTGCTGGTGGCGCTGCTGGTGTGGCTCGGCATCCGCGGCCGCCGACGACGCCAGCGCGACATCACCGCGCCGCAGGGCTGGATCGACGCGACGCCGAGCCTCGTCGTCGACGCCCTCTACGTCGCCACCACCCGCGCCGGCGACCCCTACGACCGCATCTTCGCGCACGGGCTGGGCTTCCGCGGCCGCACGAGGATGGCGATCGACGCCGACGGCGTGCAGCTGCTCGCCGACCGGCGCGAGCTGCGCATCCCCGCCACGAGCATCCGCTCGGTCGAGCGGGCCACCTGGACCATCGACCGCGTGGTCGAGCCCGGCGGGATCATCGTGATCGCGCACGAGCTCGGCGCCGACGTCGACACCTACGTGCGCGTCATCGGCGATGACGCGCCCGCGTTCGAGGCGCTCAGCGCCCTCGCCCGCGGCACCACGACCACCACTGCAGGGGAAGGACTCACCCCATGACCGAATCAGCATCGAGCGCACCCGCAGCCCTGCGCCGGGCGCAGGACGCCGCCCTCGTCCTCGAGGACGGCACGATCTACCGCGGCAGCGCCTACGGCGCGACCGGTCAGGCGCTCGGCGAGGCCGTCTTCGCCACCGGCATGACCGGCTACCAGGAGACGCTCACCGACCCCAGCTACGCGGGCCAGATCGTCGTGCAGACCTCGCCCCACATCGGCATCACCGGCGTGACGAGCGAGGACGACGAGTCGGCGCGCATGTGGCCGAGCGGCTACGTCGTGCGCACCGCCAGCCGCATCACCTCGAACTGGCGCGCGGAGGAGCCGCTCGGCGCGCAGCTCGAGCGCGACGGCGTCGTCGGCATCGCCGGCGTCGACACTCGCGCGATCACGCGCCGCATCCGCGACGTGGGCGCCATGCGCGCCGGCGTCTTCTCGGGCGAGGCGCTGACGGATGACGCTGCGATGCTCGCCGTCGTGCGCGAGAGCCCGCAGATGGCCGGCCGCAGCCTCGCCGCGACCGTCAGCACGACGGAGCCGTACGCGCTGCCCGCCGAGGGCGAGTCGATCGGCACGCTCGCGGTGCTGGATCTCGGCATCAAGGGCTCGACGCTGAAGTACCTGCAGCAGCAGGGCTTCGACCTGGTGGTGCTGCCGCAGGACTCCACCCTCGAGCAGGTGCTCGCGCACGAGCCGGTGGCCGCCTTCTACTCGAACGGCCCCGGCGACCCGGCGGCCTCCGGCAGCCAGGTCGAGCTGCTGCAGGGCCTGCTGCGCGCCGAGCTTCCGTTCTTCGGCATCTGCTTCGGCAACCAGCTGCTGGGCCGCGCGCTCGGCTTCGGCACCTACAAGCTGCCCTTCGGCCACCGCGGCATCAACCAGCCGGTGCTCGACGTGGCGACCGGCCGGGTCGAGATCACCAGCCAGAACCACGGCTTCGCCGTCGACGCGGCGATCGGCGAGCAGCTCGAGAGCCCGGCGGGCTTCGGCCGCGTCGAGGTGAGCCACTACTCGCTCAACGACCGCGTCGTCGAGGGCCTCCGCGCCCTCGACATCCCCGCCTTCAGCGTGCAGTACCACCCCGAGTCGGCGGCAGGGCCCAACGACGCCCACCACATGTTCGGTCAGTTCCGCGATCTCGTCATCGCGAAGAAGGGGGCGCAGGCCTGATGCCCAAGCGCGACGACATCAACTCGGTCCTCGTGATCGGCTCCGGGCCGATCGTGATCGGCCAGGCCGCCGAGTTCGACTACTCCGGCACGCAGGCCTGCCGCGTGCTGCGCGAGGAGGGCGTGCGCGTCATCCTCGTCAACTCCAACCCGGCGACGATCATGACCGATCCCGACTTCGCCGACGCCACCTACATCGAGCCGATCACGCCAGAAGTGATCGAGACGATCATCATGAAGGAGCGTCCCGACGCGATCCTGCCGACGCTGGGCGGCCAGACCGCGCTCAACGCCGCCATGGCGCTGCACCACCAGGGCATCCTCGAGCGCCACGGCGTCGAGCTGATCGGCGCGCGCCCCGACGCGATCGAGCGCGGCGAGGATCGCCAGATCTTCAAGCAGCTGGTGCTCGACGCCGGCGCCGACGTCGCCTCGAGCGTGATCGTGAAGAACATCGACGAGGCGCTCGCCTTCACCGCCGAGTACGGGTACCCGGTGGTCGTGCGGCCCTCGTTCACGATGGGCGGCCTGGGCTCCGGCTTCGCCCACGACGAGGCCGAGCTGCGCCGCTTCGTCGGGGACGGCATCCACTCGTCCACGATCGGCGAGGTGCTGCTCGAGGAGTCGATCCTCGGGTGGAAGGAGTACGAGCTCGAGCTCATGCGCGACACCGCCGACAACACGATCGTGATCTGCTCGATCGAGAACGTCGACGCCGTGGGCGTGCACACGGGCGACTCCATCACGGTGGCGCCGGCGCTGACGCTGACCGACAAGGAGTACCAGCGGATGCGCGACATCGCCATCCGCGTGATCCGTGACGTGGGCGTCGACACCGGCGGCTGCAACATCCAGTTCGCGGTCGAGCCGGCCACCGGCCGCATCATCGTCATCGAGATGAACCCGCGCGTCTCGCGCTCCTCGGCGCTCGCCTCGAAGGCCACCGGCTTCCCGATCGCGAAGATCGCGGCGAAGCTCGCGCTCGGCTACCGGCTCGACGAGATCCCCAACGACATCACGAAGGTGACGCCGGCGGCGTTCGAGCCGGCGCTCGACTACGTGGTCGTGAAGGTGCCGCGGTTCAACTTCGAGAAGTTCCCGGCGGCGGATGCGACCCTCACGACGACCATGAAGTCGGTCGGTGAGGCGATGGCCATCGGCCGCACCTACACGCAGGCCCTGCAGAAGGCGCTGCGCTCGCTCGAGAAGCAGGGCTCCTCCTTCCACTGGCACGGCGAGCCGGGCGACGCGGCGGCGCTGCTGGAGACCGCGAAGACGCCCACCGACGGCCGAATCGTGACGCTGCAGCAGGCGCTGCGGGCGGGCGCGACCATCGCGCAGGCGCACGAGGCGACCGGCATCGACCCCTGGTTCCTCGACCAGATGGTGCTGATCAACGAGGTCGCCGACGCGATCGGCGGCGCGGACGCGCTCGACGAGGCGACGCTGCGGCTTGCGAAGGAGCACGGCTTCTCCGACGCGCAGATCGCGCAGCTGCGCGGCCTGCCCGAGGCCGAGGTGCGCCAGGCGCGCTGGGCGGCGGGCGTGCGCCCGGTCTACAAGACGGTCGACACCTGCGCGGGCGAGTTCCCCGCCGAGACGCCGTACCACTACTCGAGCTACGACCTCGAGACCGAGGTCGTGCCGTCCGACCGCCGCAAGGTGATCATCCTGGGCTCCGGCCCCAACCGCATCGGCCAGGGCATCGAGTTCGACTACTCGTGCGTGCACGCGTCCTTCGCGCTCGCCGACGCCGGCTTCGAGACCATCATGGTCAACTGCAACCCGGAGACGGTCTCCACCGACTACGACACCAGCGACCGGCTCTACTTCGAGCCGCTCACGCTCGAGGATGTGCTCGAGATCGTGCACGCCGAGCAGGGCGCGGGCGAGCTCGTCGGCGTGATCGTGCAGCTCGGCGGCCAGACGCCGCTGGGGCTGGCGCGCGGTCTGGAGGCGGCGGGCGTGCCGATCCTCGGCACCACGCCCGACGCGATCGACGCGGCCGAGGAGCGCGGCCTGTTCCAGCGCATCCTCGACGACGCCGGCCTGATCGCACCCCGCAACGGCACCGCCACCACGCAGGACCAGGCGGTGGAGATCGCCGAGCGCATCGGCTACCCGGTGCTCGTGCGGCCCTCGTTCGTGCTCGGCGGGCGCGGCATGGAGATCATCTACGACACGCCCAGCCTGCACGGCTACTTCGACCGCATCGCTGGCCACGGCATCGTGGGGCCGAAGGCGCCGCTGCTGGTCGACCACTTCCTCGACGACGCGATCGAGATCGACGTGGACGCCATCTACGACGGCCACGAGCTGTTCGTCGGCGGCATCCTCGAGCACATCGAGGAGGCCGGCATCCACTCCGGTGACTCCTCCTGCACGCTGCCTCCCGTCGGGCTCGGCCGCGCGCAGCTGCTCGAGATCCGCGACGCGACGCTGCGCATCGCCGAGGGCCTCGACGTGCGCGGGCCCATCAACGTGCAGTTCGCCTACGCGACGGGCGTGCTGCAGGTGATCGAGGCGAACCCGCGCGCGAGCCGCACGGTGCCCTTCGTCGCCAAGGCGATCGGCACGCCCATCGCGAAGGCCAACGCCCGCGTGCTCGCGGGCTCGACCATCGCCGAGCTGCGCGCCGAGGGGATGCTGCCCGAGCAGGACGGCACGATCATGCCGCTGGACGCGCCGGTGGCGGTGAAGGAGGCCGTGCTGCCCTTCCGCCGCTTCCGCACCGCCGACGGCCGCATGGTCGACAGCCTGCTGGGCCCGGAGATGCGCTCCACCGGCGAGGTGATGGGCATCGACCGCGACTTCCCGACCGCGTTCGCGAAGAGCCAGGCCGCCGCCTACGGCGGGCTGCCGACCACCGGCACGGTCTTCGTCTCGCTCTCCGACCGCGACAAGCGGCAGGCGGTGCTGCCCATCCACCGGCTGCAGCAGCTCGGCTTCCGCATCGTCGCCACGGTCGGCACCGCCGAGGTGCTCGCGCGCAACGGCATCCGGGTGGAGACGGTGCGCAAGCACTCCGAGGCCGGCGACGAGCCCTCGATCGTCGACCTGATCGACGCGGGCGAGATCGACGTGATCATCAACACCCCCTCGGGCGGCATGGCGCGCGCCGACGGCTACGAGATCCGCGCCGCCACGGTCGCGAGCGACAAGGCGCTGTTCACCACCGTCGCCCAGCTGGGCGCGGCGGTCGCGGCGGTCGAGGCCGCGCGCGAGGGCTTCGAGGTCACCAGCCTGCAGGAGTACCACGCGCGGCGGTCGGCGTGACCACCGCGGTGCAGCCGGTGACCTTCCTGCGGCGCCTCACCGCATCCGTCACCGAGCACGGACCGCTGTGCGTCGGCATCGACCCGCACCCGGCGCTGCTCGAGGCGTGGGGCGCCGGGCCCGGCACGGGGGCGGATGCGTCGGGTCTCGAGCGCTTCGGGCGCACGGTCGTCGAGGCGGCCGCCGGGCGGGTCGCGGTGATCAAGCCGCAGGTGGCGCTGTTCGAGGCGCACGGATCGGCCGGCTTCGCCGCGCTCGAGCGCGTGCTGGCCGACGCGCGAGCTGCAGGGCTGCTCGTGATCGCGGACGCGAAGCGCGGCGACATCGGCTCGACCAACGACGGCTATGCCGCCGCGTGGCTCACGCCCGGCTCGCCGCTCGAGGCCGACGCGCTGACGGTCAGCCCGTACCTCGGCGTCGGGGCGCTCGAGGGCGCCTTCGCCGCCGCCGAGCGCGCGGGCAAGGCGCTGTTCGTGCTCGCCGCGACCTCCAACCCCGAGGCCCGGACCCTGCAGCAGGCGCGGGTGGGCGACGGGCGCACAGTGGCGGCGACGGTCGCTGACGCGGTCGCCGCGCGCAACATCGCCTCCGGCGCCGGCCACGGCGTCGTCATCGGCGCCACCGTCGACCGCGCGGACTACGGACTCGTGACGGATGCGTCGACGCTGCGCGCAGCCACCCCGGTGCTCGCGCCCGGCTTCGGCGCGCAGGGCGCGAGCCTGACCTCGCTGCGCACGCTCTTCCCCGGCGACGCGCTCGTGCTCGCGAGCGCGAGCCGCAGCATCCTGCAGGCCGGCCCCGACGGGCTCGTCGCCGCGATCGACGCGGCGGGCGCAGCGCTGTCCCGATGAGCGACGCCGAGCGCGCATCCGAGGCGAGGCTCCGCGGCGTCATCGACCAGCATCCGGTCCCCGATCCTGGCGCCGCCGGCCGCGCGGCGGTCGAGGCGCGTCGCGCGAGGGCCGCGGTCAAGCGCGCCATCGCCGCCGGCCAGCGCGGCGCGCGGGATGTCGCCGAGCGGGCGTGGCAGGAGCCGGGCAGCCCGGAGGCGCGGCTGCGGGTCGAGGAGTACCTCGGCAGCCTGCGCAGCATGGGCCCCAAGCGCGTCGAGGCGCTGATGGCGAGCCTCGGCATCGCCCGCGCGAAGCGGCTCGGCGGGCTCGGCGGTTTGCAGCGCGAGCGCGTTCGCGGTTGGCTTGACGACGTGGATCCCTCGCGTCGCCCCCGTCTCATCGTCCTCGCCGGCCCGACCGCGGTCGGCAAGGGCACGGTGGCGCAGTACGTGCGCGACCACTTCCCGCAGATCCGCCAGTCGGTGAGCGCCACCACGCGCAGCCCTCGTCCGGGCGAGATCGACGGGGTGCACTACGCGTTCGTGAGCGATGCCGACTTCGACCGGATGGTCGGTGAGGGCGAGTTCCTCGAGTGGGCGAAGGTGCACAACCAGTCGCGCTACGGCACGCCGCGCTCGAGCGTGCAGGCCGCGCTCGACGAGGGCTCCTCGGTGCTGCTGGAGATCGACCTGCAGGGTGCTAGGCAGGTGCGCGAGTCGTTCCCGGATGCGGTGCTGCTGTTCCTCGCGCCGCCGTCGTGGGACGAGCTGGTGCGCAGGCTCGTTGGCCGCGGCACCGAGACCGAGGACGAGCGCACCCGCCGGCTCGAGACCGCGAAAGTCGAGCTCGCCAGTCAGCCGGAGTTCGACGCGACGGTCGTCAACACCGACATCGCCGAGGCGGCCCGCGAGGTCGTCGAGCACATCCTCGCGGCGGAAGCCGATCCGGCACGGTAGACTGAGTCCTTGCGCCCAGTGGCGCACGAGCTTTCGCGGGCCGCGCCCCGCATCCACCACGACTGCAGGAGGCACCCATGGCCAGCAAGGGCATCATCAACCCGCCGATCGACGAGCTGCTCGAGAAGGTCGACTCCAAGTACCAGCTCGTGATCTTCGCGTCGAAGCGCGCGCGCCAGATCAACGACTACTACACCGATATCCACGAGGGCTCGATGTTCGACAACGTCGGTCCGCTCGTCGACGCGACCGTCGAGGACAAGCCGCTGTCGGTTTCGCTGCACGAGATCCACCAGGACAAGCTGGTCCTGACCAAGGACGAGGCAGCCTCGGTCTGATGCGCGTCGTCGTCGGGATCTCCGGCGGGATCGCCGCGTACAAGGCCGCGCTCGCCATCCGCGAGCTCGTGCTGGCCGGGCACGACGTGCACGTCGTGCCCACCGCATCCGCCCTGCGCTTCATCGGGCGCCCGACGCTCGAGGCGCTGAGCCGCAATCCCGTCACCGACGAGGTCTTCGACGACGTCGCGAGCGTGCGCCACGTCGCGCTCGGGCAGCAGGCCGACCTCATCATCGTGCTGCCGGCGACGGCGAACACGATCGCCAAGCTCGCGCACGGCTTCGCCGACGACCTGCTCGGCACCACCATCCTCGCCTCCCGCGCTCCGCTGGTGCTCGCACCCGCGATGCACACCGAGATGTGGGAGCAGGCCTCGGTGCAGGCGAACGTCGCCACGCTCGCCGAGCGCGGCGTCACGATCGTCGGCCCGGTCTCCGGCCAGCTGACGGGCTCCGATGCGGGCCTGGGCCGCATGGCCGAGCCTGCCGAGGTGATCGCAGCCGCGCTCGCGCTTGTGACCGGCACGACCGGCTCGACCGACTCGGGCGCGACGAGCTCGCTCGCCGGCCGCAGCGTCGTGATCTCCGCCGGCGGCACCCGCGAGCCCATCGACCCGGTGCGCTTCCTCGGGAACCGCTCGAGCGGCGCCATGGGCGTGGCGCTGGCCGAGGCCGCGCGCGACGCGGGCGCCGCGGTGACGCTCGTCGGCGCCAACCTGCACGTGCCGGCGCCCGATGGCGTGGCGCTGATCGAGGTCGAGACGACGGCGCAGCTGGCCGAGGCGATGGAGGCGCACGCGAGCGCCGACGTGCTCGTGATGGCTGCCGCCGTCGCGGACTACCGGGTCGAGGGCGTCACCGACGGCAAGCGCAGCAAAGAGGAGTGGGGCGAGACCCCCACACTGACGCTGACGCAGAACCCCGACATTCTCGCCGGCCTCGCGCAGCGGCAGCGCCGCAACCTCGTCGTCGGCTTCGCCGCCGAGACCGAGGCCGACGACACGGCCCTGATCCACCGCGGCCGCGCGAAGCTCGCCCGCAAGGGCGCCGACCTGCTGGTCGTCAACCGGGTGGGGCACGACGAGGGATTCGGCAACGTGGCCACGCGCGTGAGCGTGCTGGACGCGTCCGGCGTGATCGCCGAGGCCAGCGGAGCGAAGGCGTCAGTGGCACGCGACATCATCGATACGGTCGCGCAGCAGCTCGCCGCACGGCCCGCCAGCACCCGCAGCACAGAGGAGCCTCGTTGAGCCTGCGCCTGTTCACCTCGGAATCGGTCACCGAGGGTCACCCCGACAAGATCTCCGACCAGATCTCCGACGCCGTGCTCGACGCGATGCTCGCGCAGGACGCGGAGGCACGGGTCGCCGTCGAGACGCTCGTCACCACGGGCCTCGTGCACGTCGCGGGCGAGGTGCGCACGTCGGGCTACGTCGACATCGCCTCGCTGGCGCGGCGCACGATCGTCGACATCGGCTACGACTCGAGCGAGGTCTCGTTCGACGGGCACTCCTGCGGCGTCACGGTCTCGATCGGCGAGCAGTCGAGCGAGATCGCGATCGGCGTCGACACCGCCGTCGAAGCGCGCAGCGGCTCGGTCGACCCGCTCGACCGCGACGGCGCCGGCGACCAGGGCATCATGTTCGGCTTCGCGACCGACGAGACCCCCACCTTCATGCCGGCGACCGCCTGGGCCGCCCATCGGCTCGCCGAGCGGCTCGCCGCTGTGCGCCGCTCTGGCGAGATCGAGTGGCTGCGGCCCGACGGCAAGACGCAGGTCACGATCGGCTACGACGGCTTCCGGCCCGTCAGCGTCGACGCGGTGCTGGTCTCCACGCAGCACGCGCCGGGCGTCACGCACGACGAGATCGAGGCTGCCGTGACGAAGCACGTGATCGAGCCGGTCGTGAGCGGCCTCGGTCTCGATACGAGCGGCATGCGCACGATCGTCAACCCCTCGGGCTCGTTCCTCACGGGTGGGCCGAAGGGCGATGCAGGTCTCACCGGCCGCAAGATCATCGTCGACACCTACGGCGGCGCTGCCCGCCACGGCGGCGGCGCCTTCAGCGGCAAGGACCCCTCGAAGGTCGACCGCTCGGCGGCCTACGCGCTGCGCTGGGTGGCGAAGAACGCCGTCGCGGCAGGGCTCGCTTCGCGGCTGGAGGTGCAGGCGGCCTACGCGATCGGGATGGCGCAACCGGTGGGCATCTATGTCGAGTCGTTCGGCACGGGCGCGGTCTCGGACGAGACGATCCAGGCCGCCATCCTCGAGGTCTTCGATCTGCGCCCCGGCGCGATCGTGCGCGACCTCGACCTGCGCAAGCCCATCTACCGGCAGACGGCCGCCTACGGCCACTTCGGCCGCGAGCTGCCCGGCTTCACCTGGGAGCGGCTCGACCGCGTCGACGCGCTGCGCGCCGCCGCCGGGCTCTGAGGCCCTTGCCCGCCGAGCCGGACGGGCTGCCGTCTGGGGCGATCGCGTCTGAGACGGCCCCGGGCGGAGAGCCTGGATACGCCCGGGTCGTCGTCGACTCGCGGCTGCCGCAGCTCGACCGGCTCTTCGAGTACCGCGTGCCACCGGGCATGACCGGGGTCGAGCCGGGCGTGCGCGTTCGCGTGCCGCTGCGCGGCGACCGCATGACGGCCGGCTGGGTCGTCGAGACGGCGGATGCGCGGGCCTGGGAGGGCGAGGTCGCCGACGTCGAGAAGGTGGTCTCGCCCGTGCCCGTGCTGCAGCCGGAGGTGTGGGCGCTCGCGCGCGCGGTCGCCGACCGGGCGGCCGGGGGAGCCGCCGATGTGCTGCGGGTCGCGATCCCCGGGCGGCAAGCGCGTGTCGAGAAGCAGTGGCTCGCGCGCGAGCGCAGCCCGCTGCCGGCGCTGCCCGCACTCGCCGAGAGCGAGGCCGTGCTGCCCCGGCTCGTCGAGGATCGGCGACGGGTGGCGATCGAATGCGCCGGCGGCGTCGCCGAGGTCGTCGACCTGAGCGACGCGATCGACAGCGGTGCGACGAACCGCACGGCATGGGTCGGCCGCTGGGCGATCGCGCTGGCCGCCATCGCGAGGCAGGCGGTCGAGCGCGGCGAGCAGGCGATCATGGTCGTGCCCGACCACCGCGACCAGCGACAGCTGCGCATCGCGCTCAGCGCCGCGATCGGCTCGGAGCGGGTGGTCGAGCTGGACGCGCGGCAGAAGAACCCGGAGCGCTACCGCGGCTTCCTGCGCTGCATCGACGGCGACCCGGTCGCAATCATCGGGCCGCGCTCGGCCGTCTACGCGCCGGCCGCGAACCTGGGCCTGCTGGCGATCTGGGAGGACGGCGACCCGCTGCTCTCCGAGCCGCTCGCGCCCTGGGTGCATGCACGCGACGCGGCGCTCGTGCGCCAGAGCCAGTCCGGCTGCGCGCTCGTGCTCGCCGGGCACGCGCGCTCGAGCGACGCCGAGCGGCTGGTGGAGCTCGGCTTCCTCGAGCACGAGCGCCTCGGCGCGCACCGCGTGCGGGTGCTGCCCTCGGCGCTCACCGACGACAGCAGGCGCGTGCCGGCCGTCGCGTTCCGCGCCGCGAAGGAGGCGCTGGCGACGCAGCCCGTGCTCGTGCAGGTCGCTCGCCCCGGCCACGCGCCCGGGCTGCGCTGCGGTGACTGCGGCGTGCGCGCCCGCTGCACGAGCTGCGCCGGTCCGCTCGGTCGCAGCGCGCGCGGCGCGGTGCCCTCGTGCCGACTCTGCGGCCGCCTCGCCGCCGCCTGGCGCTGCCAGAGTTGCCACGGCACGACGCTCACCGAGGTCGGTCGCGGCTCGACCCGCATCGCCGAGGAGCTCGGCCGCGCGTTCCCCGGCGTGCCGGTGATGGTCGCCGACGGGGAGCACGAGCGGCTCACCGTCGACGCGAAGCCGCGCCTGGTGGTCGCCACGCGCGGCGCCGAGCCCATCGCCGACGGCGGCTACGGCGCCGTGCTGCTGCTCGACGGCGACGCGCTGCTCTCGCGCGAGGGCCTGCGCGTGGCGGAGGAGGCCGTGCGGCAGTGGGCGACCGCCAGGGCGCTCGCCGCCGACGGCGCCACCGTCGTGCTGACCGGCGCAGGCGGCACCACCGTCACCGCCATCACCGGTGACACGACCGTGCCGTTCGCGAAGGCGGAGCTCGCCGAGCGCCGGAGCCTGCGCTTCCCGCCCGCCGTGCGCACCGCATCCGTCGTCGGGCACCCCGACGCCGTCGCCGAGGCGATCGAGGTGCTCGGCGTTCTCGAGCACCTCGACGTGCTCGGGCCGGTGCCGGCGCCGGCGGATGTCGTGAAGGGCAGCCGCGAGGGTGAGCTCGAGCGCGCCATCGCCCGCTTCGCCTACGCCGACGGCGCGCGCGTCGCAGGCATCGCCCGCGGCCGCGTGCTCGCCGCCGCCGCGCGGCCACGCAAGCCGGGCGCCCCACCGCGCCTCCGCATCCGCTTGGATGATCCAGAGCCGTTCGACGGCCTGTAGCCCCCAGATGGCCCGACCAGAAGGAACCATGCGCATCGTCTTCGCCGGCAGCCCCGCTGCCGCCGTGCCCAGTCTCGAGCTGCTCGCTCGCCGCCACGAGATCGCCGCGGTCATCACCCGCGCCGCCTCGCCGCAGGGCCGCAGGCGCGTGCTCACGCCCACGCCGGTCGCGGCGAGGGCGGCCGAGCTGGGGCTGCCCGTCGTCGAGGCGAACCGGCTCGACGCCGCCGCCACCGAGCAGATCATTGCGCTCGAGCCCGAGCTGGCGGTCGTGGTCGCCTACGGCGGGCTGGTGCGCGAACCGCTGCTGTCAGCGCCCCCGCACGGCTGGATCAACCTGCACTTCTCGCTGCTGCCCGACTACCGCGGCGCCGCGCCCGTGCAGCGCGCGCTCATCGACGGGCACGGCGTCACCGGCGTGAGCGTCTTCCGGCTGGTGCCGGAGCTCGACGCGGGACCGGTGGTGCGGATGCGCGAGGCCGAGATCCCGGAGGGCGCGACCGCGGGCGCGCTGCTCGCGCAGCTCGCGGAGCTCGGCGCGCGCGAGCTGGTCGAGGCGGTCGACGCGATCGCGGCCGGCACGGCGGTGTTCGAGGAGCAGACGGGCGCACCCAGCCTCGCGCCGAAGCTCGCGCTCGCCGACGGCGCGCTCGACTTCACGCAGACGGCGCCGGCGCTGCTGGCGCGCTTCCGCGGCGTCACGCCCGAGCCCGGCGCCCACGCGATGCTGCGCACCGAGCAGGGCGAGGGAGAGCGGGTGAAGCTGCTCTCGCTGGCACGCTCCGGCGCCGAGCCGCTGGCGCCGGGCGAGGCTGCGCTCGCCGGCCGCACCGCCGTGGTCGGCACCGGCAGCGCCCCGCTCGAGCTGCTCGAGGTGCAGCCGGCCGGCAAGCGCCCGATGGCCGGCGCCGACTGGCTGCGCGGCCGCGGCGGCTCCGCGACGTTCGAGGTGGGCGCATGATCGACGCCACCGCCCGTCGGGTCGCCCGCGACGTCGTCCTCGACGTCGACCGCGACGACGCCTACGCCAACCTGCTGCTGCCGCAGCGCATCCGCGAAGCCGGCCTCAGCCCCGCAGACGCCGGCTTCGCCACCGAGCTCGCCTACGGCACGCTGCGCTGGCAGGGCCAGCACGACGCGCTCATCGCCGACGCCGCAGGCCGCCCGATCGAGCAGATCGACCCGGAGACGCTCGCCACCCTGCGCATCGGCTCGCACCAGCTCAGCCGCATGCGCGTGCCCTCGCACGCCGCCGTGCACGAGACGGTCGCGCTGCTGAAGCACCACCGCGGCCGGGCGGGCTTCGCCAACGCCGTGCTGCGGCGGCTGTCCGAGGTGCCCTTCGAGCAGCGGCTCGCGACGCTCACGGCCGAGCTGAGCGACGACGAGCGGCTCGCGCTCGAGACGGGCCACCCCGCCTGGGTGCTGCGGGCGCTGCGCCGCACGCTCGAGCGCGAGGGCGCAGGCGACGAGTTGCCCGCGCTGCTCGCCGCCGACAACGACCCGCCGGCCGTGCAGCTCGTGGCGCTGCCGGGGCTCGCCGACCCCGACGCGCTCGGCCTGCCGGGCACCGCGAGCCCCATAGGCCGGATCGCGCCGGCCGGCGACCCCGCGCGCCTGCCGCAGATCACCGACGGCAGCTGGCGCGTGCAGGATGCCGGCAGCCAGCTCGCCGCGCTCGCGCTGACGCGCGCGCGGCCGGTCGCGGCGGGGGAGCGCTGGCTCGACCTGTGCGCCGGGCCCGGCGGCAAGGCGGCGCTCATGGCGGCCGAAGCCGCGAACGTGGGCGCGCAGCTCGAGGCGAACGAGCTGCTGCCACATCGCGCGAAGCTCGTCCGTCAGGCCGTGCGGGCGATCGAGACGGCGGCGCCCGGCAAGGGGCCGCGCGTCGTCACCGGCGACGGCCGCCGCTACGGCAGCGGCGAGACGGCGCACGCCTTCGACCGCATCCTGCTCGACGCGCCCTGCACGGGCCTGGGCGCGCTGCGCCGCCGCCCGGAGGCGCGCTGGCGCAAGCAGCCCAGCGACGTGCCAGCGCTGGCGACCCTGCAGACCGAGCTGCTCGAGGCATCCGCCAACGCCCTCAAGCCCGGCGGGATCATCGCCTACGTGACCTGCTCACCCCACCTGGCCGAGACGCGAGCGGTCGTCGAGCGCGCTGCCGCGCTCGGCCTCGAGCCGCTCGACACGCGCGCCGTCGTGCGCGAGCTCTCGCCCGGCATCGCGCTGGGCGAGACAGGCGACGCCGTGCAGCTGTGGCCGCACCGCAACGGCACCGACGCGATGTTCATCCAGCTGCTCACCACCGCTGGCCGATAGCGCACGCACAGGTCGATAGGCTGGAAGCCATGGTCAGGATTCACCCCAGCATCCTCTCGGCCGACTTCGTGAACCTCGAACGCGACCTCGGCAGGATCGCCAGCGCCGACGGCGTGCACGTGGACGTCATGGACGCGCACTTCGTGCCCAACCTCACCTTCGGCCTGCCGATGGTGCAGCGCATCGCCGAAGTCACCGATCTGCCGATCGACGTGCACCTGATGATCGACGACCCCGACACCTGGGCGCCGCAGTACGCGATCGACCGCGTCGACTCCGTCACCTTCCACGCCGAGGCGACCCGCGACGCCGTCGCGCTCGCCCGTGAGCTGCGCGCACGCGGCACCCGCGCATCCATCGCCATCAAACCCGGCACGCTCGTCGACGAGGTCATCGAGCACCTGGCGGAGTTCGACATGGTGCTCGTCATGACCGTCGAGCCCGGCTTCGGCGGGCAGTCGTTCATGGGCGAGATGATGCCCAAGGTCGAGGCGCTGCGCGGCAAGGCCGAGCAGCTCGGCATCGAGCTCGCGCTGCAGGTCGACGGCGGCATCACCGCCGACACGCTGCCGATCGCGGCCGCCTCGGGCGCCGACGTGTTCGTCGCCGGCAGCGCCGTCTACGGCCACTCCTCGCCCGCCGAGCGCATCACGGCGCTGCGCGACGCCGGCCGCGGCGCGTTCGACACCGGCCGCATCGACCTGCGCGCGATCCACCGCGGCCTCGCGGGCACCGGCACGACGGGCATCGACGCGGCAGGCACGGGCGCAGCAGGCACTGACGCAGCAGGCACTGACGCAGCAGGCACTGGCGCAGCAGGCACCGACCCGACCGGTAGCCTGGAGACGTGAAGACCTTCGACGAGCTGCACGCCGAGCTCGAGCGCACCCTCGCCGAGCGGCGTGACGGCTCGCGCACCGTCGAGCTCGTCGACGCCGGCGTGCACGCCATCGGCAAGAAGATCGTCGAGGAGGCCGCCGAGGTGTGGATGGCCGCCGAGCACGAGACCGATGAGGACGCCGCGCTCGAGATCTCGCAACTGCTCTACCACCTGCAGGTGCTGATGCTCGCGAAGGGCATCTCGCTGCAGGACGTCTACCGACATCTCTGACGCGCCCTCCCGCATCCGTCAGACGTCGTCAAGGGAAGTCATGCTGAAGATCGCCGTGCCCAACAAGGGCTCGCTGGCCGAGACGGCCGCCTGGATGCTCGACGAGGCCGGCTACCGCGGCCGCCGCGACGGCAAGGAGCTCATCGTCGTCGATGCGCGCAACGAGGTGGAGTTCTTCTTCCTCCGCCCGCGCGACATCGCCACCTACGTCGGCTCCGGCGCGCTCGACGTCGGCATCACCGGCCGCGACCTGCTGCTCGACTCGGGCTCCGACGCCGTCGAGGTCGAGGGGCTCGGCTTCGCCCGGTCCACCTTCCGCTTCGCCGGGCCCGCCGGGCGCTTCCAGAGCGCCGCCGACCTGCAGGGCGTGCGCATTGCCTCCAGCTACACGCTGCTGGTCGAGCAGCACCTCGCCCAGCACGGCATCACCGCAGAGCTCGTGCGCCTCGACGGCGCCGTCGAGTCGTCGGTGCGGCTCGGGGTGGCGGATGCGGTGGCCGACGTCGTCGAGACCGGTGCCACCCTGCGCGCCCAGGGCCTGGAGGTCTTCGGGGAGCCGATCCTCACGAGCGAGGCCGTGCTGATCTCGAACGGCCAGAACCCGGCAGGCCTGTCGCGGCTCAAGCGCCGGCTCGACGGCGTGATGGTCGCCCGCGACTACGTGCTCGTGGACTACGACATCGACCGCTCACGGCTCGACGCGGCGATCGGCATCGCGCGCGGCTTCGAGAGCGCCACCGTCAGCCCGCTGCAGCGCGAGGGCTGGGTGGCCGTGCGCGTGATGGTGCGCCGCGACGACACGAACCAGATCATGGACGCCCTCGACGACGTCGGCGCGACGGCGATCATCGTCTCGCGCATCCACGCCGCGCGCCTCTGACGCCAGGCCGACCGCTTCCGACAGGAGTCTCCCGATGCTCGCCACCCGCGTCATCCCCTGCCTCGACGTCGCGCACGGCCGCGTCGTCAAGGGCGTCAAGTTCCAGGGCCTCACCGACCAGGGCGACCCGGTCGAGCTCGCCGCCCGCTACGCCGAGCAGGGCGCCGACGAGCTCACCTTCCTCGACGTGAAGGCGACCGTCGACGACCGCGGCACGATGCTCGACGTGGTCGAGCGCTGCGCCGAGCAGATCTTCATCCCGCTCACCGTCGGCGGCGGCGTGCGCGAGCGCGACGACGTCGCCCGGCTGCTGGCGCACGGCGCCGACAAGGTGGGCGTGAACTCGGCGGCCATCGCCGACCCGACGCTCATCGACCGCATCGTGGCCGACTTCGGCTCGCAGGTGCTGGTGCTCTCGCTCGACGTGCGCCGGTCGGCCGAGATGCCGAGCGGCTTCGAGGTCACGACGCACGGCGGCTCCCGCGGTGCCGGGCTCGACGCCATCGCCTGGGCGGAGGAGGGTGTCGCGCGCGGTGTCGGCGAGCTGCTGGTGAACTCCATCGACGCCGACGGCACGAAGGAGGGCTTCGACCTCGAGCTGCTGCGCCTCGTGCGCGCGGCTGCCACGACGCCCGTGATCGCCTCCGGCGGTGCGGGCGAGCCGGCGCACTTCGCGCCCGCGGTGGAAGCAGGGGCAGATGCCGTGCTCGCCGCCAGCATCTTCCACAGCGGGCAGTGCACGATCAGCGAGGTCAAGCAGGCGATGGCGGATGCCGGGGTGACGGTGCGATGAACACGGGTGACGGTGCGATGAACACGGGTGAGGGTGCGATGAGCGAGCTCGAGCTGCCGACACTGAAGAAGGACGCCGACGGGCTGGTCGCCGCGGTCATCCAGGACGACGCGAACGGCGACGTGCTGATGGTCGGCCACATGGACGACGAGGCGCTGCGCCGCACCGCCACCGAGGGTCGCGTCACCTTCTGGTCGCGGTCGCGGCAGGAGTACTGGCGCAAGGGCGACACCAGCGGCAACATCCAGGTGCCGCGATCGATCGCGCTCGACTGCGACGGCGACGCCATCCTTATCCGGGTCGAGCAGACCGGGCCCGCCTGCCACACCGGCGCGCGCTCGTGCTTCTTCACGCCCATCCCGATGGCCCACCCGCCTCGGACCGACGGAGCAGGGGAGCGGGCGTGACCGACACCGACCGCCCCGCCTTCGACGCGCTGCTGCCCGGCCACCGCATCGTGCCGGTCGTGCGCGAGGTCTTCCTCGACGCCGAGACGCCCGTGGGCGTCTACCGGCGGCTCGCCCAGGGGCCAGACGGCGCGGGCCGCCCCGGCAGCTTCCTGCTCGAGTCGGCGCAGCAGGGCGTCTGGAACCGCTACTCCTTCGTCGGCGTCGCCTCCTTCGGGCAGCTGACCGCCGATCGCGGCCGCGTCGAGTGGCGCTCCAAGCTCGTCAGCGCCGAGCGCCTGCTGGGCGAGGACGCGCCGGCGGGCGGCCTCGCCACCGTCGAGCACGTGCTGCGCCGTTGGGCGACCCCGCGCATCCCCGGCCTGCCGCGCCTGACCAGCGGCATGATCGGCCACATCGGCTGGGAGGCCGTGCGCGAGCTCGAGCACCTGCCCGACGCGCCCGAGCGCGATGTCGACGTGCCGGCCATCGCCATGTCGCTCGCCGCCACCCTCGTGGTGCTCGACCACCGCACGGGCGCCGCGCACCTGGTCGCGAACGTGCTGAACGACGGCACCGACGACGCGGATGCGCTGTGGCGCGACGCGCAGACCCGGCTCGACGCGCTCGAGGAGGAGCTCACGCGGCCGCAGCCCGGCTCGATCGCCGCGCTCGACCGCGAGGCCGAGCCGCGGCCCAGCGCGCGCGTCAGCGCCGAGGACTACCGGGGCATGGTCGAGGCCTCGAAGCGGCACATCGTCGACGGCGACGTCTTCCAGGTGGTGCTCTCCTCGCGCTTCGACCTGCCCACCGACGCCGACCCGCTCGAGGTCTACCGGGTGCTGCGCATGCTGAACCCCTCGCCCTACCTCTACCTGCTGAGCCTCGAGACCGCCGACGGCGAGCCCTACGCGGTGGTCGGCTCGAGCCCCGAGGCGCTCGTGACGGTGCACGAGGGGCGGGCGACCATGCACCCGATCGCGGGGTCGCGCCCGCGCGGCGCCGACGCATCCGCCGACCGCGACCTGGGGGAGGAGCTGCTGGCCGACCCGAAGGAGCGCGCCGAGCACGTCATGCTCGTCGACCTCGCCCGCAACGACCTCGCGAAGGTGTGCGTGCCCGGCAGCGTCGCGGTGACGGAGCTGATGGCGATCGAGCGCTTCAGCCACATCATGCACATCGTCTCGACCGTCGAGGGCGCGATGCGGCCCGACGCCTCGGCAGTGGACGCCTTCCGCGCCACCTTCCCCGCCGGCACCCTCTCCGGTGCGCCGAAGCCGCGCGCGCTCGAGCTGATCGACGAGCTCGAGAGCGCCCAGCGCGGCGTCTACGGCGGGGTGGTCGGATGGTTCGACCTGGCGGGGGATGCGGATCTTGCGATCGCGATCCGCACGGTCACCATGCGGGCCGGCGTCGCGCACGTGCAGTCGGGCGCCGGCCTGGTCGCCGACAGCGACCCGGAGACCGAGCTGCAGGAGGTGCGCAGCAAGGCGGCCGCGCCGCTGCGGGCGGTCGCGGTGGCGTCGTCGATGCGGACGCGACCGTGACCAGGCTGCTGACCCGCGGCAGGCTGCTCGCCGCGCTCGCGCTGCTGCTGGCGGCGGCGCTCGGACTGATCGCCGCCACCCAGCCGTGGGTGAGCGCGACGCTCGTCGACGGCCGGGTGCTCACGGCCACCGGCCAGGAGCTCGCCGGGGCGCTGACGATCATGTCGCTCGCCTGCGCGGTGCTCGCGATCGTGCTGCCGATCGCCGGCCGCATCTGGCGGCACGTGCTGGGCGTGCTGGCGCTGCTGCTGGGCGCCGGGCTCATCCTGCACGTCACCGGCGCGCGGGTCGGGGTGGCGGCGGCGCTCGACGCGCTCGTGGCCGAGGCGACCGGCCTCTCGGGCACGGCGCAGGGCGCGGAGATCGCCGCCCGCACGCTCGAGGGCGCCGCCGGCTTCGGCACCGCCGCCGGCTGGGTCGCGATCGTGGCCGCGCTGTGGGTGCTCGCCACCGCGCACCGCTGGCCAGCGCGCGCCAAGCGCACCGCCCGCTACGAGCGCAGCGGATCCGGCCTCGCGTGGGATGTCATGGACGACGGCGAGGATCCGACTCGGTAGACTGCTGCGAGGCGCACCCGGCGCGCCCCGACTTCGACCGGATTCACCCGAGGAGCATCGTGAACGCACGCAGCAACGGCATCAGCGACGACCACGCGGCACAGCTGCACGTGGCCGACTACGACCCGGCGTTCGTCGACCCGGGCCACGGCAACTCGAAGGCCGCCTGGGCGAGTGTCGTGGTCATGCTCGTCGCGGTGCTGTTCGGCACCCTGTTCTTCTTCCTCGACCTGCCGATGCTGGTGTGGGCGAGCGCCGGCCTGCTGGTGATCGGCGCCGTGCTCTGGCCGATCCTCGCTCGGGCCGGTCTCGGCGTGCAGGACCACTGACCGTGCTCGACGCGCTCACTGCGGGCGCGCTCGAGGATGCGGCACGGCGGCGCGAGAGCCTGCCGACGGCCCGCCTGGAGTCGATCGCGCTCTCGACGCCGCAGCCGCTCGACGCGGCCGCCATCCTCGGCACGCCGAAGACCGACTCCGACGGCCCGCACATCATCGCCGAGGTGAAGCGCGCCAGCCCCTCGAAGGGCCCGCTTGCCGACATCCCCGAGCCCGCATCGCTCGCCGCCAGCTACGCCGCCGGCGGGGCGAGCGCGATCAGCGTGCTCACCGAGGAGCGCCGTTTCCTCGGCTCGCTCGACGACCTGCGGGCGGTGCGCGCCGCCGTGTCGGTGCCGGTGCTGCGCAAGGACTTCATCGCCGACGAGTACCAGCTGCTCGAGGCGCGCGCCTTCGGCGCCGACCTGGCGCTGCTCATCGTCGCCTCGCTCACGCCCGCACGGCTCGCCCAGCTGCACGCCTTCGCGCGCGAGCTCGGCCTGTCCGTGCTGGTCGAGGTGCACGACGAGCACGAGATCGATGCCGCGCTCGAGGTCGACGCGCGCATCCTGGGCGTCAACACCCGCGACCTCAAGACCTTCACGATGCACCCGGGCCGCTTCGGCGAGCTGCGGGCGCGCATCCCCGCCGGCACCGTCGCGGTCGCCGAATCGGGCGTGCGCGAGGCGGAGGACGTGGCGCGCTACCGGCGTGACGGGGCGGATGCGGTGCTGGTCGGCGAGGCGCTGGTCACCCACGGCGACCCCGAGGCTCGCGTCGCCGAATTCGGAAGGGCATCATGACCGACACGAGCACGACCGGCGCCGACAGAACCGGCACCGAGCGGCTGCGCGACCAGCATGGCCCCTGGTACGGCCCCTACGGCGGCGTCTACATGCCGGAGCCGCTGATGGCGGCGATCGATGAGCTCACCACCTGCTACGAGCAGTGCCGCACCGACCCGGCC
The DNA here is from genome assembly GCA_900114805.1 of Agrococcus baldri. GTDB lineage: Bacteria > Actinomycetota > Actinomycetes > Actinomycetales > Microbacteriaceae > Agrococcus > Agrococcus baldri. The sequence goes on along the minus strand of FOZN01000004.1, from coordinate 338,479 downwards.
TTCCAGGCGGAGTTCGTGCGGCTGTCGCGCGACTACACGGGGCGGCCCTCGCTGCTGACCGAGGCGACGCGACTCAGCGAGCAGGCGGGCGCGCGCATCCTGCTCAAGCGCGAGGATCTCAACCACACCGGCAGCCACAAGATCAACAACGTGCTCGGCCAGGCGCTCGTCGCGCAGCGGCTGGGCAAGACCCGGCTGATCGCCGAGACCGGCGCCGGCCAGCACGGCGTCGCGACCGCAACGGCGGCGGCGCTGTTCGGCATGGAGTGCGTCGTCTACATGGGCGAGGTCGACACCGAGCGCCAGGCGCTCAACGTCGCCCGCATGCGGCTGCTGGGCGCGGAGGTCGTGCCCGTGACGAGCGGCTCCCGCACGCTCAAGGACGCGATCAACGAGGGCCTGCGCGACTGGGTCGCGAACGTCGACACCACGCACTACCTGATGGGCACCGTGGCCGGCCCGCACCCGTTCCCCGAGATGGTGCGCGACTTCCACCGCGCCATCGGCGAGGAGGCGCGCGAGCAGACCATCGCGATGACCGGCGGCCTGCCCGACGCCGTGCTCGCCTGCGTCGGCGGCGGCTCGAACGCGATGGGCATCTTCGACGCCTTCCTGGACGACGAGGGCGTGCGCCTGATCGGCCTGGAGGCCGCCGGCGACGGCGCCGACACCGAGCGGCACGCGCTCTCCATCGAGCGCGGCGCCCCGGGCCTGCTGCACGGCATGCGCACCTACCTGCTGCAGGACGACGACGGCCAGACGCTCGAGTCGCACTCCATCTCCGCCGGCCTCGACTACCCGGGCGTCGGACCCCAGCATGCCTGGCTGCACGACATCGGCCGGGCGGAGTACCTGCCGGTGAGCGACGCGGAGGCGATGGATGCGTTCCTGGCGCTCACCCGCGCCGAGGGCATCATCCCCGCCATCGAGTCGGCGCACGCGGTCGCCGGTGCGCTGCGGCTCGCGAAGGAGCAGCCGGGCTCGACGCTGGTCGTCTCGCTCTCCGGCCGCGGCGATAAGGACGTCGCGACCGCCGGCCGCTGGTTCGACATGCTCGACGAAGGAGCGCAGCAGCAGTGAGCCACGAGCAGGCACCGAGCACCACCGAGGCCGCCATCCGTGCCACCGGCACGCGGGCCCTGATCGGCTACCTGCCGGTCGGCTACCCCGACCAGGCCACCTGCGTCGAGGCGGTCGTCGCGCTCGCTGAGGCCGGCTTCACCGCAGTCGAGCTGGGCGTGCCGTACAGCGACCCCGGCATGGACGGCCCGGTCATCCAGGCCGCCACGCAGGCGACGCTCGAGCGCGGCTTCCGGCTCGAGGAGCTCTTCCAGACGCTCGAGGCGATCAGCGCGCGCACCGACATCCCGCTGCTGGTGATGACCTACTGGAACCCGGTGCTGCGCTACGGCGTCGACCGCTTCGCGGAGCGCTTCGCGGCCGCCGGGGGAGCAGGCCTCATCACGCCCGACCTCACGCCCGAGAACGCCGCCGAGTGGCTGGCGGCGGCGAAGCGGCACCACCTCGACCGCGTCTTCCTCGCGGCCCCCTCCTCCTCCGACGCGCGCCTCGACGCCGTCATCGACGCATCCACCGGCTTCGTCTACACGGTCTCGACCATGGGCACGACCGGCACCAGGGCGGATGTCGACCAGGCCGCCAGGGCGCTCGCCGACCGCATCGCGGCGCGTGCCGAGGCGCTCGGCCGCGACACGCTGCGCTGCGTCGGCGTCGGCATCTCCACCGGCGAGCACGTGCGGCAGGTTCTCGACTACGCCGACGGCGCCATCGTGGGCTCGGCGCTCGTGCGGGCGCTCGGCGAGGGCGGCGTGCCCGCGCTCCGCGAACTGGCCGCCTCGCTCGCGCTCGGTACACTCGACGGCGGCCCGGCGACGCCGGCACCAGCAGAGAAGGGCATCCCCGCGTGACAAGCCAGTCCGGAGCAGCACTGCTGCAGAGCATCCCCAGTCCCAGCCCCGAGTGGCAGCAGCTGGCCATCGGCCAGTGGCTCGAGGCGCTCGGCATCATGCCGCTCGTGCAGGGCTCGGTGCTCGGCGCGGTGCTGGTGGGCATCGTGCTGGGCATCGTCATCGCGGTGGTGGTGCTCGGCATCTGGCTGTTCACCGGCAGCCTGACCCGCAAGGACGCCGGCTGGACGCTGCTGATGAGCCTGCTGTTCGGGGTCGTGCTCGCCTTCCTGCTGCGCTTCGTCGGCCCCAGCTGGGGCGTGCAGACCTACGCGCTGTGCATCCTCGCCGGCATCGTGATCGCCACGCTCCTCACCGGCTACCGGCTGCGGCAGCGCGGCGTCGACGCCGGCTACGTGATCGACATCGCCGTGTGGGCGGTGCTGCTGGGCATCGCCGCCGCACGCCTGTTCCACGTGCTCACCCACCCCGACGACTACTTCGGCGTCGGCCGCGACCCGATCACCGCGTTCTACATCTGGGAGGGCGGCATCGCGATCTTCGGCGCCCTCATCGGCGGCGCGGTCGGCATCTGGATCGGCTGCCGCACCACCGGCGTGCGCTTCACCACCTTCGTCGACGCGCTCGCCCCCGGCCTGCTGCTGGCGCAGGCCTTCGGCCGGCTCGGCAACTGGTTCAACCACGAGCTCTTCGGCCAGCCCACCGAGCTGCCCTGGGGCCTCGAGATCGAGGCCACCAACCCGGCGTTCCCGGTCGGCCTGCCGCCGGAGACGCTCTTCCACCCCACCTTCGCGTACGAGATCGTCTGGAACGTGCTGGGCGCCGTGCTGCTGCTGTGGCTCGACCGCAAGCGCGACGTGCAGTGGGGCCGCCTGATCGCGCTCTACCTGATCTGGTACGGCCTGGGCCGCTCGGTGTTCGAGACAATCCGCCTCGACCCGTCCGAGCTGCTGCTGGGCATCCGCACGAACGTCTGGATGGCCTTCCTCGCGATCGCCGTCGGCGTGGTCGTGTGGGTGGTGCAGACCCGCCGCCACCCGGGCCTCGAGCCCTCGCCGTGGCAGCCCGGGCGCGAGCCGGGGGCGGAAGAGGGTGTAGATTCTGACGTCTACACCGAGCTCCCCGAGACCCGCACCCAGGACGAGGCTGAGCCCGCCGCAGAACCCGCGGCCCCCATCAGATAGGACTGCGCGCCCCTGAGCGCGCTGCGGGCCGATGGCGTCCCGCTCCGACCCGCAGCACGCACAGCACAGGAGCACATATGCGCACGATCAGCGATCTCTCGAACGGGGCCTTCACCTCGCGGGGCCTCGGCCTGCCGGCCGCGACAGGCATGTACCACCCCAAGCACGAACGCGACTCATGCGGCTTGGCGATGGTCGCCACGACGCGGGGGACGGCAGGCCACGACATCGTGGCGCTGGCGCTCGAAGCGCTGCGCAACCTGGAGCACCGCGGCGCGGTCGGCTCCGACGCAGGCACCGGCGACGGCGCGGGCATCCTCACCCAGATGCCGGATGCGTTCCTGCGGGCCGTGGTGGACTTCGACCTCCCAGAGGCGGGCACCTACGCCGCAGGCCTCGCCTTCCTGCCACTGGAGCAGGCAGAGCGCGAGAGCGTGCAGGAGCGCATCTGGGAGCTCGCCGGCCAGGAGCGCCTGCGGGTGCTCGGCTGGCGCGAGGTGCCGACCGTCCCCGACGCGCTCGGCACGCTCGCCCGGGAGGCCATGCCGGCCATCCACCAGCTCTTCGTGACCGGAGCCAACGGCCCGACGACGGGCATCGAGCTCGACCGGCTCACCTGGCGGCTGCGCAAGCGCATCGAGCGCGAGCTGGGGGAGTACCTGCCCTCGCTCTCGAGCCGCACCATCACCTACAAGGGCATGGTCACCACGCTCCAGCTGGAGCCGTTCTACCCCGATCTCTCGGACGAGCGCTTCGAGACGAAGCTCGCGATCGTCCACTCCCGGTACTCCACCAACACCTTCCCCTCCTGGCCGCTCGCGCAGCCGTTGCGCATGATCGCCCACAACGGCGAGATCAACACGGTCGAGGGCAACCGCAACTGGATGCGCGCCCGCGAGTCGCAGCTGGCGAGCGAGCTGCTGGGCGACCTGCGGCCGCTCAAGCCCATCGTCACGCCCGGCATGAGCGACTCCGCCTCCTTCGACGAGGTGCTGGAGCTGCTCACGCTCGCCGGCCGCTCGCTGCCGCACGCGGTGATGATGATGGTGCCGCCCGCGTGGGAGAACCAGCCCGAGATGCCTCGCAGGCTGCGCGAGTTCGCCGAGTACCACTCGCTGCTCATGGAGCCGTGGGACGGCCCGGCCGCCATCAGCTTCACCGACGGCTCCGTCGTCGGCGCCACCCTCGACCGCAACGGCCTGCGGCCCGGCCGCTGGCTCGAGACCTCCGACGGACTGATCGTGCTGGCGTCGGAGACGGGCGTGCTGCCGATCGAGCCCAGCAGGGTCGTCCGGCGCGGGCGGCTGCAGCCCGGCGTGCTCTTCCTGGTCGACACCGAGGCCGGCCGCGTCGTGCCGGATGAGGAGATCAAGCGCGAGCTCGCGCAGATGGAGCCGTGGGGCGAGTGGCTCGAGTCGAGCCGCATCCACCTCGCCGAGCTGCCCGACCGCGAGCACGTGGCCCACACCGCCGCATCCGTCACCCGTCGTCAGCGCACCTTCGGCTACACCGAGGAGGAGGTGAAGATCCTCATCGGGCCGATGGCCAAGTCCGGCGCCGAGCCGCTGGGCGCGATGGGCTCCGACACGCCCGTCGCGGTGCTGGCCGACCGGCCGCGGCTGCTGTTCGACTACTTCACGCAGGCCTTCGCGCAGGTGACGAACCCGCCGCTGGACTCGCTGCGCGAGTCGATCGTGACGAGCATGTCGATGGGGCTCGGCCCGGTGCGCAACCTGCTCACCGCGACGCCCTCGCACGCGAGCCAGATCATCCTCGACTTCCCGGTCATCGACAACGACGCGCTGGCGAAGATCCGCTCCATCGACCGCACGCCCGGCTCCCGCCGCACCGTGGTGGTCAAGGGGCTCTACCGGGTCGACGACGGCCCGGCGGTCACGCAGGCAGAGGCGATGGAGCGGCGGCTTGCCGAGATCTGCCGCGAGGTCGACGAGGCCATCGTCGACGGGGCGCAGTACGTCATCCTCTCCGACCGCGACTCCACCGACCAGCTCGCGCCCATCCCGACCCTGCTGATGACGAGTGCCGTGCACCACCACCTGATCCGCGCATCCACCCGGATGCGCGTGGGCATCGTGGTGGAGGCCGGCGACGTGCGCGAGGTGCACCACGTGGCGCTGCTGATCGGCTACGGGGCGAGCGCCGTGAACCCGTACCTCGCGATGGAGACCGCCGAGCAGCTGGCTCTCACCGGGCAGCTGGGCGCCGACGTCGAGACGGCCGTGCGCAACCTCATCAACGCGCTCGGCAAGGGCGTCATGAAGATCATGTCGAAGATGGGCATCTCGACCGTCGGCTCGTACGGCGGCGCGCAGGCGTTCGAGGCCATCGGGCTCTCGCAGGCGCTCGTCGACCGCTACTTCACCGGCACCCACTCACCGCTGGGCGGCGTCGGTCTCGACGTGATCGCCGAGGAGAACCGGCTGCGCCACCGCGCCGCCTACCCCGACGAGCGGGCGCCCTTCGCGCACGAGCGGCTGGCGACCGGCGGCGAGTATCAGTGGCGCCGCGACGGCGCTCCGCACCTGTTCAGCCCCGAGACGGTCTTCAAGCTGCAGCACTCCACCCGCACGGGTCGCTACGAGGTCTTCCAGGAGTACACGAGGCTCGTCGACGACCAGGCCGAGCAGCTGCAGACGCTGCGCGGCCTCATGCGGTTCAGGACGGATGCGGTGACGCCCGTGCCGATCGACGAGGTCGAGTCGGTCGCGTCCATCGTCACGCGCTTCTCCACCGGGGCGATGAGCTACGGCTCGATCTCGCAGGAGGCGCACGAGACGCTCGCGATCGCCATGAACCGGCTGGGCGCGAAGTCGAACACCGGAGAGGGCGGCGAGGATGTCGAGCGGCTGCTCGACCCCGAGCGCCGCAGCGCCATCAAGCAGGTGGCCTCCGGCCGCTTCGGCGTCACCAGCATGTATCTCACGCACGCCGACGACCTGCAGATCAAGATGGCGCAGGGCGCCAAGCCCGGCGAGGGCGGGCAGCTGCCGCCCGGCAAGGTCTACCCCTGGGTGGCCCGCACACGGCACGCGACCGCCGGCGTCGGTCTCATCTCACCGCCGCCGCACCACGACATCTACTCGATCGAGGACCTCAAGCAGCTGATCTTCGATCTCAAGCGCGCCAACGCATCCGCCCGGGTGCACGTGAAGCTCGTCTCGCAGTCGGGCATCGGCGCGGTCGCGGCGGGCGTGGCGAAGGCGAAGGCCGACGTCGTGCTGGTCTCCGGCCACGACGGCGGCACCGGCGCCAGCCCGCTGAACTCGCTCAAGCACGCCGGCACCCCGTGGGAGATCGGGCTCGCCGAGACGCAGCACACGCTGATGGTCAACGGGCTGCGCGAACGCGTCAGCGTGCAGGTCGACGGGCAGCTGAAGACCGGCCGCGACGTCATCATCGGCGCGCTGCTGGGGGCGGAGGAGTTCGGCTTCGCCACCGCGCCGCTGGTGGTCTCGGGCTGCATCATGATGCGCGTCTGCCACCTCGACACCTGCCCGGTGGGGGTCGCCACGCAGAACCCGGTGCTGCGCGAGCGCTTCACCGGCAAGCCCGAGTTCGTGGTGCAGTTCTTCGAGTTCCTGGCGCAGCAGGTGCGCGAGCTGCTCGCCTCGCTGGGGCTGCGATCGCTCGACGAGGCGATCGGCCGCGCCGACCTGCTCGACGTCGACCCGGCCATCCGCCACTGGAAGGCCGCCGGCCTCGACCTCGCGCCGGTGCTCGCGCAGCCGGCCGGCGCGAAGGGTGCGCCGCGCCGCATGACCTCGCAGGACCACGAGCTCGAGCAGCAGCTCGACACCGCGCTGCTGCCGCAGCTCGAGCGCGCCCTGGAGGCGGGGGAGCCGCTGGTGCTCGACCTGGAGATCGCGAACACCGACCGCGCGGTCGGCGCCATGCTCGGCAACGCCGTCACCCGGCGCGCGGGGGAGGCCGGGCTCGAACCCGGCACCATCGACCTGACGCTGCGCGGCTCCGCCGGCCAGTCGCTGGGCGCCTTCATCCCGCGCGGCATCGCGCTGCGGCTGCACGGCGACGCCAACGACTACGTCGGCAAGGGGCTCTCCGGCGGCCTCGTCACCGTGCGCCCGCCCGAGGACGCCGCGCTGGTCGCCGAGCACAACGTCATCGCCGGCAACGTGATCGGCTACGGCGCCACCAGCGGCGAGCTCTACCTGCGCGGCGTCGTGGGCGAGCGCTTCCTGGTGCGCAACTCCGGCGCGACCGCCGTCTGCGAGGGCGCCGGCGACCACGCGCTCGAGTACATGACCGGCGGCATCGCCGTCATCCTCGGCACCACCGGACGCAACATCGGCGCCGGCATGTCCGGCGGCTGCGCCTACATCCTCGACCTCGACCGGCGGCTGCTGAACCAGGACGCCCTCCATCAGGGCGAGCTGCGCATCGACCCGCTGCAGGAGGAGGACCGCATCGAGCTGCGCGCCATCCTCTCCCGGCACCTGGAGCTGACCGGCTCGGCCGTCGCCGAGGCACTGCTGGCGACCGACCTGCAGCGCATCGCGAAGCTCGTCCCGCGCGACTGGGCCGCCGTCCGCGACATCCGCCTGGATGCCGAGCGGGCCGGCGTCGATCCCGATTCCGACAACATCTGGCGCAAGATCCTGGAGGTGACCGGTGGCTGATCCTCGTGGATTCCTGAAGGTGACGGAGCGAGAGCTCCCCAAGAAGCGCCCGGTGCCGGTGCGCATCCTCGACTGGCGCGAGATCGGCGAGCCGGGCGACCGGGCCGTGCTCAAGCGGCAGGCGGGCCGCTGCATGGACTGCGGCGTGCCCTTCTGCCACCAGGGCTGCCCGCTCGGCAACCTCATCCCCGAGTGGAACGACCTCACCTGGCGCGGCGAGGGGCGCGCCGCGAGCGACCGCCTGCACGCGACCAACAACTTCCCGGAGCTCACCGGGCGGCTGTGCCCGGCGCCGTGCGAGTCCTCGTGCGTGCTGGGCATCAACCAGCCGGCGGTGACGATCAAGTCGATCGAGCAGACGATCGCCGACGAGGCTTTCGCCAACGGCTGGACCGAGCCGCACCCGCCCGCGCGCCTCACCGGCAAGACGGTCGCGGTGGTCGGCTCCGGCCCCGCCGGGCTCGCCGCCGCCCAGCAGCTCACGCGCGCCGGCCACACCGTCGCCGTCTACGAGCGCGACGACCGCATCGGCGGCCTGCTGCGCTACGGCATCCCCGACTTCAAGCTCGAGAAGCACACCATCGATGCGCGGCTCGCCCAGATGCAGGCCGAGGGCACCCGCTTCCGCGCCGGCATCGAGATCGGCCGCGATATCGGCTGGGACGAGCTGCACGAGCGCTTCGACGCGATCGTGGTCGCCACCGGCGCACCGGCTGCGCGCGAGCTCGACATCCCCGGCCGCGGCCTCGACGGCGTCCACCCGGCGATGACCTACCTGGTGCAGCAGAACCGCGCGGTCGCCGGCACCGAGCCCGCCAACCAGATCACCGCGCAGGGCAAGCACGTGGTGGTGCTCGGCGGCGGCGACACCGGCTCCGACTGCATCGGCACCGCGCACCGGCAGGGGGCGCTGTCGGTCACCAACCTCGCGATCGGCGTGCAGCCGCCCACCGAGCGGCCCGAGCACCAGCCCTGGCCCGTGCACCCGAACCTGTTCGAGGTGCAGACCAGCCACGAGGAGGGCGGCGAGCGCACCTACCTCGCCTCCACCGTCGAGTTCCTCGCCAATGCGGCCGGCGAGGTGCGCGCGCTCAAGATCGCCGATACCGAGATCGTCGACGGCACCCGCCGGCCCAAGGCCGGCACCGAGCGCGAGATCCCCGCCGACCTGGTGCTGCTGGCGCTGGGGTTCACGGGGGCGGATGCGTCCATCGGCGAGGCGCTCGGCGTCCCGTTCGAGCGCGGCCTGCCGCAGCGGCGCCCCGACTACTCGACCGAGCGGCCCGGCGTCTTCGTCGCCGGCGACGCGGGCCGCGGCGCGTCTCTCATCGTGTGGGCGATCGCCGAGGGCCGCGCGGCGGCGGCGGCGGTCGACGCCTACCTGGAGGGCTCGAGCGAGCTGCCCGCGCCCGTGCGGGCGACCGACCGGCCGTTCGCGGCCTGACCACCCACCTGCCGGGCGGATGCGCGGGCGCGCCCCGCGCATCCGCCTGGCAGGATGGAACCGTTCGTGCCGATCCCACCCAGGCGGCGCGATGACGAAAGCGAGTATCGAGTGACGATGAGAAGAGCGAAGATCGTCGCGACGTGGGGGCCGGCCCTTGCCGGCTACGAGAACACGAAGGCCGCACTCGTGGCCGGCGTGAACGTCGCGCGCATGAACCTCAGCCATGGAGACCGCAGTGTGCACGAGGAGGTGTACGCGAACATCCGCCGCGCCTCCGACGAGCTGAAGCAGCCGGTCGGCATCCTGGTCGACCTGCAGGGGCCGAAGATCCGGCTCGGCAAGATCCCGGGCGGGCCGTTCGAGCTCGCCCAGGGCGACGCCTTCACGATCACCACCGACGAGATCGAGGGCGACGGCCAGCGCGCCGGCACCACCTTCAAGGGGCTGCCGGCCGACGTGAAGGTCGGCGACCCGCTGCTGATCGACGACGGCCGCATCGCGCTGCGCGCCACCTCGGTGACCGAGACGGATGTCGTGACCGAGGTGGTCGTCGGCGGTCCCGTCTCGTCGAACAAGGGCATCAACCTGCCCGGCGTCGCCGTCAACGTGCCGGCGCTGAGCGAGAAGGACGAGTCCGACCTGCGCTGGGCGCTGAACCTGGGCGCCGACATCATCGCGCTCTCGTTCGTGCGCGACGCATCCGACATCACCCGCGTGCACGAGATCATGGCCGAGGAGGGGCGCAAGCTGCCCGTCGTGGCCAAGATCGAGAAGCCGCAGGCGGTGCAGAACCTGGCCGACATCATCGACGCGTTCGACGCGATCATGGTCGCCCGCGGCGACCTGGGCGTCGAGCTGCCGCTCGAGCAGGTGCCGCTGGTGCAGAAGCGCGCGATCGAGATGGCGCGCCGCTGGGCGAAGCCGGTGATCGTCGCCACGCAGGTGCTCGAGTCGATGATCGAGAACCCCCGCCCCACGCGCGCCGAGGCGAGCGACTGCGCCAACGCCATCCTCGACGGCGCGGATGCGGTGATGCTCTCGGGCGAGACGAGCGTCGGCAAGCACGCCATCACCACCATCGAGACCATGGCGCGCATCGTCGTGGCGGCGGAGGAGCAGGGCCTCGGCCGCATCCCGCCACTGGGCACCAAGCCGCGCACCCAGGGCGGCGCCATGACGCTCGCCGCGCTCGAGGTGGCCGAGTTCGTAGAGGCGAAGGGGATCGTCGTGTTCACCGAGTCCGGCGACTCGGCGCGGCGCATGTCACGGCTGCGGCCGGCGATCCCGATGTTCGGCTTCACGCCCGACCCCGAGGTCGAGTGCCGCATGCAGATGATCTGGGGCATGAACACGCACCTGGTCGACCGCGTCATGCACACGGACGACATGATCGCCCAGGTCGACGACATCCTGATCGGCAAGAAGATGGCGACGATCGGCGACAAGGTCGTGGTGATCTCGGGCATGCCGCCCGGCATCTCGGGCTCGACGAACGACCTGCGCGTGCATCGCGTCGGCGACGTGCACGAGGAGGCCGCGCCGGCCTACCACGGCAAGCGCCGCATCGAGGTCGTCCACTCGGCGCCGCACCCCACCGAGGGGTAGCCCGCCTGCAGGACCGCGAACGGCCCGCACCTTTGACGAGGGGCGGGCCGTTCTGCTGTGCCGGTGGTGGGACTCGAACCCACAATCCTTGCGGAAGCGCAGTTTGAGTGCGCCGCGTATGCCAATTCCGCCACACCGGCTCGTCGGGGGCGCAGGGGCGTCCTCCCGACGAACACTAGGCTAGTGGTCATGACCGACGACCTCTTCGCCGAGCCGCAGCTCGACACGGCTGACGCCCCGCAGCCCACCACCGCACGCACCGTCCTCGTGGCCGAGGACGAGTCGCTGATCCGCCTCGACATCGTCGAGACGCTGCAGGCAGCCGGCTTCGAGGTCGTCGGCGAGGCCGGCGACGGCGAGCGCGCGGTCGAGCTGGCGACCGAGCTGAAGCCCGACCTGATCGTCATGGACGTGAAGATGCCGAAGATGGACGGCATCACGGCGGCCGAGAAGATCGGTGCCGCGAAGCTCGCACCGGTCGTGCTGCTGACCGCCTTCAGCCAGAAGGAGCTCGTCGAGCGCGCCAGTGAGGCGGGCGCGCTCGCCTACGTGGTGAAGCCGTTCACGCAGAACGACCTGCTGCCCGCGATCGAGATCGCGCTGGCCCGCTGGGATCAGATCCGCGCGCTCGAGTCGGAGGTCACCGACCTCGCCGACCGCTTCGAGACCCGCAAGCTCGTCGACCGTGCCAAGGGTCTGCTGAACCAGCGCATGGGCCTGGCCGAGCCGGAGGCGTTCCGCTGGATCCAGAAGGCCTCGATGGACCGCCGCCTCACGATGGCGGAGGTCGCGCAGGCCGTCATCGAGCAGCTCGGCACCTCCAAGAAGTAGCCCGGGCAAGACTGGCCACTTCCCCGCATGAGTGGCCACTTCCCCGCATGAGTGGCCGCTTCCGCGCTCGAGTGGCCAGTTCCTCGAATGAGTGGCCGCTTCCGCGCTCGAGTGGCCAGTTCCTCGAATGAGTGGCCGCTTCCGCGCTCGAGCGGTCAGTTCCTCGAACGACTGGCCGCTTCCGCCCTCGAGTGGCCAGTGTCCACGTGCGTGACCCGTTCTCCACAGCGAGAACCTCGAGCCGCGCCCGGTTGCGCACGACTCGCGCATGATGCGCGGCATGGATTCTCCGCACGGCTTCACCCTCCGCGCCGCGCTCGAGCGCGGGTACAGCGACGCCGAGCTCAGGTCGATGGCCTTCACCACCCCGGCACGTGGCGCCCGCATCACTGCGGCGATCGGCGACGAAGCACGAGCACTCTTCGAGGCGGTCCGCGTGCTCGCCGCCGACGACCAGTTCTTCTCCCATTCGACTGCGGCGCGCATCCACGGCATGCCTCTGCCGATTCGGCTCGAACGCGAAGGACGCGTGCATCTCGCGTCGCCGTCAGGGCGTGCACGCATGCGGCGCCCGGGCGTCGTCGGTCACCGCATCCGCGCCGAGGTCGCCATCGTCGATGGCATGCGTGTCGAGTCGCGGGCCGACACGTTCGTGCATCTCGCGGGCATGCTGACGATCGAGGAGCTCGTCGCCGTGGGCGATTGGCTGGTATCGCCGACAAGGGTGGAACCGCTGACGGTCGAGGAGCTGACGGAGGCGGTGCGTCGCTTCGGCAAGGCACGCGGGCTCAATCACGCGCGGCGGGCGCTGATGCTGATACGCGTCGGGGCCGAGTCGCCGCGGGAGACGCTGGTGCGACTGCTCGTCGTCGGCGCCCTTCCTGAGCCGGTCCTGCAGCACAGGGTCTTCGATGCGTCGGGCACCTTCATCGCTCGCCTCGACCTGAGCTGGCCGCGACTCAAGCTCGGTGTCGAGTACGACGGCGAGCACCATGCGGAGCCCGAGCAGCGTGCGCGGGACCAAGAGCGATTGCAACGGCTGCGTGCGCTCGGGTGGCACATCGTCACCGTCACGAAGCATGATCTGGAGGACGGCGGGCGGCGCAAGCTCGCCGAGATTGAGGCTGCACACCGGCGCTGCTCCAACTGGACGGCCGCTTGAGTCGAACGGTTGGAGCCGCTCGCCACCGACGTGGCCGGCGACCAGCGGAACTGACCGGTCATGCGGGGATTGGCCAGTCGCGCGGGGGATTGGCCACTCACGCGGAGGATTGGCCAGTCGCGCGGGGGGTTGGCCAGTCGCGCGGGGGGTTGGCCAGTCGCGCGGGGGATTGGCCAGTCGCGCGGGGGATTGGCCAGTCACGCGGGGGATTGGCCAGTCACGCGGGGAAGTGGCCAGCCATGCGGGGAAGTGGCCAGCCATGCGGGGAAGTGGCCAGTCACGCGGAGGATTGGCCAGTCGCGCGGGGGATTGGCCAGTCACGCAGGGAAGTGGCCAGTCACGCGGGGAAGTGGCCAGCCATGCGGAGTGGGGAGTCGAGTGCGGGATGGGCGTGCGGCTCAGCGGGACTTGATGAAGTTCGTGATGCGCAGGGTCGAGGCGCGCTTGCCCTCGTCGTCGGTGCAGACCACCTCGTGCACGGTCATGGAGCGGCCCAGGTGCACCGCACGGCATTCCGCGGTGACCCAGCCGGACGTGATCGAGCGCGTGTGGGTGGCGTTGATGTCGGTGCCGACCGCGTAGCGCTCCTCGCCGGCGTGGATGTTGGCGCTGATCGAGCCGAGCGTCTCGGCGATCACGCAATAGGCGCCGCCGTGCACGAAGCCGACCGGCTGCAGGTTGCCCTCCGCGGGCATCCGCGCGATCGAGTGCTCGGCCGAGAGCTTGAGGAACTCGATGCCCATCCGCTGGGCCAGCTGCCCGCCGGGCATGCCGTGACGGCGCTCCAGCAGCGCCTTGGTCGCGTCGTCGGGCTCGGCGCCGGCCGGGTCGGTGGGCAGGGTCATCGGGGCTCCGCTCGAAGTGGGTCGAGGCGGTCGCCCCGGCCGCCGCACTGCGGCTCGCGACAGCCGTGTCGGCCGCCCGGGATAGGGTGACTGCCGTGTCGGACACGAAGCCTACCCTCATGGTCATCGACGGGCATTCGCTCGCATTCCGGGCGTTCTTCGCGCTCCCGCTGGAGAATTTCGTCAACTCCGAGGGGCAGCACACCAATGCCATCCACGGGTTCCTGTCGATGCTCCTGAAGCTGCTGCAGGATCACAAGCCCACGCACCTGGCGGTCGCGTTCGACATCTCCCGCTTCTCCTTCCGCACCCGCGAGTACCCCGAGTACAAGGGCACGCGCGATGAGACGCCGAAGGAGTTCAAGGGCCAGATCCCGCTGCTCGAGGAGGCGCTGCACGCGATGGGCGTGCGCACCATCTCGAAGGAGGACTACGAGGCCGACGACATCCTCGCGACGCTCTCGGTCGAGGGGCCGAAGGCCGGCATGGACGTCTTCGTGGTCTCCGGCGACCGCGACACCATCCAGCTCGTCAACGAGCAGGTCACGCTGCTGTACCCGGCCGTGCGCGGCGTCTCCGAGCTGAAGCACTACACGCCGGAGGCTGTGCGAGAGCGCTACGGCATCGAGCCCGAGCAGTACCCCGAGATCGCGGCGCTGGTCGGCGAGACGAGCGACAACCTGGTCGGCATCGACAAGGTGGGCGAGAAGACCGCCGTCAAGTGGATCAAGGAGTACGGCACCGTCGCCAACCTGCTCGAGCACGCCGACGAGATCAAGGGCGTCGTGGGCAACAACCTGCGCGAGCAGCGTGAGCGCGCCGAGCGCAACCGCCGGCTGAACAAGCTGCTCACCGACGTCGAGCTGGGTGTGACGCCCACCGAGCTGGAGCGCGGCAAGGTCGACGAGGCTGCGCTGCGCGAGGTCTTCCAGCGCCTGCAGTTCCGCACCCTGCTCGAGCGGGTGCTCAAGCAGGAGGGCAGCGGCGAGGCGGCCGTCGCGCTCGAGCCCGAGGTGCACGCGCCGGCGGTGCAGAAGCTCGTCGACGAGGAGCTCGACCTCTGGCTCTCGCGCGCCAGCGGCACCGTCGCCGTCTCGATCGCGCCAGACGGCCTCGGCGGCATCGCCGGCTTCGGCGTCGCGACCGAGGGCGCGAGCGCGTACGTGCCGTACAAGGCCGGCACAGGCGACTACGACGGATTCGTCGACTGGCTCGCGTCGGACGCCCCGAAGGCGCTCCACGACGTCAAGCTCGCGATCAAGACCCTCGACAAGGCGGGTCTGACGCTCGGCGGCGCGGCTCACGACACGCGCGTCGCCGCGTGGCTCGCGACGCCCACGGCGCCGCCGAAGACGTTCGAGCTCGACTGGCAGACCGAGGCGCTGTTGGGCGCCCCGCTGCCGGCGCCCGACCCGAACCAGCTGGTGCCGGAGATCGCGCCGGAGGAGCTCGGCACCGTCTCCTGGCTGACGGGTGAGCTCGCCCGCCTGCAGCGGCCGCGACTCGACGAGGGCACGCTCGGCGTGCTCGACGAGATCGAGCTGCCGCTCATGCCCGTGCTGTGCCGCATGGAGCGCCAGGGTGTCGCCATGGACCGCGACGTGCTGCAGCGCATCCACGACACCATGCGCGAGCAGGCCGCGGGTCACGCGGAGGCCGCCTTCGCGGAGATCGGGCACGAGGTCAACCTCGGCAGCCCGAAGCAGCTGCAGACGGTGCTCTTCGACGAGCTCGACATGCCGAAGACGCGCGCCACCAAGACCGGCTACTCGACCGATGCGCAAGCGCTCGCCGACCTGCAGGAGACGAATCCGCATCCGTTCCTCGGCCTGCTGCTGCAGCACCGCGAGACGACGAAGCTCGCGCAGATCATCGAGACGCTGCTGAAGGCGATCCAGGACGACGGGCGCATCCGCACCCGCTACGACCAGACCGGCTCGGCATCCGGCCGCCTCTCCTCGAACGACCCGAACCTGCAGAACATCCCGGTGCGCACCGAGGTGAGCCGCGAGATCCGGTCCGCGTTCGTGCACGGGCCGGAGTTCGAGACCATGCTGACCGCCGACTACTCGCAGATCGAGATGCGCATCATGGCGCACCTCTCCGGCGACGAGGGCCTCATCGAGGCGTTCCTCTCGGGCGAGGACCTGCACCGCTTCGTCGGCAGCCGCATCTTCGGCGTCGAGCCGGCAGAGGTCACCGCGCTGCAGCGGGTGAAGGTCAAGGCCATGAGCTACGGCCTCGCCTACGGGCTGAGCGCCTTCGGCCTCTCGAAGCAGCTGCGCATCACGCAGGCCGAGGCGAAGCAGCTCATGCTCGACTACTTCCAGCGCTTCGGCGGCATCCGCGACTACCTGCGCGGCGTCGTCATGCAGGCGAAGGACGACGGCTACACGACCACGATCTTCGGCCGCCGGCGCCCGTTCCCCGACCTCACGTCCTCGAACCGCGTGCTGCGCGAGAACGCGGAGCGGCAGGCGCTCAACTCGCCCATCCAGGGCTCGGCCGCCGACATCATCAAGCGCGCCATGATCGCGATCGACCGCCGCATCGCCGACGAGGGGCTCGGCTCGCGCATGCTGCTGCAGGTGCACGACGAGCTCGTCTTCGAGGTGGCGACGGGGGAGCGCGAGGCGCTCGAGGCGATCGTGCGCGCCGAGATGGGCGGCGCCGCCGACCTGTCGGTGCCGCTCGAGGTGCAGGTGGGCGTCGGCCCGAACTGGGACGCCGCCGCGCACTGATCACCGACCGCCGGCGCGAGGCATGCGCCGGAGCGCGGTCCCGACCATCCCGCTCAGCAGCAGGCCAGCGATGAGCACCAGTGCCGACGACACGCCGACGACGGCCCCGGTCAGCATTGCGGCGGCGGGATGCGGGTGCCGCGCGCCACCCCCGCCGGCAGCTGCCGTGCGCGGAGGCGCGCTGGCCTCGTCGCGCATGTCGGCCTCCTCGTCCGGAGCCCTCGACACGGGTCGTCGCCCGCGGTCGCAGTGTCCTCCCGGTCGTGGCGCCGAGCAAGCACGCATCGCGCGATCCCATAGCCTGGAGGCGTGACGACAGATGCACTGAAGTTCGGCCTGTTCATCCCGCAGGGCTGGCGCCTCGACCTGGTCGGCGTCGACCCCGCGGACCAGTGGCAGCGGATGCTGTCGGTCGCCCAAGCTGCGGATGCCGGCGCGTGGGACTCGGTGTGGGTCTACGACCACTTCCACACCACCCCGCAGCCCACACAGGAGGCCACCCACGAGGCGTGGTCGCTGATGGCCGCGCTGGCCGCCTCCACCGATCGCGTGCGGCTCGGCCAGATGTGCACCTGCATGGGCTACCGCAACCCCGCCTACCTCGCGAAGGTGGCCGCGACGGTCGACGTGATCTCTAGCGGCCGGCTCGAGTTCGGCATCGGCGCCGGCTGGTACGAGCACGAGTGGCGCGCCTACGGCTACGGCTTCCCGGGCGTGGGCGATCGCATCTCGGCGCTGCGCGACGGGGTGCAGATCATCCAGCGCCTGTGGGCCGAGGGGGAGGCCTCGATCGAGTCGGAGACCTTCACGGTCGACGGCGCCATCTGCCGCCCGCAGCCGCTGCAGGCCGGCCGTGACGGCAAGCCGCGCATCCCCACCTGGATCGCCGGCGGCGGCGAGAAGCGCACGCTGCGCTACGCGGCGAAGTGGGCCGACGCCACGAACTTCGGCGGCAGCCCCGAGCAGTTCGCCCGCAAGCGCGACATCCTGCACGCCCACCTCGAGCGCGAGGGCCGCGACCCGGCGGAGGTGCGGCTGACGTCCAACCTGAACATCGTCGTGCGCGAGACCGAGGCCGACGCGCAGCGCGTCGTCGGCGAGGTCAATGCACGAGCGGATGCGGCGCTGCCGGCCGAGCACGCCGGCACCGGATTCTCCACCAAGGGAGCCGTCGTCGGCACGCCGCAGATGGTGCTCGACCACGTCGGTGCCCTCCGCGAGGCGGGACTCGGCACACTCATCGCCTACATGCCGGAGCTCGCCTACGACCGGACCGGGATGGAGCTGTACGAGCGCGAGGTCATGCCCGCGTTGGTCTGAGCAGTGGAGCGCATGGCCGTAGGCTTGGCGCCATGACAGCTGAGAACGTCGGCGCATCGTCGCGCCCGCAGACCGACATCGACCGCATCGCCGAGGACTACGTCCACCGGGCCGCCGCGATGAACCCCGAGATCAACGTGTGGACCGGCCTCGAGGGGGACAAGTCCGGCTACGGCGACTACTCGCCCGCCGGGCGCGAAGCCATGGCAGGGCTCGCCCGCGACGTGCTGGCGAAGCTCGACGCCGCGCAGCCGGCCGACGACATCGACTGGGTCACCAAGACCGATCTGGCCCGCGAGCTGCAGCTCGAGCTCGACATCGACGCCGCCGGCTGGGGCGACCGCGACCTGAACAACCTCGCCAGCCCGGCCTCCAGCATCCGCGACATCTTCGACCTCATGCCGACCGCCGGCGAGCAGGACTGGGACGACATCGCGCAGCGCATGCGCAACGTGCCCGCGGCGATCGACGGCTACATCGCGTCGCTGCGCGCTGGCATCGCCAGCGGCAACACGCCCGCGGCCCGGCAGATCGACAACGTGCTCGAGCAGCTGAGCGACTACGCGCCCGGTGCCGGCTTCTTCCACACCTTCGCCGCCGGCGCCAAGGCCGGCGAGACCGAGCTGCCCGAGTCGCTCAGGCGCGACCTGGCCGCCGCCGCCGTGGAGGCCACCGACGCCCACCAGCGCTTCGCGGGCTTCCTGCGTGACGAGCTGGCCGCATCCGCCAACCCCGTCGACGCCGTCGGCCGGGAGTTCTACTCGCTCATGTCGCGCCGATTCCTGGGCGCCGAGGTGGACCTCGACGAGACCTACGCCTGGGGCATCGAGGAGCTCGACCGCATGCGCACCGAGCAGGAGGCGATCGCGAACGAGATCAAGCCCGGCGCGAGCGTGCAGGAGGCGATCGCTTTCCTCGACGGCGACGAGAGCCGCAAGCTGCACGGCACCGACGCGCTCAAGGCCTGGATGCAGCGCACGAGCGACCAGGCGATCGAGGAGCTCGGCAGGACCCACTTCGACATCGCAGAGCCCATCAAGGCGCTCGAGTGCATGATCGCGCCCACCGAGACCGGCGGCATCTACTACACCGGCCCCTCGGACGACTTCTCGCGGCCGGGCCGCATGTGGTGGTCGGTGCCGAAGGGCATCACCGAGTTCGACACCTGGCGCGAGCTCACCACCGTCTACCACGAGGGCGTACCCGGCCACCACCTGCAGATCGCGCAGCAGACCTACAACCGCGGCGAGCTCAACCTGTGGCGCCGCGCGTTCGCCGGCACCTCCGGCCACGCCGAGGGCTGGGCGCTCTACGCCGAGCGCCTGATGCAGTCGCTGGGCTACCTCGACGACCCGGCCGACCGCCTCGGCATGCTGGACGGGCAGCGCATGCGCGCAGCGCGCGTGGTGCTCGACATCGGCGTGCACCTGGGCAAGCCCCGGCTGGACGGCACGGGGGAGTGGGACTTCGACTACGCGTTCGAGTTCATGAAGCAGAACGTGAACATGAACGAGCCGTTCGTGCGCTTCGAGGTGAACCGCTACTTCGGCTGGCCCGGCCAGGCGCCGTCGTACAAGATCGGCCAGCGCATCTTCGAGCAGATCCGCGACGAGGCCGCGGAGGCCGAGGGCGACGCGTTCGACCTGAAGCGCTTCCACACCCGCGTGCTGAACATCGGCGGCGTCGGACTCGACACGCTGCGCCAGGCGGTGCTCCGGGGCTGAGCGGTTGTTCGCGTCCCGCGCCCCGTGTAGGCTTGACCGGTCACGCGTGTGACGAACCAACCCATCCGAATCGCTGGATGCGCATCCGCATGCCTTCCGGCCTGACGTCCCCCATCAAAGGCAACTTGAACTCTATGACCACTGCAACGACCACGGCTCCGAAGCAGGTCGCTGTGAACGACATCGGCTCGGCCGATGACTTCATGGCCGCCGTTGAGAAGACCCTGAAGTTCTTCAATGACGGCGACCTCATCGAGGGCACCGTCGTCAAGATCGACCGCGATGAGGTCCTTCTCGACGTCGGCTACAAGACCGAGGGCGTCATCCCCTCGCGCGAGCTCTCCATCAAGCACGACGTCGACCCCACCGAGGTCGTCGAGGTCGGCGACACCGTCGAGGCGCTCGTCCTCCAGAAGGAGGACAAGGAGGGT
The DNA here is from genome assembly GCA_900114805.1 of Agrococcus baldri. Taxonomy (GTDB): domain Bacteria; phylum Actinomycetota; class Actinomycetes; order Actinomycetales; family Microbacteriaceae; genus Agrococcus; species Agrococcus baldri. The sequence continues at coordinate 318,603 of FOZN01000004.1, read as the reverse complement.
CGTCTGATCCTCTCCAAGAAGCGTGCGCAGTACGAGCGCGCCTGGGGCGATGTCGAGCGCATCAAGGAGGACGACGGCGTCGTCACCGGCACGGTCATCGAGGTCGTCAAGGGCGGTCTCATCGTCGACATCGGCCTGCGCGGCTTCCTGCCTGCGTCGCTCATCGAGCTGCGCCGCGTCCGCGACCTCACGCCGTACCTCGGCCAGGAGATCGAGGCGAAGATCCTCGAGCTCGACAAGAACCGCAACAACGTCGTGCTCTCGCGCCGCGCCCTCCTCGAGGAGACGCAGTCGGCTTCGCGCGGCGCCTTCCTGCAGTCGCTGCAGAAGGGCCAGGTCCGCAAGGGCGTCGTCTCGTCGATCGTCAACTTCGGCGCGTTCGTCGACCTCGGCGGCGTCGACGGCCTCGTGCACGTCTCCGAGCTCTCGTGGAAGCACATCGAGCACGCCTCGGAGGTCGTCGAGGTCGGCCAGGAGGTCACCGTCGAGATCCTCACCGTCGAGCTCGACCGCGAGCGCGTCTCGCTGTCGCTCAAGGCGACGCAGGAGGACCCGTGGCAGATCTTCGCCCGCACCCACGCCATCGGCCAGGTCGCACCGGGCAAGGTCACGAAGCTCGTCACCTTCGGCGCCTTCGTGCGCGTCGCGGATGGCATCGAGGGCCTCGTGCACATCTCGGAGCTCTCCTCGCAGCACGTCGAGACCGCTGACCAGGTGGTCTCGGTCGGCGACGAGGTCTTCGTGAAGATCATCGACATCGACCTCGAGCGTCGCCGCATCTCGCTCTCGCTGAAGCAGGCGAACGAGGGCGTCGACCCCGAGGGTGCCGACTTCGACCCGGCGCTCTACGGCATGCTCGCCGAGTACGACGAGCAGGGCAACTACAAGTTCCCGGAGGGCTTCGACCCCGAGACGAACGAGTGGAAGGAAGGCTTCGACGCGCAGCGCGAGGCCTGGGAGGCCGAGTACACCGCAGCGCAGTCGCGATGGGAGGCGCACAAGGCGCAGGTCGCGGCTGCCCGCGACGCCGACGTGCTCTCGAAGGACGTGCCCGCTGGCGCATCGTCCTTCGGCGGCGCATCGGAGGAGTCGGGCTCCGGCGTCGGCACGCTCGCCGACGACGAGGCGCTCGCCGCACTCCGCGAGAAGCTCACAGGCTCGAGCGAGTAAGCAGCACCCCTACGACAGCGGGTCGCACCCTCCGGGGTGCGGCCCGCTTCGTCGTCGTCGCCCTCGAGCCGTGCGAGGATCGGAGCATGCCCGCTGACGATGCGATCACCCATGCCCTCGACTACGCCGACCGCTGGCTGGCCTACCGCCGCTGGCGGCTGCGCATCCCCGGCGTGCAGGTGGCGGTGCGCGTCGGCGGCGAGCTGGTGCTCGACACCGCATACGGGGTGGCGGATGCGTCCACGGGCGAGGCGCTGTCGGCTCGGCACCGCTTCCGCATCGCCTCGCACTCCAAGTCGCTCGCCGCGCTGGCGGCGATGCGGCTGGTGGACGAGGGCCGACTGCAGCTGGACGACGAGGCGCAGCTGCACGTCCCGGCGCTGGCGGGCACGGACGCCGGCGCGATGCTGGTCCGGGAGCTGCTCTCCCACGGCGCAGGCGCGGTGCGCGACGGCGACGACGTCGCCTTCTGGCACCTGCAGAACGACTTCCCGGACGCCGACGGGCTGCTCGCGATCGCGCGGTCCGGTACCTCGCGCATCCCCGCTTCGACCGAGTTCAAGTACTCGAACATCGGCTTCGGCCTGCTGGGCCTGATCATCGAGGCGGTGAGCGGCAGCGGCTATGCCCAGGCGCTGCAGCAGCTCGTCGCCCGGCCGCTGGGGCTCGAGGGGCTGACAGCGGATCTCGCAGCGGACGATGCGGAGCGGCTCGTCACCGGCCACTCCGGCCTGCACTCCAGCGATGAGCGCGAAGTGCTCGGGAGTCCGGTCGCAGGCGCCCTGGCAGCCGCGACCGGCGCTGTGGCGAGCGCTGCCACGCTCAGCGACGCGCTCCGCTCCGTGGCCGATGCGGATGATCGGCTGCTGAGCGCCGCCACCCGCCGCCGCATGCGGCAGCGGCAGTGGACGACCGCCGGCCGCGACGGCGGTGCCACCGGCTACGGCCTCGGCCTCATGCTGCGCGAGGTGGACGGCCGCGAGTGGGCCGGGCACGGCGGTGCCTGGACGGGGCAGGCCACCAGGACGCTCGTGGACGCCCGACGCGATGTGGTCGTCAGCGTGTTCACGAACGCGATCGACGGGCCGGCGGAGGAGCTGGCGGTGGGCGTTGCCCGCATCGTGAGCACGGCGCTCGAGGCGGCGACGGATGCGCCGAGCGCCGATGAGCTCGATCGGCTGCGGTCGTTCGAGGGTTCGTTCGCGAGCATCTGGGGCAGGGTCGATGTGGCGGAGCTGGGCGGACGCCTGCTCGCCATCTCGCCCACGGCTCCCGACCCGCTGCAGGCGGTGGACGTGCTCGAGCCGCAGGACGACGATCGGGTGCGCATCACTGCCGCCACCGGGATGGGGTCCGGGCACGAGTTCGCCGAGGCCCAGCGGGACGCGAGCGGCCGGGTCGTGCGGTGGCGCGGCGCGATGCACCTGGAGGCGGTCGCGGCCGTGCCCGCGGAGTCCGGCGCGTCGGAAGGCTGAGCGCGGCGCCGGTCAGCCCGGTCATCGGTTCGGTGTCAGCCGTTCGGTGTGTCGTCGTCCTGTGCGATGCGCGCGGTGGCGGGCCGGAGGTCGGCGTTCCTGCGCTTCCTTGCGTTCCGCCAGATCGACCAGCTCAGCAGGCCGAGCAGCAGCAGGCCCAGCAGCACCAGCACGGGGGCCACGATGGCCAGCAGCGACATGCCGATCGCGCCGACGTCCTCGATCGTCGAGATCACCGGCGCCGCGGCCCCGGCCGTGGCGATGTTCGCCGCCGGGCGCATGGCGGTCTTCCCGGCGTGCACCGTCAGCGCGATGACGGCGCCGACGACGATCGGCACCCACTGGTTGGAGGTGAAGAACTCCGCCGGGTCGGTGACCGCGACCGTCGACGCGGTGGAGGAGGAGCCGAAGACCAGGCCACCGGCGGTCGGGCGCACGATCGTCTGGATGACGTCGTTGACGCTGTCGACCGCAGGGATCTTGTCGGCCACGAGCTCGACGACCAGCAGCACGGCGAGGATGCCGAGCACCCACCAGTTCGAGATCCACGCCCAGCCGTCCGGCAGCGCCATCGCGCCGGGGAAGAACCGGTTCGCGAGGCCGACCGCGAGCATCGGGATGTACGCGTTCATGCCGGCCGCGGCCGCGAGACCTGACCCGGTCAGGAACTCGAGCATGGTCACTCCCTCTCGCGCGACGGTGGGCGCCGCATGCCGCGATGCTAGCCCGCGTCGCCCGGAAGCACCTCGAAGCGCTCGGCGCACAGTAGATTCGGAGCATGTTCGCGGCGGTCACGACGGCCCGCACCGGTGCGGTGCGGCCTGATCGCACGCGCGAGCGGGCCACGGCGGTCAATCAGCTCATGCTGGCGGCCGCTGCGCTCACCGCCGGGGGACTGGTGGTGGTGCTGGGCGACGTCCTCGACGGCGACGTGATCTTCGTCGGCGTTCTGCTGATCTTCGCGCTCACCGTGCTCGCCCTGGTCGTGCCGTGGAACCGCATCCACCCGAACTGGGTGACGCTGGTGCCGATCGGTGACCTGCTCGCCATCTTCCTCATGCAGATGGGCGAGCCGGATGCGCAGCTGTGGCTGCTGTGGATGGTGCCTGCGACGTGGCTCGCGACGGTCGGCGGCTGGCGGGGTCTGCTGATCGGGGCGGTCGGCTCGAGCGTGCTCTTCTGGGTGGTGAACCTGCTGCACGACGGCTTCAGCAGCGCCGTGCACGTGGTGCTGGGGCCGCTCGCACTCTCGGTCGCGGCGGTCGTCGCCTTCGTCGCCTCGCGGCGCTCGGCGGCGCAGCGGGAGCTGCTCGACGAGCAGGCCGAGTACCTCGATCACGCGGTAGAGCGCGCGCGCCGGCAGGAGGATGCGGTGAGCGAGCTGCTCGATGCCGTCGACTTCGGCGTCGTCCGCATCGGCGCCGACGGCACGATCTCGATCGAGAACGACGCCCACGCGCGCCTGAGCGCCAGGGGTGCCGACGGCCAGCTCTTCGACGCCGACGCCGAGACGCCCATCGAGCCGGGCATGGCGCCGCTCGCCCGCGCCCGTCGGGGCGAGACCTTCGAGAATGCGCTGCACTGGCAGGGCCCTCCCGGGGAGGGGCGGCGCGCCCTGCAGTCGACCGCCCGGCGCCTCATCGACGTGGACGGCACGGACGTCGGAGCGATCCTCGTCACCCGGGACGTCACGGCAGAGCGGATGGCGGTGCAGATGCGCGACGAGCTGGTCGCGTCGGTCTCGCACGAGCTGCGCACGCCGCTGACGAGCGTGCTCGGCCACCTCGACCTCGCGCTCGAGGACGCCGACGTGGGCAAGCAGGCGCGACGGAGCCTCGAGATCGCCGAGCGCAACGCCTCCCGGCTGCTCGTGATCATCGGCGACGTGCTGGCGGCGACCGCCGACGGTCCGGGCCGCTTCGACGTCCGGCCGGTCGACGAAGAGCTCTCGCGCATCGTGCTCGCCGCGGTCGAGGCGCTTGAGCCCAAGGCCGAAGCGCGCGGCATCCGCATCGACACCTCCGGCGTCGAGTCGGCCGTGGCAGAGGTCGACCCCGTGCGCATCAGGCAGGTGGTCGACAATCTGGTCGGCAACGCCGTCAGCTATCACACCGGCGACGGCCTGATCGAGGTGGGCGTGACGAGCGACGACAAGCACGCCTGGCTGGTCGTGCGCGACGACGGGCCGGGGATCGCCGAGGACGTGCTGCCGCAGCTGTTCCAGCGCCGCTTCCGCGGCGCGGCCGCGCAGACGAGCCGGCCGCACGGCAACGGCCTGGGACTCGCGATCAGCCGAGACCTCGTGCGCGCGCACGGCGGCGAGATCACGGTGCAGAGCGAACCGGGATCCGGCGCCACCTTCGTCGTGCGCATCCCGCTGCGCAGATCAGGAGCCATCGCATGACCCTCGATGCAGACACCGTCAAGCTCATCACTGCGCTGGTCGTGCACGTCGCGGGCGGTGTGTTCGTGCTGGAGACCATGCTGCGCAAGGACGATCGCGCCGGTCGCGTCTGGGCGCTCGGCTTCATCGGCGGGATGATCGCCACCGAGGCCTACCTGCTCGACGCGGTCACGGATGCCGGATGGTGGGCGATCGCCATCGGCAACGCGGCGTGGGTGGCGACGCTGGGGCTGCTGTGGATCGGCTGCCGGGTCTTCAACGGCAGGCCGAGCCGCACCGCATCGATCGTGGTGGCCGCCGGCGCGCTGGTCGCCTTCGGCGCCGTGCTGCTCGAAGGCGGCGACCGCTCCACCTGGTCGGGCGTATGGGCGATGTTCACCGCCAACGCCGTCTTCGCCGGCCTCGGTGCCGCCGAGACGCTCCGCGGCTCCATGCGGCGCACCCGCACGGCCCTCGGCCTCGGCGCGGTGCTCGCGGTCGCGTGCGTGTTCCAGCTGCTCCGGCTCGTCAGCGCCGTGACCCTCGGCACCTCGCACGAGCTGTTCCGCGAGTGGGTCAGCAGCGGCATCGCCGGCGTGGCCACGATCTGTCTCGTGATCGTGGTGGTGGTGACCGCGTCCGTGCTGCGCGCCGAGCAGGTGCGGCTGCGCGGCACGGAGGACTCCTCGCTGATGGCGATCGCGCCGGACGGCGTGCTGCTGGCGCCCTCCTTCGCCCGGGTGCTGGGCGGCCGGTTGATGCGCGCCAACAGGCGTGCGGAGCTCTTCGCGGTGCTGGTGATCAGCATCGACTCACTCAGCCGCATCGCGACCGCCTTCGGCGCCGATGAGGCGGAGCATGTGCGCCAGGCCGTGCGTGCCGCGACCCGGCGACTGTCACCGACCACCGCAGCGCTCGGCACCGACGACCACGGCATGCTGATGCTCGCCTTCCAGCCGTCCTCGCCCGCCGACGCGCGCCAGCTCGGCGCGCGGATGCATCGCGCGATGCTCGATCAGCTGGGCACGGCCGGCGTGCCGGTGGTGCCGCCGATCGGGATGGGTGTGAGCCTGACGAGCATCACCGGCTACGACCGCGACACCCTGCTCGACGCAGCCAAGATGGCCGCGAAGCGGGCGATCGACAGCGACGACGTCACTGTGGTGGTGGCCGGTGAGGACGAGGAGTCGGAAGGACCCGCGGTCGGCGATCAGGCGGTGCGGCGGTAGCCGACGCCTCGCACCGTCTCGATCCAGCGGGGCTCGGAGGGGGATTCGCCCAGCTTGCGCCGCAGGTTCGCGACGTGCACCTCGATCGCGCGTGCGTCGTGCTCGCTGAGGTAGTGGTCGGGCTCGCCGCGCTCGCCGCGCAGCATGCCGGCGAGCTGCATCTTGCTCACCACGCGACGCCCGGAGTTCAGCAGCATGCGCAGGATGTCGAACTCGCTGCGCGTGAGCTCCACCTCGGCGCCCTCGAGCTCGACCACGCGTGCGCCGGGCTCGAGCCGCAGGCCGCGGTGCTCGAGCGAGGCGTGCTCCGTGTCGCCCTCTGCCCAGGTGGCCGAGGGTGCATCCGGGATCTCCAACGAGGACGCGCTCTGCGTGGGGATCGACCCGGTATGCATCGGCTGCGGCGCCGAGGGCTGCGGTGCGGACGGGTGCGGTGGGGACGGATGCGTCGACGCGAGCACCCGAGGACGCCGCATCATCGCCTCGATGCGGGCGCGGAGCTCGCGGGGGCGGAAGGGCTTGACGATGTAGTCGTCGGCGCCCGTCTGCAGGCCGACGAGCGTGTCGATCTCGTCGCCGCGCGCGGTGATCATGACGATGTAGGCGGTGCTGATCGCGCGTACCTGCCGAGCGGTCTCGAAGCCGTCGATGCCCGGCATGTTCACGTCGATCGTGACCACGATCGGGTCGTGCTCGCGCACCAGCTCGACACCGGTGGCGCCGTCGGCGGCGCTGTGGACGGCGAACCCGCCCTGGGTCAGCACCTGCGCGAGCAGCTCGCGGATGTCCTCGCCATCCTCGATGACGACAGCGACGTCCTCGTCCATAGGTCTCCCCGCATCCGCACCACGTGACCAGGTGCTTTCCGCCCGATGCTACCCTGTCGATCCCACAGCGAGTGGCTCCGCCGGGTTCATGCTGTGGTGCGGACCGGCCCCGTCGGTGCCCGGCCGACCAGCACGACCGCTCCGAGCAGCAGCACGACGGCCAGCGCGGGGATGGCGTACGAGGGCTGGAGCATCGTCGAGACGACACCGCCGACCACCGGCACGCGCAGGCTCGGCGCCCAGACCTCGGTGCCGATGGTGTGCTCGGTCGTGGAGCCGCCGCTTCTCGCGGCGGTGATGATCGTCCAGGTCTCCGAGGAGGCCGGGGACGCCGAGACCACCCGCTCGAGGTGCCCCGCACCGGTGCCGGGGCTGCGCACGCTGACGACGTCACCGGCCGTGAGCTCCGCTGCCGGCCGCGCGGTGACGACCACGAGGTCGCCCGCTTCGAAGCTGGGCGCCATCGCCCCGGTGGAGACGACCTCGGCGCGAGCCAGCCCCGCGAGCGACCCGCTCCAGAGCACGGCGCCGGCCGCGGTGACGAGGCCGACGCAGACGAGCAAGATGATGGCGATGCCGCGGAGTGCGCGCACGGTGCTCCCTGCCTTCGACGGATGAGCGATCTCCTCGACGCTATGAGGCCAGCCTCAGGACGCCGGGCCGGTTCCCGCAGGTGTCGCTTGAGGCTTCCTCAAGAGATGCCGTGGCAGAATCTGGCCATGCTTCTCGCGCTCACCGGCGGCATCGCCTCAGGCAAGTCCACGATTGCCGCCAGGCTGGCCGAGCGCGGAGCCGTCGTGATCGATGCCGACGCGCTGGTGCGCGAGCTGCAGCAGCCCGGCCAGCCGGTCCTGGCCGCCATCGCGGCGGAGTTCGGCGACCACCTGCTGCTGCCGGACGGCGCGCTCGACCGCGCGGCCCTCGGCGCGGTGATCTTCGCCGACGACGACGCCCGCCATCGGCTGAACGCGATCGTGCATCCCGCCGTGGGCGAGGAGTCGGCCCGGCGCTTCCGGGCGGCGTTCGCCGCCGATGCCGACGCTGTGGTGGTCTACGACGTGCCGCTGCTGGTCGAGGCGCGGCCGGACGACCCGTGGGACCTCGTGGTGGTCGCGCACGCGCCGGCCGAGACGCGCATCCGCCGCCTTGTGGAGCTTCGCGGAATGGACGAGGCGGATGCGCGGGCGCGCGTCGCGTCGCAGGCCAGCGACGAGCGACGGCTCGCCATCGCCGACGTCGTGATCGAGACCGAGGGCGAGCTGGCCGCGACGCTCGAGCAGGTCGATCGGCTGTGGGAGCGGCTCGTCCAGCACCGTGTGGGCGGCCGCTCGTAGGCTTGCAGCATGGAACCGACCCGTGCCGTGCGGCCGTTCGAGGTCATCAGCGAGTATCAGCCCTCCGGTGATCAGCCGCAAGCGATCAGCGAACTGACGGCCGCCCTGAACCGCGGCGAGACCGACGTGGTGCTGCTGGGCGCCACCGGCACCGGCAAGAGCGCCACCACCGCGTGGCTGATCGAGCAGGTGCAGCGCCCGACGCTCGTGCTGGCCCACAACAAGACGCTCGCCGCGCAGCTGGCCAACGAGTTCCGCGACCTGCTGCCGAACAACGCGGTGGAGTACTTCGTCTCCTACTACGACTACTACCAGCCGGAGGCCTACGTGCCGCAGACGGACACCTTCATCGAGAAGGACTCGTCGCTGAACGCGGAGGTCGAGCGGCTGCGGCACTCGGCGACCAACTCGCTGCTCTCGCGGCGCGACGTCGTGGTCGTCTCCACCGTCTCCTGCATCTACGGCCTCGGCACGCCCGAGGAGTACCTCGAGGCGATGGTGGCGCTGCAGATCGGCATGCGCATCGACAGGCAGGCGCTGCTGCGCCGCTTCGTCTCCATGCAGTACCAGCGCAACGATGTGGCGTTCACGCGCGGCACCTTCCGCGTGCGCGGCGACACGATCGAGATCATCCCGATGTACGAGGAGCACGCGATCCGCATCGAGCTCTTCGGCGACGAGATCGAGGCGATCTCCACGCTGCACCCGCTCACCGGCGAGGTGCTCGAGACGCACCAGTCGATCTCGATCTTCCCCGGCAGCCACTACGTGGCCGGCAGCGACCGCATGCACAAGGCGATGGAGCGGATCCGCGACGAGCTCGACGAGCGGCTGAAGGAGCTCGAGCGCGAGGGCAAGCTGCTCGAGGCGCAGCGGCTGCGCATGCGCACCACCTTCGACCTCGAGATGATGGAGCAGATCGGCTTCTGCTCCGGGATCGAGAACTACTCGCGGCACATCGACGGCCGCGCGCCGGGCGAGGCGCCGCACTGCCTACTCGACTACTTCGCGGACGACTTCCTGATGGTGATCGACGAGTCGCACGTGACCGTGCCGCAGATCGGCGCCATGTACGAGGGCGACGCGAGCCGCAAGCGCACGCTCGTCGAGCACGGGTTCCGGCTGCCCAGCGCGCTCGACAACCGGCCGCTGAAGTTCGGCGAGTTCCTCGAGCGCACCCCGCAGAAGGTCTACCTCTCCGCGACGCCCGGCAAGTACGAGATGGGGCTGGCCGACACGGTGGTCGAGCAGATCATCCGCCCGACCGGCCTGGTCGACCCGAAGCTGGTCGTGAAGCCCACCAAGGGTCAGATCGACGACCTGCTCGAACAGATCCGGGTGCGCGCCGAGCGCCAGGAGCGTGTGCTCGTCACGACGCTGACGAAGAAGATGGCCGAGGAACTCACCGAGTACTTCACCGAGGCGGGCGTGCGGGTGCGCTACCTGCACTCCGACGTCGACACGCTCCGCCGGGTCGAGCTGCTGACGCAGCTGCGGCAGGGCGTGTACGACGTGCTGGTGGGCATCAACCTGCTGCGCGAGGGGCTCGACCTGCCGGAGGTCTCGCTGGTGTCGATCCTGGACGCCGACAAGGAGGGTTTCCTGCGGTCGTCGACCTCGCTCATCCAGACCATCGGCCGCGCCGCGCGCAACGTCGCCGGCGAGGTGCACCTGTACGCCGACCGCGTCACCGACTCGATGCGCCTGGCGATCGACGAGACCGACCGCCGGCGCGACATCCAGATCGCCTACAACACCGAGCACGGCATCGACCCGACGCCGCTGCGCAAGCGCATCGCCGACATCACCGAGGTACTCGCGCGCGAGCAGGCCGATACCGACGACCTGCTCGAGGGCACGCGGCGCGGCGCGCCGACGCCGCGGCTGGCCCGCGACCGGTCCGACCTCGACGGCCCCGCGCAGCTCGAGTCGATCATCGCCGACCTGACGGCGCAGATGACCGAGGCTGCCGAGCAGCTGAAGTTCGAGCTCGCCGCGCGCATCCGCGACGAGCTGCACGACCTCAAGCGCGACCTGCGGCAGATCCGCGAGGCGAGCTAGGCGCGCCCCATCCGCGAGAACGCGCCCAGCACGCGGCGCTCCGAGTCGACGAGGTAGCGCTCGAGCTCTGCTGCAGCGGCTGCCGGCCCATCGCCATCGAGCGCCTCGAGCACGGCGCGGTTCTTCGCCACGAACGGGCGGTGCAGCGACTGCGGGTCGTCGATCGCGAGGAAGGCGAGCCGTAGCTCGGCCTGCAGCTGCTCGTGCGCTCGGGAGATGCGCGGGCTGTCGGCGAGGGACACGAGCGCACTGTGGAAGCGCATGTTCTCGCTGCCGACCGTGGCCCAGTCGGATTCCGCCTCCGCCGCCTCGGCTCGCTCGAGCGCCTCGTGCATCTGCGCCACGGCCGGGTGGAGGGGAGAGGCCTCGCGCAGCACGCCGCACTCGAGCTGGCGACGGGCGCGGTAGATGTCGACCACGTCGGCGGTGGTCGGTGAAGCGACCGAGACGCCGCGGTGCGGGATGTGCTCCACGAGCCCCACTTGGGCGAGCACCCGGAAGGCCTCGCGCAGGGTGTTGCGCGAGACGTCGAGGCGCTCGGCGAGCGCGGTCTCGGAGAGCCGCTCGCCCGGCGCGAAGGCGCCGTCGATGATCTGCGCGCGGAGCGCATCCGCGAGCGTCGCGCCGTGCAGCGGGGAGCGGTCATCAGCCATGCGCACGATCGTACGGCGCGCGCAACGCGCCGGGAACACATCCGGGCACTTTGTTCAACAACAGTTGCATGCCTGTTCAACGAAAGGTACGCTCTGTCCAGCGCTCCCTGCGCAGCTGAGCCCCTCGACGGAGATGGGAACCCCCCGCATGACCGACGCATCGCAAGCCGCCACGGCGGAGCAGACACCGGGCGAGAAGGCGAAGTCGTTCGCCAAGCGCCGCAGAGGGCCGATCATCGGTGCCATCTTCCTGATGGCGACGAGCGCGATCGGGCCCGGCTTCATCACACAGACCGCCACCTTCACCGCCACGATGGGCGCCGCGTTCGCGTTCGCGATCCTCGTCTCGGTGCTCATCGACTTCGCCGTGCAGATGAACGTCTGGCGCATGGTCGTCGTCTCCGGCAAGCGCGCCGGCGACCTCGCCAACCAGGCGGTGCCCTACGCGGGGCACCTGCTCGCCGTGCTCATCGTCATCGGCGGCCTGGCCTTCAACGTCGGCAACATCGCAGGCGGCGGGCTCGGCCTCAACGCGCTGCTGGGCATCGACCCCAAGATCGGCGGCCTGATCACCGGCCTGCTGGCGATCGGCATCTTCCTGTTCAAGAAGGCCGGCCCGATCGTCGATGCCGTGGTGCTCATCCTCGGCATCGGCATGATCGCGCTCACGGTCATCGTGGCGATCATGGCCGCGCCGCCCATCGGCGAGGCGCTGCGGCAGACGATCCTGCCGGACGAGATCGACTTCGCGACGATCACGACGATCGTCGGCGGCACCGTGGGCGGCTACATCACCTACGCGGGCGCGCACCGCTACCTCGACTCCGGCAACGTCGGCCCCGAGAACGTCAAGAGCGTGCACCGCGCCTCGGTCAACGGCATCCTCGTCACCGGCATCATGCGGTACGTGCTGTTCCTGGCGATCCTGGGCGTCGTCGCCTCGGGCGTCACGCTCGACCTCTCCTCGCAGGCCGCCAACCCGGCCGGCCAGGCGTTCGGCGCGGTGCTCGGCGAGGCCGGCCTGCGCATCTTCGGCGCCATCTTCTGGGCCGCGGCGATCAGCTCGGTGATCGGTGCCGCGTACACCTCGGCGACGTTCCTCTCGACCTTCTCGAAGCGCATCTTCTCGGGCTGGGGCCTGCAGCTGGCGACCGTGGCGTTCATCGCGGTGTCGCTCGTCGTCTACCTGCTCATGGGCACCGCTCCCGCCGCGATCCTGGTGTTCGTGGGCGGCTTCAACGGCCTCATCCTGCCGATCGGGCTCGCGATCTTCATGTACATCGGCTGGTTCCGCGCGAAGGACGTGCTCGGCGGCTACCGCTACCCGAAGTGGCTGCTCGTCCTCGGCACGCTCGCGACGCTGCTGAGCCTCTACATGGGCGTCACCTCGATCGGCCCGATCTTCGCCTTCCTGGGGATCGGCGCATGACCCGCATCGACCTGAACTCCGACCTGGGCGAGAACGTGCCCGACCGGGTGGTGGGCGACGACGAGGCGATGCTGCGCATCGTCACGAGCGCGAACGTCTCCGCCGGCTTCCACGCCGGCAGCCCGGAGGGCATCGCGGCGACGCTGCGGGCGGCCGTCGAGCGGGGCGTCGCCATCGGGGCGCACCCCGGCTACCGCGACTACGAGAACTTCGGTCGCGTCGACGTCGAGATCGACCCCGTGACGCTGCAGGCGCACGTCGAGTACCAGCTGGGCGCGCTGCAGGCGCTCGCCGCCAGCGCCGGTGGCAGGGCGGCCTACGTGAAGCCGCACGGCGCGCTCTACAACACCATCGCGCGCGACGAGGCGAAGGCGAAGGTGGTCGTCGCGGCCATCCGTGCTGTGGACCCCTCGCTGGTACTCCTGGGGCTGGCCGGCGGCGTCGTGCTCGACGTCGCCGAGCGCGCGGGCCTCGCGACGGCCGCGGAGGCCTTCGCCGACCGCGCCTACACGCCGGAGGGGCTGCTCGTCTCGCGCACCCTCGAGGGCGCGGTGCTGCACGACCCCGAGCTCGTCTCCGCGCGCATGGTGCGGCTCGCGCAGGAGGGCGTGATCGAGGCGATCGACGGCAGCGACGTCGCGGTGCGCGCGGAGTCCATCTGCGTGCACGGCGACAGCGCCGGCGCGATCGCGATGGCCGAGGCGACGCGAGCGGCGCTCGAGGCTGCCGGCGTGACCATCGCGCCCTTCGTGCGGACCCGCCGGTGACGGCGGCCAGGGCATCCGCCGCTCACATCGAGCAGGCGCGCGCCGCCCGCGCGAGCTACCGCGCGGGTTCGGCGGCGCCGACGAGCGGCGTGGCTCACGGGCTGGTGCAGGCCAACTTGATCGCCGTGCCCGCCGACTGGGCGTTCGAGACGCTGCTGTTCGCGCAGCGCAATCCGAAGCCCTGCCCGGTGCTCGAGGTGCTGGAGGCCGGCGCGACCGAGTCGCGGCTCGCACCCGGCAGCGACATCCGCACCGACATCCCCGCCTACCGCATCTGGCGCGACGGACAGCTCGTCGAGGAGACGACGGACGCCTCCGCGGCGTGGGAGGAGCACCCGGATCTGGTCTCGTTCCTGATCGGCTGCTCGTTCACCTTCGAGGCCGGCCTCGTCGACGCCGGCATCCCGATCCGGCATCGGGAGCTCGGCCGCAACGTGCCGATGTACCGCACCAGCACAGCGTGCGCGCCTGCGGGCCGGCTGCACGGCGAGCTCGTCGTCTCCATGCGGCCGATCCCCGCCTCGCTGGTGGCGGATGCGGTGGCCATCTCCGGCAGGTTCCCGGCCGTGCACGGCGCCCCCGTGCATGTCGGCGACCCCGCCTCGCTCGGCATCGCCGACCTCGCGCATCCCGACTTCGGCGACGCCCCGGAGCTGCGCGACGGCGAGGTGCCCGTCTTCTGGGCCTGCGGCGTGACCCCGCAGGCGGCGATCATGGCCTCCCGGCCGCCCTTCGCCGTCACGCACGCACCCGGCCACATGTTCGTCACCGATGTGCCCGACGCGGTGTATGCCACATGACCGCCGTGCTGGTCGCGGCCGACACCGCCCTGCTGCTCGAGGCGTCAGATCTCGAAGAGTCGATGCGGCTGCTGCCGGCGCTCGTCGCCGCTGAGCTACCTGGCGTCACCGAGCTCGTGCCCGCCGCCCGCACCATCCTGGTGCGCTTCGACCCGACCACGATCACGGCGGCAGAGCTCAGCGAGCGGCTGCTCGCGCTCGAGCCCGCGACCGAGCGGACGGCAGGCACCGGCGAGGCCACCATCCCCGTTCGCTACGACGGCGAGGACCTCGCCGAGGTCGCCCGGCTGCTCGGCGTCGGCGAGGACGAGCTCATCACCCGCCACCAAGCGGCCACCTGGACGGTCGCGTTCGCCGGCTTCGCGCCTGGCTTCGGCTACCTCGCCGGTGACGACCCGCTCTTCGATGTGCCCCGGCGCTCCTCGCCGCGCACCCGCATCCCCGCGGGCTCGGTCGCGCTGGCCGGCCGCTTCTCGGGCGTCTATCCGAAGCAGAGCCCCGGCGGCTGGCAGCTCATCGGCCGCACCGACCTGGCGATGTGGGACCTCGACCGCGACCCGCCCGCGCTCCTGAAGCCCGGCACGATCGTGCGCTTCGAGCGCGTCGAGCGGGAGCTCGTGCGGGCGCAGGCACCCGAGCACCCGGCCGTCGATGCCGCGCATGCGATCGAGGTCGTGCGCCCCGGCGTGCAGCTGCTGGTGCAGGATCTCGGCCGCCCCGGCATGGCCGCCGAGGGCGTCTCGGCCTCCGGCACCGCTGACCGCGCTGCCCTCGCTGAGGCCAACCGCGCTGTCGGCAACGCTCCCGGCGAGGCGGGTCTCGAGCTGGCCGGTGGGGGAGCGCTGCTGCGCTTCCGCGGCGACGCGGTCGTCTCGCTCGCCGGCGCGATGACGGATGCGTCCATCGAGCCGGGCGGCGGGCCGGACGCGACGCCGCACCCCGTCGAGCACGGCCGCCCGATCGCCATCGAGCACGGCGACGCGCTCCGCATCGGCGCCGCCCGCGACGGCCTGCGCGTGCTCGTCGCGATCCGCGGCGGCATCGCGCTCGATGCCGTGCTCGGCAGCCTGGCGACCGACACGCTCGCGCACCTGGGCCCGGCGCCGCTGACCGCGGGCGCCGTGCTGCCGCTCCGTGGGCCCGCGCACGGCATCGCGGCCGTCGAGCGCACCCGCGCCCCGCGCATCCCCCTGCCCGCCGCCGGTGAGGCGGTCGAGCTCGAGATCGTGCTCGGTCCGCGCGAGGACTGGTTCACCGCCGCCGCGCTCGCCACCCTGGTCGAGCAGGAGTGGGAGGTGACGGCGCGCTCCGACCGGGTCGGCGTGCGCCTTCACGGCGCGACCCCGCTCGAGCGCAGCCGCGACGGCGAGCTCGAGAGCGAGGGCGCGGTCACCGGCGCCATCCAGGTGCCGCCCGACGGCCAGCCGGTGCTGTTCCTGCCCGACCACCCGCTCACCGGCGGCTACCCCATCATCGGCGCGGTCGTCGATCGCGACCTCGACCGCGCCGGCCAGCTGCCGCCGGGCTCGCGCATCCGCTTCCGCATCGCGCAGACTGCCTGACCAGGAGGAACCCCATGCAGAAGATCCTCATCGCCAACCGCGGCGAGATCGCCGTGCGCATCATCCGCGCATGCGCCGAGGCGGGCTACCGCTCAGTGGCCGTCTACGCCGATCAGGATGTCGACGCCATGCACGTGCGGCACGCCGATGAGGCGATCGCGCTGCCGGGGACGACGGCAGCCCAGACGTACCTGAGCATCGAGGCGCTGCTGGCGGCTGCCCGCTCGAGCGGTGCGGACGCCGTGCATCCCGGCTACGGATTCCTGTCCGAGAGCGCCGCGTTCGCGCGCGCCGTGGAGGGCGCAGGCCTCACCTGGATCGGCCCGACGCCGGAGAGCATCGAGGCGCTCGGCGACAAGGTCACCGCGCGCCGGATCGCGCAGCGCACCGGCGCCCCACTGGCCCCGGGCACCGACCGGCCGCTCGCCGACGCCGCTGAGGCGGTCGCCTTCGCGCGCGAGCACGGGCTCCCCGTGGTCGTGAAGGCCGCATTCGGCGGCGGCGGCCGCGGGCTGAAGGTGGCGCGCACCATCGACGAGGTGGCGGATGCGTTCGGCTCGGCCACGCGGGAGGCGGTGGCCGCGTTCGGGCGCGGGGAGTGCTTCATCGAGCGCTACCTCGAGCACCCGCGGCACGTCGAGGCGCAGGTGCTCGGCGATGGGAGGGGCACGGTGGTGGTGGTCGGCGACCGCGACTGCTCGCTGCAGCGACGCAGCCAGAAGCTCGTCGAGGAGGCGCCTGCGCCCGGCCTGAGCACCGAGCAGCGCGCGCGCATCCACGCGGCTGCGCGCGACATCTGCGCGGCGGTCGACTACCGCGGGGCAGGCACGGTCGAGTTCCTGCTGGGCGCTGACGGCACCATCTCGTTCCTGGAGGTCAACACCCGGCTGCAGGTCGAGCATCCGGTCACCGAGGCTGTGACGGGGGTCGACCTGGTGCGGGAGCAGTTCCGCATCGCCGAGGGAGCCGGCCCGTCGTTCGACGCGACGCCCCAGCCCGCCGGGCACGCGATCGAGCTGCGGCTGAACGCGGAGGATCCCGGTCGCGGCTTCCTGCCCAGCGCCGGCCGCATCGAGTCGCTGCGCATCCCGGGCGGGCCAGGCGTGCGGTGGGACGCGGGCGTGGAGGCCGGCGACCGAGTCGAGGCCGCCTTCGACTCGCTCGCAGCGAAGCTCATCGTGCACGCCGCCGATCGCGATGCTGCGATCGTGCGCATGCGGCGAGCGCTGGCCGAGCTCGAGGTGACGGGCGTCGCGACGGTCGCGCCCTTCGCGGCCGCGCTGCTCGACGAGCCGGACTTCTCGACCGCCGGCTTCGCCGTCTCGACCCAGTGGATCGAGGCCGAGCTGATGCCGCGGCTCGAGCCGCAGGGTCGAGCTGCGGCCGCGGGCGAGCGACCGCTGCGACGGGTACCGATCGAGGTCGACGGCCGCCGCGTTGTGCTCGGGCTGCCGGAGGCGCTGCTCGCCGCCGCTGCCGGCACCGTCCAACCGCAGGGGCGCGCAGACGGGAGCGGGTCCGAGCCGGATGCCGCCGCGATCCCCGCGCCCGTGCCGGGCACGCTCGTGCGCTGGCTGGTCGAGGACGGCGCGCGGGTCGAGGCAGGCGAGGAGATCGCCGTGCTCGACGCCATGAAGATGGAGACGAAGGTCGCCGCGCACCGTGCCGGCGTCCTCCAGCAGCTCGTGGCGGAGGGCAGCGGCGTGGTCGTCGAGCAGGCGATCGGCCGCGTCGACGAGTGAGCCCGTGCCGGTGCGCGGCGCGTGTGCCTGCGGCGAACGCGGCGGGCGCGTGTCAGCGGCCGGTCCTACGATGAGTGGGTGACATCCACGACCACCAGCACCTCCGAGCTGCACGTGCGCGGCGCGCGCGAGCACAACCTGAAAGACGTCGATCTGCGCATCCCGCGCGACGCGCTGGTGGTGTTCACAGGACTCTCCGGATCGGGCAAGTCGTCGCTCGCCTTCGACACCATCTTCGCCGAGGGGCAGCGCCGGTACGTCGAGTCGCTGTCGGCCTACGCGCGGCAGTTCCTCGGGCAGGTCGACCGCCCCGACGTCGACTTCATCGAGGGTCTGAGCCCGGCGGTCTCGATCGATCAGAAGTCGACCAACCGCAACCCGCGCTCGACGGTCGGCACCATCACCGAGGTGTTCGACTACATGCGCCTGCTGTGGGCGCGCATCGGCGTGCCGCACTGCCCCGTGTGCGGCGAGCGCATCCAGCGGCAGACCGTGCAGCAGATCGCCGACGAGCTGATGGAGCTGCCGGAGCGCACCCGCTTCCAGATCCTCGCGCCCGTCGTGCAGCAGAAGAAGGGCGAGTTCTCCGACCTGATCCGCAACCTGATCGCGACCGGCTACTCGCGTGCCGTGATCGACGGCCAGGTCGTGCAGCTGGCGGATGCGCCGGCGCTCAAGAAGCAGAACAAGCACGACATCTCGGTGGTCGTCGACCGACTGGTGGCTGAGCCGGGCATGCTCTCGCGGCTGACCGACTCGCTCGAGACCGCGCTGCGGCTCGCCGACGGCCTCGCCACCATCGACTACGTCGACGTGGACGAGAGCGACGCCGACCGCCGTCGCACCTTCAGCGAGAAGCTCTCCTGCCCGAACCGCCACCCAGTCGCGCTCACCGAGATCGAGCCGCGCACGTTCTCGTTCAACGCCCCCTTCGGCGCCTGCCCCGCCTGCACGGGCATCGGCACCCGCATGGCGGCCGACGCCGACCTGGTGATCGCCGACGAGGCGCTGTCGATCCGCGAGGGCGCGATCCTGCCGTGGACGCAGTCCGGCAAGGGGCTCTACACGTACTTCGAGCGGCTCCTCACCGGCCTCGCCAACGACATGGGCTTCTCGCTGGAGACGCCGTGGCACGAGCTCGACGACGACGTGCAGAAGGTGATCCTGCACGGCACCGACGGCAATGTGATGGTGCAGTGGCGCAACCGCTACGGGCGCACCCTGAAGTACGCCTCCGGCTACGAGGGCGTCATGCCGTACATCCAGCGCAAGCACGCCGAGGCCGACAGCGACTGGGTGCGCTCGAAGCACGGCGAGTTCCTGCGCGAGGTGCCCTGCCCCGAGTGCGGCGGCGCGCGCCTCAAGCCCGAGGTGCTCGCGGTGCTCGTGCACGGCTCATCGATCGCCACCGTCTCCGACATGAGCCTGACCGACGCGCACGCGTACATGCACGGGCTCGAGCTCGACGACCGCGAGGCGACCATCGCGGCGGCGGTGCTGCGCGAGATCCGCGCGCGACTCGACTTCCTCATCCGCGTCGGGCTCGGCTACCTCTCGCTCTCGCGCGCGGCGGCGACGCTGTCCGGCGGCGAGGCCCAGCGCATCCGCCTCGCCACGCAGATCGGCGCGGGTCTCACCGGCGTGCTGTACGTGCTGGACGAGCCGTCCATCGGCCTGCACCAGCGCGACAACCGCAAGCTCATCTCGACGCTCGAGGCGCTGCGCGACCTCGGCAACACGCTCATCGTGGTCGAGCACGACGAGGACACCATCCGCACCGCCGACTGGATCGTCGACATCGGCCCCGGCGCGGGGGAGCACGGCGGTGAGGTGGTGCACTCCGGCAGCTACGAGGAGCTCATCGAGAACCGGGCCTCGCTCACGGGCGCCTACCTCTCCGGTCGCGAGTCGATCCCGGTGCCGGTGGAGCGCCGCCCCATCGACCCCGCGCGCATGCTGCGCATCGAGGGCGCGCGGGCGAACAACCTGCAGCACATCGACGTCGACATCCCGCTGGGCGTGTTCGTCGCCGTCACCGGCGTCTCCGGCTCCGGCAAGTCCACGCTCGTCAACGACATCCTGCACAAGGTGCTCGCGAACGCCCTCAACGGGGCCCGCCAGGTGCCGGCGCGGCACACGAGGGTGACCGGCCTCGAGCACCTCGACAAGGTGGTGCACGTCGACCAGGGCCCGATCGGGCGCACTCCGCGCTCGAACCCCGCGACCTACACGGGCGTGTTCGACAAGATCCGCAACCTGTTCGCCGAGACGGCGGAGGCGAAGACGCGCGGCTATCTGGCCGGTCGCTTCTCGTTCAATGTCAAGGGCGGCCGCTGCGAGGCCTGCCAGGGCGATGGCACGCTCAAGATCGAGATGAACTTCCTGCCCGACGTCTACGTCGAGTGCGAGGTATGCCACGGCAAGCGCTACAACCGCGACACCCTCTCGGTGCACTACAAGGGCAAGTCGATCGCCGACGTGCTCGAGATGCCGATCGAGGAGGCCGCGGGCTTCTTCGAGCCCATCTCCTCGATCCACCGCTACCTCAAGACGCTCGTCGACGTGGGCCTCGGCTACGTGCGGCTGGGGCAGTCAGCGACGACGCTCTCCGGCGGCGAGGCGCAGCGCGTCAAGCTCGCCACCGAGCTGCAGCGCCGCACCTCCGGTCGCGCCATCTACGTGCTCGACGAGCCCACCACCGGCCTGCACTTCGATGACGTGCGCAAGCTGCTGGAGGTGCTCGACGGCCTGGTGCAGAAGGGGAACACGGTCCTGACCATCGAGCACGCGCTCGACGTGATCAAGAGCGCCGACTGGATCATCGACCTAGGCCCCGAGGGCGGCAGCGGCGGTGGCATGGTCGTGGCCACCGGCACGCCAGAGGAGGTCGCGGAGGTGCCCGAGAGCTACACCGGCAGCTTCCTGAAGGAGATGCTCGGCGCAGGAGTGCGATGACGCCCGCACCGTCGCGCACCGTCGCGTACAAGCCCGCCGCCGGCACCATCCCCACCGCCCCGGGCGTCTACCGGTTCCGCGACGAGCACGAGCGCGTGCTGTACGTGGGCAAGGCGAAGAACCTGCGGCAGCGGCTGGCGAACTACTTCCAGCCGCTCGAGACGCTCCACGAGCGCACTCGGCGGATGGTGCTGACGGCCGTGCGGGTCGAGTGGACCATCGTGGCGAGCGAGTTCGAGGCGCTGCAGCTGGAGTTCACCTGGATCAAAGAGTACGAGCCCCCGTTCAACGTGCAGTTCCGGGATGACAAGTCGTACCCGTACCTCGCCGTGACGATGGGCGACGACGTGCCCCGCGCCCTCATCACCCGCAATCGCAACCTGCGCGGCGCCCGCTACTTCGGCCCGTACACGAAGGTCTGGGCGATCCGCGAGACGCTCGACCTGCTGCTGAAGGCCTTCCCGATGCGCTCCTGCAGCCAGTCGGTCTACGACCGCGCCGAGCGCAGCGGCCGGCCGTGCCTGCTGGGTGACATCGGCAAGTGCTCCGCTCCCTGCGTGGGCCGCGTCGGCTTCGACGAGCACCGCGCCACCGCACGTGACCTGGTCACCTTCATGAACGGCGGCGACCAGGAGTTCGTCGACCGGGTCCGCGAGGAGATGCAGCGCGCCAGCGCCCGGCTCGAGTTCGAGCGCGCCGCGAGGCTCCGCGACCAGCTCTCCGCGCTCCAGACCGTGCTCGAGCGCACGAGCGTCGTGCTCTCCGACCGGGTGGACGCCGACGTGTTCGGGCTCGTGCATGACGAGCTCAGCGCGGCCGTGCACCTCTTCGCGGTGCGCGGCGGACGCATCCGCGGCACCAAGTCGTGGGTGGTCGACACTGAGATCGACCTGACCGACGGCGAGCTCGCCACCCAGATCCTGCGCATCGCCTACGAGACCGGTGACCCGCCCGCCCGCGAGGTGCTGCTGCCCAAGCAGCCGGATGCCGCCGACGAGGTCGAGATCTGGCTCACCGACCGCCGCAGCGAGCACGGCCTGCCGGGCCGGGTCGCCGTGCGGGTGCCGCAGCGGGGGGAGAAGCGCAAGCTCGCCGACTCGGCCACCGTGAACGCCGCGCACGCGCTGCAGGTTGCGCGCACCAAGCGCACCAGCGACTACGTGACGCGCTCGCAGGCGCTCGCCGACCTGCAGGAGGCGCTGGGCATGAGTGAGGCGCCGCTGCGCATCGAGTGCTTCGACGTCTCGCACTTGGGCGGCACCGGGGTGGTCGCCTCGATGGTCGTGTTCGAGGACGGCCTGCCTCGCAAGGATCAGTACCGCAAGTTCGCGATCGCCGAGACCACCGACGACACCGACTCGATCTACCAGATCATGACGCGCAGGGCCCGGTACATCGCCGAGGGCGACCCGGAGGACACCGGGACGCGCTTCGCGTACACCCCGCAGCTGCTGCTCGTCGACGGCGGCCGGCCGCAGGTGCAGGCCGCCAAGCGCGCGCTCGACGAGGCCGGCGTGCGAGGCGTCGCACTGGCCGGCATCGCGAAGCGGCTCGAGGAGCTCTGGCTGCCGGACGACGAGTATCCGGTGATCCTCCCGCGCACGAGTGAGGCCCTCTACCTGGTGCAGCGACTGCGCGACGAGGCGCACCGGGTGGCCATCAGCTACCAGCGCCAGAAGCGCTCGAGCGCGATCGAGTCGCAGCTGAGCACCATCCCGGGCCTCGGCCCCGGCAGGGTGCGTGCGCTGCTGAAGCACTTCGGCTCCGCCAAGCGCGTGCGCGCCGCGAGCGCCGAGCAGCTCGCCGAGGTGCCCGGCATCGGGCGGGCTCTGGCGGCGACCGTGGCGCACAGGCTCAGCGCCGATACGATGGGGGGAGCAGCCGAGCGACAGGGACAGCAAGCGTGAACGCCAGACAGATCGTCATCATCACTGGGATGTCCGGTGCCGGTAGGACGACCGTCGCGAACGCGCTCGAGGACCTCGGCTGGTTCGTGGTCGACAATCTGCCTCCCACGATGCTGCGGGCGCTCGTGCGCACGGCCGCCACCAACGCATCCACCGAGCCGAAGCTGGCGATCGTCGTCGACGTGCGAGGCGGTGCGCTCTTCGACGACGCCAAGCGCTTCGTCGAGATGCTGCGCGCCGAGCACTCGGTGCGGGTGATGTTCCTGGAGGCGAGCGACGCCGAGCTGGTGCGGCGCTACGAGCAGGTGCGCAGGCCGCACCCGCTGCAGGGCGACGGCACGATCCTCGACGGCATCCGCATGGAGCGCACCCGGCTCGAGCCGCTGCGCGGGATGGCTGACGATCTGCTCGACACCACCGGGCTCAACCCGCACCAGCTGACGACGCGCGTCGGCGAGCGGTTCGCCCCCGGCGGCGAGCTCGAGGTGACGCTGACGGTGATGAGCTTCGGCTTCAAGTACGGGCTGCCGGTCGACGCCGACCTGGTCGCCGACATGCGCTTCCTCCCGAACCCGTTCTGGATCCCCGATCTTCGCGGGCACGACGGCACCGAGGCCGTCGTCTCCGACTACGTGCTCCAGCAGGAGGGCGCGCAGGAGTTCCTCGACCGCTACGTCGAGGCGCTGCGGCCGGTGCTGGCCGGCTATGTCCGTGAGAACAAGCTGCACGCTGTGCTGGGCGTAGGGTGCACCGGTGGCAAGCACCGATCGGTGGCCACCGCGGAGCACCTGGCGAAGCGGCTCTCCGGCATGCCGGGGCTGCGCGTCGCCGTGAAGCATCGAGATCTGGGGCGCGAATGACGAGAGGAGCAGGCGTGGCACTGACCGACGACGTCAAGGAGGAGCTCGCGCGGGTCCGCGTGACGAGGCCTCAGACGAAGGCGGCAGAGGTCGCGACCCTGCTGCGGTTCGCCGGCGGACTCCACGTGATCTCGAACCGCGTCGCGGTCGAGAGCGAGCTCGACTCGGCCGCTGCCGCTCGCAGGCTCGCCAAGAGCATCCTCGAGCTGTACGGCGTGCGCGCCGAGATCGCGAAGATCTCCTCCTCGTCGAATCGCACCACCGGCGCGTACCTGGTGCGCGTGATCGCCGAGGGCGAGACGCTCGCCAGGCAGACCGGACTGATGGATGCGCGGCGCCGGCCGGTGCGCGGGCTCCCCAACAAGGTCACCACCGGCTCCCTCGAGGATCTGGCGGGCATCTGGCGCGGCGCGTTCCTCGCCCAGGGTTCGCTGTCGGATCCGGGCCGCTCCGCCGCGCTGGAAGTCGCGTGCCCCGGCAACGAGGCCGCCATGGCGCTCGTGGGCGCCGCCGGCCGCCTCGGCGTGCCCGCCAAGTCGCGCGAGGTGCGCGGCGCGCACCGCGTCGTCATCCGCGAGGGCGAGCCGATCTCGCGCATGCTGACGACCATGGGTGCCCACCAGACGGTGCAGGCCTGGGCCGAGCTGCGGCAGCGCCGCGAGGTCCGCGCCACGGCGAACCGGCTGGTGAACTTCGACGACGCCAACCTGCGCCGCAGCGCGCAGGCCGCCGTGGCCGCGTGCGCGCGCATCGAGCGCGCCCTCGAGATCCTGGGCCCGGAGGTGCCGGAGCACCTCGCCTACGCGGGCAGGCTGCGGCTCGAGAACCGCGACGCGAGTCTGGACGAGCTCGGGCACCTCGCGAAGCCGACCATGACGAAGGACGCGGTCGCCGGCCGCATCCGGCGTCTGCTGGCGATGGCCGACCGCTCCGCTCAGGACCAGGGCATCCCTGGCACCGAGTCCGCAGTGCCGGAGGACATCGACGTCTGACAAGACCCTCCGGCACCTGTTTCGTCCAGGGTGCCGGTGGCTAGGATCGAACTGACCAATCGGCGCGCAGCGCGCGCAAGAGAGGATGAATCCCATGGCCGTCTACACACTTCCCGACCTGCCGTACGACTACGCGGCGCTCGAGCCCCACATCTCGGCGAAGATCATGGAGCTCCACCACGACAAGCACCACAAGGCCTACGTCGACGGCGCGAACACCGCGCTCGAGAAGCTGCAGGCCGCGCGTGACGCCGATGACTTCGGCGCGATCAACAAGCTCGAGAAGGACCTTGCGTTCAACCTCGGCGGGCACACCAACCACACCGTCTTCTGGAACAACCTCGCCGGCGACGGCGGCGGTGAGCCCGAGGGTGAGCTGCAAGCCGCGATCGGCGAGTTCTTCGGCGACTTCGCCAAGTTCAAGGCGCACTTCACGGCCAACGCCACGGGCATTCAGGGCTCGGGCTGGTCGGTGCTGGCGTGGGACTCGATCGCCTCGCGGCTGAATGTCTTCCAGCTCTTCGACCAGCAGGGCAACGTGCCCGTCGGCGCCCAGCCGATCCTCATGCTCGACATGTGGGAGCACGCCTTCTACCTCGACTACCTGAACGTCAAGGCCGACTACGTCAAGGCGTTCTGGAACATCGTGAACTGGCAGGACGCGCAGGCTCGATTCGACGCCGCCAAGGCGCAGACCGCGGGACTCATCGTCCGCTGATCAAGAACGTCACCATGTGACCGGGGCCCCGGGCACGACGTCCGGGGCCCTTCCATCCCGACAGTCAGGAAAGACATCCCATGACTCTGAAGGTAGCCGTCAACGGCTTCGGTCGGATCGGCCGCAACTTCGTGCGTGCAGCGCTTGCCCAGGGCGCTGACATCGACGTCGTCGCGGTCAACGACCTCACCGACAACAAGACCCTCGCCCACCTGCTCAAGTACGACTCGGTCTCCGGACCGATGGAGGCACCGGTGAGCTTCGACGAGGGCACCATCACGGTGGGCGACGACCAGTTCCGCGCGCTCGAGGAGAAGGACCCGTCCAAGCTGCCGTGGGGCGAGCTCGACGTCGACGTCGTGATCGAGTCGACCGGCCGCTTCACGAAGGTCGACGCGGCATCCGCGCACATCGCCGCGGGCGCGAAGAAGGTCATCCTCTCCGCTCCCGCCAAGGGTCCGGCGCCCACGTTCGTGATGGGCGTCAACCACCACGACTACAACCCCGAGACCGATCACGTCATCTCGAACGCCTCCTGCACGACCAACTGCCTCGCTCCGCTGGCGAAGGTCTTCCACGAGTCGTTCGGCATCGAGCGCGGACTGATGACGACGGTGCACGCGTACACCGCAGACCAGAACCTGCAGGACGGCCCGCACAGCGACCTGCGTCGCGCCCGCGCCGCCGCGCTGTCGGTCATCCCCACCTCCACCGGGGCGGCGAAGGCGATCGGCCTGGTCATGCCGCAGCTCAACGGCCTGCTCGACGGCTACGCGCTGCGCGTGCCCGTGCCCACGGGCTCCATCACCGACCTGACGGTGACGACCCGGGACGGCCTCACGGTCGACGAGATCAACGCGGCGTACAAGGCTGCCGCCGAGTCGGGACCGCTCAAGGGCTTCCTGCAGTACACCGAGGATGAGATCGTCTCGTCCGACATCGTCGGCAACCCGTACTCGTCCATCTTCGACTCGGGCCTGACCCGCGTCATGGGCGACCAGGTGAAGATCTCGTCGTGGTACGACAACGAGTGGGGCTACTCCTGCCGTCTGGTCGACCTCGCCGAGCACGTCGGCTCGCAGCTCTGATCCGCATGGCGATCCGCACCCTCTCAACGCTCGGCGATCTCGCCGGGAAGACCGTCCTCATCCGCTGCGACTTCAACGTCCCGCTGCAGGACGGCGCCATCACCGACGAGGGCCGGATCGTCGCATCGCTGCCAACCCTTCGCGCCCTGCTCGAGCAGGGCGCGAAGGTGGTGGCGATGTCCCACCTCGGCCGTCCGAAGGGCGCGCCGGAGGCGCAGTACTCGCTCGAGCCGGTCGCCGCGCGGCTGGGCGAGCTGCTCGAGACCTCGGTCGCCTTCGCGACCGACACGGTCGGCGAGGACGCCGAGCGCGTCCGGACCGCCCTGCAGGACGGGCAGCTGGCGCTGCTCGAGAACCTGCGCTTCGATCCCCGCGAGACCAGCAAGGATGCCGACGAGCGCGCCGCGTTCGCCGGCGAGCTGGCGGCGGGCGCCGACGTCTTCGTCTCCGACGGCTTCGGGGTCGTCCATCGCGAGCAGGCGAGCGTGTACGAGATCGCCAAGGCGCTGCCCAGCGCCGCCGGCATGCTCGTCGAGCGCGAGCTCGAGGTGCTCTCACGATTGACCGACTCGCCGGAGCACCCCTACGCGGTCGTGCTCGGCGGTTCCAAGGTGAGCGACAAGCTCGGCGTGATCGAGCACCTGCTGCCGCGCGTCGACCGGCTGCTCATCGGCGGCGGCATGCTCTTCACCTTCCTCGCTGCGCAGGGCCACGGCGTCGCCTCGAGCCTGCTCGAGGACGACCAGCTCGACCGCGTGCGCGGCTACCTGCAGCAGGCGAAGGAGCTCGGCGTCGAGCTGCTGCTGCCCACCGACATCGTCGTCGCAGCCGCTTTCGACGCCGACGCCGAGCACGAGACGGTCGCCGCCGACGCGATCGGGCAGTCGAGCTTCGGCAAGGACGGCATCGGCCTCGACATCGGGCCGGATTCGGCTGCCGCGTTCGCCGAGGCCATCCGCAGCGCCGCGACCGTGTTCTGGAACGGCCCGATGGGCGTGTTCGAGATGCCGGCCTTCGCGCACGGCACCAAGGCCGTCGCGCAGGCGCTCACCGAGATCGACGGCCTCTCGGTCGTCGGCGGCGGCGACTCGGCCGCTGCGGTGCGGCAGCTGGGCTTCGCCGACGACGCGTTCGGCCACATCTCGACCGGCGGCGGTGCGAGCCTCGAATTCCTCGAGGGCGCCCGCCTCCCTGGACTGGAGGCATTGGGCCTGTGACCACACCGAAGGCAGACCGCGTTCCGCTCATCGCGGGCAACTGGAAGCTCAACCAGGACCACCTGCAGGCGATTGCGCTCGTGCAGAAGCTCGCATGGACCCTCCAGGACGGCAAGCACGACCATGCGGCAGTCGAAGTGGCGGTCTTCCCGCCCTTCACCGATCTGCGCAGCGTGCAGACGCTGGTCTCGGCCGAGAAGTTCGAGCTGCGCTTCGGCGCGCAGGACGTCTCGCAGCACGAGTCCGGCGCCCACACCGGCGAGGTCTCGGCGAGCATGCTGGCCAAGCTCGAGTGCGCCTACGCCATCGTCGGCCACTCCGAGCGTCGGCAGGACCACCACGAGACGGATGCGGTGGTCGGCAGGAAGGCCGCGGCCGCGCTGCAGCACGGGGTCACCCCGGTGATCTGCGTGGGGGAGACCGCCGAGGATCTGGAGCAGCACGGCGCCTCCGCAGTGCCCGTGCAGCAGCTGCGCGATGTGCTCGCCGAGCTGCCCGACTCCGGTGAGATCGTGGTCGCCTACGAGCCGGTCTGGGCGATCGGCTCGGGTCAGGCGGCCACGTCGGAGCAGGCGCAGCAGGTGTGCCAGGCGCTGCGGCAGACGATCGCTGAGGTGCGTGGCGACGAGGCAGCCGCGGCGACGCGCATCCTCTACGGCGGCAGCGTCAAGTCGGGCAACATCGCCGGCTTCATGCGCGAGCCCGACGTCGACGGCGCACTCGTGGGCGGCGCGAGCCTCGACGCGGCGGAGTTCGCGGCCATCGCGAGGTACCGGCAGCACGTCGGCACCTGAGCGGCGCGCAGGGCCGAGCCCGATGCTCGGGAATCCCTGCGGTAGGATGCTCGTTGGACTTCCCGTGCGCCGTCGTCGCGTCGCGCGCACGGTCGCGGCTTCGGCCGAGGAATTGAGAAAGAGGGCTAGTGGAGATTCTCCAGATCGTCATGCAGGTGATCCTCGGCGTCACCTCGGTGCTGCTGACGCTGTTCATCCTGCTGCACAAGGGCCGCGGCGGCGGCCTGTCCGACATGTTCGGCGGCGGCGTGGGCGGCTCGATCGGCTCATCCGGCGTGGCTGAGCGCAACCTCAACACGATCACCGTGGTCGTGGGCCTCGCATGGCTCGCCTCGATCGTGGTGCTCGGACTCATCACCAAGTTTGCGGGGATCTGATGGCTTCCGGTGGCAGTGCAATCCGCGGCTCGCGCGTCGGCGCGGGCCCCATGGGCGAGCAGGACCGGGGCTTCCACGCCGAGCGCGTGGCGATCTCCTACTGGGACGCCATGGGCAACGAGACGGTCCGCTACTTCGCGGCCGACCTGCCCGAGGACGAGATCCCCGAGGTGATCGACTCGCCGTCGACCGGTCTGCCGGCCGGCCGTGACAAGGAGAACCCGCCCTCGGTGGCGAAGAACGAGCCCTACAAGACGCACCTCGCCTACGTGAAGGAGCGCCGCACGCCCGAGGAGTCGACGCAGCTGCTCGACGAGGCGCTGCAGAAGCTCCGCTCGGCAGAGGGTCGCGGCTGACGCGACCTGCGTCCGTCGGTCAGCCCGAAGGGGCGCATCGAGACGACACCGACCTCAGCGGCCGTCCTCCTCCAGGAGGGCGGCCGCTTCGGCGTCCAGCAGCATGAGCGTCTCCTCGCGGCCCTGCGCGGTGCCGGCGGGCGCTGTCTCCGGGGCTGCGCCGCTGCGTGCGAGCGCGGCGGCCTCCGCCTTGTCCGCACCGGCGACGATGAGCCAGACACGGTCGGATGCGTTGATCGCGCCGACCGTGAAGCTCAGACGCGAGGGCGGCGGCTTGGGGGAGTCGGTGACGGCGATCACCGCGACGCCCGGCTGCAGCACGCCCGGCATGCCGGGGAAGAGCGACGCGATGTGCGCATCCGGGCCCATGCCCAGCAGCGTCAGGTCGATCGTGCCGAGCGACTCGAGCAGCGCGCTGCCCGCGGCAGCGGCCGCATCGAGCGGCGTGCCGTCGTCGGCGGGCAGCTCGCGCACGTTCTCTGCCGGGATCGGCACCAGGTCGAGCAGCGCCTCGCGTGCCTGCCGGGCGTTGCGGTCGGGGGAGTCGGCCGCGACGTAGCGCTCGTCGCTCCAGGTGATGACGACGTGCTGCCAGTCGATGTCGCGGTCGGCGAGCGCGGCGAGCAGCTCGATGCCGACCGAGCCGCCGGTGACGGCGACCGTCGCGCGTCCCTGCGTGGCGATCAGCTCGCCGAGCAGCGCGGTGAGCCGGTCGGCCGTCTGCGCGACGAGCGCCGCGCGATCGCGGTGGGTGATGACGTTCATCGGGGCTCCTCTGCGATCGACAGCAGGACCTGTCGATACATGTCGTCGGCGTCGAGCTTGCGCAGCTCCTCCGCCAGCTGGTCCTCGAGGCCGCGCGTGGAGAGCGCGACGTTGTGCGAGGGCTGTCCGGGCTGCTGGAGCACGCCGACCGAATCGCGCATGCGCGTGAGCGACGATGAGCCGCTCTCGCGCCGCAGCTCGACCGCGTGCAGTCCGCTCGACCCGGTCGGGGTGTCGCCGGCCTCGATCTGCTCGATCGGCACCCGCAGCCGCAGGCGCAGCCAGCCGGCCATGAGGTGCACGCTCGGGTTGGCCAGGTCACCGATGACGACGCCGGAGCGCACCGGCTCGTAGGGCGGCTGGTCGAGCAGTGCGGCCATGTGCGCGCGCCAGTTCGTCAGCCTCGTCCACGCCAGGTCGGTGTCGCCCGGCGTGTAGCAGCCAGCGAGCGTCAGGATCGCCTGGCGCGGATCGGCCTGCTTGCCGGAGTCGGTGATGCGGCGCTGCGAGATCTGCCCCAGCTGCGACGCCGAGGGCGTCTCGGGCATGAAGCTGGGCCACCAGGCGACCACCGGTGCATCCGGCAGCAGCAGGCCCTGCACGATGCCGAGCAGGTGCGAGCCGAGCTCGCCGTAGCACTGCAGCAGCACCACCTCGCTCGCGCCGGCGTCGGCACCCACCCGCAGCTCGGCATCGAGGCGCGCCTCTTCGCCCGCATTGATGCTGTCGGGGTTGCGGGAGACCACGATGACGCGCATCGGGTGCTCGCGGGAGGCCTGGTTGGCCGCCCTGATCGCCTCCTCCTCGGCGCCGATCTGGGTGTGCACGACCAGCGTGAGCACACGGCCGAGCGCGACGACGCCGCCCTCGTCGCGGATCTCCAGCATGCGCCGCTGCACCTCTGCGGTGTTGGTGCGGGAAAGTCGGATGATCACGGTCGCCTCCAGTGCCTGCCGTCGCGCGCGAGCAGCTCGTGCGCGCCCTGCGGGCCCCAGGAGCCGGGCTGGTACTGCTCGACGGGTCCGCCCTGCTGCTCCCAGTGCTGCTCGATGGGGTCGAGGATCTTCCAGGAGAGCTCGACCTCTTCGTGGCGGGGGAACAGCGGCGGGTCGCCCAGCAGCACGTCGAGGATGAGCCGCTCGTAGGCCTCGGGGCTCTCCTCGGTGAAGGCGTGGCCGTAGCCGAAGTCCATCGTCACGTCGCGCACGTGCATGCCCGGGCCCGGCACCTTCGAGCCGAACCGCATCGAGACGCCCTCGTCGGGCTGCACGCGGATCACCAGGGCGTTCTCGCCCATCGTGCGCAGCGCGGAATCCTCGAAGAGGTACTGCGACGCGCGCTTGAAGACGATCGCGATCTCGGTCACGCGGCGGCCGAGCCGTTTGCCGGCGCGGAGGTAGAACGGCACGCCCGCCCAGCGGCGTGTGTCGACCTCGAGCTTCACCGCGGCGTAGGTCTCGGTGGCCGAGTCCGGGCGCATGCCCTCCTCTTCCAGGAAGCCCCGCACCTGGCCGCCGCCGTGCCAGCCGCCGCCGTACTGGCCGCGAGCCGTCGAGTGCTCGAGGGGGAGCGGCACCCGCGCGGCGCGCAGCACTTTCTCCTTCTCGACCCGGAGGTCGGCGGCGTCGAACGACACCGGCTCCTCCATGGCGGTGAGCGCGAAGAGCTGCAGCAGGTGGTTCTGGATCACGTCTCGGGCGGCGCCGATGCCGTCGTAGTACCCGGCGCGGCCGCCCACGCCGATGTCCTCAGCCATCGTGATCTGCACGTGGTCGATGTGGTTGGCGTTCCAGATCGGCTCCCACAGCGCGTTGGCGAAGCGCAGCGCCAGGATGTTCTGCACCGTCTCCTTGCCGAGGTAGTGGTCGATGCGGAAGACGCTGTCGGCCGGGAAGACCGACTCGACGACCTCGTTGAGCTCACGCGCAGAGGCCAGATCGTGGCCGAAGGGCTTCTCGATCACCACGCGCCGCCAGCGATCGGCCGCGCCCTCGGCGAGGCCGGAGCGCTTGAGCTGCTGGGTGACAAGCGGGAAGGCGTTGGGCGGGATCGAGAGGTAGAAGGCGTGGTTGCCCATCGTGCCGCGGGCGGTGTCGAGCTCGGCCAGCACCTCTGCCAGCCGGTCGAAGGCCGCGTCGTCGTCGAAGTCGCCCTGCACGAAGCGGATGCCCTCGGCGAGCTGCCGCCAGACCGACTCGCGGAAGGAGGTGCGGGCGTGCTGCTGCACGGCCTCGCGGACCACCTCGGCGAACTGCTCGTGCGTCCAGTCGCGGCGGCCGAAGCCGACCAGGCCGAAGCCCGGGGGCAGCAGACCGCGGTTGGCGAGGTCGTAGACCGCCGGCAGCAGCTTCTTCCGCGCAAGGTCGCCGGTGACGCCGAAGAAGGTCAGCGCATTCGGTCCCGGGATGCGCGTGAGTCGCTGGTCGGTGGCGTCACGGAGGGGATTGTGGCCGGCCGAGATGGGCACGGCCGGGACGGTCTGCGCCGCCCCGGCCGTTGCGTCGTTCATCGAGCGGCTGCGGCGAGGAGCCGATCGAGGCCCTCGTCCAGGTCGTCCAGCGTCAGCGTCAGCACGGGCCGGCCGTGCTCGGCGAGCACGCTCGCGTCGCCGGATGCCTGCGACTGGATCAGCTGGCCGAACGTGAACGGCCGACCGGGGATCTCGAGATCCTCGTGCGGCGTGCCCAGCAGCTGCAGGAAGACCCCGTTGGGCGTGCCGCCCTTGTGGTACTGCCCGGTGGAGTGCAGGAATCGCGGGCCCCATCCGAACGTCACCGGGCGCCCGGTGCGCGCTGCGAAGGCGGCGCGCAGCCGCTCGAAGCGCGGCTGGCCGATCCGGTCGAGGTAGGCGTGGATCGCCAGGTAGCCGCCCTCGGCCAGCTGCGCGAGCAGGGCATCGACGGATGCGTCCACGGTCTCGAGTGCGACGCCGGCGGTGCCGCGCACCTCGATGCCGCCGTCGATTGCGGCCGGCGCTGCCGGCGGCTCGAGCGAGTCGAGCAGGCCGCGCGCCGCGATCTTCGCCGACTCGACGTCCGGCTGGTCGAAGGGGTTGATGCCCAGGATGCGACCGGCGACGGCCACGGCGAACTCCCACACCAGCAGCTGTGCGCCGAGCGTGCCCGCCACCTCGACCTCGCCCTCGGCCACCTCGCGCGTGTCACGGGCGGAGCCCACCAGGCGCACGACCTGCAGGTCGGCCAGGTCGGCCGACAGCTCGGGCGCGTCCTTCTCGAGCACGATCGGCAGCAGGCCGATGCCCTCCTTGCCGGTGGATTCGGCGATCAGCTGCTCGGCCCACTCGCCGAGACCGACGATGTGCGTGCCGTCGGTGACGATGCCGGTCTTGTCGCGCAGCGGCTTCGTGGCGGCGATCGCGGCGGCGAGCCTGAGCCCGGGGTTGTCGGCCGAGTCCTCGCTGATCTCGGGCAGCGCGGCGATCGCCTCATCGATGAGCTCGCGCACGTCGACGCCGGCCAGCCCGGAGGGGACGATGCCGAATGCGGTGAGCGCCGAGTAGCGCCCGCCCACGTTCGGGTCGGCGTTGAACACCCGGTAGCCGGCGCGGCGAGCCTCGCCGTCGAGCGGCGAGCCCGGGTCGGTGACCACGATGATGCGCTCTGCCGGGTCGATGCCCGCGTCGCGGTAGGCGGCCTCGAACGCGCGCTTCTGGCTGTCGGTCTCGAGCGTGGAGCCCGACTTCGAAGAGACCACGAGCGCCGTGCGGGCCAGGCCGTCCCGCAGTGCCCTGCGCACCTGTGACGGTTCGGTGGAGTCGAGCACGATCAGGTCGACGCCCTCGGTGCGGGTGATGACCTCCGGCGCGAGCGAGGAACCGCCCATGCCGGCCAGCGCGATGCGGTCGACGCCCTGCTCGCGCAGCTGCTTGCGCAGCGCCTCGATGTCGTCGACGAGCCCGCGCGTGCCTGCGGCCGCCTCGACCCAGCCGAGCCGGATCGACGCCTCGGCCTCTGCGGCCTCGCCCCAGAGCGTGGCGTCGCCGGAGACGAGCCTGCCGGCCACTCCGTCGGCGACGAGCTGCGGAACGACCCGCTCGATCGCCTCGGCCGCGGCGCCGGAGGCGTTGATGGAGAACGTCATGCCTGCGCTCCCTGTCCCATGTGCTCCTGCACGGTCTGCACCAGCTCGGCCCACGATGCGTCGAACTTCTCGAGACCCTCGGTCTCGAGCAGCTCGACGACCTCGTTGTAGGAGACGCCGATGGCGTCGAGCGCATCGAGCACGCCCTCGGCCTCGTCGGCCCGGCCGGTCACCGAGTCGCCGGTGATCTGCCCGTGGTCGGCGAGCGCCTCGAGGGTCTTCTCGGGCATCGTGTTCACCGTCTGCGGCGCGACGAGCTCAGTGACGTAGAGCGTATCCGGCAGCGCCGGGTCCTTGACGCCGGTGGAGGCCCACAGCGGACGCTGCGTGTTGGCGCCGGCCTCCAGCAGTGCCTGGGCACGCTCGCTCGCGAATGCCTCCTGCCAGACGCGGTAGGCCAGGTGGGCGTTCGCGAGGCCCGCCTTGCCCTTGAGCGCCGCGGCCCCCTCGGTGCCTTGTCGCTCGAGCCGCTTGTCGATCTCGGAGTCGACGCGGGAGACGAAGAACGAAGCGACCGAGTGGATCTTCGACAGGTCGTGGCCCGCCTGCTGCGCGCGCTCGAGGCCCGTGAGGTAGGCGTTGATGACGTCGCGGTAGCGGTCGAGCGAGAAGATCAGCGTCACGTTCACGCTGATGCCGGCAGCGGTGGTCGCGGCGATCGCCTCCAGGCCCTCCTGCGTGGCGGGGATCTTGATGAGGACGTTCTCGCGCGCGACGCGCTCGTGCAGCGAGGCCGCCTGGGCGATCGTGCCGTCGGTGTCGCGGGCGAGGCCGGGCTCGACCTCGATCGAGACGCGGCCGTCGACGCCGCCGGTGGATCGGTAGAGGTCGGCGAAGATGTCGCACGCCTCGGCGACGTCGCTCGTCGTGAGGGCAGTGATCACCTCATCGACGCTCGCGCCGCCGGCGGCCAGCTCCTGCACGGCCGCCTCGTAGTCCTCGCCGGCCGCGATCGCGTTCGCGAAGATCGTCGGGTTCGTCGTCACGCCGACGACGTTCCGCTCCGCCGTGAGCTGCTTGAGGCTGCCGCTCGTGATGCGCTGGCGCGAGAGGTCGTCCAGCCAGATGCTGACGCCGGCGTCGCTGAGGGCCTGGGTGTTCTGATTCATGTTCTCGTCTCCTGCCGGGCCCGCTCAGCGAGCCGCTTCGATGGATGCGCGAGCGGCCTCGACCACGGCCTCCGCCGTGAAGCCGAACTCGCGGAACAGGGTCTGCCAGTCGGCGCTCGCACCGAAGTGGTCGATCGCCACCGTGCGGCCCGCGTCGCCGACCACGCTGTGCCAGCTGAGCGCCGACCCCGCCTCGACCGAGACGCGCGCCTTGACGGCCGCCGGCAGCACCGACTCGCGGTACTCGTCCGACTGCTCGGCGAACCACTCGAGCGACGGTGCCGCGACGACGCGAGCGGCGACGCCGTCGGCCTGCAGCTGCTCGCGGGCGGCGAGTGCGAGCTGCACCTCGGAGCCGGTGGCGATCAGGATGATCTCCGGTGCCCCGTCGGTGGCCTCGGCGAGCACGTAGGCACCCTTCGCGACGTTCGACGCATGCGCGAGGGTGTCACCGGATGCCGCGCCGTCGCCGCGCTCGAAGACCGGCAGGTTCTGGCGGCTCAGCGCGATGCCGACCGGCCGGTCGCGGCGCTCGAGGATGGTCTTCCACGCCCAGGCGGTCTCATTCGCGTCCGACGGGCGGACGATCTCGAAGCCGGGGATGGCGCGCAGCGTCGCGAGCTGCTCGATCGGCTGGTGCGTCGGGCCGTCCTCGCCCAGCGCCACCGAGTCGTGCGTCCACACGTGGATGGGGTGCACGCCCATGAGCGCGGCGAGGCGCAGCGCAGGCCGCTGGTAGTCGCTGAAGATCAGGAACGTGCCGCCGTAGGGACGCGTCGGGCCGTGCAGCACGATGCCGTTGAGGATCGCCGCCATCGCGTGCTCGCGGATGCCGAAGTGCATCGTGCGGCCGCTCGCGGAGGCGTTCGGGAATTCGTCGGTCGCGTGCTGCGGGGGAGCGAAGGAGCCCATGTCGTCCAGCGTGGTGTTGTTCGAGCCCGCAAGGTCGGCCGAGCCGCCCCACAGCTCCGGCAGCACTGCTGCGAGCGCGTTCAGGGTCTTGCCGGATGCCGCGCGCGTCGCGACCTCGGTGCCGGCCTCGAACGTCGGCAGCGCATCCTCGACGCCCTCCGGCAGCTCGCCGGAGAGCAGGCGGTCGAGCAGCGCCTTCGACTCGGGGTTCGCGGTCGCCCACGCGTCGAAGCGCTCCTGCCATGCGCCGCGCGCGTCGGATGCCCGCTGCGCGGCGTTGCCGCGCGTGTACTCGATGACGGCGTCCTCGACCTGGAACGACTGCTCGGGGTCGAAGCCGAGCGCCTCCTTGACCGCCGCGACCTCCTCGCCGCCGAGCTTCGAGCCGTGCACGCCACCGGTGCCCTGCTTGGTGGGGGCCGGCCAGCCGATGATCGTCTTGAGGATGATGAGCGTCGGCTTGCCGGTCTCGCCCTGCGCCTGCACGATGGCGCCGTGCAGCGCTGCGACATCCTCGACGTACTCGGGTGCCTTCGGCCCGTCGCTCTTGCGCCAGGCGACTTCGAGCACCTGCCAGCCGTAGGCCTCGTAGCGGGCCTTGACGTCTTCGGTGAAGGCGATGTCGACGTCATCCTCGATCGAGATCTGGTTCGCGTCGTAGATCGCGATCAGGCGGCCGAGCTTCTGGTGGCCGGCGAGCGAGCCGGCCTCGCTCGTGACGCCCTCCTGCAGGTCGCCGTCGCCCGCGATCACATAGGTGTAGTGGTCGAACGGGCTCTCGCCCTCGGGCGCCTCGGGGTCGAGCAGCTCGCGCTCGAAGCGCTGCGCGTAGGCGAACCCGACCGCGGAGGCGAGACCCTGGCCGAGCGGGCCGGTGGTGATCTCGATGCCCTTCGTGTGGCCGTACTCGGGGTGGCCGGGCGTGAGCGAGCCCCAGGTGCGGAGCGACTCGATGTCGGTCTTCTCCAGGCCCGAGCCGGTCAGGTAGAGCTGGATGTACTGCGTCAGCGACGAGTGGCCGACCGAGAGGATGAAGCGGTCGCGCCCGATCCACTGGTCGTCGGCGGGGTCGCGATCCATGACCTTCTGGAAGAGCAGGTGCGCGACGGGCGCGAGGCTCATCGCCGTGCCGGGGTGGCCGTTGCCGACCTTCTCGACGGCGTCGGCCGCGAGCACGCGAGCGGTGTCGACTGCCTGCTGGTCGTTGGTGGTCCATTCGAATGCCAAGGCGGCTCCTTCTTCGGGCGGCCCGCGCGGCGAAGTGAATCCGCGGCGGGGAGGGCGTTGCGACTCGTCCAGCATAGTGAGCCGGCCCATACGATCCCGGTTCGATTCCGGCAGCATGAGCGTGCGGGTCGGATAGGATGGCTGTTGGCCTCTGGCCTCCCCGAACTCGTCTGAACGGAACCAGCTGCATGTCCAACGCGACCACCTCAGGCGTCTCGACGCCGTCGGACGCGGAGCGGCAGCCGGAGGCAGCGCAGCGGTCGACGCTCGCGCTCAAGGCAGGCGCCTACGTCGCACTGACGAAACCGCGCGTGATCGAGCTGCTGCTGGTGACGGCGCTGCCGACGATGTTCCTGGCCGCCGGCGGCGTGCCCCCGCTCGGCGCGCTCGTCGCGACGCTGATCGGCGGCTTCCTGAGCGCCGGCAGCGCGAACGCGTTCAACATGATCCTCGACCGCGACATCGACAAGGTGATGCACCGCACGCAGCAGCGGCCGCTCGTCACCGGCACGCTCTCGGTCGCCGAGGCGCGAGTGTTCGCGTGGACGCTCGCGGTGGTCTCGACCGTGGTGCTCGCGGTCTTCGCGACGCCGCTGGCCGCCGCGCTGTCGCTCGCGGCCATCGCCTTCTACGTGCTCATCTACACGATGCTGCTCAAGCGCCGCACCGAGCAGAACATCGTCTGGGGCGGCATCGCCGGATGCTTCCCGGTCGTCATCGGCTGGGCCGGCGTCACCGGCACGCTCGACTGGCCCGCCTGGATCCTGTTCACCCTCGTCTTCCTCTGGACCCCGGCGCACTACTGGCCGCTGTCGATGAAGTACCGCGACGACTACGAGGCGGCGGATGTGCCGATGCTCGGTGTCGTGCGCGGCAAGCCGATGGTGGGCATCCAGGTCATCCTCTACGCGTGGGCGTCGCTCGCGTGCACGCTGCTGCTCATCCCGGTCGCCGGCATGGGGCTGCTGTACTCGGGCGTGGCGATCATCGCCGGCGCCTGGTTCGTCGGTGAGGCGCACGGGCTGTACAGCCGCGCGATCAAGGGCAAGGTCGAGCTGCGCGCGATGCGCGTCTTCCACGCCTCGAACACCTACCTGACGCTGGTCTTCCTCGCGGTCGGCGTCGACCCGCTGCTGCCCTTCTGAGCGCCGCCGCTCACACGCGGTCGAGCATCTGCAGCAGGCGGCCCTCGCGCAGCGCCCAGGGGCTCACGTCGAGCTCCTTGATGCCGAACGCCATCATCGCCTCGGAGAGCACGATGCCGCCGGCGATCACCTGGAACGTGCGGTCGGGCGTGATGCCCGGCAGCGCGGAGCGCGAGGCGGCATCCATCTTCGCCAGCCGCGGCAGCCAGTCGTCGAGCTGCTTGCGGCTCAGCACGGCACGATCACCGTCGCCGACGCCGGGCATCAGGTTGCCGGCGAGGCGGGCCAGCGAGCGGATGGTCTTCGATGAGCCGATGACGTGGTCGGGGCGGCCGAAGGGCTTCACCTGCGCGACCGCGTCATCGAGCACGCCCTTCGCGTAGAGCCGCAGCGCTCGCTGGTTGGCGAGCGACGGGGGATCGGACTCGAAGAAGCCGACGGTGGCGCGGCCGGCACCCAGCGGCACCGACAGCGCGATGTCGGGCTCCTCGTCCTGCCCGATCGCGACCTCGAGCGAGCCGCCGCCGATGTCGAGCAGCAGGATGCGGCCGGCCGACCAGCCGAACCAGCGACGCACGGCGAGGAAGGTGAGCCGCGCCTCGTCTGCACCGGAGAGGATGTCGAGCTTCACCTCGGCCTCGCGCTCGATGCGCGCGATCACCGCTTCACCGTTCTTCGCCTCGCGCAGCGCGCTCGTCGCCATCACGACGAAGTCGTCGAGGTGCTCATCACGGGCGATCGCGGCGCACTCGCCGATGGCGGCGAGCAGTGCGGCGACGCCCTGCTCGCTGATCGTCCCGTGCTCATCGAGGTAGCGCATCAGGCGCAGCGTCAGCTTGTGGG
Source organism: Agrococcus baldri (assembly GCA_900114805.1). GTDB lineage: Bacteria > Actinomycetota > Actinomycetes > Actinomycetales > Microbacteriaceae > Agrococcus > Agrococcus baldri. Next base: position 279,805 of record FOZN01000004.1, on the reverse strand, counting down.
AGCGCTGCGGCACCGGGCGGCCGCCGAGGCGCACGTCGACGATCAGCAGATGCACCGTGTTCGAGCCGATGTCGAGCACGCCCAGGCGCGTGCCGTGCCGCATGTCGCCGAGGCCGCCGTCCTCGGGTCGGTCGGTGGCGGTGGGCTGCCGGGCGCTGGTCATGCGCCCGATCCTGCCATCAGGCCGAGGCGGGCGCCTGCGCGGCGTCCAGCGCGTCGGCGACGTCTGTGGACGCATCCGCTCGCACCGACGGCCGCAGGGACAGCACGGTCGCGACGCCCAGCGCCGTGATGACGACGGAGACGACCATGTGGATGCCGACCAGCAGCACGGGCAGGCCAGTGTCGGACTGCACGATGCCGATGACGATCTGCACCAGGATCATGCCCAGCAGCGCCAGCGACCAGCGCAGGTGTGCGCGAGGACCGCGGACCGCAGCGGCGACCACGACGCCGAGCACGAGCGCCAGCAGCACGTAGCCGGGGATGGCGTGCACGTGCTGCATGATCGCCGGATCGAGGCCGTTGCGCGCGGCGCCGCCGTCGCCGGCGTGCGGCCCGGACCCGGTGGTGAGGACGCCCACGAAGATCACGATCGCGAGGACGAGCGTCATGGCGTGCACGAGCAGCGACTGCCAGCGCGGCGCCGTGCGCGGGCCCGCGGGGCCGACGACCACCTTCCACGCCAGCACCGCCGCCAGGCCGACCAGGATCACCGAGAGGTAGAAGTGGACGCCAACCGTGTCGGGTCGCAGCTCCATCCAGACGACGACGGCACCGATCAGCGCCTGCGCGACCGTGAGGCCCAGGATGAGCGCTGCGAGGGTCACGATCAGCCTGCCGGCCCGCTGCACCAGCGCCATCACGAGCATCACCGCCGCGACGCCCACGACGATGCCGCCGTTGACGCGGTTGGCGAACTCGATGATGCCGTGGATGCCCTGCTCGGGCACGGGCGTGAACGAGCCGGGGGTGCAGTTGGGCCACTGCGAGCAGCCGAGGCCGGATCCGGTCAGGCGCACGGCCCCACCCGTGCCGACGATGACGATCTGTGTGACCAGTGTCGTCCATGCGGCGATCATCAGGCTGCGCGAGCGCGTGAGCAAGGTGCACCTCTCCTGCCGTTCGCGATAGGATCGTGGGGAGCCCATCGGCTCCGAACCCCCGTGCCGCTCAAGCGGCGAGGCATGTGCGAAGGCCCTTTCATTATGGCCCGACCATGGAGGTTCGGGGGCCGCGCGGAATGCCGAGGAGCACCGCCGGGTTGCAATAGACGTGTGGAAGGGGGAGCGATGTCTGATGTCCTGATCGACCGGCCCGAGCTCGAGAGCCTGGGGCAGTACGAGTTCGGCTGGCATGACTCCGACGAAGCGGGAGCCATTGCCAAGCGCGGACTGAGCGAGCAGGTGGTCCGCGAGATCTCCGAGCTCAAGAACGAGTCCGACTGGATGCTCGAGCGCCGCCTCAAGGGGCTGCAGCTGTTCGGGCGCAAGCCGATGCCGACGTGGGGTGCCGACATCTCCGGCATCGACTTCGACAACATCAAGTACTTCGTCCGCTCGACCGAGCGCCAGGCGCAGACGTGGGAGGACCTCCCCGAGGACATCCGCAACACGTACGACCGCCTCGGCATCCCGGAGGCCGAGCGCAGCCGCCTCGTCGCCGGTGTCGCAGCGCAGTACGAGTCCGAAGTGGTCTTCCACTCGATCCAGGCCGACCTGGAGGCGCAGGGTGTCATCTTCATGGACACCGACACGGCGCTGCGCGAGCACCCGGAGTTCTTCGAGGAGTACTTCGGCACCATCATCCCGGCTGGCGACAACAAGTTCGCCGCGCTGAACACGGCCGTGTGGTCGGGCGGCTCGTTCGTCTACGTGCCGCCGGGGGTGCATGTGGAGATCCCGCTGCAGGCGTACTTCCGCATCAACACCGAGAACATGGGCCAGTTCGAGCGCACGCTCATCATCGCCGACGAGGGCTCGTACGTGCACTACATCGAGGGCTGCACGGCCCCGATCTACTCATCCGACTCGCTGCACTCGGCAGTGGTCGAGATCGTCGTGAAGAAGAACGCCCGCGTTCGCTACACGACCATCCAGAACTGGTCGAACAACGTCTACAACCTGGTCACCAAGCGCGCGATCGCCGAAGAGGGCGCGACCATGGAGTGGATCGACGGCAACATCGGCTCCAAGGTGACGATGAAGTACCCGTCGATCTACCTGATGGGCGAGCGCGCCAAGGGCGAGACGCTGTCGGTGGCCTTCGCCGGCCCCGGCCAGCACCAGGACGCCGGCGCGAAGATGATCCACATGGCCCCGCACACGACGTCGTCGATCGTCTCGAAGTCGATCGCCCGCGGCGGCGGCCGAGCCGGCTACCGCGGCGAGGTGCGCGTGGATGCGAACGCGCACCACTCCGCCAACAGCGTCGTCTGCGACGCCCTGCTGGTCGACACGATGTCGCGCTCCGACACCTACCCGGCGATCGACATCCGTGTCGACGACGTGGTGCTCGGCCACGAGGCGACCGTCTCGAAGGTCAGCGAGGAGCAGCTGTTCTATCTCATGTCCCGCGGCATGACGGAGACCGAGGCGATGGCGATGATCGTCCGCGGCTTCATCGAGCCGATCGCCCGCGAGCTGCCGATGGAGTACGCGCTCGAGCTCAACAAGCTCATCGAGATGAGCATGGAAGGATCCGTCGGTTGATGACTGCGACAGAGACGACCCCTGCCCACCTGACGTCGGCTGAGCCCTTCGTCCCCATCCAGACCCGGTCCGAGCGCCCGACCTCGTTCGACCCGGCCGAGTTCGGCACGCCGACCGGCCGCGAGGTGAACTGGCGGCTCTCCGACATCAAGCGGCTCGCGCCGCTGTTCGTCGACGAGGAGACCGAGACCGGCGACGACATCGGCATCGACTACCAGCTCGGTGAGCTCGAATCCCGCGGCCTGCTGGTCGAGTCGACCGGTCACGACACCGCGCCGCGCGGCGAGATCTTCCGCCCCGAGGACGTCGTCAGCGCGATCGCCTGGAAGCGCTGCGCGAATGCGCTCCACATCCGTCTCCCCGAGGGGCAGGTGCAGGAGGAGCCGGTCATCGCCCGCCTGATCGGCAAGGGCGCGGACCGCCACTCGAACGCGCACATCGTCATCGAGGCCATGCCGGGATCGGTCGGCACCATCGTGCTGCACCATTCCGGCTCGGCGCTGTATGCGCAGAACCTCGAGATCATCGTGCGCGAGGGCGCCCGCCTGACGCTCATCTCGGTGCAGGACTGGGAGGACGACACCGTTCACGCCTCCTCGCACCAGGCCGTCGTGGGCGAGGGCGCGTACCTCAAGCACATGGTGGTCTCCTTCGGCGGTGGCGTCGCGCGCGTCAACCCGTCGATGCGCCTCGCCGGCCTCCACGCCGAGGGCGACATGTACGGCCTGTCGTTCGCCGACAGCGGCCAGCACATCGAGAGCCAGGTCTTCATGTTCCACGAGGGCGTCTCGACCCGCGGCAACGTGCTCTACAAGGGCGCGCTGCAGGGCACCGGCGCACGCTCGGTCTGGATCGGCGACGTGCTGATCGGCAACGGAGCGACCGACACCGACAGCTACGAGAAGAACCAGAACCTGGTGCTGACCGACGGCGCGCGTGCCGACAGCATCCCGAACCTCGAGATCCAGACCGGCGACATCGCGGGGGCGGGCCACGCTTCCGCCACCGGTCGCTTCGACGACGAGCAGCTCTTCTACCTCGAGTCGCGCGGCATCGAGGAGGAGGAGGCTCGTCGCCTCGTCGTGATCGGCTTCCTCATGGAGATCGTGCAGAAGATCGGGGTGCCCGAGATCGAGCAGCGCCTCGCCGAGGCGATCGAGGAGGAGCTGCGCCGCGGTGCGGGTCTCGCCCCGGCCACGAAGGCGGGGGCATGAGCGCACAGCGTGCCTGCGGCGTGAACGACGTCGCCGTCAACGCGGCCATGAAGGTGGACCTCGACGGCATCGCGGTCGCGATCGTCAAGGACTCCGCCGGTGACATCCACGCCATCGGGGATACCTGCACGCACGGTGAGATCTCACTCTCGGAGGGCTTCGTCGAGGGCGATGCGATCGAGTGCTGGGCGCACGGCTCGCAGTTCGCGCTCAAGACGGGCAAGCCCTTGAACCTGCCCGCCTACGAGCCGGTTCCCGTGTTCCCCGTGACCATCGACGGCGACGATGTGCTCGTCGACGTCCAGAACCCACTGACTCAGCAGTAGCAGACGGATTGACGCGGCTGCTGCCGCGAAGGAAGGAAGCGCCATGAGCGTCCTGGAAATCAAGGACCTGCAGGTCTCCATCGAGACCGAGCAGGGCAAGAAGGAGATCCTGCGCGGTGTCGATCTCACGATCAACTCCGACGAGATCCACGCCATCATGGGCCCCAACGGCTCTGGCAAGTCGACGCTCGCCTACACGATCGCCGGCCACCCCCGGTACGTCGTCGACGGCGGCTCGATCACGCTCGACGGCCAGGACGTCCTCGCGATGAGCGTCGACGAGCGCGCGCGCGCCGGCCTGTTCCTGGCCATGCAGTACCCGGTCGAGATCCCGGGCGTGACGGTGTCGAACTTCCTGCGCACCGCCAAGACGGCGATCTCGGGCGAGGCACCGCGCGTCCGCGAGTGGATCGGCAGCGTTCGCGGCGCCATGGAGAACCTCCGCATGGACCCGTCGTTCGGTGAGCGCAACGTCAACGAGGGCTTCTCGGGCGGCGAGAAGAAGCGGCACGAGATCCTCCAGATGGAGCTCCTGCGCCCGGCGTTCGCCGTGCTCGACGAGACCGACTCCGGCCTGGACGTCGACGCGCTGCGCATCGTCTCCGAGGGCGTGAACCGGATCAAGGCCGAGAGCGGCCTCGGTGTCATGCTCATCACGCACTACACGCGCATCCTGCGCTACATCGAGCCCGACCGCGTGCACGTGTTCGTGAACGGCCGCATCGCGGAGCAGGGCGGCTCCGAGCTGGCCCACCGCCTCGAGGAGGAGGGCTACGATCGGTACCTGAAGGCAGGTGTCTGATGGCTCTGATCGAGGTTGACGCAGCGAAGTTCGACGAGGCGACCGAAGCGCTGAAGGACGTCGTCGACCCCGAGCTCGACGTCAACATCGTCGACCTGGGTCTGATCTACGACCTCGCGTGGGACGACGAGCAGGATGCGCTGGTCGTCTCCATGACGCTCACCTCCGCGGGCTGCCCGCTCACCGACGTGATCGAGGCCGAGATGGCTGAGAAGCTCGACGGCGTCGTCGACCAGTTCCGCATCAACTGGGTGTGGATGCCGCCGTGGGGTCCGGAGCGGATCACGGAGGACGGCCGCGAGATGATGAGGGCGCTGGGCTTCTCCATCTGAGATGGACCCGCTCGACTGGCTCCTCTCGCTCTACACCGCGACCATCCCGGTCGGTGGCGGTCAGGAGCTGCTGCTGCGCGAGGTCGTCGGCAATGCCTTCGGCCTCGCGAGCGCGCTCGGCGGCATGCTGCGGCGGGTGTGGGCATGGCCGGTCGGCATCGTCGGCAATGCGCTGCTGCTGACCGTCTTCCTCGGCACGCTGCTCGATCCGGCCCATGAGCTGCCCGCGCTGCTCGGGCAGGCCGGCCGCCAGGTGATGTTCATCGCCGTCGCCATCTACGGATGGGTCCGGTGGCGCCAGGCGCGCGACGGCGGCGGCCAGATCGTGCCCCGCTGGGCGTCGTGGCCGCAGCGCGGCGGCCTGGTGCTCGTGCTGGTGCTCGGCACGATCGCCATCACGCCGCTGTTCCGCATGCTCGGCTCCTACGAGCCGGTGTGGGCGGATGCGTGGACGTTCGTCGGCTCGCTGCTGGCCACCTACGGGATGGCGAAGGGCTGGACCGAGTTCTGGCTGATCTGGATCGCCGTCGACCTCGTCGGCGTGCCGCTGCTGTTCAGCGCCGGCTACTGGGCGACCGCGCTGATGTACGCCTTCTACGGCGTCTTCACGCTCGTCGGCTTCATCGTCTGGTCGCGCGCTCGGCGCAAGCCCACCATCGAGACGGTCATGCCCGATCCGCGGATCGGGAAGCCGCAGGACTGAGCCTGCCGCACCCCGGCTTCAGTGCCGCGGCTTGCGCGGCGGACGCTCGTCGCGCTGGCGCCGGTCGTCCGGGCCGCCGCGGTCGTCGCGCTGGCGTCGCTCGTCGCGCCCGCCGCGCTCGTTCCGGCCGCCGCGCTCCGCGCGCCCGGTGTCGACACGGATGTCGATGGGCACACCCATGATCCGGGTCTGCGACAGGCGCTCGAGCTGCGAGCGGTCGAGCTCGGGCAGCTCGACGAGCGTGAAGTCCCAGCGGATCTGGATGCGGCCGAAGTCGTCGCGCCCGAGGCCGCCCTCGTTCGCGAGCGCGCCCACGATCTGGCGGGGCTCGACGCCGCGCCGGCTGCCGACGGCGAGGCGGTAGGTCGTCGCGTCCGAGGGGCCGCGGCGGGAGCGGCGCTCACCCTGCTCGTCGCCGCCGGCGCGGCTGCCCTGCTCCGCGCGCGGGGCGCGCTCGGTGCGCGAGGCCTGGAGTTTGCGGTCGGCCGCCTCGTCCAGCAGCAGGGGAGTGTCGCCCTGCGCAACGACCGCGAGCGCGGCGGCGACGTCCTCCTGCGGCACGTCGTGGTGCTCGACGTAGTGGGCGACGATCTCGCGGAAGCGCTCCACGCGGTCGCTCTGCGCGAGCGCGGCGGTGATGGCGTCGTCGAAGCGCGCCAGGCGCGTGGTGTTCACCTCGCCGGCGCTCGGCATCGGCATGACCGTGACCGTCGCCTTCGTCGCCTTCTCGATCGCGCCGAGCATGCGGCGCTCGCGCGCGGTGACGAAGCTGATCGCGTCGCCCGAGCGGCCGGCGCGGCCGGTGCGGCCGATCCGGTGCACGTACGACTCGGTGTCGATCGGCAGGTCGTAGTTGATGACGTGGCTGATGCGCTCGACGTCGAGCCCGCGGGCGGCGACGTCGGTGGCCACCAGCACGTCGAGGTCGCCGGCGCGCAGCTGCTCGATGGTCTTCTCGCGCTGCGGCTGCGCCACGTCGCCGGAGATCGCGGCTGCCGCGTAGCCGCGCGCTCGCAGGCGCTCGGCCACCGTCTCCGTCTCGTTGCGGGTGCGCGTGAAGACGATCGCTCCCTCGAAGGGCTCCACCTCGAGCACGCGCGTGAGTGCCTCGAGCTTCTGCTGGTAGGAGACGAACAGCGCCCGCTGGGTGATGTTCGGGGTGGTCGAGGCGCTCGCCCGCACCGTGACCTCGGCGGGTTCGCGCAGGTGCTTCTGCGAGATCGCCCGGATCTGCCGCGGCATGGTGGCAGAGAACAGCGCGACCTGCTTCTCGGCGGGGGTCGACTCCAGGATCTGCTCGACGTCCTCCGCGAAGCCCATGCGCAGCATCTCATCGGCTTCGTCGAGCACGACGTGCGTGAGACCGGAGAGGTCGAGCGTGCCCTTCGCCAGGTGATCCATGATGCGACCGGGCGTGCCGACGACGACGTGCACGCCGCGGCGCAGCGCCGAGAGCTGCACGCCGTAGCCCTGCCCGCCGTAGATCGGCAGCACGTGCACACCGCCCAGGTGCGCCGCGTAGCGCTCGAACGCCTCGCAGACCTGCACCGCCAGCTCGCGCGTCGGCGTCAGCACCAGCACCTGCGGGCTGCGGCGCGCGACGTCGACGGCGGCGAGCACGGGCAGCGCGAAGGCCGCCGTCTTGCCCGTGCCGGTCTGCGCGAGTCCGATGACATCGCGACCGGCGAGCAGCAGCGGGATGGTCTCGGCCTGGATCGCCGATGGAGTCTCGTAGCCCACGTCGTCGAGCGCGCGCATGATCGCGGGCGGGAGGCCGAGGCTCGCGAACGTCGTGCGCTCGGCGTCGGGCTCAGTGGCAGGGGGCTGCTGCGCGTCGGTCATGCACGCAACGCTACGCGCTCCACGGCGCATCGCGCGCCGCGAGGTCGATGAGGTGCCACGACGGCGCGCTTCGCCCGGGCATGACGACGCCCGCGCGGTCGGCTCGCGCGGGCGTGGTCGAGGCATGCGCCGGTGGCGCGACGGGTCCGGCTCAGCCGGCGCTGCGGTCGAGTGCCCGCACGCCCTTCCAGGCGAGCGGCAGCGCCGCGGCGGCGATCGCCCACTTGACGAGGCCGCCGACGATGAACGGCAGGAAGCCGACCGCGAGTGCGCCGCCGAGGCTCACCGGGGTGCCGAGCGTGGCGAGCACCATCGCCATGTAGGGGATGCCGAAGGCGAAGGGGATAAGGCTCGCCAGGCCGAACAGTGCGATGGCGAGCACGGGGCGACGATCCCAGCGGCGCTCGGCGAGCGCGCCGACGACTGCGGCGGTGGCGATGAAGCCGATGATGAACCCGAAGCTGGGCTTGCCGATCGTTGCGATGCTGCCGGTGAAGCCGGCGAAGATCGGTGCACCGGCGAGGCCGAGCGCCATGTAGCCGACGAGCGCGGCGACGCCGCGGCGGAAGCCCAGGGCTGCGGCGACCAGCATCACGCCGAGCGTCTGGCCGGTGATCGGCACCGGCCACATCGGGATCTCGGCCTGCGCGAGCGCGGCGACGACGGTGATGCCGGCGAGGACGAGCAGGGCGTCCTTCGCGAGCGTTCGCTGACCGACGAGCGCGTCGGCGAGCACGGTGCGGCGGGAGAGTGGCACAGCAGCTGCAGTCATGAGCGACAGCCTATGCGGGGGCGATGGCCGCTCGGTGCACCTATCCATTCCGGCGCCGCCGATCTAGCCTGGCTGCATGAGCGATCTGAGGGCCAAGGCCACCACCCTGCTGCGCATGCACGACGACTTCGTCGTGCTCCCGACCGTCTGGGATGCGTGGTCGGCCCGTGCAGTGGTCGACGCCGGCTTCGCAGCGATCTCGATCGGCAGCCACCCGCTCGCCGATGCGCGCGGCCAGCGGGACGGCGAGGGGATGAGCCTCGATGACGCGCTCGAGGGCATCGCACGCATCACCGCCGCAGCCGACGTGCCGGTCAGCGCCGACCTCGAGTCGGGCTACGACACGGCGCCCGCCGAGCTCATCGAGCGCCTGCTGGAGGCGGGCGCCGTGGGGCTGAACATCGAGGACACCGTGCACAGCGAGGGCCGCATGCGCGAGCCGCAGGAGCATGCCGACTACATCGCGGGCCTGCGCGCCGCAGCCGACGCGGCAGGCGTCGACGTGGTCATCAACGCGCGCACCGACGCCTTCGTCAAGCCCGAGCTGCACGGCGGCGACCCCGTGACGCAGGCGGTCGAGCGGATGCTGCTGGCCGAGCAGGCGGGCGCGCGCTGCCTGTACCCGGTGAAGGTGCCCGACTCCGCGGCCCTGACGGCCGTGCTCGAGGCGGTCACCCTGCCCGTGAACGTCATCGCGCATCCGCTGGAAGGGTCGGCCGTCGGCGGGCTGCAGGAGATCCGCGCGCTGGGTGCCCGTCGCGTCACCTTCGGCCCGATGCTGCAGAAGGCGCTCACGGCGACGATCGCCGAGCTCGCCGCGCCCTGGCGCTGAGCGGCCGGCGTCCGCGCTGATAGGCTGAACGGCTGGCCCGCTCTCTCGGGCTCACCCCCACCCCCTGTCGAGGAAGGCTCCTGCGCGCATGATCGCTGTGTCTGGATTCGAGCTCTCCGTGGGCCCTCGCACGCTGATGAGCGACGTGTCCTTCCGCATCAGCGGGGGCGACAAGATCGGCCTGGTGGGCCGCAACGGCGCCGGCAAGACGACCATGACGAAGGTGCTCGCCGGCATCAGCGACGACCGCGACGGCCACACCTTCAGCGGCACGATCGACCGCAGCGGCGAGATCGGCTATCTGCCGCAGGACCCGCGCTCGGGAGACCCCAAGCAGACCGCCCGGCGCCGCATCCTCGACGCCCGCGGCATCGGCGAGCTGGTCGAGGGCATGCGCCTGGCCACCGAGCAGATGGGCGAGGGCGGCGCGGTCGCCGACGACGCCATGCGCCGCTACGGCCGGCTCGAGGATCGCTTCCTGGCGCTGGGCGGCTACGCGGCCGAGGCCGAGGGCGCCGCGATCGCCTCCAACCTGCAGCTGCCCGACCGCATCCTCGACCAGCCGCTCGAGACGCTCTCCGGCGGTCAGCGCCGTCGTATCGAGCTGGCCCGCATCCTCTTCTCGGGCGCCGACACGATGCTGCTCGACGAGCCCACCAACCACCTCGACGCCGACTCGGTGGTGTGGCTGCGCGAGTTCCTGAAGGGCTACCAGGGCGGCCTGCTGGTGATCAGCCACGACGTGCAGCTCGTCGAGGAGACCGTCAACCGGGTCTTCTACCTCGACGCCAATCGCCAGGTCATCGACATCTACAACATGTCGTGGAAGCTCTACCTGCGGCAGCGCGAGGCCGACGCCGAGCGCCGCAAGCGCGAGCGCGCGAACGTGGAGAAGCAGGCGAGCCAGCTCGAGCTGCAGGCGGCGAAGATGGGCGCGAAGGCCACGAAGGCCGTCGCCTCCAAGCAGATGGCGAAGCGCGCGGAGCGGATGCGCTCGGGGCTGGAGGACGTGCGCGCCGTCGATCGGGTGGCGAAGCTGCGCTTCCCGAAGCCCTCGCCGGTGGGCAAGACGCCCATCATGGCGCGCGACCTGTCGAAGTCCTACGGCTCGCTCGAGATCTTCACGGCGGTCGACCTCGCCGTCGATCGCGGCTCGCGCGTCGTCATCCTGGGTCTCAACGGCGCCGGCAAGACGACGCTGCTGCGCATCCTGGCCGGCGTCAGCGAGAGCGACACCGGCGAGATCGAGCGCGGCCACGGCCTGCGCGTGGGCTACTACGCGCAGGAGCACGAGACGCTCGACGTCGAGCGCAGCGTGCTGCAGAACATGCTCACCGCCTCGCCCGACATCACCTCCACGGAGGCGCGCCGCGTGCTCGGCTCGTTCCTGTTCACCGGCGATGACGCCGACAAGCCCGCCCGCGTGCTCTCGGGCGGCGAGAAGACCCGCCTGTCGCTGGCGATGCTGGTGGTCTCCAGCGCCAACCTGCTGCTGCTCGATGAGCCCACGAACAACCTCGACCCCGCCAGCCGCGAGGAGATCCTCGGCGCGCTGGGCGCCTACGAGGGCGCGGTCATCCTCGTCAGCCACGACGAGGGCGCCGTCGAGGCGCTCGACCCCGAGCGCGTGCTGATCATGCCCGACGGCACCGAGGATCTCTGGAATCCCGAGTACCTCGAGCTCATCGGCCTGGCCTAGCCTTTCTCTGGCGGCATTCCGCCGCCGGCTGACAGCATGGAGGAGCAGCTGCGATGGACGAGCTGAGCGGATGGGTCCTGGTCGTCTGGGAGTCGTTCAATGCTGTCGGCGTGCTCGCCTTCGCGCTCTCCGGTGCGCTGCTGGCGACGCAGAAGCGCATGGATCTGGTCGGCATGGCCGGCCTCGCGGTCGTCACCGCGACCGGCGGAGGCATGGCCCGCGACGTGCTGATCGGCGCGACACCGGCGGCTGCGCTCACCGATTGGTGGATGCTCGCGGTCGCGCTCGTGGGCGCCCTGCTGGTGTTCCTGCTGCACCGATGGATGAGCCGGCTCGACACGCCGGTGCTGGTCTTCGACGCCATCGGCCTGGGCATCTTCGTCGTCGACGGCGCGAGCAAGGCGATGCAGTACGACGTCGGGCCGGTCGGCGCGGCCTTCGTCGGCATGCTGACCGGCATCGGCGGCGGTGTGCTGCGCGACGTGCTCGCAAACGACGTACCCGCAGTCTTCCGCCGCGAGTCGCGGCTCTACCTGCTGCCGGCGCTGATCGGCTCGAGCATGGTGGCCGCTGCCGTCAGCCTCGGCATCGGCTCCTGGTGGCTGATGGTGCTCATCGCCGTGCTCGTGTGCGCGCTGCGCATCGCCAGCGAGCTGCTGCACTGGCGGCTGCCGGCGGTGAAGACCGAGGCGATCGACATCATCGGCCGCTGATCGCGCTGCGCGCGCCTCAGGTGCGATCGAGGATGTCGTCCTCGACGTCGGCGTCGGTCCGCCGCACGCGCTTGGGCCGCTCCTGGGGCGAGGCGCTGCGCAGCTCGTCGCGCATGCCCCACGCGACCGCGGCGAAGCCGCCGAGCGCGAACACGTACCACTGCAGCGAGTACGACAGGTGCGGGCCCTCGTCGAGCACCGGCCGGCTCGCAACCGAGACGTCGTCGGGCACGCCGCCGTCTTCGCTGACCAGCAGCCCGTATGCGCCGGTGTAGGTCGGTTCGCCCAGCGCGTCGGCGAGCTCGTCCAGGTCGACCGAGGCGATCTGCCCCTCGGGCGCGCCGCGGCCGGCGATCGAGCCCTCGTCGGGGCGCAGGCGCGCGACCACCGTCGTCGGACCCTTGGGGGTCTCCGGCTCTGTCATCGGCTGCTCGGCGCCGGGCGCCTGGTCGATCCAGCCGCGGTCGACGATGAAGACGGTGCCGTCGGCGGTGCGGAAGGGCGCGATCACGTCGAACCCGACCTGGCCGCTGCGCCAGCGGCCGCGCAGCAGCAGCTGCTCGTCCGGCAGGTACTCGCCCTGCAGCAGCACCGGCGTCCACTGCTGGTCGGGGTCGAACGCACCCGGGTCGGGCAGCGCATCCGTCACCGCCGCCGGCGCCCGGTCGTAGTTCGACTCCAGCCGGTCGATCGCGGTGAGCGCCTCCTCACGCCGGTTCCACTGCCAGATGGCGAGGAAGCAGCAGACGATGGCGAACACGACGGCCAGCGAGAGGTAGCCGAGCCAGCGTGGCTCGCGGAGCAGGCGCAGCATCAGGCGACCCGCTCCACGGTCTCGCCGAAGGCGGTCACGATCACCGGGAAGCCGCGCGAGCGCAGCCACTCGGCGAGGGAGTCGCGGTGCTCGTCACAGGCGGCCCAGGTCTTCACCCGGTCGGCGGAGTGGATGCGCGGGTTGCGCCAGTGCACCGCGTGCGCCGCGTCGGCGCTGCAGCCGGAGGCCGAGCACGGCGTCGCGCCCTGGCCGCCGTCGAGCATCGACAGGAGGCTCACAGCACGTCGCCTCTCGGCGCGGCGCCGCCGGTCTCGGGTGGTGCGGAGGCCGCGGCGGAGGGGCCAGGCGGTAGCGCGTTGGGTGCCTCGAGCCCATCGGTCGTGGGACGGGTCGACACGTTCGCGACGACGACCGCGAAGAACGGGAGGAAGACCGCCAGCGCCGCGGGTATCAGCTTCCACCAGTCGGGCACGATGAAGAACACGCCGAACGCCGCGACCCGCACGACCATCATCCAGAAGTACGTGCGGAAGCGCCTCTGACGATCCTCGTCAGGGGACATCGGGAGGTCGGTGAGCGACCCGGCGCTATCTCGAACTCTGTGCTCTCGCATGGCTCCGATCAGTCTACGCGCGTGGCGCGGGCGATGGCCCTGCGCACATGGGCCTGCGCATAGGCTCGGGGGCATGACTGCACGCACTGTCCTCGTCACCGGCGGCAACCGCGGCATCGGCCGCGCGATCGCGCAGGCCTTCCTCGACGCCGGCCACCGCGTCGCCATCACCTCGCGCGACGGCTCCGGCCCCGAGGGCGCGCTGGCCGTGGCCGCCGACGTCACCGACAGCGCCTCGGTCGACGCGGCGTTCACGACGATCGAGGCCGAGCTGGGCCCGGTGGAAGTGGTGGTGGCGAACGCCGGCATCACCCGCGACACGCTGCTGATGCGCATGAGCGAGCAGGACTTCTCGGAGGTCGTCGACACCAACCTCACGGGCGCCTTCCGCGTCGCGCAGCGGGCCTCGAAGGGCATGCTGCGCGCCAAGTGGGGCCGCATCGTGCTGATCTCGAGCGTCGTCGGCCTCTACGGCGGCCCCGGCCAGGTGAACTACTCGGCGTCGAAGGCGGGCCTGGTGGGCATCGCCCGCTCGATCACCCGCGAGCTCGGCGCGCGCGGCATCACCGCCAACGTGATCGCGCCCGGCTTCATCGAGACCGACATGACGGCGGAGCTCGACGACAAGACGCAGGCCGAGTACAAGAAGGCCATCCCTGCCGGCCGCTACGCGACCCCCGAGGAGGTCGCGAACGTGGTGCGCTGGATCGCCAGCGACGAGGCCGCCTACATCTCCGGCGCCGTCATCCCCGTCGATGGCGGCCTCGGCATGGGTCACTGACCTCCGGATCCCCGGCATGGAGTCGCGACACCTCAGCGTCGTCATCCGCCGCGACTGGCGCGCGGTCGCAGCCTTCGCCGGTGATCCCGAGCAGCTGCCGCGCTGGGCGGCCGGCCTCGCCACTGGCGAGCTGCGCAGGGACGGCGACGCGCTGGTGCTGGAGTCTCCGATGGGGGAGGTGCGGGTGCGCTTCGCGCCGCACAACGCCTTCGGCGTGCTCGACCACGACGTGACGCTGCCCGACGGCACGGTCGTCCACAACCCGCTGCGTGTGCTGGCGCATCCGCACGGCGCAGAGGTCGTCTTCACGCTGCGACGCCTGGACGGCGTGAGCGCGGATGCGTTCGAGGCCGACGCGCAGGCGGTGGCCGCCGACCTCGCGCGGCTCAGGTCGCTGCTCGAGCGCTGAGCGCTCCGCAGGTGTACGACGGTTTGCTCACAACCGGCGGTCGGGAGCGCCGATCGCCATGCATCTGCTTTCAGGGGCGAGCGGGCGCGGGCAGCAGCGCGATGAGCTCGCGGAAGTCGGGCACCTCGACGATGTGGCTCGCCTGCTCGCGCACGGCGGGCTTCGCGCAGAACGCGACCGAGATGCCCGCCGCTCCCATCATCAGCAGGTCGTTGGCGCCGTCGCCGACCGCGACGATGCGCTCGCGCGGCACGCCCAGGTTGAGGCGCAGCGACTCGAGCGTGTCGCGCTTGGCCGCACCGTCGATGACGGGACCGATCGAGCGGCCCGTCAGGCGCCCATCCGCCACCTCGAGCCGGTTGGCGCGCGCATGGTCGATGCCGAGCTGCGCCGCCAGCGGGTCGAGCACCTCGTGGAAGCCGCCCGAGACGGCCGCGACGACGCCGCCGCGCTCGTGCACCTCGGCGATCAGCTCCGGCACGCCGTCGGTGACGGTGACCTGCTCGCGCACGTCGTCGAGCACGGATGCGGGCAGGCCCTCGAGCATCAGCAGACGCTCGGCGAGCGAGGCGGCGAAATCGAGCTCGCCGCGCATCGCGCGATCGGTGACCGCGGCCACGTGACGCTCGGCGGCGGGCCCGACCGCGCGCGCGATCAGCTCGATGACCTCATCGCGGATGAGCGTGGAGTCGACGTCGGTGACCAGCAGCAGGGCGGCGCCGCTCACTGGAAGATCTTGGTGCCCTTGGGCACCGTCACGATGCCGGAGGCGGAGATCGAGAAGCCGCGCGAGCGGTCGAGGTCGTGGTCGACACCAACCTGCACCCCGGGCCCGAGCTCGACGTCCTTGTCGATGATGGCGCGGCGCACGACCGCACCGGCGCCCACGTGGACGAAGTCGAACAGGATCGCGTCGGAGACCGTGGCGCCGGCATCGACCACGCACCAGGGAGCGACGACGCTGCGCACGATCGATGCGCCCTGCACGACCGAGCCGGAGCCCACGATCGCCTCGTTGACGTCGGCGGCGCGGCCCCACGCATCCCTCGTGAACTTTGCCGGCGGCGCGTTCACGATCTGCGTGTAGATCGGCCACTCGCGGTTGTAGAGGTTGAAGATCGGCAGCGCCGAGATGAGGTCCATGTGGGCGTCGAAGAACGACTCGATGGTTCCCACGTCGCGCCAGTAGTACTTGTCGCGCTCGGTCGCGCCCGGCACGGTGTTGTGCTTGAGGTCGTACATGGCGGCCTCGCCGCGCTCGACGAACCACGGGATGATGTCGCCGCCCATGTCGTGGCTCGAGCCCTCGAGCCCGTTGTCGACCGTGACCGCCTCGACCAGCGCATCCGCGTCGAAGACGTAGTTGCCCATCGAGGCCAGCACCTCGCCGGGGGCGACGACCAGGTCAGAGGCGTCGGCCGGCTTCTCGTGGAAGGCCTTGATGAAGCCGGGGCTCGTCTCGTCCTCCTCGATCACGCCGAACTGGTCGGCGAGCTCGATCGGCTGCCGGATGCCCGCGACCGTGGCGCGAGCCCCGGAATCGATGTGGGCGCGGATCATGTCGCTGAAGTCCATGCGGTACACGTGGTCGGCACCGACCACCACCACGATGTCGGGCTTCTCGTCGGCGACCAGGTTGAGCGACTGGAAGATGGCGTCGGCGCTGCCCGCGAACCAGTGCTTGCCGGTGCGCTGCTGCGCCGGCACCGACGTGACGTAGGAGTTCAGCATGTTCGACATGCGCCACACCTGCGAGAGGTGCCGGTCGAGCGAATGCGACTTGTACTGCGTCAGCACCACGATCTTGCGCAGATCGGAGTTGATGAGGTTGGAGATCGCGAAGTCGATCAGCCGATAGGCGCCGCCGAAAGGCACTGCGGGCTTCGCCCGATCGGCCGTGAGTGGCATCAGCCGCTTGCCCTCGCCGCCGGCGAGCACGATTCCGAAGACCTTCTTCTCCATGGCCTCACCATACGGGGAGTCACGTGTGAGGAGCCAGGATTTGCATACTGCGAAGCGCGCAGATCGCTGGCGTAGGGTGAGGCCATGCGCGTCGATCTGCTCACGAAGGAGTACCCGCCTGCGGTCTACGGCGGCGCCGGAGTGCATGTGACGGAGCTCGCGAAGGCGCTGCGGCGCACGATCGAGGTGCAGGTGCGCTGCTTCGGGCAGCCGCGCGACGAGCACGACACCACCGCATACGAGGTGCCCGATTCGCTCGCCGATGCGAACGGAGCGCTGCAGACGCTCGCGGTCGACCTGCAGATCGCCGACGCGGTCGCCGGTACCGAGCTCGTGCACTCGCACACCTGGTACGCCAACGAGGCGGGGCGCCTCGCGCAGGAGCTGCACGGCGTGCCGCACGTGGTCTCGGCGCACTCGCTCGAGCCGCTGCGGCCGTGGAAGGCCGAGCAGCTCGGCGGCGGCTACCGCATCTCGAGCGACATCGAGCGCCGTGCCTACGAGGCCGCCGACCGCGTGATCGCCGTCTCCAACGGCATGCGCGCCGACATCCTGCGCTCCTACCCCGCCCTCGACCCGGAGAAGGTCGTCACCATCTACAACGGCATCGACCTGGAGTCGTGGGCACCGAACCCCGACCCCGGCCGAGCGCGCGCGCTGGGGCTCGACCCCGAGCATCCGTCGATCGTCTTCGTCGGCCGCATCACCCGCCAGAAGGGCCTGCCGCACTTGCTGCGCGCCGCCCGCGCGCTGCCGGACGACGTGCAGCTGATCCTCTGCGCCGGCGCGCCGGACACGCCCGAGATCATGGCGGAGGTCAAGGGACTCGTGCAGGAGCTGCAGGCGACCCGCGAGGGCGTCGTCTGGATCGACGACGTGCTGCCGCGCGAGGCTCTGCGCGCACTGCTGACACACGCGACCACCTTCGTCTGCCCGAGCGTCTACGAGCCGCTCGGCATCGTCAACCTCGAAGCCATGGCGTGCGGCGCGCCGGTGGTCGGCAGCGGCACCGGCGGCATCCCCGAGGTGATCGACGATGGCGTGACGGGCTTCGTGGTGCCGATCGACCAGGTGCAGGATGGCACCGGCGCGCCGACGGATCCCGAGCGCTACGAGGCCGATCTCGCCGATGCGCTCTCGCGCATGGTCGCCGACCCCGAGGCGGCGAAGCGGATGGGTGAGGCAGGGCGGGAGCGCGCCCGCACCCACTTCGACTGGGGCCGCATCGCGGAGCAGACGCGCGAGCTGTACGCCACCGTGATCGCGGAGCGCGCCGCAGCCGCCGGGTAGGCGCCGCGCCGCAGCCGCTGCCCGCGCGCCCGTGCGGATCGGGTCGCCGCGCTCGATAGGCTCGCCTGCATGGCCAGCGTCCTCGAGCTCACCGACGTCTCGTTCGTCAGGAACCGCAATCGCATCCTCGACTCGATCTCCTGGACGGTCGACGAGGCCGACCGCTGGGTCATCCTCGGACCCAACGGCGCCGGAAAGTCGACCATCCTGCAGCTCGCCTCGGCGAGCACGCACCCGACCTCCGGCACGGTCGAGGTGCTGGGGGAGCGCGTGGGCAAGGTCGACGTCTTCGAGCTGCGCACCCGCATCGGCCTCGCCGCCACCGGGCTGGCACGCCGCATCCCCGCCCACGAGCGGGTCGGCGACGTCGTGCTGACCGCCGCTTATGCGGTCACCGGCCGCTGGCGCGAGCGCTACGAGTCGTTCGACCTCGAGCGCGCCGCCGAGGTGATGGACGCGTGGGACCTCACCGAGCTCTCCACCCGCACCTTCGGCACCCTCTCCGACGGCGAGCGCAAGCGGGTGCAGATCGCCCGCGCCGTCATGACGGACCCCGAGCTGATGCTGCTCGACGAGCCCGCGGGCAGCCTCGACCTCGGCGCGCGCGAGTCGCTGCTGGAGTCGCTGGCGGACTACGCCTCCTCGTCCCTCGCACCCGCGATCGTCATGGTCACGCACCACGTCGAGGAGATCCCGCCCGGCTTCACCCACGCGATGCTGCTCGGCGAGGGCAGGATCCAGGCGGCGGGCCCCCTCGAGGAGGTGCTGACCGACGCCAACCTCACTGCCACCTTCGGTGTGCCGCTACAGGTGCAGCACGAGGACGGCCGCTGGCGCGCCCGCGCCAAGCGCTCGTGAGCACCCGCCGCGCCGCACCATCCCACGACTCGCACACCACTCGACTGAACTGATACACTCGTCTGTCGGCCCGCACGTTGGCCGTAGACTTTCCGCGCCCGAGCGACCAAGGACTGCAATGAAGACCGAGACTCACCCCGACTACCAGCCGATCGTGTTCCGCGACCTCGCCTCGGGCGAGACGTTCCTGACGCGCTCGACGGTCACCAGCGACAAGACGATCGAGCTGGACGGCGAGACCTACCCGGTCATCGACGTCGAGATCTCGTCGGCTTCGCACCCGTTCTACACGGGCAAGCAGCGCATCATGGACTCGGCCGGCCGCGTCGAGAAGTTCAAGAACCGCTACAAGGGCTTCGGCGGCTGATCCAGCAGCTTCCACGAAGGGCGTCGGGCTTCGGCTCGGCGCCCTTCGTCATGTCTGGGCGTGGCGGGCCACTGGCGGCTACGCGCGGCTACGCGCAGCTGCCGGCTACGAGCGCAGCGGCCAGCCGCGGCCGGCGCTGAACGCCGGGTCGGTGCGGCGCCGGTAGGACTCGAAGTCGGCGGCCTGCTCGTCCGCCCAGCCCGCCGTCATCTCGTGCAGCGAGATCGGATCGATGCGCAACTCCGCGTACCTCGCCGCCATCGCCTGCGCGACCCTGCCGGCGGCGATCGCGTCGGCGCTCGCATCGTGCGCGTCGAGCAGCTCGACGCCGTAGATCTCGCTCGCCACCTGCAGCGTGCGCTTGCCGCGGCGGAACTTGTCGAGCCGCCGGTCGAGGATCATCGGGTCGATCACCGGGCGGGCGTCGAGCGGCTCGTGGCCGTGCCTGCGGCACTCGGCGTCGAGCAGCGAGATGTCATAGGCGGCGTTGAAGGCGCATACTGCGAGGCCCTGCGCGAAGTAGCCCGCGAGCACGTCGCGGATCTCGCAGACCGACGCCGACGCATCCGCCCCCTCTGCCCGTGCGCGCTCGGTGGTGATGCCGTGGATGGCGACTGAGCCCTCGGGGATCTCGATGCCCGGGTCGACGATCCAGGAGCGCTCCTCGATGACCTCGCCCGCGGCGTCGAGCACGCCGACGTAGGCGGTGACGACGCGAGCCTCGGCGGGGTCGACGCCGGTCGTCTCCAGATCGAACACCACGAGCCGGTCGATCCAGCGATCCGGTGCGTTCGCGTTCACCTCGAGGATCGGGCGCAGCAGCTGGGTCTGGGTCATGGCCCCACGCTAGCCGCGGCCTCCCACACCCGCCGGTAGGCTCGGCGAGTGCCTGTGGATGACCGACCTGCCGACGACCCGGCCGCGACCCGCCCCGGCGTCGACTCGCCGTATCGCGCACTGCTCGACGCGCTGCCGCAGCGCCGCCGCGAGGCGATGGTCGACGGCGTGCGCACCGCGGTGTTCGAGTACGGGCCGGAGGACGGCCCCGCCATCGTCTTCGTGCACGGCTTCCGCGGCGACCACCACGGGCTCGAGCCCGTCGCGGCGCATCTGCCCGGCTTCCGCGTGCTCGTGCCAGACCTGCCGGGCTTCGGGTCATCGGATGCGCTGCCGCACGCCACGATCGACGCCTACGCGGCGTGGTTGCGGGCGTTCGTGGCCGCCGAGGCGCCGGCGCTCGGTGGGCGGCGGCCGGCGGTGCTCGGCCACTCCTTCGGCTCGATCGTGGTCGCCCACGCCGCCGCCCAGGCTTCCGACGGCACCGTACTGGAGGCGGATCGCATCATCCTGGTGAACCCGATCGCGACGCCCGCGCTGGCCGGCGCCAACACGTTCGGCTCGCTGCTCGCGCTCGGCTACTACCGCGCTGCGGCCGCGCTGCCCGAGCGCGCGGGGCTCGCGGTGCTGGGCGCGCCCCCCATCGTGCGCGGCATGAGCGTGTTCATGGCGAAGACGCGCGACAAGGCACTGCTGCGCTGGATCCACGACCAGCACGACCGCTACTTCTCGCGCTACGCGTCGCGGCAGTCGGTGCTCGAGGCCTTCGACGCGTCGATCCGCCACACGGTCGGCGAGGTGGCGGGGCGGATCGCGCAGCCGGTGCAGCTGATCGCCGCCGACCGCGACGACATCACCCCGCTCGCGCACCAGCACCGCCTGCGCGCGCTGTTTCCCGATGCCCGGCTCGCGGTGCTCACGGGCGTCGGCCACCTCGTGCACTATGAGCAGCCGGCGCAGGCGGCACGTGTCATCCGCCGCTTCCTGGCCGAGCCCGCCGCGACCGACGGCAGCTAGCCCGTGCGCATCCTCTTCGACTGCCGCTACGTGCGCTTCCCGCGCCACGACGGCATCTCGCGCTTCTCGGCAGCGCTGGTCGCGCAGCTCGCCCGCGAGCACGAGGTGACCATGCTCGTCAGCGACGAGCGGCAGCTGGCGATGCTGCCGGCGCTGCCGCACGTGCTCGGCCCGTCGCCCACCGGCCCGCTCGAGCCGCTCACCGCGTGGCGGCTGCGGAAGGTGCCCGCCGACGTCGCCTACTCGCCGATGCAGACGATCGGCTCGGTCGGCCGCGCCTGGCCGCTCGTGACCACCGTGCACGACCTGATCTACTACCGCCACCCGACGCCGCCGCGCGACCTGCCGGCGCCCGTGCGGCTGCTGTGGCGGCTCTACCACCTCTCCTACGCGCCGCAGCGGCTGCTGCTGAACGGCGTCGACGGCGTCGTCACCATCTCGCAGACCACGCGCGAGCTCATCCGGCAGCACCGCCTCACCCGCAGGCCGGTCGCGATCGTGCCGAATGCCGCCGCGCCGCTCGGCGAGCCCGTCGACCACGACTCCCCGCCGACGAAGCGGCTGGTCTACATGGGCTCGTTCATGCCCTACAAGGACGTCGAGACGCTCGTGCGCGCCGCCGCCCTGCTGCCCGGCCACGAGCTGCACCTGTGCAGCCGCATCGATCCCGCGACCCGCGAGCGGCTGACGGCACTGGCGGCAGGCGCATCCGTCATCTTCCACGACGGCGTCTCCGACGAGGAGTACGCCGAGCTGCTGCGCTCTGCCTGCGCGCTCGTGCACGCCTCGCACGAGGAGGGCTTCGGCATCCCGCTGCTGGAGGCGATGAGCCTGGGCGTGCCTGTCGTGGTGGCCGACACGGCGATCTTCCGCGAGGTGGGCGGCGAGGCCGCGGTGTACTTCCCGGTCGGCGATGCGGATGCGCTGGCGCACGCCGTGCGCGCGCTCGAGGGTGAGTGGGCGGCCAGGTCGCGCGCCGCCCGGCAGCAGGCCGCCACCTTCAGCTGGCGCTCCTCCGCCGAGCGGCTCGGCGCGTTCCTGGCCGAGGTGGCCGCGACGGGGCGCCGCCGGTAGCGATCAGAACGGCGCGACGAGCGCGTCGGCGATCTCGGTGAGCGTCTCGCTGGTGCCGCCCTCGACGCGCACGGCCGCCCGCGCATCCCACTTCGTCTCGCCGCGGTTGACGATCACGATCGGCACGTCGGCGCGGCGCGCCACCTCGAGCAGCCGCGTGCCCGAGTTCACCACCAGCGAGGAGCCGGCGACCAGCACCGCCTGACCCGCGGCGATCGTGTCGCGCGCCGCGGCGAACACCGCCGGCGGCACGAACTCGCCGAAGAAGACCACGTCGGGCTTCAGCATGCCACCGCAGTGGGGGCACGGCGGCACGCGGAAGTCCTGCGAGGCGTCGATCTCGACGTCGCCGTCGGGCTGCAGCCGCACCTGCTCGGGCACCACGATCCAGGGGTTGAGCCGCTCGATCTCGGCGGCGATCCGTTCGCGGTCGTAGCTGCGCCCGCACTGCAGGCAGGAGACGGTGTGCATGCGCCCGTGCACGTGCACCACCTCGCGGGAGCCGGCCCGCTCGTGCAGGTCGTCCACGTTCTGCGTGGCGATGCCGGTGATGAGGTCGGCCTCCTCCATGCGCGCGAGCGCGCGGTGCCCGTCGTTGGGCTGCACGCCGGTGAAGCGCTTCCAGCCCAGGTGGCTGCCGGCCCAGTAGCGACGCCGCGCCTCCTCGCTCGAGCGGAAGGTCTCGAAGACCATGGGCGTGCGCGGCGGCGCGCCGGCGCCGCGGTAGTCGGGGATGCCGGAGTCGGTCGAGATGCCGGCGCCGGTCAGCACCGCGACGCGTCGTCCTCGCAGCAGGTCGATCGCCCGTTGCAGGTCGCTGGCTGTGTCGAGCACGTGCCCAACCCTAGTGCGGCGGTAGGCTCGACGACCGTTGGGGCAGGGGGAGCGGCGCATGGAGATCATCCAGATCGACTCGCTCGACGACCCCCGCCTGCACGACTACGTGGGGCTCACCGATGTCGCCCTGCGACGCCGCACGGAGCCCGAGCGCGGCCTCTACATCGCCGAGTCGCAGACCGTGCTCGAGCGCGCGCTGCGCGCCGGTCACCAGCCCCGCTCGATCCTCGTCGCGCCGCGCTGGCTGCCGCAGGTCGAGGAGATCCTGGCTGCCGCCGAGGCGGTGCGGGAGGTGCCGGTGTTCGTCGGCGAGGAGCCTGTGCTCGAGCAGCTCACCGGCTTCCACCTGCACCGGGGCGCGCTCGCGTCGATGCAGCGCCCGGTGCTGCCGGATGCGGCGGCCCTGCTCGCGCAGGCGCGTCGCGTCGTGGTGCTCGACGGCCTCGTCGACCACACGAACGTGGGCGCGGCGTTCCGCTCGGTCGCGGGCATCGGGGCGGATGCGGTGCTGGTCACGAAGACCTGCGCCGACCCGCTCTACCGCCGCAGCGTGCGGGTCTCGATGGGCACCGTGCTGCAGGTGCCGTGGACCCGGATCGAGTCGATCGAGGCGGCGGCGCCCACCTTCCGCGAGGCAGGCTTCGAGACCGTGGCGATGGCGCTGCGCGACGACGCGGTCACGCTCGACGAGTACGCCGCGGCGCCGGCCGAGCGGGTCGCGCTGCTGTTCGGCTCCGAGGGGCCTGGGCTCGGCCGCCGGGCGCTCGCCGCCGCCGACCGGGTGGTGCGCATCCCGATGCACCACGGGGTCGACTCGCTCAACGTCGCCGCATCCGCCGCCGTCGCGATGTGGGCGCTGCGGGGCAGCGCGTGAGCAGCCCCGCGGTCACCGCGGTCACGCAGCGCCGCCGCCGCACGCATCCGCTCGTGCTCCTGCTGCGGTGGGCGGTGCTGCTGGCCCTGATCGTCGCCGTCGTCGCGGCCACCGCGATCGCCTTCGCCCCGGCACCGCGGGTGGCGGCGACGCCGATCGCGCTGCCGGAGGCGAGCGGCGCGCCGGTCTCGGTCGCGTGGCCCGAGGGGATCGCGCGCTCGGCCGGCTACGCCGTCGTCGGCATCGACGCCGCGCAGGAGCACTGGGGCGACGAGTCGGCCGTGCCGATGGCGAGCCTGACCAAGCTGGTCACCGTGCTGACCGTGCTGGAGGCGCATCCGATCGCCGGCGACGACCGCGGCGCGGCGATCACGCTCGGCCGTGCCGACATCAACGCGCTCGGTGCCGCCATCGCCGAGGCCGCGCCGGTGGTGCCGGTCTACGACGGCATGGTGGTCGCCCAGCGCGACCTGATCGAGTGGTCGCTGGTCGACTCGGCCGGCAACGCCATGTGGTCGCTGGCCAATTGGGCCTTCGGCTCGATCGACGCCTACCTGGCGGCCGCGAACGACTGGGCGGCCCGGAACGGGCTGGCCGACACCGTCGTCGCCGACCCGTCCGGCCTCTCGCTCGAGAGCCGCTCCACGGCCGCCGACATGACCGAGCTGGGGCTGCTGGCCGTGGCCGACCCGGTGGTGCTGGCGGCGATCGGCATGGAGCGCGTCGCCGTGCCCGGCGGCACCGTGGCCAACACCAACCCGCTGCTCGGCGAGGGCTTCATCGACGGCGGCAAGACGGGCACGCTACGCGTGTGGGGCCGCAACCTGTTCGTCACCGCCGAGCGCGACATCGAGGGCGAGCCGCGCCGCGCTGTGGCGGTGATCATGGGCGTGGTGACCCAGGACGACATGAACGCCGCGATGCTCGCGCTGGTCGAGAGCCTCTGGGACGACTTCGGCACCGTCGCGCTCGTGCCCGCCGGCACGCCCGTCGCCGAGTACCGGGCGCCGTGGGGCGGCGTCGTGGAGGCGGCCACCGTCGCAGACCTGCACACGGATGCGTTCGGCCCGCACCTGCCGACGGCCCACTTCGCGACGGCCGAGGCGGTGCAGGACGGCATCGAGGTGGCGGCACCGCGCGGGCAGGTCGGCACCGTCGTGGTCGAGGACATCTACGGGGTGACGACCCAGGTGCCGGTGCGCACCGACGCCATGCTCGCCGCACCCGACCTCGGGTGGCGGCTGACGCATCCCTCGACCGCCGTCGAGTGGTATTTCGACTGAGCGCTGGAGCTGAGAGCGGAGACCATTTCTGGTCTCCGCCGCGACGCCAGCTCCGAAGCCCGTCTCGGGCTGAGGTATTAGCCGCCCAGGTGCTCGAACGGCAGCACCGGGCCGGCCTCCGGCCGCTTGGCGTGGATGGTGTCGCCGGAGGACTGCCCGCGCAGTCGCCGCACGACCCAGGGGGCGAGGTGCTCGCGCGCCCAGTGCAGGTTCTCCACCGCCATCTGCTGCCGGGTGCGGCGGGGCAGGGGCTCGGGCTCCATCGCCGTCAGCTGGTGCTGCACGCCGAGCGCGTCGAGCACCAGCATCGCGATCGCATGGTGCCCGTAGTGCGAGAAGTGCAGCCGGTCGGACGCCCACATCTGCGGCTGCTGCAGATGGTGCGCCGACCACATGTCGGCCACCACGGCGCCGTGCTTCGCGGCGACGCCGAACAGGTTGGCGTTGTAGATGCCGACCTTGCCACGGATCGCGCGCAGCACCGGCGTCATGGCGATGTCGGGGCCGTTGAAGAGCACCACCTCTGCGCCGGTCGCCCGCAGCCTGCCGACGATGACGTCGAGGCGCGCGGCGAGCGCGTCGGGGTCGCCGCCGGGTCGCAGCAGATCGTTGCCGCCCGCGGAGATCGTGACCAGGTCGGGCTGCAGGGCGATCGCCGGCTCGAGCTGCTCCTGCTCGATCTGCCCGAGCAGTCGCCCGCGGATGGCGAGGTTCGCGTACTGGAAGTCGGGCCGCGTGCGCGCGAGCTCCTCGGCGACGCGGTCGGCCCAGCCGCGCAGGCCGTTCGGCAGGTCGGGCTCCTCGTCGCCGACGCCCTCCGTGAAGCTGTCGCCGAGAGCGACGTAGCGCGTGTAGGGATGCTCCATGCCGGGGTGCGCGGTGCCAGGGTGCTGCATGCCCTCCATCCTGCCCTGCCGGGGCTGGATGTGGGCACCGCGTGGGACGATGGATGCGTGAGCAAGCAGGACGGCTCGAACCGACTGGTCTCGGGTCCGGAGGTCGACGATACGACCGCGACGATCCTGCACGTCGACCTGGATGCGTTCTTCGCCTCGGCGTCCCTGCTCGCCCGGCCAGATCTGCTCGGCAGGCCCGTCGTCATCGGCCACGACTCGTCGCGCTCGGTGGTCACCGCAGCCACCTACGAAGCGCGCAAGTACGGCGTGCACTCGGCGATGCCGATGGCGCGCGCACTGCGGCTGTGCCCGAACGCGATCATCCTCGACCCCGACTTCGCGCTCTACTCGCGGCTGTCGCAGCAGGTGATGGGCATCCTCGACGAGACCTCGCCCGACGTCGAGCGGCTCGGCATCGATGAGGCCTTCGTGGGCATCGCGGGGCTCCGCCGGCTCGCCGGGGGCGCCAATCGCATCGGGCCGACGCTGCGTGCGCGCATCCGCGCCGAGACCGGACTGGTCGCCTCGATCGGCGCGGCCGGCACGAAGTATGTCGCCAAGCTCGCCTCCTCCCGGGCCAAGCCCGACGGGATGCTCGTGGTGCCGAACGAGCAGGTCGTCGACTTCCTGCACCCCCAGCCCGTCTCGGCGCTGTGGGGCGTCGGCCCGAAGCAGCAGGACCGACTGGCCCGCTACGGCCTCCACACCATCGCCGACGTCGCGCACACCTCCGAGGAGCGGCTGAGCTCGTGGTTCGGCGAGGCGACGGGGCGCCACCTGGCCGACCTCGCCTGGGGCCGCGACCCGCGCGCGATCGTCGAGCGCGACCATGACAAGTCCTTCGGCCACAACCACACCTTCTTCCGCGACGTCACGGACCGCGCCGAGCAGCAGGGCGAGATCCTGCGGCTCGCGACCGGCGTCGGCCGGCGGCTGCGTGACGCCGGCGTGCAGGCGCGCACCGTCACGCTCACGGTGCGCTTCCACGACTTCAGGACCATCACGCGCTCGCGCACGCTGCCGGAGGCGACCGACGTCACCCGCGTGATCGTCGAGACCGCCTGGTCGCTGCTCGAGCAGCTCGGCGAGCTGCCGCCCGTGCGACTGCTGGGCGTGCGGGCGAGCTCGGTGCAGCCCTCGGCCGACCACGGGCTGCTGTGGGACGACAGCGAGACGTGGGGGAGCGCGGAGCGGGCGATGGACGCCGTGCACGACCGCTTCGGCGCGGCGACCGTCGTGCCGGCGAGCATGCTGCGGCGCGAGCGCAAGCGCGACGACACCGGGCCCAGCGGCGGCGACTGACGCGCGTTCAGCCCCGCGCGAGCCAGCGCTCGAGCGGGATCGATCCCAGCTCGTCCGGGGCCAGCACCCAGACGACGACGTAGACGAACCAGCTCACGACGGTCAGCGCGAGCACGATCGTCAGCAGCCGCACGAAGCCGGCGCTCGTGTTCGTGTGCCGGGCGATGCCGCCGCACACCCCGCCGATCAAGCGGTCCGGTCCGCGGTGGAATCCGGACGCGCGGATGCTCGAGAACAGCGTCGTCATGCCGTCACCGTAGCGCTCGCGCGGCCACTGACGGACCAGTCCGCCTCGCACGAGCGCTTGACGTGCAGCCTGTATATACAGCACTATACAAGCACCGATCCGCCACCGTGCACGAAGAGGAGCCACCCGATGCAGGTCACGTCCCCCGGCCACGAGGCGCGCGAGGTCCGCGCGCCGCGCGGCACGCAGCTGTCGGCGAAGAGCTGGCAGACCGAAGCGCCGCTGCGCATGCTCATGAACAACCTCGACCCGGAGGTCGCAGAGCGTCCCGACGACCTGGTCGTCTACGGCGGCACCGGCCGTGCCGCGCGCAGCTGGGCCGCCTACGACGCGATCGTCGAGACGCTGCGCGACCTGGAGGACGACGAGACGCTGCTGGTGCAGTCCGGCAAGCCGGTGGGCGTCTTCCGCACGAACCGTTGGGCGCCGCGCGTGCTGCTCGCCAACTCCAACCTCGTCGGCGACTGGGCGACCTGGCCGGAGTTCCGCCGGCTCGAGGCCGAGGGCCTGATGATGTACGGCCAGATGACGGCCGGCTCCTGGATCTACATCGGCACCCAGGGCATCCTGCAGGGCACCTACGAGACATTCGCGGCGATCGCCGACAAGCGCTTCGACGGCACGCTCGCCGGCACCATCACCCTCACGGGCGGATGCGGCGGCATGGGCGGCGCGCAGCCGCTCGCCGTGACGCTGAACGACGGCGCCTGCCTCATCGTCGACGTCGACGCGTCGCGCCTGCAGCGCCGCGTCGGCAAGCGCTACCTCGACGAGATCGCGGCCGACCTCGACGACGCGCTCGCCAAGGTGCAGCAGGCGAAGGACGAGCGCCGCGGCCACTCGGTCGGGCTGGTCGGCAACGCCGCAGAGGTCTTCCCCGAGATCCTCCGCCGCCACCGGGCGGGCGAGATCACGGTCGACATCGTCACCGACCAGACCAGCGCCCACGACCCGCTCTCGTACCTGCCGATCGGCTACACCGTCGCCGAATGGCAGGAGCGCGCTGCGGCCGACGCCGAGACCTTCACGACGGATGCGCGGGCGTCGATGGCCGCGCACGTCGCGGCCATGGTCGAGTTCCAGGACGCCGGGGCCGAGGTGTTCGACTACGGCAACTCCATCCGCGACGAGGCACGCCACGGCGGCTACGACCGGGCGTTCGAGTTCCCCGGCTTCGTGCCGGCGTACATCCGCCCGCTGTTCTGCGAGGGCCTCGGACCGTTCCGCTGGGCGGCGCTCTCCGGCGACCCGGAGGACATCCGCGTCACCGACGAGGCGATCCTCGAGCTGTTCCCGGAGAACGAGCATCTGCACCGCTGGATCCGCGCCGCGCAGGAGCGCGTCGAGTTCGAGGGCCTCCCGGCGCGCATCTGCTGGCTCGGCTACGGCGAGCGCCACCGCGCGGCGCTGCGCTTCAACGACCTCGTGGCCGAGGGCAAGCTCTCCGCGCCGGTCGTGATCGGCCGCGACCACCTCGACTCCGGCTCGGTCGCCTCGCCCTACCGCGAGACCGAGGCGATGGCCGACGGCTCCGACGCGATCGCCGACTGGCCGCTGCTCAACGCCCTCACGGCCGCCTCGTCCGGCGCCACCTGGGTCTCGATCCACCACGGCGGCGGCGTCGGCATCGGGCGCTCGATCCACACCGGGCAGGTCTCCGTCGCCGACGGCACCGAGCTGGCCGCCGAGAAGCTCTCGCGGCTGCTGCTGAACGACCCCGGCATGGGCGTCATCCGCCACGTCGACGCCGGCTACCGGCGCGCCGCCGACGTCGCCGCAGAGCGCGGCGTCCGCATCCCGATGGAGCCCGTCATCCGGGACGGCGAGCGGCGGGCGCGGTGACGGCGATGACCGGTCAACTCGAGCCGCCAGCGTGGTCGGGCCGTGACGACGGCCCCGGTGCCGAGCACGCCCGATGGCACGCCGCGGTGCAGCCCTATCCCGCGCAGGGCAGGGGGGCGGATGCGGTGCCCGGCGTCGTGCTCGTCGGCTTCGCGAGCGACGCGGGCGTGCGGCGCAACGAGGGCAGGCCCGGCCAGGTCGACGGTCCCGACGCGCTGCGCGCGGCGCTCGCCCCGCTTGCGCTCACGGCGCCGCTCACCGCCTACGACGTCGGCACCGTGCGCGTCGAGGGCGACGCGCTCGAGGGCGGCCAGGAACGGCTGGGGGAGATCCTCCGCGGCGTGATCGATGCCGGCCACCTGCCCATCGCGCTCGGCGGCGGCCACGAGATCGCCTACGGCAGCTACCTCGGCATCGCCGACGCCGCGCTGCGCGAAGCGCGGCCGCGACTGGGCGTGCTCAACCTCGACGCGCACTTCGACCTGCGCCGCGCACCCCGGGCATCCTCCGGCACGCCGTTCCTGCAGGCGCTCGAGCGCGAGGGGGCGCTGGGGCGGCCCGTCGACTACGCCGTCCTCGGCATCAGCGAAGCCTCCAACACGCACGCGCTGTTCGACACTGCGGCGCAGCACGGCGTGCGCCACCTGCTCGACGACGACAGCCGCGACACCGCATCCGTCGATGCCTTCCTGGATTCCTTCCTCAGCGAGATCGACGTGCTGTACCTGACGATCGACCTCGACGTGCTGCCGGCGTGGATCGCGCCGGGCGTCTCGGCGCCGGCGTCGTTCGGGGTGCCGCTCGAGATCGTGCAGCACGTGTGCGACCGGATGAGCGCGAGCGGCAAGCTGGCGCTCGTCGACGTCGCTGAGCTGAACCCGGCGTTCGACATCGACCGTCGCACGGCCCGCGTCGCCGCCCGTCTCATCCACCGCATCGCGATGCGCCACGTGCCCGTCGCAGCGGCAGGGGTCGCGTGATGCTGGTCGACACCGCCGCGCTCGCCCGCGAGTTCGAGGCCACCGGAGGCGACGGCACGCCGGTGTACGAGCGCATCAAGCGCGTCATCGGCGCCCGCATCCGCACCGGCAAGTGGGCTGAGGGCGACCGGCTGCCGTCCGAGCATCAGCTGGTGACGGCGCTGGGCGTCTCGCGCATGACGGTCAATCGGGCGCTGCGCGAGCTCGCCGACGGCGGCACGATCGTCCGCAGCATGGGCGTGGGCAGCTTCGTGGCCGAGACGAAGGCCGCCTCTCCGCTGCTTGAGGTGCGCAACATCGCCGACGAGGTGCAGCGGCGGGGGCACCGGCACAGCACCCGGCTCGTCTCACTCGCGGCGGAGGACGCCGACGACCGGCCGTTCGCGGCCGACTCGATGACCGACCGGGTCTACCGCTCGGTCATCGTGCACTTCGAGGACGACACCGCGATCCAGCTCGAGGATCGCCTGGTCAACCCGGCCTTCGTGCCGGAGTACCTGCAGCAGGACTTCACCAGCTTCACGCCCAACGACTACCTCACCCGCGTCGTGCCGCTGGTGCGCACCGAGCTGGTGATCGAGGCGGTGCTGCCGACCGACGAGCAGGCGGCGCTGCTGGGCATCGAGCCGCATGAGCCGTGCCTGCAGATCCGCCGCAGCACCTGGTCGGCCGAGGGCCTCGTGAGCGTCGTGAGGCTCACGCAGCCCGGCGCCCGCAGCCGCCTGGAGGGCGGCTTCGAGACCTCAGGGGCGCGCTGATCCCAGGCGAGCGCTGTCCCGAGGCGAGCGCTGTCCCGAGGCCGACGCTGCCTCCGGTCGAAGCTGCCTTCAGCCGACATCGGCGTCAGCGGCCCAGCCAGCGCTCCAGCGGGATGGAGCCCGACTGGTTCGGCGTCAGGATCCAGACGCCCGCGTAGACGCCCCAGCCGAGCACCGGCAGCGCGAACAGCAGCAGCGTCAGCAGTCGCACGAGCCACACGTTGACGCCGGTCTTCGCGGCGATGCCGCCGCAGATGCCGGCCAGCAGGCGGGCGGGACCGCGACGGAACCCCGCGGAGCGGATGGAGTTGAAGAACGACATGCCGCAACGGTAGCCCTGCAGGCTGTGCGCCGAGCAGGCGGACGCTCGACGATCGGCTCAGCCGATCGCGGCCGAGAGCCACGCGACCTGTCGCAGCCGGAAGCGCACCTGGGCACCGATCTGCTCACCCGCGAAGGCGCGGGCGCCGTCCACCGCCTCCGGCGGCAGGTGCCGGCGGGCGAAACGCTCGGCGTCGACGGGTGCGCCGGACCGCTCCTCGACCGCCCCGCGCTCGGCCAGCTCGCTCGATGGCGATGATCGGCGTACCGGGAGAGGCGAACAGCGCGTCGCGCTCTGCAGTCGGGAGTGCCATGCGGCGAGCCTGCCACGACCCGCTGACGCGCGGAACGAGAAGAGGCCCGGAGCGATGAGCTCCGGGCCTCTGCCTGTGCGCGAGGGGGGACTTGAACCCCCACGCCCTAATACGGGCACTAGCACCTCAAGCTAGCGCGTCTGCCAATTCCGCCACCCGCGCAAGGTGTCGGACCACTTGGTGGACCAAGAGAAGACATTAGCACGGCCCGCGACGCGCTCACGACCATCGCGCAGGGCGACGCGCCGAGCTGCAGCACCACCGGCGTGCCGACTGCGCGCACCCCGGCCGAGGCGGTCGCGGCCGCACCGAGCGACTAGCCTTGCGTGGTGACCGACCGCCTGACCCGCACCGCCCAGATCGCCAGGGACCTCATCCGCATCGACACCCAGAACTGGGGCGGCGGCCGCTCCAACGGCGAGGCGGATGCGGCGGCCTACGTCACCGAGGTGCTGACCGCGATGGGCGTGGCGAGCGAGACCGTCGAGTCGGCGCCCGGCCGCGCGAGCGTGGTGGCGCGCATCGAGGGGGAGGACCCGTCGCTGCCGCTGCTGGTCGTGCACGGGCACCTCGATGTCGTGCCCGCCGACGCGAGCGAGTGGAGCGTCGACCCGTTCGCCGGTGAGATCCGCGACGGCCTGCTGTGGGGCCGCGGCGCAGTCGACATGAAGCAGATGGACGCGATGATCCTGGTCGCGCTCGAGCGCATCCTCGCCAGCGGCAGGAGGCCACGCCGGGGACTGGTGATCGCGTTCTTCGCCGACGAGGAGGCCGGCGGCGTCTACGGCGCGCAGTGGCTGGTGCGCAACCATCCCGAGCTGTTCGCGGGCGCGACCGAGGCCATCAGCGAGGTCGGCGGCTACTCCATCGACGTCGCGGGGCAGCGCGCCTACCTGCTGCAGACCGCCGAGAAGGCGCTGCAGTGGATCCTGCTGCGTGCGCGCGGCACGGCCGCCCACGGCTCGCAGCATATGCGCGACAACGCCGTCACGAGGCTCGCCCGCGCCGTCGCCGCGGTCGGCGCCCACGAGTTCCCGGTCGAATACACCGACACGACGCGCGAGCTCTTCGCCCGCCTGGCCGAGCTGCAGGGCATGGAGGACGACGACCCGGATGCGGTGGCCGAGCAGCTGGGGACCGTCTCGCGGTTCCTGCGCTCGAGCCTGCGCCACACGGCCAACCCGACGATGCTCGACGCCGGCTACAAGCACAACGTCATCCCATCGGTCGCCGAGGCTCGCATCGACATGCGCCCGCTGCCCGGCCGCGAGCAGGAGGCGCTCGACACCATCCGGGCGCTCGTCGGCGACGACATCGAGGTCGAGCTCGTGCACGGCGACGTCGGCCTCGAGCAGCCCTTCTCGGGTGCGCTGGTCGAGGCGATGACCGCCGCGATCGGCCGTCACGACCCGGGCGCCCCGGTGCTGCCGTACATGCTCTCCGGCGGCACTGACAACAAGCCGCTGTCAGAGCTCGGCATCGCCGGCTACGGCTTTGCGCCGCTGCGCCTGACGCCCGACCTCGACTTCGCGGCGATGTTCCACGGGGTCGATGAGCGCGTGCCCCTCGAAGCCCTCGAGTTCGGCACCGACGTGCTCGAAGACCTGCTGCTGACCTACTGAGGACCTGCTGAATCCATGGACTGGCTGATCGCGATCTTGCTCGGTGCGCTCCAGGGCGCCACCGAGTTCCTGCCCATCTCCTCGAGCGCCCACCTGCGCATCG
Organism: Agrococcus baldri; assembly: GCA_900114805.1. Taxonomy (GTDB): domain Bacteria; phylum Actinomycetota; class Actinomycetes; order Actinomycetales; family Microbacteriaceae; genus Agrococcus; species Agrococcus baldri. The sequence continues at coordinate 246,497 of FOZN01000004.1, read as the reverse complement.
CCGGGCTGTTCCTGCCGGGCGCCGAGGATCCCGGCGCCACCTTCACCGCCATCACCCAGATCGGCACGGAGCTGGCGGTGGTGATCTTCTTCTGGAAGGACATCACGCGCATCATCGGCAAGTGGTTCCAGCAGTTCTCCGGCAAGACCGACCGGAGCGACCCGGACGTGAAGATGGGCTGGCTGGTCATCATCGGCACGGTGCCGATCGTCATCGCCGGCGTGCTCTTCCAGGACCTCATCCGCGACCAGCTGCGCAGCCTCTGGATCACCGCGACGGTGCTGATCGTCTTCGGCATCATCCTCGGCATCGCTGACATGCTCGGCCGTCGCGTGAAGACGCTCGAGACCACCACCTACCGCGACGGACTGCTGATCGGCGTCGCCCAGGTGCTCGCGCTGATCCCCGGCGTCTCGCGCTCCGGGGCCACCGTCACGATGGGACGCGCGCTCGGCTACGAACGGCCCGCAGCGGCAAAGTACGCGTTCTTCCTCGCCGTCCCGGCCGTCTTCGGCGCCGGGATCTACGAGACCATCCAGGCGGTCAGCGAGCCGAGCTCCGTCGGCCTGGGCATGGGCCCGACGATCCTCGCGACGGCGGTCGCCTTCCTGGTCGGCCTGGTGGTCATCAAGTGGCTGATGGACTGGATCTCGCGCCGCAGCTTCATGCCCTTCGTCGTCTACCGCATCGTGCTGGGCGCGCTGCTGCTGGTCGCCCTCAGCGCCGGCTGGATCGAGGCGCTCTGATGCACAGCTGGCAGCGCCCCGCGGTGCCCTCGCTGGAGGCGCTGGGAACGGGCGAGGGCACCCGCCCGAGCGTCCACGACGTGCGCACGGATGCCCGGGTGGTCGTGCCCGAGGGGCCTACCGCATCCATGTACACCTGCGGCATCACCCCGTACGACGCGACGCACCTCGGGCACGCGTTCACCTACCTCGCGTTCGACACGCTCACCCGCGTCTGGCTCGACGCCGGCATCGAGGTGCGCACGGCGATGAACTCGACCGACGTCGATGACCCGCTGCTCGAGCGGGCGGCGCGCGACGGTGTCGATTGGCGAGAGCTCGCGCAGCGGCAGCAGCAGCTCTTCCGCACCGACATGGAGGCGCTGCGCATCCTGCCGCCCGACCACTGGGTCGCCGTCACCGAGCGCATCGCTCCCATCGGCGATGCCGTGCGCCGGCTGCTCGACTCCGGCGACGCCTACCGGCTGGCGGCCCCCGACGGCGAAGATGCGCTGGGTGAGGACGTGCTGTTCGACACCACCCGCGCGCGGCGGTTCGCCGTCGGCGAGGGCAGCCGCACCGATGCCGCGCAGATGCTCGAGCTCACCCGAGAGTTCGGCGGCGATCCCGACCGCCCGGGGAAGCGCTCGCCGCTGGACCCGCTGCTGTGGCGCGCCGAGCGCCCCGGTGAACCTGCCTGGGACTCTGCAGTCGGCCGCGGGCGCCCGGGCTGGCACGTGGAGTGCACCGTGATCGCGATGGACGAGCTGGGAGCGCCGTTCACGGTCGCCGCGGGCGGCCGCGACCTGCGCTTCCCGCATCAGGAGCTGCAGGGGCACCACGCCATCGCGCTCGGTGCGCCGCTGTTCAGCATGACGCGGCTCAACGCCGGTCTGGTCGCCTACCAGGGCGAGAAGATGTCGAAGTCGCTCGGCAACCTGGTGCTGGTGTCGAAGCTGCTCGCGCAGGGCGCCCGGCCGGCCGCGCTGCGCCTGGCGCTGCTCGACCACCACTGGCGGCAGGACTGGGAGTGGGCGGACGACGAGCTCGAAGCCGCCGAGCAGCGGCTCGACCGCTGGCTGGCGTGGTCGACCACTCCGGACGACGACCCCTCGCTGGGGGAGTCGGTCGTGCCATGGCTGCGCGTGACGCTCGCCGACGACCTCAACACGCCCGCCGCGCTGCAGGCGGTCGACGCCTTCATCCAGCGCGCCCCCGCCGATGCCGGCAGCCTCGCGGCGATCGACGCCCTGCTGGGCATCGATCTCGCCGCCGTAGCAGCGCGCTGACGCACGCGGCCGGCTGACGGCCGCTCGGGCCGATACTCAGACCGGCGGGGCGTCCTCGTCCGGCTGGTCGTCGCGCGGCTCCGCGGGCGGCGCGGGAGGCACGCTGCCGCCTTGGCGAGGCGGCTTCGGGCCCTGATCGCGCAGGAAGCGCTCGAACTCGTGGGCGATGGCCTCGCCGCTCGCCTCGGGGCTCTCGACGGCGTCGCGCTGCTCCTCGAGCTTGCCGATGTAGGCCCGCATCTCGTCATCGCGCTCGGTGATCTCGTCGATGCCGCGCTCCCACTCGCCGGCCTGCTCCGGCAGGTCGCCGAGCGGGATCGTCACGTCGAGCATCTCCGAGAGCCGGTCGAGCAGCGCCACGATGGCCTTCGGCGCCGACGCGTTGTGCACGTAGTGGGGCACCGATGCCCACAGCGACGCAGTCGCGATGCCCGCCTCACCGGCCAGCAGCGCCAGCACCGACATGATGCCGGTGGGGCCCTCGTAGTCGCTGGCGACCGCACCGAGGCGCGACTGCAGCTCGGCGCTGTCGCTGGTGATCGAGGTCGAGATGGGGCGGGTGTGCGGCACGTCGGCCAGCATCGAGCCCACGAAGACGATCGCGTCGATCTCGCAGCCGCGCGCGATCTCCAGGAACTCCGCCGCGAAGGCCGTCCAGTTGCGGCTGGGCTCCGCACCGACGAGCGCGAAGACCTCGCCCTCGTTGCCGGAAGAGACGTCGAGACCGGCGTCCTCGGCGAGCGCGGTCCTGCTGGAGGGCCGCGTCGGGGCGTAGGCGATGGTGGCGGGCCACTGCAGCGCACGCGTGCCGTCCTCGAGCGTGCGCACCACCGGTCGGTGCAGCGCGAAGTCGACGAAGTCCTCAGGCTCGATCTCGTCGAACGCCTCGAGCTCGCACGCCTCGATCAGCTTCCGCACCGCACCGCTCGCGGCGTCGCCCGCATCCGTCCAGCCCTCGAAGGCCACGACCATGATGCGACCCTCGATGGGTCCTCGTGCCACTGACGGCACCTCCTCGCGTCAAACGGACACTCTACGCGCGCCAGTAGGCTTGCGCGGTGACTTCGCCTACCCCCGACGCCGTCTCACGAGCCCTCGATGCCGTGCTGTTCGACATGGACGGCACGCTCATCGACACGGAGCCGCAGTGGATGGCAGCCGAGGCCCGACTCGCCGCCGAGCACGGCATCCCGTGGGGGAGTGCGGAGGCGGAGGCGCTCGTCGGTGTCGACCTCTGGGACGGCGCCCGCGTGTTCATCGCCAAGGGCGTGCCGCTCGACGAGGATGCGATCGTCGCGCGCCTGGTCGGGGAGGTGCTCAGCGCCCTCGGCGACGAGCTGCCCGTACGGCCAGGTGCGCTCGAGCTGCTGAGGGCGCTGCTCGACGCCGAAGTGCCCGTGGCGCTCGTGACCATGTCGACGCGCGAGATCGTCGACCGCGTCGAGGCCGCCCTCGCCGAGCGGCTCGGCCGCGCGCCCTTCACCGTGACCGTGGCGGGCGATGAGTGCACGGAGGGCAAGCCGCACCCCGAGCCCTACCTGCAGGCGCTGCGGATGCTGGGGGTGAGCGCGGAGCGCTCGGTCGCGATCGAGGACTCCCTCCACGGTGCGCGCAGCGCGCTCGCCGCGGGGCTGACGACGATCGGGGTGCCGCACGCCGTCGACATCTCGCAGCTGCCCGGCATCGTGCACTGGCCGAGCCTCGCCAGTCGCAGCGTGGCAGAGGTGGCTGCGAGCATCGGGGAGGCCCGCGCATGATGGGCAGGACCGGCCCGTTCCAGTGGGGCGACGTGGTGCAGCTGACGGGCCCGAAGCAGCGCATGTACACGATCGTGCTGACGGAGGGCAAGCAGTTCGGCACGCAGAAGGGCGCCGTACCGCACTCGGCCATCGTCGGGCTCGACGACGGCTCGCTCGTCACGGTCGGCGACGCCGAGCACCTCGCGATCCGTCCGCTGCTGCAGGACTACATCATGTCGATGCCGCGCGGCGCCGCGATCATCTACCCTAAGGACGCGTCGCACATCCTCGGCTTCGCCGACATCCACCCCGATCTCACGATCGTCGAGGCCGGGGTCGGCTCCGGTGCGCTCTCGCTGTGGCTGCTGCGAGCGCTGCACGGCACCGGCCGGCTCGTCTCCTTCGAGCGCCGCGAGGAGTTCCGCGACGTCGCGGAGGCGAACGTGACCGGTTTCTTCGGCGAGCGGCCCTGCAACTGGGACACCGTGCTCGGCGACCTCGCCGACGAGCTGGGGGAGCACGTGAGCGAGGGCGAGGCCGACCGCGTCCTGCTCGACATGCTGGCGCCTTGGGAGTGCGTCGACGCCACGGCGACCGCGCTCCGCCCCGGCGGCCTGGTGCTCTGCTACGTCGCCACCGTGACGCAGCTCTCGCGCACGGTCGAAGCCATCCGCGCCGACGGCCGCTTCACCGCCCCGAAGTCGTCCGAGACGCTCGTGCGGGGCTGGCACGTGGAGGGCCTCGCCGTGCGGCCCGACCATCGGATGGTCGCCCACACCGGCTTCCTGATGACCGCCCGCCGCATCGCCGACGGCGTCGAGCTGCCCTCCTTCCGACGCCGAGCGGCCAAGGCCGACTTCGCCGAGGCCGACATCGAGGCATGGACCCCGGGCGCCGTCGGCGACCGCACCCCGAGCGCGAAGCGCGCGCGTCGCGCGCGCCGCGACGCGCAGCGGCAGGCGGAGGCGATAGCGGCGGGCTCGGAGCCGGCTGGCGAGGCAGCGTCGGACGTCGACGACGCGCAGGTAGACTGACCCGGTCCCGAACCCTGAAAGGCATCGCTGTGCGCACACGCCCCCTCATGATCGCCGCGCTGCTCGTCGCCGCAGCCGGCCTCACCGCCTGCCAGGCGCCCGCAGGCAGCATCGACGGCTGCATGCCGACGCTGCCCGCCGGAGCCGCGTCGAACCAGGTGAGCGTCGAGCAGACGGAGGGTGCGCCGACGGTCGACTTCGAGATCCCGCTGGTGACCGACGGCGACCAGGCGACGCTGACCGGCGGTGACGCTGACCGCATCGAGGACGGCGACGTCGTCGACGCGAACTACGTCGTCTACTCCGGCAAGACCGGCATGATCATCACCAGCTCGTACCCCGAGCCCGGCTCCGACGTCCCGGCCGCCGAGGCCCTGCGCCTGTCCGCCGGCGGCGACACGGCGCTCAGCCAGGCGGTCTCGTGCGCGGCCCCCGGTTCGACCGTCGTGCTCACGACCACCATCGAGAGCCTGTTCGGCCCCGGCGCAGAGTCGCCGGAGATGGACATCGCCGCGGCCGACACCGCGGTGGTCGTGCTCGACGTCACCGGCACCCACCCGGGCCGCGCCGAGGGCAACGCGCGCCCCGGCCAGCAGGGCATGCCGGCGATCACCCTCGCCACCGACGGCCGTCCCGGGGTCACCTTCCCAGGCGGCCCCGCACCGGCAGAGCTGACGGTCATGCAGAGCATCGAGGGCACCGGCGAGCCCGTCGCCGAGGGCGACAGCGTGCTGCTGCACTACACCGGCATCGTCTGGGAGACCGAGGAGGTGTTCGACTCCTCATGGGAGCGCGGCGCCCCGACCGTCATGACCATCGACGACGCGAACCTGATCCCCGGCTTCGTGGACGCGGTGGTCGGCCAGCCGATCGGCAGCCAGGTCGTGGTCTCGATCCCGCAGGAGCTCGGCTACAACGACGCGGCCACGCGCCCCGCGACGATCCAGGAGGGCGACCACCTGCTGTTCGTGATCGACATCCTCGACCGGGTCGAGCCCGTCGCCGGCTGACGGCGACCCGTCGATGAACCGCGTCGAGGCCGAGGAGCGCCAGTTCTCTCTGCTGCTCGCGCTCGTGGACACGAGCGTCGGCTTCACGAAGCATGAGCTGTTCACCCGAGTCGCCGGCTACCAGGGCCAGCCGGTCGGCGATGCGCTCGAGCGCATGTTCGAGCGCGACAAGGATGCGCTGCGCGAGCACGGCATCGTCATCGACGTCGTGCAGCCCCCGGGCGACGACAGCAACCAGGAGGCCCGCTACCGCGTGCTCGACGGTGTGCTCGGCTCGCCCGCAGAGCTGCAGTTCGACGCCGAGGAGCGCGACCTGCTCGACCTCGCGCTGCGCGTGTGGCACGAGGGCGGCCTCACCGAGGAGTCGCAGCGCGCGGCGCTGAAGCTGCGCGCCGACCCCGAGTTCCGCGGCGGCCTGCCGCTCGAGCGCACCCCCGGCCGCACGAGTGACCCCGAGGACGCCGAGCCGGCCACCGCATCCGTCCTGCAGCCCCGCCAGCGTCCCCGCGAGAGCGCCTTCCAGGCGTTGAAGCGCGCCGCCGACCGGCACCGCGAGGTGGTCTTCGACTACCTCAAGCCGGGGGAGCGCACACCCCGCAGCCGCACGGTGCAGCCGTGGGCGACCGTGCTGTTCCGCGGCCGCTGGATGCTGGTCGGCCATGACCTCGGCGCTGAGGACACCCGCACCTTCCTCATGCAGCGCATCGTCTCGCCTGTGAAGGACCGCGCAGCCAAGCATCCCTTCGAGGTTCCGGAGGATGCGGCGACCGCGGCCCTGGCCAAGCTCGAGCAGATCTGGGCGACCGCCTCGGTGGGCGTGCACGCGCTGCCCGGCAGCGACGCCGACATCCGTCTCCGGCACCGGCGCGACACCAGGGAGGAGGACGGCCTGCTCGTCGTCCACCATGCCGACCGTCATCTCATCGCAGACGAGCTGACCGGCTTCGGCTCCGACGTCGCCATCGCCTGGCCTGCCGAGCAGCGCGAGCTGGTGCGGCAGCGCCTCGAGCGCATCCGCGACGCCCATGACGACGAGCGCACCGAGGAGGCCGCCTCGTGAGCGAGAGCCGCATCGAGCGCGGCATCGGCCTGCTGCTCTCGCTCATCCAGTACGTCACCGCGTCCGGGTCGGTGACGGTGCAGGAGGCGGCCGCCCACTTCGGCGTGCCCGAGCAGCGCATCCGCGAGGCCGTCGAGCGCGTCTTCATGGCCGGGGTGCCCGACGGCGCGGGCGACTTCATCCGCTTCGACATCGACTTCGACGCGTTCGAGCAGCAGGACGTCATCTCGGTGACGATGCGGCCCGCCTTCGAGGACGAGACGGTGCGCCTCTCGCCGCGCGAGGCCAGCGCGCTGATCGCCGGGCTCACCCTCGTCGCCGGCTACACAGGCGCCGCGCCGGCGCGGGTGGCGGCGCTGCGCGAGAAGCTCCGCAGAGCCGCCTCGCAGGGCGCCGACACGGTCGCCGTCGACGCGCTCGCCGTGCCGCTGGCGGCGCAGCGCATCCGCGACGCGATCCGCGACCGCTCCGTGCTGGCGATCGACTACCGCAAGCCGGGGGCCGGAACGCAGCGGCGGCGCATCGCCCCGGTGGCGCTCAACCTCAACGAGGGCCAGGTCTTCGTCGAGGCCGCCGATCTCGACAAGCAGGGCATGCGCACCTTCAGGCTCGACCGCATCGAGGCGATCGAGCCGACGGACGATGCATGGCCGGATGCGCTGCCAGAGCGTGAGCGCACCGTCACGGGCACCGCACAGGTCGTCTCGACCCGCGCTGCGGCGGCCCTGCTGCGCGACTACGCCACCTCGGAGCCGGTCTCGGTCGACGGGGAGCGCGTGCGGTTCGACATCGAGGTGTGGAGCGAGCCTGCTGTGCTGCGCGCAGTCGCCGCGTGCGGCGGGGACGCCGAGATCGTGGCACCCGCGAGCCTGCGGCGCGCGATGCGCCGCTTCGCCGTCGACGCGCTCGGGAGCGCGAGCAGCGGCCGGGAGCAGACGCAGCAGGACTGACGCACCCGTCCCACCGCGATGCCGGTAGGATGGGTGACGACCAAGACGGGGCGGAAGGCGATCATGGGTGGATTTCTCGGCAATGCGGGAGCGCATTGGTGGATCATCCTCATCATCGTCGTGCTCGTCTTCGGTGCGGCGAAGCTGCCGGCGCTCGCCCGCAGCCTCGGGCAGTCGGTCAACATCCTGAAGAAGGAAGTCAAGGGCGACGGCACGAAGGACGACGCCGCCAGCACCGACGGCGGCGACTCGACCGCCAGCACCGACCGGAAGTAGCCGATGGCCCGCAAGGGGCGCACGGCTGAGCGGCAGTCGAAGCTGGAAGGCCGCATGCGGCTGGCTGAGCACCTGCGCGAGTTCAAGCGTCGCTTCTACATCTCGGGTGCCGCGATCGTGGCGGCCGCCATCGGCGGCTTCTTCCTCGCCGAGCCGCTGCTGCGGCTGCTGAGCTCGCCGCTCGCCGAGCTGCAGGCGGCGGGACTCGACGTCGAGCTGAACATCACCAACATCACGCAGGCCTTCGACGTGCAGATGCGCATCGGCTTCCTGCTGGGCATCATCATCTCGAGCCCGATCTGGATCTGGCAGCTGCTCGCGTTCATCGTGCCGGCGCTGCGCACCATCGAGCGCCGCTACGTGTTCGGGTTCATCGCCGCAGCCGTGCCGCTGTTCATCGCCGGCTGCGCGACCGGCTGGTTCGTGCTGCCGCGCATCATCCGCCTCTTCGTCGGCTTCACGCCCGACGGCTTCACCGCCTTCCTCGGCGCGACCGACTACTGGGACTTCTCACTCAAGCTCGTCTTCGCCGCCGGCGTCGCCTACACGCTGCCGGTCGTGGTCGTCTTCCTGAACCTTGCCGGCATCGTCTCGGGAAGGGCGATCCTGGGCGCGTGGCGCTGGGCCATCCTGACGGCCACGCTGTTCGGCGCCTTCGTGACGCCGGCCGGCGACGTGTGGAGCATGTTCATCATCTCGGTGCCGATGGTGGTGCTGTACTTCGCGGCCGCCGGCATCGCGCTGCTCGTCGACCGGCGGCGCGCCAAGCGCGAGTCTGCCAGGGTTGAGGCATGAGCGCGGTGACCCGATGACCATCGCGACCGACGCGTTCGCCCGCGCGATGCCGTTCGGGCTCGACCCCTTCCAGCGCGAGGCGTGCGAGGCCATCGAGGAGGGCTCGAGCGTGCTCGTCGCCGCTCCGACCGGCGCCGGCAAGACGGTCGTGGCCGAGTTCGCGATCCACCTCACGATGGAGGCGCCGACCGGTCGCGTCTTCTACACGACGCCTATGAAAGCCCTGTCGAACCAGAAGCACCGTGAGCTGACCGAGGTCTACGGCAGCGCATCCGTCGGCCTCCTCACCGGCGACACCTCCATCAACGGCGATGCCCGCATCGTGGTGATGACCACCGAGGTGCTGCGCAACATGCTCTACGAGGGCCGCGACCTGTCGCAGCTCGAGTACGTGGTGATGGATGAGGTGCACTACCTCGCGGACCGGTTCCGCGGGGCGGTGTGGGAGGAGGTCATCATCCACCTGCCGCGGCACGTGCGGATGGTCTCGCTCTCGGCCACCGTCTCGAACGCCGAGGAGTTCGGCGCCTGGCTCGACGCGGTGCGCGGCGACACCCGCGTGATCGTCTCGGAGCACCGGCCGGTGCCGCTGGACGCGCACGTGCACATCAAGGGCCGCCTGGTCGATCTGTTCGACTCGAAGGCGGGGGAGGACACGCACCGGCCCAGCAAGGAGCTGCAGCAGCTGGCGCGCGGCACCGACCTGGCCGACTCCGCCGCGCACGGCCACCGCGACCGGGGCGGGCACAACCGCTATCGCTCGAGGCGCCCCGACAAGGGCGGCCGCCGGGGCGCGCCGGGCGGTTGGGGCGGCCCGCCCCGGGTCGACCGGGTGGCGCTGATCGAGCAGCTCGACCGGCAGGAGATGCTGCCGGCGATCGACTTCATCTTCTCCCGGGCCGGATGCGACGCGGCTGTGCAGCAGGTCGTGGACGGCGGGGTGCGGCTCACGAGCCCTGAGGATCGCGCCGAGATCCGCGCGATCGTCGACGAGCGCACGCGGCTGCTGGACGACGCCGACCTGGGCGTGCTGGGCTACTACGACTGGATCGACGGCCTCCTGCGCGGCGTCGCCGCCCACCACGCCGGCCTGCTGCCGGTGTTCAAGGAGGTCGTGGAGGAGCTCTTCCGCGCCCGCCTGCTGAAGGTGGTCTTCGCGACCGAGACCCTCGCGCTCGGCATCAACATGCCCGCCCGCACCGTCGTGCTCGAGCAGCTCGAGAAGTTCAACGGCGAGGCGCGCGTGCGCATCACGCCGGGGGAGTACACGCAGCTCACCGGCCGCGCCGGCCGCCGCGGCATCGACACCGAGGGTCATGCGGTGGTGATCTGGAGCGGCAAGCTGCAGCCGGTGGAGGTCGCCTCGCTCGCCTCCCGCCGCACCTACCCGCTGCACTCGAGCTTCAAGCCCACCTACAACATGGCCGTCAACCTCATCGACCGGCTGGGCGTGCCCGGCACCCGTGAGGTGCTCGAGACCTCGTTCGCGCAGTTCCAGGCCGATCGCTCGGTCGTGCAGCTGGCGCGGCGGGTGGTCGACCAGCGCGCCAGCCTGGCCGGCTACGAGGAGTCGATGCGCTGCCACCTGGGCGACTTCTCCGAGTACGCCGCGCTGCGGCGCGAGCTGGCCGACCTCGAGCGCGACGCGCAGCGCAAGAACCTCGGCCACAGCGAGCACGACCGCATCCAGAAGCAGCTGAAGGGCGTGCGCGGCCGCATGAAGCAGCACCCCTGCCATGCCTGCCCGGAGCGCGAGTCGCACGCCCGATGGGGCGAGCGCTACTGGCGCCTGCAGCGCGACGTCGAGAAGGCCGAGCGGCAGATCGCCCGCCGCACGGGCGAGATCGCCGAGCGCTTCGACCGCATCACCGTGATCCTGCGCACGCTCGGCTACGTCGCGGAGACCGAGTCGGGTTCGCGCGTCTCGCCCGCCGGCGAGGTGCTGCGCCGCATCTACGGCGAGCGCGACCTGCTGGTCGCCGAGAGCATCCGGCAGGGTCTCTGGAACGGGCTGGACGCGCCCGCACTGGCGGCGCTCGCCAGCGCGCTGGTCTTCGAGGGCCGCCGAGACGACGGCATGCTGCCGCAGCGGATGCTGCCCAAGGGCGCGTTCCTCGACGCGCTGGATGCGACGCACACGCTCTGGGCACAGCTCGACGACCTCGAGCAGGAGCACCGGCTGCCGGGCTCCGAGCCGCTGCAGACGGGGCTCACCCTCGCGATGCACCGCTGGGCGCGCGGCTACCCGCTCGACGGCGTGCTGCGCGACACCGAGCTGGCCGCCGGCGACTTCGTGCGCTGGACCAAGCAGACGATCGATGTGCTCGAGCAGATCGAGCAGGTCGCGCCCAAGCGCCTCACCCGCAACGCCCGCGAGGCCGTGGAGCGCATCCGCCGCGGCGTCGTCGACGCATCGGGCTCCGCGCTGTGACCGTCAACCCCCTCGCCGGCGCCGGCATCAAGCAGCGCGTCGCCCGCACCCGCGCGCGGCAGCCGCTGTCGACGGCGTACGCGTGGGCAGCAGCCATCCTGGCTGGGGCGATCATGCCGCTCGCCTTCCAGCCGTTCGACTGGTGGCCGCTGATCGTGCTCGCGGTCGCGCTCTCGCTGCTCTCGCTGCGGGGCCGCACGATCGGCACCTCCTTCGGACTGGGCTTCACGACCGGTGCGATCTTCTTCCTGCTCCACATCCAGTGGATCTCCGTGTACCTCGGGCCCGTGCCGCTGATCGCCCTGACGGCATGGATGGCCGTCTGGTGGGGGATGGGCGGCGTCGTGCTTGCGCTCGCCTGGCGCTGGGCGGAGCCGCGCATGCCGGGCCCGATCGGGTCGTTCGTCATGCTGCCCCTGCTGCTGGGCGGCCTCTGGCTGCTGCGGGAATCGCTCTCGTCGACCGTGCCGTGGGGCGGCTTCGCCTGGGGCAGGCTCGCGCACTCGCAGGCCTCCAGCCCGCTCGCCGACACGACCAGCTGGGTGGGCTTCGCAGGCCTCAGCTTCCTCATCGCGACCGTCTCGGCGCTGGTGGTGCAGCTGGCGCTGCACCACCGCACGATCCTGCGCCGCCGGCTCACCTTCGGCGCCATCGCCCTCATCCTGCTGGTCGCCATCCCCGGCTTCCCCATCGAGCAGAGCGGCAGCCTGCGCGTCGGCGCCGTGCAGGGCGACAGCGAGGCCGGCCTGCTCGCCCCGCGCGTGCCGGGTCAGATCCTGCAGCAGCACGTCGATGCCACGCGCGAGCTCGCTGGCTCACAGCTCGACCTGCTCGTCTGGCCCGAGAACGCCGCCGAGTTCTACGCCGACGAGACACCAGCGACCCTGGCGGCGCTCGACCGCGTCGCCACCGAGTTCGACGCGCCGCTGGTGGTCGGCACCGTCACCCGCGACGGCGACGACACCTACAACGCGCTGCTGCAGATCGAGCCGGGGCAGGGCGCTGTGGCCGAGTACCGCAAGCAGCATCCGGTGCCGTTCGCCGAGTACCTGCCGCAGCGCGAGTTCTTCGGGCCCATCCTCGAGCAGCTCGGGTTCCTCGAGCTCATCCCGCGCGACTTCTCGATCGACCCGGCGAGCCCGAACGCCTTCCGCCTCGCGGGCACCAGCGCGGGGCTGGCGATCTGCTTCGACATCATCGACGACTACCTCGCGCGCGAGATGGTGCTCGAGCACGGCGCCCAGATCATCCTCGCGCCCACGAACAACGCCGACTTCGGCGAGGGCTCCGCCGAGAACGTCCAGCAGCTCGCGATCGCGCAGCTGCGCGCGGTCGAGGCGGGCCGCGCGGTCGTCAACATCTCCACCGTCGGCACGAGTGCGATGATCGGTCCCGATGGCACGATCATCGATCGGCTGCCGCAGTACGAGCCGGGGACCATGCTCGACGACCTGCCGCTGTCGACGACCGTGACCCCGGGCATCCGTCTGGGAGCATGGATCGACTGGGCCCTGTGCATCGGCAGCGTCCTCACCCTGGCCGGCCTCGGAGTCGCCACGGCAATGCAGCGGAAGGAGCGAGCGGATGCCTGACGTCATGATCGTGGTGCCGACCTACAACGAGGTCGAGGGCCTGGAGCGCACGGTGGGGCGGCTGCGCCAGTCGGTGCCGCACGCCGAGCTCGTGATCATCGACGACGGCAGCCCCGACGGCACCGGCGAGCTCGCCGACCGGCTCGCGAAGGCTGACGCCGGCACGCTCGTCATCCACCGCAGCGAGCGCGGCTACCGCTCCGCCGTCATCGAGGGCATGCGCTTCGCGATGTCTCGCGGCGCCACCCGGGTCGTCGTCACCGACGCAGACGGCTCCTACGACGCCGACGCCCTGCCTGAGCTGCTGGCCGTCTCGCAGTCGGGGGTGGATCTGGTGATCGGCTCCCGCTTCGTCGAGGGCAGCGACGTGCGCAACATGGGCTGGCGGCGCAGCGTCGCGGCGAAGGTCGGCAACGCCTACGCGCGCACGATGCTCTCCACCGGCGTCAAGGACCTCACGAGCAGCCTGCGCGTCTACCGCACCCGCATCCTGGAGTCGGTCGACCTCGATGCGATCAAGGTGGACGCCTACGCCTTCCAGATCGCCATGGCGGTGCGCGTCGCGCAGGCCGGCGGCACCATCGCAGAGGTGCCGGTCGGCTTCATCGAGCGCGCCGTGGGCAGCTCGAAGATGCGCGTGCTGGAAGAGCTCGGAACGATCGGGGCGGTCACCAAGTGGGGGCTGTCGGGCGTGCGCGCCCTGCCGAAGCCGCCGCGCTGAGCTACGGCAGCAGCGGCAGCGCCAGATCGCAGCGGTCGGTGACGATGCCGTCGGCACCCAGATCGAGCAGCTCCTGCATCTCGACCGGGTCGTTGATCGTCCACACGTGCACCTCGACGCCCGCGCGCCGGAACGCGGCGACGCTGCGCTCGGTGATGATCTCGAGCCCCTTGTGCCTGCGCGGCACCTGCAGCGCCACCACCGGGCGGAGGATGCGCTCGAGCTGACCGTGCAGGCCGAGCCGCTGGGCGGCCAGTGCGCGCACGGCGAGCGACTGCGACGCGCTGGTGGCGACCCCCGGCAGCAGCTGCTGCGCCTGCTTGCGCCGCCGCTCCGAGAACGAGGTGAGCAGCACGCGGTCGGTGGCCTTCGCCTCGACCACCGCACGCACCGCGGGCACGACGGAGGCATCCGACTTCAGGTCGATGTTCCACTTCGCGTCCGGCAGCGCCAGCAGCGCCTCGCGCAACCCCGGCACCCGCTCGCCCTGGCCCAGGTCGATCTCGCCGAGATCCTTCCAGAGCGTCTGCTCGATCACGACGTCCCGCCCGGCGACCCGGTCGAGGCCCGGGTCGTGCGCGAGCACGGCGACGCCGTCGGCGGTGGCGTGCACATCGGTCTCGAGGAACGTGGCACCGGCATCCACTGCGGCGATGAACGCCATCATCGTGTTCTCCGGCGCATCGAGGGCGAGCCCCCGATGCGCCAGCACCCGCGGCGACGCCGGGGTCAGGAACGCGCTCACGCCCGCGTGGGCCCGCCGTCCTGGGGGGCGTCGGGGAGATCCTCGGGGTCGACCGCCGGTGCATCCGCCCGCACTTCGCGCGCCGTCTCGATCGCCTCGCTGTAGTCGGTGTCGGGGGTCTCGTCGGCGAGCGACGTGGACGAGGAGACGTTGTCGATGCGGCCGGCGTCCTTCGGGTCGATGCCGCTGGCCTGCAGCGTCTCGGCGATCGAGGGCACCTCGACGTCGGAGACCGAGTCGGCCTGGAAGGTCTCGTCCAGGATCGACTGGCCGGTCTCACCGCTGTGCTTGGTCTTGGCCTTCTGCGCCGGCACCTCGGCGCGGCCCTCGAAGAAGCCCTTGCCGACCTGCTGCAGCGCGTCGGTGAGCTCCGACGGGATGATCCAGAGCTTGTTCGAGTCGCCCTCGGCGAGCTTCGGCAGCGTCTGCAGGTACTGGTAGGCGAGCAGCTTGTTGTCGGCGTCGCCCTCGTGGATGGCGGCGAACACGCGCTCGATCGCCTCCGACTCGCCCTTGGCCAGCAGCACCTGGGCCTCGGCGTCACCCTTGGCGCGCAGCACCTGTGCCTTGGCCTGGCCCTCGGCTCGCAGGATCTCCGACTGGCGGAGGCCCTCGGCCTCGAGGATCTGCGACTGCTTCGAGCCCTCTGCGGTGAGGATCGCGGCGCGGCGGTCGCGCTCGGCGCGCATCTGCTTCTCCATCGAGTCCTGGATGGAGTGGGGCGGGTCGATCGCCTTCAGCTCGACGCGGCCGACGCGCAGGCCCCACTTGCCGGTGGCCTGGTCGAGCACGTTGCGCAGCTGGCCGTTGATCGTGTCGCGGCTGGTGAGCGCCTCCTCGAGGTTCATGCCACCGACCACGTTGCGGAGCGTGGTGGTGGTGAGCTGCTCGACACCCGAGAGGTAGTCGGCGATCTCGTAGGTGGCCGCGCGCGCATCCGTCACCTGGAAGTACACGACGGTGTCGATCGAGACGACCAGGTTGTCCTCGGTGATCACCGGCTGCGGCGGGAACGAGCGCACCTGCTCGCGCATGTCGACGTGGTACGCGACGCGGTCGATGAACGGCACGAGGAAGTTGAGGCCGGGCTGCAGCACCTTGTGGAAGCGGCCGAGCCGCTCGACCACACCGGTGAAGCCCTGCTTGATGATCCTGATCGACCTGAAGAGCGTGACGAGCACGAACAGGACGACCAGGATCACCACGACGAGCAGGAATGCTCCGAGGATGAATTGTCCGTCGATCGGCATGAGGCAGCTCCTTGGGTTAGCGCTGGGCTGGGACGACGATGGCCGTCGCCCCTTCGATGGCGGTGACGACGATGCGCTCGCCGACGTCGGGATCGCGCGGCTGCACCGCGGGGGAGAGGCGGGCCGTCCAGATGTCGCCGTTCACGAGCGTCACCTCACCCGCGCCGCGCACGAAGGAGCGAGTGACCTCGCCCGCCATGCCCAGCAGCGCCTCGATGCCCTGCAGATTGACCTGGCCGGATTCGTGCAGGCGATGCAGCAGCTTCGGCCGCACGAGGAACAGCAGCGTGATGGCAGCCGCGGCGGCGATCAGGATCTGCGCCCACCAGGGCAGCCCGGTGATGCTGGAGACGAGGCCGACGACCGACGACATGCCGATCATCAGGAACGTGAACTCGAGCGTCACCATCTCGATGATGAAGCACACGAGCGCTACGACGAGCCACGCGATCCAGGCATATTGGACGAGATCCACACGCCCAGCATATTGAGCGGATGCTGTGACCGGGCAAGGCGCGCGCGGCCAGCCCGGTCGCGGGTCGCCGCCGTGGCCGCACGGGCCGCACAGTAGTCTCATCGGGAACGAAGGAGCACACGTGTCGGAGACCCCCACCGCCCCCCTTGAGCCCGGTTCGCTGACCGGCCGCACCGCGCTCGTGACCGGCTCGAGCCGCGGCATCGGCGCGGCCACCGTCGCGCTGCTCGCCGCCGCCGGAGCGAACGTCGTCGTGAACTACCGCGCCAAGGCGCCGCGCGCCGAGAAGGTCGTCGCGGCCGCCCAGGAGCAGGGCGTCGAGGCGATCGCCGTGCAGGCCGACCTCACCGACGCCGCGAGCCTCGCGACCATGTTCGAGGCGGCGCGCTCGCGCTTCGGCGGGATCGACATCCTGGTGATGAACGCCTCCGGCGGCATGGAGAGCGGCATGGGCGAGGACTACGCCATGCGGCTGAACCGCGATGCGCAGGTCGCGCTGCTCGAGGCCGCGCTCCCGGTGCTGAGCAATGGGGCCCGCGTCGTGTTCGTCACCAGCCACCAGGCCCACTTCATCCGCACCACGCCGACGTTGCCCGAGTACGAGGCCGTCGCGCTGTCGAAGCGTGCGGGCGAGGACGCCCTGCGCGAGCGCATCCCGGCGCTGGCCGAGCGCGGCATCGAGCTCGTGGTGGTCTCCGGCGACATGATCGAGGGCACCATCACCGCCACCCTGCTGGAGCGCGCCAACCCGGGCGCGATCGCCAGCCGCCGCGAGGACGCCGGCAAGCTCTACAACGTCGAGGAGTTCGCGCAGGAGGTCGCGCTCGCCGCTGTCGAGCCGGTGCCTGCCGAGCACACGCGCCTGGTCGGCGACGTCGAGGGATTCGGCGCTGCCGAGGGCACCGCCTGATGCGCGCCGAGGACATCGAGCAGCTCGTCACGCTCTCCCGCCCCGCCGTGCACCCCGGCGGCAAGTGGGCGATCGTCGCGGCCTCACGGCCCGACCTTCGCGCGAACCGCAACGTCGGGCAGCTCTGGAAGGTCTCGCTGCGCGACGGTTCGCGACGACGACTCACCGGCGGCACCGCCGACCGCGCCCCGCAGCTCACGCCCGACGGCCAGACGGTGCTGTTCGTGCGCCCCGATGCGGCCGACACGCCGCAGGTGTGGGCCATGCGCGTGGACGGCGGCGAGCCCGTGCAGGCGACCGCGCAGGCGGGCGGCGTGCTGGAGTTCGCGGTCTCGCCCACCGGCGACCGCATCGCCTTCACCTCGATCGTGGCCGAGCCCGGCCGCTACGGCTCTGTCGCCGGCGTCTCGCCGGCGCAGGAGTCGCCGCGCCTGATCACCCGCAACCGCAACCTCGCCAACGGGCTCGGCAGCCTCGTCGGCCGGCACGCCCACCTGTTCACCGCGGCGCTGCCCGATCTCGATGCCGAGCCCCGCTACGACCGCGCCGCGCATCCGCACGACGATGAGACGACGAAGGACGACGCGCCGCACGCGCCCGAGGCGGTCAAGCTCAGCCACGGCGACTTCGACCACGCGGCACCCGCGTTCTCGAGCGACGGCGAGCGCGTGCTGTGCACGACGGCCCGGCACGACACCCGCGACGACGACCTGCTGACGGCCGTCGTGGAGTTCGACGCGACCGTCGCCGAGGGTGAGCCGCACACGATCCTCTCCTCCCGCGCGGGCCTCAGCGTCGACGAGGTGCAGGCGACGCCCGACGGCGGCTTCGTGCTGATCGCGGGCAAGCTGGGGGACTCGGGTCGTGACTTCGTCGCCCGCCAGGCGCAGCTGTTCGTGCTCGAGCAGCCGGGCGCGCACGCCGAGGAGGTCACCGACGAGGAGTCGGTCGACCTGGGCGAGAGCGGCAGCCACTCGACGGTGGTCGAGGACGGCGTGCTCGTGCAGGAGCGGCGGCGCGGCCGCGTGCGGCTGGTGCACGTCACCGGCGGCGGCTCGAAGGAGCTCATCGGCGGCGACCTCGAGGTGCTCGGCCACGGCGTCGGCGAGGGTGTGACAGTCGCGACCGTGCGCACGCCCACCTCGATGGGCGAGCTCGCCGTGCTCGACGACCGCGGGCTGACGGTGCTGACCGACTTCGGCAAGGCGCTGGGTGAGACCGGCCTGGTGGAGCCGAGCGAGCACGAGTTCGCCGCCCGCGACGGCGGCACCGTGCACGGCTGGGTCTTCATGCCCGAGGGCGAGGGCCCGCACCCGGTGCTGCTGAACATCCACGGCGGCCCCTTCGCGCAGTACGGCGTCGGCGTCTTCGACGAGGCGCAGGTGGCCGTCGCCGCCGGCTACGCCGTCGTGCAGTGCAACCCTCGCGGCTCCGCCGGCTACGGGCGCGCGCACGGCGCCGCGATCAAGCAGGCGATGGGCACCGTCGACCTGCACGACGTGCTCGACTTCCTCGACGGCGCGCTGGACGCGCATCCGTCGCTCGACCGAGAGCGACTGGGCATCATGGGCGGCTCGTACGGCGGCTACCTGACTGCCTGGACGATCGCCAACGACCACCGCTTCACCGCGGCCGTCGTCGAGCGCGGCTTCCTCGACCCCGAGTCGTTCGTCGGCACGAGCGACATCGGCTGGTTCTTCTCGGGGGAGTACACGGGCACCGACGCGGATGCGGTGCGGGCGCAGTCCCCGATGGCGCAGGTCGGCAACGTGCAGACCCCGACCCTCGTGGTGCACTCCGAGCAGGACTGGCGCTGCCCACCCGAGCAGGCCCAGCGCTACTGGGCGGCGCTCAAGCGGAACGGCGTGGAGACCGCGCTGCTGCTCTTCCCGGGGGAGGACCACGAGCTCACGCGCACCGGTCAGCCGCGGCACCGCGTCGAGCGATTCGAGCACATCCTCGCGTGGTGGGCGAAGCACCTGCCGACGCCCCTGAACCACGGCTGAGGGGACGGGCTCGGCGGGGTGGTGACCTAGGTCATCATCCCGCTGATCTCGTCGACGGCCCGCACCACCGCATCCCGCCCGACCCGATCGATGACGCCCAGCCCGTAGAGGATGCTCGCCGCCTCGTCGTAGGAGCTGTGGAAGCGGATGCCCGCCTGCTCGAGGCTCGCCCGCTTGGCGCCGGTGACCGGCACCACCTCGTGGATGAGCACCGCGACCACGAAGTCGGGGCCGCGGCGCAGCATCTCGGCGCCCACCTGCGCGTCGGCCTGGCCGCTGTCGCCGAGGAAGAGGAACCGGCACTCGGGGAACAGCGAGCGCTCGCGCTCGAAGTTCTGCAGCTTGCGCGCCTTGATCGAGGCCTTCGTGAAGAGGTTGAAGACGGAGCCGCCGAGCACCGCGTGCGGCGGCATGCCGAGGCCGGTCAGGGCGTTGCGCGTGTACTGCTCGATCAGCCCCTTCGGGCCTCCTGGGCGCGCTGTCACGAATGTCAGGTCGCCGGGCCGCGAGGGCTCCGCCGCGCGGCCCTGGTCGAGCGCCTTGAGCAGCTCGACCACGCCCGGGTAGACGGTGCCGCGCGGATAGCGGCCGTCGTGCAGCATCGCCTTGACGGTGTCGTCGATGTCGCAGAGGATGCGCAGGTCGGGCGAGGGTGCGGATGCCGCTTCGGCGGCGATGTGGGCGAGCACGGCGTCGCGGTCGGCGGGCGTGAGGCGCTCGTAGACCACGTGCTCGAGGTCGTGGCTGTCGCCGGTGGCGTTCAGCAGGTACTTCATGTCGCGGAAGGGCTCACCGGTCAGGGAGGTGAGCATCGATCGGATGCCCGTCGACAGGATCGGGCTGGGGGAGAGGCGCCGCAGCGCGTGCACGACGCGGGCGCGCATGGCAGGGCTCAGCTCGTCGACACGGTCGGTGCACAGCAGCTGCACGAGCTCGCGGCGCTCGTCGCCGCGGAAGAGGCCGGTGAGCACGGTGCCGGCGATCGCTGCCACGGAGCGCTCGAGATCGATCTGTTCGAGCACGCACTCGAGCTGCCCCTGGGGCGTCGCGCGCAGCTGCTGCAGTGCTTCCCTCGGCTTCATACGAGCGATCCTCGCAGGCGGATGCTGAGCGCCCCGCGATCGATGCGCGCGTCCAGCCGCGTGATGCGGCCCGCCGCATCGCCGTCGATCTGCACCGGCAGCAGCTCATCCGTCCAGCCCAGTGTGACGCGCTCGGCGGTGCGGTGCCGCAGCACGCCCTCGGCGCGCGCGATGCCGGCGCCGGCGGCAGCGATGCGACCCCAGTGGGCGAGGTGGCGCGGGCTGACGGCGGCGATGTGCAGCAGGCCGTCGTCGAGCCGGGTGTCGGGCAGCACCTGCAGGCCCGCGGGGATGCGTGCGGCGTTGTGCACGAGCACGCTCCAGGCGTGCGTCGACTCGATCTCGCCGCCGTCGAAGCGGCCGCGCACGGCGAAGCTCGGGCTGCGCAGCCGGCGCGCTCCGATGGCGATGTAGGCGGCCCAGCCGAGCCGGCGCTTGTGCAGCAGCGAGGCAGCCTCGACAGCCAGCGCGTCGTTGCCGACACCGGTCACGACCAGGAAGGCGCGCTCGGGCTCGGTCACGCCGTCGCCCCGCGTGAGCACGACGCGGCCGAGGTCGATGCGCGCGGCGTTGCCGCTCGGCGCCGATCCGCCCACGGCGATGCGCGCCGTCGCTGCCGCATCCCGCAGCGGCAGGTCGAGGTTGCGAGCGAACAGGTTGGCCGTGCCGGCCGGCACGATGCCGAGCGGCACGCCGGTGTGGGCGAGCACGCTCGCCACCTCCCGCACGGTGCCGTCGCCGCCGATGGCGACCACGGCATCCGCCCCCTGCTGCAGCGCCGCACTGGTCTGCGGACCACCCGGCTCAGCGATGCTCGTGGGCAGCACACGCGCGTCTGCCCCGGTGGCTGCCGCTTCGCGCAGCACCGCGTCGACGGCGCGGTCGAAGCCTCGCGCGGTGGGATTGCCGATGACGGCGAGCGAGGGCACGCGGCCAGCGTAGCCGCGCGCACTCGGCGGCCGGCGGTCACGCCGTCGTGAGGGCGCCACCGGCCCGGCATTGCCCGTAGGCGACGGCGAGCACGAGCGCGACGATCACGGCATGATAGGCCGCAGCGACAGGAAGGCGCCCAGCCGCGCGATCTCATCGTGCACCGCATCACGCAGGCGGGCGCTCGGATCCTCGTCCCAGTGGATGCGGTGCACGCGCAGCGCACCCGCGTCGCGATCGGACTTCGCATCCACCTTGCCGACCAGCCGATCGCCATCGAGGATCGGCAGCGCGAAGGCGCCCCACCTGCGCGTGGCGGCGGGCGTGTACTGCTCGAGCGCGTACTCGAAGCCCCACAGCTGCGTCATGCGCTTGCGATCGGCGATCAGCCGATCGAGCGGCGAGAGCAGCGCCACCCGGCCGGCGAAGCCCTCGGCGCTCGCATCGGGGTCGAGCCGCCACTGGCCGCGCAGCACCGTTCCGTCGGCGCACTCGACGCGCACGGGCTCGCCCTCGTCGCCCAGGTGGGTCGCTCGCGCGATGCCGCACGCGCGCAGCCAGCGCTGCCCCCAGGTGCGCTCCGCCTGCTCCCGCTCCACCGGCTCGACGGGCGGCAGCACGCGCTCGGCCAGATCCCAGACGCGCGCGGTGCCGAGCCGTTCGGCGACGACCACCTCGCCGCGGATCTGCAGCAGCTCGAGCATCATCGCGACGTTCCGGTCGGTGTTCCAGCCGCTGGAGCGGTAGGGCACGTCGGCGGCGTCGTCGATGTCGGCCTGCGGCAGCGGGCCGTCCTCGCGCAGCTGCGCCAGCACCCGGGCGCGAAAGCCATCGTTGGCCTCCAGCCAGTCGCGCGCCGAGGCGTGGATCGCGTCGGCGGAGCGGCCGATGGCCGTGAGCCACGGCAGGTCGCTCGTGGCCCGCAGCGCGATCGCCCACGCCTCCATCGGGTGCCGGTGGGGGCCGAGGTGCTCGACGAGGCTGAGGTCGACCTCGACGCTGCGCCGCACGTCCTCGTAGGCGAGCTCCGGGATGCGCGTGTGCGCGATCTGCTCGGCCGAGGGGCACACGATGTCGGCCGGGTTCAGCGGCAGCAGCGTCAGCTGCTCGGCGAGCGCGGGCAGGTCGCCCGCGTCGCGCTGGTCATACCCGTCGGCGTCGAGCCACTGCGCGCGCACCGCGATGCGCCGCGCCTCCTCGGCCGTGATCGTGCGCACCTCGCTGACAACCATGTGGCGATGCTACGCACTGCCGCCGACGCGAGTCCGTGGTGTGGGGGAGGATGGGCGCATGGAGGACGAGCTCCGCATCGTGCCGGCGAACCGTGCCAGTCCCGCCGACCTCGACGCGATCTTCGGCAGTCGCGGCAACGGATCCCGCTGCCGATGCCAGCGCTACCGGCTCGAGCGCGGCGAGACCTTCGCAGGCACCCCCGTCGAGGAGCGCGCCACGCGCCTGCGCGACCAGACGAGCGCGGGCGAGCCCGACGCATCCGCCACCACCGGCCTCGTCGCCTACCTGGGCCAGCTGCCGGTGGGCTGGGCGGCCGTGGCGCCGCGCTCGGAGCACCAGGGACTGGTGCGCGAGTTCACGGTGCCCTGGAAGGACCGGGATGAGCACAGCGCGGATGCGTCGGTGTGGGCGATCACGTGCCTGTTCGTGCGCGCGGGGCACCGCAGGAGCGGCATCAGCCGCGAGCTCGCGGCGGCTGCCGTGGCGTTCGCTCGGGAGCGCGGCGCGCGAGCGGTGGAGGCATACCCGATCACGACCACCGCGGTGATCGAAGAGGAGCTGCACGTCGGCACGCTGCCGACCTTCGAGGCGGCCGGCCTCACCGAGGTCTCGCACCCGACGAAGCGACGGAAGGTGCTGCGCGCAGACTTCGCCTGATGCCGGACCGCGGCTGTGCGTCGCATATCAGCTCCGGCGCCTCGCTTGCCGCCTCCTGCGTGTACGCCCCCGGCGCACCCGCGGTGCCAGAATTGCCACATGTCAGACACGCGCCGCCGCCCCGAGACCGTCGCCGTCACCGCGGGGCGCCCGCCGCACGCGCCAGGAGCGCCCCTCAACGAGCCCGTGACCTTCACGAGCACCTTCGTGCAGGGCGGCGACCCCGTCTACGCGCGCTATGGCAACCCCACGTGGAGCGCCTTCGAGGAGGCGCTGGGAGAGCTCGAGGGCGGCGACTGCATCGCGTTCGCGAGCGGCATGGCTGCGGTGAGTGCCGTCATGGCGCAGGTGCCGCACGGGGGAGCGGTCGTCGTCGCGCGCCACACCTACCAGCACGCGCTGCTGCTGCTCGACGAGGGCGCCGCGACCGGCCGCTTCGAGGTGCGGCGCGTCGACATCACCGACGCCGACGCGGTCGAGGCCGCGCTGCCCGGAGCGGCGCTGCTGTGGCTCGAGTCGCCCACGAATCCAGCGCTCGAGATCGCCGACATCCCGCGCCTGACGGGCGCGGCGCAGGCAGCCGGGGCGCTGAGCATCGTCGACAACACCTTCGCGACGCCGTTGCTGCAGCGCCCGCTCGAGCTCGGCGCCGACGTGGTCGTGCACTCCGCGACGAAGCTCATCGCGGGCCACAGCGACGTCGTGCTGGGTGCGGTCGTGACGCGCACGCCCGAGCTGGCCGAGCGCATCCGTCACCACCGCGGTCTGCACGGCGCCATCCCGGGCCCGATGGAGGTCTTCTTGGCGCTGCGGGGGCTTCGCACGCTGTCGGTGCGGCTCGAGCGCGCCGCGTCGAATGCGCGCGAGCTCGCACGCAGGCTCGCGGGTGCGCCGGGTGTCGTCGACGTGCGCGACCCCGGCTTCAGCACGGTGCTGGCGATCGTGCTCGCCGATGCGGCCGCCGCCGACCGGGTCGTCGAGCGCGTGCAGCTGTGGATCCCGGCGACGAGCCTCGGGGGAGTGGAGTCGACGCTCGAGCGGCGCCGGCGCTGGCCGACGGAGGCGCCGACCATCCCGGAAGGGCTCATCCGGCTGTCGGTCGGCATCGAGCACATCGACGACCTGGCCGAGGATCTGCTGCACGCGCTCGGCAGCTGATCGGCGGCGGCCTGCGCGGCTGCGCCTGGGCCTCAGCGCCGCCGGAGGTCGCGCACGGCCAGCACGGGAGCGCCCGCCGCACTCCATGATTCGGGTGCGGATGCCGCCACGGCGCGATCAGACGCGAGCACCGCCTGCCTCGCGTCGTCGACGCGGGAGTGGCGACCGAGCCCGACGCCCTGCCCGTCGACCGCGTGGAAGAGGTCGAGGCTGCGCTCGATGAAGCCGAGGAAGTGCGCGCCGCCGGCGTCCGACCGCGAGGCCACCCACAGGTCCTCGCTCGGCGACGACCACGTCACCGCGGAGCGTCCACCGTCCGTCGTGCGAGCGATCGAGCGGCGCTCAGGCACCAGCGTCTGCGACATTGCTTGCTCCTTCGTTACATCATTAGTTCGATGATCAACCTATACCATCGTCGAACGATAGGGTGACATCGACGCGAGAGAGAGGAGCACCACGATGCACGCTGCTGCGACGCCACAGAACTCCGGCTACTGGTACCCGGAGCACGGGGTGCCGACGAGCGTCGACGTGCTCAACCTGCTGCGGCGCTACCGATCGGCCGAGAAGGCCATGCGGGCGCGGACGCGGTCGTCGATGGGCATGGGGGAGACCGACCTGCTCGCGCTGCGGCTGCTGCTGCAGGCGGAGCGGCGCGGTGAGACGCTGCGCCAGCGGGACCTCGCCACTGCACTGGGGCTCGCATCGCCGTCGGTGACGGCGCTCGTCGACCGGCTGGTCAAGAGCGGGCATGTGCGTCGCGAGCCTCACCCGGACGACCGACGGGCCTCGATCGTCGTGCCGACCGTCGACACCGACGACGAGGTGCGCGCGACCCTCGGCGCGATGCACCGGCGGATGATCGACGCGCTCGACAACCTGGGCGACGCCGAGCGCCGCACGGTCGCGGGCTTCCTGGAGCGCATGTGCGAGGCGGTCGAGACGGTCGACGATCACGAGCAGCCTGGCCACGCAGCACGGACGCCCGCTCGCTAGCATCGCTGCTGTGAGCGACGAGGCTGATCGAAGCGACTGCGTGTTCTGCGGCATCGTCACCGGCGCGGTGCCGTGCGCGAAGGTGGCAGAGGATGCGACGACCCTCGCCTTCATGGACATCGATCCGGGTGCGGACGGCCACCTGCTCGTGATCCCGAAGCAGCACAGCGCCGACCTCATCGACATCCCGGCCGACGCCCTCGCCGCGACGGTGCTCGCTGCCCAGCGCATCGCCAGGGTCGCGCTCAGCGAACTCGACGCTGACGGCGTCAATCTGCTGCAGTGCAGCGGGGCCGAGGCCTGGCAGACGGTGTTCCACTTCCACCTGCACGTGATCCCGCGCTACCGGGACAGAGCCAAGGATCGCCTGGAGCTGCCATTCGAGCCGGGCCACCCGGCCGATGCGGCGGCCATCGCGGAGCGCGCACGGGTGCTCGCGGCCGCGCTCGAGACGACTAGCCTCGAAGCATGAGTCGCACCGTATGGGCTGTCATCTGCGCGATCGTGGCGATCGTCATCGCGTGGCTGATCGTCGACGTCGTCTTCAGCCTCCTGTGGTTCATCGGGAAGCTCGTCATCGTGGCCGTCGTCGCCGTCGTGGTGTTCTTCGTGCTCCGCTCCTTGATAGGCCGCCGGTCGTCAGAACGCTGACCGACGCGCATCGTGCGCGTTGTGCGGCCGCCGTTCCGCGCCCTGCTCAATGCGCCGATAATGCACATTATGTCGGATTGAGTTGATACCGAAGCTCCGGCCCCACTCTCCCTGAGGCCCAACTCAGCAAACAGATCCCACCAAAACCCGCTCCTGACCGGGTGTTTTCCGCGCAGGGCCGGACGCCGGCCGACGGGCGCCGCTCCTGATTGGTGCAAAGTTTGCACCACCATGAATGCAAGTCATCCAGCGCCTCGGGCGTCGTAGGTCAGCATCTGCTGTATAGTCAGTGCATGCTGACTATTGCGAATCGACCGGACGTGATGCATCGGCTGGGCCGGGCACTGGCGGACCCGACGCGCTCACGCATCTTGTTGAACTTGCTACAGGGACCGAATTACCCCGCTGTCCTTGCGCGCGAGCTCGAGCTGACACGCTCGAACGTGTCGAACCATCTCGCCTGCTTGCGGGACTGCGGCATCGCCGTGGCCGAGCCCGAAGGCCGGCAGACGCGATACGAGATCGCCGACCCACACCTCGCCCAGGCACTGACCGCGCTGGTCGAGGTGACGTTGGCTGTCGACGAGCAAGCACCGTGCCTGGATCCGGAGTGCCCGGTCCCCGGCTGCTGCGAGTCGACCCGATGAGCGCAGAGACGCTCACCGAGGCACGACGAACCACCCTGCATCGCCGAGTGCGGTTCATCGTCGGCTTCACGATCACCTACAACCTCATTGAGGCGATCGTCGCGATCTGGGCGGGCTCGATGGCCTCCTCGGCCGCGCTGATCGGGTTCGGGCTCGATTCGATCGTCGAGGTGCTCTCCGCGGCCGCAGTCGCATGGCAGTTCACGCGCAAGGATCCGGAACGGTGGGAGAAGGCGACCGTCCGCGCGATCGGCATCGCGTTCTTCGCGCTCGCCGCGTACGTCATCATCGACGCGGTGCTCACGCTGACCGGGGTGGAAGAGGTCGATCACAGCCCGCTCGGCATCGGCATCGCCAGCCTCAGCCTGCTCGTCATGCCGGCACTGGCCTGGTTCGAGTTCCGCACCGGTCGCGAGCTCGGTTCGCGCAGCGTGCAGGCGGACGCCAAGCAATTGCTCCTGTGCATCTACCTGTCCGGCACGGTGCTCGTCGGCCTGTTGCTCAACCTGCTCTTCGGCTGGATGTGGGCAGATTCCGTGGCTGCACTCGTTGTCGCGGGACTCGCGATCCGCGAAGGCGTCGAGGCATGGCGCGGCGATGTCGAATCGCCCTTCGAGGTCCTGGGCGATCTCGAGGAGAAGGACCTCTAGATGCTCGCGACCATTGCCTCCGCGATCGGCATGTTCGCGGCAACCAACATCGACGACATCGTCATACTCACCGTGCTCTTCCTCGCATCGTCCCGCGGCGGGCCTCGACCCTGGCAGATCGTCCTCGGCCAATACCTGGGATTCGCAACCCTCGTTGCGATCAGCGTTGTCGCGGCACTCGGGCTCACGATCATCCCGGACGAGTGGGTCGGCTTCCTTGGCCTCCTCCCCCTGCTGATCGGTGTAATCGGACTCATCCGGGGACTGCGCGAGCGCGACGATGCAGATCCTGACGAGTCAACGATGAAGGGCCTCGGCCTGCTCGGCATCGCCGGGATCACCATCGCGAATGGGGCGGACAACATCAGCCTCTACACGCCGGTGTTCCGAACCATCTCGCCCGCAGACACCACGATCACCATCGTCGTGTTCCTCGCTCTGGTGAGCGTCTGGTGCCTCTTCGGTAAGGTCATCGGCACGCACAAGGCCGTCACCGAGACTCTCGAGCGCATCGAGCACTGGCTCGTGCCCGCCGTGTTCATCGGCCTCGGCCTGTTCATCCTGATCGAATCCGGCGTCGTCCCCCGCCTCTTCGAGGCACTGGCCTAATGTCGACGACTGGCAACAGCTCGCCAAGTCCCGCGGCAGCACCGGCAGTCGCCGCGGGAGGCGCCTCCCCGCCACACACGACACCTCGATTGTGGAGGGTGACCCTGCTCGGCTACCTCGCTGCGCTCGCCGCCGTGGCGATCGATCAACTCAGCAAGATCTGGGCAGAGGCGACCCTCGCTGTGGGCGAGCGTCATCCACTGCTGGGCGACATGCTCGCAACGCAACTCACCTATAACCCGGGTGCGGCACTCTCGCTCGGCGCCAGCGCGACACCGCTCATCACCGCCCTCGCAGCTGCGGGCACTCTATTCGCGGCTTGGCTCACCTGGAGAACCACGTCGCTACCCTGGGCGCTGAGCCTTGGCCTCATCCTCGGCGGTGGCCTCGGGAACGTCATCGACCGCCTGGTACGGCACCCCGGTCCCGGCCGAGGCCACGTGGTGGACTTCATCGCCTACGCCGATTGGTTCATCGGAAACGTCGCAGACGTGTTCGTGTTCGGCGGCCTGACGCTCTGCATCGCCCTCGCCTTCAAGGGCAAACCCATGCGGTCCTAATCCTCAGGACCTGGCTGTGCCGCGCTCGGCCGAGTCCGAGCGCGGCAGCTCACGACGTGAGTCGATATCCCCGATATCCAGTCAAGGTGGGCAGTACCCCCACTCGCACGTTGGTATCACTTCACGCCCACGACGCGCCCTGGCGGAAACTCGCGCCTGACCGGGCGTTTTCCGTGCGTGGTGAACTCTTAACGAGCGCTCACCGCTCATAGGTGATGCAGACAATGCACCAACCCGGCGTCCTGCGGCCCGGCCGGTGCGGCCCGGGTCGGGTCAGGCACAGCAGGAGGTGGGTAGTTCGTTGCGGAACAGCCCGGCGGCGATCCGCAGGCTCTCGGCCATGGTCAAGTAGGGAGCCCAGGTGTCGGCGAGGTCGTCGACGGTCATCTCGGCCTTGATCGCGTAAGTGGCGGCGAGCATGATCTCGCCCGCTCCGTCAGCGACCGCGTGGACGCCTAGGACCTTGCCGGTGCGTGCGTCGGCGACCAGTTTCAGCGCGCCGCGAGTGTCGCGGTTCACCAGTGCGCTCGGCACGTCCTCCAACGCCAAAGTGCGGCAGGCACACGGGTGGCCTTGCTCAAGCGCTTCTTTCTCAGTGAGCCCTGCCGAGGCCAACTGTGGGCGGGTGAACATCACCGCCGGCAGGCCGGTGTAGTCCACCGTCTCACGCTTTGCCCCACCGTCGCCGAGTGCGTTGACGGCAGCGACCCGTCCAGAGGCGGCGGCGACGTACACATACTGCGGAGTGCCCGCAACGTCGCCCGCTGCATACACCCGCGGGTTGGACGTGGCCTGGTGTTCGTCGATCACGACGAAGCCCCGGGCGTCGGTGTCGACGCCCGCTGCCGCGAGATCCAACGCGATGGTGTCGGAGTGCCTGCCGGTCGCCACCAACAGTCGCTCCGCAGTCACCTGGTTCCCGGACGCGGTGATCACTCTGACGCCGCCTTCCTCGGCGGTCTCGACACCGGTCGCGTGTTCGGCGATCACGGCGATACCGTCATCGGCGAACACACCGGCCATGACCTCGCGCAACTCCGGCTCTGCGCGCGACGCCAGGCGCCCGATCACAGTCACGCGAGCGCCGAGGTGCGCGAACAGCTGGGCCTGCTCCATCCCGACATAGCCGCCACCGATGATCACCAGCGACTCGGGCACCTCGGTCAGTTCCATCGCAGTCGTCGACGTCAAGTACTCCACATCCTCGATCCCGTCGATGCCGCGCACCGTGGGCTGCGAACCGGTCGCGATCACGTAGGACCGTGCCCGCAGCGGCTTCCCGTCGACCTCCACCGTGTCCTTGTCGGCGAAGCGAGCCTCACCTGAGATCAGCGGGAACCCCCACGCGTCAGCGACCTCGGTGTACTTGTGCTGCTTGAGTCGGTCGATCAACTCAGCTTTCTGCGCCACCAGGGCGTCCAGGTCCACGCCGTCCGCGGAGGTGGGAACGCCGTCGAACGGGTTGGTTAGCGCACTGTGCCGTGTCCCGGCAGCGGCCAGCAGGGTCTTGGACGGAATACAGCCGACGTTGACACAGGTCCCGCCCAGAGCGCCGCGCTCGATCAGTACGACCTCGGCGCCCGCCTTGCGGGCCGCGATACCTGCTGCCATCGCGGCTCCTCCCGACCCGATTACGGCCAGGTCAACGTCGTACTCCGCGCTCATCTCAAGCTCCTCCGGTTTGGTATTCGCCCATCCATCACCCACCATGGACCTTCCAGTGCAGTAGAAGGTCAAGTACCGAGAGCGGAGACCGCCATGCGAATCGGTGAACTCGCCGAGGCCACTGGCACGACCACCAAGACCCTGCGGTTCTACGAGGACAGCGGACTGCTGCCGCCCCCCGAACGGACCGTCAGCGGATACCGCGACTACGACCAGGATGCCATCGCCAGGCTGGATTTCATCCGGCGAGGGCGCGCCACCGGACTCACACTCGCTCAGGTCCGCGAGGTGCTCGATATTCGAGATGCCGGGACCGCCCCGTGCCACCACGTCAAGGAGCTCCTCGACATCCGCCTCACTGCCCTCGACCAGCAGATCGCCGACCTACAAGCGCTCCGCACCAACGTCGCCCACCTCCGAGACGACGCCGCACAAGCCAACCCCTCCGAATGCCAGTCCAAGGACGTATGCCGATACCTGTGAGCCCTTCGTGGCCATAAGGCCGCGGCGGTAGCGCATGACGACCGGTGCGGACTGCTCAAGGCGACTCTGTGCTCAGGTTCACGACCTGGGTTGATATCCCCGATATCCAGTCCCAGACGGGACGACGCGCTTGAACGCTCCCCTTCATGCGGTGACACGACCTGCCGATGCAGAGCAACAACTGCGTGCGGACACCACCTATGTAGAGGAGGTGATCCGACTCGCGGAAGACTTCTGCTGAGACCAGCGCTTGACCGCCTGGACGGACCGAGGATGACGCAGAACGTCGAGATCACTGCCCCCGCAGGTCGTCGAGCAGCTCGTCCATCGATTCGGCGGTGCGCAGCTCATGCTTCGGCAGCGCGGACAGATTCGGGCGGCCCGTCCTCTTGCTCGGGATGATTCGCGTCGACGACGCCGTCGGCTCGACCCTTGCGACAGGTCGGTTGTAGGAGGTGATCGTGTAGCTCTCCCCCGCTTCGACGTCGCGCAGCATCTGCATCGGGTTCTGTCGCAGCTCACGCACGGAGATCGTCTTCATGGGCAGAGTGTAGATCGGTGAGGTGCATCGTAGGTTGGGCGCCCTCAGCCCCGTTGCACCGCGCTCACATCGACGCAGACGACGCCCGTGTTGCCCTCCTGATCGGCGATCACGGTGAGCCCCGACTCATCGCCGCGATCGACGACCCGTCCACCGGCGGCGACCGCGGCATCGATCCGCTGCTGGGCGGTCTCGGGCGCCACGTACACCTCGACGTGGAATCGCTGGCCCGCTCCCCCGGCCTCACCGAACCACAGGTTGGGCACGCGACCCGACGCATCCCGGATCTCGTCGCTCGGTGAGCCGTGGCCCTGCGATGAGGCGTCGCCTGTGAGCAGCGCTGCCCACACCGGCGCGATCGTCGCGGAGCGCGCCGCGTCGAGGCCGAGCTCGATGACGCTCACCGAGCCCGGCTCCGACCGCAGCCGCCGCTCGCCCGCGATCGCCGTGATCCGCCGCGCGAGGTCGATGTCGAGCTGCGTGACCCACTCGACGATGTGCTCGGTGTCGCCGTCGCGGTAGACCGCGTCGTCGCTGGTCAGCTTGAGGTCGACGCAGCCAGGGGCCATCGAGACGCGCGGATGGTGACCGAGCTCGTCGCCCGCCTCGCCCACCGCCGCCAGGAACCTGACGCCGGCGCCGAAGTCGTCGATCAGGTAGCGGGCGTGCAGCCCCTGCGCGAGCTTGCGCCAGTCGGTCAGATCGGCCGCGGCGATCGCGCCGCCTCCCAGCATGTCCATGTTCCCGAACGCTATCGCCGAATCGACCGCCCCGCGAGGGCGCCGCTCCCCCTACGATCGACGGCATGGCGGCCGACGACTACGCGATCGAGCCGCTCAGCGTGGAGACGTGGGACGCGTTCGCCGCGATGGTCGACCGGCACAACGGCATCTTCGGCGGCTGCTGGTGCACGTACTTCCACCCCGAGTGCGCCGACCGGCAGCCCGGCGCCGAGGGCACAGGCTGATGAAGCGGCAGCTGGTCGAGGCCGGGCGTGCGCACGCGGCGCTCGTGATGGCCGGCGACGAGGCGATCGCCTGGGCGGAGTTCGGCACCCCGGAGGAGCTGCCGAACATCCACCACCGCAAGCAGTACGACGCCGAGGCCGACCTCGCCCCCGACTACCGCATCACGTGCATCTTCGTCGACAAGCGGCACCGTGGCGACGGCCTCGCCAAGGCCGCGCTGCAGGGCGCACTCGGCCTGATCGCCGCGCAGGGCGGCGGCGTCGTCGAGGGCTACCCGCACGAGATCGGCGCCAAGCGACCGAGCAACTCCTTCGTCTACAACGGCACTCGCACGATGTACGAGGAGGCCGGCTTCACGCACATCCGCCCGAAGGGGCTGAAGAACACCGTCATGCGGCGCACGGTCGAGCCCGCCTGAGCGCAAGGAGCGCCATGCCACTGCAGGAGATCGCCGACGGGGTGCTCGTCCACGAGAGCGCGTGCATCCAGAGCAACTGCGTCATCGTGCGCGGCGACGAGGGCGCGCTGCTGATCGACCCGGGCATCACGCGCGACGAGCTGGCCGGCATCGCGCGAGCGCTCGACGAGCGAGGCCTGCCGGTCGTCGCGGGCTTCGCCACCCATCCCGACTGGGATCACGTGCTCTGGCACCCCGCGCTCGGCGATGCACAGCGGTACGGCACGGCCGACTGCGCCGCGACCATCCGCGCGTTCGTCGGTCGCGACGGCTGGCGAGCCGAGCTGGCCGACTATCTACCGCCCGAGTTCGCCGACGACATCCCGATGGAGCTGCTCGGCGACATCACACCCCTCTCGCCCGGTGCCGCGCACATCCCGTGGGCCGGCCCGCGCATCCGCATCATCGAGCACCGCGCGCACGCCCCCGGCCACGCGGCATTGCTCATCGAGGACGCCGGCGTGCTCGTCGCCGGCGACATGCTCTCGGATGCGCTGATCCCCTTCCTCGACCTCGACGCCGCCCAGCCGCTCGACGACTACCTCGGCGCGCTCTCGCGCTTCGAGGAGATCGCGGATGCGGTGCGCACGATCGTGCCGGGCCACGGCTCGGTCGGTGACGGGCAGGCACTGCGCGATCGCATCGCGCTCGACACGGCGTACATCGAGGCGCTGCAGCGCGGCCGCGAGCCCGACGACCCGCGCATCGGCCCCGACGCGCCGCTCGACTGGATGGCGGACGTGCACCGGGCGCAGCTGCAGCGCCTGCGCGATCGCATCGAACCGCGATAGTCGGGTGCCTTCCGGCGCTGCCGGGGATCCTCGAGGCAGGAGGGACACCATGATCGCAGCGCTCAACCGGCTCGTCGAACTCATCGAGGAGGACCTCACCGAGGAGCTCGACGTCGCCAGCCTGACCGCGCGGCGTCGGTCCGGCGCCGGGCGGGTCGCCTCACTCGGCCATGCGCTCGCCGTCCGGTGAGAGCACCCACCACGCCTCGTTGACGCCCTGGCCGTTGACATCCCCGGCCGCCGCGTCACCCGCGAAGTAGTAGAGCGGCCAGCCGTTGAGCGTCACCTGGATGCCGCCGTCGATGCCGGTGATCGTGCTCACCTCGCCGGTCACACCCTCGACCTCCGGCGCGTCCGACTCGGTCGTCACCGCAGGCCAGTTCGCGGCGCACTCCCCTTCGCAGGTGCTCGCGTCGCCGCCCTGGGTGTCGTTGTCGAACATGTAGACCGTCATGCCCTCGCCGTCGACGACGATCTCGCCGAGCGAGGAGTCGGCCACCATCAACGCGGCCGCGGCGGCCGGCGCGTCAGAGGCGTCGGAGCCGCCATACGGGTCGCCGGCGCCCGAGTCGGTGGTCTCGGATGCCGGCGCCGCCGGTGGCGCTTCGGCGTCGTCCGCCGGGCTCGCGCAGCCGGCGAGTGCGACGACGAGCAGTCCGGCGGCCAGCGCCGCCGAGGTGATTCTCGAGCTCATGAGAGCGTCCCTTCATCGGGGCCGCGGATGCGGTCACTGGGGACACGAATCCGGGCGCACGGAGGTTCACCACGGCTCCGTCTGCGGCGCGCCTATCCCTCGTCGAGCTCTGCCCGCATGAGCACGTCGCCGCTCCCCTCGGCACGGATCTCGACGGCGGCGATGTCGGCGACGTCGAGCGCGGTCCCGGCGCTCAGCCGCGCGGTCGAGCCGGGCGCCGCGCGCCAGCTCGAGATCTGGCTGCCGGCCCCGTCTCGGTCCACGACCACCAGCACGTACGGCCGGCCGTCGACCGGCCCGCCGCTGCCCCGATAGCTGCACTCGAGCTCGATTCGCGTTCCCCAGCCGACCGGGTCCAGCTCGACGCTCGCGGTGAGCGGCAGGTCGCCGGCAGCCACCAGCTCCGCCGCTCGCACGTCGCCGCGCGACGAGACGGGAACCAGCAGTCCGCCGAGCGACACCACGAGGGCGACGACCAGCACCGCGGCGGCGGCGAGCATGCCTGCCCACCGTGTGCGACGCATCCGCCCCTCTCGCGCCGCGCGCTCGAGCAGCGCGTCGCGAGTCAGCATCGAGGAGGCCGACCGCTCCCCCGGTTCAGCCGCATCGTCGCGCTGCTCGTCCAGCATCGACTCGGCGCGACCGGGGTCGACGCGCGCGAGCAGCCCGAGCGTCGGGGCGATCTCGGCCACCGCGCGAGCGCAGCGCTCGCACCCCTCCAGGTGCTCCTCGAAGGCGCGGCGATCCGACGGGCTCAGGGCACCGATCACATATGCGGCGTCCCAGTCCGAGAAGTGCTCGTGGGCCTGGCTCATCGGGTCACCCCCGTCTCCTGCAGTGCGAGTCGCAGCGCGCGCAGCCCGTAGTGCAGCCGCGACTTCACCGTGCCCTCCGGGATCTCGAGCTCTGCGGCGATCTCGGCGATCTGCCGGCCGCCGAAGTAGGCGCGGATGATGACGCCGCGATGCTCCGCGCTCAGCTCGGCGAGCGCATCCTCGATCAGGATCGCCTCGAACAGCGCGTCGGTGGCGTCGGTCGTCGACCGCTCCGGCAGCTCCGCGACGATCACCTCGTGGCGCCGGCGCGCTGTGCGCGTCTCATCGATCACCAGATGCCGGGCGACGGTCAGCATCCACGCGCGTGCCGTCGCCGGCTCCGCCAGGATCTGCGGGCTGCGCCATGCGCGCAGCAGTGTCTCCTGCACCACGTCGTCGGCACCGGCGCGATCGCCCGTCAGGTGCACGACGTAGCGCCACACGGGCGCGGCGTGCGCGTCGTACAGCGCACCGAGCTGCTCCGCGTCCTCCGGCGGCATCGTCCACCTCCTCGAAGGTGACACGAGAGCGAGCGCCTCGCGGTTCATGGTGAACCTCGCGCCGTCGCGCCTCGTACTATCCAGTATGGATCTCCTGCTCGCCGGCAACGGCTTCGCGATCGCCGGCCTCCCCCTGCACCCGCTGATGGTGCATGCGGTGGTGATCCTCGTGCCGCTGACCGCGCTCGCGCTCGTGCTCGGCAGCCTGTGGCCCGCGGCGCAGCGCCGCCTCGGCATCGTGACGCCGCTCGCGGCCGCGCTGCTGGTCGTGCTCGTGCCGATCACCGTGTCCGCCGGTGAGGCGCTCGCCGACATCGTGGGTGAGACCCCGGCCGTCGAGACCCACGAGGACTACGCGGAGATGCTGCTGCCGTGGGTGATCGGGATGCTCGTGGTCGCGGCAGCGCAGTGGGCGTGGTTCCGCTGGGGCGGCAGGCGCGGGCCGGACGGCTCCTCCCGTCGGGCTCGACCGGTGACGATCGTGCTCGCCGCGCTGGCGCTCGTGGCCGCTGCGGGCGCCACGGTGACCGTCGTGCTGATCGGCGACTCAGGTGCCCGCGCCGTCTGGGGCGGCATCCTGGGGTGAGGCGGTCAGTCTCCGAACATCCATTCCGACGGATACCGCTCGCCCGGATAGCTCCATCCGTCGCGGACCAGCGAGTCCACCGAAGTCTCAGCCGCCGCCAGGGCGCGGCGCCGCACCAGTCCGTCGAGCTCCCTGCGGTGCAGCTCGTCCGACAGCGCCCGTCGGAGCTCGGGCGACTGCCGCACCGTGCTGTCGACGACCGCCTGCGCGATGCCGAGGAGATCCTCATCGTCGAGCGCGCCGATGCCGCGCTCGTGGCGCTCGGCCTTCTCCTCCCGACGCCGTTCCCAAGGCGAGACCGTCCGCTCCGCCATCGCGGCGAGCCAGTCGTAGTCCCCGTCCCGTTCGAGCTGGCGCAGCCGCGGCAGCACCAGCTCGGGAGACAGATGGCGCTCCGCCGCAGGCAGCATGCGGCGCAGCTGGCCGCGGAGCCCCTGCACGGTGCGCTCGAGCCTGACGGCGATCTCCTCCAGGCCGCAGCCCTCCCGGCACGCCTGCATGATGACGGCGAAGTCTCCCTCCTCCCACCGGCTCCCGTGCTTGGCGGGCACCCGGTCACTGGGCTGGTCGTGCTGGGCGTGGATGCTGTCGATCGCGGTCACGCGGTCAGTGTGCGGGAAGACGTGGGCGCACATCGGGCACCGCGACCCGCGCTGTGGAGAGCGCCGGCGGCGACCTAGGCGCGCGACGCCACTGCCACGCGCTGCGCGAGCTCGGTGCCGGGCGTGGCGAGGCGGTCGACCGCCTCGAAGATGATCCGCTGCATCTCGGACGCGGCGGCCGAAGCGCCGACGTCGGTGCGCCGGGCGAGGTTGACGGTGCGGGTGAGCTGGGGTCGCACAAGGCGCCGACTGTGCAATCCGGGCCGGTCGATCACCACCATCGCCGGCACCACCGCGACCCCGATCCCGCGCTCCACGAACCGCAGCACCGCATCCATCTCAGCGCCCTCGACGGCGATCGTCGGGGTGAGGCCTGCGGCCGCGAACGCGGCGTCGGTCGCCACGCGCAGGTCGTAGCTGCGGCTGAACGCGACCTGCGGGACGCTCGCCAGCTGCGCCAGTGTGAGCTCGCGCCGCCCGGCGCCGCTCCGCTCCCCGGCGCTCGCTGCCGACACGACGACCAGCTCCTCCGACAGCAGCGGGATCAGCTCGGTGGCAGGCGCTGCCGGCTGCGCGCTGCGCGTCACCACGAGCGCAAGGTCGAGCGCGCCCTCGTTCAGCGCATCCACCAGGAAGCGGGAACCGCCCTCGGTGATGTGCAGCTCGACACCCGGATGCGCGGCCCGGTACGCCGCGACCGCGTCGGCGACCAGCGACACGCAGAGCGTCGGTGGGGCGCCCAGCCGGACGCTGCCGCGTCGCAGGCCCGCGAGCTCGTCGAGCTGCTCGCGTGCGGTGCGCGCATCGCCGAGCATGCGCCGCGCGATCGGCAGCAGCACCTCCCCCGCCGCCGTCAACGTGACGCCGGAGGGCGCGCGCCGCAGCAGCTCGGTGCCGAGGTCGGATTCCAGCGCGCCGATCTGACGGCTGAGCGAGGGCTGGGCGACGAAGAGCTCATCGGCGGCACGGGTGAAGCTGCCGATGCGCGCCACGGCCTCGAATGAACGCAGGTGCTCGAGCTTCATCGCCATAGCGTACCGACATGACAGTCAGCCGATCAATGCATTGGACGCATGCGTTGTCGCTCCCTAGCGTGGAGGAATGACCGCACCACACGCATCCGAACGCCTCCTCTCCACCTCCGTCCTGGTGATCGGCACCGGCGGCGCGGGGCTGCGCGCCTCGATCGAGCTGGCGCAGCGCGGCGTGCAGGTGCTCGCGGTCGGCAAGCGCCGCAAGCACGACGCGCACACGACGCTCGCGGCGGGCGGCATCAACGCCGCGCTCGGCACCATCGACCCCCAGGACTCCTGGCAGCAGCACGCGGCCGACACGCTGCGCGAGTCGTACTTCCTCGCGGACCCGGCCATCGTCGAGACGGTGGCGCGCGGCGCGGCGCAGGGCATCGATGAGCTCGAGCGCTGGGGCATGCCGTTCGCCCGCGAGGACGACGGCCGCATCTCGCAGCGCTTCTTCGGCGCGCACACCTACCGCCGCACCGCCTACGCGGGCGACTACACCGGCCTGGAGCTGCAGCGCACGCTCATGCGGCGCGCGGCCGAGCTGCGGGTGGAGATCGTCGACACGATCTACATCACGCGCCTGCTGGTCGCAGACGGCACGATCTTCGGCGCCTACGGCTTCGACATCCTCGACGGCACGCCCGTGCAGATCCTGGCCGACGCCGTCATCCTGGCCGCGGGCGGCCATACCCGCATCTGGCGGCACACCTCCTCGCGCCGTGACGAGAACACGGGGGATGCGTTCCGGCTCGCAGCGCTGGCCGGTGCACGCATCCGCGACCCCGAGCTCGTACAGTTCCACCCCTCCGGCCTGCTGGAGCCCGACGACGCCGCCGGCACGCTCGTCTCGGAGGCCGCGCGCGGCGAGGGCGGGATCCTCACGAACGCCCTCGGCGAGCGCTACATGGAGCGCTACGACCCCGAGCGCATGGAGCTCTCGACGCGCGACCGGGTGGCGCTGGCCGGCTTCACCGAGATCGCCGAGGGCCGCGGCACAGACAAGGGCGGCGTCTACCTCGACGTCTCGCACCTGCCGCGCGAGCAGATCCTGCGCCAGCTGCCGCGCGTGTACCGCACCCTGATCGACCTGCAGATGCTGGACATCACCACGACCAAGATGGAGATCGCTCCGACCGCGCACTACTCGATGGGCGGCGTCTGGGTCGACCCCGAGCACCACGGCACCGGTGTCGACGGGCTGTACGCGATCGGTGAGGCCTCCTCCGGCCTGCACGGCGCGAACCGGCTGGGCGGCAACTCGCTCATCGAGCTGCTGGTCTACGGGCGCATCACCGGGCAGCACGCCGCCGACTATGCCGGCGCGCGCACCGACGTGCGCCGCGACCCGGCTGCCGTCGAGGCGGCGCGCGACGAGATGCGGTCGCTGATGCGCGAGCGCGGCACCGAATCCGCCCGCCGGCTGCAGCGCGAGGTGCGCAACCTCATGAGCGAGCACGCGGGGGTCGTCCGCACCGAGCGCGGGCTGCAGGAGGGGCTGCGCAAGCTGACGTCGCTCGAGGATCGCGCCGAGCGCGTGACGGCGCACCCCGACATCGCCGGCTTCGACGATCTGGCCCACGCCTACGACTTGCTCGGCTCACTGCTGGCAGCCCGCGCCACGCTCGAGAGCGCACTCGAGCGGCGGGAGACGCGCGGCGCCCACAACCGCGCCGACTTCCCGGAGACCGACCCGGCCATGCAAGGCAACTTCGTCTGGTCGCCCGCCGAGGGTGTCAGCTTCGAGCCCCTCTCGACCGCGCCCGACAGCTTCCGTCACCTGGCGGAGGCCGGCGCCGACGACTCCGTCGCCGGCAAGCTCGTCGAGTAGTCGGGCGGCGACCGGTGCTGGCGTCAACGGGCGACGCACACACCGCGGGTCTACACTCAGCCCCGACCTGCGGAGGAACAGCGCTCGGCGACTGCCGAGCCACCTCCCGGAGCGAAGGGACCGCCGATGTCGAACACCCGAAGCGCGCTCGCCGTGCTGCTGACTGCCGCTGCGCTGGTGCTCACCGGCTGCACAGGCAGCACCCCCGAGGCCCCGGCCGAGAGCGAGCCCGCCGCGACCGCGCCGGCGGCCACCTCCGACGACGGCGGCGGCTCCGACGACTCCGAGGCTCCCGCCGCCGGCGGCGAGCTGACGGGCATGGTCGGCACCGCTGACGACCCGGAGGCGTACGAGATCGCGCTGCTGGACGCCGAGGGCAACCCCGTCACGTCGCTGCCCGCGGGCGACTACAGCCTGACCTTCGCCGATCTGTCCCGGATGCACAACTTCCACCTCACCGGGCCGGGCGGCGTCGATGTCGCGACCGATGTCGCCGGCAACGACGAGACGACGGTCGAGGTGACGCTCGAGCCCGGCACGTACACCTTCGTCTGCGACCCGCACCAGAGCAACATGCGCGGCGAGTTCGAGGTCACGGGCTGAGCGACAGCGCCCGCATCTGCTGATCGGGGCCGCGCTCACCAGCGCAGGTCGTCGAGCCCGATGATCTCGCGCGGTGGGCACTGCCTGGTGTCGGGCTGGTCAGCGCCGGGCAGCCCGTCGAAGGAGAGCCCGGTGCGCTCGGCCAGCTCCGCCAGGCTCAGCTCGTACGTGCGGAACGCATCCAGGTAGGCGGTGCGCAGCCCGTCCAGGTCCTGCGTGAGCAGGAACGCCTTCGACCGCAGCGCATCCGCCACCTTGTAGACGACGACCTTCCAGTGGTCGCGCGGCACCTGCACGAGGTCGCGGTACCAGGGGTCGTCGTCGGCGAGCACGGGTCCGGCGAAGACGCTGATGCGGCGGTCGACGAGCTCGTCGAGCTCGAGCACCCCGTTCTCGAGCTCGCCCCAGATGCCGCCGCGGCTCGACTGGTTGAAGCCGGCCAGCTGCGGGGAGATGTTCGTGAACGTGAAGGAGTCGCGGTTGGCCTGCTTCGCCTCCTCGACCGTGCCCCACAGCAGGTCGGCGCGGCGGGCGATGTGGCCGCGGTCGAGATCGTTGTCGCGGTAGACGGCCTCGCCGGTCTGCTGCTCGTCAGTGAGCCGGTCGTCGAGGAAGAAGCGGCTGCTGCGCGCGATGCCCGGCTGGAGGCGCAGCCCGTCGACGTTCCAGGCGACCGACCACGCGAGCCGCCGCTGCAGGTGCATCGTGACGCTGAAGTGCACATACGGCAGCACCGGCGCGGCTGCATCGGCCGCCGGTGCCGGCGCCGCGACCGGCTCACCGAGGAATGCAGCGTCGTAGCCCAGCGCCGCCGCGGCATCGGTCGATCGGCTCCGCGCCGGCGCACCCTCGCCCTCCACGGTCAGCGTCATGCCGAGCGGATCGTCCGTCGCGACGACGAATCCGAGCTCCTCGTAGACGCCGACAGCCTCCGGGCTCGCGAACAGGCCGACGATCGCCTCTGCCGGCGCGACTCGGCGCACCCGGGCGAGCAGCCGCGCGACGATGCCGGAGGCGATGCCCTGATCGGCGGCATCCGGTCGCACCATCACGTCCTGCACGTACCAGTAGCGCACGCCGTCGCCCACCAGCCGTCCGACGCCGACGACGCGATCCCCCTCGCGCGCGACGACGCCGTGCTCAGAGCCGTGCAGCGACGCGGGCAGGCTCGCCCAGTCGAAGTGGTCGTCCCAGCCCACCGACTCCGCGACCGCGCGCTGCTCGGCAGCCGACGGCACGCGCTCCTCGAAGACGATCATGCGCTGCTCCCTCCCCCGACGCGGCCACCAGTCTGACGCAATCGTCCACCGGACGCGGCGGCCTCAGCCCGCAGTCAGCCGACGGTGCCACCGTGGGGCACATGGACACGGACACCACGCACAACGATCAGCTGCAGACCGTCACCGACATCATGCGCTCCACGCGCATCGCGGCGCTCTCCTACATCTCGACCGGCGGCGACCTGGTGTCGACGCCGATGGGCACGCAGGACTTCGCCGAGCCGGGCACCGTCTGGTTCATCACCGAGCGCGCGACCGACAAGGTCGAGGCGATCAGCGCCGACCCCCGCGTGAACGTGCACTACGCCGGCAAGGGCGGCTGGGTGTCGCTGGCCGGCACCGCGCGGTTCATCCAGGACGACGCGAAGCTGCGCGAACTCTGGGACGCCTCCGCCGGGGCCTTCATGGAGGGCGATCCCGAGGATCCCGGCAACGGCCTGCTCGAGGTGACTGCCACCTCCGCCGAGTACTGGGACTCACCCGGCGGGATCGCGACCGCCGTGCAGCTCGTCAAGGGGCTGGTCGGCGACGAGCGGCCGGATCTCGGCGACAGCGGCGTCGTGCCGCTCTAGCCGCGCGGCAGCTCGCCGGTCGTGTCGACGACCGGCGAACGCGCCGCCGCACAAGCATGAGGCGCCGCCGACTCAGCGCTTCACGGGCGCTTCGAGGCGCTCCTTCAGCAGCTGCTTGGCACGGGCGTGCCTGCTGCGCGCTGTGGATGCGGGGATCTGCTGCAGCCGGGCGGCCTGCTCGATCGAGAAGCCGTCCCAGTGCACCAGGCGGATGAGCTCTGCCAGCTGCGTCGGCAGCGCCGCGACCGCGAGCTGCACGTCGAGCGCGTCCTCGTCGACGCCATGCACCGTCGTCGTCTGCGCCTGCCGCACGGCCGCCGCCAGCTGCTCGGCGAGAGCGCTGCGTCGACTGCCGCTGCGGTGATGGTGGCGCAGCACATTGCGCGCCACACCGAAGACCCACATCCGTGCTTGCTCA
Organism: Agrococcus baldri; assembly: GCA_900114805.1. Lineage (GTDB taxonomy): Bacteria > Actinomycetota > Actinomycetes > Actinomycetales > Microbacteriaceae > Agrococcus > Agrococcus baldri. The sequence goes on along the minus strand of FOZN01000004.1, from coordinate 204,491 downwards.
GGCTCCTGCGGAACTTTCGAGGTCGAGAGCCATGTCGCCGCCAGCGTCTCGCTGACCATGTCGGCGGCGTCCTCCGGGCTCGGCGTGCGACGGAGGAAGTAGCCGAGCAGATCGGGTGCGACGGAACGCAGCACCTGCTCCACCTCACGCTGCCGCGAGGCGGATTCCGTCACGGTGCCTCGACGCACTGCGTCTCCAGCGCCATCTCGATGCCCGCGTCACCGAGCTCCGCGTGCTCCGCGAAGATCACCTGGGCGAGATCCTGGCTCACCGACAGCATCATCGCGTCCTGCAGGATGCGTGCGTCCGACTCCAGGATCAGCGCGCCCTCGTGGCGCACGTCGAAGTCGCCTGGCTGAGCGTCTGCGACGAGCCGTCCGATCTCGTCGAGTCTGCCCGCGCTGTTGAGGCCAGCGGCCACCCGCTCGGGATCGGCTGTCAGCGCATCGACGTCGAGCGACTCGAGGTAGGCGAGTCCTGTCGCGAGCGCGTCCGCAGGCAGGCCGTGGGTGGCGAAGTGCGAGGCGCAGGTGCCCAGCGGCGTGCCCTCGACGTCGGTCCAGCTGCGCTCGACCACGAGCTCTGGCTCGGTCACGATGCTCCACGGTCCCCACACCGTCGCCGCCACGGCAGCGGGCGCACCAAGTGCCAGCAGCAGTCCGCCGATGCCGAGCCCCGACATCCAGCGCGATCGCCGCGCGGTCCGTTGCGGGAGCGTCGCCTCCACCATGCGGGTGAGCGATTCGCCCACTGCGGCGTCACGATGCACGCTTCCGCCGGCGCGCTCCAACCTGGTCTCGAACGACTCGTCCACGGCTGCCTCCTCAGGGTCATCCTGCACAGTGCATGCCCGGCAGCGGCCGTTCCGTCCATCCGCATCGCGAATCGGCCGCGAAGTGCTACCGCGCGACCTCCAGCACCGCCCAGCCGCGCGGCGGCAGCGTGAGGCGACCATCTGCCAGCTCGCACTCCCCCGCGACGACCGACGACGCATCCGCCGCCGGCATCGTCACCGGCTCGTCGTCGAGGTTCAGCGCGGTGATGAGTCCCGCCTCGCCCGTCGCGGTGCGCAGCACCATCGAGGTGTTCGCCACCTCGATCACGTCGGTGCGCGCGGTGGTCAGCCACGGGTTGCGCCGACGCAGTGCCAGCAGCTCGCGGTGCACGTCGAGCAGGTGACGAGCGGATGCGTCCAGGTCGTCGGGCGAGACCGGCTCGGCCGGGAACTCGGGCCGCACCGCGTCGTCGCCGCCCTCGCGCTCCTCCTTGACGGCCTGCCAGCCGTACTCGTCGCCGGCGTAGATCGCAGGGCTCCCGGCGACCGTGCAGAGTACGGCGAGGGCGTGCGGCACGAGCTCGGCACCGACCGCCGAGGCGATGCGGGTGACGTCGTGGTTGCCGAGGAACGTGTAGGGCACGAAAGCCTCGAGCAGCTCGTTGCCGCGGCCGATGGCGTGCTCGAGCTCGAACAGGTTGCGGTCGACGATGGCGTGCCAGATGCCCTGCCACAGCTCGTACTGCGTGAGGCTGTCGATGGTCGACTCGGCGGCGAAGCCCGAGTAGTCGCCGTGGATCACCTCGCCCAGGAACCAGGCATCCGGGTGATGCTCGCGCACCTGCGGCAGCACGCGGGCCCAGAAGTCGGCGGGCACGGCGTAGGCGGCATCGAGCCGCCAGCCGTCGACGCCGCGCTCGAGCCAGTGCCGCATCACGTCGACCACCAGCTGCGCGGTCGCGGGCGAGGTGTGGTCGAGCTCGACGAGCGCACCGTGGCCCTCGAAGACCTCTGCCTCGCCGCCCTCGCCGAGCCGGAACAGCGCCGCCTCGGGCGCGCGCGCGTCTGCCTGCGCGGCGGCGAAGGCCGGGTGCTCGCGTCCCACGTGGTTGAAGACGCCGTCGAGCAGCACGCGGATGCCGCGCTCGTGCGCCGCCGCGATCAGCCGGTCGAGATCGGCGTCGTCGCCCAGCCGCGGGTCGAGCGCGAAATGGTCGACCGTGTCGTAGCCGTGCGTGCTGCTGGCGAAGATGGGGCCCAGCGCGATGCCGTTGAGGCCGAGCTCGAGCACATGGTCGAGCCATGCCTCGATGCGCGGCAGCCGGTGCACGACCTCGTCGCCGTGCGCGTCGCGGATGGGAGCGCCCGTGAAGCCCAGCGGGTACACGTGCCACCACATCGCGCTGGTGCTCCAGTGCGTCACTCGCTGCTCGGCTGCCATACCTGCCATCATGCCCGGTGCGCTCAGACCTCGTGCACCTCGAGCGTGAAGCCCTGCGCGCACAGCCTCTCCGCGAGCACCCCGCCCAGCGCCACCGCCGGCGTGAGCACGCCGCCCTGCTCGCTGCAGCGCTCGGCGTCGACAGCGAGTGCGAGACCGGCCTGGCCCAGCATCACCGAGGTCGCGGCATACCCGGGATCGCCCTCTGCGGCGACGGTCGCCGTGTATCGGCGCCCGTGCTCGGTGCGGGTGCGCGTCTCCATCACGAACGATCCTGTCCTGCGCCGCTCGGCGGACGGACCCTCCCCTGGTGCAGGGAGCAGCTGATCGAGGACGTCGCGGATGCCCGGCGTCGCCATGCCCGCCATCGCCGCTCGCAAGCCCGCCGCGAGCAGCGCCGCCCGCGCCCTCCCCCGCAGGCCGCGGCCGGTGGGCACGACCTCGCGGTAGCGGAACCTCGCGCCGTAGGCTCCGCCGAGCAGGGCATCCGATCGCCGCACCAGCCTCGTGTTGTAGCCGGCCATCACGAACGGGGCGTTCCACGTGCCCGTCTCGTCGTCAGCGAAGTGCCGCCAGAGATCCGGCTGGCCGGGGGCGGCCTCCCGCCCGCCGCTCAGCGCCGCAGGGTCGGAGACGATCCGCTGCGCCGATCGGTCCCCGCGCATCCTCGCGAGCTGCAGCCGCATCGAATCGATCGTGCCGCCGCTCAGCCCGCCCGCGAGGCGCCGCACCCGCAGCGTCGTGTCGGTCAGCGCCCCCGCGCCGTCGGCGAGCGCGCGCTCGTGCAGCAGGTGCACCGCGAGGTCGGAGGGCACCGCGTCGAAGCCGCACGACACCACGATGCGCGCACCGCTCGCCACCGCCGCATCGTGGCAGCGATAGACGATCTCGCGCACGAACAGCACCTCGCCGCTCAGGTCGGCGTAGTCGGTGCCGAGCTCCGCGCAGGCCTCCACCAGCGGGATGCCGTGCCGCAGGTAGGGGCCGACCGTGCTCACCACCACGCGGGTGCGCGTCGCCAGGGCTCGCAGGCTCGCGCGGTCGTCGCTGTCGGCCAGCACCAGCGGCCAGTCGGCGGCGGCACCGGGCAGCTCGGCCCGCACGCGCGCGAGCCGCTCCTGCGACCGGCCCGCCAGCGCGATGCGGAGGCCCGCCGGTGCGGTGCGCGCGAGGTGCTCGGCCACCAGCCGCCCCACGAAGCCGCTCGCGCCGAACAGTGTCAGGTCGAATTCGCGGTCAGCCATGCCGCTCATCGTCCTCCGGTCTTCTCCGAGCCGGCTGGCAGGTGAGCGGCTGGTCTCGGCACGATGCGCGCGTGCGCTGGCATGCTGGTGCGCATGGCTGGCGCACCAGAGGGGTTCGAGTACACGGCGCGAGACGATCGCGTGGAGATCCGGCACCACGGCACGCTCGCGTCGACCCTGCGCAAGGCGGCGGCGGCGAAGTTCCTGCGGGATGTCGAGTGCGGCGACCGGCAGCAGCTGATGGCGCGCGTGACCGGCAACTACAAGCACGGCAACGAGCGAATGCAGCGACGCCCGTGACGCGCACGATCGTGCTCACCGGCGCCTCCGACGGCATCGGCGCGGCCGCGGCGCGGCAGCTGGCGCGGGTGGGGCATCGGCTGCTGCTGGTGGGCCGCTCCCCCGAGAAGACGGCAGCGGTCGCGGATGCGCTGGGTGCTGAGCGCTTCATCGCCGACTACTCGAGCCTCGACGAGGTGGCGCGGCTCGCCGACGAGCTGCGCGGCGCCGCCGACCGCATCGACGTGCTGGCCAACAATGCCGGCGGCCTCCTCGGCCGTCGCACCGTCACCGCCGACGGCAACGAGCTCACCTTCCAGGTCAACCACCTGGCGCCGTTCCTGCTCACGCAGCTGCTGCTGCCGCAGCTGCAGGCGGGCAGCGGCATCGTCGTCAACACGTCGAGCTCCGCTGCCCGGCTGCTCGCCCGCTTCGATGTCGACGACCTCGACACCGAGCGTTCGTACAGCTCCAACCGCGCCTACGGCAATGCGAAGCTGGCGAACGTCCTGCACGCCCGTGGCCTGCTGGCGCGCTACGGCGACGCCGGCATCCGCCCCGTCGCCTTCGACCCCGGCAACGTGCGCACCGGCTTCGCCACCGGCTCCACCAGCATCCTGCGCCTCGTCTACCGCACGCCGCTCGCGCGGCTGCTGCTCATCAGCCCCGAGCAGGGCGGCGAGCACCTGCGGCACTTCGTCGAGGGCACCCCCGGCACCACCTGGCAGCCGGGCACCTTCTACGCCGAGACCACCCCCGCAACCCCGTCGCAGACGAACCCGCTCGTGCACGCCGACGTGCTCGTCGACCGCCTCTGGGAGCGCAGCGAGGCGCGCGTCGCGCCCTGGCTGCGGGGCGCGCGGTGACCGGCCCCGCGGTCGTGCGCATCGACGCGCTCACCTCGCGCGTCACGGGCCGCTGCTACCGGGCCGTCGACCCCGCGCATCTCGACTCGGCGCTCGAAGGCTCGCGAACCGCGGGCCGCTACTCCCGGGCGTCCTCGCCGACGCTGTACCTCAGCGCCTCCCGCGAGGGGGTCGCCGCCGCGCTCGAGGCGCACGCGGATGCCCGCAGCAGCAAGCTCGTGGTGGTCGAGATCGACGTGGATGCGTCGGGCATCGTCGATCTGCGGGACGCGGCTGCGCTCGAGGCTGCCGGCATCGAGCTGGCCGATGCGACCGCGCCGTGGCAGGCGGCGGTGCGCGCCGGTGCGGAGCCGCCGTCGTGGGGTGTGCGCGATCGGCTGGTCGAGCTCGGTGCCCGCGGTCTCATCGACCCCTCGCGCAAGCGCCCCGGCCTGTGGCATCTGGCGCTGTTCGACTGGAACCGCCCCGGTGCTCCGGTGGTGACGATGGCCGGTGGGCGCGGGTGAGCGCTCGCGTGCTGCTGCTGAGCGACACCCACCTGCCGGTGCGCGCGAAGGCGCTGCAGGAGCAGGTGTGGCGGATGGTGGACGAGGCCGATCTCGTCATCCACGCCGGCGACTGGGTCGATGTCGCGCTGCTGGATGCGCTCGAGGTCCGGGCTCGCCGGCTCGTGGCCGTCGCGGGCAACAACGACGGTCCCGAGCTCTGGCAGCGGCTCGGCGGTCTCGCGCGCGTCGAGGTCGAGGGCGTGCGCTTCGCCGTGGTGCACGAGACCGGCAGCGCCGCCGGGCGCGAGCGCCGGTGCGACGCGCGCTTCGGGCCGGCATCCGAGCAGCCGGCCGACGTGCTCGTGTTCGGGCACTCCCACATCCCCTGGGACAGCGTCTCCCCGTCGGGGCTGCGCCTGCTCAATCCCGGTTCGCCCACCGACCGCCGCCGCCAGCCGGTCGGCACCGTGATGACGTTGGAGGCCGAGGCGGGAGCGCTGCGCGAGGTGACGCTCGTGCCGACACCGCGCTGAGCCGGCATCCACCGGTGCTGAGCCGGCATCGGCCGGTGTGGGGCCGGGCCCCAGGCTTGCATGGGTACGCTTGGGGTACAACGGCAGCACTGCGCCGAAGACCTGGAGGGACATCGTGCAGGGAGTCGATCCGCTCACGCCCGGAGCGCTCCTCGCCGACCGGTACCGCATCGGCTCGCTGCTGGGTGCCGGCGGCATGTCCTTCGTGCACCGAGCCGTCGACGAGACGCTCGGCCGCGAGGTCGCCGTGAAGGCACTCATCCGAACGTCGGCGGAGCCGGTGGAGCTCGAGCGCATCGGCGCGGAGATCGACCTGCTCGCCACCCTGAGCCATCGCGCGCTCGTGACGCTGTTCGACGCGGGCACCGCCGTGCTCGAGGCGCGCCCCGTGACCTACCTGGTGATGGAGCTCGTCGACGGACCGACCCTCGGCATGCGCGCCGCAGCAGGGCCGATCGCGCCGATCGACCTCGCGCACATGGCGCAGGACATGATCGAGGCGCTCGTCGTCGTGCACGCGCACGGCGTCGTGCACCGCGACATCAAGCCCGCCAACATCCTGCTGGCGCCCTCGCTCGTGCCGGGGCACGAGTTCACCGCGAAGCTCGCCGACTTCGGCATCGCGGCCATCATCGACGGCGACCGGCTGACCGATACCGGCACCGTGCTCGGCACCGCCGCCTACCTGAGCCCGGAGCAGGCCGCCGGCGGGCGCGTCGGACCCGCGTCGGACGTCTACTCGCTCGGCCTCGTGCTGCTCGAGGCCATCACGGGCCACCGCGAGTACCCCGGACCGCTGATGGAGTCGCTGAGCGCCCGGCAGGCCCGCGACCCGCAGGTGCCCGGTGAGATCGGCTACCACTGGAAGTCGCTGCTCACGGCGATGACCGCCCGCGACCCCGACTCCCGCCCCACGGCCAAGGCGGTGCTCCAGCGGCTCGCGGCGACCGCGGAGGAGCTGCCGGTAGTGCCGCCGCGCGACCAGCCGGCGCCCGCTGCTGCGCCGGCGGCCGGAGCCGCGGCGCTCGGCACAGCGGCGACCGGCGCAGGTGCAACTGGCGCGACCGCCACCGGCCTGGTCGCCACCGACATCGCCGGCGCCGGCGCTGTGCCAGAAGCGACTGCCGCCAGCGCCGCCCGACCCGTCGCCGCGGCCCCGTCGCTCGCCGACAACGACGACGACCACGGCGACACCAAGGAATTCGCCGTGCCGACCGGCCGCCGGCCTCGGCGCAACTGGGTCGTCGCCGGCAGCGTGGCCGCGGCCCTGGCGATCGTGGCCGCCGTCGCGGTCTTCGCGATGCAGGGCATCGGGCTCCCCCAGTCGGGCACGGCCGACGTGCCCGAGGTCTCGCAGGCCCCCGCCGACCTCGTCACCGAGACCTCGGCGCCCCCCACCCCGACGCCGACCACCGGCACGACGACCCCCGTCGTCACCGACGACGAGCCGGCTCCAGCGCCGCCGGAGACCGCACCCGCCGAGACCGCTCCCGCGGAGACGGCGCCGGCGGAGACCGCCCCTGCCGAGACCGCCCCCGCCGAGACCGCCCCCGCCGAGCCTGCGCCCACCCAGTCGGCGCCGCCGCCGCCCGCGCCCACCGAGACGTCTCCAGCCCCGTCAGGCATGCCGGCTCCGCCGGAAGAGACCAGCAGCAGCTGAGCGACGTGAGCCACCCAGCAGCGGCGGACGCCGCGGCGATCGAGCACGCCGCGGCGCTCCTGCGCGCGACCGCCGAGCGACTCGCCGCTGCCGGCGCCCGTGACGAGGCGCTCGCCCGCTACGACGAGCCGAAGCCGCTGCTGGGCATGATCCAGCGCCGGCCGACGATGCGCCCCCTCGGTCGGGCATGGCGGATGGGTTCCCTGCTGCTGCAGAGGGACGGCGCGGTCTGGGCGACGGGCATCTCCACCCGCGTGGCCGAGCCCGGCCGCCCGCAGCATCACACCGCATCCGTCGAGACCCGCCGGGCGTACCGGGCGGCAGCGCTCGTCGGCGGCTTCCCGATGGGCGAGTCGGTCAACCACGGCATCACGCCGATCGCGGTCGACGAGACGCTCATCGGCGCCTCCGGACCGCTGTTCGTGAAGGACGGGCAGGCGTGGGCACGGTGGGGCCGCGATGCGCCCGTGTTGCTCGAGCGCTACCTCGACGACCTCGCCGACCTGCTGCTGCACCCGCCCCAAGGCGCGTAGCCGAACGTCGGTGCGCACGGACCGCTGCCCATTCGCTGGCAGGATCGGAGCCATGCCCGCTGATGCCGCTGCCGCCGCCCCCGATCCGTACTTCGTCGCGCACGGCGAGGGCCGCTATGCGCCGACCGCGGCGGCCGAGGGCGCCTGGCAGCCGGGCGAGATGCACTTCGCGCCGCTCGGCGGGCTGTTGACGCACGCGATCGAGGCGCATCGCATCGAGCGGCACGCGGGTGAGGCCGCGCCGCTGCGACTCTCGCGCATGACCTTCGACATCCTCGGCTTCCTCGCGCTCGAGGAGACGACGGTGCGGGTCGAGACCCGGCGCCCGGGTCGCACGATCGAGCTCACCGAGGCGACCGCATCCATCGCCGGTCGCGACGTCGCCGTCGCGCGCGCCTGGCACAGCGTTGCGGTCGACACCGCGGCGGTCGCGGGCGGCGACGCCGAGCCGCTGCCGGCACCCGCGGCGATGCAGGCCTCCGACTTCGCCAAGGGCTGGGGCGGCGGCTACGTGCACTCGGTCGAGTTCCGCGAGGACGGCTCCCGCGCACCCGGCCGCAACCGCGGCTGGCAGCGCACCGCGCATCCGCTCGTCGCCGGCGAGGCCTACGAGCACATCGCGGCCTGGATCGGCCTCATCGACGGCGCGAACGGCATCGCCGTGCGCGAGCAGCCGGACGCGTGGATGTTCCCCAACCTCGATCTGACGATCCACCTGCACCGCGAGCCCGAGGGTGCCTGGGTCGGCTACGAAACGACCGTCTCGTTCGGCCCCGCCGGCCAGGGCATCACCCACACCGCGCTGCACGACGAGCGCGGGCACGTCGGCTTCGCGCTGCAGACGCTCACCGTGCGGCCCTCGCCGCTGCGGCAGTAGCGGAGCCGCCTCAGCCGCGGACGGCTCCGTCCGCGAGCTCGGGCGGCCACACCACCGCGAAGCGCTCGAAGACGATCTCGTCCTGCTCGTTCCAGGTCGCACCGCGTGCGGCGGTGGTGCGCTGCCAGTAGCGGCGGTGCTCGTCCTGCCACGACGCGAGGGAGCCGTCGTCCTCCCCCTCGTCGGCGGCGAAGGCGGCGTCGACACTGCCGAAGGGCCCGACGCGCAGCTCGGTGCTGCGGATGACGATGCGCGGTGCGCCACGGCCGTCGCAGGCGATCCAGTGCGAGCCGACGCGCGGCAGCTGCTCACCGGCGGCGAGGAACTCCGAGACCAGCTCGGCGGTCGCGCGCTTGCGGCCGCTCAGCACGATCTCGAGCAGCGCGTCGGCGAGCTGCTCGGAGTCGCCGAACCGCTCCACGGTGTGCTCGGCGCCGCTCGCGACCGCCTGCGGATGGGCCGCCGCATAGGCATCCCACATGGCCGCTGCGGCCGTCAGGTCGGGCTCGCCGGCCGGGGTCCTCGCATCTGCGTCGCTCATGGCTGCCATCGTGCCACGGACGACGGCCGCCGACGCGCGCTACGGCTCGGCGGCGCAGCGCGCGACCGCCCAGTCGAGCAGCGCCTCCCGCTGGGCATCCGGCGATGGCAGCACGAGTTCGACGGGCTCGCCGCCCATCATCGCCAGCAGGCGGAAGATCGTGCCCTGCTTGTCCTCCGCGATCGCGTGCGGGTCGCATCGGCCTGGCTCCAGCGGCATCTCCAGCACGGTCGCCGCGTCACCGCGCTCGATGGTGAGGTCGAGCGGCAGGTCTTCGACCCTGGTGCCGGATGCGTCCACGGGCGTGAGCAGGACGGTGGCTGTCAGCGCTCCGATCCAGCCGCGCTGCTCACCGGGCTGCTGCGCGGGCACGACGTGCAGTCGCAGCACCGCCGGCCCCGAGCCGTCGGCGGGGATGCTCGGCTCGAGCCAGGTCAGCTGCGCCACCGCCTCCTCGAACAGCCGCAGGTCGCAGATCTCCTGCCCCAGCCGCTCGAGCTGGTCGAGCGGATCGGCCGGCTGCTGCTCCAGCACCGTGCCGTCCGTCAGCTCGAGCGTCGCCAGGTGCTCGATCGGCGCGCGCCGGTCGCACGTGGGCTCCGGCAGCTGCAGCCGCAGGTTGCGCCGCTGCCCCGGCGGGATGACGGCCTCGTCCTCGCGCACCATCGGCGCCGACCACCTGCTCGACGCGTACGTCGCCCGCACGACGCGCAGCGACGCATCCGACCCATTCGTGACGCGCAGCTCGATGTGCCCGGAGGCGACGTCGCCGCGCAGCTGCACGATCTCCATCAGCACCTCCGGCTCCGCCGGCACCTCGGGCTCCGCAGGCACCTCGGGCCCCGCCGGCGCGACGCCGGCGCTCGGCATCGGCGTCGCCCCCGCGGTCACGGAGGGCGCCGGCGCGGGCGAGGCAGCGCATCCGCCCGTCAGCAGCAGTGCGCCGAGCGCCAGCCCGACGCACCCGCTCCTCCGCACCCGCACGCCGCCATGGTGCCACGCGCGGCGTGAGCCCGGCAGCGACCCGCTCGGCATGTAATCTCTGACATCGTGCCGCGCGCCAGCACCAGCCGCCGTGCGCCCCACCGACCGCGATGCACACAACCGGAGAGACGATGGATCTGACGCCACTGAACGACATCCTCGACACCATCAGCGGCGTGATCTGGGGGCCCTTCCTGCTCATCCCGCTGCTGGTCGGCACCGGGCTGTACCTGACGATCCGGCTCGGCGGGCTGCAGTTCCTGAAGCTCGCCGCGGGCCTGCGACTGGGGATCGGCAAGAGCCGGGATCAGGGCGCAGAGGGCGACATCTCGCAGTTCCAGGCGCTCACCACCGCGCTGGCGGCGACCGTCGGCACGGGCAACATCGTCGGCGTCGCGACCGCGATCGGCATCGGCGGGCCCGGCGCGCTGTTCTGGATGTGGGTGACGGGCCTGGTCGGCATGGCCTCGAAGTACACCGAGGCGTACCTCGCCGTGCGCTTCCGCACCACCGACGAGGCGGGCGAGAAGTCGGGCGGCCCGCAGATCTACCTGCAGCGGGGCATCCGGGGACCGCTCGGCAAGGTGCTGGCGCTCTCGTTCACGATCTTCACGGTCGTCGCCTGCTTCGGCATCGGCAACATGACGCAGGGCAACTCCATCGCCTCCAACGTCGAGCACAGCTGGGGGCTGCCGACCTGGGTCACCGGAGCGGTGCTGACGGTGCTGACGCTGGTCGTGCTCGTCGGCGGCATCAAGTCGATCGGCAAGGTCACCGCCGCCTTCGTGCCCGTGATGATCGTCTTCTACGTGCTGAGCGGGCTCTACATCCTGGGTGCGAACGCGGGCGAGCTGCCGGCAGCCTTCGGCGCGATCGTCTCGCAGGCCTTCACCGGCACGGCGGCGGTGGGCGGCTTCGCCGGCTCGGTGCTCATCATCGCCGTGCAGATGGGCGTCGCGCGCGGCCTCTTCTCGAACGAGTCGGGCCTCGGCTCCGCCGCCATCGCGGCGGCGGCCGCGAAGACCACCCACCCGGTGCGGCAGGGGCTGGTGTCGATGACGCAGACGTTCATCGACACGCTCATCGTCGTGAGCATCACCGGGCTGACGATCGTCGTCACGGGGGTGTGGGACGACATCGACGCCGCCACCGGCGAGCAGCTCAGCGCCGCGCTCATGACCGGCGAGGCCTTCACCCATGGGCTGCCGGGCGAATGGGGCCACTGGGTCGTGACCATCGGGCTCGTGATGTTCGCCTTCTCCACCATCCTCGGCTGGTCGTACTACGGCGAGCGCAACATCGAGCGGCTCTTCGGGCGCCGCCTGGTGATGCCGTTCCGCGTGCTGTTCGCGCTGGTGGTCTTCGTCGGCTGCACGATCTCGCTCGACACGGTCTGGAAGTTCTCGGACATCGCGAACGGGCTGATGGCGCTGCCCAACCTGATCGGGCTGCTCATCCTCTCGGGGCTCGTCGCCCGCGAGACCCGGCACTACCTCAGGCACGACCCGAGGCTCGAGGCGTCGAAGGGCGAGATCGAGGCGTTCATGGGCGATCAGCCCGGCTGGGCCGACTGGAAGGCGGGCGACCGGGTGGGCACGTCGCGCCTCGACCTGTCGGCGATCCACGGCGAACCGGTCGGGCGCGACGGCGTCGAGCAGACGCCGCGATCCGACGGCTGATCGCCCGGCGGCTGCCGGTGTGCCGCGGACTGGACGCGGGCTGGCGAGCGTGATGGGGAGTTCTGCCCATCGTCTGGCCTGCCCGCTGGGTCTACGGTGAGCGCGACAGAGGGCACGAGCGCAAGCCGCGCCTCGAGTCGCCGTCGCTGGTGGCCCATCTCCCCGTCGGGCCGCCAGCGGCACCGCCGCTCACTCGTCCCAGGTATGAGCCGCCGGCCGGGCTACTGCTCCAGCGCCTGCTGGATCGCCGTCTCGACGTCGTCGTAGTTCTGCAGCTCGACCATCTCACCGTCGACGAAGAACGTCGGGGTCGACTGCACGCCCGCCGCGATGCCGGCCTCGTAGTCGTGCGCGATGCGGTCGGCCGTCTCCTCGGCCACAACTGCGGCGTCGTAGGCCGCCAGGTCGAGGCCGAGCTGCTCGGCGTAGCCGCGGAAGGTCGCCGCGGCGTCCTCGGTGCCGGCCCACTCGGCCTGGTGCTCGAAGAGCATGGAGTGCATCGCCTCGAACTCACCCTGCTGCGCGGCAGCCTCGGCGGCAGCAGCGGCGGGCACCGCGTTCGGGTGCATCTCCAGCGGGAAGTAGCGCACGGCGAAGGTCACCTGGCCCTCGTAGCGCTCGCGCAGGTCCTCCACGATCGGGTGGAACTGGCCGCACGACGGGCACTCGTAGTCGAAGAACTCCACGACGACCGGGGCGCCCTCCCCCGCGTCGTCCAGGATGTGCGTGCTCTCGTCGACCAGCTGCACGTCGCTGCCGGCGACCGGCTGCGAGCTCTCCCACGGGCGCACCACCAGGAGGGCGACGGCGACGATCACGACGATCGCCCCCACGACGGTGGCGATGCTGATGACGGCGTTCTTCGACATGGGTACAAGGTTACCCGGCGAACAGGCATTACCTGCCCCGATGGGCTGTGCATCTGGCATGGGTCGTGTCGGCGCGCGCGAGTAGTCTCGCGCCGTGGAGTTCGAGTTCACCGGCATCGCGATCGAGTGGCGCGGCCCTGCGCCCTTCGTCTTCCTCCCGGTGCCGCCCGACGAGGCGGCGATGATCGCCGAGCTGGCGAGCGAGCTCACCTACGGCTGGGGCTGCATCCCCGCGCAGGCCGTGATCGGCGGCACGACCTTCACCACCTCGCTCTTCCCGCGTGAGGGCGGCTACCTGCTGCCGGTCAAGGTGGCGGTGCAGCGCGCCGAGGGGGTCGGCGTCGGCGATCAGATGACTGCCCGGATGCGTCTGGGACGATGAGGGGCATGGAGATCGCAGCACGTCTCGGCAGCCTCACCGCAGATGCGGCGAAGGCCGCTGAGCGCACCATCCACCGCCTCGCGAAGCCGGCCGCACTCGCCCTGGCACCGGTGCTGCTGCAGCAGGCGAAGCAGCTGCAGCGCAACCTCGTGTGGCTGCCGGAGCCGAAGGGGCAGCGGCACGGCACGATCGCGGCACCCGAGGGCGGCGGCGCCACTCCGCTGCGCCTGCTCGCGATCGGCGACTCCACCGCCACGGGCGTCGGCGCAGAGCGGCTCGAGGACGGCCTCGTGCTGCAGACCGGCAAGCGCCTCGCCGCTCGCGAGCAGCGGCCGGTCGCGTGGCGCATCATCGGGCTCGAGGGCTTGACCACGGCCCAGGTGCTCGAGCGCCACCTGCCAGAGGTGGAGGGCGAGTGGGACGCGATCCTGCTCCTCGTCGGCGCCAACGACGCGCTGCAGCTGGTCGGCCGCGGGGCCTTCGCGAGATCCATCCGCCGGCTGGTCGCCGGGCTCTCCGAGCACCTCTCCCCCGGCGGCGTCATCGGCCTCACGGGCACGCCCCAGATCGACACCTTCGTCTGGCTGCCGCAGCCTGTCCGCTCGCTCATCGGCGGCCATGCGCGCACGCTCGACGACGTGCAGCAGCGCATCGCCGCCGACGATCCGCGCGTGCTCCACCTGCCGACGCCGGCGATCGTCGAGCCCGAGCAGCACGCGGCCGACGGCTTCCACCCCTCGGCCGCGGGCTACCGGCTGTGGTCGAGCATCGTCGCCCCGCGCGTCGCGCAGGCGCTCGCACGCCGCGCGACCGACGCTCCAGCAGCCGAGACTCCGTCGGTCGCCCCCGCCGCCACCGAGCTGTCGGCGCCGGTCCGCCGGGGCATCGTGCCGCCGTACCTGCTCGAGCAGCTCGCCGCCGCGGGCCTCCCGACGGCCTCGATCGTCGCCGAGCGCACCCTGGGCCTCGACCGAGGCATCCGCACCGGTCGCGAGACCACCGCGCCGCAACAGCCGAGCCTGCGACCCGACGCCCCCGTGCGCGTCCCGGGCGAGCCGCCAGCGCCGCACCGCACGATCAGCGACGCGAAGGGGGCCACGACGCTGCCAGGCAGCGCGGTGCGCACCGAGGGCGAAGAGCCGACGGACGACATCGCCGTGAACCAGGCGTACGACGGCCTCGGCGCCTCGTGGCAGCTGCTGATGGATGCCTTCGGACGCGACTCGCTCGACGGCGCGGGCATGCCGCTGCTGGCGACCGTGCACTACGGCGACCGCTACGCGAACGCCTTCTGGGACGGCACGCGCATGGTGTTCGGCGACGGCGACGGCGAGGTGTTCGCCGGCTTCACGAACGCCGTCGACGTGATCGGGCACGAGCTCGGCCACGGCGTGATCTCCTCCACCGCCGACCTCGTCTACCGCGACCAGTCCGGTGCCCTGAACGAGTCGATCGCCGATGTGCTCGGCTCGCTCGTCAAGCAGCACGCGCTCCGGCAGAGCGCCGAGCAGGCCGACTGGCTCATCGGCGCCGGCGTCTTCACCGACACGGTGCAGGGCGTGGCGCTGCGCTCGATGTCGGCGCCCGGCACCGCCTACGACGATCCGGCGCTCGGCAAGGACCCGCAGCCCGGTCACATGCGCGACTTCATCGTCACCCGCGACGATCTCGGCGGCGTGCACATCAACTCCGGCATCCCGAACAAGGCCTTTTACCTGGTCGCCACCGCGATCGGCGGGAACGCGTGGGAGGCACCGGGCCTGATCTGGATGGACGCCCTCACCGGCAGCCTGGACCGCACCGCCGACTTCGCGACCTTCGCGGCCGCGACCGTGGACGCATCCGTCGCCCGCTTCGGCGACGACGCTGCCGAGACGCGGGCGGTGCGCGAGGCGTGGGCGGCAGTCGGCGTGACCGACGAGGCAGTGCCGGATGCGCCGGTCGCCGACGAGGTCAGGGTCGCCCGCACGGGTGGCATGCTCGGGCGCACACAGGCTGCGGTGCTCGAGCTGCAGGTCATCCCGGGCGACGACCGGCAGCAGCTCGACACGCTCGTCGCCTCCGGCGTGCTGGAGGACCTCGGCGGGCAGACGCTGCCGGATGCCCCGCTGTGGCGCGTGACGGTCGAGACGAAGTGCGACGTGACGGTCGCCGAGCCGCTGCTGCCCGAGGAGGTGCTGTCGCTGTTCAGGCGCCTGCTCGAGCTCGGTGACGAGCCCGCGTAGTCCACCGCCGCCGCGGGCGGCCCGCTCCTAGTCCGCTGCGGCGGCGCGCATGGCCGCCTCGCGGATCTCGACCATGTAAGGCGCGACGACCTGCTGGCTCACGCGGCAGTCGGCGACGAAGACGCCGTCCTCTCCCGCGGCGAGCCAGTCCTCCAGCTGCCGCAGGTCGTCCAGCGTCTCGATGACCGCCGCGGTGGCGCCAAGGCCTCGGCCGAGTGCGGCGAAGTCGACCTGCTCGATGAGCATCGGCGCCTCGGCGACGCCTCGCACGGCGTACTGGTGCACCTCGGCGCCGTAAGCGGCGTCGTTCACGAGCACGATCACGCCGCGGCGCACGGTGCGCACGACGCTGTCGAGATCGGCCAGCCCCATCAGCGCTCCGCCGTCGCCGGAGACCAGCACGATGGTCGACTCGGGCCGCGCGGCACCGGCGCCGACCGCACTCGGGAACCCGAGGCCGATCGTCTGGAAGGCGGTGCCGACCATCAGCAGCCGCTCGGGGTCGGCGACGCTGAGGTGCGTGGGCGCCCAGCCGATGAAGTGGCCGCCGTCCTGCACGATGACGCGGTCGGCGGGCAGGATGCGCTCGAGCGCGTGGAACAGGCTGCGCGGGTCGAGGCGGCCGTCCGGTGCGGCCGCATCGCCAGGCTGGCGCTCGAAGTGCACGCCGGTGACGTCGCCGAAGCCCGCCGCGGCCCACCCCTCGTCGCCCTGTCGACTGCTGTCCTCGGCGGCCGCGGCGTCGCCGGCGGTCAGCGCGAGCAGCGCCTCGGCGACCAGCCGCGCGTCGCCGCGCACGAGCTCGTCGACGCGAGGGTTGGTCGCGGCGTCCAGGATGTCCACCTGGACGATGCGGGCGTCGGCCGCGAAGGCGTCGCCGAAGCGCATCTGGAACTGGTTGAGGCCGGCGCCGACGACCAGCGCCACGTCGGCCTGCTCGATCGCCTCCGCCGCGCGGTCGGAGGCGAAGCCGCCGCAGATGCCGAGGTGGCGGTGGTCGGGCGCGAAGATGCCGCTGCCGAGCGCGCTCGAGGCAGTGCGCGCGCCGAGCCGAGCCGCGAGCTCGCGCAGGGCCTCCGCTGCGCCGGCCAAGTGTGCACCGCGCCCCGCGAGCAGCAGCGGCCGGCGCGCTCCCGCCAGGGCCTGGGCCACCCCGGCGAGCTGCTCGGCGTCGATCGAGACGAACGGCTCCGAAGCTGCATCGAGCGATGCTGACTGCACGCCGTCGCCCTCGAGCTGAGCGTGCGCGACGTCGTACGGGATGCCCAGCACGACAGGACGGCGCTCGAGGAGCGCGGTCTCGACCGCGCGACGGGTCGCCGACCGGGCGTCGCCACGGCCGACCACGATCGCGGCCGCACCGACGGCGTCGGCGATCGCGGCCTGATCGACATCCCACGGGCGGCGGCCGCTGGTGGGCTGGTCGCCGACGACGAGCACGAGCGGTATGCGCGCCTGCGCGGCCTCGGCGAGCGGGGTGATGGCGTTCGTGTAGCCCGGGCCGTAGGTGGTGGTGGCGACCGCGAGCTGCCCGCTCGCCCGGTAGAAGGCGTCGGCAGCTGCCACGGTCGCCGCCTCGTGGCGCACGGTCGTCAGCCGCATGGCACTGCGGCGGACGACGGCGTCGAGGAACCAGGCGTTGCCGTTGCCCATCAGGGCGAAGACATCGCTGGCGTGCTGCTCGAGCTCGGCCGCGACTGCGGCCGAGACGGTGATGGTGGTCTCAGACATGGGGGCTCTCCGGCAGAGAAGGAGGCTCGACGGCGCGGCGCTGCTGCGACACGGCACGGAACCTCATCGATGGGGTCCATGTGTGTCGCGCGCGGATGCGCGTGGTCCCTTTTCTCGAGACCGGCACCGGGTGGGACGCGATGCCTGACGCCGACGATCGTATCCGGTCGGCGGTCAGTCGCGGAAGGTCTCGCGAGCCTTGGTGGGCAGGCCCAGCTGCGCGTCGTGCGGATGTGCGCGCAGGTGCTCGCGCATGCGCGGGATCGCGAACTCCACCCGACCGCGCTCGGGCGCGACGATGATGCCGCCGTCGAGCAGGCGCGAGCGCTGCCTGCCGGCATTGCCGCTCGTCGCGCCCATGCGCTCGGCGACCGCAGCCGTCGAGGCCGGCCCGTCGTCCTCGGCCATCGCCAGCAGGTAGTCGCGGTCGCGCGCCGAGAGCCCTCGCAGCGCCGGCACGATCACGCTCTCCCCCATGGCTGCGTGCGCGACCTCGACGGCGTGCTGCACCGCATCCGTCGTGATCGCGGAGGTGCTGGGCGTGTACTCCCAGGCGCGGGCGCCGATGGACTGCACGAGATAGGGGTAGCCCTCGCTGCCCCTCGCGGCGCGGTCGAGGGCCGCCTCGCCGATGGTGCGCCCGCGGCTGCGCACGGGCTCGGCGATGGCGGCGCGGGTCTCGGCGAGCGTCAGGGTGTCGAGGCGCACCTGCTGCGCGCGGCGGAAGAAGGTGAGCCCGTCGGCGTCGAGCGCGGCTGCGATCGAGGCGGGCACGCCGGCGGCGACGATCGCGATGCGGCGGTCCTCGCGCATCAGGTGCTGCACCGCGATGGCGATGCGGCGCAGCTGGTCGAGCGACTCGATCGCGACCTCGTCGAGCGAGACCAGCACACCGGCGCCGCGCCCCTCCGCCAGCTCGACGAGCCGGCCGAGCATGCTCTCGAGGCGAGGCTCGCGCTCGTACTGCCGCACGACGGCGGTCGTGATCCCGCCGAGCTGCGGCACCGAGACGCCCGTGACGTCGCGCGTGACGGCCTCCGCGTCCTGCGCCTGCAGGAGCGCGGGCAGCCGGTCGTGCTCGAGTTCGTCGACGAGGCTCGCATGCAGCGTGCCGTGCACCACCGTCCAGTCGTGGGCGAGCGCGAGATCCTCCACTGCGTTCAGCAGCACGGTCTTCCCGACGCCGCGCATGCCGGTGACGAGCGCGGCGCGATAGGGCGACCACGCGCCCAGGCCGAACACCTCGCGCCACTCGTCGAGCAGCGCATCCCGACCCGCCAGCATGGGCGGCGAGATACCGAATCCGGGCCTGAAGGGGTTGTCGTGCACGCGCCCACTCTGCCATCGCCCGCCGACACGGCGACCCGACACGGCGACCCGCCGCGAGGAGCACCCGCCCCGCCGGCGCCGGGCGTGGAACGATGGGGCACATGCCCGCGACGCCGCTGCCCCGTGCCCTGCGCACCGGCCTGCTCGTCGCCGCGGTGGTGCTCGCCGTCAACCTGCTGGCCGCGGCGCTGATCGGCATCGGCGTGGGCGACGCCGACATGCTGAACCTGGTGCGCACGGTGCTCATGTGGTTGCTGCTGCCGCCCATCGCGATCGCGCTCGCGCTGCTCGGCGCGCTCCGGCATCCGGTCGGCCGCTGGCACCTCGCCGCGGTCATCCTGTGCGGTCTGGGCGACGGCTTCGGGGCCACCACCGGCATGACGATCGTGCTGCTGGGCCTGTTCCTGCTGGGTCACATCGCCTACCTGTTCGCCCTCTGGCCGACCCGCAAGCGTTCGCTCGCGTGGAACCCGGCGGCGATCGGCTACGCGATCGTCGCGCTCATCGCCGGCATCCTCATCGCGGTGAACGCCGGCATGCTGGCCATCCCGGTGCTGTTGTACTCCTTGGTGCTGGCGGCGGTCGCCGCCTTTGCCGCGATCGACACCGCTGGCCTGCTCGGCGGGCTGCTCTTCCTGGCGAGCGATCTCGTGCTGGGCATCGGCCTGTTCGTGATCGACATCCCCGACCCGCTGCGCACCTTCTGCGTGCTCATCCCCTACGTGGGCGCCCAGGCGCTGCTGGCGGTGAGCCTGCAGCAACGGCTGGGCCTGGGCGCTCCGGAGTCGACCGCCCCGCTGCCGAGCACCGCGAACCGGGCGACCTCGGGCTATTACCGCATCGAATAGCAATCATCAGTGACACAGGCTGGACTTCTATCCCCCGGCCTGGTGGGATCGATGGCATGCAGCACGCCACCGCATCCGAGCACACCCGGCACCGCGCCGCCGGCGAGACCATCGGCTTGCTCGGCGGCATGAGCTGGCACTCCACGATCGAGTACTACCGCGCGATCAACGAGCGGGTCGCCGACGAGCGCGGCGGGCACGCCTCCGCCCGCATCCTGCTCTCGAGTCTCGACTTCGCAGAGATCCGTGACTGCCAGCTGCGCGAGGACTGGGCGGCGGCGGGCGAGATCCTGGCACGCGAGGCAGTCGCGCTCGAGCGCGCCGGCGCGGGGTCGATCGCGATCGCGACCAACCTCATGCACAAGGTCGCGCCCGCTGTCGAGGCGAGCATCGGTGTGCCGCTCGTGCACATCGGCGATGCGGTGGCGGATGCGGCGGGTCGCGCCGGCGCGCGCACGCTCGGCATCGTGGGCACGCAGTGGGTGATGGCCGAGCCGTTCTACGCCGACCGGCTGGCACGGCACGGCATCGGCGTCGTCGTCCCCGCCGCTCCCGAGCAGTCCGAGCTCGACCGCATCATCTTCGACGAGCTCACGCAGGGCGTGGTGACGGATGCGTCGCGCACGGTCTACCGGGAGGCAATCGCAGCGCTCGTGGCCGATGGCGCCGAGGCCATCGTGCTCGCCTGCACCGAGATCATGCTGCTGGTCGGCGCCGACGACTCGACGGTGCCGCTGATCGACTCGTGCGAGGCGCATGCCGGCGCGCTGGCGCGGATCGCGCTGGGCGAGCTGGCGGCCGATGGCCTCGCGCCCGGCGCCCGGCGCTCCGCCACCCGCGGCTGAACGGACCGGGGCTCGTGGCCGCCGAGCCGCTGCCCTGCTGAGCCTCGGCGCTCGGAGCCTCAGGCGGCGCTCTCGCTCCACAGCGACTGCATCGCCTCGAGCACGGTGCTGACCGCCGGCACGCGCTCGGCCCCGTGCCGGTAGCGCAGCGAGACCGTGCGACCGGAGCCGTCGGAGAGCGCAGCGACCACCACGTCGTCGCGCGTCAGCACCCGCAGCGCCATGGCGGGCAGCAGCGTCACGGAGCCGGTCGCGGCCACGAAGGACTGCGCGGCGACGAAGTCGTCGGTCTCGAACTGGATCCTGGGCGCGAAGCCCGCATCGGCGGCCAGCGACTCCAAGTGCGCGCGGCAGCGTTCGCAGCCGCCCACCCAGTCGGATCCGGCGAGCGCGGCGATGTCGACCGGGCCGCCGCCGACCAGCTCGTGGTCGACCGGCAGCACGATGCGCGAGGGGTCGCTGCCGAGCGCGAGGCGCGCGAGCTGCACGTCGTCGTGCAGCTCGTCGTACTCGAACGCGACGGCGATGTCCGCATCGCCGGCGAGCACCGCCTCGATCGCCTCCGGCGGCTCGAGCTCGATGACACGCGCGGTGAGCTCCGGCACGGCGACCCGTGCGGCGGCGATCGCACGTGGCACGAAGTCGGCCAGCGCCGACGGGAACGCGGCGATCGTGACGCTGCCCGCGCCCTCCGCGAGCGAGGTGAGCTCTGCCTCGGCCGATCCCAGCAGGCCCGCGATCGCATCGGCATGCCGCAGCAGCCGCTCGCCCGCCTCCGTGAGCGTGACCCCGGTCGATGAGCGCAGCAGCAGCGCCTGGCCCACCTCCTCCTCGAGCAGGCGGATGTGCTGGCTGACGGCGGGCTGCGTCCAACCGAGCGCGCGAGCGCCGCCGGAGACGGAGCCCTCGCGCGCGACCGTTCGGAAGATCAGGATGCGACGCGGGTCCAGATGCATGCGACAAGCATGCCGCACCCGACCGGGTTCCGGCTCCGCGCCCCGCTCACTCGCCAGGCATGCGCACGGGCGCGTCGATGGCGCCGGTGGGCGGCTCGTCGCGGCGCGCGGGGCGGCGGGCGGCGAGCAGCTCGACCGCGTACATCGCGCCGAGGATCATGCCGCCGCCGACGACCAGCCGCCAGGTGATGCCCTCGCCGCCGAAGGCGACGGCGAAGGCGGTCGCCCAGACCGGCTCGGCGGTCATGATGACGGCGGCGCGCGTCGCGCTGAGCTGCGCCTGCGCCCAGGTCTGCACCCACATCGCCGCGATGGAGGCGAACACCACCATGTAGAGCATCGACGCCCACTGCTCGCCCGTGCTCGGCAGCGTGATGCCATCCGGAGCGCCGCCGGCGAGGCAGACGATGCCGATCACCCACAGCTGCACGATCGCGATGCCGAGCGCGTGCTCCACCCGCGCCCAGCGCGCGGTGGCGATGATGTGCAGCGCGTACGCGAGCGCCCCGCCGAGGGTGAGCGCCTCGCCGAGGCCGAAGGAGATGCCGGTGAGGGTCAGCACCACCAGGCCCGCGGCCGCGACCGCCACGGCGATCCAGGTGCTCGTCTCGATGCGCTGCCGGAAGGCGAGCGCGGCGATCAGCGGCGTGAGCACGATGTAGACGCCGGTGAGGAACCCGCTCACCGACGCCGGCGTGGTCTCGAGCCCGACCGTCTGCAGGATCTGCGCCGCGGTGTAGAGCAGCCCGAGCACCGCCGAGCGCAGCAGCAGCGGGCGGCCCAGCCGGGCGATGCGCCGCCAGGCGATCGCGGTCATGATCGCGGCGGCGAGCAGGAACCGCACACCGAGGAAGTCGAGCGAGGGCACGTGCTCGACGAGGTCCTTGATGAGGAAGAAGGTCGAGCCCCATACGACGGTGAGGCCCACCAGCAGGACTGTCGCCAGTCGTGAGGTGCCCGTCTCCGCCATCCGCTCAGAATAGGCCGGTAGCGTGGCGCCCATGAACGAGCAGCAGGCCCAGACGCAGGTCACCGAGAACGCAGAGGCACGCCGCTTCGAGGCGCACATCGACGGCGTGCTGGCCGGCTTCGCCGATTACCGCGACGCCCAGGCCGTGCGCTCCTTCGTGCACACCGAGGTCGACCCGGCGTTCGGCGGCCGCGGCGTCGGCTCGACGCTCGTCGACGAGGCGCTGCGCGCCACCATCGCCGATGGCAAGCAGATCCGACCGATCTGCTCGTTCGTCGTCGCCCGCGCG
Source organism: Agrococcus baldri (assembly GCA_900114805.1). GTDB lineage: Bacteria > Actinomycetota > Actinomycetes > Actinomycetales > Microbacteriaceae > Agrococcus > Agrococcus baldri. The sequence goes on along the minus strand of FOZN01000004.1, from coordinate 182,147 downwards.
GCAGCCGACGAGTTCGCCGCGCACGTCACGCACTGACGACCGGCTACGACTCCCCGAAGCCGTCCGCGGCCAGCAGCTCGATCGCCGCGATGGCCTCCGTCGCCTGTGCACCGGTCGCCTCGAACCGCGCCACCGTGCCGCGATCGAGACCGAGGGCCAGCACCCGCAGCATGCTCTTCGCGTCCACGCCGTTGACGGTGACCTGCGCGTCGAAGCCGCTCGCGGTCCGCACCAGCTCCGCCGCGGGCCTGGCGTGCAGCCCGTGCTGGTTCGCGAGCTCGATCTCCGCCACCGCCGACGGTGCGGGGGCACTCAGATCCTGCTGCTCGGTCGCGGGCTGCGCCGCAGCGGGCGCCTGATCCTGGGCCGCCGCGAGCACCTGCTCGAGGCTCGCCCCCGACGCAGCCGCGACGGCGGCGGCGACGGCACCCTCCACGATCGGCGCGTCGGCGATGCGGATGCGTTCGGGGTCGTCGGCGAAGTCGAGCGCGGTCTCGGCGGTCAGGACGGCAGAGCCCAGATCGCACAGCACCACCACGCCGTCGCCGGAGTCGGCCGCGGTCAGCGCCGCCTGCACCTTGTCGAAGCTCGTGCCGATGCCGCCGCCGTCGGTGCCGCCTGCGGGGGCGATCTCGACCGCTGCCGCCATCTGCGCTGCCAGCTCGACGACTCCCTCCGCGATACGCGCGGAGTGCGAGACGATGACCAGTCCGACCGTCACTGGGTGTCCGCCGCCACCCGCAGGATGAGCGCGGTCGACTCCGCGCCGGGGTCGCGGTGCCCGATCGCCCGCTCCCCCAGGTAGGAGGCGCGCCCCTTGTGCGCCACCAGCGGCTCGGTCGCGATCGCGCCCTCCGCCGCCGCACTCGCGGCAGCCTCCAGCACGGCGCGCACGTCGTCACCCGCGGCGCCGGCGGCCTCGACGGCCGGTCCCCACGCATCCACCATCGTCTTGTCGTTCGGCTCGGCCTTGCCGCGGGCGACGATGCCGTCGCGGGCGGCGGTCAGCACCTCGACCAGTCCGGTGGCATCGAGCTCCGGCCGGTCGCCGGCGGCCATGGCCGCCTTCAGGAAGGCGGTGCCGTACAGCGGGCCGGCGGCGCCGCCGACGGTCGAGATGAGCGTCGTGGCGACCAGCTTCAGCACCGCGCCGGGCGTCGGGGCGTCATCGAGCCCATCGAGCTTGCCGAGCACCGCCTGGAAGCCGCGGTCGAGGTTCTCGCCGTGGTCGCCGTCGCCGATGGCGCGGTCGAGCGCCGTCAGCTCCGACTTGCGCGTGGCGATCTCGGCGGCGATTGCCTCGATCCACCGCCGCGTCCACGCGCCGTCGAGCCCGCTCACCGGCCCCACCGCAGCGCGGCGGTGTGCACCGGCGCGTCGTAGAGGTCGAGCAGCTCGTCGTCGACCTTCAGCAGGGTGATCGACACGCCCTGCATCTCCAGGCTCGTGACGTAGGAGCCCACCAGCGAACGGGCGAGGTCGATGCCCCGCTCGGCGAGCACCTCGGCGGCGCGTCGGAAGACGATGTAGAGCTCGGACATCGGCGTGCCGCCCATGCCGTTGACGAGCAGCACCACCCGGTCGTCCTTCGCGAACGGGAGGTCCTCGAGGATCGGCTCGATCAGGCGGTCGACGAGCCGGTCGGCTGGCTCCAGCGCGATGCGGGCGCGGCCCGGCTCGCCGTGGATGCCGATGCCGATCTCGACCTCGTCCTCGCCCAGCTCGAAGCTCGGCTCGCCGGCGTGCGGCACGGTGCAGGGCGCGAGCGCCAGGCCCATCGAGCGCACCTGGCTGTTCACGGTGCGCGCGATCTCGGCGACCCGGTCGAGCGAGTCGCCCCGTTCGGCGGCGGCGCCGGCGAGCTTCTCCACGAGCATCGTGCCCGCGACGCCGCGGCGACCGGCCGTGTAGAGGGAGTCCTTGACCGCCACGTCGTCGTCGACGATCACCGACTGCACCTCGATGCCCTCGGCGAGCGCGAGGTCGGCGGCGGTCTCGAAGTTGAGCACGTCGCCGGTGTAGTTCTTCACGATGTGCAGCACGCCCGCCCCGGCGTCGACCTGCTTCGTCGCCTCCAGGATCGGGTCGGGCGTGGGCGAGGTGAACATGGCACCGGGCACCGCCGCGTCGAGCATCCCGTGCCCGACGAATCCGGCGTGCAGCGGCTCGTGGCCCGAGCCGCCTCCGGAGACCAGGCCGACCTTGCCCGCCACGGGCGCGTCGGCCCGCACCACGACGAATGGCGGGTCGATCACCACCCGCACGAGGTCGCTGTGGGCTGCTGCGAATCCGGCGACGCCTTCGTCGACGGTCTTCGCGGGATCGTTGATGAGCTTCTTCACGGTGGGCCTCTCCCTCGCGGTGATCCGACGCCGGTGGTCCAGCACGGTGGTCCGTTTCGTCCTCACGCTACGCCTCAGCCTGAAGATTCTCGACGCATCATGTAGAAAATCCTCAGCGGACGCACACAGCCGAGCAAAGCACAGTTACTGTGTCGGTACTGCCCGAGCGGGCGGTTCGGGCGATGAGGCCCGGAGAAGAGAAAGCAGGGACCTGTGGATCAGAACCTCGGTCTGATATTCCTCTCGGAGCTGGTCGGAACCGCGATGCTGGTGCTGCTCGGCTGCGGCGTCGTCGCCAACGTCGTGCTGAAGGGCAACAAGGGCTTCGGCGGCGGCTTCCTGATGATCAACTTCGGCTGGGGCCTCGCGGTCTTCGCCGGTGTCGTCGTCTCGATCTACTCGGGTGCGCACATCAACCCGGCCGTCACCTTCGGGCTCTTGGCGAAGGATCTCGTGCAGGGCAACGAGGTCAACTGGGCCGCGGTACCCGTCTACATCATCGCCCAGCTCATCGGTGCCTTCATCGGTGCCGTGCTGTGCTGGCTCGCCTACAAGCAGCACTTCGACATCGAAGAGGACCCGGGCGCCAAGCTCGGCACCTTCTCGACCGGCCCCGGCATCCGCCACAACGGCTGGAACCTCGCCACCGAGATCATCGGCACCTTCGTGCTGGTGTTCGTGGTCGTCGGCTTCGGCGCGCAGGGTGGGGACGCAGAGCTGGGAGTGCCGGCAGGCCTCGCCTCGCTGGGCGCGCTGCCTGTCGCCCTGCTGGTCGTCGGCATCGGCGCCTCGCTCGGTGGACCCACGGGCTACGCCATCAACCCCGCCCGTGACCTCGGCCCCCGCATCGCGCACGCGCTGCTGCCGATCAAGGGCAAGGGATCGAGCGACTGGAGCTACTCCTGGATCCCGGTCGCCGGGCCGATCATCGGCGGGGTCATCGGCGGCGCCACCGCGCCGCTGCTGATCGCCACGATCGCCGGCGCATGATCGCGAGGGAGGGGGCCGAACCGGTCCCCTCCCTCCATTCTTCGCGCACACACCGCACCCAACACATCCATCACCCAACGAAGGAGTTCCGGTGAACGACTACGTCATCGCCATCGACCAGGGCACGACCTCCACTCGCGCCATCCTCTTCGACCACGCCGGGAGCATCGTCTCGTCCGGCCAGCTCGAGCACGAGCAGATCTTCCCGCAGGCGGGCTGGGTCGAGCACGACCCCATGGAGATCTGGAACAACACCCGCGAGGTCATCGGCCAGGCGCTCTCGAAGGCCAACGTCACGCGCCACAACGTGAAGGCCATCGGCATCACGAACCAGCGCGAGACGGCCGTCGTGTGGAACAAGAACACCGGTGAGCCGGTCTACAACGCGATCGTCTGGCAGGACACCCGCACGCAGAAGATCGTCGACCGCCTCGCCGACGGCGACACCGACCGCTACAAGAAGCAGGTCGGCCTGCCGCTGGCGACCTACTTCTCGGGCACCAAGATCGTCTGGATCCTCGAGAACGTCGAGGGCGCCCGGGAGGCCGCCGACGCCGGCGACCTGATCTTCGGCACCACCGACAGCTGGGTGCTGTGGAATCTCACCGGCGGGGTGAACGGCGGCGTGCACGCGACTGACGTGACGAACGCCTCCCGCACGATGTTCATGGATCTCGAGACGACCACCTGGAACGACGACATTCTCGCCGACTTCGGCGTGCCGAAGTCGATGCTGCCGGAGATCAAGTCGTCCTCGGGCGAGTTCGGCGTCGCCGCCTCGGAGTCGCTGCTGCGCGAGACGCCCATCACGGGCATCCTGGGCGACCAGCAGGCGGCGACCTTCGGCCAGGCCGCGTTCGACAAGGGCGAGGCGAAGAACACCTACGGCACGGGCAACTTCCTCATCTTCAACACGGGAGAGGAGATCGTGCACTCCGAGAACGGGCTGCTGACGACCGTCGGCTACAAGATCGGCGACGAGCCCGTGCACTATGCGCTCGAGGGCTCGATCGCGGTGACCGGCTCGCTCATCCAGTGGCTGCGCGACAACCTCGGGCTGATCAAGGACGCACCCGCGGTCGAGGAGCTCGCGAAGTCGGTGGAGGACAACGGCGGGGCCTACTTCGTGCCCGCGTTCTCGGGCCTCTTCGCGCCGTATTGGCGACCGGATGCCCGTGGCGCGCTGGTCGGTCTGACCCGGTACGTCAACAAGGGCCACATCGCCAGGGCGGCCCTCGAGGCGACCGCCTTCCAGACGGCAGAGGTCGTCGACGCGGTCAACGCGGACTCGGGCGTCGACCTGACCGAGCTAAAGGTCGACGGCGGCATGATCGCCAACGACACGCTCATGCAGTTCCAGGCCGACATCCTGCGTGTGCCGGTCATCCGCCCGGTCGTCGCAGAGACCACGGCGCTGGGCGCCGCCTACGCCGCGGGCCTCGCGGTCGGCTTCTGGGCCTCGCTCGACGAGCTGCGCCAGCAGTGGCAGGAAGACCAGCGCTGGGAGCCGCAGATGGAGCAGGAGGCGCGCGACCGCACCTACCGCAACTGGAAGAAGGCGGTGCAGAAGACGCTCGACTGGGTCGACGACGACGTGGAGTGATCCGCGCGTGAGGCGAGGGGCGGCTGCGGCCGCCCCTCGTTCGCGTCTGCGGCTACGTCGCGCGCAGCTCCGGGCCGCTGATCCAGATCACCGCTGCCGCGATCGCGACGATCACCATGGTGACCCGCGCGGTGGCCACCGAGAGCACGATCGACGCCCACCAGTCGTCGCCGGCGGAGAGCCTGCCGCGCTCGACCGGCTGCTTCGCAGAGATCGCGACCGCGATGGCGATCAGGTCGAGGCCCACGAGCATCGTGATGACCTCGTAGCGCCTGCGACTGCGCTCCCCTGTGCGCGATGCGCGGCCGGAAGCGTGCGGCTCCGCGACGTTCGCGACCGGCAGCAGGGCGCGCATCCACCCGTCGAGCCACCAGCCCAGCAGCACGAGGCCGAGCAGCAGCGCGAGCATGACCGCGCGGGAGAGCGCCTCGTCGGCGGCGCTGGCAGCCTCCTCCCACGGATCCTGCGCGAGCCGGGCGCGCAGCACCGGCAGCGCCCTGGCGTAGAAGGCCGCGCCGGCGATGGCATAGCCGAGCACGACGATCAGGATCGTGAGCGGATGCCGCATGCGCACGAGCATCCAGGCCACGACGAGCGCCGCGCCGCTGGCGAACTCGATCGCGTCGAGCGCGCCGTAGGTGGTCGCTCCCAGCAGCGTGGTCGACTGCATCATCATGGTGACCGAGTTGCCGAGCGCGAACAGCACGATGCAGTAGGTCGCCCCGACCCGGTAGCCGCGCGAGGCCGGTGCGACGAGCGCCGCGAGCAGCAGCAGCAGCACGCCGATGCCGCGCAGCGTCAGCGATGGCGACAGCGCTGGCGGGCGGTGCAGCAGCAGCGTCAGCCCGTAGCAGGCCAGCAGCCCGCCGAGCGCGAGCGCGACCAGCAGCAGCGAGCGCGAGGCGCGGTCTGCCCAGCGCAGCGGCCAGCTGTGCCAGACCTCCTCGGACGACCAGGTGCCCTGCCGGTGCGCGCGCGGCTGCTCGGCAGCGCGGTCGCGCGCCGTCAGCTCGCGGCTCTGCGCCATGCCTCGAGCGTGCGCGTGGCCGCGCCGGAGTCGATCGCGGTCCTGGCCGTCTCGAGCTCCTCCGCGAGGCGCTCCTTCAGCGGGCGGTCCTTCTGCCGAGGGTCGCTGTCCAGGCGCCAGGCCACCAGCGCCGCCGACGCGTTCAGGAGCACGATGTCGCGCACGGCGCCGCCCTCGCCCGCGAGCGTGCGCTGCAGCACCTCGGCGTTGTGCTCGGGCGAGCCTCCGCGCAGGTCGTCGAGCGAGGCGCGCGGGATGCCGAGCTCGCGCGGATCGATGTCGTGCTCGACGACATCGCCGCGCGCCACCTCCCACAGCTCCGAGTGCCCGGTGGTGGTGAGCTCGTCCAGCCCGTCCTCGCCGCGCACCACCAGCGCCGTGGCGCCGCGGGTGGCGAACACGCCCACGAACTGCTCGATGACGGCCTTGTCGGCCACGCCCACCAGCGAGACCTCCGGTCGAGCCGGGTTGACCAGCGGCCCCAGGTAGTTGAAGACGGTCGGCACGCCCAGCTGCGCGCGCACCGGACCGGCATGGCGGAAGCCCGGGTGGAACCTGGTCGCCCAGGCGAAGGAGATGCCCGCCTCCTGCAGGATGCGCCGCACCGCCGCGGGGTCGTCGTCCGCGGGCACCACGCCCAGCGCGTCGAGCACGTCGGAGGCGCCGGAGGAGGAGGACACCGCGCGATTGCCGTGCTTGAGCACCGGCACGCCCGTCGCCGCGACCACGATGCACGCGGTGGTGGAGATGTTGACGGTGTGCTGGCGATCGCCGCCGGTGCCGACGATGTCGACCACCCGCGCGTCGCCCGGCAGCGGCACCGCCGCCTCGAGCACCGCGTCGCGGAATCCGACCAGCTCCTCCGACACCACGCCCTTCGCGCGCAGCGCGATCAGGAAGCCGGCGATCTGCGCCTCGGTGGCGCTTCCGGCGACGACCTCGGCCATCGCCCACTCGGCCTGACGGATGGCCAGATCCTCGCCGTCCAGCAGCGTCTCGAGCACGACTGGCCAGGTCAAGAGGCGATCCATGGCATCAGCCTATCTTTTTGCGGCACGCTGTCCGTCGGGTCGAGACCGCCCCTCCATCTGTCACTAGGATGGGTCTCGTGTCCACTACTGCGCTCCCTCTGTCGCCATCCTCGGCGCCGATGATCAGGCGGCCGAACACCGTTGCGGTCGGCACGATCGTCTGGCTCGGCAGCGAGGTCATGTTCTTCGCCGGCCTGTTCGCGATCTACTTCACGCTCCGAGCCATGTCTGGCGACCTGTTCGCCACCGAGGCCGAGAAGCTGAACGTGCTCTTCGCCACGATCAACACGATGATCCTGCTGGCCTCCAGCTTCACCTGCCAGGCGGGTGCGAACGCTGCGGAGCACCACCAGGCGCGCAGGACCGGCGGCGTGCTGCAGTTCAGCAAGTGGGGCATGATCGAGTGGTTCTACCTCACCTACGCCATGGGCGCCACCTTCGTCATGCTGCAGGTCTTCGAGTACATCGAGCTCGTCCACCACGGTGTGACGCTCTCGTCGAACTCCTACGGCTCCGCCTTCTACTTGACGACCGGCTTCCACGGCCTGCACGTCAGCGGCGGCCTCTTCGCGTTCCTGTTCGTCATCGGACGCGCGTACGCGGTGAAGCGCTTCACTCGCAAGGAAGCGACGAGCGCTCACGTCATCTCCTATTACTGGCACTTCGTCGACGTGGTCTGGATCGGCCTGTACCTCGTCATCTACTGGCTCAAGTAACGGTTGGGTGAATAACGTTGGCTACACGAAAGAAGACCGGCCGCAGGCATCCGCTGGCCAGCACCGCGCTGCTGCTCATCGGCCTCGTCGCAGCAGGCGGCGCGTCCGCCGCGGTGGGCACCATCGCGAACGCGGCCCCCGCTGCGGAGTCCGCGCACACGCAGGCACTGACCGTCCAGGACGGCGCTGAGCTGTTCCGCGCCAACTGCGCCACGTGCCACGGCATGAACGCCGAGGGCACCGAGCACGGCACCAGCCTGATCGGCGTGGGCGCCGCATCCGTCAACTTCCAGGTCATGACCGGCCGCATGCCGATGGCCTTCCAGGGCCCGCAGGCGCTCGAGCGCGACCCGATGTTCACGCAGGAGCAGTCGGACGCGATGGGCGACTGGATCGCCTCGCTCGCGCCCGGCCCCGAGCGTCCCGCCGAAGAGTGGCTCGACACCTCGCAGGTCTCCGACGAGGGGATCGCGAACGGCGGCGTGCTGTTCCGCATCAACTGCGCCATGTGCCACAACCTCGCCGGCGCCGGCGGTGCCCTCACTGAGGGCAAGTTCGCGCCGCCGCTGGGCGACATCGACGCCGCGCACATCTATGAGGCCATGCTGACCGGCCCGCAGAACATGCCGGTGTTCAACGACGCCAACATCGCGCCGGAGCAGAAGCGCGAGATCATCGCGTACCTGCACTACCTCGACGACAACCCGTCGGTGGGCGGATTCGACCTCGGTGCCCTCGGCCCGGTGTCGGAGGGCCTGTTCATCTGGATCTTCGGCCTCGGCGGCCTCGTGGCCGTGACGGTCTGGCTCACGTCGAAGCCCAACTGATCCATGGCCCAGGAGACAGAGAGGAACAGCATGTCGGCTGAAGACCAGTCGGCTCCGCGCGAGCCCAGCGGCCACGAGCAGAGCGTCGTCGTCCACGATCGCGGTGCTGCCGTCGAGCAGACGGATGCGTTCGAGAACCCCGGCCTGCCGCCGCATCGTCCGCGCCAGACCGACCTCCACCCCCACAAGGAGCGCCGCGCAGAGCGCCAGGTGGTCGGCTGGTTCCTGCTCTCGATGCTCGGCTCGGTGCTCGCGATCGTCGCGTACATCGCCGTGCCGATCGAGCTCGGCAACATGGCGAGCGTGCGTGCGAACAACCTGTTCCTCGGCCTCGCGATCGCGCTCGCGCTGCTCGGCATCGGCATCGGTGCGATGCACTGGGCCCGCCAGCTCATGAGCAGCCACGAGGTCGTCGAGGAGCGCCACCTGACGCGCGGCTCGGAGCCCAGCCGGGCGCGGGCCGTCGAGATCTTCCAGCTCGGCGACGAGGAGTCGGGCTTCAGCCGCCGCTCGCTCATCCGCAACACGCTCATCGGCGCGATCGCCCTGGTGCCGCTGCCCGCGGTCATCCTCTTCCGCGACCTCGCACCGGCGCAGGACGCCGTCGAGGCGATCGCCCACACCATGTGGCGTCCCGGCATGCGCCTGGCGCTCGACCCCTCGGGCGCGCCCATTAAGGCGACCGACGTCACGCAGGGCTCCGCCTTCCACGTCATCCCCGAGCCGCTGACCGAGATCGGCCACAACGAGGGCTACCTCGACCAGAAGGCGCTCGCCGCGGTGCTGCTCGTGCGTCTGCCCCCGGAGAGGCTGTTCGAGGAGCCGGGCCGCGAGGGCTGGTCCTACGACGGCATCGTGGCGTACTCCAAGATCTGCACGCACGTCGGCTGCCCCGTCGCCCTGTACGAGCAGCAGACGCACCACCTGCTCTGCCCCTGCCACCAGTCGACGTTCGACGTCTCGCACCACGCGAAGGTCGTCTTCGGCCCCGCGAAGCGCGCGCTGCCGCAGCTGCCCATCACGGTGGACGACGAGGGCTACCTCGTCGCACAGCGCGACTTCACGGAGCCGATCGGCGCCTCGTTCTTCGAGCGCCTGCACCACGTCGACCCGGAGCACGTCCCGCTGTCTGCTGCTGAGACGGAGAACCGCGCATGACCACCACCGCCCCGCGCCCCTCCTTCACCTCGCAGGCGTCGAACTACCTCGACGAGCGCACCAGCATCTCGACCATGGTCGCGGCGCTCGGCCGCAAGGTCTTCCCCGACCACTGGTCGTTCATGCTCGGCGAGATCATCCTCTACTCGTTCGTCGCGATCCTGCTCTCGGGCACGTTCCTGACGTTCTTCTTCGAGCCCTCGATGACGGCCGTGCACTACGACGGCTCCTACGTGCCGCTCAAGGGCGTCGAGATGTCGGCGGCCTACGCCTCGACGCTGGACCTCTCGTTCGACATCCGCGGCGGCCTGCTGATGCGCCAGGTGCACCACTGGTCGGCGCTGCTGTTCATCGCCGCCATCGGCCTGCACATGCTGCGCGTGTTCTTCACGGGCGCCTTCCGCAAGCCGCGCGAGATCAACTGGGTCGTCGGCTTCATCCTCTTCATCCTCGCGCTGGCTGAGGGCTTCACCGGCTACTCGCTGCCCGACGACCTGCTCTCGGGCAACGGCCTCGCGATCATCAACGGCATGATCAAGGGCATCCCGCTGGTGGGCACCTGGATCTCGTACCTGCTCTTCGGCGGCATCTTCCCGGGCGATGACATCGTGCCCAGGCTGTTCGTGCTGCACATCATGCTGCTGCCGGCACTCGTGATCGCCTTCATCGGCGTGCACCTGGTGCTCATGGTCGTCAACAAGCACACGCAGTTCGCCGGCCCCGGCAAGACCAACGACAACGTCGTGGGCGCGCCGATCATGCCGCTGTTCGCGGCGAAGGCCGGCTCGTTCTTCTTCATCGTGTTCGGCTTCCTGGTGGCGATCGGATCGACCTTCACCATCCTGCCGGTGTGGGACTTCGGCCCCTACGACCCATCCCCCGTCTCGGCCGGCACCCAGCCCGACTGGTACATCGGCTTCGCCGACGGCGCACTGCGGCTCGCGCCTGGCCTGGAGTCGGAGATCTTCGGGCTGACGCTGTCGTGGAACATCCTGCTGCCGATCGCGGTGCTGGGACTGTTCATCGTGCTGGTCATGTTCTACCCCTTCATCGAGGCGTGGATCACCAAGGACCAGCGCGAGCACCACATCGCCGAGCGTCCCCGCAACAACCCGACGCGCACCGCCATCGGTGCGGCCGGCGTCTGGTTCTACGCGGTGCTGTGGGCAGCCGCCTCCTCCGACCTGATCGCGACGCACTTCCACCTGAACGTGTTCCAGGTCACCTGGGCGCTGCAGGCGGCGCTCATCCTCGGCACGATCATCGTGTACTGGATCACCAAGCGCACGGCGATCGCCCTGCAGAAGAAGGATCGCGAGATCCTGCTGCACGGCTTCGAGTCGGGCAACATCCGCAGGCTCCCCGGCGGCGAGTACGTCGAGGTGCACGAGCAGCTCGACGAGTACCAGTCGTGGAAGCTCAAGGCCTACGAGAGCTACGCGCCGGTCATGGTGCGCCCGAACGCCAACGGGAAGATCACGCCCGCGACGCACCTGCGCTCGGCCATGTCCCGCTGGTTCTTCGAGGACCGCATCGAGCCGATCACGCGCAGCGAGATCGAGGCGTCGAAGCACCACGACTGATCCGATCGATCGACGCGGAGGCCCCGGGGGTTCGCCCCGGGGCCTCCGTCGTTCGAATCTGAAGGAATGCACGACGAGCGGATGCGTTGACCCCGGGTGGAGAGGACACCATCCATGAGCATCGAGTTCGGCGCCCACACGTTCGCCGCAGTCCCCGTCGTCGACGGCACCCCTGTCAGCCACGCGCAGGTGCTGCGCGACGTCGTCGCGGAGGGCGTCGCCGCCGATCACGCCGGCCTGTCGTTCTTCGGCATCGGCGAGCATCACCGCGAGGACTTCGCGGCGAGCGCGCCCGAGATCGTGCTGGGCGCGCTCGCGACCGTGACCGAGCGCATCCGCCTGGGCACTGCGGTCACGGTGCTCTCGTCGAACGACCCCGTGCGGGTGTTCGAGCAGTTCTCCACCCTCGACGGCATCTCGCACGGGCGCGCCGAGATGATCGTCGGGCGCGGCTCGTTCGTCGAGTCGTTCCCGCTGTTCGGCTACCGGCTCGAGGACTACAACGAGCTCTTCGAGGAGCGCCTCGAGCTGCTCGCCGCGCTCGTGCGCGAGGAGCCCGTCACCTGGAGCGGCCGGCTGCGCTCGCCGTTGTCGGAGCAGTCGGTGCATCCGCGCTCGCACGCTGCCGAGCACGGCGGCCGCATGCCCGTGTGGGTGGGCGTGGGCGGCTCGCCCGAGTCGGTCATCCGCACCGCGAAGCACGGCTTCGACATGATGCTCGCGATCATCGGCGGCAGCCCTGCCCAGTTCGCCCCGTTCGCCGGCCTGTACCGGAAGGCGATGGAGCAATTCGGGCACACGGATGCCTCGGGCGCGACCCTGGGACGCGTGGGCATGCACTCCCCCGGCTTCGTCGCCGAGACCGACGAGGAGGCCAAGCGCACCCTGATGCCGCAGTGGATGGTCTACCGCAACCGCATCGGGCGTGAGCGCGGCTGGGGCGACGCGACCGAGCGCGAGTTCGACGCGCAGGTGGCGGAGCACGGTGCGATGTTCGCCGGCAGCCCGGAGACGGTCGCGCAGAAGATCGTCTGGGCGGCGGAGACGCTCGGCATCGAGCGCTTCGACCTGAAGTACGACTCCGGCACGAGCCACGCCGACAACCTGCGCTCGATCGAGCTGTTCGGCCGCGAGGTCATCCCGCGCGTGCGGGCGCTGCTGGGCGAGTAGCCGGCGGCTGCGGCGCGCCGCCGGCGCGCGTGGCTAGCCGAGCACGGACTGCGCGCGCTCGAGCAGCTGCTGGGCGGAGGCCGCGCCGCGCTCGTCACCCCTGCCGGCGTTGGCGAGGGCATGGCCGAGCAGGTGCGTGGCCGCGATCGCCGCGACGCGGGCATCGCCGTGCCAGCCCGCCTGCAGCTCGTCGGCGAAGGCGCTGAGGGCCTGCGCCGAGCCGACGGTCGACGCGCGCTCCAGCGACGAGACCACGACGTGCCCGAACAGGGCGCCGCGGTCGTCGGCCGGATCGCCGAGACCCGCGGTGTCGATGTCGAGGATGCCGGTGATCGCCGACGGGTCGCGCTCGTCGACGAAGATCTGGCCCAGGTGCAGGTCGCCGTGGATCGTCACCGGTGCAGGCACCGCGGTTGCGGCGTAGCGCTCGTGCACCAGCTGCGCGAGCCTGCTCGTCTGCCGGGCGAAGAGCGGCGCGGTCTCCTCCATGCGCTCGGCGTACCAGCCGACGCGGCGCGCCAGCGACTCGCGGGCACCGATGGTGACCCGCACGGTGGAGATGTGGCGGGTCAGCTCGTCGAGCCCAGCGGCGAAGCGCGGGCGGTCGATGCGCTCGAACACGTCGATCGCGGGCACGCCCTGCAGCTCGCCCAGCAGCACCAGACCGGCATCCGAGAAGCCGAGCGAGCGAGGCACGGGCACGCCGGCGTGCTGGAAGCGCTCATGCAGGTCGTGGATCGTGGAGGCGAGCGACGGTTGCACGACCTTCGCGAACCAGCGGTCACTGGCGGTCTCGACACGCAGCACGGCGCGCTTGCCGGGCCGATACGCCTCCATGCGCAGGCGCGCGCCCTCTGCCGCGATGCCGAACTTCGCCAGCACGACGCCCGCGGCCTCCGGGTACGAGACGGCCGGCAGCGACGGCAACGAGGGATCCTGCGGGTAGACCCACGCGGTGAGGCGCCTGCCCGCCGCATCGGTCAGCTCGACCGTGTGCTCATCGGTGGGCGCGCTCGGCGAGGTGTTCACATAGATGGTGACCCGCTCGACCGTGTCCTGCGGGGTCCGCACCCCGCAGGCGTAGCCGACGATGAAGCCCTCGTTCACCGGCTCCACATCCTTCTGCGAGAAGTCGACGAGCTCGCGCCCGCTCTCGGCCAGGAGCCGCGTGAGGACCGCGGCGGCGTTGTCGAGCATGGGCCCCATCCAACACCGCCCGACCCGTGAACCGCGCACGGCGCGCGTATCGTGGAGCCATGCGTTGGCTGGGACGGCTGAGGGCAGAGCAGCAGGCGAGCTGGCTGCAGGTGCTCAAGATCGTGGTCGCCATCGCCGTCTCCTGGTACGTCTGCGTGCTGCTGCTGGGCACCGAGCTGCCGATCTTCGCGGCCATCGCGGCGCTGCTGGTGGTGGCGCCGAGCGTCAACCAGTCGCTCGGCAAGGGCATCGAGCGCTCGATCGGCACGCTCGGCGGCGTGGTGCTCGCTTGGCTCGCCAGCCTTGTGCTGCCGCCCGGTCCGCTCATGGTGCTCGCCGTGACGGTGCTGGCCGTGATCGTGGCTCGGCTGCTGCGCCTCGCGCCGATGGCCGCGAACCAGCTGCCGATCAGCGCCATGATCCTGCTCGCGCTCGGCGCCGGCTCGGGGCCGCTGTTCGGCTTCGAGCGCATCGTGGAGACCGTGATCGGCGCGGTCTGCGCGCTGCTGATCAACCTGGTGCTGGTGCCGCCGGTGCAGCACGAGCCGGCCGAGCGCGCCATGCGCGAGCTCGCCCACGGCATCGCCGACGCCTACGAGCGCATCGACCGCTCGCTCACGAGCGGCTCCCCCACCGAGCGCCTGCTCGCCGACGCCCGCGCGCTCCGAGACGGCATCCAGTCGACCAGGGCCGCGATGGACGACCTGGAGGACTCCACCCGTCTCAACCCCCGCACGAAGCGCATGCGCGAGCGGCTCGAGCGCGACGAGCGGCTGCTGCTGACCCTCACGGTGCTCGCGAACCGCGTGATCGGCATGTCCCGCTCGATCGCCGACCGCAGCGAGGCGTTCCTGCCCGACGCGTCCATCGCGGGCGAGCCCACCGTGCGCCGCATCGGCATCGAGTCACGGCGCATCGCGCACGAGGTGCGGGCGCTGGTCGACCAGCAGGCGCACGACGACGGGCGCACCACCTCGATGCCCGCGCTCGACGGGCCGATGTTCACCGAGCCCATCGAGGTGCCCAGGCCCCACCCGGAGCACTGGGTGCTGATCGGCGCCCTGCTCGAGGACGTCCGTCAGGCGAGGGAGTCGCTGGAGGCCGGCGCCGACGGCGTGTAGGGCGTCAGCCACAGCAGCCGCCAGAACTCCTCTGCGGAGAGCTCGAACGAGTGCGTGTCGATCGAGACCGCGCGGCGCACCGCATCCGGGTCGAGGTGCGGCCGGGCGAGGATCGTGACGGCGCTCTGCCGCAGCAGCGCCGACTTGCCGTAGTGGATGGCGAGGATATCGGGGGTCGCGGGGGTGTCGGAGACCACGTAGGCGCTCGCCAGCAGCCGCGAGCGGCCCAGCATGCGCCACGAGAAGTGCCGACCCGCCCAAGCGGCCTCGGCGATGACCTCGCGGTCGCCCTTGTCGGGGCGGTGGTACTCGTAGACCTCGCGCAGCTGCAGCGGCGAGCTGCGCACGAGCTCGAAGGTCACCCGCGGGTTCTTGCGCTCGGTGTTCGTCCAGTACGGGAAGGTCGTCGCGCGGATCGCCCACGTCCCCCGCAGCAGACGAGCGAGCTCGGCAGGATCGGCGACACGTGACATGCGTTCAGGATAGCCAACGGATACGCTCGCGTCATGGCCGACGACCACCTCGAGCGTGCGATCCTGCTCGCAGCGCAGGCGTTCGACGGCCGCGTCGACCGGCAGGGGCACCCCTACATGGCGCACGCGGTGCGGGTGATGCTCGCCGTCGACGGCGACGACCTGCGCACCGTCGCGATCCTGCACGACGTCTTCGAATGGGGCACCATCACGCTGCGCGAGTTCGTCAGCGCGAAGTTCCCCAAGCGCGTCATCGATGCCGTCGACGCCATGACCAAGCGCGAGGGCGAGAGCATCGCCGAGCACGTCGAGCGGCTGCGCGCCAGCGAGCTCGCGGCGACCGTGAAGATCGCCGACCTGCGCGACAACGCGCTCGCGTGGCGGCTCGAGGCGATGCCGAGCCCGGCCCAGCGCCGCGAGCTGGTGGCGATGTACCGCGAGACCGCTCAGCTGCTGGGCACGAGCCTCGACGAGATCTGCGGCCGCAAGGTCACGTGAGCCGGGCGCGCCGGTCCTCGGCTGCGCCGGCGTCGGGCTACCAGATGCCCCAGGGGCGCCGCCGCACGCGCCGCTCGGCCGGCAGCAGCAGCCGCAGGAACAGCCGGTAGCGCGGCTCGTCGAGCACCAGGTCGTGGCTCGGCAGGTGGTCGGTGATCGGCCCGAACAGGCGCTTGAAGATGCCCGGACCGTGCATGCGGTGCGACTCGTCGTCCGCCTGCCACGAGGGCGGCGTCGCATACGTGTCGTACACCTCGCGGCCCTGCTCCTTGAACCACTGCATCGCCGTCCAGCGCATCAGGTGGGCACCGCCGCGGATGGCGCGGTCGGGCACCGAGCCGCCGTCCTTCGCCAGCGCGTAGCGGCCGAAGCCGATCATGAAGGCGGATGCCTGGGGACCGTCGTGCGCGCCGTCGTACCCGAACCAGAAGTGGCCCTGGCCGCGGTCGCACAGCTCGCCCCAGAGCGTGCGGTAGTAGTCGTACGACTTCATGGTGTCGACGCCCTTGCCGCCGGCGACCGTCTGCATGAGCTCGTACATCTGCCGGTAGGTCGCCTCGCCCGGCTCGGCCTTCTCGACCCGGTAGCCGTGCTTGACGGCGTTGCGGATGTGGTTGCGCAGCTTCTTGTTGAAGCCGGCGAAGATGTCGTCCACCTCTGGCGTCAGGTCGACCAGCACCGTGTGGATGTTCTGCTGCACGGTGTTGGCGACCCGGTAGCCCGCATCCGCCAGCAGCGCGCGCCGCTCGGGCGTGTCGACCTCGTAGGGCTCGACCTTGACCGCGTACACGCCCTTCGTGACATCCCAGCGGGCCGAGCGGAGCGCATCCGCGATGCCCGGGAGGTCGTCGAAGGCGGCACCGGGGCCGAGCGGCAGGTACCAGAAGCGGCCCGCGAGGCTGCGGTGCTCGAGTGCGAGCGCGTGCACCGTGGTGCCGGGCGACTCGAGCACGAGGAAGACCGGGTGCAGGCGCTCGGTCGACTTGAGCCGCGCGTAGGCGAGGCCCTGCGTCCACTGCCCGCCGTCGGGGTTGGCCTGCACCTTGGCATCCCAGTCGAGCAGCTCCTCCTGCCGCGCGCGGCGGATGGTCCATGAGCCGGTCATGCTGGCCTCCTCATCGCAGTGCGTCCGTGCCGGGCTTGATGCGCCACTCGATGCGGCGCACGACGCGCTCCCACAGCCGGTGGCGGATGGGCCGCAGCAGGATGTCGAACGACGGCAGGTAGCTCACCACCGGTCCGAACTTCTTCTTGAACTGGCCCACGCCGTAGTACCAGTGGGTCTCGTCGTCCATCTGCTCGGGCCGCGGGGTGCCGCACAGGTCGAAGGCGGTCTTGCCGTCGCGCGCTGCGTCCTGCATGGCGCGCCACAGCAGCAGCGCCGCTCCCCCGGCGATGGCGCGCGAGGGGCGCGAGCCGCCGTCCTTGTAGACGGCGGTGCGCCCGGCGAGCGTGACGAAGATGGCGGCCTGCGCCTCGGTGCCCTCGTCGTCGTAGCCGAAGTAGAAGCGGCCGTTGCGGGTCTTCGCGAACTCGCCCCAGAACAGCCGGTAGTACGCGAACTCGCGCATGGCGGCGACGCCCTTGCCGCCGTTGATGGTCTTCAGCAGCTCGTAGAAGCGCACGAAGTCGTGCTCGGTCGCCTCGTGCGCCTCGATCGTCTCGATCCGGTAGCCCTTGTTCTCCGCCCCGCGGATCGACGAGCGCAGCTTCTTCTGAAACTGCATGATCAGCTCGTCGCCGAGGGTCAGATCGAGCACCACGGTGTGCGTCAGCAGCTGCATGTCGCGGCTGCGCACCGTGCCGGCGGCCTCCATGCGGGCGATCAGCTCGGGGCTGCGCAGCAGGTGCGGCTCGACCTTGATGGCGAGCAGGCCGTCCTGCTGGCTGCCGAACTCGCGCATCGCGGCGACCATGCCCTCCAGGTCGTCGCAGGTGGGCCCGAGCGGGATGTACCAGTAGCGGCCCAGCCACACGGCGCCCTCGTGGGCGAGCGCGTAGACGGTCTGCGCGCCCTCCACCACCAGGAAGCGCGGCGTGAGCCGGTCGTAGCGCTTGATCTCGCCCATCGCCCTGGCGCTGGTCATGATGCCGCCGTCGGGGTTCTGCTCGATCAGCTCGTCCCAGTGCGCGATCTCATCGTCGGTCGCGAAGCGGACGCTCGTGGCCTCGGTCATCGCAGCGTGTCCGGGCCCTTCTTGATGCGCCATTCGATGCGGCGCACGACGCGCTCCCAGAGCCTGTGCCGCATCGGCTGCAGCACCAGGTCGAACGACGGCAGGAAGCTCGAGATCGGGCCGAAGCGCAGCTTGAACTGCGCCAGCCCGTGGAAGGGATGCGTCGGGTCGTCGACACGGTCCGGCGGCGGGGTGCCGGCCAGGTCGAAGGCGAGCTTCCCGTCGGCGATCGCGTCCTGCATCGCCGTCCACAGCAGCAGCGCCGAGCCGCCGTTGATCTTGCGGTCGGGGCGCGAGCCGCCGTCCTTGTAGACCACGGTGCGGCCGGCGGTGGTCACGAAGATGCCCGCCTGCGGGTCGCCCGAGTCGTCGTCGTAGCCGAAGTAGAAGCGGCCGGTGCCATTAGCGGTGAAGGCGCCCCAGAACTCGTCGTAGTAGGCGCGCTCGCGCATGCCCGCCATGCCCTTGCCGCCGGCGACGGTGAGCATCATCGCGTGCATCCGGTCGAAGGTCAGCTGCGTGGGCTCAGGTCGCTCGACGCGGTAGCCCTTCTTGGTCGCGCCGCGCACCTGCCGGCGGATCATCTGCGAGAACGAGGCGAACAGCTCCTCCTCGCCCTGCGCGAGGTCGAGCACCACGGTGTGCGTCATGACCTGCATGTCGCGGCTCTGCTCGAGGCCGAGCGCGACGAGCTCGTTGATGCGCTCCGGCGTGCGCTCGAGGTGCGGCTCGATCTTGACCACCAGCAGGCCGTCCTCGCCCTGCGCGAAGGCGCGCAGGCCCTCGACCACCGGCGCCATGTCGGTCGCGGTCGGCCCCATCGGCAGGTACCAGTAGCGCCCCAGCGACACCTTGCCCTCGAGGGCGAGGGCGTGGATGCGCTCGGTCGCGCCCTCGGCGCCGGCGACCGGTGCGTCGATGACGAGGAAGACGGGCTCGAGGCCGTCGAACCGCTTGGTCTCGGCGAACGCGAGCGACTGCACCATGTGCCCGCCGTCGGGGTTCGCTTCGATGCGCGCGTCCCACTCGGCGATCTCGCTGGGGTCGGCGCGACGGACGGAAGCTGCGATGGGCATGGAACCTCTCGGTCTGGCGGGCGGCTCCAGTCTACGAGGCTCCCGGCTGGGCCAGCGGGGCGACCGTCGGCTCGCCGCGCAGATCGCGCATCAGCAGGGTGGCGCCGACGATCGCGGCCGGGGTGGCGATCACCGCGACGCCGGGGATGAGCAGCAGCAGGTAGGCGACGATGCCGAAGCCGAGTGTGCGCCACCGGTGCGCGCCGAGCAGCGCCCGGCGCTCGGCGAGCGACATGCCGCGGGCATCGCCGGGGATGCCGGTGAGCTCGCGCGCGAGCGCCGTGCCGCCGAGCACGGCGCCGACGACGAGGCCGAGCACGCTGCCGACCAGCGGGATGAGGCCGACCACGAACACGGCGATGGCCGTGAGGATCGCGGTGCCGATGAGCACCACGGCGTCGCGCAGCCCGCGCCGCAGCGAGACCCAGAAGCCGAGCTCGACCGGCGCGGCGATGCCGCCGAGCCGCTGCTCGACCGAGCGCGAGATGCGCTCGTAGAAGGGCTCGCCTACGGTGAGCGTGACGGCCGCGAACGTCAGCACGCACAGCACGATCGCGCCCACCAGGATCCCGAGCGCGAGCGCGAGCCGCAGCGCATCGCTCCAGAGCGGCGCCCAGCCGTCGGCGAACGGTGTGAGCGCGTCGGCCCAGCCGCCCACCTGGAAGCTCAGCACGATGATGAGCGTCAGCATGAGCGTGCCGACGATGAGCGCCGGCACGGCCCCGAGCGCCATCAGCGCCGGGTTCTTCGCCCAGGTGCCGAAGCCGCGCAGGAACAGGCCGGCGCCGGCGAGGAGCTCAGAGATCCGATGCCGCATGCGCCCATGCTGGCACGCGACGCTGGGGGCGGCCGGAGCAGCGGCCGTAGGATCGATCCGTGCCGACGCTCGCTTCCCCTCGACGCCCGGCGCACGCGGTGGCGGTGCTGCTGGCCGCGGTGCTGTGGGGCACGACCGGCACCGTGGCGCACTTCGCGCCCGCCGGCTCCTCGCCGCTCGCGATCGGGCTGTCGACCTTCGCCATCGGCGGCGTCGTGCTCGCCGCGATCTCGGCGAAACGCGTGCTGGCGGTGCTGCGGCAGCGGCAGCAGCTCGCCTGGGTGCTCGCGGGCGCCGTCGGCGTGGTGCTCTACCCGGCGGCCTACTACCCATCGATGGCGCTCGCGGGCGTCGCCGTCGGCAACGTCGTCGCGCTCGGCTCCGGCCCGATCTTCGCGGCGCTGCTCGAATGGGCCGTCGACCGGCGCAGGCCCGACGCCCGCTGGGCGCTCGCGACGGGGGTGGCCGCCGTCGGCATCGTGCTGCTGACGCTCGGCGGGCACGGCGGTGCGGCAGCGGATGCGTCGCTCGCGCCCGCGGGCGTCGCACTCGCGCTGGTGGCCGGCTTCGGCTACGCGCTGTATGCCTTCGCAGGCAGCCGCCTCATCGCCCGCGGCGCATCCGCCTCGGGAGCCATGGGCGCGCTCTTCCTGGTCGGCGGGGTGGCGTGCGCAGCCTGGCTCGCCCTCGTCGGCGTGGGACCGCTCGCCTCCCCCGCGGGGCTCGCGACGATCGGCTATCTCGGGCTCGTGCCGATGGCGCTGGCCTACCTGCTGTTCGGCTTCGGGCTGCGAGTGCTGCGCTCGTCGAGCGCCACCACGATCGCGCTCGCCGAGCCGGTGGTGGCGACGCTGCTGGCCGTGCTCGTGGTGGGCGAGCGCCCGGCCGTCATCGGCTGGATCGGGCTCGCGGTCGTCGCCATCGGCATCGCGCTGCTCGCGCTGCCGAGTCCCTTGACGAGCCGCTCGCGCGGAGTAGCGTCGGGGGCACCGACGACGAGAGGAATGGGCATGCCTGATCCGCACATCAAGGACGAGGAGCTCTACGAGACGCTCCGCGACGAGGGCAACTCGAAGGAGAAGTCGGCCCGCATCGCCAACGCGGCGGCCCGCGACGGCCGCGACGAGGTGGGCGAGCGCGGCGGTGAGGCCGGCGACTACGAGGACCGCACCGTCGACGAGCTGCAGGATCGCGCGAAGGAGCTCGGCATCGAGGGCTACTCCGACCTGAGGAAGGACGAGCTGATCGAGCGGCTGCGCAACCACTGAGCGCCCGTTCACAGCCGGGCGGTGGGAAGATCCGGCTGTGAACGACTCCCGTGGGCGCGACGAGACTCCTGAGGAGCGCGCCGACCGCAACTTCGCCGACATCCTGCAGGAGCTGCGCGTGGTGCTCACCGGCACGCAGCTGATCTCGGGCTTCCTGCTCGCGGTCGCCTTCCAGAGCGGCTTCAAGGATCTGGATGCCGACGAGATCGTGCACTACCTGGTGCTCGTCGCGATCGCCGGGCTCGCCACGCTGCTGGGCATGACGCCGGTGGTCGTGCACCGCCTGCACTTCGCCAAGCGCATGAAGGCGGATGTCGTGCAGTTGGGCAACCGCTTCCTGATCGCCACGCTCGTGGTGGTCTCCGCCCTCGTTGTCGGCGTCACCTCGTTCATCTTCGAAGTGGTGCTCTCGGCGGCCGCGGGCATCTGGGCCGCGGGCGTGACGCTGGCGGTGCTGGTGGCGCTCTGGACCATCGCGTGGATCGCACGCCGGCGGGCTCCCGCCCGTGAGTGACCTTCGGCTGGTGAGATCCTTGGTTATCAGATAACGAAGGGAAGGGTGGCGAGCATGGCGAGGATGAGGGACGGCCACGCCGGCGGAGCGGCCGACGAGGGGCACCCGCCGGGCGCCCACGACGCCGCCCGAGCAGCGCATCCGCCCCTCGAGCGCACGCGCTTCGGCGGCACGGAGCGCGCACCCGAACGGCAGCGGCACGAGCGCGACGTGCCATTCTCGCGCAGCGACATGAGCAAGGGCCCGACCGAGCTCATGGAGCACCGCGGCCCGCGCGTGCACTGGCGCGTGCTAATCATCGCCTCGGTCGTCACCCTCGCCTTCTCCATCTGGGCGATGCTGATGCCTCAGCAGGCCAACGACACGATGCAGGCCGCGGTCGGCTGGATCGCCACCAACCTGGGCTGGTACTACGTGCTCACGGTGACCATCGTGATCGGCTTCGTGCTGTGGGTCGCGCTCTCGAAGGAGGGCAGCGTGCGCCTCGGGCCCGACCACTCGCGGCCGCAGTACAACCTGTTCACCTGGGTGGCCATGCTCTTCGCCGCCGGCGTCGGCATCGACATGCTCTTCTACTCGGTGACGGGCCCGGTCGTGCAGTACCTCGACCCGCCCAGCGGCGACGGCCAGACGATGGCTGCGGCGCAGGACGCGGTGGTGTGGACGATGTTCCACTACGGCATCGCGGGCTGGTCGATGTACGCGCTGCTCGGCATGGCGATGGGCTACTTCTCCTACCGCTGGGGCATGCCGCTGTCGATCCGGGCGGCGCTGTACCCGCTGCTGGGCAAGCGCGTGCGCGGCCCGCTGGGCGACAGCATCTCGATCATCGCGCTGGTGGGCACCGTGTTCGGCGTCGCCACCTCGATGGGCATCGGCGTCGTGCTGCTGGGAGTGGGCTTCTCGCTCATCTTCGGGCTGCCGCAGGGCATCGCGCTGCAGATCGGGCTCGTGATCGTGGCGGTGCTGCTCACCATCGCCGCGACCACCTCCGGCGTCGACAGGGGCATCCGCTGGATCTCGGAGCTCAACCTGTGGAGCGCCGCGGCGATGATGCTCTACATCCTCTTCACCGGCCAGACGGCCTTCCTGCTGAACGCGCTGGTCGAGAACATCGGCCGCTTCATCGTCACGCTCCCCGAGCGAACGCTGCAGACCTTCGCCTACGAGCCCGACGGCGCGCAGTGGATGGGCGGCTGGACGCTCTTCTTCTGGGCGTTCTGGCTCGCCTGGGGCCCGTTCGTCGGCGTCTTCCTCGCGCGCATCTCGCGGGGCCGCACACTTCGGGAGTTCGTCATCGCCGCGATCACCGCGCCGGTGCTGTGCGACTTCTTCATGGTGTCGCTGTTCGGCAACTCGGCGCTGCACGAGGTGATCGTGGGCGGCAACACCGAGTTCGCCCAGCTCGCCGTCGAGAGCCCGGAGGCGGGCTGGTACGCGCTGCTCCAGATGTTCCCGGGCGCGATGTTCCTGATCGGGCTCGCCACGCTGTCCGGCCTGCTGTTCTACCTGACGAGCGCGAACTCGGGCGCCATGGTGATGTCGAACTTCTCCTCCTCCATCCCGGAGCCCAGCCAGGACGGCCCGAAGTGGCTGCGCATCTACTGGGCGCTGCTGACGGCACTGCTGACCATCGCGATGCTGCTCGCCGGCGGCGTGACCACCATGGAGTACGCGACACTCATCTTCGCCCTGCCGGTGACCGTCATCGCCTACCTCGTCATGCTCTCGTTCTCGAAGGTGCTGCGCATGGAGCGGGCCGAGCGCGAGGGCCGGGTGCTGCAGCGTCGCACGATGGCGACGACCGGCGGCAGGGCGCCCGAGCGGTCGTGGAAGCAGCGGCTCGAGCGCATGCGCGCCTTCCCGTCGAAGCATCAGGTGGCGCAGTTCCTCGACCGGGTCGTGCGACCGGCGATGGCGGATGTCGTGGCCGAGTTCCGCGCGCAGGGCTACGAGGTCGAGCAGGGCAGGATGGCCAACTCGACCACCGGCATCGACGAGCCGCTGCTGCGGGTGTCGATGGCGGAGTTCCGCGACTTCCACTACCAAGTGGCGCTCGTCGAGGCACCGGTGCCGATGTTCGGCGGCCGCATGTCGCGCGAGACGGACGTGTACTTCCGACTCGAGGTGTTCACGCAGACCGGCTCGGGCGGCTACGACCTGATGGGCCTGACGAAGCAGCAGATCATCGACGACGTGCTCGACCGCTACGAGGCGCACCTCGCGTTCCTCACCGTCAGCGAGGAGTCGGATGTCGCCTCGGTGCTCACGCCCCGCATGCAGCAGCCGACCGGCACCCTCCCCGCGCTGCCGAAGAGCGCCGACGACGTGCAGGATCTCGGGGACCGCAAGGACTGATCGGGGCTTCCCTTCGGTGGCGTTCCACGATTGGCTGGCGGCGCGAGGAGTTCCCTCGCGCCGCAGTCGAGGAGGACGGCAATGGCATCCATCGCACGGATCACCACCATCAGCGCACGCTCGGAGACCAGCTTCGAGGATGCGATCACCCAGGGCATCACGAGAGCGAACGAGACGCTGCGCGGCATCGAGGGCGCCTGGGTCAAGGATCACGTCGTCAACATCAAGGACGGTGCCATCACCTCGTGGCAGGTGACGCTCGAGCTGACCTTCGTGCTCGACGACGCCGGCCCCGCGGTCGATCCCTCGTTCGACTGAGCACGGGCAGCCACAGCCGATCCCGGGGAGAGGGACTGCGTGCCATGCCGCCGATGCAGCCGGTGGAGTCGTCGAGCGTGGATGCGGTCGGCTTCGATCCGGCGCGCAACGAGCTGACGATCCGCTTCGTCGGCGGCGGCACCTACGTGTACGGCATGGTGCCGCGCGCCGTGTTCGAGGCGCTGCTCGCGGCTGAGTCGATCGGCACCTTCGTGAACCAGCGCGTCAAGCCCCGCTTCCCGGTGCGGACGGTCGCGGCTGCCTCGTGATCACCGTCGATGAGCTGCGGAGCATCCGGATCTTCGCCTCCCTGCCGCAGGATGCGCTCGAGTACCTGACCCGGGCGGTGGAGGACATCCGGCTGATCGCAGGCGAGTACTTCGCCCACGAGGGCGACGAGCGCGCGCTCTTCGTCGTCGTCGAGGGGCGCGCTGAGATCACCAAGGTCGTCAACGGTGAGGAGCGCGTGATCGGCACGCGCGTGCCCGGACGGTTCTTCGGGGAGGTGCCGATGACGCTCAGCACGCCCTTCCCAGCGAGCGGCCGGGCCGCCGAGGCCGCCCGTGTGCTGAAGCTCGACATCACCGCCTTCTACACGCTCGCAGCCCTCGCGCCATCGGTCCCGACCCGGGTGGCAGGGCTCGCACGACGATACCTCGACTCGCTGCAGGAGCTCGCCGCGGAGCGGCCCGACACCGACATCCGCCTCATCGGCCCGCGCGGCGATCCGCGCACCCACGAGATCGCCGGCTTCCTCGCACGCAACCAGGTCGCCTTCGACCGCGTGACGCTCGATGCCCCTGCCGAGTCGGCGCGCTACCCCGTGCTCGAGCGTGAGGACGGCGAGGCGCTGCTCGAGCCCACGATGCGGGAGGTCGCCGAGGCGACCGGGCTCGCGGTGCGGCCTGAGCACAGCCGCTACGACGTCGTCATCGTCGGCGGCGGGCCGGCCGGCATCACGGCCGCCGTGAACGGCGCCGCCGAGGGGCTGCGCACGATCGTCATCGAGTCGCTCGCCCCCGGCGGCCAGGCCGGCACGTCGACGCGCATCGAGAACTACACAGGCTTCCCGTTCGGCATCTCCGGCGACGACCTGGCCAGCCGCGCGCTGAAGCAGGCCAAGCGGCTCGGCGGGGAGATCGTGGTGACCCGCACCGTGGAGGCGGTCGATCCCGAACGGCTCGAGGTGCGGCTCGACGGTGGCGATGTGCTCGGTGCTGCCGCGCTGCTGCTCGCCACCGGTGTGGCCTGGCGGAAGCTGCCGGTGCCCTCGATCGAGCGCCGGATCGGCAACGGGGTGCACTACGGCGCCGCACGCAGCGACGCCGCGCTGACCCACGGCGCCCAGGTCTGCATCGTCGGCGCCGGCAACTCCGCCGGGCAGGCGGCCCTGTTCTTCGCGCGCCACGCGCGCTCGGTCACGCTGCTCGTGCGCGCACCCTCGATCGAGGTGAGCATGTCGCGGTACCTGATCGACCAGTTGGCAGCGAACGACGGCATCCGGGTCGAGACCCGGACCGAGGTCGTGGACGCCCATGGCGCCGAGCGACTGGAGACGATCGAGGTGCGCGACCGTGCGACCGGGATCGTCAGCGCCCGACGCTGCGACGTGCTGTTCGTGATGATCGGTGCCGATGCCATGACCGGCTGGCTGCCCGACGTGATCGCGCGCGACGCCCGCGGCTACGTCGTGGCCGGCTCGGAGGCGGCGGCCTCCGGGCACTGGCAGCTCGATCGGCGCCCCTTCGATCTGGAGACGAGCGCGCCGGGCGTATTCGCGATCGGCGATGTGCGCTCGGGATCCGTCAAGCGCGTCGCCGCCGGCGTCGGTGAGGGCGGCATGGCGATCGCCTTCGTGCATCAGTACCTGGCGCTGACGCCCACGGAGCCCGCCGGCAGCTGAGCGAGCGAGCGCTCGCGGCTGTGTGTCGCCGCGTTACCGGGCGCCTCGCCGCTCGGCCGACGCCCCTGCCAGCATGACCGCACGAGCAACAGGAGGCGAGCGATGACGGCATACGGTCGCGGCGAGCACGCGTGGGACAGCATCGGCAGGGTCGCCCTCGAGCGACCCTCGAGCCGCAAGTGGAGCCTGCATCCCGGCACCATCGGCGCCTGGGTGGCGGAGATGGACTTCGGCACCGCGCCGCCGGTCCGAGAGGCTCTGCGCCGCGCGATCGACGACGACGTGCTCGGCTACCTCTCCCCCGGGACCGCGGCGGAGCTGGCAGAGGCGACCGCCGCGTGGCAGGCGACGCAGCACGGCTGGCAGGTCGACCCCGAGCGCGTGCACGCCGTCTCGGACGTGATGGCGGCGCTGGGCGCTGCCGTCGAGCACTATTCGCCCGAGGGCTCCGCGGTCATCGTGCCGACGCCGGCCTACATGCCGTTCCTCACCTACCTCGCGACGCTCGGTCGCCCGGTCGTGCAGGTGCCCGGGGTCGTGATCGACGGCCGCTGGCAGCATGATCTCGACGGCATCGACCGCGCGTTCGCCGCCGGCGCGCGCACGCTCGTGCTCTGCAACCCGCACAACCCCACCGGCACGGTGCTGCCGCGCGCCGAGCTCGAGCAGATCGCCGAGCTCGTCGAGCGCCATGGCGGACGCGTCTTCGCCGACGAGATCCACGCCTCCATCCGCTTCGACGGGCGCGAGCACGTGCCGTACGCCTCCGTGTCGGCCGCCGCGGCCGGCCACACGATCACGGGCACCAGCGCCTCCAAGGCCTGGAACATCCCCGGGCTCAAGGCCGCGCAGCTCATCACCGCGAACGACGCCGACGAGGCGCGCTACCGCAGCTTCGGCTTCGCGGTGGTGCACGGCGCGTCGACGCTCGGCGTGGTCGCCTCGACCGCGGCCTACCGCGCGGGCGGGCCGTGGCTCGAGGGCACGGTCGACTACCTGCAGCGCAACCGCGATCTGCTCGGCGCGCTGCTCGCCGAGCGCCTGCCGGGTGCGCACTGGCACGCGCCGGAGGCCACCTATCTCGCCTGGCTCGACCTGACCGGGCTGCGCCTCGGCGCCGACTCGCCCGCGGCACTGCTGCGCGAGCGGGCGGGCGTGACGCTCACGGACGGCGCGCTCTGCGGCGCGGGCTCCGAGCAGCACGTGCGACTGGTCTTCGCGACCCCCGCCCCCGTGCTCGAGGAGGCGATCGACCGGATCGCCGCCGCGCTGGCGCCGATCGGTGCAGGCTCGCCCCGATGAGCGCGACCGACTGGGGCTTCGCCACCCGCCAGATCCACGCCGGCGCGATCGTCGACGCCGAGGCCGGCGCCCGCATCACCCCGATCTACCAGAGCGCCGGCTACGTCTTCGACAGCTTCGACGACGGCGCGGAGCGCTTCGCCGGCCGCAGCGCGCGACGCGCCTATTCCCGCAACGACAACCCCACGAACGTGGTCGCTGCTCGCCGCATCGCCGACCTCGAGGGCGGCGTCGACGGCGTGCTGGTCGCCAGTGGCCAGGCAGCCATAGCCGCAGCCCTCTCGGCGCTCGCGCAGTCCGGCGACCACATCCTCACCTCCGACCGGCTCTATGAGGGTACGCGCGAGATGGTGCGCGGCGCACTGCGCCGGCAGGGGCTGCGGTTCAGCGCCGTCTCCATCGACGCCGACGAGCAGGCATGGGTCGACGCGGTGCTCCCGGAGACGCGCGCGATCTACGCCGAGTCGATCGCGAACCCGCTCGGCGAGATCGCCGACCTGGCCATGCTCGGCCGCGTCTCTGAGCGCACCGGCGTGCCGCTCGTGATCGACAACACCGTCGCCACGCCCTACCTGTGCCGCCCCTTCGAGCACGGCGCGGCTGTCGTCATCCACTCGACCTCCAAGTGGCTGAGCGGTCACGGCTCGGTCATCGGCGGCGCCATCATCGACGGCGGCACCTTCGACTGGGCCGCCGCCGCCGACCGGTTCCCGCAGCTGCACGAGCCTCGGCCGCACGGCGCCGAGTCGTTCGCCGAGCGCTTCGGCGACGCCGCGTACACCGCCTACCTGCGCTCGGTGACGGTGCTCGAGCACGGCCCGAGCTTCCCGCCCACGAGCGCCTTCCTGCTGCTGCACGGCATCGAGACGCTGTCGCTGCGCATGGAGCGCCACGTCGAGAACGCGCGCGCCGTCGCCGACGCGCTCGCCACGCATCCGGCCGTCGCTCACGTGCACTACCCCGGTCGGCCTGACGACCCGCGCAGGGCAGTGGTCGAGCGGATGCTGCCCGACGGTGCCGGCTCGATCGTCTCGGTCGACCTGGTCGGCGGCCGCGATGCCGCTCGGGCGTTCCTCGACGGGCTGCGGCTGGTGAGCCAGATGACCCACATCGGCGACGTCCGCACGCTCGCGATCCACACCGGCAGCACCATCCACGGCAAGCTCGACGACGCCGAGCGGCGCGCGCTCGGCATCACGCCGGGGCTGGTGCGCATCTCCATCGGCCTCGAGCGGGTCGACGACATCGTCGCCGACCTGCTGCAGGCGCTCGAGGGGATCCGTCCGTGAGCCTGCGCTACTCCTTCGAGCTCTTCCCGCCCCGCACTCCGGCGTCCGCGTCGCGCGTCGACGCAGCCGTCGATGCCTTCATCGCGCTCGATCCCGAGTTCGTCTCGGTGACCTTCGGCGCCGGCGGCTCGACCTCGCGCCACTCGCTCGGGGTGCTGCAGCGGCTCATCGACGGCGGCGCGAACCCGATGGCGCATCTGACCTGCACGGGGCTCAGCGTCGCGGAGACCTCGCAGCTCGTGCGGCAGTTCCTCGACGCCGGCATCACGCGCTTCCTCGCCCTGCGCGGCGACCCGCCGCGCGAGGACAGCCCGATGCCGCCCACGTCGCTGCAGACCGCGTCGCAGCTCGTCCAGCTCATCCAGCGGGTCGAGTCCGAGCGCGAGCCCTATGCGGAGACCCGACTGCCGGGCCTGCGCGCCGCGTCGCTGTCCGACCGGCGACGCACGGTCGACGTCGCGGTGGCCGCCTTCCCGAACGGCCATCCCGGCGCCGGCGTGCATCGCCGCGACATCGACGCGCTGCTGGCGAAGCAGGCCGCCGGCGCCACCATGGCCATCACGCAGCTGTTCTTCGACCCCTACGACTACGCCCGCTTCGTCGAGCTCGCCCGGGCACGGGGCGTGACCATCCCGATCGTGCCCGGCGTCGCGATCCCCACCTCGCACCGCCGGCTCGTGCGCTCGGCCGAGCTCGCGGGCGAGGGGCTCCCGCAGGTGCTCGCCGACCGGCTCGCGCGAGCGGCACCCGAGGACGCCGTGCGGATCGGCGTCGACGCCGCCGTGGCGCTCATCAGCGCGCTCGCCGAGCACGACCCGCCCAGCGTGCACCTCTACACCTTCAACGACCACCGACCCGCGATCGACGTCCTCGAGGGCGTCGGCGCGCTGCCCATCGCCACCAGCATCAGCACAGGAGCACCATGACGACCATCAGCACCCGCGAGCAGCACGCCGCGGCACCGATCTTCCCCGGCGGCACCATCCTCGGCTATCCCCGCATCGGCCGCCGCCGCGAGCTCAAGCGCGCGCTCGAGGCGCACTGGCGCGGCACCATCGACGCCGCCGACTTCCACGCCGCGGCGAGCGCGAACCGGCTGGCCGACCTCGAGCGCCTGCGCGAGCTCGGCCTGCGAGCCGATGACGCCTCGATCCCGATCGAGGCGGCGCACTACGACCACGTGCTCGACGCCACCCTCACCTTCGGTGTCGCGCCCCCGCGGCTGCGCGGCGGCCTGCCGGAGGGGCTCGCCGGCGAATGGCTGCTGGCGCGCGGGCATGACGACACCGCGCCGCTCGAGATGACCAAGTGGCTCGACACCAACTATCACTACCTGGTGCCGGAGCTCGACGCCGAGACGACCTTCTCCTTCGCCGACACCCGCATCGTCGACCGCTTCGTCGAGGCCGGTCGGGCCGGTGTGCACGGACGCCCGGTCGTGGTCGGGCCCGCCACCTATCTCGCGCTCTCGAAGGCGGCGGACATCCGGCCCATCGAGCTCGCCGAACGGCTCGTGCCCGCCTACGGCGCGCTCGGGGAGGCGCTGGCCGCGGCCGGCGCCACCTGGGTCCAGCTCGACGAGCCCGCGCTGATCGCCGACTTCGACCACGTCGAGCTCGCCGAGCTGCAGGCCGTCGCCCGCGCCGGTGCCGAGGCCCTGCGCGCAGCCGGACTGCGGGTGCTGCTGCATGTCGGACACGGGGATGCTGCCGGTCGCGTCGAGTCGCTGGCCGACGCCGTCGACGCACTCGCGATCGACCTCGTGCGCGGCGGCGCGCCGGCGACCGGCTCGACGCCGCTGGTCGCCGGTGTGGTGCACGGCCGCAACGTCTGGCGCACCGACCTCGACGGCGCCCTGGAGCGCCTGCGGGAGATCGCGGCTCGCGGCCCGGTCGCCGTCGGCACGAGCACGAGCCTGCTGCACGTGCCGCACGACGTGGCGGCAGAGCAGTCGCTCGCCCCCCGACTGCGATCGTGGCTGGCTTTCGCCGACCAGAAGGTGGCGGAGGTCGTCGCACTGGCCGCAGCGCTCACCGGCTCCCTCGACGAGCAGGCGTTCGCCGACGCGCGCGCCGCGGTCGCGGACCGCGCCGCTGCACCCGGCGTGCGCGACGGCTCCGTCCGCGCTCGACTCGCGTCGCTGCCGAGCGAGGCGCGCCAGCGCGCGACGTACGACGAGCGCGCCCGGCTGCAGCGCGAGGCGCTCGAGCTGCCGCCGCTGCCGACCACGACGATCGGCTCGTTCCCCCAGACCGGCGACATCCGCACCGCCCGCGCACGGCACGCGCGAGGCGAGCTCGACGACAGCGGCTACACGCAGGTGCTCCGCGCCGAGGTGCGCCGCGTGATCGAGCTGCAGGAGCAGCTGGGACTCGACGTGCTCGTGCACGGCGAGCCGGAGCGCAACGACATGGTGCAGTACTTCGCCGAGCACTTCGACGGCTTCGCCGCGACCGAGCACGGCTGGGTGCAGTCCTACGGCTCGCGGGCCACGCGGCCGTCGATCCTGTGGGGCGACGTCTCCAGGGCGGCGGCCTTCACCGTCGAGTGGATCGCATATGCGCAGTCGCTGACGAGCAAGGTCGTCAAGGGCATGCTCACCGGACCGGTCACGATCCTCGCGTGGTCGTTCGTGCGCGACGACCAGCCGCTGGCCGAGACCGCTGACCAGGTGGCGCTCGCGCTGGCCGACGAGATCGCCGATCTCGAGGCCGCGGGCGTCCGCATCGTGCAGGTGGACGAGCCCGCGCTGCGCGAGCTGCTGCCGCTGCGCCGCGAGGCCCGCCCCGCCTACCTCGACTGGTCAGTGGGCGCCTTCCGGCTGGCCACCGGCGGTGCGGCGCCGGCCACCCAGATCCACACGCACCTCTGCTACTCGGAGTTCAACACGGTGGTGGATGCGATCGACGGCCTGGATGCGGACGTCACGAGCATCGAGGCAGCGCGCTCCAAGATGGAGGTGGTCGAGGCGCTCGCCGCGCACGGCTTCGGTCGCGGCATCGGTCCGGGTGTCTACGACATCCACTCCCCTCGCGTGCCTGGGCACGACGAGCTCGACGAGCTGCTCGCCACCGCCACCGCAGGCATCCCCGAGGGGCTGCTGTGGGTCAACCCCGACTGCGGCTTGAAGACGCGCGGCTACGACGAGACGGTGGCGAGCCTCACCCGCCTGGTGGCGGCGGCTCGACGCGCGCGCGAGGCGGTCGTCGTCGGCTGAGCCTTCCGCCCCGCACGGCGCGCACCGGCCTTGCTGGCGGTGCGCGCCGTTGTCGTCCCGGCGTGTGTGACGCCGTGTTGCAGCCCGGGATGCGCGGACTCGGGCGATCGGCTTGTCTTAGAGGCACACCAAGCACCGCTTATGGAGGTCCTCGTGAACCGCACACCGCATCCGCGTCTGTCAGCACTTGCCGGCGTCGCCGCCCTCGCCCTCGCCCTGAGCGCGTGCTCCACCAGCCAGGCCTCCGCGCCGCAGAGCAGCGACGGCGGCCCCAGCATCGGCGGCACGCTCACGTACCTCGAGCACCAGGCCTATGCGACGCTCTACCCGCCGAGCGCCGGCTTCTACCCGAACGGCGCGCTCGTGAACAACCTCACCGTGCGCCTGCTGCATCAGGACCCCGAGACGCTCGAGCTCGAGCCCTGGGTCGCGACGGCGCTGCCGGAGGTCAACGCGGACGCCACCGAGTACACCTTCGACATCCGCACCGACATCACCTACTCGGACGGCACCCCGCTGACGGCCGAGAACGTGGTCGCGAACATCGACCTGTACGGCCTCGGTGACCAGGATCGGGCGCTGATCGTCAGCGAGGCGATCAACAACTACGAGCGCGGCGAGGTCGTCGACGACGACACCGTGCGCTTCCACTTCAGCGCTCCCGCGCCTGGCTTCGCGCAAGCGGTGTCGACCATCAACTCTGGCCTGCTGGGGGATGCGTCGCTCGAGCTCGACTCCGAGGGCTTCGGCCCCGGCAACGCCAGCGAGGTGATCGGGGCCGGGCCCTTCGTCGTGGAGTCCGAGCAGATCGGCACGACGATCCGGCTCGCCGCACGCGAGGACTATGCGTGGGCACCGCCGTCGGCTCAGAACCAGGGTCGCCCCTACGTCGACGCGGTCGACATCGTGATCGCCCCGGAGGACAGCGTGCGCATCGGCTCGCTCGTCTCCGGCCAGGGGCACATCGCGCGGCAGGTCGAGCCGCAGCACGAGGCGCAGGTGGCCGCGGCCGGGCTCGAGATCGTCGCCGAGCAGACCAACGGCGTCAACAACGGGCTGAGCTTCCGCTTCGACCACCAGCTGCTGCAGGACATCCGCGTGCGGCAGGCCCTGATCGCCGGCATCGACCGCCGGGAGATCGTCGACTCGATCTTCTCGGACGGCTATCCGCTCGCGACCTCCTCGCTCAGCCGGACCGCGCTGGGCTACGCGGAGCAGGTCGGAGCCTACGAGTTCGACCAGGAGCGCGCCAGGGCACTGCTCGACGAGGCCGGCTGGGAGGTCGGCGACGACGGCATCCGGGTGCGCGACGGCGAGCGACTGCACCTGGTCGTGAACGAGGCGCTGCCGCAACCCCGCTCGCGCGACGTCATCACGCTCGTCGCCCAGCAGCTGCGTGAGGTCGGCGTGGAGCTCGAGCTCTTCCAGGGCGACCAGGCCGCGCAGACCGCTGCCGCGGCAGACATCGACCAGATCCAGATCTACCACTCGATGGTCGGGCGAGCCGACTACGACGTGATCAAGAGCCAGTACTCGATCGAGAACCGCAACACGCTGCGCAACGCCGACGAGTCGGGCGAGCCGATCGACGTCGAGCTCGAGGCGCTGCTGCGCGAGGTCGCCTCCGCACCTGGCACCGAGCAGCGCGCCGCTGCTGCAGCCGCCGTGCAGGCGCACCTGACCGAGCACGCCTACGCGCTGCCCTTCTTCGAGGAGCCGCAGGTCTACGGCCTGCAGCCGGTGGTGCACGGCTTCGGCACCGAGTCGGTGGGCCGCCCGACGTTCTCGGGCGTCTGGCTGGAGGGCTGAGCCGGCTATGCCCTACGCACTCCGCCGCACGGGACAGGCAGCGCTGGTCGTGGCCGCCACGTTCGTGCTCGCCTTCCTGCTCCTGCACGCGCTGCCGGGCGACGCCATCGTCGCCCGGTACGCGAGCCCGGAGCTCGGGCTCACCGAGGCGCAGCTCGATCAGCTGCGCCTCGTCTACGGCACCGATCAGCCGGTCTGGGTGCAGCTGTGGCAGTCGGCAGCGGGCTTCCTCAGCGGCGACCTCGGCACCTCGCTGCAGAACGGGGCCGCGGTCGAGTCCCTCCTCGCCGCGGCGCTCCCCGCCACTGTCGCCCTGGCATCGCTCGGGTTCCTCGTCGCCGTGCTGCTGGCGTGCGGGGTCGCCGTCGCCGCGACGTTCTCGTCAGCCGAATGGCTGCGGCGCGCCTTCCGCTCGCTGCCGCCGCTGTTCGTGTCGGTGCCGGTCTTCTGGCTCGGCATCGTGCTGCTGCAGGTCTTCTCGTTCCAGCTCGGCCTGATCCCGGTGATCAACGCGAACCCGGTCGAGGCACTCGTGCTGCCGGTGCTGACGATCGCCGTGCCGATCGCTGCGCCGCTGGCGCAGGTGCTCATCCGCAGCATCGACGACACCGTCGCCGAACCCTTCATCGCCGTCGCCCGGGCGCGCGGTGCCGGCCCCCGCTGGCTGCTGTCGAAGGAGGTCGCGCGCAACTCGCTGCTGCCGACGCTGACCATCGCCGGGGTGCTGTTCGGCGAGCTGATCGCGGGCGCGGTGGTCACCGAGACCGTCTTCGCCCGCACCGGCCTCGGCCGGCTCACCGTCGATGCGGTCGCCACCCGCGACACCCCGGTGCTGCAGGCCATCGTCGTCATCTCGGCCGTCGGCTTCGTCGCCATCAACCTGGCGGTCGACCTCGTCGCCCCGGCGATCGACCCCCGGCTGCGGAAGGCGGTGCACGCATGAGCGCGTCAGCAGCGGTCCTGCTCCCCCGGAGCACCGAGCGCCCCGCCGCGCGCCGGCGACCCGCCCTCACCCTCGTGCTCGCGATCGCGGTGCTCGCCGTCGCACTGGCGTGGGCCATCGCGCCGTGGCTGTTCACGAGCCAGGACCCCCTCGCGGGCGAGGCGCTGAACGCCCTGCAGCCGCCGAGCGGGGCGCATCCCTTCGGCACCGACGCCACCGGGCGCGACCTGCTCGCCCGCGTCATCTTCGGCGCCGCCAACTCGCTCTCCGGCGCCGCCATCGCCGTGCTCGTCGGCCTGGTCGTCGGCACGGCGATCGGCGTGCTCGCCGGCTCCACCGGCGGCGTCGCCGAGGAGGCGCTCATGCGGATCGTCGACGTGCTGCTGGCGATCCCCGGCCTGCTGCTGGCGCTGAGCGTCATCGTGCTGCTCGGCTTCGGCGTCACGAACGCCGCGATCGCCGTCGGCGTGACCTCGATCGCCGTCTTCGCCCGGCTGGCCCGCTCGCAGGTGCTGCGGGTGCGGCGCAGCGACTACGTCGAGGCGGCCTTCGGCTCCGGCGGCTCGTTCCTCCGCGTGCTCTGGCGGCACGTGCTGCCCAACTCGCTGGGCGCTGTGCTGGCGCTCGCCGCGCTGCAGTTCGGCAGCGCCATCCTGCAGATCTCCACGCTCGGCTTCCTGGGCTACGGTGCGCCGCCGCCCACGCCCGAGTGGGGGCTGCTGATCGCCGAGAGCCGCGACTACGTCGGCTCCGCCGCGTGGCTCACCACCCTGCCAGGACTCGTCGTCGCAGCCGTCGTGCTGTCGGCCAACCGGGTCGCATCCGCCGTCAGAAAGGCAACCGCATGAGCACCCTGCTCACGATCGACGACCTGGCCGTCTCCTACCGTGCTCGCGGCCAGCGGCACACCGCAGTGGACGGCGTCAGCCTCGAGCTGCAGCGCGGCGAGGTGCTCGCGCTGGTCGGCGAATCCGGCTCCGGCAAGACCACCATCGGGCACGCGATCATCGGGCTGCTGGCCGCGGGCGGCCGCCTCGAGCGCGGCAGCATCGGCCTGCGGCTCGCCGGCGGCGGACTCGATCTTGCGAAGCTGCCCGCTCGCGCGCTCCAGGAGCTGCGCGGCGCGCGCATCGCGCTCGTCCCGCAGGATCCCGGCACCTCGCTCAACCCGGTGCGGACGATCGGGGCATCGGTCGCCGCGCCGCTGCGCATCCACCGCTGGGGCACGAAGGAGGCCATCCGCCGCCGCGTCGTCGACCTGCTCGAGCGGGTCGGCCTCGACGACCCCGAGCGGCGCGCGCGGCAGTACCCGCACGAGCTCTCGGGCGGCATGCGGCAGCGCGCGCTGATCGCCGCAGCCGTGGCCCTCGAGCCCGCCCTGATCATCGCCGACGAGCCGACCAGCGCGCTGGATGTGACGGTGCAGCGGCGCATCCTCGACCTGCTCGACGACCTGCGCACGGAGCTCGGCTCCAGCGTGCTGCTGATCACGCATGACCTCGCGGTCGCTGCCGAGCGGGCGGACAGCATCGCGGTGCTGCGAGGCGGCAGGCTCGAGGAGGCCGGTGAGACGCGCGCGGTGCTGCGCGACCCGAGTCGCGACTACACGGCCGCCCTGCTCGCCGACGCGCCCGCGCTCACCGACGCGGCACCTCGGCAGGCTCGGCCGGCGGTCGAGCCGTTCGTGACGGTGGAGGGCCTCGTCCACGAGTACGGGAAGGGCGCGGATGCGTTCCGCGCCGTCGACGACGTCGGCCTCGGGATCGCTCGTGGCACGACGCATGCGCTGGTGGGCGAGTCCGGCTCCGGCAAGACGACGATCGGCCGGGCGCTCGCGGGCTTCCACACGCCCGCCGCCGGATCGATCCGCATCGGCGAGCTCGACGTGCTCGCCGAGCGCGGCAGCCGACGCCTGCGGCACGCGGTGCAGCTCGTCTCGCAGAACCCCTACGCCTCGCTCGACCCGCGCCGCTCGATCGGGCAGACGGTGGGCGAGCCGCTGCTGAACCTGCCGCTCGCCCACGGCGGCGTGCGCGATCGCCGCGTGCTCGCGGAGCGCGTCGCCACCGCGCTCGAGCAGGTCGCACTGCCCGCAGAAGTCGCCGGCAGACTGCCGCGCGAGCTCTCCGGCGGGCAGCGCCAGCGCGTCGCCATCGCCCGCGCGCTCATCATCGAGCCGCAGGCGGTCGTGCTCGACGAGGCGGTCTCGGCGCTCGACGTCACGGTGCAGTCGCAGATCCTCGACCTGCTCGAGCGGCTGCAGCGCGAGCTGGGCCTCACCTACCTGTTCATCACCCACGATCTCGCGGTCGTGCGTCGCATCGCCGACACCGTCACGGTGCTGCGGGGCGGCCGCGCCGTCGAGACGGGCACGGCGCAGCAGGTGCTGTCGAGCCCGCAGCACGAGTACACGCGGGCGCTGCTGCATGCGGTGCCCTCCCCCGACTGGCTGCGGGACGCCCGCCGCAGCCGGCGATCACCGCACGGGCAGCTGGAGGTGGCGTGATGGCGCCGACGATCGGATTCTTCACCCGCGTGCTCGACGACGCGGCTGCAGCGGAGCGCTACCGCATCGCGCTCGAGCAGATCGAGCTGGCCGAGTCGCTCGGCTTCGAGACCGCATGGGTGGCACAGCATCACCTCGACGGCGCCGAGGGCGGTCTGCCTTCGCCGTTCGTGCTGCTCGCGGCGGCCGCCGCGCGGACCGCTCGCATCCGGCTCGGCACGGCCATCCTCACGCTCGCGCACGAGCATCCCGCGCGCGCCGCAGAGGACGCGGTCGTGCTCGACACGATCGCGGGTGGCCGCGCCGAGCTGGGCCTGGGCACCGGCGGCAGCCCCCGCACGCTGAGCGCCTTCGGCGAGGACCCCGGGCAGCGTCGCGCCATCTACGACGCGAAGCTCGTCCGGCTGCGCTCGCTCATCGCCGGCACCGCCGACGAATCGCTGTACCCGCAGCAGCAGACCGGGCTCGAGGGCCGCATCTGGCAGGCGACCTTCTCGCCGGAGGGCGCCGGCGCGATCGGCGCGCAGGGCGACGGCCTGATGCTCTCGCGCGTGCAGCCGATCCCGAGCGAGCACACGGGCGACGTCCCGCCGCGGGTGTGGGAGGTGCAGCGCCGGCTCGTCGACGCCTACCTCGACGCGCTGCCATCGGGTGTCGCGCCGCGCGTCCTCGCCTCCCGCAGCGTCGTGGTCGTCGACCCGGCCGACCGCAGCGCCGTGCGCGCGCATGCCGAGGCCGGGATCGGCGCGCAGGTGGCGCAGCTGCACGGCATCACCCCCGGCTCCCTCTCGCTCGACGAGCTGCTCGTGCGCAGCGAGACCCACCTCGGCACGCCGGCGGAGGTCATCGACTCGCTCGCAGCCGACACCGTGGCCGCCGGCGCCACCGAGGTCTCCATCCAGGTGCACTCGGTCGACCCCGACGCGTCCATCACCAACCGCTCGCTCGAGCTGTTCGCCCGAGAGGTCGCGCCGGCGCTCGGCTGGCGCGTCGCCATCGAACCCCAGGAGGCACGCCGTGTCGCATGACGTCATCGACCACCTCGCCGAGATCACCGCTGGATCCCGGCTCGACACGATCCGCAGAGCGCGGCCCGATGCGCGCGAGA
Organism: Agrococcus baldri; assembly: GCA_900114805.1. GTDB lineage: Bacteria > Actinomycetota > Actinomycetes > Actinomycetales > Microbacteriaceae > Agrococcus > Agrococcus baldri. Next base: position 143,806 of record FOZN01000004.1, on the reverse strand, counting down.
ACGCGCAGCAGAGCTTCCTCGCGCTGCTCGAGCCGGCCGACCCCGGTGAGCTCTCGCTCGGGGACCGCTACGCGGTCGCCGCCTACGTCGCGCTGCTGCACGATGCCCAGGGCGCGCCCACCCGCTCGTCGGCCTTCTACCTCGAGCTGCTGGACGACGCGGCGGCCCCCGGGGTCACCGCGTCCGTGCGACGCGCAGCCGACGCGGGCCGCGCATCCGGCCCGTACGGCGGCTACCGCGAGCCCGCGCTGCAGCGGGAGGCGGTCGCCGGCCCCGTCGCCCGCGTCGACCGCTCCGTGCTCGGGGAGCGACTGGCGGCAGCGCTCGAGCACGCGCACCTGCTGGTGCTGCACCCGCGCGACGCGCGGCCCGAGGCGCTGCGTGCGCTGACCGCCGCGGGCTGGGGCCCCGATGCGCTCGTCTCGCTCAGCCAGCTGGTCGCCTTCCTGTCGTTCCAGCTGCGGCTCGTGCACGGCCTGCGCGTGCTCGCCGCCGCGGCACCCGATGCGCCCGCATCCGCCGCGCTCGCATCCGCCACCGCACTCGAGGAGGCCCGCGCATGACCACGATCGCCGACTATCCGGCGCTGCGGCGCCCCGAGGGCTTCACGCAGCGCAGCCTCGGCTGGGTGCCGTGGGCACCGCCAGTGCCCGAGGACGAGCTCACCGAGGCGCAGCACGACAGCCTGGTCGAGCCCGGCCGCGCCACGAACCCCTATTTCCGGCTGCTCGCCCGCGACCCCGAGGCGCTGCGGGCGCGCACGCTCACCGATCTCGACATCTTCCACAACGAGGATGGCGGCATCCCGCGATGGGAGCGCGAGCTCGCCGCCGCCGCCGCCTCGCGCGTCAACGGCTGCGTCTTCTGCGCCTCGGTGCACGCGCGTGCGGCGTCGCGGCTCTCGGGTCGCGGCGACGACGTGCAGCGGCTGCTCGACGAGGGCGTCGGCGCGCGCGTCGACGAGCGCTGGGATGCGATCGCGGATGCCTCTGCCGCACTGACGGTGACACCTTCGGCGTTCGGTGCCGAGCACGTCGAGCGCCTCCGCGCGGCCGGCCTCGACGACGCGGGGATCCTCGACCAGATCAGCGGCGCGGCCTTCTTCAACTGGGCCAACCGGCTGATGCTCTCGCTCGGCGAGCCCGAGGTCGTCTGATGGGCGTGCCCCGCATCCTCGACCACATCGTGCTGGCCGGTCCGGATCTGGCGGCGCTGGTCGAGGCGTTCGAGCGCGCCACCGGCGCGCGAGCGACGCCCGGCGGCCGGCACCCGACCGGCACTGCCAACGCGCTCGTCGCCTGCACGCGCGGCGGTGAGCGGGTGCGGCAGTACCTCGAGCTCATCGGACCCGACGCCGAGGCAGGCCGGGTGGCGGCCGAGGTGCCGCGCTTCGGCATCGACCAGTTGGCCGCGCCGCGCGTGGCGAGCTTCGCGATCGCGCCCGCCGACCTCGATGCGACGATCGAGCGTGCGCGCGCGGCCGGCCACGACTACGGGGATCCCGAGCCGCTCTCGCGCCGCACACCCGACGGGCGCGAGCTCGCCTGGCGCCTGGGGCTCCCTCGCGACGAGCAGCAGCCGCCCTTCCTCATCGATTGGGGCACCACCCCGCATCCCGCCCTCGACGAGCTGCCCACGGTCGAGCTCGTCGCGCTGCGCCGCCGCACCCCTGATGTCGAGGGCGAGTCTGCCCGCCTGGCGGCGCTCGGCGTCGAGGTCGGAGACGGTGCGGATGCGCTGCAGGTCGTGCACGCCGAGACGGCCGGCTTCGAGTTCGACGTCGTCGTCGACGGCACCGCGGTGACGGTGCGCTGAGGCGCCTCGCGCGTTCGAGGGGCCGGCCAGCGGCGCACGCCGCTGCCGGCCCCTCCGTGCTGCGCCGCGTCAGACGATCGAGACGGCGGCCCCGAGCCGCTGCTCGGCCAGCCGGGCGCCCTGCCCGAGCGACTCGAGCTTCGCGATCGCGATCGACGGGTGGATGCGACCGCCCAGCCCGCAGTCGGTCGAGGCGATCACGCGCTCCGGCCCGACGATGCGCGCGAAGCGCTCGATGCGATCGGCGACCAGCTCGGGGTGCTCGACGACGTTCGTCGCATGGCCGATGACGCCTGGGGCGATGCGCTTGCCTGCGGGCAGCTCGACCTGCTCCCAGACGCGCCACTCGTGCTCGTGGCGCGCGTTCGCGGCCTCGAACGAGTAGCTGCCGGCGTCGACCTCGAGCACGAGCTCGGCGATGTCGCCGAACGCCACGTCCGTCGTGTGCGGCCCGTGCCACGATCCCCAGCACAGGTGCAGGCGCACGAGCTCCTCCGGCAGGCCGCGGATGGCGTGGTTGAGCGCCTCGACCCGGATGCGCGTGAAGGCCAGGTAGTCCTCGATGGACGGCTCCGGGTTGATCTGGTCGAAGTTCTCGGCCAGCGAGGGGTCGTCGATCTGCACGATGAAGCCGGCGTCGGTGATCGCCTGGTACTCCTCCCGGAGCACGTCGGCCCACGCCCAGATGTGCTCCTCCTCCGAGCCGTAGTGGCGATTCGCGATGCGCGCGGCCGAGCCGGGCGAGAGCGCGGTCAGGAACCCCTGGTCCGCACCCGCGCTGTCGAGGCCGGCGCGCAGGTTCGCGATGTCGGTGGCGAGCGCCTCCTGCCCCGTATAGCGCAGCGCGCCGGTGGTGGCGGGGAACGGCGTCGCCGGCGACTGCTTGAGCACCGGCTGCTCCGGGTCCTGGTAGGCGTCCTGGAAGCGCACCCAGTCTCTCCGGTCGGGGAACGAGGTCAGGCGCACGTCGCCGGGGGCCGAGCGCTGAATGGGCTCGGTGAAGATGTCCTCGCCGGTGATCTCGAGCCCGGCCACGCGCTGGAAGGCGTAGGTCCACCAGGCGGCGTAGTCGGAGGGGTTCGACATCGCCTTGCCGTACTCGCCGTCGCCGATGATCGTGATGCCGAGCTCGCGCTGCCGGCGCACGAGGTCGGCGACCGCCGCGGTGAGCAGCTCCTCGAACTCGGGGGTCCGCTGCAGCGTGAGGCCGTCCTCGGCGAACGAGCGCGCAGCGTTGGCGGCGATGAGCTCCGGGGTGCGCGGCAGGCTGCCTGCGTGGGAGACGTCGATGCGGGTCATGGTGGGCCTTCCGTTCTGTGGGTCTCCCACGCACGGTAGCCAGCGGCCGGGCCCTGCCGGTAGCGGCGGGGGTCACGGTTCGTCACACAGCGGTCGCGCTGTACCCGATGCAGACGGATGCGGGGACTCGCGGCACGCACTCTTCCCTATGAGTCGCTCGTGAGTACGCTGTTACGCAACCGAACCGGGGAGATGACGATGGACGACATCACATTCCAACTGCTGGCAATCGCGATCTACTTCGCGGCGATGATCGCGATCGGGGTCTACGCGGCCCGGAAGACCAAGAGCCACGAGGACTACATGCTCGCCGGCCGCGACCTGCATCCGTTCACGGCGGCACTCTCCGCCGGTGCTTCTGACATGTCGGGCTGGCTCATGATGGGCCTGCCCGGCGCCATCTACGCCGCGGGCCTGATCGAGGCGTGGATCGCGATCGGCCTCACCATCGGCGCGTTCCTGAACTGGCAGTTCGTCGCTCCGCGACTGCGCGCCTACACCGAGGTGTCGAACAACTCCATCACCATCCCCAGCTTCTTCGAGAACCGCACGCGCGACCGCACGCGTCTGCTGCGCATCGTCGCCGGCGTCGTCATCCTGGTGTTCTTCACCTTCTACGTCTCCTCCGGCATGGTCGCCGGCGGCGTCTTCTTCGAGTCGTCGTTCGGCGCCGACTACATCTGGGGCATGCTGCTCGTCAGCGGCGTCACGCTGCTCTACACGCTCTTCGGCGGCTTCCTCGGCGCATCGCTCACCGATGTCGTGCAGGGCCTGATGATGTTCCTCGGCCTCATCATCGTCCCCGTCATGGCCTTCATCACGGTCGGCGGCTTCAGCGGCGTGCAGGAGGGCATCGAGGCCTCGGGCGCAGAGCTCACGGGCCTGTTCCCCGCCGACATGAACGGCATGGTGGTGCTCGGCATCATCTCGGCGCTCGCCTGGGGGCTCGGCTACGTCGGCCAGCCGCACATCATCGTGCGCTTCATGGCCCTGAAGACCGTGCACGACGCCAAGGCCGGCCGCAACTACGGCATCAGCTGGATGGTCATCTCGCTCATCGGCGCGGTCGTCTCCGGCTTCATCGGCATCGCTTACGTGCAGCAGCAGGGCATCGCGCTCGACAACCCCGAGACCGTCGTGCTGCTGATGTCGCAGGCCCTCCTGCACCCCTTCGTGGCAGGCCTCGTGCTGGCGGCGGTGCTCGCGGCCATCATGTCGACCATCTCCAGCCAGCTGATCGTCAGCTCGTCGGCGCTCGTGGAGGATCTCTTCCAGGTGTTCGTGAAGCGGCAGCCCTCGCAGAAGGTGCTCGTCATCCTCGGGCGTGCGTGCGTGCTGGCCGTCGCGACCATCGCGGCGGTGCTCGCGATCACGCCCAACGACACGATCCTGGGCCTGGTCGGCTTCGCCTGGGCGGGCTTCGGCGCCGCCTTCGGCCCGATCGTGCTGCTGAGCCTCTACTGGCGCAAGCTCACGAACTGGGGCGCACTGGCCGGCATGGTCGTCGGCGCTGCGACCGTGTTCATCTGGGACGCGGTCGAGAAGGCCGGCACCGATGCCGATGGCGTGGTGGCACCCGGATTCGAGTTCTTCACGCTGTACGAGATCGTGCCTGGCTTCGTCCTCAACCTGATCGTCGCGATCGTCGTCAGCCTGGCCACGTACAAGCTCAACGCCGACGTTGAGGAGGAGTTCACGCGCACGGGATCGATCGTGCTGCAGGGCAACACGGGCACCATCAACGCCGGCACGGCTCGCGCCGACAGCGGCCACGTCAGCGACGAGGCGGCTGCAGACCGCAACGCGCTGCCGTGATCGCTGCAGCCTGAGCACGGCGAAGGCGCCACGGCCCCTCGGGGTCGTGGCGCCTTCGCCGTCGGCGCATGATGCGGCGGATGCGTCCCCGTGCGTCCGCGAGCACCCCGAGATCGTCGCACGACCGCGGGTGGCCTACGGTCGTAGCTACGGCGGATGGAGGCACCATGACCACGACCACGCGCGTCTATCGGAACGCGGCTGCGCGCGACTGGCGCTGCGACGCGGTGACCGGCATCGCCGACTTCCACGCGACGCTGCCCGGCTACGCCCCGACGCCGCTCGTCGAGCTTCCCGCCCTGGCGGACGAGCTCGGCATCGCCCGCGTCTTCGTGAAGGACGAGTCGTCCCGCATGGGCCTGCCCGCCTTCAAGCTGCTCGGCGTCTCCTACGCCATCGTGCGCGCACTCACCGAGCACCTCTCCCCCGGTGCCGCACCGCTGTCGCTCGACGAGCTGCGGGAGCGGCTGCACGGCAGCGGCCTGACGCTCGTCGCCGCGACGGACGGCAACCACGGCAGGGCCGTCGCCCACATGGCCCGCCTGGTCGGCATCCGCTCGGCCGTCTTCGTGCCCGCGACCGTCACGAGCACGGCGCAGCACGCGATCGAGTCGGAGGGCGCCGTCGTCCACGTGCTCGAGCTGCCCTACGACGAGGTCGTGGTGGCCGCGGCGGAGGCCGTGCACGCCGACCCGGCCATGCTCCACATCCAGGACACCGCGTGGCCCGGCTTCCACGAGGTGCCGCAGTGGATCGTGGACGGCTACGACACGCTCGGCGCCGAGATCGACCGGCAGCTCGGCGACGCGGGCGCCGCGCGCCTCGACCTGGTCGCCGTGCCGGTCGGTGTCGGCTCGCTCGCGCAGGCGGTCGTGCGGCACTATCGCGCGGCTGCCGCCGACGTCGCGGCTCCCACGGTGCTGTCGGTGGAGCCGGAGCTGGCACCCTCGCTCATCGGCTCGCTGGAGTCCGGCCGGCCCGTGAGCGTCGAGACCGGGGCGACGATCATGCTCGGCATGAACTGCGGCACCATCTCGGAGATCGCCTGGCCGGTGCTGCGAGACGGGGTGGATGCGGCGGTCACGGTCTCCGAGGACGACACGGCGCGCGCGGTGCACGACCTGCAGCGGCTGGGCGTCGACGCCGGCCCGTGCGGCGCCTCCACGCTCGCCGGCCTGCGCGCGCTGCAGACCGCTGCAGCGCAGGATCCGGCCGCCGCGCTGCCGCAGGACGCGGTCGTGGTGCTGCTCTCGACCGAGGGCTCTGCGGCCAACCCGCTGCCCGATCGGTATCGGTGACCGCTGCGGCCGCTCAGCCGGGCCCGCGACGGCCGAGGATGCCGGCCAGCACGGCGTGCAGCAGCGGCACCGCGGAGGCGACCATCAGCACGATGCCGAGCACCGGGTTCCACGACAGCAGCAGCACGCCGGCCACCATCAGGCCCGAGAAGACGATGGCCGAGACCACCCGTCGAGCAGCGCGCTCCAAGCGGGCGAGCTTGCGCTCGACCTCGGGCACTGCGACGGCCAGCCGGCCCTCCTCGAGGCGGGTGAGCACCTCGTCGATGCGGGTCGGCAGGTGCGCGATGAGGCTGGTGGTCGAGATGGCCCGCTGCGCGACGTCGATGACGACGTTGCCGCTCTCCTCCCGCAGCAGATGCGCCGCGTAGGGCTCGACCGAGTCCCACACGTTGAAGGCGGGATCGAGCGAGCTGCACAGGCCGGAGGTCAGTGACACGGCGCGGATGATGAGCAGGAAGTGCTCCGGCAGCTGGAACGGCATCGAGCGCAGCACATCGCTGAACTCCGCTGCGAACGCGCGGAAGTCGCGCTCGTCGACCTGGCGCAGCTCGGCGAAGCCCATGCCGCCGAACCGCTCGAAGGCGCGCGCCATCGCGCGCTGCAGCGCAGCCTCCTCCGCCGAGGGCAGCAGCGCGCCGAGCTCCTGCATGCCGGCCACGAGTCCCTTGCCGTCACGGGCCGCTGCCGCGAGCAGCATCCTGCGCAGGCCGGCACGGGTGGTGGCGGGCACCTCCCCCATCATCCCGAAGTCGACGAAGGTCAGCTGCCAGCGCGCTCCCGCCGGGGCCGACGCATCCGCCCCGTCGAGCAGCGGCGTGACGAAGAGGTTGCCGGGATGCGGATCGGCGTGGAAGAAGCCGTGCGTGAAGACCTGGTCGAACATCACGGCGGCGAACTGCTTGGCCACCTCGGCGGGATCGATGCCCGCGGCCCGCAGGCCGTCGAGGTCGTTGATCTTGATCGCCGAGACGTCCTCGAGGGTCAGCACCCGGCGCGTCGTGCGCTCCCAGACGATCTCCGGCACGCGCACCCGCGGGTCATCGGCGAAAGCCTGCGCGAAGCGATCCGCGTTCGCGGCCTCGTGCAGGTAGTCGATCTCCTGCAGGCTCGTCTCGGCGAACTCCTCGACCAGCGCGGGCATGTCGACGCGGTCGGCGATCACCTGCACGCGGCTCAGCCAGCGGGCGACCCGGCGCAGCGCCGTCAGGTCGACAGCGACGATCCCCTCGATACCGGGCCGCTGCACCTTGACCACGGCGTCGGTCAGGCCGGTGTCGGCGGTGTCGAGCGGCGAGAGGCCGGCCCGGTGCGCCTGGCCGAGCGAGGCGGCCGCGACCGGCTGCTCGGCCATGCTCGAGAAGGCGCCCTCGAGCGGTACGCCCAGCTCACGCTCAGCGAGCTCGCGGATCTCGGGGAACGGCACCGCAGGCGCCTCGTCCTGCAGGCCCTCGAGCTCACGGGTGATCTCCGGCGGCAGCACGTCGAGCCGCGACGACATGAACTGCCCCACCTTGATCATGAGGCCGCCGAGCTCGACGGCGAGCGCGTGGAAGCGGCGCGCCAGCCGCTGCAGCCGCTCGCTGCGCCCGCGCTCGGTCACGGCGCCCAGGCCGATGCGGGGCAGCAGCAGCTCGAACCACCACACCAGCGCGACGTGGCGCATCGCGAACCGCATGATGCGGCGGTAGCGGGCTCGCTCGCTTCTCACGTCGGACATCGGCTCCCCTTGATCCCGACGTGCCGGCGGCACCCGGCTCAGTCTTGAGCGAGGATCGAGTAGAGCCTACGACGCGCGTCCACGAGCACGGTGACCGCCTGCTGCACCTGCTCCGGGGTGCCGGTGCGGCCGACCTGGGCAGCCGCCTGCGCCAGCTCGATGCCGGCCTTCGGCAGTGCCCCGTGGCCGCCGCCCTCGCGGCCGCTCGAGGCCTCCCACGGCGCGGGCGCCTCGGCGGCCTCAGCCTCTGCCCGGCCACCCTCGGTGAGCGAATAGGTCTTGCGGCCACCGGACTCCTCGGCGGCGATCAGCCCCTCGTCGGCCAGCAGCTGCAGCGTCGGGTACACCGAGCCGGGGCTGGGCTTCCATGCCCCGCCGCTGCGCTCCTCGATCTCGCGGATGATCTGGTAGCCGTGCATGGGCCGCTCGGCCAGCAGCGCGAGCACCGCCGCACGCACGTCGCCGCGGCTCTTGCGCGGGCCGCCGCGGCTGTCGAACGCGCCGCGCAGCTGCTCCATCGCATCCCAGATGCTGCCGCCCGGGCCGCCGGGCCGGAACCCGCGCTGGCCGCCGGAGAATCCTGCGCCTGCGTATGACTCGTGCATGATGGCCTCCTCGGCTGCGTCGCATCTCGACGATAGTCAACGATATGTCGCCCAGCGGTGCAGCGGAAGAGGCGATCCCGGCCCCGATCACGCGCGCGTGGCAGACTGCAGGCGTGGACGCCCCCGAAGACCCCGGCACGGAGATCTCCTACGACGAGCAGCGCTACCCGGCCAGGCCCAAGCGCCTGCGACCGCGCGATCAGATCCGCGGCGGCAGTCCGCGGCGCTTCTCCACCGACCCGCGCACCGCGAACGCGTCGAACCCCTCGTACGTGGAGTGGCTCGTGCGGCAGTCGATGCTGAAGGACGCCGATGTGCTGAGCCGTCAGCTCTCGGGCCAGCCCTCCATGTGGCGCAACCCCTACGCGCGTCCCGACGCGCGCAGGGCGATCGGCGTGAGCGACGTGTGGTTCACGGCCTACCCGATCTCGCTCATCACCCGCCCCGGCCAGTCCTTCCTCGATGCGCTGGGCGACGAGGCGCTGTGGACGGCATTCGAGCGGATCGGCATCGACGCCCTCCACACCGGCCCCGTCAAGCGCGCCGGCGGCATCACCGACTGGCGCGAGACGCCCAGCGTCGACGGGCACTTCGATCGCATCAGCACCCAGATCGACCCGGCCTTCGGCGACGACGACGCCTTCCGCCGCCTCTCCGACGTCGCGGACGCCCACAACGGCAGCGTCATCGACGACATCGTGCCGGGGCACACGGGCAAGGGCGCCGACTTCCGACTCGCCGAGATGGCCTTCAAGGACTACCCGGGCATCTACCACATGGTGGAGATCCCGCCCGAGGACTGGCACCTGCTGCCGGAGGTGCCAGCCGAGCGCGACGCCGTCAACCTCGACATCGTGAGCGAGCGCGAGCTGAGCGATCGCGGCTACATCATCGGCGAGCTGCAGCGCGTCATCTTCTACACGCCGGGCGTCAAGGAGACCAACTGGAGCGTCACGGCACCGGTGCTGGGCGTCGATGGCGTCGAGCGCCGCTGGGTCTACCTCCACTACTTCAAGCAGGGCCAGCCGTCCATCAACTGGCTCGACCCCACGTTCGCCGGCATGCGCCTCGTCATCGGCGACGCGCTGCACTCGCTCGGCGACCTGGGCACGAGCGCGCTGCGGCTCGACGCGAACGGCTTCCTGGGTGTCGAGAAGAGCGCCGAGGGGCTTCCGGCCTGGTCGGAGGGGCATCCGCTCTCGCACGCGGCCAACCACATCATCGCCGGCATGGTGCGCAAGGTGGGCGGCTTCACCTTCCAGGAGCTCAACCTCACGATCGAGGACATCCGCGACACCAGCGCCGTGGGCGCCGACCTCTCCTACGACTTCGTCAGCCGGCCGGGCTACCACCACGCGCTCGCCACCGGGGACACCGAGTTCCTGCGGCTGACGCTCATGACCTCGCTCGAGCTCGGCGTCGAGCCGGTGGGCCTCGTCCACGGACTGCAGAACCACGACGAGCTGACGTACGAGCTGGTGCACTGGGCGACGAGGCATCGCGACGACCTCTACCCCTTCCGCCACGAGGAGATCACCGGCGGCGACCTCGCCGAGCTCATCCGCGCCGAGCTGACCGAGACGCTGACGGGCACCGCCGACTACAACCGCGTCTTCACCCAGAACGGCATCGCCTGCACGAGCGCGTCGCTGATCGCCGCGACCCAGGGCCACGCGCGGCTCGAGGACATCACCGAGGCCGCGATCCCGGCCATCCGCGACGCGCACCTGCTGCTGGCGAAGTACAACGCCTGGCAGCCGGGCGTCTTCGCGCTCTCCGGCTGGGATCTCACCGGCATGCTGACGCTGCCTGCCGAGCAGGTGCAGGATCTCATCGCCGCCGGCGACACCCGTTGGATCGAGAGGGGCGCGCACGACCTGCTCGACGCATCCCCCGACGTCACCGCCTCCGCGGCGGGCATGCCGCGCGGCCGATCGCTCTACGGCCCGCTGCCCGAGCAGCTCGAGCAGCCGGACTCGTTCGCCACGGGCCTCGCCGAGCTGCTGTCGATCCGGCGCGCGCACGGCATCGCGACGGCCACGCAGCTCGACGTGCCGCACGTCGCGCACCCCAGCATGCTCGTGCTCGTGCACCGCCTCGACGACGGCGACCCGACCGCAGTCGACGCCCGCATCCAGGTCACCGTCCTCAACTTCTCGGGCGAGGCGATCGAGGGCACCGTGCACTCGGAGTCGATCCCCTCGCAGCACGATGTGATCGACGCCGAGAGCGGCGAGCGGATCGCGCATGTCGACGACCTGCAGAGCTTCAGCGTGAGCCTGCCCGCCTACGGCGGGCTCTTCCTGACGCTCGAGCCCATCGACCCGGCGGACTGAGCGCTCGCGGACCCGCAGCCGGCGCGACTCACTGGTACGAGACGAAGACCGGCGTGGGCTCGATCGCCATGGTCGCCGCGGGATCCAGCATCGGGTGGTCCTCGTCGATGAAGTTCTTCCAGCCCATCGCGATGCCCGCGGGCAGATCCCGCAGCAGCGCGTTCCAGGTCTCGAGCTTCGCCGCCTGCGTGCCGTTGCCGTCCACGTGCAGCACCAGCGCGAGCTCGTCGTGGGCGGTGTCGAGCTGCGCCCGATCACGGATCATGCGCCGCGTGAACTGGTGCAGCACCACGACCTTCTGCGGCAGCGCGTGCGCGGCGGTGAGCTCGGCGAGCCAATCGAGCGTCTCGTTGATCTCCGCTGCGTCGACGCTGCCGATCTGCTCGAGGTGGCGTTGACCGGGCAGCAGCCGCCACTCGGGGTCGAGCGCGAGCCCGACGTGCGGCAGCACGAGCAGCTCCTCGTAGAGTCGCGCCTGCTCCGGGAACGACGACAGGCCCGGCTGCAGATCGAGCACGACGTACATGCCCTCCTCGCCGGCCCGCTCGACCCACGGCCGCAGCGTCTCCACGCTGACCTCGTTCGAGTAGTTGCCGTCGTCGCCGGCCGCGCCCGCGGCGACGGTCGCGATGATCTCGAAGGCCGGCACGACGGTCCTGTCGGTGAGCGCCTGGAACTGCGCGGCGCGCTCGCGGGCCCTGGTGACAGCCCAGTCGAGGTCCTGCTCGCCGAGCTCGCCCAGCACGGGCACGCCCGGGTGCCCGTACAGCGCCACGAACATGCGGGTGGGGAAGACGATCTGGCCGCCGCCGGGCAGCTCGACCTCCGTCGCCGCAGCCGTGAAGCGCTCGGCCAGCAGCGGGGTGGCGCCGAAGCTGTCGCCGAGCGCGAGCACCGTCGCTCCGGCATGCGCGCTCGCGGTCGCGACCGTCTCGCTCGAGCGGCGCGGGTCGCCGCCGGGCAGATCGGCGGTGGTGCCGGATGCGGCGCGCACGACGGTCTCTGCTGCTGCGGTCGCGTCGGCGCTCACGTCCGCTGCCGCGGCGCTGTCGGTGAGCAGCACCACCGGCGGCGCCGGCTGCGTCACCTCGATCGCGGGCAGGTCCTGCTCCGCCGGAGGCACGGCCGGGTCGAGGTCGAAGCGCTCGAGCTGCCCGTTCAGCGTGCCCAGGTCGTCGCCTGCGAGTGCCACGACGCTGGTGGCGCCGAGCCGCGCGAGCTCGTCGGCGACGCCTGGGCCGGCGATGAGTAGCGGCGCACCGGTCGCCACGGCAGTCTCGGCGAGGTCGTCGGCGCGGGAGGCGCTCGCCAGGAAGATGACGTCGCTGGCCTCGAGCAGCCGCTCGCTCGCTGCGACCGAGGCGGCGGATGCGTCATCGCCCGGCAGCACGACCGGCGGCTGCACGGCCGCGCGGTAGGTGACCGCGAGCGGCGGCAGCGGAGCGCACGCTCCGGGCACGAGCGCGACCGCGAGGGCGATGACGAGGACCAGCGCCATGCGCCGCACAGCCACGCCGACCACCTCCCCTGCCCTTCGTGCCCCACGGTACGCGTGCACTGCCCGGCCCTGGCGGGCGACGCGCGCCTGTCGCTGAACCGGCACGCAACCCGGGTGGTGCGTGCACGCATCCGCCCCCGAACACAGCAGAGCGGGCCTCCCGCCAGGGAAGGCCCGCTCCGGCGTCGAAGGGCTCAGCCCCCGTCGGCAGTGCCCATCAGGCGGCGACGAGTGCGCCCTCGCGCACGTGCTCCATCGCCTTGCTCCAGACGACCAGCTGGTCGAGCATCGGCGCGACCGACGCGGCCTGCATCTCGGTGGGTTTGAAGGTCGAGAAGTTCTCGAAGTCGGTGAAGAGCGAGAACATGCCGGTCTTCTGCACGTGGGCGACCTGCAGCTCCGAGAGGATGCCGCGGAGGTGCTCGACGGCGCGAACGCCCATGGCCGAGCCGTAGCCGACGATGCCGGCGGCCTTGTTGTTCCACTCGGCGTTCAGGAACGAGATCGCGTTCGCCAGCGCCGGCACGACGGAGTGGTTGTACTCGCCGGTCACGAACACGAAGCCGTCGAACTCGGCGATCTTCGCGGCCCAGGCCTGCGTGTGCTCATTCGTCTGCGAGCCGGGCATCGGCTCGTCGAGCAGCGGCAGGTCGAAGTCGGCGATGTCGACCAGCTCGTAGTCAGCGTCGCCGCGCTGCTGCGCCTGCTCCAGCACCCACTGCGAGACGCCCGCGCCGATGCGGTTCGGGCGGGTGCTGCCGGTGATGATGGCGATCTTCGTCGTGTGTGTCTTCCTCAGGGTCAGGGCTGTCGAGCAGCGCCGCGTCGATGGGATCCGGATGTCCCGCGCTGTCGCGATCGGCGTCGCGCCGTGAGCATCCACTCCATCCAACCGTTTCGATCTTGAACTATTCCGGCGAGGTCAGATTTCTCTGCTGCGCCCGCTCGGCGCTCGATGGCGCGCCCGACGGAGCGCCGATTCGCGGGATCATGGAGCCGGAAGGGACGAGCGGATGCGCGACCACGACGACCTGACGGCCAGACAGCGCAGGCTGTGGGAGCGCGCCGCGCCGCACTACGACCGGAGCATGGCGCTGGCGGAGCGGCTCTGGTTCGGCGGCGGTCGCGAGTGGCTCGGCGCGCGGGCGCACGGCCGTGTGCTGGAGGTGGCGATCGGCACCGGCGCCGATCTGCCGCACTACCGGGCGGATGCGGTCGTGACGGGCGTCGACCTCAGTCCCGGCATGCTCGCCGTCGCCCGGGCGCGCGCGGCAGAGATCGGCCGCGAGGTCGAGCTCGTCGAGGGCGATGCGGAACGGCTGCCGTTCCCCGGCGCCTCCTTCGACACCGTCGTGTGCGCACTCGCGCTGTGCAGCATCCCGGATCCGGCGCGCGCGATCGGCGAGATGCACCGGGTGCTGGTGCCCGGCGGGCGGCTGCTGCTGCTCGACCACGTGGGCAGCACCTGGCTGCCGCTGCGGTGGACGCAGCGGCTGGTGGAGCAGGTGACGGTGCGCACCGCAGGCGAGCACTTCACGCGCCGCTCGAGACCGCTCGTCGAGTGCTCGGGCTTCGCCGTCGAGGAAGCAGAGCGGCTGCAGGCGGGCACGGTCGAGCGACTGCGAGCGCGCAAGCCCGGCTGACGGGTGCGCCGGCTCCTGGCGGCGATCAGCGACTGCGCTCGCGCTGCCGCATCGCGACCAGCTCGTCGTAGCCCGACTCGAACGTCGGGTACCGCAGCGTCGGCAGGAGCGTGCGCAGCAGCGCACCGCTCAGCACCGTGCCGCTCAGCCTTGCGCCGCTCTGCACCGTGCCGCTCCGCACCGCGCCGCTCCGCACCGCGCCGGCGGCGGTGCCCGCGTCGCGCGTCTCGGGCTCCGACCGTGGCGGCGGCGCGACCCCGAGTCGCCGCGCGATGTGCGTCACGACGTCGCCGAGCGGCGCCGGTGCCGCATCGACGGCGTGCACCAGCCCGGGCGGCGCCTCGGCCGTCAGCATCGCCTGCAGCGCGCGCACCAGATCGGTCTCATGGATGCGGTTGGTGCGCCGCGCGTAGTCGACCGGCTCGCCGGCGAGCACGATGCGCAGCAGTCGCTCCCTGCCGGGGCCGTAGATGCCGGCGGGTCGCACGATGTGCGCGCCGAACAGCTCGGCCGCCAGCCGCTCGCCCGCGAGCAGCGTCTCCGCCCGCGCGCTCGCCGGCGCGGGCGGGTCACCCTCCGTGATCTGCCGCTCACCCGGTCGCCCCTCGAAGACCCGGGTGGAGGAGACGAGCACCACGCGCTGCGGGATGCGCGGCAGCGCGGCGGCGAGGTTGCGGAGGGCGGCGAGATAGCCGTCGGGCACTCCGGGTGCGGCCAGCGCCGGCGTGAGGGTGATCACCATCGCGTCCGCAGCCGGCAGCTCGCGCGGCGGCGGCGCGAGCAGATCGACCTGCAGCGGTGACAGCGACGGCGGCAGCGCAGCGGTGGTGCGCCGGAGCGCGAACGCCTGCGCGCCGGCGCCGACCAGGCGCTCCCCCAGCCGCGTGCCGACCTTCCCGCAGCCCACCAGCAGCACGCGCGCGCCCGGTGCGGACGCCGCCGGCCGCGGGCCGCCCGCCGTCATGCGCCCGCCCCTGCCCCGGCTGCCGCCGACGTGCGCTGCGGGTCGATCATCGTGATGCCGGTGGCCGTCGAGCGGTCGTAGCCGGGCAGCAGTACCGCAGCCTCCTCGAGCCCCACGGTGCGCTCGACGAGCCGCTGCGGCTCGAGCACGCCCTGCTCGATGAGCGCGAGCATCCCCGGGTAGTCGCGCGCGGCCATGCCGTGGCTGCCGAGCAGGTCGAGCTCCCACGCGATCACGCGCGAGAGCGGCACGCGCGGATGCCCGCCGGCCGGCGGCAGCAGGCCGATCTGCACGTGCCGGCCGCGTCTGCGCAGGCCGAGCACCGCATCCGTCGCCGTCTGCTCGCTGCCGACGGCGTCGACCGACACGTGACTGCCCCCGCCGGTGAGCGCCGCGATGGCCGCCGGCACGTCGCTGCCGTCGGCGAGCACGGTGTGCTCGGCGCCGAGCCCTGACGCGAGGGCGAGAGCGGATGGGTTGCGGTCGACCGCGATCACGCGCGCGCCGAGCGCGTGGCCGATCATGACGGCGCTGAGGCCGACGCCGCCGGCGCCGATGACGCTCATCCACTCCCCCGCCTGCACGCGGGCGCGGCCGACGAGTGCGCGATACGCGGTCGCGAAGCGGCACCCGAGGCTCGCCGCGGTCGCGAAGTCGACGCCGTCGGGGATCGCGACGAGGTTGGCATCGGCCGCGTGCAGCACCACCTGCTCGGCGAACGAGCCCCAGTGGGTGAAGCCCGGCTGCTGCTGCTCGGGGCACACCTGCGCGTCGCCCGCCAGGCACCACTCGCAGCGTCCGCAGCCGCACACGAACGGCGCCGTCACCCGGTCGCCGACCTGCCAGTGCTGAACGCCCGCGCCGACCGCCGAGACGACGCCGGCGAGCTCGTGCCCTGGCACGTGCGGGAACGCGATCTCGTCGTGCCCCGCCCACGCGTGCCAGTCGCTGCCGCACAGCCCGGTCGCCAGCACCTGCACGACGACGCCGAGAGGCGGCGGCGCGGGTGAGGGCACCTCGCGCACGACCGGTGCGCCGCGGACGGTGTCGATGACGAGCGCGCGCATGGCTCGATCCTGGCAGAGGCGGTGCCACAAGCGGGGGCTTGCGCGCCGCTGCCGCATCGCCGACGCTGGAATCACCCCACAGCCACAGGAGGTCGCGATCCATGGACGCAGCGCACGACAGCGATGAGCGGGCCGGCACCGTGGTGACGCGGCCCAATCGCGGGCAGTGGGAGAACGCGGTGGCGGGTCATCCCGAGCGCTCGCAGAGCTTCGGGACGAAGGAGGAGGCGGTCTTCCTCCGGCGCGCGGTCGCCGACGAGCTCGGCCTGCGTCACGTCGTGCAGGACGAGGAGCAGCCGCGCAGCGACTGAGTCGTCGCCCGGCCAGGGTGCACGCTCAGCGACCCTCGAGCACCGCCCGGGTCCTCGCGTAGCGGCGAGCGCCGACGACGCGCCACAGCAGCCGCACGGGTGCGGGCAAGTGCTTGCGCTGCCACGCCTCGCCGCCGTCGGGCTGTGCACGCAGGATCGCACCGAGCGAGTTCCAGGTCTGCCCCTTCGGCGTGTGCTTCCTGCCATGCGCGGCGAACCACTGCACCTCCTCCTCGGTGATCACCGCTTCCATCACGGGCACGATGGTGCGCTCCTCGTCTGGCAGATGCACGGCGAGCGCCTCGTTGACGCCTGCGAGCGCCTCCACCACCGCGACGCGGTCGGAAGGCTGGGCGGATGCGCGCCACGTGGGCAGCGCCGCGTCGAGCTCGTGCAGGTGCAGGTGCACCAGCATCTGCGCGTGCTGCTCCTGCATGCGCGTCACATGCGAGCCGCACGCGGGCGAGCGCTCGCTGAGCATGCTCCACAGCCGCTGGTCTTCACCCTCATGGTGCGCGTGCAGGCTCGCCGAGAGCAGATCGAGCTGCGCCGCGACCGCGGCCGCGTGCACGGTGTCGCCCGCGGCGACCCCCACGACGAGTGCTGGAGCCTCCCCGAAGCCGCTCCTGAACATGCGGTGGATCTCCGCCATGCCGCTCGCGTCGCAGAGCTTCGTGGGCGGCTCTGCATTGCTGGAGGGAAGCGCTCTCGCTGCCATGGTCCATCCTTCTCGAACACTGTCTGGATTGCCCAACTGTAGGCCTGCGCGCGCAGGCTGACAATGGTCGACGCGGGCGAGAGCCGCGCAGCCGCTGGCGAGCGACGATGCCGGGCGATGACGAGCGTCAGCGCCCATGCGCACCCGAACGGGGTCGCATGTCGTCGGCCGCCGCTAGCGTGCACACCCATGACGATCCGAGCGGCCGAATGGGATGTGCTGCATCCACTCGACGGCGCGCCGCTCGCGGTCGTTCGGCTCGTGCTGCTCGGGCCGCGACGCGAGCCGTACTACCGGGCCGTCACCGCGCATCCGGATCGCTCGCAGCGCCGCCTGCTCGGCTACTGGTCGAGCGTCGATGAGGCGCACGAGGCCTCGCTCGCGCTGTTCGAGCGGAGCACCGGGCGCTCGACCAGCGGCGGCGACGACCGCCGGCAGCGCGCGGTGCCGCCGCAGAAGCCGCCGCCCGCGCCCTACCCGACCGGCCGCGCGGCACCCGTCGCGCGCCGCGCCGCGTGAGGCCGGCGGCTTCGCCAGCTCCGCGAGGGGTGCTCGGACGGTGCCGGCGCGCCACTCGCTGTGCGGCTCTATCGGGCCAGCCGCGGCTGCCGATGAGCGACGAGCATCACCCAGCCTCCTGACCTGTGCGTCCAGCACACTGGCGTGCCGTCACCCGGCCCACGCGCGTCAGACCAACGCTCATTGAACGAGAGGCTGATCTGATCGTTCGCGGCAGCCTTCGTCCGGGGAGCGGGATCCTGCCCGGTGACCCGCTGGTGACTCCCGATGTTGGGCGGGGCGCAATCTCGGCGCCGACAGCATCGCGAGCAGCGCCAGCATCCCGAAGGCTGCTGCCGCCGCGGTGCTGAAAGCCACCAGGTCGCTCAACCGGCCGACCAGCAGCACCGCGCATGCCGCATGCGTTCCCGCACTACCGGTCAGCGCGTCAGCAGCGCACGAGCCACGGTCGCCCGCCATCCGGCATCGGCGAACAGACCGCTCAGCTGGTCGAGCACGTCGCGGGTCGGCCACGCCCAGATGTGCGCGGCATCGTCCAGGCTGCCGGCGCTCAGCATCCACCCCAGGTCGGCAAGCAGTGCGCCGCCGTCGGGCGCCGGCACATCGGTGCCGAGCAGCGCCGACCGCAGCAGCAGCAGCATCCCTGCATCGCGCTCGTGCGGCTTGCCCAGCGGCACACGGCTGCGGATGTGGTCCCACAGTGCCGCAGGGTTACCGGCCGTCGCGCGCGCGGCCGTCGTCGGCAGCAGCCTGCCCTTCAGCTTGCGAACGAGCCCGAGCTGCGTCGCCGAGGCTCGCAGCGCAGCGACCGGGCGCGTCTGGTCCTCGCGGTTGCCCTTCCCGATCCATGTGCCATCGAGTTCGAGCGCATCCCACAGTGCAGTCACGACCGTCGGCGGCAGCCATCCGGCCGCGGTGAGCGACAGCCCGTCGCCGACGACCTCGAGCAGCAGCCGGTAGGGCTCGACGGCCCGCTGCGCCTGCTCGGGTGACAGGTGCACGGGCTCGCGCAGCGCATCCGTCACCAGTGCCGCGAGCATGCTCAGCTGGGAGCCGCCCGCCTGCAGCAGCATCTGCGGGATGTACGGGTGCACCGTCTCGAGCGCCGGCAGCGGCCCGGTCGCCAGCATCTCGTTCACCTCGTCGACGTCGAAGTGCTCCGGGTCGAAACCCTCAGGCGCCCAGCGGCGCAGCTCCTCCGCCCACTCGGGGTCGATGTCGACCGGCCGCCCGGCGAGCACTTCGAGCAGTTGCGCGTAGCCGCCGATGCCGCCGCTGTCCTCGGGCGGGCAGGCGCGCTTGCCCGCCACGCACAGCGCATCAGGTGCGCCGTCGCCCCATTGCTCGACCCGCTCGAGCGTGATCGTGTGTTGCCAGCCGTCGCCGAAGTCGTACTCGTAGTGCAGCCGGTCCCCCGCCTTCGCGAGCACCTGGTCGAGCCGCACGTCCGCCTCGAGCGTGCCGACATCGCCCTCCTCGACGTCGAACGGGGTGAGGAACGGCTCGACGTCCCAGTCGAGCGCTCCCGGCCCCATCACGAAGTGGTGCAGATGCGAGTCGGTCCAGCCCATCGCGATCTGCAGCACCGTGTGCAGCCGGTCGAGCGGCATGTGGCTCGCGACCTGCAGCCGGCGCCAGATCGGCGGCTGCGCGCCCTTGAGGTCGACGCGGATCGTGTACCGGCGCGGATGCGGCTGCCTGCGCAGGAGGGTCGGCTGGCGGCGACGAGACCCGAAGGCGTTCATCCCCCGCCGCCGATGCCCGGGAACGGGATCACGTTGTCCTCTTGGCCCATGTGCCATGCCTCCCTCACCCGGCGGATCGATGCCTCACGATGCTATGCGGATGCGGTGGACCAGCACCGCACGGCCGCGCCGTGGAGGCGACGTCGACCTCCCCTTGGATGTGACAGGCGGTCGCGGCGTCATGTACAGTAGTGGGGTTGCTCCGGGAAGCCGGAAGCAGCGCAAGGGTCTGTGGCGCAGCTGGTAGCGCACCTGCATGGCATGCAGGGGGTCGGGGGTTCGAGTCCCCCCAGATCCACCACTGAGAGCCCCGCCGCTCGGCGGGGCTCTTGTCGTCTCTCCTTGCGGGCGGTCCACTCCGCACATGCAGATGTTTCCCGCCCCGCCCCGCCGCGCTCAGCGCTCGCTCGCGCTGCTCGATCGACATCCGCGCATCCTCGCATCCTCGATCAGCTCGGCGTCACGGCGTTCGCGGTGCTGATGGCGAAGCGGCGCGCCGCCAGCTGACGCCCGTACACGCCGCCGCGGCCGCTATCCCGCGTTGCTGGGCGGCTCCACCATCATGAACATGTCACCGAACTGCTCGCCGACGATGCGGAACTGCCCCCAGCGCACGCCGCCGGCCTCGCGGTGGTCGAGCCCGATCCAGTCCCAGGCGAGGATCGCCGGGTTGTCGGCGCTGCACGCGGGCGGCTCCGTCTCGGTCGCGCCGTCGATGCACAGCAGCGCCAGGCCGTCGCCGCCCTCGACCACCGTCACACGCTCGTAGGTCTGGGCAGTGGATGCGCAGCCGGTCAGCACCAGCAGCGCAGCCGCAGCCGTCACCGCCGCTGCTCGTCCGCTCACCCGCACGCGTTCGATCGTACGGGCTCGGCCCTGCGCAGCGGCCGCGAGGCGCCGCTAGGAGTCGTCGCCTGCCGCCGCTCGCGCGACGACGCTCCTCGCGTGCCGCAGGATGGGCTCGTCGACCATGCGCCCCTCGAACGAGAAGACGCCGGGGGTCGCCTCTGCCGCGGCCAGCACCCGCTGCGCCTCGGCGACCTGCTCGGCGGTGGGAGCGAAAGCGCGCCGATAGGGCTCGATGTGGTTCGGGTGGATCGCAGCCTTGGCGCCGAAGCCGCTGGCGGCGGCATCCGCGGCCTCCGCGTGTGCCCCGTCGAGGTCGGTGATGTCCGCGCGGATGGCGTCGATCGCGGTGACCCCGAAGGCGCCGGCCGCCAGCAGCACGCGGCTGCGCGCGTGCATCGCGACGTCGCGGTACGCGCTTGACTCATCTCGGCTCGACGTGCCGCCGAGCGATGCGACCAGGTCTTCCGCACCCCACATGATGCCGACGACCGCGTCATGCGCGACGAGGGACTCGGCCGCCAGCACACCGCGGGCGGTCTCGCACAGCACCACCACGCGGGCATCCGGCACGGCAGCCACGACTCGGTCGACCTGCTCGCTCGACTCGGCCTTCGCGAGCATCACCGTGCGGAACGGCGAGGCCGCGACGGCGGCGAGATCGTCGTCGAAGCCGGCGGCGGATGCGTCCTGGACGCGGACGATGGTGCGCGCGGGATCGAGCGTGGCAGCCTGCACCGCCTCGCGGGCGGCGGTCTTGGTCTCGCCGCCGACCGCGTCCTCGAGGTCGAGGATCACCGCATCCGCCCGGTCTGCCGCCTTCTGGAAGCGATCGGGCCGGTCGCCGGGGCAGAACAGCAGCGCCGGGCCCATGCCGAGCGCCGCCATGCCGGCGCTCACGCGGTGGCCCGGGTCGCGGCGGTGCCGGGCGAGCCCTGCATGAGCACGCTGCGGGTGGCCTTCGCGACCACCTCGCCGTGCTGATTGCGGGCGATGTGCTCGAAGGTGGCGATGCCCTGACCGGGGCGCGAGGCCGAGGCGCGCTTGCCGGTCACGCGGGTCTCGCAGTAGATCGTGTCGCCGTGCCTGACCGGTGCGGGGAAGGCGATGTCGCTGAAGCCGAGGTTCGCGACGATCGTGCCCTGCGTCAACTGCCCGACCGACAGGCCCACCATGGTCGCGAGCGTGTGCATCGAGTTCATGAGCGGCTCGCCGAACTCGCTCTGCTCGCTCCATGCCCGGTCGAGGTGCAGCGGCTGCGGGTTCATCGTCAGCGTCGTGAACAGCACGTTGTCGGTCTCGGTCATCGTGCGGCCGGGGCGGTGCTCGTAGACGACGCCCTCCTCGAGCTCGTCGAAGTACAGCCCGCGCTGCGTGATGCGGCGCGCGGTGTCGGTCTGCGTGTCGGCCTCGGCCTCCGGCGTGCTCTCGCTCATGCGCTCTCCTCGATCGGTGTCACGGTCGCGAGCTCCTGCCCGCGCGTGACCTGCTCGCCGCTCGCGACCTGCAGATGCACGGTGGCGGCGACAGGTGCGCGCAGCACATGCTCCATCTTCATGGCTTCGACGCTGATGACCGCCTGACCCTCCGCGACCGTGTCGCCGTCGGCGACGTGCACGGCGACCACGGTGCCGGGCATCGGCGAGGCGAGACTGGGCTCTGCCGGGCCACGACCACGACGGATGCGGGGTGGCGCCTCGACGAGGAAGTCGCCGTCGCGGGTGCGCACCCAGGCGCCCTCCGGTGTCTCGCGCACCCAGGCGTCCTGCGGCAGCAGCAGCTCGTCGGCCGTGCCGTCGGCACGGGTGACGGTCGCGCGCTCGGCGCGCACCCGCACCACGGCGACGCCGTCGCCGTCGCGCAGGCGCGTGACGCGCCCCACCGAGCCGCCCATGCGCCAGCCGTCGGCTTGCCAGGCGCCCAGCTGACCCGGCCCCTGCAGCGCCTCGCTCGCAGCCACCTGCACGAGCACTTCGCTCGGCACGCGCTGCGCGGCGATGCGCTCGCCCTCGCGGTCGATGAAGCCGGTGTCGAGGGAGCCTGCGCGCACGCTCGGCTCGTCGAGCAACGCGCGCAGGAACGCGCGGTTGGTCGTCACGCCCAGGATCGACGACTCGGCCAGCGCCTCGCGCAGCCCGTCGATGGCGGCGGCGCGCGTCGGCGCGTGCACGATGAGCTTCGCGATCATCGGGTCGTAGCTCGAGCCGACGACCGTGCCCTGCTCCACTCCGGGGTCGACACGCACCTCGACCGCGCGCGGTTCGCTGAAATACGGCCAGTCGACGTCGAGCACCGTGCCACCGGTGGGCAGGAAGCCCGCCGCGGGATCCTCGGCGTAGATGCGCGCCTCGATCGCGTGGCCGGTGAGCGTCACATCCTCCTGCGCGATGGCGAGCCGCTCCCCCGCGGCGATGCGCAGCTGCTGCTCGACCAGATCGATGCCCGTCACCATCTCGGTCACCGGGTGCTCGACCTGCAGGCGCGTGTTCATCTCCATGAAGAACGGTTCGTCGGGCCGGTCGCCCGCGACGATGAACTCCACCGTGCCGGCGCCCACGTAGCCGACCGAGCGGGCCGTCTCGACGGCGGCCTGCCCGATGGCCGCGCGCTGCGCCTCGGTGAGCAGGGCGCTGGGCGCCTCCTCGATCACCTTCTGGTGGCGGCGCTGCAGCGAGCACTCGCGCTCGCCCAGGTGGATGACAGTGCCGTGGGTGTCGGCGAGCACCTGCACCTCGATGTGGCGCGGGCTGGTGACGAAGCGCTCGATGAACAACGTGTCGTCGCCGAACGACGAGCTCGCCTCGCGGCGCGCGGCGGCGAGCGCCTGCGCCAGCCCCGCGGGCTCGTCGACGCGGTACATGCCCTTGCCGCCGCCGCCGGCGGCCGGCTTGATGAGCACCGGGAAGCCGACCCGCTCGGCGCCCGCGATGAGGGCCGCGTCGTCGAGCCCGGGCTCCGCGATGCCCGGCACCGTGGCGACGTCGCGCGCCTCGACCGCGTGGCGGGCCGAGATCTTGTCGCCCATCGTCTCGATCGCCGAGGCGGGCGGCCCGACGAAGACGATCCCGGCGTCGGCGCACGCCTGCGCGAACCCGGCGTTCTCCGACAGGAAGCCGTAACCGGGGTGGATCGCCTGCGCGCCGGTCGATCGCGCGGCCGCGATGATCTTGTCGCTCGACAGGTAGGTCTCGCGCAGCGGACCGGCCCCGAGCGAGACGACCTCGTCGAAGTGACCGGGGTGCGGTGAGGGGTCGTCCTCGGCGCGCACGGCGACCGAGCGGACGCCCATCTCGCGCAGGGTGCGCGCGATGCGGATGGCGATCTCGCCGCGGTTGGCGACCAGCACGGTGTGGAACATCTCGGTCGCGGCGGCTGTGCGCTCTGGCATGTCGGGCATCCCCATCACATCCTGAACACGCCGAAGCGCGGCTCGGGCAGCGGCACGGCGGTCACGACGTCGAGCGCCATGCCGAGCACGCGGCGGGTGTCTGCCGGGTCGATGACGCCGTCGTCCCACAGCCGCGCGCTGGCGTAGTAGGGGTTGCCCTGCCGCTCGTACTGCTCGCGCACCGGCCGCTCGAACTCGTCCTGCGCATCCGCCGACCACTCCTCGCCCGCGGCCTCGAGCTGCTCGCGCTTGACGGTGGAGAGCACGGATGCTGCCTGGGGCCCGCCCATCACGCTCACGCGCGCGTTCGGCCACAGCCACAGGAACCGGGGGTCGTAGGCCCGGCCGCACATGGAGTAGGTGCCGGCGCCGAAGGAGCCGCCGACGACCACCGTGAGCTTCGGCACGCGCGTGGTGGCCACGGCGGTGACCATCTTGGCGCCGTGCTTGGCGATGCCGCCGCGCTCCGCCTCGGAGCCGACCATGAAACCGGTGATGTTCTGCAGGAACACCAGCGGCACGCCCCGCTGGTCGCACAGCTCGATGAAGTGCGCGCCCTTCATCGCCGACTCGCTGAAGAGCACACCGTTGTTGGCGATGATGCCGACGGTGTGGCCGTGCAGCTCGGCGAAGCCGGTCACGAGCGTCTCGCCGTAGCTGGCCTTGAACTCGTGGAACTCGCTGCGGTCGACGATGCGGCCGATGATCTCGCGCACGTCGTAGGGCGTCTGCAGGTCGGGCGGAACGACCTCGTAGAGCGTCGACGGGTCGACCGCGGGTGCCTGCGGGTCGTCGGCGATCGGCGATCCGCTGTAGGGCGCGTGCGCGAACCAGCCGAAGACGCCCTTCGGTGCGAGCCGCACTCCCGTGACGCCGCGATCCTCGTGCGGCAGCGCCTCGACCATGTCGCGCACGATCTCGAGCGCGTGCGCGTCGTCGTCGGCGAGGTGGTCGACGACGCCCGAGACCTCGGCGTGCAGCTGCCCGCCGCCGAGCGACTCGGCGTCGATGACCTCGCCGGTGGCGGCCTTCACGAGCGGCGGGCCGCCGAGGAAGATGGTGCCCTGGTCGCGCACGATGACCGTCTCGTCGCTCATCGCCGGCACGTAGGCACCGCCGGCGGTCGACGAGCCCATCACGGCGGCCAGCTGCGGGATGCCGAGCGCCGAGAGCTGCGCCTGGTTGAAGAAGATGCGGCCGAAGTGCTCGCGGTCGGGGAAGACCTCGTCCTGCATGGGCAGGAACGCGCCGCCGGAATCGACGAGCGCGATGCACGGCAGGCGGTTCTCGCGCGCGATCTGCTGCGCGCGCAGGTGCTTCTTCACAGTCAGCGGGTAGTAGGTGCCGCCCTTGACGGTCGCATCGTTGGCGATCACCATGACCTGCTTGCCGTGCACCAGCCCGATGCCGGCGACGACGCCGGCTGAGGGCGCGTCACCAGGCTGGCCGTCCGCAGGGCTGCCGTAGACGCCCCAGGCGGCCAGCGGCGCGACCTCGAGGAAGGGGCTGCCCGGGTCGAGCAGCGCGTCGATGCGGTCGCGCGCCAGCAGCTTGCCGCGCGCGACGTGGCGTTCGCGGCTCTTCTCCGGGCCGCCGAGCGCGACGGTGCCGAGCCGCTCGCGCAGCTCTGCCACCAGTGCCTGCATCGCAGCGCGGTTCGCCTTCGCCGCGTCGGAGCCGGTGTCGACGTGGGTGGTGAGTGCGTGCATGCCCCTACCGTGCCACGTCGGCGTCGGGTGCGGGCCCAACCTGACCGGTCATCGCGACAGCGCTCATCGGGCCAGCGCCAGCGCCGGGCGCTCCAGCACCGCCGCGATGTCGGCCAGGAAGCCCGCGGCCTCGCGGCCGTCGAGCACCCGGTGGTCGAACGAGACCGTCACGGTGCACACGTCGCGCAGCACGATCTCGCCCTGGTGGTTCCAGGGCAGCTTGCGGATCGCGCCGAGCGCGATGATCGCCGACTCCCCCGGGTTCAGGATCGGGATGCCGCCGTCGACGCCGAACACGCCCACGTTCGAGATGGTGATGTTCGACGAGGTGAGCTCCTCCATCGACAGCGTGCCCTCGCGCGCCCGCACGGCACGGTCCTTGATCTGCGCGGTCAGCTCGACCGCATCCATCGTCTCCGCCTGGTCGACCGAGGCGACCACCAGGCCGCGGTCGGTCGAGACGGCGATGCCGAGGTTCACGTGCGCGAAGCGCTCGAGCTCGTTGGTGTCGGCGTGGAAGGCGGAGGCGACGTCGGGCCAGCGCTTCGCCGCCAGCAGGATCGCGCGGCTGGCGAGCGCCAGGAACGAGGCGTCGCCCGACTTGGCGAGCGCGAGCGTCTCGGTCACGTCGACCTGGTGGAAGGTGGCCGCGTGCGGCACGGTGAGCGCCGACTTGGCCATCGCGGCGGCGGTGTGCTTGCGCAGGCCGGTCACCTTCTCGCGCGTCGAGGCCGGTGCTGCCGCAGCGCCCGAGGCAGACGTGGCGGATGCGGTGCCCGCGCCCTCGACGTCGGCGCGCGTGACGAGGCCGTCGGCCCCGCTCGGGCGCACCGACTGCAGGTCGATGCCGCGATCCTTCGCGAGCTTGCGCACGGGCGGCATGGCGCGGTTCGGGCCGCGCTTCTCGGCGCGCTCGAACGGCTCGACGTCCCAGGTGCGCTTGCTGCGGGTGGGCTTGCCGCCGTGCACGGTGATCGAGCCGACCAGCACCGAGACCTTCTCCGGCTTGTCGTCGGGTGCCGCAGCCTCCGCCTGCGCGGCGACATTGGTCTCGGGTGCGGAGGCGGGTGCGGTCACGACGTCGGGCTCATCGCCGACGGGACCGGGCGCATCCGGGGTCACCGCCTCGTCGTCGGCAGCTGCGACCGTGTCGCCCGCAGCGGGTGCGGAGGCGGGCACGGCGCTGCCGTCGTCGAGGTCGAAGTCGATCAGCGGGGCGCCCACGTCGACCGTCTCGCCCTCGCCGGCGTGCAGCTTGGCGATGACGCCCTCGTAGGGGCTGGGCAGCTCGACGACCGCCTTGGCGGTCTCGATGTCGGCGAGCGGCTGGTTGAGCTCGACGGTGTCGCCCTCGGCGACCTTCCAGGCGACGATCTCGCTGTCGGTCAGGCCCTCGCCCAGGTCGGGCAGCAGGAAGGTCTTCATCGTGCGGCTCCAGCGGTCGTGGCGGCACCGGTGACGGCGGCGTAGTCGAGGTCGGTGCGCGAGTTGCGGCGCCCGAGTGTGCGGTCGACGGCGTCGAGCAGCCGGTCGAGGCTCGGCAGGTAGTCGTGCTCGACGGCCGAGGGCGGGTACGGGGTGTCGTAGCCGGTGACGCGCTCGGGCGCGGCCTCGAGATGCGCGAAGGCGCGCTCGGCGACGGAGGCGATGAGCTCGCTCGAGACGGACGACTCGGCGGGCGCCTCGTGCGTGACGATCAGGCGGCCGGTGCGCTGCACCGACGCGACGACCGTGTCGACATCCAGCGGCGAGATCGAGCGCAGGTCGATGACCTCGACCTCGATGCCCTCGTCCGCGGCGGCGATGGCGGCGCGCAGCGCGGTGTCGACCGTCGGCCCGTAGGCGGCGATCGTCACATCGCGGCCGCTGGCGACGATGGTGGCCGTCTCGAGGTCGCGCACGATGGAGCGGTCGACCTCGCCCTTGGTGTAGTACTTGCCCTTCGGCTCGAAGAACAGCACCGGGTCGTCGCTCTGGATGGCGGCGCGCAGCGTCGAGTACGCCTCCTGCGGCGTCGAGGCGGTGACCACGCGCAGCCCTGCGGTGTGGGCGAAGTACGACTCGGGCGACTCGCTGTGGTGCTCGACCGAGCCGATCGCGCCGCCGAAGGGCACGCGAATGGTCAGCGGCATCTTCACCCGGCCCTGCGAGCGGTAGTGCAGCTTCGCGACCTGGGCGACGATCTGGTCGAACGCGGGGTAGATGAAGCCGTCGAACTGGATCTCAGCGACCACGCGGAAGTCGCGGTAGGTCATGCCGATCGCGGTGCCGATGATGGCCGATTCGGCCAGCGGCGTGTCGATCACGCGCTGCGGGCCGAAGCGGTCCTGCAGGCCGTCGGTGACGCGGAAGACCCCGCCGAGCTTGCCGATGTCCTCACCCATCAGCAGCACGCGGTCGTCCCCGTCGAGCCCGTCGGCGAGGGCGGCGTTGATGGCCTTCGCCATCGTCATCGTCTCGGTCATGCCTTGGCCTCGATGCTGCTCACGAAGGCGCGGTGCTCGAGGCGCTGACGCTCCAGGCGCTTCGACGGCTGCGTGTAGACGTTGTCGAAGATCTCGTCGGGGGCCGGCGGCTCGGCGTGCTCGCACGCGGCACGGAACTCCTTGGCGAGCTGGTCGGCGCGGATCTTCGCCTCGGCGCGCACGGCCTCCATGTTGGCGCCCATGCGCTCCAGCGCCCGCTCGACGCGCTCGATCGGGTCCTTCGCGGTCCACGCCTCCACCTCGGCCTCGTCGCGGTAGCGCTTCGGGTCGTCGGTGGTGGTGTGGGGGCCGCGGCGGTAGGTGACGGCCTCGATGAAGGTGGGGCCGCCGCCGGTGCGGGCGCGGTCGAAGGCGATGCGGGCGGCGGCGTGCATGGCGAGCACGTCGTTGCCGTCGACGCGCATCGAGGGGATGCCGAAGCCGGTGGGGCGCAGCGCGAGCGGCACGCCCGACTGCAGGCCGACGGGCTCGGAGATCGCGTACTGGTTGTTCTGGCAGAGGAAGACGACGGGCGCCTGGAAGGAAGCGGCCCACACGAGTGCCTCGTTGACGTCGCCCTCGCTCGTGGCACCGTCGCCGAAGGCGGTCAGCGCGACCTCGTCGGCGCCGTCCATCTTGGCGGCCATGGCGTAGCCGACGCCGTGCAGCGACTGCGCGCCGATGATGATCTGCGAGGGCGCCATGCGGATCTCCTGGGGGTCCCAGCCGCTGTGCGCGTAGGCCTTCCAGATGCGCGAGAACTCGCCCATGTCGGCACCGCGCAGCAGCGCGAAGCCGTGCTCGCGGTAGGAGCCGAAGACCCAGTCCTTGTCGCCCAGCGCGCGGGCGGGGCCGACCTGCGCGGCCTCCTGGCCCAGCAGCGGCGGCCACAGCACCAGGTGGCCCTGGCGGGTGAGGGCGAACGCCTCGACGTCGAGGCGGCGCACGCGCACCATGTCGACGTAGAGGTTGGTGAGCGCGTGCTCGTCGATGTCGCTCAGATGGGGGTCGAGCACCTCGCTCGGCACGCGGGTGCCGTCGACGTCGAGCACGGTCAGGGGGCAGTCCAGGCCGAGCGCGAGCTCGGGGCGGGGGGCTGGCAGCATGATCGACACGATCGAACCTCCTCGTTCGAGCGCCTTGTGGGCGCCGGTCGGATCGACGGGACGGGTTGTCCGAAGATCTGTGCTCCGAAGGTAGCCCCGTCTGGCACTTCGCGCAATCAGCGACACGCTGGCTGCGCAGGTCGCGCATTTCGCGACGAGCGGGTGTGCGCTAGATTGCGCATCATGCGCACCGTCGATGACACCGATCGGAAGATCCTGCTCGAGCTCACCAGGCATCCGCGGAGCACGAACGCCGCGATCGCCGAGCAGCTGGGTCTCGCGCGCAACACCGTGCAGAGCCGGGTGGCCGCGCTCGAGGCCTCGGATGCGCTACAGGGCTTCGACCGCAGGTTCCACGCCGCGGCGCTCGGCTACCCGCTGACGGTCTTCATGGCGACGCACGTCGACCAGCCGAAGATCGACTCGGTGGTCGAGCAGCTGCGGCAGATCCCCGAGGTCGTGCAGGCGTTCGGACTCTCGGGCCAGGCCGATGTGCTCGTGCGCGTGGTGTGCCGCGACGCCGAGGATCTCTACCGCGTCAACAAGCTCGTGCTCGCCTGCGAGGGCGTCGAGCGCACCGAGACGTGGCTGTCGATGGGCGAGCTGATCCCCTTCCGGCTCGCGCCGGTGCTCGAACGCGACCTGGGCCGTCGATGACGCTGGGCCGTCGATGACGCTGGGCCGTCGATGATGCGGGGCCTGCGCGGCATCAGCGCCGCTGCAGCGCGCTCACGAGCGCATCATGGCGGGCTCGCAGACTCCGCGCGGCAGCGCTGCCGGAGCGCTCCAGCACCTCGAGGTTGAGCTCGGTGGCGCGCAGGGCTGCTCGTGCGGCACCCGCGATGATGTCGGCGCCGGCGCGCACGTCGCTCACGAGCGCAGGCTTGACGAGCGGCTCCGCATCGGCTGCGAGCTCGAGCGCATCGCGCAGCGCCGTGGCGAGGTCGAGCGGCACCTCTGCGGCCGTGAGCGTCGCACGCTCGATGGCGTCGCCGCGCGCCGCGCGCTCGGCCTCGTCGCGCTCGGGCATGCCGCGCGCGTCGAGCACGGCGCGGAACACCGCGACGTCCCGGTCGGCGGTCGCGACGACGCTGCTGAGCAGCGCGTCCCCGCGCTCGCGCAGCGCTGCGGGCGGCTCGTCGGTGATGGCGAGCGCCATCAGCACGAGCCCGATCCCGAGCGCGCCGGAGACCGGAGCGATCGAGCCGTTGCCCGGCGTCGGCTCCGGCGACGCGGTGCGTCGGAGCAGCTCGTCGGCGCGCAGCGACCACACGCTCTCGCTCGTCGGCTCGCTCACATGCCGAAGCCTAAGCCCGCCTGGGTGCGATGCCCTCGGAATGCACCGCACGCATCCGCGTTGCACACCTCGGAGGACTTGATGAACACCACGATCGATCTGCTGCCCGACGCCACCGACATGGGCCCGGTGATGCTGAAGACCGCATCCCTGGCGCGCCTGGTGCACTGGTACACCGCCGGCGTCGGCCTCGAGCACGTCGCCGAGCGGCCCGGCGTGGTCGAGCTGGGCGTCGACGGCCGCACCATCCTGGTGCTGGAGGAGGCGCCCGATCTGCGCGGGCCCAACCCGGCAGACGCCGGCCTCTTCCACACGGCCATCCTCTACCCCACGCACGCGGCCCTGGCCGCGGCGGTCGTGCGGATGACGCAGATCCCGAACATCCAGTTCGCGGGCACCGGCGACCACCACGTCTCCGAGGCGTTCTACTTCGCCGACCCCGACGGCAATGGCGTCGAGCTCTACGTCGACCGCCCGCGCGAGCAGTGGCGCTGGTCGAACGGCCAGGTCTACATGACCACCGAGTTCATCGACCCGAACCGCTTCGTGAACGAGCACCTCGATCGCGGCACCTTCGGGCAGTCGTCCACGGCACCCGTGGATGCGAAGGTCGGCCACGTGCACCTGCAGGTCGGCGATGTCGCCACCGCGCGCGAGTTCTACGTCGGCGCGCTCGGCTTCGCCGAGACCACCTCGCTCGGCAACACGGCGCTGTTCGTCAGCGCCGGCGGCTACCACCACCACATGGCGATGAACGTCTGGAACTCGCGCGGCGCCGGCCGCCGCGCCGACACGCTCGGCCTCGGCCGGGTCGAGATCCGGGTGCCCGATGCGGATGCGCTGGGCGCGGCGCGCGAGCGGCTCACGACCGCGGGCGTCCCGATCGCCGACGACGGGCGCAGCATCCGCTTCGACGACCCGTGGGCGAACCTCATCACCCTCACGCCCGTCGCGGCGTAACCCGTACGCGAGACGCGCACGTATCGGGCGGTTCGCTCGAACTCGACAGGGGCTCGAGCACACTGCCCTATACCTGTCGCGCGAGGGCTATTCGGCCGGGTGCTCCGGCAGCTGCAGGTCGACGACCGGCGCATCGCGCCACAGCCGCTCGAGCTGGTAGTAGGTGCGCTCCTCCTCGTGGAAGACGTGCACCACGATGTCGGAGAAGTCGAGCAGCACCCAGCGGCCGTCGGCCCGGCCCTCGCGGCGCACGGGCTTGGCACCCTCGGGATGCAGCGCATCCTCGATGTCGCGGGCGATCGCGCTGACCTGGCGCTCGTTGCGGCCCGTGACGAGCAGGAACACATCCGTGAGCGGCAGCTGGCCGGAGACGTCGAGCGCCACTTGGTCGACGCCGAGGGCCTTGTCGGCTGCGCGTGCTGCGACACGCGCGAGCGCGATCGCCTTCTCATCCGCGCTCATCGCGCACTCCCGTCGATCAGAGCCAGCCCTGCGAGATCGCGAGGAAGAGCACCGTGCCGACGCCGACGACGAATGCGCCGGCGCCCACACCGATGACCACCGGCCAGGCATTGGTCCGCTGCTTCTGCGGTGCGATCTGCACGCGCGCGTTCGCGTACGAGGAGACCGCCTTCGAGGCGCGCACGGGCGCCGTCTCGGGGCTCGAGACCTCGCCCTCGGCGACATCGGAGTCGACGTCGTTGCCGTCGATCGATGCGCGACCGCGACCCGAGGAGGCGAAGCCCTCCGGCACGTCGATCGAACCGGTGACGAGCAGGCCGTCGTCGCCCTCGAGGGTGAAGTCGGGGCTCTCGCTGCCGGCGGGCAGCACGAGCGCGTTCGCCGTGAACGACGAGGTCGAGGTGCCGCTGCTGCCGGCGACGCCCTGCTCGCGCAGGTCGGCGATGTGGTGCTCAGAGGTGTCGGAGACGACGTTGACGATCACCGGCAGGCGCTGCGACTGGCCACGGCTGGGGCCGGTGACGGTGAGGCTCTCGTCATCTGCGGAGGCACCGCGGCGGTCCTCGAGCTCTGCGGGCGTGACCTCTGCGACGCGGCGCGACGAGACGCGCGGCTGCTCGACCAGCACCTCGTCGATCTCGAGGTCGTCGACCTCGGCGTCGTCGACGGTGTCGAGGCCCTGCACGTCATCGATCTGCGCGCTCGAGCGGCGCGCAGAGGAGGGTGCGGGCACGGATGCGCTGCCGGCGGCGGGTGCGCCACCGGGCGCGGGAGCGCTGGGCGCCCCGTCCGTCAGCTCGGCCTCGAGCACGCCCAGACCGACGGGCTCGTCGACCGGCTCGACGGTGGCCTCGGCGGTGGTCTCAGGGGCGGGCTGCTGCGCCGCCTTGTCCTTCTTGCGGCCGAAGAAGCGGCCGAGCGGCTTCGAGGTGGCGCCCTTGTCGTCCTCACCCGGAGCGGCCCCGGGCTGCTGGCGCACCTCACGGAGATCGAGCGCTTCCGTCTCGGCGAGCTCGACGCGCTCGGCGGATGCCGCCGGCACGCTCGGCGTGGAGTGGCGGCCGAGCTGCTCGGGAGCGGACGCGGCAGCGTCGGACGCCTCCTCGGGCACCGGCGGCACGCCGCCGGTCTGGGCGAGCTCGGCAGCGCGTTCGCGCGCCCGAAGCTCGCGCCGCGTCAGCGGCCGTTCTTCGTTCGCGTCAGTCATGCTGAGAGTCTCCGGTACAGGTCGTGCTTGCTGATGTATTGAACCACCCCGTCCGGCACGAGATACCAGACGGGATAGCCGGCGCTCACGCGCGCTCGGCAATCGGTCGAGGATATCGCAAGTGCGGGGATCTCCAGCAGTGAGACACGGTCCGGCGGATACCCGGTGATGGAGACCTGGTGGCCCGGGCGGGTGACGGCGACGAAGTGCGCGAGCTCCCAGAGCTCGTCGACGTCCTTCCACTCCACGATCGAGGTGAAGGCATCCGCCCCCGTGATGAAGAACAGGTCGGCGTCGGGCTGCTGCTCGCGGATGTCGCGCAGGGTGTCGATCGTGTAGGTCGGCCCGTCGCGGTCGATGTCGACGCGGCTGACCTTGAAGCGCGGGTTCGAGGCGGTCGCGACGACCGTCATCAGGTAGCGGTCCTCGCTCGGCGAGACGTCGGGCTTCAGGTAGGGCTCACCGGTGGGCACGAAGACGACCTCGTCGAGGTCGAAGTGCTGCGCCACCTCGCTGGCGGCCACGAGGTGGCCGTTGTGGATGGGGTCGAACGTGCCGCCCATGATGCCGAGGCGTCGGCGGCGATCTGCCACGTCGCCTGCGTCAGTGGTGCGGGTCGGCAGCCGTCGTCGCGGCACCGGCGGAGCGGTGGGCGACGTCGCGGAAGGAGCGCAGCACGATGGCGGAGATGATGAAGACCGCTGCGGTGATGCCGGCGGCGATGAAGGGTTCGAGAGCGGCAGTGGCCGATTCGGCCTCAGCGGCTGCGGCGAGTGCGAGCAGGTTCATGCCTCGATCCTAGCGCGGTGGCGAGCAGTGGCGGCTCAGGCGCGCACCTGACCGGTGCCGCGCACGATCCACTTCGTGCTGGTCAGCTCGGTCAGCCCCATGGGGCCGCGGGCGTGCGACTTCTGCGTCGAGATGCCCACCTCGGCGCCGAAGCCGAACTCGCCGCCGTCGGTGAAGCGGGTGGATGCGTTGTGCATCACGACCGCGGAGTCCACCTGTGCCAGGAACGTGCCGGCCGCATCCGCGTCCTCGGTCACGATCGTGTCGGTGTGGTGCGTGCCATAGCGGTTGATGTGCTCGATGGCGGCGTCGAGGTCGTCGACGACGCCGATCGCGACATCCATCGACAGGTGCTCGGTCGACCAGCCGCTCTCGCCCAGCGGCTCCGTGCGCGCGGCGCCCGGCAGCGGGCCGTCGGCGTGCACGGTGACGCCTGCCTGCTGGAGGGCCTCGGCGAGCGCGGGCACCGCGGTGTCGGCGATGTCGCGGTGCACGAGCACCGTCTCGAGCGCGTTGCAGACGCTCGTGCGCTGGGTCTTGGCGTTCAGCACGATCTCGAGCGCCATCGGCAGCTGCGCCGCCCGGTCCACGAACGCATGCACGACACCGGCGCCGGTCTCGATGACGGGCACGGTCGACTCGGTGACGACGCGCTCGATGAGTGCGGCGCTCCCCCGCGGCACGAGCAGGTCGACGAGCCCGCGGGCGCGCATCAGGCGCCCGGCGCCGTCGCGGCCGAAGCGGTCGATGGTCTGCACCGATGCGCGCGGCAGGCCGGCCGCCTCGATGGCGCCCTGCATGGCCTCGACGAGCACGGCGTTGGTCTGCTCGGCCGCCGAGCCGCCGCGCAGCACGACCGCGTTGCCCGAGCCGAGCGCGATGCAGGCCAGGTCGACCGTCACGTTCGGGCGGGCCTCGTAGATGACGCCGATGACGCCGAACGGCACGCGCACCTCGGTGAGGTCGAGCCCGTTGGGCAGCGTGCGCTGGCGCAGCACCTCGCCGATCGGGTCGGGCAGCTCTGCGAGCTGCCGGGCGGCCGCGGCGAGTCCGGCGATGCGCTCCCGATCGAGCAGCAGACGGTCGAGCATGCCCTCGGCGAGCCCGGTCCCGCGGCCGCGCTCGAGGTCGGCGGCGTTGGCGGCGAGGATGTCGTCGCTCGCTGCCTCGATCGCCTCAGCGATGGCGAGGATGGCGGCGTGGCGCTGCGGCGCGGGAGCGACGCCGAGCGCGCGGGAGGCGCGCTGCGAGTCGGTCAGCAGCGCGTCGAAGTCGTCGGTCGGGAGCTCGGCGGCCATGGTTCGATCCTAGGCCGCGACGAATGCGCGCACCGCTGGTGCAGCGGACAGCTCGCGCTCGGTCGCCCTGCCCGTTGCGGCGGGCTCACGGCCGATGTCGGGTCAGGCCGTCCGCGTCCTTGAAGGGGAACCGTCCGGCGGCGACATGGAGTCCGCGGAGCGCGGCCGGGTGCACGACGACGCCGCCCGCGACCGCCATGATGTCCACGACTTCGTCGTCATCGGGATCGTCGCCGCAGCCGCAGGAGAGCAGCTGCCTCCCGCAACGCGGGCACGCCTCCATATCGCAGCCGTAGTGGTGGAAGCCCTGGCGCTGGACGCCGCAGTCGCCGCAGCGGCCGTCCCGCCCGGCGCGGGCGCCGGCCTGGCGCAACCGGTCGAACCGTTCGCCCCGGATGATGAACGCATCCACGGTGCAGGTTGCTGCCTCGAGCATGTCCCGTCGGCAGTCTTCGCACTCGGCCATCGTCTTCCCTCCGTTCGGTCACAGCGCGACGCGCCCGTGCGCGGCACCGCTGCACTCACTGCTGAGGAGGCCGATGGTGCCAGGAGGGTGCGACAACGGGACGTGCGGAATCCGCCACCTGTGGAGAGTGCGTTCATCGCCGACATCAGCCGTCCGCGAGCCGCCGTCCCAGCACGGTCACGGCCTGCTGCTCGTAGCCGATCGCCCGGTAGAAGCCGGTGGCAGCCTCATTGTCGGCGCGCACCATCAGCTGCAGCTTGACGCCGCCGTGCTCGACGATCCATGCCTCTGCCGCCCGCAACAGCCGTGCGCCGACGCCCTGTCGACGGTGCGAGGCGTCGACGGCCAGGTAGGAGACCCAGCCGCGTGGCCGTCGTGGCCGACCATCACGGTGGCGACGAGCGCTCCGCCGTCGCGGATGCCGAGCACGGCCGATGCGAGACGGTCGACCGCGCGGGCGAAGTCGGCCTCGGGCGCGTTTCAGGGGCGGGCGAGGCCGCCGGTCTGCCACAGCGCTACGGCCTCCGCAGCGTCGGCACTGCCGAGCTGCTCGACGGGCGCTGCGGCCCCGCCCACCCGGCTCAGCCCTCCGGCTGGGGGTTCGGCTCGAACTCGGTGCCCAGCCGCTCCCCCGCGACCAGCCGCTCGAGTAGCGGGGTCGCGGTGACCGTCACGCGCACGCCGGCGTCGGCGGCGAGACGCGCCGCATCCACCTTCGTCATCGCGCCGCCGGAGCCGATGTGGCTGCCGCTGGCGCCCAGGCGCACGCCCTCGAGCGGGTCGCCGTACGGCACGTGGCTGATCGACTCGGAGCCGGGCTCGTCGGGCGGTGCGGTGCGCAGCGCCTCGATGTCCGAGAGCAGGATGAGCCGATCGGCACCGACGAGCTTGGCGACCAGTGCCGCGAGCCGGTCGTTGTCGCCGAAGCGGATCTCGTGCGTGGCGACCG
The DNA here is from genome assembly GCA_900114805.1 of Agrococcus baldri. Classification (GTDB taxonomy): domain Bacteria; phylum Actinomycetota; class Actinomycetes; order Actinomycetales; family Microbacteriaceae; genus Agrococcus; species Agrococcus baldri. Next base: position 107,511 of record FOZN01000004.1, on the reverse strand, counting down.
TGTCGTTCTCGTTCACGATCGGCAGCATGCGCAGCTCCATCAGCCGCTCGAGCGCGTTGCGGGCGTTCACCCTGTGCGAGTCCATGTCCATGTCGGATGCGGTGAGCAGGATCTGCGCCGCGATCACCTCGTGGCGCGAGAGGCTGCGCTGGTAGCGGTTCATCAGCACGTTCTGCCCCACGGCCGCCGCGGCCTGCTGCATGGGCAGGTCGGCCGGGCGCTCCTGCAGGCCCAGGAACGGCATGCCGGTGGAGATGGCGCCGGAGGAGACCAGGATGACGCGGCCCGTGCGGTGCAGCGCCGCGAGCCCGTCGACGAGCGGCTCGATCTGGGCACGGCGATCGCCCGAGATCGACGAGGAGCCGACCTTGATGACGATCAGCTCGCCCGCACTGCGGTCGAGCGACGTCATGCGTCCTCGTCCCAGCGCTCCACCTCGACGCTGTCCTCGGTCCAACGGGCGGCGTCGCGCTCCTGCGCGAGGCCGTCGCGGGCCGCCTGCTTGGCGTCCATGCGGCGGTGGTACTCCTCGCGGCGCTCCTGCGTGGTGCGGCGGTCATTGCGATCGAGGCGCGGATCGGTGCCGCGGTTGCCGACCAGCTCGGCGGCGGAGGCGATGGTGGGTTCCCAGTCGAAGACGATGCCGGCGCCCGGGCCGATCACGACGGTCGCGCCGGCGACCGCACCGGCCTTGAGCAGCGCATCCTCGGTGCCGAGCTTGGCGAGACGGTCAGCGAGATAGCCGACGGCCTCGTCGTTGCGGAAGTCGGTCTGCTGCACCCAGCGCTCGGGCTTGGCGCCCAGGATGCGGTAGACCGGGCCGGCGTGCGTGCCCTCGACCTTGACCCGGAAGCCGGTGTCGTCGATCGCCTTCGGCCGCAGCACGATGCGCTCGGGCTCAGGCTCGGCCGACTTGGCCTCGCGGTCGGCCTCGACGATCTCGGCGAGCGCGAACGAGAGCTCGCGCAGCCCCTTGTGGGCGACCGTCGAGATCTCGAAGACGCGGAAGCCCATGGACTCGATCTCCTCGCGCACGAACGCGGCGAGCTCGGCGGCCTCGGGCACGTCGATCTTGTTGAGGGCGACGAGCTGCTGGCGCTCGAGCAGCGGCGTCTGCCCCTCCGGCACCGGGTAGGCGGCCAGCTCGGCGAGGATCACCTTGAGGTCGCTGACCGGGTCGCGGCCGGGCTCGAGCGTCGCGCAGTCGATCACGTGCAGCAGCGCCGAGCAGCGCTCGACGTGGCGCAGGAACTCGAGGCCGAGGCCCTTGCCCTCGCTCGCGCCCTCGATGAGGCCCGGCACGTCGGCGATCGTGTAGCGGGACTGGCCCGACTCGACCACGCCGAGGTTCGGGTGCAGGGTCGTGAACGGGTAGTCGGCGATCTTGGGGCGCGCGGCGCTCATGGCGGCCACGAGGCTCGACTTGCCGGCGCTCGGGAAGCCCACCAGCGCGACATCGGCGACGGTCTTCAGCTCGAGCGTGATGTCGCCCTCGAAGCCGGGCGTGCCGAGCAGCGCGAAGCCGGGGGCGCGGCGCTTCTGGTTCGACAGTGCGGCATTGCCGAGCCCGCCCTGGCCGCCGGGGCCGACGACGATGCGCATGCCCGGCTGCGTGAGGTCGGCGAGCTGCTCGCCGTCGGCATCGGTCACCACCGTGCCGACCGGCACGGGCAGCTCGAGGTCGGCGCCGGTGGTGCCGGCGCGGTGGTCGCCCATACCGGGCTGGCCGTTCTCGCTCGCGCGGTGCGGCGCCCGGTGGTAGCCGAGCAGCGTCGTCACCTGCGGGTCGGCGACCAGCACGATGTCGCCGCCGTCGCCGCCGTTGCCGCCGTCGGGGCCGGCGAGCGGCTTGAACTTCTCGCGCTTGACGGAGACGCAGCCGTGGCCGCCGTTGCCGGCACGCAGGTGCAGTGTGACCTGATCGACGAATGTCGCCATGGTGTGTCTCCTCTAGATGCGAGAACGGGGCGAGCCGAAGCCCGCCCCGTTCATCGGGATGTCAGTGTCGCGCGTGCGCTGATTACTCGGCTGCAGCGACGATGTTGACGACCTTGCGGCCGCCCTTCGCGCCGAACTCGACAGCGCCGGCCTCGAGGGCGAACAGCGTGTCGTCGCCGCCGCGGCCAACGCCTGCGCCGGGGTGGAAGTGGGTGCCGCGCTGGCGGACGATGATCTCGCCGGCCTTGACGACCTGGCCGCCGAAGCGCTTCACGCCGAGGCGCTGCGCGTTCGAGTCACGACCGTTGCGGGTGGACGATGCGCCCTTCTTATGTGCCATCTCTGCGAGCCCCTTACTTGATGCCGGTGATCTTCAGGCGCGTGAGCTCCGAGCGGTGGCCCATGCGGCGCTTGTAGCCGGTCTTGTTGCGGTAGTGCTGGATGCGGATCTTCGGGCCGCGCAGGTCGGTCACGATCTCTGCCGTCACCTTGACCTTGGCGAGGTCAGCAACGTCCGACGTCACCTTGTCGCCGTCGACGAGCAGCACGGGGGCCAGCTCGACATTGCCGTTGTCGTCACCGGCGATGCGGTCGACGACGAGAACGGTACCGACCTCGACCTTCTCCTGCCGGCCGCCGGCGCGCACGATTGCGTACACCACGTTGGATCCTCACTGTTGGAACGACTCCCGGCCGTACCGGGACGAAGCTTTCGGCGCGCGCACGAAATGCGACTTGCGCCAGCGAACAACGATACAGGCAATCGTCGTTCTCGGTCAACACGAGCGCACCGCGCGTCGCGCATCCGCCCGCCTCGGTCGTCGGCGCTACCGTTGCCGGATGGCGATCCTCGTCGACGACCCGCTCTGGCCGGCCCACGATCGCTTCTGGGCGCACATGGTGAGCGACACGAGCCTCGACGAGCTGCACGCCTTCGCGCGCCGTGCCGGCATCCCCGCGCGCGGCTTCGACCACGACCACTACGACGTCCCCGCGGAGCGGATCGACGCGCTCGTGGCCATGGGCGCGACGCGCGTCGGCCCCAAGGAGCTCGTGCGCCGGCTGATCGCCAGCGGCCTGCGCGTCAAGGAGCGCGACCGCCGCGACTAAGCCGCGGCTGTCGACCGACCAAGTGTCGCCGATCGAATGGCGGCTTGCCCGACGCGCTGGTAGCGACCAGCGACTACTGCTCGTCGGGCTTGGCCGTGATCACGCCGGAGGAGGCGCGGCGCGAGCGGCGAGCCGCCTTGCCGGTGCCGGGCGCGGGAGCGGCGAGCGCGTCGAGCGCGCTGCCGAGCAGCCCGTCGAGGTCGTTCTCGGTCGCCTTGCGGGCCGGCTGCTCCTGGTGGGGCTCGACCGGGATGTCGAGAATCGTCACGACCGGCTCGGCCGCCACCTGCTCGACCGCCTGCTTCGAGGGCTCGACGATGCCGGAGACCGGCTCCTGCGAGCGGTCGCGGCCCTGGCGCCGGTTGGACCGGCGGCCGCCGCGCTCACGGCCGGACTGCTCCGACTGCGTCTGCTCGGGCGCCGACTGCTGCTGCGCCTGCTCGGGCGCCGACTGCTGCGGCGGCTCCACCTCCGCCTCGGCCGCGGCGTGCTCCTGCTCGCCCTCCGGGTGCTTGCCCTTGGCCGCCGAGGCGATCTGCGACAGGCCCTTGCGCATGTCGTCGGTGATGGCGTGGGTGCCGCCGCCGTTGCCGCTCTGCTGGTGCTGCTGCTGGTCGCTCTGCTTGCCGCCGCGGCCCCGGCGACGGCTGGTGCCGTTGCCGCCGCTGTCGGCCTGGCGCTGCGACTTCGAGACCGGCTCGTGGTGCACGATGATGCCGCGGCCGGCGCACACCTCGCACGCCTCAGAGTACGACTCGAGCAGGCCGAGGCCCAGCTTCTTGCGCGTCATCTGCACGAGGCCCAGGCTCGTGACCTCTGCCACCTGGTGCTTCGTGCGGTCGCGCGAGAGGCACTCGATAAGGCGCCGCTGCACGAGGTCGCGGTTCGACTCGAGCACCATGTCGATGAAGTCGATCACGATGATGCCGCCGATGTCGCGCAGCCGCAGCTGGCGCACGACCTCCTCAGCGGCCTCGAGGTTGTTCTTGGTGACCGTCTCCTCGAGGTTGCCGCCGGCTCCGACGAAGCGGCCCGTGTTGACGTCGACGACGGTCATCGCCTCGGTGCGGTCGATCACCAGCGACCCGCCGGAGGGCAGGAACACCTTGCGATCGAGCGCCTTGTCGATCTGCTCCGAGATGCGGAAGTGCGAGAAGGGGTCGTCGGTGCCCTCGTAGGCCTCGACGCGGTCGATCAGGTCGGGTGCGATGGCCTCGAGGTACTCGCGGATGGTCTCGAGCGCCTCGGAGCCCTGGATGACGAGCTTGCCGAAATCCTCGTTGAAGACGTCGCGCACGATCTTGACCAGCAGGTCGGGCTCGGCGTGCAGGCGCAGCGGCGCGGAGCCCGACTGACGCTGCTGCTGGATGCGCTCCCACTGGCGGGTGAGGCGCTCGACGTCGTTCGTCAGCTGCTCCTCGGTGGCGCCTTCGGCGGCGGTGCGCACGATGACGCCGACACCCTCGGGCAGCACCTGCTTGAGGATCTTCTTCAGGCGCGCCCGCTCGGTGTCGGGCAGCTTGCGCGAGATGCCGTTCATCGAGCCGCCGGGCACCGACACCAGGTAGCGGCCGGGCAGCGAGATCTGGCTGGTCAGTCGGGCGCCCTTGTGGCCCACCGGATCCTTCGTGACCTGCACGAGCACGGTGTCGCCGGGCTTGAGTGCGAGCTCGATCTTGCGCGGCTGGCCCTCGAGCTCTGCGGCATCCCAGTCGACCTCGCCGGAGTACAGCACGGCGTTGCGGCCGCGGCCGATGTCGACGAAGGCGGCCTCCATGCTCGGCAGCACGTTCTGCACGCGGCCGAGGTAGACGTTGCCGATCAGGCTCGACTCCGACGACTTCGCCACGTAGTGCTCGACCAGCACGCCGTCCTCGAGCACCGCCAGCTGCACGCGGTCGTGCTTCGAGCGCACGATCATCTGCCGCTCGACCGACTCGCGGCGGGCGAGGAACTCGGTCTCGGTCACCACCGTGCGGCGACGACCGGCGTCGCGGCCCTCGCGGCGGCGCTGGCGCTTAGCCTCGAGCCTGGTCGAGCCCTTGACCTTCTGCGGCTCGGTGATGAGCGGCCGGCTGCTGCCGCCGTCGTCATCGCTGTCGCCGCGACGCGTGCGGCGGTTGCGGCGCGAGGAGCGACGGCCGCGCTGCGAGCGGCCGTCGAAGTCGTCGTCGTCGTCGTCCTCGTCGTCATCGTCGGCGTACGAGCGCGTGGCGGGCAGCGCCGGCAGCGCCTCCAGATCGGGCGCATGGAACAGCAGCCCGAACGGGCCGGCGGGCACCGCGGGCAGCACCTTCGCGGCGGCCAGCGGGTCGGCGGCCTGCTCGTCGGACGAGACAGCGGATGCGTCCCCATGCGACGCGGTCGGAGCCGACGTCGCCGGGTCCAGCAGCCCGGGCTCGTGGCCCGGCTCCTGCTCGGTGGCAGCCTCGGCCGCAGCCGCAGTCGCGTCAGCCGAGGCATCCGCCGCCGGCACGGTCTCGGTCGCGTCGGCCGACGCATCCGTCGCCGGTTCGCCCGACGCATCCGACGCCTCAGTCTTCACTGGCGTCTCAGGCATCACTGGCGCCTCGGTCTCGGCAGCGGCCGGCGCCTTGCGCGTCGAGACCCGCTTGCGCTTGGGCTTCTCAGGCTGCTCGGCGGCGGGGGCCGTCTCGGTCGGGGCCTCGATCGTCGCGTCGTCGGCGTTCGGCTCGTTGCCCTCTGCGGGGAGGTTCGCTGTGTTGTCGGCCATCTCTGGCGTACTCCTGTCGCGACCGGCGCCGCCGATCGACATCTCGCTCGCGGCCCGGGGCTCGCCCGGCGCGAATCCTTGCAACTCGCCCCCTCGCGGGAGCGGCCCGGGCCAGTCAGGCTGCCCGGAGAAACTTGTGCGTGCGCCCGTCGGGCGCGCTGCCGGCAACTCTACCGCACGCGGGCGCGCCCGCTACGGCAGCACCACGCGCACGGCGAGCGCCACGAAGGCCGCCGCGGCCGCCAGCGTGCCGAAGATCGCGAGCCAGCCCTGCGGTTGCACGCTCCGCCCGATGCGCGAGCCCACCAGCACCAGCACCGTCAGGTACAGCGCCGAGGCCAGCTCGAGGATGAGCATCAGCACCGCGATGTCGACCAGCGGCGTGGGCGACTGCGGGTCGATGAACTGCACGAAGAAGGAGGCGAAGAACAGGATCGCCTTCGGGTTCAGCAGGCTCGTGATGAGCGCGGTGCGGAAGGGCGCGAGCCGCGGGCGGGCGATGATCGGGTTCGGCACCTCGATCGGCTGGGTCGGGTTCTCGGTCGGCGCCGGCTCCGCCTGCCGCCGGCGCTTGGCGCGGATGCGGTCGACGGCGCTGCGCACCAGCCCGTACGCGAGCCAGAGCAGGTAGGCGGCGCCGGCCCACGTGAGCACGCGGAAGATGAGCGGGTTCGCCGAGAGCGCCTGCGCCGAGAGCACCGCGAGCACCATCAGCACCGCGTCGCCGACGAAGACGCCGAGCATCGCGCGGAAGCCCGCACCGCGGCCGGCGCGCAGGGCGGTGGCGATCACGAACAGGCTGTTCGCACCCGGCAGCAGCACGATCACGACGACGCCTGCTGTGAATGCGGCAAGAGTGGCCGCGTCGAGGCTCATGACCGGGCTCCGGCACTGATTGAATGTTGCGCAGGAGGCCACATGTCTGACGCTCGACCCGCCCACTTCACGGCGCCGCTCTGGCTCGGCGTGCTGTTGATCATCACCGGGCTCGCCGGGCTCCTCGGCGCCTTCGCGCTCTCGGTCGACAAGATCGAGCTGCTCGAGAACCCGCAGGCCTCCCTCGGCTGCGACTTCAACCCGTTCCTGACCTGCTCGGGCGCGATGGGCTCGCAGCAGGGCGAGGCGTTCGGCTTCCCGAACCCGTTCCTGGGTCTCATGGCGTTCCCGGCTCCGATCATCATGGGGGCGCTGACGCTGGGCCGGGTGGCGATGCCGCGCTGGGTGTGGACGGTGTTCTCGCTCGGCGTGCTGGGCGGCCTCGCGTTCGTGCTCTGGCTGGCGCAGCAGTCGATCTTCTTCCTCGGCTTCGTCTGCCCCTGGTGCTTCCTGGTGTGGATGGCCATGTACGCCATGAGCTTCCCGCTGTGGGTCTGGGGCTTCGGCTCGGGCGCGCTGCCCGCCGGAGCCGGATTCCGCCGGGTCGCGGCCAGGTTCACGAGTTGGGGCTGGGTGCTCTCGCTCGCGCTCGCGGTGATCGTGGTGCTCACGATCATGATCGCGCTCCCCGGCATCCCGCGCTACCTCTTCAGCGGCTTCTGATCGAGCGGCCCTGAGACGACGGATGCGCTGCGGCCGTCGGGTCCTGGAACCCGGTGCCGCAGCGCATCCGTCGTCGTGGTGGCGTCAGGCATCGCGCGCGGTGACTGCGCCAGGCTGACTCAGTCGAACCAGAGCGCGAGCTCGCGCGCTGCCGACTCCTCGGAGTCGGAGCCGTGCACGAGGTTCTGCTGCACCTTCAGGCCCCAGTCGCGGCCCAGGTCGCCGCGGATCGTGCCGGGCGCGGCGGTGGTCGGGTCCGTGGTGCCGGCGAGCGAGCGGAAGCCCTCGATGACGCGGTCGCCCTCGAGGCGGATCGCGACCGAGGGGCCCGAGAGCATGAACTCGACGAGCGGCTCGAAGAAGGGCTTGCCCTGGTGCTCGGCGTAGTGCTCCTCGAGGCGGGTCCTGTCGGGCTGCACGAGGCGCAGGTCGGTGACCACGTAGCCCTTCGCCTCGATGCGGGCGAGGATGGTGCCGGTCAGCTGGCGCTGGACGCCGTCGGGCTTGATGAGGACGAGGGTGCTCTGCATGCCTGCCAGCCTACCGAGCGGAACGGCCCCTACTGCCCCGGTGCGCCGCGCGGATCGAGCCCTGCCGCGCGGCGGCCCCGCTCGATGCCGCGCGCCTTCACGAAGCAGTAGACCCACAGGATGATGAACACCAGCGCGACGACGCCCCACACCGGCTCGACGAGCGTCAGGGCTGCGAGCGCGACCTGCAGCGCGAGGCTTACGGCCCATCCCCACGGGCGGGCCAGCAGCGGCATGGTCGCCAGCAGCAGCACCGCGACGACCGCGAACGCCACCGGCTGCGGCCAGTCGCGCGAGACGCCCCAGACGGCGAGCGTGCCGAAGGCGAGGCCGGCGACCTCGAGCGTGTGCGTGATGCGCAGCAGCGCCTCCATCGCTCCGCGCGCGGGGCGCGGCCTGCGCGCCTTGGCAGGACCGGCGGATGCGTTCGGCTCGGCCTCGCGCGGCTCGTTCGTCTCGGCGCTCACTGCTCCCCCTCCAGCTCCGGCGCGTCCAGCTGCACGGTGGCGGCCTGCCTGCGTGCGTCGGGCCGCAGCAGCCAGCCGGCTTCGCGGGCGTGGCCGATGACGTCGCCGAGCAGCGTGATCGACCCTGTGACGACCACTGCGCCGCCGCGGTCGGCCGCCGCGTCGCGGGCGGTCTCGACGGCGGTCTCGAGGTCGGTCTCGACCAGCACCCGGTCGGCGCCCAGCACCGCGACGGCCTGCGCCGCGAGCTCGTCGGCATCGAGCGCGCGCTCGGAGCTCGACTGCGTCACCACGACCTCGTCGATCACCGGCTCGAGCTCGGTGAGCACGCCGGTCGCGTCCTTCCCCACCAGCACGCCCAGTACCAGCGTGACGCGCTCGAGCCCGAAGTACTCCCCCAGCGCGGCGCGCAGCGCGGCGGCGCCGTGCGGGTTGTGGGCGGCGTCGGCGATCACGAGCGGCTCGGCGCCGATGGTGTCGAGCCGGCCGGGCGAGCTGACCGCGGCGAGGCCGTCGGCGAGCACCTCGGCGGTCATCGGCTGCGCGCCGCCGCCCAGGAACGCCTCGACCGCCACGAGCGCGAGCGCTGCGTTGCGGCCCTGATGCGCGCCCATGAGCGGCACCAGCTGGTCGATGTACTCGGCCGCGAGCCCCTTGACGGTGATGAGCTGACCGCCGACCGCGACCGACTGCTCGGTGAGCGAGAAGTCGCGCCCGTCGACGAGCAGCCGTGCGCCCATCTCCTCGGCACGCGCCTCGAGCACGGCCAGCGCCTCCACAGACTGCGCGGCCGAGACGACGATGGCGTCGGGCTTGATGATGCCGGCCTTCTCGCCCGCGATGGCCTCGACCGTCGTGCCCAGCCGGTTGGTGTGGTCGAGCGCGATCGGGGTGATGACCGCGACGTCGCCGTCGGCGACGTTGGTGGAGTCCCAGGTGCCGCCCATGCCGACCTCGAGCACCGCGACGTCCACCGGCGCATCCGCCATGACGGCGAAGGCGAGCACGGTGAACGCCTCGAAGAACGTCAGCCGGCGCTGGCCCTGCTGGGCGAGCTCGGCGTCGACCATGTCGAGGAACGGCGCGATGTCCTCGTAGCCCTGGGCGAACGCCTCGTCCGTCACGGGCTCGCCGTCGATCAGGATGCGCTCGTTGACGCGCTCGAGGTGCGGGCTCGTGAGCACGCCCGTGCGCAGCCCGTGGGCGCGCAGCAGCGTGTCGATGATGCGCGCGGTCGAGCCCTTGCCGTTCGTGCCGGTGATGTGGATCACGCGGTAAAGCCGCTGCGGATCCCCGAGCAGCTCGACCGCGCGCCTGGTCGCCTCGATGCGCGGCTCGACCGCCGCCTCCCCCGCCCTCTCCAGCAGCGCCTGGTAGGCGGCCTCCGCCGCCTCAGCGTGCTCGAGCGAGGCGAGGATGCGGTCGTCGATGTGCGCTGCGCCGGTCTCGTCCGTCATGCCGGTCTCGTCCGTCATGCCTGTCTCGTCCGTCATGCCTGTGCCTTCTCGATCGTGATCGCCAGCGGCGAGCCGTCGCCCACCCGGTGGGCGGTGCGGCCGTCGGCCAGCTCGCCCATGGTGTCGTCGATGCGCTCGAGCGTGAGCTCGACGGCGAGCGTCTCCGCCTTGACGAGCTCGCCGTTGGCCTCGAGCGCCGCCACACCGTGACCGTCCGAGCCGAGAGTGAGGCGGATGCGGTCGCTCACGTCGAGCCCGGCGTCCTTGCGCGCCGACTGCACGGCGCGCACGACGTCGCGCGCGAGCCCCTCGGCCTCGAGCTCGGGCGTGGTCGCGGTGTCGAGCACCACGAAGCCGCCGGCCGGCAGGAAGCCGACCGCGGCCGTCTCGTCGGCGACCTCGAGCGCGAGCTCGTACTCGCCCTCGGCCAGCGCGATGCCGCCGGCGGTGACGGTCTCGGCGCCGGAGTCGTCGGCCGCGACCGACCAGTCGCCGGCGCGCGCGGCCTGGATGGCCCGCTGCACGTCCTTGCCCAGGCGCGGTCCCGCCGCACGAGCGTTGACCTGCAGCCGACGGGAGATGCCGTAGCGCTCGAGCGCGTCGTCCGCGGCGGCCTCCAGCACGATCTCGCGCACGTTGAGCTCGTCGCGCAGCACGCCGGTGAACGCGCTGACGTCGACGGCACCGACGACCGTGAGGGTCGGCAGCGGCAGCCGCACGCGCTTGCGCGCCTGCTTGCGCAGGGCGTTGCCGACCGAGGCGATCGCGCGCACCGCATCCATCTGCGCGACCAGCTCGGGATCGGCCGGCAGTGCGTCGTCGCCGGCACGGTCGACCTGCGGCCAGTCGGTCAGGTGCACCGAGCGGCCACCGGTGAGGCCCTTCCAGACCTCTTCGGTCACCAGCGGCGACAGCGGCGCAGCGATGCGGGTGAGCGTCTCGAGCACCGTGTGGAGCGTGTCGAACGCCTCCGCTCCGGATCCGTCGGACGACACACCGGTCCAGAAGCGGTCGCGCGAGCGCCGCACGTACCAGTTGGTGAGCACGTCGAGGAACTCGCGCACCGCCCAGGTGGCACCGGTGGCATCCAGGCGCTCCAGCGCATCCGTCACTGTCTCCACCGTCTCGCGCAGCTTCGCGAGGATGTAGCGGTCGAGCACATCGGTGGACGCCGTCGAGCGCTTCGCCAGGTACGGCTGGCCGTCGGCGGCGCGGTTGGCGTAGGTGGAGAAGAAGTACCAGGTCGACCACAGCGGCAGGTGGAACTGCCGCAGCGCCTCGCGGATGCCCTCCTCCGAGACGATGAAGTTGCCGCCCCGCAGGATCGAGCCCTGCATCAGGTTCCAGCGCACCGCATCCGACCCGTACGTGTCGAACGACTCGTTCACGTCGGGGTAGTTGCGGCGCGACTTCGAGGCCTTGAAGCCGTCGTCGCCGAGGATGATGCCGTGGCTGATGACGTTCTCGAACGCCGGCCGGCCGAACAGCGCCACCGACAGCACGTGCATGACGTAGAACCAGCCGCGCGTCTGGCCGATGTACTCGACGATGTAGTCGGCGGGGCTGTGCTCCTCGAACCACCGGGTGTTCTCGAACGGGTAGTGGAACTGCGCGAACGGCATCGAGCCCGAGTCGAACCAGACGTCGAGCACGTCGGGGATGCGGCGCATGGTGCTCTTGCCGCTCGGGTCGTCGGGGTTGGGCCGCGTCAGCTCGTCGATCGCCGGCCGGTGCAGGTCGGTGACGCGCACGCCGAAGTCGCGCTCGAGCTCGTCGAGCGAGCCGTACACGTCGATGCGCGGGTGGTTCGGGTCGTCGCTCTTCCACACCGGGATCGGGCTGCCCCAGTAGCGGTTGCGGCTGATCGACCAGTCGCGCGCGCCCTCGAGCCACTTGCCGAACTGGCCGTGCTTGACGTTCTCGGGCACCCAGTTGATCTGCTCGTTCGCGGCCAGCAGGTCGTCCTTGATGTCGGTGACCTTCACGAACCAGCTCGAGACCGCCTTGTAGATCAGCGGGTTGCGGCACCGCCAGCAATGCGGGTAGGAGTGCACGTAGCTCGCCTGGCGCAGCACGCGGCCGGCGTCCTTGAGCAGCCGCGAGAGCGTCTTGTTCGCGTCGAAGACCTGCTCGCCCGCGACCGGCGCCACCACGTCGAGGAAGCGGCCGCCGTCGTCGACCGAGAGGATCGTGGGGATGCCGGCGGCGTTCGCGACCCGCTGGTCGTCCTCACCGTAGGCGGGCGCCTGGTGCACGATGCCGGTGCCCTCGCCGGTGGCGACGTAGTCGTCGACGAGGATCTGGAAGGCGTGCTCGGTGCCCCATTCGGATGCGTCGGCGAAGAAGTCGAACAGGGGCTCGTAGGTGATGCCTGCGAGATCACTGCCGGGCAGCGTGCGCGCGACAGCGGCGAGCGCCTCCTCGGCGGAGTCGTAGCCGAGATCTTTGAAGTAGCCGGCGACCGTGTCGGCGGCGAGCAGGAAGGACCCTCCGCCGGCAGACGTGCCGTTCGGCCCTGCGGGCACGACCACGTAGTCGATCGCGGGCCCCACCGCGAGCGCGAGGTTCGTCGGCAGCGTCCACGGCGTGGTCGTCCAGGCCAGTGCCTGCACGCCCGACAGGCCCGCCGCATCCGCCCCCTCACCCGTGAACGGGAAGGTGACGGTGAGCGTGGTGTCCTGGCGATCCTGGTAGACGTCGTCGTCCATGCGCAGCTCGTGGTTCGACAGCGGCGTCTCGTCGCGCCAGCAGTACGGCAGCACCCGGTAGCCCTCGTAGGCGAGGCCCTTGTCGTGCAGCGTCTTGAACGCCCAGATGACGCTCTCCATGTAGGTGAGGTCGAGGGTCTTGTAGCCGCCGTCGAAGTCGACCCAGCGGGCCTGGCGGGTGACGTAGGCCTCCCACTCGTCCATGTACTCCAGCACCGAGGCGCGCGCGTGCTCGTTGAACACGTCGACGCCCATCGACTCGATCTCGGCCTTCTCGGTGATGCCGAGCTGCTTCATCGCCTCGAGCTCGGCGGGCAGCCCGTGGGTGTCCCAGCCGAACACGCGCGGCACCTGCTTGCCGCGCATGGTGTGGAAGCGCGGGAAGACATCCTTGGCGTAGCCGGTGAGCAGGTGGCCGTAGTGCGGCAGCCCGTTGGCGAACGGCGGGCCGTCGTAGAAGACCCATTCGGGGCAGCCCTGCCGCTGCTCGACGGAGGCGCGGAAGGTGTCGTCGCCCTTCCAGAAGGCGAGGATGCCGGTTTCGAGAGCCGGCAGGTTCGGGCTGGCGACGACGGGCTCGTCGCTCGAGAGCGGGTACCTGGCCGGGTGGGTCGAAGGCTGGTCGGTCACGCTGGGTCTCCTGCATCCTCATGATTCTCGGATGCGGGGACGCTCTCGCGCGGTACCACCCCGCTTGCAGGCCTTCCGGCCCGCCGCTTCGTGCCCGCGCCTGCTGCGGGCCATCGGCTGTGACGGGCCTGCCCCGTTCGGATCTAGTGAGCCGCCCTGCACCTCACGATGCCCGACTGCCGTTCTGCCGACCGCTCCCCGGTGATGGCCGGATCAGTGCGTGTAGGAGAGATCCTACCGCGCCGATCCGGCCCTCGCCACGCTCGGGCTCAGCGCCCCTCGCCGCGCAGCGTCACGTTGCCGGCGCTCACCTGCACGTCGATCGTGGAGGTGGCGCTGGGGTCGTCGACCACGTGCACGTCGGAGCTGCCGGCGGAGGTCTCCTCCGTCACCGCGTACTCGCCGTCCGGGATGGACAGGTCGATGCGGCCCGCGCTCACGCGGGCGTCGATCGATGCGGGCTGCTCCCCCGACAGCGAGCCGACGATGCGGCCGGCGCTCACGTCGAGGTCGACGGCTCCAGCGGTGCCCACCTCGATGCGCGCCTCCCCGGCCGAGACCTCGACCGCGAGCGACTCGGCCGTGCCCGCGAGGTCGACGTCGCCGGCGCTCAGCTCGACCGAGGCGGCACCCCAGTCGCCCGAGGCCTCGAAGCTGCCGGCGGAGACGCCCACCTCGAGGCCGAGGCCGCGGTGCTCGAGCTCGGCGGGCAGGGTGAGGACGGCGCGCTCCTCGCCGACCCGGTCGCCGAGGATGATGCCGAAGCCGAGCCAGTTCCAGCGCCAGTCGGTGTCGACCGAGAGCACATCGCCCTCCCGCTCGAGGCGCCACTGCTGCACCGGGCCGCCGTTGGTGGTGACCTCGAGCGTCGCCTCGTCGACGTCGGCGAAGCGGATCTCGAACGCCGATGCCGAGCTGTCGATGTGCAGCTCTTCGACACCGCTCGCGTCGGCGCTGTAGTCGTTGCTGGTGGCCTGGTGCGAGCCGAAGCCGCGCAGCACCCCGCCGCCGACGCCGTAGAGGATGGCGATCGCGCCGAGCACGATCACGACGATGCTGATCCAGCGGCCAGGGCGGCTGGTGCTCGTGGGGGTGGGGATGGTCATCGGATGCCTCCGGTCGCGTCGGGCGCGCTGGTCTGGTCGGTGGATGTGGGGGCGTCGAGGTGCGCGAGCACCGCGAGCACGCGGCGGTTGCCGTCCTCGGGCTCGAGCTCGAGCTTCTGGAACACGGCGGAGATGTGCTTCTCGACGCTGCCGGCCGAGACGTAGAGGCGGTCGGCGATCGTCTGGTTCGACGAGCCCTCCGCCATGAGTGCGAGCACCTGCCGCTCGCGCGGGGTGAGGCGCTCCATGCGGGTGTCGCGGCGGCGGCGCGCGAGCAGCTGGCTGACGACCTCCGGGTCGAGCACGGTGCCGCCCGCGGCGACCTGCTCGACGGCGGCGAGGAAGTCGCGCACGTCGGCGACGCGGTCCTTCAGCAGGTAGCCGAAGCCCGCGGTGCCGCTGGCGATCAGGTCGGCCGCGTAGCGCTCCTCGACGTACTGCGAGAGCACCAGCACCCGGGGCCGCTCGCCGCGCGAGCGGATGCCGATCGCGGCGAGGATGCCCTCGTTGGTGCGCGTCGGCGGCATGCGCACGTCGAGCACCGCGAGCTCGGGGTCGTGGGCGGCGATGGCGGCCTCGAGCGCGGTCGCGTCGGGCAGCTGCGCGACCACGTCGTGGCCGGCGTCGGTGAGGAGGCGCGCGATGCCCTCGCGGAGCAGGACGCTGTCCTCGCAGATCAGGATGCGCACGGGACGTCCACCTCGATCGCGGTCGGGCCCCCGGCGGGGCTGGACATGGTGAGCGTGCCGCCGACGCCGGCGACGCGGTTGGCGAGCCCGTCGATGCCGCCGCCGGGCTGGCGCTCGGCGCCGCCGATGCCGTCGTCCTCGACCCGCGCCCACAGCGAGGCGGTGCCGGTCTCGGATCGGCGCGTGCGGATGGCGATGCGGATGCGGCTGGCACGGGAGTGCTTCTGCGCGTTCGTGATGCCCTCGGCGATCGCGAAGTAGACGGCGGTCTCGGCGTCGCGGCTGCAGCGGTTCTCGATGCGGGCGTCGATCTCGACCGGCACGACGCTGCGGGCCGCGAGTGCTGAGACGGCGGCGTCCAGGCCGCGGTCGTCGAGCACGGCGACATGGATGCCGCGGGCGACCTGGCGCAGCTCGGTGACGGCCGACTTCGACGACGCGTGGGCCTCGTCGATCAGCTGCATCGCGGCCACCGGGTCGCTCTCGATCTTGTCGCGCGCCATGCCCAGCTGCATCGCGATCGAGACAAGCCTTGGCTGGACGCCGTCGTGCAGGTCGCGCTCGATGCGGGTGCGGTCGAAGTCGGCCGCGCGCACGGCGCCGTGGCGGCGCTCGCGCTCCGCGCGGGCCTCGCGCTCGAGGCGCTCGCGGTCGTCGGGCACGAGCAGGCCCGTGGTGATGTTGCGATGCGCGACGGCGAGCGCGATGGTGCCGGCGATGCCGGCGACCAGCGAGAGCAGCCCGACCAGCGGTGCCCACTCGACGGGCACGGCGATCGAGGTGAGCGGGATCCCGACTCGCTCGGCGTCCCCGAGACCCGCGAGCGCGAGCGGGACGCCGATGCCGACGAGCGTCAGCAGCGGCAGCGTGAGGGCGCCGAACAGGCTCGCGAGGAAGAAGGAGAGCACCGCTCGCCAGTGCTGGCCGTCGGTGAGGATGCGCAGCAGGCGGTGGGGCAGGCGCAGCCAGTCGGTGCGGTACGAGGGGCGGAAGACCGCGGCCGGCACGTCGACGCCGTAGAGGCCCGCGACACGTTCGCGCTCGAACCAGGCGACCGCGAGGATGCCCAGCAGCGCGAGCGCCAGCAGCAGGAACCCGACCAGCACCACGAGGGTGCCGATGCCGGCCGCGGCCAGCGTGACGATCGTGATCAGGATGGGGATGCCGATGGAGCCGAGGATCGCGAGGTGCGCGATCGTGGCCAGGAGCGGACCGGTTCGTTGCATGCCTCAACGCTAGGCCGCGCGAGCGCCGTGCGCCCGGCGGATCCCCGGAAGCCTTGTGGGGGTTTCCCCCACCCGGCGGGGCCCGCGTCATAGGGCGCGGCAGTACCCTCGGCGCATGCTCATGAATCGCTCCGCCCGCACCGGCGCGGCCGCCGCGGTCCTCGTCGCCGGTCTGCTCGTGAGCGGGTGCGGACTCCTGCCCTCGCCCTCGATGCCGCCGGTGCCGACGGCCGAGCCGGCGCCCTCGGGCTCCGCCGAGCCCGGCACGCAGGCGCAGCAGTGCGCGCAGCTGGTGGCGGAGGTGTCGAGCATCGCCACCGACCTCGGTCAGATCGGCTCGAGGCTCGGCACTGACCCGTTGGGGGCGCTCGCGCTGCTCGGCGGCATCACCGAGCGCATCGGCGATCTCGAGACGAGAGTGACCGACCCGGCGCTGCTCGGGCGCATCGGCGAGATCCAGGCCGGCTGGGATGCGCTGGTCGCCGACGCCACCGAGTCGATCTCAGCCGGCGACACCTCAGCCTTCGAGCGCATCGGATCGGGCCTGACCGAGCTCGGCGAGCAGGTCACCGCGCTGCAGGAGTTCTGCGCGGGCACGGCATGAGCGCGCCGCTGCTCGCGCTGCTCGACGGCTCCATCGTCGACGTCGCGCACCCGATCATCCGCGCTGACGACCTGGGCGTCGTGCGCGGCGACGGCGTCTTCGACGCGACGCTCGTCCGCTCCGGCGCCGACGGTGCACCGCACGTGCGCGACCGCGAGGCGCACCTCGACCGGCTCGAGCGCTCGGCCGAGATCCTGCAGCTGCCCGCCCCCGACCGCGCGGGCTTCGACCGCGCCATCGATGCGCTCGTCGCGGCGTGGGACTTCGGCGCCGAGCCGGAGGCCATCATCCGACTGGTGCTGACCCGCGGTGCGGAATCGGGCGGCGGCGCGACGGCCTTCGCCCTCATGGCGCCGCTGGGCGCATCCGCCATCGCCGAACGGCAGCGCGGTGTCGCCATCACGCTGCTCGGTCGCGGGCACGACGGCGACGAGGTGGCCGCGATGCCGTGGCTGCTGCCCGGCGCGAAGAGCCTGTCGTACTCGATCAACATGGCCGCCAAGCGGCACGCGGCGCAGCACGGCTTCGACGACGTGGTCTTCGTCTCACCCGCGGGCGCGCTGCTCGAGGGCCCCACCTCGACGCTCGTCGTCGACCGGGGCGGCCGGCTGCTGACGCCGCGGCAGGACGGCATCCTCGCCTCGATCACGCTCGAGCACCTCACGCGCGACGCGCCGGCGGAGGGCCTCGACGTGGCCTTCGAGACGCTCAGCCCCGACGACCTGCGGGCCAGCGACGGCGCGTGGCTGCTCTCCTCCGGCCGGCTGCTGGCGCGGGTGACGAGCGTCGACGGGCAGCCGCTGCCGGTCTCGCCGCACGACCCGGCGCTGCGCCGCCTGCTCGACGTCTGAGGCGCCCCGACTCCGCTGCCGAGCCGCTCAGCGCGGTGCAGCCAGGAGCGTCGCGACCGCCTCGGGAGGCGCGCCCTCGTGCAGCACCGTGACCAGCAGGGCGTCGATCACGGTCGCCTCGGCGATGAGCACGGCGTCGGCCGCGCGCAGCAGCGCGGTCGGCCCGTGCGCGCTCTGTCCTGCCCCGAACTCACCGGTGTCGGTCTCGACGCCCGCGCAGTCGATGCCGAGCCGCTGCAGCGCGGCGAGGGCCTGCGCGGCCGCCGTCGGTGACGGGTAGCGCACCAGCACCAGGTCGAACGGCGCGCCGGGCGCGGGCTCGGCTGCGAACGAGGCTGCCGCAGCCTCGATCGCGGCCCCGTCGACAGCCTCGGCCGCAGCGGCGCAGGCACCCCCGGCCTCGCGCGCGGCGCCGACGTGCACGATCGCGATCTCAGGCGTCGTCGCGGCAGCGGACGCCATCTCGCTCCACGCCGCCGTGCGCTCGCCGCGAGCGCTCGCCCAGCGCAGCTGCGGCAGCTCGTGCGCCATCGGCAGCAGCGCGAGCAGCCGGGCCGGGTCAGGACTCGGCGCAGGCGTCGGCCCAGGGTTCGGCCCCGGGCTCGGCCCCGCGCTCGGGCTGGGTGTGGCGGCGGGTGAGGGCGTGGCGGATGGGTCGGGCTGCGGCACCGGCGGCACGTACGGGCCGTGCACGGTCGGCACGGGCGCCAGCGGCACCTCCGTCGCCGGCGACAGCGGCGGCCGCGCCGTCTCGGCCGGCGGTGCGACGACCGCGGGCGGCTCGGTGACGGAGGGCGGCGGTGTGACCGAGACTGCCTCCGGTGCAGTCGGCATGAGGCCGCAGCCGACCATCGCCGTGACTGTCAGCAGTGCCGCGGCGACCGTGACCATCCGAGGTCCGGGCCTCATGTCCCCCATCCTGCGCGGCAGCGAAGGGGGCGCGACGGAGGCGCGGCGTCAGCAGTGCGGATCGTTGCGCATTCGTAATGCTGCGGCGATCGGCTCGATCGCGTCACGCACCGCGAGCGCGGCGGAGGAGCGGGCAGCCGTGCCCGTCCACGCGACCAGCGCGGCGCACGCGGCGGCGACGACCGCGACCGGCGCGACCGCCGCATCCGCCGACTCGGGCAGCGCGTCGTGCTCGAGCGCGAGGGCGAGCGCCGCACGGTCGACCAGCGGCTGCAGGCGGGCTGGCGCGCCATCGCGCAGCGCCTGCACGGCGCCCATCGCCTGCGCGTCCCGCAGCGCGGTCGGGGGCGTGCTGCCCCACGGCTCGACCGCCCGCGCGATCGCGTCCACCAGCCGCTGCAGCGCATCCCCCTGCCCGTCGGCGATCGCGTCGCCGGCACGCTCGATCGCGGCGTCGAGGACGCCCCAGAGCGCGTCGGCCTTCGAGTCGCAGTACGAGAAGAAGGTGCCGCGGGAGACCCCCGCGCGGCGGGCGATGTCGTCGACGCTGACCGCGTCGTAGCCGCGCTCGAGGAACAGCTCGAGGGCTGCCTCGTGGATCGTGGCGGCGCTCGACGCGCGCGGCCTTCCCGGCCCTCTCTGCGAAGTCATGCGGAATCCTTCCAGCGGTCTATTGTTGCACCCGGTATTGATATCAGCGCCGCCGTCGGCGCCCTGCGAGGAGCATCCCGTGACCACCATCTCAGCAGCCGCCCCCGCGCGGCCGCACACCGCGACCCGGCGGGTCGCCGCTGCCGCAACCGTCGGCACCGCGCTCGAGTCGTACGACTTCTACACCTACTCCTACTTCGCCGCCTTCTTCGCCGGCCCGTTCTTCTTCGCCGCCCTCGGCCCGGCGGGGGCGCTGCTGGCGTCGTTCGCGACGATCGGCATCGCCTTCGTGGTCCGCCCCATCGGCGCCGTGGTGTTCGGCCACCTCGGCGACCGCATCGGCCGCCGCTCGACGCTGCTGATCACCATTGCCCTGATGGGCGTCGCGACCGGGATGGTCGGGCTGCTGCCCACCGGCGACGGCTGGGCCCTGTTCGGCGCGGTCGCCATCGTGCTGCTGCGCATCGTGCAGGGGCTCTCGCTCGGCGGCGAGTGGGGCGGTGCGGTGCTGCTGGCGACCGAGCACGCCGACGCCCGGCGGCGCCCGTTCTTCGCCTCGCTGCCGCAGCTGGGCTCCCCCATCGGCTCGGTCGCCGCGGGCGGCCTGATGCTGACGATGTTCTTCGGGCTCGGGCCGGAGGCGATGGCGGCCTGGGGCTGGCGCATCCCGTTCCTCATCGCCATCCCGCTCATCGCGGTCTCGCTCTACCTGCGCTGGTCGATCGACGAGACGCCGGTCTTCAAGGCGCTCGCGTCGACCGGCGGGCGCGAGCGGATGCCGGTGCTCGCCGCCATCCGCACGCAGCCCGCCGCGTTCGGCGTCGCTATCCTGGTCGCCCTGCTGGGCATCGGCTCCTACTCGCTGATGAACACCTACACGATGGGCTACGGCGTCGCGACGCTCGGGTTCGACGAGATGCAGCTGCTCACCGCGGCCACCATCGGCGGCCTGCTGCAGTTCGCCGCCGTCCCCTTCTTCGGCTGGCTGGCGACCCGCATCGGCTCCGCGCGCGTGGTGGCGCTGGGCGCGCTCGGCACCCTGCTGATCGCCTTCCCCGTCTACTGGCTGCTGGGCAGCGCGACCTTCGCGGTGCTGGTCACGCTCATGGTCGTCGGCGGCATCCTGCCGACCGCATCGTGGGCGGCGCTCGGCGGCACCATGCAGGAGCTCTTCCACGGCCGCCACGCCTACTCGGCGCTCTCGGTCGCGTACGCGCTCGCCGCGGTGCTCGCCGGCTTCATCCCCTACCTCACCGCCGAGCTCGGCGTGCTCACCGGCGGCGCCTGGTGGCACCCCGGCATCGTGCTCGCCGTGCTGTCAGCGCTGACGCTCGTCGGCGCAGTCATGGCACAGCGGATGCGTCACCTCGGCGACGAGGACGCCGACGCCGCGCAGGCGCTCACCGAGGAGCGCGTCGCCGAGCCCGCCTGACACCACGCGGCCGGCCTCACCACCCGAGCGAGCCAGCATATGCAGGGCGATCTACTCTCTCAGCGCTCCGGTGCGCGCACATACCCGTAGATCCGTGCCTGCCGCCGGGGTGGCCGTGCACGGAGGCGAGAGGATGGGCGCATGGCGAGGCCGACGATCGCGCGGAGCGCGAGTGCCGAGATCGAGGTCTCGCGCTCGCGCTTCGTTGCGACGGCGCACCGCATCGACTCGCTCGACGAGCTGCCCGTGCTCGTCCGAGCAGCGCGCCGCGCCCATCCCGATGCGCGGCATGTCTGCAGCGCCGGGGTCGCCGGGCCGAACGGCGAGGCCAGCCGTTCGAACGACGACGGCGAACCGGCCGGCACTGCGGGTGCGCCGATCCTCTCGGCCATCGCCGGCCGCGACCTGACGGATGTCGCCGTGCTCGTGGTGCGCTGGTTCGGCGGCGTGAAGCTCGGCACCGGCGGGCTCGTGCGCGCCTACGGCGGCATCGCGGCGGAGGCCCTCGACGCAGCGGGCCGGCTGGCGCGCGTGCCGGCGAGCGAGCTCATCGGCACCGTGCCGATCGCCGACGCGCCCCGCATCGAGCACGCGCTGCGCAGCGCCGGCCACGAGCCGCACCTCGACTACGGCGCTGATGCCGCGGCCGCGCTGCGGCTCACCGTCGCGGACGCCGCCCTACCGGAAGCCCAGGCGCTGCTCGCGCAGCTCGGCGTCGTGACCAGCGCACACGGCGGGCTGCTGCTCGAGCTGCCGCCCCGCTGACCCCGATCCGGGCCGCCTGCCGAACTTGCGTCACCAATGGCTCGGAGCAGCCCGTCGAAGGCGCGGTCGGTGACACCTCTCGCGCGTCGGTGGCCGAAGGACGGGCATCGCGTCAGGCCAGCGAGCGCGCCACCGCGACCGCCTGCGCCGCGTAGCCGCCGCCGAACAGCATCGTGTGCACCAACAGCGGCTGCAGCTGCTGCATCGGGATGCGCTCGCGCCACCCCTCAGCCAGCGGCGAGGCCTCGTCGTAGGCGACGAGCACCCGCTCGAGCTGCGGCAGCCCGAACAGCGCGAGCATCGCCAGATCGGTCTCTGCATGGCCGCCCTGGGCGTGGGGGTCGATCAGCACGGCGCCGGTGTCGACCGCCGACCACAGGACATTGCCGCTCCAGAGATCCCCGTGGATGCGCGCCACGCCCGTGACGAGCGCGGGCTGCGGTGCGTCGAAGTCGCCCGCCGCCATCCGATCGACTGCACGCTCGACGACCGACGCGTCCTCACGGTCGAGGCGACCGCTCAGGACGCAGCGTTCGAGGATCGGCCGCACGGCCGTCGCTGCCCACGCCCCGCCCCACGCCGCGCCCCACGACCCGGCTGCCGGCTCGGCGACCGGCTCGGCGGCAGGCTCGGCGGCCGGCTCGGCGGCGGGTTCGGCCGCCCGCTCCGGTCCCGCCGCCACGGGCTCGGACGACCGCTCTCGTCCCGCCGTCACCGGCTCGGGCGCGAGGGGTGTGCGCGACGACCCCACTTCGAACGGTGGCTCCGCCCCCGTCGGCGGGCAGCAGTGCCACGGCGCGCCGAGGGCGTGGAGCTGCGCGAGGCTACGACCGAGCGCCTCCGCCCGCTGCGGGCTCGCCGCCGCCGGCTCGACCCGCGCCACCCGCAGCACCTCGCCGTCCAGCCTGGCGCGCGCGATCCTGGTGCCGCCGGCCGGCTCGGCCTCTGCGAGCCAGGCGAGACCGGCCGCCTCCATCCGCAGGGCGGCAGCGGGTCCGCGCTTGACGACCTCCATCCCCCGACCCTACGAGCAGGCGCCGCCGCGACCCGTTCCAGCCGCCGGATACCGTGGAGGCATGGCCAGAACTCCCAAGCCCATGCCGCTCTGGCTGCCGATCGTCACGGCGGTGTGCTTCGCACTGGCCGCGGTGCTGCAGACCGACACCTTCTCGACCGTCGCCTTCTCGATCGCGGCGGCGGCGCTGGCGCTCACGGCGCTCGTCCAGTGGCGCATGCGCCGCCGCGACCGATAGCGCGCCGCACCGTAGACTTGCCTCCAGCACAACCAGGCTTCATGCCGCACCTGCGGCACAGACGCGAAGCCGCGCACATCGAAAGCGAGACGCCATGAGCGCCACCACGCCCGCAACGCCCGGCATGCCGGACCGCCCCGCCCTCGAGGGACTCGAGCAGAAGTGGGATCGCCTGTGGGAGGAGGCCGGCACCTATCGCTTCGATGGCGTCGCCGCGGACGGCACCCCGCTCGAGCGTGACGCGATCTACTCGATCGACACGCCCCCGCCCACCGCATCCGGCTCGCTGCACGTCGGCCACGTGTTCTCCTACACGCACACCGACCTCATCGCGCGCTTCCAGCGCATGCGCGGCAAGCATGTCTTCTACCCGATGGGCTGGGACGACAACGGGCTGCCCACCGAGCGCCGGGTGCAGAACTACTACGGCGTGCGCGTCGACCCGACGCTCCCCTACGTCGAGGGCTTCACCCCTCCGCAGGAGGGCGGCGACAACAAGAGCTCGAAGGCCGGCGACCAGCTGCCCGTCTCGCGCCGCAACTTCATCGAGCTGTGCGAGCGCCTCACCGAAGAGGATGAGGAGAAGTTCGAGCACCTCTGGCGCACCCTCGGGCTCTCGGTCGACTGGAAGCAGTCGTACCGCACCATCTCCGACGACGCCCGCCGCACCTCGCAGCTCGCGTTCCTGCGCAATCTCGAGCGCGGCGAGGCGTACCAGGCGGATGCGCCGACACTGTGGGACGTGACGTTCCGCACCGCCGTGGCCCAGGCCGAGCTCGAGGACCGCGAGCAGCCCGGCGCCTACAGCACCCTGCTGTTCGAGAGCCAGGACGGCGAGCTGCGCATCGACACCACGCGCCCAGAGCTGCTGGCCTCCTGCGTGGCCGTGGTCGCGCATCCGGACGACGAGCGCTACCGGCACCTCTTCGGCACCACCGTGACCACGCCGGTGTTCGGCGTCGAGGTTCCTTTCGTCAAGCACGAGCTCGCCCAGGCCGACAAGGGAACGGGCGTGGCGATGATCTGCACGTTCGGCGATGTGACCGACGTCATCTGGTGGCGCGAGCTGCAGCTGCCGAGCCGCTCGGTGATCGGCTTCGACGGCCGCTTCGTCACCGACGCCCCCGAGGCGCTCGAGAGCGAAGCGGCGAAGGCCGCCTACGCCGAGCTCGCGGGCAAGACCGTCTTCAGCGCCAAGAAGACCATGCTCGAGCTGCTGCAGGCCGCCGGCCGCGTGGTCGGCGATCCGCGCCCCATCACGCACCCGGTGAAGTTCTTCGAGAAGGGCGACAAGCCGCTCGAGATCGTCTCCACGCTGCAGTGGTACATCAAGAACGGCGGCCGCGACGAGTCACTGCAGGAGCGTCTGGTCACGCACGGCCGAGAGATCTCCTGGCACCCCGAGCACATGCGCACCCGCTACGAGAACTGGGTGCACGGCCTCAACGGCGACTGGCTCATCTCGCGCCAGCGCTTCTTCGGCGTGCCCATCCCGGTCTGGTACCGGCTCGACGAGCAGGGCGAGCGCGTGCCCGGCGGCGTGCTGATGCCGAGCATCGACCAGCTGCCGCTCGACCCGACGACCGACGTGCCGGCCGGCTACGAGGAGTCGCAGCGCGGCGAGCCGGGCGGCTTCGCGGGCGAGATCGACATCATGGACACCTGGGCGACCTCCTCGCTCACCCCGCAGCTCGCCGGCGGCTGGGCGGCCGACGCCGAGCTCTGGCAGCAGATCGCACCGTTCGACCTGCGGCCGCAGGGGCAGGACATCATCCGCACCTGGCTGTTCTCGACCCTGCTGCGCTCGATGTTCGAGGACGGCAGGGCGCCGTGGAAGCACGCGGCGCTCTCCGGCTGGATCCTCGACCCCGACCGCAAGAAGATGTCGAAGTCGAAGGGCAACGTCGTCACGCCGCTGGGCATGCTCGAGGATCACGGATCCGACGGCGTGCGCTACTGGGCGGCCTCGTCGCGGCTGGGCGTCGACGCGACGCTCGACCCGCAGAACCCGAAGATGATCAAGATCGGGCGCCGCCTGGCGATGAAGGTGCTCAACGCGGCGAAGTTCGTGCTCTCGATGGAGGGCGCGCCGGGTGAGGTGACCGAGCGGCTCGACCGCGAGATGCTCGCCGAGCTCGCCTCGGTCGTGCGCACCGCGACCCGCGCCTTCGAGTCCTACGATCACGCGAAGGCGCTCGAGGTCACCGAGGCGTTCTTCTGGACCTTCTGCGACGACTACCTCGAGCTCGTCAAGGAGCGCGCCTACTCGGGCGACGAGGCGCGTCGCGGCTCCGCGATCGCGGCGCTGCGCACGGCGATCGACGTGCAACTGCGGCTGCTGGCGCCGTTCCTGCCCTTCGCGACCGAAGAGGTCTGGTCGTGGTCGCACGAGGGCTCGATCCACGTCGCCCCCTGGCCGACGCCGGACGAGCTCGGCAACGGCAGCGATGCGATGGGTGCCGGCGCGGTCGCCACGGGCGCGATCAGCATCGGCTCGACCGGCATGCTCGCGACCGTCGGCCGCGCGCTGATCGGCATCCGGAGGGCGAAGACGGATGCGAAGGCGAGTCAGAAGACGGCCGTCGCCTCCGCGGTCATCGCCGTCCCCGCCGCGCTGCGCGAGCACCTCGAGGCCGCAGCCGACGACCTCAGGGCCGTCGGACGCATCCGCGACCTCGCCCTCGTCGAGGCAGACGAGCTCGCCGTCGGCGAGATCGTGCTCGAGGAGGCCTGATGCAGATCGGCACCCGCTGGGCGGTCGGAGGCGAGCCGCCGCAGGCGGTGCCGGTCGCGATGCGCGCCGCGATCGACGACGAGGAGCGCACGCTCGCCGAGATCGGCGCCGAGACGGGCAGCTGGCGCTGGACCCTCACGTTCCTCGAGGGCCGGCCGGTGGTCGAGCTCGATGACGGCACGACGATCCGCCTCGACGGCGATGACGTGCTCGTCACCCGCGAGCCCTAGATGCGGCGAACGCCCCCGACCTTCGCGGACGGGGGCGTTCTGCTGTCGCGGATCAGCGCAGCGGGCGCATGAGCAGCTCGGCGCGCGTGTAGCTGTCCAGGATCAGGTTGATCGGGGTGGTCGCTGGGTGTGCGTCCTTGTTCGGCATGGGGTGCTCCTTCATGGGTCGTGCCCGATCAGTCGATCGGGAAGGCGTTGAACTGGATCTGGATGCGGTGGACCGGGTCAGCGGGGTCCGCGTCGACGGCGTCGGTGCCGGCCGCCTCTGCGGCGGCGACCGCGTCGCGGATGATCCGGTCGATGTCTCGCGTGAGCCTGCGCAGCTCGCTGGCGGGCAGCGTCGCGGAGCGTGAGGTGATGCGGGAGGCGTCGAGGGTGGGCTCGTCGTAGCGGTCCTCACCGGTGGCGATGTAGGTCGACAGCAGCGCGCTGTCGTGCTGCGTCCAGGCGCCGAGCACCGTCGCGCTGGCCGCTCTGCCCTCCGGCACGTCGGCGAGCTCCTTCGTCCACACGTCGACCGGGCCGACGGCGCGGCGCCACCAGCGTTCCCGACCGGTGCCGAGGGTCGGGTCATCGGTGATGAAGCCCTTGGCCTCCAGCTGCCGCAAGTGGTAGCTGGTGGATCCGGTGGACTCCCCCAGCGCGGCGGCGAGCGACGACGAGGTCTGCGGCCCGCGAGTGGTCAGGGTGTGCAGGATGCGCACCCGCAACGGGTGGGCGAGGGCAGTGAGGGATTCGAGTTCGACGGCCGGGGCCTCGCTCTCGCCGCCGGATCCGTCGACGGCGGCGTCGAGCATGACTCCAGAATACCCTTTGCAAAGACTCCTTTGCAATAGGTGTCAGATAGCTCTCGCGGTCAGTCTCGCGCGAGGATCCAGCCGTGCAGCATGGCCATCCAGCCGTCTCCATCGCGCGACCACGCACCCCACGCCTCGGAGATCGCCCGGCGCTCCCGCGCATCCGCCAGCCCGTGCCGCTGCGTCCCCTCTGCGAAGGCCGAGTGGAGCGCGCGCTCGACCCACTGGCCGCCCCAGAACGCGCGGCCCTGCGGCGACTCGAAGCACCAGGTCTCGACATCGGTCTCGATCTGCCCGAAGCCGGCTTCGCGCGCCCAGGCCTTGAGCTTGGCCCCCGCGTCGCCGTCGCCGCCATTGGCCGCCTGCAGCGCCATCATGAGATCGCGCCAGCGCGCGAGCTCGGGCGTCAGCGGATGGATGGTCGTGGCCGAGTAGACCACCTCGCGCGCCGCCACCAGCTCGCCCGCCGTGCGCCAGGCGCGGAGTGCCGCCACCGGCTGGCCCAGGTGCTGCAGCACCTGGTGCGCGTGAACGACCTCCCAGCGCGCTGCGTCGCCGCCGCCGGGACGCGGCGGGTCGTAGGCGTCGCCGACGTGGAAGGCGACGTTGGTGACGCCGGCTTGCACGGCTGCCGCACGCGCCATCTCGACCACCTCGGCGCTCGCGTCGATGCCCAGCACGGTGCCCCGCTCCCCCACGCGTCGCGCGAGATCGATCGTGATCGAGCCCGGGCCGCAGCCGACGTCGAGGATGCGCATGCCCGGCTCGATCAGCGGCGACAGGTATGCGGCCGAGTTGGCGACGGTGCGGGCGGCGTGCGCGCCGACGACCGAGGCGTGATGCCCGTGCGAGTAGGTTGCATCCGGCATGCGGGGAGTCTACGACTCGGTGACCGTCCGAGCACCCCGCCCTAGGGTGGATCCATGACCAACCCCTTCTTCGCGCCGAGCGCGCTCCCGTACCAGCTGCCGCCCTTCGCCGAGATCCGCGACGAGCACTTCGAGGAGGCGTTCGAGGCCGGCTTCGAGGAGCAGGCGACCGAGGTGCGGGCGATCGTCGAGGACGACGCGGCGCCGACCTTCGAGAACACGATGGTGCCGCTCGAGCGCTCGGGCGGCATCCTCTCCCGCGTCGCGCACGTGTTCTGGAGCATGACCTCGACCGACTCGACCCCGTTCTTGGAGGAGCTCGAGGAGCGCTACGCGCCACGCTTCGCCGCGCACGCCGACTCGATCACCCTCGACCCGGCGCTGTACGCGCGCATCCGAACCCTGCACGGGAGCCCGGCAGCGGAGTGGAGCGACGAGCAGCACTATCTGGTGGAGCGCAGGTTCACCGAGATGACGATCGCCGGCGCCGGGCTCGACGACGCCGAGCGCGATCGCCTGAAGCAGCTCAACCAGCAGATCGCGACGCTCACCACCCGCTTCGACAAGCACCTGCAGGCCGACACGAACGAGCTCGCGGTCGTCGTCGACACGGAGGCAGAGCTCGACGGGCTCTCCGACGGCGAGATCCAGGCGGCGGCATCCGCCGCAGCCGACCGCGGCCTCGATGGCAAGTGGCTCATCACCCTGCCGCTGTTCTCGGGCCACCCGTGGCTCGCCTCGCTCACGAACCGCGACGTGCGCAGGCGCGTGCTGGAGGCATCCCTCGCCCGTGGCACGCGCGGCAACGAGCACGACAACCGCGAGACGGTGCTCGAGCTGACCGCCGCCCGCGCCGAGCGCGCCCAGCTGCTCGGCTTCGCCACGCACGCGCACGCGATCACCGCCGACGAGACGGCCGGCAGCCCCGAGAACGTGATGGCGATGCTGACGAAGCTCGCCGCGCCCGCAGCTGCGAACGCGAAGGCCGAGGCCGCAGCGCTGCAGGCGCAGATCGACGCGGCCGGCGACTCGTACGAGCTCGCCGCCTGGGACTGGGACTACTGGACCGAGAAGGAGCGCACCGCGCGCTTCGACGTCGACACGGCGGCGCTGCGCCCCTACTTCGAGTCGGAGCGCGTGCTGTGGGACGGCGTCTTCCACGCCGCCACGCAGGTCTACGGCGTGACCTTCCAGGAGCGAGTCGACCTGGTCGGCTACCACCCCGACGTGCGCATCTTCGAGGTGCGGAACGAGGACGGCAGCGAGGTCGGCCTCTATCTGCTCGACCTCTACACGCGCGACTCGAAGCGCGGCGGCGCCTGGATGAACCCGCTCATCCAGCAGAACACGCTGCTCGACCACCCGACGGTCGTGATGAACAACCTCAACGTGCCCAAGCCTCCCGCGGGCACGCCGACGCTGCTCACCTTCGACGAGACCACGACGCTCTTCCACGAGTTCGGGCACGCGCTGCACGGGCTGTTCGCGCAGGTCACCTACCCCTCGTTCGGCGGCACGAACGTGTTCCGCGACTTCGTGGAGTTCCCCAGCCAGGTCAACGAGATGTGGATGCTGTGGCCGGGCATCGTCGAGCACTACGCGAAGCACATCGAGACCGGCGAGCCGCTGCCCGCCGACGTCATCGAGCGCCTGCAGGCGTCGGAGTCGTTCAACCAGGGCCACGACACGAGCGAGTACCTCGCCGCGGCGCTGCTCGACCAGGCCTGGCACGCGCGCACCGCGGGTGATGAGGTGACGGATGTCGCGGCGTTCGAGCAGGATGCGCTGGCGGCGGTCGGCCTGCTCAGCGCGACCGTGCCGACGCGCTACTCGACCGGCTACTTCCAGCACGTCTTCTCCGGCGGCTACTCGGCCGGCTACTACTCCTACATCTGGTCGGAGGTGATGGACGCCGACACGGTCGAGTGGTTCAAGGCGCAGCCGTCGATCCGGGAGGCGGGCCAGCGATTCCGCGAGCGACTGCTGGGCGTCGGCGGCTCGAAGGATCCGCTGGAGGCCTTCCGCGACTTCCGTGGCCGCGACGCGGAGATCGCGCCGCTGCTGCAGCGACGCGGGCTCGACGCCGAGTAGCGTTCCGCGCACGAGAGCCGGGGTGCCGGATCCGTCTTCGGATCCGGCACCCCGGCTCTGTCTCTCCCTGCGCTACGGGGTCAGGCCTCCCACGGGTTGCGCGATCTGGTAGGTCGGCGACTCCACGCCTCCCAGGTTGTCGGTGTAGCTCACCGTCACCCGGATGTAGTAGCCGGCGTCGGCCTCGACCGTGGTGTATGCGTTGGTCGTACCCCCGATCTCCGCCCAGCTGGCCGCGTCATCCGGCGTCAGCGTCCGCTCCCAGAGGTGAGTGAACACGACGTCCTCGACTCCGTCGCCGTCAGCCACCGGGGCCGCCAGCAGCAGCTGGCCGACCTGCGGGGCTGCCGCCGGGGCGCCCGTGTACCCGATCGACAGGCCGGTCGGCACATCGTTCCCGTTCAGGACCACCCCGGTCGTCACGGCCGAGCCCGTCGTCTGCCGCAGTCCGGCAGTGTCGATGTAGCTCGCCGTGACCCGGAGGAACTGATCCACAGCCGCGTCCGGCGGTGCGTAGGTGCTCGTCGCCGCGCCGTCCGTCACGGTCGCGGAGATCGTGACGAGCTCCTCCCACTCAGAGACGGTGTCGGGCGTATCGCCCTCGCCGGCCCACCAGGTGAACTCGATGCTGGTGAACTCGCTCACGTCGAGCGGCGTCACCCCGTCGAGCTCCATGAGGGATGCCGTGATCGGCACATCCTCGACAGGAGCATCGGTCGAGAGCGTCACCGTGCCGACAGGCTCGCACGCCTCCCAGGTGTCACCGGCATCGTTCAGCACCGCGCAGCCATCCGAGAACTGGAGTCGCTCGAAGCCGCGGATGACATCCGTGCCGTCGCTCTCCTCCGCCTCGTCGACCAGCGTGTGCTGGATCTGCCAGTACCCGTCGGGCAGCGGCGTCACCGTGTACGACGACATCGGGTTGTTATAGACCGATGTGTCGCTCGAGGTCGCAGCATCCGGATCCATCACGATCTCGCGAACGATGTCGATGTCGCCCGGGTTGAGAGTGCCTGCGAAGACTCGCGCCTGCAGGCCCTGTGCGCTGTCGAATCGCTCGCCAGTGGTTGTGTCCTCCAGCTGCACGCGCAGCATCGCGTCGCCATCGAGGTAGTCATTGCCTCCTCGTCCCTCGATGCTGTCGTTGCCGGGGCCGCCGATGATGATCATGCTGACGCCGTCGGCGTCGATCGGCGGCGTGTCCCGCATGAGCGGAGCTGCGTAGTCGTACGCGGCCCCCGTCGGCCGCAGCAGCGCCTCGAGCCCGTCGATCAGATCGAGGCTCTCCTGCGTCGCCCGGTGGAGCGGGATCTCGCTCGCGGCGACATCGTCTGCCTCCACCAGCGGTCCGCGCAGGGTGTCAGATCCTGCACCGCCCGAGAGCGCCTCGAGCAGGTCGAATCGCGACGGCAGCGGGTTGTTCGGCTCGAAGACCCGAGAGAACTGCCAGTCCGAGGTGACATCGGCGGTCTGGCCGTAGTAGGTCAGCCAGTCGAAGCCGATGTTGCCCAGGTGACGGTCGGTGCCGACTGCGGAGCCGATCAGGATGTCGTCGCCACCTTCGCCCTCGATGTCGTCATTGCCGAGTCCGCCGATCACGACGTCGTTGCCGCCCAGAGTGTCGTTCTGGAACTGGTCGGCGTTGTCGCCCTGGAGGAGGTCGGCGTGCGAGCCGCCCTCGACCCAGTCGTGCTGCTCCCCGCCGAACACCGTCATACGTCCGGAGGTTCCGAGCACCACGTCGTCGCCCATCCCGAGGAAGAACTGCGAGGCGTCGCCGCCGCCGTTGACGATGAAGTCATCGCCAAGGCCTCCGAGACCCAGGTCTGCAGCACCGGGGCCGATGTGGATGGCATCGTTGCCCTGGTCGCCATGGATGGTGTCGTCGCCGAACGAGTCGGTGATGATGTCGTCCCCATGACCGCCGAGGATGGAGTCGTTGCCGGAGCCGCCCTCGATGCGGTCGTCTCCGTCATAGCCCCAGAGCGCGTCATCGCCCTCGTCACCGGTCATCCGGTCGGCTCCCGCCGTTCCGTGCAGCTCGACGTGCTCGTCGCCGGTCCATCGCCAGCCATCGATCGCGTTGCCGAGCAGACCGGCCGGAACCGGGCTAGGCAGAGCCTCGAGGTCGATGATCGGATCCTGCAGTGCGAAGATGTTCGCCGGCAGGTGCGATGCGTCGGTGTTGCGCTGGATCAGGTCGGAGAACGAGTTCGCCTCGAGCGCGGCGAACAGCTGCTCGCCCTGGTTGCGGAAGAGGTAGTAGAACCGGTCGCCGAACTGCAGTGCTTCCAGCTGCTGCTCGAACACGAAGTTGAACGTCGATCCCAGCATGCCGCCGAAGGCGTCGATCCGCTCGGCGAGGCCGCCGACCCAGAACTCCACATCCTCGAGGCCCGTGACCGTCGTCCCGTCGACATCCGCCCAAGCACCGGTGCCGTTGATGAAGTCCAGCCTGTCGGCCGGTGCTTCCAGCGGCGCGGGTGCGAACTCCATCAGCTGGGTCTCCGTCTCCGTGTTGACCGCGAAGGTGTTGCCCAGCACGTGGATCTCGGTCGGCGAGAGCCGTTCGATCTCAGCCCGCAGGGCGGGCGTCAGACCGGTCGGCGGGAGCAGCAGGATCGGCGAGCCGTTGATGCCTGCGCCAGGTGCCGCCGCGAGTGCGTCGGGGAAGCGCGTGCCGATCGTGACGTACAGCCGGTCAGCACCATCGGGGAAGTAGCGCTTGCTGATCTCGATCGCCGTCTCGTACCGGTTTCCACCGGCGACTCGGACAACCGTTCCCGTCGTGTACTGCGCGAGCTGCGTCTGCACCGAGGCGCTCACCGACGGAGTACCGCCGAGGACGACGATCTCAGCCGGGTTGAGCCGGTCGAGCTGCTCTGCGATCACGTCCGGGATGGCATTCTGCTGCACGATCAGCACCGGCGAGCCGGACTGCGCCGCCACCGCCGCGCCAGCCAGCGCGTCGGGGAAGACCTGCCCGCTCGCGACGAACACTCGCTCGACAGGCTCGGCGAAGTTCTCCGCGATCGCTGCAGAGGTGAAGTAGCGGTTCGGGCCTGCGAGCCGGCTGACCGGAGCGTCGGTCGCGGACAGCGCGTTCAGCGAGATGATGGTCTCGTCGCTGACCGACGCCTGGTCGCCGAGCACGACGATGCGCTGGGCGTTCAGCCGCAGCAGCTCTGCGTGCGTCTCCTTCGGGATGCCGCCGGTGCGATCGTTGTTCACCAGCAGGACGGGTGCGCCCAGTGCTCCGGCGCTCAGGGCGTCGGGGAACCTCGTCGCGTTCGCGAGGTACACCACTCCCTGGTTCGGCAGGTAGTGCCGCTGCGAGAAGAGCGCGGCCGTGTGGTAGCGGTCCGTGCCCGGGAAGCGGGTGATGAACTCGAGACCGGCCGGAGCGCCGTTGACCAGGATCTGCGCCGCTTCGCGTCGCTCGTCCAGGGTCGTCGCGGCCGTCACCGTCGGGTGCGTGCCGTACGCGGCGACGAAGTTCACCAGCGACGCGTTGCTGCCGCCGCGACCGAAGTTGTTGCCGTTGCGCAGATTGAGGCCGAAGTCGACCCAGTCGCTGTACGGCTCGAGCGCGGCATCACCGGTCTCGGCGAAGAAGGTCTCCCTCGCAGCCTGCAGCGGCGGGATGCCCACGTCACGGCCTCGCAGCAGGTTGATCGTCGCGAGGTCGAGCGGCAGGCCGAGCAGGTTGTTGCGCAGCGTGTCGGTGACGTGCTCGTCGATCTGGCTGCCGATGCGGTTGGTCGTGCCGTTGATGATCGAGCCAGCTGCCTGCCCGGGCGTCAGTGTGCCCCCCAGGTCGAAGGCCGCCGGGTTCAGGAATCCGTCGAGCAGTGGCACGTCCTGCAGCCCGGTGGCTCCAGGGACGTCCTCACGGCCGATCTCCTCCGTCATCATCGAGTGGCCGAAGCGGTACACGACCTGCGCGAACTCCATGGTGATGGACGGATCCATCCCTGCGTTGTAGCTGTTCTCGTTGAACACGACCGCGTCGATGGTCGGCGCGATCGTGCGCGCGAACTCCTCGAACACGATGTGCTGGTACTGCATCTCGGTCGCGAACTTCGCGGCCTGGAAGAGCCGCTGCTCGTAGCTCCAGTCATCTGCCTGCGGGCCCGGCAGCGTCTCCTCCGCCTTCGCCGAGGGGTAGCTGTGCTCCTCGCCGCGGAACGCCGCTGCGAACTCTGCGAGCAGGGTCGGGTCGGCCATCGTCTGGTCGTTGCGCAGCAGCGCCGTGCTGGGATCGCCGCTCAGCAGCCGCTCGATCTGACCCACCATGCGGTTGTGCTCCGCGTGGAACACCGCGTGCACGGCGGTGAGGCCGATGTTCTCGTTGACACGGCCGTCGCCGGCGATGAAGTGGTCGTTCAGCGCGACGTTGTCGTAGCCGGTCAGCAGGGTGTCGGAGACCGGTGCGCCGCTCGCGTCGAACAGCGGGATCTCCGGGTCGATGATGTCGCCGTTCTCGTCGAACTGCAGCGGCACCAGGTTGCCATCGGCATCGAACAGCGGCGTGGCGCCGTGCGCGATGTCATCGAGGAAGGCGTGACCCGTGGAGAGCGCGTTCGCCGTCGAGACGGGCGACTCCAGGTTGCCCTCGACGAACGTGACGTCGTCGACCGTGGTTCCGTCCGCGACGATGAGCTGCGGCAGCCCGCGGACTGGGCCGGGGATGAAGTTGCCGTACGGGTCGACGAGCAGCTGCGGCACGGCGAGCAGGTCGCCGTCGTCCAGCGCGATGCCGAAGATCTCGTTCGCCTGGCGCTTGACGTCCGCCCAGGTCGCCATGCCGCCGGCTGCGCCCTCGAGCAGGTGTCCGGTCTCGGTGGCGTCCGCGTTGAACTCGCGCAGGAAGACCTGGTGGGCGGGGTGCGAGGAGTACGTCTGGTTCTGGTCGACGAACGGCGACGTGCGGTTCTGGAACTCCGTCGTCGCGTTGCCCTCGGCGTCCTCGATGCGGTCTGCCCGCGTCAGCACCAGGAAGTTGGTGTTGGACTCGGGGTCGTAGAGCGGGTCGTCCGCCTCCAGCGGCACGACGAGCGTGCCGTGGCCGCCCTTCGAGATCTGGTCGAGGCCGTGGTCGAAGAACTGGCCGAAGAACCCGAGGAACGTGTTGAACGGGGCAGACAGCCCCTCATCCGGTGCGGTGTTCGGCGTGCGCGCCATGTCGGTGCCGGGGATGAGCTCCGCCGTGCCCGCGTCGATCTGGTTGACGATCGCCGGGTTGCTCGTCGTCTGGTCGACGATGAGGTTGCTGACCACGCGCGGCTCTGAGTCGTAGACGAAGCCCTCCGTCTGCGCGTAGCAGGTGTCGCCCCACGGATCCATCCCGGCGCCCGGAGTTCCGGGTGCCTGGCAGATCGCGTGCGGTCCGGGAGCGGATCCCGGCGGCGTGCCGCCGAAGTTCGGCGGAGCCTCTTGGCTCGGCGCAGGCTCGCCCTCGCGCCAGACGGGGTCGAGCATGCGCGGGAACTCCTGGAGCCCGGAGCCCCAGGCGGAGCGTCCCACGAAGAGGTTGTTGTAGCTGCCGTCGACGGTGCGCACGCCGGCGGGCCGCATGACGTCGGGCACGCAGGTGCCGGTCGCGTCCTGCGGGTTGCCGCACAGCAGCGTGTAGTTCGACGGGTTCTGCTGATCGGCGGCGTGTGCCTCGGAGATCTGGATCTGCCGCAGGATGAACTCGAGGTCGTTCTGGTTCAGGACGAACGAAGGGTCCTCATCGGTCACGGCGACGGCGGGCGTCGGCGCGAGCGTGATCGAGACCGGGATCACCATCGCGAACGCCGCGACGAGCGCGAGTGCGTCTCTGCGCAGGCGTGAGCCGCGACGTTGAGGCCTGGATGGCGAGCTGCTGGGTGGGACGAGCGTTTGCACGGTGACTCCTCGTTGCTATACCCGGGGGGAGGGATCCCCC
The DNA here is from genome assembly GCA_900114805.1 of Agrococcus baldri. GTDB lineage: Bacteria > Actinomycetota > Actinomycetes > Actinomycetales > Microbacteriaceae > Agrococcus > Agrococcus baldri. The sequence goes on along the minus strand of FOZN01000004.1, from coordinate 72,259 downwards.
AGGGCGAGCGCCCACGGCAAGGGGTGGCAGCGTTGCCACCGATTCGCTTTCGCAGTGCCACGGGCATTGCTTGCTTCGGTTGTCGCCAATCGTTCTCGGGACGCAACCATTCGCGCAATATGCAAACACTGTGATCAGTCTGTGGACTGGCGCACTCAAGACCCGGTTTTGGCCGATGTGTGCTCGACGCTGGCGATCTCCTGAGGTCAGCATGAGCCTCGCCTGCGGTTAGCGCGGCGGCGAGGTGCGGTCACTGCGTCAGCGCGAGCGTCCCGCCTGCAGCACGAGCCAGATGAAGTAAGGGATGCCGACCAGCGCCGTCATGATGCCCGCCGGCAGCTGCGCGGGTGCGATGAGCGTGCGGCCCAGCGTGTCTGCCAGCAGCGTCAGCGTGCCGCCCAGCATCGCCGCGAGCGGCAGCAGCACTCGGTGCCGCGCTCCGACGAGCGCACGCGCCGCATGCGGTGCCACCAGCCCCACGAACGCGACCACCCCGATCGCGGCAACTGCTGTCGAGGCGAGCACCACCGCGAGGGCGAGGGCGAGGATCTGCACGGCCGTGAGACGCACGCCGAGTAGCCTGGGCGTCGCGTCGTCGAGCTGCGCCAGATCGAGGTCGCGGTGCATCCACAGCAGCGCGAGCACGCCGATCGCCAGGGCGACGGCGACCGGCGCCACGTCCTCGAACCCGCGGCCGTAGGTCGATCCCGCCAGCCAGACGATCGCCTTGCCCCGGTTCCAGGGGTCGGTGACCACGATGAGCATGCTCGTCAGCGCCGCCGTGCCCGCCGACAGCGCGAGGCCGGTGAGCACCAGGCGCAGGCTGCCGAGCCGGCGCCAGCCCACCAGCAGCAGCACCAGCAGGCCGGCGATCGCGCCGCCGGCCAGGGCGCTGCCGGCCACCGCCCAGCCGACCGCGGTCGGCACGAGCGTGATCACGCCGACGGCGCCGAGACCAGCGCCGCCGGCGACACCGAGCAGGTACGGCTCGGCGAGCGCGTTCCGCGCGACGGCCTGCACGAGCGCGCCGGAGAGCGCGAGCGCGATCCCCGCGGCGACAGCCGCGGCGATCCGAGGGGCTCGGGTGTCGAGCGTGACCCGCACCGCATCCCCCGCCCTGCCCGACAGCCAGTTGACGACGTCGCCGAGCAGCAGCATCCGGTCGCCCAGCAGCACCGCGGCGATCGTCAGCGCCGCCAGCGCGAGGGCGGCGATCGCGATCGGCAGCCACGCGCGGCTCACGACCGTGCGCGCGCCCAGCACCGACATCGACTCGGTCTCGGCCGCGCCCGCCATGGTGCGGGCGAGCACGATGATGCACACCGCGCCCACGAGGCTCGTGACGACGCCGGTCGGCACGTCGAGCGAGGCGCTGCCCGGCAGCACGGCGCGCAGCAGCACGTCGGCCCCCACCACGAGCACGGCGCCTGCGAGGGCGGCGAGCGGGATGGCGACGAGATGCCGCGCGGCACCGGGGATGTGCGAGGCGAGCATGCGGATGACGATCGGCGCCGCGAGCCCCACGAAGCCGATCGGGCCGGCGATCGCGACGGCGGCGGCGGCGAGCGCGACCGAGGCGATGAGCGTGATGAACCGCAGTCGCCCGACGCCGACGCCGATCGTCGTCGCGGCCTCCTCGCCGAGTGCGAGCACGTCGAGCCTGCGCGCGAGCAGGAGGAGCGCCACGATGCCGAGCAGCACGATCGGCAGCAGCTGCGCGACGGTCTCGATGCCGTTCTGCGAGAGCCGGCCGACGCCCCAGGCGTAGAGGCCAGCGGTCTCCTGCTCGAACAGGATGATGGTCACGGTGGTCACCGACTGCAGCGCCAGCGCGAGCGCTGTGCCGACGAGCACCATCTGCGTGGTCGAGCCGCGGCCGCGGCCGATCGCCACGACCGCCAGCGCGGCGAGCAGGCCTCCCACGAACGCCAGCCCTGCGCCGCCGATGCCGGGCAGGCTGATGCCGAAGACGGCCGCGATCGCGATCGCCGCGCCCGCACCGCCGTTGACGGCGAGCGTGTCGGGCGATGCGAGCGGATTGCCGGTCAGCGTCTGCATCGCATAGCCGGCCGCGCCGAGTGCCAGCCCGACCACGATCGCCGCGGCGATGCGCGGCAGTCGGCTCTCGACGATCACGGCGGCGTGGCCGCGCTCGCCCCCCAGCCAGCCGAGCAGCTCGGTCAGGCCGAGGTCGGTCGTGCCCTGTGTGGCGTGCCAGCCGGCGAGCGCGATGAGTGCGACGAGGAGGGCCGCGCCGAGCGCGAGCCCTCCAGGCCGGACGCGGATCACGGGGTCGGCGCGAGTGACGCGACGAGCGCGTCCAGGTAGGCCGTCAGCGAGTCGACGCCGCCGAAGAGCCAGATGCCGTCGGGCAGCCGGTGCACCTTGCCGGCCTGCACGGTCGGCAGCCCGTTCCAGATGTCGTTGTCCGCGAGCTGATCCTGGAAGACGTCGCGCTGGCTGCCCACCGACAGGTACACGATGTGCGTGTCGTCGGCGAGCGCGGTGAGGCCCTCGACGTCGGTGATGCCGAGGCCGTACTGCTCGTCGCCCTCGCCGGGCCAGCCGTTGGCGAAGCCGATGGACTCGAAGGCTGCGGGCAGGAGCGCCCCGTCGGCGTACGGGCGGATCTCGACCTGGCCGCCGTTCTCATAGCCGTCCATGTGGGCGATCGAGGTGCCGGCGAGTCCTGCCTCCTCGACGGTGGCGGAGAGCTCGGCGACGTGCGCCTCGTACTCGCTGATCGCGGCCTCAGCGGCGTCCGAGCTGCCGGTCGCCTCGGCGACCAGGCGCAGGTCGGCTTCCATGGTGCCGAGCGGGTCGGCGGCGTCGGCACCCTGCAGCACCAGCACGGGCGCGATGGCCTCCAGGTCGCCGTAGGCGCCCGCGTCGCGGCCGGCGACGGCCACGATCAGGTCGGGCGCGAGGCCGGCGATCGCGTCGATCGACGGCTCGACCCGGGTGCCGACGTCGGTCGGCTCGCCCTCGAGCGGCGCGCCGGTGGCCGCCCACTCCTGGTAGCCCGCGACGTCGGCCACCCCGACCGGCGCGATGCCGACGGTCTGCAGGTGCTCGACGGCGACCCACTCCAGCGCGACGACGTCCTCGACGCCCGCGGGGATCTCGACCTCCACGCCCCGGGCATCCGTCACCGTCACCGCTTCCGCGGCGGCGTCGGGCTCGGCGCTGTCTGCGGGTGCCTCGGTGGTGCCGCAGGCGGCGAGCGCGAGCGCGGTGAGCACCGCAGCGCCGACGAGCATGGGCCGCCCCGTGAGGGTTCGCTTGGTCATGGTCAGCCTTCCTCGGCCCGGGGCGTCGCCGCCGGGCTCATGGTGGGATGCGTCACGCGGCGCGTGACACGGCGGGCCGGCGGCGGAGCCGCTGCGGCCGGATGCGCAAGCCGTCTTCGACTGGCTCGACGTCGATGGGCACCTCGTAGGCGGCGGTGAGCCGCTCGGGTGTGAAGACCTGCTCGGGGGTGCCGGTGGCGACGATGCGCCCGTGCACGAGCAGCACGACCTCGTCGGCGATCTCGGCGGCCTGCTCGAGGTCGTGCAGCACGATGCCGACGGCCACGCCGTCGTCGGCGAGGTCGCGCACGATCTCGAGGATCTCGCGCTGGTAGCGCACGTCGAGGAAGGTGGTGGGCTCGTCGAGCAGCACGATGCCGGTCTGCTGCGCGAGGCAGGTGGCCAGCCACACGCGCTGCCGCTGGCCGCCGGAGAGCTGCGAGACGGGCTGGTCGGTCAGGTCGGCGATGCCGGTGGCCGCCATCGCACGGTCGATGACGTCTGCGCCGTTCGGGTCGCCGGTGCGGAAGCGGCCACGGTGCGCGAAGCGGCCGTAGGCGACGACCTCCCGGACGCTGACGCCGGACGGCTCGGGGTGTGACTGCGCGAGCAGCGCGATGCGGCGGGCGAGCTCGCGCTCCCCCAGGCCGGATGCGTCGGCGCCGTCGGCGAAGACCACGCTGCCGCCCGACGGGCGGTGCAGCGCGGTGAGGCCGCGCAGCAGCGTCGACTTGCCGGAGCCGTTCGGCCCGACCAGCGCGGTGACGCAGCCGGGCGTGAGCGCGATGGATGCGTCGTGGACGATCCGATCGCGGCCGTACGCCATCGAGACGTCGGTCGCGCGCAGCGCCAGAGGATGGGTGATCGTCACAAAGGTAAGGCTAGCCTTACCTCAGTCCCGAGCGCAATCCGAGCGGGACTGAGATCGACTACGCGGAGAGCTCCTGGATGTCGTCGGCGGTCAGCACCTCGGGAGCCTCCCCGCCTGTCACCGACTCCTTCGTCACGATCACGCGCTCGACGCTCTCGCGCGAGGGCACCTCGAACATCACCGGTGCGAGCACCGTCTCGAGGATGGAGCGCAGGCCGCGGGCGCCGGTCTTCCGCTCGACGGCGAGATCGGCGATCGCCTGCAGTGCCTCAGGCTCGAAGTCGAGCTTGACGCCGTCGATCTCGAAGATGCGCTGGTACTGCTTGACGAGCGCGTTCTTCGGCTCGGAGAGGATCTCGACCAGCGCCGACTGATCCAGCGGCGAGACCGTCGCGATCACCGGCAGGCGGCCGATGAACTCGGGGATCAGGCCGAACTTGTGCAGATCCTCCGGCAGCACCTCCTCGAACACGTTGAGGTCGGGCTTGAGTGAGGCGACGGGGGCCCCGAAGCCGATGCCGCGCTTGCCGGCGCGGTTGGCGATGATGTCCTCGAGCCCGGCGAAGGCGCCGGCGACGATGAACAGGACGTTCGACGTGTCGATCTGGATGAACTCGGAGTTCGGGTGCTTGCGCCCGCCCTGCGGCGGGACCGAGGCGACCGTGCCCTCGATGATCTTCAGCAGCGCCTGCTGCACGCCCTCGCCCGAGACGTCCCTCGTGATCGAGGGGTTCTCCGCCTTGCGCGCGACCTTGTCGATCTCGTCGATGAAGATGATGCCGGTCTCGGCGCGCTTGACGTCGAAGTCGGCGGCCTGGATGAGCTTCAGCAGGATGTTCTCGACATCCTCCCCGACGTAGCCCGCCTCGGTGAGCGAGGTGGCGTCGGCGACCGCGAACGGCACGTTGAGCTGCTTCGCGAGCGTCGAGGCCAGATAGGACTTGCCGCAGCCGGTCGGGCCGACCATGAGGATGTTCGACTTCTGGATCTCCACCCCGTCGCCGACGCTGTCGGCAGAGGCGAGCTGCTGCGAAGCGGCGACGCGCTTGTAGTGGTTGTAGACCGCGACGGCGAGCGAGCGCTTGGCGCTCTCCTGCCCCACCACGTACTCCTCGAGGAACTCGAAGATCTCGCGCGGCTTCGGCAGCGTGAAGCTCTCGGTCGAGGGCGTCTCGCCGGCTTCGGCCATGCGCTCCTCGATGATCTCGTTGCACAGCTCGACGCACTCGTCGCAGATGTACACCGCGGGGCCGGCGATCAGCTGCTGCACCTGCTTCTGGCTCTTGCCGCAGAAGGAGCACTTGAGCAGGTCGCCGCTCTCTCCCAGTCGCGCCATGTTGCACCTCTTGATCATCGTCGAACGCAGGCTGCGCCCGTCCATGGAAGTTTAGAGCAGGGCGCTGACACAGCGACCGACCACGCCGCCATGGGCCAGATCGCCATCGATAGGCTGGACCCATGCCTCCTGCCCTCGCCGTGCTCTCGGCCGTCCTGCTGCTGCCCGCCCACGCATCCGTCATCGGCTCGACGCCGGCGGCCGGTGACGTGGTGACGGAGCAGCCGGGCAGCTTCAGCGTCGTCATGAACGAGGAGATCCTGGCCGTCGAGGGCGCGAGCGGCTCGAACGCGATCCAGGTGACGGATGCGGCGGGCCTGTTCTACGGGGACGGCTGCCTGAGCGTCGACGGCGACACCGCGTCGATGCAGGCGCAGCTCGGCGAGGCCGGCGACTACGCGCTGACCTTCCAGGTCGTCTCCGCCGACGGCCACCCGGTCTCCGACACCATCGACTTCACCTTCGATCCGGCAGATGGTCAGGCCGGGGCGCCCGGCGTCGCCGAGGCGCCGGTGTGCGGCGTGGCTGCGCCCGAGGCCGAGGGCGAGGGCGATGGCGATGCCGACAGCGCGCCGGCCACCGCCGCCGCCGAGCAGGGCACTGAGGCCGAGCAGGGCACCGAGGGCGAGCAGTCCGACGGCGCGGTCGAGCAGGGCGGCTCGTTCCCCTTCATCGCGATCGGCGTGCTCGCGCTGCTGGCGCTGCTGGCGCTCATCGCCTTCCGCGCGAACCGGCTGCGGGGTCAGCTGAAGGACCGGCACGAGGAAGCCGAGCCGGCAGACGACGAGATCTGAGCCGCTCGGCAGCGGCATCACGAAAGGGCCGGTACCCGCTCTGGGTACCGGCCCTGCTCGTTCGCGACGCTACGCGCCGAGCTGACCCGGCGCCGTCTTGCGGCTCGTGAGCACCTGGTCGATCAGGCCGTACTCGAGCGCCTCCTCGGCTGAGAGGAAGGTGTCGCGCTCGATGTCCTTCGACACCGTCTCGACGTCGCGGTTCGAGTGCTTCGAGAGCGTCTCCTCGAGCCACTCGCGCATGCGCAGCACCTCGCGCGCCTGGATCTCGATGTCCGAGGCCTGGCCGCGGCCGGCGTCCGAGGTCGCCGGCTGGTGGATGAGGATGCGCGCGTTCGGCAGTGCGAGGCGCTTGCCGGGCTCGCCCGCCGCCAGCAGCACCGCGGCGGCGGAGGCCGCCTGGCCGAGGCACACCGTCTGCACCGCGGGACGGATGTACTGCATCGTGTCGTAGATCGCCGTCATGGCCGTGAACGAGCCGCCGGGCGAGTTGATGTACATGATGATGTCGCGGTCCGGGTCCTGCGACTCGAGCACGAGCAGCTGCGCCATGACGTCGTCGGCGGATGCGTCGTCGACCTGCACGCCGAGGAAGATGATGCGGTCCTCGAACAGCTTCGCATAGGGGTCCTGGCGCTTGTAGCCGTAGGCGGTGCGCTCCTCGAACGTGGGCAGGATGTAGCGCGAGCCGGGCATCTGCAGGGCGCTGCCGCCCGCCTGGAACGTGGGAGTCTCCATCAGTTGCCACCTTCCTGGTCTGCCGACGCATCCGTCGTCAGGTCGTCTGCCGCATCCGTCGTCGTCAGGCCGTCCTTGTCGGTGCCGCCGCCGCCGGTGACGTCGGAGGCCGACGCGCGCAGGTGGTCGACGAAGCCGTACGCGAGCGCCTCTTCCGCCGAGAACCAGCGGTCGCGGTCGCCGTCCGCGTTGATCTGCTCGACGGTCTTGCCGGTGCGCTCGGCGGTGATCTCAGCGAGGCGGCGCTTCATGTCGAGGATGAGCTGCGCCTGCGTCTGGATGTCGCTCGAGGTGCCGCCGAAGCCGCCGTGCGGCTGGTGCAGCAGCACGCGCGCGTTCGGGGTGATGTAGCGCTTGCCGGCCGTGCCGGCGGTGAGCAGCAGCTGGCCCATCGAGGCGGCCATGCCGATGCCGACCGTGACGATGTCGTTGGGCACGAACTGCATGGTGTCGAAGATCGCCATGCCGGCCGTGATCGAGCCGCCGGGCGAGTTGATGTAGAGGTAGATGTCCTTGTTCGGGTCCTCTGCGGCGAGCAGCAGGATCTTCGCGCAGATCTCGTTCGCGTTGTCGTCGCGCACCTCCTCGCCGAGCCAGATGATGCGGTCGCGCAGCAGGCGGTCGAAGACCGAAGGCGCGAAGACGGGTTCAGCCACAGGTGACTCCTTCTCTCGATTGGTCTCAACCCTAGGCGAGCGCAGACCCGATTCCGGGCCGTGTTCGCCGCAGGCGGAGGCATGCGAAAGGGCCGGGCGAGCGCCCGGCCCTCTCGCTGCGGATCAGTCCTCGGCGTGCTGCGCCGCGAGCTTCGCCTCGGTCTCGCGGATGGCGGCCTCGACGTCGTCCTCGCCCACCTCGTCCGACTGCGCCGGCGGCAGGAACTCGCTCAGGTCGACCGTCTCGCCCTTGTCGTCGACGACCGTGACGCGGCCGAGCAGCGTCGAGAGGGTCTTGCCGCGCAGGATGTCGCCCAGCAGCACCGGCAGCTGGCCGTTCTGCTCGAGCGCCTGCACGAGGTCCTGCGGACCCATGCCGTACTGAGCGGCCTGCTGCACGATGATCTGCGTCAGCTCCTGCTGCGTGACCTCGAGCTGCTCCTCCTCGGCGAAGCGGTCGAAGATCATCTGCTGCTTGAGCAGCTTGCGGGTCTCCTGGCGCACCTCTTCGCCGTGCTCGGCGTCCTCGGCGCGGTTCTCGGCCTCGAGGTGACGGACGACCTCGTCCTCGACGACCTGCGTCGGCACCTCGACCTCGACGGCCTCGATCAGCTCGTCCTGCAGGCGCTGGCGCGCCTGCTCGGCCTGCGCCATGCGGCCAGAGCGGCCCGCCTGCTCGGCCAGGTCGGCCTTCAGCTCGTCGATGGTGTCGAACTGGCTGGCCATCTGCGCGAAGTCGTCGTCCGCCTCGGGCAGCTCGCGCTCCTTGACGGCCGAGACGGCCACCTTGACCTCTGCGTCCTTGCCGGCGTGGTCGCCGCCGACCAGGGTCGACGTGAACGTGGTCTCCTCACCGGCGGTGAGCGACTCGACGGCCTCGTCGATGCCGTCGATGAGCTCGCCGGAGCCCACCTCGTAGGAGATGCCGGAAGCCTCGTCGACGGTCTCGCCGTCGATGGTCGCGGTCAGGTCGAGCTGCACGAAGTCGCCGTTGGCGGCGGGGCGGTCGACGGTTACGAGCGTGCCGAAGCGGGTGCGCAGCTCGTCGAGCTCCTTCTGCACCGCGTCGTCACCGACCTCGAGCGCGTCGACCGTGATCGTGCGGCCCTCGACCGTGGGCAGCTCGAAGTCGGGGCGCACGTCGACCTCGATCTCGAGCACGAGGTCGCCGGAGAAGTCCTTGACCTCGGGCCACGCGGTGACGTCGGCCTGCGGGCGGCCCATCGGGCGCACCTCTGCCTCGGCGACGCCCTGGCGGTAGAACTCGTCGATCGACTCGGAGACGGCCTGGTTCAGGATCTCTCCGCGGCCGACCCGCTGGTCGATGATCGCCGCGGGCACCTTGCCCTTGCGGAAGCCGGGCACGCTGATCTGCTCGGCGACGGTCTTGTACGCCTGGTCGATCGCGGGGCGCAGCTCCTCCGGCTCGACCGCGATGGTGAGCTTGGCGCGCGTGTTCTCGATCTTCTCGACCGTGGTCTTCACGAGGTGGTCTCCTGAGGGGTTCGTGGATGTGCCGGACAAGCCGACCGGTGACGCGATGGCGCGCCGGATCCGCCGCGAGAGGGCGGACCACCGCCCAAGCCTACCGGCCGTGCGGGGCCGAGCCGCAATCCGTCCGTTCGCCGGCGACGAACCACTGGCATGACCGCCCTCCTGCTGACTGCGCCGGCAGCGCCCCTTCGGGCGCGTGTGTCGTCCGCTCGGCTCGTCGCGCGGGGACCGGCGCGTGCGACTGCGATACTCGGGCGCGTGGAGATCGACGTCGAGCAGTGCCTCGTGCGCGCCGCCGACGGCGACGAGCGGGCGTTCGCCGAGCTCTACGACGCCACCGCGGCGCGGGTGTTCGGCCTGGTGCTGCGCATCCTCGTCGATCGCGCGCAGGCCGAGGAGGTCGCGCAGGAGGTCTATCTCGAGGCGTGGCGCGGTGCGCGGCGCTTCGATCCTGATCGCGGCGCCGCGATCAGCTGGCTGCTGCAGATCGCCCATGCCAGGGCGGTGGACCGCGTGCGGTCGTCGCAGGCGCAGCGCAATCGCGACGAGCGCATCGGCGTGCGCGACACGGCGGTGCCGATCGACGACGTCGCCGAGCGGGCCGAGACCTCGCTCGAGTCGGCCAGGGCGAAGCGCGCGCTCACCGAGCTCAGCGAGCCGCAGCGGGAGGCGATCGAGCTGGCCTACTTCGGCGGGCTCACCCAGAGCGAGATCGCCGAGCGCATCGGCGCGCCGCTGGGCACCGTGAAGACCCGGCTGCGCGACGGCATGCGCCGATTGCGCGAGATCCTGGGTGTGACGACATGAGCAACGACGGCGACGAGATGAACGGGGGCGACGACATGCACGACCAGCAGTCTGTCGACGGCCTCGCTGCGGCGTACGCGCTGGATGCGCTGACGCCCGACGAGCGCGCGCTGTTCGAGGCGAAGGCCACACCGGCCGCTCGCCGGGAGGCGGAGGAGCTCGCCGAGACCGCGACGCTGCTCTCCGGTACGGAGGTCGCTCCCCCGCCGGCGCTGCGCGCGAGCATGCTCGACGCGATCCGCGCCGAACCGCAGCACAGCGCCGAACCGCAGCACAGCGCCGAGCCGACCGCCGGCGCTGCACCAGCAGACGCCGATGCGCCCCAGGTGCCGGCCACGACCGCGGCAGCTGCGGCACCGGCGGTTCCCCGCGCCCACGACGCATCCGCACCGGCCGCTCACGGCGGCCACGACGCATCCGCCCCCGTCACCCGCCGGCCCGGGCCGGCCGAGCGCCGCGCCCGCGCGCGGTGGCGTCCGGCACGCGTGATCGGCGCTGTCGCCGCCGGTGCGGCGCTGCTGGCCGGCGGCATCGCCATCGGCTCGCAGCTGGGCGGCGACTCGCAGCAGGAGGCGCTCGGCGCGGTCGTCGCGGCGCCCGACGCGCAGCGCAGCGAGGTCGCGCTCGAGGATGGCGGCACCGCCACCGTCATCTGGTCGGCCGAGCGCGCCCAGTCGGTGCTGCTGTTCGACGGCCTCGCCGCCGCACCCGCCGGCCGCGAGTACCAGGCCTGGTACATCGACGCGGCCGGCCCGCGCAGCGCCGGCCTCTTCCAGGCCGACGGCGGCAGCACCGCCGTGGTGCTCGAAGGCGAGTTGGATGCGGGCGTCGCCGTGGGCGTGACGGTCGAGCCCGAGGGCGGGTCGGAGGCACCGACCACCGAGCCCTTCCTCGTCGTCCAGACCTGACGCATCCGCTGCCCTCGTGCCCGGGGCGCCGGAGCCTGCGATCGCTCGACCTGGCAGGATCGGACGGTGTCTGATTCCGTGAGCGACCGGCCGGCGCGCTCAACCCGCCTCGGCCCGATCGCGATCGTCATCGCCTCGATCGGGCTGGTGGTCATGTGGAGCTCGGGCTTCGTCGGCGCCGAGCTGGCCGCGCGCGCCGAGGGCGAGCCCGTCACGGTGCTCGCGTGGCGGTTCACCGTGCTGTCAGGCCTGCTCGTCGCGGCGATGCTGATCGCTCGCCGCCGCTGGCCCCGGTGGCGCAGCTGGCTGCGGCAGGGCGGCATCGCGCTGCTCAGCCAGTTCGGCTACCTGCTGATGATCTTCGAGGGCGTGCGCTTCGGCGTCGATGGCGGCACCGCGTCGCTGATCGCGGCACTGCAGCCGATGCTCGTCGCCACGGTCGCGGGCCGATTCCTGGGCGAGCGCGCCAACGGGTGGATGTGGTCGGGCATGCTGGCCGGGTTCGCCGGCGTCGCGCTCGTCGTCTCGGGGCAGCTCGTGCTGTCGGGTGCGCCGCTGTGGGCGTACGCGCTGCCGCTGATCGGGGTGCTCTGCCTCGGCAGCGGCACCGTGCTGCAGCGCCGCTGGCATGCGCACGACGACCTGCTGCAGACGCTGCTGATGCAGGCGGTGGTCGCCGGCGGCGCCTTCATGCTCGTCGCGCTGGTTCGGGGGCAGGCCGCGGTGCCCACGTCGCTCGACGTCTGGGGCGCGATCGTGTGGCTCGTGTGCCTGTCGAGCCTGGGCGGCTACGTGCTCTACGTGACGGTGACGCGCTCGCACGGCGCGACCTTCGTCTCGACGATGCTCTACCTGACGCCGCCGACCACGATGCTGTGGGTCTGGCTGGTCTTCGGGGTGCCGGTCTCGCTGCTCGGCGTGATCGGCATGGCGGTCGCGGCGGCGGGCGTCGCGGTGGTGCTGGTCGCGCAGCGGCGGCTCAGCTGAGGTGTCAGCGAGGCGAGGGCCGTCGGCTCCGACGACTGAAACTCGAGTCGGGGCGACAGGATTCGAACCTGCGACCTCCCGCCCCCAAAGCGGGCGCTCTAGCCAAGCTGAGCTACGCCCCGTAGGGATCGCTCCCGTACGGCTAGCGAGTCTACCGGCGCGAGGATCTCATGATGACCGCGCGACCGCTGGCTTCGCGGACCCCTGATCCGCCGCGGAACCCCAGATCTCAGGTTCACCTGCCGATCTGGGGAGTCCGGGAGCCCGCACAACGGCCATCGCATAACTGAACGCGTTCAGTTATAGTCGGAGCATGACCTCGCACGGCAGCAACGGCACCCCTGCACCCACGAAGGGCGCGCGCACGGCCGCACGCATCCGTGCTGTCGCGTTCGATGCCCTGCGCGAGGACGGCTGGCGCGCCACGACCATGCGCGGCATCGCCGAGCGGGCGGAGGTCTCCCCCGGCACCATCTACCTCTCGCTGCCCTCCAAGGAGCACCTGCTGCTCGAGCTCTACGGCGAGACCGTGGCGCGCATCGAGCAGCGCGCGGCAGACGACCTCGCGGGTGTGCGAATCTTCGCCGCCCGGCTCCGGATCGTGATGCGCGTCGCCCTCGACGAGATCGCGCCGTTCCATCGGGTCGCGACCGAGGCGATCGGCCAGGCGATCGCCCCCGACTCCCCCGTGAGCCCGTTCGGCGATGAGACGCGGGCACCGCGCGAACGGATGCTGCGCCTCTTCGCGACCGTCGTCGAGGATTCCGACCTGGTCGCCGACCGGCGGCTGCGCGAGGCGCTGCCCGAGCTGCTGTGGGGGCTGCTGATGGCGGGGATGCTTGCGTGGACGAGCGACCGCAGCCGCGAGCAGCGTCGCACCCGAGCGCTCGTGGAGCAGGCGGTGCCGATGCTCGATCGCGCGATCCGCGTCACCGCGGTGCCGCTGCTGCGGCGACAGGTGCGCGACCTCCTCGCGCTGACCGCCGCAGCGAAGGAGCTATCCCATGACGACGCCTGATCGATCCCCACTACCGCCGCGATCGGCGGACCGTTCGCAGTTCGGCTGGCGCGACCCTGCGAAGCACGAGTGGACGGCAGGCGACATCAAGTTCGGCTGGCTCATCGGCGCCGGCGTCGTGCTGGTGGGCTCGCTCGTCATCGGCGTCATCATGTGGGGGTCCGCGGCGCTCATGGGCGTCTTCGGCGGTTTCCTGCTCGGCCTGCCGATGCTCACGCTCTACGGCGTACCGGTCGCGATCGCGGCCGCGACCGCGCTCCGCCGCGTCGCCAGCGAGGCGATCCATCTGTTCGTGTTCGCGGTGCTCGGTGCCATCGGGGGCGGCATCACGGCGCTGCTCGCGCAGGGCATCGTCGCCGGATGGGCCCTCGTGCCGTCGACCGTCATCGTCGGCGTCGCGACCGCGGTGATCGCCCGAGCGGTGGCGCACGACACCGCCCTGCGCACCCGCGGCAGCGTCGACAGCTAGAGCGTCCGCTCCCGGATCATGCGCGACAGCTCGAGCCCCGAGTCTTTCACCGTGCGCTCCTGTGTCTCGTAGTCGACCCGCACGATGCCGAACCGCTTGTGGTAGCCCCACGCCCACTCGTAGTTGTCGAGCAGCGACCAGTACATGTAGCCCTTGACCGGCACGCCGGCGTCGATCGCGTCGAGCACGGCGCCGACGTGCGAGCGGAGGAACTCGACCCGCTCGGTGTCGTGGACGCGCGCCTGCCCGGCCGCCGCATCCGTCGTCGACGTCGTGGACGCATCCGCCCCGTCTGCGTCGAAGACGACCTCGTCGTCGTAGGCCGCGCCGTTCTCGGTCACCCACAGCTCGATGCCCGCGGCACCCGTGTACTCGTCGTGCAGGTGGCGCAGCAGCGTCGTCAGGCCCGCCGGCCGCACCTCCCAGCCCATGTTCGTGGTCGGCACGTCGCGCGGGTGCGCGTGCACACCCTCGGCGGCCGGGTAGGGGCTGGCGATCGGGCGGTCGGTCGGCGCATCCTGCAACACCGGCACGGCCGGCGGCTCGTACGAGACGACGTCGTCGTGGTAGTAGTTGACGCCCAGCACGTCGATGGGTGCCGCGATCGTCTCGAGGTCGCCGGGCTGCACGACCGCGTCGAGCCCGAGGTGGCCGACGTCGGCGAGCAGCGACTCGGGGTACTCGGCGCGCATGATCGGGTGCACGAAGAAGCGGTTGTACTGGTCGTTCAGCCGCCGCGCGGCCTCGAGGTCGGATGCGCTGGTGGCGTCGACCGGTTCGGCCGGCTGGAAGTTGAGGGTGATGCCGAGCCGCTCGGCGCCGGCCTCGCGCAGCGCGGTGACGGCCATGCCGTGGGCGAGCAGCAGGTGATGGCCGGCCTGGAGCCCGGCCTCGACGCTCTGCCGTCCGGGCGCGTGGGCGCCGGCGGTGTAGGAGAGGAATGACGAGCACCAGGGCTCGTTCATGGTGGTCCAGTTCGTGACCCGGTCGCCGAGCGCCTCGTGCACGGTGAGCGCGTAGTCGACGAAGCGGTGCGCGGTGTCGCGGTTCGTCCAGCCGCCCTGCTCCTCGAGCGCCTGCGGCAGGTCCCAGTGGTAGAGCGTCAGCCAGGGCAGGATCTCGGCGTCCAGCAGCTCGTCGACGAGCCGCGAGTAGAAGTCGATGCCCTTGGGGTTGGGCGCTCCCCCGTCGGGCCGCACGCGCGCCCAGCTGGTCGAGAAGCGGTAGGTCTGCAGGCCGAGCTCGCGCATGAGCGCCACGTCCTGCGGCATGCGGTGGTAGTGGTCGCACGCGACATCGCCGGTGTGTCCGTCGATCACGGCGCCCGGAACGCGCGCGAACGCGTCCCAGATGCTGGGGCGGCGGCCGTCCTCGGCCGCGGCGCCCTCGATCTGGTAGGCGGCGGTCGCGCCGCCGAGGATGAGGTCGTGGGGGATGCTTCGATGCACGCCACGAGCGTAGCCCGAGCGGCACGGGGTGCGGATGCGTCGGCGCGGATGCGGTAGATTCGTCCAGTCCCGTGCTGCACGGCTCGGGGCGCGCGGGCGTAGCTCAATGGTAGAGCCTCAGTCTTCCAAACTGATTACGCGGGTTCGATTCCCGTCGCCCGCTCCGATCCCCGTCTCGCCGCTGGTCGAGCAGCGCCTGTGGATCAGAACCGAGTTCTCCACACCCGCTTCGAATCTTCATTCCCATGTCGGTGGCCCGTGAGAGTCTCTGCGCATGGACACCAGCGGCATCGATGGCGAGGGCTACATCGCCGCGATCCGCGCTGGCGCCATCGATCCGCACGGCAAGTCGGCGGAGACGCTGCAGGACGAGCTCGATGCGTTCGATGCGGAGTGGACACAGCGGCTCCTGGCGATGACGCCCGAGCAGGTCGAGGCGGGCGAGCAGATCCCGCCGCCCCCGACCGAGCCGGAATCGGCGTTCGACGAGCGGTTCCGCCTCGACGATGCGCTCGTGGGAGGCATGCGGGCGCTCGAGCAGCAGAGCGCTCGCATCGAGGGCGAGCGGCGCGTGCTGCTCGCCTCGCACATGCAGCGCGCCATCGACCTGCCCGGCGACACCGAGACGAACCGCAAGGAGCTGGCCGCGATGGTCGCGGTCGATCTGGGGGTGTCGCGGCGCAGCATCATCGACAGGATGACGCGTGCGCACGCGATCGTCACGCAGCTGCCGATCGCGCACGAGGCCGCCGCCGCGGGTCGCATCACCACGGGGCACCTGCGGATCATCGAGCGCGAGACGCAGCCGCTGCGACTCGACCAGGAGGTCTCCAGGAGCGAGCGGGAGCGGGTCGAGGCCGAGCTGGTCGATGTCGCCGAGCGCGTCTCGACCAGCCAGCTGGGCGCGAAGGCGAAGCAGATCGTCAACGACGTGCTCACCGAGCCGCTGCAGATCCGGCACGACACCGCCCGGCAGAAGCGCCGCACCGACCTGTTCGACGCCGGTGACGGCATGGGCGACCTGCTCGTGCACGCGCCGATCCTCGAACTGACCGCAGCCCACGATCGGGCCACGCAGGCAGCGAAGAAGAAGACCAAGGACGACCCGCGCACGTTCGAGCAGTTCCGCACCGACGCGCTGCTGGAGCTGCTGCTCACGGGTGTCGTGCCGGAGGATGTGCACGGCATCAGCGCCATCAAGGCGCACGTGGCCGTGACCATCCCGGCGACGACGCTGCTCGAGGATGAGTACCGCGACGGCGACGCGCTGCGGGAGCTGCAGTTCCCGGCCATGCTGGATGGGAAGACGCTCGTCGATGCCGACACCGCCCGCTGGCTCGCCGGCGGCAGCGCCGTCTGGGAGAGACTCTTCACCGACCCGGTCACCGGCGTCGCGGTGACGGTCGACACGTACCGGGCAAGCGCCGCGCAGCGGCGGATCCTGCAGGCGCGCGACATCCGTTGCCGGATGCCAGGCTGCGGACTGCCCGCCCGCACCGGCGATCTCGACCACACGCGAGACGCTGCCAAGGGCGGCCCCACCAGTCTCGGCAATCTCGCCCACATGTGCCGCAGCGATCACGGCATCAAGCACGACACCCGCTGGCAGGTCGAACAAACACCAGGCGGCGTGCTGCGATGGACCTCGCCCATCGGGCACGTCATCGACGATGTGCCCGAACCAGCCGGGCCCGTCTTCACCGACATGCCACGCAGCAGACCGAAACCCGTCCCCCTCACCCGTTCCGAGCGGCGCAGCCGGCAGCGGGAGCTGTTCCAACGGCTCGAGGACGCGCACGCGGCGAGGCAGGCCGAGCCGCCGCCCGATCCCGCAACCGTTCCCTACGAATGGGGTGGTGAGCTGGGCGCCCCGGCGGTACCGGTGCTGGGCCCGAACCCGTTCTGAGAGCGAATCGCGCCGTGGTGGCCGCTTCGACCTCACAGCGGCTGCCGGTAGCGTGACCCCGTGCAGTCCAGCCTCGTCACTCGCCCTCGTGGCCGCGGCTCCAGCAGGCTCGGTGCCGCGCTGGTGGCGGCCGCGACCGTCGCGCTGACCCTGGCCGCCTGCGTCGCGATGCCGGCGACGACACCGGAGGATCCCGCGATCCCCGCGAGCGCCTCACCGGTGTTCACCGACCTCGCTCCCCCGCCGACGACGAACGGGCCGACCGACCCGCCGGTGCCGACCACGCCGCCGGGCGACTTCGCCTACGGCGAGACCGTCACCGTGCACACCGACCGCGGCTCGACGTGGGAGATCACCGCGACCGGATCCACCGACCCCGCCGACAGCCTCGCCACGTTCGGCTGCCAGTCGAGCGGCGGCGCCGCGACACCGCGCGCCGGCGAGCGCTTCGTGATGCTCGATCTCGAGATCGCGAACGTGGGTGTCATCACCACCCACCCGATGTACGACATGACCTTCGGGTATCAGCCCGACGGCGGGCCGGTCGCCGACCAGAACTCGGCCTCCGTGGCGGCGGCACCGCTCGATCTCGGCTGCACCTGGGAGTTCGCACCGGGCGAATCCCAGCAGGTGCAGGTGATCGTCTCCATCCGCGACGACGCGGCGAGCACGGGCGCGTGGATCGTCAGCCCCTCCGAGGGCGGCCTCGACTCGGCTCGGCTCTACCGCTGGAGCTGACCTCCTCCGACACCGCTACCGCTGGAGCTGTCCCGCCCCGACGAGCACAGCCGACCAGCGGCCGCGCGGCGCACGGCGACCTACAGCTGGCAGCCGGGGCACCAGTAGAGCTTGCGGCCCTGCATCGTCTCGAGCGCGATCGGCGTGCCGCAGCGGCGGCACGGCAGCCCTTCGCGCTTGTACACCCAGTGCCGATCGGCACGGTTCGCGAGCGCCGCAGCCCGCTTCGCTCCGCGCAGTCCGTCGATCGTGAGCATCTGTCCCGTCTCGACGCCGATGCGCAGCAGCTTCACCCAGTCGCGCCACAGGCCGCGAAGCTCATCGCTCGTGAGTCGGCTACCCGGCCGATGCGGGTCGACGCGCGCTCGGAACAGCAGCTCCGCCCGGTACACGTTGCCGATGCCGGCGACCACCGACTGGTCCATCAGCAGCTGCCCGATCGACTGGTTCGAGCGCGACGCGCGCTCGACGAACCGCGCCTCCGCCTTCGCCCTCGACTCCGTCGGCGCCTCGGGGTCCGGGCCGAGCCGCTCGGCGAGCGCCCGCACCTGCGTCTGATCGAGCACCTCGCAGACAGTCGGCCCACGCAGATCCGCCACCGCGGTCTCGGTGAGAATGCGCACGCGCACCTGCCCCACCGGCTCCGGCGGAAACTCGACCGGCTCGCCGAGCGACTCGTGCTCACCCGCCCGCAGGCGCGCCAGCCGCGGCGCGCCGATCGAGGCGATCGACTCCTCGTTCTCGCCGTCGGTGCCCGCGCCGCGCATGCCCGTCTGGCCCATGCGGGCCGCACCGAACGCCGCTCGGCTGGCGAGGATGGTCGGGTCGACCGAGATCGCGCCCGCGAAGTCCCAGGCGCCGTAGATGCCCAAGTGGACGTGCAGCACCCGCTCGGGCGTGCGTGCTGTGCCGTCGAAGCCCAGCAGCAGGTGCTTGCCGATCGCCTCCGACGAGGTGACCTCCCGCCCGTCGAGCTCGGCTGCGCCCACCTCGAAGCGACCCTGCGGGCTCGTCACCGCAGCCGTGCGGCCGACGAAGTTCGCCCCGAACTGGCGCGCGATGCGATGGACGGAGTGGCCCTCAGGCATGCCGCACCGCCGGCATCGGTTGCTGTGTCATCAGACGCTGCCGTCAGGCGATCTCGTGGCCGGCGATGGCGCCCGTCGTCTCGTACTCCCCCAGCTGAGCGACGCGTCGAGCGTGGCGCTCGGCACCGGTGAACGGCGTGGCGATGAAGGTGTCGATGATCTCGAGCATCTCCTCCTCCGAGTGCTGGCGCGCTCCGACCGCGACGACGTTCGCGTCGTTGTGCTCGCGCGCGAGCTCGGCCGTCGCGAGGCTCCATGCAAGGGCTGCCCGCACGCCCTCGACCTTGTTCGCCGCCATCTGCTCGCCGTTGCCCGAGCCGCCGAAGACGACGCCGAGCGCCTCGACCCCAGCACGCTGGTCGCGCACGGTCGCGCGCGCGGCGTTGATGCAGAACGACGGGTAGTCGTCCTCGGCGTCGTACTCCGTCGGCCCGTGGTCGACGCACTCGTGACCCTTCGCGGCCAGGTGCTCGATGAGCCGCTTCGACATCTCGAAGCCGGCGTGATCGGTGGCGACGTGGATGCGCATCAGGCTGCCTCGACCTCGGCCTCGGCCGGCACCTCGAACCGCGGACCGCGCGTGCGGCTGCGCTTGAGCTCGAAGAAGCCGTCGATCGACGCGGCCGCGACGATGCCGTCGAACAGCCGCAGCGCATCCGCCCCCTTCGGTGCCGGGCTGATGACGGGGCCGAAGAAGGCCACCTCGTCGACCGCGATCACGGGGGTGCCGACGTCGTCGCCGACCAGGTCGATGGCCGCCTGGTGCGTGCCGCGCAGCGTCGCGTCGTGCGCGTCGGTCTCCTCGGCGAGCCCGGCGTCGAGCCCGACCTCGGCGAGCGCCTCGGCGATCAGCGCATCGTCGTCCTTGCGCTTCTGATGATGGATGCGCTCACCGAGCGCGTCGTACAGCTGCTTCACGGCCGCATCGCCGCCCGCTGCCCGCGCCGCGGTGACTAGGCGCGTCATGCGCATCGAGCGCGGCATCCTCGCTGCGTAGTCGGCGGGCAGGTCGCGGCCCTCGTTGAGCACCGCCAGGCTCATCACCTGCCAGTCGACGTCGAAGCCGCGCGCCTCGGCGACCTCGCCCAGCCAGCGGGAGGTCATCCACGCCCACGGGCACGTCGGGTCGAACCACATCCGCACGCTCTGCGGGGTCTGCTGCGAAGCCTGATCAGTCATGGCTCGAGCCTACCGAGCACTGGGCGAGCGGACGGCCGGGCGGCACTACGCTGGATCGACCAGCACACCCACTGTTCACAACACGACTGCCCGAAGGAGTCCAGCGTGCCCGGAGAGAACCTCACTCGCGCCGAAGCCGAGGAGCGCGCAGCGCTCGTCCAGGTCGAGAGCTACGACATCGCCCTCGACCTCACGACCGGCGACGAGGTGTTCCGTTCCACCACCACCGTGCGGTTCACCGCGCAGGAGGGCGCGTCGACCTTCATCGACCACATCTCCCGCACCGTGCACTCCGTGACCCTCAACGGCACCGAGCTGGACGCATCCGCCATCAATGACGGCGTGCGCATCCAGCTCGACTCTCTCGCGAGCGAGAACGAGCTCACGGTGGTCTCCGACGCGATGTATGTCAACACCGGCGAGGGCCTGCACCGCTTCGTCGACCCGGTCGACGGCGAGGTGTACCTCTACTCGCAGTTCGAGGTGCCCGACTCGCGCCGCGTCTTCGCCGCCTTCGAGCAGCCCGACCTGAAGGCCACCTTCGCCTTCACCGTCACGGCCCCCGCCACCTGGCAGGTCGTCTCCAACCAGCCCACGCCCGAGCCCGTCATCGACGGCGAGACGGGCACCTGGGCGTTCGAGCCCACCCCGCGCATCTCGAGCTACATCACCGCGCTCGTCGCCGGCCCCTACTCGGTCGTGCGCTCCGAGCTGACCTCGAGCGACGGCCGCACGATCCCGCTGGGCATGTTCTGCCGGGCGTCGCTCGCCGAGCACCTCGACGCCGACTACCTCTTCGACATCACCCGCAAGGGCTTCGCCTTCTTCGAACAACAGTTCGGCGTCGCCTACCCCTTCGACAAGTACGACCAGCTCTTCGTGCCGGAGTTCAACGCCGGGGCGATGGAGAATGCCGGATGCGTCACCTTCACCGAGGCGTACGTGTTCCGTGCGCAGGTCACCGACGCCATGCGCGAGCGCCGCGTCGTGACCGTGCTGCACGAGCTGGCGCACATGTGGTTCGGCGACCTCGTCACCATGAAGTGGTGGAACGACCTGTGGCTCAACGAGTCGTTCGCGGAGTGGGCATCGACGCTCGCCACCGCCGAGGCGACCGAGTGGACGGGCGCCTGGACGACCTTCCAGGCGATGGAGAAGACCTGGGCGTACCGCCAGGACCAGCTGCCTTCGACGCACCCGATCGTCGCGGAGATCCGCGACCTCGACGACGTGCAGGTCAACTTCGACGGCATCACCTACGCCAAGGGCGGCTCGGTGCTCAAGCAGCTCGTCGCCTGGGTGGGCCTCGAGTCGTTCATGAAGGGCGTCGGCGCCTACTTCGGCAAGCACGCATGGGGCAACACCGAGCTCTCCGACCTGCTCGCCGAGCTCGAGACCGCCAGCGGACGCGAGCTGGGCGACTGGAGCAAGCTGTGGCTCGAGACCGCCGGCGTGAACACGCTCCGCCCCGAGCTCGAGGTGAACGACGACGGCATCATCACCGCCTTCTCGATCGCGCAGACGGCGCCCGCCGACCACCCGACCCTGCGGCCGCACCGCCTGGCGATCGGCTTCTACGACGTCAAGCACGGCAGGCTGCGCCGCAAGGAGCGCCTCGAGCTCGACGTGGACGGCCCCGTCACCGCGGTGCCGCAGCTGGTCGGCCACCTGCGCCCGGCACTCATCCTCATCAACGACGACGACCTCGCCTACGCGAAGATCCGGCTCGACGAGGCGTCGATGCAGACGGCGCTGTCGAGCCTGAGCGAGATCGAGGACCCGCTCGCCCGCGCGCTCGTCTGGGGCGCCGCCTGGGACGCCACCCGCGACGGCGAGACGCCCGCGAGCGACTACGTCGACCTCGTGCTCGACAACATCGGCGCGGAGACCGAGTCGACCACCATCCGCCTCGCGCTCGCGCAGCTGACGCAGGCCGCCCGCACCTACGTGCACCCCTCGCGCCGCGCCGAGACGATCGAGAGGGTCGGCGACCGGCTCTGGAAGCTCGCCTCGAAGGCCGCGGCCGGATCGGACGCGCAGTTCCAGTTCGTGGGCGCCTTCGCCGGCATCGCCTCGACCCCCGCGCACGCCGAGACGCTGCAGTCGCTGCTCGACGGCACCCGCACGCTCGACGGGCTCACGGTCGACAGCGACCTGCGCTGGCAGCTGCTCGACGGCCTGGTCCTCAACGGCGCAGCCGGCGAGGCCGAGATCGCCGCGGAGCTCGCGAGCGACGACACCGCGACCGGCCGGCAGTTCGCCGCCCGCGCCCGCGCCACCATCCCCACGAAGGAGGCGAAGGAGGCGGCGTTCGCCTCGGTCGCCGACGAGGCGGGCGCGTCGAACCTGATCGTGCGCTACACCGGTCTCGGCCTGCAGCACGTCACCGACGCATCCGTCCTCACCGACCTGGTCGCGCGCTACCACGACGCGATCCAGTCGATCTGGGACTCGCGCACGTACCAGATGGCCGAGGGGCTGCTGGTGGGCCTGTACCCGGCCGTGCTCGCGAGCGAGGAGCTCGCGCAGGCCAGCCGTGCCTGGCTCGCCGCGAACGAATCGGCGGTGCCGGCGCTGCGCCGCATCATCATCGAGCACCTCGCGGGCGTCGAGCGCGCACTCCGGGCGCAGCAGCGCGACGCCTGATCGCCAGTGACGCCAGAGAGGAGCAGCGCGGATGCGTGAGAGCGGTCCGGAGGGCGGCGGCGGGATGGATTGGACCGCCTTCGGCGAGTGGTGGGGAGCCTGGGGGCAGCCGATCGGCATCCTGCTGGTCATCATCGGCGCCCTGGTCGGCTACTGGATCCTGAAGGTCGTCATCCGCCGGGTCGTCGACGGCGTCGTCAGCGGCGTCAAGCGCAAGGCGGACGCCGCCGACACCGAAGCGCTCGCCCACTCGCCGCTCGCGCAGGTGCGGGTGGTGCAGCGCACCCGCGCCATCGGCAGCGTGCTCAACACCCTCGCCGCGTGGGTGATCGGCGCGCTCGCGCTCATCCTGATCCTCAGCATCCTGGGCGTGAACGCGGCCTCGCTGGTGGCGATGGCGAGCTTCCTCGGCGCCGCGGCCGGCATCGGCGCGCAGGGCATCATCAAGGACTTCCTGAACGGCCTGTTCATGGTGTTCGAGGATCAGCTCGGCATCGGCGACATCGTCGACCTCGGCGAGGCCTCCGGAGTCGTCGAGTCGGTCGGCATCCGCGTGACCCAGGTGCGCGACGTCGACGGCACGCTCTGGTACGTGCGCAACGGCGAGATCCTGCGGGTCGGCAACGAGTCGCAGGGCTGGGCGCGCGTGGTCATCGACCAGGCGGTGCCCTACGACGCCGACATCGACTCGGTGCAGCAGCGCCTGCTCGACGTGGCGACCGAGATGAGCGAGCACCCCGACTGGCTGCACCGCGTCATCGACAAGCCCGAGATCTGGGGCGTGGAGTCGGTCTCTGCCGAGGCCATCGTCATCCGCCTGGTCATGAAGACGCGCGCGAGCGCGAAGTGGGAGGCGGGGCGCGAGCTGCGCAAGCGCGTGAAGCTCGGCCTCGACGACCTCGGCATGCATCTGCCGTCGCTGCAGAGCATCGTGGTGCGCGGCATGGACGGCAAGCGATGACGAACCAGACGCTCTACGAAGCGGTCGGCGGCGAGGCGTTCTTCCGCCGGCTCGTCCATGCGTTCTACGAGCACGTGTGGGCCGACGACGTGCTGCGCGCGATGTATCCGCAGGACGACCGCACCGGCGCCGAGGATCGCTTCAGCATGTTCCTCATGCAGTACTGGGGCGGACCCGGCACCTACAGCGAGCAGCGCGGCCACCCCCGGCTGCGCATGCGCCACAACCCGTTCCCGATCGATCACGACGCCCGCAACCGCTGGGTGGCGTGCATGGCGGCCGCCCTCGACGCGCTCGAGCCCGCCCCGCTGCACCGGGCGGAGCTCGACGACTACTTCGATCGCGCCGCCACCGCGATGGTCAACCACAACCCGCTCTTCCGCTAGCAACTCTCCGAGGAGGCACCATGACCGTGCACGACACGGACACCGCGAGCACCGACGTCATCGTGGTCGGCAGCGGCCTCGCGGGCCTGGTCGCCGCCTGCACGGCGCTCGATCGCGGCCGCACCGTCACGATCGTCGAGCAGGAGGGCCCGCAGTGCATCGGCGGTCAGGCCTTCTGGTCGTTCGGCGGCCTCTTCCTGGTCGACTCCCCCGAGCAGCGCCGCCTCGGCATCGAGGACTCCCTCGAGCTCGCCTGGGACGACTGGGACCACACCGCCGGCTTCGACCGCGACGAGGACGCCGGCGGTGAGGATCTCTGGGCGCGCCGCTGGGCCGACGCGTACCTCGACTTCGCGCACCGCGACCTGCGGCCCTGGCTGCGCGAGCTGGGCGTCTCGCTCTTCCCCGTCGTCGGCCACGCCGAGCGAGGCGCCCGCACCGAGGGCGGCCACGGCAACACCGTGCCCCGCTTCCACATCGTCTGGGGCACCGGGCCCGGCCTGGTCGCGCCCTTCACCAGACGACTGCGGGATGCGGTGCACGACGGCAGCGCCCGGCTCGTGTTCCGGCACCGGGTCACCGAGCTGCTCACCGACGAGGGGCGCGTCGTGGGTGTCGCCGGCGAACGGCTCGCCCCCGACGTGACCGTGCGCGGCGAGCCCTCCAGCCGCGAGGTGGTGGGCGAGTTCGCGCTGCGCGCCGCGAGCGTCGTCGTCGCCACCGGCGGCATCGGCGGCGAGCTCGACCGCGTGCGCGAGCTGTGGCCGGCCTCGCTCGGCAGCCCGCCGACCGAGGCCGTGCGCGGCGTGCCCGTCCATGTCGACGGCGCCGGGCTGCGCATCGCCGAGGCTGCGGGTGCGCGGCTCGTGAACGGCGACCGCATGTGGCACTACACCGAGGGCATCAAGAACTGGGATCCGATCTGGCCCGACCACGGCATCCGCATCCTGCCCGGGCCGTCCAGCCTCTGGCTCGACCACCGAGGACACCGCCTGCCTTCCCCCAACTACCCCGGTTTCGACACGCTCTCGACCCTGAAGCACCTGCGCGAGGTCGGCGCCGAGCACTCGTGGTTCGTGCTCACGCGCTCGATCATCGAGAAGGAGTTCACGCTCTCGGGCTCCGAGCAGAACCCCGACCTCACCGGCAGGAGCATCCCGCAGCTCGCGAAGCGCGTGCTGCCGGGCGCACCCGCCCCCGTGCAGGCGTTCCTCGACCACGGTGAGGACTTCATCGTCGCCGACTCGCTCACCGAGCTGCTCGACGGCATGGAGGAGCTGGGGCGAAGCGCCGACGGCAGCACCATCGACCGCGCCGCCGTCGTCGCCGCCCTCGGTGAGCGCGACAACGCGGTCGACGACCCGGCATCGACCGACCCGCAGGCGGTGGAGATCCGCCGGGCACGCGAGTACCTCGGTGATCGACTGGTGCGCACCGCCGCGCCGCACCGAATCCTCGACGAGCGCCACTGGCCGCTCATCGCCGTGCGGCTGCGCACCCTCACGCGCAAGACGCTCGGGGGCATCCAGACCGACCTCGACTCGCGGGCGCTGGGTGCCGACGGCGAGCCGGTGCCGGGGCTGTTCGCCGTGGGCGAGGCAGCGGGCTTCGGCGGTGGCGGCGTGCACGGCTACCGCGCGCTCGAGGGCACGTTCCTGGGCGGATGCCTCCACACGGGTCTGCGGGCGGGTCGCGCCGTCTGAGCTTCGACACGGTCAGCGCCCTCCGGGCGCGGACCGGCTCAGCCGCCGCAGCCACGACGCAGCAGAGCGCCCCGACCGGCGAGGTCGGGGCGCTCTGCTGCAGTCTCAGCGGGTGAAGTTGCCGCGGTAGTGCTCGTACACCCAGCCGACCATCATGACCAGCAGCAGTGCGCCGCCGATCGCGATGAGGAAGGTGGGGCCGGTGAAGGAGACGAAGATCAGCGCCAGCGCGGAGCCGACACCCAGCGGCCACCAGCTCCAGGGCGAGTAGTGGCCCATCTCGGGGTCGTCGTCGTCGAGCTCGCCATCGATGCGGTCGGCGGCGAACTCACCGCCCTGCCCGCGATAGACGAGCACGAGGTAGAAGCCGATCAGCGTCGCCAGCGCACCGGTGAGGCCGAGCGCGAGCGTGCCGACCCACTCGATGGCGCCTTCGTAGTACGCCATGTGCCAGACGGTGTAGACCGCCGAGCAGAGGTAGAAGAAGACGGCGATGATCGCCATGATGACGATGTTCGAGCGCATGTCAGCGGACCTCGCCCTTCGAAGTGTCGAGCACGGGACGGTTCGGGGCATCTTTCAGCGGGCCGACGCCGAACTGCATGCCCGCGTTCGGGTGGTGCAGGTCGAAGGCCGGCGACTCCGAGCGGATGCGCGGGATCGTCGTGAAGTTGTGGCGCGGCGGCGGGCAGCTGGTCGCCCACTCGAGCGAGCGGCCGGTGCCCCACGGGTCGTCGACCTCCACCTTCGGCGCCAGGCGCGCGGTGATCCAGACGTTCCAGAGGAACGGGATCATCGACAGGCCCAGGATCATCGCGCCGACGGTCGACAGCTGGTTCATCCAGGTGAAGCCATCCTGCTCCAGGTAGGTGTAGTAGCGGCGGGGCATGCCCACGACGCCCAGCCAGTGCTGCACGAGGAACGTCAGGTGGAAGCCGATGAACAGCATCCAGAAGTGCACGTGGCCCAGACGGTCGTTGAGCATCTTGCCGGTCCACTTCGGCCACCAGAAGTAGAAGCCCGAGAACATCGCGAACACCACGGTGCCGAACACCACGTAGTGGAAGTGCGCCACGACGAAGTAGGTGTCGGAGATGTGGAAGTCGAGCGGCGGCGAGGCGAGGATGACGCCGGTGAGGCCACCGAAGGTGAACGTCACCAGGAAGCCGAACGCCCACAGCATGGGCGACTCCCAGGTGATGGAGCCCCGCCACATCGTGCCGATCCAGTTGAAGATCTTCACGCCCGTCGGCACCGCGATGAGCATCGTCATGAGCGAGAACCAGGGCAGCAGCACCGTGCCGGTGACGTACATGTGGTGCGCCCACACCGTGACCGACAGCGCGGCGATCGCGATCGTCGCGCCGACGAGGGTGTTGTAGCCGAAGATCGGCTTGCGGCTGAAGACCGGGAAGACCTCGGAGACGATGCCGAAGAACGGCAGCGCGATGATGTACACCTCTGGGTGGCCGAAGAACCAGAACAGGTGCTGCCAGAGCACGGCACCGCCGTTGGCCGGGTCGTAGATGTGGCCGCCGAAGATGCGGTCGAGCGCGAGGCCGAACATGGCAGCTGCCAGCACCGGGAAGACGATGATGACCAGCAGCGAGGTGATGAGGATGTTCCAGGTGAAGATCGACATGCGGAACATCGTCATGCCGGGCGCGCGCATCGTGATGATGGTGGTGATGAAGTTGACGCCACCCATGATCGTGCCGAAGCCGGAGAGCGCGAGGCCCAGCACCCACAGGTTGCCGCCGATGCCCGGCGAGAAGGCCGCGGTGCTCAGCGGCGTGTAGGCGAACCAGCCGAACGAGGCGGCGCCCTGCGGCGTCAGGAAGCCGGCGACCGCGATCAGCGAGCCGAACGTGAACATCCAGTACGCCAGCGCGTTGAGCCTCGGGAAGGCCACGTCGGGGGCGCCGATGTGCAGCGGCATCATCACGTTCGCGAAGCCCGCGAACAGCGGCGTCGCGAACATCAGCAGCATGATCGTGCCGTGCATGGTGAAGAGCTGGTTGTACTGCTCCTCGGTCGGCACGATCTCCAGGCCCGGCGCGAACAGCTGGGCGCGGATCAGCAGCGCCATGACGCCGCCGAGCATGAAGAAGAGCACCGAGGTGATCAGGTACAGGTACCCGATCGTCTTGTGGTCAGTGGTCGTGATCCAGCTGACGATCACGTTGCCCTTGCGCTGGGCGCTCGGGCTGATGGGAGCCCGCGTGGTGCTGGGCGTAGCCGTGGCGGTCATCAGTGATCCTCGCCTTCCTCGCTCGTACCCGGCCGGAGGCCGATGTTCGGGTTGACGGTCTCGTCGATCGCGCCGACGTTGCCCTCGGCCTCGAGGCTCTCCAGGTAGGCGTCGTACTCCTCCGGGCTGATCAGCTCGACGTTGAACAGCATCAGCGAGTGGTACTCGCCGCAGAGCTCAGCGCACTTGCCGCGCAGGATGCCCTCGTCGGGGCCGGTCTCGAAGTACATGTGGTTCGTGACACCGGGCAGCATGTCCTTCTTGTAGAGGAACTCCACCACCCAGAACGAGTGCGCGACGTCGCGCGACTCGAGCGTGATCTCGATCGACGAGTTCGTCGGCAGGTACATCGTCGGCAGCGACTCGGGGTCGATGAGGTTCGACTCGGGGTCGTTCATCGCCTGCAGGCCCTGGTAGTACACCGGGTCCTGGCCGTCGCGCTCGTAGACGAAGTCCCATGCCCAGCGCTTGCCGTAGACCGTCACCGAGTAGTCGGGATCCTCGATGGGCTCCTCGATGATCGCCTGGTCACGCGCGGTGAACGCGAAGAAGCCGGCGACCAGGATGACGGGCACGATCGTGAAGAAGATCTCGATCGGCATGTGGTAGCGCAGCTGCGCCGGCAGGCCCGTCTGGCCGCGGCGGCGGCGGTAGGCGATGCCAGCCCAGATCATCAGGCCCCAGGTGAGGATGCCGACCAGCATGAGCACGATCCAGGACGTCGTCCACAGGCCCATGATGCGGTCGACGTGGTTCGTCAGGCCGGGCGTCGACGGCATGTACCCCTGCAGCTGTGCCTGGGTGCAACCGGCGAGCACCAGTGCCACCACGACGGCAACCGGGGCCGCGATCCAACGAGATCGACGAGTGCGCAATGTCTTCCTCCGACTCTTGTGAACGTCTGCCTCGATCCTAGTACCCACAGACGCGGCTCAGGCTCCTGCCACACCCCTGCTAGGGGGCCGTGAGACGCGAAACGCCGCCGATCCGGGGATCGGCGGCGTGTCGCCCTGCTGAGCGCTCTGGCGTCAGTGGAAGGAGTCCCCGCAGGCGCACGAGCCGCCCGCGTTCGGGTTGTCCATCGTGAAGCCCTGCTTCTGGATGGTGTCCTCGAAGTCGATGGTCGAGCCGTCGAGGTAGGGCACGCTCATGCGGTCGACGATGACCTCGACGCCGTCGAAGTCGCGCACCACGTCGCCGTCGAGCTGCCGCTCGTCGAAGTAGAGCTGGTAGATGAGCCCCGAGCAGCCTCCCGGCTGCACCGCCACGCGCAGGCGCAGGTCGTCACGACCCTCCTGGTCGAGCAGTCGCCGCACCTTGTCGGCGGCCGTGTCGGTGAGGTTCACGCCGTGCGTCATGAGATCGGTCATCTGCAGCTCCTCTCGAAAGCCCTGTGCCCCATGCTACTCCGAGCGCTCGGCGGCGCGCGAGAGCAGCAGCGCCTCGGCGCCGATCGCTCTCCGCAGCACGCCCAGGTGCTGCGACTCGTTCGGGCTGTGCGCCATCGTGCCCGGGTCCTCGACACCGGTCACCAGGATCTGCGCCGCCGGGAACTGCTGCACCAGGTCGGCGATGAACGGGATGGACCCGCCGATGCCGGTCTCGACCGCCCCCGCACCCCACGCATCCGCCATCGCCTGCTTGGCCGCGGCGGCACCCCAGCCGCTCGTGTCGACCAGGAACGGGTCGCCCAGGTCGACGTTGTCGTATT
Source organism: Agrococcus baldri (assembly GCA_900114805.1). GTDB lineage: Bacteria > Actinomycetota > Actinomycetes > Actinomycetales > Microbacteriaceae > Agrococcus > Agrococcus baldri. The sequence goes on along the minus strand of FOZN01000004.1, from coordinate 42,874 downwards.
CGATGTGCGCGCCGAAGGGCGTGTGCTCGGCGATGTGCCGCTCGAGGGCCGCGAACGCCTCGGCCGACGACTGCCCCGGGGCGATGCGCGCCGACAGCCGGAACCGCACGGTCGGCAGGATCGTGTTGGATGCGTCGGGGACGCTGGGCGCGTCGACGCCGGTGATGGTGATGGCCGGCTTCCCCCACAGGCGCGAGAGCACCGGGCCGCTGCCGATCAGGTCGACGCCCTCGAGCACGCCGGCCTCGGTGCGGATGTGCTCCTCGGTCTGCTCGGGCACGTCCAGGTCTGCGTCGGTGAGGCCCGCGACCGCGACCGAGCCGTCGGCGTTCCAGAAGCTCGCGGCGAGCTTCGAGAAGGCCATCATCGCGTCGGGCACAGCGCCGCCGAACATGCCGGAGTGGCTGGCGTGCTCGAGTGTCGTCAGCCGCACGTTGAAGGCGGCGTTGCCGCGCAGCGCGACCGTCAGCGCGGGGATCTCGGTCGACCAGTTGTCGCTGTCGGCGACGACGATCAGGTCGGCGCTGAGCACGTCGGCGTGCTGCCGCAGGAAGTTCTTGAAGGAGCGCGAGCCGTGCTCCTCCTCCCCCTCGATGAACAGCGCGATGCCGAGATCGGGGTCCCCGACCTCGGCGAGCGCGCGGATCGCGGCGATGTGCGTGATGACGCCGGCCTTGTCGTCGGAGGCGCCGCGGCCGTAGAGGCGGCCGTCGATCTCGGTGGGCTCGAACGGCTTCGTGCGCCAGAGCGCCTCGTCGCCCCACGGCTGCACGTCGTGGTGGGCGTAGAGCAGGATCGAGGGCTTGCCGTTCTTGGCCGCCCGCACGGCGAGCACCGCCGGCTGCCCGAGCGCCTCGGTGTCGCCGATCGGCGCGCGCTCGATGGAGACCCGCTCGAACACGCCGGTGCCCTCCGCGAGCGCGGCGACGGCCTCGGCGCTCGCCTGCACGTGCGCGGGGTCGTAGGCGTCCCAGGCCACGCTCGGGATGCGCACGAGCGCCTTCAGATCATCGAGCGCCCGGTCGAAGCCGGCGTCGACGGCGGCCAGCACGGCGCGGTCGCGGTCGGAGAGGTCGCGCGCCGCGGGCGCGCCGGAGTCTGCGGAAGTGTCGGTCATGCGCACGATCCTAGGCGGCGAGGCGGCACGCGGGCGGCGGTACGATGGACTGATCCCCCGCGACCGATCTTCCGAAGGGCCTCCTGTGGCGCTGTTCAGCCGTTCTGCCGACGACAAGGCTCCGATCGAGAGCGAGCCCGTGGGCAAGCGCACGCCGAAGCAGTCGGAGCAGGTCGCCCGCAACCGCCGCCCGCTGGTGCCCGGGGACCGCAAGGAGGCGCGTCGCCAGGTGCAGGACAAGATGCGTGCTGAGCGGCAGAAGGCTCGCCTGGGCTTCGAGCGCGGCGACGAGAAGTACCTGCCGCCGCGCGACAAGGGCCCGGTGCGCCGCTACGTGCGCGACTTCGTCGACGCGCGCCTGTCGATCGGCACGCTCGCGATGCCGATGATGATCGTGGTGCTGGTGCTGACGTTCATCAACGACCCGCAGTGGCGCATGATCGCCAACATCGTGCTGTGGGCGTTCGTCGCCGTCGTGGTGCTCGACTCGGTGCTGATGGCGTGGCAGCTGCGCCGCGCGATCCGCGCGAAGTTCGGGCAGAAGGATGCGAAGGGTCACGGCTGGTACGCCACCATGCGTGCCGTGCAGCTGCCGTTCATGCGCATGCCGAAGCCGCAGACGAAGCTCTTCAAGTACCCCGAGTGATCATCGCGCTCGTCGCGTAGGCCGCAGGGCCGGATCGGGACGGAGCGGCCCTCCGCGCGCTGCGCGATCACCGCGCGGCGAGCAGCCCGCGGTTGATCTCTCGCGCCCAGCCAGGGCCGCGGTAGATGAAGCCGGTGTAGCCCTGCACGAGCGCCGCGCCCGCCTGCAGCCGCTCGCGCACGTCGTCGGCCGTCTCGACGCCGCCGACCGAGATGACCTCGAGCGCAGCGGGCAGCTCCGCGCGCAGGATGCGCAGCACCGCGAGCGAGCGAGCGGCGACCGGCCGCCCGGACAGGCCCCCCGCGCCCGCGTGCGCCACCGCATCCGCTGTGCTCGTCAGGCCCTCGCGGCTGATGGTCGTGTTCGTGGCGATGACGCCGGCGAGCTCGATGCGGCCGGCGAGCGCGGCGATGCCGGCGACCTGCTCGTCGTCGAGGTCGGGTGCGATCTTCACCAGCACGGGCGTGCTGCCGGATGCGCCGCGGATGGCCGTGAGCAGCGGCTCGAGCAGCCGTTCGTCCTGCAGGCCGCGCAGGCCGGGCGTGTTCGGTGAGGAGACGTTGACCGCCAGGTAGTCGGCGACCGGCGCCAGCAGCCTGGCCGAGTGCAGGTAGTCGGCCTCGACCGCGGCGGCGTCGGCCGCGTCGACCACGCGGCTCTTGCCGATGTTGACGCCGACGACCGGGCGAGAGCGCGCCTCCCGGGCAGCGGCGATGCGCTCGGCTGCGGCGGCGGCGCCCCCGTTGTTGAAGCCCATCCGGTTGACGAGCGCGCGGTCGTCGGTGAGGCGGAACAGCCGCGGCCGGTCGTTGCCGGGCTGCGGCAGCGCCGTGACGGTGCCCACCTCGACGTGGCCGAAGCCGAGCGCGCCGAGGCCGGCGATCATCGTGGCGTCCTTGTCGAAGCCCGCCGCGACGCCGAAGGGCGTCGGGAACTCGCGGCCGAGCGCGCGGGTGCGCAGCACCGGGTCGGTGCGCACGCCGGGGCGCGCGGCGCCGATGGCCGTGATGGCGGTGGCGCCCAGGTGGTGGGCCGCCTCCGGGTCGATCTTCGTGAAGCCGTGCCTGAAGAGCAGCTCGTAGGCGGTCACTCGGCTGGCTCCTCGTCAGTGCGCTTGCCCTCGCGCAGGGTGCGGATGGCGGTCTCGAAGTCGTCCAGCGAGTCGAAGTTGTTGTAGACGCTCGCGAAGCGCAGGTAGGCGACCTCGTCGAGCTCGCGCAGCGGCGGCAGCACCGCCAGGCCGATCTCGTTCGCGTCGATCTGGCTGGCGCCGGTCGCGCGGATCGTCTCCTCCACCGACTGCGCGACGCCCGCCAGATCGGCGTCGGTCACGGGCCGGCCGCGCACGGCCTTGCGCACGCCCTCGATGACCTTCTCGCGGCGGAACGGCTCGAGCACCCCCGAGCGCTTGACCACCGAGAGGCTCGCGGTCTCGGTGGTGGTGAAGCGCCGGCCGCACTCGGTGCACTGCCGGCGGCGGCGGATCGAGGTGCCGTCGTCGCTCGTGCGCGAGTCGACCACCCGCGAGTCGGGGTTGCGGCAGAAGGGGCAGTGCATCAGCGCACCTCCTGCCGGCGTGCCGGCTCCTCGAAGCGGGCCTCGATGGCCTCGCCGTGCGCGGGCAGGCCCTCGGCGGCGGCGAGCGCCGTCACCTCGCGGCGCACCTCGGCGAGCGCGGCGCGGTCGTAGCGCACCACCTGCTGCGCGCGCAGGAAGGTCGCGGCGCCGAGGCCCGCGACGCGGCGCGCCTGACCGCCGGTGGGCAGCACGTGGTTGGAGCCGGCTGCGTAGTCGCCCAGGCTCACGGGCGTGTGCGGGCCGAGGAAGATGGCCCCGGCGTGCCGCACCATCGCCAGCACTGCGTCGTCGTCGCGCGTGATGATCTCGAGGTGCTCGGGCGCGTAGGCGTCGCTCACTCTGGCGGCCGCCGCGAGATCGGCGACCAGCACGATCGCCGACTGCTCCCCCATCAGCGACGCGGCGACGCGCTCGGCCGCGGCGGTCGCTGCGGCCCGGCGGGCGACGGATGCGTCCACGCGGTCCGCGAGCTCGGCCGAGTCGGTCACGAGCACGGCCGACGCGAGCTCGTCGTGCTCCGCCTGGCTGACCAGGTCGGCGGCCACGAGCTCGGCATCGGCGGAGTCGTCCGCGATCACGAGGATCTCCGTGGGCCCGGCCTCCGCGTCCACGCGCACGGTGCCCGCGACGACGCGCTTCGCCGCGGCGACGAAGACGTTGCCGGGGCCGGTCACCACATCGACCGGCGCCAGGCCGATCGAGGGCACGCCGTGGGCGAGCGCGCCGATGGCGCCGGCCCCGCCCATCGCGTAGACCTCCTCGACGCCCAGCAGCGCGCACGCGGCGAGGATGGTCGGGTGGGGCAGCCCCGCGTGGTCGGCCTGCGCCGGGCTCGCGACCGCGATCGAGCACACGCCGGCGGCCTGCGCCGCGACCACGTTCATGACCACGCTCGAGGGGTAGACGGCCTTGCCGCCGGGCACGTACAGGCCGACGCGGTCGACCGGCTGCCAGCGCAGCTCGATCTCGGCACCCTCGGCGATGTGCGCGACCATCGACGGCGGCACCTGCGCCCTCGAGCCGATCCGCACGCGGTCGACGGCGACCTCGAGCGCATCCCGCACCGACGGGTCGAGCGCAGTGAGCGCATCCGTCAGTGCCTGTGCGCCGACCCGGATCTCGGTCGGCCGCACGTGGTCGAAGCGCTCGGCCTGCTCGATGAGCGCGTCGGCCCCGCGCTCGCGCACGGCGTCGATGAGCTCGGTCACCGCGGCGAGCGATGCCGCCACGTCGACTGCCGGCCGTGGCAGCAGGCCGCGCAGCTCCTGCTCGGCGGGCAGGGTCGTCAGGTCGATTCGTCGGAGCACGTCTTCCATCTTCGCAGGTCGCGGACGCCCCGCCGGTGCCGCTGCTGTGGCGGGCCGGCAGCGCTGGCCACCTCCCGCGTGCGCTCGCCCCGCAGCGAGTGGCCGCGAGAGCGGAGCTGGGCAGGCAGGGAGGCGGTCAGGCGATCGAGGCGGGGCCGAGCAGGCTCTTGATCTCGCCGAACAGGTCGGAGGAGACCCGCACCCGCAGCGGCACCGCGAACACGCGCTCCATGTCGGGCCGCTGCAGCGCGATGCGCACGTCGGTCTGTCCCGCGTGGCGCTCGAGCAGTCCGCGCAGCTCGCGCATCGCCGTCATCGAGGCGCGCCGCTCGGGGATCCGCAGCTCGAGCGGCCGGGTGTCGTCGATCGGCTGCACATCAGGGGTGTCGATGCTGTTCGCACGCACCGTGATGCTGTCGTCCCGGGTCTGCGCACGGCCGCGCACGACCACCACCTGGTCGGCCAGCAGCGCGGCGCGGTACTCCGTGTAGGTCTTGCCGAGCACCATGATCTCGAGCTCGCCGCTGAAGTCCTCGACCGCGATGATGCCGTAGGGGTTGCCGGAGTTGCGGGCCACCCGGTGCTGCACGCTGGTGATGAGACCGGCGATCGCGACGTGATCGCCATCCTCGACCGACTCGTTCAGCTCCTGGATCTGATGCGTCGCGTGCTTCGCGAGCTCGAGCTCCAGGCCTGACAGCGGGTGGTCGGAGACGTACAGGCCGAGCATCTCGCGCTCGAAGGCGAGCTTGTCCTGCTTGCCCCACTCCGGCCGGTCCGGCACCCGGTCGGCGACGGTGTCGAGGTCGTCGAAGATGTCGCCGAAGAGGTCGACCTGGCCGTTCGCCTCGTTGCGCTTGATGGAGACGGCCGCGTCCACCGCATCCTCGTGGATCTCGAGCATGCCGCGGCGCGTGGCACCCATGGTGTCGAAGCCGCCCGACTTGATCAGCGACTCGACGGTGCGCTTGTTCGCGACGCCCAGCGGTGCCTTCTTCAGGAAGTCGTGGAAGGAGGTGAAGGCGCCCTCGCGCTCGCGCGCGCCGATGATGCCGTCGACCACCCCGTCGCCGACGTTGCGCACCGCACCGAGGCCGAAGCGGATGTCGTCGCCCACGGCCGTGAAGTACAGCGTCGACTCGTTGACATCCGGCGGCAGCACCGTGATGCCCATGCGCCGGCACTCGGAGAGGTAGATGGCCATCTTGTCCTTGGAGTCGCCGACGCTCGTCAGCAGCGCCGCCATGTACTCGGCCGGATAGTGCGCCTTGAGGTAGGCCGTCCAGTAGGAGATGACGCCGTAGGCGGCGGAGTGCGCCTTGTTGAAGGCGTAGTCCGAGAAGGGCAGCAGGATGTCCCACAGCGCCTTCACCGCGGCGGCGGAGTAGCCGCGCTCGTGCATGCCGCCGGAGAAGGCCTCGAACTGCTTGTCGAGCTCCTCCTTCTTCTTCTTGCCCATCGCGCGCCGCAGGATGTCGGCCTGGCCGAGCGAGTAGCCGGCCACCTTCTGCGCGACCGCCATCACCTGCTCCTGGTAGATGATGAGGCCGTACGACTCCGAGAGGATGTCGTCCAGCGGCTCCTCGAGCTCGGGGTGGATGGGCGTGATCGGCTGCTGGCCGTTCTTGCGCAGCGCGTAGTTGGTGTGCGAGTCGGCACCCATGGGGCCGGGCCGGTAGAGCGCGATGACGGCCGAGATGTCGCCGAAGTTGTCGGGCTTCATGAGCCGCAGCAGGGAGCGCAGCGGGCCGCCGTCGAGCTGGAAGACGCCGAGCGTGTCGCCCCTGCCGAGCAGCTCGTAGGCGCCGCGGTCGTCGAGCGCGAGGGTCTCGAGGTCGAGCTCCTCGCCGCGGTTGGCGCGGATGTTGTCGAGCGCGTCCGAGACGATGGTGAGGTTGCGCAGCCCCAGGAAGTCCATCTTGATGAGGCCGAGCGACTCGCACGCCGGGTAGTCGAACTGCGTGATGATCGCGCCGTCCTGCTCCCGCTTCATGATCGGGATGATGTCGATCAGCGGGTCGGAGGACATGATGACCCCCGCCGCGTGCACGCCCCACTGGCGCTTCAGGTTCTCGAGGCCGAGGGCGGTGTCGTAGACGGTCTTCGCGTCCGGGTCGGTCTCGAGCAGCGCGCGGAAGTCGCCCGCCTCCTTGTAGCGCTCATGCTCGGGGTCGGTGATGCCGGCCAGCGGGATGTCCTTCGCCATGATCGCCGGCGGCATCGCCTTGGTCAGCTTGTCGCCCATGCCGAAGGGGAAGCCGAGCACGCGACTGGCGTCCTTGAGCGCCTGCTTCTGCTTGATCGTGCCGTAGGTGACGATCTGCGCGACGCGCTCGGTGCCGTACTTCTCGGTCACGTAGCGGATGACCTCGCCGCGGCGCCGGTCGTCGAAGTCGATGTCGAAGTCGGGCATCGAGACGCGGTCGGGGTTGAGGAAGCGCTCGAAGATCAGACCGTGCTCGAGCGGGTCGAGGTCGGTGATGCGCATCGCGTATGCAGCCATCGAGCCGGCACCGGAGCCGCGGCCCGGTCCCACCCGGATGCCGTTGTCCTTCGCCCAGTTGATGAAGTCGGCGACCACCAGGAAGTAGCCGGGGAAGCCCATGTTCGAGATCACGCCGATCTCGTACTCGGCTCGCGCCTGCACCGCGTCCGGGATGCCGCTCGGGTAGCGCTTCTCGAGCCCGACCTGCACCTCGTGGCGGAACCAGGAGTGCTCGTCGTGACCCTCCGGCACCGGGTAGCGCGGCATGTAGTTGGCGCTGGTGTCGAACTCGACGTCGCAGCGCTCGGCGATCAGCAGCGTGTTGTCGCACGCCTCGGGCATGTCGCGGAAGAGGTGCCGCATCTCGGCGGCCGACTTCACGTAGTAGCCGCCGCCCTCGAGGCGGAAGCGGTTCGGGTCGTCCATCGTCGAGCCCGACTGCACGCACAGCAGCGCCTCGTGGCTCTTGGCATCCTCGGCGTGCGTGTAGTGCAGGTCGTTCGTGGCCAGCGGCGGCAGGCCGAGCTGCCTGCCGATCTCGAGCAGGCCGTCGCGCACGCGGCGCTCGATCTCGAGCCCGTGGTCCATCAGCTCGAGGAAGTAGTTCTCGGCACCGAACAGGTCGCGGTAGGAGGCTGCGGCGGCGAGCGCTTCGTCGAACTGCCCCAGCCGCAGCCGCGTCTGCACCTCGCCGGAGGGGCAGCCGGTGGTGGCGATGAGCCCGCCCGAGTACCGCTCGAGCAGCTCGCGATCCATGCGCGGCTTGAAGTAGAAGCCCTCCATCGAGGCGTAGGACGAGAGCCGGAAGAGGTTGTGCATCCCCTCGTTGTTCTCGGCCAGCAGCGTCATGTGCGTGTACGCGCCGCTGCCGGAGACGTCGTCGCCGGGCCTGGCATCCTGCCCGCCCCACTTCACGCGCGTCTTGTCGCTGCGGTGCGTGCCGGGCGTGATGTAGGCCTCGGTGCCGATGATCGGCTTCACGCCGTGCGCCTTCGCGGCCTTCCAGAACTCGAAGGCGCCGAAGATGTTGCCGTGGTCGGTCATCGCGACCGCCGGCATCTGCTCCTGCTGCACCGCCTGCATGAGGTCGGTGATGCGAGCCGCCCCGTCGAGCATCGAGTACTCGGTGTGGACGTGGAGGTGCGCGAAGTTCTCTGCCATGGCATCTCGATCCTACGTCGAGGCGCCCACCCGACAGGCCGGTGCTCCTACTCGTCGCGCAGCAGCTCGAGCGCGTGCGCGAGCTCGGCCGGGTAGCGCGACTCGAACTGCACCTGTTCCCCCGTCGCCGGGTGCCGGAACCCCAGCCGCATGGCGTGCAGCCACTGGCGCGTGAGCCCGAGCTTCGCCGAGATCGTGGGGTCCGCGCCGTACATGGCGTCGCCCAGGCACGGATGCCTCCTGGCCGCCATGTGCACACGGATCTGGTGGGTGCGGCCCGTCTCGAGCTCGATCTCCAGCAGGCTGCCGCCCCGGTACGCCTCCAGCGTCTCGTAGTGCGTGATGGCGTGCTTGCCGCTCGAGACGACGGCGAACCGCCACTCGTGGTTCGGGTGCCGGCCGACCGGGGCGTCGATGGTGCCGGCGAGCGGATCCGGGTGCCCCTGCACGGCGGCGTGGTAGATCTTCGAGACCTCGCGGTCGTGGAAGGCGGCCTTCAGCCGCGTGTAGGCGATCTCGCTCTTGGCGACCACCATCAGCCCGCTCGTGCCGGCGTCGAGGCGGTGCACGACGCCCTGCCGCTCGGCGGCTCCGGAGGTGGCGACCTGGAACCCGGCAGCGGCGAGCGCGCCGACGACGGTCGGTCCCTGCCAGCCCATCGAAGGATGCGCGGCGACGCCCGCGGGCTTGTCGACCACGACGATGTCGTCGTCGTCGTGCACGATGCCGAGATCCGGCACCGGCGTCGCGACGATCGCGGGCTCCTGCCGCGGCTGCCAGCTGAGGTCGAGCCAGGCGTCCCCTCGCAGGCGGTCCGACTTCTGCAGCACCGCGCCGTCCTGCTGCGCGCCGCCCGCCTCGAGCATCCCGACCACGGCGGTGCGGGAGAGCCCGAGCAGCTTGGCGAGCCCGGCATCCGCCCGTGCGCCGTCGAGGCCGGGAGGAACCTGCAGGAAGCGGGTCTCCATCAGTGCCGGTCGCCGGGTCGCTCGCCGTGTCGGCCGTTCGAGCCGTCGGGCCGGTCCTCGGGGTCGAGCGGCTGCGTCGCATCGGGGTCGGCGTCGACCGCGGCGCGCTTCGGCTCGTCGGTGTGCCGCACGCCGTCCAGGCCGATGTTGGCCAGCACGAGCAGCACGACGCCGATCATCGATCCGACCACGAAGATGTCGGCGACGTTGAAGATCGCCGGGAAGCCCCACACCTGGATGAAGTCGATGACGTGGCCGACGAAGACGCCCGGCTCGCGCGTCAGCCGGTCGGTGAGGTTGCCGAGCGTGCCGCCCAGCAGACCGCCGAGCGCCGCCGCCCACAGGAGCGAGCGGATGCGTCGCACCTGCGTGAGGATGAAGATCACCACGGCGGAGGCGAGGATCGTGAAGATCCAGGTGGAGCCCTCGGCGAGGGAGAAGGCGGCGCCGGGGTTGCGCACGAAGTGCCACTGCAGGATCTCGCCGAGCACCTGCCGATGCTCGCCCTCGGTCATCGAGGCGAGCACCCACTCCTTGGTCAGGAAGTCGACCACCCACGCGATGACGGCGGTCCCGAAGACGAGCCCCAGCATCCGCCAGGGAGTGCGTCTCGGAACCGCCGCAGCGCTGTCGTCCGTCGCGGAGCCGGTGGCCACCGAGCGGCTCAGTTGCCGCCCTGCCCGCCGAAGGCGAGCGAGGAGGAGCGATCGAGGTCGCGCAGCTGGCTCTCGATGTAGCCGCGCAGCTTGAGGCGGTAGTCGCGCTCGAAGCTCTTGAGCTCGTCGATCTTGGCCTCGAGACCGGCCTTCTGCTCGTCGAGCTTGGCCTTCTTGTCGTCGAACTCCTGCTGCAGCGCCACCTTGCGCTGCTCGGCGGCGTCCTCGATCTCCTGCGCGGAGGTCTCCGCGGCGGCGATCAGCTCGTCGCGCTTGCGCTCGCCCTCGGCGACGTGCTCGTCGTGCACCCGCTGCGCCAGCGCCAGCAGGCCGTCGGCGTTGGTGGATGCGGGCGTGGCGGCCGCCTCGGCCGGTGCGGCGTCCACGACCGGCGCGGCCTGTGCCTCGGGCGCCTCCTCGGCCTCGGTCTGCGCGACCTCGGTCTCGGCGACGACCTCCGGGGCGGCAGCGGCCTCGGCGGCTGCGCTCTGGGCGGCGGCGTCGCGGTCGGCGAGCTCCTTGGTGAGGCGCTCGTTCTCGGCACGCAGGCTCTCGAGCTCTGCGGCGTCGGGGCGCGCGACGGCCTCGACATCGCCGTCGGCAGCAGCGGCGGCGCCGGCACCGGACTTGAGCTGCTCGTTCTCGCTGCGGAGGCTCTCGTTCTCCTCCGTCAGCCGACGGAGCTCTGTGACGACCTCGTCGAGGAAGTCGTCGACCTCGTCCTGGTCGTAGCCGTCCCGGAAGCGCGTCGTCTCGAAGCGCTTGTGGACGACGTCGTCAGGAGTCAGAGCCATGGCGTGCCTTTCTTGGTCAACTCGCGGCCTTCGGCAGGCTGCGCAGAATTACTGTACCTGTCCGCGGTCGCGTTCCGATGATCGTAGCGTCAACGCAGCGGCCCGACGATCGTCATCGCCAGCAGCAGGCCCAGCAGCAGCACGAGCATGGCGATGTCGAGCATCGCGCCGCCGATCCGCACCGGCTTCACGAAGCGGCGCACGAAGCGCAGCGGAGGATCGGTCAGCCGCATGAGCCAGACGGACACCAGGAGCCAGAATCCCTGCGGACGCCAGTCATGCCGCAGCTGCCGGACGAAGTCGAGGATGATCCTCGCCCAGAGGACGTAGAACGAGACCAGCAGCGCGGTGTGGACGACCCAGGCGAGGATCGAGACGATCTCCACCGCGTCAGTGCGCGAAGACGGCCGAGTCCGCGTCCTCGTCGACGCCCCGGCCGCCAGAGACCGCGATGTGCTCGGGGGTGAGCAGGTAGACCTTGGTGGTGACGCGCTCGATGCGCCCCTCCAGGCCCTGCGTGAGGCCGGCGGAGAAGTCGATCAGCCGGCGGGCATCACCATCGGTCATCTGCGACAGGTTGATGATGACGGGCGTGCCGTCGCGGAATGCCTCCGCGATCGGCTTGGCGTCCTTGTACTGGCGCGGGTGCACCGTGAGGATCTCGCTCATGTCGTTGACCTTCTGGCTCGCGCGGAGCTTGGTGACGGGCGCACGGCGCGGCTCCTCGACGCGCTCGCGCGGCTGCGGCTGCGGCTGCGGGGCACGGTCGTGCTCCTCGGCCCGCTCGACGGGGCGGACCTCCTGGGTCAGCTCATCCTCCTCGGCGAAGCCGAAGTAGATCGCCGCCTTCTTCAGTGCGTTGCTCATGCTGGATCCTCCTCGTGGCGTGGGTTCACGCTATCCGCCGGCTGGGCGGTTTCCCGTGATTGCGGTGCCGATTCGCAGGTGTGTCGCGCCGTGCTGCAGGGCCTCGCGCCAGTCGGCGCTCATGCCCGCCGAGATCCAGTCGGCGGATGCGTCCAGTCGACGCACGCGCTCGGCGTGCGTCGCGAGGCGCTCGAACGCGCGACCGGGCTCCTCGTCGAGCGGCGCGACGGCCATCACCCCGCGCAGGCGCAGCGCCGGCGAGGCGGCGACGCGCTCCGCCAGCGCTTCGACGCGGGCCGGGTCGATGCCGCCGCGGCCTGGGTCGTCGGTCAGGTTGACCTGCACGAGCGCGTCGCGGACGGGCCGCTCGTGCGGCGATTCACCGCCTTCGAGCGCCTCGACGAGCTCGATCGAGTCGATCGAGTGCAGCACGTCGGCGTAGGCGGCGACCTGGCGCGCCTTCTTGCGCTGCAGCTGGCCGAGGAAGTGCCAGGTCAGGCCGAGCTGCGCGAGCCCGAGGGCCTTGTCGCGCGCCTCGGGATGCCGGTTCTCGCCGAAGTCGCGGTGACCGGCCTCGGCGAGCTCGCGCACGAGCTCGGCCGGGTGGAACTTCGTGACGACGACCACGGTGACGTCGCGCGCCTGGCGCGCCTGCTCGAGATCCTCGAGGAAGGCGGCCAGGCGCGCAGGGGCGTCGGTCATGGGCGTGTCAGCGCAGGAAGTCGGGGAGGAACTCGTCCTCCTCCTCGTCCACCTGGGTCAGCGGCTGCACGGGACCGGTGAGGTGGTCGGCGACCGGCGGTGCGGGCACCGCGCGGCGCTCGGCCGGCTCCTCGGTGCGCGGCGCCGCGGGAGCGCTGGGGGTCGAGGCGCGCAGGCCCATGTCCTCGCGCGCCGCGGTGCGGATGACGGAGTCGTCGTCCTTCGCTATCGGGCCTGCGCCGTCGAAGCCAGCGGCGATGACGGTGACGCGCACCTCGTCGCCGAGAGTGTCGTCGATGACCGTGCCGAAGATGATGTTCGCCTCCGGGTGCACGGCCTCCTGCACGAGCTTCGCCGCGTCGTAGGTCTCGTGGATGCCGAGGTTGCTGCCGGCCTGGATCGACAGCAGCACGCCGTGCGCACCATCGATCTTCGCCTCCAGCAGCGGGCTCGCGACCGCGAGCTCTGCGGCCTTGATCGCCCGGTCGGCGCCGCGCGACGAGCCGATGCCCATCAGCGCGCTGCCCGCACCCTGCATGACCGACTTCACATCGGCGAAGTCGACGTTGATCAGGCCCGGCGTGGTGATCAGGTCGGTGATGCCCTGCACACCGGCGAGCAGCACCTGGTCGGCGGTCTCGAAGGCCTCGACCATCGAGATGCCCATGTCGCTGATCTCGAGCAGGCGGTCGTTCGGCACCACGATGAGCGTGTCGACCTCGTTCTTGAGCGCCTCGACGCCCGTCTCGGCCTGCGCCTGGCGGCGCTTGCCCTCGAACGAGAACGGCTTCGTCACGACGCCGACGGTGAGCGCGCCGAGGCTCTTGGCGATGCGCGCGACGACCGGCGCACCGCCGGTGCCCGTGCCGCCGCCCTCACCGGCGGTGACGAAGACCATGTCGGCGCCGGCGAGCGCCTCCTCGATCTCCTCCGCGTGGTCCTCGGCGGCGCGCCTGCCCACCTCGGGGTCGGCACCTGCGCCGAGACCCTTGGTGAGCTCTCGGCCCACGTCGAGCTTGACGTCCGCGTCGCTGAGCAGCAGCGCCTGCGCGTCCGTGTTGATGGCGATGAACTCGACCCCTCGCAGGCCGAGCTCGTTCATGCGGTTCACGGCGTTCACGCCGCCACCGCCCACGCCGACCACCTTGATGACGGCGAGGTAGTTGTTGTTGGAAGTCACGTTCCGGCCCCTCGATCGAACTCTCAACCTCTAGTTGAAGTTTAGAGAATTCCTCACTTCATGCTGACGTCTCTGACGGTACGGGCCACGGACGTGCGAACGCGGGACCGACAGGGCGTGTCGTGCGCGGGAGCGCCAAGAAAAAGAATCGTCAGGTTCTACGGCGACCCGGTGGAGGCCGAGGAGCCTCGGACGACCGGGTGCTCCGGTGCTCGCACGTCGAGCTCGGCCGCTGCGGCGGGGTCCTGCGTCGCCATCAGCGCGGCCACCACGTCGGCCTTCAGGGGGCTCTGCTCGGCGCCGCCCCACTCCACCGTCTGGCCCGTCGCGAGCGTCAGCCGGATGTCTGAGGGGGTCGGTGCCGCGATGCGCTCGGTGGCCTCGAGCACCTCTGCGGGGACGGACACCAGCACGGTCGCGACGGCCTCGAAGTGCTCGCTGCCGATCTCGACGCCGTCGAGCCTCGGCAGCGCCGCAGTGGTGTCGTCGACCTGGCCGAGCACGACGCCGGCCGCGTCGATGACCGAGGCCCCCGCATCCGTCTCGATGATCGCGACCGGCCGTCGCTCGACGAGCCGCACGATCACGGTCGACGGCGGTACCACGTCGAGGCGGAACGACTCGATCTGCGGAATCGCCTGCAGCCGCTCGGCGACACCGGCCTCGGTGACGGTGGCGATGGGCTCACCCAACTGGTCGGCGAGCGCCTCCTGCACGACTGCCGGCTCGATGCGCTCCGCGCCCTCGACCCGCACCTCGCGCACGGCCATCAGCGGCGACCAGACCAGCGCCACGAGCAGCGCCAGCGCGAGGCCCAGCCCGCCGGCGGTGATGAGCGCGACGCGCAGCTGCCGGCGGCGGGGCGCCGTGAAGCGGCGCACCTCCGAGCGCTCCTTGCGCGCGCGGGCGCGCTTGGCGGCCTTCGCCTCGCGCTTGGCGTCGTCCATCTCTGCGCGGTCGAGGCGCCGCTGCTCGCGCTGCGCCTTCCGCCAGGCGCGGTCGACGCGCTGCGCGTGGGAGCCGCGCTCCGGCGGCAGCTCGGCGGGCGCGTCGCCCTGCTCGGCTCCCGTGGCGGCGCCCTGCTCCCCCGTCGCGGCGTGCACGTCCTCGGCGATCGCATCGTCGTCCAGGTCGGCGTATGCGCTCAGCGCCCAGCGGCGGGGCTCCGGCCGGGCCTGCCGCCCCCAGTCCGCCTCCGCCGCAGACCGACGCGCCTCGTCTCGGCGGCGGCGCAGCGCATCGAGGCGGATGACCTCGCGCACCTCGGCAGCGACGCCCTGCTGCGCGCCGCGATCGTCGTGCGCGGCAGCATCCTCAGCACGCTCCCCGAGCGGTCGCTCGAACCCGTCGGGGCGCCTCACGCCTCGTCGCCATCCTCGAGCGCCGAGAGCACCTGCGGGATGATGCGGTACACGTCGCCGCAGGAGAGGGTGACGATGATGTCGCCCTCCTGGGCGAGTTCGGCGGCCCGCTCGGCGGCCCGCTGCCAGTCGGGCAGGAAGTCGACCTCGGAGCCGTCCTCGAAGCGCTCGGCGACCAGTGCCCCGGTGACGCCCGGGATGGGGTCCTCGCGGGCGCCGAAGACGTCGAGCACCACGGTGTGGTCGGCGACCCGCTCGTAGACGGCGGCGAACTCGCCGGCCATGTCGCGCGTGCGGGTGAACAGGTGGGGCTGGTGGATGGCGATGATGCGGCCCTCGCCGATGATGGTGCGCGCGGCGGTCAACGCGGCGTCGACCTCGGCAGGGTGGTGCGCGTAGTCGTCGTAGACGCGCACGCCGCGGCGCTCGCCGTGCAGCTCGAAGCGGCGTCCGGTGCCGCGGAAGCCGGCGAGCGCGTGCGCCGCCTCGGCCGGCGCGAAGCCCAGCGCGAGCAGGGTCGCCAGGGCGCCCGCGGCGTTGACCGCGTTGTGGCTGCCGGGCACGCCGACCTCGAGCTCGACGCGCTCGCCGGCGATCTCCAGCGTGCAGGCCGCGCTCGCCCCCGCGCGGATCTCCAGGATGCGCACGTCGGCGTCCTCGGCCTCGCCGAAGGTCACCACCCGCCGATGGTCGATCATGCCGCGCACCCGCTGCGCGCCGGGGTCGTCGGCGGAGATCACGACCGCCTCGCTCGCACGGATGGCGAACTCGGCGAACGCCGCGTCGAAGGCCTCCGGCGTGCCGTAATGGTCGAGGTGGTCGGTGTCGACGTTCGTGATCAGGGCGACCGCGACGTCGTAGAGCAGGAACGAGCCGTCCGACTCATCCGCCTCCAGCACGAACAGGTCGGAGGTGCCGTGGCCGCTGGAGGCATCGAGCCCGGCGATCACGCCGCCGTTGACGAAGCCGGTGTCGACGCCGAGCCCGTGCAGGCCGACCACGAGCATGCCGGTGGTGGTGGTCTTGCCGTGAGCGCCGCCGACCGCGACCACGCGCTTGCCGCGGGCGAGCACGTGCAGCGCCTGCGAGCGGTGCAGCACCGGGATGCCGTGCTCGCGAGCCGCGAGCAGCTCAGGGTTGTCCGGCCAGAGCGCGCTCGTGACGACCACCGCATCCGGTCGCGCCTCATCGAGGGCGATGTTCGCGGCGGCGTGGCCGATCGCGACCGTCGCACCGCGCTCGGCGAGGCGGTCGACGGTGGCGGAGCCGGAGCGGTCGGAGCCCGACACGGCGAGCCCCTCGTCGAGCATCATGTGGGCGATGCCGGACATGCCGGAGCCGCCGATGCCGATGAAGTGGATGCGCTCGATCGTCTCGGGGATCTGCTGGGTGAAGTCCGGTTCGATCACGACTGCCTCCTCGTGGCTGCGGCCCGCTCGATCAGTTCGCACATGCGATCGCTGCCGTCGCCGACACCGGCTCCCGCGCTGGCGCTGGCCATCTCGGCGAGCCGATCGGCATCCCGCAGCAGCGGCACGAGCCTGGTGCGCACCCATTCTGCCGTGAACTCGCCGTCGGCGACCAGCAGTGCGCCACCAGCGGAAACCTGGTCGGCCGCGTTCATGCCCTGCTCGCCGTTGCCGTACGGCAGCGGCACGTAGACGGCGGGCAGGCCGACGGCCATCAGCTCGGAGACGGTCAGGCTGCCCGCGCGGCACACGACCAGGTCGGCTGCGGCGAGCGCGAGGTGCATGCGGTCGAGGTACTCGATCGCGACGTAGTGGTCGACGCTCGCGGGCTCGAAGTCGGTCTGCCGGCCGCCGGAGAGGTGCAGGATCTGCCAGCCTGCCCCCACGATCTGCTCGGCGGTGGCGACGATCGTGCGGTTGATCGAGCGCGCGCCCTGCGAGCCGCCGGTGACCAGCAGCGTCTGCCGGTCGGGGTCCAGGCCGAGCTCGGCGATGGCCACATCGCGCAGCCCCGCACGGTCGAGGGACGTGATCTCAGGTCGCAGCGGCATGCCGACGAACTCGCCCGCGAGCGTCGTCGAGCGGTACGACAGCCCGACGAAGTCGGTCCAGCGCGCACCGAGCACGTTGGCCATGCCCGGCTTCGCGTTCGCCTCGTGGATGACGATCGGCACCCGCTCGAGGCGGGCGGCGCGGTAGGCGGGGGCGGATGCGTAGCCGCCGAAGCCGACCACGACGTCGATGTCGCGGTCGCGGATGAGCGCGCGCACCTCCCGCACGGCCTTCCGCCAGCGGCCGGGGAAGCGCAGCGCAGCGGCATCGGGCCTGCGCGGGAAGGGCAGCTTCTCGATCGTGACGAGCTCGAGGCCCGCGCGCGGCACGAGCTCGCGCTCCAGCCCCTCGGCGGTGCCGAGCACGGTGAGCTCGGCGTCGGGATGCCGCTCCCGCAGCCGCTGCGATGTCGCGAGCAGCGGGTTGACGTGGCCGGCGGTGCCGCCTCCGGCGAGCAGGACGCGCATGCTCAGGCCCTCGCTGCCGCGGCGCGGGGGCGCACGCGCTGCACGGCGGGCTCCTCGCCGCGCGCCCTGGGGTTGTCGACCCGCTCGAGCGAGAGGACGATGCCGACGACGAGCAGCGCGGCGATCAGCTGCGAGCCGCCGGAGGAGATGAACGGCAGCGGCACGCCGAGCACCGGCAGCAGCCCGAGCACGACGCCGATGTTGACCAGCGCCTGGCCCACCAGCCACACCATGGCGGCGCCCGTGACCACGCGGGTCATCTGCCGCCGGGCCTGCCGCACGATGCGCAGCAGCGTCCAGGCGAGCAGGGCGAACAGGGCGAGCACGACGACGGCGCCCAGCAGCCCGAGCTCCTCGCCGATGATCGCGAAGATGTAGTCGTTGTCGGCCTCCGGCAGCCAGTTCCACTTCGCCCTGGAGTTGCCGAGGCCGACGCCGAACAGGCCGCCGGCCGAGAGCGCCCAGGTGCCGTGCAGCTGCTGCCAGCAGCCGGAGTAGTAGTCGGCGTCGGTGCAGCCCTGCAGGAACGCCGTGATGCGGCGCACGCGCGAGGCGCTCGAGAGCACCACCGGCACCGCGAGCACCCCGAGGGCGGCGACGGGCAGCAGCAGGTGCCACCACTTGACGCCCGCGAACCACAGGGCGCCGAACGAGAGCGCCACCATGATCACCACGGTGCCGAGGTCGCTGCCCAGCAGCACCAGGCCGATCGACAGGCCCGCGACGGGCGCGGCGGGGATCCACACCTGCCAGAAGCTGTCGAGCCGCTTCTGCTTGCGGGTCATGATCATGGCCAGCCACACGCACAGGGCGACCTTGACGAACTCGCTCGGCTGCAGCGAGAAGCCGCCCACGCCGATCCAGTTGCGGTTGCCGTTCGCGCCGAAGCCGAGCGGCGTGAACACCAGCACCTGCAGCGCGATGCCGAGCAGGACGCCGATCCAGGCCAGCCGCTGCCAGGTGCCAGCGGGCAGGCGCGCCGCGACCAGCAGGAGCACGACGCCGATCGAGGCGAAGGCCGCCTGCTTGACGAAGTCGGTGAAGAACGAGCCGCCCGCGACGTAGCTCTCGACCGAGGAGGACGAGAGCACCATGATGAGGCCGAAGACCACCAGGAAGAGCGTGGTGCCGGTCAGCAGCGCCGCGTTGAGCGTCGGGGCGCCGAAGATCGAGCGCACGCGCACCAGCGCGCGCCGACCCATCCGCTCGACGCGGCCGCCCTCAGCCGTGCTGAAGGGAGCTGCCGTCGTCGCCATGGGCTCCCCCTTCTCGATCTCGTCGGGCCCGCACCGCCTCGGCGAATCGGTCGCCGCGCTCCGCGTAGTCCTTGAACTGGTCCATGGATGCCGCCGCCGGCGCCAGCAGGACCGTCACGCCGGGCGCGGCATGCTCCGCGGCTGCCTCGACGGCCAGTCGCATCACGGAGACAGTGTCCGCCGTGTCGACCTCCACGAGCGGGATGCCGGGCGCGTGTCGCGCGAACGCCTCGCGCACGGGCTGTCGATCGACGCCGATCGCGACGACCGCGACGATGCGCTGCCGGTGCCGCTCGACCAGCGGCGCGACATCGGCGCCCTTGAACAGGCCACCCACGATCCACACCACCTTGTCGAAGGCGCTCAGGCTGCCCTCGGCGGCATGCGGGTTGGTGGCCTTCGAGTCGTCGACGAAGCGCACGCCGCCCAGCTCGGCGACCAGCTCGGTGCGGTGCCGGTCGAGGGTGAAGGAGCGGATGGCGTCCCGCACCTGGGCGGGCGAGGCGCCGTGCGCACGGGCGAGCGCCGCTGCCGCGAGCACGTTGCGCGTCATGTGGGGCGAGCGCAGCCCGGCCGGCTCGAGGTCGGCGAGGGTCGCGAGCTCGAGCGCCTGCGAGTGGCGGGCATCCAGGAAGGCACGGTCGACGAGCACGTCCTCGACGAGCCCGAAGTCGCTGCGGCCGGGCACGCCGAGCGTGAAGCCGATGGCGCGGCAGCCCTCGACCACCTCGGCCTCCTCGACCATGCGCATCGTGACGGGGTCATCGACGCTGTAGACGGCCGCGACCCGCGCGTTGCCGTACGCCTTCGCCTTGGCCGCGCGGTACGCATCCGCCGACCCGTGCCAGTCGAGGTGGTCGTCGTCGATGTTGAGCACCGCTGCCGAGTGCGGCCAGAGCGCGCCGGGGCCCTGCGCGGGCAGCGTGTGCAGCTGGAAGCTCGAGAGCTCGACCACGAGCACGTCGAAGCCCGCCGGGTCGCGCACGGCGTCGAGCACCGGGGTGCCGATGTTGCCCACCGGTGCCACGCGGAAGCCGGCCTCGCGCAGCATGTGCGCGGCGAGCTGGGTGGTGGTGGTCTTGCCGTTGGTGCCGGTGATCAGGATCCACTCGGCGGCCTCGACCTTGTCGCGCAGGCGCCAGGCGAGCTCGATGTCGCCCCAGATCGCGATGCCGCGCTCGGCGGCCGCCAGCAGCCACGGGTGATCCGGCCGCAGCCCGGGCGATGCGATCACGACCTCCGCCTCGGTGAGCGCCGCCGGCAGGTCGTCGCGCCCGGCGTCGACCACGGGCACCTCGAGCACGCCCAGGATCGTGCGGCGCTCATCGTCGACGCGCTCGGCGACGACGGTGACGGATGCGCCCAGCTCGGCGAGCGTGTCGGCTGCGGCGAAGCCCGTCACGCCCTGGCCGAGCACCGCGACGCGCAGGCCCGACCAGTCGGCGTGCCAGGAGGTCAGGGAGTCGAGACGGGTCATAGCCCCTGCAGCGCCCACTCGAAGTAGAACAGGCCGATGCCGGCCGCCACGAACAGGCCGCCGAGGATCCAGAAGCGCACGACGATCGTGACCTCCTCCCACCCCTTCAGCTCGAAGTGGTGGTGCAGCGGCGTCATCAGGAAGACGCGCTTGCCGCCGGTGGCCTTGAAGTAGGCGCGCTGCACGATCACCGAGCCGGTGACGATGATCGGCAGGCCGGCGATGAGGATGAGCAGCAGCTGCGTGTCGGTCATGATCGCGAAGCCGGCGAGCGCGCCGCCGAGTGCGAGCGAGCCGACGTCGCCCATGAAGATCTGGGCGGGGCTGGTGTTCCACCAGAGGAAGCCGATCAGTGCGCCGACCAGTGTCGCCGCGAGCGTGGCGACGTCGAGCGGCTGCAGCACGTCGTAGCAGCCGGGGCCGGGCTGCGCGCTGAAGCAGGACTGGTTGAACTGCCAGAAGGCGATGAACGCGTAACCGATGGTGGCGATGATCACGGAGCCGGTCGCGAGGCCGTCGAGACCGTCGGTGACGTTGACGGCGTTCGAGGCCGAGACGTTCATGATCAGGATCCAGAGCACGAAGACGATGCCGCCGATCGCCCCCCAACCGGTGAGGTCGAGCCACGGGATGTCGCGCACGCCGGAGATCACGGGGTCGACGATCGTGCGGTTGCCGCCCTGGTACAGCACGTTGATCGCCAGCACGCCGAAGAGCACCGAGACCACGACCTGGCCGGCGACCTTCGCCCAGCCGCCCAGGCCGAGCGAACGCTGGTTCGAGATCTTCAGGAAGTCGTCGAGGAAGCCCACCGCGCCCATGCCCACCATCAGCAGCAGGATGAGCAGTGCGGGCTGCGTGGGCGCCTCCTGGCCGAGCAGCTTGCCGCCGAAGTAGCCCACCAGCGTGGCGACGATGAAGATGAGGCCGCCCATCGTGGGCGTGCCGCGCTTGACGTGGTGGGACTGCGGGCCGTCGTCGCGGATGAACTGGCCCCAGCCGATGCGGGCGAAGCCGCGGATGAACAGCGGGGTCGCCAGCAGGGAGATGAGCAGCGCGATGCCTGCCGATGCCAGCAGCACGAGCATCAGAGGCCCCCGATCCGTTCGGCCAGGGCCTGGAGCCCTGACACGTTCGACGACTTGAACAGTACGACATCGCCTGCGACCAGCTCGCTGCGCAGCAGCGCCTCCGCCTCGGCGGCGGTCTCGACGAAGCTCGTCTCCTGACCGAAGGACGACTCGAGCTCTGCGGCGTCGTGGATGGCCTTCGCCCCGGTGCCGACGACCACCAGCCGGTCGATGCGCAGCCGCACCGCCTGGCGACCGAGCCGGTCGTGCTCCTCGACAGCGTGCGGCCCGAGCTCTGCCATCTCGCCCAGCACGGCGATGGAGCGGCGGCCCGCCTGCCTCGTCATGTGCGCGAGCGCGCGCAGCGCCGCGGCCGTCGAGTCGGGGCTGGCGTTGTAGGCGTCGTTGATGACGGTGATCCCGCCGCCGGGCTCGAGCAGCTCCATACGGCCGCGCTCGGCGCGCTCCATCGTCGCCAGCGCCTCCACGGCCGGCTCGAGCGGCAGGCCCAGCGCGTCGGCGACCGTCAGCGCGGCGAGCGCGTTCATCACGTGGTGCTCGCCGAGGATGCGCATGCGCAGCGGCCACGACCGGGCAGCGCCGTCGGCGGCGCGGTGGATGGTCGCGACGGTGCCCTCGAGCGTGGAGTCGATGCCGTCCGCCCAGAGCCGTGTCGGCTCGTCGGCGGGACCGGCGTCGGTGCCGTACCAGACCACGCGCGCCCGCGTGGCGGCGGCCATGCCGCGCACCCGCTCGTCGTCGCGGTTGAGCACCGCGATCCCTGCCTCGTCCAGGTCGCGCACCATCTCGGTCTTCGCGCGCGCGGTGGTCTCGATGCCGCCGAACTCGCCGGCGTGCGCGAGCCCGACCTTGAGCACGACGCCGACATCCGGGTGCGACATGGCGGTCAGCCGCTCGATGTCGCCCTCGACGCTCGCGCCCATCTCGAGCACCAGGTAGCGCGTCGACGCGTCGATGCGGAGCATCGTCATCGGGGCGCCCACCTCGTTGTTGAACGACTTGACGGGCGTCACGGTCGGCCCGTGCTGCTCGAGGATCGCCTGCAGCATGTTCTTGGTGGTGGTCTTGCCGTTCGAGCCGGTCACGCCGACCACGGTCAGCTCCCCCGCCGCTCGCACGCGGCGGATGACCTCGGCGGCCAGCGAGCCGAGCGCCTCTACGCCTGCCGGCACCAGCACGTGCGGCACGTCCTGCTCGACCGGGCGCTCGGCCACCACCAGCGCGGCGCCGGCGGCGACGGCCGCGTCGATGAAGCGGTGGCCGTCGGTCTCCTCCCCCGGCATGGCGAAGAAGGCGCCGCCGGCGGTGACGAGCCGCGAGTCGGTCTCCACCGAGCCGGTGACGCTCACGTCGTCTCCGTGCAGGGTGCCGCCGACGGCTGCGGCGATCTCGCTCGCGCGCATCGGCAGCATCAGCGCTCGTCCCTGCGCTTGTCCCCGTCGCGGCGCTTGTCGAGATCGACGGGCCAGCCCGCCTCGTGCAGCGCGAGCTTCGCCTCGTCTCGGGCGACGAAGGGCTCGCGCACGCCGGCGACGTCGCGGTAGTCGGCATCGCCTGGCCCGGCCCAGAGCACGGTGTCGCCGGGACCGGCGAGCGCGAGCGCCTCGCGGATCGCAGCCTCCTCCGGCGAGGACTCGATGATGCGCGTGTCGCCGGAGACGGCGCGCGCGCCCTCGAGCACCTGAGCGCGGATGCTCGCGGCATCCTCGGTGCGCGGGTTGAAGTCGGTCACGACCACGGCGTCCGCGAGCTCCGCGGCGATGCGGCCCATGTCTGCGCGCTTGGTGGCGTCGCGGTCGCCGTCGGCGCCGAAGACCATGATGAGCCTGCCCTCGGTCACCCGGCGCAGCGCGATGAGCGTCTGCTCGAAGGCGTCCGGGCTGTGGCCGTAGTCGACGAAGACCGCGGGGCCCTCCTCGCCCGAGACCCGCTCGATGCGGCCGGGCAGCGTGGGACGCATGCCGCGGTCGATCGCCTCGGCCACGCCCTCGATCTCGAAGCCGTCCTCGACCAGCATCAGGATGGCGATCGCGGCATCGACGGCCATGTGCCTGCCGATGAAGGGCACCTGCACCTCGATCGCGCCGCCATCGATGCCGGTGAGCGTGAAGGAGGTGGAGACGGGCGTCTCCTCCCAGATGTCGACGCGCCAGTCCGCGGGTCGCTCGGGGTCGCTCGAGACGGTGGTCACGGGGATGCGGCTGCGCTCGGCGACGCGCGCGCCCCAGTCGGTGTCGACGCACACGACGCCGCGCATGGCGCGGTCGGGCGTGAACAGCTCGAGCTTCACGTCGAAGTACGCCTCCATGGAGCCGTAGTCGTCGAGGTGGTCGTGGCTGAGGTTCGTGAAGGCGACCACGTCGAAGAGCACGCCGTCGACGCGGTGGCGCTCGATGGCCTGGGCGCTCACCTCGAGCACCGCGGCGCGCACGCCCACCTCCTTCATGCGGGCGAGCAGCGCGTGCAGCTCGCTCGCCTCGGGAGTGGTGAGCTTCGAGGTGACCACCGTCTCGGCGACGTGCCGCTCGGCCGTGGTCGAGAGCCCGGTGACGAAGCCCAGGTCGGCGAGCAGGCCCTCGAGCATGAACGAGGTGGAGGTCTTGCCGTTCGTGCCGGTGATGCCGAACAGCTTGGGCGGCTGCTCCCCCGTGCGGTAGACCCAGGCAGCGATCTCCCCCAGTGCCGCACGCGGCTCCTCGATGACGATCACGGGCGCCTCGGTCTGCAGCAGCGCGGCGCCCGCCGCGTCGGTGACGACCGCCACCGCGCCCCGCTCGAGCGCGCCGGCAGCGAACTCCGCGCCGTGCCTGCGCGCGCCGGGCAGCGCGGCGAACAGGTCGCCGGGCTGCACGTCGGAGGAGTCGTTGGTGATGCCGGTCACCTCGACGCCGTCGAGGTCAGCGTCGACATCCAGCTCGAACTCGTCGACCAGGCTGGCGAGGGGCCTCGGTGCGGGGTGCTCCGGTCGCAGGATCCTCGGGGTCACGCCCGCCACGGCCATCCTCTCCTCAGTGTGCTCAGGGCTGATCCGCCGTCCATTCCAGCGGAACGTTCGACGCTGGCGTCGTGCTCGGAGGGATGTCGTAGTGGCGGATCAGGAGGTTCACCATATCGTGAAAGGCCGGGATGGCCCCGCCGCTGGTGCGGATGGTCTGGGGGCTGTCGTACATCGTCAGGACCACGAATTGCGGGTCATCGACGGGGAAGACGCCGGCCACCGAGATCATCATGCGATTGGGGTCGTAGCCCGAGCCGTCGGCGTATGCCATCTGCGCGGTGCCGGTCTTCGCGGCGATGCGGTAGCCCTCGATCGGGAAGGTGTCGTAGCCGTAGTCGGTGACGACATGCTCGAGCACCTCGAGGGTGGATCGCGCCGTGTCCTCACTGACGACGCGCTGCCCCGCGGGCAGCTCAGGCGCGGTCACCTCGCCCTCAGCATCGGTGCAGCCGGCGATCAGCTGCACCGGCAGGTGCACGCCGCCGTTGCCCATCGCCTGGTAGGCAGAGGCCAGCTGCATCGGGGTCGCTGCGATGCCCTGCCCGAAGAGCACGTTGAGCTGGGTCTGCGGGTCGAGCGCCCCGAGGTCGCGCAGCGGCACATCCTGCTCGCCGGCGAAGCCGACGGCCGTCCGCTCGCCGAAGCCGAAGCGGTCGAGGTAGTCGGTGAAGTCATCGCGGTCGAGCTGCTGACCGAGCTCGACCATGCCGACGTTCGAGGAGTTCACGAGGATGCCGGCGGCGGTCCACTGCTCGACGGGGTGCGAGTGCGCGTCGCGCACGCGGGTGCCCTGCCCGCTGTAGGTCCACGGCACGCTCATCTCCTGCGTGCGCTCGATGAGCCCGAGGTCGAGCATGGCCGCCCAGGAGAAGGTCTTGAAGATCGAGCCCGGCTCGTAGGCAGCGGTGAAGGCGCGTGAGCCGCGGTCGCGCTGGGCGGCGGCGGTCGGATCGTTCGGGTCCACCGTCGGCGACTCGGCGATCGCCACGACGGTGCCGTCGGTGCGCATGACGATGCTCGTGCCGCTGCGGGCGCGCAGCTGCGAGGTGTACTGGGCGGTCAGCTGCTGCACCTGGTACTGCACGTCGGCGTCGATCGTGAGCTCCACCGAGCCGCCGTCCACCGCGGGCTCGGTGACCACCGAGCCCGGGATGGGGGTGCCGTCGGCCGAGCGATCGAAGGTGCGCTGCCCCGAGTGCGCTGCGAGGCAGGCGTCCTGGCTGCGCTCGATGCCGGCCAGCGGATCATCGGTGCCCATGAAGCCGACCAGGTTGCCGCCGACGGAGCCCGCCGGGTAGACGCGCTGCGGGTTCAGCCGCAGGTAGACCCAGGGGATGCCGAGGTCGCGCACCGCCTCGTACTGCCGCGCGTCGAGCCCGTCGGCGAGCATCAGGTAGTCGGAGTCGGGATTGCGCTCGAGCTCGGCGTAGATCATCGCCTGCAGGTCGTGCGGGTCGTCGCCGGTGATGCCGCCGATCTGCACGAGCGCGTCGCCGACGGTGAGCTCCTCGTCGACGGCGTCGATGCCCGGCTCGAGGTCGCGCGTGTACTGCGGCGAGACCGTCAGGTCCCAGCGGTCGACGCTCTCGGCGAGCACGGTGCCGGCGGAGTCGACGATCGGGCCGCGCGTGCCGAAGAGCGTCTGGGAGACGCCGCGTCGCCCATCCGCCTCGGCATTGAGCGCCTCGGCGCGCACGAGCTGGATGTCGGCCAGCCGCACCACGAAGGTCGCCAGCAGGGCGAAGGTCAGGATCGCGACCATCGCCGTTCGCATGCCGCTGCGGGAGCGCTTGCGCTTGGCCGCCACTGTCACCTCCGCTGCCTTCTCTCGCGTGCGCGAGGGTCGTCTCTGTTCGGGGTCGTCAGCACGGTATCGGCGGGTGGGGCCTCAGCTCCGCCGCCACGCCCTCACTCGCCCGGAGCCGCCGGCAGCAGGGTGCCGGGCGCGGGCTGCGCCGCCTCGGCCGCCGCCGCACCGGTCTCAGTGGTCGCTGCGGCAGCAGCGCCCGCATCATCGGTCGCGGCCGCTGCCGGAGCGCCCTCGCCGGCAGGCAGCAGCATGCCGGGGTAGGGCGCGATCTCCTCGCGCACCTGCTCGACGGTGGCTGCGATCTGCGGCTGCGTCTGCAGCAGCGCGTTGGGCACGTACATGCCGAAACGGTCGAGCGCCGGCACCTGCATGTGCAGGGCGTCGGGGCCGCCGGCGGTCGCCGTGCCCGAGAGCGTCAGGAACTGCGAGGGCTGTCCCGCGAGCATGCCGAGCTCGTCGGCGGCGACGGCGACGTGCTGCGGCGAGGCGAGCACCGCGACGTCCTCCCCCAGTGCCTGCTCGGTGCGGGCCAATGCGCTCGACTCGCCGCCCAGCGCATTGAGCGTGTAGGCGCCCTCGCTGATCACGACCGTCAGGCCGAGCTGCGCCGCGACGATGCCCGCGAGACCAGCCAGCGCGAGCACGCCGTGCACCAGCCGCGGTGCCCGTCGCACGCTGGGCGTGGGCAGCGCCCGCAGGTGCCGGCGAGGATCGGGGGCGAGACCGGGATCGACGCCGTGCTGATGGGCATCGTGCTGATCAACACCGTGCTGCTCGGCACCGGTGGCGTCGACGTGGATGCTGGCGATGGCTGCGTTGCTCATGGCTGCTCCCCCCTGCTGGGGCTGGTCGCGGGCGTGAAGGTGAGGGGTCGGATGCGCTCGGCCGCGCGCAGGCGGACGGGCGTGGAACGAGGGTTGGCGGCGCGCTCGGTCTCATCGGCGAGCTCGGCGCCGCGCACCAGCAGCCGCAGGTGCGGCGCGTGCTCGGGCAGCTCGACCGGCAGGTCGCGGGGCGTCGTGGAGGCGACTGCCGCCTGCAGCGCGCGCTTCACGATGCGGTCCTCGAGCGACTGGTAGGCGAGCACGACGAGGCGGCCGCCGACGGCGAGCGCGTCGATCGCGGCGGGCATCGTGCGCTCGAGGATCGCCAGCTCCTGGTTGACCTCGATCCGCAGCGCCTGGAAGACGCGCTTGGCCGGGTGGCCCTGGTTGGCCAGCGCCCGCGGCGTCGCCGCCTGCAGGATGTCGACGAGCTGCGCGGAGGTCTCGATGGGCGCCTCGGCGCGGGCTGCCACGATGGCGCGGGCGTAGCGGTCGGCGAGCTTCTCGTCGCCGTACACCTTGAACAGCCGCGACAGCTCGCGGTCGCTGCGCTCAGCGAGGATCGTGGCGGCGGTCGTCTCACCCGACTGCCCCATGCGCATGTCGAGCGGCGCGTCCTTCGCGTAGGCGAAGCCGCGGTCGGCGGCGTCGAGCTGCAGGCTCGAGACCCCCAGGTCGAGCAGGATGCCGTCGGCGGCCTCGGCGCCGGCGGCTTCGAGCGCCTCGTCGATGCGGTCGTAGGTGGTCTGCACCGGGAGGAAGCGCCCGCCGAAGCGCGCCAGGCGCTCCCCCGCGAGCCGGATGGCGTCGGGGTCGCGGTCGATGCCGGCCACCACGAGCGTCGGGTGCGCGGCGAGCATCGCCTCGGTGTGGCCGCCCATGCCGAGCGTGCCGTCGATGACGAGCGGCGTGCGGCCGGCGGCGGCAGCCGCCTCGATCGCGGGGGCGAGCAGCGCTAGCGTGCGCTCGAGCATGACCGGGGTGTGGAGGGCGGATGCGTCCATGTCGTTCCCTGCTCCGTCCCGGCTCCTGATCCCCATCCGCGCGACGCGACACCGGGGAAGGTGTGTCGCGGCGCCCAGCTGAGGGTCACGAGCCGGGTCAGAAGATGCCGGGGATCACCTCCTCCGTCGTCGATGCGAAGTCGGCCTCCTTGGCCGCGTAGTACTCGTTCCAGGCCTGGGTGTCCCAGATCTCGGCGCGGGAGCCCGCGCCGATCACCGTGAGCTCGCGGCCGAGGCCGGCGTAGTCGCGCAGGTTCCCGGGGATCGTGACGCGGTGCTGGCTGTCGGCCTGCTCGCTCGAGGCGCCCGAGAGGAACAGCCGCAGGAAGTCGCGCGCGCCGGCCGAGGTGAGCGGCGCCTGCCGGATCTGCTCGTGCACGCGCTCGAACTCAGCTCTCGAGAAGACGTAGATGCAGCGCTCCTGGCCGCGGGTGAGCACGAGGCCGCCCTCAAGCTCCTGCCGGAACTTCGCCGGGAGGATCACGCGGCCCTTGTCGTCGAGCTTGGGCGTGTGCGTGCCGAGGAACACATCGCCCCCTCTCGTCCGGCCTGCGAGATCCACCAGCATCCGCCGGTTTCCTCCACAGTACTCCACTTCACGCCACAGTTGCTCAGCATTTGCCATGCAAGACGGCGTGTTCTCAACAATTCATTGGGTGAATGCGGTGGAGGGGTTTTGGAGCAACCAGGCACGCACGCAGGCCGTGCGCCGGCCGCCAGGCGGGCGTGCGCAGCGAACCAGCAGCTTGCGGGCACAGAAAAAGGGCCGACTCGTGCGAGTCGGCCCTGCGCTGCCCGGGAGCTGCGCTGCCCGGGGAGGGAGTGTGGAGCGGTGTGGAGGCGACTACCGCTGGTTGCGGTCGTCCCACTCCTGAGCGAGGCGATCCATCAGGCTCGGCGCCTGCTTCGCGGGTGCGGGGCCCTGCCCTGCAGCATGCTTCGCCGCGGCCTCGTCGCCCGTGGCGGGCTTCGACGCCGAGAGCGCCCAGAGCGCACCGGCGACGGCGACGGCGAAGCCGGCGACACCGATGATCAGGAGCTTGGCGCTCACACCGACGATGACCAGCACCAGCCCGACGACGATACCGAGCACGCCGACGGCGACCTTGGTGTAGTTGACGGTGCGGGGCCCGGCCGACGTGCTGACGATGTCGGCCTCGTGCTTGTAGAGATTGCGCTCCATCTCATCGAGCAGTCGCTGCTCGTTCTCGGAGAGGCCCATCTCGCACCCCTTTCGCTCAACCGGTGCGGAAGGTCAGTCTACGGCTTCCGGCTGTCAATCGCATGTGGCTGAATAGCATGGACCCTGTGTCAGCACAGCAGCGCTTCGCCCAGGCCGTCGAGGCGTCGATCCAGCAGTACCTGGACGAGCGGGAGGCGGCGCTCACCGAGCTCGCCTCCGACGCCACCCCCCTCATCCGCCTGGTGCGAGAGATGGTCTCGGGCGGCAAGCGCGTGCGCAGCGCCTTCGTGCTCTGGGGCTGGCATGCCGTGACGGCGGCGCGACCCGACGCATCCCACACCGCCGGCACCGAGCAGGACCCGGCGTGGGCCGACGCCGTGGGCGTCGCGACCGCCATCGAGCTCTTCCACGCCGCGGCGCTCGTGCACGACGACATCATCGACCAGTCCGACACCCGCAGGGGCCGTCCGTCGATGCACCGCTCGCTCGAAGCGATGCACCGCGACCGCGAATGGGTCGGCGACGCCGGCTCGTGGGGCGAGCACGCCGCGCTGCTGGCGGGCGACCTGCTGCTCAACTGGGCGGACGACCGGATGCTGCGCGCCTGCAGGCGGGCGGCGCACGGCGACGCGGTGCACGACGCCTACCGCCGCATGCGCGAGGAGGTCACCTTCGGCCAGTACCTCGACGTGCTCGAGGAGGCGGCGTGGATCAGGCAGGAGCCCGCGACGCTGCTCGACCGCGCCCACACCGTCGCGATCTACAAGTCGGCGAAGTACTCGGTGGAGGCGCCGCTGACGCTCGGGGCGCTGCTGGCCGGCGGCTCCAAGGCGCAGCTCGACGCGCTCGCCGGCTACGGGCTGCCCGTCGGCGTCGCCTTCCAGATGCGCGACGACCTGCTGGGCGTGTTCGGCGACCCGGAGGTGACGGGCAAGCCCGCCGGCGACGATCTGCGCGAGGGCAAGCGCACGGTGCTGGTGGAGATCGCTCGCCAGCGCCTCTCCTCCGGCGTGCGCACGATGCTCGACGAGCTGCTGGGCGATCGCGAGCTCGACGAGCGGCAGATCGCGATCCTGCAGGACGCCATCCAGCGCTCGGAGGCGCCGCAGCGCCTGGAGGCGCTCATCGACCGCGCGGTCGGCGAGGCGCTCGAGTCGCTGCACGACGGCGAGCTCTCGCGCTCGGCCGTGCTCGAGCTCGAGCGGCTCGCCGACGCGGTCGCCAAGCGCGACCGGTAGCTCAGCCCTGCAGCTGGGCGGCGCGCCGCACCTCGGCCTTGCGGCCCTGGCGCATCGCGTCGAGCGGCGTCGTGCCGAGCGCGTCGTCGACGCCGAGCAGCCAGTCGATGGCCTCGTCCTCGGTGAAGCCCAGATCGAGCAGCACGAGCAGCGTGCCGCGAGTCTCCGACATCGGCTCGCCGTCGCGCAGCACGGCCGCCGGCACCTGCACGGGGCCGTTCCTGCGGGTCGCAGGCAGGCGATGCTCCTCGATCAGGCGGTGGATGCGTCCCACCGGCTCATCGAGGATCTCGACCAGGTCGGGCACGGTGAGCCACTCGGGGGCTCGGGTCTCGGTCTCTGGGTTCACTGCGTCTGGGTTCGCTGCGTCGTCCGTCACGCATCCATCATGCCCTGAACCCCACGGGGATCGGCGTGGATCACCGGGATCCAGCCCCGCACCGCCTATTCTCACTGCGTGCCCGTCGACTCCCGCGATCCCGTCATCGGACGGACGATCGACCGTCGGTACGAGGTGGGCGAACGCATCGCCCGCGGCGGCATGGCGAGCGTCTACACCGGGCTCGACCTGCGGCTGGACCGCAAGGTCGCCGTCAAGGTGATGCACCCGCACCTGGGCGATGATCCGGAGTTCCGGGAGCGCTTCATCCAGGAGGCGAAGGCGGCCGCCCGCCTCGCGCACCCGAACGTCGTCAACACCTACGACCAGGGCGAGGACGGCGATCTCGCCTGGCTCGTGATGGAGCTCGTGCCCTCCATCACGCTGCGCGACCTGCTCGCCGAGCGCGGCCGCATCACGCCGGAGCAGTCGCTCGACGTGCTCGAGGCGGTGCTGGCCGGGCTCGCCGCCGCCCATCGCGCGGGCATCGTGCACCGCGACCTGAAGCCCGAGAACATCCTGCTGGCGCACGACGGCCGCATCAAGATCGGCGACTTCGGGCTCGCCCGCGCCGCCAGCCAGAACACCGCGACCGGCAAGGCGCTGCTGGGCACCATCGCCTACCTCTCCCCCGAGCTCGTCACCCGCGGCATCGCCGACACCCGCAGCGACATCTACGCGGTGGGCATCATGCTGTTCGAGATGCTCACCGGCAGGCAGCCGTTCACCGGCGACGAGCCGATGCAGATCGCCTATCAGCACGCCAACGACGATGTGCCGCTGCCCTCGAGCAGCACGCAGGGCATCCCCGACGCGCTGGACTCGCTCGTGCACTGGGCGACCCAGCGCGACCCGAACCTGCGACCCGCCGACGCCGCCGAGATGCTCGCCGAGCTGCACGCCATCCGGGAGCGGGGCATCGACACCCCGACGACCGTGCTGCCCTTCCTCACGGAGGACGAGCGCTCGACCACCGTGATTGAGCGGCCGAAGAAGCAGCGCAGGCCGATCGCCGCCGAGCCGGAGGTCGTGCAGGACGGCGGCGACGGCAAGGCGACCACGGCGCTCATCCGACGCGTCACCCTGCGCCGCCGGCGCGGCATCCTCTGGCTCGCGCTCGTACTGCTGGGCGTGCTGCTGGCCGCCGGCGTCGGCTGGTGGTTCAACGGCGGGCCTGGCGGCAGCGCGACCGTGCCCGATGTGGCGGGCACCGCCGAGGCCGACGCCCGCCTGGCGCTCGCCGAGCACCGCATCGACGTCGACGAGGAGACCGTCAGCGAGCCCGACTACGACGTGCCCGCCGGCCACGTGCTGCGCACGGAGCCGAGCGCCGGCACGGTGATCGGCAACGGCGAGATCGTGCGGCTGGTGCTCTCCGACGGGCGCCGCCAGCTGCCGGTGCCCGACGTGATCGGGCAGCAGCTCGATGCCGTGCGCGCAGCGCTCGCGACCGACTTCGTCGTCGCCGAGCCGATCGACGAGGTCTTCGACGGCGCCGAGGCCGGCACAGTGCTGGCCGCGGCAGACCCCGAGGGCACCTCGCTCACCGACCTCGATGCGCTCGAGGAGCGAACGCCGGTGTCGCTGCGCGTCTCCCTCGGGCCCGTGCCGGCGGCTGCGGGCCAGCCGGCCGACGAGGCCGCTGCCGCCCTGCAGCAGGTGGGGCTGATCGCCGACTTCTCGACCGAGCAGCACTCGCGCGACGTGGCCGCGGGCCACCTGATCTCGGTCACTGTGCCCGAGGGCCTCGTGCACAAGGACAGCACGATCACCGGTGTCGTCTCGGCCGGACCGGTGATGGTGGAGGTG
Organism: Agrococcus baldri; assembly: GCA_900114805.1. Classification (GTDB taxonomy): domain Bacteria; phylum Actinomycetota; class Actinomycetes; order Actinomycetales; family Microbacteriaceae; genus Agrococcus; species Agrococcus baldri. The sequence continues at coordinate 10,495 of FOZN01000004.1, read as the reverse complement.
CCCGACGTCGTCGGCCGCTCGATCCAGGAGGCCCTGCAGCTGCTGCGCGACGCGCGCTTGGAGCCGGACCTGCGGACGAACATCCCCGAGGCGCTGTGGGGCTTCCCCACCTCGACGATCCTCTCGCAGGGGGTCGAGGCGGGGAGCTCCGTCGAAGAGGGCACGACCGTGACGATCGACGCGACCTTCTAGCGCGACGGGCCGCAGCGCATCCGCACCACCGGCCGAGCGTCGCGAGGCGCTACGGGCGAGGCGCGGCGCGCAGCTCCTCGGCCACCAGGAACGCCAGCTCGAGCGACTGCATGTGGTTCAGGCGCGGGTCGCAGAGCGACTCATAGCGGGTCTCGAGGGCGATCTCGTCGATCTCCTCGGAACCGCCGAGGCACTCGGTGACGTCGTCGCCGGTGAGCTCGACGTGGATGCCGCCGGGGAAGGTGCCGACCTCGCGGTGCGAGGCGAAGAAGCCGCGCACCTCGTCGACCACGTCGTCGAAGCGGCGCGACTTGTAGCCGTTCTTCGTGGTGATGCCGTTGCCGTGCATGGGGTCTGTGACCCACAGCGGTGTCGACTCGAGCGACTTCGAGGCCTCGAGCAGCCCGGGCAGCACGTCGCGGATGCGGCCGGCACCCATCCGGGTGATGAACGTCAGGCGGCCCGGCTCGCGCTCGGGGTCGAGCTTGTCGACCAGCGCCTCCATGTCGGCGGGCGTCGTCGTCGGGCCGAGCTTCACGCCGATCGGATTGCGCACCCGGGAGAAGAAGTCGACGTGGGCGCCATCGAGTTCGCGCGTGCGCTCGCCGATCCACTGGAAGTGGCTGGAGGTGTTGTAGGCGAGGCCCGTGCGGGAGTCGATGCGCGTCATAGGACGCTCGTAGTCCATCAGCAGGCCCTCATGGCCGGTGAAGAACTCGACGCCCTTGAGCTCGTCGAAGTTGGCGCCGGCGGCCTCCATGAAGCGCACGGCGCGGTCGATCTCGCCCGCGAGCGCCTCGTACCGGGCGAAGGAGGGGTTCTCGCCGAAGCCCTTGTTCCACGAGTGCACCTGGCGCAGGTCGGCGAAGCCACCCTGCGTGAACGCGCGCACCAGGTTCAGCGTCGAGGCGGCCATGTGGTAGCCGCGCAGGATGCGCTGCGGGTCGGCCGCGCGCGACTCGGGCGTGAAGTCGTAGCCGTTGACGATGTCGCCGCGGTAGGCGGGCAGCGTCAGCTCGCCGCGGGTCTCGTTGTCGCTCGAGCGGGGCTTCGCGAACTGGCCGGCCATGCGACCCATCTTGATGACCGGCATCGCGGCGCCGTAGGTGAGCACGACCGCCATCTGCAGGATCGTCTTGACCCGGTTGCGGATGTTGTCGGCCGTGGCGCCGGCGAAGGTCTCGGCGCAGTCGCCGCCCTGCAGCAGGAAGGCCTCGCCGCGGGCGGCAGAGGCGAGCCGGTCGCGCAGCATGTCGACCTCACCGGCGAACACCAGCGGCGGCGAGCTGCGCAGCTCGCGCCGCACCCGCTCGATCGCGGCCTCGTCCTGCCAGCTGGGCTGCTGCTTGATCGGCAGCGCTCGATACGCATCGAGGCCCTGCTCGATGGAGCCCTGCTCCATGAACGAAGGTGTCGCGATGGTGTCGGTCATGCCCTGCCTCAATGCTCCGGCGGCGCTTGTGCGCCGTGTTCCACTCTAGTCGTGGGCGGATCGCCTCAGCGGCCCGTGGACCGGGCCGCGCGCTCGGCCTCGACGCGAGCCTTGACGCTCGAGGCGTAGACGTCGACGTACTCCTGATCGGAGATGCGGTTGAGGGCGACCATGATCTCGTCGGTGATCGAGCGCAGCACGAAGCGGTCGCCCTCGAGGTTGTAGTAGCGCGAGAAGTCGATCGGCTCGCCGAAGATCATCCCGATCCTCCCGACGCGCGGCAGCCGGCTGCCGATCGGCATGATCTTCTCGGTGTCGACCATCACGCAGGGGATGACCGGCACGCGCGCGTCGAGCACCATGCGGGCGACGCCGGTGCGGCCGCGGTACATCTTGCCGTCCGGGCTGCGGGTGCCCTCGGGGTAGATGCCGATGAGCTGGCCCTCCTGCAGCTTCTGCAGCGCCGCATCGAGGCTCTGCGAGCTCTTCTCACCGCCCGAGCGATCCATCGGCAGCTGGCCGACGCCGAGGAAGAACCACCGCATGAGCAGGCCCTTGAGCCCCCTGCCGTTGAAGTAGTCGGACTTCGCCAGGAAGTAGACGCGGCGATCGATGACCAGCGGCATCAGGAAGGAGTCGATCACCGAGAGGTGGTTGCCGGCGATGATCGCACCGCCATGTTCTGGCAGGTTCTCGAGCCCGGCGACCCACGGGCGGAACACCCGGTTGATGTAGGGGCCGACAATCCAATGCCGCAGCAGCCAGTAGATCATCGCCACCTCCTCGGGGGTCGAGCCTAGGGCAGTCGGATGCTCCCTACAGACATGCGCGCCGTTGAGAGATCCTCGCGAGCGCCGACCGTAGACTGAGCCCAACGCACGAACGCCGAAGGAGTCCCAGTGCCTGAGCTCACCATCCCCGAGGGTGTCATCCCTCCCGTCGTCACCCCGGATCCTGAGGCGAACGTCACCGACCTGCTCGAGGACACCGTCCGCAGCCACCCGGACACCCCGCTGTTCTCCGTGCCGGAGGGCGAGGGCTGGCGTGACATCTCCGCCACCGAGTTCAAGCACCAGGTGGTTGCGCTCGCCAAGGGCTTCGTCGCGGCCGGCATCCAGCCGGGCGACTCCGTGGGCTTCATGTGCAAGGTGCGCTACGAGTTCTCGCTCGTCGACTTCGCGCTCTGGTACGCCGGCGCCCGCATGGTGCCCGTCTACGAGACCTCCGCCCCCTCGCAGATCCAGTGGATCCTCTCCGACGGCGGCGCGACCCGCGCGATCCTCGAGGACGCCGAGCTCGTATCGCGCTTCGACGAGGCGCACGGCGACCTGCCCGAGATCCGCGACGTGTGGCGCATCGACCGGGGCGACCTCGACCGGCTGGTCGAGCAGGGCGCCGAGGTCGCCGACGACGAGATCGAGCGCCGCCGCTCGCTCGCGGTCGGCAGCGACATCGCCACCCTCATCTACACCTCCGGCTCCACGGGCCGCCCCAAGGGCACGATGCTGACGCACTCGAACTTCGTCGAGCTGTGCCGAAACGCCGCGGTGGAGATGGCGGACGTCGTCCGTCCCGGCTCCGCGACCCTGCTGTTCGTCACGCAGGCGCACGTGTTCGCGCGCTTCATCTCGGTGCTCGGCATCGCCGCCGCGGTGCGTGTCGGCCACCAGTCCGACACCAAGCAGCTGCTGCCGTCGATGAGCTCGTTCAAGCCCACGTTCTTCCTCGCCGTGCCGCGCGTGTTCGAGAAGGTCTACAACGCCAGCGAGCAGAAGGCCGAGGCCGGCGGCAAGGGCAAGATCTTCCGCGCCGCCGCGCAGGCTGCCGTGGCCCACTCGAAGGCGACCGACGCCGGCCACGTGCCGCTCGGCCTCAAGCTGCGCTTCGCCGTGCTCGACAAGCTCGTGCTCAGCAAGCTCAAGGTGGCGCTGGGCGGCAACGTCAAGTACGCCGTCTCCGGCTCGGCCCCGCTGTCGACGTTCCTGGCGCACTTCTACCGCTCGCTCGGCATCCGCATCCTGGAGGGCTACGGCCTCACCGAGACGACGGCGCCGCTGACGGTCAACGTGCCGAGCAAGTTCAAGATCGGCACCGTCGGCCCGGCGCTGCCCGGCAACGGGGTGAAGATCGCCGAGGACGGCGAGATCCTCGGCAAGGGCGCCGCCGTCTTCGCCGGCTACTGGAACAACGAGCAGGCCACCAAGGAGGCCTTCACCGAGGACGGCTGGTTCCACACCGGCGACATCGGCTCGCTCGACGCGGACGGCTACCTGACCATCACGGGCCGCAAGAAGGAGATCATCGTCACCGCGGCGGGCAAGAACGTCGCCCCGAACGTGCTCGAGGACCCGATCCGCTCCAACACCATCATCGGCCAGCCGGTGGTGGTCGGCGACCAGCGCAAGTTCATCGCGGCGCTCATCACGCTCGACGCCGAGATGCTCGGCACCTGGCTGAAGAACAACGGCCACGACGAGCACATGTCGCTGGCCGACGCGGCAGCCTTCCCGCCGGTCATCGACGAGGTCCGCTCGGCGATCCGGCGCGCGAACAAGCAGGTCTCGCGCGCCGAGTCGGTGCGCAAGTTCGCGATCATCCCGGTGGAGTTCATCGAGGCCAACGGCCACCTGACGCCGAAGATGTCGATCAAGCGCCACAACATCCTGAAGGACTACGCCGCCGAGATCGACGACATCTATGCGTCGAACTCGACCGCGCACGACGTCGGCGAGTGATCGACCCGATCGCGGAGTGAGCGGATGATCGAGCCGAACGCTCCGCAGGATGCCGGGGCGGTCGCCGATCACTACGACGAGCTCGACCTGATCTATCGGCGGGTGTGGGGCGAGCACGTCCACCACGGGCTCTGGACCACGGGGCGCGAGACACCCGCGGAGGCGGTCGAGGCGCTCGTCGACACGGTCGGCGAGCGCCTGCGCCTGCAGCCCGGCCAGGCGTGCGTCGACATCGGCTGCGGCTACGGCGGCACGGCGAGACGGCTCGCGGCGACCCGCGGGGTGCGGGTCAGCGGCGTCACCCTCTCCGCCGAGCAGGTCCGGCACGCGGCGACGCAGCCCGCTCCCGACGTGGAGATCCGCCAGCGCGACTGGCTCGACAGCGGCCTGCCCGGCGCCTCGGCCGACGCCGCGTGGGCGATCGAGTCGAGCGAGCACATGGTGGACAAGCCTGCGTTCTTCGCCGAGGCGCACCGCGTGCTGGCGCCCGGCGGCCGCTTCGTGGTCTGCGCGTGGCTCGCCGAGACGGGCGCGGGCGGCTGGAAGGTGCGCCACCTGCTGGAGCCGATCTGCAGGGAGGGCCGCCTGCCCTCGATGGGCACACGCGAGGAGTATGCGGCGTTGGCGGAGGACGCCGGCTTCGAGATCGCCGGCTACGAGGACGTCAGCCAGCGCGTCGCGCGCACCTGGACGGTCTGCGCACGTCGGCTCGCGCGGGCGCTGGTGGTCGATCGCGAGACCCGCCGCATCGCACTCGCCGCGCGCAACCGCATCTTCGCGCTGTCCTTCCCTCGGCTCATCCTGGCCTACCGCACCGGGGCGATGCGCTACGGCATCTTCACGCTCGTCAAGCCCGAGCCGGCCGAGCAGGACTGAGGCCGGGACGGCTCAGTACCAGTCGGCCTTGCGCACCTCGGCCATCGCGAGCCGGCGCATGTCCTTCTCGAGCGCCTGCAGGTAGAGCTTGCCGTCGAGGTGGGCCATCTCGTGCTGCAGCATCTGCGCCATCAGACCCTCCCCCTCGAGGACGACTTCGTCGCCGGCGGTGTCGACGCCGATGACGCGGCAGAACGGATGGCGCGGGGTGGGGAACCCGAGCTCCGGCACCGACAGGCAGCCCTCGTCCACCAGCTCGGGCTCGCCGCGCACCTCGTCGATGCGCGGGTTGAGCACGTAGCCGAGCTCGCCGTCGACGAGGAAGGAGAAGGCGGCCTTCGCGACCCCGATCTGGCAGGCCGCGACACCCGCACGGCCGGGCAGCTGCACCGTGTCGAGCAGGTCCTGCACCAGCGCGGCCGTGGCGGCGGACCCCGGCTCGACGGGCGTGGCGCGCTCTCGCAGCACCGGATCGCCGAAGACCCGGATCTCGCGCACGCTCATGCCGGCGCCACCACCACGATCAGGTCGCCCGCCTGCACCGGTGTCGTGCCCGGCAGCGCGAGCCGCTCGATCGTGCCGGCGACCGGGGTCGTGATCGCGGCCTCCATCTTCATCGCCTCGATGGTGGCGACGGCGTCGCCGGCCGCGACCGTGTCGCCCTCGGCGACCTTGACGGTGACCGCCCCCGCGAAGGGGGCTGCGATCTGGCCCGGCACTGACGCATCCGCCTTCTCCACCTGCGGCTTCTCGACCTTCACCGAGCGATCGCGCACGTAGACGGGGCGCAGCTGGCCGCCCAGCACCGTCATGACGGTGACCATGCCGTCGTCGTCGGGCTCGCCGACCGCCTCGAGCTCGACGTTGAGGGTGACGCCGCGGCCGATGCCGACGTGGTGCTCCACGCTCTGCTGCATGCCGTAGAGGTAGTCGATCGTGTCGACCACCGAGAGATCGCCATACTGCTCGCGGCTCTCGTCGAAGGCCTTGGTGGGACCGGCGAAGAGCAGCTCGTTGAGCGCGTGCTGGCGATCGGCGCCGGGCTCCTGCAGCCGCGCGGCCTGCTCGGGCTCGAGCGGCGTGACCGAGATGTCGACCTCGCGCCCGGCGAGCACCTTCGAGCGGAAGGGCTCGGGCCAGCCGCCGGGCAGGTCGCCCAGCTCGCCCGCCATGAAGCCGATCACCGAGTCGGGGATGTCGAACCCCCGCGGGTCGGCCTCGAACTCCTCGGGGCTCACGCCCTGCGCGACCAGCTGCAGCGCCAGGTCGCCGACCACCTTCGACGAGGGCGTGACCTTCGTCGGGCGGCCCAGGATGCGGGACGCCGCGGCGTACCAGTCCTCGATCTTCTCGAAGTCGTCCGCGAGGCCGAGCGCGATCGCCTGCTGGCGCAGGTTCGAGAGCTGGCCGCCGGGGATCTCGTGGTGGTAGACGCGCCCGGTGGGGCCGGGCAGGCCCGACTCGAACGGCTTGTAGAGGCGCCGCACGGCCTCCCAGTAGGGCTCGAGCTCGCTCACTGCATCCAGCGAGATGCCCGTGTCGCGCTCGGTGTGGGCGACGGCGGCGACGAGCGCCGACAGCGACGGCTGGCTGGTGGTGCCCGACATCGGCGCGCTGGCCACGTCGACGGCGTCGACGCCCGCCTCCGAGGCGGCGAGCAGGGTGGCGAGCTGGCCGCCGGCGGTGTCGTGCGTGTGCAGGTGCACCGGCAGGTCGAATCGCTCGCGCAGCGCAGTGACGAGCTTGGAGGCCGCCCCGGCGCGCAGCAGACCCGCCATGTCCTTGATCGCCAGCACGTGCGCACCGGCGTCGACGATGCGCTCGGCGAGCCGCAGGTAGTAGTCGAGCGTGTAGAGATCCTCGGCCGGGTTCAGCATGTCGCCCGAGTAGCAGAAGGCCACTTCGGCGACCGTGGTGCCGGTCTCCAGCACCGCATCGATCGCCGGCCGCATCTGGTCGACGTCGTTGAGCGCGTCGAAGATGCGGAACACGTCGATGCCGGTCGCGGCCGCCTCCTCCACGAACGCCGTCGTGACCTCGGTCGGGTAGGGCGTGTAGCCGACGGTGTTGCGGCCGCGCAGCAGCATCTGCAGCGGGATGTTGGGCATCGCCTCACGGATGCGGGCGAGGCGCTCCCACGGGTCCTCCCCCAGGAAGCGCAGCGCCACGTCGTAGGTGGCGCCTCCCCAGGCTTCCATCGACAGCAGCTGTGGCGTCATGCGCGCCACGTGCGGCGCGACCGCGACCAGGTCGGCGGTGCGCACGCGGGTGGCGAGCAGCGACTGGTGCGCGTCGCGGAAGGTGGTCTCGGTGACCGCGAGCGAGGTGCGCTCGCGCAGTGCGCCCGCCCAGCCGGCCGGGCCGAGCTCGAGCAGCCGCTGGCGCTCGCCGTCGGGCGCGGGCGCGTCGAGGTCGATCTCGGGCAGCTTGATCGCCGGGTTGATGACGCCGTCGGCCGAGCCGTGCGGCTGGTTGACGGTCACGTCGGCCAGCCACGAGAGCACCTTCGAGGCACGGTCCTTCGGCGGGTTGATGCGCGTGAGCTCGGGGTGCTCGTCGATGAAGTGCGTCGAGACGTCGCCGGCGCGGAACTCCTCGTCGTCGAGCAGGTTCAGCAGGAACGGGATGTTCGTGGCCACGCCGCGGATGCGGAACTCGCTGACCGCGCGGTGGGCACGGCGGATGGCGGTGTCGAGATCGCGGCCGCGGCAGGTGACCTTCGCGAGCATGGAGTCGAAGTGGGGGCTCACCTCGGTGCCGGGGTTGATGGTGCCGCCGTCGAGGCGGACGCCGGCGCCGCCGGGCGAGCGGTAGGCGGTGATGCGGCCGGTGTCGGGGCGGAAGCCGTCCGCCGGGTTCTCGGTCGTCACACGGCACTGCAGCGCGGCGCCGTGCATCTCGATGTGCTGCTGCTGCAGCCCGAGCTCTGCCAGCGTCTCCCCCGCGGCGATGCGGATCTGGCTGCCGACGAGGTCGACGTCGGTGATCTCCTCGGTGACGGTGTGCTCGACCTGGATGCGCGGGTTCATCTCGATGAACACGTGCTCGCCGGCGCGCTCGCCGGCGGTGTCGAGCAGGAACTCGACCGTGCCGGCGTTGACGTAGCCGATCGACTTCGCGAAGGCGATCGCGTCGCGGTACATCGCCGCGCGCTGCTCCTCGCTCAAGTTGGGCGCGGGCGCGAGCTCGACCACCTTCTGGTGGCGGCGCTGCACCGAGCAGTCGCGCTCGAACAGGTGCACCGTCTCGCCGGTGGCGTCGGCGAGGATCTGCACCTCGATGTGGCGCGGGCGCACGACGGCCTGCTCGATGAACATGGTGGCGTCGCCGAACGCGCTGTCGGCCTCGCGCATCGCGGCCTCCAGCGCCTCCCGGAGGTCCTCGCGACGCTGGACCAGCCGCATCCCACGGCCGCCGCCGCCGGCGACCGCCTTGCAGAAGACCGGGAAGCCGATCTCGTCGGCGCCGGCGAGCAGCACGTCCATGTCGGTGGTGGCGGGCGTCGAGGCCAGCACGGGCACGCCAGCGGCGATCGCGTGCTCCTTCGCCGTCACCTTGTTGCCGGCCATGGCCAGAACCGATGCGCCGGGGCCGACGAAGGTGATGCCGGCCTCTGCGGCGGCGGTGGCGAGCTCGGGGTTCTCGCTCAGGAAGCCGTAGCCGGGGTAGATCGCGTCGGCGCCGGCATCCTTGGCGACCCGGATGATCTCGCTCACCGTCAGGTACGCGCGCACCGGCCGGCCCGGCTCGCCGATCTGGTAGGCCTCGTCGGCCTTCTGGCAGTGCAGCGAGTTTCGGTCCTCGTGGGCGAAGACGGCGACCGTCTTCACCCCCAGCTCATTGGCTGCCCGGAAGGCTCGGATCGCGATCTCGCCGCGGTTGGCTACGAGCAGCTTCGTGAACATGCAGGAACCCTCCGAGGTGTGGCGGCGTTTCCGATCCAATCTAGTGCCGCTAGGCTTGGCCGCCGTGCACGTACTCTCGATCAGCTCCCTCAAAGGCGGCGTCGGCAAGACCACGGTGACGCTCGGTCTCGCCTCCGCCGCATTCGCGAAGGGTCTCCGCACCCTGGTGGTCGATCTCGACCCGCAATCCGATGCCTCCACCGGCATGGACATCGAGATCGAGGGCCGCCTCAACATCGCCGATGTGCTCGCCAACCCGAAGGACAAGGTCGTCCAGCAGGCGATCTCGCCCTCGGGGTGGACCCAGGGCCACGGCGGCACCATCGACGTGCTGATCGGTTCGCCCTCGGCCATCAACTTCGACGGCCCGCACCCCACCATCAAGGACATCTGGAAGCTCGAGACGGCCCTCACGACCGTCGAGAACGACTACGACCTCGTGCTGGTCGACTGCGCCCCCTCGCTCAACGCGCTCACGCGCACCGCCTGGGCGGCCTCCGACCGCGTGCTGGTGGTCACCGAGCCCGGCCTGTTCTCGGTCGCCGCCGCCGACCGCGCGCTGCGCGCGATCGAGGAGATCCGCCGCGGTCTCAGCCCGCGCCTGCAGCCGCTCGGCATCGTCGTGAACCGCGCGCGGCCGCAGTCGCTCGAGCACCAGTACCGCATCCAGGAGCTCAAGGACATGTTCGGCCCGCTCGTGCTCGACGCGGTGCTGCCCGAGCGCACCTCGATGCAGCAGGCGCAGGGCGCCGCCCGGCCGCTGCACGTGTGGCCCGGCGAGGGCGCGCAGGAGATGGCGCTGCAGTTCGACGAGCTGCTGCAGCTGGTGCTGACCGCTGCCGGCCGCGCCGGCGACGAGGCGGCATCCGGCCGCCGCATCCCGGCGCCGACCGCCGCGGTCGATGCCACGGCTGCGGCAGAGCTCGAGGAGGCCGCGGCTGAGGCTGAGGCCGCCGAGGGCGACGCGGGCGACGCCGACAAGAAGTAGCGACACCGCACGCCCGAACGCGAGATTGGCCGCTCCCCCGCTCGAGTGGTCAGTCCCCCGCTCGAGTGGCCAGTCCCCCGCTCGAGTGGCCAGTCCCCCGCTCGAGTGGCCAGCCCCCCGCTCGAGTGGCCAGCCCCCCGCTCGAGTGGCCAGCCCCCCGCTCGAGTGGCCAGCCCCCCGCTCGAGTGGCCAGTCCCCCGCTCGAGTGGCCAGTCCCCCGCTCGAGTGGCCAGTCCCCCGCTCGAGTGGCCAGTCCCCCGCTCGAGTGGCCAGTCTTCGCGTGAATGCTCGGACGAGGGCATTGTGTTTTCGTGCGTCGGCTCGATCGAGCCGCTTGAACACACCAGGGTCCACGCAAGCGCGGAGG
>FOZN01000003.1:569942-683669 GCA_900114805.1 Agrococcus baldri | reverse complement strand
CGAGCATACGGGCGCGCTCGTGCCAATCGAGACCGTCGGGCGGCTCGCGTGCGACTCGACCATCCACCACGCAGTCGTCAACGGCGTCGACCAGGTGCTCAACCTGGGCCGCACCGAGCGGCTGTTCAACCGCGCCCAGCGGCGCGCGCTGGCCGCCCGCGACAAGGGCTGCCGGGTGCCCGGCTGCGGCATGCCCGCGTCCTGGTGCGAGGCGCACCACATCAACCCCTGGGACGACGGCGGCCCGACGGACATCGACTGGGGCATCCTCGTCTGCGTCTACCACCACCACGAGATCCACGCCGGCCGCCTCCGCATCGAAGCCGCAGGCCCAGAACCCGGCAACTGGCGCATCATCCCCCAGCTGCGCCCCGCAGACCGCTACGCACGCACCAGCCGCAACGGCGACGCGTCGGCGCCCAGCAGCGCCGGCAGCGTCGCGGCAGCGGCGATACCCGCGCTCGCCATCAAGCTCCCCGACGACGCGTTCGACGCCGAGATCTCGCCGCCGACACCCGTGACGAGGGCGCCGCCGCCGCATGGCCGTGCGACCGGAAGTGCGACCGCGACCACGACCGAAAGCGCGACCGCGCGGCATCGGGGCGCGACCGGAACCGCCTGGTGTCGAACCACGGCTCCGCGCACTCTTCGACCGTCGGTGCACTCCGCCCGACCGACCGATCGCGCTCGATCTCGGGCCGGCAGCCCACATCGTGATGCGGCTGTGACCCGGCCGCTTCGTCGACACCGGCCCGTTGTCACCGCGCGGTGAGCGCGGTTGCGCTAGCGTGCGATCATCTCGCTGCACCGCGCCTTGGAGTTCGCATGTCGCCTGTCACTCGCCCCTCGAAGGCGCTCCCGCTCGTCGTCCTCGCCACGGGGATCGCCGTCTCGCTCTCTGGGTGCATCATGCCTCCGGCGCTGCCGACTGCCCCGCCGCAGGCGCCCTCGGCCTCGCCGCAGCCCTCGGCCACCACCGACCCGGCCGAGACCGCAGGGGCTCCGACGCCACAGCCCAGCGCGGACGGTGCGCTGCCCGAACTGGTCGCGATCGGCACGGAGCTGCCACCCGGAACGGTCGGCGGCTGGGAGACCAGCGTCATCACCGACGACGCATTCGAGTTGCAGCCCGAGTCGGATTTCCCCATCGGCCCCACGATCAGTGTCATCGAGACGGCGACCGGCTGCTCCTTCTGGGCCTACCAGGGCGCGCAAGACAGTGACTCGACCGACGAGGGCGAGAGCTCGGAGGTGACCCTCGGCATCCTCTCGGACTCGAGCCCCGACGAGTGGGAGGCCGACATCTTCACGCTCGACCCGTCATCGCAGGGCTCATCGGTCGAGATGCTCTCGATCTTCGAGGAGCCCGAGGACGGCAGCGTGCACGCCTGGTACGCCCGCAACTTCCAGTCGGGCTCCATGACGAGCTCGATCCGCGCGGAATGCCCCGCAGGGGCAGGCGACCTCGAACACGTCGACGCCGTCGTCGGCGAGCACTTCCAGATCAACTTCCTGGTGCCGTAGACGAGTCACCGAGGCTGCGCGCGAATCACTCAGAGCGCAGCGACCGCCGCTCTCGCTCGAGCTCGACCAGCTGCTCCTGGAGTCGCTTCGCGGCCTCGGGGTCTGCGGCGCCCAGCCGCTGCAGGCTGCCGAGCATCTCGGCCTTGCGTCGCAGGATGTCGCGGTCGACGAGCGACGACACCACACCGCGCACGTAGGCCTTCACGCCCTCGGCGGAGCCCTGCGGGATGGGTGACATCGCGAGCGTGCGCACCAGCGGCACGATCTCCGCCGGCACCGTCTCTGCGACGCGCTCCGAGAAGTCCGACGCCTCGATCGCATCGAGCGAGGCCAGCACGCCGTCGCGCACCACGGCGAGCGAGGGATTCGCGATGTAGGCCGAGGCGCCGCGTGCGGCGAGATCCTTGCCGAGCACATCTGGCTGCTGCAGGAGCGCCGCGATCGCATCCCGCTCGAGCCGTGAAGCCGGATCGTGCTCGAGCTGCTTCAGCGCCACGTCAGCGGGCGGATGCGCGGGTGCGGCGCCCTCAGAAGTGGGCGTCGGCCGCGGCCCCGCCTGCCGTACCGCGCGGCTGACCTCATCCGGACCAACCCCCAGCCAGCCGGCGACCGTGCGCACGTAGCCGTCGGAGAGCGCACGGTCGCGGATCGACTGCAGCACCGGCGCCGCGCGCCGCATGGCCGCGACACGCCCCTCGACCGTCTCGAGGTCGTGCTCGGCGACGATGCGCCGCAGCATGAACTCGAACAGCGGACGACGCTGCTGCACCAGCTTGCGCACCGCGTCGTCGCCGCGCTCCAGCCGCAGGTCGCAGGGGTCGAGGCCCTCCGGTGGCACCGCGACGAAGGTCTGCGCGGCGAAGCGCTGCTCCTCGGCGAAGGTGCGGGCGGCGGCCTTCTGCCCGGCCTCGTCGGGATCGAAGGTGAAGATGACCCGGCCGAGGGAGCGCGTGTCGGTGGTGGAGACGTCGCCGAGCACGCGGCGCAGCACCTTGATGTGGTCGACGCCGAATGTGGTGCCGCAGGTGGCGACCGCGGTCGTGACGCCCGCGAGATGGCAGGCCATCACATCCGTGTAGCCCTCGACCACGACCGCCTCGTGCCCCTTGGCGATGTCGCGCTTGGCGAGGTCGAGACCGTACAGCACCTGGCTCTTGCGGAAGATCGGGGTCTCGGGCGAGTTCAGGTACTTGGGGCCCTTGTCGTCATCCGAGAGGCGCCGGGCACCGAAGCCGACGGTGGCACCCGCCACGTCGCGGATGGGCCAGATGAGGCGACCCCGGAAGCGGTCGTAGCTGCCGCGCTGCCCCTCGCTGAGCAGGCCGGCGCTCAGCAGCTCGGCCTCGGTGAAGCCCTTGCCGCGCAGATGCTGCTTCAGCGCCTCGAACGACGCCGGGGCGTAGCCGACGCCGAAGCGCTGCGCGGCGGCCAGGTCGAAGCCGCGCTCCCCCAGGAACTGCTGCCCGAGCGCCGCGGCGGGCGTGAGCAGCTGCTCCTGGAAGAAGGCCTCCGCCGCGCGGCTCGCCTCCAGCAGTCGCAGTCGGCCGCTGGTCTCCTCCTGCGGCTTGCCGTCCTCGTAGTGCAGGGTGTAGCCCAGCTGCGCCGCGAAGCGCTCGACCGTCTCGGCGAACGAGGTGTGGTCCATCGCCATCACGAACTGGAAGGCGTCGCCGTCTTCGCCGCAGCCGAAGCAGTGGTAGCGGCCCACCGCGGGCCGCACGTGGAACGACGGGGTGCGCTCGTCGTGGAACGGGCACAGGCCCTTCATGCTCCCGACGCCGGCGTTCTTCAGCGTGACGTGCTCGCCGACGACGTCGACGATCGAGATGCGTGCGCGCAGCTCATCGATGTCGCTGCGCCGGATCCTCCCCGCCATCGCCGCCCCCCTCAGTCCCCGACGTACCGCTCGTGCCACGCGAAGGCGCCGCGATCGGTCAGGCTCGCCACCTGGTCGACGACGACGCGCGCCCTCGCGGCCGCGTCGGCAGCGGCCGCCCAGTCGTCGGCGTAGGCGCGATCGAGGGCGTCGGGCCCGATGCGCAGCAGCGCATCCGCCAGCTCCTGCAGCACCCGCCGCTGGCTCGCGTAGATGGGCTGGCGCCGCTCGGCGAGGATGAAGCTCGCCGCCGTGCCCTTCAGCACCGCGATCTCGGCGCGCACCTCGCGCGGCACCTCGACCGTGCCGCCGAACCGGGCCAGCGGCCCCTCGTGCGTCTCGCGCGTCAGCCGGATCGCCGCATTGGCGAAGCGCCCGATCAGCTTCGAGGTGAGGTTCTTGAGGCGGGCATGGTCGGCGCGCGAGCCGTCGAACGAGCGCACCCAGGTCTCGAGGTCGTCGAGCCGGTCGAAGGCGGCGAGCAGGTCGTCGCGCGTGAACTCCGGCCCGACCCAGGTCATCATCATCGAGACGAGCTCGTCGTGCCCGACCCGGCTCTGCAGCTTCGCGACGTCGACGTAGCCGCCGACCACCGCATCCTCGAAGTCGTGCACCGAGTACGCGATGTCGTCGGCGAGATCCATCACCTGCGCCTCGATCGACGGCCTGCCCTCGGGCGCGCCCTCGCGCATCCACTCGAAGACCTCGCGGTCGTCGGCGTAGTAGCCGAACTTGATGCGACCGGATGCGTCGTGGACGTCAGACGCGGCCGGCCACGGATACTTGCACGCGGCGTCGACGCTCGCGCGCGTGAGGTTCAGCCCGTAGGGGCGGCCGCCCTGCAGCACCTTCGGCTCGAGCCGCGTGATCACGCGCAGCGTCTGCGCGTTGCCCTCGAAGCCGCCGATCGCCAGCGCCCACTCGTTGAGGCCCTTCTCGCCGTTGTGGCCGAAGGGCGGATGCCCGATGTCGTGGGCGAGGCACGCGGTGTCGACGATGTCGGGGTCGAGCCGCAGCTCGCCGGCGATCTCGCGGCCGACCTGCGCCACCTCGAGCGAGTGCGTCAGGCGGGTGCGGGAGTCGTCGAAGCCCATGGTGGGCGAGAGCACCTGCGTCTTCTGCCCGAGCCTGCGGAAGGCGCTCGAGTGCAGCAGCCGTGCGCGATCGCGCGCGAAGTCGGTGCGTGCGGAGCGGTGCACCTCCGGCAGGCGCCGCTCGGCGTCGTGCTCGCCGTAGCCCCGCTCGTCAACCGCCACGGGTATCGCTCTCGTCCTCGATCAGCGCCTCGCGCTGCGCAGGACTCAGCTCGGGGCTCTCGAGCCAGCCGTCCGGCAGCGCCGGCTTGCGCGGGCTGCCGGCGCGGCCGCGCTGCCCCTCGACGCCCTCGGCGTTGTAGGGCGACTCCCGGTCGAGCGCACCGAGCAGCTCGTCGAGCTCGGCGAGCGACGAGACCGCGGCGAGCGCGCGCCGGGCGTCGCCGCCGATCGGGTAGCCCTTGAAGTACCAGGCGACGTGCTTGCGGATGTCGCGGCAGGCGCGATCCTGCTCATTGAAGAACTCGACCAGCAGCTCGGCGTGGCGACGGAACGCATCCGCCACCTGCCCGAGGTTCGGCCGGTGGCGCTCGTCGCTGCCGGAGAAGGCAGCGGCGAGGTCGCCGAACAGCCACGGCCTGCCCAGGCAGCCGCGGCCGACCACGACGCCGTCGGCGCCGGTCTGCTCGAGCATGCGCAGCGCATCCTCTGCCTGCCAGATGTCGCCGTTGCCGAGCACCGGCACCGAGGTGACGTGCTGCTTCAGCGCCGCGATGGCATCCCAGTCGGCCTGCCCGGAGTAGTGCTGCGCCGCGGTGCGGCCGTGCAGGGCGACGGCTGCTACGCCGGCGTCCTCGGCGATGCGGCCGGCGTCGAGGTAGGTGAGGTGCTCGTCGTCGATGCCCTTGCGCATCTTCACGGTGACGGGGATGTCGCCGGCGCGCTGCACCGCGCGCTGCACGATCGCCGCGAACAGCTCGCGCTTCCACGGCAGGGCGCTGCCACCGCCGCGGCGCGTGACCTTCGGGACCGGGCAGCCGAAGTTCAGGTCGATGTGGTCGGCCCGATCCTCGTCGACCAGGATCGCCACCGCCTGCTCGACGGTCTTCGGGTCGACGCCGTAGAGCTGCACCGAGCGGAGCGACTCGGAGGGGTGGTGGCTGATGAGCCGCATGGTCTCGGGCGTGCGCTCGACGAGCGCGCGGGTGGTGATCATCTCGCTCACGTAGAGCCCGGCGCCGTACTCGCGGCAC
The DNA here is from genome assembly GCA_900114805.1 of Agrococcus baldri. Taxonomy (GTDB): domain Bacteria; phylum Actinomycetota; class Actinomycetes; order Actinomycetales; family Microbacteriaceae; genus Agrococcus; species Agrococcus baldri. The sequence goes on along the minus strand of FOZN01000003.1, from coordinate 677,982 downwards.
AGCCGCCGGAAGGCCGTGTTGGTGATGCCGGCCATGGGCGCGAGCACGACCGGCGTGTCGAGGGCGATGGGCCCGATCGACAGCGCCGGCAGTGTGCCCGTCGCCATGCTCATGCTCCCCACATTCAAGCGCCGATGAGCCCCTGCGCGAGGTGCGCCTCGAGCTCGTCGACCTTCACGCGCGTCTGCTGCATCGAGTCGCGCTCGCGCACCGTCACGGCGCCGTCCTCGAGCGAGTCGAAGTCGACGGTGACGCAGTAGGGCGTGCCCACCTCGTCCTGCCTGCGGTAGCGGCGGCCGATGGCCCCGGCGTCGTCGAAGTCGATCGCCCAGTGCGTGCGGAGGCGGCCGGCGATCTCGCGCGCGAGCGGCGAGAGCTGCTCGTTGCGGCTCAGGGGCAGCACGGCGACCTTCACGGGCGCGAGGCGCGGGTCGAGGTGCAGCACGGTGCGAGTGTCGGTGCCGCCCTTGGCGTTGGGCACCTCCTCCTCGTCGTACGCATCGACCAGGAACGCCATCATGCTGCGAGTGAGGCCGAAGGAGGGCTCGATCACGTACGGCGTGTACTTCTCGCCGGAGGCCTGGTCGAAGTAGACGAGATCCTTGCCGGATGCGCTCGAGTGCGCGCCCAGGTCGAAGTCGGTGCGGTTGGCGACGCCCATGAGCTCGCCCCACTCGGAGCCCTGGAAGCCGAAGCGGTACTCGAAGTCGATCGTGGCGGCCGAGTAGTGCGCGCGCTCCTCCTCCGGAACGTCGAAGCGGCGCATGTTCGCCTCAGTGATGCCGAGGTCGAGGAACCATGCCCAGCACGCCTCGACCCAGGTGTCGAACCACTCGGGGGCCTCGGCGGGCGGCACGAAGAACTCGATCTCCATCTGCTCGAACTCGCGGGTGCGGAAGATGAAGTTGCCGGGCGTGATCTCGTTGCGGAAGGCCTTGCCGACCTGGCCGATGCCGAACGGCGGCTTCTTGCGCGAGACGGTCACGACGTTCAGGAAGTTCGTGAAGATGCCCTGCGCGGTCTCCGGGCGCAGGTAGTGCAGGCCGGTCTCGTTGTCGACCGGGCCGAGGTTGGTCTTCATCAGGCCCGAGAACATCTGCGGCTCGGTCCACTTGCCGGTGGTGCCGCAGTCAGGGCACGTGATGTCGTCCATCGAGGCGGCGGCGCGGCCCTTCTTCACCTCGTACGCCTCCTGCAGGTGGTCCTGGCGGTGGCGCTTGTGGCACTGCAGGCACTCGACGAGCGGGTCGGTGAAGGTGGCGACGTGACCGGATGCGTGCCAGACGGCGGTGGGCAGGATGATCGAGGAGTCGAGGCCGACCATGTCGTCGCGGCCCTGCACGAAGGTCTTCCACCACTGGCGCTTGATGTTCTCCTTCAGCGCCACGCCGAGGGGCCCGTAGTCCCACGCCGACCGGGATCCTCCGTAGATCTCGCCCGCCTGGAATACGAAGCCGCGTCGCTTCGCGAGGTTGATGACGGCGTCGAGACGGTTCTGGGCCACGGATGCTCCTCGGGGTCGGCCGTGCGCCCCTGGCTGGGGTGCGGCACGTGAACTTCGATTCTACCGATCGGCCGCCGTCCGCGTGGCCGTCGGCGACGCATCCGTGGACTGCGACGGCATAGCGCCCTGGGATAGGCTCACGGCCTGGGCGCGCGCGCCCGGATCCCACGGCGAGGAGGGCTGATGCAGAGCGATGCTGGTCGCGAGCTCTACGGCGCTTGGGCAGAGCGCTGGCCCTCCGATGTCGCCGAGCTGCTCGACGGCTATTCCGGCTCCTGGTGGATCGGCGGAGGCTGGGCGCTCGACGCCGCATCGGGCATCGCTCGACCGCACGGCGACATCGACGTCGTCATCCCACGCAGCGAGCTCAGCCTGCTGCGCGGCTGGCTGGGCGGCAAGTGGCAGCTGTGGTGCGCCTTCCAGGGTGCGCTGAAGCCTCTGCTCCCCCACGACTCCGACGTGCTGCCGATCGGCACGACGAGCATCTGGCTGCGTCGCAGCGCGTACAGCCTGTGGGAGTACGAGGTGCTGCTCGACCCGAGCGACGGCGAGACCTGGCGCTTCCGCCGCGACACCGCCGTGACGATGCCCCTGCAGGACGCGCTCACGGTGCAGGACGGCATCCGCTTCGCCAAGCCCCAGGTCGTGCTGGCCTACGGGGCAGCCGACCACACCGAGGTGGAGTGGCTCGACGAGGCGCTGCCCTCGCTGGACGCCGAGTCGCGCACGTGGCTCACCGAGCGACTGGCCGATGACCACCCCTGGCGCAAGCGGCTGCAGGCGCCTCAGGCCTGATCGGGCGAGTCGACCGCGCCGCCGAAGCGGCGGTCCCGGCCGGTGTAGATGTCGAGCGCGTGCCAGAGATCGTTCCGCGTGAAGTCGGGCCAGAGGCGGTCGAGGAAGACCATCTCGGCGTAGGCGCCCTGGTAGGTCAGGAAGTTCGAGATCCGCTGCTCGCCGGAGGAGCGGATGAACAGGTCGACGTCCGGCACATCCGGGTTGTACATGCGGCTGCGCAGCAGCTTGTCCGTGACGCCGGATGGCTTGAGCCTGCCCGCCGCGACGTCCGCGGCGATCGAGCGCACCGCATCCGTGATCTCCACCGTGCCGCCGTAGTTCACGCACATCTGCAGCGTCATGGTGCGGTTGCCCGCCGTGCGCCGCTCGGCCTCCTCGAGCTCCTTGATGACCGAGGCCCACAGCCGCGGCCGCCTGCCTGCCCAGCGCACGCGCACGCCCCAGGCGTCGAGCTGGTCGCGCCGACGCCGCAGCACGGCCTTGTTGAAGCCCATCAGGAAGCGCACCTCGTCTGGGCTGCGCTTCCAGTTCTCGGTCGAGAAGGCGTAGACCGACAGGTGCTGGATGCCTGCCTGCAGGGCGCCGGCGACCACGTCGAGCAGCACCGCCTCGCCCGCCGCGTGCCCCTGCGTGCGGGTGAGGCCGCGCTGGTTCGCCCAGCGACCGTTGCCGTCCATGATGATCGCGACGTGCCCCGGCAGGCTGCCGCGCTCGTAGGCGGGCGGGTGCTCGCCCGTCCAGTCGATGGGCTTGCGCTCGATGCCCGGGTCGCGGCCCGCCTCGCTCACCGGCCGCCCCGATCGACGTGCTCGAGGCTGCGGAGCCCACGCTCGAGGTGCCACTGCACATAGGCGCCGACGGCACCGGATGCGCGGCCGCGGACGCCCTGGTGGGTCGCCTCGGCGGCGGCCCAGTCGCCGGTCAGCAGCGCCGTCAGCAGCTCGAGCGTCTGCGCATCGATGCGCAGCGCTCCCGGCGGGGCGGCGCTGTCGGCGACCACGCCGCCCAGCTGCGGCACGAAGGCGCGGTGCGGGCCGGGCTCCCCCGTCACGGCGCAGTCGCCGAAGGACGGCGCCCAACCCGCCACCGACAGCGCGCGCAGCAGATAGGAATCGAGCGTGAGGGAGGGGTCATGCTCGGAGCGAGCGAGGCTGCGCAGCGCGCCCACCAGCAGCAGGTACTGCTGTCGCGAGCCGTCCTCGTCGGTGAGCCGGTCGGCGGTCTCGACCATCGCCGCGGCCGCCGTGTAGGCGCGGTAGTCGGCGACGATCACCGGCGCGTAGGAGCCGAGCGTCACCGCCTGCGTGACGATGTCGAGGCTGCGGCCGACCGCGAACTGCAGATCGGCCACCATGAACGGCTCGAGCCGCGCGCCGAAGCGCGACGAGGTGCGCCGCACGCCCTTCGCGACCGCGCGCACCTTGCCGTGCTCGCGGGTCAGCAACGTGACGATGCGGTCGGCCTCCCCCAGCTGGTGGGTGCGGAGGACGACGCCCTCGTCGCGGTAGGTGGGCACCTAGACCTTCGCGTGCTCGACGACTCGGGTGCGCAGGCCCCGGTTGACGGCCGAGACGATCGCGGCGAGCGAGGCGTGGCTCGAGGAGTGGTCGATGCCGACGCCCCAGTAGCGCTCACCGCCCAGCTCGAGCTCGACGTAGGCGGCCGCCTGCGCATCCTGCCCTGCCGAGAGCGTGTGCTCGACGTAGTCGTGCAGCGAGACCTCGACGCCCTCGGCCCGCAGCAGCGACAGCAGCGCGTCGATCGGGCCGTTGCCGCTGGCGGTGACGTCGCGCAGCTGCTGCTCGTCGCGCAGCACCACCTCGAGCGTGGTGTCGCCGCCCATGGTCGACGAGGCCGAGACCTCGCGCAGCTCGAAGCGGCCCCACTGGTCCTCCGCGAGGCGCGAGGGGTTCGGCAGGTACTCGTCGCCGAAGATCGACCAGATCTCGTCGCTCGAGACCTCGCCGCCCTCGCTGTCGGTGCGGGCCTGCACGATGTTCGAGAACTCGATCTGCAGGCGTCGCGGCAGGTCGAGCCCGTGGTCGGCCTTCAGCAGGTACGAGACGCCGCCCTTGCCCGACTGCGAGTTGACACGGATGACGGCCTCGTAGCTGCGGCCGACGTCCTTCGGGTCGATCGGCAGGTACGGCACCGCCCACGTCATCTCGTCCACGGTCTTGCCGGCAGCGGCGGCGTCGGAGGCCATCCGCTCGAAGCCCTTCTTGATCGCATCCTGGTGCGAGCCCGAGAAAGCGGTGTAGACGAGGTCGCCGGCCCAGGGGCTGCGCTCGTGCACCCTGAGCTGGTTGCAGTGCTCGGCGACGCGGCGCACGTGGTCGAGGTCGGAGAAGTCGATCTCGGGGTCGATGCCCTGCGTGAAGAGGTTGAGCCCCAGCGCGACGAGGTCGACGTTGCCGGTGCGCTCGCCGTTGCCGAACAGGCAGCCCTCGATGCGGTCGGCGCCGGCCATGTAGCCCAGCTCGGCCGCCGCCACGCCCGTGCCGCGGTCGTTGTGCGGGTGCAGCGAGAGGATGACCGACTCGCGGCGTGCGAGGTTGCGGTGCATCCACTCGATCGAGTCGGCGTAGACGTTCGGCGTCGCCATCTCCACCGTCGAGGGCAGGTTGATGATGACGGGGCGCTCGGGGCGCGCGTCGAGCGTCTCGATGATCGCGTTGCACACCTCGAGCGCGTAGTCGAGCTCGGTGCCGGTGTACGACTCGGGGCTGTACTCGTAGAAGACCTTCGTGCCCTGCAGCATGCCCTCGAGCTCGAGGCACAGCTTCGCGCCGTCGATGGCGATCTGCTTGACGCCCTCGCGGTCGCTGCGGAAGACCACGTCGCGCTGCAGCACGCTGGTCGAGTTGTAGATGTGCACGATCGCCTGCTTCGCGCCCTCGATCGACTCGAAGGTGCGGCGGATGAGGTGGTCGCGGCACTGCGTCAGCACCTGGATGGTGACGTCGTCGGGGATGAGCCCCTCGTCGACGAGCTTGCGCACGAAGTCGAAGTCGGTCTGGCTCGCCGACGGGAAGCCGACCTCGATCTCCTTGTAGCCCATCTGCACCAGCAGCTGGAACATCATCAGCTTGCGGTCGGGCGTCATCGGGTCGATGAGCGCCTGGTTGCCGTCGCGCAGGTCGACCGCGCACCAGCGGGGCGCCTTCTCGATGCGCTTCGAGGGCCACGTGCGATCGGGGAGGTCGACCTTGATCTGCTCGTGGTACGGGGTGTAGCGGTGCGCCGGCATCCCGCTCGGCTGCTGCATGTTCTTCATCGTTGTGCTCCTGTCGCTCGCTCCTGAGTCCGGGCAGGACAGCCTCCGCGACGAGGAAGCCCGGGTGTCAGGCCTCGTCGCGGCGACGAAGGAGCAGCACGCTCTGCATGCCTCCAGCGTATACCCACCGGGGTGCGTGCGCAGGCACCGGGGTCGGCCGGGCGCCGGCGTCGGGCGGGCGCCGCGGCAGCACCGCTCAGTCGGCGGCGACCGCGGCGAGCGGGGGCACGGATGCGGCGCGGAGCCCTGCGGGCAGGCTCGCGGCGAGCGCGACGACGAGGCCGCCGACGAGCAGCGCGACGGGCAGCCCCCAGGGGATGACGGGTGCGGTGGAGACGACGCCGGCGACCGAGGCGACCATCGACTGCGTGCCGATCCAGCCGTAGAGCACGCCCATGCCGAAGCCGGTCGTGACGGCGACGACGGTGATCGCACCCGCCTCGGCGAGCAGCATCGTGCGGGTCTGCCCGCGGCGCAGCCCGAGCATGCGAAGCAGCCCGATCTCGCGCGTGCGGCGCCGCACCGACAGCAGCATCGCGGCGACGAAGCCGAGCACGGCGAGCACCGCCGAGAAGCCGACGATGGCGGTGATCACGGTCGTGACTCCGCCGTAGATCGACTCGAGCTCCGCCTTGAACTCGGGCGTGCGCTCGATCGACACGACCGCCGAGGTGAGCGATGAGCCGGCGGTGACCATCATGGTGACGACCGCCGCGCCGGCGAACAACGAGAGCACCAGCGCAGACGTGCGTCCCGGATGCGTCGCCAGGGTTCCGGCGGCGGCGCGAGCGGGCACGCCCCGGCCGAAGGCGCGCGAGGCGATCGCGACGAGCGGGGGCACGACGGCGGGGGCGAGCGCGATGATGCCCGCGACGGAGACGACGCCGCCGGCGAAGCCGACGAGCACCGCGAGGGGCGTCACGAGCGACAGCGCGACCGATCCGGCCAGCAGCGCGGCGCCGACGACGAGCGTCACGATGCCGGCGACGCGGCGCCGCTGCACGGTGGTCTCGACGTCGACCTCGGCACCGCGCAGCGCCTCGAGCGGCGAGACGGCGAGCACCTCGCGGGTGGCGAGCTGCGCCGAGAGCGCGGCCGCGACCGCGACCGCGAGGGCGGGGACGGCCGCCCAGGGCTCGATCGCCGGCATGCCGGCGATGTCCATCCGCTCGCCGAGCGAGGCGAGCAGCGCGCTCACGGGGATCGCGACGAGCACTCCGGCGAGCCAGCCGGCGAGCGCGCCTCCGGCGCCGACGAGCACGAAGCCGCGCAGCACCCGGCGGCGCTCGCCGCGGGAGGAGGCGCCCAGCAGCCGCCGCAGTGCGAGCTCGCCGCGCAGGTCCTCCACCGCGCCGGTGAAGGCCTGCCTGGCGACGATCGCGCCGACCACCACCGAGACGCCGATCAGCAGCACGCCGGCGATGGCCAGCATGATGCGGGCGGTGCCGCTGCCGGCGATCATCGCCTCGCCGTAGAGCGCGCGGGCGGCGTGCTCCATCAGGGTCGCGAGCGAGGTGCCGAAGGCGGCGGCGAGCACCGACACCGCGAAGGCGAGGCCCTGCCCGGTGCGCGATGTGGCGTCGGCGCGCCGACGGGTGCGGTGCTCTCCCCCTGGTGCGCGGGCGTCGGTCACCGCTGCCGCGCTCATCGGGCGCCCGCGGTGAGCATGCGCTGCGCGATCGTGGCGGCGTCGGTCGCCGGCAGGTCGCCGTCGATGCGGCCGTCGCGCAGCAGGACGACGCGCTCGGCTCGGGCTGCCACCGCCGGGTCGTGGGTGACGACGACGATCGCCTGGCCCGCGGCCGCATGGCGCACGAGGATCTCCTGCACCTCGATCGAGGTAACGGAGTCGAGGGCGCCGGTGGGCTCGTCGGCGAGCACGATCGCGGGCCGCTGGGCGAGCGCGCGGGCGATCGCGAAGCGCTGCTGCTGGCCGCCCGAGAGCTCGTGTGGGCGGCGCGACTCGAGGCCGGTGACGCCGAGGTCGGCGAGCAGCTCGGCGATGCGGGCGCGGTCGGGGCTGCGCCCTGCCAGCAGCGCCGGCAGCTCGACGTTCTCGAGCGCCGTGAGGCTGGGCACCAGGTTGAACGACTGGAACACCACGCCCACCTGCTCGCGGCGCAGCGCCGTGAGCGCGTCGTCGTCGAGGCCCACCACCGAGGTGCCGCCGATGACGACGTCGCCGGAGGTGGGCGCGTCGAGCCCGGCGGCGAGGTGCAGCAGGGTCGACTTCCCCGAGCCGGACGGGCCCATGACGGCGGTGAGCGTGCCGGGAGCGATCTCGAGATCGACGCTGTCGAGGGCGGTGACGGTGGCGTCGCCGGCGCCGTAGCGCTTGGAGACGTCGCGGAGCGCCAGTGCGGGGGTGGGCTGTGCGGTGCTGTGCATGGTTCCCATTCAACGGAAGCTCGGGGCCGGCATCGTCAGGCGCTGGTCGGATCCGCATCATCCCCTGGGATGAGCGCGGGCGATCCGCTCGTCCAGGATGCCTGCCAGGAGGTCGGGCCGCTGCAGCGGCAGGCCGTGGCCGACGCCGTCGACGACGCGCAGCTCGCTGCCGGCCCGCGCCTCGTGCAGCACGCGCGCCGAGTCCCGCATCAGCGCCCGCTCCCCGGCACCGACGACGACGAGCGCGCTGGGGGCCGCGCCCGCCCGCTCGGCCGGCCTCGCCCATCCGCTCGGCACGGTGAACCGCAGGTTCTCCCCCACGCTCGCGATCAGCGTCGCCTTCGAGATGCGCGCGCTGTCGGCGAGGTACTCGGGCAGCAGCGCCTGTGGCACGAACAGCTCCTTCGCCTGCAGCCGGGCGAACCGGCGCCACTTCGCCAGCGGGGCCGCGGCGGCGAGCATCGCGAGCGTCAGCTGCGGCATGACGATGCTCTTGGCCTGGGCGCTGACCACCACAGCGTCTGCGACCAGCTCCGGCCGCCGGGCCGCGAGCAGCACGGCGAGCTGCCCGCCGAGCGAGAACCCCACCACCGTCGCACCCGCGGGCGCGCGGTCCTCGAGCAGCCGCTCGAGCTCGGCGGCTGTCTCGTCGTGCGAGCGGTAGTCGACGGATGCGTCGGCACCGTGACCGGGCAGGTCGGGCACGAGCGCGCGGACCGGCGTGCGCAGCGCCTCGAGCACCGGTCGCCACATCCAGCCGGCGACGCCGCCGCCGTGCAGCAGCAGGAGGGGCGGTGCGTCCGCCGGCCCGGACTCAGCGATGTGCATGCCTCGATCCTGCCCTGCGGTCGCTGGGCGAGCCACAGCGGGCGCGCTCGCCGGTCATGCGCGCTCGGTCACCGGTCAGGCGCGCTCGCCGGTGAGGCCGTGCTCGTAGGCGAACACGACCAGCTGCACGCGGTCGCGAAGTCCGAGCTTCGTCAGGATGCGCGAGATGTGGGTCTTCACGGTCGCCTCCGAGACGAACTCGCTGCGGGCGATCTCGGTGTTCGAGAGCCCCTTCGCCGCCAGGGCGAAGATCTGCCGCTCGCGGTCGGTGAGCGCTTCGAAGGCCGCCGGCGCCGAGCGGCGCTGCGCGCCGAAGGCCTTGAACAGCTCGCGGGTCGCGCTCGCGGCGACCACCTCGTTGCCGGCGTGCACGGTGCGCACCGACGCGAGCACGAGCTCGGGCTCCGCGTCCTTCAGGATGAAGCCGGATGCGCCGGCCCGGATGGCGCGCGCCGCGGCCTCGTCGAGGTCGAAGGTGGTGAGCACGAGCACCCGGCTCTGCGGCCTGGCCGCGACGATGCGGGCGGTGGCCGAGATGCCGTCGAGCACCGGCATCCGCACGTCCATCAGCACCACGTCGGGCTGCTGCTCGTCGGCGAGGCGCACGGCCTGCGCCCCGTCGGCGGCCTCGCCCACGCACGTCATGTCGGGCTGCGACTCGATCAGCATGCGGATGCCGCCGCGGAACAGCGCCTGGTCGTCGACGATCAGTACCCGGATCACGCCCGTCCCCTCACTGCAGCCCGGCCGGGAAGGCCGCGCGCACGCGGAACCAGCCGTCCTCGATGCCGGTCCACGCCTCGCCGCCGGCGAGGCGTGCGCGCTCGTGCATGCCGCGCACGCCGTGACCGGGCTGGCCCGGTCCGTGCTGGCCGAGCGCCGTCATGAGGCGGTTGTGCACGTCGACCACGATGCCACCGGGGCCGCCCGGCAGCGGCACGCCGCGCAGCCGCACGTGCACCGGCTGGTCGCGGTCGCCATGCCGCAGCGCGTTCGTGAGCGCCTCCTGCAGGATGCGGTAGGCGGCGATGTCGGCCGTGCGCGGCAGCGGGACGGGCTCGCCCGCCCGCTCGAGCCGCACGTCGAGGCCGGCCTCACGCATCCGCTCGATGAGTGCATCGACACCGGCGAGCGACGCGATCGGGTCGGGCGCCTCGGTGTGCCGCAGCTGCGCGAGCAGCAGCCGCACGTCGCCGAGCGCCTCCTTCGCGGTGCTCGCGATCGACGCGAGCGAGGCGTCCTTCGCGACCGGGTCCTGCGTGTAGCGCGCGCCGTTGGCCTGCGCGATCACCACCGCGAGCGAGTGCGCGACGACATCGTGCATGTCACGGGCGAGCGCCGCGCGCTCCTCCTCCTGGTCGGCGCGCCGCAGCGACACCTGCGCGACCTGCGTCGCGGCAGTCGAGCGGTCGACGGCCGCGACGCCCCAGCCGGTGAGGATGGCGACGCTGAACAGCAGCATCGGCGGGATCCAGAGGAACGCCAGCACGTCGAGCACGCCGACCACGGTCTCGACGCCCTGCACGGAGGTCTCGACCACCAGCCAGTAGGCCGCGAGCAGAGACGCGATGAGGGCGAGGCCGAAGCCCATGAGCCTGCCCGGCCAGCGGCTGAAGCGGCCGACCGAGTAGAGCACCACGAGCACGCCGAACCAGACCGGATACATCCACGCGTGCATCGCGACGTGAGCGAGGGCGAGCAGCGTCAGCCCGGCCAGCGCCAGCACCGGGCGGGTGCGGCGCAGCAGGATGGCGACGATGATCGCGGCCGTCACCGCGAGCGACAGCGCCCACTGGATGCTCTCGGTCATCACGATCGCCAGCAGCAGCGAGGGGATGGCGAGCACGCCGACGGTGACGGCGGCCAGGATGCCGTCGGCCTTCAACGCCGAGCGGTCGATCCACGGGCGGGCCGGCGGATGCGTCGGCGCGGCCGCCGAGGCGGGCTCGGCCTCCGGGCTCACCTCGGTGGACATGGCTTCAGGCTAGGGCGACGGCGGCGCCGGAGTCGGGTTCCCAGTCCGGAATCATCCGCTGGGCGGAGGCGCGGATCAGAAGCCGAAGCGGCCCAGCTGCTTCGGATCGCCCTGCCACTCCTTCGCCACCTTGACGCGCAGGTCGAGGTGCACCTGGGTGCCGAGCGTGCGCTCGATCTCGGCCCGCGCATCCGCCCCCACCTGCCGCAGGCGCGAACCGCCCTTGCCGATGATGATGCCCTTCTGGCTGTCGCGCTCGACCCAGAGGTTGGCGTAGACGTCGGTGAGGTCGCGGCCCTCGCGCGGCACGATGTCGTCGATCGTGACCATGATCGAGTGCGGCAGCTCGTCGCGCACGCCCTCGAGCGCCGCCTCGCGGATGAGCTCGGCGAGCCGCACGCTGAGCGACTCCTCGGTGGTGGTGTCGGCCTCGTAGAGCGGCGGGCCGACCGGCAGCAGCGCGACGAGCTGGTCGACGAGCACGTCGAGCTGGCTCCCCTTCACCGACGAGATCGGCACGATGGCATCCCACTCGCGCAGCTCGGAGACCGCCAGCAGCTGCGCGGCCACCGCCTTCTTGGAGGCGCGGTCGGTCTTGGTCACGATGGCGATCTTCCGCGCGCGCGGGAAGCCCTCGAGCTGCTGGTCGATGTAGCGGTCGCCCGGGCCGATCGGCTCGTCGGCGGGGATGCACAGGCAGATCACGTCGACGTCGCCGAGCGTGGTCTTCACGACCGAGTTGAGCCGCTGCCCCAGCAGGGTGCGCGGCTTGTGCATGCCGGGGGTGTCGACGATCACGAGCTGCGCGTCGTCACGGTGCACGACGCCGCGGATGGCGTGCCTGGTGGTCTGCGGCTTCGACGAGGTGATGGCGATCTTCTCGCCCACCAGCGCGTTCATGAGCGTCGATTTGCCGGCGTTCGGGCGGCCCACGAAGGTGACGAAGCCGCTGCGGTGGCGCTCCGCGCGCTCCGCTGCCTGCTGCGCGGCGCGCCCGGTGTCCTCGGGCGCGGTGTCCTCGTTCGCCGCGTCCTCGTGCGCAGCGTCCTCGTGCTGGTCGCCCTGCTGATCGTGCTCCATCATGATGCTCCTTCGCCCGTGCGCGGGGCCGGCTCGGCCACGCGCTGCACCGCCATCTCGCCGGCGCTGCGGCCGCGTCCGTCGAGCGAGCGCACCTCGAGGCGCAGCCCCTCGACCGTGACGACGTCGCCGAGCTCGGCGATGCGGCCGAGCTCCTTCTGCATCAGGCCGCCGACCGTGTCGACGTCCTCGTCGTCCAGGTTGAGCCCGAACAGGTCGCCGAGCTCGTCGATCTGCAGCCGGGCGGAGACGTGCCAGACGCCCTCGCCGGCGTCCACCGCCTCTGCGCGCCCGCGATCGTGCTCGTCGTGGATCTCGCCGACGAGCTCCTCCACGAGGTCCTCGAGCGTCACCAGGCCCGCGATGCCGCCGTACTCGTCGACGACCATCGCCACGTGCATCCGCTCGGCCTGCATGAGCGCGAGCGTGTCGTCGGCCTTCTTCGACTCGGGCACCAGGATCGCCGGACGCGCGAGCTCGGCGGCGGTCTCGACCGCGTCGGGGCGCCAGGTGCGGCTGCGCACGACGTCGCGCAGGTAGAGGATGCCGTCGATCTCGTCGGTCGACTCCCCCACCACGGGCATGCGCGAGAGGCCGTTGTCGAGGAACTGCCGCAGCGCGTCCTGCGCGCTGGTGTCGCGCTCGACGACGATCATGTCGGGCCGCGGCACCATCACCTCGCGCACGAGCGTCTCGTTGAACTCGAAGATCGAGTGGATGAGCTCGCGATCGTCGTCCTCGAGCACCTCGCTCTCGGTGGCCGCGTCGACCATCGACAGCAGCTGCGCCTCGGTCGAGAACGCGGTCTCGCGCTGCCTGCCTGGCGTCACCTTGTCGCCGATCGTCACGACCAGCGAGGCGATCGGCCCGCTCAGCACCCGCCAGAAGCGGATGAAGCCGGCGGATGCGCGCAGCAGGCCGACGGCGTGGGTGCGGCCGACCGCTCGTGGGCTGGAGCCGACCAGGACGAAGGAGATGACGATCATGGCGCCGCCGGCGACGAGCAGCGTGATCCACCACTCGACCACGAGCGAGTCGACTGCGAGCGTGATGAGCACCGCGGCGACCGTCTCGCACATGATGCGGCCGAACTGCAGCGTCATGCTGTGGCTGCGCAGGTCGTCGGCGATGGCGAGCATCGCCCTGCCGCGCCGGGCCTGCCCGGCCGCCGCCTGCAGCTCGGCGCGCGAGACGACGCTCAGCGCCGCGTCGCAGGCGGCGAGCCAGGCGCCGAAGGCGACCAGCAGCGCCGCGCCGACGAAGAGGAGCGTTTCGAACATCAGGCGGTGCGGCCCGGCCCGGGTTCGCCCTGCGCACTGCGCTCGCGGTCGTCGAAGGCGGCCAGCAGCTTGTCCTGCAGCGTGAACATCTCGTCGCGGTCGGCCGGCTCGGCGTGGTCGAAGCCGAGCAGGTGCAGCAGGCCGTGGGTGGTGAGCAGGCGCAGCTCGGTCATGAGGCTGTGCCGGGCGTCCTTCGCCTGCTCGGCGGCGACGTCGGGGCAGAGCACGATATCGCCCAGCAGGCCGGCGGGGGTCATGCGATCGAGCGAGCCGGGTCGCAGCTCGTCCATCGGGAAGGAGAGCACGTCGGTCGGGCCCGGCTCGTCCATCCACTGCACGTGCAGCTGCTCCATCGTCGCGACGTCGACGAGCGCGATCGAGACCTCGGCGTCGGGGTGCACGAAGAGCTTCTCGAGGTCGAAGGCGACCAGGCGCAGCAGCTGCGCCTCATCGACCTCGGCGCCGGACTCGTTGAGGATGTCGATGGCCATCAGCCGCGCCTTCCTCGGTGATGCTCCTGGGCACGGTGGTTCTGCTGCCCCTTGCGTGCCTGCCGCGCCATCTGCCGCTGGTCGTGCTCGGTGTAGGCGTCGACGATCGCGCCCACGAGCGTGTGCCGCACCACGTCGGCGCTGGTGAGCTCGGCGAAGTGGATGTCGTCGATGCGGCCCAGCACGCTCTTCGCCACCTGCAGCCCCGAGGTGCCCGCAGGCAGGTCGACCTGCGTCGCGTCGCCGGTGACGACCATCTTCGAGCCGAAGCCGAGGCGCGTGAGGAACATCTTCATCTGCTCCGGACTGGTGTTCTGCGCCTCGTCGAGCACGATGAAGGAGTCGTTCAGCGTGCGGCCGCGCATGTACGCGAGCGGCGCCACCTCGACGACGCCGGTGGCGAGCAGCTTCGGCAGCAGCTCGGGGTCCATCATCTCGTTCAGCGCGTCGTACAGCGGCCGCAGGTAGGGGTCGATCTTGTCGGTGAGCGTGCCGGGCAGGAAGCCCAGCCGCTCGCCGGCCTCGACCGCGGGCCGCGTGAGGATGATGCGGTTGACCTCCTTGCGGTGCAGCGCCTGCACCGCCTTGGCCATCGCCAGGTAGGTCTTGCCGGTGCCGGCGGGACCGATGCCGAACACGATGGTGCTCGCCTCGATCGCCTCGACGTAGGCGCGCTGCCCCTCGGTCTTCGCGCGGATCGACTTGCCCTTGGAGGTGAGGATCACCTCGCCGATCGCGTCGGAGAGGCTGCGTGAGGAGTCCTGCCGCAGGATGCGCGAGCCCTCGCCCACCTCGGTGCCGGTCAGCTGGGTGCCCTGTCGCACCAGGTCGACGAGCTCCTGCACCAGCCGGCGGGCGACCTCGACGTCCTCCTCCGGGCCGGTGAGCGTGACCTGGTTGCCCCGCACTGCCACCTGCACGTCGGGGTGCTCGTGCTCGAGGCGCGTGAGCAGCCGGTCCTGCGGCCCCAGCAGCCGCACCATCTCGATGCCGTCGATCTCGATCGACTGCGTTGCGTCAGGCAAGCGAGTCCTCTCCAAGGGTTCCTGCGAGCACGTGCGCGTGCGCGTGGAACACCGTCTGCCCGGCGAGCTCGCCGGTGTTGAACACGAGCCGGAAGTCGCCCTCCGCCCGCTCGCGCGCGATCGCCTGCGCCGCCTGCACGATCTCCCCGAGCAGCTCGGGGTCGCCGGCGGCCAGCTCGACCACGTCGCGGTACTGCGGCGTCTTCGGCACCACCAGCACGTGCATGGGGGCCTTCGGCGCGATGTCGGTGAACGCGATGATGCGGTCGTTCTCGAGCACGATCTCCGCGGGGATCTCGCGCGCGATGATCTTCTCGAACACGGTGCTCTCAGCCATGCCGTCAGCCTACCTTCGCACCGCTCGGAGCGTCCTGGCTCACCAGCGGCCGAGCCGCGCCGAGAGCGCGACGATGCCCGCGAGCCCGGCGGTCGAGGTGCGCAGCACGTGCTCGCCCATGCGCACCGGCACGGCGCCGGCCGCCTCGAGCGCCTCGAGCTCGCCCAGGTCGATGCCGCCCTCTGGCCCCACGATGAGCAGCGCGTCGCGCTCGATCGGCACCTCGAGGATCGAGACGGATGCGGTGGGCTCGAGCACGAGCAGCTGCCAATCCTCCGCCAGCGCCGCGAGCCCCGCGGTGTCGACGGCGGCGCCCACCTCGGGCAGGCGGGCGCGGATCGCCTGCTTGCCGGCTTCCCGCACCACCTTCCGCCAGCGATCGAGCGACTTCTCGCCCCGCTCGCCCTTCCACTGCACGACGCTGCGGCGCGCCTGCCACGGCACGATCGCGTCGACGCCCAACTCGGTCGAGGCCTGCACCGCGAGCTCGGCGCGGTCGCCCTTGGCGAGCGCTTGCGCCAGACCGATGCGCGGACTCGGCGCGGGCACGACGCGCACCTCCTGCAGCACGACGTGGACGCCCTCGCGCTCGGCCCGGTCGATCACGCCCTCCGCGAGCACCCCGGCACCGTCGCTGAGCAGCACCCGCTCGCCCCGGCGCATCCGCGAGACGACAGCGGCGTGGTGCGCCTCCTCGCCCGTCAGCGTGACGAGGTCGCCGGCGGCCGCGCCCGCGAGCGCGTCGTGCCAGTAGCAGTGGGCCATCAGAGGTGGAAGCGGTCGCGCATCTTCGCGAACAGGCCCTGCTTGAACTGCGCCAGCTGCGGCTCGGGCGCGCGGGTGCGCTCCTTCAGCTCGCGCAGCAGCTCCTCGGTGCGCCGGTCCGTCTTCGTCGGCGTCACCACCTGCACGCCCAGTTTGAGATCGCCTCGGCCGGCGCCGCGCAGGCGGGTCACGCCGCGGTCGCCGATGGTGATGACGTCGCCCGACTGGATGCCCTGGCGCACCTCGACGTCGACCGGGCCGTCGATGCCCTCGACCGTCGCGCGGGCGCCGAGCGCCGCATCCGGCATCGACACCTCGAGGGTGCCGAGGAGGTCGTCGCCGTCGCGGCTGAACACGTCGTGGTGGCGCACGTTGATCTCGAGGTAGAGGGTGCCGGCGGGGCCGCCGCCCTCACCCACCTCGCCCTGACCGGGCAGCTGGATGCGCAGGCCGGTGTCGACGCCGGCGGGGATGTCGATCGGGATGGTGCGCTCGGCGCGCACGCGGCCGTGGCCGGCGCAGGTGTGGCAGGGCTGCGGGATCACGGTGCCGAAGCCCTGGCAGATGGTGCACGGCTGGTTGGTGACGACGTTGCCGAGCAGCGAGCGCACCTGCCGCTGCACGTGACCGGAGCCGCCGCACTGGGTGCAGCGCTCGGGGCTGGTGCCGGGCGCGGTGGCGGCGCCGTCGCAGGTCTCGCACAGCACCGCCGTCTGCACGCGCAGCTCGCGGTGCACGCCGAAGACCACGTCGGCCAGGTCGAGGTCGACGCGCAGCAGGCTGTCCTGCCCGGGCTGCCTCCGCGAGCGCGGGCCGCTCGAGCGCCCGCCGCCGCCGAAGAACTGCTCGAAGATGTCGCCGAAGCCGAAGCCGCCCGCGCCGCCCATGCCGGGCATGGGGCCGCGGTCGTACTCCGCGCGCGACTGCGCGTCGCCCAGCACGTCGTAGGCGTGCGTGACGTCCTTGAACCGCTCCGCCGCATCCCCACTCGGGTTCACATCCGGGTGCAGCTCGCGGGCGAGCCTGCGGTAGGCCTTCTTGATCTCGTCCTGGCCGGCGTCGCGCGCGACGCCGAGGGTCTCGTAGTGGTCTGTCACTCAGTCCTCGCTCAGCAGCCGCGTCAGGTAGCGCGCAACTGCGCGCACCGCGGCCATGTTCCCTGCGTAATCCATCCTGGTCGGCCCGAGGACGCCTACGTGGCCCTCGATGCCGTCGGTGCTGTAGGTGGAGGCGACGACGGACGCCTCCCCCAGCGCCCCGGTGAGCTCGCGCCCGATGCGGGTCGCGACCTCTCCCTCCGCGCCCATCTCGTCGAAGAGCCGCAGCAGCGTCACCTGCTCCTCGATGGCGTCGAGCACCGGGGTGACGGTGCCCTGGAAGTCCCGCTCCTCGCGCACCAGGTGCGAGGCACCGGCCATCACGATGCGGTCGCCGCCGCCGGTCTGCAGCATCTCGGTGAGCGCCTGCGCGACGGCGGCGGTCGCCGCGCGCAGAGAGGCTGGGGCGGATGCGGCTGCGCCGGCCAGGCGCTGGACGGCCTCGGCCGGCGCCTGCTCGGCCACCGTCTCGGTGAAGGCGCGGCCGAGCGCGGTGGCCTCCTCGGGCTCGATGCGCTGCTGCGCGTCGACCACCCGCTGCTCGACCCGGCCGGAGTCGAGGATGAGCACCGCCAGCAGCTTGTGCTCGACGACCGCGACCAGCTCGACGCGCCGCACGAGCGTGTGCCGACGGATCGGCACCTGCACGAGCGCGACCTGGTTGGTCAGCTGCGAGAGCAGCCGCGCGGTGCGATCGAGCACGTCGGCACGGTCGACCGCCTCGTCGAGGAAGCGGGTGATGCCGACGCGCTGCGCGTGCGTCAGGGGCTGCATGCGCTGCAGCCGGTCGACGAACACCCGGTAGCCCTTGTCGGTGGGCACGCGACCGGACGAGGTGTGCGGAGCGACGATCAGCTCCTCCTCCTCCAGCAGCGCCATGTCGCCGCGGATGGTGGCGGCGGAGACGCCGAAGGCGTGCCGCTCGACGATCGACTTCGAGCCGACCGGCTCGCGCAGCGCCACGTAGTCCTGCACGATCGCGCGAAGGACCTCGAGGCCGCGATCCGAGACCATCCACGCTCCTCTCGCTGCGGGCGGCGGCTCTGCGCCGCGCCCTGGCACTCTCGACTGCTGACTGCCAATCCTATCGCGACCCGCCCTGCTCGCATCCGACTTTCAGCCGAGAGGGCGCACAATGGGCGCAGCGGGACCGCCCCCCAGCGGCTCCGCGACGATCATCCACGAAAGGCAAGCCATGTCCGATCCCAATGCGCCCCGTCCCGAGGAGCACGATCCCGCAGCGCGGCAGCCCGTCGACCCGGAGCAGCCGATCCACCCGTCGCAGCCCGCCGACCCCGCGCGTCCTGTGGACGCCGAGCAGCCTGTGGACGGCTTCGCGGTGACCCACGAGCAGCACGCGGCGCCCAGCGCGCCCGCTGCTCCCAGCGCGCCGCCCGTCGGCGAGCCCGCGCAGTCGTTCTCCTCCCCCGCCGTCGACCCGGCCCCCGGCCAGCCTGCCTTCGGACAGCCCGCCGCGAACGGCCAGGAGTGGCAGCACGGCCAGCAGCAGCCGGGCCATCACTCGAGCGCTCCCGGCTACGGCCAGCCCCAGCAGGGTCAGCCGGGCGGCTCGCCCGGCGCCCCGCAGTACGGTTCCCCGAGCGCACCGCAGTACGGGCAGCCGGGCCAAGCGGGGCAGCAGCCCTACGGCCAGCCCGGCCAGCAGCAGCCCTACGGCCAGCCCGGTCAGCCGCAGTACGGCGCCCCCGGTCAGCCCCAGTACGGCGCACCCGGCCAGCCGCAGTACGCGGCCGCGGCGCCCATGTCGCCGGTCGACGAGAAGAACGCCGGCATGTGGGGCCACCTCTCGGGTCTCTCGACGATCGTCACCGGCGGCTACGGCGGCTGGATCGGCCCGTTGATCGTCTACATGATCTACAAGGACCGCAGCGCCTTCGCCAAGCAGGAGGCCAAGGAGGCGCTGAACTTCGGCATCTTCATGACGATCCTGACGGTCGGCCTGCTCATCCTGGGCACCATCCTCAGCGTCGTCGGCATCGGCGTGATCCTGCTGCTCCTGTGGTGGCTGCCGGGCCTGCTGCAGGTGATCTTCTCGATCATCGGCGCAATGCGGGTGAACAACGGCGGCTCGTACCGCTACCCGTTCAACTGGCGCATCATCAGCTGACCAGCAGCCAGCATCAGGGCAGCAGTCGCCGCACCACCGCGTCGGCCAGGAGCCGCCCTCGCAGCGTCGGGATCACCCGGCCGGCGAGGGCGGCTCTTCCGTCGACCAGGCCATCCGCGACCAGGCCGGCGACGGCCAGCCGGCCCTCGGGCTCGAGCACGTCGATGGCCAGTCCCTCGGCGATGCGCGACTCGAGCAGCACGCGCTCGACGCGGCGGGTCTCGTCGTCGAGCACCTCGCGCGCGAGCGCGGGCGAGGCCCCGGCGAGCAGTCGGTCGCGGTAGGCGGCGGGGTGCTTGACGTTCCACCAGCGCACCCCGCCGACGTGGCTGTGCGCGCCGGGGCCGAAGCCCCACCAGTCGTGGCCGCGCCAGTAGGCCAGGTTGTGCCGGGCGACGCGCTCGCCCCGTGCCCAGTTGGAGATCTCGTACCAGGTGTAGCCCGCGTCGGCGAGCGTCGCATCCGCCGCCTCGTACATGGCGGCCTGCAGGTCGTCGTCGGGAGCGGCCAGCTCGCCGCGCCGGATCCGGCGGGCGAGCGCCGTCCCCTCCTCGACGATCAGCGCGTACGCGGAGACGTGATCGGGCTCCATCGCGACGACGGCGTCGAGCGAGCGCTGCCAGTCGCCCTGCGATTCGCCGGGTGCGCCGTAGATGAGGTCGAGGCTCACCTCCAGCCCCGCATCGCGCGCCCAGTCGACCACCTGCGGCACGCGAGCGGGATCGTGCGTGCGGTCGAGCGCGGCGAGCACGTGCGGCACCGCCGACTGCATGCCGAAGGACACGCGCGTGACGCCGCCGGCCTTCAGCCGGCGGAGGCCCTCCGCGTCGATCGAGTCGGGGTTGGCCTCGGTGGTGACCTCCGCGCCCTCGGCCAGGCCGAACGCATCCGTCACGCCCTCGAGCATGGCGACCAGGTCGCCGGCGGGCAGCAGCGTGGGCGTGCCGCCGCCGAAGAAGACCGTCTGCATCGGGCGCAGCGGCCCGAGCTCGCCCAGCACGGTGCGGGCGAGCGCGATCTCCTTCGCGACATCGCCCGGGTAGCCGGCACGGGTCGCGCCGCGCAGCTCGTCGGCGGTGTAGGTGTTGAAGTCGCAGTAGCCGCAGCGCACCGAGCAGAACGGCACGTGGATGTAGGCCCCGAAGGGCGCATCGGCCGCGGTGCCGGCGGGCAGCGCGCCGTCGGCCGGCGCGGGCTCGCCCTCAGGCAGGCGTCCCACGGTCAGCGCACGTCGATCGACCGCAGCACATCCATGTAGCGGTCGTGGTACCTCGCACGGGTGGCCTTGGCCGCCGGAGCACCCAGCTTGACCCACCACTTGGCGCTGCGCACGATGGCGCGGAAGTGCAGGAAGACGGTCTCGTCCTCGACGATCTCGATCGTGAAGCGCTCCTCGCCGGCCTCCGGGTGGCCCTCGAGGGTGCCGAGGATGACGCCGTGGCTGTTCGCCTCATCCTCGACCGCGATCACGCGCATGGGGGCGTGGATCTGCACCCCGAGCACGCTGATGCGCTGGTCGACCGAGTCGCCCGGCTGCAGGAAGGGCTCGCCGTCCGGGCCGAAGTCCTGCTGCGGCTCGATGCTCGCGGCGCGGGTGGCCTCGGTGCCGTCGAAGCCGACCGGGCGGTAGACGGTGCCCTCCTCGGTGCCGACCACGTCGACCTCGATGCCGGCGAGCCGCTGGATCTTCCAGGTGCGCAGCGCCGCCACCGCCGCGTCATAGCGCGGGCGTCCGTGGCCGATGCGGCTGCGCAGCTGCACCACCTCGAAGCCTTTGGGCGGGAAGCGGTGGAAGTCGAAGTGCGCGGTGGCGCCGACCGAGCCGTAGTTCGTCGCGCGATCGCGGATAGGTGTGCTCACCGTGCCGTCCTCATCATTTGGCGTCCTTCTTCGTCTCGCCGCTGGAGAGCGCGGCGATGAACGCCTCCTGCGGCACCTCCACGCGGCCGACCATCTTCATCCGCTTCTTGCCCTCCTTCTGCTTCTCCAGCAGCTTGCGCTTGCGGGAGATGTCGCCGCCGTAGCACTTGGCGAGCACATCCTTGCGGATGGCGCGGATGGTCTCGCGGGCGATGATGCGGGCGCCGACCGCTGCCTGGATGGGCACCTCGAACTGCTGCCGAGGGATGAGCTCGCGCAGCTTGCCGGCCATCAGCACGCCGTAGGCGTAGGCCTTGTCGCGGTGCACGATGGCACTGAACGCATCCACCTGCTCGCCCTGCAGGAGGATGTCGACCTTCACCAGGTCGCCCTCCTCCTCGCCGTCGACCTCGTAGTCGAGCGAGGCGTAGCCCTGGGTCTTCGACTTCAGCTGGTCGAAGAAGTCGAAGACGATCTCGCCCAGCGGCAGCCGGTAGCGCAGCTCGACGCGGTCCTCCGAGAGGTACTCCATGCCGTTCAGGGTGCCGCGGCGCGACTGGCAGAGCTCCATGATCGCGCCCACGTAGTCCTTCGGCGCCAGGATCGTCGCGCGCACCATCGGCTCGACCACCGAGTGGATCTTGCCCTCAGGGAACTCCGACGGGTTCGTCACGGTGTGGATGCCGCGATCCTCGGTCTGCACCTGGTAGATCACGCTCGGGGCGGTGGCGATCAGGTCGAGGTCGAACTCGCGGCGCAGCCGCTCGGTGATGATCTCCAGGTGCAGCAGGCCGAGGAACCCGCAGCGGAACCCGAACCCGAGCGCGACCGAGGTCTCCGGCTCGTAGACGAGCGCCGCATCCGACAGCTTGAGCTTGTCGAGCGCCTCGCGCAGCACGGGGTAGTCGCTGCCGTCGATCGGGTAGATGCCTGAGAAGACCATCGGCTTCGGGTCGGCGTAGCCCTGCAGCGGCCGCTCGGCGGCATTCCTGGCGGTCGTGATCGTGTCGCCGACCTTCGACAGGCGCACGTCCTTCACGCCGGTGATCAGGTAGCCGACCTCGCCGGCCGCGAGGCCCTCGGAGGGCTTCGGCTCGGGGCTCGAGACGCCGATCTCGAGCAGCTCGTGCTTGGTGCCGGTCGACATCATCTGGATCTGCTCGCGCGGCGTCAGCCTGCCGTCGACCATGCGCACGTAGGTGATGACGCCGCGGTAGGAGTCGTAGACGGAGTCGAAGATCATCGCGCGGGCCGGCCCGTCGACCTCGCCCACCGGTGCCGGGATGGTGCGCACGACGCGGTCGAGCAGCGCCTCGACGCCCTCGCCGGTCTTGCCGCTCACGCGCAGCACGTCTGCCGGGTCGCCGCCGATCAGGCCCGCGATCTCGGCCGCATACTTCTCGGGGTCGGCGGCGGGCAGGTCGATCTTGTTGAGCACCGGGATGATCTCGAGGTCGTTCTCCATCGCCAGGTAGAGATTGGCGAGGGTCTGCGCCTCGATGCCCTGCGCGGCGTCGACCAGCAGGATCGCGCCCTCGCACGCGGCGAGCGAGCGGCTCACCTCGTAGGTGAAGTCGACGTGGCCGGGCGTGTCGATCATGTTGAGCGCGAAGGTCTCCCCCTCGAGCTCCCACGGCATCCGCACGGCCTGCGACTTGATGGTGATGCCGCGCTCGCGCTCGATGTCCATGCGGTCGAGGTACTGCGCCCGCATCGAGCGGTCGTCGACGACGCCCGTCAGCTGCAGCATGCGGTCGGCGAGGGTCGACTTGCCGTGGTCGATGTGCGCGATGATGCAGAAGTTGCGGATCTGCGCCGGGTCGGTCGCGGCAGGCTGGAGTGCCTTGGTCGCTCGGGGGCTCACGGGTCCTTCTCGTCTGGGAAGCTCAGCGGGGCCGCCGGAAGTGGGCGGTGCGAAAAGTCCATTCTTCCACAGCGGATGCGTCGGCTCGCGTTGCGATCGAAGCCCGCCCGCTGATAGCATCATTCGTTGGCTTCCCCTGTTCCTGCGCGCCCGTCGCGCGGGACCGGGTCGCGGCGGGCTCGCTCGAGCGCAAGCCGCCGCCACACCACGTTTCAACCAAGACAGGACACCATGGCGAACATCAAGTCGCAGATCAAGCGCATTCTGACGAACCAGAAGGCCACCGACCGCAACCGCGCGCTGAAGAGCGAGCTCCGCACCGCTGTGCGCGAGGCCAACAAGGCCATCGCCGCCGGCGACAAGGACGCCGCACAGGCGAAGGTCACCGTTGCCACGCGCAAGCTCGACAAGGCCGTGTCGAAGGGTGTCATCCACAAGAACCAGGCGGCGAACCGCAAGTCGGCGATCGCCAAGCAGGTCGCAGCGCTCTGAGCTGCTAGCCACACTGCGCTGCGCTGCACACTCTGCTTGCAGAGCCGCACGCTTCGAAGCGGGGTCCCTGATGGGGCCCCGCTTCTGCGTTGGCAGGCGCCTGCAGGTCGGTGCTGCCGCGCCAGCGCTACCGCTCCAGCGCGATCCGGCGTCGCGAGCAGCGGACGGAGCGGGACCTGTCGCGAATCGAGGAGCAATCGGCGATCCGTCGCGAATCAAGGAGAAATCGTCCTCTGCTCGAGACTCTTCCTCTGGTCAGGACCGGCTCGCGGCCATGCCCCGGCAAGCCCGGGTCAGACGGCGGCGCGGCTCTCGGCGAGCTGGCGCACCAGCCGCTCGACGGCGTGCTGCGGGTCGCGCTCGAAGCCCTTGACGGCATGGTCGGCGTGCGCGATCGCCTCGATCGCGTCACACAGCTTCGCATCGGTGAAGCCGCGCAGATCCTTGCGGGCGTTGTTCAGCTGCCAGTCCTGCATGCCGAGCTGCCGCGCGACCTGGGGGCCGCCGCCGGTGGCGCCGGAGACCTTCGCGAGCTGTCGGTAGCGCATCGCGAAGGCGGCGACGATCGGCACCGGGTCGGCGCCCGTGGCGATCGCCTGCCGCAGCGTGACGAGCGCCCGCGCGACATCGCCGGCGATGACGGCGTCGACCACGGCGAAGGCGGTGGTCTCGACGCGGCCGGCGTAGTAGGTGCGCACGACCTGCTCGGTCACCGGGCCCTCGGTGTCGAGCACCACCTGGCGGATGGCATTGGCGAGCTCGGCGATGTCGGTGTGGAACGCGTCGACGAGCGCGGCGATCGCGCCCGGCGTCGCCTCGCGCTCGAGCATGCGCAGCTCGTTCCGGGCGAAGGGCACCATGTCGCCCTTGCCCAGCGGCAGACACGCGACCTCGAGGGCGCCGGACGTCCTGCGGATCGCGTCGAGCATCTTCTTGCCGCGCACGGTCGAGCCATCATGCCGGATGACGAGCGTGGTGCCGTCGACGGGCTGCTCGAGGTAGCGGAGCACGTCGGTGATGAACGCATCCGTCGCCTTGACGCCGTTCGCGACCCGCACCAGACGGGGCTCGTCGAACAGCGAGGGGCTGGCGATCAGCTCGAGCGCGCCGTCGCTGTACTGGCCGGCGTCGAGGTCGCTCACCTCGAGCTCCGGATCCTCCATCACCAGCAGCGACTTGAGCCGCTGCATGGCGCGGTCGGCGAGGAACGACTCCTTGCCGAACACCAGCACGACGGGTGCAGGCGACACCTGCTCCCAGCCAATCTTGGGGATGCTCTGCGCCATGCGCACCAGCCTACGGGGAGCCGCCCACCGCGGCAGACGCTGTCGGGGTGGACACCGTGCGCTCCGACCACACCCGCACGCCCGACTCGTCGACCGCGAGGGCGATGATGCCGAGCTCGTCCGTGCGCAGCGGCACGCCGCCGGCTTCCTGCACGAGACGCAGGGCCGCATCCGTCGGGTGCCCGTAGTCGTTCTCGCCGACGCCGATGAGTCCGACGACGGCGCCGACGTCGCGGTACAGGGCTGGCAGCTGATCGGCCGATCCGTGGTGAGCCACGACCACGACGGCGGCGGGCGGGATGCCGGCGCGCAGCAGCCGCGACTGCGGCCGCGCGCTCAGGTCGCCGAGCACGATGAGCTCGAGCATGCCCTCGCCATCGCCCGCTGCGGCGCTCGTGCCCGCGCCGCTGCCGGCATCGGGCAGGTCGATGCTGACCGCGACGCTCGCGTCGTTGCCGGGCTCGTGCTCGCCCATCGGCCAGAGCGCCTCGACGCGGATGCCGCCCACCTGCCAGGCGTCACCGCGCCGCGCCTCCTGCGTCGCTGCACCGCCGACCGCGAGCTCCTCGACCGTCGGCAGCGCCCGCTCGTCGAGCGGCCCGTGCACGAGCAGCCCCACTCGTCCGGCCAGCGCCGGTGAGCCGCCGGCGTGGTCGAGGTCGAAGTGGGTCAGCACGAGCAGGTCGATGCGCCCCACGCCCAGCGTGCGCAGGCACCCGTCGATGCGGGCGGGCTCCGGCCCGGCGTCGACGAGCACGACGGCGCCCTCGTGGCGCACGAGGGTGGCGCTGCCCTGCCCGACGTCGCACTGCGCGATGCGCCAGTCAGCGAGGGTGCCCATCCGGATGCTCGGCCACGCGGCGCCGAGTCCCACCACCAGCCCCAGCACCAGCGCGGCCGCGATCCCGCGTGCGAGCCGGCGCCGGGCGTGGGCGATCGTGACGAGCGCGAGCATGGCGGATGCGGCGATGACGCCCCAGG
This sequence comes from Agrococcus baldri, assembly GCA_900114805.1. Classification (GTDB taxonomy): domain Bacteria; phylum Actinomycetota; class Actinomycetes; order Actinomycetales; family Microbacteriaceae; genus Agrococcus; species Agrococcus baldri. The sequence continues at coordinate 652,526 of FOZN01000003.1, read as the reverse complement.
GCGCGACCGGCCAGGGCACCTGGGCGGCCGGGAGCTGCTGGGACACCATCGCGACCTCGGCGATCCACGCGGCGGGCAGCCACGCGACCCACGCGAGCCCGATGGCGACGGCCGGGGCCAGCGGCGACGCGAGGCACGCCACCAGCCCCACGACCGTGACCAGCGGCGCGGCCGGCCCGGCCAGCAGGTTCGCGAGCACCGAGACGAGGCTCACGCGCGCGTCGAGGGCGACGAGCACCGGCAGGCACCACAGCTGCGCCGCGACCGGCACCGCGATGAGCGCGGCGATCGGCGTCGGCAGCCAGCGAGCGAGCACCGTCGTGATGGGCCTGCCGTGCACGATGAGCCCGCAGGTGGCGAGCGCCGAGAGCGCGAAGCCGACGCTCGTGGCCATGTGCGGCTGCAGGGCGAGCACCACCAGCACCGCCAGCGACAGCAGCGCGATCGCGCCCGCCCTGCGCCCGGTGACGATGCCGAGCAGCCCGATCGAGGCCATGGTGGCCGCCCGGACCACCGAGGGCTCCGGCGTGACGAGCACGACGAACGCCGCCAGTGCCGCGGCCGCCGCACCGACGCGCACGACCCGCCTCGCGCCGAGCGCCGCCGCGGACTGGAAGGCGATGCCGACCACGATCACGCAGTTCGCCCCGGAGACGGCGGTGAGGTGCGAGAGGCCCGTGTCGAGCATCGCGGTGCGCAGCAGCGGGCTCACTCGCCGCTCGTCGCCGATCGCCAGGCCCGGCAGCAGCTCGCCGCCCACGCCCGGCAGCTGCGCCGAAGCCCGCAGCAGGCCGTCGCGCAGCGGCGCCGCCCACGACGCCCACGCCTGCGGCTGCGCGACCTCCAGCTCGGTGCAGGCGAGCAGCCAGCGGGAGCCGTCGAGCCACGCGCTGCACGACCCGGATGCGGTGCCGCCGATGGTGAGGGACGCATCCGTCACCCGCAGCAGCATCGCGCTGCGCAGCACGCCCTGCCCGTCGCAGCCGGTCACCAGGACCTCGGTGGGCGCGGCCTGCCCGAGCAGCAGCAGGGTGAGCGAATCGCACGTGTCCAGATCCGTCGCCACCACCGCGTCGGCGCCGGCCAGCAGCGGGCAGGCGAGTGCCGCCCCCAGGCCGACGGTGCGCAGCGCCGCGACGGTGCGCCGCGCGGTGACGAAGCGGGAGAGCCGGCCCACGAGGTCGCCCGACGGGCCCGTCGCACCCGGCGGCGCCGAGCACCGCTCCAGCAGGTGGGCCGCGAGCAGCGCCGCTGCAGCAGCGCCTGCGGCGGAGACGGCTGCCGCCCCGAGCAGCGCAGCGTGCGAGCTGAGCACCGCCAGCACTGCCCACGCGATCGCGACCGGCAGCGCGAGCCGCAGATCGCGCATCAGCGCCCACCGCTGTGCTGGGCTTCGCGCACGAGCGCTGCGCGCCACGCGAGGGATGCGTTCGGCAGGGCCGCGTCGGAAGCCGCGCTCACAGCGTCACCAGCGGCGTCAGCCGCTCGAGCGTCGCCGGACCGATGCCGGCGACGTCATCGAGCTGAGCGATGTCGGTGAAGGGTCCGTGCTCGTCGCGGTGGGCGATGATCGCGCCGGCCAGCGAAGGGCCGACGCCGGGCAGCGTCTCGAGCGCCGCCGCATCGCTGCGGTTGAGGGAGACCGGACCGCCCTCCTCGGGGCTCGCCTGCGCGACCTCGGCCTGCTCCTCGACGGTCGGCACGATCAGCTGCTCGCCGTCGGCCAGCGGCCGGGCGAGGTTCAGCGCGCCCGGTGCGGCCTCCTCGTCCGTGCCACCCGCGCGCGCGAGCGCGTCGAGCACCCGCGAGCCCTCCGGCAGCCGGTAGACGCCCGGCTCGGCGACCGCGCCCTGCACGTCGACCACCAGCTCGGCCGTCGCGGTGGCGACCGGTGCCGGCAGCACCGCGGCGGGCTGCGCGTCCGCCACCATGCGCTGCGCCACACCGCCAGCGACGGCGCCGAGCACCAGCAGCACCGCGGCCCCCGCGCTCAGCCGCCAGCGCGCATCCGTTCCGGCCATCCGGGCACGGTAGAGCGGATGGGTCGGGGCGCGCAGACGCTCTCGGCGCACCTGTGGAGGGTGTCGCCGCCCTTCGACACGCTCGGCACCAGCGGCGCGGAGCGGCTCAGGGAGGGAGGGCGGCTAGCCGATGACGAAGTTCACGAGCTTCGGCGCGCGCACGATCGCCTTGCGGATCGTCGCGTCGCCGATCGCGCGGGCGACGCCCGGCAGCTCGCGCGCGAGCGTCTCGAGGTCGGCGTCGTTGATGTCGGCGGACACCTCGAGCCGGTCGCGCACCTTGCCGTTGACCTGTACCACGGCCGTGACGCTCTGCTCGACCAGCAGCGACCGGTCGGCCTCCTGCCAGCCGGCGTTCGCGACCGAGGGCTCGTGGCCGAGGTTCGCCCACATCTCCTCCGCCGTGTACGGGGCGAACAGCGACAGGCCCAGGGCGATCGTCTCGACCGCCTCCCGCACCGCCGGGTCGGCCGCGCCCGGGCCGGAGTCGACCGCCTTGCGGGTCGCGTTGGTCAGCTCCATCAGCCGCGCCACGGCCACGTTGAACTTCAATCCCTCGATGAGACCCGGCGCATCCGCCAGGAACCTGTGCGTCTCGCGCCGCAGGGCGCGGTCGCCCGGCTTCGGGTCGGTGCCGGGCTCGGCCAGCTGCTCGCGCGAGAGCCGCCAGGCGCGGGCCAGGAACTTCTGCGCGCCGGTCGGCGAGACGTCCTTCCAGTCGATGTCGTCCTCGGGCGGGCCGGCGAACGACATCGCCAGGCGCACCGCGTCGACACCGAACTGCTCGAGCTCCTCCGACAGCGTGACGAGGTTGCCCTTCGACTTCGACATCTTCGCGCCGTCGAGGATGACCATGCCCTGGTTCAGCAGCGACTCGAACGGTTCGCTGAAGGACACGTGGCCGAGGTCGAAGAGCACCTTCGTGATGAACCGCGCGTAGAGCAGGTGCAGGATGGCGTGCTCGACGCCGCCGACGTAGCGGTCGACCGGCGCCCAGCGCTCGACCTGCTTGCGGTCGAAGGCCTGCGTGTCATCGTTCGGCGACAGGAAGCGCAGGAAGTACCAGGACGAGTCGACGAACGTGTCCATCGTGTCGGCGTCGCGCCTGGCGGGGCTGCCGTCGATGGGCGATGCCACATTCACCCAGTCCTCGGCGGCACCGAGCGGGCTGGTGCCCTTGGGCGTGAGATCGAGGCCGGCCGAGTCGGGCAGCGTGACGGGCAGCTGCTCGAACGGCACCGGCACCTCCTGGCCGTCGGCCGTGTAGATGATCGGGATGGGCGTGCCCCAGTAGCGCTGCCGGCTGACGAGCCAGTCGCGCAGCCGGTACGACTTCGCGGCGCGGCCGGTGCCGCGGGCCTCGAGCAGCTGCACCATGCGGCCGATCGCGTGCTGCTTCGACAGGCCGTCGAGCTCGCCGGAGTTGATCATGCGGCCGTCGCCCGTGAGCGCCTCACCGGTGCTCTTGGGGTCGAGCGCCGGCAGGTCGTCGGGCAGCACGGCGTTGCCGTGCTCGTCGAGCGGCACGACCGGCATGACACCGGTCACAGCCGCGTTCGTGTCGACGACCACCTTCACGGGCAGGTCGAACACGCGCGCGAAGTCGAGGTCGCGCTGGTCGTGCGCGGGGACGGCCATGACCGCGCCGTGGCCATAGTCGGCCAGCACGTAGTCGGCGGCCCACACGGGCATCCGCTCCCCCGTCAGCGGGTGGATCGCGAAGCGCCCCAGGTCGACGCCGGTCTTGACGCGCTCGGTGCTCTGCCGGTCGATCTCCGTCATCCGGCCGACCTCGTCCAGGTAGGCCTGGAACCGCATCCGCACCTCTGCGTCGGCGCCTGCGGCCAGCTCCGCCGCCAGGTCGGAGTCGGGCGCCACCACCATGAACGTGGCGCCGTAGAGCGTGTCGGGACGGGTGGTGAACACCGGCACCGTGCCCGGGTGGCCCTCGATCTCGAACTCGACCTCTGCGCCCTCGGAGCGGCCGATCCAGTTGCGCTGCATGCGCAGCACCTTCTCGGGCCAGCGGCCCTCGAGCTGGTTCAGGTCGTCGAGCAGCCGGTCGGCGTAGTCGGTGATCTTGAAGTACCACTGGGTGAGCTTCTTCTTCACCACCGGGGTGTCGCAGCGCTCGCAGCGGCCGTCGACGACCTGCTCGTTCGCCAGCACCGTCTGGTCGTTGGGGCACCAGTTGACGTTCGACGGCTTCCGGTAGGCGAGGCCCGCCTTGTAGAGCTCGAGGAAGAGCCACTGGTTCCACTTGTAGTAGCCGGGGTCGCTCGTGTGCAGGATGCGGTCCCAGTCGAAGGCGGTGGCGTACTGGCGCATCGACTTCTTGTGCTGGGCGATGTTGGCGTCGGTCCACGCCTTGGGGTCGGCGCCGCGCTTGATGGCCGCGTTCTCGGCGGGCAGGCCGAAGGAGTCCCAGCCGATCGGATGCAGCACGTTGAAGCCCTGCTGGCGCCAGTAGCGTGCGAGCACGTCGCCGTAGGCGTACGACTCGGCGTGGCCCATGTGGAGGTCGCCGGAGGGGTACGGGAACATGTCGAGCACGTACTTGCGCGGGCGCGTGTCGGTCTCGTCGTCCGTCGCGAAGGGACGGATGCTGTCCCACACGGGCAGCCAGCGCTGCTGGATGCGGGCGAAGTCGTAGGTCTCGTCGGTCACTGATGCTCCTGGATGGCGTCAGCCGTCGGCGGCTGACCGGCTCCCCAGTCTACGGCGACGTGCTGATCAGCCGCGTCGTGCCAGAATCGAGCTGGAACGTCGAGGAGGTGGTCTGTGCCGGAGTTCGAGAACCCGCCCGCGACCGTCGACGTGCCCGCATCGCGCGTGACGCGCATCGTGTCCGTCGATGCGCCGGTCTCGACGGTGTGGCGGTGCCTGGTCGAACCCGACCTGCTCGCGCAGTGGCTCGGCGACATCGCGGCGTTCCCCGATGGGGTGGTGCCGGATGCGCTGGGCCGGTTCGCGTGGACGGGCGAGGTCGTGCTCGCGGCCCGGATCCGCGACGTCACGCCCGAGACGCACTTCTCCTTCGACTGGGCCGAGGGCATCCTCTCGGACCGCGCCTCGAGAGTGGAGATGACGCTGCGCGAGATCGACGGCTGCGCCCAGCTGCACCTGGTCGAGTCGGGGTTCCCGCTGGAGGGCGACGACGCCACCAAGCGGGAGGCGCTGCGCGCGCTCGCAGCGGGCTGGACGGTCGAGCTCGACGAACTGGTGGAGCTGGCCGAGTCGCTCGGCGGCTGATCCGTCCAACATGCAACCCTAGGGTTGCGCAATTCGTGGTCACGACCTAGCCTGCATGTGCAACCGGGCGGTTGCAGTCAGGCGAGCAGGAGGCGACCATGGCCCACGAGTCAGCGGCGACGACCGACGAGGCGGCGATGCGCGTGACCCGCACGATCGAGGTGCGCGCACCGATCGACGTCGTGTGGGAGACGCTGACCGACCCGCGCGAGCTCGCCGAGTGGTTCGGGCAGCGGGCCGAGTTCCCCGGCGGCATGCGCGAGGGCGCTGAGGGCAGCTTCGGCTGGGAGGCGCACGGCGACTTCCCCGCGGTCGTGGAGCGCTGGGAGCCGCCGCACGCCTTCGCCTTCCGCTGGGGCGCGCCCGGTCAGCCGATCCGCGAGGACAACAGCACGCTCGCGGCCTTCAGCCTCCAGCGCGACGGTGACCTCACGCGGCTGACGGTGGTCGAGACCGGCTTCGAGCACCTCGGCGACGAGGCCGCCGGCCGTGCCGCGCTCGAGGACAACCGGCAGGGCTGGACCGAGGAGCTCGACGACTTCGTCGCGCTCCTCGCCCGTCGCTGGACGCCGTCGATCGTCGACCCCGCAGCCGGCACCATCACGCGCACGCTCGACATCGCGGCGCCGAAGCAGCGCGTCTGGCGGCACCTCACCGATCCCGCGTCCATCGAGACATGGTGGGGCCATCCCGCGGTATTCCCCGGCGGCATGCGCGAGGGCGTCACCGGCACGTTCGAGCACGAGGGGCAGCGCTGGCCGGTCGCGATCCGCATCCTGCGCGAGGCCGAGACCTTCGCGTTCCGCTGGGGCGCCTTCGGCGAGGCCGAGCCGGGGCCGGAGGCCTGCGACGTGCGCTTCGACCTCGAGACGACCGAGCACGGCGGCACCCGCGTCACCGTGGTCGAGTCGGGGTGGATGCGGGTTCCTGCGGCCGAGCGCGACGAGCGCATGCAGGGCAACGGCGGCGGTTGGGAGATCGTGCTCGACGGCCTCCGGCGCCACGTGCTCGCGGTGGCGGCATGACGGGCGCTGCGGCGGGACCGGCGGGCGGCATCGCGCCGACCGCGCAGCTGTCGGCGCTCGCCGACGACACCCGCTGGCGCATCCTCGAGCTGCTCGGCAGCCGGCCGCGCTCGGCCAGCGAGCTCGCGACCGAGCTGCCCGTGTCGCGCCAGGCGATCGCGAAGCACCTCGCCGTGCTCGAGGCGGCCGGCCTGGTCGACGCCGTGCGGGAGGGCCGCTCGGTACGGCACCGCGCGATCGGCGCGAGGCTGAGCGCGCTGGCCGATCGGCTGGACGCGATCGGGCGCGGATGGGAGCAGCGGCTCGAGCGGCTGGCGCACCGGGCCGAGGCAGGACAGGCGCAGGCAGGGCAGGCGAAGCCCGCGCCGGACGGCGGCTGAGCGGACGCTCGCTACGCGGGCACGAGCGACGCCAGCAGTGCCGCCGCCTTCACGTGCAGCTCCTCCACCTCGAACGCCGGCTCCGACAGCGCTGTCACGCCGCCGCCGACACCGATGTGCGTGCCGTGCTCGTCGGCGACGACGCTCCGGATGACCATCGCCAGCTGGCACCGCTCCCCCGCCACCAGCCCGAAGCATCCGGCGTACACCCCGCGCGGCTCGCCCTCCAGCGCCTGCAGCAGCTCGACCGTGCGGCGCTTGGGCGCGCCCGTCATCGAGCCCGCCGGGAACAGCGCCCGCACCGCGTCGAGCGGCCCGAAGCCCGGCAGCAGCCGGCCCCGCACCGTCGAGACCAGCTGGTGCACCGTCGGGTAGGTCTCGACGCGCAGCAGGCTCGTCACCTCGACGGTGCCCGGCGCGCACACCCGCTGCAGGTCGTTGCGGCACAGGTCGACGATCATGACGTTCTCCGCGCGCTCCTTCTCGCTCTCGTACAGCTCGAGGGCGAGCGCGGCGTCGTCCTCCGCCCCGCGTCGGCGGGTGCCCTTGATGGGGCGCGTGGTGGCGACGCCGGCCTCGACGCGCAGGAACGTCTCGGGGCTCGCGCTCGAGACGGTCACGCCTGCGATGCGCAGCAGCCCTCCATGGTGCACCGGGCTGGCCGAGCGGAGCCGCGCGTGGGTCGCGATCGCATCGATCGGCGGCGCCTCGATGCCCGTCGTCAGGCAGAGCACGTAGGAGTCTCCCTCACGGATGTGCTCGCGGCAGCGCTCCACCTTCGCGGCGTAGGCGGCGTCGTCGTCGCGCCAGCGCAGCTGCGCCGCGTCGACCGTCGACATCGGTGGCAGCCGCACCGGCGCGACCGGCAGCGCCCACGGGTGGCCGTCGCGCGACTGCAGCTGCGCCTCGGCCCCGTCGAGCACCACCCAGCGGTCGAGCAGCAGCCAGGCGGCCTCGGGGAACCGGCCCGCCCCCGCGCGATCCGCGCCCGGGTCGACCCCGAGCATCCGCACGCCCGCCTCGTAGCCGAGCCAGCCGACCCACGCGCCCGGGTGCGCGGCACGCGCAGCCTCGAGCGCCGCGACCGCGTCGCCGTCCACCGGCTCGCCGTCGAGCGTCGCCCGCCCCTCACGCACGACCAGCACGTGCGCGCCGGTGCCGAGCAGATGCGTGCCGGCCGAGGAGGAGTCGAGCCAGACGACGTCACCGCCCGCCGCCTCGAGCGCCGCGAACGCCGCCTCGGGCGTCGTCGTCACCGAGCGCGCCCAGCGCGCGCCGAGGTGCGGCAGAAGCGGCGCAGTGGTCGCGGGCATAGGGTCGATCCTATGAGCGGGACCGGGGCTGTGCGCGCGTGGGCGCACCCGCGATTCGCGCTCACCGGCACGCCCGTCACGAGCACCCTCGCGGCGGACTCCTGGCTGGTCGACGACGGCCGAGTGCTCGCCTTCGAGCGGCACCGACTGCGGTTCGCGGATGCCGTGGCCGACGCGGGCGGCGACCGGCTCGACGCGCTCACGGCGGCCAGGCACGCCATGGGAGCGGTGCCCGCGGAGGGCCGCTGGTCGCCGCGACTCGATCTGACGCCCGAGGGCATCCGGCTGCGCGTGCGCCCGGCTCCCCCGGCGACGACGACCGTCGCGGTCGCGACCGCCTCCCGCGACCCGCGCACGCTGCCGCTGCGGAAGGGGCCCGACCTGACTGCGCTGAGCGAGCTGCAGGCCGAGGAGTCGGCGCGCCTGGGCGCCGACGTGGAGCCGATCCTGCTGAGCGCGGGCCTGATCGCCGAGAGCACCCGATCGGCGGTGCTGTGGTGGCGCGACGGCGTGCTGTGCGTGCCGGCCGCCGATGTCGCGCGGCTGCCGTCGGTCACGGCAGCGGTGATCGCCGAGGTGGCGCGCATCGACGGCGTCGAGCTGCGTCAGGAGCGGGCCGCGCCCGGCGACCTGGAGGGCTGCGAGGTCTGGCTCGCCAACGCGCTGCGCGGCATCCGCGCCGTGACCGGCTGGGTCGACGGGCCGGCTGTGGCACCGGCGACCCGTGCGGCCGCGTGGCGATCGCGCCTCGAGGGCCTCCGCACCGCACCGTCGGTGAGCCGACGGTGATCGACGACGTCATCGGCGACTTCCTCGAGGCGGTCGGCGCGATCGATCCGCTGCTGCGCACGCTGCTCGCCGGGCTGGCGATGCTGCTCGAGACCAGCGTGCTGCTGGGCCTGGTGGTGCCAGGCGACACGATCGTGATCGTCGCCGCGCTCGCCGTCGAGCAGTGGCCGTGGTGGCTCGCGCTCATCGGCGCGGCGGTGCTCGGCGCGCTGGCGGGCGAGTCGATCGGCTTCGCCATCGGGCACTGGCTGGGGCCGAAGATCGACCGCTGGCTGGCCCGGCGGTGGCCGCGCGCCTCGGCGCAGTGGAAGCGCACCGAGCGCTACCTCGCGCGTCGCGGCGGGCCGGCGATCTTCCTCTCCCGGTTCCTGCCGATCGCGCACTCGCTCGTCCCCCTGATCGTCGGCGCCTCGGCGATGCCGTACCGGCGCTTCCTCGCCTGGACGATCCCCGCCTGCGTCGTCTGGGCGAGCGCCTACGCCTCCGCCGGCTGGCTCGCCGCCGGCACCTACCGAGAGCTCGCCGATCGCCTGCACGGCGCCGGCTTCATCTTCGTCGCCGTCATCGCGGCGTTCATCCTGCTCGCCTGGGTGGCGAAGCGCGTCATCTCCCGCTTCGAGGCCCGCCACATGAGCGACGAGCAGCACGAGCGCGACTAAGGGCTGGCCTCACGCGCCCGCGCCCGCGAAGAGCGGTGCAAGCTGCTCGCGCGCGATCTCGCGCCCCATGGTCAAGTAGCGGGGGTCGCCGTCGGGGTCGTGCAGGAACGCATAGGTGACGAGCGCGTCGAGGCCGCCGATCGCCAGCTCGATGTGCTCGTGCTCGCCGTCGGCGACCTGCACGCCCCAGCGCGCCCCGAGGTACCCGGCGATGTCTGCGACGAACAGCGGCGCCACCGGCTCCCGGTTCTGCGGGCCGAGATCGAGCCCCTCGCCCGTGCGCAGCGAGCGGAAGGACGGCACTTCGCGGAAGGTCTCGACCATCGCTGCGACGATCGCTTCGAGCGCCTCCTCCCAGCTCGCGTGCTCGGCGCCGAGCACCCGCTCGAGCGCGAGCCGCATGCGCTCGAGGTTGCGCTCCGCGAGCGCCACCAGCACGGCGACGCGGTCGGGGAAGTAGCGGTAGACGGTGCCGATGGAGGCGCCGGCGCGCTCTGCCACCAGCGCCGTGGTCAGGTGCTCGATGCCATGCTCGACGACGACCGCCGCTGCGGCGTCCAGCAGCGCTTCGACGCGATGGGCGGCGCGCGCCTGCACGGGCTCGTGCCGCACCGTGATCGAAGGTCCTCCGGCGCTGAGATCGTCCATTGCGCCATCATCTCGCATCCGGGCTCCGAAAGTGAGAGCATCTCCGGCATGTGCGGACGCTATGTCATGGCCACCCCCGCGAGCGACCTGGTCGCCCTGTTCGAGATCGACGAGTCGGGCGATGGGCTGCCGGAGCCCAACTGGAACATTCCGCCGACGACCACGGTGCCCATCGTGGTCGAGCCCAGCCCGCGCGACGAGACCCCACCCATCCGCCGCCTCGAGGCAGCGCGCTGGGGCCTGGTGCCGGCCTGGGCAGACGACCCCTCGATCGGCGTGCGCGCCTTCAACGCGCGGGCGGAGACGGCGGCCGAGAAGCCGATGTTCCGCGACGCCGTCCGCGAGCGCCGCGCCCTGGTGCCCGCGGACGGCTGGTACGAGTGGCAGAAGCAGGCCGAGACGAAGACGCCCCACTACATCCACGGCGAGGCGCCGATCTCGTTCGCCGGCCTCTACGCGTGGTGGAAGCAGCCCGACGGCTTCTGGCTCCTCTCCACGACCATCCTCACCACCGCGGCGGCCGGCGAGCTCGCCGGCATCCACGAGCGGATGCCGGTGGTGGTCTCGGCGGAGATGCGGGACGCCTGGCTCGACCCGACCGAGGACGGCGAGGCCGCGCTCGGGGCCGTCGTCGCCGAGGCCGCCGAGACCGCCGAGAGCCTGACGATGCACGTCGTCGACCGGCGCGTGGGCAACGTGCGCGAGACCGGCGCGGGGCTGATGGCACCGATCAACCCGGCGTAGTCCGGGCCGGGCAGCCCTCAGCCAGTAGGGTCGAGGGGCGTTCACGGCTCGGGAGGTCACGCATGGAGGAACTCGATCCGCTCGCGCACATCCCCGAGCCGATCAAGCACACCGCCGCCCGCATCGAGGACTGGATCCACGAGCAGCGCGAGGCCAACGCCCTCCGCGCCGGCCGGCTGCCCGCGATCGTCGCCTACGCCGGCTACGGCGGCGACGGCTGGGTGCGGGTGCTCGCGCGCGTGCTGCTGGTGCAGCCCGGTGCCGAGCGCAGCGTGCACTACGAGAACGTGCGCGGCTGGCGCTCCTTCACCTCGCTCGCCCTCAACGACATCGACGTGATGATCGAGGCCGGCGGCGAGCGCCACGTCGTGGTCGCCGACCGCGGCGGCGTCGTCGACGCGATCGTGCCGTTCCGGCTCGAGCCGGGCTGGCAGGAGGTCACTCTCTCGGTCGCCGGCTCCCTCCCCGTCGCCGCTCCGATCTTCGTCGTCGACCCGGAGACACGCTTCGGCGTCGTCAGCGACATCGACGACACCGTCATGGTCACCTCGCTCCCCCGGCCGCTGCTGGCCGCGTGGAACGCGTTCGTGCTCGACGAGCACGGCCGCCAGCCGGTGCCGGGCATGGCCGTGCTCTACGAGCGCATCGCCAGGCAGCACCCGAGCAGCCCCTTCATCTACCTCTCCACCGGCGCCTGGAACGCGGCCCCCGCCCTCACCCGCTTCCTCTCCCGCAACCTCTACCCCGCCGGCAGCATGCTGCTGACCGACTGGGGCCCGACGCACGACCGCTTCTTCCGCTCCGGCAAGGATCACAAGCGCGCCGAGCTGCGCCGGCTCGCGCGCGAGTTCCCCCACATCCGCTGGCTGCTGGTCGGCGACGACGGCCAGCACGACGAGGAGATCTACGGCGAGTTCGCCAACGCGCACCCCGCCTCGGTGCGGGCCGTCGCGATCCGCGAGCTGTCGACGCAGGAGGCGGTGCTCGCCGGTGGCCGCAAGCACTCGGATACCCGCTCGATGCATCCGTGGGTGTGGTCGCCCAACGGCGGCGGCCTCGCCTCCGAGCTCGGCGCCATCCCCGAGCTGCACGTGCTCTGAGGCGCAGCCGTGCCCGCCCGCCCGATCGCGATCGCGCTGATCCGCCGCGCCGACGGCGCCCTGCTGGTCACCAGCGCCGTCGAGCCGGGCAGCGGCCGTATGCTCGTGCGCCCGCCGGGCGGCGGTCTCGACGCGGGCGAGACGGCGGCGGATGCGGTGGCCCGCGAGCTGCAGGAGGAGCTCGGCCTCGCCGTCACCGGCATCGCACCGCTGCGCGTCATCGAGCACCGCGTGGCCTTCGCCGGTCGCGAGCGGCACGAGCTGGTGCACGTGCTCACGGCGACCATGGGGGCGGATGCGTCGGTGCCGCCGACCACGGATGCCGGGCACCCGGTGTGGTGGCTCACGCCCGATCGCTTCGACGACCCTGCGCTCGAGCTGGTTCCCTCCGGCCTCCGCTCGCTGCTCGACCAGCCTGACGGCTGAGGCCACTCGACGCCTTGCGCGTACTTTGCACCGCAAGGTATGGTGCCTGGCATGGCGACGGGACCCGCAGCATCCCAGCTGCGCAAGGGCGTGCTGGGCCCGCTCGTGCTGGCGCTGCTCGAGGAGCGCGAGCGCTATGGCCTCGAGATCGTCCGGGAGCTCTCCACCCGCGACTTGGTCGCGAGCGAGGGCACCGTCTACCCGCTGCTCACGCGCCTGCAGGACGCCGGCGCGGTCGAGAGCGAATGGGTCGTGAACGAGCGCGACCGTCCCCGCCGCTTCTACCGCCTGACGAGCACGGGCCGCGCAGAGCTCGCCGCCTTCCGCACCGACTGGCCGGCATTCACGCGCGCCGTCGATTCGATCCTCACTCCCGGCGATGACTCCGATCAGCAACGAGAGGTGCACCCATGACCGAGGCGACCGCGCTGCCGCCCGCAGCGCAGCACTACCTCGAGCAGCTCCGGCTCGAATCCGCCCGGCTGCCGCGGGCCGACCGGCAGCAGCTGCTCGGCCAGATCAGCGAGCACCTGGGCGAGGCGGCCGGCGAGGGCTCCGAGATCGACGACGTGCTCGCGCGCCTCGGCAGCCCGCGCGAGCTGGTCGCCGAGGCCGGCGCGGAGACGGCCGAGCAGGCTCCCGCGCCCCGGCGGCCGAGCGCGATGCTGTGGCTCGCGGCCGCGGCCATCGTCGTCGGTGCGCTCATGCTGCTGTGGGGCGGCAGCCTCATGCTGGTGACAGGCAGGGGCCGCACCCTGCTGCTGGCGGTTCCCGGCGCTGTGCTGGCCGCCACCGGGGTGGTGCTGCTCGTGCGCCGGCTGCGCTCGGGCGACGACGACCCCGCGACCGCGCAGGCCAGGCGTCGCATCGCCCGCACCCTGTCCATCGCGGCCATCGCCGCGGGGGCACTCCTGCTGATCCTCAGCGGCGCGCTGGTCCTGCTCACCGGGCGCGGCCGCTCGCTGCTGATCGCGATCCCCGGGATCGTGCTCGCGATCGGCGGCAGCATCGCTCTGCTGCTCACCGCACGCCGGCCGGAGCGCTCCGGTGTGCAGCGGGGCAGGATCTAGCGGGCCAGCACCTCGCCCGCGCGGCCGGAGGCGCGCATCCACCCACCCGACTCCGTCACCCGCACGGGCGCCTCGCCCAGGAAGCGCATGGCGACGAGCGCTGCCGCCTGGCCGGCGGTGAGGCCGCTCGGGTCGACGCTGCGCGCCCAGACGGCGCGCTCCGCCCGGCGCCGCACGGGCTCGCCGGGCGAGGCAGGCAGCGCCGCCTCGACGTCCGACGCCGCCTGCATCGCGAGCTCGCGCACGCGCGCAGGGTCGACGTCGCCGAGGTGCACCCAGCCGCCCCTCGGCGGTGAGACGGCGGCCCACGCGGGGCGACCCACGGCATCCGGCACCTCGATGTCGGCACCCTCCTTCAGCGCTTCCCGCAGCGCCGGCAGCGCCACCACGCCGTCGAAGCGCGCGGGCTCGCGCATGCGCGCCGCCCGCGCGACCAGCACCGTCGGGCCGGAGTCGAGCAGACCCGCCGAGGCGGTCATGGGCGTCGTGAGCAGCGCGACATCGCCGTCGGCGGCCAGACGCACGGTGCCGTCGCCGAACACGGCCGCCCGATCGAGCAGCAGGACGAGGTCGGCGCGGGCGCGGTCGTCGAGGGAGAGGATGGCGTGCATGCGCTCTCTAGACTAGAGCGGCCCCGACTTGGGCCCAACAGTCTGAGAGGACCGGCATGACCGAGAGCATCCGCATCCTGCTGGAGACGCTGACGCTGACCGACACCGGCGCGCGCACCGATGAGGACATCTTCACGGGCAAGAGCCATCCGATGCCTCACGGCCGGGTGTTCGGCGGTCAGGTCATGGCACAGGCAGTGGTCGCGGCGCAGCGCACCGTCGCTGACGACCGGCACATCCATTCGGTGCACGGATACTTCGTGCGCCCCGGCGACGTCGAGCAGCCCATCACCTTCGCCGTCGAGCGCATCCATGACGGCCGGTCGTTCTCGACCCGGCGCGTGCAGGCCTACCAGCACGGCCAGCCGATCATGTCGATGATCTCCTCCTTCCAGGATCTCGACGATGGCCCCTCCTCGCAGCACGCGATGCCGCAGGGGCTGCCCCGCCCGGACGAGCTGCCGAGCTCCGACGAGCTGCTCGCCGCCTACGCCGAGCACCCGCAGGCGCGCGCGGTGATCTCCCGGCCGTTCGACATCCGCCACGTGGAGGGCCCGATCTTCCTGCCAGACCCCTCGCGGCGGCGCGACGGCAAGCAGCACGTCTGGATCAGGGCGAAGCACCGGCTGCCCGACGAGGACGCCCTCCACCGCGCCGCGCTCGCCTACCTGTCGGACTACGCGATGCTCGAGCCGATCGTGCGCATGCACGGCGCCGCCTGGACGACGCCGGGGCTCAAGGCGGCGAGCCTCGACCACGCGCTCTGGTGGCACCGCCCCACGCGCGTCGACGAGTGGCTGCTGCTCGAGCTGGAGACCAGCTCGTCGGGCGGCGGGCGCGGGCTCGGCCACGGCTACATCTACGCGGCCGACGGCACGCACGTGGCCACGGTCGCCCAGGAGGGCATGGTGCGCGTGCCACAGGAGACGGCGGATGCGGTGCCCGCCCCGAGGGCGGAGCAGACGTGACCGTCGACCCCATCGAGCCGGCGGAGGCGATGCGCGTCGCCCGCGCGGCGCTCCCCATCCGCACCGACCGACTCGTGCTGCGCACGCTGCGCCCCGACGACCTCGACGCGGTGCGCGCCTACCGGAACGCGCCCGGCCAGCGCCGCTGGACGTACAACCGCGATCAGACCGAAGCCGAGCTGATGGCCTGGACGGCGGGTGATGCTCCCGTCTTCCTGCGCGACGGCGACGCGATGCAACTCGGCATCGAGCTGGACGGACGGCTCGTCGGCGATCTGATGGTGCGCATCACGAGCCTCGCCAGCCGTCAGGCGGAGCTGGGCTGGACGGTCGCGGCCGAGGCGCAGGGCAAGGGCGTCGCGACCGAGGCGGCGCAGGCCGCGCTCGAGCTCGCCTTCGCACTCGGCGCCCACCGGGTCAGCGCACAGCTCGACGAGCAGAACGTCGCCTCCCGTCGCGTCGCCGAGCGCATCGGCATGGCGGTCGAGGGCCGCTTCGTCGAGGACGAGGTCAATCCGGCCACCGGCGAGCTGGGCACGTCGCTGTACCTGGCAGCTCGCCGGACCGGGTAGCGCCCGCTGACCGCACCGGCGAGGGCCGCTTGCTCGCGGCTGCGGCCGCCGCCTCATCGTGCCGGCCCGGAACGGCGCACGGCGCCCCGCCGAGTGGCGGAGCGCCGTGCGGTGCCGGACGCGACCGGTTCAGTCGTGCTGCGGGAAGCCCAGGTTCAGGCCCCCGTGGCTCGGGTCGAGCCAGCGGCTGGTGACGACCTTCTCGCGCGTGTAGAACTCGAACGCGTGCTTGCCGTAGGCCTTGCCCTGACCGAAGATCGAGCGCTTCCAGCCGCCGAAGGAGTGGTAGCCGACCGGCACCGGGATCGGCACGTTGATGCCGACCATGCCGACCTGCACCTCGTTCTGGAAGCGACGCGCCGCCCCGCCGTCGTTCGTGAAGATCGCCGTGCCGTTGCCGTAGGGGTTGCTGTTGATGAGCTCCAGCCCCTCCTCGTACGAGGCGACGCGCACGATGGAGAGCACCGGGCCGAAGATCTCCTCCGTGTAGGCGCTCGAGTCGGTCGGCACCTTGTCGATCAGCGTCGGCTTCAGCCAGAAACCGTTCGGGTCGCCGTCGACCTCGGGGTCGCGGCCGTCGACGATCAGCTCAGCCCCGTCATCCGCAGCGGTCTGGATGTAGCCGGCCACCTTGTCGCGGTGCTGCCCGGTGATGAGCGGACCCATGTCGTTGTCGCGCGTGCCGTCGCCGGTGCGGATGGCCGCCATCTTCTCCTTGATCTTGGCGGCCAGCTCATCGGCGATCGAGTCGACGGCCACCACGACCGAGATGGCCATGCAGCGCTCCCCCGCCGAGCCGAAGCCGGCGTTCACTGCAGCGTCCGCGGTGACGTCGAGGTCGGCGTCCGGCAGCACGAGCATGTGGTTCTTCGCACCGCCGAGCGCCTGCACCCGCTTGCCGTGCTTCGAGCCGGTCTCGTAGACGTACTCCGCGATGGGCGTCGAGCCGACGAACGAGATGGCCTGGACGTCAGGGTGCGTCAGCAGCGTGTCGACGGCCTCCTTGTCGCCGTGCACGACCGAGAGCACGCCGTCCGGCAGTCCCGCCTCCTTGAACAGCTCGGCGATGAACACCGCCGACGACGGGTCCTTCTCGCTCGGCTTGATGATGACCGCGTTGCCGGCAGCGAGCGCGACCGGCGCGAACCACAGCGGAATCATGGCCGGGAAGTTGAAGGGGCTGATGATGCCGACCACGCCGAGCGGCTGGCGCAGCGAGTAGACGTCGACGCCGGTCGAGGCGTTCTCGGAGTACTCGCCCTTCGTCAGCAGCGGGAACGCGGTCGCGAGCTCCGCCACCTCGATGCCGCGGGCGATCTCGCCCAGCGCGTCCGAGTGGACCTTGCCGTGCTCGCGGGTCACGATGGTCGCCAGCTCGTCCTTGCGCTGCACGATGAGCTCGCGGAAGCGGAACATGACCGCTTGGCGCTTCGCGATCGACAGGTCGCGCCACGCCGGGAAGGCGTCCGTCGCGGTCGCGATCGCCTCGCTCACCTCATCGGCGCTGGCGAGCCCGACCTCGGAGACCACCTGCCCGATGGCGGGGTTGAAGACCGGCGCGGTGCGGCCCTTCCCTTCACGTCGAGCGCCCGAGATCCAGTGCGGGATCGCGGTCGGCTCGGTGGACTGCTCGGTGGTCTCGACGACGGTGTCGGTCATGGTGGCGCTCCAGACTTCGGGGTGGCGACATTGCTCGCCCCAGCCTATCGAGCGCCGGCCTCCGCCGGGCCCGTCGAACCGCGCCGGAAGGCGATCGGCGGTTCCAGGTACGGCTCCCAGGCCGCCAGCTCGGCGACCGTGAGGCGCCGTGGCGCGCCGGTGACGGCATCCAGCATCACGACGGTCGTCTGCGCGCGGGCGTAGACCGTGGCGGCGTCGGGCGAGCGCACCTCGTAGCATACGTCCATCGAGGCGCCGGCCATGCGGCCGATCCACATGTCGACGATGATCGGCTGCCGGTGATGCGGGATCTGCGCGAGGTACTCGGCCTCCTGCCGCGCGATCACGGTGAGGCTCGTCGCGCCGGGCCCCGCATCGATCACCGCGGTCGTCGGCGAGCCCTCGGGCCCGCCCGCCCAGAACGCCGTGACACGGGCCTCCTCGAGCAGCGTCAGCAGCGCGGCGTTGTTGACGTGCCCGTACGCGTCCAGATCCGACCAGCGGATGCGGACGGGCACGGGCAGGCGCATCAGTCCCTCGTGAGCTTGCGGTACGCGGAGCGGTGCGGCTTCGCCGCATCCGGCCCGAGCCGCTCGATCTTGTTCTGCTCGTAGGACTCGAAGTTGCCCTCGAACCAGTACCACTGGGCCGGGTCCTCGTCGGTGCCCTCGTAGGCGAGGATGTGCGTCGCGATGCGGTCGAGGAACCAGCGGTCGTGCGTGATGACGACGGCGCAGCCGGGGAACTCGAGCAGCGCGTTCTCGAGGCTGCCGAGCGTCTCGATGTCGAGGTCGTTGGTGGGCTCGTCGAGCAGCAGCAGGTTGCCGCCCTCCTTCAGCGTCAGCGCGAGGTTGAGGCGATTGCGCTCACCGCCGGAGAGGATGCCGGCGCGCTTCTGCTGGTCGGGGCCCTTGAAGCCGAACTGGCTGACGTAGGCGCGCGAGGGGATCTCGACGTTGCCGACCTGGATGAAGTCGAGGCCGTCGGAGACGACCTCCCACAGGTTCTTGTTCGGGTCGATGTTCGAGCGGCTCTGGTCGACGTAGCTGAGCTTGACCGTCTCACCGATCTTCAGGTCGCCGCCATCGAGCGGCTCGAGGCCGACGATGGTCTTGAACAGCGTGGTCTTGCCGACGCCGTTCGGGCCGATCACCCCGACGATGCCGTTGCGCGGCAAGGTGAACGAGAGGCCGTCGATGAGCGTGCGCCCGTCGAAGCCCTTCTGGATGCCCTTGGCCTCCAGCACGATCGAGCCCAGCCGCGGGCCCGGCGGGATCTGGATCTCCTCGAAATCGAGCTTCCTGGTGCGCTCGGCCTCCGCTGCCATCTCCTCGTAGCGGGCCAGGCGGGACTTCGACTTCGCCTGTCGGCCCTTCGCGTTCGAGCGGACCCAGTCCAGCTCCTCCGAGAGCCGCTTGGCGAGCTTCTGGTCCTTCTTGCCCTGGATCTGGAGCCGCTCTGCCTTCTTCTCGAGGTAGGTCGAGTAGTTGCCCTCGTAGGGGTAGAGACGGCCGCGGTCGACCTCGCAGATCCAGCCGGCGACGTGGTCGAGGAAGTAGCGGTCGTGCGTCACGGCCATGACGGCGCCGGGGTACTTGGCGAGGTGCTGCTCGAGCCAGAGCACGCTCTCGGCGTCGAGGTGGTTGGTGGGCTCGTCGAGCAGCAGCAGGTCGGGCTTCTCGAGCAGCAGCTTGCACAGGGCGACGCGGCGGCGCTCACCACCGGAGAGGTTGGTGACCGGCCAGTCGCCTGGCGGGCAGCGCAGCGCGTCCATGGCCTGCTCGAGCTGCGAGTCGAGGTCCCACGCGTCGGCGGCGTCGATCTCCTCCTGCAGCGTGCCCATCTCCGCCATCAGCGCGTCGAAGTCGGCATCGGGGTTCGCCATCTCGGCGGAGATCTCGTTGAAGCGCTCGATCTTCGCCGTCAGGTGACCGAACGCGCCCTGCACGTTCTCGAGCACCGTCTTGGTCTCGTCGAGCTCCGGCTCCTGCATGAGGATGCCGACGGAGTATCCGGGGCTGAGCTTCGCCTCGCCGTTCGACGGGGTGTCGAGCCCGGCGATGATCTTGAGGATCGTCGACTTGCCAGCACCGTTGGGCCCGACGACGCCGATCTTGGCGCCGGGGAGGACTGCAGTGGTGACGTCGTCGAGGATCACCTTGTCGCCCACCGTCTTGCGGGCGCGGACCATCGAAAAAATGTACTCGGCCATGCCCTCAGTCTAGGCGGATGACGTCACCCACCAGACACCCGCCGCCGCCGAGCGCAGCGGTGCGCAGCGCGAGCGGCTCGCCGGCGCCGACCTGGCCGACCAGACAGCCGTCCTCGACGCGGACCGCGATCTCCAGGAACGTGACGGGAGCCCCGAGCGAGTCGATCTCGCGGGTGCGCTCGATCGCCGAGCGATCGAAGCCCGCGGCCTCGACGGCGGCCACCAGCGCGCCGGGGTCTGCGTGCGTCCCACCGGCGATCGCCGCGCGGAACGCGTCCAGCTCGGCGTCCGCCTCCGGCTCCTCCGGCGCGGGCGCGTCCGTGGTCGGCGCCTCCGTGCCTCTCGGCGCGGCCGAGGCTGCGGGCGTCCCTGTCGTCGGCTCGGTGCCAGGCCCGCGCGTCAGCGGTGCGGACGAGCAGCCTGCGAGCACGAGCGACGCGAGCAGGGCGAGTGCTGCGAACGGACGCACACGCCCTCCTTCGCTCCTGGACAGGGACGCCTTCAGCCTATGCCGCGTCGTGGATCGAGGCCGCCGGATCGGTCCACGACGACTGCCCGACGGAATGGCCGGCACCAGCGAGCGCGAGGTCATGCTGCCGCTCCTGCGGGTAGCCGGGATCGTCCTGGTCCTGGGGCGGTGCCGTGCGCCGCTCCTTGGTCGACGGACCGACTCGCAGCGAGTGGCCGACGTGCTCGGCGCGGATCTTCACGCTCGTGCCGCGCTTGTCACCGGACTCCCACTGATCGATCTTGAGCTTGCCAAGCAGGACCACGATGTCGCCCTTGCGCAGCGACGCTGCCACGTGCTCGGCGAACCTGCCCCAGGCCTCGATGGAATACCAGTTGGTGTGGCCGTCCACCCACTCCTCCCCCTCCTTGCGGCGGGACGTGCAGGCCAGACGGAACTCGGCGACGCGGTCGCCGTTGACGGACTTCAGGATCGGGTCAGCTCCGAGCGACCCGACGACAGTGATTGCATCATTCATGCCACGGAGGATGCTCCCATCGCGCGCCGGCCGCCGGATCGCGCGAGCGGGCTGTGGACAACTCAGACGCGCAGGTAGTCGGCGAAGCCCGCACGGATCTTGTTCACCTTGGGCGCGGCGACCGCGAGGCAGTACCCCTGGGTGGGGTTCTTCGCGAAGAAGTCCTGGTGATGCTCCTCGGCAGGGTAGAACGCGCCCAGCGGCTCGAGGGCGGTCACCAGCTCCCCCGGCCACCACTCGCCCGCGCGGTCGATCGCGCGGGCGAAGCGCTCCTGCTCGGCCGCATCGCGGTAGAACATCGCCGAGCGGTACTGCGTGCCGATGTCGTTGCCCTGGCGGTTCAGCTGCCGTGGGTCGTGCATGGTGAAGAACATGTCGAGCACCACCTCGGTCGGCACCCGGGTCTCGTCGTAGATGACCTTCACCGCCTCGGCGTGCCCGGTCGAGCCGGTGCAGACGAGCTCGTAGCTCGGGTCCACCGCCGTGCCGCCGGTGTAGCCGGAGACGACCTCCTCCACGCCGTCGACGACGCGGTACGCGGCATCCAAGCACCAGAAGCAACCACCGGCGAGCACCATCTCCTGCATGCTCCGAGACTATCCCGCGTCGCCGTGCGCACCGCATGTCGGCGGCCCGTCGTAGCGTCGCAGACGACCGAGAGGAGCACCCATGGCGATCATGACCGGCACCCAGCGCAGCAGGGCGCCGCACGCCCCGCACGTCGCGACCCGGCGCGTGCGCGACGACCTCTGGCGCGTCAGCAGCGCATCCGGTCTCGCCCTCGGCTACATCGCCAGGGTCGACGGCGCTGCCTACGAGGCCCGCCGGCTGCTGCCGGGTGGCACCACCATGCTGCCCATCGGCCGCGGCTGGGCACTGGAGGACGCGCTCGCGTGCTTCACCGGCCCCTGAGCCTTCCCGGCACGAGCGGATGCGGCTGCGCCCGCCGACGACGAAGCGGGGCCGAGGCTGGTGCCCGGGCCCCGCTTCGCAGGCGGATCAGACCGTTGCAGGAACCTGCTTGATGGCCGAGATCTCGATCTCCACGTCGACGTCGTCGGACAGCATGACGCCGCCGGTCTCGATCGCGACGTTCCAGCTGATGCCGAAGTCGGTGCGCTTGATGCGCGTGCGGGCCGACGCGCCGGCGCGGGTGTTGCCCCAGGTGTCCGGGCCGATGCCGCCGAACTCGACCAGCAGCGAGACGGGCTTGGTGACGCCGCGCAGCTGCAGGTCGCCGTCGATGTAGAGGTCGTCGCCCTCGACGTGCGCGCCGGTGGAGACGAACGTCCACTCCGGGTTCTCCTCGATGGCGAAGAAGTCGTTCGACCGCAGGTGCGCGTCGCGATCGGCGTTCTTGGTGTTGATCGTCCTCGGGTCGATCGTCGCCGTGATCGACGACTCCTCGGGATTCTCGCCGAGCACGATGGTGCCCTCGAGGCCCTCGATCTCACCGCGCACCTTGGCGACCATCATGTGGCGCACCGAGAAGGTGACGTTGGAGTGCGAGCCGTCGATGACGAAGGTGCCGGGCTGGTAGCCGGGGATGTTCTGCAGCATGGGAGCGATGCCTTTCGGTATGCGGAAGTCGTTCAGAATTGAATAACGGGGCGGTGCCCCGTGGCATTCCCGATCCGCCGAGAAGATTCTGCGGAGCTCACTCGCCGTGGAACAGGTGCTTGCCCTCTGCCTTGTTCTGCAGCATCCGCCGCGTCGCCCAGATGACCAGCACGAGCACCACCGCGCCGATCACGAACCACTGGAGCCACTCCATGTAGGGCTCGATCACGTGGTAGTTCATGCCCAGCGTCACGCCGATCATGATGAAGATCGTGTTCCAGATCGCCGAGCCCAGCGCCGTCAGCCCCAGGAACAGCAGCACCGGCATCTTCTCGATGCCTGCCGGGATGGAGATGAGGCTGCGGAAGATGGGCAGGAAGCGGCCGAACAGCACCGTCTTCCAGCCGTGCTTCGCGAACCAGGCGGTGGTCTTGTCGATGTCGCTCGCTCGCACCAGCGGCATCTTCGCGGCGATGCGCGAGAGCCGGTCGTGGCCGAGCCAGCGACCGAGCAGGTAGAGCACCAGCGCACCGACGACCGACCCGATCGTGGTCCAGATGATCGCCTCGGCGATGCTGAACGATCCCTGCGCGGCCGAGAAGCCGGCCAGCGGGAGGATGATCTCGCTCGGGATCGGCGGGAACAGGTTCTCTGCGGCGATCGCCACGGCGGCGCCCGGCGCCCCGATCGCGTCCATCAGGCCGACGGCCCAGCCTGCGACGCCGGTGAGGCCTTCGGAGTCGGCAGCGGTCTGTGTGATGGATGCGAGCACCAGAACAGCCTACGGTCGTCGCGCTGGGCAACTCGGTAGAATCGATGCGCACCGCAGCATGCCCCCGTAGCTCAGCGGATAGAGCAGGAGCCTTCTAATCTCTTGGTCGCAGGTTCGACTCCTGCCGGGGGCGCCTCCTCGACTGCGCGGAGGAGGCGCGGCTGGTCGCGTCGCAGCCTGCCGGCTGCCGCGCGTGCCGACGCCGATGGTCTCGGCGCGCGATGCCGGCTCGCCGACCTGGCAGGCTGAGCGCATGACCGGCGCACTTCTGCTCGACATGGACGGCACGCTCATCGACTCCGAGTCGATGTGGCACGAGCAGATGCGCGCGTTCGCGCGCGAGCACCGCATCGAGTGGACGACCGCGGACGCGCACTGGACCACGGGGCGCCCGATGGTCGAGTGGGCGGAGCGGATGCGCGAGCGCGGCGTGGCGCTGGAGCGGCCGGCGATCATCGCCACCATCGCGAGCGCCGTCGCCGACGGCGTGCGAGAGGACGTGCCGTGGCTGCCGGGCAGCCTCGCGCTGCTCGATCGCGTCGCGGCCGCCGGCATCCCGGCCGCGCTGATCACCAATGCCACGCGCGAGAATGCCGCAGCGCTCCTGGACGCCGCGCCCGCCGGTGCCCTGCGGTTCGCCGTCACCGCCGACGACGTCGCGCGGTCCAAGCCCGACCCGGACCCCTACGCGACGGCGATCGCGCGGCTCGGGGCCGACGCATCCGCCTGCATCGCCTTCGAGGATTCGTCCTCGGGTGCGCGATCGGCGGTGGCGGCCGGCGCGCGCCTGTGGTTCCTCACCACGCAGCTGCCCGAGTCGCCGGTGCCCGCGGAGCGCACGCTCGGCACCCTGGCCGATGTCGACATCGACCAGCTCTTCGCCCAGCTGGCCTGAGCGACCGCGGAGCGCCCGCATAGACTCGAGCCGTGGCTGCTGCTGATCGGATCGTCTGGATCGACTGCGAGATGACGGGCCTCGACCCTCAGGTCGATGAGCTCGTGGAGATCGCGGTCGTCGTCACCGACTTCGAGCTCGAGGTGCTCGACCCCGGCCTGCAGGTGGTGATCAAGCCCTCCGACGCGGCGCTTGCGCAGATGAACGACTTCGTGCGGCAGATGCACGCGACGAGCGGCCTCGACCTCGAGCTGCCGAACGGCGTGAGCCTCGCCGACGCCGAGCTGCAGGTGCTCGAGTACGTGCAGCGCTTCGTGCCGCTGGAGCGCACCGCGCCGGTGGGCGGCAACACGATCGGCACCGACCGGATGTTCCTGGCCCGCTACATGCCGGCGCTCGACGGCTTCCTGCACTACCGGTCGATCGACGTCTCGAGCATCAAGGAGCTCTCGCGCCGCTGGTTCCCGCGCGCCTACTTCAAGAGCCCCGAGAAGGCCGGCGGCCATCGCGCGCTCGCCGACATCCTCGAATCGATCCGCGAGCTGCGGTACTACCGCGCGGCGGTGTTCACGGATGCGCCCGGTCGCTCGAGCGAGGAGCTGCAGCAGATCTCGGAGCAGGCAGTGCAGGGCTTCGGCGAGCATCTGCCGACCTGAGGCCGCCGATGCGGCATTCGGGTGCTGGATGTCGTACACTTTCCTAGTCGCGCCTTGCGCGCGCATGGTGGGTATAGCTCAGTTGGTAGAGCGCCGCCTTGTGGTGGCGGATGTCGCGGGTTCAAGTCCCGTTACTCACCCCAGATGTGCGAGGTGTGAACTTTCGACTGTTGAACCAGTCGGGGTTCGCACCTCGCTCTCATTTCGGGCGCCCTCCGCCCAGGCCAGCGCGTTGCTCTGCAGCTCCCGGTCAGTGAGCGCATCGAACGGTGTCGCGTACCCGACCCGCACGTCGTTGTCCTCGTCGATGTAGATCGCCGTGAAGAACGCCTGGTTGCACAGACGCCGGTTCGCGTCGTCGCAGCGGGCGTAGACCTCGGCGGCGTGTTCGAGCAGGTCGAGCGAGTCGTCCAGGTTCGCCCGCGCGTCGGCGTACTCGCCGTGATGGGCGGTGATCCGGTGCTCGATCGTCTCCAACGCAGCGCTGATCCGGTCCTGCTCCTTCTTCAACAAGTCCAGCGGCACCGCCCCGGCGTAGTGCGCCTGGAGCACGCGCAACTGCTCGTCTTCCAGTCGGGTGCGTTCGGTCGCCATCGCAGCAAGCGCACCACTCTCCGATGCCATCAGCTCGTCGAACGCCGCGTGCAGCCTCGCACCAACCGCTTGCCGGGTCTGCTTCGTGATCTGCACCGTCTCGTAGTGCCGCTCGATGAGCCGCTCGACTTCCTCGATGAGCATCGCCTGCCGCGTGCAGTCGCCACGCCCGGAGTGGCGTGCTCCGCACACGAAGTACGGGTAGATGTTGCCGCGCGCGTTCTTCGCGTTGCACACCAGCAACCGTGCCCCGCACTGGCCGCAGAACACAGTCCCCTTCAAGTAGTGGTCATGAATCTGGGTCGCGTCAGCCGCCGAGCGGTGCATGCTCAACACCGTCTGCACCTGGTACCAGACCTCCGCCGGGACAAGCGCTTCGTGTGTTCCCTTGTACGTCACACCCTGATACGTGACATCGCCCTTGTAGTACGGGTTGGTCAAGATGCGATGCAGCGACGACCTTCCGATCGGTTTCGACGGGCGCCGCGGCGTCGGCGGCGTAGTCAGCCCTCGCGCGGTGAGTTCGGCGTGGAGCTGATTGGTCGACCACTCACCAGAGGCATACACCTGGAACGCCCACCGGATCAGCTTCGCCCGCTCCTGATCGACCTCGACGGTACGGATCTCACGCCCGTACTCGTCGCGCACGCCGACGTTGCGGTACCCGAGCGGCGCCTTGGTGACGGTGCCGCCGCTGGCAGCCTTCTGCGACAGGCCCTTCACCGTCTCCGTGGCGAGGTTGCGGGAGTAGAACTCCGCGATCGTGGACATGATCCCGTGCAGCAGCATCCCCGACGGGGTCTCATCGATGTTCTCCGTCGCCGACACCAGCATCACGCCCGCGTCCCGCAGGGCGAGGTGGATCGCGACGTCGTCGGCACGGTTCCGGGCGAGCCGGTCGACCTTGTGCACGATGCAGTAGTCCACCTTGTGCTTGGTGACGTAC
The DNA here is from genome assembly GCA_900114805.1 of Agrococcus baldri. Classification (GTDB taxonomy): domain Bacteria; phylum Actinomycetota; class Actinomycetes; order Actinomycetales; family Microbacteriaceae; genus Agrococcus; species Agrococcus baldri. The sequence goes on along the minus strand of FOZN01000003.1, from coordinate 626,668 downwards.
TTGATCATCCGCATGAGATCGGGCCGGTCGGCCTTGCGGGCGGACTCCCCTGCGTCCACGAACTCCTCGACGATGGTCGCACCCAGGTCGTCGGCCTTGCGATGGTTCGCGTCGCGCTGGGCGGGGATCGAGAACCCCTCGTCCGTGCCGCCGCGTTCGGCCTGTTCCTTGGTCGAGACCCGGAGGTACGTCACGGCGACGGCGCCCATCGGGCGGCTCGGTGTGACAAGACTGTTGAGCGCCGACTGCTCGGCGTCGAGGATGGTCATGGCTCTTCTCCTACAGATCGGTCCTCCCGACCAGGAGTGATCGACTGCGGATGTTGATCGTAAGAAGAGCCCGAAGGCTGTAGGACTAGACCATGACGGTCACGTAAGCGTTGCCTCGCTGCTGAGCAGCGAGGGTTTAGGACCACAACACCCACCTCCTGGCGGGTCTTGCATGTGCCCTCATTCTACGGCACGAGGCTCCTGATGCTCGGATGTCGTGTCACGGGGCGGCTGAAGCGACAGCCGGATCAGCAGCTCGGTGAGCTTGTCGTAGTCGGGCTCCGGGCGACGCTCGGAGCGGACAGTGAGCTGGCGCTCCGATTGGGGTCGTTGTCCGGTTTTGGGTGTGTATCGCCGGCTCATGGTCGGTCCTCGCTGGCGATCGCTCGGTAGAACTCTTCTTCTGCCTCTCGCCGCGCGGCGACCTGTTCGGCGACGTAGTCGACGAAGTCCTGGTCGCGGTCGGCGACGAACACGTCCTCGACGGGGTCGGCAGGGTCCTCGCCGGGCCAGGCAGTCTGCCGTGTCGGACGATCGCGATCCAGGCGGGTTCCGGATGAGGCAACCCAATCACGGAGGCGGTTGCGAGCGTCAGCGAAGTCACGGTGCCAGCCGAACGGTGCGGAGCCGTCTTGTTCGGGGTCGTAGGCGCAGAGCCAGTGCAGGTGTAGTGCGCTGAGTTCCCACAGCAACTCGTCATGGCGGTGCCAGAACGGCGGGATCACCGATGCCGTGAGCCCGTAGGTGCGGCGCAAGGTCTCAACCCACCGGTTCAGTTCGAACCACTCGGCTTCGAGGGCGTCCGCGTTCAGGATGTGCCAGTTCACGGGATTCGGCGGGCCAGCCTGATCGGTGCCGGGTAGCTCGTAGCTGTCATCGCCCGGACCGAGATCATCCGGCAGCACCCCGGCATCATCGATGAGTTCGTCATTCGGAGCGTCGTTGTGCGGATCGGTCATGGCCGGCTCACATGCCCATCGCCGGTGTCGGGGCCGAGCGCGTCGGCTCGGTCGGCTCGAACCCGACGGTGCCTCGCTCGGGCGCGCTGCGGCGGGGAGTTCGGTCAACCTGGTAACGGGTGCGGGCGGTGTCGTGGCCGATCCGTTTGGCGATGAATTCATCCTCGCCTTCGACCATGGCCCCGTCGCGCTCGTACTCCGGTGTGCGCTTGTATCCTTCGGCGACGAACTTGTCGCCCTTGGCGAACTGGTCATGTGCGTGCTGAGCCGATCGGCCGTACATCACCAGGTTGTGGTAGCTCGTCTCCAGTTCGGTGAACGACCCGTCGGGTTCGCGCCGGTAGTGCTCCTGCCCGAACCGGACATAGAACCGTGGGTCTCCCTTGACGGTCTCGCTCAGCTGCGGGTCGGACGCGATGAATCCCGACACCGAGCTCTGCGTGTGCATCGACATGGCCTGCTCCCTACGTTCGTGCGGCCGTTGCGTGATGACCGCTGTGGCAGGCAGGTGCACGACGACACCCAGCAGCCGGGCACTACTCAGCACCCGGTGCAGGGCGTTCCAAGAGACGTTCGATCTCGACCCGGGCGCTCTTCAGCTGGGCGGCGTCCGTGCGGGATGGCCAGGGTTGGAGGTCGGTGACGATCGGTGTTGCGGCGCGCAGCAGGACGATGGCGGTGCCGAATGGTAGGCGGCGGATGCGGTCGGGTGGGAAGATCGCGATCCGGCGGACGGAGCGCTGGTTGGAGCGTGAGCCGTGGTCGCCGAGAGTCACGGTGTCGGTGAGGTCGTCGCGTTCCCCGATCAGTGTGGACAGATCCTGCAAGTCCTTCGAGTTCGAGGCTCCGCCGAGGATGATCTTCACGATCGAGGCGTCCCAGATCGCGCCGGCCTGGTTCTCCGACCATTTGTCGCGGGCTTGGGCGAGGGACTGCAGCACCGGCATGGTCGTGATCCCGGTGCCGCCGCCTTCGGCCATCAACGTCGGCAGCGACGGGAGCGGGGCGAGGTTCCCGATCTCATCCAGCGCGAGCAGCAGCGGCGGGTCCAGCCGCGCGCCAGGCGACCGGGCCGCGAGTTGCCGGGCCGTCTCGACGAGGTCTTCGACGAGCGCGGCGACGAGGGCGGCGGACGCGCCAGCCCCGGCACCAGTAGCGAGGAGATAGAGCGTGCCCCGGTTCCGGATGAAATTTTCGGGGTCAAACGCCTCGCCCTCGTCTGGGCTGACAGCATCGAGGACACGCGGATCGGCCAGCGCGTTGAGTGCGAGGCTGACGCCTTGCCAGATGGAGTCGCGGGTGCGGGGATCGGCGTCGAGCATCGATTCCAGCGAGTCCGCCCACCCGGTCGCGGCGTTGGGGTTGCTGGTGAGGATCGCGACGGCCTCGTGGGCGGCGGTCGGGTCGAGCGTCCACCGGAACAGCTCGGCGGGTGTCCGGTGGTCGAGCGCGGCCGCATGGAGCAGTGCTTGGAGTGCGACTCTCGTTTTGCCTTCCCAGAATCCGCCGGATTCGACCCCGCCCGCGGACAAACCGGTCGCGGAGGCGAGGCCGGTGGCGCGGATCATCGCCGTCAATGGGTCCTCGCAGCCCCGGACGGGTGACCAGCGCATCCCTGCCGGGACGCCTTCGGCGAGATGTTGGGGGTCGAACACGGCGACCGGGCCAATCTTCTCCCTCGCGCGGAGGGTCGCGGTGAGGTTGTCCGGTCGGGTAGAGGTGGTGACGACGGCGCCGGGGGCGTCGAGGATCGCGGGGATCACGACGTGCAGGCCTTTCCCGGAGCGGGGTGGGCCGATCAGCAGCAGCGAGTCCTCGACCGACGCCCACACTGACCGGCCTTTCGAGGTTCCGAGCCGATACCCGACATCTCCTGCGGCCGGATGTTCCAGGGACGGTCGCAGGCTGCCGGCTCGGCGAAGTAGCGCGGTCTCGGAGGCGGTGGTGTGCACGTCGTGGCGGGTTGCGACGCCGGCCGCGTTCCTCGGGTCGAGCTCCACGGCGCGGGTGTGCCGGCGCAGCCGCATCCACACCCACCCGACCCCGGCACCCAGCCCGCCGAGGAGCAGGGCGGTGACGATCCAGTACACGACAGGGTTCAGTCCCGGCGCGTCGAGTGCTCCGGCGGGGTTGCCGGGGCGGAACAGGACAGCGACCCCGGCGCCCGGCCCGGAGGTGGGTTGGGGGGTGCCGGTGAGGAATGCGGTGACAGAGCCTGCGGCGCGGAGGATGAGGGCGAGGCAGAACAGGGCGACCAGGCCGATCATGAGGGTGTTGGTCAGCTCGTCGCCGAAGCTGCCGGGCTGCCGGCCCTGCGGACTGCTCACGCCAGGCTCCTCGTGACGACCCGGCCGGAGACATGCCCGACCAACAGCAGCGTGCCGTCCGCGCCGGCGGTGAGCTGGTTCGTGTCGAGCATGGCGCTGGCGGTGCCGTCCGGCGCGGCGTCGGCGCGGGTGAGGATCAGCGCACAGGAGATGTCCTCACCCGGCACGAACCCGTCCCCGGTGATCTCCACCAGCACCGGCTCGACCTGTCGCCTGCGCCGGGCTGCCCGCGACTCCACCACCGGCTCCGGCACTTCCGGTTCCGGTGCGGGACGGCGGGGCTTGGCGGCGAGAACCTCGGTGAAGGTGCTCCCGTCGACCTCGTGCACCTCGACCCGGATCGCCCGGGTCCGATCCGCGCCGGCATGGTCGATGATCTCCGGGAACGATGCCCGCGTCCACGCCGCCTCACCCGGCCCAGGCGCGTACTCGGCGCCGTCGATGGTCGCGGTCATCGTCCCGTCCAAGGAGACGATGAGCACGACCAGCGGCAGATCGACGGGAGACGAATCGGATTCGGGGACGCTGTGCTTGTTCATACCCCGCAGGTGCGCCCACACCCCACCGAGCGGCTATCTCTAGAGCCGCAACTTTCTGACCGAGGTTCATGTCTCTCAGGTGCGCTCCGCCCGCCGCCGCAACGGACTTACCGCTTGGCGAGAATTCTGACGAACCATCATGATTCCTGACACTTTTGCAGTATTCTTGATGCATGGTCATGATTCGTGAAGCTGCGGAGTGATGAAGCTCGCTGCGGTTCGGAGTGTCGGAACTGCCAGGGGCTGGCGGTCCGAGGAGGATGCTGCCGACTTCGAGCAGGAGATCATCGACCAGTACGCTCTCGCGATGGCTGCCGCCGGGCTCAGCGACGGCTACATCGCGCAGTCCAGAGCAGTCGTGTTCGAGTTCCGTCACCATCTCGACGTCCCGCTGTGGCAAGCAAGGCCCTCCGACGCGGACGCTTTTCTGGCCGGGCTACGTCGGGCTGGGTTGGCGGTCACGACGCGGGCGAGCAAGGCGGGCGCGATCGCGCAGTTCTACGACTTCGCCATCGCCCGCTACCAGGGCGACATCAATGCGCTGACCGATTGGGTGATCGAGCAGCCCGTCGACGAGTACAACCGGCAGTCGGGCTCGTCGCTGGGCAAGGTCCGTGTGCCTCCGTCCGATGCGGAGATCGGCAGGCTCTTCGGCGGGTGGGCCGCCTCGCTCCAAGATGAGCGACGTTATCTGCCCGCCGCGAGGAACTACTTCGCTGCGTCGCTCTGGCGCAGGGTCGGGGTGCGCATCACGGAGAGCACGAAACTCGACATCCGTGACTGGCGGCCCGATCTCGGGGCGCTGGGTAAGCTGCATGTCCGGTTCGGGAAAGGCTCGCGGGGACGAGGGTCGAAGCAGCGTCTGGTGCCTGCGATCAACGGGGCGGACAAGCTCATCGACTGGTGGCTCGGCGATGTGCGACACCGCTTCGGCCCTGATTGGGATGACCCGGATGCCCCGATGATCCCGTCCGAGCGGTTCGACCACGAACTCGGTCGTTCCTGGCGGGCCAGCGACGACGTGCTCCGGCGGGGCCTGACCCGAGCGACTGAACGGTTCTTGCCCGCCTGGGCCGGAGGACGGATGACGCCGCATTTGCTCCGCCATTACTGCGCGTCATCATTGTATCTGGCGGGCATGGATTTGAAAGCCCTGCAAGAGCTGCTGGGGCATCAGTGGCTGGCGACCACGACGCAGTACATCCACGTTCCGGGCGAGCACGTCGAGGACTCGTGGATGCAAGCGAACCAACGGCTGGAAGACCGATTTGAAGGGATGACCACGCGATGAAATGGAACCTGCGAGTCCAGGCCGCCGAGCGCGGCATCTGGAAGTCGGCGGAACTGCGGCGGATGCTCGCCGACGCCGGGCTAGAGATCAGCCAGGGCAAGATGTCCGGGCTGTGGACGGGCACCCCGACCACGATCCGGCTGGACGATCTCGACGTCATCTGCCATGTCCTCGGTTGCGAGCCGACTGATCTTCTCGTGCCCGAGCCCGAGAAGGTCCGAGCACGCAAGCCCGGCGCCCGTCGGCGGGTAGAAGCGAGTGGGAGCACGAATATGGTCGCGCCCCGGTTCGGCCCGAAGAACGATCGGCCGGCGCCACCGCTATGAGTCCGGCACGCGGCCCGAACGGACCCTTGAGTCCGCCGCTGCCCTGCACTGCGTGCGGGGTGAAGCCGGCCGCGTGGCTCACGCCCCGAATCGACTTCTGCTACGACTGCATCCCCGGCGGCCCGTTCACACCGCCGGCGTGCAGCAAGTGCGGATCGGCCGAGTATTACAGCCAAGGGCTCTGCGCCCACTGTCACCCCGGCAGCCCCGGCTTCATCGGCTCCTGCCGCGACTGCCTCGCCTGGGGCGTCTACCGGCAACGCAACTGGCGGTGCTGGAAGTGCCGCTGGTGGTTCACGCACTACCCGCAGGGCGAGTGCGTCTCCTGCCACCGCGAGGTCACCATCGGTGAGCAGGGCTACTGCCGCCTCTGCCTGGAAACCGCCCGCTACCACCAGACGCCTGGTGAACCGCTCGACCTCGACGCGGCCCGCACGTACGGCCAGCAGCTCTTCCTCGCCTCGATGAACGACTCCCGTCAGCCCGCAGAACTCCACCTGCCGATGGCGATGAGCATCCGCGAAGCGCTCAAGGTCATCAACACGCCGCCGCCTCCCGCCAGCTACCAGCCGGTCCTGTTTCATATCGACCCCGACCCCGAACGCCTCCGTCAGCGCTCCAACGAGATCCGGCTGCGCGACATCACCAGCCGCACCGACCACTTCCTCTACGCCCGAGCCCGCGAGTACGCCTGGAGCAAGCGACAGACCAACCAGGTCAGGCGCACCCTGAAAGTCCTGCAGCTCGTGTTCCCCGGCGCGAATCTGCGCTTTCGCGCCTCTGACATCCTCGCGATGCGCAGCTACGACGACGGCAGCAACATCCGCTCCACCATCGAAGTCCTCGAAGACGCCGGGCTCCTCATCGACGATCGGGTGCCCTCGTTCACCAAGCTCTTCGAACGCAAGACCCATGCCCTGCCCGAGCCGATGCGATCCCAGCTCGAGCTCTGGCGAGACATCATGGTCGACGGTTCCAAGACCCCGCCGCGCCGTCAGCCCCGCGACACGATGACCGTCAAAGGCCAGATGTATGGCATCCTCCCCGCGATCACTCGCTGGGTCGACGACGGGCGCACCAGCCTCGCAGGGATCAGCACCGAAGACATCCTCGCCGCCCTCCCGGACGACCCCTCCCGTCGCCATACGATGCTGCTCGGCTTCCGCAGTCTGTTCACGATCCTGCGCGGCCGCAAGCAGGTCTTCACCGACCCGACGAATGCGATCCCGCTGCGCGGCCCGCGGCGCAACACACCGCTGCCAATGGGGCCCACGGCGATCCGCGACGCACTGGTCAACCCCGACCCCGCAATCGCGTTGGCCGTCTCGCTCGTCGCCTTCCACGCCCTGACCACGCAGCAGGTCCAGCACATCCAACTCACCGACATCATCGACGGACGTCTGCGAATGCCCGACGGCCGCTTCATCCCGCTCGCGAAACCTGTCCGCGTCCGCCTGAGCGCGTGGCTCGACCACCGTGCCCAGCGCTGGCCGGAAACGAAGAACCCCTACCTGCTCGTCACCGTCCAGACCGCGCCCCGTCTCTCGCCGCCCGGCCGGAACTTCCCCTGGAAGAAGGCCGGCGTGACAGCCCAGGCCCTGCGCACCGACCGGATTCTCTACGAAGTCGAGCAGACCGGCGGCGACGTCAGGCGCATCTGCGACCTCTTCGGCATCGGTATCGAGACCGCGCTGCGCTACTCCCACACCGCCACGGGACCGCAGAACATCACGGCCGACAGTGCGTAGCCGCCTCAGAAGATGAACCTTCGGCAAACACCACCCAGATGCGCCTCGCCGACTTGCCGCGTGCTTCGATAAGCGTCAATATAGATACATGTCGAATCAAGAGGTCGAGTTGGTCATCGTCGGGTCCGGTCCCGCCGGGTACACCGCGGCGGTCTACGCTGCTCGTGCGGGGCTTGCCCCGGTCGTGATCGCCGGCTCGGTGACCGCGGGCGGGGCGTTGATGACGACGACCGAGGTGGAGAACTTCCCGGGCTTCGTCGATGGTGTGCAGGGTCCGGAGTTGATGGAGTCGATGCGGACGCAGGCTGAACGGTTCGGCGCTCAGATCGTCTACGACGACGCGATCCGCCTCGATCTCGACGGCGACGTGAAGATCATCGAGACCGGTGCCGGGGCCACGTATCGGGCGCGGGCGGTGGTCCTGGCGATGGGCTCCGCGTACCGCAAGCTCGGCCTCCCCGAGGAGGGCCGCTTGTCCGGGCACGGAGTGTCCTGGTGCGCGACGTGCGACGGGTTCTTCTTCCGCGACCAGGAGATCGCCGTGGTCGGCGGCGGGGACTCCGCGATGGAGGAGGCCCTGTTTCTCACCCGGTTCGCGTCGAAAGTGACCGTCGTGCACCGCCGGGACGAGTTCCGGGCGTCGAAGATCATGGCGCAGCGCGTGCTGGACGACCCGAAGATCGAGGTCGCCTGGAACAGCGAGGTCGCCGCGATCCTCGGCGACGAGCAGGTCACCGGGCTCACGCTGCGCGATAGCGTCACTGGAACCGAGCGGAGACTCGACGCGACGGGGGTGTTCGTCGCGGTCGGGCACGACCCGCGTTCAGATCTCGTGACCGGCCAGGTCGACACCGACGCGGACGGGTACGTGCGGGTCGCGCACCCGTCGACGCGGACGAACCTGGCCGGGGTGTTCGCGGCCGGGGATCTCGTCGATCACACGTACCGGCAGGCGATCACCGCCGCGGGCACCGGCTGCGCGGCCGCGCAGGACGCCCAGCACTACCTGTCGAACCTCGCGCCCGCCACCTTGCCCGAGCCCGTCCTGGAGGTCTCCGCATGAGCACCGTCACCCCCGTCACCGACGCCACGTTCCGGGCTGAAGTGCTCGAGTCCGAGCTGCCCGTCGTGGTCGACATCTGGGCGGCCTGGTGCGGGCCGTGTAAGGCGGTCGCCCCGATCCTGGACCAGCTCGCCGGTGAGTACGCGGGCCGGGTGAAGATCGTGAAGGTCGACGCCGATCAGAACCCCGAGACCGTGACCGCGGCCGGCGTGACCTCGATCCCGACCCTCGGGTTCTACCGGAACGGGGAACGGGTGGACGTGTTGATCGGCGCGCAGCCGAAGCCCGTCTACGCGACGAAGATCGAGGAGCTGCTCGCATGACCGACACCGTGACCCGCACCGCACCGAAACGGCTCTCCACACTCGACAAGTGGCTGCCGCTGTGGATCGGCCTCGCCATGGTCGCCGGTCTCCTCCTCGGCCGGTTCGTGCCTGTGCTCTCCGACGTGCTGTCCGCGATGGAGGTCGGTGGGATCTCGGTCCCGATCGGGCTGGGCCTGCTGGTGATGATGTATCCGGTGCTCGCGAAGGTCCGCTACGACAAGGTCGCCGCCGTCACCGGCGACAAGAAGCTCCTGGTCTCTTCGCTCGTGATGAACTGGCTCGTGGGGCCGGCGGTGATGTTCGCCCTGGCCTGGATCTTCCTGCCGGATCTGCCCGAGTACCGCACCGGGCTGATCATCGTCGGGCTCGCCCGCTGCATCGCGATGGTCGTGATCTGGAACGATCTGGCCTGCGGTGACCGGGAAGCGACCGCGGTGCTGGTGGCGATCAACTCGGTGTTCCAGGTCGTCGCGTTCTCCCTGCTGGGCTGGTTCTATCTCACCGTCCTGCCGGGCTGGCTGGGGCTGGACACGCAAGGGCTGGAGATCTCGGTCTGGCAGATCGCGCTGAATGTGATCGTCTTCCTCGGCGTCCCCCTCGCCGCGGGGTTCGCCTCGCGGTGGATCGGCGAGAAGCGGAAGGGGCGCGACTGGTACGAGGAGACGTTCCTTCCGAGGGTCGGGCCGTGGGCGCTGTACGGGCTGCTGTTCACGATCGTGCTGCTGTTCGCCCTCCAGGGCGAACAGGTCACCTCCCGGCCGATGGACGTCGCCCGGATCGCACTTCCCTTGCTGGTGTACTTCGGGCTGATGTGGTTCGCGGGGCTGCTGCTGGGCAAGGGCATCGGCCTGAGCTACGCGCGATCGACGACGCTCGCGTTCACCGCGGCCGGGAACAACTTCGAACTGGCCATCGCGGTCGCCATCGGCACCTTCGGCGCGGCCTCCGGGCAGGCCTTGGCGGGGGTCGTCGGCCCGCTCATCGAGGTGCCCGTGTTGGTGGGGCTGGTCTACGTCTCGCTCTGGGCGGCGAAAGCCTGGTTCCGCGCCGACCCCTACACCACCGAATCCATGATCGAATCGAGGACGTCATGACCGACGCTGCTGTCCTTCCCGACGCCGAGGCGTGCGCGCCCTCCGCGATGCACGCGATCGGCGCCGACGCAGCTGCGACTGTGGCCGGGGCGCTCAAGGCGCTGGCGGATCCGCTGCGGCTGCGGATGCTGTCAGTGATCGCGACCGACCCGCGCGGCGAGTCCTGCGTGTGCGATCTCGCGGAGCTCGCCGACGTGTCCCAGCCGACCGTCTCCCACCATCTGAAGGTGTTGAAGGAGACCGGGATGCTGCGGTCCGAGCGGCGCAGTACGTGGGTCTGGTACCGGATCGCGCCGGGCAAGCAGCGCGCCGTCGCGGCCCTCCTCGACGCGTTCGCACCAGCGGCAGTCGCCGACGAGCCGGAGGACGCTCAGGCGCGAGTTGCAGCGTTGCGGCAGATGGACGCCCGCGTGACCCGGCTCGCCGAGGAACTGGCCGACGAGCTGACCGGGCTGCACCGTGATGTCGTGATCGCGATCGTGCGCGAGTCCTACGCGGGCCTGGTGCGGTCGGCGAAGCTGACGCAGCACATGATCCCGCTGACCGAGCGCTTCGCCCGCCAGCGCCTCGCCGACCTCACCCGGGATCGGTCTTCGGGGGTGCCGCAGGTGCTGTTCGTGTGCGTGCAGAACGCGGGCCGTTCCCAGCTCGCCGCCGCCATCGTCAACCAGCTCGCCGACGGCCGAGTGATCGCCCGTTCCGCAGGCTCGACCCCGGCGTCGGACCTGCACCCGCACGTGCGCTCCCTGCTCGTCGAGATCGAAGGCGAGCAGGAGGCTCGGGATGCGTTCCCGAAGCCGCTGACCGACGACGCCGTCCGCGCCGCGGACGTTGTGGTGACGATGGGCTGCGGCGACGTGTGCCCGATCATCCCGGGTGTCCGCTACGAGGATTGGGCCGTCGGCGACCCCGCCCTCGCCTCCCCGCAAGGGGTCGACGCGATCCGACACGACATCGAGTCCCGCGTCCGCGCCCTCCTCGCGACCCTCACCGACTGAAAGAAGCCAAAGATCATGACCGTTCAGCAGCCCTCTGTCCTGTTCGTCTGCGTCCACAACGCCGGCCGCTCCCAGATGGCCGCCGGCTACCTCCGCCACCTCGCCGCAGGCCGCATCGAGGTCCGCTCGGCCGGGTCCATGCCCGCCGAGCAGATCAACCCCGTGGCCGTCGAAGCCATGCGCGAGGAAGGGATTGACATCACCGCCGAGCAGCCGAAGGTGCTCACCACCGAGGCGGTGCAGGCCTCCGACGTGGTGATCACGATGGGCTGCGGCGACGCCTGCCCGTTCTTCCCGGGCAAGCGGTACGAGGACTGGAAGCTCGACGACCCCGCCGGACAGGGCATCGAGGCGGTGCGCCCGATCCGCGACGAGATCAAGGGGCGCATCGAAGCGCTCTTGGCAGAGCTGCTCGTCTGAGGGAGTGTGAGCGCCGGAGGGGCAAGCAACATCGGCGCTTGCCCCTCCCATGCTCTTGAGGGAGCTCAATCCATGCGGGGAACATCGTTGTGCCGCGGGTGTGGCCCGCTAATTGCGTCCCCAGTGGTTGTCGCTCTATCGAGAAGCGCCTCGCAGCGCTGCTTCGATCTGCTCCGGCGTGGGCGCTCCGGCGAATCCGCTTTCCGTCGAGTAGACGCGGCACGCGAGCGAGCGGACCGGTGCGGTCGGGAACAGGTCGACGCCGTCGACGAGGAGCGTGGGTGATCCTCCGAACGGAGAATTCGTCGCTTCGGCCTCGGTCCGGATGGCTACCAGTTCGACGGCCACGTCCACAAATCCGATAGCGTCCAGCGCAGCACGCGCGTTGGCTTCGGCGATGTCCGTGTTCGGGCAGTCGAGGATGTGCAACAGTTCGACCTTCATGCGATCCGCTCTTTTCGGGTCCGAGCCGCGCGGAGCCCGTTGAGGATGACGACGACCTCGGCGATCTCGTGCACCAGCACCACCGCGGCCAGCCCCAGCACGCCGAACAGGGCCAGCGGGAGCAGGGCGGCGATGATCAGCAGCGACAGGATGATGTTCTGGTTGATGATGCGCCTGCCGCGACGGGCATGGTCGAACGCGCGCGGCAGCAGCCGGAGGTCGTGGCCGGTGAAGGCGACGTCGGCGGACTCGATCGCGGCGTCGGAGCCGGTCGCGCCCATCGCGATGCCGATGTCCGCGGCGGCCAAGGCGGGGGCGTCGTTGATGCCATCGCCGATCATCGCGACCGAACCCTTCGCACCGAGCTCTGCGATCGCGGCGGCCTTGTCCTCCGGACGCAGCTCGGCGCGCACGTCGTCGATCCCGGCCTGCGCGGCCAGCGCCTGGGCGGTGCGGGCGTTGTCACCGGTGAGCATCGTCACCCCGACGCCCTGGGCGGCGAGGGTGCGGACCACCTCTGGGACCTCGGGGCGCAGCTCGTCGCGGACACCGACCGCGGCGACCGGGGCGTCGTCGCGGTGCACGATCACGACGGTCATGCCCTGCTCCTCCAAGCCCTCCACCTGGTCGGTGAGGGTTCCGGCGTCGAGCCAGCGGGGGCTGCCGACTGTGACCCTGGCCCCGTCGATCCTGCCTTCGATGCCGTGCCCGGCCTGCTCGGTGACCTCCAGGGCGGCGGGAGCTCCGGGGGCGGCGGCGGTGATCGCGGCGGCCAGCGGGTGGGTGCTGTGCTGCTCCAGCGACGCCGCCCAGGCCAGGGCTTGCGCCTCGGTCACGCCCTCGGTGGTGAGGACGGCGGTGACGGCGGGCTCGTTGCGGGTGAGGGTGCCGGTCTTGTCGACGGCGACGTGGCGGATCACGCCGAACCGTTCGAACACGGCACCGGATTTGATGATCACGCCGAACTTGCTCGCCGAGCCGATCGCGGCGACGACGGTCAGCGGGACGGAGATCGCCAGCGCGCACGGCGACGCGGCGACGAGCACCACGAGGGCGCGGGTGATCCACAGCTCCGGGTCGCCCAGCAGCGAGCCGATGATCGCGACAAGGGCAGCGAGGATCAGCACGCCGGGCACGAGCGGCCGGGCGATGCGGTCGGCCAGGCGGGCACGGTCCCCCTTCTCGGCCTGCGCCTGCTCGACCAGCTCCACGATCGTGGTCAGCGAGTTGTCCGTGCCCGCCGCGGTCGTCTCGACCTCCAGGGCACCGGCGGTGTTGATCGCCCCGGCCGACACCGCGTCGCCGGGCTCGACCTCCACCGGGATCGACTCCCCGGTGATCGCCGAGGTGTCCAGGCTCGACCGGCCCGTGCGGACGATCCCGTCGGTCGCGATCCGCTCACCGGGACGCACGAGCATCAGCTGACCAACGGCCAGATCCTTCGCGGCGACCTCCACGGACGCGCCATCCCGCCGGATGGTCGCGGTCTCCGGGACCAGCTTGAGCAGCGCCCGCAGCCCGCCACGGGCGCGGTCCATCGCCTTGTCCTCCAGCGCCTCGGCGATGGAGTACAGGAACGCCAAGGCGGCGGCCTCCTCGACGTAGCCGAGGATGACCGCGCCCACCGCGCTGATCGTCATCAGCAGCCCGATGCCCAGCTTGCCCTTGAAGAGCTTGCGGATCGCGCCGGGCGTGAACGTCGACGCACCCAGCAGCAGGCCGATCCAGAACGCCACCAGCGCCGGGACCTCCGCACCCGTCCATTCCAGGACCAGGCCCGTGCCGAAGGCGACGCCGGAGAACACCGGGACCATGATCCCGCGATCGCGCCACCACGGACGCTCCCGCTCCTCCTCGGCCTCCTCGCCGACCCGGGTCTCCGGCTCGTCGCAGCCGCACGCCGCGCTCACGCGCCCGCTCCCGTCCCGCAGCAGCCCGGCACCGTGCACTCGGCATCCAAGCACGGCGCGTGCTCGTCCACGGCCAGCGTCACGTCCACCAGCGCCGTGAGCGCCGCCGCGAGGTGCGGGTCGGCGATCTCGTAGCGCGTCTGCCGACCCTCGGGCTCGGCGACCACGATCCCGCAGTCGCGCAGACAGGTCAGATGGTTCGACACGTTCGACCGGGTCAGCTCCAGCTCGCGCGAGAGCACGGCCGGGTAGCTCGGGCCGTCCAGCAGGGTCATCAGGATCCGGGAGCGCGTCGGGTCCGCCATGGCCCGGCCCAGCCGGTTCATGACGTCGAGACGCGAAGCAATAGTCAGCATACGCTGAACTATACAGTGAATGCTGACCTATTGTCGGCTCCGATGACCTCAACCTCGACTATGAACGCCACGCGGCGGGAGGAGTGGCTGCTCCGCGCAGGCCCTCGTCCACGCGCTGGCGATCATCAGGGCCGTCCCGACTGCAGCCAGGGCGGTCAGGACGGCGAATGCCCTCGCGTAGCTCCCGGTCACCTCGGCGAGGACGGCCCCGGCGAACGGGGCGAGGGCGGCGGCCAGCAGGACCGGGAGGCCGAGGACGCCGGAGAGGTGGCCGTAGGCGCGCTCTCCCCAGCGGTCGGTGATCGCGGTCGCCTGCAGCAGCGTGGCGATCCCGCGGCCGATTCCGGCGAGCATCGACGCCGCGATCAGCAGGCCCACCGGGCCCGGCACCACGGCCAGGACCAGCGTGCTCGCAGTCACCAGGATGAACACGGCGGCGGTGCGCGCGGTCAGCGAGGCCCGGTGCGCCAGGCCGGTGTAGACGAGGCGTCCGGCGACCTGGCCGACGCCCCCGAGGCCGAGCACCCAGGCTGCGGCCCGGGCGTCGAGGCCGCGCTCGAGCATGAGCGGGACCAGGGCCAGCAGGCCCGTGTACATGGCCAGCGACGCCGCGGTCAAACCGCCCGTGAGCAGCCAGAACCGCGCGCTGCGCAGGACCGCGACGGCATGGGCGCTGTCGGCGGCGGGCGCGTCGCGATGCCCGCGCGCGGGCCAGGGGCGTCGCAGCAGGAGCCAGTGGGCCGGCACTGTGACGACGGCGAGGGTGGCTGCCGCCCACAGGTAGGTCGCCCGCCGGCCCAGCTGCTCGCCCGCGACCGCCGTCAGCGGCGCGAAGACCGTACTGGCCAGGCCCGCGACGAGCGCGAGCGTGGCCAGCGCCCCGAGACGGCGTGCGTCGAACCAGCCGGTGACCGCGGCGAACGCCGGCGGGTAGAGCACCCCGGCTATCGCGGCCCCGGCGAGCACCCACCCGGCGACGAAGACCGGCAGGCTCCCTGCCGTGCCGATCACCACGAGAGCCAGGACTCCAAGGACCGACCCGACCGTCATGACCAGCCGCGGTCCGCGCCGGTCGATGACGCGGCCGACCGGGACCCCGACCAGCGCCGAGACCACCAGTGCCGCCGAGAACGCCGAGGTGACGGCCATCGAGGACCAACCGGTGTCGGCGCTGATCCGTGGCGCGAGCACCGGAAAGGCGTAGTAGAGCAGCCCCAGGAGACGATCTCGGTCACGCACAGCGCCGCCAGCACCGCTCCCAGCGATGGGCGGGGTCCGGGCTCAGGCAACGGCGGCACCCCGCGGCAGCCTGGTCAGGGCGTCGACGACGTGCCGGGCGTCGCGGTGCACCCCGCGCAGCGTGTTCGAGGAGAACGACCGCTGGAACTCCACACCGAGGAAGCCCAGCCCCGGCAGCGCGGTCGAGACACCGCGGTCGTGCCGGGGCCTGCCGGCCCCGTCGAGGACGCCAAGCGAGGTCAGGTAGGTCAGGTGCGGCCGGTAGCCGGTCGCGAAGATCACGGCGTCGACCTGCTCCCGGGAGACGTCAGGCCACACGACCCCGTCCGGGGACAACGCGGTGAACATGGGCCGCTGGTCGGGCCGGCCCGCCTCCAGCGCCCGCTTGTACGTGTCGGTCCCGATCACCGGGGTGCCGGTGACGAGCCGTTCGAGGACCGATGGCGGGAGCAGGTCGGCGCGCGTGAGGCGCAGCCACCAGTGCAGGTCGCGTCCGGCGATCATCTGCGGCGCGAACCGCACCCGGTCCCGCACCGCCAGCGACGTCTCCGCGTGCTCGGCGAGCTCGTGGGCCACCTGCACGGCGGAGTTGCCCGCCCCGACGACCACGACCCGCTGCCCGGCGAACTCCTCCGGCGACCGGTAGTCGGCCACATGCAGAACCCGCCCCTCGAATGCCCCCCTGCCGGGGATCGCCGGCACGTGGGGATTGCCGAACGAACCGGAAGCGGCGATGAGCGCGTCACCGACCAGGCTGCTCCCGTCAGCCAACTCCACCGTGAACGCCGGCCCGTCGGCGGTGACGTCGACGACGCGGGCATTGGTCCGGACCTCGACGCCGAGCCGGTCGGCGTATCCGCGCAGGTACTCGACGACCTCGTCGCGGCCCGGGTAGCCGTCCGGGTCGCCGGGGAACGGGTACCCGGGGAAGGAACTGAACCGGCGTGGGGAGAACAGGCGCAGGCTGTCGTAGTAGCGCGGCCAGGACCCGACCGGCTCGTCACCGGCCTCCAGGACGACCGGTTCCCAGCCCCGGACGCGTCCGGTGCGGGCTGCGGC
Organism: Agrococcus baldri; assembly: GCA_900114805.1. Classification (GTDB taxonomy): domain Bacteria; phylum Actinomycetota; class Actinomycetes; order Actinomycetales; family Microbacteriaceae; genus Agrococcus; species Agrococcus baldri. The sequence goes on along the minus strand of FOZN01000003.1, from coordinate 610,300 downwards.
GAGGCCGGACTGCCCGCCGCCGACGATCAGCAGGCGGCCCCGGCTCATCTCGTGGTCCTCGCGCCGATCTGGACCAGCTGCGGCGCGGGCGCGCAGCACGAGTCCGAGGCCGCCTGATCGTCCGGGGCGTCGAACAGGCCAGACCCGCCACACACCCCTGTGTCCGGCAGGACGAGGTCGACGCGCGCGGCCGCCTCACGGTCGCCGGCGATCGCCGCGACGACGCTGCGGACCTGCTCGAACCCGGTCAGAGCCAGGAACGTCGGCGCCCGCCCGTACGACTTCGCCCCCACGATGTAGAAGCCCGGCTCCGGGTGTGCGAGGTCCGCCGCTCCCGTGGCACGGACGGAGCCGCACGAATGCAGGTTCGGGTCCACCTCGACAGCGACCTTCGCCGGAGCCTGCAACCGCATGTCGAGATCGAGCCGGATCTCGGACAGGAACGACAGGTCAGGCCGGAACCCGGTCGCGACGAACACGCGCGATGCCGGTTCCAAACGGCGGCCGTCCTCCGCGAGGAGCACAGCCTGCCCGTCCTCGACCGCCACCTCTTCGGTACGGAACCCGGTGACGAGATCCACAAGCCCGTCCTCGACCGCCTTCTTCGCCCGCTGACCCAGCGCACCGCGCTCGGGCAGTTCGTCCCCGCTCCCGCCGCCGAACGTATTGCCGACCGTGCCGCGGCGCAGCACCCAGCTGATCCGCGTCCCCGGCACCCGCTTCGCTACCCGCGACAGTATCCCGATCGTCGTCGCCGCAGAATGACCGTTGCCGACCACCACCACATGCTGACCAGCCAAACCCAGGGCATCCTCGATCGCGGGCATGCGATGCTCCACCAGCCCCGCATGGACTGCAGCCTCCTCACCGAGCGCGGGGAGACCGTCAGCACCCGCGGGACTCCGGGTGTACCAGGTGCCCGACGCGTCGATCACCGCGTCGGTCTCGATCCGCTCCTGCCCACCATCCGTGCGGCGGACGTGCACGACGAACGGCTGCTCCGCTCGCCCGGCATCGACCGCGAGATCCCGCCCCTTGCGCGCCGCTCCGACCACACGAGCCCCATACCGGACCCGGTCGCCCAGCGCGTCCGCAAGCGGGGCGAGATACCCCTCGATCCACTGCGCCCCGGTCGGATAGCCTTTCTCCGGCGCCACCCACCCCGTCGGCTCCAGCAGGCGACGAGACGCCGCATCGGTGAGCTCCGTCCACGGCGAGAACAGCCGCACATGCCCCCACTCCGCAACAGCTGCCCCCGGACCATCACCGGCCTCCAGCACGAGCGGGTTCAATCCGCGTTCCAGTAGATGCGCGGCCGCTGCGAGCCCCTGCGGGCCTGCACCGATAACGACGACGGAAACCATACCCAACCTCCATACATTGACGTTCTTCAATATGAGCAAGCCTGCCTCACGTATCGACAGATGTCAATGCGTAGGGCAGAATGGAGCCATGAACACCCCCGCGACCATCGAGAGCACCCCCGAAGCCTCGACCTGTTGCATCCCGGGGCAACCGCTCGACGATGCGACCGCACAGCAGCTCGCCCGGGTGTTCAAAGCGCTCGGCGACCCCACCCGGGTCAAGCTCATGGCGATGATCGTCGGCAGCAGCGAGGGCGAGATGTGCGTGTGCGACCTCACCGAACCCGTCGGACTGTCGCAGCCGACCGTGTCACACCACATGAAGCTCCTTGTCGAAGCCGGACTCGTGACCCGCGAGCAACGCGGTAAGTGGGCCTACTACCAGCCCACAACCGACACGCTCGCCACTGCCGCGCGGGCGTTCCTCTCCTGATGCCAGAGTCCCGGTTCCGGCCGATGGTCGAGTCCGACTGGCCCGAGGTCGCGAGCATCTACCAAGCCGGGATCGCCACCGGGCACGCCACCTTCGAAGCTGTGCCGCCCGCGAACTGGGCCGCGTTCATCACTTGCAAACGCTCCGAGCTGAGCCTGGTAGCCCTCGACTCCGCAGATCGGGTCAACGGATGGGTTGCCGCGGCCCCCACCTCAACGCGGACCGCCTATGCGGGCGTCGTCGAACACTCGATCTACATCCACCCGGATGCTGCAGGACAGGGCGTCGGCTCCAGGCTCCTGGCCGCATTCCTCGCCGTCGCCGACCACGCGGGCATCTGGACGGTCCAGTCCTCAATCTTCCCCGAGAACACCGCAAGCCTGCGTCTCCACGAGCGCGCCGGATTCCGCACCGTCGGCAGACGAGAACGCATCGCCCGCATGGACTACGGGCCGCACGCCGGCCGCTGGCGCGACACCATCCTCGTCGAACGCCGCACCCCTGCTGATCCCGCAGGAAACCACGCTGAGGTTGCATCTTCCGTGAACATGCACACTCACACCTGCCCCAGCGACCTCTCAACCCGCATCTTCACGCCAAATCGACTTCAGGATTCCTGAACTTGCGGGGAATTCAGCCCATGCGGGCGGTGGTGTCGAACAGTTCCAGCTCAGCAGGGTGCAGCTGGTGCTGAACGACGAACGCGCGTTCCTTGATCCGCCACAGCGCCTGCCCCGTCCCAAGCGTGGGCAGCAGCGATCGTTCGGTGCTGGTCAGGCCGAGGGACTTGGCGGTGGTGCCGAGCTGGTCGGATTCCTGCCGCAGGATGATCCTGGTCTCCGCGTTCGCGAGCAGCGAGTTCGCCAGCGCGCGCATAGCCGAGCCTTCGTCGCCGACGTTTTCCATGTCGGAGAGTTTGTGGAAGATGAGGGCGTTACTGATGCCGTAGGCGCGGGCGAGCCGCCAGTGCGCATCCATCCGCTTCAGCAGTGCCGGTTGGGACATGAGCCGCCAGGCCTCGTCGTAGATGCACCACCGCTGCCCGCCCGCCGGGTCCAGGAGCGCTGCTTCCATCCACGCGCTGGAGCAGGTCATCAGCACCGAGATCAGCGTGCTGTTCTCCGTCACGCGCGACAGGTCGAGCGACACCATCGGCAGGGTCGGGTCGAACTGCTCAGTCGACGGCCCGTCGAACAAGCCGGACAGGTCGCCGCCGACGAGGCGGCGCAGCGCGTGCCCGACCATCCGCCCGTCCTCCGCCAACCGGCCATCGGGATCATCCGAGGGGTTGAGAAGGTGATCGACGATCATCGGCAGGATCGGCACGGTGTTCTCCCGCACCGTCGCCGACAGGGCCGTGTCGATAGCGGTGTGCTCCAACGGGCTCATCGGCCTCGTCAGCACCGTCTCAGTGAGCGCACCGATGAGGTCGCGCCGGCGGGAGGCAACCATCGACGCCCACTCAGCATCCGACAACCCGGAGGGCCGATACCCCTCATCGAGCGGGTTCAGGCGGGTGCGCAGCCCGTGGCCGAGCACGATCGCCCGACCGCCGACCGCCTCAGCGACCGCGGTGTGTTCGCCTTTCGGATCGCCGGGGACGTAGACGCGGCGTCCGAACGGCAACGACCGCGTGTACAGGGACTTGATCAACGATGATTTGCCGGAGCCGACGATGCCGGCGATGACGAGGTTCGGGGCCGTGATCACGCCGCGCTGGTACAGCACCCACGGGTCGTACACGAACGAGCCGCCAGAGTACAGGTCCTGCCCCACGAACACCCCAGCAGCGCCGAGGCCACCTTCGGCGAGGAACGGATACTGCGCCCCGAGGGTGGCGGAGGTGTCCTGATGCCGCGGCACCCGGAACCGGCCCGGCGACCGCAGCGCCGCCGGCCCTGCTTCGCCTGCCCGAGGCAGGTACTGTTGCGCACGCCGTTCGGCACGCTCAGCTTCTGCTTTCGCTTTCGCGGTGGCCATCTCGCGTTGGCGGCGGTTGGCCTGCAGCTTCGCGGCGGCTTGCCGGCGCTGCTTGCGCAGCCGGCGGCGTTCCGCGGCGGGGGCGACGAGGACGGAGGTGTGCAGGGTTTCCCGCTCGGTCCGGGTCACCGTCCCAGCCCCCGCTCCCGCTTGACCGCCTCGACACCCGGATGAGCAAACCACGACGCTCCGCCCGTCCGGCCGGATTCCTTCCGCTCCCGAGACGGCGCAGCGGTGCCGGGAGACGAATAGGACACCAGCAGCTCCGGACCGCTGCGCCCCGCACCCCGGGACCGCGACGGATGGGCGGTGGTGTCGTGGCGGTACAGGGCGAACTCGCGGCGGGCCGTGTCGACGGTGAGCGCGTACTTCCCGGATTCGAGCATCTGGACGCCAGGGGCGGTCGGGAGCACGTCGAGTATCGGCCCGTCGTCGCCGTGGTCCCACTGGGCGAGGTGATCGATCGCATCGACATGCCCGAGCGTGGTGAGGATGCCGAACACCCGATCCGCCGCCGCCCCGGTCACCCGCGTCACCTCCACCCACCGCACCGGAGCCGCCGCACCGGTGGCCGCGTCGCCGTCGAGCGGACCGATGCCGCCGACCGCCGCGGACCCCGGCACCGGGCTGGTGTCGAGGCGGTCCTTGGCGGGGATGGTGTGCTGCCGGTACAGGGCGACATGCCCCATCGACGGGTTGTAGACCATCCGATACCCCGCAACGGTGGCGTCCAGGTCCAACGGGCCGGTCGGGAGCTGGTCGAGGTCGTAAACGTGCCCGTTCTCCATCGCCGCACCGGTGGTCTCCTCCCCGTAGTCCCACCCCTTCAGATGGTCGAGTCCAGCGTCGATGCCGTCCCGGTCGATGAGGTCGAGCACCTCGTCGGCGTCCTCGCCCTGGAGGAACACCACCGAGATCCACCGCCGCCCCGTATCAACCTGCGCCGCACCGGCAGTCGCTGCTGGCCAGGCGATACGGCCCGCGTATTGCGAGGCGGTGTCGAGACGGTCCTGCACACGGTCGAGGACGGTGGCGGCCTGGTGCAGCGCGTCAGCCGCATCCAGCGCGGTCGACGCACCGATCAGCGCGTTGCCGTCGTCATCGGATGCGTGCGTGTGGTGGGTGATGTGCGCGTTCGCGAGCTGGTCGAGCACCTGCCGCAACGACCGCACCCCGGAGATCAGGTCCCCGATCACCGGGTACAGGTCTTCGGGATGCTCGAAGCTGTGGCTGGCGTGTGCGAGACCCCGCAACGCTTCCGACGCCTCTGCGGCATAAGCGGCAGGATCGTAGAACGTGGGCATGATGCTCCTCCTCAACGGTGTATGCCCGGGAGGTGCGCCACCCACGTCGTTTGTCAGCCGTCCCATCTAGCGTTGACCGTGCGAACGAAGACCCTGTTGCCGAGAAGCATCATCAGACTCTGCGCCTATTCAAGCGGCGTGCCGAGGACATCTTCGGCTGCGAGCTGGCCCAGCGAGAGGACGCGCTCAAGCTTGGTCAGCAGTTCCACATGAACTTCGTGGTGGACAAGCGAACAGGCGCATCGGGAATTCGCGACTTCCGCCAGGTGATCGCGCCCAAGGAACAAGTGGCCTATGCGCTCGCGTTGATCCGGCCCCTGACGCTGACCAAGAAGGGCGACCGGCTCGCGTGGGTCACGGTGCTCACAGCGCTGGAGTTCTTCTGCCCGAGTGAGCGGGCGGATATTCGCCAGAAGCTCGATGAGCTCCGAGGATTCTGGACGAGCTACCCGGCGCGCCGGATGCGCATCATGCAGGGTCCAAGCGACCCCGCAGTCGATGGTCCTCGGGTCGATGCGTGGGACAACGAGATCGCCCGGAAGTTCCTCTATGGCGACCTCGTCCACGGCGACGACAACGCCGAGCTGCTCGATGCTCTTGGTGACGACCAGGTCGTGTTCTCCGCGAGCGCGATGGCAGCCGACGGCTTCATGCTCGTCAACAACACATACCAAGTCCTGCATTGGATTCGTCCCGACATTGCCCCGAACGATGCCCACTTCTCTCGGCGCCTCCACGAAGCCGGAACAGAATCAGACACGTCGGCATAGCGGCAGTGCGGCGGCGGTGAAGGCGGCGGCTTGCTGGCCGACGAGGCGGCGGGTTTCGCAGGAGGCTTGGATCGCGGCCTGTTCGATCTGTGACACTGCTGCATCCAAGTCCTCGATGGTGGGTGCGCTGATGGAGATGAGGCCGGTGACGCGCAGGAGGCCGTGGCCGGAGGTGAGGTCGGCTTCTTGCTGGAGGACGTCGGTGTATTCGGCGGTCTGGGAGGCGTCTTCGATCTGCCCGATCTTGCGCCGCTGCGCCGCATCCGAGATGTGCTCGACTTTCTTCTTGCGGATGTCGCGCACTGCCTGATCGGTCCGCAGCGGTGTGTAGAGCAGCGAGAACGCGCGTTGGATGCCGGTGGAGAGCAGGACCGGGGCGAGGAACCCGGGATACACCATGGAGCGGGGCCATTCGCTGATCCACAGCACCGCGTGATGCCCGGTGTCGGTGCGCAGCCCGGCCCAGGTCTCAGTGACCGCGACCGGGCCCGCGGTCGCGAGCGACTGGCCGAGTTCGCCGTGACGTTCCAGGGTAGGCGCGATCGCCGGGTCGTACGCCGACCGAAGAATGACGGCGATCTTTCCCGGGGTGAGCCACCCCGACGGGGCCAAATCGGCCGCGCGGAGGGCGGCGGTGAGCGTGCCCATCTCTTGCCGGAGCACGGCGGAGGCGCCGCGCAGGTGGCCGCCAGCGGTGCGGATCTGCCGCGCCGCGGCCTTCATATCCAACGACAGCGAGATTGTCGTCGCGTGGCGTTCCCCTGCCGGGCCGGCCCGGCCGATGAGCTCGGCGTAGGTGGTCGCCGCCCAGGAACCGTCGGCGGTGCCGTGTTCGGCCCACCATTCCGCGAGTCCGGTGCCGGAGTCTGGGAGGGTGCGTTCGAGGACTTGGAGGGTCGTGATCCGGCCCGACCGGCACACCGTCGCCAGGACCCGGCCCCAGGAGGTGACGCGGCGTTCCTGCTCGCCGGGGTCGAGGAGCACGAACGCCGGATGCGACACCTCACACACGACGGTCAGGGTGGCGTGGTGGGGGTCGTGGATCATGCCGGCCCCGGTCTCGGGGTCGGTGTATTCGCGCAGGCAGGCCATGTCGCCGGGCAGGGAGAGGGTGCCGGCGGGGCGTGGGGCGACGATCCGTCGCCGGTACAGCAGCTGCCCGCCGGTGGCCCGCCACCCCCACCACGCCACGACCGGGACCCATTCGACGACCGGACGGCCCGCGACGGGTATCCAGGTGAGCGCGGCGGAGAGCGCCCAGACGGGGGCGGTGTAGGCGATGAGCATCCCGCCGCCGGCGTAGAACGCAGCCACCAGGGTGAGGATGCCGATGCCGAGGGTGATCAGTTGGGTGGTGGACAGGCCGAGGATGATGCCGCGGCGGGAGAGCCGGGAAAATTTCACCGGCACCACCTCGCCGACGCTCCTGCTGGTTTCGGTGCTCACGTCGGTTCACTCCTTCCCGTAGTCGGGGGTCTCGTTGACCGGCCCGCCGGGTGGGGGCGGGTTCGGCGCGGAGGGTGCGTGCGGGGCCGGCGTCGCCGGTGGCGGGGTCTGCCCGGTTCCGTCGCTGGTGGGGGTGTTCTGGTTCGCGCCGGCGGCGGCGGCTTCGGCCTGCCCGCCGAACTCGGCCCCGGCTTCAGGGCCCGCGGTCGCGGCTTCCTTCACGACCTCCGCACCCAGCACCACCGCCACTGCCGGGCCAGCCGCCGCAGCACCACCCGCACCCGCGCCGGCTCCCGTGCCCGCACCTGCGGCAGGGGCAGCGCCTCCGCCGGGCGGTGGCGGAGGCGGCCCGCCACCGGCGCCGCCGCTCCCGCCGCCGGAAGGGCCGTCCCCGCCGTTGCCGTCGAGTACCTTCTTCGGCTGCCCGCCCTGCGGCTTGTTGGGCATTGGGACGGGCCGGTTCATGGCCTGTTTGGCGTCTTGCTCGGTGCCCATCTGGTTGTAGATGTCGAACCCGAGGAACGAGATCAGCCGGTAGACCATGTAGGGGGCGAACGCGGCGATCGCGAGCATCACGATCCCGGTGATCGGCTCGGTCACCGCCTGCAGGTCGGCCTCGATCGGGGTCGCCATCTGCGTGATCGCGATGAGGAACACCAGCACCAGCACCAGCTTGGACACGATCAGGGCGAGCAGGAACGCCGCCCACTTCCCGACCCATGACCGGGAGATGTCCCACGCGGACCCGGAGAACGCCAGCGGGGCGAGGATCACCACGATCAGGATCAGCGCCTTGCGGATCAGCAGGGAGAACCAGACGATCGCGACCGCGGCGATCATCAGCCCGGCCAGGAAGATGCTGATGATCGCGCCGACGCCGGGGGCGCTGATGTTGATCCCGGCCAGGCCGGCGGCGAGCAGGGCGATCTTGTCGCCCATCGTCTCGGTGGTCTCGCCGGCAGCTTGCACGATCCCGATACACAGCTGGTCGACGATCTCCATCGCGAGCGTCGTCAACGTGATCACCACGAAGCTGCCGAGGATCGCTTTGCCGGTGCCGAGGGCGGCACGGGTGAGGGCTCCGGGGTCGCGGCGGATGAGGCCGAGGATGAGCTGGAAGCAGAAGAACAGCAGCGTGACGAACACCGCGATCCCGAACACGAGGTTGTAGACCGACACGTAGCCGTCGCCGGTGAGATCGACCAGGGTGGTCGTGTCGAACACGGTCCACATGGTCTCGATCAGCCATCCGGCCGCCCCGCCGAGGGCCTGGGCGAGCCAGTCGAACGGCGCCGAGATCAACGACGCGGCGGCTTCACCGGCGGTGTCGCAGACCGTTGAGATGACGGGGATGTCGCACACGCCCATCACGACCCCCTCCCTTCCGAAGGCACGAGAAGAGAGACGGGTCAGACGGCCTGGCCGACGTTCCAGAAGAAGTTCACCAGCGTCACCGCGGCACCGCAGATCACCGCGGCACCGCAGGAGATCAGCACGCCGATCTTCCCGCGGCCCGACAGGTGCGGGTTGGAGGAGTTCGAGCCGTAGGCCCACACGATCGCCGAGACGATCAGGGCGAGCACGGCCAGGATCAGGCCGACGGTCATCACCGCGCCCACGATCGTGCGCAGCTGTTCGATACCGGGAAGACCGGTGCCATTGGGGTCGATGTCGATCACAGCAAAACTCCTCAAAACGCGGGCGGAAGGGTGTTCTGCTGGCCAGGTGCACACAGATGCCCGTGGGATGTCCGTGGCCGCCGATACGCTGAGGTCGTCGGGATCTAGGCGGTAAGGAGACGGGTTGAGCAACGAGTACAGCGAGGACTACCTCTCACGGCTCCGGGACGCTGTGGAGCGGTTCGAGGCCGCGTTCGAGGCGTGGATGGCGACGCAGGTCGAGTCGAGCCACATGGAGTCCCGCGGGCTCTTTCCGACGGTGTGGGCCAAGGAAGGACAGGACGCCGATGCTGTTCGTCGCCTTGAACTCGATGTCGCCGAGGCCGCTGGCCTGGCTGCGCGGGCCGTTGCCGTCACCGGGGCCTACATCGCGGTTGCCGGGCTCGGAATGATTGACCCGATCTCGAACTGGTCGTTCATGTCGGCACCGAAAGCCCCGCTCGCACCGCGCGATGTCCGCATGACCACGGCGAACGTCAAGGGCCGCCTCGACGCGATGATCATCGACTCGGCCGCCGGCACCGACTCCGACCTGCCGAAGTTCGCTCCCGCACAGTTCCATCAGGTCGTCTGGGCCGGCGCCGCTGCGCATTGGACGACGCATCAGTACCGCGTCGCAGTGCGTGAAGCCGCAGAAGGGTTGACGATCCACTGGAAGCAGAAACTGTGCCGCAACAACGTCGACGACAGTGTCTTCTGGCAGCAGACGCTCTCGCCAGGACAGGCGGAACCAGGGAAGCCGAAGCTTCGCTGGCCCGGTGAGGACGGCGACAAGACGGTTCGAAGCATACGTGGCGGACTGGAGCCTCTGGCGAAAGCACTCAACGGGCTCGCGACCGGCTTGAACCTCACGGTCCGCAACGTGACCACCCACACGCGGGCCGAACTGAGCGAGCAAGAGGCGATGGAACGCCTCGCCGCCTACAGCTACCTGGCACGCATTCTCGATCAGTGCACCATCGACCGTGGTGACGACTTCGAGCCGGAGTCAGAACCCGTCTAGAGTTGGCCGCCGAGGTCGATGAGCCAGTTCACCCAGGCGACGCCGGCGCCGGCGAGGACAGCAGCGCCGAGCGCGATGAGGACGCCGGCGCGGCCCTTCGTGGAGGCGGAGTAGTTGCCGGTGGAGGCGGCGATGGCCCAGATGATCGCGGAGACGATCATCATCAGCACGGCGACGATGAGCACGATCATCAGCGCCGCACCGATCACCTGCTTCAGATCACCGATACCGTCCAGGCCGCCGAAGTCAGGGAACACGTCCATCAGGCGGCCCCTGCTCTCACGGTGACGTGGAGGTGGTCGTAATGTCCGCCAGTCACGTCTCGCGGGTCGTGCATGCCGCCGCCGTTGTAGGGCCGCCACCCCTCAGCGTTGCGGGCGAGGGACCAGATTTCGCCTTGCCAGATCAGGTACTCGACGCCGAGGAGCTGGGCGTGTTCCTGCACCCAGTCCACGGTCTGCTGCCCCGCGGCCAGCTGCGCGGGGTTTGGGCGCTGGCCGATCTGGTTGCCGAAGGTGATGTCGCACGCCCGCCCCAGCGGGTGCTCCGATGTCGTGCCGGAGCGGGGTGAGTAGCAGGCCCAGCCGGTGTCGGGGAACGCGGCAGTCGCCTGTTGGTAGAGGTGGAGGGTGCGGGCGGTGATCTGCCCGTCGCTGGTGGGGTCATCGACGAGCTGGTCCGGGTTGCTGTCGTCGAACGGGTCCGGCGCGCCACCGGGCGCGGTGGTGCAGCCGTCGGGTGGGCCGGTGTCGGCTTCGGGGAGGTCGGCGGCGTCGTGGTCGTTGAGCCACTTCGCCGGGTCGATGGCTTCACTGTTGGTGCCGCCGGGGCGGACCTCGAAGTGCAGATGCGCGCCGGTGGACATGCCCGAAGAGCCGACGTCGCCGATGTGCTGCCCGGCGGTCACGGTGTCGCCGGGATTCACGTGGATGCCGTGCTCCCACATGTGCCCGTACGCGGTCGCGACGGTCTGCCCGTCGAGGTGGTGTTCGATGACGATGAGTCCGCCGTAGCCGCCGGAGAACTCGGCGACGGTGACGGTGCCGTCGGCCGCGGCGAGGATCGGGGTGCCGTCCGGGGCGGCGAGATCGAGGCCGGTGTGGAACCCTTCAGGGTCGCCGGTGATCGGGTGCACCCGCGGCCCGAAGTCGCTGGTCTTCACCCAGGTGCCCTCCGGAAGCGGGAACACCACCCGCGACGACCCTGTCGGCGCCGATGCGTTGAGCACCGGAACGGCACCGCTGCCGCTGCTGAGGGTCTCAAGGATGGTGGTCGCGACGGGCGCGTAGTTGTCGTACCGGTCGGGATAGTCGGACACTTCGACGGCCTGCGCGGCCTCGCCGTGGCCGAGCTGTTCCCAGCCGGGGATGTCGAGCAGTCCCCGCGGGGACGGGTAGTTCGGGCCGTCCAGGCCGCCGAAGAACGCCCGCACCTGGAACTCCGGGTCCATGAGCTCTTCGACGGTGCCCCACCCGGATTGCGGGCGCATCTGGAACAGACCCAGGCTGTCGTGATCTGAGCCGTCACCGTCGTTTGGGTAGTCGCCGGATTCGGGGTAGGTGCTGGTGTTCGCGAGCTGCTGCAGCGTGGACTCGGTCAGTGCGGCCATGAGTGCGATGTGCAGGCCGTCCCGGTTCACCCCGTCGATGCCGGAGCCGATCTCGATGATCGTCGCGGCATGGGTGAGCTGCTTTTTGTTCAGCGTGTACGTCTCCCCGTCGCGGGTGGTCACCGCCAACGAGTCGGGAACATCCCCGACGGTGACCCCGCCGTCGACCGTGCAGGAGGTTGTGGCGGCAGGATTCATCAGCAGCCCCACCGCGACGAGGCCGATCGTGGGGCCGAGCAGCAGGAGCAGGATCGCCGCGATCGCGAGTTTCTTCATCATCAGAGCACCGGCCGCCTACCGCAGCGGGTTATCCAGCTGCGACAGCCGCAGCACGTGACACCGGGCCGGTCGCTCATCACCCGTAGTCGTGTCCGGCTTTTCGCCCGGGCTGGGGCTGGGTGTGGGGTCGGGTGGGCAGCGCAGGAAGATCGTGAACGCGACTTCGTGCTCGCTGGTGACGGGTTCGCCGTTCCAGACGCCGTCGCGGTGCCGGGTGCCGTCGATCGTGTATGCGGTCGTGCCGGGGGCTAGCTGGCCCGGTCGCGCCTGCGCGACGGCGTCATCCCAGGCGTCGGGCACGGTCGCGGTGTCGATCGTGAGGTGCTGGGTCGTGCCGTACTCCCGCAGCCCGGTCCACGCGTCTCGGGTCGGCAGATACAAGGCGATGTCCGCGGCGAGGCCGGCCTGCTCTGTCCCGGTCGGGTCGCCGGCATCCAGGAGCACGGTCGTGTAGTCCAGCGGCATAAACCCCGAGCTGGTGTCCCAGGCAAACAATGCTTCGGCGAACCCGCGCGCGAACTCCTCCGGATCGCTGCTGTGCGGCACCGCCGGAATCCGGACCGGTGACGCGCCGCCATCTGGCGGTGCGGTCGCGGTGGCTCCGGGCTCTCCGGGGCTCGGTGTCGGGGCGGTGCGGGGGCCGGTGATCAGGCCGTAGATGCCGACCCAGGCCAGCAGCAGGAACACGACGCCGGCGGCGATGACGACGATCAGGCGGCGGCGCGGCGAGGGAGCATGTGAAGTCTTCATACCCGCCAGGTGCACGCGGACCGCCGAGCGGCGGCACGGCGGTGTGGTCAGAGGGCACGCAGATGCCGCACCCCGGCCCCGACATCGGCTGCCCCGTCAAGGGCAGCGTCGGAGTCGGCGTCGGGGGTTTCGAGGGCGGCACGGAGCCGGTCGGCGAACGCGACGCTGCCATCGACGACGGCAAGGAATGCGGTGACCTGTTCCGGCGTGAGCTCAGCGGCGAGGGTGTCGGCGTCGTAGTGGGTCCACCAGGAGTCGAGCTCGTCCCAGATGAGCACGAACCGTCGCGTCGGCCAGACCCCATCAAGCGGTGTGCTCGGCAGGGTCGGGGACTTCTTCTTGTTCTTCAACTTGCCCTGCTGCGCCCGGGCAAGCGCAGCCCTGGCGAGATCGTCCAGGTGCGCGTCACGGTCGGCGTGGTGCCGCTCGATCAAGGCGCGGGCGCGCTCGTAGGCGGGCTGCACCGGCCCGCCCTCCTCGATCGCGGCCAACTCATTGCCGAGTTGCTTGCGCACCGTGTCGGGCAGGGTCTCGTCGGCGGCGTGCTGTTGGAGGTAGCTGATCTTCTCCAAGGTCGTGTGCGAAGCACCGCCCGGGATCATGCCGGCAGCCTGCTGTCGCGACTTGCCGACCGGGCCCGCTGACGGGGGTGCAAAATTTGCACCCCCGTCAGTTCCCGGCTGATTCTCGGTGCTGAATCGGGTCGCTGTCTCACGCTGCTTCGCGTCCTCGGCCAGCAGGGTCTTCAACTCGCGGTAGAGGGTGGCGGCTTCGAGCTGGGTGAGGGGCTTGGCGAGGGTGTGGTCGTCGTGCTCGGCCAGCACATGCTCCAACTGGGTCGAGATCCCGGGCCGCACCCACACGTTGACGGTCCGCCAGCCGAGCTGTTTGATCGCGGCGAGTCGGCGCGCCCCGCAGACCAGCACCCCGGTCGGAGTGACGGTGATCGGCTGGAGCAGGCCGCGGTCGCGGATCGAGGTCACCAGGTCGTCGAGGTCACCGATCTCGGTGCGGTGCCGGGGCCCGACCTGGATCGAGTCGACGGTGCGTTCCATCTCCACGCTCATGACCACTCACCACCCTGCTCATTCCCGCATCCGGGATGGGGAGGCCAGGGCGATGGTGAGCACGAGGTCGTCATCGCGCAGCAGCAGCTCCAGGGTTTCGCCGATCAGCAGCCGCAGCAGCACGCCCCGGCCCGCGCTCGTGCCCGTGGCGGCGGGATTCGGGTTGCCGAGCAGCACCTTCAACAGCCCCGACCAGGACGTTTTCGGCAGGTCGAGGAGGTGGCGGGCGTACGTGTCGCGGCGCAGGTTCTCGAACGTCGTATGCCTCGCCCCGGTCCGGGCGAGCACGCCGCAGACGTGCTCGATGCTCTGCCGCGCCACCGGCTCCGCCCAGCCGAGGAGGACGAACAGCCGAACCGTCTCATCGACTGCGGCGGTCGCCGACGTCGACGCGACTGGCACCTCGACCGCACCGGGTTTGTCGAGATCGGGATCGGTGGCTGGTATCTGGAAGGCCGGGTGGTAGTCGGTGAGCGGGTTCTCCCGATCGGAGAATCGCTCGGCGTCGTGGAAGACCGACACGTGCGGACGCCGGGCTTGGTGCACCGAGCAAAGCAGGCCCTGGGCGCGGTCTTCGGCGATGCAGGTGATCTGCACCGCCCGCGTCACCACCGCCCACGGATCGTTCGCCCGACGCGCGGACGGGGTGCGCATCACATCGAACGCCGCTGATGCCGCCTCCCACGGGTCCAGATGATGCTTGCGGGCCAGAGCGGCGTACTTGTCGGCGGCGTACCGCATCAGCTCCTGCGCGACCGGATCACGTTCCCAGGCTCCGGCGCCGGCGGCGTGCAGCCGGGTCAGCAGGGCGCGCAGCCCGGCACTGGTCGTGAAATCCTCCGCCGCCCGTGGCGCTTCGGATGCTGCGTCAGCAGACCGTGCCGAGGTGGTCGGGTGCGGATCGTGGGTGTTCTGGGTGGATGTCATGGTGAGGGCACCTCCTGCACAGCAGGTGCGCACCTCGTCCCACGACTCCGGGCCCGTGATGGTGGACATGCTCATGCACCGCCATCAGCTCATCCCGACCGCATCGCGCTCGGCCCCCGACCTCCCGGCCGGGCCGCGCCCGAACGCCGTCACCGGCGGCAGCCGCCGCGCCCGCTCACCCAACCGCGACACCCCGACACGGATACCCGTACGGGCTTGCTCGGCCAGATGCGCCTGGAGATCGATCGCCGACCGCGCCACCCGTCCCGTCCCGCGGGCCAGCAGATCGGACGGGCGCACCCAATCCACACCCCGCGCCCTCGCCGCCATGCCATCCCCAGTGAGCACGGTGTCGGCGGTGTGGTGGTCGATGTCGGCGGCCTGGATCGCCTCCGGCACCAACCGTGCCTCCGCCGCCGGCTCCGCACGGGCGGCTTCGGCTGCCTCGGCAGCTGCGTTGGTTCGTGTGGTGTGCGGGTCGTGGTGTGACTCGTTCATGATGGTGCTCCTTCCGAGAGCGGCCCGGCCGGATCAGCCGGAGACGACGTGGCAGCCGTGGATGACGGCCGGGTATCGGTCAGGTGCGCGAACCATCGCCCCACCGTCGAGGGATGCACCCCGAGCTCGGCGGCGATCTTCTTGTTCGACCACTGCTCCTCCCGCAACGCGACCGCACGCTCCCGCCGCCCATCAGCGCCCTCCGATGCGGGCAACTCGACGGGCACCGGCGGGTCAGACTCGACCGGTACAGGAAGCGCCGTCGCCTGCTCCGGCTCCGGGATGGGCGGCGTCTCGGCCACGGCAGGCTCAGCAGTAGGAGCAGGAACAGCCGCCGGCGACACATCGAGCGCGTCCGCGGTGGCCCGTTCAGGGGCAGTGGAGCGGATGAGGACGACGGTGAGGTGGGTGGAAGCGAGCAGCACCAGCGGCGGCACCGCGGCGACAATGCCCGCGAGGACGCCGGGCACAGTCGCATCCGCGGCGACCAGAGCGTGTGCGGCGTTCGCCGTCACCGACACCAGGGCGCCGGCGATCAGCAGCGCCCACGGATACCACGCCGCCCGGTGCCGGTCGAGAGCGACGACCGCGACGGTCGCGACGACGATCAGCCCATCGACCAGCAGCGGCCACACCCACGCCTGCCCAACCGTGATCCCGGAGCGGGCAGCGAGGTCGGCCAACGCGATGAAGGACAGCCAGAACGCGCCGGCCGCGATCCCGATGGTGCCGGCCGCCGCCGAGACGACCGACCACCCCCACCGCTGCCGGCCGACCATCACAACCCCCGCACCCGAACTCGCGACGCCGCCGCCTCCAGCGCTGCGAACCGCGACGGCGAGGATACGGCCGACGTTGGGCTGCCTCGGGTACCACCGTGCACGGCCCGATAGGCGGAACGGATCGTGGTGACCGCTTCGCGTTCGCTCAACCCGGCGTGCCCGGCTGCGGCGGTGAGTACGTCGAGCGCATCGGAGGGAGCGACCTGGTGCTCGGCAAGCTTGCACGCCGCCCAGAACAGCCCGTGGTTGCGCTCGCCCTCCTGCCGCCGGGACACCCACGCCGCCAACCGCGACACCTCCGCCCCCGACCCCGCGACGGTGCGCGCAGGCCTGGTGGCCGGTGCTGGTCGGGGGTCGAGGAAGTCCCGCAACCGGGCCGCATCCACCGGGCTGCCCGGACTCGTCGCGAACGTCTCCACGACATACGGCACCGGGTTGCCGTTGATGATGCGGCGGGAGGGTGGGGCGATGATGTAGCCGCCGTCGCCGCGGAAGTCGATCCCGGCCCGGGCTGCCTGCCACGACCGCTGCGTCCCACCGTCAGAGGCTGGGTAGTAGGCGTGCATGCCGCCCGACGGCGACCTGGCGAGTACCTCCCACCCGTCCACGAAGCCGGCACGGTCGGCGCGAGCGAACTGGTCGTAGCCGTTGACGGGGCCGTGCACATCGACATCGACGACCACGACCCCGGAGACAGCACCGGTAGGGATGCCGATGTTCGCCTCCGGAGCCCGCCGCCACCAGGCCTCGACCTGCGCGAGGTTCGTGGTGGAGTCGCGGAATCCGCGTCCGTCACGGATCAGCGGACGCTTCCCGCCCGGGGCGCATGGGAACACCGGCACCCCCGCCGCTGCGAAGGCTCGCGCCGCCTCCGGAAGCGGCCACCGCTGATTCATTCCGCCGAGGACGGCCGTGAACGCGGTCTGCCCAGCCATCACAGCCCCCGCCCCACCGCGACTGCGGCCCGCTCCGGTTCCCGCGCAGGTGCCGGCGTGCTCCGCGACGGTGCGTCCTGCGCGGGTGCTGGTCGCTTGGTCTCGCGTGCTGGCGCGTCTTTGTCAAGGCCGGGTGGGATGCCGTCGCCCACCTGGATCGTGTCGAGCTGATCGAGAATCCCGGCAGCGGTCTTGCGGACTCGTTCGCCGGTGGCCTGCACGATCTCGACGGGCTCTTTCCCGTCGACGCGCGCCGCCCAGCTCGACACGTACGGGATCGTGTACTCGCTGGTGTCCATTCCGTGTGCAGCACCGATCATTAGTGCGACCGATTCGGCCTCGACCTCACCGATCCCGCGATGGGCCCGCGCATCCTCGGCGTCCGGGTCGTGCATCAGCACATGCGCGAGTTCGTGCGCGAGGGTCTTCACCCGCGCGACGGGGTCCATGTTCTCCCGCACGGCGACCTGCTTCGCTTCGAAGTCGGTCATCCCGTTCGCGCCGTGGATCATGCCCTCATGCGGCACCACCAGCAGCTCGAACCCCGCCGACCGCACCTGCGACGCCAGCCCCTCCCACAGGCCAGCCGGCGCCTCACCCACGAGCAGCTTCGGTGACGGTGGTTCCGGGATCGACTCACCGCTGGTCTGCGAGGCGTCCCACACGTAGGCGGGACGGACCCCGACCATGCGAGTGCGCACGACCTCACCCGGTTTCGGCTTCTCGCCCCGGTTCAGACGCCGCCACGACTCCGGGTCCGCCGGGTGCGATGAGGCGAACCGGCCGGTGACCGGGGCGAGGATCTGATACCCGCCCTGACCCTTCTCGACCTGACGCCCGAGCTGCTGCCACTGCTTGTACCCGGCGACATAGGTCGGGAACGGCTCCGGCACCCGCCCTTCGGCGAACGCAGCGGCGTGCTGCACCCAGATCAGCAGTGTGTTGTTGAACGACCGCGACCGGAACCGGGCCGCGAACCGGAGCGCGGCGGCCCAGTCATCACCGGTGACCAGCTGCTCGACCGCGCCGGTCAGACGGGCGTGCAGCTCGTCGAGCTTCGCTTCCCGCGCCTGGCGGGCTTCCTCCCTCGTCGCCATGATCCGGCCTCCTCCCGGCGGGACCGGCCACCACGATGGCGGTCGGTCCTGCACCTGCGAGGTGCGCCAGGAGAACCCGGAGTGTCGAGACGGTCAGCGAACAAAACGATCAGTAGGTTGGCCATCAGGAACGTCGTGTGCGCCTGACGTAGAACAACCGGATAGCAGCCCTGCCGAGCCCGCGGGCGAAGCCCCTGATGATGACGTCTATTACCCGGGCCCAGATGTCCCGTTCACGGGCATCCGCTGCATCTGCCGATACCGCGCCGGAGTGATCCCGGCATGCTCCCGGAACGCCTCCGTCGCACGATTGCGTGAGCGCCACCCGACCCGGCGACCAGCCTCCGCGATCGTCACGTCAGGCTCGCGCAACACTCGCGCCATCTCCTGCACGCGCAGCATCGTCAGATACGCCAACGGCGTCTTCCCGAATGCCTCCACGAACACGCGACCGAGCTGCTTCGAAGACAGGTGCACGCGAGCAGAGAGTTCGGGCAAGCTCCAGTCGTAGGCGATACGTCCGCGGAGCAGTTCCTCTACCTCGCGCGCTTCGGCGCGGAGCGGTGCGAACCGGCGATCCCGCGGCAACGTCGGCCGGATATGTGCTCGTTGGCTCGGGCCGGCCCGGTGCGGTGAGACGCGGATGAACGGTGCCACCTGGTCGATGATCGAGAACCAGAGAGCTTGAGCACGGTGGAACCGGTGACGCGCGATCCCGTCCGCGGTGAGGGCGACCAGCTCGTCCACCCAGGGCATGAGCATCCCGGCGCGGCCTTCACCGAGTCGCAGAATCTGCGCTGGTTCGGTGTAGATCGTGTCCGCAAGGGCTTGGGTGTCGAGGCGGTCGCACAGGAGGTCGGCGTGCTGCCAGAACAGTTGGTCGAGCACGTAGTCGGCGTCGGCGTAGATCGTTGAGACCGTGATGTGCTCTTCTGGCTCGGACCCGCACAGCGTGTTTGCGGCCAGCAGCACCACGTCGCCGACGTTGATCGGTCGTTCCCCGAATTCGCTGAACAGGATGGCGGACCCGTCGCGCACGACGATGAGTTTCACGCAGTCGTACGCGACGGGGCCGACGGGGCGGTGGATGGTGCGGGTGTTGGCGTGGATCGGCACGAACCTTGTTCCGGCGGGCCGTGCTCGTTCAGGCTGGCTCATGGTCTGCGATGGCCGGGGAGACTGAGCGACGTGCGTCGGTGAACGTGCATCCGGTCAGGAGTCCGCTGAGTCCGCGCGGGGTGATGCACGCGATCACCGTGGCCGGTTGCGTGCTAGTCGTGACCACAAAGAAACCCATGCCTCGACGTCCAGATCGCGTGGTAGACGAATTGCTGTTAGCGACAGGTCGCTGAGCGCTCGAGATACGTCGTTGCTTGGTGCTCCAGTTGACTGGGTGATGACCTGCGCGAGTGTGCGACCTTTGCCGGTAAAAGTCGCATACACGAAATTCTCGTAGCCCCGCCGTTCCTTTGAGGGCACGAGTGGTCTTTCGCGACGAGTCACGTGGAGGATGCCGCCGTCGACGCTGGGCTGCGGTGTGAAATGTTGGGCTGGTACGCGCCCGCACAACTCGAAGACATACCAGGGAGCAGCTTGCGCAGTCATCATTGTGCGTCCACCAATGCCTGCGCGCTTCCGAGCAACTTCCCACTGGGTCAGCAGGACCGCGTCATGCCAGGAGGATGCTTTGAGGAGGCGGCGCAGGATTGGTGTTGTGAGGCTGAAGGGGATGTTTCCGACTATCACGGGGAACTCAAGCGTGAAACGCAACGCGTCGGCTCGCTCGACTCGAATGGTAGAGAAGTTTTGCCGCAAACGCTTGACGTGTCGTTCGTCAACATCGATTGCGGTGAGCTCTCGTCCTAGTAGTGAGAGCTTTCGTGTGATAGCCCCATCGCCAGCACCGATCTCAAGAATGCCGCCCTTTGTTTCGCGAACGACAGCAACGAATCGATTGATGGTGTTGGGATTACGGAGGAAGTTTTGGCCGAGTTCATGGCGGCCACCATTGGTTGATTGAAATCGCATTTGAGCGCTCCAAGAAGCATGGGAATTGGAGCACCCGACGTCACAACGAACATTGAGAGAAGAGGAACGCGCGCGCGGATGCTAAGGACACTCCGAGCGATGGCGTAGACAATCTGGGTACCAAAAAGAGAAGCGCTCAGATCGCTACGAGCGACTGTCGCCTTTCCCAGAGAGCGCCATCAGCGCGCGAAAATCAATGTTCCCATGAGTGCCAGGCTATCCGACCCTCCGTCGAAACGCCAAGCGCTTGAATGTCGCGTCAGACCCGTTCAGTGCCTGCCGTACCTCTCACGTCTCCGGGTTCAGGGGCTTGAGCAGCCGTGCCTGATAGAGTGTTCGTCATGGGAGCACTGATCCGCTAGTACGGGACACCACGTTGAGTTCTCTCCGTGGTGGGTCCTAAGCGCGCTGGGCAGTGTCACGCCGCAGACGCGAGGCCCCCGTACACCGTGCGACTCCTTTCTTGAGTCGCACCTGTTGCGATTCTGCTGGTGTCCTCACCTGCCGGTCGCGCAGAGGAGTTCCCCTTGACCCATCCAACACCACTTAGCCAACCTACGAGCACCACGAGAGCTCGCCATCGCATCTGCGCAATCCGCAACGGCACCGTGCGCTTCGCCGACCGCGTCGTGCTCCGCAGCATCGACATCACTGTGGGCGCTCACGAACGAGTCGCAGTGATCGGCGACAACGGTGCCGGAAAGTCGACCCTCCTCCAGGTTCTCGCAGGAGCCGTCCCCCTCACATCAGGCGAGCGTGCCGTCGACCTTCCGGGCGGGCTCGCCCTGGCCGAGCAGCAGCCTCACTTCCCGCCAGCAGCGACGATTTCCGATGCGCTGGATCAGTTGCTGGTCGACGTTCGCGATATCGAGGCGGCAATGCAGAACATCAGTGAGCAACTTGCCGATGCTCCTGAATCCGAGCTCCCCAGCCTCCTCGATGGCCTAGCTGAACTGACCGATCAGTTTGAAGCCAGGGATGGGTACGGCGTTGACCAGAGAGTCGATGCGGCGCTCGACCAGCTTTCCCTGAGTGACCTCGATCGCACGCGTCTCGTGGGGTCACTGTCCGGAGGCGAACGCACGCGACTTGCGCTCGCTGCGGCGCTGTCCGGAGGATCAGAACTGCTCCTCCTCGACGAACCCACGAATGACCTCGATGACAAGGGTGTCGCCTGGCTGGAAGACAGACTCGCGCACCATCGAGGCGCACTCGTCGTCGTGACGCACGATCGGGCTTTCCTCGATCGAATCGCAACAGATATCGTCGCGATCGAAGGCGGGGAGCTCCGGAGATATGGCAACGGGTACGCCGGCTATCTTGCTGCGCGCGACGCGGAGCGACAGCGGCTTCTCGCCCAGTACGAGGCATGGTGCCAGGAGCTATCCCGGAGTGAGGCACTCTTAGCATCGAACTCGTTCCGCCTCGCCGCGATACCACGCAAGCAGGACAGAGCCGGTTTCGGCCACGGCGCATTCCGTGCCCGAAGCAGCGACCACGGCGCGACGGGACGGGTCAGACAGGCCAAGGAGCGCGTGACACGACTGCACGCAGATCCGGTGCCAAGACCCGCAGACCCACTGAGGTTCACGCCAGACTTCACGGACCGGTCGTCCGACCAGAATACCGATGCGACGCCCCAGCATTCATTGCTGCTGGCAGCCCATTCCTTGGCCAACGGGCAGGACGTCGCTGGGCCGGGACTGGTGCTCGACTCGCTTGAAGTGTACGAGCGCGACCGCCTGCTCATCTCTGGGTCGAATGGTGCAGGGAAGACCACGCTGCTACGTGCGCTTGCAGGCGATTTTGTGGTTCAAGAAGGCGTGATCTGGCGGCGGCCTGGTCTTCGCTTCGCCTGGCTCCGTCAGGAGCCCGCGAGCGAGAGCAAAAGCACGCTCGCGGATACATTTGCGGAGGCCACACACGCCTACGTCGAGAACGCGGCAGAAACGCTTCTCGCGCTGGGACTCTTCTCGCCAGATGACCTGACGTTGCGCATGAACGAGCTATCTGTTGGGCAGCGCCGACGCATGGAAGTCGCCGTAGCAGTGTCTGCTCCCAGCGACATTTTGCTCCTTGATGAACCCACCAACCACCTCTCGCCGGACCTCATCGAACAGATGGAAGACGCGCTACGCGATTACCCAGGGGCAGTGCTCACCGTTACTCACGATCGGCGATGGCGAGAGAAGGCGCTGGCAGGAGGCAATGTACAAAGAGTTCATGTCGACCTCGGGGGCCTAGCAAGGACGGAGGATTGAAAGAATGATACGCGGAAGTTAGTAGACGATGCGCGCATCGCTTCAAGTTGCGGAACTCTGTTCTCAAGGGCATTCAGGGTGGGCCGAAGGCTGCATGCCCCTCGACTGGCGCCTATTCGATGCTGCTACAGAACGTGCGCAGCGCATACACGGCTTGTATCGGAAGAACGCCATTACCAAGAGCTGAAAGCCGACCCGAATAGGTAAGTCCGTGAACGGAGTCGGTGGTCCACCCGGCAGGTAGCCCCATCAGCCACTCAACGAACGCCGGCGCCGGTCGCGGCTCCGCGTCGTCGGTTACGATCGCCGGTGAGGGTGCGGCCTGCCGGTGATGTGTTCCCAGCGGGTGATGGCGTCGGCGTATCGTCCCCACCGTTGAACAGCTCGTCGATCAGCGACCACAGAGTCTCCGAGGCGTCCTTCTTGTTCACTGAGCCATGCGGTCCGTGTAGGGCGAAGTCGATGATCTGGTGCGATAGCGCGATCGTTCCGCGTCTGGCTTTCACCTGGTCCAGGGTCTCGCCGCCGCGGGAGGAGTCCGACGCCAACGGAGTCCGAAACAGCGCCTTGGCGGGTGGCGAGGATGAAGATGCGGAACCGGTGGTGAGGAGCGCCGAGAGCGGAAGCCGGTAGGCCGATCCACTTCGCGTCATACCGCAGGTCGGCCCAAATCGCCGAGAACGGCGCCGAGAGCCCGAAGAGGTCGCGCTGCGTCGTCTCCCAGACTCCACGTCGCGGATTCCAGATCGCCAAGGGTTGCAGGACTGGGGGTTGCGGGGTTGCGGTTGTCATCGGTTGCTCCTTGCGCCTGTGGACGGATTGCGCGGGCCGAGAGCAGGCCGCGCACGTTCTCGATCACGACTTGCCGGGGTTGCAGCACGTCAATCGCTTCGGCCATGTGCGACCAGAGCCCCGATCGCGTGCCGGGTGCGAGGCCGGCTTGTTTGCCGACGGTCGAGACGTCCTGGCATGGGAATCCGCCGCATAGCACGTCGAGCGGCGTCACCTGGTTCCAGTTGATAGTGGTGATGTCGCCGAGGTTCGGGGCTTCGGGCCAGTGGTGGGTGAAGACGCGGGCGACGGGATCGTTGAGTTCGGAGAACCAGGCGGTCTCGCCGCCGGTGGCGTGTTCGACGGCGAGGTCGAGGCCCCCGTATCCGCTGAACAACGATCCGATCCGGATCGGGCGTGGACCGAGTGGCGGCGTTGAGGACGGCATGACGGCTCCGGCAGGTCGGCGAACCCGACCCAGGAATCTCGCGGGGAGCCCTGCACCGGCTGATCACCTGCCAGGTGCACGACCACCACGAACAAGTCGGCCAGCCCCTGCCGACGTACTCACGACGCCGCTGTTCGATCCGCAGAGCCAGGCCGTCATCTGCCCCGTGCTTCGATAACCTCCGAGCCCTACCACGAGCTGCCCGAGCCCTACCACGAGCTGCCACACTTCTTTCAAGTGAGGATCGACGGGTTCGGGCAGTGCTTCGAGAGAATGGACTCTAGGAGTCTGGATCAGAGCAAGGAGCATGATGTCGTTCGGAGATCGATTTGGGTACACGCGACCTGAGCCGCAACGCACCCAGGTCGAGAGAGACAGCGACGCAGTGCGTCTCGTGCTGTGGAATGCGGTTAGTCGTGACGGGAAGAGTCCGCTTGCCGCATATCGAAAGCTCTGTGAGTACTCCCAGCAGCTGCCCGACGCAAATATCTGGAGCGATACTTACGCCGATGAGTCCGCGCGGCTACTCCTCGATCAGATGATCTGGCTGGACGTCTATGAAGCGTTGGAAGCTGAGGCTTCAGCCATGGAGGGGCCGTCGCGTGCGGAACTGCAGAAGTCGGTGAACAGGGCTTTGTCGCGGAGTGGAATCGCCTATGAGATGCGCGATGGTCGGTTCGAGTTCTACGAACCTGTCGCGAATGAGTTCGAGACTCGGCACGACGAGGACGAAGCAATCGCGTCCTTGACTGATGAGTTCGAACCCGTGCGCAAGCAGTACCTGAGTGCGTTGCGCAACCTGCGTAGCATGCCTGCAAACCTGGAAAGCGCTGTGGCTGACGCGCTCAACGCGCTGGAGGCGGTTGCGAAGATCGTCGAGGCGAAGCCCCACGCAACCCTAGGAAATGTTGCACGCAACCTATTTCCGGACAGTCCTGGATACCATGCTCCGCTTCGTATTGCGATTGAGAAGCTCTATGCCTACTCGAACCAGCTTCCGGGAGCGCGCCATGGACGCTACGCGGAGCCAGATATCGCACACGCTGAAACGGCCATGGTCGTGCGAACGGCCGGCGCGATCATCACCTTCCTCATCACCCTGCATAGGGGTGAAGCTGTAGCCGAGAATGCTGGCGCTGACTTCGACTTCGGGTTCTAAGTGAGGCTGGACCGACGACTCCTACGAACGAAGTCGGTATGAGGCGACCAGGTCCGGGCGCTGAGAGAGTTGCGTCTCCAAACGGCTGTCCGGCCATAGCTCGATCAGCGGCAGCTTGCCGTCAGAGTTGTGTTTCTCGACAATCGCAACCGCATCGGTGGTGAAACGGCCGCTCGTCGCAATCACCAATACCCGAACGATAGGTGGTTCCCAGAGCGACAGTGCGGCCAGAGTGTTCGTGACGTCCGTCGGAGCCACCGACTTCGACGTCCAGTGCTTCGCTTGAATGATGACCCGCTCGGTCCGAGTGGTTCCGCCATCATCTTTGATCACTCGCTCAGCAGACAGGTCGCGCCCTCGGTCGGGCGCGCGCGTCTTCATCAACCACTCGACGTTCTGATAGCTGGGAAAGCCGCGCAAGAGGTCGAACAGCAAACGTTCAAACCCGTCGTCATCGAGGACAGACCAGTCGAGGCCGATGCTCGCGCCACCCGTCGGCCGTGCTGAGGCCGCGACGCCGAGATCGATCGCAGGCACGGGCAGAGGGTCGAGCTCCGAAAGGCTTGCAGCCTCGATATCGGTGCGAACTGATGGCCAATCCATCTCCGCGATGTCGTGCCAGTCGTGACCTTGTCCGAAGTGAAGATGACGGTGCAGATCTCCCCAACGCCCCTTGCGTTCGGTCGTGTCTCCGAGTAGCCGTTCGATCTCGCTGATCGAGTCGGCCACCACGGTCGTTCGGGGATCATCGACACGTTCCGACGAGTCCGGCGCGATTGACTCGATGATCTGAGTGAGCGCCGTATTGATCGTGGAAGTGAGTTCATTCAGACGGTCATGGATCGCACGCCGTCGGGCCTGCCCAAGCCGGAAACGGTATTCATCGAGCTGATGACCTGGCAGTTCGAGTTGGTTCATCAGGTCGAAGGCCGGCTCGCTGATCTCGAAAAGCTCAATGAATGACTGTCCGGCTTCGTCGATGTCGGGCAGCTCTTCGGCTACTGTTACGCCATCAATGGGTGGGAGACCGTGGAGGAGCGGGCTCCATGCTCGGCGGAGGTCTTCATATTCGCGGCTCGTACCGCGCTGCGGGCTGGTCGGGATCATTGGCTGCGCACGATCCCAGATTGCCTGAAGCTTGGCCAGGTTCGCTGCGGCGCGATCCATCACCTGGAGTAGCTCGTCGAGATTCATCCATCCAGTCTCTCATCAGCTCTACTTCGACCTAGTTGATGTGACGGTTTCGATGCGGATGATGAGCGCCGGCGGCGGCTGCAAGTACCTCCTGCGCTCCGTCGTCACGGGTGTCGGCGACCGCTCCCTGTCAACCCGGCTCGTTCGCTACTACGCCAAGGTCTGGACCCCGCCCTCGGCGAAGCCGAGCGCGAAGCACCTTGGGTGCTCACCTGCTCAGTATGACGGTCTCGATGCGGGTGATGAGCGCCGAACACGGTTATGAGTACCTGCTGCGCACCGTCGCCGCTGGTGATGGCGACCGGGCACTCTCAACTCCTTTCACGAGGTATTACACGGAGGAAGGTACGCCTCCTGGCTTCTGGCTGGGCTCCGGTCTGCCGTACCTCGGCGACGGGCAGCTGACCGCTGGCGGGCGGGTGTCGGAGACTCAACTGCAGCTCCTGGTTGGCATGGGGCGCGACCCGCTCACCGGTGAACCTCTGGGAGAGGCGTACCGGACCTACGCCGGCGTGCAAGAGCGGATCGATCAGCGCGCGTCTGCCCTCGATCCGGGGATGGGACCGGTGTCTCGTGCCGAGCAGGTTGCCGCGATCGAGGCTGAGGAGCGTGAGCGCGGGACGCGGCGGGCGGTGGCGGGATACGACTTGACGTTCTCGGCGCCGAAGTCGCTGTCGGTGCTGTGGGGTGTCGCCGACGCCGGTACCCAGGCGTTGATCGCGGACGCGCACCATCAGTCGGTCGCCGAGGTGCTGGCGTTCTTCGAGCAGGAGATCGCGACCACCCGCACCGGCGCCGCCGGCCCGGAGGGCGCGGTCGCGCATGTCGATGTCGCCGGCGTCTTGGCAACGGCGTTCGATCACTACGACAGTAGGGCCGGTGACCCGCAGCTGCACACGCATGTGGTTGTGAGTAACAAGGTGTTGACGGTGCAGGACCAGAAGTGGCGCACCCTCGCCGGTCGCCCCGTCCACGCGTCGGTGGTGGCGGTCTCGGAGTTGTACAACGCGATCCTCGCCGACCGCATCACCAGCTGCCTCGGTGTCGATTGGGAAGCCCGCGAACGTGGCCGTGACCGCAACCAGGCCTGGGAACTCGCATCGGTCACGGAAGGGTTGATCGAGGAGTTCTCCTCGCGGAGTCGGGAGATCGAGTTTGAGACGGCCAGGCTCATCGACGCCTATTCGCAGAGGCATGGGCGTGTGCCGTCGGCGACGACGATCCTGAAGCTCCGCGCCCAAGCGACCCTGTCGACGCGGCCGGCGAAGCAGGTGCATTCGCTCGCGGACCTCACTCGCGATTGGCGTACCCGCGCCACTGGGCTGTTGGGTAAGGATGCGACGAGCTGGGCCACCGCCGTGACGAGCACTGCTAGTCAGTCTCCCGTGCTGTTGCGGGCGGATGATGTGCCTCTTGACACGATCGTGGAGCTGGGGCGGTCGGTGGTCGAGGTGGTCGGTGAGAAGCGGTCGACGTGGCGGCGCTGGAACCTGCACGCCGAAGCATCCCGTCAACTCATGGGCCTGCGGTTCGCGACTGCGCTCGACCGGGAGACGGTGACCGGGATGGTGACTGATGCCGCCGAGCAGGTATCGCTGCGGTTGACACCGCCAGAGCTGGCGTCGAGCCCGGCACGGTTCCAGCGCTCGGATGGGTCGTCGCGGTTTCGGCACGTTGGTGCGATGGTGTTCTCCACCGAGGCGATGCTCGCGGCCGAAGACCGCCTCCTCACCCGCGCGAACACCACCACCGCACCGACCCTCCCGCTCCGCACTGTGGAGAAGATCGTTCAGAAGCCAGATGCGGACGGGCGTACGCTCGGTCCCGATCAGGCCGACGCCCTCACCCGGATCGCCGTGTCGGGTCGAGTCGTGGATGTGCTCGTCGGCCCGGCAGGTGCGGGGAAGACAACCGCGATGTCGGCACTGAAACGTGCCTGGGAGCAGAACTACGGAGCTGGGAGTGTGGTCGGCCTGGCGCCGTCGGATGCCGCCGCGCAGGTGCTCGGTGACGAACTCGGCATCACGCCGGAGAACACGGCCCGCTGGTGGCAGCGCCACCTCCACCAGGGCAAGATGTTTCAACCGGACCAGTTGGTGATCCTCGATGAAGCCTCCCTCGCGGGCACCGCCTCCCTGGACCGCATCACCGAGATCGCCGCGACGGCGGGTGCGAAGGTGCTGCTGGTGGGTGACTGGTCGCAGCTGCAATCCGTGGACGCCGGTGGGGCGTTCGGGATGCTCGTCCAGGACCGTGACGACGCCCCCGAGCTGACTGATGTGCACCGGTTCACGCACCAGTGGGAGAGGCTGTGCTCCCTCGATCTGCGGCACGGCCGCACCGACGCCATCGACACCCTGATCGACCACGCCCGCATCCACGGCGGCGACCAGGATGCGATGGTCGATGCTGCCTACTCCGCCTGGCGCACCGACACCCAGGCCGGCCGGGCATCCATCCTGGTCGCCGAGACACGCGAGACAGTGACCCAGTTGAACGAACGCGCCCGCGCCGACCTCATCATCGACGGCACCATCACCCCCGACCGGGAGACCCCTCTGCACGACGGCACCCGCGTCTCGACCGGGGACCAGGTGATCACCCGGCGTAACGATCGGCGCCTGCGGTCGAGGAACGGGAAGAATCACGTCCGCAACGGTGACCGGTGGACGGTCACCGATGTGCGCGAGGACGGGTCGATCACCGTCCGCCCCACAGGGCGACGATTCGGCGGCGCGATGGTACTGCCCGCCGGCTACGTCGCCGAACACGTCGAACTGGGGTACGCGATCACCGCGCACCGCGCCCAGGGCATCACCGTCGACACCTCCCACGTCCTGGCCACCGCGACGACCACCAAGGAGAACTTCTACGTCGCGATGACCCGTGGCCGCGAGGGGAACCACGTCTACGTCGCGACCGACACCGCCGACGACACACACGTCGCACCGCACCCCTCCGACAACACCGACGCCACCGCGAGGTCCGTGCTCTACGGGGTGCTCCAGCACGTCGGCGCGGAACTCTCGGCGCATGAGACGATCACCGCCGAGCAGGAACGCTGGGGATCGATCGCGCAGCTCGCCGCCGAATACGACACCATTGCCCAAGCCGCCCAACACGACCGTTGGACCACCCTCCTCACCATGTCCGGCCTCGACCTTGACCAGGTTGACGCGGTGCTCGGATCGGACGCCTACGGCGCGCTCTCGGCCGAGCTGCGCCGCGCCGACGCGAACCACCACGACCTCGACACCCTCCTGCCCAGACTCGTGAAGGCGCGTGGGTTCACCGACGCGGACGACATCGCCTCCGTCATCCACCACCGCGTCGCCCGCGCCACCGCACGACCCGCCGGCTCCGGCCGCACCAGGAAGGCGCCGGCGTTGATCGCGGGGCTGATCCCGCAAGCCATCGGCCCGATGCCCGACGACATGGACCACGCACTGACCGAACGGCGTGACCTGATCGAACAACGCGCGAACGCAGTCCTGCGTAACGCCATCGCCGACAAGGAACCGTGGACAACCCAGCTCGGCACAACCCCGAAGGACGAGAAACAACAGGCGACATGGTGGCGAACTGCTCGCACAATCGCGGCGTACCGCGACCGCCACCAGATCACCGACATTCGGACACCACTTGGCCCCGAGCCGGATAGCGCCAGTCAGAAAATCGACGCCGCACGAGCCCGCGCCGCCGTCACGCAGGCCAGAGCACTTGCGAACGAGAACGCGGCAGCCGGGCCGCCTCGACTGCCTCGCGCCGTGGAGGCGACCCCGAGCCTTTGATGTGATTCGACCAGCACCACGTGGCGCGAGGCCCCGGAGGCTAGAGAAATCGCCCAGGCATCAGACCCGAACAGGAGTGGCGGCTCACTTCCCAAGCCCTACCCACAGTGAGCGAGCCCAGACGTTCAGACTGGTACGCCGGCGATTCTCCGCCCTCCGATCCACTGCACATGGGACAATCGACGCGAAGTCAAGCTCAGGTCGCCGATCGGAGCAAGCAACGCGAGGAGGCGACCGAGCATGTGGACCGACAACGAGACCGACCGCGACTTCCTCAACTTCGAGGGCGTCGCAGACACCATCGCCGAAGTCATCGTCAGTGCTGACGGCCGGCCCGTGTCGATCGGAGTGTCCGGCGCCTGGGGCGTCGGCAAGTCCTCCATGATCAAGCTGACCAAGACATCCCTCGCCAAGCATCAGCCAGCGCAAGGACACAAGAAGTTCGTCTTCGTAGAGTTCAATGCATGGTTGTACCAAGGATATGACGACGCTCGTGCAGCACTCCTCGAAGTGATTGCAAACAAGCTCGAAGCCGAAGCGGAAGCTCGCGAGACGGGAGTCGACAAGGCCAGAGATTTTCTCTCACGCGTGCGATGGTTCCGCCTCGCCAAGCTGATCGCGCTGCCCGCTGCATCCATGGCGCTGGGGCTTCCGCCAATAGGACTCCCAGGCGAGATTGTCGGAGTCGCCAACGACGCAACCGCTGGCAACCTGACTAGCGAAGGGCTGGAGTCTCTTGGCGAGCAGGCGTCGGCCACAGCTAGCGCTGCCTCAGCTCTGGTGAAGCCGAAGGAAGCGGTCTCGCCGCCGAAGGAGATTCAGGCCCTTCGCGATTCGTTCGAAGATGCGATCAAAGCACTCGACATCACGCTCGTGGTGCTCATCGACGATCTGGATCGGTGCATGCCTGGCACGACAATATCGACACTGGAAGCCATTCGCCTTTTCCTTTTCCTTGATCACACAGCGTTCGTCATCGCTGCCGACGACAACATGATCAAGTACGCCGTCAAGAAGCATTTCGGTGGACTCGAAGACGACGAACTGATCACCAACTACTTCGACAAACTTGTCCAGATACCTATTCGAGTGCCAGCGCTTGGAACGCAAGAAGTCCGCGCCTATCTCATGATGCTATTCATCGAGAACAGCGATCTTGACCAGGCGAAGAAGGATCAGCTTCGGACGTCGATTGCGGGCCAGCTCCGAGAGACTTGGAAGGGCAAGCGCGTCGATCGGTCATTCGTTAGTAGCTGCGGGATTGAGTTGAAGCCCGCGCTGCTTGCTCGGTTGGAGACAGCGGAGCGGCTTGCTCCGCTAATGACAACGTCTGAACGGATCGCAGGAAATCCCAGGTTGATCAAGCGGTTCCTCAATGCGCTTTCGATCCGTATGACAATCTCGACCGCTCA
Organism: Agrococcus baldri; assembly: GCA_900114805.1. Taxonomy (GTDB): domain Bacteria; phylum Actinomycetota; class Actinomycetes; order Actinomycetales; family Microbacteriaceae; genus Agrococcus; species Agrococcus baldri. The sequence goes on along the minus strand of FOZN01000003.1, from coordinate 579,313 downwards.
AGGCGTAGGCGTGGACGAAGCTGTTTTGGCGAAGCTGCTCCTGTTCGAGCGCTTGGCGTCGCCCTTGGCATACGCCGCATTGACCGCCGCGGTGAATGCCGATCCAGATGGGAAGCCTCAGATCCTGATTCCGTGGGAGGACGCGGCCACGAAGGAGGAGGAGTTCGAGCCCGACGAGGCGTGGGATGAAACGTTCGTGCGTGAGTGGTTGGCCCTCCCTCCGGCGCTCGGCCAGGTCGACCTTCGTGGCGCGCTCTATGTCGGGCGCGAGCACGCTCCCTTGGTCACAGCATCGGATCGTCTCTCGTCCGCTGCAGCCGATCTGCTTCGAGCGCTTGTCGAGGACCCACAGGAGTCGAACGCTCTCGTTGCCGACCTCGCGGCCCTGCCCCGGACCGAGCTGTCGATCATGATGGATCGCGTGCTTGCGCGCGCTCGTCAGGTCCAAGAGTGGGGCGCTCCGCCGATCTTGGACGCCTGCATTGCTCTAGCCACGGCCGACCCGAACCAAGGCCGGAGCGTTGCGGGATTCCTCATCGAGCGGCCTGGCAAACAGATTCAGGCAAGCATCGTGCCGAAGATTGAGTCCGAACTGTGGGCCGCCGAGGTGCTCAAACACTGGGCCGGTGCTGGGGATGTCGAGGGTCCTGTAAAGAAGGTCATCGAGGGGAGGTCGAAGAGTGGGAACATCGCAAAGTAGTACCGGACCGGGCGCTGGGGTCGCTCTCGTTCCGCCGTGGGCCGACGATGTGCCCTCAGGCGACCCTACTGACCCGAGTGCTGACAACGCCCCCGACGATTCCGATCAGACGCCGCCGCGGGAAGCGCCCCCCGCACGGTTCAGGGACACTCGCCGAAGCCTCGGAAGCTATGCCCGCAACGGAGACAGCACAGACCTACGTCGTGCGCTCGGTCACTATGTGAGAAGCGGTTACGGCGGTACCGCAACTATGACGCGTCGGCTTGGCGGAACCGCCGCCACAGCCGGGCGGCTGGGCACGATGCTCCAGTCCGGTCGAACGCCGGACGGGGCATCGCTTCGTGACGCAGCTCTGGCCAGTGGAAGCGACGCGAACGCTGTACTCGACGCGATCGTTGATACCGCAAGTCCCGCGGACGGGACGCAGGACAAGGAAGCGTCACGCCTGTCAATCCGCAACGCGCTATCCGATCTTCTTGTCAGGTTCCCGGATGCGGACCTCTTCGCGCTGACCGAAGCACAGAGAAACTACGTGATCGAGCGCTATGCGGCTCTGGACGTGTATGCGCGCTTCTGCCTTGACTTGCAGAAGACCGTGCTGGACAAAGCTCCAGATGCGGTCACAGGGATGCGCCGGCTGCGATACATCCGCGAGTTCATATCGGAACAGGTCTCGGAATCATTCCGCAAGATTCGCGACGAAAACGCATCTCCGACGACCCGGAGCATCGCTCAACTTACCCGTGCTGCGCTTCGCGAGACGCTAGCAGTTTTCGAGGAGTACACCTCATGAGGTACCTCAGCGTTCCGAAGTTGGACGGAACTGATCGAAGCGGCGACCAGACTCCCATCGTGTTGTTCGGACGCGACGGAAATGGCGACCTACTCACGGCGGGATGGTCTGCCGCGGAAAAGGTTCGCCGACAGAAGCTGATGCCGGATGCCGCCGCCTGGGACTTGCTCGCCATCGCCCTGTCAGTTGTTGTTGCCGACGGGACGACGTTGCGAAGCTCTAGCCCAGACGGATGGACCCGACAGATCGAACTTGAGATCGCGTTGAGCGATCCGGATCGGTGGAGCCCCCACGCTGATGCGATAGCCACGGCGTTGAGGTTTCTTACCACTGATCGTTGGACCATCTCGTTCCGAGATGGCGGAACGATTCCAACCCCACCCAAGAAGCCTCGATACCCGACGAGTGATGCCGTTGCTCTTCTGTCTGGTGGCCTCGACTCCTTGATTGGAGCGATCGACCTCACTGCTGCGGGAACGACACTGCTCGCCGTCAGTCAAACGGTGCGTGGAGATGCGGCAAAGCAAGACCGGTTCGCTCAGCGGATTGGCGGAGGTATCGACCACCTTCAGCTCAATCACAACGCGAGTACACCCCGCGGCCAGAAAGAGACCTCACAACGCTCCCGTTCGCTGATCTTCCTGGCATTTGCCGTACTGGCCGCGACCGCTACCCGTCGTCATGCCTACGGCCAACCGGTACCGCTCTACGTATGCGAGAACGGCTTTATTGCGATCAACCCGCCGCTGACGACTGCGCGCGTGGGAAGCCTCAGCACTCGAACTGCGCATCCCGAGTTCCTGGGACGGATGCAAAGCATCTTCGATGCCGTAGGCCTTAACGTCCAGATCAAGAACCCGTACGCGGAGAAGACCAAGGGCGAGATGCTTCGTGAGTGCCTCGACCAAGACCTACTGTCGACCGAGGCACCGATATCGACGAGCTGTGGTCGATTCCAACGCTTCAACTACAGACATTGTGGGCGCTGCGTCCCATGCCAGATTCGACGCGCATCGTTCGAGGCATGGGGGCGCCCAGACCCGACCGAATACGTGTACGACAACTTAGCTATCCAAGACGAGGACCATGCAGCGTTTGACGACGTTCGCTCCGTAGCAATCGCGCTGCTCACGATCGAGCAGGACGGCTTCGACCGCTGGCTCGGACCGACTCTCAGCTCTCCGCTCATTCACAACCGACTCGAACTTAGAGACATGCTGCAGCGTGGTTTCGGCGAACTGCGGACGGTCCACGAGAGATACGGCCTAGTGTGATCGACTTCCACTGCCACCTCGATCTTTACCAATCGCCACCTGCCGTAGCCGAGGAGAGTCAGCGCCGAGGTATCGGTCTGCTTTCGGTAACAACGACGCCCTCCGCGTGGAGCGGCACCGCGAGGCTCGCCGAGGGGCGGTCTGCGATCCGCACTGCAATTGGCTTGCACCCTCAACTCGCGGGACAGCGGAAGCATGAACTCGCTCTCTTCGACAGGTACTTGGCGAACACACCCTTTGTTGGTGAAGTGGGCCTAGACGGGTCGCCCGAGTGCCGTGCCTTCTGGGAAGACCAGTTGGAAGTCTTCGATCACGTGCTTCAGGCATGTAGTGCAGGCGACGAAAAGGTCATCTCGATCCACAGTCGCAGAGCGGCCAAAGACGTACTTGACCAACTTGACCGCTACGACCGGATCAAGACCCCAATACTCCACTGGTTCTCGGGCTCACGCTCGCAACTGGAACGTGCTATCGGGCGCGGATGCTGGTTCAGCGTTGGACCAGCAATGCTTGCCGGCGCGAAAGGCAGGGAACTCGTTGCGGCCATGCCCAACGGCAAGGTTCTCCTTGAGACTGACGGACCATTCGCACAGGTTCGGCGTCAGGGATTGAACCCGTGGGACATCACCGCGGCCCTCAGGCCGATCGCGGCGCTGTGGGGCGTGACGGAACGTGAAGCACAGCGGCGGATCGAAGTCAACGAGCGGGCGCTGCTTGCTTCTGTCGCAGCTGCGCTAGGCCGACCGACCACCTAGATGTGATGTCCAGGGACGTTGTTCTGCCCCCGCGCGCAATGACACCGTGCTGATTCAAGAAGTATCTGTCCAGACCGCTCACCATTGAAGGCATGTAGAGTTTGGGGCATGTCGAGTCCCGAATCAGACAGGTCAGGGGTTGTCGGTCACACCGCCAGCCCCTTGAACCACTAGTTACGACGCCCACGATCTGTGTGGGCGTATGTCTGGCGTACCCGGGGCGCTGGCCGTGGTGACAAGAAGAACCATTTCTTGATCTCACACCTCGGAGTACTCGATGCCTTTTGCTCTCTACATGCTTGCCCTGGCGGTCTTCGTCATGGGCACTTCAGAATTCATGCTCGCGGGATTGCTCCCCGCGATCGCGACCGAACTTGACGTCTCGGTCGGCACTGCAGGCCTGCTGACCTCCGCATTCGCGGTCGGTATGGTCGTCGGCGCGCCAGTGATGGCGGCATTCGCTCGCCGTTGGCCACCGCGGCTCACATTGATCGTTTGCCTTCTCGTGTTCGCGGGAAGCCACGTCATCGGAGCGATGACACCAGTGTTCTCTCTCCTGCTCATCACCCGGGTGCTCAGCGCTCTCGCAAACGCAGGATTCCTCGCCGTAGCACTGAGCACGGCCACTACCCTCGTGCCAGCGAACCAGAAGGGGCGTGCACTGTCGATCCTGCTCTCCGGCACGACGATCGCAACCGTCGTGGGCGTCCCCGCCGGGGCACTGCTCGGCACAGCGCTGGGCTGGCGAACGACGTTCTGGGCGATCGCCATCCTCTGTATTCCCGCGGCCGTTGGAGTCATTCGTGGCGTCACGAACAATGTTGGTCGGAGCGCGACTGGCGCGACCTCACCAAGGCTCCGTGTCGAGCTCAGTCAGTTGGCGACGCCGCGGCTCATCCTGGCCATGGCACTCGGAGCGCTGATCAACGGAGGGACCTTTGCGGCATTCACCTTCCTGGCACCCGTCGTGACCGAGACCGCGGGCTTGGCCGAAGCGTGGGTGTCCGTCGCGCTGGTGATGTTCGGCATCGGATCGTTCCTTGGCGTCACGATCGCAGGTCGACTATCAGATCAACGACCTGGCCTCGTGCTCGCAGTCGGCGGACCGCTGTTGCTGACGGGCTGGATCGTGTTGGCAGTGGTCGCATCTCATCCCGTTGCGCTTATCGTCCTCGTCCTCGTTCAGGGCTTCCTGTCGTTCGGCGTCGGCAGTACTCTGATCACGCGTGTGCTGTATGCAGCATCGGGTGCGCCAACGATGGGCGGTTCGTACGCAACCGCAGCATTGAATATCGGAGCTGCCGCGGGGCCTGTGCTTGGTGCGTTCGGGCTCGCGACCGGGCTGGGGCTGCTCGCGCCGGTTTGGGTCGCTTCGGTGCTGACAGCGATCGCTCTCGTCATCATGCTTCTCACCGGACGCGCGCTTACGAAGACCGCGGCGGAGGCCAATTGATGACCCATCCGAACGCTCTTCTCACTCCTCGTGCCCGTCTCCGGTTAGCTCGGCTGATTGTCGAAGACGGCTATCCGGCCACGATCGCCGCAAAGATGTTCATGGTTTCCCCGATCACTGCCCGGAAATGGGCCGGCCGCTACCGGGAAGAGGGTGAGTTTGGGATGCAGGATCGCTCCAGCAAGCCGCACCGGATCCCAGGCAGGACGCCCGAGCATGTCAAGAAGAAGATCATCAACCTGCGCTGGCGGCTTCGACTGGGGCCAGCCCAGATCGCTGCGCGACTTGGTCTCTCGACGTCGACTGTTCACGCGGTCCTCGTCCGTTGCCGCGTGAACCGCCTCTCGCATATCGATCGTGTCACTGGCGAGCCATTGCGGCGATATGAGCATCCTCATCCGGGATCGTTGATTCATGTCGATGTCACGAAGTTCGGCAACATCCCCGACGGCGGTGGACATCGTTACGTAGGTCGGCAGCAAGGCGCACGGAACAAGCTCGCGACTCCGGGATTACCACGAGGAAAAGATCACAAGCCGCGCACCGGGACGGCGTTCGTTCACACAGTCATCGACGACCACTCCCGCGTCGCATACGCAGAAATCTGGTCGGATGAGCAGGCGAGCACAGCGGTGGGAGTTCTCGAACGCGCCGTGGCCTGGTTCGCCGAACGAGGCGTGACCGTCGAGCGAGTCCTATCCGACAACGGGTCGGCATACAGATCCCACGCATGGAGGGACTTCTGCGCTCGGCTCGGCATCCGACACAAGCGGACACGCCCCTACCGGCCGCAGACGAACGGGAAGATCGAGCGATTCCACCGCACGCTCGGGGACGGCTGGGCCTATGCCAGGTTTTACGGTTCAGAGGCCGAACGACGCCTGGCGCTGCCCGGCTGGCTCCACTTCTACAACCACCACCGACACCACTCTGCGATTGGCGGCGTACCCTTCGACCGACTCAACAACGTCCCTGGACATCACAACTAGACAGCTCCACTTCACAGCCCGGAGGCCCTCACCCGTTGGAAGACTCAGCCCCGTGTCGAGAAACAACGTCCCTGGACATCACATCTAGGCGTTCTGCGATGAAGGTTGGATCCCAGCCGGGATTGAAAGTGTCGACGTGGGTGAATCCGAGCCGCTCGTATAGGCCACGCAGGTTCGGGTGGCAGTCGAGCCGCAGCTTGGCGCACCCCTGCGTTCGCGCGGCATGGCGGCAAGCCTCGATCAGCGCGGAGCTGACACCCCGGCCCGCATGTGTCCGTCGCACCGCGAGCTTGTGCAGATATGCGGCCTCCCCCTTGAGGGCGTCGGGCCAGAACTCGGGATCCTCGGCCGACAAGGTGCAACAGCCGACGATGCCGTCGCTGCAACTCGCGACTAGGAGCTCGGATCTCAGGACGAAGGTCTCCGCGAATGTCCGGTCGATCCGCGCGACGTCCCAGGCGGGCGTTCCCTTGGCGGACATCCACGCCGCAGCGTCGTGCATCAGCCGCACAACCTCGTCGATATCACCCGAGCAGGCGACCCGAACGTTCGGAGGCTCCTCGCTGTCCATTCGCTCCCCTGGCGCGGTATGAACCGCCGCCTCATAGTGCAGTTTGATCCTGACGAGCCCAGCATGTCTGCGCCCACCTTCGCGGAACCTGACCAGGGTCCGCTAGCGGGCGGCCGGAAGGTGAATGCTAGGCATGATCTAACCCTCGGTCTCTGGCGTCGCGACTGCGAAATTTCGCGAGGGTTTCCGAGAAGGTGATTGCGCTTCGCAGATCTCCAGGCGCGTGGGTGCGGACGTAGTCAGCGCCATTGCCGATCGCGTGAAGTTCCGCCGCAAGGCTCGCTGGACCCAGATCCTTTACAGGAAGGCCAACGGTGGCGCCCAAGAAGGATTTCCGCGACACCGAGACCAATAGCGGAAGCCCCAACGCCGACTTCAGCTTTTGAAGGTTCGACAGCACGTGCAGCGATGTTTCCGGTGCGGGGCTCAAGAAAAATCCCATCCCCGGATCGAGGATGAGCCGGTCGGCAGCGACCCCGCTCCGTCGCAAGGCGGAAACCCGCGCCTCGAAGAACCGCACAATCTCGTCGAGCGCGTCTTCGGGTCGAAGGTGACCGGTGCGGGTGGCGATGCCATCCCGCTGCGCTGAGTGCATAACCACCAGCCTGCAGTCCGCCTCAGCAATATCGGGATAGAGCGCAGGGTCAGGAAATCCTTGGATATCGTTCAGGTAGCCCACGCCGCGCTTGAGCGCATAGCGCTGGGTTTCCGGTTGGAAGCTGTCGATTGAAACACGGTGCATCTGATCGGACAGGGCGTCTAAGAGCGGCGCAATACGTCTGATCTCATCGGCCGGCGATACAGGCCTCGCGTCCGGATGGCTGGCGGCCGGTCCGACATCCACGACGTCTGATCCGACTCGCAGCATTTCGATCGCCGCGGTGACAGCGCCGGCGGGGTCTAGCCGCCGGCTCTCATCGAAGAAGGAGTCCTCGGTGAGATTCAGAATGCCGAACACCGTCACCATGGCGTCGGCCTCCGCAGCGACTTCCACGATGGGGATCGGGCGAGCAAAAAGGCAGCAATTATGAGCCCCATACCTACAAAGCCCCACGCATCAAGCTTTTGCCCATGAAGCAACCAGGCAATGGCTGTAATTATGACGACGCCGAGTCCCGACCAGACTGCATAAGCAACACCGACAGGGATGGATTTCAGAACCAGAGAAAGAAAATAAAATGCGATGCCATAACCGATTATGACAACGGCGGAAGGGGCAAGCTTAGTAAAGCCCTCGCTAGATTTTAATGCGGATGTTGCGATTACTTCGCCAACTATTGCGATAACAAGAAAAAGCCAGCCTTTCATGATATATCTCCCAATTTGTGTAGGGCTTATTATGCACGCTTAAAAATAATAAAAGCAGACTTGACCTGATAGTTTGGCTGTGAGCAATTATGTGCTTAGTGCATCTAACACCTGAATTAAGCCGCGCCGCGAAGCGGCGTCGGCTTGAATGAATTGTTAGGCGCTATGCTGCGCCGAGTCATTGATTGTGGCGCATGCGCCATTGAACAAATCATAGACGTCAACGGACTCTCCCTGCTCAATACGCTTAGAGATTGAAGTCATTGGGAAAACAAGCACAGAAGTACCTTCAAGTCTCAACGCAGGGTCACGGCCATACTCGTCCTCTACCGCGACCCAGTCCAGGCCCAAGTGCTGTGCCAACGCGTCCCCGAATGCGATACCAAGGCATTGCAGCTTAAGTGTGTCCTCTGGGTTGACCCAGCCGTTTGAAAGAATTGCGTCAACAACAGCCAGCTTGCCCTCAACCGTGTCGTATTTGTGCAGGGCCTGAGGCTCGTAGTGATTCCTCACCCAGTCCCGCTTTGCCTCAACGTCGGAAGAATCTTCCTGATTCAAAGCTTCGATGATCTGATCCATAGTGCCTAACGCCCTGTTAAGGTGTGAGCAACGCAATACCGAAGCCTCCGCATACCACCTTAAACACTAAACGCAACGCATAGTAAAAATGCCACGCGTTGCGAATCACTCTTAAACAGATTGTTAGCCCTTTGCCCAAATTTGGTACGTGTAATCAATATTTGAACTGAAACTTTGCTCAAATGTTTGCTTGAAGCCCTGTGGAACTGGAGGAAAAAACACATCGCCAGAGATATGCTTGTGAATCACTGAAAGATGGATAACATCTGCTTGATCGATTAAAGCTTTATATATTTCACCACCACCAGAAACAAAGATATGTGCTGTCGCATTGTTTAGGTAAGCTAATGCCGATTCAACACTTGCGAAATACACAACATCAGGGTCATTCGAGATAATTTTAGAACGAGTAACCACTGCATATTTTCTATTCGGAAGTTTACCCATTGAGTCGAAGGTTTTACGACCAACTAGAAGCCATTGATTGTAAGTCATGGCTTTGAATAGGAGCTGCTCGCCTTGTACATGCCAAGGTATATCCAATCCAGAGCCAATTACTCCATTCTCGGAAACAGCTGCCATAAGAGATATTTTCATTTTTCCTCCTGAGGGCTAACTTTGTTTTAGGGCGACTGCCCTGCTGCGTAACATCGTTGCTGCTCCATAACATCAAACATCGACCCACGGCGTAACGCGCTTGCTGCTTGGATGCCCGAGGCATAGACTGTACAAAAAAACAGTCATAACAAGCCATGAAAACCGCCACTGCGCCGTTACCACCGCTGCGTTCGGTCAAGGTTCTGGACCAGTTGCGTGAGCGCATACGCTACTTGCATTATAGCTTACGAACCGAACAGGCTTATGTCCACTGGGTTCGTGCCTTCATCCGTTTCCACGGTGTGCGTCACCCGGCAACCTTGGGCAGCAGCGAAGTCGAGGCATTTCTGTC
>FOZN01000003.1:0-569932 GCA_900114805.1 Agrococcus baldri | reverse complement strand
GCCCGGCTGGCTCCACTTCTACAACCACCACCGACACCACTCTGCGATTGGCGGCGTACCCTTCGACCGACTCAACAACGTCCCTGGACATCACACCTAGAGCAGAACGCATTCTCGTCGATGAGCGCGACGGGTTCCTTATGTCGCCGGCCGGTCGTATGGTGGAAGCAGAGGCAGGTTCTCAACTCTGCGGGTCCTCCGGGATCGAGCCCTTCGGGGCACAACCTCCATGCTCTGCCTCACTCGACCGAAGCGTGTCAAGGAGGCCCGCAATGTTCCGGCTCATCTGGTTCGCTAGCATCCACGTCCGCAGCATCATGCGTCACTGGATGTCGACCAACATCCTGCTCGACAAGCTCCGCACCCGGCGCGGTCTCAAGTACGGGCCGCTCGCCCTGCTGCTCGCCGCCGCATACTTCTACCTCGCGAGCCTGCTCACCGTGATCATCGACGGTGGCGGGCCACGATGGCTCTATCTGCTGGTCCTGCTGTGCGTCTGGAACGCCTTCAAGTTCCTCTGGACCGGGCCCGTCAGCGTCATCCAGCTCGTTCGCCTCCGAACAAAGGAACGCCGCGATCGTCGCTCAAAAGCGAGAGCCATGACGGGTCGTCGGATCTTCACCGAAGCGAACATCTGACGCTCCCGGGAGGACCACAGAATCGCGCGGCCTGCCTGCGGGCGTGGCTCTCCATAGCCGCTGCGACTCCGTGAGACCATCGAAGTAGTCAGAAGGAGGGGGTACGAATGGCTAGTGGCTTCAAGATCAACAAGCAGGGCATCCGACAGATGACCCGAGAGATCGAGCGAGAGTTCGCCAAGAACCCTGTTCGGATTCCGCTACAAGCAGACCCCTCCACCATGCAGTTGCCACCAGCCACGACGGTCAACAACTACAACGGCCCGGTCGTCACCGTCACCGGTGATCATGCTCAGCTCGCATGGAACAACCACGATGTCGTTCAGACCCAGAAGAGCACGGAGCAGATCGCTCCTGGGTATGAAGAGCTGGCCGACCTTGTGACTCGGCTCCTCGCCAGCCTCTCGTCGCTCCGCCTTGACCCCGAGGATGAGACAGAGGCACAGGCCAGCAGTGAGACGATCTTGCGCGAGGTAGTGAAGGCGGAACCTGACAGGGGAATCATCAAGCGCAGCGTCACCATGCTCAAAGGCCTGCTTGCCCCCGTCGCAGCGGGTATCAGCAAAGCGGTCACGCAAGAGTCCTCCGAGGCGGCCCAGCAGATGATCGAGTCGTTGGGCAACGCGCTCCTTTCCTGAGACGCATCAACTCGGCAGAGGTCACTGATCCTCGATTGCTCCTGCTTCCACCAGGCACGCACGTACAGCCTTCCGTCCGACCCCCAGTCTCCGAGAGATCGCTCGCATCGAGACTCCGCCACGAAATAGCCGCACCGCCTCAGCACCCTCATCGACATCCAGCCCTACACGGCGACGAGGCGTGCTCCTGCGGCGCAGGTGGGCGAACACCGTCGCGCGGTGGATGCCGTACTGCTGCGCGAGGTCATTGACGCTCGCACCTCCCAAGTAGTCGCCGACCAGGTTGTCGATCTCGGCAGCGCTGAGAAAAGTTTGAGCCGTCTCGATTCTCCGGACTAACGGACCACGAGCATCAGAAATCCGGGGTTCCGTCGTTCGGCGCTGATCCCGGTAGACCCCACGCTTCCAGCGGGTGACAAGGGTCTGTGCCCTCTGGGGAATGTTGCTGAACGTGTCACGGAGGGACCCCGCACGAAGCCCCGGTCGCGAGACCGGGGCTTCTGTCATTCACTCGCTCGGCAGGATCTGGCCGATCGGCTCGCGCTTCTCGGCCTGGAAGCGCTGCTCGGTGCGGCCCTGCGCCCAGTAGCCAGAGAGCGAGACCTGCGCGCGCTCGAGCCCGCGGCGCGTGAACAGCTCGTCGCGCATCGCCTTCATCGACTCGCGCTCGCCGTGCACGAACGCCTGCACCCGGCCCTCCGGCCAGTCCAGCTGCGCCACCGCCTCGGCCAGCAGCCCGATGGTCGCTGCGCGCGGCTCTCCGCGGTGCAGCCAGCGCACCTCGACGCCGGCCGGTGCCGCGATGCCGATCTCCTCCGACGCATCCCGCACCTCGATGACCGCGATGCCGCGTGCGTCCGCCCCGAGCGCCTCGATGGCGCGGGCGATCGCGGGCAGTGCCGACTCGTCTCCGGCGAACAGGTGCCAGTCGGCCGTGTCGTCGGGCGCGAAGGCGCCGCCAGGGCCGCTGAACGCGACCCGCTCCCCCGGCTGCACGGTCGCGGCCCACGGACCGGCGAGCCCCTCGGCACCGTGGACGACGAAGTCGAGCGCGATGGAGTCGGCCGTCACCTCGCGCACCGTGTAGGTGCGGGTGACGGGCAGGTCGCCGGGCGCGAGCGTCTCGCGCAGCGCCTCCAGGTCGTAGGGCGGCTCGAGGCCGAGCTCGGGCCCCACGAACATCAGCTTCACGTAGGCATCGGTGAATGCGTTCGGCGTGAAGGTGGCCAAGCCCGGGCCGCCGAGCCGGACACGCACGAGGCTGGGGGCGATGCGCTCGCTGCTCAGCACCTCCAGCACGTGCTGCGGGCGGGGCGGACGAGGAGCGCGGAGAGGGTTCGACATATCCTCTCGACGGTATCAGCGGAGCCTATGCTCTGAGCCGTCGATAGGCTCAACCTCAGCGTGCAGGACGGGGTGGAGCGAATGGTCGAGATGGACCCGGAGGCGTTCGAGCAGCTCGTGACCGACGTGCTGGACGAGCTGCCCGACGAGATGGTCGAGGGGCTCGACAACGTCGTCTTCCTGGTCGAGGACGCGCACCCCGACGAGGATCTGCTGGGGCTCTACGAAGGCGTCGCGATCACCGACCGCGGCAACTACGGTTTCGGCGAGCTGCCCGACCGGATCATGGTCTACCGCCTGCCGCACATCGAGACCAGCGAGACGCTGGACGAGCTGCGCGGCGAGGTGCGCACGACGCTCGTGCACGAGATCGCGCACTTCTACGGGATCGACGACGCCCAGCTGCACCAGCTCGGCTGGGCCTGACCCGTCAGCTCGCGGTCGCTCGCTGCTCGTCCGCGAGCGAGGCCGGGTCGTTCGCAGCGATGTGGGCGTCCTCCTGCGCGCGCCACAGCATCCACCACGAGTCGTCGCCGTCGCGCCGCAGCGCACGGGCGCGCCGCACCGCTTCGGGAGCGTCGAGCCAGATGGACCGGTCGGCGTGCAACCGGCTCTCGATCGTCAGCGAACCGCAGCCCTCGATGATCAGCGCCTGCCCGGGCTCCGCGCGATCCTCTGGCCCCCAGTCGCCGAGCGACCAGTCCCAGCGCCGCCAGACCGCGACCGCGCCGGCCGCGAGCGGCGCGAGGATGCCGCGCTCGAGCAGGCGCGAGCCCGTGGCGAGCCCGTGCCAGCCGGCGTACAGGTCGTCCATGTGGATGACGCGCGCACCGGTCTCGGCCGCGAGCCTCTCGGCGAGCTCGGTCTTGCCGGAGCCCGAGCGTCCGTCGACGATCGTGATCCGGGTGGTGCCGCTCACAGCGCGCCCTGCCAGACCGGGCGGAAGGAGCCGGTCGCGAGCGCCGTGCCGACCGCGAGCGCGCCGACCACCGCCGTGATCAGCAGCAGCACCGCATCCGCCCGGGTCAGCGTCGACGGGCGAGCCCAGGTGCGCTCGGCGCCCCCGAAGCCGCGCGCCTCCATGGCGGTCGCGAGCGTGCCGCCGCGGCGCAGCGCCACCACCAGCAGTGCGAACGCGGCCTGCATCGCACGGCGCACGGCGCCGGTGTCGCCGAGCCCGCGGGCGCGCCTGGCCAGCGAGATCTGCCGCCAGTCCTCCCCCAGCACACCGAACAGCCGCACGCCGGCGAGCGCGGCGAGCACGAAGCGGTGCGGCAGGCGCGCCACCTGCGCGAGGCCGTCGGCGAGCCTGGTCGGGTCGAGGCCGACGAGCCCCACCAGGATCGGCACCCCGATCGCGAGCACGCGCAGCCCGATCGCGAGCGCCAGCTCGATCGACTGGTCGCTGATGACGATGAGCCAGAGCTGTGCGTGGATGCGCCCGCCCGGCTCGGCGTACAGCAGCATGCTGACGGCCGACAGCGGCGCGGCGAGCAGCAGCGGCCAGGAGCGGCGCAGCACGGTGCGCGGCCCGATGCCGGCGCCGGCGAACACGATGATCCAGGCGCCGAGCGCGACGGCCGCCGAGACCAGGTCGATGGTCAGCAGCATCGGCAGCGAGTACAGGGTCGCCGCGGCGAAGGGGGTCACCGGGTTCACCCGGTCGAGACCCCGCGGCGTGCGCGTCAGTGCGCTCATGCTCGCTCCGCCCGAGGGGCGGCGGCGCCGTGCTCGGCCGCCGAGCCGCCGAGCCGCAGCGTCCGGTCGCCCAGCACGCGCTCGACGTCGGGATCGTGCGTGATCGCGACCACCGAGCATCCGCGATCGTCGACGAGCGAGGCGATCAGGCGCACGAGCTCCGTCCAGGTGCGGCGGTCCTGCCCGAAGGTGGGCTCGTCGAGCACCATCACCCTGGGCGCCGGGGCCAGCACGGTCGCGACCGAGAGCCGGCGCTGCTCGCCGCCCGAGAGCGTGAACGGGTTGGCGTCGGCGAGCGCCTCGAGGCGCAGCGCCGCGAGCAGACCGTCCACGCGCTGCGCGATCGCGTGCTTCGGCTGCTGCAGCGCCACCAGGCCCGCTGCGATCTCGTCGCGCACCCGTGCCGCGACGAACTGGTGCTCGGGCTGCTGGAAGACCGTGCCGATGCGGCGCGCGAGCTGCCTCGGCCGCCAGCGGATCGGCCGCGACTCGCGTACGTCGGGAGCGCGCAGCGGCTCGGTCGCCCGCACCTCGCCCTCGACCGCCGGCATCAGCCCGGCCAGCGTCAGCGCGAGCGTCGACTTGCCGGCGCCGTTGGGCCCGGTCACGACGAGCGCCTCACCCGCGCGGATCTCGAGCGAGACCGCCTCGTGCACCGCCTCGCCAGCTCGGCCGGCGCGCACCGCGTCGAGCTCGAGCAGCGGCTCCCCCGCGTGCCCCGTGCCGCGCGCCACCTCCACCGGCAGCCCCGGCACCCAGACGCCGTCGGCCGCCAACTGCGCCCCGTGCGCGCCCAGCACGCTCGCGGGCGAGCCGTCCGCCGCCGCCCCGCCGCCGGCGGTGAGCACCACGACGCGGTCGACGACCGGCAGCCAGGTCTCCACGCGGTGCTCGACGACGACGAGCGTCGCGCCGGTCTCGGCCGCGACGCGCGCCACCGCATCCCGCACCTCGACGACGCCGGCGGGGTCGAGGTTGGCCGTGGGCTCGTCGAGCAGGATGAGCCCCGGCCGCATCGCGATGACGCCGGCGAGCGCGAGCCGCTGCCGCTGGCCGCCCGAGAGCGCGGCCGTCGAGCGGTCGAGCGCGACGTCGAGGCCGACGGCTTCGAGCGCGTGGCGCACGCGACTCCAGATCTCGTCGCGCGGCACCGCGAGGTTCTCGCAGCCGAACGCCACATCGTCGCCGACGCGCGACATGATCGTGTTCGCCTGCGGGTCCTGCAGCACCAGGCCGGCCGTGCCCCGCAGCGACGACGGATGCGCGCCGTCGACCGTCAGCTCGCCGGTCTCGTCGCCCTCATCCTCGCCGCCGAGCACCCCGGCCAGCGCCGACAGCAGGGTCGACTTGCCGGCGCCCGAGGGACCGAGCAGCAGCACCCGTTCGCCGGGCTCGACATCGAGGTCGAGCCCGGCGACGGCAGGCGCATCGCGCCCCGCGTGCCGCCAGCCCCATCCGCGAGCGCGGATGCGGGAGCCGGTCACTGGATGTTCCTCACCGGCCGCGCGCTCGTCCCGACGCGAAGCGGTCGAGCACGCCGGTCGCGGCCAGCGCCCGCGTCAGCAGCCACCCGACGAGGCCGGCGAGCAGCGCGCCGGAGACGGCGACGCAGACGAGGTAGATGGTGAGGAACTCGCCGCTCATGGCGAGGTTGCCGGAGGTGAACAGCTCGAGCGTCCAGGCGGCGACGCCAGCGCCGATGCCGGCCAGCATCGCGACGAACACGCCGAAGCGGCGGTAGGCGAACAGCAGGAAGATCAGCTCGGCGCCGAGCCCCTGCGCGATGCCGGCGTAGACGGTCTCGATCACCCACTGGCTGCCGAGCAGCATCGAGACGACAGAGGCGAGCAGCTCGACGAACAGCGCAGCGCCCGGCTTCCGGATGATGAGCCCGCCGAGCACTCCGCCGATCAGCCAGATGCCGACGGCAAGGCCGCCGAAGCCGGGCGTGAGCGCGTCCATGGCGCTGAACCAGACGTAGCCGACGCCGTTCCAGAGCACGAACAGCAGCCCGGTGGCGACGCCGAGGACGGCGGCGACGACGATGTCGACGACGCGCCAGCTGCTCTTGCGCCTCGCTGGCGCGGTGGATGTGGTGGTCATTGGCAGTGCCTTTCTCTTGGTGAGATGGCACGGGTGACGTGTCTCCCTGCGCTGGCATGATCCAGATCAGGTATGACGGTCGAAGGCTACGGCCTTCCTCTCAGCCCGGCGCACCGGACTCCCGTGTCTGCAGGCAGTCTAGCCCGGACGCATGCACCCGACGGCCGTAGGCTGGCTCAGTGGAAGAGACAGAGGCCGCACCGCAGATCCGATCGTTCGTCGCCATCGGCGACAGCTTCACCGAGGGCGTCGGCGACGAGCTGCCCGACGGCTCGGTGCGCGGCTGGGCTGACTTCGTCGCTGCCGGACTCGCGACCGCCCAGCGCGCGCCGGTGCGCTACGCCAACCTCGCGATCCGCGGCCGCAAGCTCGCGGGCATCCTGCACGAGCAGCTCGACGCCGCGATCGCGCTCGCGCCCGACACGATCAGCATCAACGGCGGGGGCAACGACATCCTGCGCCCGCGGGTCTCGATCGATCACGTCGGTGCGCGCCTGGCCGACGCCGCGCACCGCATCGCGGCCGCAGGCATCCGCCCGATCTTGCTCTCAGGCGGCAACCCGAGCGAGGTGATGCCGATCGGTGCCGTCATGCAGCGCCGTGGGGATGCGCTCGCCCGCGCGGTCGAGTCGCGCATCGCCGACCTCGACGCGCCCTATGTCGACAACTGGGGCGACGTCGAGCTGCGCAGTCCGCGCTTCTGGTCGGTCGACCGGCTGCACCTCAACGCCGCCGGCCACGCGCACGTCGCCAGCAACGTGCTGCGTGCGCTCGGCCAGCCAGCTCCCCAAGGCTGGCGCGACCTGACGGGCGCGACGAGCGCCCAGGGCCGCCGCGATCTCGCCTACTACCGGCAGTACGTGCTGCCGTGGCTCGGCCGCCGCTTCACGGGCCGCTCCTCCGGCGACGGCCGCGACCCGAAGCTGCCGCAGCTGGTCGAGGTGCAGCCGCTGGGCTGAGCAGCCGCGCTGCCGCGGACAGCCGCGAGGGCCGCGACGTCTCGGCCACGGCCCTCGCCCTTCACCCTGTCAAGACTCAGCCGGCGTCGACCAGCTGCTCCTTCAGGGAGTCGATCGCACCGGCGAGGGTCTCGACGTGCATGCCGAGGCCCTCGGCGATGGCGTCCGCCGGCAGCTCGCCGGCGGAGATCTCCTCGAAGAAGGCACCCGCGGTGGGGCGGTAGTCATCGAGCTCCATCAGCGCCTGGTCAGCAGCTGCCTGGTCGTCCGACGCGATCGCCACCGCGTAGTCGACGAAGTAGCCGATGTGCTCACGCCACAGCTCGAGGAAGGCAGTGCCGTTCTCCTCGCCCGCGAGCGAGCCGATGGCCTCGCTGAGCGCCACCGAGTTCGCGTCGAGCGTCGCCGCTGCGCCCTCGAACGCGGGCGACTCCGGGCCCCCCTCCGCGGTGTACGCGGTGAAGACCGCGATGCCGGCGAGGTAGACGTGCTCCTGCAGGCCCGCGGCCAGCGTCGAGCGCAGGGTCGAGGCCTCGTCGGAGACGTCGCCCTCCAGGCCGGCAGCGGCAGCGAGGCCGGTCGCCAGCGTCTCGGCCGACATCGGCATGTGCGCTGCAGCCTCCTGCAGCGCGTCGGTCGCGTCGGCGTCGCCGGCTGCGAACGCGTCGATCGCCGCGCTGAGTGTGTCGACGTGCATCACGAGGTTCTCGGCGATGGCGTCAGCGGGCAGCTCGCCGCCCGAGACGGACTCGAAGAACGCGCCTGCGTCGCCGGTGTAGCCCTCGAGGTTCGCCTGCGCCTCGTCGGCCGCAGCCTGGTCGCCGCCCTTGACCGCGACCGCGTAGTCGACGAAGTAGCCGATGTGCTCGCGCCACAGCTCGAGGAACGCCGCGCCCTGCTCCTCATCGGAGAGCGAGATGACGGCCTCGGACAGGTCGACCGAGTTGGTGTCGAGCGCAGCGGCTGCTGCCTCGAACTGCGCCGAGTCGGGCCCCGCGTGGTAGGCGGTGGCGACGGCCATGCCTGCCAGGTAGACGTGCTCCTGCAGCAGCGCGGTGAGGTCGGCGCGCAGCGTCGCCGCCTCCGACTCGGTCTCACCCGGGATCTCGAGCGCCGTGGCGAAGCCGCCCGCGAGGGTGGTCGCAGTCATCGGCATGTGGCCTGCGGCCGTGCGGGCGTCGGCGAACGGGTCGCCGGTGCCGGAGGGCTGCAGCATTCCCGAATCCATGGTCTCCATCGGCGACTGCGAGGTCTCCGGCGACGTGGTGGCATCGGACTCCATGGGCGTCGAGCATGCGCTGGCTCCCATGATCACCGCGACGGCGCCGACACCGGCGACCGTCCGGAAGAACGCTGACTTCTGCATGTTGCTGCTCCTTCGTGCACGGGGCTCGTGCGGCCCCTGTCGAATGCGTGCACCAGGAGTTCGGCGCCCATCGCTTTCCGGATGGGATCGATGTCCGATCGGCCGATCAGGCGCCGGCGGTCACGAAGTCGATGAGCTCCTCGACGCGGCCCAGCAGCTCGGGCTCGAGGTCGTTCCAGTCGCGCACGCGCGAGCGGATGCGCTGCCACGCGCGCCCGACGTCCTCCTGCGAGTCGTGCGGCATGCCCAGGCGCCGCAGGGTGCCCCGCTTCCAGTCCTCGCCCTTCGGCACCTCCGGCCACGCCTGGATGCCGAGCCGGGCAGGCTTGATCGCCTGCCAGATGTCGACGAACGGATGCCCGACGATGCGCACATGCGCTGCGTGCGGTCCGGTCATCACGGCCTGGGCGATGCGCGTCTCCTTCGAGCCCGCCACCAGGTGGTCGAGCAGGATGCCGAGGCGCCGGGTGGGAGTCGGCGCGAACTCGTCGACGATCGCGGCGAGGTCATCGGCGCCGTGCAGCGGCTCGACGACGACGCCCTCGACCCGCAGGTCGTGCCCCCACACCTGCTCGACGAGCTCAGCGTCGTGCACGCCCTCGACCAGGATGCGGCTGGGCAGTGCGACGCGTGCCTTCAGCCCCTCGACCGCGCGCGAGCCGGATGCGGTGCGCGTCGGCCCCGCCTGCTTCGGCGCCGCAGGCACGAGCTCGATCTCGACGCCGTCGACGAAGAAGCCGCGACCCAGCGGGAAGGCGCGCACCGTGCCGCGCCGGTCCTCCAGGTGCACGTTGCCCGCCTCCACACCGACGACGGCGCCGACGTAGCCGTCGTGCCGCTCGACCACGAGCTCGCGCTCGGCCGGCACGCGCCCCGGCCGCACCGGCGCGCGAGCGGCCTTCGCCTCTGGCGAGAGCACATCGCCGCCCCAGCTGTCCCAGTCCATCTGCACCGGATGATCCTAGGCTCGCGCTCGAACGAACCCGACCTGGCTCGCCGCGCGCCGGGTCAGCGCAGCTGCGCGACCGCCCGCACCGCGGTGATGTCGCCCTGCACGAGGATGCGTGTGACGACCGACTCCTCCCAGCGGGCCAGGCCGTCGCGGATGCGCTGCACCGGCCCGATCAGCCCGATCTCGTCGATGAGCCTCGTGGGCACGGCAGCGATCGCCTCGGCCTTGCGACCCGCGAGGTAGTGCTCCTGGATCTCGGCGCACTCGGCCTCGAAGCCCAGCCGCGCCACTGCGTCGAAGTGGAAGTTGGCGCCCTTCGCGCCCATCCCGCCGACGTAGAGGGCGATCATCGGGCGCAGTCGGTCGGCGGCGGCCTCGACGTCCTGATCGACGACGATCGGCACCGGCACGGACACCTCGAACGCATCCGCACCCGGCAGCCTCGCATCGCGCTTGGCGAAGCCCTCGGCGAGCAGCGAGCGCGCCTCCGCGTCGTTCGCGGGCGAGAAGAGGAAGGGCAGCCAGCCGTCGGCGATCTCGGCGGCGAGCGCCGTGTTCTTCGGGCCTTCTGCCGCGAGGTGGATGGGGATGTGCTGGCGCAGCGGGTGGAGCGTCGACATGAGCGGCTTGCCGAGCCCCGTGGTGCCCTCGCCGGTGCGCGGCAGCGGCAGCTGCGGCCCGGGCGCCGACACCGGCGCCTCGCGCGCCATCACGTCGCGCAGGATCCCGACGTACTCGCGCGTGCGCGCGAGCGGCTTCGGGAAGGCCTGGCCGTACCAGCCCTCCACCACCTGCGGTCCGCTGACGCCCAGGCCCAGGATGACGCGGCCGCCGGAGAGGTGGTCGAGCGTCATCGCCGCCATCGCGGTCGCCGCGGGCGTGCGCGCCGAGAGCTGCGCGATGCCGGTCGCGAGCTTGATGGTGCTGGTCGCCGAACCCCACCATGCCAGCGGCGTGAACGCATCCGACCCGTACGCCTCTGCGGTCCACACCGAGTCGAAGCCCAGCAGCTCCGCCTCCTGCACCGTCTCGAGCGCGCCCGCGGGCGGGCCGGCCTTCCAGTAGCCGAGCATGTAGCCGTAGTCCATGCGCCGATCCTGGCATCTCCGCCGGCCGCGCCGCCCGACCTTGTGGCTGATCGACCACCGAGACGCTGTCAGCGGGGGTTGCCTAGGCTGTCAGACATGGACTTCCGCATCTTCACCGAGCCCCAGCAGGGCGCCTCCTACGACGAGCTGCTCGCTGTGGCGCTCCGCACCGAGCAGCTGGGCTTCGACGGCTTCTTCCGCTCCGACCACTACCTGCGCATGGGCGACGGCGATCCCGGCTATGGGCCGACGGATGCGTGGACGTCGCTGGCAGGGCTGGCGCGCGACACGTCGCGGGTGCGGCTGGGCACGCTGGTCTCCTCCGTCACCTACCGCCTGCCCGGGATCCTGGCCGTGCAGGTCGCGAACGTCGACGCGATGTCGGGCGGCCGGGTCGAGCTGGGGCTCGGCACCGGCTGGTTCGCGGAGGAGCACGCCGCCTACGGCATCCCCTTCCCGAAGCGCCGCTTCGACCTGCTGGAGGAGCAGCTCGCGATCGTGACGGGCATGTGGGCGACGCCTGCCGGCACCCGCTTCTCGTTCGAGGGCGAGCACTACACGATCACCGACTCCCCCGCACTGCCGGAGCCCGCGCAGGATCGGCTGCCGGTGATCGTCGGCGGCCTCGGCGAGAAGCGCACGCCGCGTCTCGCGGCGCAGTTCGCCGACGAGCACAACCTCTCGTTCCCGCCCTTCGACCGCATCCGGCCCCTGTTCGCCGCGCTCGATCGCGCCATCGAGGTCGAGGAGCGCACGCGTCCGGTCGTGCGCTCGGTGGCGCTGGTGGCCTGCGTCGGCGAGGACGAGGCGACGGTCGCACGCCGCGCGGCGGCGATCGGCCGAGAGCCCGCCGAGCTGCGCGAGCACGGCATCGCCGGCACGCGCGCCGAGGTCGAGGACCGACTGGGCGCCCTCGCCGACGATGGCGTCGAGCGGGTCTACCTCCAGACGCTCGACCTGACGGACCTGGACCATCTCGACGAGCTGGCTGCGTTCACGGGCACGGCCGTCGAGTAGCGGCCGAAGGCCGCGCAGCGGGACGCAGAAGGGGGCCGCCCGCAGGCAGCCCCCTTCGTGTCGCGTGCGAGCGTCAGGCGCTCGTGCGGCCGCGATTCTTGGTGATGAGGCCCCAGATCAGCAGCACGACGAGCGCGCCACCGATCGCGAAGAGCCAGCCGAGCGGCGAGAAGAACGAGCCGTAGATGTCGTTGTCCGGCCAGATGGCGCCGGCGATCCAGCCGCCGAGCATGGCGCCCACGACACCGAGCAGCAGCGTGACGATCCAGCCGCCGCCCTGCTTGCCGGGCAGGATGAGCTTGGCGAGCGCACCCGCGATGAGTCCGAAGATGAGGAAGACGAGGAATCCCATGTTGTGCGAGTCCTTCCGTGTCGAGGCGGTGCAAGGGCAGCTCCGCCGAGTCACCGCGATCTGCGGCTTCTTGACGTGAGCGTACCCCTCAACCTGTGAAGTTCCTTGGATTCTCGCTGAACCCGAACTTCCCGGATCTGCACAGCCCGATCAGCTGCTCGCGCGCTCCAGCACGATCTCGCGCACGCGTGCCGCATCCGCCTGACCGCGCATCGCCTTCATCACCGCGCCGATCACCGCGCCGGCGGCCTGCACCTTGCCGTCGCGGATCTTCTGCAGCACGTCGGGCTGCGCCGCGAGTGCGTCATCCACGGCGGCGACCAGCGCCGACTCGTCGGTGACCACCTTGAGCCCGCGCGCCTCCGCCACCTCGGCGGGGCTGCCCTCGCCGGCCATGACGCCCTCGAGCGCCTGGCGAGCCAGCCTGTCGGTGAGCGCCCCCTCGTCGATCAGCCGCTGCAGCTCGGCCACCCGGGCGGGCTCGACGAGCGAGGCCGCCTCGACGCCGCGCTCGTTGGCGACGCGGGCGATCTCGCCCGTCCACCACTTGCGCGCGCTCTGCGGCGCCGCACCGGCGGCGACGGTCGCGTCGACCAGGTGCAGCATGTCGCCGTTGACGACGTCCTGGAACTCCAGGTCGCTGAAGCCCCACTCCGCCTTCAGCCGGCGCTTCCGGGCGACCGGCTGCTCCGGCAGTGCGGCGCGCAGCTCCTCCACCAGCTCGCGGCTGGGCTCGACCGGCAGCAGGTCGGGCTCCGGGAAGTAGCGGTAGTCATCGGCGTCGGACTTCGGCCGGCCGGGGCTCGTCACGCCGGTGTCCTCGTGCCAGTGGCGGGTCTCCTGCGTGATGGTGCCCCCGTCGGCGAGGATCGCCGCCTGCCGCTGGATCTCGTAGCGCACCGCGCGCTCGACCGAGCGCATCGAGTTGACGTTCTTCGTCTCGGTGCGGGTGCCGAGCTGCTCCGAGCCCCGCGGCCGCAGCGATACGTTCGCGTCGCAGCGCAGGTTGCCGCGCTCCATGCGGGCCTCGGAGATGCCGAGCGAGAGCACGATGTCGCGGATGGCGCCGACGTAGGCCTTCGCGAGCTCGGGCGCGTCGTGCTCGGCGCCGAAGATCATGTGCGTGACGATCTCGACCAGCGGCACGCCGGCCCGGTTGTAGTCGACCAGCGAGTACTCGGCGCCCTGGATGCGGCCGGTCGAGCCGCCCACGTGGGTGAGCTTGCCGGCATCCTCCTCCATGTGGGCGCGCTCGATCGGCACCGTGAACCGCCGGCCGTTCGCGAGCTCGATCTCGACCTGTCCCTCGAAGGCGATGGGCTCGTCGTACTGCGAGATCTGGTAGTTCTTCGGCGTGTCCGGGTAGAAGTAGTTCTTGCGCGCGAAGCGGCAGGAGGTGGCGATCTCGCAGCCGAGCGCCAGCCCGAGCGAGATCGAGTAGCGCACGGCCGTCTCGTTCGTGACCGGCAGGCTGCCAGGCAGACCGAGGCTGAGCGGGTCGATGAGCGTGTTCGGCCCGGCACCGTGGAACTCGGGGTGGGCCGGATTCGGGGCGGCCGAGAACATCTTCGTCTTCGTGCCCAGCTCGACGTGCACCTCGAAGCCGAGCACCGGCTCGAACAGCTCGAGCGCCTTGTCGAAGTCCATCAGCTTCGCCTTCATGCTGCGCCTCCCGCGGTGGTTGCTGAGGAGCCGCTCGGAGCGGCGTCTCGAAGTGCCGGTGCCTGGGTGGTGAGGATGCCGCCCCAGCGATCGGCGAGCAGCGCCTCGATGGTCGCACCCGCGCGGTAGAGGCGCGCGTCCTCGAACATCGGGGCGAGCAGCTGCAGGCCGACGGGCAGGCCGTCGTCGCCCAGACCCATCGGCAGGCCCATGCCGGGGATGCCCGCCAGGTTCGCGGGGATCGTGGTGATGTCGTTGACGTACATCGCCAGCGGGTCGTCGATCTTCTCGCCGATCTTGAACGCGGTGGTGGGCGCTGCCGGGCTGATCAGCAGGTCGACCTGCTCGAACGCGGCGTCGAAGTCGCGCTGGATGAGGGTGCGCACCTTCTGCGCCGAGCCGTAGTAGGCGTCGTAGTAGCCGGCCGAGAGCGCATAGGTGCCGAGGATGATGCGGCGCTTCACCTCGGGGCCGAAGCCGGCCTCGCGGCTGGCCGCCATGACGTCCTCGACGGTCTGGCCCTGCTGCTCGACGCGCAGGCCGAAGCGCACCGAGTCGAAGCGGGCGAGGTTCGAGGAGGCCTCGGCCGGGAGGATCAGGTAGTACGCGGCGACGGAGTACTCGAACGACGGGCACGAGACCTCGACGACCTCGGCCCCCGCATCCGTCAGCACCTGCACGGTCTCCTGGAAGCGCGCCTGCACGTCGGCGGCGATCCCCTCGCTGTCGAGCTCCTTCACGACGCCGACCTTCAGGCCGGCGAGGCTGCCCGATGCCGCACCCTCGCGGGCGGCCGCGGTGAACGAGGGCCACTCCCGCTTGAGGCTGGTCGAGTCGTGCGGGTCGTGGCCGCCGATGACGTCGTGGATGAGCGCCGAGTCGAGCACCGTGCGGGTCACGGGCCCGACCTGGTCGAGGCTGGAGGCGAGCGCGATCGCGCCGTACCGGCTGACGCCGCCGTAGGTGGGCTTGACGCCGACCGTGCCGGTGACCGCGGCCGGCTGGCGGATGGAGCCGCCGGTGTCGCTGCCGAGGGCGAAGGGCGCCTCGAATGCCGCGACCGCAGCTGCCGAGCCGCCGCCCGAGCCGCCGGGGATGCGCTCGGTGTCCCAGGGGTTGCGGGTAGGGCCGTACGCGGAGTGCTCGGTGGAGGAGCCCATCGCGAACTCATCCATGTTGGTCTTGCCGAGGGCGACGAGGCCGGCGGCCTTCAGCCGGGCGACCACCGTCGCGTCGTACGGCGGCACCCAGCCCTCGAGGATTCGCGAGCCAGAGGTCGAGGGCATGCCGATCGTGCAGAGCACATCCTTGATCGCCACCGGGGCACCGGCGAGGTCGTGCAGCCGCTCGCCGCTCGCCCGGCGCTCGTCGATCGTCTTCGCCTGCTCGAGCGCGCCGTCGTTGACGTGCAGGAAGGCGTGGATCTCGCCGTCCACGGCGGCGATGCGGTCGAGGTGGGCCTGCGTGGCCTCGACGCTCGACACCTCGCCGGCTGCCAGCAGGCCGGCGAGCTCGTAGCCGGCCAGGCGGGTGAGGTCGGTCGGTGCCTGCGCCATCACTGCTCCTCCCCCAGGATTGCCGAGACGCGGAAGCGCTCGCCGTCGTGGCTCGGGGCGCCCGCGAAGGCCTGCTCGTGCGTGAGCGTCTCGCCCACAACGTCCTCGCGCAGCACGTTGGCCATCGGCACGGGGTGGCTGGTGGCGGGGATGTCGTCGCCCGCGACCTCGCGGACGGTCGCGATGGCGTCGACGATCTGCGACAGCTCGGTCGTCAGGCTCGTCACCTCATCGTCGGTGAGCGCGATGCGAGCCAGTCCAGCCAGATGCTGGACCTCCTCGCGAGTGATCTCAGACATGCGTCTCCTCGTCGTGAGCGGGGTTGCCTCAATCCTACGGTTGCCGGACCACGGCCCAGGCCGCGAGCGCCCACAGCGCGGCCGCTGCGCCGACGCACCACCACCGGTGGTCGGCGGCGATCGCGAGCGCCTCCCGCACGACGGCCCCCGGCAGGTAGGAGCGCCGGGTGCGCGCGCCGACCACCGTGCCATCGATGCCCGTGCGGGCCAGCAGCCACGCGGTGCGGTAGGCGTGATACTCGCTCGTGACCACCGCGAGCGGCGCGCGTGCGGGCGCGGCGACCAGAGGCCGCGAGAGCTCGAGGTTCTCGCGCGTCGTCGTCGAGGCCTCCTCCAGGTCGATCGCGCCGGCGGCAACGCCCAGACGACGGATGAGGTGCTCGGCCATCGCAGACGCCTCGGTGCGCACCTCGTCCGGCCCCTGCCCGCCGGCGACCACGATGCGCGCATCGGGACGCCCGGCGAGCGAGCGGCGCCAGAGCTCAGCTCCGCGCTCGACACGGGTGCGCAGCAGCGGTCCGAGCTCGCGGCCGCGCAGGCCCGCGCCGAGGATCAGCACCGTGCCCGGTGCAGGCGCCGCGCGCCCGCGCCGCAGATGGATGAGGATCGCCAGCGCGAGCGCTGCCGCCGCGCAGCCGGCGACCCACAGCGGCAGCGCCAGCAGCAGGATCGTGCGTGCCAGGCCCGCATCGCTCGCTGCCGCCACCACGATCACGACCGCGAGCAGCAGCATCCCGCCCCCGAGCAACGCGATGAGCAGGTCGATGCGACGCACGCGCACCAGCCGCGTGAGCACCGCTGCGTGCCACAGGCACGCACCGCCGAGCCCGACCGTGGCGATCAGCGCGGCAACGACCAGCAGCGCCCAGCCGCCCTGCGCGAACGGCACATCGAGCCAGGCAGCGACCGGGCGGCGCAGCACCCGCGTGAGGAGGAACGCGAAGGCCACGACGATGGCCGTCGCCCAGAGCGCCGGGCGCAGCACGCGCATCCGTCGACTGCCCCTCACGACCAGCAGACTATCGACGCGCCGCCAGCGGTCGACGGGAGCACTTGCGCAAGGCTCGAACGTGTGTTCGAATGGTGTGCATGCGATGGGAAGGGCAGACGGCGACGCACGTCGATGCCGATGCGCTGCCCGGCCTCGAGGAGCGCGGCAGCGTGCTCGAGCAGTGGCCGACGCCCGGCTTCGACGGCG
This sequence comes from Agrococcus baldri, assembly GCA_900114805.1. Taxonomy (GTDB): domain Bacteria; phylum Actinomycetota; class Actinomycetes; order Actinomycetales; family Microbacteriaceae; genus Agrococcus; species Agrococcus baldri. The sequence goes on along the minus strand of FOZN01000003.1, from coordinate 553,062 downwards.
TCTCGTTCATGGAGATCACCGCGAAGAGCGCCCTGAACCGCGTGCCCGGCGACGGCTTCATGGGCGGCAGCTGGACGATCAACCCCTACCGCGGCTGCCAGCACGCCTGCCGCTACTGCTTCGCCCGCAACACGCACACCTACCTCGATCTCGACGCGGGCGCCGACTTCGACTCGCGCATCGTCGTGAAGGCCAACCTGGTCGAGGTGCTCGAGCGCGAGCTCGCCGGCCCGCGCCGGGCGGTCGACGCGGTGCAGCTGGGCACGAACACCGATCCGTACCAGCGGGCCGAGGGCCGCTACCGGCTGATGCCGGGCGTGCTGCAGGCGCTCGCGAGGCACGGCGCATCGATCTCGATCCTCACCAAGGGCACCCTGCTGCGGCGCGACCTGCCGCTGCTCGCGTCGATCGCGCGCGACGTGCCGGTGTCGGTGGCGATGTCGATCGCGATCTTCGACGACGAGCTGCAGCAGCAGGTCGAGCCGGGCACGCCGACCACCCGCTCGCGCCTCGCGACCGTGACCGCAGTGCGCGAGGCGGGGCTCGACTGCGCCGTCTTCGCGATGCCGATCCTGCCGGGGCTCACCGACACCCGCGAGCACCTCGAGCATGCCTTCGGCGTGATCGCCGAGGCGGGCGCGACGAGCGCGATCGCCAGCTCGCTGCACCTGCGGCCCGGCGCCCGCGAGTGGTACCTGTCGTGGCTGCGGCAGGAGCATCCGCACCTCATGCCCCTGTACGCATCGCTCTACGGCCGCGGCGCGTACGCGAAGCGCGAGTACCGCGACTGGCTGCGCGATCGCATCGGGCCGCTGCTGCGGCAGCACCGGCTCGCGCGGGTGCGCACGACCGCAGGCACCGGACTCGCCGCTCCCCCGCCGCGGGCGAGGCAGCTGCCGTCGACGAGCCAGCCCACGCCGGAGCCGGTGCCGACCCTGTTCTGAGCGGAGCGCCGCTCAGCCGGCGTCGATGAAGGCGCGGATGCGCTCCGAGCACTCGGGATGGTCGATGACGCGGTGCCCGTGGCCCGCGAGCACCACGTGCTCGGCGCCCAGCTCGACGAGCGAAGCGGCTACCTCTTCGTACTCGTCGTTCCAGCCGCCGCTGAGCACGAGCGTGCGGGTCTCGGCGATGCAGTCCGGGTCGACCCGATGCCGCCATGGTGCGCCGTGCAGCCGCGTGCGCCGCGACCACGACAAGGCGTCCGGTGTGACGAGCGGGCCGGGATCCTCGCCCTGGAGCGCACGGAGGAAGCTGCGCCCGAAGCGCTCATCCGTCAGTGCCGCGTCGAGGTAGATCGGCTCGAGCCGTGCGATCAGCGCGGCGCTCGCGGGCTGCTCGCGCGAGAGCTGGAAGAGCGCCGGCTCGATGAGCACGAGCGCGGCAGGCTGCTCCATGCACGCGGCGATCGCCGCGCTCACGCCGCCGAAGCTGTAGCCGACCAGGCCGTCCGCCTCGGCCGCCTCCAGCGCCAGCAGATGGGCGGCGGCCGCGACATCACCGACGGCCGGAGCGTCGTCGCCGTAGCCGGGCAGCACCGGGAAGCGAGCATCCGGGAACGCCTCCGCCTGCTCGGGGAAGGCCTGCCGGCCGACGTGGCCGCTGCCGTGGGCGAAGACCAGCCGCATGCCGCTCAGCACTCCCGCTCGCCGGGCACCGGGGCGCTCGGTTCGGTGCGGGATGCAGGCATGCGCTCCACTGTAGGAGCGCCGGCGCTCGCGCGCGAGGCCGGACTCAGCCGAGCGGGAAGCGGGCGTGCTCGTCGAGCGTGAGCAGGTCCTGGAGGTAGCCGAGGTTGCCCTCCGGCACGGCCTCGACACCGTCGGTGAGGTGCCAGGTGCCCCACTCGAGCTTCATGTACGTCAGCGCCGCCGGCCACAGCTCGCGCTCCTGCCGCGTCAACGGGCACGCGGCCAGGTACGCGTCGCGGAACGCCGCCCACTCCGCGCCCCCGAGCGCGCTGCCGCCGGAGCCGGCGTGCTCGAGCGGGAACAGCAGCGCCGCGACCGCCAGGTCGAGGATGCGCGGGGCGAGCGCGGCGTTCTCGAGATCGAGCATCAGTGCGCCCTCGACGTCGAACAGCAGGTTGTCGGCTCGGTGGTCGAGCGATGCGGGCAGCTGCGGCACATCGGCCGCGCGCACGCGTTCGAGCAGCGGCACGAAGCCATCGAGCTGACTCACCCAGCGCGAGACGTCCAGACCCGGCCAGTGCTCCGCGGCGGAGGCCTCGATCGCCGCGATGTCCTCGTCGATCGAGGCGCGCTCCGGGTTGCCCCATTCGAAGCCGGGGAAGCCGTCGATCACGAGCCCCTCGGAGGCGACGTGCATCTCGCCCAGCAGCCGGCCAGCCGCGCCGAGGTCGGCGCTGCCGCCATCCCAGTCGCGCCCGTTGAGGCGCGGGTACGCCACCCAGTGCTCGACACCGTCACCCTCGCCGACGGCCACGGCGGGCGCGAGCGGCGCGACCGTGCGGATGCCCCGGGCCACCAGTGTGCGCTGCCACGCCTCGAGGGGCTCCGGGCTGCCCCACGTCTGCTTGACGATCGCGGGCACCTCCTCGGCGCCGCCGTGCACGCGCGCGCTCCACACCTCGCTCCAGGGCGACAGAGAGGCGCCGCCGTCGATCGTGAGCAGGTCACCGAAGGCGGTCTGGACGTCGTGTCGATCAGCCATACCGGCACGCTACCGAGCGCGGCTGTGCGGGCGGCTCAGCGCTTCGGCCAGTGCCACGGCGGCTGGTCGAGCAGCCCCTCGCGCCCCGACACGATCGTCTCGCCGTGCTGCTTCTCGAGATCGATGCGGCTGCCGCCGAGCTCGCCGACCAGCTGCTGCTGGTGCGTGACGACGAGCACCTGCGTGCGCTCCGCTGCCCGGCGCACCATCGCGGCCAGCGGTGCGAGCAGCTCGACGTGCAGGCTGCGCTCCGGCTCGTTGAGCACGATGAGGCTCGGCTGCTCGACCGACGTGAGCGCCGCCACCAGCAGCAGGTACTGCAGCGTGCCGTCCGAGAGCTCGGCGGCCGACAGCGTGCGGAGGATGCCGCGCTGGTGCAGCACGGGCGTCATGCGGCCGTCGTGCACGGCGATCTCGAGACCCGAGCCGTCGAACGCGTCGGCGACCGCGCGTGCGATCTCACGATCGAAGCCCGCCTCGATCGACGTGCGCAGCACCGCGGCGAGGTTGCCGCCGTCGTCGTCGAGCCGCGGGCTGCGAGTGCCGACGTGCGGCTGGCGTGCTGGTGCCCCCGGGTCGGTGCGGAACGCGTCGTGGAACCGCCACGAGCGCATCGTGCGGCGCACGCCGGCGATCTCCGGTGCATCCGCTGCGCCCGTGTGCTCGTCGAGCACCGACGTCCACGGCGCGAGGCCGCGAGTGAGCTCGCGCCATCCGCTGTCGCCGCTGGCGCGGGCGAGCTGCCCCCTGCGCTCGATCAGCACGCCGGCTGGGCGCGGGTCGAGGCCCGCGAAGACGTGCTCCTGCTTGATGATCGGGTCGCGGTCGAACATGCTCGGATGCTGCGGGTCGCCCTGCGGTACCGGCAGCCCGAGGTCGATCGCGTAGCCGAGCCCGTCGGCAGCGCCGAAGCCGAGCTTCAGCGCGACGGGTCCGGAACGGCGAAGGCCCTGCGTCGGCCCGCCTTCGCGCACCGCGCGGCTGATCGTCTCCGGCCCCGCCCAGCGCACCGCGTCGAGCCCACCGTCAGCCGCGAGCTCGGCGACCGCGCGAGCCTGCCCGGCGGCGGCGAGCAGCCGGAGCGCGCGATAGAGGCTCGACTTGCCGGTGCCGTTGCGACCGGTCACGACCGTGAGCGGCGCCAGTTCGACCACGAGGGAGCGGATCGAGCGGTAGCCCTCGATCGCGAGCCGATCGATCACGCGCCCTGCAGCCCGCGCACGTAGGCGGCCTGGCCGGCGTGCTGCACGTCGTCGTCGACGATGCTCACCAGCCGCACGCCGAGCGTGACGGGCGGATCCCATGCGTCGTCGACGACGCGATCGAGGTCCGCCGCCTCGAGCGTGTCGAGGTAGGCCAGCGTCGCCTCGTGCACGGCAGCCAGGTAGTCGAGCAGCGTCTGCGCGGACTCCGGGCGCACGGCGCGCACATCCTCCTCGTCGTGGCCGTAGCCGGTGTCGTCCGCATCCGACGGCAGTCCGAACCGGGGCGCCCAGGAGCCCGAGGCGTAGACCTGATCGGTGCCGGCGACCTGTGCGATCTGCGCGTCCTGCCCGCGGGCGAGATGCCACACGAGCCAGGCGATCGGGTTCGCGCCCTCGGCGGGCGCCCAGGCGAGCTGCTCGGCCGTGAGGCCCTCGACGGCGCGCCGCGCCAGCAGCGGCACGCGCGAGAACGACTCGGTCAGGACGGCGATGGCATCCATCACTGCTCCTCTACGCTCGGGAGGGCGTCGGGACCCTCGGTGACGAGGATCCGGAAGCCCTCCGCGTCCAGGATGCGGATGCCGAGATCCTCCGCCTTCGCCAGCTTCGAGCCGGCACCGGGGCCGGCCGCGACGAAGTCGGTCTTCTTCGACACGCTCGAGGCGGCCTTGCCGCCGGCGGCGATGATCGCCTCCTGCGCGCCGTCGCGCGTGTAGCCCTCGAGGGTGCCGGTGGCGACGACGGTGAGCCCGGCGAGCACGCCGCCGCGCTCGGCGGCCGCGCCGGGACCGGGGTGATCGGGCGTCGCGAACCGCACCCCCGCATCCCGCCAGGTCTGCACGATCTCGCGATGCCAATCGACCGCGAGCCACTCGACGACCGCGTCGGCGATGATCGGGCCGACACCGTCGACCTGCGCGAGCTGCTCTGCGGTCGCGGCCTCGATCGCCGCCAGCGAGCCGAACCAGTCGGCCAGCGCGCGCGCAGCCACCGGGCCGACGTGGCGGATGTTGAGCGAGACGAGCTGCCGCCAGAGGTCCTTGGTCTTCGCCGCCTCGAGCTCGGCCAGCAGCGTCGTCGCCTGCGCCGAGGGGTGCAGCACCCGGTGATCCTTGCGGATGCCGGCCTTCCGCCGCTCGGCTGCGGACATCCCCTCGGCGCCCGGCGGATACGTGAGCTCGACGCGCTGGAACGGCGCGCGCACGACGGGCGCGCCCTCCTCGTCGACCTTGGGCTCGCCGGTCTCGGCGTCGCGCACCACCACCTCGATCGGCACCAGCTCGTCGATCGTGAGGTCGAACAGCCGCGCCTCGGTGACCAGCGGCGGCTCGGGCGGCACGGTGGGCTGCGTGAGCGCTGCGGCGGTCACCTCGCCGAGCGCCTCGATGTCGAGCGCGCCGCGCGAGCCGATGTGCTCGACCCGCCCCCGCACCTGCGCGGGGCAGGAGCGAGCGTTCGGGCAGCGCAGGTCGATGTCGCCCTCCTTCATGGGGCGCAGCGGTGTGCCGCACTCGGGGCACTCGGCGGGCATCACGAACTCGCGCTCCGAGCCGTCGCGCAGCTCGACGACCGCGCCGAGCACCTCCGGGATGACGTCGCCCGCCTTCCGCAGCACGACGGTGTCGCCGATCAGCACGCCCTTCGCGCGCACCACGTCCTGGTTGTGCAGCGTCGCCTGCCGCACGACGCTTCCGGCCACGTGCACCGGCTCCATCGCGGCGTACGGCGTCGCGCGGCCGGTGCGCCCGACCGAGACGACGATGTCGAGCAGCTTCGTGTGCACCTCCTCCGGCGGGTACTTGTAGGCGATCGCCCAGCGCGGTGCGCGGCTGGTGTAGCCGAGCTCGCCGTGCAGCGCCAGCTCGTCGACCTTGACGACCACGCCGTCGAGCTGGTGCTCGACCTCGCCGCGGCCGGTGCCGTACTGCTCGACGAACGCGACCACGCCATCCACGTCGGTCTCGACGCGCGTGTGCGGGCTGGTCGGCAGCCCCCATGAGGCCAGCAGCTCGTACACCTCGCTCTGCGCGGCGACGGGCGGGTCGTCCCACGCGCCGATGCCGTGCACGTAGAGCGCGAGCGCGGCGATGCGGGCCTCGCCGGCCTCGTGCTCGAGCCCGGTCTTCTTCTCGAGCTGCTGGCGCAGGCCGCCGGATGCCGCATTGCGCGGGTTCGCGAAGGTCGGGAACCGGCGCAGCGCGCGGTCGGTCGCCCTCTCCTCGTCGAACTTCGCGCCCAGCCGAGCGCGGTCCTCCTCGACCGAGCGGGGCCGCATCGCCTCCTGCAGCGCGTTCAGCCGCTCGAACGCCGCCACCGGGATGAACGCCTCGCCGCGCACCTCCACGATCTCGGGGTGGCCCTCGCCGGTCAGCCGCTGCGGGATGCCTGCCACCCGCAGCGCATTCGTCGTCACGAGCTCGCCCACGCGCCCGTCGCCGCGCGTCGCGGCACTGGTGAGCACGCCCCCCTCGTAGCGCAGTGACACCGCGAGCCCGTCGATCTTCAGCTCGGTCAGCCAGGCGACCTTCCTGCCGGCCGCAGCCTCGGCCTTCGCGCACCACTCGCGCAGCTCCTCGACCGAGAAGACGTTGTCGAGGCTCATCATGCGCTCGGCGTGCTCGATCGTCGGCAGCCCGCTCGATGCGCCGCCCTGCACGGCCTGCGTGGGCGAGTCCTGGCTCTGCAGCTCCGGGTGCTCGCGCTCGAGGGCATCGAGCTCGCGCACGAGCGCGTCGTAGCTCGCGTCGTCCATGAGCGAGGCGTCACGGTCGTAGTACGCGGCGCTCGCCTCCTCGATGCGCTCGCGCAGCTCCTGCACCCGGGCGTTCGCGTCGGTCAGGCTCGTCGCGGGCGGCGGTGCTGCGGATGCGTCGGCGTCGCTCGTCGCGGACGCATCGGTGGACTTCGGGGCCTTCGGGCTCGCCATGCACCCATCGTGCCACCGACGGCTGACGGCTTCACCGCATCCGCCCGTCATCTCCCACTCTCCTTCGGCAATCCGTTCCAATCCGGCAGCCCCGATGCTCCGAACCCCTGCCGACACCCCGCGCGCCATGGCGGCGCGCACGCCGGCAACGGCCACGAATGAAGGAGGAGTCATGACGCAGTTCACCGACCGAGACCGACGGGCCCCCAACCGACTCGTCGCCACGATCTTCGGCGCCGTCTACCTGCTGGTGGGCGTGCTCGGCCTGTTCGTCGCCGGCGGCAACTTCGCGGGCCCCGAGGGCGGCCTGCTGCTCGGCATCTTCCAGGTGAACCACCTGCACAACATCGCCCACCTCGCGATCGGCGCGGCGCTGCTGTTCGCCGGGCTGCGCAGCACGCCCGCCGCCAAGGGCGTGAACCTCACCGTCGGCGCCGTCTACCTGCTGCTCGGCGTGGTCGGCTTCTTCCTGGTCGGCACCGCCTTCAACATCCTGGCGCTCAACACGGCCGACCACATCCTGCACCTCGCCTCGGCCATCGTGCTGCTCGGCACCGGGCTCGCGCTCGACCGCAGCACGAGCGCCCAGCGCGCGACGGCGTAGGAGCGATGATGGCTGCGCTGCTGCGGATGGCGGGGGCCGTCGCGGCGCTCGGGGCGGCGCTCGTCGCACTGGCGGTGGGCGCCGCTCCCTCTGCCCTCGCCGCGGTGCCATGGCTGGCGCTGCCCCTGGTGGCGGCCGGTCTCGGGCAGGGCGTGGTGGCCGTGCTGGCGCTGCGCGGGCGCCCGCTGCCGGCCGTCGCCGTCCTCGCACCGCTCGCGCTGCCGACGGTCGCGTGGGTCGCCGCGCTCGCGGCGCTGCCCGGGGCGGCCGCGGTGCTGCCGCTCGGGCCCATGCTCGGTGAGAGCGCGCTCGCACTCGCCGCCGCCGCACTGCTGGCCCGCCCGCATCCGGCAGGCAGCGACGAGCCTCGCGCCGTGCCCGCGCTGCTGTCGATCGCCGCCTCCGCGACTGTCGTGGCCGCCGTGGCGACCGCCGCGCTGGCCGGCACCGAGGCGGGCCGCTACGCGGTGCCCCACGGTGAGCACGACGGGCACGGCGGGCACGGTGCGGTGCAACAGGTCCACGAGGGCGACGCCCCGGCGATCGACGAGTCGCTGCTCGAGCACCACGGCCACCACTGAGTGGGGCTTGTCAGCCGCCCACCAGCTCGTCGGCGGCGACCGTCCGGTCGATCGTCACCTGCCCGAGCACCCGGGTGCCGAGGTAGAGCACGGCCGACTGGCCGGTCGCGACGCCCGTGAGCGGGTCGACCGCGTCGATGACGAGCTCGTCGCCGACCATGCGCGCGTGAGCGGGCACCGGATCGGCGTGCGCGCGGATCTGCACCTCGATGTCGAGGCCGTCGGCGAGATCCGGATGCGGTGCGCCGGCGTGGGAGATGCGGGTGCCGGCCAGGCGCGAGACGGCGAGCGCCTCCTTCGGCCCGACGACCAGCTGACGGGTGGAGGGCTTCACCTCGAGCACGAAGCGCGGGCGGCCGTCGGGCGAGGGCACGCCGAGCGCCATGCCGCGGCGCTGGCCGACGGTGTAGCCGTGCACGCCCTCGTGGCTGCCGACGACGGCGCCGTCGCGGTCGACGATCTCCCCGGGGTCGGAGCCGAGCCGCTCGGCGAGGAAGCCGCGGGTGTCGCCGTCGGGGATGAAGCAGATGTCGTGGCTGTCGGGCTTCTGCGCCAGCAGGAAGCCGCGCTCTGCCGCCTCGGCGCGCACCTCTGCCTTGGTGGGCGTCGACGCGAGCGGGAACCAGCAGTGCGCGAGCTGCTCGGCGGTGAGCACGCCCAGCACGTACGACTGGTCCTTCGCCCAGTCGGCGGCGCGGTGGAGCTCGACGCCCGACGCGGGATGCTCGACGCGCGCGTAGTGCCCGGTGACGACGCGGTCGAAGCCGAGCCCGATCGCGCGGTCGAGCAGCGCCTCGAACTTGATCTTCTCGTTGCAGCGCAGGCAGGGGTTCGGCGTGCGGCCCGCGGCATACTCGTCGACGAAGTCCTGCACCACGTCGGCGTGGAAGCGCTCGGAGAAGTCCCAGACGTAGAACGGGATGCCGAGCCGGTCGGCGACGCGGCGCGCATCCATCGCGTCCTCGACGGTGCAGCAGCCGCGGCTGCCGGTGCGCAGGGTGCCGGGCATGCGGCTGAGCGCCAGGTGCACGCCGACGACCTCGTGCCCGGCGTCGACGGCGCGCGCGGCTGCGACGGCGGAGTCGACCCCGCCCGACATGGCTGCCAGCACCTTCATGCGCACCTCCCTGCACTCTGTTCATCGCGGCGTTCTGCCCATCAAGGGTAGCGGCGCCGCTCGCCGGTTCAGGTTCTGCGCCCTTGTGGGCGTCCACTGGGACGCAGAACCGCAACCGAGGCGGATGCGTCAGCGCGAGAGTGCGCGGGCGCGCTCGATCGCGGCGGGCAGTGCAGCCAGCAGCGCGTCGGCGTCGGCGGCGGTCGTGGTGCGGCCGAGCGAGATGCGCAGCGGGGCGACCCCCTCGAGACCGCACGCGCGCACCACGTGGCTCTCGCGCGAGACGCCCGCCGAGCAGGCCGAGCCGTTCGAGACCGCGAAGCCGGCCTCATCGAGCAGGAACTGCAGCGACTCCCCCTGCGCTCCATCGACGACGAAGTGAGCGATGTGCGGCAGTCGCTCGTCGGTCGCGAGCACCCGCACGCCCGGCAGGTCTGCGACGGCGGCCAGGATGCGCTCGGTCAGCCCGCGCAGCCGCGCCGACTCGGCGTCGAGCTCCGCGAGCGCCTCCTCCGCGGCGAGCGCGAACAGCGACGCACCCAGCGCATCCTGCGTGCCCGAGCGCAGCCCGCGCTGCTGCCCGCCTCCGTGATGCAGCGCCTCCAGCTTCGCATCGCGCCGCACCAGCAGCGCGCCGACGCCGTGCGGCCCCCCGATCTTGTGGCTCGCGACGCTCATCAGCGAGGCGCCCGTCTCGGCGAACCGCACCGGCAGGTGCCCGAACGCGCCCACGGCGTCGAGGTGCAGCGGCACGCCTGCGCGCGCCGACGCATCCGCCACCGCGCCGATCGGCTGCAGGGAGCCCAGCTCGTTGCTGGCGACGAGCATGGTGGCGACGGATGCGGTGCCGCCGTCGACGAGGGCCGTCGCGAAGGCCTCGTGGTCGGTCACGGCGTGCGCGTCGACGCCGACCCAGCGCAGCTCGGCGCCCTGCCGCTCGAGCCACTCGACCGCGTCGAGCGTCGCGTGATGCTCGGCGACCGGCACGACGATGGCGCCGCGGTTCGGAGCACCGAGGCCACCTGCGCCGGACCCGCCTGCGGCGCGCGCCGCCCACCAGGCGCCCTTGAGCGCCAGGTTGATCGACTCGGTGCCGCCGGAGGTGAAGATCACCTCGGTCGGGTGTGCGCCGAGCGTCGCGGCGAGCCGCTCGCGCGCATCCTCGAGCACGGCGCGGGCGCGCTGGCCCTCGCGGTGGGTCGACGCCGGATTGGCGAGCGGCTCGGCACTCGCGAGCGCCTGCCGCACCGTCTCGCGCATGGGCGTGGCGGCGGCGTGATCGAAGAGCCGCATGACCCCATAGCCTAGAGCGCGTGGTGCAGGTGCAGTCTCTGGAGCGTGCCCGCGGGCTCGAGCGCATCGAGGGCGGCCAGCGGCTCACCGTGTGGTCGCAGCACGCGGAGCGCATGGAGCTGCGGCTGTTCGACCGCCACGACCCCGACTGGCTGCTGGATGCGATCCCGATGCAGCGGCAGGGCGATGTGTTCGTCGTCGAGACCGACCGGCTGCCCGCCGGCACGCCGTACGCGCTCGGCATCGACGGGCCCGAGGGGCCCGGCCATGCCTTCGACTGGACCCGCAACGCCCTGCCGCCGCACGCGCGCGGCGTCGTGCGCACCCCGCACGGCCAGCACCGCGCGACCGTCATCGACGACGCCTTCGACTGGGGCGGGGTGCCGCGGCCCGAGGTCCCGCTCGACCGGCAGGTGATCTACGAGGCGCACGTCAAGGGGCTCACGAAGCTCAGCCCGCACATGCCGCCCGAGCTGCGCGGCACCTACGCCGGCCTCGCGCATCCGTCGACCCTCCGGTACCTCAAGGAGCTCGGCGTCACGACCGTGCAGCTGCTGCCGGTGCACCTGTTCGTCTCCGAGCAGCGGCTCATCCAGCAGGGGCGCGTGAACTACTGGGGCTACAACACGCTCTCGTTCTTCGCCCCGCACGGCGCCTACGCCTCGCGCCGCGCGCAGTTCGACGGCACCGGCGGCGTGCTGCGCGAGTTCAAGGGCATGGTGCGGCTGCTGCACGAGGCGGGCCTGCAGGTCGCGCTCGACGTGGTCTACAACCACACCTCCGAGGAGGGGCTCGGCGGCCCGCCCTCGAGCCTGCGGCTGATCGACAACGCCTCCTACTACCGCGTGCACGGCGACGGCTCGCTGATCGACTGGACCGGCTGCGGCAACACGATCGACTTCTCGCTGCCCGCCGCGCAGGATCTGGTGATCGACTCGCTCACCTACTGGCACCGCGAGATGGGCGTCGACGGCTTCCGCTTCGACCTCGCCCCGGTGCTCGGCCGCGGCGCCGACGGCCACTTCGACGCCGAGCACCCGTTGCTGCAGCGCATCCTCTCGGAGCCGGAGCTGGTCGAGGCGACGATGATCGCCGAGCCCTGGGACCTCGGTCCCGACGGCTGGAGGACCGGCTCCTTCCCCGCCGGCTTCAGCGAGTGGAACGACCGCTTCCGCGACACCGTGCGCGACTTCTGGCTCAGCGACCTGCGCGCCTTCCGGCACGGCGGCGCCGGCTCGACCGGGGTCGGCCCGCTCGCGCACGCCGTCTCCGGCTCGGCCGGGCTCTTCCACAGTCGGCGCGGGCCGCTCGAGAGCGTCAACCTCATCACCGCTCACGACGGCTTCACGCTCACCGACCTGGTGCGCTACGACCGTAAGCACAACGAGGCCAACGGCGAGGACAACCGCGACGGCACCGACAGCAACCGCTCGTTCAACCACGGCGTCGAGGGCCGCACGGAGGACGTCGGCGTGCAGCTGGATCGGCGCCGCTCGATGCGCAACCTGCTCGGCACCCTGCTGGTCTCGGCCGGCGTGCCGATGCTCACGATGGGCGACGAGTTCGGACGCTCGCAGCGCGGCAACAACAACGCCTACTGCCAGGACTCGGCACTGACCTGGATGCGCTGGGATCGCAAGGACTGGCAGGAGTCGTTCCTCGCCCAGACGAAGCGCCTGCTGCAGCTGCGCCGCGAGCACCCGGCGCTGCGGCCGCTCTGGTTCGGCCAGAGCGCGCAGCGCGTCGCCGGCTCCTCGCACCTGGAGTGGTGCAACGCCGCGGGCGAGCCGATGACGATCGACGACTGGGACCACTCGCACGAGCGCACCATGCAGATGCTCGCCGAGTCGACGCCGCTGGGCGAGCCCTACTCGCGCGTGCTGGTGATCTTCCACGGCTCGCCGCGCGACACCCTCGTCGTCACCCCGCAGACCGACGGCGCGACGGAGCTCGAGCTGCTCTGGGACTCCGCCGCCGACCACCACGACGACGAGCGCATCGAGCCGGGCGCCCGCGTGCCGATGACCGCCATGAGCATGCGGGTCTACGCCGTGCACGGCCTGCCGACGGACGGCGAGCCAGCGGCGACCGTCATGGTGCTGCGCACCCCGCCGTCGCCGCCCGCGCTCGAGGAGCCCGCGCCTGGGGCCGACGAACCGGGGCCGCCGAGCGCGGACCCCCCGGCCGATCAGACCTTGGCGTAGGCGACCAGCCCCAACTCGGCATCGGAGGCGAGCATCGGGTGCCTCGGCACCACGCGCACGGTGTAGCCGAAGGTGCCCGCGGCCGGCATGGTGATCGCCGACTCGAAGCGCTGCGCCATGCCCTCAGCGCCCACCGGCTCGAGCGCGAACCGGCGCGTGTGGCGCAGGTCGCCCTCCTCGGTGATCGTGCCGGCGACCACCTCGACCGTCACATCCGAGGCGCGCAGCGACCCCAGCTCGACGAACGCACGCACGCGCACCTCGTCGCCGATCACCGGCGGCACGTCGACGCCGTCGACCTCCACGTGCTGCACCTCGACCTGCCCGAAGCCGTCGCGCATCCGCCCGGTCCAGTCCGCGAAGTCGCGGGCGGCGCGGGCCTCGTCGGCGGCCGCGATCGCCGCCGCCTTCGCCGCCGGCGCGTAGAGCCGGTCGACGTACTCGGCCAGCATGCGCTCGGCCGAGAGCTCGGGGCTCATCGCGGCGAGCGTGTGGCGGATCGAGGCGATCCAGGCCGTCGGCAGACCGCGCTCGTCGCGGTCGTAGTAGCGCGGCGCGACCTGGTGCTCGATCAGCTCGTAGAGGGCGTTGGCCTCGAAGGCATCGCGCTCGGCGGCATCCATCTGCTCGTGCGCGGAGGGGATCGCCCAGCCGTTCTTGCCGTCGAAGTACTCCTCCCACCAGCCGTCGAGGATCGACAGGTTGAGCGAGCCGTTGAGCGCCGCCTTCATGCCGGAGGTGCCGCACGCCTCGAGCGGGCGCAGCGGGTTGTTGAGCCAGACGTCGCAGCCCGGGTAGAGCGACTTCGCCATCGAGATGTCGTAGTTCTCGAGGAAGACGATGCGACCGCGCACGTCCGGCTCCTGCGAGAAGCGCACGAGCTCCTGGATGAGCGCCTTGCCCGCCTCGTCGGCAGGATGCGACTTGCCGGCGATGATGAGCTGCACCGGCCGCTCGGGGTGCGTCAGCAGCGAGCGCAGCCGGTCGCGGTCGTGCAGCATGAGCGTGAGCCGCTTGTAGGTCGGCACCCGGCGGGCGAAGCCGATCGTCAGCACATCCGGGTCGAGCATCTCGTCGACCCAGCGCGGTGCCGTGCCCTCGTTGCGCACGTGCTTGACGCGGGTGCGCTCGCGCGCCTCCTGCACGAGCGCCTCGCGCATCTCGCGGCGCACCGCCCAGAGCGTCTCGTCGGAGACCGCATCCGAGTCCCAGTCGCAGCGCGTGGTGTCGAGCGTGCCGAGCTCGCGCTCGGCCAGGTGCTTGAGGATGGGCGAGGTCCAGGTGGGCGCATGCACGCCGTTCGTGACGGAGGTGATCGGCACCTCCTCCGGGTCGAAGCCGGGCCAGCGGCTGGCGAACATGCGCCGCGAGACCTTGCCGTGCAGCTGCGAGACGCCGTTGGCGCGCTGCGCGAGCGAGAAGCCCAGCTGCGCCATGTTGAAGATCGCCGGATCCTCCTCGCGGCCCAGCTCGAGCACTCGCGCCACGTCGACGTCCGGGACGAGGTCGCCGGAGAGGTGGCTGCGCACCAGCTCGACGTCGAAGCGGTCGATGCCGGCGGGCACGGGCGTGTGGGTCGTGAAGACGGTGCCGGCGCGCACGACCTGCAGCGCCTCGTCGAAGCCCAGCCCCTCGGCGATCAGCCGCGAGATGCGCTCGATGCCGAGGAAGCCGGCGTGGCCCTCGTTCGAGTGGTAGACCGCCGGGGCCGGCGCACCGGTGAGCTCGCTGTAGACCGCGAGCGCGCGCACGCCGCCGATGCCCAGCAGCAGCTCCTGCTGGAGGCGCTGCTCGCCGCCGCCGCCGTAGAGCCGGTCGGTGACGGTGCGCAGCTCGTCGCTGTTCTCGTGGATGTTGGTGTCGAGCAGCAGCAGCGGCACACGGCCGATGGTGGCCTGCCAGATGCGCGCGTGCAGCGTGCGCCCGCCGGGCAGCGCGAGCGCGACGGTCGCGTGCGTGCCGTCGGCGCCCCGCAGGATCTTCAGCGGCAGGCCGTCGGGGTCGAGCACCGGGTACGACTCCTGCTGCCAGCCCTCCCGCGAGATCGCCTGCTTGAAGTAGCCGGCCTGGTAGAACAGGCCGACGCCGACGATCGGCACGCCCAGGTCGCTGGCCGCCTTCAGGTGGTCGCCGGCCAGGATGCCGAGGCCGCCGGAGTACTGCGGCAGGGCGCTCGTGATGCCGAACTCGGGCGAGAAGTAGGCGATCGACTCGGGCACGTCCTCGAGCGACTGATACCACCGCGCCTGCGAGAGGTAGTCGTCGAGGTCGTCGGCGAGCGCGTCCACGCGGGCGACGAAGTCGTCGTCCTGGGCGAGCTGCTCGAGCCGCTCGGTGCCGACCCAGCCGAGCAGCTGCACCGGGTCGTGCCCGGTGGCGCGCCAGCCGTCGAGCGAGATCTCGCGGAACAGCTCGCGCGTGGGCTCGTGCCACGACCAGCGCAGATTGGCCGACAGCGCGTCGAGGCGCGCGAGCCGAGCGGGGAGGGAAGTGCGGACGGTGAACCGGCGGATAGCTCTCACAGTCCCCGAGCCTAGCGGCGGGCTCTGGCCGCTCACGGCCGGCACTCGGTAGGTTGAGGCCGTGGCGAAGACAAGCGAAGCAGTCCCCGTTCAGGTGCTCTCCGGCCGGATCCCGGTGCTCGACCTGCACCCGCAGCAGCCCGGCAACCGCTTTCCTGCCAAGGCGGTGGTGGGCGACGTCGTGCCGTTCGAGGCGGCGGCCTTCCGCGAGGGCCACGACCGCATCGGCGTGACGCTCGTGCTGCGCTCCCCCGGCGGCACTGAGACGCGCGTGCCGATGGAGCCGCTGCACGACGGCCTCGACCGCCACCGGGCGCACGCGCTGGTCGACGAGCAGGGCCTGTGGAGCTGGCACGTCGAGGCCTGGGCCGATGAGTGGGCGACCTGGCACCACAACGCCGAGATCAAGATCGCCGCCGACATCGACGCCGAACTGATGGCGACGATGGGCTCCCAGCTGCTCGCTCGCGCGGCCCGCGACGCGACGGGCGCCGACGCCACCCTGCTCGCCGGTGCCGCGAAGGCGATCGCGACCACCGCGGTGCCGGTGCTGCAGCGCTGGGCATCGGTGAACGACCCCGACATCCTGGGCGCGATCGACCGCCACCGGCCCCGCTCCCTGGTCACCGCATCCGAGACCCTGCAGCTGAAGGTCGAGCGCACCCGCGCGGGCGTCGGCGCCTGGTACGAGCTCTTCCCCCGCTCCGAGGGCGCCGTGCAGCGCGCCGACGGCTCCTGGCAGTCGGGCACCTTCGCGACTGCGGCGAAGCGGCTGCCGGCGGTGAAGGCGATGGGCTTCGACGTGCTCTACCTGCCGCCCGTGCACCCGATCGGCGAGGTCAACCGCAAGGGGCCGAACAACACGCTCACCCCGCAGCCGGGCGACCCCGGCAGCCCCTGGGCGATCGGCTCGAAGCACGGCGGCCACGACACCATCCATCCCGACCTCGGCACGATCGACGACTTCCGCGCGTTCGTGGAGAAGGCGGCGGATGCGGGGCTCGAGGTGGCCATGGACCTCGCCCTCCAGGCGGCCCCGGATCACCCGTGGGTGAGTGCGCACCCGGAGTGGTTCACCACGCTGCCCGACGGCACGATCGCCTTCGCCGAGAACCCGCCGAAGAAGTACCAGGACATCTACCCGGTCAACTTCGACAACGACCCGGCCGGCATCGTCGCCGAGGTGCTGCGCATCATCGACCTGTGGGTCGGCTGCGGCGTGCGCATCTTCCGCGTCGACAACCCGCACACGAAGCCGCTGTGGTTCTGGGAGCACGTGATCGGCGAGGTGAACGCGAAGCACGGCGACATCGTCTTCCTCGCCGAGGCCTTCACCCGCCCGGCGATGATGCAGGCGCTCGGCAAGGTGGGCTTCCAGCAGTCGTACACGTACTTCGCCTGGCGCAACACGAAGGCCGAGCTCGAGGAGTACCTGCGCGAGGTCACCGGTGAGCAGGCCGCGTGGTTCAAGCCTGCCTTCTGGGTGAACACGCCCGACATCCTCACCGAGTACCTGCAGTTCGGCGGCGTGCCCGCCTTCAAGGTGCGGGCCGCGATCGCCGCCACCGCCGTGCCCACCTGGGGCATGTACGCCGGCTACGAGCTGATCGAGGATGTCGCCCGGCCCGGCGCCGAGGAGGCCATCGACAACGAGAAGTACGAGTACCGGCCCCGAGACTGGGAGCGAGCGGCGCGCAACGGCACCACCATCGCGCCGTACATCACCCGGCTCAACGAGATCCGCGCCGAGCACCCCGCGATCCGGCAGCTGTGGGCGCTCGACGTGCACTGGTCCGACGACGACGCGATCCTGGTGTACTCGAAGCGTGTGGAGGGCCGCTTCACCGCCTCCGGCGAGGACGACACGATCATCGTCGTCGCCAACGTCGACCCGCACTCCGCCAGGCAGACGACCGTGCACCTCGACCTGGCGAAGCTGGGCCTGCGCCCGGGCGAGAGCTTCGAGGCGCATGACCTCATCACCGGCGAGACGTGGCACTGGAGCGACCACAACTTCGTGCGGCTCGACGCGTTCGTCGAGCCCGCGCACGTCATCCACGTGCGACGCTTGGGGGCATGATGCTCGACGAGGCGACCATCCAGCAGCTGGCAGAGGGCGCGCACCCGGCCCCGCACGACCTGCTCGGCGCGCATGCCGACGCGTCGGCGGTGCCCGGCACGTCGCACGTCGTGCGAGCCGTCCGACACCTCGCGGAGGCGGTCACCGTGCTGACGGAGACCGACACCGGCCAGGCCGAGACGCCCATGGAGCACCTCGGGCACGGTCTGTGGCGCGCCGTCGTGACCGGACCCATCCGCCCCTACCGCCTGCTCACCGCCTACGACGGCGACGAGGCCGCGTGGGAGAGCGAGGACCCGTACCGCTTCACGCCCACGCTCGGCGAGCTCGACCTGCACCTGTGGCGCGAGGGCCGGCACGAGCAGGCCTGGCAGGTGCTCGGCTCGCGGCTGCGCGAGCACGAGGGCGTGGCCGGGGCCTCGTTCGCCGTCTGGGCGCCGAACGCGCGGGCCGTGCGCATCATCGGCGACTTCAACGACTGGGTGGGGCGCTCGCACCCGATGCGCACCATGGGCGCCTCCGGTGTCTGGGAGCTGTTCGTGCCGGGCGAGCTCGAGCACAGCGCCTACAAGTACGAGATCCTGACCGATCACGGCTGGGTGACGCGCGCCGACCCGATGGCGCGCTACACCGAGGTGCCGCCGGCCACCGCCTCGAAGGTCGGCACCAGCCGCTTCGTCTGGAGCGACGACGACTGGATGCGGTCCCGGGCTGCGAAGGACCCCCACAACTCCCCCATGTCGGTCTACGAGCTGCACTTCGGCTCATGGCGGCCAGGGCTCGGCTACCGGGAGATGGCCGATGCGCTCATCGAGCACCTGGAGGAGACCGGCTTCACGCACGTCGAGTTCATGCCGCTCGCCGAGCATCCCTACGGGCCGTCCTGGGGCTATCAGGTGACCGGCTACTTCGCTCCCACCAGCCGCTTCGGCCACCCGGACGACCTGCGCTACCTGATCGACCGGCTGCACCGCGCCGGCTACGGCGTGCTGATGGACTGGGTGCCGGGCCATTTCCCCAAGGACGAGTGGGCGCTCGCGCGCTTCGACGGGCAGGCGCTCTACGAGCACCCTGACCCGCGGCGCGGCGACCAGCCCGACTGGGGCACCCACGTGTTCGACTTCGGGCGCCCGGAGGTGAAGAACTTCCTGGTGGCGAACGCTGTCTACTGGATGGAGGAGTTCCACATCGACGGCCTGCGCGTCGACGCGGTGGCATCGATGCTCTACCTCGACTACTCCCGCAAGGAGGGCGAGTGGCTGCCCAACGTGCACGGCGGTCGCGAGAACCTCGAGGCGATCGCGCTGCTGCAGGAGGTCAACGCCACCGTCTACCGCCGCTGCCCGGGCGTCATCATGATCGCCGAGGAATCCACCTCCTGGCCCGGCGTGACGAAGCCGACCGACGCATCCGGCCTCGGCTTCGGCCTGAAGTGGAACATGGGCTGGATGCACGACACGCTGCAGTACATGGCGGTCGACCCGATGTACCGCTCGCACCACCACGGCGACATCACATTCTCGTTCCTGTACGCCTTCTCCGAGCAGTTCCTGCTGCCGATCAGCCACGACGAGGTCGTGCACGGCAAGGGCTCCCTGCTGGGCAAGATGCCCGGTGACCAGTGGCAGAAGCTCGCCTCGGTGCGCGCCTACCTGACGTTCATGTGGGCGCACCCCGGCAAGCAGCTGCTGTTCATGGGGCAGGAGTTCGGGCAGCCGAGCGAGTGGAGCGAGGCGCGCGGACTCGACTGGTGGATCCTCGACCAGCCGGTGCACCGCGGCCTCATGTCGCTCGTCTCCCAGCTCAACCGCGTCTACCGCGACACCGAGGCGCTCTGGCTGCGCGACAACGAGCCGGGTGGCTTCGAGTGGATCGACGGCGGCAACTCCGCCGACAACCTCGTCGCGTTCCTGCGCTGGGGGGCGGGCGGCGACCCGGTCGCGGCGATCGTGAACTTCTCGGGCAGGCCTGTCGAGGGCTACCGGATGGGGCTGCCGTTCGCGGGCGAGTGGGAAGAGATCGTGAACTCGGATGCGGTCGAGTTCGGCGGATCGGGCGTCGGCAACCTCGGCACCGTGCACGCCGTGGCGGAGCCCTGGGGCGGCCGACCGGCGTCGGCGACGCTCACGATCCCGCCGCTGGCGGGGCTGATCCTGAAGCCGCGCGCGGTGGAGCTGCAGGCGTAGGCCCTCGCGGGCCTACGCCGCGACCCCAGCGCCGACGCCCGTCTCGGGCGTCGGGACCGGCGCCGCCGCCTAGTAGAGCAGCGTCGTCAGCCGCTTGCGGGCCGCGTTCACGCGCGGGTCGTCGAGGCCGACGATCTCGAACAGGTCGAGCAGCCGCAGCCGCACGTCCTGCTTCTCGTCGCCGGTGAGCGAGCCCATCAGGTCGAGCATGCGCAGGAACGCGTCCTCCACGTGGCCGCCGGAGAGGTCGAGGTCGGCGACCAGCATCTGGGCCTGCGCGTCGGCGGGGGCCGCCGCTGCGGCAGCACGGATCTCCTCGGTGCCCTTGCCCTGCAGCCTGGTCAGCAGCCGCACCTGAGCGAGGCCGGCGATGGCCTCCGCGTCGCGCGGATTCTGCGCGATCGCCTTCTCGAACGCGCTGATCGCCGCCTCGAGGTCGCCGGCGTCGATGGCGTCGTAGGCCTCCTGATGCAGCGGCGGCACCGACGCGGGAGCCGGCTCCTGCACCTCGTCGCCCTCGGCGCCCTCGCCCATCGGCACGCTGCCGGTGACGCCCTGCTGGGCCGCGAACTCGAGCACCTGCGCGAGCACGTCGGCGATCTGCTCCTCCGGCTGCGCGCCGGTGAACAGCGGCGCGGGACGGCCCGCGATCACCGCGGCGACGGTGGGCACGGACTGCGCCTGGAACGCCTGCACGATCTGCGGGCTGCGGTCGGCGTCGACCTTCGCGAGCACGAGCCTGCCGCGCTGCGCCTGGACGAGCCGCTCGAGCATCGGCGTCAGCTGCGTGCTCGGCTCGCTCCACTCCGCGACGATCGCGATCAGCACCGGCACTCGGTTCGAGAGCTCGACGACCTGCTCGAGGTCGGCGTCGGAGACGGAGATGACCACGCCGGGTGCCCCGGTGGCCGCAGCCTCAGACTGCGGTGCTGCCGCCTGCGCGTGCCGCGCGGCGAGCGCCGACAGGTCGACGGCTCCGCCGATCGATGCGGGCAGATGCTCCTGTGTCATTCCTGTACCTCTCGTGCGTCCAGCAGCGACTGCGCGTAGCCGACCACCTGGATGCGGGCGCCCTCCGGCGCGCCTGCAGGCGGCACCGCGAAGAGCACCTGGATCTGGTAGGTCTGCTCGATGCCGGTCTCCGACTGGTCGACACCGGCGAGGATCGCGGCACCGGCCGAAGCCGACACCTCGACGCCCTCTTCGGTGGGCGTGGTGCGCTGCGTCTCGGTGAACGACGTGGCCAGCAGCGCGCCGCCGTCGTTCGTGACCAGCATCATCGGCGCCGATTCGTCTTCGCCGTTGAACCACTCCAGGTTCGTCAGCTCGAGGTCCGGGTTGGCGCGCTGCTCGTCCTTGTACGCCTTGCCGATCTGCTCGCGCAGCGCATCGCCCTCCTCCTGGAACCAGGATGCGAACTCCGACTCCTCGCCGTTGAGCAGCACGTCGGCGTACGCCATCGTGATCTCGCCCGGCTGGCGCTGCAGCAGCACGGTGTTGTCCGGCAGGCTCGCGGCGCCGATGGTCGGGCTCGCCACGGCCGGCAGCTGCACGCCGGAGCCGAGGGTCGTCTGGTAGATCAGCCGGTAGTTCGCGCGCGGCTCCGCCTGCTCGAACACCAGTGTCGACTGCGCCTGCTCGGCGTTCTCCCACGCGACCACGGCCATCACGGTGCGTGGCCAGGCCTCGGTCTGCTGGGGCAGCAGCAGCTGCACCTCGCCGTCGGGGATGCCGGGCAGCGCCTCGGCGTCCTCGCTCTGCGATCGGATCTGGTAGTTCGTCTGCCGCGCCGCCAGCATGGGCCCCGCGAGCCGACGCGCGGCGGTCACGGCGTCGAGGTCCTCGTCTGCCTGGCCCACGATGGCGCGGGTGCTCTCGAGCACCCGCTCGAACTGATTCTCGGTGAGCGCCACCGGCGGCAGCGTCTCCTCGAGGCTCGTCGGCGTCGGCTCGGCCGCCGTGTCGGTCGGCGCGGGGCTCGGCCAGTACTGCGGCCCGCAGCCGGTCAGCGCGATCGACGCAAGCACCGGGATGGCGATCAGCCCGACGCGGCGGCGGGTGCGCGATGCGGCGCGACGTTCGGCCGTGCCACGCTCCTGCTCCGGTCGCGTCTCGGGATCGCCGGTCTCGGGCTCGCTGACGGGGGGCTCCCCGACCTCGGGCTCGGCGGTCGCCGGATCGATCGCTCCCTGTTCGCCATCGGCGGATGCGGTGGGCTCGATCGCGCGATCGGGCAGCGGCAGTCCGGCGCGCGCGTCGCGCTGCAGCGCGCGCCGCTCCGAGCGGCTGAGGTCCCGATGGGAGCGGCGCTGCGGACCGCGGCGACGGCGATGACTGCGCAGTGCCAGCAGGAAGAACAGCAGTGCCAGCGCGAGGAAGACGAGTCCGGCGGTCATCAGCGGACCGAAGAGCGGAGTTTTCGCGTCGAACGGCCAGTCGACGCGCACATCCGCCGGTGCCGGGGTGCCCGGCTCGCCGGCGATGGCGATCGAGAATCCGACCGGCAGGTCGATGTCGAACTGCAGGCGCCCCTCGCCCTCGTGCACCTCGATCCACATGTCGTTGCCGGCGATCGCCGGCACGGGCTCCGTGTCGCTGCCCTGCTCGTCAAGCGTGAGCGAGTCCTGGTCGTCGAGCTGCGCTGCCGCATAGCGGGTGTCACCGATCCAGCCGAGCACGTCGTGGTCGCGGCCGACGACGGCCGTCACCGGGCCGTCATCGGTGATGGTCAGCGTCTGCCGGCCGTCGTGGGTGTTGAGGGTCTCACCGGAGAACACGATGAGCTGGGCGTCCGTGGGCTGCTCGAGCTGCGAGACGATCGAGTCCGGCGGCGCCCAGATGGTGCGCTGTCCGATGCCGAGGCCGAGCAGGACGAGCGAGATCACGAGGCTCACGGCCGCGAGGATGTATCGCACGAGTCAGGGGTCCTTTCACGCTCGCCGAGATCGTTGACTGGCCGTTTCGATGGACCGCGCCCGGCAGGCAAGCCTCCAGGGTACCGGAGGTGGCCCGATTCGCGCCATCCGGGGGCCGCGTGCCTGCCGGGGCCGCCGCCCGCGGCACCTTAGGATGCGGGGTGTGAAGATCAGGAACGGATTCCTCCTCGGCCTCGCGGGCGGGCTGGGAGTGCTGCTGGCCATTGCCATCGGCGCCAGCATCCAGCAGATCAGCACCGTGCTCGTCTGGGCGTTCGCCGGCATCTTCCTGGCGCTGGGCGTCGAGCCGCTCATCCAGATCCTGATCAAGCGGAGGGTGCCGCGCTGGGGCGCCGTGCTGCTCGTCTTCGTGCTGATCCTCGGCATCGCCGTGGGCGCCGTCTGGCTGATCATCCCGACGATCGTCGCCCAGTTCACGCAGCTCATCCAGTCGATCGTCTCCGAGATCGAGGGCGGCGCGCTCGAGGGCTTCTTCGACTGGGTGCGCGAGACCTTCCCGCAGTTCGACGTCGACATGGCTCTGGAGCAGCTCACCAGCGCCCTCACCGACTTCAACACCTGGTCGTCGCTGCCGCCGTGGGTGGCCGAGGTCGCCGGCGCGATCGTCAACGGCGTCGGGCAGCTGGCGTTCACGCTCGGCGGCGTCTTCATCGTCGTGGTCCTGATGCTGTACTTCACGGGCTCGCTGCCGTCGCTGAAGTCGGGCATGTACCGCCTGGTGCCCGCCTCCTCGCGCCCGAAGTTCATCGAGATCGCCGAGCAGGTCATGCAGTCGGTCGGCCGGTTCGTCCTCGGTCAGGGCTTCCTGGGGCTGTGCAACGGCGTGCTGTCGTTCATCATGCTCTCCATCGTCGGTTCCGAGCTCGCGGTCGTGTATGCCTTCGTCGCGCTCATCGCGTCGACCATCCCGCTGATCGGCACGATCTCCGCATCCGTGGTGATCTCGTTGCTCGTGCTGCTGCTCGACGGCCCGCAGACGGCGCTGCCGGTCGCGATCTACTACCTCATCTACATGCAGGTCGAGGCCTACGTGATCAGCCCGCAGATCATGAACCGCGCCGTGAAGGTGCCAGGTGTCGTGGTCGTGCTCTCCGCCCTCATCGGCGGCACACTGCTGGGCATCCTGGGCGCACTCGTCGCCATCCCGGTCGCCGCCGCCATCCAGCTGATCCTCAAGGAAGTCGTGATCCCGAGGCAGGACGCGAAGTAGCAGCCAGAGCGCGAGCGATCAGTTCGCGCGCCAGCAGCCGGTGTGCCAGTGGCGCCGCTCCTCGACCGCACGCTCGCCGAAGATCGAATCCGCCCGCCACACGACCACGTGGGCCGTGCCCGCGGCGACCGTGCCACCGCATCCGGGGCATGCGTAGTCCTTCACGGAGCTCCGCTCGGACATCGGCTGCACGTGCCATTCGCCGGTTGCGCGGCGCTCGACGCGCGCGGTGCCCTGCATGAGGCGGTCGACGTCGAGCGGCACGTAGGGCTGCGCGCGACGCTTCGGCCGCCGCGCAGGCATCAGTACCAGCCGACCGACTGCGAGTGGCCCCAGGCGCCGCAGGGGGTGCCGTAGCGGCCGGAGATGTAGCCGAGGCCCCAGGAGATCTGCGTGACGGCGTTGGTCTGCCAGTCGGCGCCGGCTGTGGCCATCTTCGACCCGGGCAGCGCCTGGGGAATGCCGTACGCGCCGCTCGAGCGGTTCTGGGCGTAGACGTTCCAGTTCGACTCGCGCTGCCACAGGTTGTAGAGGCAGGCGTACTGGTCCTCGCCCCAGCCCCGCGCGAGCACCATCTCGCGCGCGACGGCCTGTGCGCTGCCGGGGTTCGGCGCCGCGGCGCGCGGGATGGCGATGGATGCGGCAGCAGCACCCCCGCCGCCGCCGGACGGCGCGGCCGCGACCGGCTCAGGAGTCGGCGTGGGGGTGGGAGTCGGGGTGTGCACCACGATCTCGTCGCGCACGAGCGCGGTCTGCGAGCCGGTGATCGCATCGAGTGCCTGACCAGGACGGTTCTCGCTCGGCAGGGAGGCCGGCTCGGCCATCACCTGTGCGCCTGGGCTCGCCGCCAGCGTCACGAGCACGAAGCCGGCAGCGGCCAGCAGCGACAGCCCCGAGAGCACGCCACGGGTGCGCGTCTTGCGCGCGGAAGCATGGGAGGAGCGAGTGAACACGAGGATCGACGTTATCACGGAACGGTAACGAAGCCCAGGGTGGTGCCGTCAGCGCACCGCCAGCATCAGGCTCACTACGGTGTCGAGCAGGGCGTCGACCTCGTCCTCGTCATAGCCGCCGAACTGGGCTTCGAACTGCGCGGTGCGCACCTCGCGGGCGCTGATCTCCGGACCGTCCTGCAGGTAGTCGGCGATCCGGGCGGCGAAGCGGTCGACCTCCACGATGCGATAGCCGCGCGAGATCCTGCTGACGCGGCGGAAGCGCCCGCCGTCCGCGCGCTGCAGCGTGTCCAGCGCCTCGCGGGCGCGCTCACGCACCTTCGCGTACCACTGCTCCTCGCCGTGCTCGAGGATGCCCCGCTCGTGCTCGCGGCGGGCGAAGGCCTCTTCGAGGCGCTCGAGCGCGGCGTCGACGTGGGCCGGCGAGTAGCCGCCCTTCTGCATCGTGAAGCTCATCCGGCGGATCGCCGAGGAGTCGATCGCTGTCGCAGCTCGGGCATCGGTCGCGTAGGCGCGACGAGCATCCTCGAGGAAGTCTTCGACCTCCTCGATGTCGTAGCCCTGCTGCGACCGGCGGGCCTTCGGGAACGTGCTCATCGTCCCCATCATGCCAGCGGCGCCCTGCGGCTCACGCGTGCGTCACCTGGAAGAGGGCCATCATGACCACCGCGCTGGGCAGGATCGAGTCGAGCCGATCGAGGAAGCCGCCGTGCCCGGGGAGGAACGAGCCGATGTCCTTGATGCCCAGATCGCGCTTGATCAGCGACTCGGCGAGGTCGCCGACGGTGGCGCTCACCGCGAGCAGCGCGGCGAGGATGAGGCCGAACCACCACTCCTGCCCCAGCATCCAGATCGACAGCGGGATGCCGGCGGCGACGGCGAACGCAGCACCGCCCAGCAGGCCCTCCCAGGTCTTTCCGGGGCTGATGCGCGGAGCGAGCTTGTGCTTGCCGAGCCACACGCCGACGGCCAGCGCGCCGGTGTCGATGACCGTCGTCATCACGATCATGGCCAGGATCCACCAGTGGCCGCCGTCCTGCGCGGTGAGGAGCACGGTGAAGCCGCCCAGCACTGCGACGTACGCGATGCACAGCGCGCCGGCCGTGATGTCGGCGAAAACGTCTCCCCTGCCGGTGCGCGTCGACGGATCGGCGAGCTCGACGAGGCGCACGATCCCGACGATCGCGACCGCTCCGAGCGTGGACCACCACATGCCGGCGGCGCCGAAGTACCAGGTGACGGGCAGGATCGCGCAGCCGAGCAGCACCAGCGGCACGCGCGGGACGTCGCGGCCTGCGAAGCGCAGTGCGCTGGCGAGCTCGTACAGCGCGAAGCCGATGAGCACGACCGCGAAGACCATGAACAGCGTCTTGACCCACAGCAGGCTGGCGAGCAGTGCACCGCCGAGCACCAGGGCGATGCCGATCGCGGCCGCCATGTTGCGACCGGTGCGCTTGTTCACGCGGGCGCGGGTCGCCTCGATCTGATCACGGGCGGCACTGATCTGCGCCTGGATCTGCGCCTCGATCTCGGCGCCGCTCCGATGCTCGCGTCGCATGCGTCGCCTCCCGACTCCTCGATCAGACCTCGAGGAGCTCGGCTTCCTTCTTCTTCAGGGCCTCGTCGATGCCGTCGACGGCCTGCTTCGTGGCAGCCTCGAGATCCTTCTCGGCGCGGGCGATCTCATCGTCGCCGACCTCGCCCTTGAGCTTCTCGAGGTCGGTCATGGCCTGGCGGCGCACGTTGCGCACCGCGACCCGGGCCTGCTCGGCCTTGTCCTTGACGATCTTCACGTAGTCCTTGCGGCGCTCCTCGGTGAGCTCCGGCATGGTGATGCGCACGATGGTGCCGTCGTTGTTGGGCGTCACGCCGAGATGCGGCGCTGCGACGATCGCGCGCTCGATCTCCTTCAGGGCGCTCTTGTCGAACGGGGTGATGATCAGCGTTCGCGCCTCGGGCTGCTGGAACGAAGCCAGCTGCACGAGCGGCGTCGGCGAGCCGTAGTAGTCGACGTTCAGCCGCTGGAACAGCGCCGGGTTGGCGCGACCGGCGCTCACCGTCTGGAAGTCGTCCTTCGCGACCTCGATGGACTGCGTCATCTTCTCCTTGGCCGAAGCCAGCACATCGCTGATCACGTGGTTCCTTCCCTCGCTGTCGAGTCTATGGGGGTTGGGCGCTCAGGCCCGCACGAGCGTGCCGACCGTCTCGCCCAGGATGGCGCGGCGCAGCTGATCGTCGCCGTCCATGGCGAAGACGCGCATGGGCATGCGGTTGTCCATGCAGAGGCTGAACGCGGTCGAGTCGACCACCTTGAGGCCGCGCACGAGCGCCTCCTGGTAGGTGATCTCCTCGTAGCGCGTCGCCTCGGGGTCATGCTTCGGGTCTGCCGAGTAGACGCCGTCGACGCCGTTCTTCGCGACCAGCACCTGGTCGGCGCCGATCTCGAGCGCGCGCTGCGCCGCGACCGTGTCGGTCGAGAAGTACGGCAGTCCCGCGCCTGCGCCGAAGATCACGACGCGGCCCTTCTCGAGGTGGCGCGAGGCACGGCGCGGGATGTACGGCTCCGCAACCTGGGTCATCTGGATGGCCGATTGCACGCGGGTCTCCGCACCGGCCTGCTCGAGGAAGTCCTGGAGTGCGAGCGCGTTCATCACGGTGCCGAGCATGCCCATGTAGTCGGCGCGACCGCGCTCCATGCCGCGCTGACTGAGCTCGGCGCCGCGGAAGAAGTTGCCGCCGCCGACGACGATCGCGATCTCGACCGTCGCCGCCGCGTCGGCGATCTGGCGGGCGATCGCCTGCACCACATCCGGGTTCACGCCGAGGCTGCCTGCGCCGAACGCCTCCCCGGAGAGCTTCAGGAGAACTCGACGGCGCGGCTGTGCAGACATGGGCTCCTCCTGGGGGTCGCGGCCCGAGCGCGGACCGTGCAGAAGCCTACCGCGTGCGCGTCTGCGGAGACGACGAAGGCCGGGGTCTCCCCCGGCCTTCGTCGTGCGTTGCGCTGGCTACGCGCCGACCTTGAATCGGGCGAAGCCGGTGACCGTGAGGCCGGCGGCCTCGAGCACCTTCGCGACCGACTGCTTGTTGTCGCGAGCGTAGTCCTGGTCGAGCAGCACCATCTGCTTGAAGAAGCCCGTCAGGCGCCCCTCGATGATCTTCGGCAGTGCGCCCTCGGGCTTGCCCTCGCCGCGAGCGATCTCGGTGACGAGCTCGCGCTCCTTCTCGACCTGCTCGGCCGGCACCTCGTCGCGGGTGACGTAGGCCGGGTCGAACATGGCGATGTGCTGCGCGACCGCGCGAGCGGTCTCTGCGTCGTCACCGGTGTAGGCGACGACCACGCCGACCTGCGGGGGCAGGTCCTTCGACGTGCGGTGCAGGTATACCGCCTGCGCGTCGCCCTCGAGACGGGCGACCTTGGTCAGCTCCATCTTCTCGCCGAGCGTGGCGGCCTGCTCCTCGATGATCGACTGGACGGTGCCCGACTCGGCCGGGGCCGCAAGCGCAGCCTCGAGGTCGGCTGCACCGGCAGCCGCGACAGCGGCCACGACGCGCTCGGAGAGCGTGATGAACTTCTCGTTCTTCGCGACGAAGTCCGTCTCGCAGCCCAGCGCGATCATGGTGACCGCACCGTTGCTCTCGGCGGTGGCGACGAGGCCCTCGCTGGTCGAGCGGTCGGCGCGCTTCGCGTTGCCCTTGGCACCCTTGAGGCGCAGGATCTCCGTCGCCTTCTCCACGTCACCGTTGGCCTCCTCGAGGGCGGCCTTGGTGTCGCTCATGCCGGTGCCGAGCTGCTCGCGCAGCATCTTGAGGTCGGCGATGCTGATGTTGGCCATGCAGCTGCTCCTTAGTTGGACTCGGACGCGGTGACGTCCTCGGTGGTCTCTGCGGGGGTCTCCTCAGCAGCGGCGACCTCGGCAGCGGGCTCCTCGGCGGTGGCAGCCTCAGCAGCCGGCTCCTCGGTCGGCGCGACCTCAGCGGTCGGGGCTGCCTCGGCGGCGGGGGCAGCCTCAGCGGCGGGAGCGGCGGCCTGCTGCTCGAGCAGCTCGCGCTCCCACTCGGCCATCGGCTCGGCGGCGGCGTCGCCACCGCCGTGACGCTGCATGAGGCCCTCGGCCGCGGCGTCGGCGACGATCTTCGTCAGCAGCGCGACGGAGCGGATCGCGTCGTCGTTGCCCGGGATCGGGTACTGGACGTCGTCCGGGTCGCAGTTCGTGTCGAGGATCGCGATGACCGGGATGCCCAGCTTCTTGGCCTCGTCGACGGCAAGGTGCTCCTTGTTCGTGTCGACGATCCAGACGGCCGACGGCGTGCGCTGGAGGTTGCGGATGCCGCCGAGCGACTTCTGCAGCTTGATGAGCTCGCGCTTCTTGAGCAGCAGCTCCTTCTTGGTGTAGATCGACGTGTCTTCGAAGTCGAGCTCCTCGAGCTCCTTCATGCGGCTGAGGCGCTTGGAGATCGTGTTGAAGTTCGTGAGCAGACCACCGAGCCAGCGCTGGTTGACGTAGGGCTGGCCCACGCGCGTCGCCTGCTCGGCGATCGACTCCTGCGCCTGCTTCTTGGTGCCGACGAAGAGCACGCTGCCGCCGTGGGCGACCGTCTCCTTGACGAAGTCGAAGGCCTGGTCGATGTAGGCGAGCGACTGCTGCAGGTCGATGATGTAGATGCCGGAGCGCTCCGTGAAGATGAAGCGCTTCATCTTGGGGTTCCAGCGTCGGGTCTGGTGCCCGAAGTGCACGCCGCTGTCGAGCAGCTGGCGAGTGGTGACGACGGCCATTGCCGCCTCCTTCGTGGTTTGCGGTTCTGTCGGCGCGGCCGGTGGCCGTGCCCCTGGCGCCCTGACCCGCCTCCGCCATCCGCACGAGCACGGGGCTCGAGCAGTCGGACCGATGGAGGTGGTGTCGCGATGGGCGCGCGAAGTCATCGCACAGGCGATGCCCTCCTATGCTACATGTCCCACGGGGCGCAGCGACGCCGCACTCTCCACCGGACCGAGCGCCGCCCGCACGCGCGGCGGCCGCGGCGGTGCACCATGCCCGCATGCGCATCCTCGTCGCCCTGCTGCTGCTCGGACTCGCCCCCTGGGCCTGGCCGGTCGAGCCCCACGAGGTGGTGCGGGCCTTCGACGCGCCCGCGACGCCCTACGGGCCTGGGCACCGCGGCATCGACATCGCCGCGTCGGCCGGTTCCACCGTGCTCGCCCCGCAGGACGGCGTCGTGCGCTTCGCCGGGCCGGTGGCCGGGCGCCCGGTGCTCTCGATCGAGCACGAGGGCGGTCTGGTGTCGAGCTTCGAGCCGGTCGAACCGCTGGTGGCAGCCGGCGACGCGGTCGAGCGGGGACAGCAGATCGGCGTGCTGCAGCCCGGGCATGCGGCCGGCGCGGCACGGCTGCACCTCGGCGCCCGGCTCCACGGGGAGTACGTGGACCCGCTCACGCTGCTGGGTGTCGAGCGCCCGGTGCTGCTGCCCATGGGCGCCCCGAAGCGCGGCGCGATGCAGCGGGGGGCGTCAGGCGCGCGGGTGCGCCGTGCGGTAGGCCTCGGCGAGCCGCTCGAGCGAGACGTGCGTGTAGATCTGCGTCGTCCCGAGGCTCGCATGGCCGAGCATCTCCTGCACCGCGCGCAGGTCGGCACCGCCGTCGAGCAGATGCGTCGCCGCCGTGTGGCGCAGCGTGTGCGGCCCGTGCGGGCCAGAGCCCGGCAGTGACTCCAGCAGCGTCGTGACGAGCTCGTGCACGCGGCGCTGACCGAGCCTGCCGCCGCGCGCGCCGAGGAAGAGGGCCGGATGCGGCTTCGACGCGTTCGCGAGCTGCGCCCGGCCGACGCGCATCCAGTCGAGCACCGCATCGAGCGCCGGCCGCCCGAACGGCACGACCCGCTCCTTCGATCCCTTGCCGACCACCCGCACCGTGAGGCGCTCGAGATCGACGTCGTCGATGTCAAGGCCGACGAGCTCGCTCACGCGGAGCGCGGAGGCGTAGAGCAGCTCGACCACGGCGAGGTCGCGGAGCGCGACGGCGTCCCCTTCGGCCGCCGCCTCCGAGAGCTCGGCGAGCACCCCATCCATCGCCTGTCGCGAGAGCACTCTCGGCAGGTGGCGATCGCGCTTCGGGGTGCGCAGCCTGCCGGCCGCGTCCGTGCCGCCGTTCGCGGCGATCCAGCGGCTCAGCCCGCGCGCCGCAGCGCTGCGGCGGGCGATCGTCGCCTTGCCGATCCCGGCCTCGGCGCTGGCGAAGAGCCAGTCGCGCAGCGTCTCGATCTCCAGCGCCGCGGCGTCATCGATGTCTGCCTGCTCGCAGTGCGCGGCGAGGCCGCGCAGATCGCCGCGGTAGCCGCGCACCGTGTTCGCCGAGTAGCCGCGCTCGCGCTCGAGGTGGTCGAGGTACCCGGCAATCGCCGCGTCGATGCGCATCCTCAGCTCGGCTTCCGGCTGAAGCGCTCCATCCGCTCGGCCGGCGAGAGCTGCTCGACCTGCGCGACCAGGTGGGCGGGCAGCGTCTCGCGCGACTCGTGCGGCAGGGCCGGCACGACGGAGTGCGCCACGGCATCAGGGTAGATCTCGATCAGGTTGAACGACTGCGTGTCGTCGATGCCGTGCATCGCCGGCGGCGGCCCGCCGAGGTCGTCGGCGTAGCTGGTGGCGCCGGCGAGCACCACGGGGATCTCCGTGAAGGTGCCTGAGCCGTTGATGTGCAGGTGGCCGGAGAGGATCGCCCGCACGTCGCCGGCGCCGAGCACCTCGGCGAGGCGCTGCTCGTCGCGGAACTCGAGCAGCCGCATCAGCCGGCTGCGGTACGGCAGCGGCGGGTGGTGCATGACGAGCACGGTGCCGAGCGCAGGGGGCTCGGCGAGCGCAGCGGCGAGCCACTCGGCCTGGCCCTCGTCGAAGCCGCCGTGGTGCCAGCCGGGCAGGCTGGTGTCGAGCGAGACGATGCGCAGCTCGCCCACCTCGTGCACGGTGTCGATCGGGTCGAGGGGGCTGCCGGGGAGGCCGAGCGCCGCGCGCATGTGCGAGCGCTCGTCGTGGTTGCCGACCGCCCACACGATCGGTGCGCCCAGCTCGGCCGCGACCGGCTCGAGGATCTCGCGCGCGAGCGCGTACGCCTCGGGCTCGCCGACGTCGGCGATGTCGCCGGAGACCACGATGGCGTCGGCATCGGGTGCCGCGACCCGCAGTCGCTCTGCCGTGGCACGCAGGTGCGCCTCGGTGTCGACCAGTTCGGCCAGCAGCGCTCCGCCCGCGAGCAGGTGGGTGTCGCTCAGATGCGCGATGACGCACGCGGGGGCGGGATGGATGCCGTAGCTCACGGGCACAGGCTAACGCCGCATGCGGAGCCCGGCGGGCAGCGCGCGCACTCAGGCGCGCACCCAGCCGCTCGCGCGCTCGGTGATGCGGCCGCCAAGCTCGAGCAGCGCCAGCGAGGCGGTGACCTCTCGCGGTGCCATGCCGGTGCGCACGGCCAGGTCGTCGACGCTCCGAGCAGCGCGTCGGCTCAGCGCGTCGAGCACGCGCACCTCGTCGCTGGTCAGCGCGTCGAGCTGCGCCGCCTCCTCCTCGGGGCCATCGAGCAGCTCGACGATGTGCTCCGGCCGCTCGATGAGCGTGGCGCCGTACTCGCGCAGCAGCCGGTGGCAGCCGGTGCTCGAGCCGGAGGTGATGGGCCCGGGCACGGCGCCCAGCGGCCTGCCGAGCGCTGCGGCATGACCGGCGGTGTTGATCGATCCCGAGCGCTGCCCCGCCTCGACCACGACGGTCGCGCTCGCGAGCGCCGCGATCAGCCGGTTGCGCGCCAGGAAGCGCCAGCGCGTGGGAGGCACTCCGCTGGGCGCCTCGGCGATGACGCATCCGGTGGCGGCGATGCGGCGCAGCAGCTCGTCGTTGCTCGCCGGGTAGAAGCGGTCGAGTCCGCCGGCGAGCACGGCGACGGTCGTGCCGCCGCTGGCCAGCGCCGACCGATGGGCCGTGCCGTCGATGCCGTACGCGCCGCCGGAGACGACCGCGAACCGCCGGCTGACGAGACCGGCGGCGAGCTGGCCGGTCACGAGCTCGCCGTAGCCCGAGGAGGCACGGGCGCCGACGAGCGCGACGGAGCGGCTGCATGCGTCGAGCGCCGCGGGATCTCCGCGCAGCCACAGCGCCGCGGGAGCGTGCGGCCCGAGATCGTCGATCCCTGACGGCCATTGCGCGTCGGCCGGGGTGAGCAGCCGCTGGTCGTGCGCGGCGCCCTGCGCGAAGGCGCCGAGGATGCGCTCCGCACCCAACCGCGGCTGCCAGCGCGCCAGCGCCGCCTGCATGCCGCTGACCGCACCGGGATCGCCGAGCTCGCGCGCCCAGCCGCTGAGGCTCTCGCCCTCGACCAGCAGCTGCAGCGCGCGCACATCGCCGAGCCGCTGCCGCACCATCCCGGCGACGCCGTCGCCCGGCTCCGGCAGCACCGTCCAGGCACCTGCCGCGAATCGCGCGATGGCGGCATCATCGTCCGGCGGCGCCGCATCAGCGGGCAGCGTGGCAGTCACGGCCTGGCGAAGCCGATCGAGGTCGATCCTGAAGGCCTTCATGCGGGTATTCCCTTCCTGAGCGCGAGCGCTCCCCCGACGTGGGTCGAGCTCGGCGCATCTGCGCCGTCGAGATCGGCGATCGTCCACGCGACCCGGACCGATCGGTCGAGGCCGCGCATGGTGATGGCTCCTCGCTCGAGCGCCTGCTCGAGGGGTGCGAGCACCGCGGGCGCGAGCGGCAGGTGGCGTCGCAGCCACGGACCCGGCACCTGGCCCATCGCGCTCCAGCCCGTCCCGTGCAGCCGCCGAGCGGCACGGGCGCGCGCCTCGGCGACGCGACCCGACGCATCCGCCGTCGTGCGTCTCGGTGCGCCGTCGAGGCCGGTCCCGTCGGCGCCGAGCGTGACCCGGTCGACGCGCACCCGCAGATCGATGCGGTCGAGCAGCGGCCCCGAGAGCCTGCCGAAGTAGCGGCGGCGCGCCATCGGGGCGCAGGTGCAGTCGCCGGTGCCCAGCAGCCCGCACGGGCACGGGTTGGCTGCCAGCAGCAGCTGGAACTGCGCGGGGAAGGTCGCGCTGACGGCGGCGCGGTCGAGCGTGATGGTGCCGGACTCGAGCGGCTGCCGCAGCATGTCGAGGACCGCCCGGGGGAACTCCGGCGCCTCGTCGAGGAACAGGATGCCGTGGGTGGCGCGGGCTGCGGCGCCCGGCCGGATGGTGCCGGAGCCGCCACCGACCAGCGCGACCGCCGTCGCCGAGTGGTGCGGATGCTCGAACGGCGGCAGCAGGTCGAGGCCGGACGAGGGCGCCTGCCCCGAGAGCGAGCGCACGGAGGCGACATCGAGCGCCTGCTGCTGCGTCAGGGGCGGCAGGATGCCCGGCAGGCGCATCGCGAGCATCGTCTTGCCCGCGCCGGGCGGCCCGACCATCAGCAGGTGATGGGCGCCGGCCGCGGCGATCTCCAGCGCGTCGACCGCCTCGCGGTTGCCGACCACGTCGGCCAGGTCGAGCTCGGACCGCGCGCGCTCCGGTGCGGGCGGGCCGGGCACGGGCTCGACGGGCTCGGGGTCGAGCTCGGCCCCGAGCAGCGCGGCGGCATGGGCGAGGCTGGCGGCGCCCAGCACCCGCAGCCCCTCGACGAGCGAGGCCTCGTCGACCGAGGCGGTCGGCACGACCAGGCGCCGTGCGCCCGCCTCGGCGGCTGCGCGGGCGAGCGGCAGCGTGCCCGCGACCGGCCGCAGCCGGCCGTCGAGCCCGAGCTCGCCCAGCAGCGCCGTCTGGCCGTCGTCGGGCGGCACCACACCGCCCGCGCGCAGCACCGCGATCGCCATCGCGAGATCGAAGTGCGTGCCGGCCTTCGGCAGCGATGCCGGCGTCAGGTTGATCACCACCCGTCCGCTCGGCGCCGTCAGCCCCATGCGCGCGATCGCGCTCCAGGTGCGGTGGCGCGCCTGCTGCACGGCTGGCCCCGGCAGCCCCACGATGTGGACGACCGGCAGGCCAGCCGAGGCGTGCACCTCGATCTGCACGCCGACGCCCTGCATGCCGCGCAGCACGACGCAGTCCGCGCGCCCGAAGCCGCTCACGAGATGCCTCGCAGATGCTCCACGCGCCATGTGCCCTCGCGCGGCGCGATGATGCCCACCGCGTCCATCCGCACCGGTCCGCGCTGCCCGGTCGCCTCGAGCCACAGCCACGCGAGCATGCGCAGCCGCCGCACCTTGGTCGGCGTGATGGCCTCGAAGGGGTGCCCGTAGGCGAGCCCCCTGCGCGTCTTCACCTCGACGAAGACGAACGTCTGCCCGTCGACGGCGACGATGTCGAGCTCGCCGTGCGCGCAGCGCCACCGGCGGTCGACGATGCGCATGCCCGCCCGCTCGAGGTGCACGGTCGCGGCCGCCTCGCCGTCAAGCCCCAGCTGATCCTTCGCTCGCATGGGGGCAGAGAAGCGGATGCGCGCGGTGACGCGTGCGCGCAGATCGCGCGCCTGTGGACAAGACGGCCGCAGCCGCCTCGATCACTCCTCGATCGCGAGGTCCTTCGGCAGCTCCAGATCGCGCGAGGCGAGCTCCTCCACGTTGACGTCCTTGAAGGTGAGGATGCGCGCCGACTTGATGAAGCGGTCGGAGCGGTAGATGTCCCACACCCACACGTCCGTCAGCTCGAGCTCGAAGTAGAAGTCGGTGCCGGCGTCGTGGCGGGTGACCTTCACGTCGTTGGCGAGGTAGAAGCGCCGCTCGGTCTCGACGACGTGCTTGAACATGCCGACGACGTCTCGGTACTCCTTGAAGAGGGCCAGCTCGACCTCGCGGTCGTAGTCCTCGATGTCCTCAGGTTCCACGCCGCCATCCTATGGCCGGGTGACCAGGCTGAAGATTGCGACAAGAGATGCCCCTGGCGATCGTGCTCGTAGCGCAAAGCGCGTAGATTCGGTTCCGGTACATTTGCCGACCGAACGGAGCGCCGTTGCGCAGGATCCTGGCCGTCGTGGCGCTCGCCGCA
Source organism: Agrococcus baldri (assembly GCA_900114805.1). Classification (GTDB taxonomy): domain Bacteria; phylum Actinomycetota; class Actinomycetes; order Actinomycetales; family Microbacteriaceae; genus Agrococcus; species Agrococcus baldri. The sequence continues at coordinate 517,572 of FOZN01000003.1, read as the reverse complement.
GCGATCGCGCTCGGCACCGGCACGCTCCCGGCGTCTCCTGCGAGCGCGACCGGCACTCCCGAGGACGGCGGCCTGATGGTGGTGCTCGATGCCTCGGGCTCGATGGCAGAGATCACACCCGACGGCACCACTCGCATCGCCGCCGCGCGCGGCGCCCTCGACGCGGTGATGGCCAACCTGCCCGCGCAGCACCGCGTCGGCCTGCGCGTGTTCGGCGCGACCCCGAACCCCGGCGCGGACTCCTGCACCGACTCGCAGCTGCTGGTGCCGATCGGCACGGACAACCGCGACGAGCTGCGTGCGGCGGTGGGCCGCTACGAGCCCGCCGGCGACACACCCATCGGCTACGCGCTGCAGCAGGCCGGCGCTGATCTCGGGCAGCAGGGCTTCCGCGGCATCCTGCTGGTCTCCGACGGCATCGCCACGTGCGAGCCCGACCCCTGCCAGATCGCGGCCGAGCTGACCGCCCAGGACATCGGCATGCGCATCGACGTCATCGGATTCGACGTCGATGCGCAGGCGAGGCAGCAGCTGCAGTGCGTCGCCGACCGCGGCCGGGGCGACTACCTCGACGTCTCCGAGGCCGACAGCCTGCAGCACGCCCTCGAGCGCCTCTCGACCCGCGCCTTCCGGCCCTTCGGCGTGGTGGGCGAGAGCGCCGGCGGCACCGTCGAGGCGGCCGACGCGCCCGAGCTGGTCGCCGGCACCCAGTACGCCGACGAGCTCGGCGGCGACCGACCGGCGCTGCACTACCTGCTGCACCGCGAGCAGCCCGGCTCGATCCTGCACGTCGGCATCACCGGCCGGCTCCCGCACCAGGGCACGCTCTCAATCGACGGCAGCCTCACCACCGCCGACGGCACCGCGTGCGATGCGACCACCGTCGCCGCGCTCGGCGAGGATCGGTACTCGATCTTCACCGGCAGGCTCAGTGCCGCCGAGGGCAGCCCGTCCCACGCCTGCGCGACGGCCGAGACGCTGCTGCTCTCCCTCGAGGCCGCCGCCCCGCCCGACGCGCCGGTGCCCTTCGAGCTGCGCATCCGCGAGGAGCCGTGGCCGAGCAACGCATCGACGCTGCCGGCGCCCACCGACGCCGAGCGCGGCTGGACGCTGGGCATCGCCGCAGACGGCGCCACCGGCAGCCTCGTCGGCGGCGCGAGCCTCAACGACGCACCGCTCACGCAGCCGGGCTCCTACACGATCGAGATGCTGCCGAACGAGTTCCAGTTCTTCCGCGTCGCCGCGGACTGGGGCCAGCAGGTGCGCGTCCACGCCAACCTCTCGCCCGACCTGCCGGCGCCGGCCGACGCATGGGGCATCCTGCAGGTGCTCGATCCGGTCGGCGCCGACGTCGGCGCCCTGCTGGCCACCGACGCCGACGGCACCCGCTGGGCGCAGCCGCTGCCCGAGCCCGGCTCCGCCGTCGCGGTCACCACCGCCCCGGTGCGCTGGGACGGCGACCCCGGCATGCTCAAGCGCCCGGTGATGGCGGGCGAGCACTACGTCGCCATGGGCTTCGGTGCCGCCGAGGGCACGCCGCCGATGCCCATCATCGTCACCATCGAGGTGATCGGCGAGGCGGCCGCGGCGCCCGACTTCAGCGGCACGCCGGACACCGCGCCGGCTGTGGCCGAGGAGGCGCCCGCCGCAACGCTCGATGACGGCTCGCTGCGCGTGCTCATCACCTTCGCGGTCGGTGGCCTGATCGCGATCGGCGTGATCGTGCTGCTGGTCTGGCTGTGGCGGCGCGCCACCCGCCGCTACGTCTGAACGGTCTCGCGCAGCCACGTGCGCCGGTGCAGCGCGCTCGGGCCGAGCTCGACGATCGCCGCCATGTGGGCGGCCGAGCCGTAGCCCTTGTTGGACGCCCAGCCGTAGCCCGGGTGCACGGTGTCGGCCCCGACCATCCGCTCGTCCCTGTCGACCTTCGCCACCAGCGCCGCGCCGGAGACGGAGGCGCAGTCGCGGTCAGCCTTCGCACGCAGGGTCGTGCGGAGGGGTGCGCGCAGCGCCGGCGCCAGCCAGTCGTGGGTGCCGTCGAGCAGGATGGCCGCCGCGGGCACGTCGATGCCGATGGCGTGCAGCGCGACGAGCGCCCGCCTGCCGGCCAGGCCCAGCGCGACCTGGATGCCGAGCCGGTCGATCTCGTCGTTCGAGGCGTGGCCGACGGCGCTCACGCCCCATTCGCGCACGAGGGGGGCGGTGGATGCGCGGCGCAGCGGCGTCATCGTCTTCGAGTCGCGCAGGTGCTCGGGCCATGCGCCGCAGTCGGCGGCCAGCGCGAGGGCGCCGACGCTGACGGGACCGGCCAGTGCGCCCCGGCCGACCTCATCCATGCCGATGACGAGGGACGCATCCGCCCACAGTGCCTGCTCGTGCTCGAGCGTCGGCGTGGCCGGCATCAGTGCGCCACCGCCTGCGGGAGCACCACCTCGGTCGCCGCGCCCTGCGACTCGACGCCGACGAAGGTCTGCTGGTAGCTGTCGAGCCAGGTCCAGCGCTCGACGGGCCAGGAGATGAGGATGGCGCGGCCGACCACCGACTGCATCGGCACGAAGCCGCCGCCTGGCGCGTCCATGTGCGCGCGCGAGTCGCCGGAGTGGTTGCGGTTGTCGCCCATCATCCACAGGTGGCCCGCTGGCACCGTCACCTCGAAGGCCATCGAGCTGGCCGCCTGGCCCGCCTGGTCGAGGTGCAGGTACGGCTCGTCGATGGGCACGCCGTTGACGAGCAGCTGCCCGAAGTCGTTGCAGCACTCGACGGTGTCGCCGGGCAGGCCGATGACGCGCTTGATGAGGTAGCCGTGGTCGTCCTCAGGCGCGAGGCCCACGAAGGTCAGGAACCAGTCCACGGCGCCGAGAAGGCCGGTCTCGGGCTCGTGCTGCGGCTCGGGCAGCCAGCCGCCCGGATCCTCGAAGACGACCACGTCGCCGTGCTCGACCGGGATCACCGTGGGGCTCAGCAGGCTGACGATGATGCGGTCGTCGACCTGCAGCGTCTCGTTCATCGACTCGGACGGGATCCAGAACGGCCGGATGAGGAAGGTCTTGACCAGGAACGAGATCAGCAGTGCGATCAGGAAGATCACGACGATGTCGCGCAGGAACAGCAGCACGCCGCGGCCGCGGGATCTGCCGTCTCTCCGGCCGCCCTCACCCGTCTCGACCGTGTCCGTCATCCCCGCCCTTTCGCCGTGCCAAGTCTAGGTGCGTCGAGCCGCCCGAACCGGCATCGCCGACGTCGTGCCGCATCACGATTCGGCGACGAACGCGCGCGACGCAGAACGGGGCCGGCGAGTGCCGGCCCCGTTGTGGGTGATGCTCAGTTGTCGCGCTTCTCGCGGATCTTGGCCGCCTTGCCGCGCAGACCGCGGAGGTAGTAGAGCTTCGCGCGGCGGACGTCGCCGCGGCTGACGAGCTCGATCTGGTCGATGACCGGCGAGTGCACCGGGAAGGTGCGCTCGACGCCGACCTGGAACGAGACCTTGCGGACCGTGAAGGTCTCGCGCACGCCGTGGCCCGAGCGGCCGATGACGACGCCCTGGAAGATCTGGACGCGCGAGCGCGCGCCCTCGATGATGTTGACGTGCACCTTGACGGTGTCGCCGGCGCGGAAGTCGGGGATGTCGGTCTTCAGGCTGGCTGCGTCGACCTTGTCGAGGATGTGCATTGCGGTGTCGCTCTCTGCGCCCGCCACAGGTCGGTCGCTCTCGAAGAAAGTGGGATGCGGTGCCCTGCGTCTCCCCCGTGGCAGAGGCCGCCGTCACCGGCGGGACCGCGTGGGGCACCAGCGATCCATCTTGCCATACCTCGGGGCCTCGCACCAACGCATCCGTCGGCGCGGCTGTGCCGGATGGACGGGCTCAGCGCTGCTCGTCGTCCTCGACGCTGATGACCCGGCCCGACTGCGGCCCGTCGAGCGGTGAGAAGCTGGCGTCCGCATGACGTGCCCGCTGCTCCAGCAGCGGCGCCTGCAGGTCGCCGACGGCCTTCTCGACGCGCCGGCGCGTCTCGCGGCCGAGCTCGACAACCTGCAGCCAGAACAGCACCACGCCGCCGATGAGCGTGACCATCACACCGATGGCGGTGAACGACTGCGAGGCGGTGAGCGCGCCGTCGCCGAACCAGGCGGTGAGGGCGCTGCCGGTGCGGCCGCCGGCGGTGTCGACGACGGTGAAGCCCATGAGCGCGATGACCAGCAGCCACGGGCCGATCAGCCGCAGGTCGCGCCAGGTGACGGCGCGGGGCCGCCGCACCTCCTTGCGGGCGACGGTGATGCCGACGACCGCGCCGATCACGAGCGCGAGGCCCGGCCCGAGGAACGCCTGCAGCAGCAGCGCCTCGCCCAGTGGGGCGCCGGTGAGCGCGCGGCCGAACATGATCCACGCGGGCAGCACGATGATCGCGCCGATCATCGCCCAGAAGAATGCGCGCAGCGCCCAGTGCCGGGCTGCCGGCGGCCGCGTGCCTGTGCTGGTCGTCATGCCTCGAGGCTAGCGAGCGCGCCTCGGTGTCGCCGAGGTGTTCGCTCAGGGCTAGCAGACACCGTGCTGGCGGCCGGTGCCCGGCTCGGGCTCGGCCGCCGCCGGCAGCAGGTCGGGCCGCACGCGCCGGGTGCGCTCGAGCGACTGCTCATGCCGCCAGGCGGCGATCGCGGCGTGGTTGCCGCTGCGCAGCACCTCCGGCACCTCGCGCCCGCGCCACACCTGCGGCTTCGTGTAGGAGGGATGCTCGAGCAGGCCGGCCTCGTGGCTCTCCTCGACCAGGCTCTCAGGGTTGCCGACCACGCCGGGCACGAGCCGGCCGATGGCCTCGATCATGGCCATGGCAGCCACCTCGCCGCCGTTGAGCACGTAGTCGCCCAGGCTCACCTCGAGCACGCGGGCGCGGGTCGCTGCGTCGTCGGCGACCCGGGCGTCGATGCCCTCATAGCGGCCGCAGGCGAAGACGATGTGCGACTCGCTCGCGAGCTCGCGCGCCAGCGCCTGGGTGAACGGCACGCCCGCGGGCGTCGGGAAGACGACCAGCGCATCCGCCCGCTCGCCCTCGGCTGCCGGCGCCTGGCCGAGCAGCGCATCGAGCGCCTCGCCCCAGGGCTCGGGCTTCATGACCATGCCGGCGCCGCCGCCGTAGGGGGTGTCGTCGACGGTGCGGTGGCGGTCGTGGGTCCACTCGCGCAGGTCGTGCACGCCGAGCTCGAGCAGCCGCTCGCGCCGGGCCTTGCCGAGCAGCGAGACGTCGAGCACCCCGAAGAACTCGGGGAAGATCGTGACGATGTCGATCCGCATGGCCTAGGCCGGGTCGGTGGTGCCGGATGCCTCGGGCTCGGCGGATGCGTCGGGCTCGGCCGCAGGGGCGCGCTCGGCCTCGGACGCGGGTGCGTCCGTCGCCGGCGCCGCCTCGTCGTCCTGCTCGAGCTCCTCGAACAGCCCCGCGGGCGGGGTGACCGTGATGCGGCCGGCGCGCAGGTCGACCTCCGGCACGATCGCCTTCACGAACGGCACCATCACCTCGCGGCCGTCCGTCTCGACGATCAGCATGTCCTGCGCGGGCAGCATGTCGACGCGCACGACGCGGCCGATGCGGGCGCCGTCGCGCCAGACGTCGAGGCCGGCGAGCTGGTGCACGTACCAGGCGTCTGGCTCGGTGGAGAGCTCGGTGGCGTCCTGCTCGATCCAGAGCACCGCCTTCACGAGGCTCTCGGCCTCGGTGCGGTCGGTGACGCCGGCGAAGAAGCCGACGGGGCTGCCGTTGTAGACGCGCAGCTCGAGCAGCTCGAGCGACTTGCCGTGCCACTTCGACGACGTGGGCACCTGCAGCGCGAAGCGAGCACCCGGGACGAAGCGTCGACCGGGGTCGTCGGTGTAGAGCTCGATCTTGATCGCGCCCTTGAGGCCGTGGGCCCTCGTGAGCCGTCCGACGCGCAGCTGCGTGCGCGCGGGCACGGCCGGCCTAGCGATCGGTGTCCACCACGTCGACGCGGACGCGGCGTCCTCCGGGGAGCGCACCGATCACGGTGCGCAGGGCGCCGGCGGTGCGACCGCCGCGCCCGATGACGCGACCGAGGTCCTCGGGGTGCACGCGCACCTCGAGGACCTCGCCGCGCTGCGTGTCGCGCGTGCCCACGCGCACGTCGTCGGGGCGATCGACGATCCCCTTGACGAGGTGCTCGAGCGCATCGCGCAGCATGCTCAGTCCTCGGTCTTCTCGGCCGACTCGGCCTCAGCCGACTCGGTCTCGGCCGCGGGTGCCTCGGCGGCGTCGGTCGACGCGGCCTCGGTCGGTGCCTCGGCGGGCTTCTCGGCCTTGGGCTTGAGGACGGCCTTCTTCGACTCATCGGCGACGAACGCCTTCTTGCCCTCGGGTGCCTTGACCTGGTTCTCGGTCGAACCCTCGCCCGTGTGCTTGCCCCAGTCGCCCGTGAGCTTGAGCAGCGCCGCGACCTGCTCGGTCGGCTGCGCGCCGACGCCGAGCCAGTAGAGGGCGCGCTCGCTGTCGATCTTGATCAGCGACGGGTTCTCGGTCGGGTGGTACTGACCGATCTCCTCGATGACGCGGCCATCGCGCTTGGTGCGCGAGTCGGCCACGACGACGCGGTAGAAGGGCGCACGGATCTTGCCGAAGCGCTTCAGACGGATCTTGACTGCCACAGTTCTCCTGCTTTGTGTAATGGAAAGTTGCACCGCGGCCTGCGCATGTGGGGATGCGCGACCCGCAAAGCTCGGTGAGCATCGCGCGCCGGATAGAGGGTCGGGCGCGTGCTCGACCCCCCATTCTGGCACATCCGGAGGCGACGCGCGCGCCGCGGGGCGACACGGCTTACTCTTCTGCCATGAAGTTCGCAGCCTCCCCGCGCTCGTCGCTCGGCGTCGAGTGGGAGCTCGCCGTCGTCGACCCCAGGACGGGCGCCATCGTGCCCCGCGCGCGCGAGCTGCTCGAGGCGATCGACGACAAGCGCTTCGACAAGGAGTTCCTGACCGGCATGATCGAGCTGATCACCGGTGTGCACGCGACGACCGACGCGGCGATCGACGAGCTCCGGGGGATGCGCGACAAGGCCTGCGGGGCCGCGGACCGTCTGGGCCTGGCGCTGCTGGGCACGGGCACGCACCCGACCAGCAAGTGGCGCGAGCAGTCGCAGGGCGACGACCCTCGCTACGAGCGCGTCGTGCGGAAGGCCGGCGAGTGGGGCCGCCGGCTGGTCATCTTCGGCGTGCACAACCACGTCGGCGTCGAGGATCGCGACAAGGTGATCCCGCTGATGCGCACGGTGCTCGACCAGCTGCCGCTCATCCTCGCGCTCTCGGCGTCGAGCCCCTACTGGCAGGGCCTCGACACCGGCTTCGCCTCGCACCGCACGATGCTCTTCCAGCAGCTGCCGACGGGGGGTCTGCCGCCGATGCTCGTCGACTGGGGCGAGTACGAGCGCACCCTCGGCGACATGCTGCGCGCGGGCGTGATCGACGACATCGGCGAGGTGCGCTGGGACGTGCGCCCCTCCCCCGCGCTCGGCACTGTCGAGGTGCGGGTGGCCGACGGCGCGCCCTCCATCGACGACCTCGCGGCCGTGACGGCACTCATCCACTGCCTGATGGAGGAGGCCTCGCGCGCGCTCGACGCGGGCGAGCCGCAGCGCCACCTGCCCTCGTGGCTCGTGCGCGAGAACAAGTGGCGCGCGGCCCGCGACGGGATGGATGCGACCGTCATCGTCGACGAGGAGGGCACGCTGCAGGCGGTGCGCGATGCGCTCGGCGAGGCGATCGAGCGCCTCGCGCCGGTGGCCGAGGAGCTCGGCTCCGCGAACTCGCTCGCCGCTGCCGCTCGGGTGCTGGAGCGCGGCGGCTCGGCCGCGCAGCAGCGGGCCGCCTACGGTCGCGGGGGCCACGACGCGGTGCTCGCCGAGATGCTCGAGGCGATGCGCTCCTAGTCGCCGTTCTTCCGGTCCCGCCAGTCGAGGAAGGCCTGCACGCGGTCGAGCGCGTAGCCGTCCGGGGTGTCGTCGCCCGAGAGCGGGATGGTCAGCAGCCTGGTGCCCGCCGCGTGCAGCGCGTCGAGGCGCTCGAAGCCGACGCCGCCGACGCCGTCGCGCACGCTCGCGCCGTTCGAGATCTCGATCTCGGCGATGTCGCGGCCGCGCGCCTCGCAGGCCGCGCGCAGCACGTCGAGCTTGTGCGGCAGATCGTCCGGTCCGACGAAGGAGTGCCAGATGTCGGCGTGCTCGGCGACCATCGGCAGCGTCTTCTGCTCGCCCTTGCCGCCGATCAGGATGGGCATCGGACCCATCGGCGGCGGGTTCAGCCGCGCCCAGCGCGCCCGGATGCGCGGCAGCGACTCCCCCAGCGAGCGCAGCCGTGAGCCGACCGTGCCGAAGTCGTACCCGTACTCCTCGTAGTCGCGCTCGAACCATCCGCCGCCGATGCCGAAGATGAAGCGGCCGCCGGAGATGTGGTCGATGGTGCGGGTGATGTCTGCCAGCAGATCCGGGTTGCGGTACGAGTTGCAGAACACCAGCGCCCCGAGCTGGATGCGCTCGGTCGCGGCGGCCCATGCCGCCAGCTGCGCGGTCGCCTCGAAGTGCACGCCGTCGGGGTCGCCGGAGAGCGGGAAGAAGTGATCCCAGCCGAAGACGACGTCCGCCCCCATCTCCTCCAAGCGCCTCGCCGCATCGATGGTGGCCTGCATGCTCGTGTGCTGCGGCGCGAGCTGCACGCCGATCCTGGTGGGTCGCTCGATCATGCTCCGAGCCTATGCGGGTCGACGCTGGGCGCCCACCGTTCTACGCTTGCTCCGTGCATCAGCTCTCCCCCATCGCCGAGCGGGCCGCGGCGCCCGCGACCCTGCCCGAGATCACCGCCGGCGCGCTCACCTGGCGCCCCGCCGCGCTCGACGACGTGGCGCGCGTGACCGCGCTGAACAACGCCATGGCCGAGGCCGACGGCGCGCCCTACCGAGAGACCGAGGACGAGACGCGCGAGGAGCTCGCCGCTCCCTGGCGCGACCTCGAGCACGACTCGCTGCTGGGCTTCGACGCCGAGGGCGAGCTGCGGGCGACCGCGTTCGTCGCGACCTTCCCGGGAGACGTCACCACCGTGCGCGCATTCGCCTTCGGCGGCGTGCACCCGGCGCGGCGCGGCGCGGGCATCGGCCGCGAGGTGCTCGCGTGGCAGCTGGCGCGCGCTCGGCAGCTGCTGGCCGCCTCCGGCAAGGAGCTGCCTGGACGCATCGGCACCTACGCCGAGGACGACGACCCCGCACCGCGGCACCGCATGTACCTGCACGCCGGCCTCGAGCCGCGCCGCTACTTCTCCGACCTCAAGCGGCCGCTCACCGACGGCGCGGCCGCGATCCCGGACGTCGCGCTGACCGGCTCCCTCCGGCTCGTGCCGTTCTCGAACGAGGTCGACGACGCCACCCGGCTCGCCCACAACGATGCGTTCCGCGACCACTGGGGCAGCCAGCCGCAGACGATGGAGCAGTGGACCGCGAGCCGCAGCGAGTTCGCGCCGGAGTGGTCGTTCGTGGTCGTCGACGACGAGCCCGACGTGGCGGCGCTGCTGGCCGACGAGGCGACGGATGCGTCCACGCGCGCCGCGCTCGAGGCGGGCGCGCCGCTCGTGGTCGCGTACGCGCTCAACAGCCGCTACGCCGCCGACTTCCCGGTGCGCGGCTACAGCTTCGGCTACACCGACGTGCTCGGCACGCGCCGCGCGTACCGCGGCCGGAAGGGCGCGCTCGCGGCGCTCGCCGCGAGCATGCGCGCCTTCGCGGGCGACGGGATGGAGGCCGCGGTGCTGGATGTCGACACCGAGAATCCCTCAGGGGCGCAGGGGCTGTACGCGAGCCTCGGCTACACGAAGGAGCACGGCTCGACGATGTACACGATCGAGCTCTAGCGCAGGTCGTTCAACGCGTCGCCGACGGGCGTCGCGCCAGCGTTGCAGCGGATCGTGATGCCGCGCAGCTCCGGGCGCGCGACGACCTCGGCGATCAGCCGCGCGACGGTCGCGCGCGGGATCTCGCCCGAGTCGATCGAGCCGGCCGGCTCGTCGATCTCGATGCCGCCCTCGTCGTCGAGCGTGAGCGCCGAGGGCGCGAGGATCACCCAGTCGGCGCCCGAGTCGACGATCGCCGCGTCGACGATCGACTTCGCCTCGGCGTACGCGTGGAACGGGTGGTCGGCGGGCACGCCGTGCTCGCGACTGGAGCCGAAGTACGAGACCATCAGCAGCCGCGCACCCGAGCGGGCCACCGCGTCCAGCACCCGCAGTGCCGCGTCCTGATCGACCGCGCGGGTGCGCTCGGGCGAGCCGCCGCCCGCGCCGGCCGACCAGACGACCACGTCGTAGCCCTGCAGCAGGTTGTCGATGCCCGACTGCTCGAGCGCTTCGAGGTCGGCGGCGATCGGCTCGGAGCCGGTCGCCTCGACGTCGGCCGCGTGCTCGGCGTTCCGGATGACGCCGTGGACGATGTGCTCCGCGTGCGCGAGCATGCGCTGCGCGTGGAGCGCGACCTTGCCGTGGGCGCCGAGGACGATGATGCGTGCCATGCCCCCACCATACGCACGCGGCGCTGGAGGCCAGCGTCAGGGCATGACCACCGGCACGCGCCGGCCGTCGACCTCGAGGATGCGCACGGGCGTCTCGTACAGCTCGGAGACGATCTCCGCCGTCATGACCTCCTCGACCGTGCCGCTGTGCGCGATCTGCCCCTGCTTGAGCGCGATCACCCGGTCGGCGTAGGCGGCGGCGATCGCGAGGTCGTGGATGACGATCACGATCGTGCGGCCCAGCAGGTCGGCGGCCCGTCGCAGCTGCCGCATGATGAGCACCGCGTGCTTGAGGTCGAGGTTGTTGAGCGGCTCGTCGAGCAGCACCACCTCGGTGTCCTGCGCCAGCACCATGGCCACGAACGCGCGCTGGCGCTGGCCGCCGGAGAGCTCGTCGAGGTAGCGGTGCTGCAGCCCGGTGAGCTCGAGGAAGTCCAGCGCCCGGTCGATGTGGGCGTGGTCGCCGAAGGTGAGCCGGCCCTGCGTGTGCGGGAAGCGGCCGAAGGCGACCAGGTCTCGCACGGTGATGCGGGCGTCGAGCCGGTGCTCCTGGCTGAGGATCGCCAGCCGGGTGGCGAGCTCGCGAGTCGGCGCGGTGCGCACGTCGAGGCCGTCGACGGATGCGCCGCCGCTCGTAGGCTGCATGAGGCGCCCCACGATCGACAGCAGCGTCGACTTGCCCGCGCCGTTGGGGCCGATGAGCGCGGTGATGCCGCCCGCCTCGATGCGCCCGGAGACGGGGCCGAGCACACGGTGGCCGCCGTACTCCTTGGTGACGTCGTGGAACTTGATCACAGGGACTGTCCGTTCACAGGGCTCTCCTGGAGGTGAAGAGGAGGACGAGGAAGACGATGCCGCCGACCGCCTCGATGATCACGGTGAGCACGCCGTTCGCGTCGAACACGTGCTCCATCACCGTCTGCGACAGCGCGAGCGCCAGCAGCCCGAGGCCGAAGGCCATCGGCAGCACCGCGCGGTGCCGGTGGTCGCCGGCGAGCCGGTAGGCGAGGGTCGCCACGAGGAAGCCGAAGAACGTCATCGGCCCCAGCAGCGCCGTCGCGAAGGCCACCAGCACCGCCACCAGCAGCAGCACCACCGTGAGCTCGCGGCGGTGGTGGACGCCGAGGCAGGTGGCCTGGTCGCGGCCCAGCAGCAGCACGTCAAGGCGGTGCACGCGCCGCCACACCACGACCGCGACGGCAGCGCACACCGCCAGCGCCAGCGGCAGGTACTCGACCGGCACCGCGCTGATGCGGCCGAACAGCTCGATCGAGAGGATGTCGTGCTCGGTGGGCGAGAGCAGTCGCTGCAGGAACGACGAGACGCTGTCGAAGGCCAGCCCGAGCACCACGCCCACCAGCAGCAGCATCATCACGCTGCCGCGGCGGCCGCCCAGCAGCCAGCCGTAGAGCAGCGTGGAGGCCGCCACCATCAGCCCGGTCTGCAGCAGCAGCTTCGGGATCGACTCGCTCGTGGCGATCGCGGTGGCGCCGAACAGGAACACGGTCAGCGTCTGCATGAGCGTGTACATCGAGTCGAAGCCGATGATCGACGGGGTGAGGATGCGGTTGCCGGTGGCGGTGTGGAAGAGCACCGTGCCGACGCCGTGGGCGAAGGCGGCCACCACCATGGCGCCGAGCACCGTTGCGCGGCGCGTGAGGGCGTACTCGACCGGACCCTGGATGCCGAGCGTGAGGAACAGGACGCAGGCGGCGAGGGCGGCCGCCCACACCAGTGCCAGCCGCACGGCTGGCCGCGGGCGCGCATCCGCTCGCCTGGACGGCCAGCGCACGCCGCGCCTCGTGATGCGCTCAGCCAGCACGGCGACCCCGCAGGGCAATGGCGAGGAAGACCGCGCTGCCGATGACGCCGAGGATGACCGAGACCGGGATCTCCATCGGCGCGACGACGATGCGGCCGACGATGTCGCACAGCAGCAGGATGGCGGCGCCGGTCAGCGCCACCCACGGCAGCGAGCGCTTGAGGTCGTCGCCCATGAGCATCGACACCAGGTTGGGCACGATCAGCCCGAGGAAGGGCAGGAAGCCGACCACGACGCTCGTCACGCCCGTGCACAGCGCCACGGCGCTGACGCCCAGCAGCATCGCCGTGCGGTAGTCGAGCCCGGCGTTGGTGGCGATGTCGCGGCCGAGGCCGGCGAGCGTCAGCCGGTCGGCGAGCACGTAGATGGCGATCGCCACGATCGCCGCCACCCACAGCGGCTCGTAGTAGCCGCGCACGATGCCGCTGAAGCCGGCCGAGCGCCACGCGCCCATCGACTGCAGCAGGTCGAACTCGATCGCCAGGAAGGTGGAGACGGCGCCGACCACCGCGCCGAGCATGATGCCCACGAGCGGCACCATCAGCTTGTCGCGCGTGCGGATGCGCTGGATGATCGCCATGAACGCGAGGGTGCCCAGCAGCGCGAGCACGGTCGCGAGCACCAGGCGGGTCAGGAACGGCGCGTTCGGCCACAGCAGCACGGCCAGCAGCATGCCGAGGCCCGCCCACTGGGTGGTGCCGGCGGTGGTGGGCTCGACGAAGCGGTTCTGCGTCAGCAGCTGCATCACGACGCCGGAGACGCTCATGGCGACGGCGGCGAACACGATCGCGAGCGTGCGCGGCACGCGCGAGACGAGGAACTGCCGCAGCTGCTCGGGGTCGGCCGCGAGGCCGGGGAGGTCGATGTCGAAGCCGCCGACGAACAGCGAGGCGACGGCCAGGCCGGCGGTGCCGACGGCGAGGAGCGCGAGCGCCCACGGACGGGGCCCTCGCGCTCCTGCAGCCTGTCGCTGCTGGGCTGGCGCGGCGATCACGACTGCGCGAACGCCTCCGCGAGCTGCTGGAAGGTGCGCGTGTAGGACTGCGCGCCCTCAAGGCGGTAGAAGTCGGCCTCGAGCACGATGATGCGGCCCTCGGTGACGAAGGCCGTGTTCGCGAGCGCCTCGTTGCCCTCGATCACGGCGAGCGCGGGCTGCGCATCGGTCTCGCCGGTGCCGGCGTCGCGGTCGAGGATGATCGCCCACTCCGGGTTCGCCTGGGCGATGGTCTCGGCTGACAGGCCGGAGTCGCCGTGCACGTCGCCCTCGTCGCCGGCGAAGACGTCGGTGATCGACATCCCCTCGATGATCCGGCCGACGCGCTGCGCACCGTTGTCGATCTGGCCGCCGCTGACGACGCCCAGGAACACGGTGCTCTCCGGGGCGGCCGCGTTGGCCTCGCCGCGCGCCTGCTCGAGCGCGGCGATGATGTCCTCTGCCTCGTCCTCGGCCTGGAAGATCTGGCCGAGCGCAGAGGTCTGCGCCTCGAGCGAGGCGATCCAGCCGTCGGCGTGCTCCTCGCTCGCGGCGATGTCGATGGTCGGGGCGATGCCCTCGAGCTCGTCCTGCGCGTCGCTGAACCGGTAGCCGCCGATGATCAGGTCGGGCTCGGCCGCCGCGAGCGCCTCGAAGTCGGGCTCGCGGTGCGTGCCCACGTCGGCGATGGCCGCATCGGTGTGCCAGGCCTCGAAGCCGCGCTCGGGGATGAGCGCGAGCGGCGCGGCGACGGGCGTGATGCCCATGTCGCGCACGGTCTCCATTGCCGTGCTGTCGAGCACTGCCACCCGCTCGGGCAGCAGCGCGACGTCCGCGGGCCCGAGGTTGGTCGCGATCGTGACGGTCTCACCGGCGGGCTCGTCGGCCGCGGTGGACGCGGCGCAGCCGGTCAGCAGCGCGAGCGCTGCGACCGCGGCAGCGGCTCTGAGGGCACGGGACATGGGGGTACTCCGATCGGCGAGGGGGTCCGCGGCGCAGCAGTGCCCTCGCGGTCAAGTAAGGGTACCCTAACTCACCATGCGCGTGCGCCGTGCCAGCGCGTCGGCCGTGCGCGGGAATGGGCTCAACCGTTGCCGAGCATGCGCTGCAGCGCCTCCTGGTCGGTGCTGGAGAGCTCGCCGAAGGCGCCGTCCGCCTTGGGCTTGCCGAAGGCGCTGCCCGCCGCCCCGGCCGGCTGCGCCGGCTCGGCGGTGCGCTTCGCGGGGTTGCCCGAGCGCCGCTGCTGCTTGCCCTGCTTCTGCACCTTCTTGGACTGGCGCATGCCGGGCGGCATCGGCCCCATCCCGGGCATCTGCGGCACCCCTCCCTTGGCGACCGTCTTCATCATCTTGGCGGCCTGCTCGAAGCGGGCGATCAGCTGGTTGACGTCGGTGACGGTGACGCCGGCGCCGCGCGCGATGCGGACGCGGCGCGAGCCGTTGAGGATCTTGGACTGCTTGCGCTCCTGCGGCGTCATCGACTGGATGATCGCCTCGGTGCGCACGAGCTCGCGCTCGTCGAAGGAGTCGATCGCCTCGCGCATGCCCTTCGCGCCCGGCAGCATGCCGAGCATCTGCTTGAAGTTGCCGGCCTTGCGCAGCTGCTGCATCTGCTTGAGGAAGTCCTCGAGCGTGAAGCCGTCGGTCGCGATCGACTCGGCGAGACGGTGGGCCTCCTCCTCGTCGAAGGCCTTCTGCGCCTGCTCGATGAGCGTGAGGATGTCGCCCAGGTCGAGGATGCGGCTCGCCATGCGATCCGGGTGGAAGGGCTCGAAGTCGTCGAGGGTCTCGCCCGTGGAGGCGAACATGATCGGCTTGCCCGTGAGGCCGCGGATCGAGAGCGCAGCACCGCCGCGCGCGTCGCCGTCCAGCTTGGTCAGCACGACGCCGGTGAAGTCGACGCCCTCCTGGAAGGCCTTGGCCGTCGCGACCGCGTCCTGCCCGATCATCGCGTCGATGACGAACAGCACCTCGTCAGGGTCGACGGCGCGGCGGATGTCCGCCGCCTGCCGCATCATGTCGGCGTCGACGCCGAGGCGGCCGGCCGTGTCGACGATGACGATGTCGTACTGGCGTCGCTTCGCCTCCGCGACACCGTCGCGCGCGACCTTCACGGGGTCGCCGACGCCGTTGCCGGGCTCGGGCGCGTAGACCTCGACGCCCGCCTGGCCGCCGACCACCTGCAGCTGCGTCACGGCGTTGGGGCGCTGGAGGTCACTCGCGACCAGCAGCGGCTGGTGGCCCTTGCCGCGCAGGTGCTTGGCGAGCTTGCCCGCCAGCGTCGTCTTGCCGGCGCCCTGCAGACCCGCGAGCATGATGACCGTCGGCGGCTGCTTCGCCAGCTGCAGCGGCCGGCTCTCGCCGCCGAGGATGCCGACGAGCTCGTCGTTGACGATCTTGACGACCTGCTGCGCCGGGTTCAGCGCCTCGCCGACCTCGGCGCCGAGCGCGCGCTCGCGCACCGCCGCCGTGAACGACTTGACGACCTCGAGGGCGACATCGGCGTCGAGCAGGGCGCGACGGATCTCGCGCACCGTGCCGTCGACGTCCGACGCGGAGAGCTTGCCCTTCGTGCGGAGCTTGGCAAGGGTCTCGGTGAGCCGAGTGGAGAGTGAACCGAACGCAGCCATGGTGCCCACCAGTCTACCGTCGGCCTGCCATGCTGGTTCCGTCACCGACGAGGGGATCCCGCATGCGCCTTCGAGGCATGCCGCCGAGGCACGCCAGATCGCTCTGGCACAGCGTGCGCTCGCACGGCTTCACGATCACCGCGCTCGCCCGCCACGCGGCCCGCGTGCACGGCGACCGGCTCGGGCTCGTCGTGGACGGCTGGAGCGGCACGTTCCGCGAGCTGTGGCGCGCGGCGGAGGGCGTCGCCGCGGTGCTCTACGTCGGTCCGCTCGAGCGGCGCCCGCTGCCGGTGGTGCTCGCGTGCGGCGGCCCGGCGATGCAGGTGGCCCTGATCGCGGTCGCCCGGCTCGGCCTCGACGTCATGCCGCTGAGCCCCCGAGTGGTCGACGACTACTCGCGCGCGGTGCCGCGCGATGCGCTGCTCGTGCACGACGGCGACGCCCCCGACTGGCACCCTGGACCGACCGTCACCTCGGCGCAGATCATGGAGTGGGCGTCGAGCGACGGCTCCGGCCTCGGCCGCACGCGGCACCGCGCGCGCATCGTGCTGCCGTCCACCTCCGCCGCCGGCACCATCACGCCGCACGTGCAGGGCGCGATGGGCGTGCAGGGGCTGCGGCAGCTCGCCGGCCTGCACGATCGGCTCGGCATCGAGGGCACCGACGTCGTGCTCGCGTGCGCTCCCCCGCACCGCGGCCAGGGCCTGCAGCTGCTGGGCATGGCGCTGCTGGCCGGTGCCACGCTGGTGAGCGCCGCGCACACGCCGGCGGCCGACCGCATCCGCATCATCAGGGAGCGCTTCGTCTCGGTGCTCTCGGCCTCCCCGCGCCAGCTCACCGGCATTCTCGACGAGCTCGAGCGCACGGGCGAGGAGCCGCCGCGGCTGCGGCGCATCATGGTCGCCGGTGAGGACATCGACGCCGACCTCGTGCGGCGGCTGCACGCCACCTGGGGCCCCATCGTGCTGAGCGCCTACGGCACGGTGCAAACCGGCACCGTCGCGGTCGCCACGCCCGAGCTGCTCACCGCCCATCCGGGCACGGCCGGCCGGCGGCTGCCGGGCAGCGACTTCGGCATCGTCGGCCACGCGGGCCGCGGCGATGCGGAGGGGCTGCTGTGGGTGCGCGGCGCGCACGCGACCGTCATCACCGAGGACCGTGCGCGCATCGACGACGGCAGGCTCACGCTCGTCAGCAGCCTGACTCGGCCCGACACCGCCGACTGACCGCCTGATCTCGCGACGCGTGCGGGCTGCGCCCGCCCGCGCCTCGATCGTGAGCCCTGCACGCTCACCGCGAGGGTGAGCGCCCCGGGCTCAACCGACGAGCTGCTCGACGAAGACGTGGCTCGTGAAACCCGTCAGGTCGTCGATGCCCTCACCCTGGCCGATGAGCTTGATGGGGATGCCGGTGCGCTCCTGCACCGCCAGGATGAAGCCGCCCTTGGCGCTGCCGTCGAGCTTCGTGACGACGAGCCCGGTGATGCCGGCGTGCTCGATGAACGCCTGCGCCTGGCTCACGCCGTTCTGGCCGGTGGTCGCATCGAGCACCAGCAGCACCTCCGAGATCGGCGCCTGCTTCTCGATCACCCGCTTGATCTTGCCGAGCTCATCCATCAGCCCGCCCTTGGTGTGCAGGCGGCCGGCGGTGTCGATGATGCACATCGTGTGGCCGTGCGTCTTGGCGGCCTCGACGGTCTGGAAGGCGACGGATGCGGGATCCTGGCCCTCGCGCTCGGGCCGCACGATCGCGCTCCCGGCGCGCTGCGCCCAGGTGGCGAGCTGCTCGACGGCGGCCGCGCGGAAGGTGTCGGCCGCGCCGACCACCACCGATTGGCCGTTGACGATCAGGAAGCGCGCGAGCTTGCCGATCGTGGTGGTCTTGCCGACGCCGTTGACGCCGACCACCAGGATGACTGCGGGGCGCTCCTGCAGCGAGAGGGTCGGGTCGTACTCGGCGAAGCGCTCCTCGAGCCGTTCGCGCAGCATCCGCTGCAGGTCCTTGGGATCGTCCACCAGCAGCCGCGCGACATCGGCGCGCAGCGCGTCGATGAGCTGCTCGGTGATGTCGGGGCCGAAGTCGGCGGTGATCAGCGCCGTCTCGAGATCGTCCCAGGTCTCCTCGGTGATCGTCTCGCGCTGGAACATGCCCCGGAGCGCGCCGGAGAGAGACCACTTGGCTGCCATGGCTCCATGCTAGGCGGCGCAGGCGCTAGACTCGGTCTCTGGCGAAGGGGAGTATCCCGTCACGCCGCGATCGTCATCACGGGGCCCTGCTCCCGGTCGCGGCGGCGCGATCCGCGTGGGAGAGACGTTCGCGCCCGTTCGCGCATCCCCATCGAGAGGCACCTTCCTTGACCGCGTATCAGATCTTCGAGATCGCCTCGATGGCGATCCTGGTGGCCATCCTCATCTTCGACCTGCTCATCGTCGTGAAGCGGCCGCATGTGCCCTCCATGAAGGAGGCGACCGGCTGGGTCGTCGTCTACGTCTCGCTCGCGCTCGTGTTCGCCGGCGTGCTGTGGCTGATGGGCGATGGGGTGAAGGCGGGTGAGTTCGTCACCGGCTGGCTGCTCGAGTACTCGCTCTCGATCGACAACCTGTTCGTCTTCATCATCATCCTCAGCCGCTTCGCGGTGCCGAAGGAGATGCAGCAGCGGGTGCTGATGATCGGCATCCTGATCGCGATCGTGCTGCGCGGCATCTTCATCGTGCTGGGGGTGCAGCTGATCGAGTCGTTCTCGTGGCTCTTCTACATCTTCGGCGCCTACCTGGTCTACGTCGCCTGGAAGCAGGCGTTCGGCGGCGAGGACGAATCGGGCGAGAAGGACAACCTGATCGTGCGTCTGCTCAAGAAGCGCGTCAACCTCACCGACCGGTGGAACGGCGGCAAGCCGACCGTCATGATCGACGGCACGAAGTACGTCACCCCGTTCCTGATGGTGATCCTGGCGCTGGGTACCACCGATCTGCTGTTCGCGATCGACTCGATCCCGGCGATCTTCTCCATCACGACCGATCCGTTCCTGGTCTTCGCGTGCAACATCTTCGCGCTGATGGGCCTGCGCCAGCTCTACTTCCTGCTCGGAGGCCTGCTCGACCGGCTCGTCTACCTGCACTACGGCATCGCCGCGATCCTGGGATTCATCGGCGTCAAGCTCGTCTTCCACGCCATGGAGAAGAACGACCTGCCCTTCATCAACGGCGGCGAGGGCATCACCTGGGTGCCCCACATCGAGACCTGGCACTCGCTGCTGGTCATCCTCGGCTCGATGGTCGTCGCCACCGTCGCCTCGCTCATCAAGCTGCGCATGGACGCGCAGCGCACGGGCGACAGGTCGCTCCACCTGGGCATGTCCGAGGCCGAGCTGGGCGCCGATGGGCACTACCACATCGTCGACGCCACGGGCACGGCGTTCTACCGCCCGCTGCAGGTGCGGCACTCCCCGACCGGCACGCTCAACGTCATCGACGCGCACGGCAAGGAGGCGCCCGCCGCCGACTTCTCCGAGGACGTGCTGCGCGAGGCCGCCCGCGAGGACATGGATCCGGAGGACCTCGACGAGGTGCGCCGGCGCCTGCGTGAGGGCCGCGAGTTCGACGAGCGCGGCGACCGCGAGGTCTGAGCCGCCGACGCGGTCCCCGACGGCATGAGTGGAGCAATCGGCATCCTCGACTGGCTGCGGCCCCGGGCGGTGCCGGGCGTCGAGCTCGTGACGGCCGACGGCTATCGCCGCGCGCTGCCCGGGCCGCGCGTGGCAAGTGCCTCGGTCTCGGCCGACCTCGCCGCGACCGCCGATGCCGACCTCGCGCGGCTGTTCGACCTCGGCCGAGACGGCACGGGCGGGGCGGATGCGCGGCTCGCGGCCGACGAGCGGCTCACCTGGGCTGCGGCCCGGCACCGCGCCCCCGCGCTGGCCGAGGCGATCGCCGCGCAACCGGCGCTCGCCCAGCCCGGCTGCGCGGACGCGCACGAGATGCTCATCCGCGCGATCGTCGGCCAGCAGATCACGGTGGCGGCGGCGACCCTGCAGCTCGGGCTGCTCGCGACCCTCGGCGACCCGCTGCCGGCGGCGCTGGCCGAGGCCGGCATCGACCGCTGCTTCCCGACCATGGCGCAGGTGGCCGACGGCGCCGGGGTGCTGCGCGGCCCGGCGGCGAAGACCGCCGCCGTGCGCGCCGCGGCCGAGGCGGTGGCGAGCGGCGCGATCGAGGTGACGGTCGCGCACGACGACGGGACCGCATCCGACCTGGTCGCCATGCGCGCGCAGCTGCAGGCGCTCAAGGGCATCGGGCCGTGGACGGTCGGCTACCTGTCGCTGCGCATGGGCGACCCCGATGTGCTGCTGCTGGGCGACGTCGCAGTGCGCAAGGGGGCGAGGCACCTGGGCATCGACGACCTCGCCGCGCTCGCCGCCGACTGCGCGGGCCATCGCTCGGCGCTCATGCTGCGCTGCTGGGCCGCGGCCAAACCCTCAATCAGCGCTTGAGGTGACTTCCGCTGTCGAGGTTGCGCGGCGGCTGGGGCAGGCCGCATGATGATCGAACCTTCTTCGGAAGGTGTTCCTCCCTCGGGAGGAGCGGAGGCCCCGAACGCTCATACCGCTCGGGGCCTCCACCCTTTTCCAACGCTGTGCGGAGACGGGGTGCCACCGACCCCGGGAAGCACGAAGCCCGGCCACCTCATACGTGGCCGGGTTCCTTGTTCTCATTCGACCAGTCCCCGGTGGCGTCGGGGTGCACCGCAGGCGGCGTGTCGGCATCGTGCCGGTGAGCAGCCGGTGAACGACGCCGACCTGTCGAGCCTTCGGCCGGCGCGTCCGGCCGCCGCGGCCGGTGCGCGAGCGTCACCAGCACCACCGAGAGGATCATCAGCAGGAACCAGCTGACGATCTTGCTGCCGGAGACCGGCTGCCAGCCGTCCACCTGGTTCGGGTAGAGCCACGCTCCTCCGAGGGTCGCGAGGTTCTCGGCGCCCCAGATGACGATCGCGACGAGCCCGAACGCGACCACGACCGGCATGCCCAACTGTGTACCCCGGTGCGTGCGCAGCACCCGGAACCGCATCACGCATCCGCCCCACAGCACCAGCACGGCGGCCACCAGCACCCAGCGGAAGTCCCAGATGAAGTGGTGCGCGAAGAAGTTGGCGTAGATGCCGGCAGCGACCACGATCGTCGCCCACAGCGGCGGGTAGCGCGTGAAGCGCAGATCGAACATGCGCATCGTGCGCACCATGTAGCTGCCGACCGCCGCGTACATGAAGCCCGAGAACAGCGGCACGGCGCCGATGCGCAGCAGCCCCTCCGCCTCGTAGGCCCAGGAGCCGACATCGGTCTTGAACAGCTCCATGACGGTGCCCGCCACGTGGAAGAGCACCACCACCCACAGCTCCCGCAGCGTCTCGAGCCGGAAGGCGAGCATCGCCGCCTGGATGACGACCGCGGCGATCGTGAGGGCGTCGTTGCGCGCGAGCGGGGCGTCGTCGGGCCACCAGAGGCGCGCGGCCAGGATGCAGACGAGCAGGAGCCCGCCGAAGATCGCCGCCCAGCCCTGCTTGAGCGTGAACACGGCCAGCTCGACGACCGCGCGGCGCCAGCGCGAGAGGCCGCCGCCCGCGCGCAGGCCCCGTCGGTCGAGGAACCGGTGCGCCGCGCGGTCGATGGCCTCCTCGACGGCGGTGAACTCGGGGCGGCCCTCGCTCACCGCGTGGTCACCGTCACGGTGAACTTGGGCGTGCGGCTCGCCTGGCGCGTCTCGCCGACGCGCTCGAGCAGCGGGCGGTAGCCGAGCGGGGTGTTCCACACGCACCACAGCTCGCCGCCCGGCGCGAGCGCGCGGCCCGCGTCGGCGATCAGGCGCTCGGCGATGCCGGTGTGCACCGTCGCGCCGAGGTGGAACGGCGGGTTGAGCAGGATGAGCCCGGCGGATGCGTCCGGCACGCCCTCGAGGCCGTCCAGCTGCCGTGCGTCCACACGGTCGGCGACCCCGTTCGCGTTCGCGCTCGCCCGCGTCGAGGCGATCGCCGCCGCCGAGGCGTCGGTCGCGAGCACCTGCAGCTCGGGCCGGGCGAGCGCGAGTGCGATGCCGAGCACCCCCGTGCCGCACGCCAGGTCGATCGCGTGGGAGGCATCCGCCATGTCGTCCAGATGCGCGAGCAGCGTCTGCGCGCCGATGTCGACGGCGGTGCCGGCGAAGGCGCCGCCGTGCGCGACCACGCTCTGCTGACGGCCGAGCAGCGCGTGGCGCCGCGTGCGCGGCCAGCTGATGCCTGGCCGCCGCGGGCCCTCGGCGTGCAGCACGCGCGACTTGCGCCAGCCGCGGCTCGCGTGCACGTGCCTGAAGGATCGGCCCAGCAGCGCGTTCATGCTCATCGTCATGTGCTTGACGCGGCCGCCGGCCACCACGCGCACCTGCTCGTCGGCGTGGGTGGCGATGAGCTCGGCGATCTCGTCGAGCTCGTCGAGCGCGCGCGGCAGCTGCAGCAGCACGAGCGTCGCTCCCTCGACCAGCGAGGCGTCGAGCCGGTGGTGGGTGAAGCCGCCGGCGCCGACCGGGCCGAGCTCTGCCGCGTTGGCGTCGAGCGCGCGCTCGCCGACGATCGAGTCCTGGTGCGCGCGCACGTGCTCGGCGCCGTCGTGCAGCGCGCCGAGCGTGAGCGCGCCGTGCCGGTCGCCGATCACCACCACCTCGCCCAGCTGCTTCCGCAGCCTCGCGGCCTCGTCGAGGATGAGCGCGTCCGAGGCGTCGTGGGCGAGCAGCGTCGCATCCTCGACGTCGGGCCGGCGCCGCAGGCGGGCGAAGAGGGCGTCGCGGTCGGTCACGGCATCGATCCTCGCACCACCGGGCGCTGGTGCGCGTCAGTCGCCCGGAGTACGTTCTCGGGCGTGACTGCAGCACACCGCCCACCCGCACCCCCGACCGCCCCGCTCGGCCGGCTCGCCGCCACGATCGCGGGCCGCCTCACCCTCCCTGCCGACCCCGGCTACGACGCCGAGCGCTCGGCCTGGAACCTCTCCGTCGACCAGCGGCCGGCCGCCGTCGCGCACCCCGCCGATGTCGACGACCTGCGCGCGATCCTCACCGCGGCCCGCGATGCCGGCGCGACCGTCGCCGTGCAGCCGTACGGCCACGGTGCCGCCGGAGCCCTCGAAGGCGCGATCCTCACCCGCACCGCCGCGTTCGACCGCCTCGAGATCGATGCGGATGCGCGCCTGGCACGCATCGGGGCCGGCGTTCAGTGGGGCACCGTGATCGACGCGCTCGATCTCACTGCGCGGGAGGGCACTGCGCTGGCGGTGCCGTCCGGCACGAGCCGCGTCGTGGGCGCCGCCGGCTACACCCTGGGCGGTGGCCACGCGTGGCTGAGCCGCACCTCCGGGCTCGGCGCCCAGTCGCTGCGGGCCGCGTGGATCCTGCGGCCGGACGGCACGCACGAGCGCGTCGACGACGCATCCGACCCCGACACGATGTGGGCGCTGCGGGGCGCGGGCGGCACCGTCGGGATCGTCACCGAGCTCGAGATCGACCTGCTCGAGGCGCCGGCACTCCAGGGCGCCTCGATGACCTTCGCGGCTGCCGATGGTCCGGCCGTGCTGCGCGCGCTGCGTGACCTCGCCCCGGACGCGCCCGCGGGGCTGAACGTGTTCGTGAACTCGATGCGGATGCCCGATGCGCCGATGCTGCCGGAGGCGGTGCGCGGCAGGAGCTTCGTGACCGTTGAGGCGCTCGCACTCTCGCAGGACGACCTGGAGGCGCTCGATGCCGTGCGGTCCGCGGCCGCGCCGCAGCACGAGCACTTCGGCCCCACCTCGCAGGCCGCGATGGCGGCGGGGTCGATGGAGCCCACCGAGCCGTCGCCGAGCCGCGGAGCATCGGTCGCCCTCGCCCGGCTCGACGACGCGACGATCGATGCGCTGTTCGCCTTCCACGCCCAGCCGGCGCAGCAGGCGCTCGTCGGCATCAACCTGCGCATGCTCGGCGGCGCGCTCGACCATCCGCAGCGGCCGGCCTTCGCAACCCTCGAAGGCGCCGGCTGGCTGGTGATGGGGCTCGCCCCGCAGTTCCCCGGCACGCCGCCGGAGCCGGGTGCCGCGAGTCTCGCGGGGCTCGACGCGCTGCTGCGGCCGGATGCCTCGGAACGCATGGTGCCCACGTTCCTGAACCCAGACGACACGCTCGAGCGCTGCGCCTCGCCCGAGGATCTGGCGCGGCTTCGGGCCATCCGCGACGCCGCCGACCGCGACGGGGTGCTGCACGCGGGCCGGCTGCCCCGCTGAAGCACGCTCGCGCGTGGAGGCGGAGGGCTGGGGAGGGACACCCCGCGTCGATCAGCCCGCGATGTCGATCGTCAGTACGCCGAGGCGTGTCCACGCATCCAGCAGCTCGCGGTCGCCGGCAACCGCGACGACCTCGTCGTCGAGCTCGAGCGCGCCGAGGCATTGCATCGCGTCATAGCCGCGCAGCTGCTGGTCGACAGCGAGCCCGCCCGCTGCGAGTGCGAAGTCGTCGTCGATGTCGCGGCGAACGCAGTCTTCGAGCAGCGCATTCACGGCCTGAATCCGGTTGGCGAGCGCTGACTCGTCGAATCGGCCGGCTCCATGAGCCGCTCCCAGTGCAGCGTGCGCCTCCGTGGCCGTGGCCACGATGACGTGCACACGCGAGGCTTCTCGCCACGCCGCCTGAGCGCGTGCCGACCCTGCCTCCGCAATCACAAGCGGGATGATCGCCGAGGTGTCGAAGAAGGCGATCATCGCCGCTGATCGGCGATCAGGTCGGACACGGTGCCGTCGACGACGAGCGGCTCTGGCAGCGCGCGGCGCTGTCCGGTCGGCAGCGTGACGAGGCCAGCAGCGATCAATCGCTCGAGCTTCGACTCCTGCGTCGCCGGCACGATGCGCGCGATGACGCGGCCGTGCTCCGTCACCTCGATCGTCTCGCCCGCCTTGACCCGCTGCAGCTGCGCGCTCAGTCCGTCACGCAGCGCGCGGATGCCGACGCGGGCCGGCTTAATTGTGGCGCTTTCCATGACCATAATGTAGCCGCTTTCCATGTCGGCAACCTAGCCCGTCTCGATCCGCGCCCACTCGTGCCGTCCACAGCCGCATGCGCAGCGCATCCGGACGCACGAGTGGCGCGAAAGGTTGGGATGTGTCTCGCGCGAGGCGCGCCTAGGTTGATGCCATGAGAAGCATCATCGTCGGCAGCGTCGCCGCCGCCATCGTCCTCGCCGCAGCCGGCTGCGCCTCGCCCGGCGCCGATGCGCCGACCGCGCCCGGCTCCCCCGCGTCGCTCGCCGACCTGCCCGCACCGAGCCCGGCCGGCGAGGTGCTGACCATCGCCACCGTGCTCGAGCAGGGTGCCGGCGCGATCCTCTGCGTCGGACCGGTCGCCGAGTCGGCGCCCCCGCAGTGCGGCGGGCCCGAGCTGCTCGGCTGGGACTGGGACGCCTTCGCGCATCAGGAGACCGGCGGCGTGCGCTGGGTGCAGGGCGTCGCGATCACCGGCGTCTACGAGGCCGCTGCCGATGCCTTCACGCAGACCGGCGAGCCGATGAGCGCCGCGGCGATCACGCTGCCGGCGATCGAGGTGCCGTCGGGCGAGCTCGACGACGCGACGATCGAGGCGATGCAGCGCGAGCTGGGAGAGCTCGGCCGAGCGGACTTCTTCGGCATCTGGAGCGAGCGGGGCACGATGGTGCTGGAGGTCTTCTACGACGACGGCTCGCTGCAGGGCGCGCTCGACGAGATCTACGGGTCCGGCGCCGTCTTCGTGATCTCGGCGCTGCGCGACACCGGTGGCTCAGCAGGCGACGCGCCGGAGCTGGTGGACCCACCGATGGACACCGCAGCGCCCGTCATCACCGGCGCCGACGCGCAGGCGCGGCTCGCGGAGCTGCCGACGCCGCTGCCTGCGGGTGGGGTGTGGGCTGGCGGGCTCGCGATGGATCGGCCGGAAGGCGATGTGCTCTGCCTCGGCGACGTCGGCGCGAGCGCACCGCCGGTGTGCACCGGGGTGCCGCTCAGGGGCTTCGACTGGACGGCCCTCACGCTCGATGAGGCGCAGGGCATCCGATGGGTCGACGCGCTCGTCTTCGGGACCTGGGATGGCGAGGTCTTCGCCATGACCTCACCGCCGCAGCCGTTCGATGCCTGGTCGCCGCCGGCGGTCGAGGTGAGCGAAGTGTCGCTGCCAGAAGCGGTGCTGATGGGCATCCAGTCGGATCTCCTGACGCTCGATCGGCACGACATCCTGAGCCATGGGCCGACGGACGGCCATTACGAGCTGCACGTGCTGTTCGACGACGGATCGATCCAGGCCGACCTCGATGCGATCTACGGCGCGGGCGTGGTGCAGATCTTCAGCGCGATGCAGGGCTGAGCGCGACTACGCGTCGACCGTCTCGCGCTTCGTGCGCTGCCCGACGACGGCCGAGACCCCGTCCTGCCGCATCGAGACGCCGTAGAGCGCATCCGCGATCTCCATCGTGCGCTTCTGGTGCGTGATGATGATCAGCTGGCTGCTCTCGCGCAACTGCTCGAACACCGTCAGCAGGCGGCCGAGGTTGGCGTCGTCGAGCGCCGCCTCCACCTCGTCCATGATGTAGAACGGGCTCGGCCGCGCCTTGAAGATCGCCACCATCAGGGCCACCGCCGCGAGCGAGCGCTCGCCGCCCGAGAGCAGCGAGATGCGGTCGATCTTCTTGCCGGCCGGCCGCACCGTCACCTCGATGCCCGTCTCGAGCAGGTTGTCGGGATCGGTGAGCGCCAGGGCGCCCGAGCCTCCCGGGAAGAGGATCGGGAAGACCTCGGCGAAGGCCGACTTCGTGTCCTCGAAGGCGGTGGCGAAGATCGACTCCATCATCTCGTCGAGGTCGGCGATGATCTGCTCGAGGTCGGTGCGGGTCTTCGCGAGGTCGGCGAGCTGCTCGGTGAGGAAGGTATGGCGCTGCTCGAGCGCCTCGAACTCCTCGAGCGCGAGCGGGTTCACGCGGCCGAGGCGCCCCAGCTTGCGCTCGGCCTCCTGCAGCCTGGCCTGCTCGGCCTTGCGATCCCATCCCTCGTCGGGCGTGTACTCGGCCACCAGCACCCGCTCCTCGAGGCCGAGCTCGCTGCCGGCCCGCTCGAGCAGGTTCGACAGGTGCAGCCGCTGCTCGTAGGCCTCCATCTCGGCCACGTGCACGTGCTCGGTGATCTCCTGCAGCCGCTCGCGCAGCCCGCCCTCGTCGCGGCGCAGCTTCGTCAGCTCCTCGTTGCGGTCGCGGCGGGCGGCCTCGCGCTCGGCGAGCACGCCGCGCGCCTCCTGCACGCTGCGCTCGGCCACGGCGAGCACCGGTGGGATGGCCGCGAGCACGCGCGAGGCCTGCTCGCGCTGCCGCTCGCGCAGCACCGCGCGGCGCGCGGCCTCCTCGGCACGGGCGCGCTGCGCCTCCACGTCGCGCGCGAGCGAGTCGGCGCGCGCCAGCTCGGCCCGCACCCGCTCCCTGGCGGTCTCGAGCTCGATGCGCAGGTCGGTCTCGCCGCCGCGAGCCGTCTCCAGCTCGGCCAGCAGCCCCTCGCGCGCCGAGGCGTCGAGCATCGGGCGCGGCTTCCCCTCGAACCGCTCGAGCGCCTGCTCAGCGCCCTCGACGCCGCGCTGCGCCTCGTCGATGCCGCGCCGCGCCTCCGCGAGCGCCGCCTCGGCGCGCTCGTGCTCGCCCGTGGCCGACTCGAGCCGTGCACGTGCCCGGCTGCGCTGCTCCCCGCGCGCCGCCGAGGCCGCGTCGTGCGCTCGCAGCGCCTCCAGCGCATCCGCCGCCGCGCGCTTGGCCTGCTGGTGCGCCTGCCGCGCGTCCTCGAGCGCGCCCGCCTCGCGCTCGATCGCGGTCGAGAGCTCCTCGAGCCGCTCGGTCGCGGCGTCGCGCTCGGCGATCAGCTCGAGCCGCGACTGCGCGTCGTCGCTGCCGCCCCGCATCAGGTACTCGCTGACGTAGTCGCCCCGCTTGGTGACGATCGTGACCGGCCCGCCCAGCTCGAGCTGCGCGATCGCGGGCCCGGCCTCCTGCGCCGCCTGGAGCGAGTCGACGATGAACGTGTGCGCGAGCACGCCCAGCACACCGGCCGGCGCATCGACGACCGTCGGCGCGTGCACCGCGCCCGCAAGCGTGTCCCCGGCGACCTGCGTCGCGCTCACCTGCATCGGCACGGCGTCGCCGACCACCGCCTCGATGCGGCCCAGCTTCTCCCGATGCGCGTGCTCGATGGCGGTCGCGGCTGCCTCGCGCGTGTCGGCCAGCACGGCCTCGCTGAGCGTCCCGAGCGCTGCGGCGATGGCCGCCTCGTAGCCCTTCTTGACCTTGATGCGCTCGGCCACCAGCCCGGCGACGCCGTCGATTCCGGCGTCGATGAGCCCGGCGGATGCGTTGGCCTTCGACAGCGCGAGGGTGAGGGCGGAGGTGCGGGCGGCGACCGCATCGCGCTCGCGCTCCACCGCGTGGAGGGCCTCCCGCCGCTCGTCGAGGGCGGTGGAGAGCGCGGCCTGCGCCTCGTCGGCGTCGCGGTAGGCGTGCGAGAGCGATTCGGCGTCGTCGACCTCGTGCTCGTCGCCGGCCGCCTCGGCGGCCGCTCTCGCCTCGGCGAGCCGCTGCAGGGCGTTCGCGAGCGCGCTCTCGCGGCGGGTCACCTCGGCCTCGCGGGCGGCGAGCGTCGACTGCGCGACCTCCACCTTCGAGCGGTGGCCGGCGGCCTCCAGGTCGTGCTTCGACACCAGGGCCGCCTGCGCGGCGATCTCCTCATCGAGCGAGTCCAGGTTCGCGCGTGCCAGCGCGGTGGCCGAGGCCGCCTTGCCGAGGCGAGCCTCCGCATCCGCCACCCTCGCCTTCAGGGCGCCCGCCTCGCCGCGCGCCGCCTGCACCATCTCGGGCGTCACGAGCGGTGCGGCGTCGCCGACCTCCGGCGCCTCCTCGAGCAGTGCGAGCCGCTGGCCGGCGAGCGCATGCAGCGACTGCAGCCGTGAGAGCTCACGCTCGAGGCCGTGGGCGACGTTGCGTGCCTGGTCGACGTCGTCGCCGATCATCGAGGCCTCGATGCGGCTGGCGCGCAGCTGCGCCTGCTCGAGCTGCTCCTGCAGCACGATGCGCTCGGACTTGCGCTCCGACTCGGAGCGGGCGGCGCTGTCGAGCTGGCCGCGCAGCCGGATGACCTCGTCGGCGATGAGCCGGGCGCGAGCGTCGCGGACGGTCGCCTGGATGGTGGCGGCCTCCTTGGCGATCTCGGCCTGCTGCCCGAGCGGCTTCAGCTGCCGCCGGATCTCGCCGGTGAGATCCTGCAGACGCGTGAGGTTCGCCTGCATGGCGTCGAGCTTGCGGAGCGTCTTCTCCTTGCGGCGACGGTGCTTGAGGATGCCGGCGGCCTCCTCGATGTACCCGCGGCGGTCGGCGGGCGTGGCCTGCAGCACGTTGTCGAGCTGCCCCTGGCCGACGATCACGTGCATCTCGCGGCCGAGGCCCGAGTCGCTCAGCAGCTCCTGCACGTCGAGCAGCCGGCAGGACTCGCCGTTGATGGCGTACTCGCTGCCGCCGTTGCGGAACAGCGTGCGCGAGATCTGCACCTCGGCGTACTCGATCGGCAGGGCGCCGTCGGCGTTGTCGATCACGAGCTCGACGTGCGCACGGCCGAGCGGTCCGCTGGTGGCGGTGCCGGCGAAGATGACGTCCTCCA
This sequence comes from Agrococcus baldri, assembly GCA_900114805.1. Lineage (GTDB taxonomy): Bacteria > Actinomycetota > Actinomycetes > Actinomycetales > Microbacteriaceae > Agrococcus > Agrococcus baldri. Next base: position 487,907 of record FOZN01000003.1, on the reverse strand, counting down.
TCTTGCCGCCGCGCAGCGTCTTCGCGCCCTGCTCGCCCATCACCCAGGCGAGGGCATCGACGACGTTCGACTTGCCCGAGCCGTTGGGGCCCACCACGCACGTGACGCCCGGCTCGAACTGGAAGGTCGTGGCGCGCGCGAACGACTTGAATCCCTTGACGGTGAGGGTCTTGAGATGCATGCGGCTCCCGGTTCGTGCTGGCAACACCGTAGCCGCGAGATTCCCCGTTGCGCGCGCGGCACGCGCGGGTCTAGTCTGCAAGGCTGCCCGCAGGCATCGTGCCGGGCGCGAGCGGCAGAGACGACCATGCACATCGACATCCGCTCGCTCGCGCTGCCCGAGCGCTGGGACGAGCAGACCCCGACCGGCGACTCCTTCCGGGCTGCCGCGGCGCACGCGGCGCGCGTCAACGACGAGCGCTTCGGGATCGGCGTCGCGGCGCTCACCCTCGAGGAGCGCCTGGCCGCCTGGCAGTCCTCCGAGGCCGAGCTGCACGTGCGTCGCCTGGCGTTCGACGGCGCAGCGATCGTGGGCGCTGCGAGCGTCTGGCTGCCCATGCTCGAGTCGCTCGAGAACGGCGACCACGGCGTCGCGGTCGAGGCGAGCGTCCCCGCGCTCGCGCGACGCGCCGTGATCGAGGCGCTCACCGACGATGCCGAGCGCATCGCCGCGGAGCACGGTCGCACGACGCTCATGGGCGGCTCCCCCGCCGCCGCGAACGGCGCGGTCATGGCGGCGACCGGGTTCGGCGGCGTCGATCCCGACGAGCCCGAGGCGGCTGCGCTGCTCGCACGGGGCTACGCGCTCGAGCAGGTCTACCGCTTCAGTCTCGCCGACGTGCGCGCGCTCGGGGCCGCCTCCCCCGGACTCGACGAGCGGTGGGCGGATGCGTCAGCCCGCGCTCGCGACGCCGGCTACGACACGATCGCGTGGTCGGGCGAGACGCCCGCCGAGTACCGGCCGGCCATGCGCACGCTGCACGAGGCGATGTCGACCGATGCGCCGATCGGCGGGCTCGCGCTCGAGCCGGAGACGTGGAGCGACGAGCGCCTCGCCGAGTTCGAGCGGCAGAAGACCGCCGGCGGCCGCACCATGCGCACCGTCGTCGCCCGGCACATCGCCTCCGGCGAGCTCGCGGGCTTCACGAGCCTGTTCGTGGGCGCGGAGATCGGCGCCCCTGGCGGCGACGTCGCCCGGCAGCACGACACGCTCGTGCGCCGCGACCACCGCGGCCACGCGCTCGGCATGCTGCTGAAGCTCGCCAACCTGGTGCAGCTGCGCGATCACCACCCGATGCATCCGCGCGTCAGCACGATGAACGCCGAGGAGAACCGCCACATGCTCGCCGTCAACGAGGCCACGGGCTTCGAAGCGGTCGCCTACGAGGCGGTCTGGCAGCGGAAGGACGCCTGATGGGCATCGAGATCATCGACGTCGCGGTGCCCGAGCGCTGGGATGACGACAGCGAGGGCGCTCGCCTGCTGCGCACCTACGTCGACGTGCGCAACGACGTCACCGCGCACGAGTGGGGCGGCGACAGCAGCCACGCGTACTCCTATCAGGAGGCTTGGTCGCAGTGGCGCGGCGACGCTGTCGACATCGAGACGATCCGCACCCTGGCGCTCGTGGACGGCGAGCCGGCCGGACGCGGCTTCGCCGAGCGCGGCCTGCGCGAGGCGCAGACGATCGCCGGCATCGACGCGATGGTGCTGCCCGAGCACCGCCGCATGGGTGTCGCGAGGGCGCTGGTCGACGACCTGCTGGCCCGCATGCGGGCGCGCGGCGCGACCACCTTCCAGGCCTGGGTCGACCACCACCCCGCACCCGGCCCGCAGCTGTCGCCGCCGACGGGCTTCGGCGAGATCCCCGCCGAGTCGCCGCAGGTGCGCCTGCTGCAGGCCTACGGCTTCGTGCTCGAGCAGATCGAGCGCATGAGCGTGCTGCACGTCGGCACGACGCACGCGGCGCTGGCCGAGCACATCGCCGATGCCCAGCGGCACGCGGCCGGCTACCGGCTCGAGACGTGGGCGGGGGCGTCGCCGTCGAACCGGCTCGACGCGCTCGCGCGCCTCCAGGCACGCATGTCGACCGATGCGCCCGCCGCCGGCCTCGACCACGAGGAGGAGACGTGGGATGCCGCGCGCCTGCAGCGCTACGAGCAGGGGCAGCTCGAGGGCGGCCGCACGATGCTGCGAGCCATCGCCATCGACGAGGCGACGGATGCCGCGGTCGCGTTCACCACACTCGTCAGCGCTGGCACGCCACACATCTGGTACCAGCACGACACCCTCGTGCACGCGGATCACCGAGGCCACCGGCTGGGCATGCTCGTGAAGGCCGCGAACCTGCTGGCGCTCCACGAGCAGGACCGTGAGGCGCTGGTGCGCACGTGGAACGCCGAGGAGAACCGCCCGATGCTGCGGGTCAACGAGGCGCTCGGCTTCACCGCCGTCTGCAGCGAGGGCGCCTGGCAGCGGAAGGACGCGCCGTGACCGCGCCGGACCTCACCTGGACGCCGATCCTCCCGCCGGCCGACGACTTCGACGAGCCCGCGCTCTCGCTGATCGCGCGCTACGTCGCGACCGCCAACCGCGTCACCCAGCACTTCTGGGGCGACAACCGCGCCGACAGCACGGTCGAGGAGATCGTCGCGAGCCAGCGCCACACCGAGGACGAGATCGGGGTGCGCTGGCTCGTCAGCGAGGCGGGGCACGATGTCGGGCGCATCATCGCGGCGATCAATCGCGAGGAGGGGGCGAGCGTGGCGTACGTCTCCGCCTGGGTGGTGCCCGAGGCGCGCGGTCGCGGCATCGGCAGGGCGCTCGCCGAGCGTGCCGAGCACGAGGCGATGCAGCTGGGCCCGACCTCGCTCCAGGCCTGGGCCGACCATCGGGTGCCGGTCGGCGGCGAGACGTCGATCGCGCCCAAGAGCGGGCACGGCGCCATCGCCGAGGACGCCCCCGCGCGACTGCTGGCCTCCATGGGGTACGAGCTCGAGCAGATCGAGCGCGTCTCCGAGCTCGACGTCGAGGCCGCGCGCGCATCGCTCGAGACCCACAGGGCGGATGCGCTGACGCACGCGGGCGATGCCTACGAGGTGCGCTCGTGGCAGGGTGCGACGCCGCCGGAACTGCTCGACTCGATGGCGGCGCTGCACGCCCGCATGGCGACCGACATCCCGCGGGCGGGGCTGGAGGTGGACGACGAGCGGTGGGACGCGGCGAGGCTGCAGCGGCTGGAGGGCGAGTGGGAGGGCGCGCACCAGACACCGCTGCAGGCGATCGCTCTGCACCGCGGCAGCGGCGAGGCGGTCGCGTTCACGATCCTGCTGCTGCCCGAGCCCGGCCGGCCCGCGTTCCAGGAGGACACCCTCGTGCACGCCGAGCACCGCGGGCACCGGCTCGGCATGCTCGTGAAGGCCGAGAACCTGCTGCAGCTCGGCCGCCTGCACCCCGATCGCACGCGCATCATCACCTGGAACGCCGAGGAGAACCGGCCGATGCTGCGCGTCAACGAGGCGCTCGGATTCGTCGCCATCGGCGCCGAGGGCGGCTGGCAGAAGCGAGTGGGAGCAGCCGAACCCGGGTGACCGCTTCAGCGTGGGATGGCCAGCCGCGCCTGCATCGGCTCGTGATCGGACGCCGCCGCGCCATCGAACCGCATGGCGTTGATCGCCACCGCTCGCACCTCGATCGGCGCGCTCACCAGGATCCAGTCGATGCGGCGCCCATCCCGCTTGGGACGCCGGTAGTTCGAGAAGGTTCCCCAGGGCTGGGTCAGCCGGCGCTCCGCGGCCGTCCACGCGTCCCGCAGCAGCCCGCCCTCCGTCAGCGCTCGGAACGGCCGCGAGCCGACCCCGGTGTTGGCGTCGCACGTGAGCAGGGCGGGTTCTGGCCGCTGCTCGATCAGCTGCCGCAGCATCCCGGCCGAGCGCAGCCGCGATCGCGGCGACAGGTGATCGAGATGGGTGTTGACGACGTGCAGCCCGGTCTCGGTCTCGCGGTCGACGAAGCGCGCGCTCACGACGATGCGCGGCACGAGATTGCCCCATCCGCGCGAGCCGGGCGTGCGGGGGCTGTCGGAGAGCGCCAGCTGGTCCCAGCCGACCAGCCGCAGCCGGCGCGAATCGAAGAAGATCGGCGTGCCCTCGCCGCCGCCATCGGCATCGCGGCCGCGCCCCACGGTGCGGTAGTCGGGCCCGAGGCTGTCGAGCACCCACCTCGCCTGGTCCGGCAGCGCCTCCTGCACGCACATCACCGTCGGGCGCTCGTCGGTGAGCAGTCGGCGCAGCAGCCACTTGCGGCGCGACCACCGATCGGGGCTGCGGCGCCCCAGGTGCGTCATCCGGCGCCGGATGTTGTAGGTCATCGCGTGCAGCTCCGGTGCCGCGACCGGACCGATCATCGCGCTGCTCGACATCTCTCACGCTCCGATCCGGCGCCGACCATCGGCACGAGCCTGTCACGTGCGAGGCTTCCGCAGCAGATCCTGCGACCATGGAGGGCATGAGCGACCAGCACGCCGAGCCCGAGGCCGACGCATCCGCACCCCGCGCCACCGAAAGCGGCACGCCGAAGGGCGCCGCGATCGACGGCATCGCCGCACAGCTTCGGGCGGCCGTCACGAGCGGGCTGACCCGGCCGCGGCAGTACCGCGAGCAGCAGCTCGACGGGCTCGAGCGGATGCTGCTGCAGAACGTGTCGCTGTGGGAGGCGGCGCTCGCCGCCGATCTCGGCAAGAGCGAGGTCGAGGCGCACCTGAGCGAGATCGCGTTCACGGTCGGCGAGGCGAAGCACGCGAGGCGCCAGCTGTGGCGCTGGATGCTGCCCGCGCCGGTGCCGCTGCCGCTCGCGCTCCAGCCCGCGCTCGGCAGGACGGTCGCCGAGCCGCTCGGCGCGACGCTCGTGATCGCGCCCTGGAACTACCCGCTGCAGCTCGCGCTCGGGCCGCTGGTGGGCGCGATCGCGGCCGGCAACGCGGTGCTGCTGAAGCCCTCGGAGGTGGCCCCGGCGACCTCCGCCCTGCTGGCGCGGCTCATGCCCGCCTACCTCGACCCGCGCTCGGTGCGAGTGATCGAGGGCGGCGTGCCGGATACGACCGCGCTGCTCGAGCAGCGGTGGGATCTGATCTTCTACACCGGCAACTCGCGGGTGGCGCGCATCGTCGCGGCGGCGGCCGCGAAGCACCTGACGCCGACGGTGCTCGAACTCGGCGGCAAGAGCCCGGCCTACGTCCACCGCTCGGCCGACATCGCGGTCGCCGCCGACCGCATCGCCTGGGGCAAGTGGCTGAACGCCGGCCAGACCTGCGTCGCCCCCGACCACATCCGCGTCGACCGCGAGGTGGCCGACGAGCTCGTCGACGAGCTGCGGCGCGCGACCGCCGAGCAGCTCGGCGACGCGCGCACCTCCCCCGACTACTCGCGCATCATCAACGGCGAGCATCTCGCCCGGCTGCAGAGCATGCTGGAAGGCGGCACCGTCGTGACCGGCGGCGACGCGGACGCCGACCAGCGCTACCTCGCGCCCACGATCCTCACCGACGTCGACGCGGATGCGCCGGCGATGCAGGAGGAGATCTTCGGCCCGATCCTGCCGGTGCTGCCGGTCGACGGGGTGGACGGCTTCATCGACGCGATGCGGGGCCGCGACAAGCCGCTGGCGCTGTACGTCTTCGCGCGCGACCGCGAGGTCGTCCGGCGCGTCGAGCGCGAGACCAGCTCTGGCGCGCTGGGCGTGAACGTGGCGGTCGCGCACTACGGGGCGAAGTCGCTGCCCTTCGGCGGCGTCGGCGAGAGCGGCATGGGCCGCTACCACGGGCGCTTCTCGTTCGAGGCGTTCAGCCACCGCAAAGCGGTGCTGTCCAAGCCCGCCGCGATCGACACGCTGCGGGTGATCTACCCGCCGTTCACCGAGCTGCGAGCGGCGATCACCAAGCGCATCATGGGCTGACTAGCGCTTCGGCGCCACGTTCGCCGCCGCCCAGCCGACCAGCGGCTGCACCTCGTCGACCATGTCGAACAGGGCGTCCAGCAGTGCCGGACCGGACGCATCCGCCGGTGACAGGTGGCGGCGGGCGGTGACCCACTTGTAGCGCAGCAGCGCGATGCGCGGATGCTCGGGGTCGGTGCCGCGCGGCGCGGTCTTCAGCTGCTCGCCGCCGAGCTCGTAGCCGGCGACGGTGAGCTCCTCGATGACGCCCTCGAGCTCGGTGCCTGGGCCGGCGGCCTCGACCGCGGCGCGATACGCCTTCGTGAACGTCGCGTCGCCGAAGAAGCCGCCGCCGATCCAGACGCCGCTCGCGTCGAGGTTGAGGAACCAGCCGATGCCGGGCGCACGCTGCGCGAACAGCCCCTGGCGGGTCTTGTAGGGCGTCTTGTCGTGGCTGAAGCGCACGTCGCGGTACGGGCGGTAGATCTTCACGCTGCTCGCGACCGGCTCGAGCTCCTCGCCGAGCGCCTCGAAGGGCGCGCGCACCTGCTCGTCGTAGCGCGCCTTGTTCGCCAGCCACCAGGGGCGCTCGTTGTTCGCCTCGAGCTCGGCGTAGAAGGCGAACGCGTCGGGCGAGAATCCGTCGAAGGCCATCGATCCAGTCTAAGTCCGCACTCCTGTGGCGAGGCAGGACGCGGGTGGTGCGGCGCGCGGCCGCACGCACGCGAATTTTGGACGCAGCGCTCGTCGAAGTCGCGCAATTCGGATGGTCCGAGTTCACACCCTCAGAATTCCCTAAACGATCGCGCGTCCAAGTCGCGAATGAATGTCGCGCACACTTCCGCAATTGCAGTCACGATGGCCGGGTCGAGTCTGATGCGGTCGAACTCGTTCACGCCCGCACCAACAGAGTTGATGCGACTGACGGTCGCGGTACGCGACAACTTCTGTCGATGAGTGAGTGCGCCAAGGCCGTGCGCTACCGCGTTCCGGACTTCGGTGGGTCCGCGAAGCGACGACCAAGACGGCTTCACACTGTGCCAATCCTTGAAAGCACGTTCCATTGCTTGCCAAGAGCCGCTTGCGTGCATTAGAGCATCGTCAAGCATCGCCCGTCGTGGAGACGCAGCGTTCGCCTCGGACGAAAGGTCTGCTAACTCTACGAGCCGACCGACGCAGAAAGCCTCGGTGATTGTCATCAATCTCAACACCGTTGCTTGGAGCGCCATGTCACCACTCTCACTGCTCTCGCCGCGAAGCCGGCTGCCCCCCGCGCGATGCGTCAACTGCTCAAGGCGCCGCTGAAGGTCCCCCAATGCGCGGTTCAGCTGCCCGACCGCGGCCTCAGCGCGATCCGACCCGACTTCGTTACCTTGGGTTCTCAACCGTCGCCGCCACTAGCGAGCGTTCCAGCATGTCCTCGGCGACACTCATTGCTGCTGCCCCGTCTTGCTTCGCCAGCCCCCACAGCACCAGGTGTCGCCAAGCCGGATGCACAGCATCGAGCAACCTCTGCAACTCGGAGACGTTCGCGATACCGAGCCGCCCCATGGAAGCTGCGGCAACTGCCGCGAGTCCCGAGCGTTCGGACATCAACAGGTTGCGTAACCAACGGTGATATTCGCGATCGACGCCTGCTGAGCGGAGCCATCCGGCGGCCTCGGCCAGCCACGCCCGTTGCCAATCGCTGTGAGCCGATTCTTCAATCAACACATCGAGCGCTTCCTGGACTTCGACGCGGGCAGCCCGGCCTGTACGGCTCAGCATGATCAGATAGGTCGCAGCTGCGGGCGTCAGTGAGGGCGCCAGCCGGAGCACGAGAGAAATGTGAGGCAAAGCACTCCGCGATGCCGCAGCGCCCAGGATCGGCAGTGAAACTCTCAGGAGCGACTCTGTAGTAGCGATTAGTTGCGCCTCTTGATCCTCGGCACCTACTTGTTCCAGCCAGGCCGACAAAGCCTTCTCCGCTGCTTCCGTCCGGGCGATGGAGGGCAACCCGGCAACGTCGAACTCCGTCTCCGAATGCAGGTCTTCGTCACTGCCAGGATCCGCAAGATCCACCCCGAAACCGGCCTCCTCATCACTGTACTCGTCGACATCCGCAAGCGGCTCGTACACTCCTAAGCGAACAACTTCGAGCTCCCTAAGTTCATCGCCCGTAAACAACTGCAATTCCGCAGACGAGAAGTCTTCGAGCGACGACACATATTTCTCTCGCCCGAAGGTATACGTCTTCGATTCGTTCAGTGTCAGACCCAACTCACGTGCCTCACGAGCACACATCTCCAGGGCGCTCTTCGCGTCAGCCAACGTAGGTGTAGCGATCCTGAAATCATCCGAGTATGAGAAGGCCGCGTATCCCGCTCGAACTAGCCTTCTTCGAACGACGTCGATGTACGTGTCGCCAAGCACGTCGCTGGAAGCGTGGATCTGAGGCAGCCCCACACGTCGCCCCATCAGAGCGCCAAGCACCTCTAGGAGACTGTCGATCGCTAAGGCCTCGCCCGACTGCGCTTCTAGTTCCTGTCCGAGTGCCTCGTGATCGACGAACTCGTAATACGACGAGATATCGGTAGACGAGACATACCTCGCACTGTCCACTGCTAGAGGGGCAGCTCGAAAGGCACGATGCTCGGACCTTTCTGCGATATGAGCCGGTAGAGAATTACGAATCAGTTCCACTAGAGCGCGATAGAGCGTTCGTTCGAAGATTCCAATCTCGCTGATCGCGCGTGAGCCGCGGCGGTTCTTGTCGGCGAAGACAATGTCCGCACGGTTGACGTCGAACTGCTTGGAGGCCCGGTTCTTCATATTGGTCGCGAGCTTCACATGGCTATCTAGAAGCACCATGCGGTCCCACCGGCGAGGCAACAGTTTGCTAGAACTGACAAGCTCAGTTTGCAGGGCTGACTGAAAATCAAGACGCGGGACGAGTTCCGACGGAAGCTTCACAACGGAAGCATGACACGGTCAGAGTCGTCACAGCGCATGGGCGATTCGATCCAGGCTATGCCAGGCCGCGCGGCCGCCGCTGGCAGCGCGGGCAGCGGGTCGAGCCGCGGTTCATCCACGCCTCGCGCACCATGATCGCGCCGCAGCGCCTGCAGGGCTGGCCGCCGCGGCCGTAGGCGTTCAGAGAATGCTCGAAGTAGCCGGCCTGCCCGTTGACGTTCACGTACTGCGCGTCGAACGAGGTGCCGCCCTCGGCGAGCGCCCGCTCGAGCACGTCGCGCACGTCGGCGAGCAGCGCCAGCGCGCGCGCCTGGGTGAGCCGCTGGCCGGGCGTCGCGTAGTGCAGCCGGCTGCGCCAGAGCGCCTCGTCGGCGTAGATGTTGCCGATGCCCGAGACCAGCTGCTGGTCGAGCAGCGCCGCCTTGACCCCCTGCCGGCGCAGCCGCAGACGACGGGCGACGGCGGATGCGTCGAAGGCCGGCTCGAGCGGATCCAGCGCGATGTGCGCGGCCTGGTCGGGCACCGCGCCACCGCCCTCGCCGACCACCAGCGGCCGCACCGCGAGGCCGCCGAAGAGCCGCTGGTCGGCGAAGCGGATCTCGAGCGAGCCGTGCTGCGGCTGGTCGATCAGGATCCGGATGCGCGTGTGCCGGTCGGCGGCTGCTCCTGGCTCCCGCACGAGCACCTGCCCCGACATGCCCAGGTGCGCCATCAGCGCACGATGCGCGCCCGGCGCGAGCAGCGCATCCGTCGTCTGCCGGCCGTGCTCGGGCTCGAGCGGGATCCAGAGGAACTTGCCGCGTCGCGCGGGCACGCCGAGCCTGCGGCCGAGCAGCGCCGCCTCGAACGCGGCCGCGTCTCCCTCGTGGCGCGAGATGGAGCGCTCGTCGAGCACCTCGACGCCCTCGATGCGGGCGCCGGTGACGGCGGGCGCGAGGCCGGCGCGCACGACCTCGACCTCTGGCAGCTCCGGCATGTCAGCGCAGCGGCTGGTCGGCGGCGACCGTCGCGACGAGGGCGTCGTACGCGGTGAGCGCAGCGCCCATCTCGGCGACCTTCTTGCTGGTGCCGGTGCCGGTCGCGACTGCCTGGCCGTCGATCAGCACAGTCGCGGTGAAGGTGCGGGCGTGATCCGGCCCGGCGGCCTCGATCTCGTAGACCGGTGCGCCGCGGTGCTGCGCGGCCGCCACCTCCTGCAGCGCCGTCTTCGGATCGAGCGCGGCGCCGGTGCGGCCCGGGTCGTCGAGCAGCGGGGCGACCAGGCGCAGCACGAGCTGCGCCGAGGCGGTGTGCCCGGCGCTCAGGAAGGCGGCGCCGAAGACGGCCTCCATCGTGTCCGCGAGGATCGACGCCTTCTCGGCACCGCCAGAAGCGGCTTCGCCCTTGCCGAGCCTGATGTGCGCGCCCAGCCCGATGGCGCGGGCTACCTCGGCGAGCGCGACCGTCGAGACCACGCCGGCTCGGCGCTTGGCGAGATCGCCTTCCGGCGCATCGGGGAAGCGGCGGTAGAGCTCGATCGTGATGGCCTGGCCGAGGATCGAGTCGCCGAGGAACTCGAGGCGCTCGTTGTGCGGCACACCGCCCTGCTCGTACGCCCACGAGCGATGCGTCAGGGCCAACGCGAGTAGCTCGGGGTCGATATCGACCCCGAGCTGCTCGAGCAGACGGCTGGTGTGCTCCGTCATGCGACGGCGATCCTCGTCAGAGGGATCAGACGTCGGCGACCTTGCGGCCCTTGTACTCCATGTACAGCGGCGTGCCGGCCGAGTCCTCGACGACCTTCGCGCGGTGCGGCAGGCTGTAGACGGTCTTGCCGCCCTCGATGGTCTTGACGAGCTTGGGCGCTTCGGCCTTCCACTGCGAACGGCGCGCGCGGGTGTTCGACCGCGACATCTTCCTCTTGGGAACAGCCATTGCTCACTCCTTCTTCGACGCCTGGGCGTCATCTTCCGACGGATCGTCGGTTACGTCTTGTGCGAATTCCTGGAGCGCTGCCCATCGTGGATCGATGGTCTCCTCCGGCACGGGATCGGTGCCAGGCTCGAGCCGCTCCCCTGTCTCAGGATCGAGTCCTGAGCAGTCCGGTCGGTCGACCGGCTGGAACGGCAGCGCCAGCACGACCGCGTCCCGAACCACCGCATGCATGTCGACTGTTTCGTCGACCACGAGGTAGTCGGATTCCGACGCACCATCATACGTGAACAGCTCGAGGAAGTCGACATCGATGTCGAGGTCGAACTCCGTGAGGCATCGCGCGCAGGTCGCCAGCGCGGTCACGCCGGCCGTTCCGGTGGCGAGAATGCCCTCGTGCACGCTCTCGAGGCGCAGCACGAGCTCGACGGGCTGCTCGGGCAGCACGACCGCGAGACCCTCACCGATCTTCTCTCCGAAGGGTGCGGTCTCGATGACCTCGCGCATCTGCCCGGGCTTCCGCACGATGTCGCGCACGGAGATCACGAACGGGTGGTTGGCACGCATGCACCCAGTCTACGCGGCCGCTCCGCATCCGCGCGTCCGTGCCGAGATCTGAGGATTCCTGCCGTGCGAGTGCCAAGATGCATGCGTGACAGCGTTGCGCGCCGTGCCCCTTGCACTCATCGGCTGGCTGGTGTGCGTCGAGCTCACGAGCGGCGTCCTGCAGGGCTACTACGTGACCCTCACACCCGACATCGCACGCCACATCGGCGTGACCGATGCCGACGTGAACTGGTTCGAGGCCGGGCAGCTGCTGCTCTCCGCCCTGATGGTGCCGGTGCTGGCGAAGCTCGGCGACATGCACGGCCACAAGAAGATGCTGCTGCTCTCGACCGTGATCACGGCGGGCGCCAGCTGGTGGATGGCCTTCGCGGGCGACTTCTGGAGCTACCTGATCGCGTTCTCCCTGCAGGGCGCGTACACGGTCTGGCTGCCGCTCGAGGTCGCGCTCATCTTCGATCGCGGCCGTCGCACGGGCGTCGCACCCTCCTCCACCCGCCGCGCAGCCGGCCTGCTCGTGATCGCCCTGCAGGCGGGTGCGATCATCGGTGCGCTCGGCGCCGCGGTCGCCTTCGGTGCCTTCGACGACGCGATGATGCCGACGCTCATGCTCCCCGCCGCGATGGTCACGCTCTGCTTCTTCGCGATCCTCTGGGGCGTGCCCGACTCGGAGCCATTGCCCGACCGGAAGCTCGACGCCGGGGGCTTCGTGCTGCTGGCGCTCTCGCTTCTGACGATCACGTCGGGGCTCACCTTCCTGAAGATCGGCGGGCCCGAAGCCTGGTGGGGCTGGGCTGTCATGGCGATCGGCATCGCCCTGCTGCTGCCGTTCGGCCGCTGGGTGCTCGGCAAGGACGACCCCGCGATCGACCTGCGCGTCATGCGCCAGCCCTCGATGTGGCCGGTGCAGCTCACCGCGGGCCTCGTCGGCGTGAGCCTGCTCGGCGCGCAGACGCCGCTGGCGACCTACGCGGGCACCGATCCGGCGCTCGGCTACGGGCTCGGGCTCGACGCGAGCGGCCGCTCGATCCTCATCGGCGTGTACCTGCTCTCGCTCATCGTCGGCGCAGCGACGCTCGCGGTGCTCTCCTCCAGGGTGCGGCCGCGCCTGCTGCTGATCGTCGCCGCCGCCCTCGTCGCGATCGGCTACCTGCTGCTCGTGCCGCTGCACCTGGAGATCTGGCAGGTCTTCCTGTGCATGAGCATCGCCGGGCTCGGCTCCGGTGCGCTCGTCGGCGCTCTCCCGGCCGCCGCGGCAGCAGCGGCGCCGCGCGGCCAGACCGGCGTCGCGACCGCCATGACGAACACCACCAAGACCATCGGCGGCTCGTTCGCCTCATCGATCTTCGCCATCGTGCTCGCGGCCGGCGCCATCGGCACCGCCGCGAGCCTCGGCGGCTACATCATCGTCTGGGTCATCTGCGGCGTCACCGCGCTCGCCGCGACCATCGGCCTGATCGCGGTGCCGAGGCTCGCCTTCGCAGACCCCGAGCCGCCGGCCGAGCGCGCCGAGGCACCAGCACCCATCCCCGGCGGCTGAGCACCGCGCGGGACGTGCGCGGCGTCAGCCCTTCGCGACCAGCGGCCCCTTGTGCACCATCCACGGATGCGTCTGCGCGACCGGCTTGATGATGGTCTCGTCGACCGACACGTGCCCGGGCAGCGCCAGGATGTCGGTCATGACGCGCGCCACGTCATCGGCCGACAGCGGGTCCTGCACGTCCTTGTACACCGCATCCGCCTTCGCCTGGTCGCCGCCGAAGCGCACGAGGCTGAACTCCTCGGTCCAGACCATGCCCGGCGCCACCTCCATGACCCGGATGGGCTCGCCGAACAGCTCGAGCCGCAGCACGTCGATGAGCTGCTTCTCGGCCGACTTCGCCGCGTTGTAGCCCGAGCCGCCCTGGTAGGAGACGGTCGCGGCGATCGAGGTGACCACCATGATCTCCGCGTACGAGGCGGAGCCGTCCTGCTGCGGCGCGGCGGTCGAGCGCCGCAGCAGCGGCAGCAGGGCATCGATCACGCGCTTGGTGGCGATGACGTTCGACTCGAACATCCACCGCCAGTCCTCGATCGTGGTCTCCCCCAGCGGCGCCGCGCCCTTCGCGCCCCCGGCGACCTGCACGAGGCCCGTGGGGCGGAACGTCGCCGCCGCCTCGGCCAGCGCCGCGACCGCATCCTCCTGCGTCAGGTCGGCGGCGAAGGTCTCGCAGCCGATCTCGGCGGCGAGCGCCTCCAGCCGCTCCGCCCGGCGGGCGACCGCGAGCACCTGCCAGCCGCGGGCGACGGCCTGCCTGGCGACCGCCTCGCCGATGCCGCTCGATGCTCCGGTGACGATGATCCGCTTCTCGCTCATATCGACATGCAAGCATCGGATGCGTGCAGGCGCCACCCGAGCCGAGTGTTACGTCGTGCGTCCGGGTGCCTGGCACTCGGGGCCGAACCGGCGCAGACTCGTCGGAAGGCTTCAGTTCGACCCGGCACCGCCGGCCCCAGCAAGGAGACACCATGAGCGACTGGAAGTTCGAGACCCTGCAGGTCCACGCGGGCGCGCAGCCCGACCCGACCACCAAGGCGCGCATCACGCCCGTGTACCGCACCACCTCGTACGTGTTCGACGACACCGACCACGCGGCCCGCCTGTTCGGCCTGGCCGAGTTCGGCAACATCTACACGCGCATCCAGAACCCGACGACGGGGGTGGCCGAGGATCGCATCGCCGCGCTCGAGGGCGGCACCGCCGCGCTGCTGCTCTCCTCCGGCCAGTCGGCGACGACGTACGCGATCCTCAACATCGCCCAGGCCGGCGACCACATCGTGTCGTCCTCGTCGATCTACGGCGGCACCTACAACCTCTTCAACTTCACCCTGCGCAAGCTGGGGATCGAGGTCACCTTCATCGAGGACCAGGACGACCTGGAGGCATGGCGCGCCGCCATCCGCCCGAACACGAAGGCGCTGTTCGGCGAGACCGTCGGCAACCCGCGCATCAACCTGCTCGACATCACCGGCGTCGCCGGCGTGGCGCACGACGCGGGCGTGCCGCTCATCGTCGACAACACGATCGCCACGCCCTACCTGATCCGCCCGCTCGAGCACGGCGCCGACATCGTCGTGCACTCGGCGACGAAGTTCCTCGGCGGCCACGGCTCGGTCGTCGCCGGCGCGATCGTCGATGGCGGCAAGTTCGCATGGTCCGAGTCCGACAAGTTCCCCGGACTCACCACTCCCGACGAGTCGTACCACGGCGTCACCTTCACGGAAGCGCTCGGCGACGGCATCGCCTACATCATCAAGGCGCGCGTCACGCTGCTGCGCGACACCGGCTCGGTGGCATCGCCCGACAACGCCTGGCAGCTGCTGCAGGGCATCGAGACGCTGTCGCTGCGCATCGACCGCCACGTCGAGAACGCCACGAAGGTGGCGCAGTTCCTCGAGGCGCACCCGCAGATCGCCCAGGTGCACTACGCGGGCCTTCCCTCGAGCCCGTGGCACCAGCGCGGCACGCAGATCGCCCCCAAGGGCACCGGCGCGGTGCTGTCGTTCGAGCTCGTCGGCGGCGTCGAGGCGGGCAAGGCGTTCGTGAACGCGCTCGAGCTCTTCAGCCACCTCGCGAACATCGGCGATGTGCGCTCGCTCGTCATCCACCCCGCCAGCACCACCCACGCGCAGCTCAGCCCCGAGCAGCAGCTCTCGGCGGGCGTGACACCGGGCCTCGTGCGCCTCTCGGTGGGCATCGAGCACGTCGACGACCTGATCGCCGACCTGAGCAGCGGCCTCGAGGCGGCTGCGAAGCAGTCCGAGGCGCTGGCGAGCGCCGCGGTCTGACCGACGAGAGAGGCGGGCAACCGTGGACTGGCAGCTGAGCGACGACGCGCAGCCTGCCTCGCGGGTGCCCGCTTCCCGTCTGCTCGACGGCGGCCTCGGCGCCCCCGGCGACCCGACGCCCGTGCCTGTCACGGGCGCCTGGCGTCCCGGCGACGATCCCGGCGATCGGCAGTTCGCACGCATCGGCGACCTCGACACCGAGGCCGGCGCGTCGATCGCGGATGCGGTGGTCGCCTACGAGACGTGGGGGACGCTGAACGCGGCGCGCGACAACGCCGTGCTGGTGCTGCACGCCCTCACCGGCGACAGCCACGTGTGCGGGGCTGCGGGGCCCGGCCACGCGACCGCCGGCTGGTGGGAGGAGGTCGTGGGCCCCGGGCTCGCGATCGACACCGATCGGCACTTCGTCGTCGCGCCCAACATGCTGGGCGGCTGCCAGGGCTCCACCGGCCCGGCCTCGCTCGGCGCGGACGGCATCGAGCTGGGCTCGCGCTTCCCGCGCGTGACCGTGCGCGATCAGGTCGAGGCGCAGCGCCGGCTGGCCGACCGGCTCGGCGTCGCACGCTGGCACGCCGTGGTCGGCGGCTCGATGGGCGGCATGCACGCGCTCGAGTGGGCCGTCACGCACCCCGATCGCGTGGCTGCGACCGCGCTGCTCGCCTCGAACGCCGCCACCAGCGCCGACCAGATCGCGCAGAACACGCTGCAGATCGAGGCCGTCACGAGCGATCCTGGCTGGCTCGGCGGCGACTTCTACGACCTGCCCGGGCACGCCGGGCCCGCCCGCGGCCTCGCGCTCGCGCGCCGCATGGCGATGCTCGGCTACCGCTCGCAGCAGGAGCTCAACGAGCGCTTCCAGCGCTCCTGGCAGTCGAGCGTCGACCCGCTCGCGGGCGGCCGCTTCCAGGTGGAGTCGTACCTCGACGTGCACGGCAACCGCTTCACGCGCCGATTCGACGCGGGCTCCTACGTGCGGCTGGTCGACGCGATGACCACCCACGACGTCGGCCGCGGCCGCGGCGGCGTCGAGGCGGCGCTCGAGCGCATCACCTCACCGGCGCTCGTCGTCGGCATCTCCAGCGACCGGCTCTTCCCCGTCGCCGATCAGCAGCGGCTCGCCGCCGGCATCGCCACGAGCGTCTCCGGTGCCGAGCCGATCGTGCTCGAGAGCGGCTTCGGCCACGACGCCTTCCTGATCGAGTCCGCTCGCGTGCGCGACCTGCTCGCGACGCTCATCCACTGACAGCGCGTAGGGCCCGCGGCGCGCGGCCCGCAGCAGCATCCACACCGCGCCGACCAGGATCCCGACATGCACGAGGTTGCGCAGGGTCAGCAGCAGCACGCCGAAGGGATCGGCGCTCACGAGCGAGTCGTACGTCCAGGGGAACTGCAGGTGGGTCAGCGCCGCGACGAGCCCGATCGCGCCCACACCGATCCAATGCCGGCGCGCGCCGAGCTCGGCCAGCAGCAGCGCCGGCACCGTCAGCCACAGCACGAACTGAGGCGAGCCGACCTTGTTCGTGACGATCATCGACGCCACGAGCGCCACCGCCAGCCACACGATCGCCTCCCGGCGGTGCGAGCGCCGCACCGCGAGCGCCCCCAGCGCGCAGAGCGCCACGACCGCGGCGATCAGCACGGGCGTGGCGAGATCGGCGGTGCGGCCCACCCCCGGCGCGTCCACCTGGAAGGTGTAGATCTGCCGGTCGAAGTACACGTGGCCCTCGCCCAGCATCGCCTGCCACATGAAGGGGGTCGCGGCGACGGCCTCGATCTGCAGGCCGCGATCCTCCTGCTGGAGCAGGAACGAGAGCGCGTGCTGCGAGCCCAGCAGCGCGGCGATCGCGAGCACGGCGCCGGAGACCAGCGCGCCGGCGATCACGATGCGCAGCCGCTCCCTGCGCGCGATCAGCAGCGCCAGGTAGAGCACGCCCGGCCACACCTTCATCCAGGCGGCGGCCGTGAACGCGGCGGCGGCGACGCCCGGCCGCTGGCTGCGCAGCGCGATGAGCCCGATGATGCACACCGCGACGGTCACGGTGTCGATGCGCGCGAGCGCGACCGGGCCGAGCGCGAGCTGCAGGGCGAGCCACGTCCAGCCGAGCACGTGGCCGCGCCGCACCCGCAGCAGCAGTGCGAAGGCGACGGCATCCAGCGCCGTCACCATGAGCATCCAGACCAGCGGCAGGGCTTCTGGCCCCAGCACGCCCGAGACCAGGATGGGCGCCCATGCCAGCAGCGGGTACACCCACTCGACGTCGATCCCGAGCCACTCGCTCGGCCGGCCGTCGGTGCCCAGGCCCTGCTCCAGCCAGAACGGGTAGACGCTGAGCACGTCGCCGTACGCATCCGACACGCTCGGGATGTTGAGGATCGCGAGCAGGGCGTGCACGCCGCCGAACGCGAGCCACAGCCAGCCGCGCTCAGGCTTCAGAAGAGCCTCCTGGTGGCATCGCGCACCTCGCCGACGAGCTCCTCGATGATGTCCTCCAGGAACAGCAGCCCGGTGGTCTCGCCATTGGCGTCGAACGACCGCGCGATGTGCGCGCCGGTGGAGCGCATGAGCGCCAGCGCGTCCTCGACCTCCGCGTCCTGATAGATCGAGGCGAGCTGACGGATGCGCTTGCCGGGCACGGGCAGGTCGGCGTGCGCGTCGTCGGCCCCGAGCACGTCCTTGATGTGCACGTAGCCGCTCGGCGCGCCGTCGACGTCGGTGATGACGTAGCGCGAGAAGCCGCGCTCGCGCACCGCCGCCTCGATGTCGGTGGGCGTGGCGCCCGCCGGCAGCGTGACGATGTCGCCCAGCGGCAGCGCCACGTCGCGCACGTGGCGCTCGGTGAACTCGAACGTGCGGGTGATGGCGCCGGTCGGGTCGAACAGCAGGCCCTCGCGCTTCGAGGTCTCGACGATCGTCTCGACCTCGTCGATCGTGAAGGCGCTCGCCGCCTCATCCACCGGCTGCACGCGGAACAGTCGCAGGATGCCGTTCGCGACCGCGTTCATGGCCCAGATGACGGGCTTGAACACGCGCGAGATCAGCACCAGCGGCGGCGCGAGCAGCAACACGGCGCGATCGGGCACCGTGAACGCGGCGTTCTTCGGCACCATCTCGCCCAGCACCACGTGCAGGTAGGTCACCAGCAGCAGGGCGATGACGAACGCGACGACCGAGACCACCTCTGGCGACAGCCCGGTCCATTCCAGCGGTCCCTCGAGCAGGTGGTGGATCGCCGGCTCGGAGACGTTCAGGATCAGCAGCGAGCAGACGGTGATGCCCAGCTGGCACATGGCCAGCATGAGCGAGACGTGCTCCATCGCCCACAGCGCCAGCTTCGCCGCGGCGTTGCCGCGGTCGGCGAGCGGCTCGATCTGGCTGCGCTTGGCCGAGATGACGGCGAACTCCGCGCCGACGAAGAAGGCGTTGGCCGCCAGCAGGATGAACAGCCACATGATGCCGAGCCAGTCGCTCATCGCTGCTCCTCCTGCCGCACGGGGCGGTCGACATGCCGCACGCGGTCGACGCGGCGGCCGTCCATCCGCTCGACCCGGAGCGTGCCGCTGTCGATCTCGACCGTGTCGCCGACCACCGGCAGCGTGCCGAGCTCGGCCATGATGAAGCCGCCGACGGTCTCGAAGGGCCCATCCTCGGGGATCTCGATGCGGGCGCGCTCGCGCAGCTCGTCCGGCCGGAACTCACCGGGGAACGTGACCCAGCCGGGGCCCTGGACGACATCGACGTGCATGCGGTCGTGCTCGTCTGCGACCTCGCCGACGACCTCCTCGACGAGATCCTCGAGCGTCGCGATGCCGGCGGTGCCGCCGTACTCGTCGACGACGATGGCGAGCTGGTAGCCGCGCTCCTTGAGATCGGCCAGCAGCGCATCCAGGTGCACCGACTCCGGCACCCGGTGCGGATCCTCGGCGATGGCGGCGACCGGCACGTCGGCACGCCGCTCGCGCGGCACCGAGATCGCCTGCTTGACGTGGGCGATGCCGATCACCTCGTCGAGGTCGCCGTCGATGACCGGGAAGCGGGACAGGCCGGTGCGGTGCGCGAGCGTGACGAGGTCGGCGACGGAGTCGCTGCGCTCGATGGCCTCGACCCGCGGCCTGGGCGTCATGACGTCGCCGGCCGAGAGCTCCGAGAAGCGCAGCGTGCGCGAGAGCAGCGTGGCCGCATCGGCGTCGAGCGCGCCCTCCATGGCGCTGCGGCGCACGAGCGTGGTGAGCTCCTCGGCGGTGCGCGCGCCCGAGAGCTCTTCCTTCGGCTCCAGCCCGATCGAGCGCAGGATGCCGTTGGCCGAGCCGTTGAGCGCCAGCACGGCGGGCTTGAACACCGCGGTGAAGGCGCGCTGGAACGGCGTGACGCCGATCGCGGTGCCGAGCGGCTTCGCGAGCGCGAGGTTCTTGGGCACGAGCTCGCCGACGATCATCGACAGGATGGTCGCGCCGGTCATGGCGATCACGCTCGAGAGCGGGCCGGCGAAGCCCTCCTCGAGCCCCCACGAGACGAGCACGGGGGTGAGCAGCCGCGAGATCGCCGGCTCCATCGTGAAGCCGGTGAGCAGGGTGGTGAGCGTGATGCCGAGCTGGGCGCTCGAGAGGTGCGTCGAGGTCTGCTTGAGCGCCTTGATCGTGCCGTCGAGCCTGGCCTCGCCCCGGTCGCGGCGGGCCTCCACCTCGGAGCGGTCGAGATTGACCAGCGCGAACTCGCTGGCCACGAAGAGGCCGGTTCCGATCGTCAGGATGACGCCGATGGATATGAGGATGAGATCCATCAGCCGATCGGTTCCGGCTCGGGACTATGACTATGGTCGTCGGTCACGCGCGAAATCCTACCGCCACCGGCCGGACGCATCCGCTCTGCGTCGCAGGTGTCGGTCACCGAGCCTCACCAGCTGACCGGGAGCGCCTTTCCCTCCTCGTAGCCGGCCGCCGACTGCACGCCGACGCGGGCGCGCTCGCGGAACTCTGGCACGCTCGCCGCGCCCGCGTAGGTGAACGAGGAGCGCACGCCGGAGGTGATCATGTCGACCAGGTCCTCGACACTGGGCCGCTGCGGGTCGAGCAGGATGGTCGAGGTGGAGATGCCCTCGGCGAAGAGCGTCTTGCGCGCGAGCTCGTAGGCGTCGATGCCGGCGTTGCGGCCCAGCACCGCGCGTGTGGAGGCCATGCCCCACGACTCCTTGTAGAGCCTGCCCTGCGCGTCGCGCTGCAGCCGGCCGGGCGCCTCGATGGTGCCGGCGAACCACGAGCCGACCATGACGCTCGACGCTCCCGCCGCGAGCGCGAGCGCGACGTCGCGCGGGTAGCGCACGCCGCCGTCCGCCCAGACGCGGGCGCCGAGCTCGAGCGCGGCGGCGGCGGTGTCGAGCACGGCGGAGAACTGCGGGCGGCCGACCGCGGTCATCATGCGCGTCGTGCACATCGCACCGGGGCCCACGCCGACCTTGAGGATGGATGCACCCGCCGCGGCCAGGTCGCGCACGCCGTCGGAGGAGACCACGTTGCCGGCCGCGACCGGGATCTGGTCGCCGACCGCGGCCCGCACGGCCTCGAGCGCTCGCAGCATGCCGCTCTGGTGGCCGTGCGCGGTGTCGACCACCACGACATCGGCGCCCGCATCGACGAGCGCCCGCGCCTTGGCCCCTGGACCGCCGTTGATGCCGACGGCGACGGCGATGCTGAGACGACCGGATGCGTCCAGTGCCGGCCGGTAGATGTCGCGCCGCAGCGCTCCCAGCCGCGACGCGATGCCGACGCAGCGGCCGTGCTCGACCACCGGCGCGACCGAGACGCCCTCGCGCTCGAGGGCGGCGAACATGCTGCGGCCGTCGGCGACCTCGGACGGCTCGAGGCTCGGCAGCTGCGAGTGGAGCAGGTCGCCCAATCGCGCATCGGGCAGCGCGGAGGCGAGGCGCTCGGCGGGGATGGCGCCCAGCAGCATGCCGTCGGCGTCCTCCACCACGAGGCAGTGGCCCTCGAGCGCCGGGACCCGCTCGAGCACGTCGAGCACGACCGAGTCGGGACTCGTGCGGTGCGGCGACTCGAGCCCGATCGGCTGCGACTTCACCCAGTCGATCGAGGCGACCGTCTGCTCGATCGGCGGATCCTGCGTGAGCACGGCGAGGCCGCCGCGGCGCGCGAGGGTCGCGGCCATGCGCGGGCCGGTGACGGAGTTCATGTTCGCCGCGACGATCGGCAGCGTCGCGCTCGTGCCGTCGTCGGGCGAGAGGTCGACGCTCATGCGCGAGCCGATGTCGCTGCGGCTGGGGACCAGGAAGACGTCGGAGTAGGTGAGGTCGTGCTCCGGCACGTCGTCGATGAATCGCATGCGTCCAGGGTAGATCGCTCAGTCCTTCGCCTGACCCCAGTCGCCGACGACCGCGGTCTGCACCGGGAAGTCGATCGGGAAGCGGCCGAACAGCAGCCTGCCCGCCTCTGCCGCGGCCGACCTGACGGCCTCGGCCACCGCATCCGCCGACCCCTCCGGTGCCTGCACGATGACCTCGTCGTGCAGGAAGCACACCAGCGCCGCGCCGTCGACGTCGCGGATCGCGCGGCGCACGCCCGCCATCCACGCGAGCGCCCACTCGGCGGCGGTGCCCTGCACGACGAAGTTGCGCGTGAACCTGCCCCAGGCGCGCGCCTGCCGCCCGCCGCGCTCGTCGTCGCGCCAGCGCGGCGGCACGGGCGAGGTGCGGCCGAGCCAGGTGCGCACGCGCTCGCGCCGTTCGCCGGCGCGAGCGGCGCCCTCGACCACCGCCAGCGCCCTGGGGTAGGCGAGGGCGAGCCGCGGCAGCACCAGCGCGGACTCCCCCGTGGTGCCGCCGTAGAGGGCGCCGAGCATGCCGATCTTCGCGTGCTGCCTGGTGTCGACCACACCGCGGTCGACGAGCCCCTGGTAGAGGTCGGTGCCGCGGCCCGCGTCGGCGAGCGCCTCGTCGCGGGCGATCGCGGCGAGCGCGCGCGGCTCGAGCTGCGCGGCGTCGGCGACCACCAGCCGCATGCCCGGCTCGGCCGCCACCGCGCCGCGGATCTGCCTGGCGATCTGCATCGCCCCCGAGCCCTCCGTCGCCCAGCGACCCGTGACGACGCCGCCGGGCACGTACTCGATCGCCAGCCGCATGCGGCCCTGCGCGTCGGTGCGCGCCCAGCGCTGCGCCCACGCCCAGCCGTTGGCGGTGTGCAGCCGCGCGAGGTGCTTGTACTCGATGAGCGGCGCCACGGCCGGGTGCTCGTGCTCGCGCAGCTCCCAGCGGGCGGTGGAGGCGACATCGAGCCCCGCGCGCCGGAGCGCCTTCAGCACCTCCTGCGGCGAATCGGGATTGAGCGCAGGCGCGGCGAGCGCGTCGCGCACCTCGGCGGCGAGCGCCTCCATGCGGCGCGGGCGGGCGGCGGCTCCCACGCCGACGGGCCGCTCGCCCAGCGCCTCGGTGAGCAGCGCGT
Source organism: Agrococcus baldri (assembly GCA_900114805.1). Lineage (GTDB taxonomy): Bacteria > Actinomycetota > Actinomycetes > Actinomycetales > Microbacteriaceae > Agrococcus > Agrococcus baldri. The sequence goes on along the minus strand of FOZN01000003.1, from coordinate 465,272 downwards.
CGTGCGCCGCGCGGTCGAACGGCAGCCCCTGGCGGCTCAGCTCCACCGCGATCACGGCGCCCATCGACTCGGCCGCGGCGAGCATCCGCAGCCCCGCGTCGGCGGCGATCGCGGCCTCCTGCGCCGCCAGCTGCTCGGCGAGCGCCTCGACCGGCTCGGCCTCGGGGGCGAGCGAGAACAGCCCCTCGGCCTCGCCGCGCAGCGAGCGTGCCCAGCGCTCCTCTGCCGCCAGCCCGCGCGCCTCCACCAGGATGCGGTGCACGAGGCGCAGGTCGCGCACGCGGTCGAGGCCCACGCCCGCATCCAGCAGCAGGGGCACCACCGCCTTGGCGTCCTGCCAGACGATTCGCACGCCCGGCCTGGTCAGCCGCGGGTCGGCGGCGACGTGCGCGCTCGCGTGCACCGACGCATCCGTGGCACGACCGTCGACGAGGGTGGCGACGGCGATGCGCGCGCCGCGGTCGAGCGATGCGACGCCCACATCGAAGCTCGCTGCGGCCATGTCCTGACGCTAGTGGGCACCGATGACACCCACTGGTCACCCGAATGCGTCAGGATGGTCCTCGGAGACAGCGATGACAGCGCAGGTTGTGGTGCTCAACGCGACGCTCGAGCCGATCGGCGTCGCTTCGCTGCAGCGCGCCGTCGCCTTCATCGTCAAGGAGCGCGCGCAGATCGTGCTCGCCGCCGACGGCTTCATCCGCTCGAACTCGCTGGAGCTGCCGGTGCCGCGCGTGGTGGTGTTCAACGACTACGTGCAGATCCCCCACACCCGGCTCTACGCACCGGTGCCGTGGAGCCGTCGCGGCATGCTCGAGCGCGACGGGCGGCGATGCGCGTACTGCGGGCGGCCCGGCGCGACGATCGACCACATCCAGCCGGTCTCGCGCGGCGGCGAGTCCAGCTGGCTCAACACGATCACGGCCTGCGTCGCCTGCAACGGCGAGAAGGGCGGCCGGACACCGCCGGAGGCCGGCATGCCGCTGCTGTTCGAGCCGCGCGTGGTGTGGCGCCGGGAGGTGCTGCTGCTCGCCGTCCAGGCTGCCGGCGTCGATCTGCAGGAACTCGGTCTTGCGCTCGAGCGATCCTCCGCCTGAGGCATCGAGCAGCACGCGTCGCCACTATGCTTGTTGGCAGTGTGGCCGCGGACTGCCTGCGGCATGCCCGGAGATTCGAAAGAGGCGATCGATACCGTGTCCACCCCTGCGGACGACAACGATTTCGGAGCGAACGAGTGGCTCGTCGAGGAGCAGTACCAGCTCTTCATCAACGACAAGAACTCGGTCGCCCGATCGTGGTGGCCCATCCTCGAGCGATACGCCGAGCAGCGTGACGCCGGGGGTGCGGCGACGAGCATGAGCGAGACCGCCAAGCCCGCGTCCGATGCGGCTCCCCCAGCGCCGGCTCCCGCGTCGGCGCCGGCTCCCGCTGCCGAGTCGTCGAAGCCCGCGCCTCCGCGCCAGCCTGTCCGCGCCGAGTCGCGCCCGGACCAGCCGGTCGACTCCGGCGAGGGACAGCACGCCCAGGACGCGCCGCGCGAGGACACCGAGGGCCAGGCCGAGACGCCCGCGCCGGCGAAGAGCGAGGGCGCGATCGTCGCCCGGACCACCGCGCAGGCCGCACGTCCCAAGCCGGTGCCGGCGGATGCGCCGACCAAGGAGGCGAAGAAGGCCGACGCGACGAAGGCCGACGAGCAGCCCAAGGACGAGCCCGCCGTCACGACGCTGCGAGGCATGCCGAAGACGCTCGCGGCCAACATGGACAAGTCGCTGTCGATGCCGGTCGCCACCAGCGTGCGCACCGTGCCGGCGAAGCTGATGATCGACCAGCGCATCGTCATCAACAACCACCTCCGCCGCACGCGCGGCGGCAAGGTCTCGTTCACGCACATCATCGGCTACGCGCTCGTGCAGGCGCTGAAGGCCTTCCCCAGCCAGAACGTCTACTACGAGGTCATCGACGGCAAGCCCTCGATGGTCGCGCCGCCGCACATCAACCTCGGCATCGCGATCGACATCCCCAAGCCCGACGGCACCCGTGCGCTGCTGGTGCCGAGCATCAAGGGCTGCGAGACGATGGACTTCCAGGAGTTCGTCAACGCCTACGAGGCGCTCGTGAAGAAGGCCCGCGCCAACAAGCTGGGCGCCGGCGACTTCGCGGGCACCACGATCTCGCTCACGAACCCGGGCGGCATCGGCACCGTGCACTCCGTGCCCCGTCTGATGCCGGGCCAGGGCGCCATCATCGGCGTCGGCGCGCTCGACTACTCCGCCGAGTTCATGGGCTCGAGCCCCGAGCGGCTCGCGGACGCGGGCGTCGGCAAGACCGTCACCCTCACCTCCACCTACGACCACCGCGTCATCCAGGGCGCCGGCTCCGGCGAGTTCCTGAAGATCGTGCACGGCCTGATCGTCGGCGAGCAGGACTTCTACAAGGGCATCTTCGCCGACCTGCGCATCCCCTACGAGCCGATCAAGTGGTCGACCGACGTCTCGGTGCGCGAGGCCGACGAGCTCTCGAAGCAGACGCGCGTCACGCAGCTGATCAACTCGTACCGCGTGCGCGGCCACCTGATGGCCGACATCGACCCGCTCGAGTACGTGCAGCGCACGCACCCCGACCTCGAGATCGAGCAGCACGGCCTGTCGTTCTGGGATCTCGACCGCGAGTTCGTCACCGGCGGCTTCGGCGGCAAGCGCTCCGCGCTGCTGCGCGACATCCTCGGCGTGCTGCGCGACTCGTACTGCCGCACGATCGGCATCGAGTACATGCACATCGCCGACCCGGCGCAGCGACAGTGGTTCCAGAGCCACCTCGAGGTGCCCTACGTCAAGCCGACGCACGACGAGCAGATGCGCATCCTGCGCAAGCTCAACGAGGCGGAGGCCTTCGAGACCTTCCTGCAGACCAAGTACGTCGGGCAGAAGCGCTTCTCGCTCGAGGGCGCTGAGTCGATGATCGCGTTCCTCGACGCGCTGCTCGCCGGTGCGGCGGAGGCGGGCCTCGAGGAGGTCGCGATGGGCATGCCGCACCGCGGACGCCTCAACGTGCTCACCTCGATCGCCGGCAAGACCTACGGCCAGGTGTTCCAGGAGTTCGAGGGCGCCGCCGTCTTCCAGGGCTCCGGCGACGTCAAGTACCACCTGGGCAACGCGGGCGAGTTCACCGCCGCCGACGGCTCGACCGTACCGGTCTACCTCGCGGCGAACCCCTCGCACCTCGAGGCCGTCAACGGCGTGCTCGAGGGCATCGTGCGCGCCAAGCAGGATCGCATCGGCGACGGCGAGCACAGCGTGCTGCCGGTGCTCGTGCACGGCGATGCCGCGAACGCCGGCCAGGGCGTGGTCTTCGAGACGCACCAGCTCTCGATGCTGCGCGCGTACAAGACCGGCGGCACCGTGCACCTGGTCGTGAACAACCAGCTCGGCTTCACCACGCCGCCGTCCGAGTCGCGCTCGTCGACCTACGCGACCGACATCGCGAAGTCGATCCACGCCCCGATCCTGCACGTGAACGGCGACGACCCCGAGGCCGTGGTGCGGGTGGCGGAGCTGGCGTTCCAGTACCGCCAGGAGTTCAAGCGCGACATCGTCATCGACCTCATCTGCTACCGGCGCCGTGGGCACAACGAGGGCGACGACCCCACCATGACGCAGCCGCTGATGTACTCGCTGATCGAGCAGAAGCGATCGGTGCGCACCCTCTACGCCGAGAACCTCGTCGGCCGCGGTGACATCACCAAGGAGGAGTACGAGGCGGCGCAGGCCGACTTCCAGGGCAAGCTCGAGCGCGCCTTCATGGAGACGCACGCGGCCGCGACCGGCTCCATGCCCGTCGTGACCCCGGAGGAGGCCGCCGACGCCGAGTCCGCCCACCGCGAGCCGGACACGACCGGTGTGGACGCATCCGTCATCCATGCCATCGGCGATGCGCACGGCAACCCGCCAGAGGGCTTCAAGGTGCACCCGAAGGTCAAGCAGGTGCTCGACAAGCGCGTCAAGGCGAGCCGTGAGGGCGGCATCGACTGGGCCTTCGGCGAGCTGCTGGGCCTCGGCTCGCTGCTGCTCGAGGGCACGCCGGTGCGCATGTCGGGCCAGGACACCCGCCGCGGCACCTTCGTGCAGCGCCATGCCGTCATGCACGACCGCAAGAACGGCCAGGAGTGGCTGCCGCTGGCGAACCTCGGCTCGGACCAGGCTCGCCTGTCGATCTACGACTCGCTGCTGAGCGAGTACGCGGCGATGGGCTTCGAGTACGGCTACTCGGTCGAGCGGCCGGATGCGCTGGTGCTGTGGGAGGCGCAGTTCGGCGACTTCGCCAACGGCGCGCAGATCATCATCGACGAGTTCATCGCCTCCGCCGAGCAGAAGTGGAACCAGCACTCATCGCTCGTGCTGCTGCTGCCGCACGGCTACGAGGGCGCCGGTCCCGACCACTCCTCGGGTCGCATCGAGCGCTTCCTCCAGATGGCGGCGGAGGACAACATGACGATCGCCCGTCCGTCGACGCCGGCGAACCACTTCCACTTGCTGCGCCGGCAGGCGTACGCGACGCCCCGCCGGCCGCTGGTGGTGTTCACGCCCAAGGCGATGCTGCGCCTGCGCGACGCGACCAGCGCGGTCGATGACTTCACGACCGGCCGCTTCCAGACCGTGATCGACGACCGGCAGGTGCAGGATGCAGCCGGGGTCAAGCGGGTGCTGCTGCACTCGGGCAAGATCCACTACGACCTCAAGGCGGAGCTGGCCAAGCGGGAGCGCAGCGACGTCGCGCTCGTGCGCGTCGAGCAGCTCTACCCGCTGCCGGTCGATGAGATCAACGCCGCGGTCGACCGCTACCCGGGCGCCGAGCTCGTCTGGGTGCAGGAGGAGCCGCTCAACCAGGGCTCGTGGCCGTTCATCCATCTCGCGCTGCCGCGGCACCTGCACGGCCGCACGCTCAAGGTCGTCGGGCGCCCGCAGTCGGCCAGCCCGGCGACGGGCTCGGCCAAGCGCTCTGCGCGCGAGCTCACGGCGATCCTGGAGACCGCGCTGGGCTGATCGGCCGTGGGCTAGTCGCGCGAGGCCAGGAAGCTGTACACCTCGGTCTCGTCGACGCCCGGGAACGCGCCGGGCGGCAGGGCCGCCAGCAGGTGCGAGTGCGCCCTGGCGCTCGGCCACGCCTGCCCTGCCCACTCGGAGGCGAGCTCGACCGGGGGCTGCCGGCAGCACGAGGGATCGGGGCAGCGCGAGATCGAGCGCTCCTTCGTGGCCCGGCCGCGGAACCACTTGGCCTGCGAGAACGGCACGCCGATCGAGAGCGAGAACTCACCCGACGCGCTGCGCTCCGTCATCGCCGAGCACCAGAAGGTGCCGGCGGGCGTCTCGGTGTACTGCTCGAAGGCGTTGACCTTGTCGGCGACGTCGAACACCTCGCGGCTCGTCCAGTGCTTGCAGACCGGCTGGCCCTCGATCGCGCCCATGTGGTCGGTGGGGAACGTGACGCCGTCGTTCTCGTAGGCCTTGTAGATGATGCCCGACTCGTGCACCTTCTGGAAGTGCAGCGGGATGCCCAGATGGACGGTCGCGAGGTTCGTCAGCCGGTGCGCGGCAGCCTCGTAGGAGACGGCGAACGCGTCCCGCAGGTCTTCGACGGCCAGCTGCCGCTCCTGCTTCGCGGCCTCGAGGAACGTCACTGCGGCCCGCTCGGGCACCAGCAGTGCCGCGGCGAAGTAGTTCGTCTCGATCCGCTGACGCAGGAAGGCGCCGAAATCCTCGGGCACCGAGTGGCCCAGCACGTGGTGCCCGAGCGCCTGCAGCAGCACCGAGCGCGGGTCGTGGCCGGTGTGGCTCGAGCGCGAGAGGTAGATGCGCTTGCGCTTGTAGTCCATCACCGAGCGGGTCGAGTGCGGCAGGTCGCCCACGTGATGCACGCTGAATCCGAGGCGCTCGGTGATCGCCGCGATGAGGTGCTGCGAGAGCGGCCCGGCCTGGTAGCCCACCTTCGCGAGCATCGCGGCGGCCTCCGCCTCGATCTCGGGGAAGTGGTTGTCGCGCGCCCGCATCTGCGCGCGCAGCTCCGTATTCGCCCTGCGCGCCTCCTCCGGCGTCGCCGCCCGCTCCTCCGCCACCCGGTCGAGCTCGTCGACGAGCGCCAGCGTGGTCGCCAGCACGTCGTCGGGCGTGCGCGGGCCGATGCGCATCGTGGGCAGCCGCTTCTGCTGCCAGGTCGATGACTGCATCGCGCGCTCGAGCCGCAGCTCCATCGCCGCGCGCTTCGACGGCGGCGCCGTGCCGGTGAGCTGCTCGAGGCTCACCCCATAGAGCGCCGAGAGCTGCTGCAGCTGCGAGAACCGTGCCTCGCGCTTGCCGTTCTCGAAGCCCGACAGCTGCGAGGGTGCAAGCCCGATCGCCACGTGCACGGCGTCGAGCGTGAGACCGGCCTGCTTGCGCGCGTGGCGCAGGGACTTGCCGAGCTGCAGCGCGTCGACCGGCGCCGGCTCGGGGGCCGAGGGCACCGATCGGTTCCAGGTGCCCGGTGCGGTGCGTTCGCTGGTCATGGATGCACCTTACGGCAGAACTGCGCAGGTTGGCAGAAACGAAGAAATTCACGTGCGGATGGTCGAAACCCGTGCAGAACTGCACGCACAGTGGTTGCAGGACCCCGCCGGAGCACACCGGCGACGAACGAGGAGGACACCATGACCGAGCAGCCCGACACCACGAAGTTCGAGAGCACGATGGCGACCGAGGCCGCGGAGCTCGAGCTCGAGTGGGCGGCGGATGCCCGCTGGAACGGCATCAAGCGCGACTACAGCGCCGCCGACGTCGTCCGGCTGCGCGGCTCGGTCGTCGAGGAGCACACGCTGGCACGCCGCGGCTCGGAGCGCCTCTTCGAGCGCCTGCACACCTCCGCGACGCCGGTGCGAGCGCTCGGCGCACTGACCGGCAACCAGGCGGTGCAGCAGGTGCGCGCCGGCCTCGAGGCGATCTACCTCTCGGGCTGGCAGGTCGCTGCCGACGCGAACCTCTCCGGCCAGACCTACCCCGACCAGTCGCTCTACCCGGCCAACTCGGTGCCCGCCGTCGTGCGGCGCATCAACAACGCGCTGCAGCGCGCCGACCAGATCGAGCGCAGCGAGGGCATCCGCACGGTCGCCGACTGGATCGCGCCCATCGTCGCCGACGCCGAGGCCGGCTTCGGCGGCCCGCTGAACGCCTTCGAGCTCATGCGCAGCATGATCGTCGCCGGCGCGGCGGGCGTGCACTGGGAGGACCAGCTCGCGAGCGAGAAGAAGTGCGGCCACCTGGGCGGCAAGGTGCTCATCCCCACGCAGCAGCACGTGCGCACGCTGAACGCGGCTCGCCTCGCATCCGACGTCGAGAACGTGCCGAGCGTCATCATCGCCCGCACCGACGCCGAGGCTGCGACGCTGCTCACCAGCGATGTCGACGAGCGCGACCGCCCCTTCCTCACCGGCGGCCGCACGGCCGAAGGCTTCTATGAGGTGCAGAACGGCATCGAGCCCTGCATCGCCCGAGGGCGCGCCTACGCCGAGTACGCCGACCTGCTGTGGATGGAGACCGGCAAGCCCGACCTCGAGGTCGCGCGCCGCTTCGCCGAGGGCATCAAGAGCGAGTTCCCCGACCAGCTGCTGGCCTACAACTGCTCGCCCTCGTTCAACTGGAAGAAGCACCTCGACGACGACCAGATCGCCACGTTCCAGCGCGAGCTGGGCGCGATGGGCTTCCGCTTCCAGTTCATCACGCTGGCCGGCTTCCACGCCCTGAACCACTCGATGTTCGACCTGGCCAAGGGCTACGCCGAGCACGACATGTCGGCCTACGTCGCGCTGCAGGAGCGGGAGTTCGCCGCTGAGGCGCAGGGCTACACCGCCACCAAGCACCAGCGCGAGGTCGGCACGGGCTGGTTCGACCAGGTCGCGACCGCGCTCAACCCGACCTCGGGGACGCTGGCGCTCGCCGGCTCCACCGAGTCCGAGCAGTTCCATTGATCCGCGCAGAGCCAAGAAGGAGGACGACATGAACGACCGCATCCGCATCACCGCCACCGCCGAGGGCCAGGAGCGCGTCCTCACCGACGACGCGCTGTCCTTCCTGCTCGAGCTGCACGACGCGTTCGAGTGCCAGCGCCAGCAGCAGCTGCAGGACCGCCGCAAGCGGCGCGCGGCCTTCGCCGACGGCGACGTGCCGAGCTTCCTGGCCGCGACCGAGCGCATCCGTCGTGACAGCTCATGGAAGGTCGCGCCGCCGGCACCGGGCCTGGAGGACCGCCGCGTGGAGATCACCGGTCCGATCGAGCGCAAGATGACCATCAACGCGCTCAACTCAGGCGCCAAGGTGTGGCTGGCCGACTGCGAGGACGCCTCGAGCCCGCTGTGGCGCAACGTCATCGCGAGCCAGGTCAACCTGCAGGACGCCATCCGCGAGCAGATCGAATTCACCAGCCCCGAGGGCAAGGAGTACCGCGTCACGGCCGAGCAGACGCCGACGATCGTCGTGCGCCCGCGCGGCTGGCACCTCGACGAGCACCGGATCATCGTCGACGGCAAGCCGATGTCGGGTTCGCTGGTCGACTTCGGCCTGCACGTCTTCCACAACGCCGACGAGCTCATCGCCCGCGGCTCAGGCCCGTACTTCTACCTGCCGAAGATCGAGAACCACCTCGAGGCGCGGCTGTGGAACGACGTGTTCGTGATGGCGCAGCAGCTGCTGGTGCTGCCACAGGGCACCATCCGCGCGACCGTGCTGATCGAGACGATCACGGCGGCGTTCGAGATGGAGGAGATCCTGTACGAGCTGCGCGATCACTCAGCGGGTCTCAACGCCGGCCGGTGGGACTACCTGTTCTCGATGATCAAGGCGTTCCGCCTGCGGGGCGAGGCGTTCGTGCTCCCCGACCGCGCGCAGCTGACGATGACGGCGCCGTTCATGCGCGCCTACACCGAGCAGCTCGTGCGGGCCTGCCACCGTCGCGGTGCGCACGCCATCGGCGGCATGGCGGCGTTCGTGCCGAGCGCGAAGGATCCCGAGGCCACCGAGCGCGCGCTGTCGGCGGTCGCGGCCGACAAGTCGCGCGAGGCCGGCGACGGCTTCGACGGCTCCTGGGTCGCGCACCCGGGCCTGGTCGCCACCTGCCGCGAGGCGTTCGACGCGGTGCTGGGCGACGAGCCGAACCAGCTCGGCCGCAGCCGCGAGGACGTGCCGGTCGACGGCGACGCGCTCATCGACCTGTCGACCACGCCGGGCGAGATCACTGACGGCGGCCTGCGCTCCAACATCGAGATCGGCATCCGCTACATGGAGGCGTGGCTGCGCGGCCACGGCGCCGTCGCCATCCACTCGCTGATGGAGGATGCGGCGACCGCCGAGATCTCCCGCTCGCAGGTGTGGCAGTGGATCTACAACGAGTCGGCCACCTCTGACGGCCGCACGATCACGCGCGAGCGCTGCGAGGCGATCGTCGACGAGCTGGGCCGCGGCTTCGAGCGCGCCGAGGGCAACCGCTTCCGCGAGGCGATCGCGCTCTTCCGCGAGATCGCGCTCGAGGAGACCTACCCGGCCTTCCTCACCCTCGCCGGCACCGAGCGCTACCTCGCTGAGGGCGTGGAGCGCTCGACCACGGGCCCGATCCCTGTGACGGATGCGCCGGCTCCCGTCGCGCAGACGACGTCGCGGGACGCAGACGAGCAGGAGCGTGAAGCGGCCTGAGACGCGCGAAGGCGGGACCCCGATCGGGTCCCGCCTTCAGCATGTCCGGGAGCGTCAGTCGTGCTGCGCCTTCGCGGCACGCAGGCTCGCCAGCAGCCGCTCGCGCAGCTCCTCGGGGGCGCGGTCCTTGCAGGCGCCCTGCAGCGCGCTCGTGAGCGTCTCCCCCACGTGGTGCTCTGCCGAGCACTCCTCGCAGGTGTCGAGGTGCGCGCGCACGTCGGCGGCGTCCTCGGCGCACAGCTCCTTGTGGAGGTACTCCTCCAGCGCTGCTCGCGCCTGCGTGCAGTCCTTGTTCGCCTCTACCGTGCTCACGGCTTCTTCCCCTTCTCGGTGCTCTCCGGCACCTCGATGCCCTGTTCGCGTGCGTAATCGGCCAGCAGGCCTCGCAGCAGCTTGCGGCCGCGATGCAGCCGGCTCATGACGGTGCCGGTCGGGGTCTCCATCACCTCGGCGGTCTCCGCGTAGCTGAGCCCCTCGACGTCGACCCAGTAGACCGCCATGCGGAAGTCGACCGGCACCTGCTGCAGCGCGTCCTTGACGATGCCCGAGGGCATCCGGTGGATGGCCTCGGCCTCGGCGCTGCGGGAGGACGTGGAGGTGAACGACTCGGCGTCGCCGATCTGCCATTCCTCCATGTCGTCGAGCGGCGCCTCGAAGGGGCGTCGCTGCTGCTTGCGGTAGGTGTTGATGTAGGTGTTGGTCTGGATGCGGTACAGCCACGCCCGCAGGTTGGTGCCGGGCTTGAACGAGCCGTAGGCCGCGTAGGCCTTCAGCAGCGTCTCCTGCACCAGATCAGCCGCATCGGCCGGGTTGCGCGTCATGCGCATCGCGGCCGCGTAGAGCTGGTCGGCGTACTGCATCGCCTGCTCGGCGAAGTCGTCGCGGCGGGCGGCAGCTGCAGCGCTCGCGTCGACCTGGCCAGACTCGTCCTGTTCGCTTGTCATCGCCGGTGAGTCTAGTGTCGAGCGCGGCGCTTCGAGCGTCATGGTTGGCACTGGCACCTCCTCGGCTTCGCTTTCCGACCGATAGATTGCAACCGATGAGCCACCCCGATCATTCCCGTCCTTGGACCGCCCCGACCGCGAAGGCGCGGCTCGACGCGCGCGTGCAGCTGCCCGGTTCGAAGAGCCTCACCAACCGGGCATTGCTGCTGGCTGCGCTCGCGGACGGGCCCTCGACGCTGCATCGGCCGCTGCGCAGCCGCGACGCGTCGATCATGGCCGGTGGCCTGCGCGCGCTCGGCGCGGTCATCCGCGAGGTGCCCGGGGACGGCCTGTTCGGGCCGGATCTCGAGATCACGCCGGCGCCCGTGGTCGGCGGCGGCGCCATCGACTGCGGGCTGGCTGGCACCGCGATGCGCTTCCTGCCCATCGTCGCGGCGCTCGGCGACGGCCCGGTCGCGTTCGACGGCGACCCGCACGCGCGCAAGCGCCCGATGCAGCAGACGATCGCTGCGCTGCGCGATCTGGGCGTGCGCGTCGACGCCGACGAGCCGCGGCTGCCGTTCACGGTGCACGGCGCCGGCGAGGTGCGCGGCGGCGAGCTGACGGTCGATGCCAGCGCCTCGAGCCAGTTTGTCTCCGCGCTGCTGCTGGCGGCGCCGCGCTTCACCGAGGGGCTCACGCTGCACCACCGGGGCGAGCGCCTGCCCTCCATCCCGCACATCGAGATGACGCTCGAGGCGCTGCGCCAGCGCGGCGTCGTCGCCTCGACGATCGGCGAGGCCTCGTGGCGGATCGAGCCCGGCCCGATCGCCCCGCTCGACGAGCAGATCGAGCCCGACCTCTCGAACGCCGCGCCGTTCCTGGCGGCGGTCGTCGCGGTCGGCGGCCGCGTCGTGCTCGACGGCTGGCCCGCCGAGACCACGCAGGTCGGCAGCATGCTGCCCGCGCTGCTCGACGCCTTCGGCGCGACGAGCACGGTGGCGGATGGGTCCCTCACCGTCGAGGCGACCGGTGGCGCGATCCCCGGTGCCAGCCTCGACATGCACGCCTGCGGCGAGCTCTCCCCCACCATCGTGGCGCTCGGCGCCATCGCGTCGGCGCCCGTCGAGGTGACCGGCATCGGCCACACGCGCGGGCACGAGACCGACCGCATCCGGGCCCTGATCGACAACATCACCGCCCTCGGCGGCCGTGCGACGGAGCTGCCGGACGGCATCCGCATCGAGCCCGCGCCGCTGACGGGCGGCGACTGGGGCGCCTACGACGACCACCGCATCGCCACCGCCGGCGCGGTGGTCGGGCTGCGCGTGCCGGGCGTCGAGGTCGACGACATCGGCGCGACGGCGAAGACCATCCCGGAGTTCCCCGAGCTGTGGGCCGCGATGCTGGCCGGGGAGCGGGGCTGATGCGATGAGCTGGATGGGCGACTACGAGGACCCGTACGAGGAGTACGACGAGTCGAGCGTGCGCGAGCGCCCGAATCCGAAGGCGAACCGGCCCCGCTCGAAGCAGCGGCCCGAGCACGAGGATGCCGTCACCGGCATCGTCACCGGCGTCGACCGCGGCCGCTACCGGCTGGTCGTCAGGGTCGGCGAGAGCGACGAGGCGGTCGTCACCGCCGCCCGGGCTCGCGAGCTGCGCAAGCAGTCGATCGTCGCCGGCGACCGCGTCGACGTGGTGGGCGACACCACCGGCGAGACCGGCTCGCTCGCGCGCATCGTGCGGATCCAGCCGCGCACGACCGTGCTGCGCCGCTCGGCCGACGACGCCGACCTGGTCGAGCGGGTGATCGTCGCGAACGCCGACGTGATGCTGATGGTGGTCGCTTCGGCCGACCCGCCGCCGCGCGCCGGGATGGTCGACCGATTCCTCGTCGCCGCCTTCGACGCCGGCATCGCCCCGGTGCTGGTGATGACGAAGACGGATGTCGCCGACCCGGCACCGTTCCTGGCGAACTTCGCCGGGCTCGACATCGAGGTGTGGCGCTCGTCGATCGACGACCCGCCGGCGCACGCGCTGCGCGAGCGGCTCGACGGCCACACGACGGTCGCCGTCGGCCACTCGGGCGTCGGCAAGTCGACTCTGGTGAACGCCATCGTGCCCAGCGCCCACCGCGCGGTCGGGCACGTGAACGCCGTCACCGGACGTGGTCGCCACACCTCCTCCTCGACGGTCTCGTTCCGACTCGGCGACGGCTGGATCATCGACACCCCCGGGGTGCGCTCGTTCGGCCTCGGGCACGTCGCGACCGCCAACGTGCTGCGGGGCTTCCCCGACCTCGCCGAGGTCGCGGAGGACTGCCCGCGCGGCTGCACCCACCTCGCGTCCGAGGATTACTGCGAACTCGCGGCCGCGGCGGACGACGGCAGGCTGGAGCGACGCCGCGTCGACTCGATGCAGCGCCTGCTCGGCACACTCGTCGCAGCCCGCAGCGACCGCCACCAGGAGTGACTCCTCGGCCCGGGACGGGCCTCGGCGCTGGCGTCGCGGCGGCGACCCGAACGGGTCCAGCTCCAGCGCGCGCGTACGCTGGCATCGTGAGCAGCTACGACGACGACCTCGCCCTCGCCCTTCAGCTTGCCGACGAGGCCGATGCCATCTCGACCGCCCGCTTCGGCGCGCGCGACCTCGAGATCGCGACCAAGCCCGACACCACCTTCGTCACCGACGCCGACCGCGCGGTCGAGCAGCGCATCCGTCACGTCCTCGCCGCGGAGCGGCCCGACGACGCGATCTTCGGCGAGGAGTTCGGACCAGTCGGCGAAGCGCCGCGCCAGTGGATCATCGACCCGATCGACGGCACGGCCCACTTCCTGCGCGGCGCCCCCATCTGGGCGACGCTCATCGCCCTGGCGGTCGACGGCAAGCCGGTGGTGGGCGTGGTCTCCTCCCCCGCGCTCGGTGCGCGCTGGTGGGCGGCGAGCGGCGGCGGCGCCTGGAAGCGGACGCCGGCGGACGATGCGCCGCAGCCGCTGCGGGTCTCCGGCGTGGGCGAGCTGGCAGCGTCGGCGATCTCCTACAACTCGATCCAGGGCTGGGACGGCGCGGGCCGCGTGGACCAGCTGGTGGCGCTGCAGCGCGACGTGTGGCGGGCGCGCTCGTACGGCGACGCCTGGAGCTACATGCTGCTGGCCGAGGGCGCCCTGGATGCGGTGGCCGAGTTCGACCTGCAGCCCTACGACATGGCGGCGCTCGTGCCGGTGATCGAGGAGGCCGGCGGCACGTTCACCTCGGTCGGGGGCGACGCCGGCCCGTGGCACGGCAGCGCGCTCGCCACCAACGGCCACCTGCACCAGCAGCTGCTCGAGCGCCTGGCTCGCTGAGCCTGTCCGCTGCGGGTACCCGCCCGGGTGCCCGCTCGCGCTGCATCAGCCGGCGGCGGCCGCCTCGAGCTCTGCCACCACGATCTTCTGCATGCGCAGCATCGCGCTCGTCACCGCGGCGCCGCGCGGGCCCTCCATGAGCTCCTGCAGCTGCTTCGGGGTGACCTGCCAGGAGAGGCCGAAGCGATCCTTGCACCAGCCGCACATCGACTCGGCGCCGCCGTCGCTGACGAGCGCGTCCCAGAGCCGGTCGACCTCCTGCTGGCCGTCGACCGTCACCGCGATCGAGACCGCCTCGGATTGCGGGAACTGCGGGCCGCCGTTCAGCAGCTGGTAGGGCACGCCGCCCAGGCGCAGGTCGACGGTGAGCGCCTCGCCTGGCCGGTGCTCGCCGGGCCAGGGGTCCTCGCCCTCCGGATACCGCATGATCGCCGTGATCTCGGAGTCCGGCAGCAGCGAGACGTAGAGCTCGGCGGCCTCCTCGATCCTGCCGTCGAACCAGAGCACGGTGCGCACATCACCCATGCCGGCCATGATGCTCCCCTCTCGCGCCGCACGCTAGCCTCGATGCATGCGAGAAGTCACGCCCGCCGAGGTCTCCGATCGTGCCGTCGTCGATGTGCGAGAGCCGCACGAGTGGCAGCTGGGGCACGCCGACGGCGCGATCCACATCCCGATGAGCGAGATCGTCGAGCGCCTGCACGAGGTGCCAGACGGCGCCGCCGTGATCTGCCGCTCGGGCGCGCGCAGCGGCCAGGTGGTCGCCTACCTCGAGCAGCAGGGCCTGGATGCGGTGAACGTCGCGGGCGGCACGCTCGCGTGGGCGGCGGCCGGCCGCCCGATGACGGGCACGGTCGTCTGAGTCCGTCGTCCGGGGAGCGCCCGGCGGCGTGCCGGGCGCTCCACTGGATCAGTTGACGATGAGCTTCTTGTTCATGAACTCCTCCATGCCGTGGGGGCCCAGCTCGCGGCCGAAGCCGCTGCGCTTGGTGCCGCCGAAGGGCATGTCGTAGTCCTCGGCGCCTGCGCCGTTGATCGAGACCATGCCTGCGTCGATGCGGTCGGCGACGGCGAGCGCGAGCTCGGGGTCGGTCGCCCACACGCGTGCGCCGAGGCCGAAGGGCGTGCCGTTGGCGATCCGCACGGCATCGTCCACGTCCTTCGCGCGATACACGGTGCCGACGGGGCCGAAGAGCTCTTCGCGGTAGGCATCCATCTGCTCGGTGACACCGCCCAGCAGCGCCGGCTGCACGCGCGTGTCACCGTGGTGCCCGAGCGCGCCTGCGAGCACTTCGGCGCCCTCCGCCACCGCAGCGCTCGTCTGCTCGCGCAGCCGGTCGGCGGCGGCCTGCGATGACAGGGCGCCCACGAGCGCATCCGCGTCGTCGGCCTCGCCCACCTGCATCCCGGTGATCGCGGCGCCGAGCTTCGACGAGAACTCGTCGTAGAGCTCGTCCAGCACGATGAAGCGCTTGGAGGCGTTGCAGGACTGGCCCGAGTTCTCCATCCGGGCGTCGACGGCCGCCTGCACCACGGCATCCATGTCGTCGGTGGAGAGCACCACGAAGGGGTCGCTGCCGCCAAGCTCGAGCACGACCTTCTTCAGGTTGCGCCCGGCGATCTCGGCGACCGCGGCGCCGGCGCGCTCGGAGCCGGTGAGCGAGACGCCGCGCACGCGGGCGTCGGGGATGACGATCTCGCCGATCTGCTCGTTCGTGGCGAAGATGTTCTCGTAGGCGCCGGCGGGCAGTCCGGCCTCGGCGAGGATCTCGGCGATCACCGTCGCCGACCACGGGCACTGCGGCGCGTGCTTGAGCAGCACCGTGTTGCCGAGCATGAGGTTCGGGAAGGCGAAGCGTGCGACCTGGTAGTACGGGAAGTTCCACGGCATGATGCCGAGGATGACGCCCTGGGCCGACTTGCGGATGCGCGCGTCGACGCCGCTCGCGGTCTTCAGCACCTCGTCGGCGAGGAACTCCTCGGCGTTGTCGGCGTAGTAGCGGATGATGTCGCCGGAGAACTCGGCTTCGTCCTTCGCCTGCCCGAGCGGCTTGCCCATCTCGGTGCGGATGATCTCCGCCAGCTCCTGCGAGCGCGACGTGAACGCATCCGCCGCCTTCGACAGGATCGCGGCGCGCTCGGCCATCGGCGTGGTCGCCCACGGCTCGTAGGCCGCATGCGCCCGCTCGATCGCGGCGCGGATCTCGTCATCGGTCGCCGTCGGGTATTCCTTGACGATCTGCCCGGTGTACGGGTCGGTGACCTTGTACTCGCTCACGCTTCTGCCTCCTCGCAGCTCGGTGGATGGCTCCAGCGTAACGGGGAAGGCGAGGGAGTAGTGATCAGGTGATCAACAGCGTGCGACTCACGACCGGTGGTGGAGATGGGGGGAATCGAACCCCCGTCCAACGCTCGGACCGTGCGGCTTCTCCGGGTGCAGCTCAGGGGTGGCGTTCTGCTCGGCTCCGACCTTTGTCCTGAGCACCTAGGTCGACGAGCCCAGTCACAGTGAAAGTCCCGCGATGCCCTGTGACGCAGCATCGCAGCAAGCCCTCTAGATGACGCCAGGGTCCGGGGCGAGAGCAGACCCGGTCTGACGGACTTCAGGCTCGCTTAAGCAGCGAGGGCGAAGTCGGTGCGCTTTTCGTTGGCACCTATTGGTTTGCAGGGAGCGTTCAAGAGATAACCCTGCATCCTCTACCCGCTTCCCGCTCCGACTGAGGCGCTGTCGAAACCGATCATCCCCATGGAGTGGTGCGAGTCGCACGCTGTTGAGTTCCCAATGCCGGATGCGTCCGGCGCGCTGGCGAGGCCAGCCCACCATGGTACCCCGAGACCGAGCACCGCGGCAAGCGCTCCGCCTGACACGGGCGGCCCACGCGGCCTGCGCCACCCGCCCGCGAGCGCCGCCACTCGATCGCGCGTCAGCCGAAGAGCATCTCCGCCTCGCGGTAGCGGTGCTCGGGCACGCGCTTGAGATCGCCCAGCGCGTCGGCCATCGGCACCCGCACGATGTCGGTGCCGCGCAGCGACACCATCGAGCCCCACGCCCGGTCGACGATCGCATCGACCGCCGCCAGGCCGAAGCGCGTCGCCAGCACGCGGTCGGCGCCGCTGGGCGCCCCGCCGCGCTGGATGTGGCCGAGCACGGTCGAGCGCGACTCGATGCCGGTGCGCTCCTCGATCATGGGCGCCAGCAGCTCGCCGATGCCGCCCAGTCGCGGCCGGTTGAAGGCATCCATGCCCTTGTGCGAGTGCGCCTCGTCCATGCCCTCGAGCTTGAAGCCTTCGGAGACCACCACGAGCGGTGCGCGCCGGCGGTCGTAGACCGACTGCACGTAGTCGCAGATCCACTCGATCGAGCGCGGCTGCTCGGGGATGAGCGTGACGTGCGCGCCGGTGGCGATGCCGGTGTGGAGGGCGATCCAGCCCACATGCCGCCCCATCACCTCGAGCACCATGCAGCGCATGTGCGAGTCGCCCGTGGTGCGCAGCCGGTCGCCCGCCTCCGTGGCGATCTGCACGGCGGTGTCGAAGCCGAAGGTGTAGTCGGTGGCGTCGAGGTCGTTGTCGATCGTCTTCGGCACACCCACGATCGGCAGCCCGTCGTTCGCGAGCCGGTTGGCCGCCGCGAGCGTGCCCTCGCCGCCGATCGCCATCACGGCATCGATGCCGAGCCGGGCGAGGTTCTCGCTGATCTTCTCGGGCCGCCCGTTCGGCCCCTCGTAGGGGTTCGTGCGACTGGTGCCGAGGATCGTGCCGCCGATGCGCGAGGTGCCGCGGACGGCGGAGCGGTTGAGCACGCGCACGTCGCCCTCGACCAGGCCGCGATAGCCGTCGCGGATGCCCACGAACTCGAGGCCATGGTGCACCATGCCGGTGAGCACCGCGGCGCGGATGACTGCGTTGAGGCCGGGGCAGTCGCCACCGGACGTGAGGATGCCGACTCGCATTTCACCTTCCACCGGACGGCCCTGGGTGAACCTGCCGGCGCGTCCATTCAAGCGGCGCGCGCCGGGATTGTCGAACCCGGCAGCCAGCCCTAGTCGCCCAGGCGGTTCTTGGTGCGCATGGCGCGCTCGGCCTCGCGCTTGTCCTGCCGCTCGCGCAGGGTCTGGCGCTTGTCGTACTCCCGCTTGCCCTTCGCGACCGCGAGCTCGACCTTCGCGCGACCGTCCGAGAAGTAGAGCGACAGCGGTACGAGCGTGTAGCCGCCCTGCGACACCTTGGCCGCGAGCTTGTCGATCTGCTCGCGGTGCAGCAGCAGCTTGCGCTTGCGGCGCGGCGGGTGGTTCGTCCAGGTGCCCTGGCCGTAGACGGGGATGTGCACGGCATCGAGCCAGGCCTCGCCGTGGTCGACGAAGGCGTAGCCGTCCACCAGCGACGCCCGGCCGGCGCGCAGCGACTTCACCTCGGTGCCGGTGAGCACGAGGCCCGCCTCCACGCGGTCCTCGATCGTGTAGTCGTGGCGCGCCTTCTTGTTCTGCGCCACGACCTTGTGACCCTGTTCGCGCGGCATGGCTGGCTCCTGGTGTGTGATGACGGATGCGGTGGCCCGGCGGGCGGGCAGCCGTTCAGTCTAGCCGCAGTCTGCCTCGCCCCGGGTCAGATCTTGAGATATCGCCGGATGGCGACGGCTGCCGCGACCCCCGCGAAGAGCACGCCGATGCCGAGCAGCACGGGCGCGACGACCAGCGCGTCGTCGATCGTGACGATCGCGATCGTCTGCAGCATGGGCGCGACGTAGCCCTGCAGGAAGAAGTGCACGATGGCGATCACCGAGCCGGCGGCGAGCACCGCCCCCAGCAGCGCCGCCACGACGCCCTCGATGATGAACGGCGTCTGGATGAAGCGGTTCGATGCGCCCACGAGTCGCATGATGCCGAGCTCGCGCTTCCGCGAGAAGGCGGAGAGCCTGATGGTGGTGGAGATCAGCAGCACCGCGGCGACGAGCATGAGCACGGCGACGCCGATCGACGCGAGGCTCGCCGTGTTGAGCACCTGGAAGATCGGTTCGAGCAGCGCCTGCTGGTCGCGCACCTCCAGCACGCCCGGCAACGCTGAGGTGGCCTCCCCGATCAGGTCGGCGTCCGCGGGGCTCGCCGGCCGCACCCACAGCGCCTCGTTCATGGTCTCGGGACTGGCGAACTCCGCGCTCGCGGTGCCGCCGAACTGCTCCATGAAGTGCTGGTATGCCAGCTCGCGATCCTCGAACTCCACGTTGCTGACGTAGGGCGCGATCGCGCCGCTCTCCAGCACATCCCGCACCGCCTGCACCTGCTCAGCGGTGGCGGCGGTCTGCGTGCAGGTCTCGGTCGCGTCGACCGGCCCGCAGAAGTAGATGCCGACCTGCGCGCGGTCGTACCAGAAGCCCTTCATCTGCGTGATCTGCATCTGCAGCAGGATCGCGGCGCCGACGAACGACAGCGAGATGAAGGTGACGAGGATGACGGAGACGACGACCGACAGGTTGCGGCGCAGCCCGTTCCAGACCTCTTGCGAGATCAGCTGGAGCCTCACGCGATCTCCTCCTCGTCGAAGGCGGGGTCGGCCAGGTGCCGCTTGTAGCTGCCGTGCGCCTCATCGCGCATGATCACGCCGGCGTCGAGCTCGACCACGCGCTTCTGCAGCTCGTCGACGATCGACGCCTCGTGCGTGGCCATCACGACCGTCGTGCCGCCTTCGTTGATGCGGGCGAGCAGCGCCATGATCCCGGCACTGGTGGACGGGTCGAGGTTGCCGGTCGGCTCGTCCGCCAGCAGGATGGGTGGCCGGTTCACGACGGCGCGCGCGATCGCGACGCGCTGCTGCTCGCCGCCGGAGAGCTCGTGCGGCAGCCGGCTCGCCTTGCCGGCGAGCCCGACGACCTTGAGCACGTCGGGCACCGCCTCGGAGATGAACCCGCGGCTCTTGCCGATCACCTGCAGGGTGAAGGCGACGTTCTCGTACACCGTCTTGTTGTTCAGCAGCCGGAAGTCCTGGAAGACCACGCCGAGGTTGCGTCGGAAGAAGGGCACGCGGCGGTTTGGCAGCGCCTTCAGCCGCTGCCCGAGCACGTGCACCTCGCCACCGGTGGGCACCTCCTCGCGGAGGACCATGCGGATGAGCGTCGACTTGCCGGAGCCGGAGGCGCCGACGAGGAACACGAATTCGCCCTTGAGGATCTCCAGGGAGACGCTCTCGAGAGCGGGCCGGGCTTTGCGGGAATAGGTCTTCGAGACCTCGTCGAAGCGGATCATGACCTGTCGAGGCTACGGGCGCGGATGCGTTCGGGCGCGTTGTGCATCGGCGGGTCTCGATACGCGTCCGGGCGCGTCCGGCCGCTATTCGACCAGCGGACCCTGCCAGGCGTCGATGCGGCCGGTGGCCTTGGCGCCGGCCAGGATGCCCAGATGCATGCGCTCGGGCTGGCCGAAGTAGCTGCGCTCGTAGAGCTCGTGGCGGGCGCCGAAGCCGGTGCCGACGGCATCCCACAGCTCGCCCATCACCTCGAGCCGCTCCCGCGCATCCGCCCCGCCGGAGCCGCGCAGCAGCGGCTCGATCGGCGCGACGTGCTCGCTGCCGAGCGAGTCGAGCGGCACCGGCAGGTGCGCGAACGCAGAGGCGAGCATCGTCTGCAGGTTCACGCGCATGCGGCTGTAGGCGTCGGGGCCGTACGCGGCGAACGCCATCGCCGCCTGCGGCCCGGGCCCGAGCGAGTCGCCCGAGGGCACGGCCTGCTCGATCATCGCGTCGCGCAGCGCGGCGACGGTGTCGCGGTAGGCGATCAGCTCGCCCAGCGACGCCTGCACGCCGCGCAGCTCGCTCGTGCCCATGATCTCGGTCGCGCGCACTGCCAGCGCGGCGATGCGCTCCAGCTTCGCCTCCAGCCGCGTCGTCGCCTGGAAGACCAGCCGCACGTTCCAGCCCACGGCGCCCTTGTTGAAGGCGAGCATCGTCTCGGGGTCGCGGATGAAGACGTCCTCCCACGGCACGAGCACGTCGTCGAAGACGACCAGCGCGTCGTGCTCGGTGAAGCGGCTCGACAGCGGTGCGTCGGCATGCGCGGGGATGCCGCGCGTGTAGATGCGGATGCCCGCACTCGCAACGGGCACGGAGGCCGCGATCGCGAAGTCCTCCGTCTGCACCTCTCCCCCGAAGTGCGAGACCAGCAGCCGCTGCGCCGTCGCGGCGCCGGTGACGACGGCCTTCGCGCCCCGGATGACGACGCCCTCGTCGGTCTCGCGCACGACGTGCAGGAACACATCCCCCACCTCATCCGGTGGCAGGTCGCGGTCGACCGGCGGGTTGACGAGCGCCTGCGCGTAGTGGGTGACGTCGCGCTGGTCGCGGGCGAGCATGTCGCGCACGTTCGGCTCGAAGCGGCCGAAGAAGGGCGCGTGCGCGGCCATCGAGGTGATCACGCACGCCATGAACTCGGGCGTGCGGCCAACCCAGCCGTGCGTGCGGCGCTGCCAGGCCGCGATCGCGTCGCGCTGCACGCGCAGCTCGTCGCGCGAGTGCGGCACGGTCCAGAACGGATGCGTCAGGCCGGTGCCGTCGGCCGTCGGCACGAGGGGCACACCGGAGTCGTCGTCGTGGAGCGTGTCGTAGAGCGCGGCGATGGTGGCGGCCGTGCCCGCGAAGGCGGGATGCTCGGCCACCCGCTCGACGGGCACACCGTCGTGGATGACGACGCGGCCGTCGTCGAGGCTGGCGAGGTAGTCGCTGCCGGTCTGCGGTCGACCCGCCGGTGCCGAGGCCATGCTGCTCCTAGTCGTCGGACTCCTGCTGCTGCCGCTTGCGCCAGCGGATGCCGGCGGCGATGAAGCCGTCGAGGTCGCCGTCGAAGACCGCCGAAGGGTTGTTCACCTCGTGCAGCGTGCGCAGATCCTTCACCATCTGGTACGGCGCGAGCACATAGGAGCGCATCTGGTCGCCCCAGCTGGCGGAGATGTTGCCGGCGAGATCCTTCTTGCGGGCGGCCTCCTCCTCGCGCTTGAGCAGCATCAGGCGGCTCTGCAGCACGCGCAGGGCGGCGGCGCGGTTCTGGATCTGGCTCTTCTCGTTCTGCATCGAGACCACGACGCCGGTGGGGATGTGCGTGATGCGCACGGCGGAGTCGGTCGTGTTGACCGACTGGCCGCCGGGGCCGGAGGAGCGGAAGACGTCGACGCGGATGTCGTTCTCGGGCACCTCGATCTCGTCGACCTGCTCGAACAGCGGCACCACCTCGACGGCGGCGAAGGAGGTCTGCCGCTTGCCGGCGGCGCCGAAGGGGCTCATGCGCACCAGTCGGTGGGTGCCGGCCTCGACCGAGAGGTTGCCGAAGGCGTAGGGCGCGTCGATCTCGAACGAGGACGACTTGATGCCGGCCTCCTCCGCATAGCTCGTCTCGTGCACGGTGACCGGCATGCCGTGCTGCTCGGCGTAGCGCAGGTACATGCGCTGCAGCATCTCGGCGAAGTCGGAGGCGTCGACGCCGCCCGCGCCGGCGCGGATGGTGACGACGGCGGGCAGCTGGTCGAACTCGCCGTCCAGCAGCGTGCGCACCTCGAGCTCGGAGATGAGCTTCTGCAGGCTCTTCAGCTCCTTGCGGGCCTCCTGCTGCGTCTCCTCGTCGCCCTCCTCGTTCGCCATCTGCACGAGCACCTCGAGGTCGTCGATGCGCGACTCGATCGAGGTGATGCGCTTGAGGTCGGCCTGCGCGTGGCTGAGCTCGCTGGTGACCTTCTGCGCCGCCTCGGGGTCGTCCCACAGGTCGGGTGCACCGGCGGCCTCCGACAGCCGCTCGATGTCGGCCTGCAGGCGCTCGGCGTCGAGCACCGACTTGATGTCGAAGAACGTGGAGCGCAGCTCGGCGATGTCGCCGGCGATGTCGAGATCGGCCATGATCATCCAGCCTACCGACGCGAGCCCGGGCGCTCGCACGGCCGGCCCGGGCATCCGCCGTAGGCTCGGCCTGTGAGCGGAGTCGACCGGTCGGAGCGCTTCCCCTGGCGGAAGGTGGCGGGCGCCGCGTACGTGCCGACCGCGGCCTTCGCGATCGGAGAGGGCGCGGTCATCCCCTACATCCCGCTCATCGCCGGCGACCTCGGCGCCTCGCTCGCCGTGGCGGCCGTCGTGGCCGCGATGCTGACGGTCGGCCAGCTCGCGGGCGACGTGCCCGGCGGCTCGGTGGTCGCGCGCTTCGGCGAGCGGGCGACCATGGTGGGCGCCGGGCTGCTGGTGCTGGTCTCGCTCGTGATCGCGTTCTTCTCGACCGAGTGGTGGATGCTCGCGGTCGCGATCTTCGTGCTCGGGCTCGGGCACGCGGTGTTCGCCCTCGCCCGGCACGCGTTCATGACCACCTACGTGCCGCTCCGATACCGCGCCAGGGCGCTGTCGACGCTCGGCGGCATCTTCCGCATGGGCATGTTCGTCGGCCCGCTGATCGGCTCGGCCGTGCTGGGGCTCGGCTTCGCGCTCGGCTCGGTCTGGGTGATCTGCGCGATCGGCACCATCGTCGCGATCGTGGTGCTGATCGTGCTGCCCGACCCGTCGTCGGTGTTCGAGCACAGCACCGCGACGACGGGCGTGATCGAGCTGCGGGCGGAGCGCACGGGCATCTGGCAGGTGGTGCGGCAGAACGCCCGCTCGCTCGCGACCGTGGGCATCGGCGCCGCGATGCTGGCGCTCGCGCGGCAGGCGCGCAACGTGCTGCTGCCGCTGTGGGCGATCTCGATCGGGCTCGACGGCGTGACGACGGGCCTCGTGATCGGCATCGCGGGCGGCGTCGACTTCGCGCTCTTCTTCGTCTCGGGCTGGGTGATGGATCGCTTCGGCCGGCTCTGGAGCGTGGTGCCCTCGCTCGCGCTCATGGCGCTGTCGTTCTTGCTGCTGGCCCTCACGCACGACATCGACGCCGCGGTGCTCTGGTTCTGGATCGCGGCGCTGGTGATGGCGCTCGGCAACGGCCTCGGCTCCGGCATCCTGATGACGCTCGGCGCCGACCTCGCCGACCCGCGCAACCCCGCGCCGTTCCTGGGCGCCTGGCGGCTGACGACCGATGCCGGCGGTGCGGTCGCACCGCTGCTCATCTCGCTGCTGATCTCGGTCGCGTCGATCACCTGGGCGGCGGGCGGTCTGACGGTGCTGTGCCTCTTCGGCGCCGGCATGCTGCTGCGCTGGCTGCCACGGAAGCCGCGCGGCGCGTAGCCCGCAGCGCAGCTCCGCAGCGTGCTCCCGATGGCGCGCCTCAGTCGACAAAGACAGCGCGGGCGGTCGAGGTGACGTCGAGGCGGATGCCCTCGGGCAGCAGCAGGGAGACGACCGGTGGCCGCCATGCGCTGGAGACGGTGACGGTGGCGCTGCGGGTGTCGGCCGCTGCACCGTCGACGCGGATGCCGTCGAGATCGCCGCCGGCGCGCGACGCCCACGCGGCAGCCGCACGATCGACGGCCCCGTCGGCGAGCTCGGGCGCGGCAGACGAGCCGTCGAAGCGCACCTGCTCGAGCGCGAACGCCTCGGCAGCCGCGAGCGCCGCGCCGTCGGCGACGGTGAACAGGCGCCGCCGCTCGATGAGCATGCTCGTCGCAGCGGTGACCGCGATGATCAGCGACAGCGCGAGTGCGGCGAAGCCGATCGTCAGCAGCAGCGTGGAGCCTTCCTCCTCGTGCACCACCCTGCGCAGCAGCCGCCTCACGGGGTTCTCCCGAATGCCGACACGGGCTGCATCGCCTGCGCCGAGATGGGCACGCCGAGGCCGACGTCGAGCTGCAGCACCGGCGGCGCGAACGGCAGCGGCACGGTCGCACCGACCTCCACCGTGACCGTCCCTCGAGGGGTGTCGCAGGCGTCGGGATCGGGGGCGCAGGAGATCGTGACCCCCACCTGCTCGGCGGCGAGCCCCGCATCCGCCATCGCGACGCGCAGCGCACGGTCGGCGGCCGCGAGGCCGGCATCGTGCGAGTCCGCCTGCGCGATCGTGCGCGCGGCATGGCGTGCCCCGCCCTCGAGCCCCAGCACCGCGTGCTGGATCTGCCCGAGCGTGAGCACCAGGTAGACGAGTGGCACGAGCAGCAGCACGCCGACGGTGAGGAACTCGAGCGAGGCGGAGCCGGAGTCGTCGGCCAGACGGCGCGCAGCGCGGACGAGGCCGGGCCAGCGCTCAGCCCAGCGTCTCGACCGGCGCATGCCCGGTCACCTCCAGCGCCGTCGGACCGATCAGTCCGAACACGGGCAGCGGCGCGGCCACGCGGATCTCGATGGTCTCGAGCCCGGCGACCGTCGCGGTCGAAGCCGAGACCTGCTCGGCGTAGCTGGCGCCGATCGCCATCGTGATCAGCTGCCTGGTGCGCACGACGCCGGCCGACGCATCCGCCCCGACCAGGGACGCGTGGCGCGCGCCCTCTGCGGCCGCATCGGCCACGGTCGCGCGCACGTGCAGCGCCAGCGAGAGCTGCATGACCGAGAGCACGAGCACGACGAGCAGCCCTGCCACCATCGTGAACTCGGCGACCGCCGAGCCGCGCTCGTCGGCCAGCCGCATCAGAAGCTCGTGACGCGCGCGATCGCCTGCTCGAAGACGCCCGTGAGCGCCGGCCCCGCGACCGTCCAGATCACGATCACCAGCCCGGCGGTCATCAGCGTGACGAGCACCCAGCCGGGCACGTCGCCGCGCTCCTCGTCGTGCATGCGCCCGACCAGGCGCTGGAATCGTCGGCTGATCGTCGACATGTGCTCCTCCTTCAGAATCCGACTTGCAGGACGTGGATGCCGGGCCACAGCGCGAACGCGACGGTGGTCGGCAGGAGCCCGAACACCAGTGGCACGAGCATTTCGAATAGGTTGCTTTACATGAGCATTCCTGGGATCGTGGTCTATATGACAGGACCACGCGGCGAGTCGACGCCGATCATCGACTTGAGCGACGATCCACTGGTGCCGCCGGCGAAGGAGTCGAACGCATGACACAGGCCGCCATTTACTGCCGCATCAGCATGGATCGCACCGGCGAGTCGGCCGGCGTCGAGCGCCAGGAGGCCGACTGCCGCCAGCTCGCCGACCGGCTCGGCCTCACAATCGGTCAGGTGTACGTCGACAACGACATCAGCGCGACCTCTGGCAAGGAGCGGCCCGCGTTCGAGCGGATGCTGGGCGACCGTCCTGCCGCTGTCGTGACGTGGGCGCAGGATCGCCTGTTGCGACTGTCGGCGGATCTCGAGAAGGTCATTTCGCTGAACATTCCGGTTCACATGGTCACGCAGGGGTCGCTCGACCTCGCCACGCCTGCGGGCCGTGCTGTCGCTCGAACCGTCGCCGCATGGTCGACGTTCGAGACTGAGCAAAAGGGGCTGAGGCAGCGGGCGGCGAACGTGCAGCGCGCGAAGCAAGGCAAGCCCGCCCCCTCTGTCGGCTACGGGTACCGGCGCGACGGGGACGGGCTCGTGATCGTCGACGATCAGGCGGCAGTCGTGCGCGAGGTTGCGCGGCGCGTGCTCGAGGGTGAGCCACTACGGTCGATCGCCGCCGACCTGAACGCTCGCGGGATCGAATCACCGAGACGCACGACAGGCTCGGGCATCTGGACTGGCACGACTCTGCGGCAGATGATCCTGCGCGAGTCGCTGGCAGGACTCCGCCGATACCGGGGCGAGACCGTCGGTGCTGGCCTCTGGGAGCCGATCATCACCCCGGACGACCACGAGCGCATCGTCGCCGTGCTGAACGATCCTGCGCGCGCTAAGCATTACGCGGGGCGTGCTCCTAAGCACCTGCTGGCGGGCATCGCCGAGTGCGGCAAGTGCGGCGCCCGCATGAAGCGATCGCCCGGACGCATGACGACTACCAAGAGCGGCACCAAGCGGCAGCCCGCCGCGTATTCGTGCGCAGCCTGCTACGGCGTCCGGCGCAAGCAGTCGACCGTCGACGAGCTGGTGACAGCCGTACTGCTGGCACGCCTCGAGCGGCCCGACGCGCTCGACCTGTTCAGACAGGGCGACGACGATGCCGCTACCGAGGCACGCGACGCGATCGCCGCTATCGACGCACGCCTGAGCAACGCCGCCGACGCCTACGCGGCCGGTGCGCTCGAGCTCGACCAACTCACTCGCATCACGGCGCAGTTGCGAGCCGACCGCGACGCACACGCGGCGACTGTCGCGCGGTCACTCCCCGCAGCGCTCCCCGCCGACCTCATAGGCCCGCAAGTGGCTGAACGCTGGGCGAGCAAGAGCATCGACGTACAACGGCTCGTGCTGTCGTCAGTGCTCCGTGTCACGATCCTCCCGGCTGGCTCCGGCCGCGACTTTGACCCTGCATCCGTCCGTATCGACTGGTTGCAGTAGCAAGAAAGCCCCCGCCGCGGTAGGACGCGACGAGGGCAGACCATCACCCACTGAAAGGCAAGATGATGACCACTATCAATTCTACCGAGTTCGACGCGATCGTGGCCGAAATGCGGCGTACCGAGGCGGAGGCGAGAGCGACCGCCTGCGGTGTCACCGGATGCGACGGCGAGTTCCATGGGGCGGACGTCGACCCGCAGCGCTGGCACCACAAGGTCGAAAGCGACGCCGACGAACTGCTCCAGTACGAAATGGTGATCGACGGCGAAGGGCGCGCGCACGCTGACGTGCTGGCAACGTTCGACGACGAGACATTCGTCGGAATGGACGGCGACGCTGTGCGGGCGCTCGCTGACCGCCTCGAGGCTGAGCCTGCGCGACTCCGCGAGTTCGCGGCACGACTCGACCGGCGTTCACTGCCCGAGCAGCGCGTGAACGCTGTCGCCGCGAACGTTCGCGGCTCACTCACCTACGTCGTGGACGGCATGCACCTGACCGCGAAGCCCCTGGCGGAAATCCTCGAGATCAGCACGCAGCGGGCACGCGACCTCCACAATGGGCGCGCACCGTTCACCGCCGACGAAATCCGCCTGCTGTCGGCGTACTTCGACTGCGAGGCTGACGACTGGACGAGCGAGCGCGGCCCGCGCGTGCCGTACCCATTCGACCGGCCCGCCGCAGAGGATCGACTTATGACGGCACGCGAAAGCGGTGGCCTGCATGACTGAGAACATGCGCGAGCGGTGGAACCGTCGCGCGCGAGAGGCGTCCGAGGCCGGTGCAATCCAATATCAGATCGTCCGATCGCAGGACGGCCTGCGCTACTCGAAGCTGGTTGGCGACGAATGGGAGCCGATCACCGAGGACGAGGCGCGCGCTGCAGGCGTCTGGCGAGATCCACGCGGCGATCAGTACGGCGTCACCGATGACATCGCGACGGACGAGCAAGTGAAGGCACGCGACAAGGGGCACTACGACCCGCGCAAGGCGTCTGGCGCTCTAATCGCACGTCGAGTGAAGCTCCGCTGTGGCCGTTGCGGCTCGACGCTCGGCCACGTCGACGAGCACGAGCATCGCACGCTCTGGCACAGCGAACGCACGGGCCGATGGTCGAGGCAGCCGAGTGGAATCAAGTGCCGCGAATGCTTCGAACCGCTCGAGAAGTTTCGCATCGAAATTCCGCTAGTTGACGCGGCTATTGCGCGTGCGAGGCTCACCAACGCGATCGTCCAGTTGAAGATAGGTGCTTAGTCGCGCTAGCATCTAACTAAGCCTGTGGCCCACCTCGCGAGGTGGACGCGTTCAGCACAAGAGGGCACTTGTGAATCACCGCTACTGCGGAGGTTCGAAGTGTCCTCTTTGTCGTCTTGGACCAGTGAACGCGCAAGAGTCGCGTCGCTGTCCCGATCCCGTACCGCCGATGACCCCGACCTGCTCGAGGCGCGGCGCAATTTGAAGGCCGCGCGTCTCGCCGAGTACGTCGAGCGCGTCGTCGCTGAAGCTCCCCCACTGACGCCTCAACAGCGCGATCGCATCGCGTCGCTGCTGCGAGGCGGTGTTGCGGCTTGAGCACCGAAAAGAGATTCAGCCCCTCGGATAAAGGAGCTGAATCGGAAACCATTGGCGGCGGCTTCACTTTCGATTATACCGCTAGTCGCCCACAAACGGCAGAATTGGGCCGGCGAATTCGACGCGCCGACGCCATTCTCGGCGACATTGTGGACGCGCTCGCATCCGGCGACCTGTCGCTCTACGAGCTGGGCCGCTACTCCCGAAGCGCAGTCGACCTATTCAACCTCGGGCACGGCTACGGCTACCAGGCGCAGGCTGAGCGAGTCGCGCAGGCCGAATGGGACGCGACCAGGCTCTACGCGAAGGCGTATCCGAGCGAAAACGCGACGGCCGTCGAAAGTCGCATGCAGAGCGCAATTGCCTCTACGCCTCCCGGTGTCGACCCGCTCTCTCCCGAGTGGATGCACCGCGCGCTCTCAGCAGCGATTCGGGGTGCAGCATGACGACACTCCCCGAAGTGCACGGCGTCTACCGCAAGTGGCTCGGCAGCGACTATGACACCCAAGCGCTCGACGCGGTGCTCGCCACTGCAGCCTGCGAACGGCTGGACGGCGACCCCGTTTGGATGCTCGTCATCTCAGGCTCGGGCAACGCAAAGACCGAGACCGTAGGAGCGCTCGCAGGAGTCGACGCGACCATCGTCTCGACCATCGCATCCGAGGGCGCGCTGCTGTCGGCCACGTCGACCCGCGAACGCTCCGCGGACGCGACAGGCGGCCTGCTACGCAAGGTGGGCGACCGCGGAATCGTCGTCATCAAGGATGTGACGTCCATCCTCTCGATGTCGGGCGACCAACGCGCAAGCGTGCTCGGTGCGCTCCGCGAGGTGTACGACGGCAGTTGGTTCCGCAACGTCGGCACAGACGGCGGGCAGACGCTCGACTGGCACGGCAGGCTCGTGCTCGTCGGCGCAGTCACAACCGCATGGGACAAGGCGCACGCGGTCATCTCGAGCATGGGTGACCGATTCGTGCTCGTGCGGATGGACTCGACCGTAGGGCGGCAGGCCGCAGGACGGCAGGCGATCGGGAACACCGGCCACGAGACCCAGATGCGCGCCGAGCTTGCAGACGCGGTCGCCGGCGTCATGGACACCATGAACCCGCATGGCATCACAATGACCGCCGACGAGACAGACACACTGCTGGCCGCCGCGGATCTCGTAACACTCGCCAGGACGGCAGTGGAACGCGACTACCGGGGCGACGTGATCGACGCGCACGCACCCGAGATGCCCACCCGGTTCGCCAAGCAACTGGCGCAGATCGTCCGGGGTGCGGTGTCACTCGGAATGTCGAGACCCGATGCGCTGCGCCTCGCAGTCAGATGCGCCCGCGACTCGGTGCCGCCGATCCGACTGCGGATCATCGACGACATCGCGGCCAACCCTGGCGCGTCAACCGCAGACGTTCGCAAGCGACTCGGGATGCCAAGAGCAACCGTCGACCGCGAGCTGCAGGCGCTCAACATGCTCGAAGTCTTGAGCGTCGACGAGACCGACGGGCACAACGGCGGCCGAGAAGTCACCATCTGGACATACACACTGCGCGACGGCATCGACCCCGATGCGCTGGCACCAAAAGTGATGCCAGATTCTGCAGTACCCACCCAGACCACCACCAACGACGCTCCGGATTCGGTGCCAGAAACTGCAGTACCCACCCAGCCCCTAGATAAGAGGGCAGGAAGCCTTGGGGCACCTACTGCAGAATCTGGCACCAACCCGCGATGCCGCATCTGCGGCCAGTCCATGCACCCGGCGATCGCTGCGGAGAGCACCACCCACCCCGGATGCGAGGTGGCGGCATGACGACGCGATCCGACCTCAACCGGCACGACTGGCCTAACACCGGCTTCCACTGCGCAACCTGCGGATGGCCGCTGCACGCATCCATCGTCGCCGACGGGCACGCCACGCACCCGACATGCGAGGTGACCTCGTGACCGACTGGAGCATCTGCCGATGCCGTCGTGAGCACGCAACCTCCCGAGGCTTCCTCCGCTGCAAGTACCCCGCAGCGAAATGGATCACCGGCACCGGCGACTGGACTCTCGTCGCATGGTGCGGGCCGGCAGCAACGTTCACGCTCTGGCCCACCTACTCCGAAGCATCCGACCGCGACTCGGTGCTCTACGCGACCGGCTGCGGCACCTACTGCCGAGGCAAGCACGAAGTCATCCACATCAACCGAACGAAGGAAACAGCATGATCAACGACAACCCCGGCAACCTCGCAGCCGAGCTGCGCGACCTCAAGCGCCGCATCCGTCAACTCGAGACCGCCTCGCCACTCGCGCACTCGTCGATCAGTCACGGCACCGGCCTCGCGGTCAACATCCCCGCCGGCATCCACATGGAAGGCGACGGCAGCGCGACAGCCGGTGCAGCGTTCCTCGACTCGACAGGCGGCGGACGTGTCGGATCGGGAGCGTCTTTCTTCCGCAACGACGGAGCACTCACCAACAGCAACGGCACGCTCCCTGTAGCGGTCAACATGACTGGCGCAGCGAACCTCACGTTCGAAGGCGAGGTGCGAGGCCGCCTCGGTGTAGTCGGGCCGATCGACGGCGTGCAGACCGAACTCGGCGCAGCGGTCAAAGAGGCCGACCGTAAGGGCCA
Organism: Agrococcus baldri; assembly: GCA_900114805.1. Classification (GTDB taxonomy): domain Bacteria; phylum Actinomycetota; class Actinomycetes; order Actinomycetales; family Microbacteriaceae; genus Agrococcus; species Agrococcus baldri. The sequence continues at coordinate 433,797 of FOZN01000003.1, read as the reverse complement.
GTCGGGCTACGACAACGCGATGGCTGCGCGTGGCGAAGCGTCGGACGCGGACGCTAAAGCGCAGTCGGCGTGGAACCTGGCGAACGCGAAGGCCACCACGGCCTCAGTCGCGGCAGTGCAGAGCGACCTCGACAACGTGAAGGACGGAACATCGCCCATCTCGCCAACCCTGTACGGCCCGCAAACGAAGCTCTCCGGACTCGGTCAGTGGACAGGCGGCGTCACCTCGACGGTGCGACTCCTCGCGATCAACACGTCCACCGGAGCACTCATGTACATGAGCAACTCGTGAACGGCGGCACCGTGACTATCACCAAGGACACACCCGTCACCGCGGGCACCGAGGCGCAGCGAGCGCTCGAACGGCTCATCAGGACCGGCACCGTGAACCTGACCCTCCCGAAGCCTCCCCGGTTCCTGTTCGACTGGCTCGACCTTGTCGACTACCAGGACGGCGACACGCAGCACCGCCGCACGCTCGCGACCGACGCGCTCGAACGCGAACGGCTGCACAGGTGGGGCATGAAGCCTGCCAACGCCGTCGAGAGCACCCCCGCGCCCGTGGCAGCGCCTCAGCCGCCCGCGCAGACCGTCGAGCAACCGCAGGAGCGGGAACGGACCAGCGGCACGCCTGAGCGGCTCCCAACGCCGTTCCAGCGAGCGCGACCCGGCACGCCCTACGTGCCATGCGCGGCCGAATGCGGAGCGCTCCTACGCCGCCCCCGAGCGTCCGTCGCCTACTGCCACGGATGCGGTCGACGCCGACCCAAACCGAAATCAACAGACATCGAATGGAGCACGCCATGACCGACAGCCTCATGCCAAGCGACGACCCAAACGAATGGGACGAAGTCATCGCACAGATCACCGAGAAGCACGCGAAGAAACGCGCCGACGCGATCGACAAGCTCGACCGGCAACACACCACCAGCCAGGCGTTCGCGACGTTCGCCAACAACGAAGGAGAGACAGAATGAGCAATTACACCGCCAAGGGCCTCAACACCAACACCGCAACGCAGGCGCACCGCATCACTGAGGCATACCAGCACATCGGCATCACGCCCCCGACGCCGCCGGCCGAAGTGCTCAGGCAGGCGCTCGCGGACATGCCCACCGAACGCGAAACGCTCGACGCGCTCCACGCCGAAATGGCCACCCTCAGCCCCGACGACGTGCCCGCATGGACGAAGCGGGCCATGAAGCGAGTCGCCGACGCCGAGACCGCCCGCACGGCACGTGCCAAGCTCGAAAGTGTCGCGACGAGAGCCAGGCTCGACAGCACCGCTGAACTCGCACGCGCGCTCCCCACGCTCGCCCCGATCTTCGACAAGGCAGCGGCGACGCTCGCACGGCTCGCGCCGCTCCTGCCCGACAACCAGCCGCTCGACGCCGAAGAGGCAGCGGAGCACGGCGCAGGCGGCCACGTCATCGAAGCACGCACAGCAGTCGAAACGATCCAGGCAATCACCGCCATCCACGTCACCCCGAACGCCACACTGCCCAGCGTGCTACTCACCCTCTGCCCCGCCATCGCCGCGCCCGCAGTCCCGTCCGAAGTACGGCGACCGAATGCAACCGCCGCATTCAACGAGGACACGATCGGCGCGACTCGCACGGTGCGGCGGATCATCGACGACGCGAGCAAGCACGGCGACTTCGGCCGCCTCGTAGTCGACGTCGCACGCGGACGATACGGGGACGACGTGCAGCTCCGCCTCTCGGATGGCCTGAACCAGACCCATCAGACCGCCGCAAGGCTCGAGCACGCGGGCACCACCCACGTCACACGCGACCCAGGCAAGGCCGCAGCGATCCTCGCAACCGAGACCGAGTACGCCGCATAACCACGCGGCCACAGGTGCCCGCAGGACAGCCACAAGCCGCCCTGCGGGCACCACGGTCGAACCGTTTTTTTGCGGTGGAGAGAGATATTTCACTATGCCGACCGAGCGAGCAGGAGAAGGGGTGGGGGTCTATACCCCTCCCTCGTCGGCCTCCGCCACGGTCGGCAATGACGGGTTTTTTGCACACGGGGATGTAATGGTCTACCACCACGATGCCAAGTACATGCTTTCCGCTCGTTTGCTGGGCGAATGCACCATCCTGGCGTGCGGAGATGGTAGACCGACGCGGCCTTATCCACTCGAGAAGTTTGTGTTTGAAAGCTGGCCGGCGGGAGTGGTGTCCTGTCCGGTCTGGCCTGGATGGTTGATCGCCGTGTCGGCTTGATCCTGTCTCGGCCTGGCGGTGTCCCCGGTTGTTTGTGTCCGGGGGCACCGCCTCTCTCATCGGCCGCGTGCGGGCGCGGCACGTCTAGGTTGGGCTATATGGAGACGATCACTGGACCCGTCCGCATCACCGAGCTGTTGCCGACGGGGCGAGACACGTTGGTTGACGTGGATTTCGTTGACGCGCAGATAGTCGGCCCTGCCGTCCTCGTCCTCGGAAACACTAGGTTCGAAGGCAATACCCTGCTCCACCGCGGCGCGGGCACCGAATCGTTGGTGTGGGAGGTCGACGATGAAGTCAGGCCGTTTGTGATCGGAGCAATAGGACTCCAAGGTTGCTCGTTCACCCGCTGCACCTTTTCGCTCGTCGGATTCGCGGGACCAAGCGACGAGATCCACAAGCTCCTGCAGGGCCACTGGCTCCGCGACTAGCCTGCGGATCACTGCAGTAGCAAAACTAGGACTTGCGCGGCACGAGCATCGAGATCTCCTTGCGACCGGCTGCTTCGAGCAGGTCGCGCTTGGCGGCGTCGCGCGCGTCGACCGCCTGCGCCTGCAGCGTCTGCGAGAGCGGCGTGCCGCGCTCGAGCGCACCCCGCATCTGGTCGACGCTGCGGGTCACTCCGGGGTGGTCGAGCTCGTCCGCGAGTGCCGCGAGCGCGCCCGACAGGCTCGCGCCGGCTGCGGCGTCGGCCACCACGCCCGACAGCTCCCGGCCGAGCGCGCTGTGGCCGGCGGCTCCCACGCGCCGCAGGGCATCGCCCAGCCCCTCGCCCGCGGCAAGGCTGAGCGAGAGGAACTCCAGGATCGAGGGCAGCTCGCTCGAGATGCGCGCGAGCCGGCGCTTCGCACGGTGCTGCAGCAGCCAATCGACGGTGAACGCCCCGATGGCCGCCCCCAGCAGCGCGAGCGCCGCCGGCAGCGCGACATGCCCGCCCTGCACCGCCCCCGCGACCCCGAGCCCCGCCCCGACGGCGCCGCCGAGCACGCTCCAGCGCAGCTGGCGGCCGCGGAGCTCGCCGACCGTCTCAGCCGATGCCGCCTGCCGCAGCCGGCGACGGATGCCCTCGGGCGCGCCGAGCACCGCGTGCACGACGGGCGCCACGCGATCGCCGATCGGCGACGCGACGACGCCGAGCACGCGGGTCGGGCTGACTCTGCGGCGCGCGACCAGGTCACGGGCGCCTGCCGACACGTCGAGCACGTAGGGCGCCACCCGGTGCAGCAGCAGCGGCCGGCGCAGCACCGGGACGAGGCTCACCAGCATCCACAGCCCGAAGCCCAGGCTCGCGCCCAGGATGAGGCTCCAGCCCAGCTCGGCACTCACGCGAACCACCGGGCCTCGGTCGGCAGCGTGCCGATGCGCAGCATCACGCGGTAGGCGATGAAGGTCACGACCGCACCCCCGGCGATCAGCACGATGCCGCCGGGCGCGTTGTACGCCTGCGCGGCCTCGGGCCTGGTGGAGAGGATGAGCAGCACGATCCACGGGGCGGCGACGCCGAGCCTGGCCGCGCTGACGATCCACGTCTGCCGCGCCTCGAGCTCGCCGCGGGTCGCCAGGTCGACGCGCAGGTAGGCAGCGAGCTCGCGCAGCACCGTCGTCACCTCGGTGCCGCCGACCTCGCGGGCCATGCGCAGCGTCTCGATGATGCGATCGCCGACCGGATCGGCCAGGCGGTCCTTGAGCCGGTCGAGGGCGTACCCAAACGAACCCGTCGCCCGGTGGTCGGCCGCGTACGCGGCGAAGGCCGGCCGCGTGATCGCCGGGCCCGCGTGCTCGAGCTGCGCCACCGCATCCGGCAGCGCCAGCCCGCTGCGCACGGCAGAGACCAGGTGATCGACGACGTCGGGCCAGACGGCCGCCTGCGCCCGGCGCCGCCGCTTGGCGCGCCAGCGCACCGCGAGCACGGGGACAGCGGCACCGACGACGAGCGCGGCGGCCGCGACCGCGCCCACGGGCACGAAGGCGAGGGCGATGCCGGCAGCGAGCACGCCCACCACGAGCGAGACGGCCGCGAGGGCGAGCGGCGGCAGTCCGAACAGACCGGCCTGCGTGAGGCGATCGAGCAATGCCGTGCGCGGGCGCGCTTCGTCGGAGCGCCGCGCGTGCGGCCACAGCCACGGGCTCACCGCCAGCACCACGCCGAGACCGAGCGCTGCGCCGAGCAGCCAGGTCATGCGCCGCCCCTGGCCAGCAGCGCCGCAGGATCGATGCCGACCGCTGCGAACTTGGCGGTGCGGGCAGGATGCGAACCGGTCGGCTCGAGCAGCCCATCGCGCATCGCGAACAGGCTCGAGGCCTCGATGACGCCCTCGGTCGACTGCCCGGTGGGCGCGAGGATCTCGACCACCTGGCGGTTGCCGCGGGCGTCGATCGCCAGGTGCACCACCAGGTCGATGCACTGTGCCACCGTGGGCACGACGAAGCCCGCGTCGATGTTGCGCCCGGCGAGCAGCGGCAGGGTGGTGAGCTTGCTGAGGGCGTCGCGGGCCGAGTTGGCGTGGATCGAGCACATCCCGCTCACGCCGCAATTGAGCGCCACCAGCAGATCGAGCGCCTCCGCCTCGCGCACCTCCCCCACGACCAGCCGGTCGGGCCGCATGCGCAGCGACTCCTTCACGAGCCGCCGCAGCGAGATCTCGCCGGTGCCCTCGAGCGACGGCTGCCGGCACTGGAGCCCCACGATGTCGTCGACCGGCGGGTCGAGCTCGAAGGTCTCCTCGACCGTCACGACCCGCTCGCCGGGGCGAACCGCCGCGAGCAGCGCGTTGAGCAGCGTGGTCTTGCCCGCATGGGTGGGGCCGGAGACCAGGATGTTGCAGCCGGCGACGACCGCGTGCTTCAGGAAGGCGGCCGCCTGCTGGCTCATCGCCCCACGCTCGACGAGCGCCGACAGCGACGAGAGCCGTCGGGCGAACTTCCGGATGTTCAGGCTCGTCGCGCCGCGGGCGACATCGCCGCTGGCCACGTGGAGCCGCGAGCCGTCGGGCAGCGAGGCGTCGACGAACGGCGTGCTCAGGTCGACGCGCCGACCGGTGGTGGAGAGCATCCGCTCGACGAGGTCGCGCACCTCGGCTTCAGTGAGCCGCAGCGGCAGCTGCTCGCTGACGCCCCCGCGCGCGCAGAAGACGCGCGAGCCCTGGTTGACCCAGAGCTCCTCGATCTCCGGGTCGTCGAGGTAGGGCTGCAGCGGGCCGTAGCCCGAGACCGCGGCGAGCACGTCGCGCTCTGCCTGCCGCTCATCCGGCAGCATCGGCATGCTGCCGCCCAGGGAGCGCTCGGCATAGGAGCGCACGGCATCGCGCACGTAGCGCTCGGCGAGATCGCCCTGGCCCGACAGGTCGACGCCGTCGCGTCGCACCTTGGCCCGCACATTCGCGGTGATCTCGGCGACGGCTTGGCGCATGGGAGCCAGTAGAGCCGAAGCCGCGCCGTGCCCGCAGAAGTTGTCCACAGCGGCGACGCGCCACTGGCGCGCCGTCGCCCCCCCCCCCCCCCCCCCCCCCCCCCCCCCCCCCCCCCCCCCCCCCCCCCCCCCCCCCCCGCCCCCCCCCCCCCCCCCCCCCCCCCCCGGATAGGTTATGACCACTGCCCGCACATGAGTCACTACCGGGAGGCCGACCATGGAACCGACTCACCGCACCGCCCGGCTGCCGTGGGGCGAGGTCTCCTATCTCGAGTGGCTGCCCGAGACGCCCGGCAGCGCATCCGTCATCGTCCTCCTGCACGGCGGCGGGCTCGACAGCGCGATGCTCTCGTGGGGAGCGACCGGCGGCGAGCTCGCCGCTGCCGGGCACCGCGTGATCGCCCCCGATGCGCCCGGCTACGGCCACAGCCCGAGCGCGCCGTGGCCGGCGACGCACGATCGGCTGGTCGAGCACGTCGACGCGTTCACCCGTGCCATCGGGCTCGATCGGTACGCGCTCGCCGGCCTGTCGATGGGCGGCGGCCTGACGCTGGGGCACACCTTCGCGCACCCCGAGCGCGTGCGCGGGGCAATCCTGATCGGCACCTTCGGCATCATGGATCACCAGCAGCAAGGGCTCTGGAAGCGCCCGTGGCACCTGCTCACCTGGGCGATGACGCACACCGGCCTGATGGGGCTGACCATGCGCGCCTACGCCAAGCGCGGCCCGGCGCTGCGCAGCAGCCTGCGCGGCATCATCCGCAACGAGGCGAACATCACCCCGGCGCTGATGGCGGGCATCCTCGACGAGGCCGAGCGCGGCACCGGGCTCGCCGCCTTCGACCAGTGGCAGCGCGACCAGATCCGCTTCGGTCGCCTCCGCACCAACCTGATGCCGCGGCTGCACACCTTCCCCCGTCCCGCGCTCGTGCTGCACGGCGAGCACGACACGGGAGTGCCGGTGGCGCTCGCGCGGCAGGCGGCCGAGCGCATGCCCGACGCCCGCTTCGTCGAGGTGGCGGATGCGGGGCACTGGACCCAGCGGGATGTGCCGGAGGTCGTCGTCCCGGCGATGCTCGCCTTCCTGGGCGAGCTCGCCGCGGCGGACGAGGAGCGCTGAGCCGGCGTGCCCCGACCACTGATCCCCGAGCGCCGCGAGCGGATCCTCGCCGCCGCCGAGGCGCTGATCCTCGAGCACGGCTTCGACGCCGCGAGCGTGCAGGCGATCGCCGCGCGCGTCGGCATCGCGAAGGGCGCCGTCTACCGCGAGTTCGCGAGCAAGGACGCCATCCTCGACGCGCTGCTGCGGCAGTCGTTGGCGCGCATGACCGAGCGCAGCCACCGGCTGCTCGGCGAACGACCGCGGTTGAGCGAGGCGTACCGCGTGGGACTCGAGGTGCTGCTCGACGAGCCGCTCATGACCGCCGCGTTCCTCGACGACGCGGGCGTGCTGGGCTCCTACGCCGACACCGTGCGCGACGGGCGCTATCGCGAGCGACTGGTGGGCGCCGCGGAGTGGATCGCCGCGCTGCAGTCGGAGGGCGAGCTCGACGCGCGCGTCGACACGGCAGCGCTGGCGCTGGCGCTCTCGAGCACCACGCTCGGCCTGCTGACGGCGGCCAAGCACCTCGGGCCGCTCTCGCGCGAGCAGCTCGCGGGTGCGATCGCGGCGATGGAGCTGCTCGTCTCGGGCCTGGAGCCCGGCTCGCACCGCGCCGGAGGGACTGGGCGGCGGTGATCGGCATGCGCCGAGTTGACCCGCAGGGCGCGCTGGGAGGCTGGTGCGATGGCCGCCAGCGAGCAGACACCCCCGCGCGACGCCTCGACGGCGCGCACGCGCGGGCTCGCGGTGCTGCTGGCGACGACGTTCCTATCGCTCGGCAACTTCGCCGGGCTGCTCGCCGTCGTGCCCCTGTGGGCCTCGGCCGGCCGCCTCGGCAGCGCCGCGGTAGGCAGCACGACCTGGGGCGCTGCGGACCCTGCCCACAGCACTGCACTCTCCGTGCAACCCGCGACGATCGTCGCGATGGAAGCTTGGGGAGGCTTCGATCGGTTGCACTGAGCACCGCTTCGATGGACTCTCCGTTGTCTCAGTTTCACCTCAGTCCAGGCATCCAGCGCTGCAACCGCGCTCTGAGCGCGCTCTACACTGACGAGGATCGGCTCGCCCCAGCAGCCGACGCCCTGCACCCTGGACGGTCTCCATGCGTCGTACCTTCTCTCGCGCCCTCACGATCGGCACGCTTGCCCTGATGCTCGGCAGCGTTTCACTGGTCGCGGCCGGACCTGCTCCTGAGGCAAACGCGATGTCAGTCATGCGCATCGCAGGTGCTGACCGGTACGCGACCTCTGTCGCCATCTCCCGCCAGATGGCGTGGATCGGCGACACCGTGTATCTCGCGTCCGGCAGCAAATTCCCCGACGCGCTCGCCGCAGGACCCGTCGCCGCTGCAGAGGATGCGCACCTGCTACTGACGCCGCGCGACGCGCTTCCCGGTGCAGTAGCTACCCGGCTCAGCGAACTCGGACCTTCCGAGGTCGTTCTGGTGGGCGATGAGCAGTCGATCTCCGTCGCAGTCGCGGCGCAAATACACGAACTCGTCCCAGGGGCGACGGTCACCCGCGTCGCAGGCGGCAACCGGTACGAGACAGCACTCAAACTGCTCGACAGGCTGAGCGAGAATGCCGCGATCCTCGAGGTATGGGTCGTTGCGGGATCCAAATTCCCTGATGCACTGGTCGCGGGTTCCATCGCTGGCCAGCGCCAAGGAGCGATCGTGCTAGATCCCAATGGCGCTCGCACGACTGGCATTGACGCTTGGATCGCTCAAGTCTCCGATGCGGTCGCCGGTGTACCGGTGCGAATTGCCGGCAGCGAGGCCTCAGTCTCTCGCTCGACCGAAAACGCCTTGCGGAATGCTGGGGCAGCCTCCGTCAACAGGTACGCCGGCGCCAACCGATATGAGACCGCCCGGGTGATCCACGACGCGTTCAGCACTTCCGTGCCGACCCAACGCATGTTGCTCGCGACTGGCCAGAACTTCCCGGACGCGCTCGGGGGCTCGTTGCTGGCGGCGAATAACGGCGAACCGCTCTATCTCGCGCCGTCGTCTTGCAACACCAATATCGCATCCATGCTACGAGGCGAGCGCGACCAGCGCGGCATCACCACCGTGGTTGGGCTGGGCGGCATCCCGTCGCTTTCAGAACGCGCGTTGCGCCTCGAGGATTGCCCACCGCCGCCCCCGCCCGCGCCGGCCCCCACCCCGAAGCCGACCCCGGGTCCCGCTCCCGCGCCCCCGGCGGGACCGCCGCCGTCGAGTGGTGTCAACTGCAGCGATTTCCGCACATGGGCGGCAGCACAGGCATGGTTCCTCTACTGGTATCCGTCGCTGGGCGATGTCGCTGGACTCGATCGGAACAACGACATGATCGCGTGCGAGAGCCTGCCCGGCTCACCAGGGTCCAAGATCGACACAACGCCCAGCCCCGAAGCCTGAGCCAATCGAGTGGCCGGGCGCCAGGCTGCATGCTCGGAAGCATCGAACAAGCCGCGCACGGCTGAGGCGCGCAGCCCGAGTTGACCCGCCGGGCGCGCTGGCGGAGGCTGGTGCGATGGCCACCAGCGAGCAGACACCTCCGCGCGACGTCTCGACGGCGCGCACGCGCGGGCTCGCCGTGCTGCTGGCGACGACGTTCCTTTCGCTGGGCAACTTCGCCGGGCTGCTCGCCGTCGTGCCGCTGTGGGCCTCGGCCGGCGGCCTCGGCAGCGCTGCGGTCGGCAGCACGACCGGCATCATGATGGCCGCGACGGTCGCGACGCAGCTCGCCGCGCCCTGGGTGTTCCGGCTGCTGTCGCTGCGCGCGATGATGATCGTCGGCGCCGCCCTGCTGGGTGGGCCGGCGCCGCTCTACATGCTCTCGAACGATGCCGCTCCGATCCTGCTGCTCACGGTCGTGCGCGGCGTCGGCTTCGCTCTGGTCGTGGTCGCCGGCGCCACGCTGATCGCTGATGTCGCCGCGCCGGGGAAGCTCGCCCGCGCGGCCTCCTACTACGGCGTCGCCGGCGCGCTGCCGAACCTCATCGCACTCGCGGGCGGCGTCTGGGCGGCCGACGCCTGGGGCTTCCCGGTCGTGTTCATCGTCACTGGCGCGGCGGGGCTGCTGGGTGCGGTGCTGGCGTGGATGCTGCCGCGCGGCTCACACGGCGCGTTCCAGGCGGTCTCGGGCAAGGACATGCGCCGGGTCGCGCCGGCCCTCGCGCTGTTCCTGGCCACAGCGGCGTCGTTCGGCGCGGCCTCCACCTTCCTGCCGCTGTCCGGCCCGGCGACCGCCGTCGCCGCGCTCGCGCTGCTGGCCGCCTCCGCCGGCATCGTGCTGGGCCGGCTGGGCGCCGGCGCGGTCGCCGATCGGATGGGCAGCGGCCGCCTGCTGGTGCCCACCGCTGCAGCGGCTGCTCTGGGCACGCTGCTGGTCGCGGCGTCGCTGCAGGGCCCCGCCTGGGCGCTCGTGCTCGGCGCCGGGCTGATCGGCACCGCCTTCGGCGCCGCCCAGAACGATTCCTTCGTCGTCACGATGCGCGTGTTCGGCCCCGCCCGCAGCGGCACCGCCAGCACCATCTGGAACATCGGCTACGACGGCGGCGTGGGCGTCGGCGCCTTCGGCCTCGGCTGGGTGATCGGGCAGCTCGGCCACGCCGGCGCGTTCACGGCGCTGGCCGGCGCGATCGCGGTGGTCGCGCTGGCATGCCTGCCCGGCGCGCTGCGCCGCCCGGTCGCCGAGCCGGCGCAGCCGCGCTGAGGGCGCCTCAGGCGCTCGCGGAGCCTCGCTCCGGCAGCACCCAGCCGGGTCGCACGAAGTGGCAGGTGTAGCCGTTCGGGTTGTCGACCAGGTAGTCCTGGTGCTCGGGCTCGGCCTCCCAGAACGGGCCGGCCGGCTCGATCGTCGTGACCGCCCTGGCCGGCCACAGCCCCGAGGCGTCGACATCCGCGATCGTGTCGCGAGCGACGCGCTCCTGCTCGGGCGTGAGCGGGAAGATGGCCGAGCGGTAGCTCGTGCCGACGTCGTTGCCCTGCCGGTTGAGCGTCGACGGGTCGTGCACCTGGAAGAAGAACGCCAGGATGTCGCGGTAGCTCGTCTGCGCGGGGTCGAAGACGATCTCGACCGCCTCCGCGTGACCGGGGTGATTGCGGTAGGTGGCGTGGTCGTTGTCGCCGCCGGTGTAGCCGGCGCGGGTGCTCAGCACGCCGGGCTGCCGGCGGATGAGGTCGTCGAGGCCCCAGAAGCAGCCGCCCGCCAGGACGGCGGTCTCGGTGCCGGGATCGCGGGTGATCGCTCCGGTGTCGTCGATGCCGCTGGTCATGATGCGTGCTCCTCACTGTGCTGCTGCCGCACGTCGCTGCTGTCGCAGGTTGCCGACGTCGCAGGTCGCGGCGTCCTCTGGTGCAACACTGCCCGATGCGATTCTGGTCCCGATCGATGAAACCTTCCTGGCAGCGCCGCTCAGCCCCGGATCGGGTGGCCCGCCCAGCGCAGCACGCGCAGGGCCCTGAGCGTGATCCACCGGTTCGGCTCGCCGGCGCTGCCGTAGTCGTTCACCGCGTCGCCGCCGTGGACGACATCGAGCGGCCAGCGGCCGTCCTCACCGCGCTTGGCGTGCACGAGGTCGATCGCCTCGCGCATGCGCTCGTCGGGCACCGCGCCGACCAGCCGGAAGTGCTCGAGCGCGCGCAGCGCGTCGTACTCGTGCCGGGGCGGGAACGCGAACTGCGTGTAGGTGGGCTTGGGGATCTCGCCGGTGGACCGCCGCCGCAGCAGGTCGCGCTCGAGCAGGTAGGACTCGCCGCTCGCCCGCGCCTCGCGCACCCGGTGCACCTCGATCGCTCCCCGCTCGGCGCAGCCGCGCTCGTAGGCGGCGAGCGCCTCGAGCACGCCGATCGTCGTGTCGAACGACGATCGCACGCTGCCTCGCTCCTGGTCGCAGTTCCAGCCCCCGTCGGCCATCCGCTCGCCCAGCAGCCGCTCGACGATCCGGTCGTCGACCTCGCCGTAGTAGACGGCGTTCGTCACCAGCGCCGCGTTGATGCACGGCTCGACCTCGCCCTCGAAGAACGGCTCGTCGTCGTACTCCCAGCGGGTCACGCGCTTGACGTCGGCGACCGCCTCCCGCACCCGCGCATCCGCCGGGTCGACGCCCAGCAGCCGCAGCTCGGTCAGCACGTGCGCGGTGGAGGTCCAGGGCTGGCCCGGCAGCGTCGGCCGCGCCTTCGGGAAGTGCGCCCCGCCGGCCCACTGCCCGTCCTCGCCGCGCGCGGCCAGCAGCGCAGCGCCCCAGCCCTCGGTCGCGACCCGCGCGCGCTCGCGGGCCACCGCATCCGCCCCCTCGTCGAGCAGGTCGGCCATCACCTGCCAGCGGATCGCCGGATCGCCCTGCAGCAGCCAGTCGACGGCGCTCATGCGGGCATCCCGCCCTGGCGCGCCCACATCGTCGGCCTCAGGCCAGGAAGTCGAGCAGCGCGCGGTTGAACGCGTCGGCGTGGCTGACGTTGCAGCCGTGCGGCGCGCCGGGGATGACCTGCAGCTCGCTGTGCTCGATCGTCTCGTGCGTGCGGCGGCCCGAGCCGTCGAACGGCACCGTCTGATCGCCGTCGCCGTGCAGCACGAGCGTCGGCACGGTGACCGTGCCGATGTCGTCGCGGAAGTCGGTCGTGGCCCAGGCGTCCATGGTCGCGAGCGCCGCGGGCTGGTGCGACTGCAGCGCGAGCGCGAGACCCTGCCGCCGCTGCTCCTCGGTGACGCACAGACCCTCGGCGTTCGAGTAGAAGCCGGTCGTGAACCGGTCGAGGAAGCCCTCGCGATCGGCCTCCAGCGCATCGCGCATCTGCCGGTACGCGGATTCCTCGAGCGGCCCCTCGGGGTTGTCGTCGGTGTGCAGCAGGTACGGCGGCACCGCCGCGGCGAGCACGATCGAGCGCAGCCGCTGCTCGCCATAGGTGGAGACGTAGCGCACCACCTCGCCGCCGCCCATCGAGAAGCCCACGAGCGTCGCGTCCTGCAGGTCGAGCTCGGTGAGCACGCGGTGGAGGTCGCCCCCGAGCGTGTCGTAGTCGTAGCCGGCGTCGGGCTTGTCACTGCGGCCGAAGCCGCGCCGGTCGTAGGCGACGACGCGGTAGCCGGCCTCGCGCAGCGCCGGTGCCTGCATCGCCCAGGCCTCAGCCGATTGCGGCCATCCGTGGATGAGCACGACCGGCCTGCCGTCGCCGCCGGTGTCGTCGATGTGGAGCCTGATGTCGGTCATGCGTCCTCCTCGTGTCGTCTGCCGCGACGCTATCGACGCAGACTCGTGGCGCGCTACCGGTACTCGGGGTTCTGGAACCCGAAGCGCTCGCCCCGCTCCCACGCATCGCGGTCGTTGCCCTCGGTGGGGATGCCGCCGCGCAGCATGCGCGCCAGGTGCAGCAGGTTCCACGCCATGATCGTGACGTTGCGCTTGGTGAAGTCGTTGTCGGCGCCCGCGTGCGAGCCATCGTCGAGCTCGTCGCCGTAGCTCGGGCCGGGGCCGGCCTCCCCCACCCAGCCGGCGTCGGCCTGCGGCGGGATCGTGCAGCCGATGTGCTGCAGCGCGTAGATCGCCTCGCGCGCCACGTGCTTCATGCCGTCCTCGTTGCCACCCACGAGGCATCCGCCGACCTTGCCGTAGAAGATCGACTGCCCCTGGTCGTTGAGCACGCCCGACTCGCTGTAGAGCCGCTCGATCACGCGGCGCGTCACGCTCGAGGCGTCGCCCAGCCAGATGGGCGTGGCGATCACGATGATGTCGGCGCGCAGCACCAGCTCCCAGAGCGCCGGCCAGGCGTCCTCGCTCGCGCCGTGCTCGGTCATGTCGGGCTGCACGCCCGGCGCGATCGCGTGGTCGACCGCGCGCACGACGTCGACCTCGACGCCCTGCCCTCGCAGGATGCCGGCGCTGGCCTCGATGAGCAGGTCGGTGTGGCTCTCGCCCGGCGACGGGGTGAGCGTGCCGTTGAAGTAGATGGCGCGGAGGGGTTCGGTCATGCCGCCACGGTGCCACGAGACGCTGTGCGTCACCAGATGCGGGATTCGGGGCGGTCAACCGAGGTCGTCGCGCGCTGCCAGCAGCGCCGTGAGCCGACGGCGGAACTCGGCCGCCGCATCCGCGTCGCGCGGCAGGAAGCCGACGCCCGTCTTCGCGCCCAGCTCGCCCCGCTCGGCGCGCTCGCGCAGCATGCCGGGGGCGGCGGATGCGTCCCCCAACGTCGGGAAGATGCCGTCAGTCACGCTCGTCCACACGTCGAGCCCGCCGAGGTCCATGATTTCGAAGGGCCCCGCGAGCGCCCAGCGCGGCCCGAGGCCCGCGGTGACGGTGGCGTCGATCTGCGCGGGGCTCGCGACGCCCAGCTCGACCAGGTGCATCGCCTCGCGGTAGAGCGCCGCCTGCAGCCGGTTGGCGATGAAGCCCTCCACCTGCTGCGCGAGCGGCACGGCCGTCTTGCCCGCCCCCTCGAGCAGCGCGACCATGCGGTCGACGGTGGCCTGCGGCGTCGCCGGCCCCGGCACCACTTCGACCAGCGGCACGGTGTCGGCGGGGTTGAAGAAGTGCGCGATGACGAGCCGTGACGGATCCCGCATGCCGGTCGCCAGCGCATCCGGGGCGATCGAGGAGGTGTTCGAGGCGATCACCGCATCGGCGCTGCTCGTTCCCTCGATGGCGGCCTCGACGCGCGCGATGAGCTCACGCTTGACCTCGAGCCGCTCGGGCGCGGCCTCGAGCACGATCGTGGCGCCCGCGACGGCGCTCGCGACCGTGTCGTGGTCGGATGCGCCTGCCGACTCGGCGGCGCTGGCCGCGGCCTCGGGGCGCACGTCGAACACCCGCACCTCGTGCCCCGCACGGGCGAGCACGCGCGCGATGCCAGCGCCCATCACGCCCGCGCCGAGGACGGCGATGATCTCCTGCATGCGCTGCTCCTTCGCTCGCCCCCGACGATGCCACAGCCTGCCCGCCGGCAGCGATCGGCCCTGCTGATCGCGCGTGCGGTCAGCAGGGCCGATCCCGGCGTGGGCGCCTCTGGCAGCTGGTGCCGCCAGACGGCACTGCCGGTCGCTCATGACGGCGCGACGGCCTGCTCCTGTGCCGGCGCGACCTCGGGACGGCGCGCAGCGCTGACCCACTCGAGCGGGTCGCTGCGCCAGACCGCGATCGCGAGTCCGACGAGGGCGGCCGAGAAGAGCACGAGTGATGCGTACTGCGCCCACTCGACGAGGCCGCTGCCGAGGAACTCGACGAGCACCCAGGCGAGCAGCGCGCACGGCACCCAGACGGCGGCGACACGCGAGCGCAGCAGGCCGATCGCGAGCACCACGACGCCGAGCACCGTGCCGAGGAGCCCGGCGATCATGAACGGGCCGTGCGAGGCGGCATACGCGGCGTCCACGACCGCCGCGTGCTCGACCAGGAGCTGCGCGTCGCCCGCCGCCATCGCCAGCATCACGTTGCTGAGCCCCCCGTGCACGGCGTGCCCGAAGCAGCCGAGCACGGCGAGCGTGCCGCCGATCGCGGCGAGCACGGGCGACCGGCGGCCGACGAGGTGCGCGACGGCGAGCAGTCCGATGCCCATCGGCAGCTGCGCGACGGTGAACATGGTCGCGGAGACCGCAGCGGTCGCGCCGGCGGTCGCGATGGCCTCGAGCTGCTGCTCGGTGCCGCCGTCGAAGGCCGGCATGAGCAGGATGCTGGCGCCGGTCAGCACGATCGTCAGCAGCAGCGCGAGCGCTGCGAGCGTGCGGTAGATGGGGTGCGTGGTGGTCATCGTCGACTCCTGGTGCGGTGGGATGCCAGCGCGGATGCGCCGGTCGTTGCCGACGGTAGGCGGGGCGCGCACACCCGGTCATCGGCCGCAGGGCTCGGGTTGCACTGCCCTCGGGGGCGACCGTGTCTCCGGAAGTCGATCGACGCATCCACCCTCGTATGACGCGCGCGGGCCGCCGCGCTCCTAGGCTGTGGATCGTGAGGCGCGCCGAGCGGTGGGCAGGACCCGTGGACTGGGCGCTGGCGTGCGCGTTCGTCGCGGCCGGCCTTGTCGAGGTGTGGGTGCCGCTCGAGTCGGCGACAGGAGACGCGCCACCGGTCATCAGCACGATCGGGATCACGCTGTTCGGCCTCGCGCTAACGCAGCGACGCGCGCGGCCGAAGCTGGCGCTGCTGGCGCTGCCGCTGTGGCCGCTGCTGTTCGTGGTGACCGGCACGCAGCCCGTGCTGTTCTTCGGGCAGCTCCTGCCGCTGCTGCTGCTGACCTTCTCGACGGCGCGCCATGCGCCGAGGCCGTGGATGTGGATCGGTTCCGGCGCCATCGCCGGCCTCGTGCTGCTCGCCGACTTCGCGCTCGGATGGCTGCAGGCGCCCGAGGAGCTGCTCTTCCACTGGTCCGCGCTCATCGCGAGCTGGCTCGCCGGACGCGGTCTCCGCGCGTCGACCGAGCGCGCGGCCGCCGCCGCACGGCATGCCGCGGAGGTCGAGGGCGCCAGCCGCGAGCGCACCCTGCGCGCGCTCGCGGAGGAGCGCGCTCGCATCGCGCGCGAGCTGCACGACGTCGTCGCGCATGCCGTGAGCGTGATCGTCGTGCAGGCGGGCGCGGCCGAGCAAGTCGTCGACGACGATCCCGAGCACGTGCGGCGAGCGCTCGGCACGATCCGCACCACCGGCACCGGCGCGCTCGCCGAGATGCGACGCGTCGTGACGATGCTCCGCGTCGACGACGGCGCCGACCGCCGGCCGCAGCCGGGGCTCGATGCCGTGGCCGAGCTCGTGGAGCAGGCCGGCACCGGCGCCCTGCGCGTCGAGCTGGAGGTCGACGGCGCCGAGCGCGCGCTGCCAGCAGGCGTCGGGCTCGCCGGTTACCGCATCGTGCAGGAGGCGCTCACGAACGTGCGGCGGCACTCCCAGGCGAGCCTGGCCACCGTGCGGCTGCGCTACGAGCAGGACCGTGTCGAGATCGAGGTCGTCGACAACGGCCGGGGCGGGACGACCGATGAGCCGCACGAGCCAGGCCACGGGCTCCTCGGGATGCGGGAGCGCGTCGCGCTCTACGGTGGCGAGCTCGAGACGGCCGGCACCGCGAGCGGCTACACCGTGCGCGCCGTGCTGCCGGTGGCGTCATGAACGTCTCGCGCGATGGCGCAGCGCCTTCGGTGCTGGTGGTCGACGACCAGGAGCTGGTGCGCGCAGGCTTCCGATTGATCCTCGAGCGAGCGGGGCACCCGGTGGTCGGCGAGGCGGGCGACGGCGTCGAGGCGATCGAGCAGGTGGCGCTGCATCGTCCGGACGTGGTGCTCATGGACGTGCGGATGCCGCGGATGGACGGCATCGAGGCGACCAGGAGGATCATGGCCGCCGCCCGAGGAGCGGCCGCCGGCGGTGGATCGGCCGCCGCCGTGGCAGGAGCAGCCGCTGGTGGACCCGCCGGCGACGCGGCGCCGAAGGTGCTGGCGCTGACGACGTTCGACCTCGACGAGCACGTCTGGGCGGCGGTGCAGGCAGGCGCGTCCGGCTTCCTGCTGAAGGACGTCTCCCCTGGAGATCTCGTGCATGCCGTGCGCGCCGTCGCCCGTGGCGATCGCGTGCTCTCACCGGCGGTGACCGCGCGACTGCTGGACGAGTTCGCACGGCGCCCGCTGCCCGGCGCGCTGCCTCCCGCGATCGCGGCGCTCACCCCGCGCGAGGCGGAGGTCGCCCGGTCGGTGGCGCGGGGGATGTCGAATGCGGAGATCGGCGAGCGGCTGTTCCTGAGCGACGCGACCGTGAAGACCTATCTCTCTCGCCTGCTGGCCAAGCTCGGCCTGCGCGACCGGGTACAGCTCGCCGTTCTCGCCTACGAGAGCGGGCTCGTGCGGGTCGGCGAAGCGGAGTGATGCACGGCTCGGCTCAGCTGCGCGCCGCGAAGCCCGATTCGTAGGCAAGCACCACCACCTGCACGCGATCGCGCAGGCCGAGCTTGGCGAGGATGCTGCTGACGTGCCCCTTCACCGTCGCCTCGCCGAGGAAGAGGTGCGCTCCGATCTCGGCATTCGACTCGCCTCTCGCGATGCCCGCGACGACCTCGAGCTCGCGCTCGGTGAGCGCGGCGAGCTGCCCGGGCGCCCCGCTCGCCGCGGGCGGCGTGCGCATGAACGACTCCACGAGCCGGCGGACGACCGACGGCGCGAACAGCAGCGAGCCGTCGTGCGCAGCGCGCACCGCGCGCACGATCTCCTCGGGCTCTGCCGACTTCAGCAGGAAGCCTGACGCGCCGGCATGCAGCGCGCCGTAGACGTACTCGTCCAGATCGAACATCGTCAGCATCAGCACCTTGGCGCGTGAGCCCGTCGCGACGAGACGGCGCACGCCCTCGATGCCGTCGGTGCCGGGCATCTGCACGTCCATCAGCACCACGTCGGCATCGAGCGACGCGGCGACGCGGGCGGCCTCTGCCCCATCGGAGGCCTCCCCGACGACGGCGAGGTCGTCCTCGGCGGCCAGCACCGCCCGGAGCCCGGCGCGCAGCAGTGCCTGGTCGTCGGCGAGCACGATGCGGATCATGGCGCGACCATCCTCGCCGATCGGGGCGCGAACGCGGCGACCAGCAGGAAGCCGTCGCCCTCGGGCGCCGCCGAGAGCCGGCCGCCGCGCTCGTCGACGAGCTCGCGCAGCCCTCGCAGCCCGAGGCCGCTGCCGGTCGCGCCGGCCGGGCCGCCGGTGGGCGCCGCGTTGCGGATGCGCACGCCGATCCGCGCGGGGGTGATCTCGACCGAGACCGCGACGTCGCTCCCGGGCGCGTGGCGCACCGCGTTGGCGAGCCCCTCGCGCACGATGCGGCGGATGAGTCCCCCGTCGTCCTCGGCGACGTCGCCTCGGGCGTACAGGTCGACGCGCACTCGCGACCCGGTGCGCTCGGCTGCGGCGGCCAGCGCGCGCAGATCGTCAGCCAGCTCCGGTGGCGCACCGGCCGCCCGCGAGGCGCTGCAGCGCAGCGCGCGCAGCTCCGCCATCGTCGCGGCACCAACCTCGGCGATGGCGTCCAGCGCCGCCCTGGCGCCATCCGGGTCGCGCTCGCGCAGCACGCGTGCCGCGTTCGCCTGCATCATCATCGTGCCGACGGCATGGCTCGCGGCGTCGTGCAGATCGCGCGCGAGCTGCAGCCGCTCGTGCGCGATCGCGCGCTGGGTCGCCGCGTCGAGCTCGGCCGCGCGCAGCTGCGCCGCGGCGAGATGGGTCGTCTCTGCGGCGTGGTGCCCCGCCCAGGCCGCCGCGGCGAGGAACGGCAGCACGTGCATCGTGATCTGGATGGGCAGGTTGTCGGCCGACTGCAGCGCGGTGAGCGTGAGGCCGGTGCCCGTGAAGACGAGCCACGCGAGCACGACCGGCCGCGCGGCGCGCGCACCCGCGGCCCAGGAGAGCGCTGCGGCCGCGATGGCGAGCCAGAGCCCATCGCGCCCGACATCGACGATCCCCGCCGTGCTCGTCGCGACCAGCGTCGCGGATGCTCCCAGCAGCGCGAGGACGCTCCAGCGGCGCAGCGCGACAGCGACGGCGAGCGGCGCGACACCCAGCAGCACGAACGGCCACGTCGGGGCCGGCACTGCGGGCGTCTCGCCGAACTCGCGCATGAGCACGGGCAGCAGTGCGACGTCGAGCAGCATGAGCAGCGCCGGCCAGGTGCTCGCGAGGAGCGTGAGCGGCCACGGTCGCGCGCGGGCAGTCGGCGGCTGCGGCGCACGAGCGGTCTCCGCCGCCGCACCGGGCTCGCGCAGCAGCGCCAGCAGCGAGCGCAGCCGCTGGCTCGCCTCGCCGCCGGCAACGTGGATCGCGTCGAGCGACGCCGCCGGCAGCTCGGCCCTCGCAGCGCCGGCGGTCGCCGACATCGCGTCGACCGCCCGCCCGATCACCGCGAGCGTCGCCGCGGAGACCGCTTCGTGCTCGCTGGCGGCAGCCGAGCGCGCGAGCGACACGGGATCGGCGAGCGAGAGCTCGAGCTCGTGCTGCGCCGCTGCCCGGCGAGCCAGATCCCGCTTTCGCACGAGCGAGCCGAACCACCACGGCAGCACCAGCAGCGCGGCCCCGAACACGATGCTGGGCGCGCTCCAGCCGGCGGCGACCGCCGTCGCGGTCAGCAGCAGCGGCACGGCCCAGATGCTCTGCGAGCGAGGTCGAGCGGCACCGATCACCGCAAGCGCGATGACGATCGCGCCGAGCGGCGCCGCGTTCTCGGACGGGAGCCCGATCCAGCCCACGGCGAGCACGCCCGCGATCGTCGCCGCGACGCCATGCCAGGGCCGGTCCGCCAGCAGCAGGGAAGCGCCGGCGAACCAGGCGCCGATGGGCACCGCCAGCCACCACCGCTCGTCCAGGTCGAGCGCGGCGAGCACGCCGGCCCAGAGCCCCGCGGCGGCGGCCAGCAGCCACCTGGCCCGGCCGGTCAGCGTCGACATGGTGCGAGCGTATTGGCGCCGGGTCGCCGGCGACACCGACTTCCGTCGCTCAAGCCCCCGCCGCGAGTCGGGTGCGGGCCGACGCGCGGCCGATGCGCCGCGCGTCGGCATCGGCGCAGGGTGGTGCGACGCAGCCGGATCCCCCGGCTCGACGCAAGGAGGATCCGATGTCCGAGCTCGATGAGACCACCCGCTCCCGCGGCGCAGCACGCGCCGATGCCACCGCCCGCGCCGGCGACGCGGCCCGCGCGCCCGGCGCGCGCCCTTCCAGCGCGACGCTGCTCGGCTGCGTCGCGCTGCTGCTGGCGCCCGTCGCGGGCTCCGCCGGCGGCGCGCTCGAGCTGCTGACGCTCGGGGGCATCGACCCCGCATCCGATCCCGCCGCATTCCTCGGCGCCGTGACCGCCGCTCCCGGCCTGTGGTCGGGCATGGGGGCCGCGATGCTCGTGATGGCGCTGCTGACGATGCTGTGGGCGCCGGCCGTCTGGCGCCTCGCGCACGGCAGCAGCCCGCGGTGGGCGTGGGCGGCAGCGGTCGGCGGCGCGCTGTTCGCCTTCGGCCAGGCCGTCCACCTCGTGTCGTGGATCGTGCTCTCGCAGGCGTTGGCGGCGGCGCTCGAGCCAGATGCTGCGCTCGGGGTCATCGCCGCCATCGAGTCGAACGGCCTCTTCACCGTCATCTTCGCGCCCTACCTGCTCGGCGCCCTGCTGGCCGCGCCGCTCGCGGCGATCGCCCTCTGGCGCGCGCGGCTGCTGCCGGTCTGGTCGATCCCGGTGATCGCCGTGGCGAGCATCGGGATGCTGCTGATCGGCACCGGCTCCCCCGTCATCCTGATCGCCTACCCGGCGCTCTGGATCGCCGCGTTCGCGCCCGCACTGGCGCGGCTGCTGCGGCGCCGGGAGCGCTGAGCACCGGCACCGCCCAGCGGCAGCGCGAGCCGGGCCGCTCGCTCAGCGGCAGTGCGAGCCGGGCCGGGACCGATCGGCCCTTTGCCCGGCTCAGCGCTCGATGCGCCTGCCGAGGCCGAAGCCGGCGATGATCCGGTCGGGCACGAGCGGGATGATCGGCGCCGCCAGCCGGTAGCGCCAGTCGCTGACGACGATGCCGCGCCGCTTGCGCAGCGCGCGCAGACCCTCACTCACGACCGTGGACGCATCCGCCCACCCCGCCCGAGGCACGCTCGTCGGCTCGACGCCCATGCGCTCGTGGAACTCGGTCGGCACGAAGCCCGGCAGCAGCGCCGTGACCGTGATGCCGTCGCGGTGGTAGCGGGCGTGGAGCGCGCGCGAGAGCGTGATCACCTGCGACTTCGCAGCCGCGTACGAGCCGCTCGGCAGCCGCCCCGCGAGGCTCGCGACGTTCAGGATGCCGCCGCGGCCGCGCTCGCGCATGCCCGGCAGCGCCGCGTGCGCGAGCCGCAGCGGCACCCACGAGAGCAGCTCGTGCATGCGCCGCTCCTCGTCGATGGCGGAGGCGTGGAAGGGGTCGGCGACGGCGAACCCGGCGTTGTTGATCAGGACGTCGATCGGATGCGCTGCGTCGGCCAGGCGGGCCGCGACGCGTTCGAGGTCGGCCGGCTCGGTGAGATCGGCGGGCAGCACCTCAACCTCGACGGCGCGCGCCGATCGCAGCTCGGCGGCGAGCCGCTCGAGCCGCTCGGCGTCGCGCGCGACCAGCACGAGCGCGAGCCCGTCGGCGGCCAGCTGCCTCGTGAACTCGGCGCCCAGGCCGGCCGAGGCCCCGGTGACGAGCGCGCGCAGCTGCATGCGTCCAAGCCTGGCAGAAACCCGTGACGAAGCCTGGGCGCGGCTGGTGGCGGGCGCCGCTATTCTGAAGGCTTCCACGCGGGAGTGGTGGAATTGGCAGACACGCAAGGTTTAGGTCCTTGTGCCTTCAGTGGCGTAGGGGTTCAAGTCCCCTCTCCCGCACTGGGCGCATCCGCGCCCGTACGGCACCATGCCGACCGGCACCAGGCCGACCGGCACCACGTGAAGGAGCACCCTCGTGCATCCGCTGCCAGCAGCGTTCCTCATCGACATCGAGGGACTGATCACGAGCGCCGGTCCCTGGGCGCTGCTGCTGGTGTGCGCGATCGTCTTCGTCGAGACCGGGCTGCTGGTGGGCTTCCTGCTGCCCGGCGACACGCTGCTCGTGATCGCGGGCGTCCTGTCGTTCACGGGCGTCATCCCGCAGCCGATCTGGCTGGTGATGCTGTGCATCGGCGCGTGCGCCATCGCGGGCGACCAGCTGGGCTACTACATCGGGAAGAAGGCCGGGCCGCCCATCTTCCAGCGGAAGTCGTCGGGGCTGTTCTCGCACAAGACGATCGAGCGCACGAACCGCTTCTTCCTGCGCTACGGCGCCGCGGCGGTCATCATCGCCCGCTTCATCGGCATCGTGCGCACGTTCATGCCGGTGGCCGCCGGCGTCGGGCGGATGCCGTGGCCGCTGTTCTTCCGCCTCGACGTGATCGGCGGCCTGCTCTGGGGCGCCGGGCTGCCTCTGCTGGGCTGGGGCGTCGCCCACATCCCGGGCGTCGCCGACTTCGTCACGCAGTACATCGACGTGGTGCTGATCGGCGTCGTCGTCATCGCGATCGGCTTCATCGTCTGGCACGCGATCCAGTCGCGCCGCGAGGTCGAGCGGGAGATCCGCGACGGCACGGCCTCCGGCGAGGTGCAGACGCTCGACCTGTCGGGCACGAACGACAACGGTCTCGAGCGCTGAACGGCTAGGTCGCGAGCCAGACCGCCCGCGCGACCTCCGGGCCGAGGTCGACCGTGCCGCCGCTCGCGCGCACCTGGATCGACCCCGAGTAGGGCTTCTGACCCAGCACCGTGAGCACCGAGTCGAGCGCGATGCCCGCCTCGGCGAGGAACCGCAGCATGGCGGGGTCGTTGTCGGAGATGCGCACCACGGCACCCTCGTGGCCCGCCCGCGCCTCGGCCAGCAGCACCGCATCCGGTCTCGTCACCGTGCCGTCGCTGGCCGGGATCGGATCGCCGTGCGGGTCGCGCACCGGGTCGCCGAGCGAGCGAGCGATCGACTCGAGCAGCCGGTCGCTGAGCGCGTGCTCGAGGATCTCCGCCTCGTCGTGCACCTCGTCCCACTCGTAGCCGTGCCGCTCGACCAGCCAGGTCTCGACCACGCGGTGCCTGCGCACTTGCCGCAGCGCCAGCAGCGAGCCCTTGCGGGTCAGCTCGATGGCGCCGTAGGGGCGGTGGTGCACAAGGCCGGCGGCGGCGAGCTTCTTGACCATCTCGGTGACGGTCGAGTTCGCCAGGCCCAGCCGCGTCGCCAGCTGCGAGGGCGTGACCGGCTCCGGCTGCCACTCGGTGTGGTGGTAGATGGCCTTGACGTAGTCCTCAGCCGCGGTGGACTGCATGTCGCCTCGCTCTCGCCCATCGCACGACGAGCCCCCGGCGGGGCCCGAACAGCAACGCTAGCCCGAACGCGAGGCCCTGCGTGAGCACCACGGCGCCGCCGGGCGAGATGTCGAGCCAGAAGGCGCCCATCAGCCCCACGAGCGAGGCGACCACCGTGATGCCGACCGACCAGGCCAGCAGCGCATCCCAGCGCACCGCGATGAGCGAGGCGGTCGCGCCCGGGATGATCAGCATCGCCACCACCAGGATGATGCCGACGGCCTGCAGCGCGGTGACCACGGTGAGCGCGAGGGCGCCCAGCAGCACGGCGTGCAGGATGCGCGGGCGCAGGCCGATCGCATGCGCGTGCCCGGCGTCGAACGCCACCAGCGTGAGGTCGCGGCGCAGCACCAGCAGGCTCGCGCAGACCACGCCGCCGACGATGAGCACCTGGGCGATGTCGGCGTCCGAGACGCCCAGCACGTTGCCGAAGAGGATGTGCTGCAGGTCGGTGTCGGACGGCGTGACCGAGACGATCACCAGGCCGAGCGCGAACAGGGTGGTGAAGACCACGCCGATGGCCGCATCCGCCTTGATCCTGGTGGCCGCTCGCACGCCGCCGATGAGCGCGACGGCGCCGATGCCGAACACGGCGGCACCGATCGCGAACGGCAAGCCGAGGATGTAGGCGAGCGCGACGCCCGGCAGCACGGCGTGCGAGACCGCGTCGCCCATCAGCGACCAGCCCATCTGCACGAGCCAGGTCGACAGCAGCGCGCACGCGATCGCCGCCATGAGCGTGACGATGAGCGCCCGCTGCATGAAGCCGTAGCTGAACGGGGCCAGGATGGCATCGAGGACGGATGCGTCCATCACGACTGCCCGTCCGTGCGGTCCGGGTGCGTGCGGCCGGGCTCACCCGCGAACGAACGGCCGGGCTCACCCGCGGGCGGACGCCCGGGCTCACCCGCGAACGGACGGCCGGCGCCGAATGCCTCGGCGATGCGCTCGGCGGTGAGCGTCTCGGCGGGCGGGCCGTGGTGCAGCAGGCGGCCGCGCTGCAGCAGCAGCACGCGGTCGACGAGCTCCGCGACGCCCGAGAGGTCGTGGTGCACGATCACGACGCTGCGGCCGCGGTCGCGCAGGGACCGCAGCACGTCGGTGATCGCTGCCTCGCTCGTGCGGTCGACGCCGGCGAAGGGCTCGTCGAGCAGCAGCAGCTCGGCATCCTGCGCGATGGCGCGGGCGACGAAGGCGCGCTTGCGCTGGCCGCCGGAGAGCTCGCCGATCTGCCTGCCGGCCAGCTGCGTCAGCCCCAGCAGCCCGATCGCCTCGTCGACGGCGGTGCGGTCGACCGCGCGCGGGATGCGCAGCAGCCCCATGCGCCCGTAGCGCCCGGTGGTGACGACGTCGCGCACGGTCACCGGGAAGTCCCAGTCGACCGCCTCCGCCTGCGGCACCGAGGCCACGAGGCCCGCCCGCCGGGCCTCCTTCGGGCTGCGGCCGAGGATGCGCACGGAGCCCTCGTGCGGCACGCGCCCGAGCACCGCCGCGAGCATCGACGACTTTCCCGAGCCGTTGACGCCGACGAGCCCCGTGATCTCGCCCGAGCCGATCCGCACGGTCACGTCGGTGAGCGCGCGCACCTCTCCGTAGTGCACGCCGAGGCCCTGCGTGAGGACGGCGCCGTGGTCGGCCGTGTCGCACATCCGCCCCTCGTCCTTCGCCGCTGCGCTCACCGGCTCAGCCCCTCGAGGATCGCGTCGATGTCGTGCTCGATGAGCGCGAGGTAGGTGGGCGCGGGGCCGTCGGCGCCCGACAGTGAGTCGACGTGCAGGCTGCCGTCGAAGCGCACGCCTGCTGTGCGGGCGATCTGCTGCTGGGTTCCCGGATGCGTCGTCGACTCGCAGAAGACCGTCGGCACCCGGGTGCGCTCCACGACGGCGGCCACGTGGGCGATCGCCTGCGGGGTGCCCTGCCCGCCGGCGTTCACGGGCCACAGGCTCGCCTCCTCGAGTCCGGCGTCGCGCGCGAGGTAGCTGAAGGCTCCCTCGCAGCTCACCAGCAGGCGATGCTCGGGCGGCATTCCCGCGACGCCTTCGCGAAGGCGCAGCTCGAGCTGGCCCAGCCTGGCGGTGAGCGCCGCGGCGTTGGCGTCGATCTCGGCCCGCTGCTCGGGGACGAGGTCGCCGATGGCGATGCGCAGCTGCTCGACGTAGGCGGCGCCCTCGACCGGCGAGACCCACGCGTGCGCGTTCGGCTGGCCCGAGTAGTGGCCGCCCTCGATCGCGATCGGCTCGACCGCGTCGGTGAGCACGACGTGCGGCGCCTGCTGGCGCTCGACCAGCGCCAGCAGCCAGTCGTCGACTCCGAAGCCGTTCGTGACCACGAGGTCGGCGCCCTCGGTGCGCACCAGATCGCCCGGCGTGGGCTCGTAGTCGTGCACCTCGACGCCCACGCGGGTGAGCGATTCGACGCGGGCGCTCTCGCCCGCCACCTCGCGGGCGATGTCGGCGATCACGGTGAAGGTGGCGAGCACGAGCGGGCGCCCGTCGGCGCCGTCGTGGCCAGCCGCTGGCGCACCCGTGGCGCCCGCCACCGGCGCGCAGCCGGTCAGCGCGGCGAGTGCGCACGCAGCGGCAGCGGCGCCCATTCGCCATCCCGCACGACGTTCTTTCGGCATACCGAAATCATGGCACACCGCGGCCGCCGCGGCCACGCACGAGCGCTCGGCCCGGTGCAATCGAGCGGCCCCATACAGCGATGGACCCGTTCGAGATTCGGGGACCTGCTCTATCGGGACCTGGAATCTCGAAAAGGTCCAGGCTTCGGCAAGCAGCGGGCAGCGGGCAGCAAGCGGCATGCAGCAAGGAGCGGGCAGCGGGCAGCGGCAGCGGCAGCGGCAGCAAGCCCCGCACGGCTGCGAGCCCACACGGCTGCGAGCCCCACACGGCCGACCGCCAGGCGGCCGCCGCTCAGCCCGCCTGAATGCGCTCCGCCAGGGCAGTGAACGCGATCCGGCGGTGGCTCAGTGCGTCCTTCTCCTCGGGGCTCAGCTCCGCCGAGGCCCGTCCCCCGCCGTCGTGCGGGACGAAGATCGGGTCGTACCCGAATCCGCCCTCGCCACGGGGCGCATCCGCGATCTCGCCCTTCCACTCGCCGCGCACGGCCAACTCGCCGTCAGCGTCGACCCACGCGGCCGCGCAGACGAACTGCGCAGCCCGATCGGCGGACGAGCCCAGGTTCGCCAGCAGCAGCTCGAGGTTGTCGCGATCGTCGCGGGTGCCGGCATAGCGGGCCGAGTGGATGCCAGGGGCGCCGCCGAGCGCGTCGACCTCGATGCCCGAGTCGTCGGCGAGCGCCGGCAGCCCGGTGTGCGCGTGCGCCGCGCGCGCCTTGATGAGCGCGTTGGCCTCGAAGCTCTCGCCGTCCTCGACCGGCTCAGGGCCGTCGTAGGGCAGCAGCTCGACGCCGGGCAGCAGCGGGGCGAGGATGCGCGCGAGCTCCTCGACCTTGTGCGCGTTGTGGGTGGCGACGACCACCTGCAGGCCGCCGCCGACGAGATCGAGGCCCATCGAGCCGGTGATGCTCATGCGCCGCCGCCCAGCGGCGCCGCGAGCGCCGCGGCCTGCAGCTCGGTCAGCGTGGCGGTCCCAGCGAGCGCGAGGTCGAGCAGCCGGTCGAGCTCCGAGCGGTCGAAGGGTGCGCCCTCGGCGGTGCCCTGCACCTCGATGAGCAGCCCTCGCCCGGTGGCGACGACGTTCATGTCGGTGCCCGCGCTGACGTCCTCGACATAGGCGAGGTCGAGCATGGGCTCGCCGCCCACGATGCCGACCGAGACGGCGGCGACCGAGTCGACGAGCGGCTTGGCGCTCTTGGGCACGCGCCCTTCGCCCTGCGCCCACGAGATCGCGTCGGCCAGCGCCACGAAGGCGCCGGTGATCGCGGCGGTGCGGGTGCCGCCGTCGGCCTGCAGCACGTCGCAGTCGACCGCGATCGAGAGCTCGCCGAGTGCCTTCATGTCGACACCCGCGCGCAGCGAGCGACCGATCAGGCGCGAGATCTCGTGCGTGCGGCCGCCGACCTTGCCGCGCACGCTCTCGCGATCCATGCGCTCGTTCGTCGAGCGGGGCAGCATCGAGTACTCGGCCGTCACCCACCCCTTGCCCTTGCCCGACATCCAGCGGGGCACGGTGGGCATGACGGATGCGGTGCACAGCACGCGGGTGCCGCCGAAGGAGATGAGGGCGCTGCCCTCGGCCTGCTGACTCCAGCCGCGCTCGATGGTGACCTCGCGCAGCTGGTCGAGCTGCCTGCCGTCCTTGCGCGTGATACCTGCTGCAGCCAATGCCGCCTCCTTCAGTCGGTGCGACCGGGCAGGGTGATGACCCCGGTCTGATGGAACTCCACGTGGGTGACCTCCGGCCCGAGGAAGCGCCGGGCGAGCCGCAGGAACGGCTCCTGCGCCTCGGTCGTGGCCTCGAACTCGTAGGTGGGTGCCGCTCTCGTCGCCGCCAGCATGCCGCGGTCGCTGAGGATGCGGTACACGTCGGCGGCGGTCTCCTCGGCGCTCGAGACCAGCCGCACGTCGGCACCGGCGACGTAGCCGATCGCGCCGGCGAGCAGCGGGTAGTGGGTGCAGCCGAGCACGAGCGTGTCGAGATCCTCGGCCAGCAGCGGCTCCAGGTAGCGGTGCGCGGCCTCGAGCACCTCGTGGCCGGTGGTGACGCCTGACTCGACGAACTCCACGAAGCGCGGGGCGGCCGCAGCGGCCACGTGCGGCACGCCGGCCTCCGCGAACGCGCGCTGGTAGGCGCCGGAGCCGATGGTGCCGGCGGTGCCGATCACGCCGATGCGGCCGGAGCGGCTCTGCGCCACGGCCGCCCGCACGGCGGGGTGGATGACTTCGACGACGGGGATGCCCATGCCGAGCTCGTAGCGCTCGCGCGCGATGTCGAAGGTGGCGGCGGAGGCGGTGTTGCAGGCGATCACGAGCATCTTCACGCCCTGCGCGACGAGCGTGTCGAGCACGTCGAGCGCGAGGTGCCGCACGTCGTCCTGCTCGCGCGGGCCGTAGGGGCCGTTCGCGGTGTCGCCGATGTAGGCGATCGACTCGGCAGGCAGCTGGTCGATGATCGCGCGCGCCACGGTGAGCCCGCCGACGCCGCTGTCGAAGACTCCGATCGGGCGCTGCACGTCGGCAAGCCTAGTCGCGCCGCCGCCGCCGGGTCGGAGCGCGATGTGGGACGCACCCGGTATCGTCGGCCTTCCCGACGACCGGGAGGAGCCCCGCGTGATCGAGTTCGACGCCGTGCACAAGGAGTATCCCGACGGCACCGTCGCCGTGGAGCGCTTCAGCCTGATCGTCCCCTCGCATCGCGTGGTCGCCCTGGTGGGCTCCTCCGGCAGCGGCAAGACGACGCTGCTGCGCATGGTCAACCGCATGGTCGACCCCTCCAGCGGCACGGTCTCGATCGACGGCGTGGACGTGCGCTCGATGGATCGCGTCAAGCTGCGCCGCTCGATCGGCTACGTGCTGCAGGCCGGCGGCCTGCTGCCCCATCGCAGCGTCGCCGACAACGTCGCCACCGTGCCGGTGCTCGAGGGCCGCAGCCGTCGGCAGGCGCGGGCGGATGCGCTGGGCCTGCTCGAGCGCGTCGGTCTCGACACGGCGCTCGCCGACCGCTACCCGGCGCAGCTCTCCGGCGGCCAGCAGCAGCGCGTCGGTGTCGCCCGCGCGCTGGCCGCCGACCCGAACATCCTGCTCATGGACGAGCCATTCGGCGCCGTCGACCCGATCGTGCGCGACCAGCTGCAGGCCGAGATGCGCGCGCTGCAGGCCGACATCGGCAAGACCATCGTGTTCGTCACGCACGACATCGGCGAGGCCTTCGCGCTCGGCGACGAGGTGGTGGTGCTGCGCACCGGCGCCGAGATCGCCCAGCAGGGCGCGCCGGCCGAGATCCTCGCGAACCCGGCCGACGACTTCGTGGCCAGCTTCGTGGGTGCCGGCACCGCCCAGCGCACCCTGCGCATCCGCCAGGTCGACGGCCGCGACGTGGTCGTCGACGGCGACGGCCGCCCGACCGGGGTGCTCGAGCGATGAGGACGTCGACGCGATGAACGGCGCAGCGCGGTGAACTGGCTGAGCCAGAACCTCCACATCGTCGGCCAGCTGCTGGCCGACCACCTGTTCCTGTCGATCCCGCCGATCCTGCTGAGCCTGCTGATCTCGGTGCCGCTCGGGCGCCTCGCCGCCGGCAGCCCGCGCCTGCGCACGCCCCTGCTCACCGGCACAGGGCTGCTGTACGCGATCCCCTCGCTGCCGCTGTTCATCATCATCCCGGCGCTGTTCGGCTTCTCGCTGCGCTCCCCCGCGACCATGATCACCGCGCTGACGCTGTACGGCTGCGCCCTGCTCGTGCGCGGTGCGGCGGATGCGTTCTCGTCCGTCCCGCAGGACGTGCGGCTGGCCGCCGCGGCGACCGGGCACTCCCGCTGGGGCTTGTTCTGGACGGTCGAGCTGCCGCTGGCCGGCCCGGTGCTGCTCTCGTCGCTGCGAGTGGTGACGGTCTCGACCGTCAGCCTCGTGACGGTCGGCGCCGTCATCGGCATCTCGAGCCTGGGGACGCTCTTCACGGACGGCTTCCAGCGCAACATCGACGCCTCCATCGTCACCGGCATCGTGCTCACCGTCGTCGTCGCGTTCGCGCTCGATGCGCTCTGCGTGCTCGCCGCGCGGTGGGCGATGCCCTGGCAGCGGGCGGTGAGCCGAGCGTGAACCTGCTCATCGAGGCGGTGCAGTGGCTGCTCGACCCCGCCAACTGGGGGGAGCCGAACGCGCTCGGCATGCGCATCCTCGAGCACCTGGCGTTCTCGGGCGCCGTCGTGCTCGTCGCGGCCGCCATCGGCATCCCGGTCGGCACCCTGATCGGGCACACCGGCCGCGGCCGCGGCGCGATCATCGCGATCACGAGCGGCGCACGGGCGCTGCCGACGCTCGGCCTGCTGACGATCTTCGGCCTCTGGCTCGGCATCGGGCTCGAGGCGCCGTTCCTGGCGCTGCTCGTGCTGGCGCTGCCGCCGGTGCTCGCCGGCGCCTACGCGGGCGTCGAGTCGGTCGACCGCGCGACCGTCGGCGCTGCGCGCGCCATCGGCCTGACCGAGCGGCAGATCCTGACCGGGGTCGAGCTGCCGCTCGCCGCGCCCGTCATCGTCGGCGGCCTGCGCTCGGCGGCGCTGCAGGTCATCTCCACCGCGACGCTCGCCGCCTACATCTCCGACACCGGGCTCGGCCGTCCCCTGTTCCTGGGGCTGAAGACGCAGCAGTACGAGATGATGCTCGGCGCATCCATCCTCGTGGCGCTGCTCGCGCTCATCGTCGAGCTGTGCTTCCAGCTCGTCCAATCCGCGGCGGCCCGCCGCGCCGAACCACAGAACGGTCGCCAGCACCGTGCGCACTCAGGTGCGCGAGAGAGGATCGAAGCATGAACAGCACTCCCGGTCGCGCCGCGCGCATGCGACGCACAGGACTCACCCTCGCCGCAATGGGCACCGCCGCGGCGCTGCTCGCCGGCTGCTCGAGCGCCGACCCGCTCGACGACGGCGACTCGGCACCGCCCTCTGACGGCGACAGCACCACGCTGGTCGTCGGCTCGCAGGACTACTACTCGAACGAGATCATCGCCGAGCTCTACGCCCAGGCTCTGGAGGCCGACGGGTACACGATCGACCGACAGCTGCGCATCGGCCAGCGTGAGGTGTACATGCCCGAGATCGAGTCGGGAGCGATCGACCTGTTCCCCGAGTACTCGGGGCCGCTGCTGCAGTACTGGGAGGACGAGCCCGCCGAGCGCACCAGCGACGAGGTCTACGACGCGCTGGTCGAAGCCGCTCCCGAGGGGCTGACGATCCTCGATCAGGCGCCCGCGACCGACCAGGACTCCTACGTGGTCACGCGCGAGTTCGCCGAGGCGAACGACCTGACCACCGTCGCCGACCTGGCGAACGTCGAGGAGCCGCTCACGATGGGCGCGAACTCCGAGGCGGAGACGCGCCCGAACGGACCGCAGGGTCTCGCCGAGGTCTACGGCATCGAGGTGGGCTTCACCCCCATCGAGGATGGCGGCGGCCCGCTCACGATCCAGGCGCTGCGCGACGGCGACATCCAGCTCGCCATCGTCTACACCGCCGACCCGACGATCGCCCAGAACGACCTCGTCGTGCTCGAGGACACCGAGGGACTCTTCCTCGCTTCGAACGTGGTGCCGATCGCAAGCGACCGCGTCGACGACGCGGCCCAGGCGACCATCGACGAGGTGAGCGCGGCGCTGACGGCGGAGGCGCTGATCGGCCTCAACCGCCAGAGCGTCGAGGAGCAGTCCCCGGCAGCCGACATCGCCCAGGCATGGCTCGAGGAGCAGGGCCTGCTGGGCTAGCCGGTCACCGGGGTCTCGTGACGCGCGCGGCCTCCGGCCGCGCGCTCCTCGACCTTGCGGCCTCCGCGCTCACCACAAGGGTGAGCGCTACGGCCGCAACATCCGGTGCATGGGGATGCTGCCCCAGGTCGGGCCGGTCTCGACCTGCTCGTCGAGGTGACGGAAGCCGCGCCGCTCGTAGAACCGGGCGGCACGGTCGTTGCCGTCGATGAGCCAGAGGTAGTGGGGGCGCTCGTCGACGACCGCCTCGAACAGCGCGGCGCCGAGACCGCTGCCGTGCATGTCGGCGTGCACGTACAGGCGGTCGAGCTCGCGCGCGGCCGGCGGGGGCACGAGGCCCAGCTCCCGCTCCCACGCCGCGGGCGCCGCGCTGGTGGCGGCGATGCCGACGATCCGGTCGCCCTGCCAGGCGATCTGCCGCACCGCCTCGCGCCCGGCCGGATCGCCGAAGGCGCGCGCGAGCCCGACGACGTTCGCCTGCGCGAGCCCGCGGACGCCGAAGTCCTGCGGCAGCCGGCCCGCGTAGGTGCGCTGCTGCTCCTCGACCAGGAACATCGCCCAGGCGGGCGCGTCCTGCGGGGTCGGCTCGCGCAGCTCGACGCCCTGCGGCAGCTCTCTCGCACGATTCGGCACCCGGCAACGCTACCGGCACGTGCCCGCCGAGGCGACGCAGCGCATCCGCTCGTCGTAGGCTGGCGCGCGTGACCGACACCGCGCTCATGACCGACCGCTACGAGCTGACGATGATCGATGCCGCCATGCGCAGCGGCACGGCGTTCCGGCCCTCCGTCTTCGAGCTGTTCGCCCGCCGCCTGCCCGGCGCCCGCCGCTACGGCGTCGTCGCCGGCACCGGCCGCTTCCTCGAGCGGCTCGCCGAGTTCCGCTTCGGCGAGGACGAGCTCGCGTACCTGCGCAGCAACCAGGTGGTCTCCGCCGAGCTCATCGACTGGCTCGCCGACTACCGCTTCACCGGCGAGATCCGCGGCTACGCCGAGGGCGAGCTGTACTTCCCCGGCTCCCCCATCCTCGTCGTCGAGGGCTCCTTCGCCGAGGCGGTGATGCTCGAGACCGTCGCCCTGTCGGTGCTGAACTACGACTCGGCCGTCGCCAACGCCGCGACCCGCATGTCGCGCGCCGCCAGGGGCCGCCCGATCGCGGAGATGGGCTCGCGCCGCGCCAACGAGGAGGCGGCCGTGGCCGCCGCTCGCGCCGCCTACATCGCCGGGTTCTCCGCCACCTCGAACTTGGCCGCCGGCTCCCGCTGGGGCATCCCCACGATGGGCACCGCCGCGCACTCCTTCACGCTGCTGCACGACTCCGAGGCGGCCGCCTTCCAGGCGCAGATCGACGTGCTGGGCGTCGAGACGACGCTGCTGGTCGACACCTACGACATCGAGCAGGGCATCCGCACCGCCATCGAGGTCGCCGGTCCCGGCCTCGGCGGCATCCGCCTCGACTCGGGCGATCTGGCAGAGGTCGCAGGCGAGGCCAGGGCGCTGCTCGACTCGCTCGGCGCCACCGGCACCCGCATCACCGTCACCAGCGACCTTGACGAGTACGCCATCGCTGGCCTGCAGGCGAGCCCCGTGGATGCGTACGGTGTCGGCACCAGCGTCGTGACCGGCTCGGGCGCACCGGCGGCGGGCATGGTCTACAAGCTGGTCGCCCGGCAGGGCGACGACGGCGAGTGGGTCGGCGTCGCGAAGCACTCGGAGAACAAAGCCTCGAAGGGCGGCGAGAAGGTCGCCGTACGCACCCTCGAGCACGGCATCGCCGTCGAGGAGACGGTGCTGCTGAGCGCCGACGGCACCGTCGCGGCGGAGGCGGCGGCGCGCGGTCGCTCGCTACAGGTGCCGCTGGTCGCCGGCGGCGAGATCGATGCGCAGTGGCTGGGCGCCGCCGGCGTCGAGGCTGCGCGCGAGCGCCACGCGGCGTCGGTGGCCGAGCTGCCGGCCGACGCGCACCGCCTGGCGCGCGGCGAGCCGGCGCTGCCGACCGTCTTCCGCTGAGTCGGCGGCCCGCGACGTGCCGCCGCCCCCGCCTCCACCGCGCTACTTGTCGCGCATCTTCTCGTAGATGTCCTTGCAGGTGGGGCAGATGGGGAACTTCTCCGGGTCGCGGCCCGGCGTCCACTTCTTGCCGCACAGCGCGCGGACGGGCTTGCCCGACAGCGCCGACTGCAGGATCTTCTCCTTCTTCACGTAGTGCGAGAAGCGGTCGTGGTCGCCGTCCTCGACCGACTCCTCGTTGAGCAGCTGCTCGAGCTCGCGGTCGAGCACGTCGGTGCCGCCGCCGGCGCCGATCGTGCCCGGTCCGGAAGTCTCAGGTCCTGGCGTGGTCGTCATGCCACCATGATCCCACGACGAGGAGGGGGAGATCGATGGGTGAACTGGAAGCGAACGAGGATCTCGGCTGGCTGGTGAAGACGCTCGAGGGCATCCTGGGCGTGCAGCGGCCGCTGGTCGTCAACCACCTGCGCTCACTGCGCCGCAAGCAGCCGGACCTCACGCCCGAGCAGATGATCAAGCGGCTCGAGAAGCAGTACCTCGCCGCTGTCTCCACCGGCGGCGCCGCGGTCGGCGCCACCGCGGTCGCGCCCGGCATCGGCACCGCCGCCGCACTCGGCCTGACGGTCGCTGAGACGGTCGGCTTCCTCGAGGCGAGCGCGTTCTTCGGCCAGGCCGTCACCGAGGTGCACGGCATCGCCGTCGAGGACGAGGAGCGGGCCAAGGCGCTCGTCATGGGGCTGATGCTCGGCACCGGCGGCCAGTCGCTCGTGAAGCGCGCGGCTGAGCAGGCCATCGGGCGCGGCGGCATGCCCGGCAATGCCTACTGGGGCAAGCTCATCACCTCCGCCATGCCGGCCGGCGCCTTGGGGCAGGTCGTCGACATGCTGCGCCGCGCCTTCCTGCGCCGCATGGCGCGCAACACGGGGGCCTCGATGGTCGGCCGCGCCATGCCGTTCGGCATCGGGGCCGTCATCGGCGGCGTCGGCAACAACATCCTCGGTCGCCAGGTCGTGAAGTCGGCACGAGAGGCCTTCGGACCCGCGCCGCTGCAGTTCGACGCCAACCTCGCCCCGCGCATCAAGGAGGTGCGGCCCAGCCTGGGCTCACGCATCCGCGAGGCACGTGAGATCGAGCGCGAAGGGCTCGGCGGCGGCCTGCGGCGATTCCGCGCTCGTCGGAGCGGGGAGGGCGACGAGCCCGAGCAGCCGAACGGCGCGCCGCCGGCGCAGGATGCACCGGGCGACGCGCCGAGGGACGACCCGCGCGGCTAGCTGAGCGCGCCGAGCGTCACCTGCGCCTCCGCCTCCTGGCCGCCCCGCTGGTAGGTGACGGTGACCTCGCTGCCGGCGGCGTGCGAGCGCACCTGCGCGGTGGCGTCGACCGCGCCGGTGACCGGCTGCCCGTCGATCTGCGTGATCACATCGCCCGCCTGCAGCCCCGCCTCTGCGGCAGCACCACCGTCGCTGATCTCCCTCACCTGGGCGCCGACCGTGCCGACGGATGCGTCGGTGACGTCGCTGACAGTGGCTCCGAGCAGGCCGTGGGTGGCGGTGCCGTTCGAGATGATCTCCTCGACGACGCGCTGCACCAGGCTCGACTCGACCGCGAAGCCGATCCCGATCGAGCCGGCCGTCTCGCCCTCCGACGCGCCCATACTGGCGATCGCCACGTTGACGCCCATCAGCTGCCCGGATGCGTTGAGCAGGGCGCCGCCCGAGTTGCCTGGGTTGATCGACGCATCCGTCTGCACGACCGGGATGGAGATCTCCTCCGGCGCGGCCTGCGCGCCGTTCTGCTGCCAGAAGCCGAACGGCGACTGCTGCGACTGTTCCTGGTCGGCGTCCTGCGGTGCGGCGCTCGAGGCGATGCGCAGACCGCGGTCGACGGCGGAGACGATGCCGTCGGTGACCGAGTTCGACAGGCCCAGCGGCGCGCCGATCGCGATCGCGGTGTCGCCCACGCGCACGTCCTCGCTGGAGGCGAAGGTGATCACGGGCAGATCGGCGTCGACCTTGATGACGGCGAGGTCGACGATGGGGTCGGTCCCGACCACCTCGGCGGCGAGCAGCCGGCCGTCGCTGGTCTCGACCGTGATCTGCGCGTCCGAGCTCTGGCCGCTGAGGGTGACCACGTGGTTGTTCGTGACGATGTAGCCGCCCTCCGCGACGGCCACGCCGGAGCCCTCGCCGGAGCCGGTGCCCGAGACCGCCTGCACGGTGACGACGGATGGGCCGGCGGCGGCGGCGACGTCGGCCACGGTGCCCGGGTCGGAGACGGCCTCGGCAGAGGTGCCTTCCTGGTTCGAGCCGTCGCCGCCGGGGGCCGACTGCGTCTGCGGCTGCTGCTGGTTCAGCGCCAGCACGCCCCCGCCGAAGCCGGCCGCGCCCCCCAGCAGGCAGGCGGCGACGACCGAGGTGACGACCAGGCCGGTGCGACGGCGCGGCTGCGGCGCCTGCATCGTCTGCGTGGCAGCGGGTGCGCTCATCTGCGGCGCCGACGCCTGCTGCCAGTGCTGCTGGTACGGCCGCGGCGGCTGCACTCCGAGCTGCTGCGCCGAGGGCTGCTGGGCCGGCTGCTGGTACTGCTGGGGCGAAGGCTGCTGCGGCTGCCGCTGCATGGGGTTCGGCACGCTGTCGTACGGGTTCGTCATGACTCCCAGCGTGGCAGTGGAACCCATGCGATTCCTACGCGATGCCGATGTCGACCGTTCGGAACTTGGCAGAAGCAGGTAGCGTCGGAGCATGGAGCAGGCACCCTGGCAGCGAACCGCACAAGGCGCAGGTCTGCTCGGCGCCGACGGTCGGCTGGCGCCGACGATCTTCGCCGAGATGACCGCGCTCGCCACGAAGACCGGAGCCCTCAACCTGGGGCAGGGCTTCCCCGACGAGGACGGCCCGCGCGCCGTGCTCGACGCCGCGAAGCACGCGATCGACCACGGGCGCAACCAGTACGGGCCGGCCCGCGGGGCGCAGGAGCTGATCGACGCGATCATCGAGCACCAGCGCCGCTTCTACGGCATCGGGCTCGGCCGCGGCGACGTGCTGGCGACCGCCGGCGCGACCGAGGCGCTGGCCGCCACGATGCTCGCCTACTTGAACCCGGGCGACGAGGTGGTTGTCTTCGAGCCCTACTACGACGCCTACGCGGCGGTCGCCGCGCTGGCCGGCGCCGTGCTCGTGCCGGTGCCGCTGGCGGCGCCCGACTTCGAGCCCGACATCGACCGGCTGCAGCGTGCCACCAGCCCGCGCACCAGGATGATCATCGTCAACTCGCCGCACAACCCGACCGGCTCGGTCTTCAGCGAGGAGACCATGCGGCACATCATCCGGGTCGCCGAGCGCCGCGACGCGATCATCGTCACCGACGAGGTCTACGAGCACCTGGTCTACGACGAGCAGCATGTGCCGCTGGCCTCGTTCGACGCCGCGCGCGAGCGGCTGGTCTCGATCTCCTCGGCGGGCAAGACCTTCTCGGTCACCGGCTGGAAGATCGGCTGGATCATGTCGACGCCCGAGCGCATCGCGCAGATCAGCGCCGTCAAGCAGTACATGACGTTCGTCAACGGCGCCCCCTTCCAGCCCGCCGTCGCGGTGGGGCTGCGGCTGGGCGACGAGCACTTCGACACCATCGTCGCCTCGTTCGCGCGCAAGCGCGACATCCTCACGCGGGGCCTGCGCAAGGCCGGCTTCACCGTGCACGAGGCCAATGCTGGCTACTTCGTGCTGGCGGATGCGGCGCCGCTGGGCGTCGAGGACGCCGCCGAGCTCTCCCGGCGGCTGCCGGAGCTGGTGGGCGTGGTCGGTGTGCCGCTCTCGGCCTTCGCACGGCCCTCCCGCCGCGACCTGCGCTCGACGATGCGCTTCGCGTTCTGCAAGTCGGACGACACGCTGCACGAGGCGGCCGCCCGCCTGGCGGGCCTCAAGGACGCCGCGCTACAGCCCACCGCCTAGCGTCGCGGCGGCCAGCCCCGCCGACGTCGCCCGGCTGACGCGGCCCGGCCGGACAGTTCACCCGATCCGGTACCGCCGATTGGCGAGCGAGGGATTGCGCGCACGCGTGCGCTCGGTCGCGGCCGGGTCGATCGGCGCGACCGCGATGCCCTCCTCGTCGCCCAGCGCGGCGAGCGGGATACCCATCGGGTCGACGATGAGCGAGCACCCGGCCGCCAGCGGCGGCGCCTGATCGGCGGCGACGACGTGCACGGTCGACTCGATCGCCCGTGCGGTTACGAGGGTCGTCCAGTGCCGCTCCTTCTGCGGGCCGCGCACCCACTCGGCGGGCACGACGACCACGTCGGCCCCCGCATCCACCAGCCTCCTGGTCGTCTCGGGGAAGCGCAGGTCGTAGCAGGTCTGGATGCCGATGCGCGTGCCGAAGGCCTCGACCACCGGCGTCTGCGCGGGGTCGCCGGCGGTGAGCCAGTCGGATTCGCGGCTGCCGAACGCGTCGTAGAGGTGCACCTTCCGGTACGCCTCGCGGATGCCGGAGGCGTCGACGGCGACGACCGTGTTGGCGACGCCGGCCTCGAGCCGCTCGACCAGGCCCGCGACCACGAGCGCGCCGTGGGTGGTCGCGCGCTCACGCAGCATCGTGACGAAGGGGCCGTCGAGCGCCTCGGCGGCGGCCGGCGCGGTCGCGGCGAGATCCTTCGAGCAGTGCTGCGAGTACTCCGGCAGCACGATCAGCCGCGCGCCGCGCGCAGCCGCCAGGTCGATCCAGCGCGCCGCAGCGGCGCGGTTCTCGCCTGCATCCTCCCCGGGCGCCCACTGCACGGCAGCCGCCAGCAGCATCCGCTCGTCTCCCCCGACCTCTCGCATGCCTCCACCCTAGGCGGCCGCCCTCGCGAACTCAGGCGCGGGATGCCAGGATCGGTGCGACGAAGGGAGCAGGATGCTCGTCGCATTCTCTGTAGCACCAGGCACCGCGGGCCCAGACGGCTCGGTGCACGACGCGGTCGCAGCCGCCGTGCAGGTGGTCCGCGACAGCGGCCTGCCGAACCGCACCGACGCGATGTTCACGACCATCGAGGGCGAGTGGGATGAGGTCTTCGCCTGCATCAGGCGCGCGACGGATGCGGTGCTCGCGCATGCGCCCCGGGCATCCCTCGTCCTCAAAGCCGACATCCGTCCCGGATGGACGGGCGAGCTCGACGGCAAGGTCGTCAGGCTCGAGCAGGCCCTGGAGGGGGAAGCATGAGATCAGAGCTGTTCGCCGCGGCGAACCAGGAGACCCAGTCGGCCGAGCGGTGGGTGAAGCAGTCGAGCAAGATGCTGCGCATCAACGTCTCCGGCGGCCGGGACGTGCTCTCGGCGAAGGGCGCGATGGTCGCCTACCAGGGCCAGATCGAGTTCCAGCACGAGGGTGCCGGCGCGGGCCGGATGCTCAAGAAGCTGGTCACCGGCGAAGGCGCCGCACTGATGCGGATGCGCGGAGAGGGCGAGGTGTTCCTGGCCAGGGACGCGGCGAACGTCTTCACCGTGCAGCTCGAGAACGAGGGACTGTCGGTGAACGGCAAGAACCTGCTCGCCTTCGACTCCGAGCTGCAGTGGGACATCAAGATGCTGCGCAGCGGCAACATCATGGCCGGCGGCCTGTTCAACGTCGAGGTGGGCGGCAACGGCACCGTCGGCGTCTCCTGCGAGGGCGAGCCGCTGCTGCTCGACTGCTCACAGCAGCCGACGTTCGTCGACCCGAACGCCGCCGTGTGCTGGTCGGCCGGGCTGAGCCCCAGCGTCGTGAACTCGATGAACATGCGCTCGCTGCTGCGCGGCGGCACCGGCGAGGCCTTCCAGCTCGCCTTCCACGGCCCGGGCTTCGTCGTCGTGCAGCCCAGCGAGGGCCGGCAGGAGCCGTCGGGCTCGAACGGCGGCGGCCGCTAGCAGCGCCCGCGACGCCCAGCGGCCGCGCTCACCGGCGCGTGCCGCGGGCGGCGTTGGCGACGGCGCGCACCTCGAACGGCTGGGCTGGCAGCAGCTGGCGGCACCGCTCGAGACCGCGAAGCCCATGCGCGCAGGCGCCGCCGTGCTGTGCGCGCGACAGTGCGGGAAACGCAGAAGAGACCCTCTTGCGAGGGCCTCTTCCTGTGCCGCAGTTCGCGGACTTCTTGTTGCGGGGACAGGATTTGAACCTGCGACCTCCGGGTTATGAGCCCGGCGAGCTACCGAGCTGCTCCACCCCGCGGCACAAGAAATGACTCTACCAGGGGCTGAGCCGCGGGGCAAATCGCTGCGGGGCTACGCGCTCCTACGGCGCCGAGGACTCCTCCGGTGCAGGTGTCTCCTCCGGCGCGGCCGTCTCCCCGGGTGCCGTCTCCCCCTCGATCTGCGCCGAGAGCTCGATCGCCTGCGCGAGCGCCGCGGTCAGCCGCTCGTCGGCCTCCGCCGCGGCGACCAGGTCGTTCTCGGCGTAGGCCGCCTGCCGCTCCTGCAGCGCCGTGCCCGCCGCCTGCACCGCGGCGTCCAGCTGCGCCTGCAGGCTGCCTTCCGGTGCGGGCTCCTCGCCCTCGCCGGCGCCCTCGCCCTCATCGGGATTCGTCGGGTCGACGCCCGAGTCGCCGGCCTCCGCTCCGGAGTCACCGCCGAACAGTGCGTCGAGCGCCTCATCCAGTGTGTCCTCGAAGGCGATGTCGTTGCCGAACGACACCAGGATCTTCCGCAGCACCGGGTAGGAGGTCGCACCCGTCGACTGCAGGTAGACCGGCTGCACGTAGAGCAGGCCGCCGCCGACCGGCAGCGTCAGCAGGTTGCCGTTGATGACCTCCGATGCGCCCTGGCGCAGCAGGTTCAGTTCACGCGAGACCTGGTCATCGGTGTCGAAGGTGTTCTGCACCTGACCCGGTCCTGGGATGGATCTGTCCTTCGGCAGCATCTGCAGGGTCAGCTGCCCGTAGGTGTCGGCGACCTCGCCGGCCGTGCCTCCCGCATCCGCGTTCACCGACAGGTAGCCGTAGAGCACGTTCCGCCCGTCGCGCGGGATGAAGGTGGAGTAGAGCGTGAACGCCGGGTCCTGCCCATCGACCGACATCGTCAGGTAGTAGGGCGGCTGCGTCGGAGCTGCCGCCTGCGTCGAGCCCTCGGTGGGGTCGGTGGGCGTCGCCCACTGGTCGTCGCCCGAGAAGAAGGTGTCAGGGTTGGTGACGTGGTAGTCGCCCAGGATCGAGCGCTGCAGCTTGAACATGTCTGCTGGG
This sequence comes from Agrococcus baldri, assembly GCA_900114805.1. Taxonomy (GTDB): domain Bacteria; phylum Actinomycetota; class Actinomycetes; order Actinomycetales; family Microbacteriaceae; genus Agrococcus; species Agrococcus baldri. Next base: position 392,675 of record FOZN01000003.1, on the reverse strand, counting down.
TAGCGCACGTGGCTCATCAGCTCGCCGGACATCTCGCTGATCGGTCGAATCGTGCCGGGGTAGATCTCGTTCCACGCCTGCAGGATCGGATCCTCGGTGTTCCACGCGTAGAGCGTGACGGAGCCGTCGTAGGCGTTCACCACCGCCTTGACCGAGTTGCGCACGTAGTTGATCACGTCGCCGATCGGCGGCGTCGGGTTCGTGGTGTCGGCGATGGCCTGCGCCACCGAGCGGTGCGACGAGTAGGGGTAGGTGGACGCCGTCGTCATGCCATCGACGATCCACACCAGCTGCTCGTCGACGACGGCCGGATAGGTGTCGCTGTCGAGCGTCAGATAGGGCGCGACCTCCGCGACGCGCTCCAGCGGGTCGCGGTCGTAGAGGATCTGCGAGTCGTCGGTGACCGCGTCGGAGAGGATGATCTGCTCCGACTGGAACTTCAGGGCATAGACGAGCCGGTTGAAGATGTTGTCGAGCGCCGGGCCGCCGTCGCCCGCGAAGGTGGTCTCGGCGTTGCCGGCTCCCTCGTCGCTCGAGAGCGGATAGTCGAGCTCGAGATCGGGCGCGCCCTCCGGGCCGCCGACGATCGAGTAGTCGGGCATCTCCTCGCCGAAGTACACCCGCGGCTGGTAGTCGCCCAGCTCGCCCGTGGTCGGGATGCCCTCCTGCAGGAAGACCGGCTGCCCCTCCGGTCCGCGCTGGTTGCCGTAAGCGGCGACCACGCCATAGCCGTGCGTGTAGACGATGTGGCGGTTGTACCAGTTGTCGTCGGCGAGGCCTGAGAGGTCGAGCTCGCGCACGGCGATGACCGTGTCCTGCGTCTGGCCGTCGATCTCGTAGCGATCGACGTCGAGCTGCTCCTGGAATCCGTAGTACTGGCGGTACTCTTGCAGGTTGGCGAAGGCGTCGGTCACGAGCGCGGGGTCGAGGATGCGGATGTTCGCGGTCGTCTCCGCGTCGGCACGCAGGGCGCCGGGCTCGGCGTCCGTGCGCGCATCCGACCGGGTCTCGACCATCTCGTCGACGCCCCACGCGGCGCGGGTCGCGTCGATGTTGCGCTGGATGTACTGCTGCTCCATCGACCGCTCGCTCGGCTCGACCTGGAAGCGCTGCATGATCGCCGGGTAGGCGACGCCGACGACCAGCGAGGCGGCGATGAGCAGCCCCGTGCCGACGATCGCGATGCGCCAGCGGCCGATGATCGCGGTGATGATGAAGAAGACAGCGACGAGACCCGCGATGCCGGCGAGGATCTGCGCCGCCGGGATCGACGCGTTGACCTCGGTCCAACCGGCACCCGTCGGGAGGAAGCCCTGCGAAGTCTGGGCGAGCGACGCGTACTGGCCGAGCCAGATCGACACGCCCAGCGCGAGCATGTACAGCGCGACGATGATGGCGAGCTGGATGCGCGCGGAGCGCGAGATGCGCACCTCGCGGCCCGTGACGCGGATGGCGCCGTAGAGGTAGGCGGTCGCGAGCGTGGCGACGCCGCTGATGAACAGCACCGCGAGGGCGAAGCCGACGATCTGCTGGTAGAAGGGCAGCTCGAAGATGTAGAAGCCGACGTCGAGGCCGAACTGCGGGTCGGTCTCGCCGAACGGGCGCCGGTGGAGCCACAGCTGGGCGGTCTCCCACTGCGAGGCGGCAGCGATGCCCGAGAACAGGCCGAGAGCGACCGGCGCGGCCCACATGACGAGCTTGCGCAGCGGCTCGACGAGCTCCTGGTAGCGATCGAGCTGCGAGTTGAGCTGCGCGTAGACGGGCCGCGACCGGAACGCGATCTGCACCGCGAGCGCGAGCGGCACAGCCATCGCGACGAAGCCGATCAGGAACATCACGACGATGGACACCCAGCGCGTCTGCAGCACCTGCACGAAGCCCAGCTGGTCGAACCAGAGGATGTCGGCGTAGAAGCCCGAGAAGAGCACGAAGGCGCCGATGATGGCGGCGACGATCAGGACCGTGATCAGCAGCGGCGAGGGGCGCTGCCTCCCGGTGGTCGCGGCGGTCGGTCGTTCGGCGTTGGCAGACACGTCGTATTGCTCCAGAAGCTATGCGGGCGGTGCAGCCATCGTATCCGTCGACCCTATGAGCTGGCGCCGCTCTCGCAGGTGGGCAGCGCCGCGGTGTCGGCGTTCATGGCGACCGTCTCGACGGCGGTGATCGCATCGTCGAGCGTGTCGACGGCGAAGACGGTCAGCCCGTCCGGGATGTGGCCGACGACCTCGGCGCAGTTCTCGACCGGCGCCAGGAAGTGCGTGGCGCCGGCATCGACCGCGCCGTGGAGCTTCTGCACGATGCCGCCGATCGGGCCGACGTCGCCGAGCGCGGCGATCGTGCCGGTGCCCGCCCAGGCCGTGCCGGCCGTCATGGCGCCGGGGGTGAGCTCATCGACGATGCCGAGCGCGAACATCATGCCGGCGCTCGGACCGCCGACGTTCGGCAGCTCGATGTCGACCTCGAAGGGGAAGGTGTACTCGTTGGACGCGTAGATGCCGACCAGCCGCTCGTCGCCCTCGACCAGCGGCGTGACCTCGAGCGTCATCGGCTCACCGCCGCGCTCGATCTCGAACTCCGTCGGGCCGTCGACGGCGGCGATGGACTCGCGGATCGACCAGACGTCGTACGGCGTGCGGCCGTTGACGCTCAGGATGCGGTCGTTCGGCTGCAGCACGCCGTCCGCCGGCGTATCCGGGATGACGCCCGCGACCCTGACCTCGCTGGCGACATCGTGGCCCTCGTGCAGCAGCGCAGCAGCGATGGCGGCTTGCTGCGAGTTGCGCATGTCGACCCGACCGGCTTCGTTCGACTGCTCGATCGTCTGCGACGGCGGGAAGGCGACGGACATCGGGATGATCGAGTCGGCCGGATCGAGATAGGCCTGCGCGACCTCCACCCAGCTGAGCGGGCGCTGCGGGTTGCCGAACCATGCGAGGGTCAGCACTCGCAGCTCGCCCTCGGTCGGGTAGGTCCGGGCGCCGCGGATCTCGATCAGCGGGCCCGCATCCGTCTGCCCCAGGGCGTCGTAGGTCGGGCCCGGCACCTCGACCACGTACGGCGAGGGCACGAAGGCGAGCCCCAGCGAGGCGAGCGCCGCTGCGGCGAGCGCACCCCAGCCCGCGCGACGAAGACGCCTCGGGCGGATGTCCGGGAAGCGGTGGTGCACCGGCTGTTCGCGGACGGCGGAGGGCTGGTTGGGCGGATTCCCGGCGGGTATGGACATGCTGCGGATAGCGTAGTCGCATGCCTGAGGACTCCGACGATCGGCTCCCCGAGGACGAGCTGCGCGAGATGCTGCAGCAGTTCCTCTCAGGGGAAGGACCCATCGATCCAGCCCGCCTCGCGGGTGCCGCGGGGATGCCCTCCGACCCCGCTCAGCTGCAGGCGCTGATGGCGCAGCTGCAGGCCGCGCTCGCGCGCACCGAGGACGGGATCGACTGGTCGGCCACGAAGCGCCAGGCCGCTGCGGTCGTGCAGCGCGACCCGGGCTCGGTGACGAGCGCCGAGCGCGAGGCCGTGCAGCAGGCAGCAGATCTGGCCGCCATGTGGCTGGGCGAGACGACCGAGCTCGGCGCCGCCACCGGGCTGACGATGCTGTCCCGACAGCAATGGGTCGACGCGACCATCCCGGTGTGGCAGGAGATGAGCGAGCCGGTCGCGAACAGCATCGCCAACGCCCTCACCCGGGCCATGCAGGAGCACGCGCCCGAGGAGGCGCAGGAGATGCTCGCCGGCGCCGAGAAGATCCTGCGCAACGTGGGCGGCACGATGTTCGCCATGCAGCTGGGCAATGTGGTCGGCCAGCTCGCCGGCGAGACCGTCGCCGGCGGCGACTTCGGCTTCCCGCTGCTCGAGGACACCGCCGCCCTGCTGCCGGTGAACCTGCGCTCGGCGGCCGAGGGCCTCGGGATCCCCGAGGACCAGGTGCGCATCTGGATGGCGGCGCGCGAGCTCGCCCACGCCCGTCTCTTCCACCACGCGCGCTGGCTGCGCCTGCATGTGCTCTCCTCCGTGCGCGAGTACGCCGAGGGCATCCACATCGACGTCGACCGGCTCGAGGAACTGGCCGAGTCCTTCGACCCGACGAACCCCGAGGAGCTGCGCGAGGCGCTCTCGAGCGGTGCGCTCATCCCGCCCAAGACGGCCGAGCAGCAGGAGGCACTCGCGCGCCTGGAGACCACGATCGCCCTGATCGAGGGCTGGGTCGACGCCGTCACGGAAGCCGCCACGGCACGACTGCCCAAGCGCGACGCGATCGCCGAGTCGGTGCGCCGCAAGCGAGCCACCGGCGGACCCGCCGAGAAGGCTTTCGGCACCCTCGTCGGCCTCGAGATCCGGCCCCGCAGGCTGCGCGAGGCCGCGGCGTTCTGGCGCACGGTGACGGATGCGGTGGGCGCGGAGGTGCGCGACTCGCTCTGGGATCAGCCCGACCTGATGCCGGGCTCCGACGACATCGACGACCCCTCGCGCGTGATCGCCAGGCTGCAGGGCGAGGGCGAGCTCGACGAGATGGACCTTGCGCTGCAGGAACTGCTCGACGACGCCGAGCGCGGTGAGCCCGAGGGTGACGAGCCCGAAAGTGACGAGCCGGAAGGTGACGAACCCAAAGGTGACGAGCCCGAAGGTGACGAGCCCGAGGGTGTTGAACCCGACGACGACCAGCAGCCCAAGCAGGGCTGACGCCCGCAGCCGCAGACCGACGCCCGAGACGGGCGTCGGCGCTGGCGTCGCGACGAAGCCCCGAAAGGGCCTTCGTCCTCAGCTCCGGCGCGCCTGTGGAGAACTGCCGACGCGATCGGCCGGATCGGCGCACCATGCGCCCATGCTCCGACTCGACCCGCACCTGGCCGTCTTCCGCTCCGCTCCCGACCGCATCGTGATCGGGGCGCAGCAGCCGGTTGCCGTGCTCGACGCCGACCCGCCAACACTGCGCGCGATCGCCGCCATGACGCGCGGGGTACTGCCGCAGGAGCTCGAGCAGCTCGTCGGCGGCGTGCACGCGCAGTCGCTGCTCACCCTGCTGGCGCCCGCGCTCGTGGACGCGGCACCGGCCGTGCCCGTGCTCGTGCGTGGACGCATCCGCCTCTCTGAGCAGCTGCATCGGGCGGTCCGCGACTCCGGGCATCCCGCGGGCAGCGACGGCATCGTCGTGCCGGTCGCGCCCTGGCGCATGCCGGCCGCGGAGACCGAGCGGCTGCTCTCGTCCGGCGCCGCGCACCTGCCGATCGTGCTCGGCGATGCCTGGGTGCAGGTCGGGCCCTACGTGAGCGCGGGTGGCGGATGCGTGCGGTGCACTCCGCGGGACGGCACGCTGCTGCCCGCGCACCTCGTGCCGGAGGCGGGCGCGATCGCCGCGGCGCAGACGGTGGTGACCGTGCTCGATGCGCTGCGGCGCGCGGCCGCAGGCGCGCTGCCCGAGGGCTGGGCGGTGCAGATCAGGCAGCGCGACGGCGCGGTCAGCGCGCTGCGGCGCCGCCGCCCGTGCCAGCACCAGCGCGACCGCCGGCCGACCGGCCGGCCCGAGCGCCCTGCGGCGGAGCCAGCTCGGCGAGGAAGCGCGATGGCTGCCTGACGGCGTGGCCGGAGCTGTGCGCGAAGGTGAGCGAGAGCGTGCGCTCGGCGCGGGTGATGGCGACGTAGAGCAGCCGCCGCTCCTCGTCGATCTCGGCGAGGGTGGTCGCGTGCGAGACCGGCAGCAGCCCCTCGGCGAGCCCCACCACGTGCACGTGCTGCCACTCGAGGCCCTTCGCGGCGTGGATGGTGGCGATCGTGACGGCGGCCACGGTCGGCTCGTGCTCGGTCTGCGCACGGCGCTGCAGCTCGCGGGCGAAGCCGGGCAGATCCGTGCCGCCCGCCTCCTCGGCGAGGGTCACGAGCGCGTGCAGCGCGTCCCACTGCGCGCGCTCCTCACCGTGGGTTGCGGGCGCCTCGGCGCGGTAGCCGAGTCCCATGACGATGTCGGTGACCGACTGGAACACCGGCCGGTGATCGGCGGGCGCGCTGCGCAGCATCAGCACGGCCCGCTTGACGACGGGGATCTCGAAGAAGCGGGCGGCGCCTCGCACCGTCGACGACAGTCCGACGCTCGCGAGCGCCTGCTCGATGAGGCCCGACTGGGCGTGGAAGCGAGTGAGCACGGCGATGCGGCCGGGGTCGGTGCCCGCGTCGACCTGGGCACGGCAGGCGGCGGCGACCGCTGCTGCCTCCGCCGAGTCGTTGGCGTGCACGCTCAGGCTCGGCTCGCGGCCGGGCTCCCCCGATGCCGCGGTCAGCGTCAGCGCGTCGCGGCCGCGCATGAGCCGGTTTGCGCATCCGACGATCGCGGAGGTCGATCGGTAGGAGCGCTCAAGCCGCACGACCTCGGCGTCAGGGTGCTCGTGGATGAAGCGGTTCATGCTGGCCGCATCGGCGCCCGCGAAGGAGTAGATCGTCTGGCTCGGGTCGCCGACGACGCAGATGTCGCGGCGCTCGCCCAGCCAGGCGGCCAGCACCCGCTGCTGCATGGGCGAGACGTCCTGGTACTCGTCCACGGTGAAGTGGCGGTAGCGCGAGCGCACTTCGTCGGCCACCACCGGTTCGCGCTCGATCATGCCGGCGGTCGCCAGCAGCACGTCCTCGAAGTCGATCTGGCGCCGCTCGTCCTTGACCCGCTCGTACGCCATGTGGAGGTCGATCATCGCCTCGGGTGCGATGCCGGTGGGCATCGGGCGGACGCGTGCCAGCACCCCGTAGTCCTCCATGGTCATCGCCTGCGACTTGCGCCACTCGATCTCGCCCGCCGCGTCGCGCAGCTGCGCGGTCGGCAGCCGCAGGCGCAGCTGGGCGGCCGCATCGGCGACCGTCGCCGCCTTCTGCGGCAGCAGCTTGGGCATGTGCGAGCCGGTGATGCGCGGCCAGAAGTGCGACAGCTGCGCGAGCGCGGCCGCGTGGAAGGTGCGCGCCTGCACCCGGCCGGCGCCGAGCCGCGCCAGGCGAGTGCGCATCTCCCCCGCCGCGCGCGAGGTGAAGGTGAGCGCGAGCGAGGCGTGCTCCGCCTGCTCGCCGGTGGCGACGGCGTAGGCGATCCGGTGCGTGATCGCGCGCGTCTTGCCTGTGCCGGCGCCGGCGAGGATCGCGACCGGACCGCCGAGCGTGGTCGCCGCCTGCCGCTGCTGCTCGTCGAGGCCGGCGAGGATGCGGTCGGCGTCGGTGATGGGCGCATCCGCCGTCGACGCATCCGTCATCGTTCGAGCCACGCCTCGAGGATCCAGGAGGCGATCGAGGTCGAGCCGGGCAGCTGCACGACGCCGGCGCGCAGATCGTCACGGCTGAACCAGCGGACGTCGAGGATCTCGACGCCGTCGGGCACGATCGCGTCGGGCTCCGGAGCGACGCACTCGAAGCCGAGCATCAGGCTGCGCGGGAACGGCCAGGGCTGCGAGCCGAGGTAGCGCGGCTCGACCACGCGCAGCCCCGTCTCCTCGCGCACCTCCCGCACGACGGCGGCCTCGAGGGATTCGCCGGGGTCGACGAAGCCGGCGATCAGCGAGTAGCGACCCTCCGGCCAGGCGGCGTTGTGCCCGAGCAGGATGCGCTCATCGGCCTCGTCGTGGATGGCGACGATGACCGCCGGGTCGGTGCGCGGGAAGTGCGGGGCACCGCTGTCGGAGCGGCGCACCCAGCCGGATTCCTCGAACGTGGTCGGCAGCCCGTCGACGGGGCTGTGGTGGCTCTCGCGCTGCCACACGCCCAGCGCGACCGCCTGCACGAGCACCCCCGCGTCGGCGTCGTCGAGCTCGGCGCCGACCTCGCGCAGCGAGCGCCACTCGGCGCCCTCCACCTCGAACGGCTCGGCCACGAGCATGCTCAGCACGATCGCGCCCTGCTCCCCCGGCGCCTCTGGCGCGAGCCTGCCCAGCCAGCTCGGCGGCACGGCCGGCTCGACGGCCACTGCGGTCGGCGGGAGCGCATCCGGAGCGAGGCGCACGAGCCTGCCCTCGCGCACCGGCGAGCGATCGCCGGCGACGACGATGAGCCGTGTGGAGGGCTGCTCGAGTGCGCGCGCGACGGCGTCGGGCGCGATCCTCGCGACGTGGTCGCGATCGAGTCCCGATCTGGCAAGCGGGGGTACCTGCACGTCACCTCCGTCGCGTGGCGCGGCCTCCTGCGAGCGAGGTCGGCCTAGCCTGGCATCCATGAGCACGAACCCCTTCACTCTAGCCGCGCTCGCCACCACCGCAGTCGGCGGCCTCGAGGTCGTCGGCGCGACGGAGGACGGCTCCGACGAGCATCGCTCCCTGGTCGCCGCGCGCCTCGCCGACGGCGAGACCGTGCAGGTGGTGCTGCCCCGATCGGTCTCCGCGCTGCGCAGCGCGAAGGAGCACGCGTCCGCGCTCAGCGCCCTCACGCTCGCGACCCGCTCGCGGCTGCCGTTCGAGGTGCCCTCGGTGCTGGGCACCACCGAGGCCGGCAAGTCGACGCTGTTCGTGCTCACCCGGCTGGGCGGCTCGACCATGCGGCTCTCCGACATCTCGCCCGCGAAGCCCGGGCTGGCCGTGAGCGTCGGCCAGGCGATCGCCGCGATCCACGAGCTGCCGACCTCCGTCGCGGCGGACGCGGGGCTGGCGAGCGAGAGCGCGGCGTCGCTGCGCGCGCGACTGCTGGAGACCTTCGACCGCGCTGCCGCCACCGGATCGGTGCCGACGGCGCTCCTGCATCGCTGGGAGACAGCGCTCGGCGACGACCGGCTCTGGCAGTTCAAGCCGACGCTCGTGCACGGCGACCTGCAGGCGCCCGCCTTCCGGGTCGAGGGCTCGCGCGTCGTCGGACTCGACGGCTGGCACGGGCTCTCGATCGGCGACCCAGCCCGCGACCTGGCATTCCTGCTGGGCTCGAGCGAGTTCGGCAGCGTCGACGAGGCCTTCGAGGCGCACGCCGCTGCACGCGGCATCGGCGATCGCCAGGTGCGGCAGCGGGCGATGCTGCACGCGGAGCTCGACATCGCGCGCTGGCTGCTGCACGGCGTCGAGCGCGACGACGCCTCGATCATCGAGGACGCCAAGGGCATGCTCGCCGGCCTGGTCGCGCGGGTGGACAGCGATCAGGGCGCGGCGATCGCGCCGGAGCGGCTCGAGACGATGGATCTCACGGGCGTGCAGGAGTACCTGGGCGAGGCGGCGGCCTCGGCGCCCGGCGAGCAGCCGACGGAGGTCATCGAGAACCCCATGGCTCGCGACGCCGATGCCTCCGGCGAGGACGAGACCGGCCGCATCGGCGGCGCCTCAGCCGAGCGCTGAGGCCTCCGCCACCGCCTGCTGCGCGCGCAGCCACCGGGCCTCGAGCTCGCCGAGCGACTCGATGCGATCGGGCCTGATCGTCGTGTCGTGCTCGACGAAGTACAGCTCTGCGTCGACCTGCTCGGGATCGAGTCCCGCATGCGCCGCATACGCCGCCCGGTACAGCGCCAGCTGCAGCTGTCGCGACTCGAGGTCGGCCGCGCCGGAGGGCAGGCGCCCGGTCTTCCAGTCGACGACCGTCGCGCGGTCGCCGTCGCGGTAGACGGCATCGATCTTGCACACCACCGTCGTGCCGGCGAGCGGCAGGTGGATCTCGATCTCGGTCTCAGCGGGCTCCCTGTCGCCGTACGGCGAGGCGAGGAAGGTCTGCTTGAGCCGCTCGAGACGCTCCGCGTCGATGCCCACGAGGTCCTCGTCGAGCGCCTCGTCGTCGACCGCGTCGCCGAGCCCGATGGCGCCGTCGCGGCGCTCGACCCAGCCGTGGAACAGCGTGCCGAGCCTGGTCGCCGCGAAGGGCTGCTGGGGCATCGGGCGCGCGATCTGCCGCGCCACGGCGACGGGGTCGGCCGCCCAGTCCTTGAAACCGGATGCGGCGATGCGGCTGGGCAGACTCAGGGTCGTCTGCGCGCGGTCGGCGAGCAGCAGTGCGATCGCGTCGTCCCACGGGGTCGCCTGCGACGGGTCGGCCGCGTCGACGCGGGCGGCGGCCCGCTCGACCTCCGGCCGTCGCCTGCCGAGGGGATCGACGGGCCACGAGACCACGGCGGATCCGCCCGCCCGCGGGTTGCCGTCCTCCTTCGAGGCGGGTGCGAGCAGCTCGACGCCCATCGTCTCGGCGGCGAGCTCGAGCAGCCGGGTCGGCTTCGCCGGCGTCGTGCCGGTGCCGTACCACTGGGCGCCCGAGAGCCAGAGCGCCCGGCGCGCGCGGGTGACGGCGACGTAGGAGAGGCGGTCGCCCTCCGAGGCGCCGTGCTCGGCGAGCTCCGCGAGGAACGCCCCGCGTGCGGCGAGGTAGTCGTGGATGGTCGGCTGCTCGTGCTCGAGCTGCGGCAGCATCGCCGCGTCGCCGCGCAGCGGGAACGGCAGCTTGCCCCAGTCGAGCCAGCCCCGCGAGCTTGGGTCCTTCCGCGCCTGCGCCAGCCGCGGCAGCGCGACGACATCCCACTCGAGACCCTTGGAGGCGTGCATGGTGAGCACCTGCACCACACCGGGTCGCGGCTCCTCCTGCGGCGCATCGGGGCCGCGCCCGCGCTCCACCGCCTCGAGGTAGGTCAGCAGCGCTTCGAGCGTGCCATGCTCGTCCGCCGAGGCGAACGCCTGCACCTCGCGCGAGAAGGCGTCGAGCGCCGCACTCGTGCGGCCCGGGTTCGCACCCACCTCGATGTCGAGGCGCAGCGCGCGCTCGACCGTGCGCACGTAATCGGGCAGCGGCATCCCGGCCTGTCTGCGCAGCTCGCGCAGCAGCGTCGCCGCCTGCCGCATCCGTGCCGTGCCCTCGTCGCTCGCGCCCTCGAGCGCAGTGCCCTCGGTGAGCGCGTCGAGCGCGTCGACGATCGACGACGATGCCTCTGCGACGACCGCGGCGCGATCGCGGTCGCGCTGCTCGTCGCTCAGCCCCGCGCGCGCCATGCGCTGCGCGGAGCGCTGCAGCGCCATCAGGTCGGCGACGCCGATGCGCCAGCGGCTGCCGGCCAGGAGTCGCACGAGGCTCGACCCCTCCTCCGGACGGCCGAGCACCCGCAGCGCCGCGACCAGGTCGACGACGGCGGGATCCTCGAGCAGGCCGCCGCCGCCGGTGCGCGACACCGTCAGGCCACGGGCGGCGAGCGCGCTGGAGAGGTCGATGGCGTGCCCGTGCGTGCGCACGAGCACCGCGGCGGTGGCGTCGCCGCTGCCTGCACCGTGCTGCCGCAGCCATGCGGCAAGCTCGTCGGCCTCCTCGTCGACGGTGCTGCAGTGCCGCACGGCGACCTCGCCGGCGCCCGCCCCCGCGCGCGCCGAGAGCTGCTCGACCGGCACCTCGGGGCGCTTCGGCAGCTCGTCGGCGATGACACCCGCGAGCTGCAGGATCGCGCTGTCGTTGCGCCAGCTCGTCGACAGCGTCGCCTTCGCCGTGGCACCGAAGTGGCGCTCGAAGAGTGCGAGGGTGCCGGCGCTGGCCCCGCGGAAGCCGTAGATGGCCTGGTTGGGGTCGCCGACGGCCATCACCGGGGTGTCGTGGAAGATCTTGCCGAGCAGCTCGAGCTGCAGCACCGAGGTGTCCTGGAACTCGTCGAGCAGCACGAAGCGGTGCCGACCGCGCAGCTCATCGACGGCGCCGCCGTGCGCGAGCAGCGCGTCGAGGGCGAAGCGCACCTGGTCGCTGAACTGCACCACGCCCAGGCGCCGCTTCTGCTCATCGAACGCGTCGACGAGCTCACCGAGCGCCGCGAGCGCGCCGACGCGGGCGATGTCGGCGTCGAAGTCCTGCTGCGCCTTCTGCGCAAGGGCGCGCTTCGCGGCGGGGTCGGGCGGCAGATCGGCCTTCGCGGTGAACGCCGCCGCGTAGCCCGCCCGCCGCAGCTGCTGCGTCGAGACGTGGTGGTCGCCGAGCTCGCCGGCCAGACGGAGCACGTGCTCGGCGACTCTGGTGGCGGTGCCGATGCCCGCGAGCCGCTGATCGTCGGATGCGCGCGCGATGCGCAGCGCCAGCAGCAGCGCCGCGGGATCGGACAGCACCTCCGAGTCGGGATCGCGCCCGATGAGCAGCGCCCATTCCTTGAAGAGCGTGCCGGCGAACGAGTTGTAGGTCTGCACGACCGGCTTGCGGGTGGCGACGACCTCCTCGTCGACGAGCTTCGCGGCAGCCAGCTGCGCGAGCTCCTTGTCGAGCCGCTCTGCCAGTTCGCGCGCGGCCTTGCGCGTGAAGGTCAGGCCCAGCACCTCGTCGGGCATGGCGTGGCCGTTGGCGACCAGCCAGAGCACGCGCTGCGCCATGGTGTGGGTCTTGCCGCTGCCAGCGCCGGCGACGACGAGCGTCGGGGCGTGGGGTGCCTGGATGACCGCTCGCTGCTCGTCGGTGGGCGGCAGCGGCCGCTCGCCCTTCGCTGCGGCGAGCAGCTGCGCGAGCTCGTCGGGGCTGTACGTCATTCGGTGACCTCCGGGAGGACGTGGATGGAGCACTGGCCGAAGGAGAAGTCGTCGTAGCAGTGCTCCGCCGGCGATGCCGAGAACGCTGCACCGCCCATGGTCTCGATCGCGGCGTGCAGGTGCTCGGCGAAGTGCTCGCGCACGGCATCGAACTCGGGCGTCTCGACGACCTTCTTGGCGGCGCCGATCCGCGGCATGAAGAGCCGCGCCTCGGTCTTCGACGCGGCGGGCACGCCCTCGATCGCGCCGAGCGAGACCGCGAACTGGTACGCCCGCAGCTGCAGGTTGCCGAGCTCGGCGTGGTTGTCGGGCTTGCGCTTGCCGGTCTTCAGATCGACGACCCGCACGGTGCCGTCCTCCCCGTGCTCGAGCCAGTCGATCGAGCCCTTGAGCTGGCTGCCGTCGTCGAACGCGACCGTGAAGCGCGCCTCGTGCTCGCCCGCCTCGACCCGCCAGCGCTCGCCGCGCAGCTGCTGGAAGTAGTCCGCGATCTGTGCGGCGACCGGCGGGATGTCGGCGCGCTGCGCCGCTGCCTCCCAGGTCGACTCGTGCACCAGCTCGCCCACCCGCGCGCCGATCGCTGCCTCGAGTGCCGCCGCATCGGTCGGGTCGGTCGTCTCGACCGCCTCGTGCACGATCGTGCCGAACCCCGCTGCGCGGTTGGAGGTCGAGCCCGCGAGCCGGTCGATCACCCAGGCGACCTGGCACTCGTCGAGCTTCTGCAGCGATGAGGGCGAGGCGACGACGGCATCGTCGAGGTCGAGCCGCGTCGCGGTGCTCACCGCAGCGAGCCCCGCCCACTCAGCGGTCGCGGCGCCCGGCACGCCCTCTGCAGCGAGCCGCTGCAGGGCCGCGGCTGCCGCCGCATCGTCGCGCTCGACGACGCGCCTGCGCAGGTGCGCGGCGAGCGAGCGCAGCGAGTGCCATGCCTCCGCGTGGGGCGGCACGCGTGTCGCGCCGGCCGTGAACGGCGAGGGCTGCTCATCGTCGCTCTCGACCGCCGCGAGCACAACGGTGGTGCGCGCGGTCGAGACGGCCTTGGCGAACGTGCGCAGCTCGTCGTGCAGCACGGCGGTGCGCGCGTCATCGGTGCCGTCGCCGTCGAGCCGGTTGGCGCTCAGCAGCGAGCCGCGCGGGCGCAGGTTGGGCCAGACGCCCTCCTGGAGGCCGGCGACGACGACGGTGTCGAGCTCGCGCCCGACGAACTGGCCGGGCGTGCCGATCGCGACCCTGGCGCCCTCGGTGCGGGCCGCGAGCGAGTCGTCGTCGACGCTGGAGGCGAGCCAGGCATCGACGAAGCCGCTGGTGTCGATGTCGGGCCGGCGCTCGATGAGTCGGGCAACCTGGTCGAAGAGGGCCACGACGGCGTCGAGCCGCCGATTCGCGAGCGCCCGCTCGACGCTGCCGCCCTGGAGCGCCGCGCGCTGCCAGGTGTCGGCGACGCCGGCGGCCGCCCACACCGCCCACAGCACCTGGTCGGCCGAGGCAGGCGCCTCCGCCTCGACGAGCGAGTGCGCGTCGAGCACCATCTGCGCGAGACGTCGCGCCGCAGCGGCGCCGGCGCGCGCCCCCCGCAGCTCGACGAGGTCGTCGGGCTGCGCGATGGCTGCCCGCAGCAGCTCGGCTCCGGGCACGTGCACCTCGCCGCCGTCGGCGATGATGCGGTGCCGGAGCGCCCGCTTGAGCCGGCGCACCGCCAGCGCGTCGAGCCCGAGCAGATCGCTGCGCAGCAGCTGCTCGACGAGCTCGCCGGTGAGCGGCACGCGCCCGGTCGCGAGTGCCAGCACCTGCACGAGCGCCTCGACCACCGGGGCCTCCCGCAGCCGCGTGGGGCCGCCGGAGGCGATGGGCACGTCGAGGGCCGAGAGCATCGAGGCGAGCTCGGCAGCCGCACGGCCGGTGCGCACGACCACGCCGATCGAGTCGTGCGGAACGCCGGCCACGCGCCGGTCGTGGATGACGCGCGCGATCTGCCGCGCCTGCTCCTCCAGGGAGTCGGCGACGCGCAGCTCGACGACGTCCTCCACGGCGGCGGCAGCAGCAGCGCCGCGATGGTCGCCCGCGCCCGCCGTGCCGATGCCCTCCGCGAGCTTCGCGGCGAAGGCGCGCACACCGGCGCCGTGGCGGTGGTCGTGCTGCAGCACCAGCCGATGGCCGGGCCGGTCGGCGAAGCCCAGGCGGGCGGGCAGCGCCGCAAGCAGGCCGGGGTCGGCGCCGCGGAAGCCGCCGGTGGTGGTGTCGGGATCGCCGAACGCGATCACCGTCGCTCCTCGGCCACGCAGCGCCTCGAGCAGCACGACGGCGCCCTCGGTGAGCTCCTGCGCGTCGTCGACGAGCACGAGCCTGGGCACGGGCACATCGGTGGTCGCGATCCTCGTGGCCGCCGTGCGCAGCAGCGAGGCGGCGGTCACGGCGTCGGCGCCACGCCGCTCGAGCCGCTGCAGCCGCTCGAACTCCGCCATGAAGGCGCCGGCCGCGACCCACTCGGGGACGTCGCGCTCCCTGCCCAGCTGCGCCAGCGCATCCGCCCCGATCCCCCGCTCGGCGGCAGCGGCCATCAGCTCGCGCAGCTCAGCGCGGAAGCCCGCCTGCTCGCGCACCTCTGGCCCCAGGTGCTCGGGCCAGTCGGGGCCGGCGGCGAGGCCCGTCGCCGCGTCGTCGGCATGGCCGGCGAGCATGGCGGCGATGATGCGATCCTGCTCGGCGCCCGAGAGCAGCTGCGGGGCCGGGCGGCCCTCCGCGAGCGCGGCAGCGGTGAGCACGGCGTGGGCGAACGAGGGCATCGAGCGTGCGAGCGGGCCAGGGGTGACGAGCGCTGTGCGCGCAGCCAGCCGGTCGCGCAGCGCCGTGGCGGCTTGGCGCGATCCCGCCACCACCAGCAGCTCGGCGGGCTCGAGGCGATCGGTGCGCCCCCGATCGAGGCGGTCGGCGGCCAGCTCGACCAGCGTGACGGTCTTGCCGGAGCCCGCGACGCCGAGCACGATGGCGGATGCGTCGGCAGGCAGCGCGAGCACGGCGAGCTGGGAGGCGTCGAGGGTCGGCGACTGGTCGGTCGCAGCGGGTTCGGCGGTCACAGCGGTTTCGGCAAGCACAGCGCCACGGTATCGACGGCCGCCGACACCGGCCGCGCGGCCCTCCGGCTTCGGCGTTCGCCGCGCGCGGTGGACCCCGGAGAGACCGCCCTTCCGTGCCGTCCCCTCGACCTCAGCGCCGGAGCCCGTCTCGGCCCCGGGTGTTCGCCGCCGGCGGACCGTCGCTGGGACGGCGCGGCGATCGCCTATCCTCAGGAGCATGGACATCCGCATCGGCATCAAGGACTCTGCGCGAGAGATCGCGTTCGACTCGGCTCAGACCGCCAAGGAGGTCGAAGAGCTCGTGGTGGCGGCGCTCGAGTCCGGCCACCTGACGCTCGACGACGCCAAGGGTCGCCGCTACATCGTGCCCAGCAACGGCATCGCCTACGTCGAGATCGGCAGCGAGTCGACGCGCAAGATCGGGTTCGTCGCCTGATGATGCCCATCCTGGTGCTCGTGCCCATGGTGATGGGTGCGGCGATCGGCCTGCTCGCGCGCTACCTGCTGCCCGGCCGCGAATGGGTGGGGCTGTTCCTCAACCCGCTGGCCGCCGCCGCGGCCGCCGGCCTGGTGTGGACGATCGGCGCCCTGATGGGCGCGACCGCCGACAACGGCTGGCTGTGGCTGCTGAGCCTGCTCGCCTCGCTGATCGTGGCGGTCGTGATCCCGCGCGTGCTGCCCAACCGGCGCGCGCACGCCGACGAGCGCTACCTGACGGAGCTACGGGCGACGAAGGCCTGATCGGCCTCAGTGCCGCCGCGACTCAGGCCGTGAGGCCGAGCTCGTCCATGCGGCGGGTGTGCGAGGCGACGATGTCGTTGAACGCCGGCTCGAGCCTCGCCTGGCTCGGCACTGCGCGCCCGGTCGCATCCGGGCCGTTGACCGCCAGGTACATCTGCAGCAGCACGTCGCCGACCAGTCGCCTGCCCCAGACCGCCATGCGATCGGAGAGGCGAGGCGTGCCCTCGATCGCCTCGAGCAGCAGCCGCACCATGTGCGGGTGGGCGCTCTCGCCGCGCAGGGCGCGCAGCATGGCGTCCTGATCCTCCTCCGGCAGACCCGGCACGATCGCGACGAAGAAGTCCTCCAGCAGGCCCGACACGACGTGGATGGCGAGCAGCTGCTCGTACCAGTCGGCGCCGTCGATCGCGCGGGTGAAGTCACGGGTGGACTCCGTGAACGGCCGCAGCGCCGCATCCGCCTCGACGTCCTCGCCGTCCAGGATGCGCGCGAAGGCACCCGCACGGCTCGCGTGGATGCGCACGACCTCGGCGAGCGCGATGCGCGCATCGAGCGAGGGCGCCTGCTCGATCACGCCGCCGGCCTTGGCGACCAGCGCCAGCTCGAGGGCGAGCGCCTGGCCGACGAAGGGCACCAGCGCAGGCCGCACGTCGGAGAGCAGCACCCTGTCCCCGAGCACCGGCGCCCGGTGCTGTCGCAGGAGCTGGCGCGTCACGTCGCGCGGCGTCCGGTCGAACCACTTCACCACGTCCAGGAGTCTAGAGGCGAGGCGGAGCGATCGGACGCATGCCGCCGGTAGGATCGTCGGAGCATACGAACAGGCGGAACACTCCTTTGACTTTCCAAGACCTCAACATCGAAGCCGACATGGTCCAGGCGCTCGCCGACCGCGGCATCCTCGAGCCCTTCCCGATCCAGCAGCAGACGATCCCCCTCGCGCTGTCCGGTCAGGACATCATCGGCCAGGCGAAGACCGGCACCGGCAAGACCTTCGCCTTCGGCCTCCCCCTCTCCCAGCGGCTGGGCGCGACGCCCGGACCGGGCGTGCAGGCGCTCATCGTGGTGCCCACGCGCGAGCTCGCCGTGCAGGTGACCGAGGACATGGAGCTCATCACCTCCAACCGTCCGACGACGGTCGTCTCGATCTATGGCGGCAAGGCCTACGAGGGCCAGATCGACCAGCTGAAGGCCGGTGCCCAGATCGTGGTCGGCACCCCCGGCCGCCTCCTCGACCTCGTGCAGCAGCGCATCCTCGATCTCGGAGGCGTCAAGGAGATGGTGCTCGACGAGGCCGACCGCATGCTCGACCTGGGCTTCCTGCCCGATGTCGAGAAGCTGTTCTCGAAGGTGCCGGAGGTGCGGCACACGATGCTGTTCTCGGCCACCATGCCGGGCGCGATCGTGGCGCTGGCGCGGCGCTTCATGTCGCGCCCGCTGCACATCCGCGCCGCCGGCGTCGACGAGACCATCGCGCAGGCGAACATCGAGCACATCGTCTACCGCGCGCACTCGCTCGACAAGGACGAGGTCGTCTCGCGCATCCTGCAGGCCGAGGGCCGCGGCAAGGCCGTGGTGTTCACGCGCACCAAGCGCGCCGCCTCGCGCCTCACCGAGGAGCTCATCGACCGCGGCTTCAACGCCGCCGCCGTGCACGGCGACATGAGCCAGGAGGCTCGCGAGCGCGCCATGGCGCAGTTCAAGGCGGGCAAGAAGGATGTGCTGATCGCCACCGACGTCGCCGCGCGCGGCATCGACGTCGACGACATCACGCACGTCATCAACCACACGCTGCCCGAGGACGAGAAGGCCTACCTGCACCGCGTGGGCCGCACCGGCCGCGCCGGCCGCACCGGCATCGCCGTCACCTTCGTCGACTGGGACGACCTGCACAAGTGGGCACTGATCGACCGTGCGCTCGAGTTCAACAGGCCCGAGCCGGTCGAGACCTACTCGTCGAGCCCGCACCTCTACAGCGACCTGAACATCCCCGAGGGCGTCAAGGGCCGTCTCACGACGACCCCGCCCAACAAGGAGGCCAAGCGCGAGGGCGTCGCACCCGGCGCCCGCGGCGAGCGCGGCGGTCGCAGCAGCGGTCGCAGCGGCGAGCGCACCAGCGAGCACAGCAGCGAGCGCACCGAGGGCGAGGGCCGGCGTCGGCGCAGCCGCGGCGGCCGTGGTCGCTCCGGCGGTGGCAGCGGCGAAGGACACAGTGCGGATGCGTCGACGCAGTCCCGCGACCAGCAGTCCGGTGGCGAGCAGACCGGCGGGCAGCAGGTCGAGGGCCGCGGCACGCACGACGGCGGCGGCAACGAGCACCACGACGGCAACGCGGCGCCGCGGCGCCGGCGTCGCCGTCGCTCCGGCGGTGGCGGTGGCGGTGGAGCGAACGCGCCCCAGGCCCCGCAGGCCTGACGTCCAGCGAGCATCGAACGGCCGTCCCGCAGCAGCGGGGCGGCCGTTCTGCATCCGGCCCGTGCGTGTGGCCCCGCATGTGACTGGCGGCCCCCTCAGACCGGCAGGACGGGTGCCCAACCGGTCGCGCGGCGCACGATCTCGGCGACCACCGCCGCATCCGTGGTGTGCTCCCCCAGCCGGTTCGGCTTGCCCGAGCCGTGGTAGTCGCTCGAGCCGGTCACGAGCAGGTCGAGCCGGTCGGCGTCGGCGAGCAGCCGCCGACGGTCGCGCTCGTCGTTGTCGCGATGCCAGACCTCGACCCCGTCCAGACCGGCCGCGACCAGGTCGCCGAGCACACCCATCCGCAGCACCGGCCTGCCCCGACCGCCCGGGTGCGCCAGCACCGACACGCCGCCGGCCTCGCGGATGATGGCGATCGCCTCCTCGGGCGCGGGCGCGCGGTGCGGCGTGTAGTAGCCGCCCTGCCAGTGCAGGATGCCCTCGAACGCTGCGGAGCGGTCGGTCACGATGCCGAGCGAGACGAGCGCGTCGGCGATGTGCGGCCGGCCGATCGTCGCGCCCGGCGCCGAGTGCTGCTCGACGTGCTGCCAGGTGAGCGGGTAGTCGCGGCCGATCGCGTGCACCATCCGCTCGGCCCGCGTGATGCGCTCGGCGCGGATGCGCTCCCGCTCGCCCATGAAGGCGGCTGACTCCGGATCGAGCAGGTAGCCCAGCACATGCACGCTCGCCGGGCCGATCTGGGAGGAGAACTCGACCCCGGGCAGCAGCGCGATGCCGCTGGCGTGCGCGGCTTCGGTCGCCTCGACCCAGCCGGAGACGGTGTCGTGGTCGGTGAGCGCGACGACGCCGAGCCCCGCGGCCGCGGCGGCGCGCACGACGTCGCCCGGCGCATCCGTGCCGTCGGACTCGCGCGAGTGCACGTGCAGGTCTGCCGGGCCAGCCGCGGTCCAATCGAACGCCGCTGGGCCTGCTGCGCCGGCACTCGCCCGACCGTCTCGCTCCATGCCGCCAGCCTACGCTCGCGCGCCAGCACCCGGTCCCGGGCGCGGGGGCGTCCCGCCTGCCCTCGCGCGGCCACAGCGCAGCCCTGCGCGCATCGCCTACGCTCGCAGGGTGCTCGCGATCCTCGGCTGGCTGCTCGCCCTCGTGATCGCGGCGTGCCTGACGGTCGCCGCGTGGCCGCAGGCGTTCGGCCTCGAGCAGGCGCCGGTGGTCGCGCAGGTGGTCTCCATGCGCATCGGCGTGGTCGGCATCGCGCTGGTGCTGCTGCTGCTGTTCCTGTGCTTCGTCGGCTGGCAGCGGGTGCGGCCGTTCGTGCTCGGCGTCGCCTCGCTGCTGCTCGTGTTCGCGCTCGTCTCGACCGGCATCCACGTCTCGCGCGGGCTCGACACCGGTCAGTCGATCGGCGACGACGACCTCGTCGTGCTCACCTGGAACACCCTCGGCGACGAGCCCGGCATCGACGAGATCGCGCGCGTCGTCGACGAGACCGGGGCGGATGCGGTGATGCTGCCGGAGACGACGCTGCCGTTGGGCGTCGGGGTGGCGGAGCGGCTGCGCGAGCTGGGCAAGCGCTTCTGGGTGCACACCACCGGGTACTCCCCCTCCTACGGGGCGCTGAACACGACGCTGCTCATCTCGGCCGAGCTCGGCGAGTACACCACCGACTCGGAGGTCGGCGGCACCCGCACGCTGCCGACCGTCGTCGCGCGTCCCGACGACGGCTCCGGTCCCGTTTTCGTCGCGGCGCACCCGGTGGCCCCGGTGCCGCAGCAGATGCGCAACTGGCGCGCGGATCTCGAGTTCGTCGCGGGGCTGTGCGACGGCTCCGACTCGGTGGTGATGGCCGGCGACTTCAACTCGACCGTCGACCACTGGTGGCGGTTCCGCACGGAGCTCGACGGCGGTGGCATGGGCGATCTGGGCGTCTGCCGCGATGCGGCCGCGGCGGTGGGCGCCGGCGCGGTCGGCACCTGGCCGACCTGGGCCCCGCCGTGGCTGGGCACCAACATCGACCACGTGGTGGCGACCCCCGACTGGACGCCCATCGCGGCCCGCGTGCTGACGGGGCTCGACGACTCCGGCACCGACCACCGCCCGGTCGTGGTGCAGCTGCGCCGCACGGGCTGACGCGCTCCGCGCTCGCCGCGACGGCCGTCCATCGGCAGGCCGTGGCGGGGCGGTGGCGGCGCCGGTCAGCGGGTGAGGTCGTCGATCGCCGCGAGCACCGCTCGGGCCGCCTCGGCCGTCGCGAGCGGCCGGAAGTGCCCATTCGCGCGCAGGCGCACACCGGCGACGCCCTCGGGCACCTGGTTGCCAGGGATGTGCGGGTCGATCTCCGGCAGCACCACCCGGATGCGCAGGTCTGCGCCGCGCTCGGACGCGAGCGCGAGGAGCCGCTCGTTCGTCGGGTCGAACTCGCGGATGGCGGCGGCGCGCATCAGCCGCGCCCGGCTGGAGCCCGCGAACGGCGTCGCGAGCGCCACCAGCCCAGCCGGCTGCGGCAGCTCGGGGTGCATGGCACGGTCGATCAGCAGCCGCTTGCCGGTCAGCCCGCCCTTCGAGTGGCCGACGAGCACGATCTGCGCCTCGGGATGCGCCGCGGCGACCCGGTCGACCGCGGCCGCCACGAGCTCCGCGGCCTCGCGCACCGGCATCAGGTGGCGGCCGAGCTCCGGCAGGAAGTGCACCGCGTGACCCGCCGTCACCAGCCGCTTGCCGAGCGGCTCCATGAAGGGCCATCGCTCCACGACCCCGGGGATGAGCACGCAGTGCACGCGCGCCCCGGGCATCCCGGCCAGCCGCGGCGGCCGGGGGTCGAGCGTCGAGCGGAGGTGCTGTCGCGCGGCGAAGGCGTAGTCACGCGCCCAGACGCCGGCCTCGCGCGCCGTGATCGTCATCGTGCGAACTCCTCGATCATGCGCGAGACCGGCTCGGCGCCGGTGATCATCGCCTCGTGGCCCTTGCCCTTCGCGGTGCGCAGCTGGCCGTCCGGCAGCAGCGCCGCGACCTGCTCGACCCACCCGCGCGGCGCCACGCGATCGTCCTCGCCCCTGATCACGAGCGTCGGCTGCGCGATCCGCGGCAGCAGGGGGCGGATGTCGTGCTCGAGCATGGTGCGCAGCTTGCGCAGGTACCAGCGCGGCCCGGCCTGCAGGTAGAGCCGGGCGCCGACGGCGGCGACGATGAGCGGGTCGTTGGAGAGATCCTGCAGCAGCCGCAGCGCCTGCTTCCAGCCGGAGCGCTCGCGCGGGTTCACGGTCGGCGCGATGAGCACGAGCCGCTCGACGAGCGCCGGGTGCCGCACCGCGAGCTCGGCCACCACCTGGGTGCCCATGGAGTGGCCGACCGCGATGCACGGCATGGGGACGTGCGCCTCGAGGGCCGCGGCGACGAGGTCGGCCAGCGCCGCCATCGGCAGCGACTCGGCAGGCTCGGGTGACTCGCCGAAGCCGGGCAGATCGAGCGCCACGACGTCGAAGGCATCCGCGAGCTCGGCGCGCAGCAGGCCGAAGTACTGCTGCCCCATGCCGATGCCGTGCACCAGCACCACCGTGGTCGCTCCGGGCTTCCGCCAGCGATGCACGACCACGACGTGATCGCCCTCGGCATGCGTGAAGGTGACGGAGCCGGCCGAGCCGTCAGCCGCCTCGCGCCACTCGGCGAGGCTGGCCGGCCTGGGCGGGGGCGCCCCCGCGGCTCGCTCGTTGCGCATCCTGCCAGCGTAGAGCGCGCGCCAGGCCGTCTGTTCAGCGGCCCGTCCGGCCAGCGCCGTGCCACCGGCCAGTGCCGTGCCACCGACCAGTGCCGCGCTGACGATCAGTGCTGCGCGTCGGGCAGCTCTCGCATCGTCCAGAACGGCCCGATCACGACGCACAGGGCGGCGAGCAGCTGCCCGACCGCTCCGATCCACATGGTGGGCACGACGCCGATCCAGGTGCCGAGCGCGCCCGCGAGCAGCGCCGCGAGCGGCATGACGCCCCAGACGCAGAAGCGCACGGATGCGTTCATGCGGCCGAGGAGGCGCCCCGGGGTGATGCGCTGCCGGAAGGTGACCTGAGTGATGTTGTAGAGCAGCACCGTGAAGCTGCCGACGAACATCTGCGCGACCAGCAGCGGGAAGGCGACCGCCGGGAAGGTGGCCGCGAGCGGCAGGAAGCAGGCGATCACGCCGAAGCCGATGGCGCTGACCGGGATGGCGCGCGCCTCGCCGATCCAGCGCACGATGTGCGGCGTGGCGGCGGCGCCGGCGAGGCCGCCGATCGAGCCGAGCGAGAAGATGACGCCCATGGCCGCCGGCGTCAGGCCCAGCTCGCGCAGCAGGAAGATCGGCAGCAGGGTGAACGAGAGGGTGCTGGAGAAGTTGGAGATGGCGGTGGTGCCGACGATGCGCCGCAGCAGCGGGTTGCCGAGGACCCATCGCAGCCCCTCGCCGATCTCGCGCAGGATCGGCTCGCGGTCGTCGGCCGCGCGCGGCTGCTCGTGGTCGCGGGTGAGCAGCAGCGCGATGAACGACGCCACGTAGGTGCCGACGGTCGCGAGGATCGCGAAGGGCGCCGTGATGATGCCGATCAGCCAGCCGCCGATCGCGGGCCCGCCGATGTTGGCGAGCTCACGTGTGGCCTCGAGCTTGCCGTTGGCCTCAGCGATCTGGTTCCGCCGCACGAGCGAGGGGATGATCGACTGGTAAGACACGTCGAAGAACACGGTCGCGACCCCGACCACGAGCGCGACGGCGTAGAGGTGCCATATCTCGAGCACACCCGCCCACCACAGCAGCGGCAGTGCGGCGAGCGCCGCCGCACGCACCGCATCCGCCCAGATCATCACCCGGCGCTTGCGCATCCGGTCGATCCAGGCGCCGGCCGGCAGCCCGACCACGAGGAACGCCGCCACGCCGGCGGCGTTCAGCAGGCCGACCTCGAGCTCACTCGCCTGCAGCAGCAGCACCGCGAGCACGGGGATGGCGAGCTCGGTCACCTGCGAGCCGACCTGTGCGAGCGCCTGCCCCGACCACATGGTCAGGAAGTTGCCGTCGCGCCACAGCGAGCCGGTCGGCGCGTCGCGCACGGCGGTGGGAGCGACGGCCTCGACGGGCGAGTCGTCCGAGCGCTGCGGGACCTCAGCCGTCGACTCGGGCGATTGAGACATGCCAATCAGTATGCGCGCCTGATTGAGAACTGTCAATCGCCCTCGCTACCATGGCGGCATGACCGAGGACCGCGAGCGCCGCCCCGTCGTGCCCGACGCAGTGCCCGATGCGGCGCCCGATGCGGATCGCATCACCCTGCACGCGAGCGACGACGCCGAGCAGCAGGCCATGGCGCGGGCGCTCAGCTCACCGCTGCGGCTGCGCGTGCTGCGGCTGTGCGCGTTCGAGACGCGCACCAACAAGGAGCTCGCCGGCCTGCTGCACGTCAACCCCGGCACGATGCTGCACCACGTGCGCACGCTCGTGCAGACCGGCTTCCTGGTCGCCGAGCCCGAGCGCGCCGGCGCGGGCGGGGCGCGCGAGGTGCCGTACCGGGCGACCGGGCTGTCCTGGCGCACCTCGATCCCCGGCGGCTCCCCCGTGCTGGTGGAGACCTTCCTGCAGCAGATCGACGGCCTGGCACCCGACGAGCTCGACGTGTCGTGGATGGGCCTGAAGATCAACGCCCAGCACCGCGAGGAGCTGCAGCAGCGGCTCTACGACCTGATGAACGAGTTCAAGGAGCGCGGGCCCGACCCCGACGGCGAGACGCTCGGGCTCTTCACGGCCCTCTACGCCGACGACAACCCGCCCGCGCAGCCGGCCTGACGCATCCGCTCACCACGCCCGCGCACAGCGCCCGGACACACCCGTGGCGGCCCCCCGCGAGGGTGGGAGGATGGTGCGCATGACCAGCGAAGCCGCCACGACGCAGCACCCCGCGTCGGCCACCCCTGAGAACACCAACCGCTCGACGACCCCCACCTCGTCGGCCTTCACCGAGCACATCCAGTCGGGCTGGGCGGAGCGCGAGACGCCGCTGCCGCAGGCCCGCGCCGCCGCCGGATTCGCCGCGCAGCGCCGCGCCGCGATCTCCGCGCTGCACCCGGGCGTGCGCCTGGTGATCCCCGCCGGCGGGCTGAAGGTGCGCTCCAACGACACCGACTACCCCTTCCGCGCGCACCCCGACTTCACCTACCTGACGGGGTGGGGTGCGGATGCGGAGGCCGACTCGGTGCTCGTGCTCGAGCCCGTCGATGGTGGCGCCGGCCACGACGCGACGCTGTACTTCCGCGGCCCCGCCGGCCGGGGCACCACGGAGTTCTACGCGAACCCGGCGATCGGCGAGTTCTGGGTGGGCCCGCGCCCCTCGCTCGAGCACGTGGCGGCCGACCTGGGGCTCGCGGTCGCCGACCTGGCGGAGCTCGGCGCCGCGCTCGCCGGCGCGAGCGAGACGCTCATCGTCACCGGTGCCGACCCGGAGGTCGAGGCGCAGCTGCCCGCTGCGAACCCCGACGGCGATGTGCTCGCGCGCGACCTGAGCGAGCAGCGGCTGGTGAAGGACGCGCACGAGATCGCCGAGATCCAGGCGGCGGTCGACGCGACCGCGCGCGGCTTCGACGACGTGATCGCCGACCTGACGGAGGCGACGCAGCACGAGCGGGGCGAGCGCGTCGTGGAGGGCGCCTTCCACCGCCGCGCGCGGCTGGACGGCAACGCCGTGGGCTACGACACCATCGCGGCGTCGGGGCACCACGCGTGCTACCTGCACTGGACCCGCAACGACGGCGCCGTGCGAGAGGGCGACGTCATCCTGCTCGACGCCGGCGTCGAGGTCGACAGCCTCTACACCGCCGACATCACCCGCACCCTGCCGATCTCGGGCGAGTTCACCGAGGTGCAGCGCCGCATCTACGACGCGGTGGTCGAGGCGGCCGACGCGGCGTTCGCGATCGTGAAGCCCGGCATCATCTTCAAGGAGGTGCACGCCGCCGCGATGGCGGTGATCGCCCGGAAGACGGCCGAGTGGGGCGTGCTGCCGGTCTCGGCCGAGGTCTCGCTCGAGCCCGACCAGCAGCTGCACCGCCGCTGGATGGTGCACGGCACCAGCCACCACCTGGGCCTCGACGTGCACGACTGCGCGCAGGCGCGCCGCGACTTCTACCACGATGGCGTCGTGCGGGAAGGGATGGTGTTCACGATCGAGCCCGGCCTCTACTTCCAGGCCGACGACCTCACGGTGCCCGAGGAGCTGCGCGGCATCGGCATCCGCATCGAGGACGACATCCTGGTCACCGCCGACGGCGCCGTCAACCTGTCGGGCGCGATCCCGCGCACCGCCGACGAGGTCGAGGCGTGGATGCGGGAGGTGCGTTCGCGCTGACGTCGCGTCAGCCGGTGACGAGCATGACGGCGATGACGAGCATCACCGCTGCGATCGCGCCGTCGAGCACCCGCCAGGCGCGCTCGGTGCGCAGCAGCGGCGCCAGGTAGCGGGCGCCGTAGCCGAAGCCGACGAACCAGAGCGTGCTCGCGGCGATGCCGCCGGCCAAGAACCACCAGCGCGCGTCGCCGTGCGTGCCCGCGACCGAGCCCAGCACCACCGTCGTCTCGACGAGCGCGTGGGGGTTGAGCCAGGTGACGGCGAGGATCGTGAGCAGCGTGGCCATTCGGCCGCCGCGAGGGCGCGTGCGCGTCGCGACCGCGGCTCCGGCGCTCTCGCCGGCGCGGTCCCGGTGCGCCGCGGCAGCCGCATCCGTCGTCGCGACCTCGCCCTCGGCGGCAGCTGCATCCGTCGACACGATCCGAACTTCGACCGGCTCGTCGGGCGCCGCCTCGAGCGAGCCGCCCCCGCGCCAGGCGCGCCGGGCGCTCAGCAGCGCGAAGCCGAGGATGAAGGCGGCACCCGCCCAGCGCGCGAGCGTCTCCAGCCACGGCTGCGCGGTGACGAGCGTCGCGACGCCCGCGACACCGATGGTCTGCAGGATCGCATCGCTCACGACGCACACCAGCACGACGATGCCGACGTGCTCCCGGCGCAGCCCCTGGCGCAGCACGATGGCGTTCTGCGCCCCGATCGAGAGGATCAGGCCCAAGCACAGCGCGAAGCCCGACAGCAGCGCGACGATTCCCTGGTCCATGTCGATGACGCTACGGGCCGGGCGACATGCAGTCCAGCGAATCATCCTGCATGATCTGAAGCAACGCTTCATATACGCTGAGCGCGTGGAACTCCCGCTCGATCATCTGCGCACGCTCGCCGCCGCAGTCGACGCCGGCACCCTCGACCGCGCTGCGGCTCAGCTCGGCGTCACGCCCAGCGCCGTCAGCCAGCGCATCCGCGCCATCGAACAGCGCGTCGGACGGGTGGTGCTGCAACGCGCGAAGCCCGTGCGCGCGACGGAGGCGGGTGCGCCGCTCGTGCGGCTGGCCCGCCAGCTCGCGCTGCTCGAGCACGACGCGCTCGAGGCGATGGGCGACGGCCTGGCCGCGCCGCGCATCCCGCTGGCCGTGAACGCCGACTCGCTCATCACCTGGTTCCTGCCCGCGCTCGCCGCCGTCACGGCGCAGCGCGATGTGACCTTCGACATCCACCGCGAGGATCAGGAGCGCACCGCGCAACTGCTCGAATCCGGTGCGGTGATGGGCGCGGTCACCGCGCTGCCCTCGCCCGTCTCGGGCTGCGTCTCGTCACCGCTGGGGCGCATGCGCTACGTCGCGATCGCGGAGCGCGCCTTCGCAGACCGGTGGTTCCCGAACGGCCCGACGCGCGACGCGCTCGAGTGCGCCCCGATCGTCGACTTCGACCACCACGACACCCTGCAGTCACGGTTCGCGGCCGATCACGGCGCCGTCGCGAGCGCGCCCCGCCACATCATCTCGGCGTCGGCCGAGTACGCGCAGGCGATCCGCATGGGCCTGGGCTGGGGCATGCTGCTGCCGGGGCAGTTCGAGGCGGGCGTCGCCGACGGCTCCCTGGTGGTGCTCGCCGAGGCGGGCGTCGAGGTGCCGCTGTGGTGGCAGCGCTGGAACCTGGCCTCGCCGCTGCTCGACCTCGTCAGCGACGCGGTGGCGGATGCGGCGCGCGCGTCCGACGCGATCGCCTGATCAGGAGGCGGGTGGGTCCTGGCGCCCCTGCGGGGCCGGGCTGCTCGAGGGCACCGGCGCGCTCGCCGACTGCTCCGGCTGGGCGGGCGGCGCGGGCGGCGGTGCCGACTGCAGCTGCGCCTCGGTCGGCGCGGCCGCCCCGTCGCGCTGGCCGATCACCTGCATCGCCCTGCTGGCGCTCTCCTGCGGTGCGACCACGTCGTAGCGGGCGGCCAGCACCTGCTGCGTCGACGCGAAGTCGCGCTTGCGCCGCACGAGCGAGTGCTGCACGACCGACAGCAGGATGCCGAACGCGAGGCCCAGCAGCGGGAACACCAGCACCGAGCTCACGGCCTCCGGCACGAACAGCAGGAACAGCAGGCCCATGAAGGCGCCGAAGCCGAGTCCGCGGATGGCCCCGCGCATGGCCACCTTGCCCCAGGTGAGACGGCCGACGATGCGCTCGACGAGCTTGAGGTCGTTGCCGACGATCGCGAGCCCGGCGACGTCGGTGTCGGAGCCCGAGACCTTCGCGACGGCGGCCTGCGCCTGGGCGTAGGTCTCGAACGAGGCGACGACCACACCATGCGGCAGGTGCTGGTCGCCGGTGGACGAACGCTGGAACATGCTCACCGCGCCAGTCTCCCACGCGAGCCCGCCGCTCCCCGGGCCGGTTCGCTCAGGGCGTCAGGCTCGCGCGGTACGTTTGTCGGCATGAGCGCCCCCACCGTCTTCGTCGCCCGCCTCGCGGGTGCGGGCGTGTTCGACCCCGCGGGCGAGCGCATCGGCAAGGTGCGCGACGTGGTCACCGTGCCGCGGCAGGACGCCCCGCCGCGGGTGGTCGGCCTGGTGGTCGAGGATCGCGGCCGCCAGCGCGTGTTCCTCTCGATCGGCCGGGTGCTCTCGATCGGCGGCGGCCAGCTGATCGCCGCCACCATCAGCGACCGGCGGTTCAGCCAGCGCGGCAGCGAGCGGCTGCTGCTGGCCGACATCCTCGGCCGCAGCGTCACGCTGCAGGACGGCACGCGCGCGACGGTCGAGGACCTCTCCATCGCCGAGCGGGGCCCGGGCGAGTGGGAGGTCGACGAGCTCTTCCTCCGCAAGCCGAAGACGGGGCCCTTCGGCAAGGGTCCGACGACCCTGGCGCAGTGGGACGACGTGCTGCAGGACCGCGATGCCGAGCACGACACCGAGCACCTGCTCGCCTCGCTCGAGGAGCTGCCCGCCGCAGACGCCGCCTCGGCCATGCTCGACCTGCCGCAGCAGCGCATGATGGAAGTCGCCGAGGACCTCTCCGACGACCGGCTCGCCGACATCCTCGAGGAGATGCACGAGGATCGCCAGGTCGAGATCCTGGCATCGCTCACCGACTCCCGCGTCGCCGACGTGCTCGACCAGATGGAGCCCGACGACGCGGCCGACCTCATCGGCCACATGCCGGCCGAGCGCGGCGAGACGCTGCTCGACCTGATGGACCCGGATGAGGCCGAGGACGTGCGCATGCTGCTCTCGTTCGGCGCCGACACCGCCGGCGGCCTGATGACCACCGAGCCGATCATCCTGGCCTCCGACTCCACGGTCGCCGAGGCGCTCGCGCTCATGCGCCGCCACGAGGTGGCACCGGCGCTGGCCGCCGCCATCTGCGTCACGCTGCCGCCGTACGAGGCCCCCACCGGCCGCTTCCTGGGCATGGTGCACTTCCAGCGACTGCTGCGCTACCCGCCGAACGAGCGCGTCGGCACCCTGCTCGACGAGCAGATCGAGCCCGTGCTCGCGAGCGACAGCGCCGCCGAGGTCACCCGCCAGCTCGCCGCCTACAACCTGGTCTCGGTGCCGGTGGTCGACGAGGCCGGCCGGCTGGTGGGCGTGGTCACGATCGACGACGTGCTCGACCACATCCTGCCCGAGGACTGGCGGGCGCAGGAGCAGGAGGAGGGCTCGCATGGCTGAGCGCGACGACCGCTTCTCGCAGCCGAAGGCCGCGCGCCGCCGCATCCGGCTGCCCGAGTCGAAGGATCGCTTCGGTCGCTTCACCGAGGCGTTCGCGCGCGCGATGGGCACCCCGGCGTTCCTGATCGGCATGACGATCTTCGTGACCTTCTGGCTCGGCTACAACTCCATCGCCCCGGCCGACGCGCAGTTCGACCCGCAGGATCAGGGCTTCCCGCTGCTCACCCTGGTGCTCAGCCTGCAGGCCTCCTACGCCGCTCCCCTGCTGCTGCTCGCGCAGAACCGCCAGGATGACCGCGACCGCGTGCAGATCGAGCAGGACCGCCTGCGCGCCGAGCGCAACCTCAACGACACCGAGTACCTCGCGCGCGAGGTCGTGGCGCTGCGCATGGCGATGCGTGACATGGCCACGCGCGAGTTCATCCGCGCCGAGCTGAAGTCGTTCGTCGACGACCTCGACGAGCGCCGCGAGCGCGACGCCACGTGAGGCGCCTGCCATGACCTCCCCGATCGACCCTGCGCTGCAGCGCGCCCTCGCGACGGTCATCGACCCGGAGATCCACCGGCCGCTGGTCGAGCTCGACATGATCCCCGCCGCGAGCCTCGACGAGGGCGTCGCGCGCATCCGCCTCGAGCTCACCGTGGCCGCATGCCCCGCCGCAGACAGGATCGAGGCGGATGTGCGCCTGGCGGCAGCGTCGGTCGCCGGCGTCGAGCGCGTGGAGGTCGACGTCGGCGTCATGGACCCCGCCACCCGGCAGGCCCTCGTCGAGCGACTGCGCGGCTCGCGCCCGCAGCAGTTCGGCCCCGGCACGCTCACCCGCATCATCGCCGTCGCCAGCGGCAAGGGCGGCGTCGGCAAGTCGACCGTGACCGCCAACCTCGCCGTCGCGCTGGCCGCGCGCGGACTGGCGGTGGGCGTGATCGACGCGGACGTGCACGGCTACTCCATCCCGGCGCTGCTGGGCACCGCGGCGAAGCCCACCCGCGTGGGCGACATGATGATGCCGCCAGAGGCGCACGGCGTGCGGCTGGTGTCGATCGGCATGTTCGTCGACGGCAACCGCTCGGTCTCCTGGCGCGGCCCGATGCTGCACCGCACGCTGAACCAGTTCGTCACCGACGTCTGGTGGGGCGATCTCGACGTCCTGCTGATCGACATGCCGCCGGGCACCGGCGACGTCGCCATCTCGCTCGGGCAGCTGCTGCCGCACGCCGAGGTGCTCGTCGTCACCACGCCGCAGAAGGCGGCCGCCGACGTCGCCGAGCGCGCCGCCGAAGTCGCGCGGCAGACCGGGCAGCGGGTACTGGGCGTGGTCGAGAACATGGCGGGCCTCCCCCAGCCCGACGGCAGCCTGCTCGAGCTGTTCGGCTCCGGCGGCGGCGACGAGGCCGCGCGACGGCTCGACGTGCCGCTGCTGGCGCGCATCCCGCTCTCGGTGGCGCTGCGCGAGGGCGGCGACGCGGGCGAGCCGGTGGTGGCGGCCGAGCCGGGCGACCCGGCAGCGGCCGCCATCATCGTGCTCGCCGAGTCGCTGCGCGGCACACGCCGACTCAGCGGTCGGGCCCTGCCGATCAGCCCGGCCTGACCCATCCGCCCCCGTCAGCTCAGGTGGCCTCGTCGTCGAAGCGCATCGGGCCGTCGTCGCGGCGCGGCAGCGCGCTCACCGTCGCGACCGCCGAGCCGGCTGCCGCGGCGGCGAAGTCGGGTCTGGGCGCGGGCTCGTCGCGCAGCGCCTCGGCGACGATGCGGCGGGGGTCGTACTGGCGGGGGTCGAGCTTCTTCCAGTCGACCTCGTCGAACTCCGGCCCCATCTCCTCGCGCATGCGAGCCTTGGCGCCGCCGGCGAGATCGCGCAGGCCGCGCACGAGCGCGCCCAGCCGCTCCGCGAGCGCGGGCAGCCGCTCGGGGCCGATGAGGACGGCCGCGAGGATCGCGATGATCAGCAGCTTGTCGAGCGTGATGCCTGCCAGTGACACCCCACTAGGGTAGTCGAGCCGTGCCGACCAGCACGGCGCCGGCCCGTGCGGCGAGCCTGAGACAGGCGGACGCACGCGGGCCGTACGCTCGAGGCCGGAGGAACCGTGCAGACATCACCGCTCATCGCCAAGTACCTCGACGACCTCGCCGCAGAGGACGACGTGCTCACCGGGGCGCGGGATGCCTCCGAGGAGCTGGGCATCGCGCCCGTCGAGCCGGCCGTCGGCGCACAGCTCGCGGCCGTCGCCGCGGCGACGCAGGCGAGCGCCATCCTCGAGGTCGGCACCGGCGCCGGCGTCAGCGGCCTGTGGCTGCTGCGGGGCGCGCCGGGGGCGACGCTCACCTCGATCGACACCGAGCTCGACCACCAGCAGCACGCCCGCGCGGCGTTCGGCAGGGCGGGCATACCGGTCACGCGCGCCCGCCTGATCACCGGCAAGGCACGCGACGTGCTGCCGCGCATGAACGAGTCGAGCTACGACATCGTCTTCCTCGACGCCGATGCTGCCAGCGTGCTCGAGTACGTCGAGCACGCGCTCTCGCTCGTGCGCGTCGGCGGCTCGGTGCTCGTCGCCCACGCCCTCATGGGCGGCCGGGTCGCCGACCCCGCGCAGCGCGGCGACGAGGTCGCCGATCTGCGGGCGCTGCTGAAGGAGCTCTCCACCTCCGACGCGGTGCGCGCCGCCGTCACGCCGGTCGGCGATGGCCTGCTGCAGATCGTGCGGCTGCCAGAGCCCGCCTGAGACGCGCAGAAGGGGCCGATCCTCGACGGATCGGCCCCTTTTGCTACGGCCATCGTCGGCCGCGTTCGCATCAAGCGGTGACGACGACCTCGCCGAGCGCCTTGTGCAGGGCGGCGGCCTCTTCGTCATTCACAGAGACGACAAGGCGTCCGCCGCCCTCGAGCGGGACGCGCACGACGATGACCCTGCCCTCCTTGACGGCTTCGAGCGGTCCATCGCCTGTGCGTGGTTTCATGGCGGCCATTGCGGCTCCCCCTTCAGATCCGGTGCTGCCATTATCTCACGTCCCAGTGACGCAGGATCCCGTGTCGGCACTCTTGCGCGTGTGCTAGGGAACGGTCCAGTCCCGGCCGTCCACGTGCCAGCAGAACCAGATCCAGACCGGCTGCAGCGCGATGCATGCCGCGAGCAGCATGGCTCGCGCCCACGCGGGCCGCACGGCGGCGAGGATGGCCGCCGCGGGGAATATGGGCATCAGCAGCCGCCACGTGGACGACTGCGGGAACCACACCGCGGCGAGGTAGACCAGGTAGGCGATCAGCCACAGCCGGCCCTCGATGCCGACCGCGGTCGCCCACGGACCGGCCAGCAGGAGCACCGCGACCAGCAGGATGCCGGCCAGCCAGAGCGGCCACCAGGCGCCGAACCACCACTCGAGCCCGATCGGCCAGGGGGTGAAGGGCACCAGCTCCTGTCTGCCGATGTACGTCGAGCGCCAGCTCAGCTCCGTCTCCAGGTAGGAGGTGAGACTGCCGGTCGCGATCGTGCAGGCGATGAGCCAGCCGAAGCCCCAGAGCGCGCTCCAGGCCCCGAGGCCCACGAGCATCCGCCGCTCCGCGACCGGGAAGCCGCTGCGGTCGCGGTACCAGCGCACCAGGAACCACAGCCCGAGCGCGAGCGCGAAGGCGAGCCCGCCCGGGCGGGTGAGCGACATGATGGGGATGAGCACCCACAGCCACTCCCAGGCGTGCAGCCGCCAGGCGAGCAGCGCGCCTGCCAGCAGCAGCAGGAACAGCGACTCCGCGTAGCCGAGCTGCAGCACCGGCGCGAGCGGCGAGAGCAGCACGAGCGCGAGCGCGAAGCGCTCCCTGCCCGGTGCGAGCTCGGCGAAGAGCCGGTAGGCGACGAGCGCGAACGCGAGCGAGGCCGCCACCGACAGCAGCACCGCGGCGCCCTCCCAGGGCAGCCCCACGAGCATCAACACCCTGGCGAGCATCGGGTAGACCGGCATGAACGCCCAGGCGTTCTCGCCCACGTGGCCGTCCTCGCCGAGCGGCAGCTCGGTCGGGTAGCCCGACATGGCGACGATGTAGTACCAGTGGGCATCCCACATCGTCGAGTAGTCCAGCAGGTCGGGGCGGGCAGGCGTCCAGGCGCTCAGCTCCTGCCGTCCGGCGAGCGCGCCCAGGAACGCCGTGCTGACCAGCCGCGACACCGCCCAGAGCGCGAGCGGCCACAGCCACCAGCGCTCGCGCGTCCGCGCGCGCTGCTCGGTCAGGCTCGCGAGAGCCACGTGCGCAGGCTCTCCTCGGCCGCGACGATCTGCGCGACCGGCACCGACTCGTCGTCGGCGTGCGCCTTCGAGGGGTCGCCGGGGCCGAAGTTCACCGCGGGGATCCCCAGCGCCGAGAAGCGGGCGACGTCCGTCCAGCCGTACTTCGGCTGCGGCGTCGCGCCCACGGCGGCGATGAACTCCTGCGCGAGCGGGGCGTCCAGCCCGGGCCTGGCGCCGGCGGCCGCATCCACCACCTGCACGTCGAAGCCCTCGAACAGCTCCACCACGTGCGCGGTGGCCTCCGCGAGCGAGCGAGAGGGCGCGAAGCGATAGTTGACGTGCACGACGCACTCGTCGGGGATGACGTTGCCCGCGACGCCACCGGAGATGCCGACGGCGTTCAGGCCCTCCCGGTAGCGCAGCCCGTCGACATCGATCTCGCGCGGGCGGTACGCCTGCAGCACCTGCAGTATCTCGGCGGCGTCGTGGATGGCGTTGTGCCCCATCCATGCCCTGGCCGAGTGCGCGCGCACACCGCGGGTGCGGATCTCGGCGCGCAGCGTGCCGTTGCAGCCGCCCTCGATCTGGCCGTTCGAGGGCTCGCCCAGGATGGCGAAGTCAGCCTCCATCAGCTCGGGATGCGTGAGGGCGAGCGTGCGCAGGCCGTTGTGCTCCTCCCCCACCTCCTCGTGGTCGTACCAGAGCCAGGTCACGTCGAAGACGGGCTCGGCGAGCTCGACCGCGAGCTTCAGCTGCACGGCGACGCCCGCCTTCATGTCGACGGTGCCGCGGCCCCAGAGGTGCTCCTCGCCGTCGACGACGAGCGGATGCGTCGGCAGATTCCCGTTGACCGGCACGGTGTCGATGTGG
The DNA here is from genome assembly GCA_900114805.1 of Agrococcus baldri. Classification (GTDB taxonomy): domain Bacteria; phylum Actinomycetota; class Actinomycetes; order Actinomycetales; family Microbacteriaceae; genus Agrococcus; species Agrococcus baldri. The sequence continues at coordinate 357,944 of FOZN01000003.1, read as the reverse complement.
CCGGCGAGCACCACGCGGCGCGCTCGGCCGAGGTTCGTGCGCGCGACCACGGTGTCACCCACGCGCGTCACCTCGAGATGGGCTGCGGTGCGGGCCGCAGCCTCGATCGCGTCGGCGATCGGCCCCTCGTTGTCGGAGACGGACTCGATGTCGCACAGCTGCCGCGTGAGCTCGACTGAGCTGGCGCGCGGGTCGAGCACGGCGGGCTGGAGTGCGGCGGGCAGCGGCGAGGGGTCCGTCATGGCCACCAGCCTAGACTTGGGGCATGGCTCGCCCCGCACACGGACATGCACTCGTCACCGTCTTCGAAGGGCGGGCGCTCGACGCGTGGTTCCCGGCTCCCGCGCTCGGCTCGGCAGCAGGAGACGCGCAGTGGGTCGGCGGCGGCCACCTCGACGAGCTCACCGGCCCGGTGCCCGCGCGCGGCGTCGTGATGGAGCTGCGGCACGTCGAGATCGACCTGGACGAGGCCCCCGTGTCGGTCGAGGACGCCTACCTGCGGCTGCACCTGCTCAGCCACCGGCTGGTGCAGCCCAACTCGATCAACCTCGACGGGGTCTTCGGCGCGCTGCCGGTGGTCGCCTGGACGAACGGCGGTGCCGTCGACCCCGACTGGGCGAACGAGCGGCGCGTCGAGCTGCAGCGCGCCGGTCTGCAGGTGCAGGTCGTCGACCGCTTCCCGCGCATGACCGACTTCGTCATTCCCTCCGGCGTGCGCATCGGCGATGCCAGCCGCGTGCGGCTCGGCGCGCACCTCGCGCCCGGCACGGTGGTGATGCACGAGGGCTTCGTCAACTTCAACGCCGGCACCCTCGGCGCCTCCATGGTCGAGGGCCGCATCTCGCAGGGCGTGGTCGTCGGCGACGGCACCGACATCGGCGGCGGCGCCTCGATCATGGGCACGCTCTCGGGCGGCGGCAAGGAGCGGGTGGCGCTCGGCGAGCGCGTGCTGCTCGGCGCCAACGCGGGCGTGGGCATCTCGATCGGCGACGACTCGGTGGTCGAGGCGGGGCTCTACGTGACGGCCGGCACGAAGGTGTCGCTGGTGCCCGGCGGCGAGCAGGTGAAGGCAGTCGAGCTCTCCGGCAGGCCGGGGCTGCTGTTCCGCCGCAACTCGGTCTCGGGCGCCGTGGAGGTCGTCGCCCGCGACGGCGGGGGCGTCGAGCTGAACGCCGCCCTGCACTGAGCCGATCGCGCCCGCTCGCGTCACGGCGCCGACCGTCGCGCCGCGCGGCCCGTCGCGGGCGCGCCCTCAGGCGCGGCACGGCAGAATCGGAGGGTGCCCCTCGCCGCGACCGCTCCCCCGATCCTCTCGCTGCGCGAGCTGAGCAAGCGCTTCGGCCAGACGCTCGCGGTCGATCGGCTCTCGCTCGATGTGCCGCGCGGCAGCCTGTTCGGCCTGCTCGGCCCCAACGGCGCCGGCAAGACCACGACGCTCTCGATGGCGACCGGCCTGCTGCGCCCCGATGCCGGCACCGCCGTCGTCGACGGCGCCGACGTCTGGGCCGACCCGCCGGTGGCGAAGGCGCGCATGGGCGTGCTGCCCGACGGCGTGCGCCTGTTCGACCGGCTCACCGGCGCTGAGCTGCTGCGCTACCACGGGCTGCTGCGCGGCATGCCGGAGGCTGACGTCACCGGCCGCGCCGGCGAGCTGCTGGCGGCGCTGGGTCTCGCCGAGGCCGCCTCGACGCTCGTGATCGACTACTCGGCCGGCATGCGCAAGAAGATCGGGCTCGCCTGCGCGCTCATCCACGCGCCGCGCCTGCTGCTGCTCGACGAGCCCTTCGAGGCCGTCGACCCGGTCTCCGGCGAGACCATCCGCGAGATCCTGCGCGGCTTCGTCGCCTCCGGCGGCACCGTCGTGCTCTCGAGTCACGTCATGGAGCTGGTGGAGTCGCTCTGCGACCGGGTCGCGATCATCGCGCAGGGCCGCATGCTCGCCGCCGGCACTCTCGACGAGGTGCGGCAGGGGCAGCCGCTGCAGCGGCGCTTCCTCGACCTGGTCGGCACGCAGGCGCTCGACGCCGGGAGCCTGTCGTGGCTGCGCTCCTCCTAGGCCTGCAGCTGCGGCAGTACGGCCGCACGCTCACCCGCAGCCCCTGGGCGACCGTCACGCTGGTGCTCGCGGTGCTGGGCGCGCTCGGAGCGCTCGGTCTGGTCGCCACGACCATGCTGCTGCTGCGCGTGACGCTGCCGCAGACGGGCCCGGATGCGGTGGTGGTGCTGGGCAGCGCGCTGGTCGTCGGGTGGGCGGTCGCGAGCGTGCTCATCTCGGCCGACGACGCGCTCGCTCCGGAGCGCTTCGCGATGCTGCCGGTGCCCGCGCGGCGATTGCTGCCGGGGGTGCTGCTCGGCGGCGCCGTCGGCGTCGGCGGCATCGCGACGCTGCTGGCGCTGCTGCTGACCCTGATCGGCTGGAGCATCACCTGGCCGGCACTGCTCGCCGCCGCGCTGCTGCTGCCGCTGCAGCTGCTGACCTGCCTGCTCGCGGGCAGGGCGCTCGCCGCAGCGCTCGCGCGGCAGCTCGCGAAGCGCAGCGGGCGCGACCTGGTCGTCGTCATCGGCAGCGTGCTCGGCATCTCCGCCGGCATCGTCGTGGTGGTGGTCGCCGAGGGCGTGCGGGCGCTCGGGTCGACCGAGTCGCTGCTGGGCGCGGTCGCCGGTGCGCTCGCCTGGACGCCGTTCGGCGCGGCGTGGGGCGTGCCGCGCGCCATCGCCGCCGGCGCCCTGCTGCCGGCCGCGGCGCAGCTGCTGATCGCGATCGCGACGGCCGCGCTGCTGTGGCTCGTGTGGGCGCACGACTTCCGCAGCCGGCTCACCGCGCCGATCGTCTCCGGCGGCGGCGGCCGGGTGCGCAGCGCTGCGTGGATCGACCGGCTGCTGCCGGCGACGCCCGTCGGCGCGATCGCCGCGCGCGGCCTGCGCTACCGGCTGCGCGACCCGCGGCACCTGGTGAACGTGATCGGCGTCGTGCTGCTCCCGCTGCTGATCCTCGGCCTGAATGTCGTGATGGGCAGCACGGTCGAGCTCGAGCTGGGCGAGGGCGTCGCCGACCTCGGGGCGCTCGGCGACGTCGGCCCGCTGCTGCTGCCGCTGCTGGGCGCCATCGTGCTGATGTCGGTCGCACAGCTCGACACCGCGTACGACAGCTCTGCGCTCTCTGCGCACGTGCTCAGCGGCGTCTCGGGCACCGCCGACCGTGCGGGCAGAGCGCTGGGCATGCTCGTGCTGTTCGGCCCGCTGCTGACCGTCACGGCCGTCGTCACCACGGCGATCTCCGGGCGCTGGGAGCTGCTGCCGGCATCGCTCGGGGCGACGCTGGGCACCGCGGCGCTCGTGATCGGCGTCGGCAGCGCGATCAGCCCGTGGATGCCCGGGCAGACCCCTGCCCCCGAGGCGAGCCCGTTCGGCACCGGATCATCCGGCGGCGCGCAGGCGCTGCTGGGCGCGCTGCTGATGCTGCTGGCGATCCTGACGGCCGGAGCGCCGGCGATCGGCACCGCGATCGCCGCGGCCTGGTTCCCGTGGCTCGGCTGGGTCAGCCTGGCAGTCGGGCTCGGCCTCGGCGCGCTCGCGATCTGGCTGGGCGTGCGACTCGGCGGCAGGGCGCTCGACCGGCGCTGGCCGGAGGTGCTCGCGGCCGTCAGCCGCGAGCACTGACACCGATCAGGCGCCCAGCAGCGCCTCGATCGGCCCGCGGGCGAAGAACACCACGAACAGGACCGCGACGATCCACAGCAGCGGCGAGATCTGCTTGAGCTTTCCCGAGACCGCGTTGACGAGCACCCAGGCGATGAAGCCCACGCCGATGCCGTTGGCGATGTTGTAGGTCATCGGCATCACGACGATGGTGAGGAACGCCGGCAGCGCGATGCGGAAGTCGCTGAAGTCGATCTCGGTGATCTGCGCCATCATGAGTGCGCCCACGACCACGAGCGTCGCGGCAGCCACCTCCAGCGGCACGACGCTGGTGAGCGGCGTCAGGAACATCGCGGCCAGGAACAGCAGGCCGGTGACGACCGAGGCGAGGCCCGTGCGGGCGCCGTCGCCGATGCCGGCGGCCGAGTCGATGAAGACCGTGTTCGAGGATGCGCTCGCGCCACCGCCGGCCACCGCGCCGACGCCCTCGACGACGAGCGCACGCTTGAGGCCGGGGAACTGGCCGTTGGGGTAGGAGATGCCCGCCTGCTTCGCCAGCCCCGTCATCGAGCCGATGGCGTCGAAGAAGTTCATGAACACCAGCGTGAAGATGAACATGGTGCTCGCCAGGATGCCGATGCGCTCGAAGGAGCCGAACGAGAACTGGCCGATCAGCGAGAAGTCGGGCAGCGAGAACACCGCGGTCGGCAGTGCGGGCGGGTTGAGGTTCCAGGCGTCGGGGTTCGTGCCGAGCGAGGGACCGACCTTGAAGATCGCCTCGAGGATGATCGCGACCACCGTCGCCGCCACGATGCCGATCAGCAGCGCGCCCTTGACCCTCAGCGCCAGCAACGAGCCCATCAGCGCGAGCGCGATGATGAACACCACGGTCGGCAGCGAGGTGATGGAGCCGCCGTCGCCGAGCTGCACCGGCGGCGCAGTGATGCCGGTCGTGCGCACGAAGCCCGCGTCGACGAAGCCGATGAAGGCGATGAACAGGCCGATGCCGACCGTGATCGCGGCCTTGAGCGGTGCGGGCACCGCGTCGAAGATCATGCGCCGCAGGCCCGTCAGGCCCAGCACCACGATGATGATGCCGTTGATCACCACCAGGCCCATGGCCTCGGCCCAGGTGAGCTCGCCCACCAGGCCGAACGCGAGGAACGAGTTGATGCCGAGGCCGGCGGCGAGGCCGAACGGCACGTTGGCGATCAGTCCCATCGCGAGCGTCATCAGTCCGCCGACGAGGGCCGTGACGGCCGCGACCTGGTGGTTCGGCAGCCAGCCGCCCTCGACGTCCACCGCCGCCTGATCGGCCGAGAACCCGCCGATGATGAGCGGGTTCAGCACGATGATGTACGCCATCGCGAAGAACGTGACGAGACCGCCGCGCACCTCCTGCGTGACGGACGAGCCGCGTTCGGAGATCTTGAAGAAGCGGTCGACGGCGCTCTTCTGCGGCGTCTGCGTGGAGGTGCTGGTCGTGGTGGTCATGGTTGCTCCGGGTCGTGCGGGCTGGCTTCAGGGCTCGGCGCGGCGGCTCCTGAGCCGGTGCGCGCGGGAGCGCTCACCGAGTCGAAGCACAGCCGACGGTGGCGTGCGGCGGCTGCTCAGCCACCGAGGGGGTGCGGTCAGATGTGGCGCTCGGTGGGGCCGACGTAGAGCTGCTGCGGACGGCCGATCTTCGTCTGCGGGTCGAGCATCATCTCGCGCCAGTGCGCGATCCAGCCGGGCAGCCGGCCGATCGCGAACAGCACGGTGAACATGCGCTCCGGGAAGCCCATCGCCTTGTAGATCACGCCGGTGTAGAAGTCGACGTTCGGGTAGAGCTTGCGCTCCTTGAAGTAGTCGTCGGCGAGCGCGACCTGCTCGAGCTCCTGCGCGATGTCGAGCAGCGGATCGCGCACGCCGAGCTGCGCGAGCACCTCTTCGGCCGACGACTTGACCAGCTTCGCGCGCGGGTCGTAGTTCTTGTAGACGCGGTGCCCGAAGCCCATCAGCTTCACGCCCTGCTCCTTGCGCTTGACGCGCTCGACGAACCGCTCGACGCTCTCGCCGGAGTCGCGGATGCCGCGCAGCATCGTCAGCACCGCCTCGTTGGCGCCGCCGTGCAGGGGGCCGGAGAGCGCATGGATGCCCGCGGAGACCGATGCGAACAGGTTCGCGTCGGTCGAGCCCACCATGCGCACCGTCGAGGTGGACGCGTTCTGCTCGTGGTCGGCGTGCAGGATGAGCAGGCGCTCGAGCGCCCGCACCATGACCGGGTTCTGGATGTACTCCTCGGCCTGGATGCCGAAGTTGAGCTTCAGGTAGTTCTCGACGAAGCTGAGCCCGTTGTCCGGGTACAGGAACGACTGCCCGATCGACTTCTTGTGGGCGTACGCGGCGATCACCGGCATCTTCGCCAGCAGCCGGATCGTCTGCTTGTCGACCTTCTCGGGATCGCGCGGGTCGTGGTCGTGCTCGTAGTAGGTCGAGAGGGCGCTCACGGCGCTGGAGAGGGCGCTCATCGGGTGCGCGTCGCGCGGCAGCGCGTCGAAGAAGCGACGCAGGTCCTCGTGCAGCAGCGTGTGCCGGCGCACGCGCTGGTCGAAGGTGGCCAGCTCGTCCTCGCTCGGCAGCTCGCCGTAGATGAGCAGGTGCGCGACGTCGAGGAATGTCTTCTGCTCGGCCAGCTCCTCGATCGGGTAGCCGCGGTAGCGCAGGATGCCCTCGTCGCCGTCGATGTAGGTGATGGCGCTGCGTGCGCTGGCCGTGTTCACGAAGCCGTAGTCGAGCGTGGTGAGGCCGGTGTCGCGCGTCAGCCTCGATGCGTCGATCGCCGAGCGGCCGTCGGTCGCCTCCAGCACCTGCAGCTGGGTCGATCCCCCGTCGTGCTGGAGCGTCACGAATCGATCCGTCTCGCGGGCAGTGGGCGTAGCGGTGTCCTCGGTCGTCACGACGACAGACTACCGGTCGCCCGGGGACCGTATCTCACGGCGCTCCCGCTCACCCCCGCAGGCGCGCCGCGGCCTCCGCGATGTGGGCATCGGATGCGGTGAGCGCGACCCGCACGCGGGTGCGGTCCCCGTAGAACGAGCCGGGCGCGACCAGGATGCCCAGCCGTGACAGCGCGTCCAGCTGCACCAGCGCATCCGTGCCGTCCGTGGCCCAGAGGTACAGGCCAGCATCGGAGGAGACGTCGAAGCCGTGCTCGCGCATCGCCGGCAGCAGCAGCGCGCGGCGGGAGCGGTAGCGCTCGCGCTGCTCGGCCACGTGCGCCTCGTCGCCGAGCGCCACCGCGAGCGCGTGCTGCACGGGGCTCGGTGCCATCAGGCCGAGGTGCTTGCGCACGGCCAGCGCGCGCTGCACGACCTGCGGGTCGCCGGCGATGAATGCCGCGCGGTAGCCGGCCAGATTCGACTGCTTGCTGAGCGAGTAGACGGCCACGAGCCCGGTCAGATCGCCGTCCGTCACCCGCGGATCGAGGATCGAGGGCGCCTCGTCGAGCTCCCACGGCAGCAGTGCATAGCACTCGTCGCTCGCGACCAGGATCCCCCGTTCGCGCGCCGCCTGCACGACGCGCCGCAGCGCATCCACCCCCAGCACCTCGCCGGTGGGATTCGACGGCGAGTTCAGCCAGACGAGCCGGGTGGCCTCCGGCCAGTCGTCGGGGTCGTCGGCGCGCACGGGCTCGGCGCCGGCGATGCGCGCCCCGATGTCGTAGGTGGGGTAGGCGACGGAGGGGTGCACGACCACATCGCCCGCGCCCAGGCCCAGCTGCAGCGGCAAGCCCGCGACGAGCTCCTTGGAGCCGATCGTCACGAGCAGGTGCTCGTCGCCGATGCCCGGCACGCCGCGCATGCGCGCGAACCACTCGGCGATGGCGGCGCGCGCCTCAGCCGTGCCGTGGTTGGTCGGATAGGCGTGCGCATCGGTGGCCTCGCGCAGGGCGGCCTGGATGAGCGCCGGCGTCGGGTCGACCGGGGAGCCGACGCTCAGATCGATGAGGCCGCCGGGATGCAGGGCGGCGCGGGCCTTGGCGCCCGCGAGCGTGTCCCAGGGGAACTCCGGCAGCAGCATCAGTCGTGCTGCTGCGGCGGCAGCGCGGCGACGATCGGGTGATCGTGCTTGATCACGCCGACCTTGGCTGCGCCGCCGGGCGAGCCGATCTCGTCGAAGAAGTGCACGTTGGCCTCGTAGTACTCGGCCCACTCCTCAGGCGTGTCGTCCTCGTAGAAGATCGCCTCGACCGGGCACACCGGTTCGCAGGCGCCGCAGTCGACGCACTCGTCGGGGTGGATGTAGAGCATCCGCTCACCCTCGTAGATGCAGTCCACCGGGCACTCGTCGACGCAGGCGCGATCCTTGAGGTCGACGCACGGGAGCGCGATCACGTAGGTCATCGGTTCTCCTCCCCTTCCGTCCTGTGCTTCGCTGCCATCCTAATCCGCCGCCGCGCTTCGGCATCCGGCCACGCCAGCGCGAACAGCGATGCCGCCGCGGGGACGAGCGACCAGAGCCAGCCGGCGAGGTTCGAGGGCACCAGGGAGCGCTCCGTGCCCCAGGCGCCGCGCCCGAGCGGGTCGATGGCGATGACGGCGACCACCCCGACCAGGCCGATCACCGAGGCGAGCGTCATCGGCCGGGAGCCGCTCGCCGCGCGGATGCCGGTGATCAGACCCACGGCGGCGATCAGCGAGAGGCCGAGGCCCCACGGCAGCTGCTGGTGCGAGAAGGTGCCGACCACGCCGACCACCGCGCCCGCGGCGAGCGCCCCCAGGCGCAGTGACCAGCGGGTGCGCCGCTGCGGCCGGGTCTCGATCAGCCGGTAGTGCTCCACCGCGTCGATCGGCCGACGCTGGCCGCCGACGTGCAGCACGTCGTCGCCCTCCACCGTCAGCTGCGAGCGGTGCTGCGCGAGCGCGTCGAGCACCCGGTCCTTCACCGGCGCGAGCGGGAAGGAGACGTCGGCGGCGGCCTTCGCCCGCACGTAGAGCGGCAGGTCGTAGCGCCGGGCGACTAGCACGGCGGCATGGTGGGCGGCGACGTGGTCGGGGTGGCCGTAGCCGCCGTCGGCGTCGTAGGTGACCAGCGCGGTCGGGTCGATCTCCTCGACGACGAAGCCCAGCGCATCCGCCAGGTCGTCGGCGTCGGCGCGGCTCAGGGAGGTGGGCGGCGCATCGGGCGCGGCCTGCGCCTTGCCGCTGCGGTGCCAGGCCATGCCGGAGTCGTCCCAGCCGTGGATGCGGCGGCCGCGGGCCCCGAGGGCGCGCAGGGCCGCCTCGAGCTCGGCCCGGCGCACCTCGCCGATGCCGACCTCGTCGACCGCCGCCTGCGCGTCGGCGCGGATCTCGCCGCGCTCGCCGAGCGTGAAGGTGACCACGACGGCGTCGCCGCCGCCCGCGGCCACAGAGGCGATCGCGGCGCCGGTCGAGAGCGTCTCGTCGTCTGGGTGGGCGTGCACGAACATCACGCGCTCGAGGCGGGGATCCATTTGCCTCCCATCCAACCACCCCGCGCGCACGCGCTCGGACGCGCGTCCACGACGCGGCGCGGCTACCAGGCGGTGGGGCGCACGGGCGCCGGGCGCCTGGAAAGGTAGGGCAGCGCCCGATCGGCGGCCGCCTCGATGCGCTCGAGCACCTCGGGGCAGCGCACCCGACCGCCCTCGAACTCCGCGCTGGAGGCGTAGACCCCCACCGGCAGCGTGAGCGCCTGGAAGAAGGCGAACAGCGGGCGCAGCTGGTGCTCGATGGTGAGCGCGTGGCGGTGCGAGCCGCCGGTGGCGGCCAGCAGCACCGGGGTGTCGATCAGCGCGCGCTGGTCGACGAAGTCGAAGAGGTGCTTGAACAGGCCCGTGAAGCTCCCCCGGTAGACCGGGCTGCCCACCACCAGCAGGTCGGCGGCCTCGATCGCCTCGATCGCCTGCACCGCGGCGGCCTGCACAGCCCCGCGTTCGAGCGCACCGGCGAGCTGCGGGCCGACCACCGCCATCTCGACCACCTCGATCCGCGCGTCGATGCGGCCCGCCACCGCCCGCGCGAGCGCGGCGACGAGCGCCGTGGTCGACGACGGCCGGTGCAGGCTGCCGCTCACCGCGACGATGCGCAGCGGCCCGGCGGTCGACGGCGGCTGCCGCGCCAAGGATGCGTGATGCGTCATGGCGCCACGCTAGGCGCCCCGCGGTCCGGCAGCGGCGAGTGTGACGGAACGTGACGGTCCGTGACCTCGCGCGTCGCGTGTGTCCGTGCCAGCGCAGCGCAGTCGGACCCCTTCTGCCATCGTGGACGCTGGCGTCGGTCACGAGGGCGGAAGGGGTCCGCGTCAGCGCTGGCTAGGCCTGCTTCTTCAAGCGGCTCGCCTCGCGGCCGCGCGTGACGGCGTCCAGGTTCACCTTGCGGATGCGCACGTTGTTCGGCGTCACCTCGACGCACTCGTCGTCGCGCGCCCACTCCAGGCACTCCTCGAGCGAGAGCTGCCGTGGCGGCGTCAGGCGCTCGAGCTCCTCACCGGTCGAGGACCGGATGTTGTTGAGCTTCTTCTCCTTGGTGATGTTGACGTCCATGTCGTCGGCGCGCGAGTTCTCGCCCACCACCATGCCCTCGTAGACGTCGTCGCCGGGCTGGATGAAGAAGACGCCGCGCTCCTGCAGCGCCATGATCGCGAACGGCGTCGACACGCCGCTGCGGTCGGCGACCAGCGCGCCGTTGTTGCGCGTCGTGATGGTGCCGGCCCAGGGCCGGGTGCCGTGCGAGATGGCGTTCGCGATGCCGGTGCCGCGCGTGATGGTCATGAACTCGGTGCGGAAGCCGATCAGGCCGCGCGAGGGCACCACGAACTCCATGCGCACCCAGCCGGTGCCGTGGTTCTGCATGCCGTCCATGACGCCCTTGCGGGCGGCGAGCAGCTGGGTGACGGCGCCGAGGTACTCCTCCGGCGCGTCGATCGTGAGGTGCTCGAAGGGCTCGTGCAGCACGCCGTCGATCTTGCGCGTGACCACCTGCGGCTTGCCGACGGTGAGCTCGAAGCCCTCGCGGCGCATCTGCTCGACGAGGATCGCCAGCGCCAGCTCGCCGCGGCCCTGCACCTCCCACGCGTCGGGACGGCCGATGTCGACCACCCGCAGCGAGACGTTGCCGATCAGCTCGCGGTCGAGGCGATCCTTCACCATGCGGGCGGTGAGCTTCGCGCCCTTGACCTTGCCTGCGAGCGGCGACGTGTTCGTGCCGATCGTCATCGAGATGGCCGGCTCGTCGACCGTGATGGTCGGCAGCGGGCGCACGTCGTCCGGGTCGGCGAGCGTCTCGCCGATCGTGATGTCGGCGATGCCCGCGACGGCGACGATGTCGCCGGGACCGGCGCTCTCGGCCGGCACGCGGTCGAGCGCCTTGGTCTCCAGCAGCTCGGTGATGCGCACGTTCTGGACCTCGCCGTCGTGCCGCACCCAGGCGACCGTCTGGCCCTTCTTGAGCGTGCCGGCCTTTACGCGCAGCAGTGCGATGCGGCCGAGGAAGGGGGATGCGTCCAGGTTCGTCACGTGCGCCTGCAGCGGCGCCTCGTCGTCGTACGTGGGCGCGGGGATGTGCTCGAGGATCGCGGCGAACAGCGGCTCGAGGTTCTCGCTCTCGGGCAGCTCGCCGTTGGCGGGCTTGACCGTGGAGGCGCGGCCGGCCTTGCCGGATGCGTAGACCACCGGAACGTCGAGGACGGCGTCGAGGTCGAGGTCGGGCACGTCGTCCGCGAGATCGGAGGCGAGGCCGAGCAGCAGGTCCTGGCTCTCCTCCACGACGGCGTCGATGCGCGCGTCGCCGCGGTCGGTCTTGTTCACCAGCAGGATCACGGGCAGCTTGGCCTCGAGTGCCTTGCGCAGCACGAAGCGGGTCTGCGGGAGCGGGCCCTCGGAAGCGTCGACGAGCAGCACGACGCCGTCGACCATCGACAGGCCGCGCTCGACCTCGCCGCCGAAGTCGGCGTGACCCGGGGTGTCGATGACGTTGATGGTCACGGGCTCATCGGTGTGCTCGCCCGCGTACCGGATGGCGGTGTTCTTCGCGAGGATCGTGATGCCCTTCTCGCGCTCCAGGTCACCGGAGTCCATGACGCGTTCGTCGACCGCCTGGTGCGCGGTGAAGGATCCGGTCTGGCGAAGCATCGCGTCGACGAGGGTGGTCTTGCCGTGGTCGACGTGGGCGACGATCGCCACGTTTCGGAGGTCTGATCGCGAGGCGATCGGCATGCGGGTGCCTTCCGGTGTGAGGAATGTGCGACGAACGGCCGCGATCGCCCATCCTAGCGGGCGACCGCGGCCGTGCAGCGCGCCTCAGACGTTGCGCTCCTCCTCGATCGCCGTCTCGGTCTTGCGGTCGTCCACCATCTCGTCGACGTCGACGCCGTCGCCGGCGCCCTGCTCGTCGGACTCCGCGGCGGTGCGGGCGAGCACCTGCTGCCGCAGCTCGCGGCGCGCGCGCTGCTTGTCGGGGTCCGGCACCGGGATCGCCGCGATGAGACGCTGCGTGTACGCCTCCTGCGGTGCGCGCAGGATCGCGTCGCGCGAGCCCTGCTCCACGATCTTGCCGTGGTGCATCACGGCGATGCGGTCGCTCATGATGTCGACCACCGCGAGGTCGTGGCTGATGAACAGGCACGCGAAGCCCTGCTCGCGCTGCAGCTCCTGCAGCAGCTCGAGCACCGTCGCCTGCACCGAGACGTCGAGCGCGCTCGTCGGCTCGTCGGCCACCAGCAGCTCGGGGCTCATCGACAGTGCGCGCGCGATGCCGACGCGCTGCTTCTGCCCGCCCGAGAGCTCATGCGGGAAGCGGTTGCGGTAGTTCTTCGGCAGGCGCACGGCGTCGAGCAGCTCCTCGACGCGCTTGTCGAGCGCAGCACCGCGGTGGATCTTCGCCAGGTACATCGGCTCGCCGATGGACTCGCCGATGGGGAGCCGCGGGTTCAGCGACGACGACGGATCCTGGAAGACGATGCCGACCTTGCGGTTGAGGCTGCGCGCGATCTTGCGATCGATGCGCGAGATGTCGACGCCGGCGACCTCGAGCCGTCCCTCTGCGATCGGCTGCAGGCCGATCGCAGCTCGGCCGATCGTCGACTTGCCGGAGCCCGACTCGCCCACGAGGCCGAGGATCTCGCCGGCGTGGATCTGCAGCGAGGCGCCGTCGACGGCGCGGAACGCACCCAGCTTGCCCTTGCTGCCGTACTCGATCGCGACGTTGTCGAGCACCAGCACGGGTGCGCCCTCGTGCACCTTCTCGTCCCGACGGGCAGCTTCCGCGACGCGGGCGTTGGCCTCCACGCGCTGCTGCAGCTCCGCGTCGCTGTCGTCGTGGGCTGCCAGTGCCAGGGCAGCGGTCAGATCGATCGCGTCTTCCTTGTCGGCGCCTTCGCCCAGCCGCGGCACGGATGAGAGGAGCATCTGCGTGTACTGCTCCTTCGGCGCCGCGAAGATCTCCTTCACCGGGCCCTGCTCGACGATGACGCCCTTCTCCATCACGACGACCCAGTCGGCGAGGTCGGCGACGACGCCCATGTCGTGCGTGATCAGCAGCACCGCCGAGCCCAGCCGGTCCTTCAGGGAGCGCATGAGCTCGAGGATCTCCGCCTGCACCGTGACGTCGAGCGCCGTGGTCGGCTCGTCGGCGATCAGCAGCTCCGGATCGAGCGAGAGCGCCATCGCGATCATGGCGCGCTGCCGCTGCCCGCCAGAGAGCTGGTGCGGGTACGACTTGAACGCCTTCGTCGGGTCGGGCAGCTCGACCAGGCCGAGCATCTCGAGCGCACGGACCTCAGCCTGGCTCGGCGTCATGCCGCGGTGGAGGCGCAGCGATTCCATGATCTGGAACCCGACGGTGAAGACCGGGTTCAGTGCCGTCATCGGCTCCTGGAAGATCGCGGCGACACGATTGCCGCGCACCTCGCGCATGGCACCCGGCGACATGCCGCGCAGGCTGTCGCCCGAGAGCTTGATGTCGCCGCTGATGCGAGCGTTCTTCGGCAGCAGATCGAGGATCGCCATCGACGAGACGCTCTTGCCGGAGCCGGACTCGCCGACGACGGCGACGACCTCGCCGCGACCGATCTCGAACGAGACGTCCTTCGCAGCCGGGACCCAGTAGCCGTCGACCGCGAAGGCGACGTTGAGGCCCGAGATGTGGAGCACGGGCACGTCACCGGCGGCGTGCTGGATGGTGTCAGTCTGGGATGTCATGCCGCCTCCTGCAGCGGGGTGTCGGATTCGCCGGGCGCGGTGGCGCCTGCGACGATAAGGCTGTGAACGACGATCTGCGTGCTGTGACCGTCCATTCCCGCGTCAACCGCGGCTTCGCGATCGCCTCGTGGGCGCTGCTCGCGGTGCTCGGCGTGCTGCTCGCGCTGCAGTCGCAGCTGCAGGGCGTGGTCGCGACCGCCATCGTGGTCGCGTGGTTGGCGTACGCCGCGTACGCCGGGCTGTGGGCGCCGGCGCTCGAGGTGGGTGCGCGCGGTGCTCAGATCCGCAACCCGCTGCGCACCATCTCGGTCTCCTGGGATGCGCTCATCCACGTCGACACGAAGTACTCCCTCACGCTGCACACGCCCGGACGTGCGTGGCCCGTCTGGTGCGCGCCGCAGGCGAGCGCGCTCGCCGCGCGCCGAGCCGCCAAGCGCGTGCGCGACGACCGCGACCCGCGCGACCCCCGCAGCGCGCTCGACAGCGGCATCCCCGTCGGCGACCTGCCCGGCACCGAGTCGGGCGATGCTGCGGCGCTCGTGCGCCAGCGCTGGGAGCAGCGCCCCGCCAGTCGCGTCGACGCCGACGACGTCGCCGTGCCCGTCACGGTGCACTGGGGCCGTGTGGCCGCACTGGTGGGCGGGCCCGTGCTCGCGGCCACCGTGCCGCTGCTGCTCTGAGGCAGCGCCGCGGGTCACGATCGCTGCTCCGTGGTCTCAGGCAGCTCCTTGGTGCGGCGGATCGAGAAGCGCTTCTGGCGCGGGTCGAACGCGTCGCGCAGGCCGTCGCCGATGAAGTTGATCAGCAGCGCCGGTGCGACGGTGAAGAACGCCGGGTACCAGAACAGCCACGGCCGGGTGGAGAAGGCCGACTGGTTCTCGGAGACCAGCAGCCCGAGCGAGCGCTCGGGTGCGTGGATGCCGTAGCCGAGGTAGCTCAGCGCCGTCTCGAGCAGGATCGCCGCGGCGGCGATCAGCGAGGCCGCGACGATCACCACGCCCATCGCGTTCGGCAGGATGTGCTTGAAGATGATGCGAGCGTCGCTCGCGCCGGCGACGCGCGCCGCCTCCACGAACTCGCGCTCGCGCAGCGACAGGAACTCGGCGCGCACGAGACGGGCGATGCCCATCCACGCCACGAGCCCAAGGGCGATGGCGAGGAACGAGACACCGAGGCCGCCGGTCATGCGGCCGACCACCGCGCCGACGACGATCGTCGGGATGACGATGAAGACGTCGGTGATGCGCATCAGCACGGCGTCGACCCAGCCGCGGTAGTAGCCCGCGATGGCGCCCACGACGGTGCCGAGCACGGTGGCGACACCGGCGAGCAGCACGATCACGACGAACGAGTTCTGCACCCCGCGCATAGTGGCGGCGAAGTAGTCGACGCCGATGCGGGTCTGCCCGAAGGGGTGATCACCGAGCGAGATGCCGCTGCCGCCCAGCCACTCGGGGATGATCGAGAGCGTGGGCCTGCCCTCGTTGGCGGTGGGCATGGGGGCGTAGAAGTTGTAGTGCCACCAGCCCGGGATCGGGCCCAGCCCGATCGCGGAGATCGAGAACCCGAAGATGGCGATGAGCAGCACGAACGAGACCATTGCGGTCTTGTTCGTGACGAAGCGCCGGAAGATCAGCCGAGCCTGGCTCTGACCGACCTCCGCGTCGGAGATTGCGGTGTTCGTCACTTGACCCTCACTCTCGGGTCGAGGAGCGCGTAGCTCAGGTCGGCCAGGAAGTTGAACAGGATGGCGGTGATGGCGATCACGATGAAGTACCCCATCACCGGATTCACATCCACGCGGTTGAGCGAGATGTTGAACAGCGCGCCCATGCCGCTGATCGCGAAGACGCGCTCGGTGATGAGCGCGCCGCCGAGCAGCACGCCGATGTCAGCGGCGACGATCGTCGTGATCGGGATGAGCATGTTGCGGAACGCGTGCCGCGTGATGACGACGCGCTCGGAGAGGCCCTTGGCGCGGGCGGTGCGGATGTAGTCCTGGTTCATCACCTCCAGCAGCCCGGCGCGCGCGTAGCGCGTATAGCCCGCGAACGAGATGAGCGTGAGCGAGATGGTCGGCAGCAGGAAGTGGGTGAAGGTGTCGAGGCCCATCAGCCACATGTCGCCCGAGAGGCCCACCGTCTGCTCGCCGACCGTCGCGATGGGACGGTTGTTGATGCGCGGGCTCGCGAGGTACGCGGGCCACGACTGCAGATAGCGGTCGGCGACCACGAGCAGGCCGCTGAGGAAGCCGACGAGCATCGTCACGCGGATGACCTGGCCCCGGTCGGGGCCGCCGATCACCCAGCCGATGACGAAGCAGACGGCGAGGGTCGCGAGGCCGAGGATGCCGATCGTCCAGATGGTGGAGATGGCGAAGAGCCCCTGCAGCGCGAAGAACGCGGCGTACGCCAGCACGCCGGCGATGACCGCACCCAGCAGCGCCCGGCGGTTGCCGAACCCTGCCAGCACCGCGGTCACGCCGACGACGATGCCGACGATGAGCAGCAGCATGCCGCCCCAGCCGAGGCCCGGGTTCTGGAACCAGTCGATCGCGTCGAGGAAGTACAGCAGGCCGAAGGTGGCGCCGGCAGAGATCGCGAACGCGATCACCCGGTTGCGCGCGGATCCTGCGACGAGCGCCTGCATGATCGCGCCGACAATGAGGGCGACCACGAGCGTGGGGATGAAGCCGATGCTGGAATCGCCGCTGGAGATCCAGTTGTTGAAGTCGATCGCGACGAACTCCTTCAGGAGCACGGCAGCGAGGAACGACGGCAGCGAGTAGAGCAGGAAGCTGACGAAGGTCATGCCCAGGTCGAACGCCGAGTACTGGCGGAGGGCCGAGACGATACCCGTGATGATGCCGAAGATGATCGCGAGGATCGTGGCCGCGGAGACGAGCCGCACCGTTGCGGCTGCCGCATTCGGCAGGAGCTGGGTGACCGCGGTGTAGTTCAGGTCGGTGCCGAGGTCGCAGGGCGTGAAGGGCGTCAAGCACCCGGCAGCACCGGCGAGCCAGCCGAAGAACCGCAGCGGAGGCGGCACATCGAGGTTGAGGCGCTCGATGCGCTGGCCGATCAGCAGCTGTGCGTTCGGGGCATTGGAGCCGCGCAGATCCATCAGTGGATCGCCGGAGTACGCCGTCAGGATGTACATGATGAAGGACGCCACGACGAGCGTCAGGATCGAGGCAAGGATGCGCCTCACTATGAAGCTGAGCATGTGCTCTGCAGCTCCGATCTCTCGCGACCGCGCGGATCTCGCGCGATCGAGGACGGACACGGGTTGGCCGTGGCTGCCGGGACCTGGGTCCCGACAGCCACGGCCGGAGAGGACTAGCTGGGAATACTATCTCCCGTCAGCGTCAGCCGACGAGCGACCACTCCCAGGTGTTCCAGATGGCGCCCGTCTGGCCGCCGTTGTAGACAACACCGTCGACGGTGCCGTTCGTCGCGACCAGACCGGGGACCTGGAAGAGCGGCAGACCGTAGAAGTCCTCGCGCGTCAGGCCATCCATCTCGATCATGATCTCGTCGATGCGAGCGGTGTCGCCGATGATCGTCTGCGACTCGTCAACCAGGGCGTCCACCTCGGCGTTGGAGTAGCCGTTGTAGTTGCCACCGCCACCGGTCTGCCAGATCTGCGGCAGGCCGGCGTAGCCGACACCCGACGAAATCCAGCCGAAGATGGAGGCGTCGTAGCTGCCGCTGCCGAGCAGCGAGCCCCAGTCGGCCGAACCGGCGTCCTCGACGTTGAACCCGGCCTCAGCCGCGCTCGCCTGGATCAGCTGGAACGCGTCGACACGGTTCGGGTTGTTGATGTTGTAGAGGATGCTGACCGTCGGCGTGGCGCCGGCGAGCAGCTCGGTGGCGCGCTCGATGTCGGGCTCCGCGAAGTCGCTGTAGCCGTTCGACGCGATGGCGTCGGCGTACTGCGGCTGGTTGGTGACGAACATCTGCGAGTTCAGCACCTCGGCGTCCGGCTGCACCGGCGTGACGATCGACTCGAGGATCTGCTGACGCGGGATCGTGAGCAGGAAGGCCTCGCGCACGGCCGGGTCGGAGAAGACCTCGGAGTTCATCGTCAGGTCGAGGTGGTCGTAGGACAGCTGCGAACCCTGGATCAGGGTGCCGCCGAAGGCCTCGATGGCAGCGAGCGTGTCAGCCGAGGGCTGCGGCTCGATGATGTCGACCTCACCGTTCTGGAGAGCGGTGATCTGCGCGTTCGGGTCACCGATGAAGCGGATGATCAGCTCGTCGAACGAGGGCTGGTTCTCGCCGCGCCACTCGGGGTTCGGCTCGAAGGAGATGAAGCCACCGTCGTCAGCCTGGAAGTCCTTCGGGATCCACATGCCGGCGCTGACCAGCAGGCTCTCGTCCGTCGGCATCGACGTGATGTTGTAGCCCGTGTTCCAGAGCTCGGCGAGCGCCTGGAGCTGCTCGTTGGCCTCGACCGGAGCCTCGGGGTCACCAGCAGGCGTCTCCTCGAGGAACGTCGCGAGCTCCTCCACCGAGCCGAAGCCGGCGTGCTCAGCGAAGACGTGCGCCGGCTTGCCGATCAGGTTGACCAGGTTCCAGTCGACGTACGGCTCGCCGTAGGTGAGCGTCAGCGTGCCAGCCTCCGCGTCGATCTCCGGGAACTCGGTGGTGTCGAGTCCGGTGGTCGAGCCGGCGAGCTGGAAGTACTGGTTGCCATCTGCGACCGTGCCGTCCTCGGCGTAGGTCGCGTCGTCGAACCAGCCGGAGCCGATCGCCCACGACAGCAGCAGGTCGGTGGTCGACATGGCCGTGCCGTCGGACCAGACGGCCTCGGGGTCGACGGTGTAGGTGACGACCAGCGGGTCTTCGCTGACGAGCTCGACGGTCGCGTTGGTCTCGTCGGGGACGACGTTGAACTCGCTGTCGACGTAGAACATCGAGCCGGGACCCGTGGCGTTGCCCATCAGGTAGTCGACCATGCCGTTGGTGTTCAGGTTGGCATCGGGCGTCGCCGACGTCAGCGCCGTGACCGCGTTGGTCTGAGCGATGCTGATCGTGCCGCCCGTGGTGGCCTCGCCGCTGTCGCCGGACTCGCCGGGCTCGGGGGTGGTCGTGGTGCAGCCCGCGAGCGCGACCATAGCGGCAGTGCCGATGGCCAGCCCGGCGAGCGCGCGACCGCGACGCCTCATCATGTGTGTCACTGGTGTTTCCTCCTGTGCAGGGTGAGCGCACGGCCGCAAGAGCCGCAGTGCTCGTTGAGATACGGGCAGTCTATGCACGCGGATGCGGGCAGAACGGCCAGGTGACGTGATCGTTACCAAGTTGGTGCTTACACAACCCTGAGGTGCGATGGCCCTAGCGTTGAGGGGTGTCTGCCACTCTTCCCGCTCGGCGCCGGCTCGCGACCGAGATCGCCCTGGTGCTGCTGCTGTCCCTGGGCGCGAGCGCCATCTGGTCGGTGCTGCAGTTCATCGATCTCAACACCCGCCCTGCGCCGATCGGCGAGCAGCAGGTGGCGCTCAACCCGAGCCGCTCGGAGCGCGCGTGGCTCGACCTGGCCTACCAGCTGACCGGCATCTTCCTCGACCTGGTGCCCGTGGCGCTCGTCGTCTGGCTGCTGTGGCGCACCCGGCAGCCCCACCTGGGCGCCCTCGGGATCGACCGGACCCGCCCGGGCCGCGACACCGCATCCGGCATCGCCCTCGTGCTCGTGATCGGCGTGCCGGGCATCGCGCTGTACTTCGCGGGGCGCGCGCTCGGCCTGACCGTCGACGTCGTGCCGTCGCCGCTGGACGCGCACTGGTTCACGATCCCGGTGCTGCTGCTGTCGGCGCTGCGCGCGGGCCTCACCGAGGAGGTGATCGTGATCGGCTACCTCTTCGAGCGGCTGCGACGGCTGGGCTGGGGCACGTGGCAGATCATCCTGTCGGCTGCGGCGCTGCGCGGCGTCTACCACCTCTACCAGGGCGTGCCGGCGCTGCTGGGCAACATCGCCATGGGCGTGCTGTTCGGCTGGCTCTACGCCCGCACCGGCAGGCTCGTGCCGCTGATCGTGGCGCACGTGCTCATCGACATCGCGGCTTTCGCCGGCTACCCGTGGGCATACGCGACCTTCCCGGCGCTGTTCGGCGCCGGGTGATCTGGGCGTCGGTGATCGGCGCGCGGGGCGACCAGATCGCCGTGGCGATCAGGGCGCCGCGGCGCCCGACTCGATCGACCAGTCCCACGCGTTCCAGGTGAGGGATGCCGTCCCGGGCACCGGCGAGACGCCCTGGAGTCCGCCGGTGGCGATGGTCAGCCGCATGGGCTCGACGATCGGCAGCACCACCGCGTCGGCGACCAGCGAGGTCTCGAGCTCGAGCAGCGTGGCCTCGCGCGCGTCCTGATCGGCGGTGCGCAGCGCCTCGTCGAGCAGCGCGTCGCGCTCGGCGCTCTCCGCCGCGGTGAGGCCGCCGCCCCGCCACCGCGCATCGATCTGCTCGACGCTCTGCGGCACGCGCACGAGCTGGAGCACCGCGTTCCAGTCGTCCTGCGCGAGGCCCGCCGCGAGGTCGTCGACGCCGCAGTCCCGCACCGCCCAGCCGGCCTCGGCCGCCTGCGCCTGCAGCAGCGGCAGCGCCTGGGCCGCGAACGGCGCCGCGCGGTCGTGGAGCAGGCAGATCTCGGTGCCCGCTGCGATTCCCGACTCCTGACGCAGGGCGGCCGCAGCCTCCGGGTCGGGCGTGCCGAGGCCCGCGCTGAAGCCGGCATCCTCCATCGCGTAGTCGTAGATGCGGGTCTCTGCCCGGAAGAGCACCGAGCTCGTGATGGTGCTCGCCTGGGCGGTGCCCTCATGCAGCGTGTCGACGATGCTCCGGCGGTCGATCGAGCGCAGGAAGGACGTCCGCGCATCCACCGACTGCAACGGCGCACGGTCGGTGCGCAGGGCGAGCTCCCAGCGGGTGCCGTCGCTCGCGTCGATCATGATCGCGTCGTCGCGCTCGAGGTCGCGGATGGCGATCCGGTCGTCGACGGTCGGGCGGATCGTCGCGACGTCGAGCTCGCCCGCGGTCAGCCCGGCGAGCGCCGCGGCGTCGGCCGCCACCGGCTGCAGCACCAGCCGCTCGACGGAGGCGCCTCGCTCACCGATGTAGTCGGTGTTGGCGACCAGCTCCACGCGGCCGTCCTGCACGGCATCGATGCGGTACGGGCCGCTCGAGATCAGCGCGTCGGCGTCGAGCGCGTGGGGGTCGACCGCGAACTCGGCGATCCAGGCCTCGGCCAGCTCGTGCAGCAGCAGCGGGTCGGCGCGGTCGATGGCCTCGAGCACCGCCTGCTTCGCCTGCATCGCGTCGGCGACGCCGAGCACCCGCTGACCGAGCAGGTGCGCGGGCACCGCGACATCCATCGCCACGCGCCAGTCCGGGATCGGCTGCGAGAAGCTGACGTCGATCGAGCGGGCCCAGTCGTCGCGCACCGCAGCGGTCGCGTGCGCCATGCCGCCCGGCTCGGCGACGTCGAACCAGACGGCGTCCTCGGGCAGCGAGAGCGCGCCGCTGGGGCCGCGCAGCGACGCGAGATCGAGATCGGGCGTGGAGAGCGCATTCGAGGATGCGGCCCAGGCCAGCATCAGATCCGCCGCATCGACCGGCACGCCATCCGACCAGCGCAGGCCGTCGGCGAGGTCGTAGCGCACCGTGAAGGGATCCTCGGCGACGATCGTGGCCGTGCCGAAGGAGGGATCCTCGAGCACCTCCCCCCGCTCGCCGATGGTCGCGAACTGCGCCCGCGTCATCGCCGCGACGTCGAGATTGCCGGAGGTGCGACCGGGCGCGCTGGCCGCGTTCGCGGAGGTCAGCTCGCCGCTCCACGCCACGGTCGCGCTGGTGCCCTCGTCGACGCGCGGCTCGGGCTGCGGGCCGCAGGCGGTGAGCGCCAGGACGGCGACGCCCGCCGCCGCGACCGCGGACATCAGTCGTCGCGAGGCGCGTCCGGCCAACGGCCGCGGGCGCCCCGAGCGGCGGAGCGTCGGCATCAGGCGAAGGCCTCCACCGGCGGGCAGCTGCAGACGATGTTGCGATCGCCGTAGGGCTGGTCGATGCGAGAGACCGGCGGCCAGTACTTGGCGCGCTCCACGCCGGGCACCGGGAAGACCGCCTGCTCGCGCGTGTAGCTGCGATCCCACTCGCCGTGGACGATCGAGCCGGCGGTGTGCGGCGCGCGGCGCAGCGCGCTCTCGGCCAGCGGGACCTCGCCGCGGCCGATCGCATCGGCCTCGGCCTTGATCGCGATCATGGCGTCGATGAAGCGGTCGATCTCGGCCAGGTCCTCCGACTCGGTCGGCTCGACCATCAGCGTGCCCGCGACCGGGAACGACATGGTCGGGGCGTGGAAGCCGTAGTCGACCAGCCGCTTGGCGACGTCGTCGTTGCTGACGCCCGTCGCCTCCTTCAGCGGGCGCAGGTCGAGGATGCACTCGTGCGCGACCAGCCCGTGCTCGCCCGTGTAGAGCACCGGGAAGTGCTCCTGCAGGCGCGCGGCGACGTAGTTGGCGGCCAGCACCGCGCTCGCGGTCGCCTTCGTCAGGCCCTCGAGCCCCATCATGCGCACGTACGCCCACGAGATCGGCAGGATCGATGCCGAGCCCCAGGGTGCGGCCGAGAGCGGGTTCGCGCCCACGCGCACGCCGTCGATCAGCTCGGACTCCTCGCGCGGGTCGCGCGGCAGGAACGGCGCCAGGTGCGCCTTCGCCGCCACCGGCCCGACACCTGGGCCGCCGCCGCCGTGCGGGATGCAGAAGGTCTTGTGCAGGTTGAGGTGCGAGACGTCGCCGCCCATGTCGCCGAAGGTGGCGTGGCCGAGCAGCGCGTTGAGGTTGGCGCCGTCGATGTAGACCTGACCGCCCGCCTCGTGCACCGCGTCGCACACGCGCCGGATCTCCGACTCGTACACGCCGTGCGTCGACGGGTAGGTGATCATCAGGCCCGCCAGATCGTCGGCGTGCGCCGCGATCTTCGCCTCCAGATCGTCGAGGTCCACATCGCCGTTCGTGCTGGTGGCGACGACCACGACGCGGCAGCCGGCCAGCACCGCACTGGCGGCGTTCGTGCCGTGCGCCGATGCGGGGATGAGCACGACGTCGCGGTGCTCCTCGCCGCGCGAGCGGTGGTAGCCGCGGATGGCCAGCAGGCCCGCCAGCTCGCCCTGCGCGCCGGCGTTGGGCTGCAGCGAGACGGTGTCGTAGCCGGTGATGCGCGCGAGCCACTCCCCCAGCTGGTCGATGAGCGCGAGCGACCCCTCCGCGTCCTCGATCGGCCCGTACGGGTGCAGCTGCGAGAACTCGGGCCAGGTGATGGCCTCCATCTCGGCGGCGGCGTTGAGCTTCATCGTGCAGGAGCCCAGCGGGATCATGCCGCGGTCGAGCGCGTAGTCGCGATCGGAGAGCCGCTTCGCGTAGCGCATCAGCTGTGTTTCGGAGCGGTGCGCGCGGAACACCTCGTGCGTCATGAATTCGCTCGTGCGGACGAGCGACGAGGGGATCGCGCGCGGCTCGGAGCCGACCGCCGACGTGTCTTCGAAGCCCAGCGCCTCGAGCAGGCGCTCGAACGGCACGCCCGTGCCGATCTCGGCCCAGGTCTCGTCGAAGGCGACGTGCAGGGTGTCGTCGTCGACGACGTGCACGAGGATGCCGGCCGCAGCCGCGCGGGACTGCATCTCGCGCGCCCGGCCCGGCACACGCATCCGCACCGTGTCGAAGAACGACTCGTGCACCAGCTCGGCGCCTGCCGCCCGCGCCGAGCGGGCGAACCGGGTGGCCACCGAGTGCACGCCCTGGGCGATCGCCGTGATGCCGTCAGGCCCGTGGTAGACGCCGTACATCGAGGCCATCACGGCCAGCAGCACCTGCGCGGTGCAGATGTTGCTGGTGGCCTTCTCGCGGCGGATGTGCTGCTCGCGGGTCTGGAGCGTCAGGCGGTATGCCGGGTAGCCGTCGGCGTCGACGGAGACGCCGACCAGCCGGCCGGGCAGCTGGCGGGTGAACTGCTCGGCGACGGCCATGAAGCCGGCGTGGGGGCCGCCGAAGCCCATCGGCACGCCGAAGCGCTGCGACGAGCCGACGGCGATCCTGGCGCCCTGCGTGCCGGGCGCCTCGATGAGGGCGAGCGAGAGCAGGTCGGCCGCCGCGACGGGCACGCCGCCCATCTCGGTCGATGCGGCGAAGATGCCGCTGGCGTCCCAGACGAGACCGGATGCGCCCGGCAGCTGGGCGACGACGCCGAAGGACTCGGGGAGGTCGGCCGGGGCCGTCTGGGCCAGCGGCAGCTCGACCAGGTCGATGCCGGTGGCGTGCGCGCGATGGCGCAGCAGCGCCTTCGACTGCGGCAGCAGGTCGGCGTCGACCACGAAGACGCTGGAGGCCGACTTCGAGGCGCGGCGCGCCAGCAGCATGGCCTCGACGACCGCGGTGCCCTCGTCGAGCATCGATGCGTTCGCGATGTCGAGTCCCGTGAGGTCGGCGACCATGGTCTGGAAGTTGATGAGCGCCTCGAGGCGGCCCTGGCTGATCTCGGGCTGGTACGGCGTGTAGGCGGTGTACCAGGACGGGTTCTCGAGGATCAGGCGCTTGATCGGCGCGGGCGTGACGGTGCCGTGGTAGCCGAGGCCGATGGCGCTGTGGCGCACCCGGTTGCGGCCGGCGAGCTCGCGCAGCTCGGCGAGCGCGGCGGTCTCGGAGGCAGCCTCGCCGATGTCGCTGCCGGCGGTGCGGATGCCGGCGGGCACGGCGGCGTCCATGAGCGCCTCGAGCGAGTCGAAGCCGACCGCTTCGAGCATGACCTGCTGCGCCGCCGCATCCGTGCCGATGTGGCGGTCGACGAACGGCCGCATCAGGCGGTGAGCTCGCGGTACGCGGCCTCGTCGAGCAGCTCGGGCTGCTCGCTGAAGCGCAGCTTCACGAGCCAGCCGTCGCCCTCGGCGCCGCTGTTGACGAGCGAGGGGTCGCCAGCGACCTCGTCGTTGACCTCGACGACGGAGCCTGCGGCGGGGGCGATGAGCTCGCCGACCGACTTCGTCGACTCGATCTCGCCGAGCGACTCGCCGGCGGCGAAGGTGCGGCCGACACCCGGCAGCTCGACGTAGACGACGTCGCCGAGCTGCGCCTGCGCGTAGTCGGTGATGCCGACCGTGGCGACGTCACCCTCGGTGCGGATCCACTCGTGGTCCTTGGTGTACTTGGTCTCGCTCATGCTCAGGCCTCTCGCTTGTAGAACGGCAGCTGGGTGAGACGTGCGGGCAGCTGCGTGCCGCGCACGTCGACGGTCAGGGATTCGGAGGTCGCCGAGCCGGGCTCGACCATGGCCATCGCGATCGGGTGGCCGAGCGTGGGCGCGAGCGCCCCGCTGGTGACGGCGCCGACCACGCGGTCGCCGTCGAGCACCGGGTAGCCGGCGCGCGGTGCTCGGCGGCCGTCGGCGGTGAGGCCGATGAGCACCGGTGCCTCGTCGGCGGGGCCGGCCTCGATCGCGGCGCGGCCGACGAAGTCGCCCTTGGTCTTCAGCGCCACGACCCGGCCGAGGCCGACCTGCGCCGGCAGCACGTCGAGCGAGAGCTCGTTGCCGTACAGCGGCATGCCGGCCTCGAGCCGCAGCGTGTCGCGGGCGGCGAGGCCGCAGAGCGTCAGACCGTGCGCCTCGCCGGCGAGCACGAGCGCCCGCCAGAGGTCCTCGGCGGCGTGGGCGGCGATGTACAGCTCGAAGCCGTCCTCGCCGGTGTAGCCGGTGCGGGCGATCAGCACGTCCTCGCCTTCGAAGATGCCCGGCAGTGCGCGGTAGTACCGCAGCGGCTCGAGCGGCTCGGACTCGAGCCCGATGGCGCTGACGATCGCGAGGGCGGCGGGGCCCTGCACGGCGACGAGGCCCGTCTGCTCGGTCTCGTCGACGATCTGCGCGTCGAAGCCGGCGATGCGCGCGGTGAGCGCGTCGAGGGCCGCGTGCCGGTTGGATGCGTTGGCGACGACCAGGTAGTCCGTCTCGCCGGTGCGATACACGATCAGGTCGTCGATGATGCCGCCGTGCTCGGCGAGCAGCAGCGAGTACTTCGCCTGCCACAGCTCGATGGCGGAGAGCCGGCCGGCGAGCGCGAAGTCGAGGAACTCGGCGGCGCCCGCACCACTGACCCGCAGCTCGGCCATGTGGCTGAGGTCGAACAGGCCCGCGCGCTCGCGCACGGCTTCGTGCTCGGCGAGATCCGAGCCGTAGCGCACCGGCATCTGCCAGCCTGCGAAGTCGATCAGCTGCGCTCCGGCAGCCTCGTGCACGGCGAGCAGCGGCGTGGTCGGGGCTCCGCCTCCGGTCGCGGTCGCATCCGTTGCGGTCATGAGTCCTCCATCGGTCTGGACTCCCCCACTGTCGCCGATCTCGTCGATCTGCTCCAGTGTGGCCTTCCCGAGCGGTTCTAGGACCTGAGAGTTTGGCGGGGAGGCTTGCTCCTTCGGTGCCCCCTGAGGGGCTCTCCCGCGCGGGCGTGCAGCGGCCGGCTGTGTGTTGCTGCCGATCCTACCCGGTTCGCCGCTCCTCGTCAGTCTCGGCCTCGTCGTCGGGCTCGTCCTCCGGCGTGCGGTCATCGACCACCACGATGTCCGAGCGGAACTGGCCGGTGCGGTAGGCGGCCTTGCCCATCATCTGCGTGGCCACCGGAGCGGTCACCAGCTGCATGCCGGCTGCCAGGATCAGCATCGTCGTGGCACCCGGGTCGCGCAGCACGATCGCGAGCCCCGAACACAGCAGCAGGAACCCGAGCGTCTGCGGCTTGGAGGCGGCGTGCATGCGGTTGAGCACGTCCGGCAGCCGCACGAGGCCGATCGCCGCGGTGAGCGTGAACCCCGCGCCGATCAGGATCATGACCGAGCCCAGCACGTCGAGGACAGCTTCGAGCGTCATGGCCGCGCCTCCTCGTCATCCGCAGCGGCGTCGCCGGCAGCCGCGTCGTCGTCGCCATCTGCGTCATCGGTGGGCACATCGCCCTCGGTCGGGTCGCCGTCGACAGGGCCGGGCGACGCGGCAGCCTCGGCCGGCCCCGGCCCGACGACGCCACCGCGGCCGGCGACGAAGCGCGCCATCGAGACCGTGCCGGCGAAGGCGAGCAGTGACAGCACGACGATGACGGCGAGCGTCGAGCCATCGTGGTTGATCGCCGCGGCGACCGTGAGCGAGCCGGCCACGGTGGTGATGAGCACATCGGTGGCGACCACGCGGTCGGCGGGGCCGGGACCGCGGACGATGCGGATGAGCGTGAGCGAGGCGGCGACCACCAGCATCACGCCCGCGATGACGAGCACGACATCCATCAGTCCACCTCCAGCAGCGCTCGGTCGGCGGCCGTGCCGAAAGCGCGCAGCGCGGTCGCCTCGGTGCGCAGCACGTTGGCCCGCGCGCGCTCGACGGCCGCGGGCGTCGAGGCGTCGAACACGTGCACGAGCAGCCAGCGCTCCCCCGCGTCGAGCGCCACCGATCCGGGGACGAGGGTGACGAGCTCTGCGGTGATGGCGGTGATGAAGGCGGAGTCGCTGCGCAGCCGCACCTCGATGATGGCGTTCTTGGTCGGCCGCCAGAACGCCAGCACCTTCGCCGCGACCTGGAAGCTCGACACCGTCAGGCCCCACAGGGTCACGAGCACGAGGCGCGCGAAGCCGATGGGACGGAAGAACTCGAGCTCCGGCACGTCCGGCAGCGGGAACAGCACCTGGATGAGCAGAGCGATCAGCAGCCCCCAGACGGCGGCGCCGAGCGTGAACTCGCCCCACAGCATCACCCAGACGACGGCGAGGCCGATGGTCGCGACGAGCGAGACCCGGTAGCGCAGCTTCGGCCGCTTCATGGCAGCGCCTCCTCGACGGCGACCGTGTACGCGCCGCCCTGGATGTCGACGGCGGCGCGGTAGGCGAAGTCGGTCAGCGGGCCGGCGATCACGGTCAGCAGCACGGTGATGCCGACCAGGGCGGAGGCCGCGACGACCCAGATGCGCGGCAGCACGCGCAGCGAGTGCACGCGGTCGTCGTCCTCGCCGCGATCCTGCCAGAACGCGCGCTGCCAGACGCGGATCACCGCGATGAGCGTCAGCAGGCTGGTCGCGACGCCGGCGATGACCGCGAGCAGCGCGAGCGGCGTCTCCGTCGCGAGCGCCGCATCCATCAGCGCCACCTTGCCGAGGAAGCCCGAGAACGGCGGGATGCCGCCCAGGTTGAGCGCCGGCACCAGGTACAGCACCGCCAGCAGCGGCACGGAGGCGAGCCCGCCCAGGCGCGCGAGGCTCGTCGAGCCGCCCACGCGCTCGATCAGCCCCACCACGATGAACAGGGCGGTCTGCACCAGGATGTGGTGGACGATGTAGAAGATCGAGGCGCCCAGCCCCGCCTCCGAGCCCAGCGCGATGCCCAGCAGCATGTAGCCGATGTGGCTCACCAGGGTGAACGAGAGCAGACGCTTGATCTCGCCCTGCGCGAGCGCGCCGAGGATGCCGAGCAGCATGGTGAGGATCGCGACCACCAGCAGCAGGTCGGTCAGCGGGCTGTCGGGGAAGAGCAGCGTCTGCATGCGCATGATCGCGAAGACGCCGACCTTGGTCAGCAGGCCGGCGAAGACGGCCGTGACGCTCGCGGGCGCCGTCGGGTAGGAGTCGGGCAGCCACGCCTGCAGCGGGAAGATGGCCGCCTTGATGCCGAACACCACCAGCAGCAGCAGCTGGATCACCAGCTGCAGTCCCGGGTCGAGCGCCGCGAGCCGCTCGGGCAGCTGCGCGAAGCTGACGGTGCCGGTCGCGCCGTAGACGAGCGAGATGGCGAGCAGGAACAGCGTCGACGACAGCACGCTGACGACCACGTAGGTGGAGCCCGCGCGCACGCGCTCCCTGGTCGCGCCGAGCATGATCAGCACGTAGGACGAGAACAGCAGGATCTCGAAGCCGACGAACAGGTTGAACAGGTCGCCGGCGAGGAAGGCGTTCGAGACGCCGGCGGTCAGCACCAGGAAGGTGGGGTGGAAGACGGAGACGGGCGCGCCGTCCGCGCTGTCGGAGACGTCGCGCCGCGAGGGGAAGATCACGACGATCGCGGTGACGATGCTCGAGACCAGCACCATCAGCGACGAGAGCCGGTCGGCGACCAGCACGATGCCCAGCCCGTCCGGCCACGCCCCGACCCACAGCACGATCGGACCCTGCGCATCCGCCGCCAGGCACAGGACCAGGGCGAACACCGCCACCAGGCCGAGCGTCGTGCCGGAGACGATCTTCTGCCACGCGGGGTGGCGGGCGAGGATGAGGGTGATGCCGGCCGCCAGCAGCGGCAGCAGCACAGGGATCGGGACGAGGTTCGCGAGGTCCATCAGCGGATGTCCTCGTCCTCGGCGCGACTGCCGGTCTCGCGCTCGATTCGGCCGCCCGACTCGGAGTCGTCCCGGCCGCCGGACTCGGAGTCGCTGTCCGAGGACGTGTCGACGTAGGCCTCGCTCGAGAGGTCGGCCTCTGCACGCCGGCGGATGATGGCATCCTCGACGTCGTCCGCGACCTCGTCGTGTCCCTCCAGCTGGAAGGAGCGGTAGGACATCGCGAGCAGGAATGCGCTCGTCGCGAGGGTGATGACGATCGCCGTGAGCACCATCGCCTGTGGCAACGGATCGGCGATCGTCTCCGGGTCTGCGCCGACGATCGCTGCATCGCCTGCGGGACCGGCGGAGACCAGGAACAGCAGGTTGACGCCGTTGCCGGCGAGCATGACGCCCGCGAGGATGCGCATGAGGCTGCGCTCGAGCAGCAGGTAGACGCCCGCGGCGATCAGCACGCCGCCGGCGATCGCGAGGATGAGCGTGGGAGTCATCGCCGCACCCCCTCGCCCGGCAGCGAGCGATCCGAGCGCCACTGGGGCCGCGGCGCCACGTTCTGCTCGCTGTGCAGGTCGATGCCCGCGCCCAGCGACCGCACGAAGTCGAGCATCGCGCCGATCACGATCAGCCAGACGCCGATGTCGAAGAAGATCGTGGTGACGAGCTTCTGATCGCCCAGCAGCGGCAGGCTCGCCTCGATCGCGTAGGACTCGCCGATCCGACCGCCGATCAGCACCGGCCAGACGACGCTGAGCACGATGACGGCCATGCCGCCGCCGAGCAGCTTGCCGGCGTCGAAGGGCACCGCCTCGAGCAGTTCCTGCCCGCCGCCGGCGAGGTAGCGCACGGCGAGCGCGATGCCTGCGACCAGCCCGCCGGCGAACCCGCCGCCGGGCTCGTTGTGGCCGACGGCCAGCAGGTAGATCGAGACGGTCATCATCACGGGGAAGAGCAGCCGCGTCATCATCTCCAGCACCGGCGAGGCCAACTGCTCGGAGGTGAACGCGCCGCGCAGCCAGGTGCGGCGCCCGGTCGCGGAGGGCGAGCGCCGCAGCGTGCCCGCGGTGGGCCGTCGCACGAAGATGAGGCTCGCCACGCCCGTGGCCGCGGCCAGCACGACCGAGACCTCTCCCAGGGTGTCCCACGCGCGGATGTCGACGAGCGTGACGTTGACGATGTTCGCGCCGTGGCCGAACTCGTAGGCCCAGCGGTAGAAGCCGCCGGAGATGGGTTCGGCGGTGCGGGACTGGAGCGCCGCCAGCGAGCCGAGCGCCGCGAAGGTGCCGACCGCGATGCCGAGGGCTGCGCGCATGTACCGGGCGGCGCGCAGCGGGCGGTCGGTGAAGTACTTCGGCAGCCGCCGCAGCACGAGCACGAGGATGACGAGGAAGACGGTCTCGGTGAGCGCCTGGACGAGCGCCAGATCCGGTCCGCCATGCAGCAGGAACAGCAGCGCGACGCCGTAGCCGACGACCGAGAGCAGCATGAAGGCCTTCAGGCGGCCACGGGTCGTGGTGGCGATGACGGCGGCGATGCTCACGATCACCGCGGTCGCGACCTGCCCGGCGGAGTCGTGCAGGCGCACGTCGCTGGTGAGCGCGCCCGACAGCAGCAGCGCGATGCCCGGGAAGGCGACCACCACGAGCAGGATGGTGGTGAGGTGCATCGGCAGCGAACCGGTCTGCGTGCGTCCGGTCACCTCGACGGCCAGGCGGTCCAGCGCACGCATGCCGGCGTGGTACCCGCGCTCGAGCGGATCCTGCCCGTGCGGCGCGCGTCGGCGACCGCCGTAGGCGCGGTGCAGCAGCGCACCGAGCAGCCAAGCGATCATCGACGAGACCAGCGCGGGCGTGAAGCCGTGCCAGAGCGCCAGGTGCGGGGCATCCTCGCCGGCGGGTACGGCCTCGACCTGCGGATCGAGCAGCTCCGAGATGAGCTCACCGCTGAAACCGCCCACCAGGCCGAGCAGCGCGAGCAGCGCCGGCGCGATGACCAGGATGCGCGAGCGCCGCTTCGGCTCGGTCACGAGGCTGCCGAAGAAGATGCCCAGCACGAACCGCAGGGAGTAGGCGACCGTGAGCGCCGCGCCCACCGCGATGCCGACGAAGGCGAGCCAGCCGATCGCCATCAGCCCACCCTCGGCGTCGCCGAGCGCGGCATCGAGCGCGGCCTCCTTGCCGAGGAAGCCGAGCGCGGGCGGGATGCCGGCCATCGACGCGGCCGCGAGGATCGCGGCGCCCGCGACCACGGGCATCCGCCGTGCCAGGCCACCGAGCGCGCGCAGATCGCGCGTGCCGGTCGATTTGTCGACCACACCGACGACCATGAACAGCGCCGCCTTGAAGACGGCGTGCGCGGCGAGCAGCGTGAGCCCCGCCTGCATCGAGGCGTGCGTGCCGAGGCCGAGCACCGTCACCAGCAGGCCGAGCTGGCTCACCGTGCCGTGCGCGAGCAGCACCTTGATATCGAGCTGCCGCATCGCGCGCACCGCGCCGAGCATCATCGTGACGATGCCGAGGCTGACGAGCCCCCAGCGCCACCAGGGCAGCTCGACGAAGGCGGGGCTCAGCGCCGCGATCAGGAAGATGCCGGCCTTGACCATCGCGGCGGCGTGCAGGAACGCCGAGACCGGGGTCGGCGCCGCCATCGCGCCGGGCAGCCAGTACTGGAAGGGCACGATCGCCGACTTCGAGAGCGCGCCCACGATCATCAGCGCCGCGGCCCACGCGGCGGCAGTCGTCTGCGGCGGCTCTGCGAGCGTCGCGGCGAGCGAGAAGGTGCCGGTCTCTGCCTTCAGCAGCACGACGCCGGTGAGCATGGTGAGCCCGCCGATGGTGGTGACGATGAGCGCGGTCTGCGCCGCCCGGCGGTTGCTCGCGGACCGGTGGTTCAGGCCGACCAGCAGGTAGCTGAAGATGGTCGTCAGCTCCCACCCGATCATCAGCACGATGAGGTCGTCCGAGAGCACCAGCAGCAGCATCGAGGCGGCGAACCCGGTCAGCAGGCCCACCGTGCGGGAGGCGAGCGTATGCGACTCGAAGTACCACGCGCAGTAGACGAAGATGAGCCCGCCGACGCCGAGCACGACCATCGCGAGCAGCCACTGCAGCGCACCGAGCCGCAGGTCGATCGCGATGTCGAGTGCCGGCATCCACTCGATGCGCTCCCGCAGGATCTCGCCCGCGGCGACCGCGGGGCCCTGCATCCCGAACCAGACAGCGGCTGCGATGCTGGCCGTGGCGGGCAGCAGGAAGACGAAGCGCCCCAGGCGGCTGCTGAGCGCGCTGGCGACCACGCCGAGTACGGCGAGGATCGACACAGTGAGCAGCACGCGGTGGAGTCCCTCTCGAGCTCGTGCAGGGGCTGCGTCCACTCTACCGGCGCGGCATGGCGCCGGAGTGCGTCGGCGGCCGCCCGTAGCGTGGAGGCATGCGACTGCTCCACACCTCCGACTGGCACGTCGGGCGCACCTTCCACGGTGCCGACACCCTCGATGCGCTGTCGGATGCGCTGGGCGCGATCGCGCGGATCGTGCGGGAGCACGGGGTCGACGTCGTGCTGGTCGCCGGCGACGTGTACGACTCGGCGATGCCCTCCGGCCGTCACGTCGAGGCGCTCACCCGGGCGCTGCAGGAGATCCGCGCCGCGGGCGCAGCGATCGTGCTCTCGAGCGGCAACCACGACTCGGCGGCGCGGTTGGGCGCCAACGCCGGCTTCGCGAGCGCCGGCGGCCTGCACCTGAGCACCCGTGCCCTCGAGCCCGACTCGTGGCGCATCGAGCTGGCCGACGAGCACGGGCCCGTGCACGTCTTCGCGCTCCCCTACCTGGAGCCGGTGGCGATGCGCTCGTCGTTGCCGGAGGCGGGCATCGCGAACCAGGCCGACGCCATCGGCTGGGCGATGAGCGCCGTGCGCGCGTCGCTCAGCGCGTCTCCCGCGCGCTCGGTGGTGCTCGCCCACTGCTTCGCGGCGGGCGTCGCCGAACCCGAGGACGACGCCCCGCGCGACATCACCGCCGGCGGCCTCGACGTCGTGCCGCTCGCGCGCTTCGACGGCATCGACTACGTCGCGCTCGGCCACCTCCACTCGCGGCAGGAGCTCGCGCCCGCGGTGCGCTACTCCGGCGCTCCCCTGCACTACTCGTTCCGAGAGCGCTCGCCGCAGCGCGGCGGCTGGCTCGTCGACCTCGATGCGGATGGGTTGGCGCAGGTCGCGTGGGTCGACCTGCCGGTGCCGAGGGCGCTCACCACGATCGAGGGCGAGCTCGGCGCGCTGCTGGCCGACGAGTCGCTCGCCGGCACCGAGGACGACTGGGTGCGGGCGCTGCTCACCGACCGGCTGCGGCCGATCGACGCGATGCGGCGGCTGCAGGAGCGCTGGCCGCACGCGGCCGAGGTGCAGTGGACCGGAGGGCAGGATGCGCCCGCGGCCGAGCTGCGGGCTCGGCTCGCCCGTCGCAGCGAGGCCGAGGTGGTCGGCGACTTCCTCGAGCACGTGCGGGCGGGTGTCGGGCCGAGCGAGGCCGAGGCGGCGCTCGTGCGCGATGGCCTCGCGCGCGTCGCGGCGGCGGAGGTCGCGCAGTGAGGCTGCTGCGGCTCGAGCTGTCGGCGTTCGGGCCTTTCCGCGACCGCTTCGAGATCGACTTCGCGTCCTTCGACGCCGACGGGCTGTACCTGATCGCCGGGCCGACGGGCGCGGGCAAGTCGACGATCCTCGACGCGGTCGCCTACGCGCTGTACGGCAGCGCGCCGCGCTACGACGGCGCGCCGCACGTGCGCAGCGACCTTGCCGCCGCCGCCGACCTCACCTGGGTCGAGCTCGAGTTCGCGCTCGGCGAGCAGGTGCTGAAGGTGCGGCGCACGCCCGAGTACGAGCGGCCGAAGCTGCGCGGCAGCGGAGTCACGAAGGAGCGCGCGACGGCGACGCTCTGGATGCGACGGGGCGAGGCTTGGGAGACTCTCGCGACCCGCACCGACGAGACGAGCACCGAGGTCGGCCGGCTGCTGGGCCTCCGCAAGGACGAGTTCCTGACGGTCATCCTGCTCGCCCAGGGCGGCTTCGCCGAGTTCCTGCTCGCCGAGAGCAAGTCGCGGAAGGTGCTGCTGGAGCGGCTCTTCGGCACCGGCAGCCTGCGGCAGCTGCGCGAGCAGCTGGTGGCCGACGCGAAGGTCGTCGACGCCGAGCGCGCATCGCAGGAGCGCACGCGCGACGATCGCGGCCAGCGCGTGCGCGACGCGGCGCTGTCGCTGCTGGTCGAGGACGCCGAGCGGCCGGCGGAGCGCGACGCCGCCGGGCCGGCGGAACGCGATGTCGACGAGCCGGCGCTGGCGGAGCTCGAGACGATGATCGTCGCGCACGTCGAGCGCGCGGTCGCACGGAGCGTCAGCGCGGCCGAGGCGGAGCGCGCAGCCCGCGCGGCGCGCGACGCGGCAGCGGCGCTGGTGGCGCGCATCGACCGCCGCGACGCGGCGCTCGCCGCGCTCGAGCGGCTCGCGGGCGCCGCCGCGGCGATCGACGCCGACCGTGCCCGGCTCGCCGACGCGCTGCGGGCGGCAGAGGCCGCGGCGGCCCTCGACCGCTGGAGCCGGGCCGACAGCCGGGCAGCGAGCGCGACGGACGCGCTCGCCGCGGCCGGCGCCGCGCTGCCCGACGATTGCGAGCCCGAGCGCGACGCCGTGCTCGCCCAGCACGCAGCCGCGGTCGACGATGCCGCGCGGGCGACGGCGGCCCAGCAGCTCGAGGCCTCGATCGCCGGGCTCGAGCGCGCGGCGACGACGGCACAGCGGGATGCGGACGCCGCGGTGGCGGCCGTCGACGCGGCGAAGCAGCGCCGGGCGGATGCGCCTGCGGGACGGGCGCAGCTGGTCGACGCCCGTGAGGCCGCGACCGCGACCGCCGCGGGTGCGGAGGCCGCGAGCCGTCGCGCCGGCGAAGCGACAGCGCGACTGGCCGCCCGCGACGAGGCCGACGCGCTCGCCGAGCCGCTCACGGCTGCGCGGGGGGCCGCGGCGCAGACCGCGACGGCGCAGCGCCACACCGCCGACGAGCTCCACCGCCTGCAGGCCGCCCGCATCGACGGCATGGCGGGCGAGCTCGCGAGCGAGCTGACCGACGGCGAGCCCTGCCCGGTGTGCGGCGCGGCCGAGCACCCTGCGCCCCATCCCCCGGCATCGGAGGCGGTCACCGCAGAGGACGTCACCGCGGCCCTCGATCGCAGTCGGCGCGCGCTCGAGCGAGCGAGCGCCGCGAACGACGCGCTCGCCGAGCTCGAGCAGCGGCTGGCCGCGCACGAGGGCCGCGCGGGCGGCGGCGACCGCACGGCGCTCGAGGCGGAGCTCGCGAGCGCGCGGGCCGCGCAGACGGCGGCGGCTGACGCCGAGCTCGCCCGCGACGCCGCCGTGCGTGCGCTGCAGGAGCACGACGAGCACGCGGCGCAGCTCGAGGCGGAGCTCGCACGGCTCGAGCACGACGCGACCGCGGCGAGCGCCGCCGCCGCGACCGCGGCCGCCCGACGCGACGACGCCCGCGCGCAGCTCGCGGACGCGCTCGGCGAGCACGCCGACGCCGCCGCGCTCCTCGGTGCCGCCACCCGCAGGCGGGATGCTCTGCGCCGCTGGCTCGACGCCGACGCCGACGCGGAGAAGGCGCTCGCCGAGCAGATCGCGGCGGCAGCTGCCGGCGCCGAGGCGCTCGCCGAGCACGGTCTGCCGGATCGCGCGGCGACACTCGCCATGCGCGCGGAGCCCGCCGAGCGCGAGTCGCTCCGCGACCGCATCGCCGCGCACGACCACGCGGTCGCGAGCGCACAGGGTGTGCTCGCGCAGCCCGACCTCGCCGACCTGGGTGAGCGGCCGGAGCTCGCACCGCTCGAGGAGGCCCTGCGTGCCGCCGCGACGGCCTCGACCGAGGCTGCCAGGGCGGCTGCGGCGGGCGAGACGACCCGAGACCATGCCGCCAGGGACCTCGGCGCGGCGCGGGACGCCATCCGCTCGCTCGCCGAAGGCGCGGCGCACGCCGACACCGTGCGCTCGCTCGCCCGCGCGCTCGACGGCAAGAACGAGCGCGCGCAGGACATCGAGACCTATGTGCTCGCGACCCGGCTCGCGACGATCATCGACGCGGCCAACCTGCGGCTGGCCGCGATGACCGACGGCAGGTTCGCGCTCGTGCACGACGAGGGGCGCGCCTCGCACGGGCGCGCGAGCGGACTCGGCATCGACGTGCTCGACGCCCACACCGGCGTCGCGCGCACCACCAGGTCGCTCTCGGGCGGCGAGACCTTCCTCGCCTCGCTCGCGCTCGCGCTCGGCCTCGCCGACGTCGTGCAGGCAGAGGCCGGCGGCGTCTCGCTCGAGACGCTGTTCGTCGACGAGGGCTTCGGCTCGCTCGACCAGGACACCCTCGAGGCGGCCATGGCGACGCTCGACGAGCTGCGCGCCGGCGGCCGCAGCGTGGGCGTCATCAGCCACGTGCAGCAGATGCAGGAGCGCATCCCGTCGCGCATCCGCGTGGTGCCGATGCCCGGTGGCGGCAGCCGCATCGCCGTGACGCCGGGTGCGGTCAGCCCGAGTGCGGTGACGCCGCGATTGGAGATTCCGCACATGCTCGGCGACCGCGCGGCAGGCCGTGGGTAGGCTCCCCCGCATGCGCGACTTCGATCAGCGACCGCAGCACGGCCGACGGCTCGACATCTCATCGCTCGCCGCCTTCGACCGCTTCGCCGCCAGGACCAGCAGCATGTACGGCTGGCGCGTGCAGGATGTCGACCTGCGGGAGCGCGGCGACGAGCTCGCGTCGCTGCACGGCTACGGCGCGCTCATCCTGGGCTCCGAGCTGCCGCACGACCAGAAGGAGCGACTGATCCGCGAGGGCGCGCTGGTGTTCGACGACGTGCCCGACACGCCGTTCAACGCCTACCGCTCGTCGCTCTACACGCCGGACGACCTCGTCGAGGGCATCGAGCGCGGCTACCCGGCGAGCTTCGACGCGCGCGTCTACGCGTGGTCGCGCACCCGCCACCACGACGTCGCCGACACCCTGGCGGCCGCGCTGCACGACCACTCCATCGACGACGCGCTCGTCGACTGGGTGCAGGGCAAGCAGATCGTCGGCATCATGGGCGGTCACGCGCTTCGCCGCGACTCCGAGGAGTACCGGCAGGCGGCGCACCTCGCGCACGGGCTCGCCCGCGCGGGCCGTGTCGTGGCGACCGGCGGCGGCCCGGGCGCCATGGAGGCCGGCAACCTGGGGGCACGCGCGGTGGCGCTCTCCCCCGAGCAGCTCGACACCGCGATCGACGAGCTGGCGGCCGTGCCCGGTTTCCACGGCTCGATCGCGGAGTGGGTCGAGTCGGCGCGCGCCGTCGCCAAGCGGGTCGGCGACGGCGTCTCGCTCGGCATCCCCACGTGGCACTACGGCCACGAGCCGCCCAACTCGTTCGCGACCTCGATCGCGAAGTACTTCCAGAACTCCGTGCGCGAGGACATCCTGCTGCGCGTCGCGAACGCCGGCATCGTCGTGCTGCCCGGCAGCGGCGGCACCGTCCAGGAGATCTTCCAGGACGCGTGCGAGAACTCGTACGCCGAAGAGGGCGCGTGGGCGCCGCTGGTGCTGCTGGGCGAGCGCTACTGGACCGAGACGCTGCCGGCGTGGCCGCTGCTGCAGGCGCTCATGCGCGACCGGCCCGGCGAAGCCGGCATCGCCCTGGTCGACACGGTGGCGGATGCGGTGGCCGCGATCGCGGCGTTCGACCCGGTCGTCGACGGCGCGGGCGCCAACCTCCACGCGGCAGCACCGGAGGATCGCCGCTGAGCGAGCGGTCGCAGCCGCCCTGCTCGGCGGCCGGAACCGGTCGCGCTACGCCTCGAT
The DNA here is from genome assembly GCA_900114805.1 of Agrococcus baldri. Taxonomy (GTDB): domain Bacteria; phylum Actinomycetota; class Actinomycetes; order Actinomycetales; family Microbacteriaceae; genus Agrococcus; species Agrococcus baldri. The sequence continues at coordinate 319,899 of FOZN01000003.1, read as the reverse complement.
CTCGCCCGCGATGCGGCGCTCGATGTCGTGCGTCGTGGCATCCGGCAGCGCGATCAGGCCGTCGAGCTCCCTGCGCGCCTGCTTGTAGGCGCTCTGCCGCTCTGCCGGCGTGGACGCCTCGTTCTCGGCGAGCGCCATCAGCCGCTGCGCCGACTCCAGCCGGCTGCGCTCGGCGTCGCTGAAGCCCGATTGCGCGCGGCGCTTCGCCTCGCGCACCGCCGCCTCGAAGGCGACCTCGTAGTCGCGCACGGCCTCGCGATAGCGCTCGAGCGCCCCCGCAGCTCGCAGCTCGCCGCGCTCGGCGGGGCGCAGGCCGTCGGCGACCCGCTTGGCGCGGTGGAAGGTCTGTGTCAACGGCTCGCGCATGTCGGTCACGAGCGGGTAGTCGATGAGCTTCGCCACGTCGAGCTCGAAGTCGAGCCAGCGGCGATCGATCTCGTCGTGATCGGCCAGGATGCGGTCGATCTGCCGGTCGCGGTCGGCTCGGTCCGCTTCCGCGTCGGCCGCGCGCTGCTGCGCCGCTGTGGCTGCGACGGGCGCGATCGGCGCGCGGCGCACGCGCTCGAGCTCGATGCGGTCTCGGCGGCGGCGCTCGTTGTACTTGGCGACGCCGCCGATCCATCCGCCCACCACGGGCCCGACGATGAAGATGAGCCACCAGTAGTCGCCGGCGAAGCTCAGGATGTCGTCCACGTAGCCAACCTATCCGCGGCCGGTGCCATGATCGTGGATATCGCCCGCACCGCTCCAGGAGGCATGATGACCGACACCCAGAATCCGATGCAGGGCCGCACCGCGCCCGCGCCGCCGTCGACCACGATCGCCGAGTTCGACACCTACGAGCAGGCGCAGGCGCTCGTCGACCGGCTCTCGGACGCGAAGTTCGCCGTCGAGCACGTGCGCATCGTCGGCACGGGGCTCAGCTCCGTCGAGCAGGTGCTCGGCCGCATGACCTACGGCCGCGCCGCACTCGGTGGCGCGATGGCCGGCGCCTGGTTCGGCCTCTTCGTGGGGCTGCTGTTCGCCCTCATCGGCGCCGGCGGCTGGGTCTGGCTGATCTGGGCCGTGCTGATGGGCGCGGCCTTCGGCATGATCGCCGCGGTCGTGCAGCACGCCATGACCGGCGGGAAGCGCGACTTCACGAGCATCCAGACGCTCAAGGCCGAGCGCTACGGCGTGCAGGTCACGAACGAGCATGCCGCAGAGGCCGTGCGCGTCATGGGTCGGCCCGCGCCGACCGACTGATCGGGATGCGCGAGAGGCCGGGTGCGATCGCTCGCACCCGGCCTCCGCGGCTGCTGCAGCGTCAGTGCGCGGCAGGCCCCCGGGCGTGCTCAGGTTCCGCGCGCTCGTCGTGCTCCGGCTCGTCGGGCACGTCGTCGGCGGGCTTCCGCAGCCAGAAGGTGGCGGCGACACCCAGCACCCACAGCGCTGCCGCGCCCATGAACGCGATACGTGCACCCTCGAGCAGCGCCTCACCGCTCGCGGCGCCCTCGGCGACCAGCTGCGTCTGCCTGGTCGCCATGATGGTGACGAACGCTGCGGTGCCGGCGGCGCCGGCGACCTGCTGCACGGTGCTGATGGTCGCCGAGCCGTGCCCGTACAGGTGCTTCGGCAGCGCCGCGAGCGAGACCGTGAACAACGGCGGGAACGTGAACGCGAAGCCCAGCATCAGCACCATCTGCATGATGAGCACCATCCACCAGGGCGTCGAGATGTGGAGCGTCGTGTAGAGCACCAGCGCGGCCAGCACCACCAGCGAGCCGGGGATGACGAGCGGCCTCGGCCCCCAGCGGTCGTAGAGGTTGCCGACCACCGGCCCGAGCAGGCCGGTCATCAGCGCGCCGGGCATGGTGATCAGGCCGACGTGCAGCGGCTCCAGGCCCATGGAGTCCTGCAGCACCAGCGGCAGCATGATCAAGGTGCCGAACATGGCGGCCATCGCGATCGTCATGACCACGACGGATGCGGTGAACAGCGGGTGCCGGAAGGTGCGCAGGTCGAGCAGTGCGTCGTCCGAGCGCTGCAGCCGCAGCTGTCGCAGCACGAACGCAGCCAGCCCCAGCACGCCGACGCCGAGCGCGACCGGCAGCTGCCAGGCGGGCAGCCCCTCGGCACCGATGAGCGACAGCCCGTAGACGAGGCCGCCGAAACCGAAGGCCGCGAGCGGGAGCGAGAGCGCGTCGAGCCGGGGGCGGTGCGCCTGCGGCTCGCCACCGAGCTTGCGAGCGCCGAAGAGCAGGAACAGCAGCGCGAGCGGCGCGATGCCGAGGAAGATCCAGCGCCAGGAGGCGAACTGCAGGATGACACCGGAGACGGTCGGCCCGAGCGCGGGCGCGACCGACATCACCATCGAGATGGTGCCCATGAACGCGCCGCGGCGGGCGGGCGGGACGAGCTCCATGACGGTCGTCATCAGCAGTGGGAACACCAGCGCGGTGCCGGAGGCCTGCACGATGCGACCCAGCAGCAGCAGCGGGAACGAGGGCGCGAAGCCGGCGATCAGGCTGCCGAGGATGAACGCGGCCATCGCTGTGACGTACAGCGTGCGCTTGCTGAAGCGCGCCATCAGCCAGCCGGAGGCCGGGATGACGACAGCCATCGTGAGCATGAACGCGGTGGTGAGCCACTGCGCGGCGCGCTCATCGATCGCGAGCACGGGGTCTTGGATGAGCGTCGAGATGGCGACGTTCATCGCCGTCTCGTTGAGGATGACGACGAAGGCCGACACCAGCAGTGTGGCGATGGTCATGGCGCCGCCCGGTGGCAGGCGCTGAATCGCGGGTGGGGCGGGCGGCGGCATGGGCCGCTGGTGATGCGTTTCGGTCTGCATGGTGCTCCGAGAGGGCGACGACGAGCCCAGCGGGATCGCTCTCGCTGGGTTCGCGTCGCTGCGGGAAGGGTGGAGGGGCGCAGGTCAGCCCTGCGGGGCCTCCATGAAGAAGAAGTCGATGATGTGGCCGTCCGGATCGGTGAGCTGGCCGCCGTACATGCCCCACTCGTTGTCCTCGACCGGCTTGGAGAGCGTACCGCCTGCGCCGGTGCCCGCAGAGGCGAACGCATCGACCTCGTCGCGGCTTCCCAGCAGCATCGCCAGCAGGTTCTCGAGCGCGCCCTGCGGTGCTCGCTGCTGCTCGCCGGTGAGGAACTCGTCGAACTTGGCATGCTCGAGCAGCATGATGGCGACCTGGTCGCTGACCACCACGCAGCTGGTCGCCTCGTCGCTGAACACGGGGTTCTTCGCGAAGCCCAGCGCCTCGTAGAACGACGTCGCGCGGGCGATGTCGGCGACCGCGTAGTTGGGGAAGACCATCTGCACTGCCATGGCTGCTCCTCGTGCGTTCGGCATGCTCTGCGCGCGGGCGGGGTGCGGGCGCGCGTGTGAACGGCGTTCACATTAGCGCATGTTCGCGCGTAGGATCAAGAGCGATGGCGAGATCGGGCTACTTCCACGGCGACCTCCGTCGGGCGCTGCTCGACGCGGGTCTCGAGGCGGCGCGCTCCGGCGGCCCCGAGGGTGTCAGCGTGCGCGAGCTCGCACGCGTCGCCGGCGTCGCGCCCTCGGCCGTCTACCGCCACTTCGAGGGCCATGAGGAGCTGCTCCTCGAACTGGCGCTGCGGGCGCAGGCGATGGTGGCGGATGCGATGGAGACCGAGCTCGCACTCGTCCCGTCCGATGACCGCCGGGCCTGGGCGGACGGCGCGATCGCCGCGACCGGCATCGGCTACATCCGCTTCGCGTGGCAGGAGCCGGGGCTGTTCCGGCTCGCGTTCCGCACCCGCGGCGACCTCGGGGCCGCCCACGACGAGCGCGGCCGGGGCGCCTGCGGGCGCACTCCGTACGAGCAGCTGGAGCGAGCGCTCGACGCGCTCGTCGACGCCGGCGAGCTGACCGAGCATGAGCGGGCGGGGGCAGAGGCGCTGGCCTGGTCGGCCGTGCACGGCTTCGCGATGCTCACGGTGGACGGGCCGCTGCGCTCGCTCGATGCACAGACCCGCGAGGCCTTCGCCGCACGCATCGTGGAGATGGTGCGGCTCGGCCTCGCGCAGTGCGCGGGCGCGCAGGCGTGAGCGCCAGCAGCACCGTCAACCATGCGGCTGACAGCCGCCTGCGTGCTGGTGACGATGGTCGCGCTCGGCGCACTCGTCGCGCCGCCGCCATCGCCCGCCTGGCCGATCGGCGCTGCGGGCACCGCGCTGCAGCGCGCGCGGGCTGCCGACGCCGCGCGGCGACATCACCCGGGACTGGACGCTGCGGGCCGGCCGCCGCGTGCAGCTGCGCCGCGTCGCGCGCTCTGCCATCGGCGTGCTGCTGGCGGGCACGATCGCCGTCACCTTCGTGGCCGAGCTGCTGGTCGGTCGCGACTACGGCATCGCCATGATCGCCATCACCCCGCTCGCCCTGCTGGCCGTGCCGCTGGCGTCGCCGACAGCCGTCGAGGTACTGGTGGTCGACCGGCTGGTCGAGTCGCTCGTCGGCGCGCTCGTCGGCATCCTGGTCGGCTTCGCGACTCGGCGCTGGGCACCGCGCGAGGCGTAGCGGGCCGCCAGCCCCGAATCGGCTGTGCTATCAAGAAGGCATGCCTCTCATCTCGGCTCGCGAGCGCGATCCGGACGATCCCTTCTTCACCCGCGTCGTCACGCTGCCGAACGTGATCACGCTCGCGCGGCTGCTGCTGCTCGTGCCGGTGTGCTGGCTCATCGTCGCCGGCGCGGAGGGCTCGTGGCTGCCCGTCATCCTGCTCGCCCTATGGGCTGCGACCGACTGGATCGACGGCGTGCTCGCCCGCGCCCTGCACCAGGAGTCGCGGCTCGGCGAGGTGCTGGACCCCATCGCCGACCGCGTCGGCATCATCGGCGTGACGCTCGCGCTCGCACTCAACGGCACCGTCGCTTGGTGGATGCTCGGCGTGATCGCGGCGGTCGACGTCGCCACTGTGGTGTTCGCAGGCAGGGCGGCGCACGCCGGCAGCATCCACGTGTCCTGGGTCGGCAAGGTGCGCACCGCGCTGCTGCTGACCGCGATTGTCGTGCTGCTGCTCGGCCAGACCGTGCTCGCGTGGGTCGCACCGGTGGGCATGACGCTGCTGCTGCTCGGCATCGGGCTGCACGTCGTGGCAGGCATCGACTACATCGTGCAGGCGCGGCGCCTGCGACGGGTGCAGACTGGTCACCGATCGGATGCTGAGGAGGCGCGATGACCGACTGGCTGGAAGACCGCGAGCGGATCGCGGCGCATGTCGAGGACGTGATGTCGGGGTGGCACGACACCGTCGAGCGCGTGCCCGGCGAGGACGGCGACGACGACACGATCGTCGGCCGGGACGGCGACACGGTGGCCGCCATCCTGCTGCTCGACGAGGAGAACGTCGATGCGATGGTCGAGGCGGAGGCCGACGGCACGCTCGCGCAGTGGCTGCGCGACGAGCTCGCCGAGGATGCCGAGCGCGACGACGACGAGCTCGACGCGGGTGTGGATGAGGATCTCGAAGCCGCCGCCGACGCCTGGTTGGGCACCGACACGGAGACCGCGTCGCCTGACGCCACGACCGAGCAGGCCGCAGCCGGCGATGCCGCCGCAGAGGACGACTTCGACCTCGACGACTGGGACGACCCGGAGGCCGACGCGCTGATCGACGAGCTGCCCCGCTGAGCCGACTCCCGGCACGGCCCCGCTGGGCCTGCACCGGCCGGCCGGGAATCAGACAGCGCACGATCGCGTTGCCCTGAGCATGCAGATCGATATCTGGTCAGACGTGGCCTGCCCGTGGTGCTTCATCGGCAAGCGCCGGTTCGAGAAGGCGCTCGGCGCCTGGGAGCACAGGGACGAGGTCGAGGTCACCTGGCACTCGTACCAGCTCGACCCGACGCTGCCCGAGCACTACGAGGGCACCGAGGTCGAGTACCTCGCGAGCCGCAAGGGCATGCCCGTCGAGCAGGTGCAGCAGATGTTCCAGCACGTGACGACGCAGGCGGCCGGCGAGGGCCTGCACTACGACTTCGACCGGCTGGTGGTCGCCAACAGCCTGCGCGCGCACCAGCTGCTGCACCTGGCGAAGGCGCACGGCGGCGCGGATGCGGTCAAGGAGGCGCTGCTGTCAGCTCACTTCGAGCAGGGCAGCGACATCGGCGACGTCGACACGCTCGTCGCCATCGGCGCCGGAGCCGGTCTCGACGAGCGCGAGATCCGCGACGCGCTCGCGGATGAGCGCTATCTGCCCGCCGTGCGGGCCGACATCGCGCAGGCACAGCAGATCGGCGTGAACGGCGTGCCGTTCTTCGTGTTCGACATGCGGCTGGGCCTTTCGGGCGCGCAGCCGGCGGAGGTCTTCACGCAGGCGCTCGAGCAGGCGCGCGCCGCCGTGCTCGACGAGGCGGCCCCGACCGCCCAGCACTAGCGTCAACGCAACGGCAATGCGGAGCCGATGTGCAGAAGTTCTGCACATCGCTCCGGAAGAGCCGTTGAGATCAGGGGCGGCGGGCCAGGTAGACCCACTCGCGGCCCGGCCGGTCGGGCGCGTCGCGCACGTCGACCAGCTCGAGACCGGCGGCCACGAGCGAGCGCTCGATGCGCTCCCGGCTGCGGAACCGCAGCGTCGAGACCGACTCGATGCGATGGCCATCGCGATGGAACACCGTCGGCGAGACGAAGGTGACCAGTGGCCCGTCGGGCGCTGCGGTGTCGACGTGCGTCACCTCGACCCAGTCCTCGACCGGCCCCTCGTGGGCGACGTCGACCAGCTGGCGGGTCGCCTCCGGGGTCCAGTCGAGCCACGCCTGCCGCTCGGGCCTGCGCGCCTCGAGCACGAGCGTGCCACCCGGCCGCAGCCGCTCGCGCGCAGCCACGAGCACGCCGTGCCAGTCGGCGTCGTCGATGAACACCTGCGCGACGTTCGCCGTCATGGTCGCGACATCCGCGGCCATCGGCGGCAGCGCATCCGCTGTGCCCACGTGCCACTGCACGCGCTCGGCGCGGGGCTTGCCGCGGGCGACGTCGACGGATGCGCGGGCCGGGTCGACGCCGACCACGTCGACACCGCGGTCGGCGAGCATGAGCGCCAGGGTGCCGGTGCCGCAGCCGATGTCGAGCACCGAGCGCGCGCCGAGCTCGTCGACCGCGATGGCGACGTACACCTCGAGGTCGCTGCGGTCGGGATCGAGCGCGTCGTAGACCGCCGCGAGCCGCGGATGCTCGAAGATCGCGTCGGCCACGCCCGGCTGCCCGGCTGCCGCTAGCTCTGCGCGCGCGCCACGATGGCGTCGCGCAGCATGCCCTCGACCGCCGCGAGCCGCAGGTCGCCGCTCGTGGGCTCGTCGCCGGCAGCACCGTCGATCGCGCGGCCGACGAGGCCCGCCTTCGTGTCGAGCAGCTCGGCGATGCGGGTGTCGATCGTCTGCGCGGCGAGGATGCGCCACACAGTGACCGGCATCTGCTGGCCGATGCGGTGGATGCGGTCGATCGCCTGCGTCTGCTCGGCGTCGGTCCAGGACAGCTCGGCGAGCACCATGTCGGCGGCCGCCTGCAGGTTGACGCCGACACCGGCCGCCATCAGCGAGCAGACGATGACCTGCACCGACGCGTCGTTGGTGAAGGCGTCGATCGCCTTCTGGCGCTGCGTCGGCGTCTGGTCGCCGCGGATCGACACCGTCTTGATGCCGGCCTTGGCGAGCGTCGCCTCTGCCGTGTCGAGCACGTCGATGTGCTTCGCGAAGAAGACCACCTTGCCGACCGAGTGAGCGAGCTGGGCGGCGTAGTCGGCCGCCAGATCGGCCTTCGCGCGGCCGATGCGGCGGGCGAGCGCGAAGACGTTCTCGCCGGTGCCGCCCTCCTGCGTCTCGACCTCGCCGCGGGCGATGCGGTGCACGAGGTCGTCGTCGACGCCCTCGGCCTCATCGGCGGAGCGCTGCAGCATGGCGGCGTCGTAGCGGCGCAGCATGCGGTCGACGAGCTCGCGCTCGGCGGCCCGGATGGAGCGCACCTCGGACTCGTCGAGCTCGACGGGGATGTCGGCGATGCGGCGAGCGGGGATGTCGCTGGCGACATCGATCTTGCGGCGCCGCACGATGCCCATGTCGATGACCGCCTTGCGGGCCGCGGGATAGAAGCCGCGGTCCATGGGCGTCAGCCCGATCTCCTCCAGGTCGTCGGTGAGCTCGGCGTTCGGCTCCTTGTGGTCGATCCAGCCCAGGAACCGCCAGATGGCGCCGAAGTCCTCGATGTCGTTGATGAGCGGCGTGCCCGTCAGCGCCATCAGCAGCGGGTTGCCGACCCGCTCACGCATGGCGGCGGCGATCTGCAGGACGTGGCGCGACCGCTTCGAGCGGGTGTTCTTGATGAAGTGCGCCTCGTCGACGACCATGCCGCGGAAGCCGAAGCGCTCCAGCCAGCCCAGGTGGCGGTCGAGCACCTCGTAGTTGACGATCACGACGTCGGCGAACGCATCGAGCTCGTTGCCGTCGCCCTGCACGACCGCGGCGCGGCGGCCCGGCACCCAGCGCTCGGTCTCACGCGCCCAGTTGATCTTCACGACGCTCGGTGCGACGACCAGCAGCGGGAACGCATCCGCCGCCTGTGCCGCGAGCAGCGCCTGCGCGGTCTTGCCCAGGCCCGGCTCGTCGGCCAGCAGGAACGAGCGGTGCCCGTCGCGGGCGGCCTGCACGAGCTGCGCCTGATGGTGCATGAGCTCCTCGCCACCGGGGGCGACGCGCTGCTTGGGCTCGGGCATCGGCATGCAGGCGGGCTTGCCGTCAGCCGCCACCTCGAACGAGAGGTAGAGCGGCGAGAGCAGGTCGAAGCCCGCCAGCCGGTCGCGCTCTGGCCTGCGGCGCAGGTGCGTGAGGTCGGGCTCGAGGAAGGGGTTCGCGAGCGTGACGCGGTGCACCGACGGCGGCACCACCTGCGGCGCCTGCGGTTCCTGCGACTCGGGCTCGGCCACGGGCTCGGGCTCCGGCTCGGGCTCGAGGCCGGCGGCGAGCAGCATCTCGCGCTTGCGCTCCTTCACCGCGTCGGTGACGGGGGCGCCCTCGCCCAGCAGCGGCAGCAGCGTGGGCTCGCGGCTCGCAGCCTTGGCCAGGATGACGGCGATGCCGTCGAGCCGCTTGAGGTCTTCGGTGCGCTCGGCGGGCGTCAGAGCGGCATCGCTCTTGACGCGCGCTCGCTCCTCGCGGGCGAGCTGCGCGACGACCTGCAGCTTCACGCGCGTCGAGCGCGAGGCGGCCCCGCGCTTGACGCCCGCCTCGACCTGCCGGACGGCGCGGGCGAGCTGCGGGATGAGCGCATCGCGGTCGCGCGACGGCCCGGTGGATGCGTCCGACGGGTTCTCGTCCGTCTGCGACGCATCGATGGTTGCGGCGTCTGCCACATGTCCTCCATTCGAGGCGGGGCCGCGATGCTCGGGCCCCGGCGTTCATGCTGCGGAGGGCGCCGTGCACATGACGGCGACCCGGTGAGCGGGTGACGGCGGCTGCGGTGCACGGGATGCCGTGATGCGGCACCGACGGTGACCGGCAAGCTGACGCCTGCACCCATGCTACCCGCTCGCAGCAGCATTTCGCTCAGCGGCACCGCTGAGCCCTCGGCAGGAGGTGAGGGTCAGCCCTCGAGCAGCCCCGCGAGCCGGTCGACCGAGGCCAGCAGGTTCGCCGGCGTCGTGTTGCGCGCACGATCGAGCCGGCTCTCGTCCTGCAGCTCGCTCCAGTCGTAGGTGTGGGTCACGCGCGTGCCGGTGCCCTCGGGCTCCAGCTCCCAGCGCCACAGCTGGCCGATGGGCGGCTTGCCCTCCTCCGCCGGCTTCCAGGCGATGCGGCGGCCCTCCTGGAACTCGACCACGTGGTTCTCGCGCACCGCGCCCTTGGTCAGCGTCATCGAGAACACCTCGCCCGTCGCGCGCACCCGCTGCCCCTCGGGCGCCTCGCCCAGGTTGTCGTTGCCGTCCCAGGCGGGCTGCTTCGCCGGGTCGGCGATCTGCTCGAAGATGACGTCGGCCGGTGCCGCGATCACGCGGCTGGCCTCGACGATGCGGGTCTCGGTGGCGTCGCTCATGCGGCCATCGAACCACGAGCGCCCCGCAACCCGCCATCGGGACGCGCGCAGCGCATCCGCCCGAGGGCCATTGAGGCGCTGCCGGAAGCGGAGTAGACATGGGGCAGGCACCGAGGCCGAGGAGGGGAGTTCACCATGACTGCGGAGACTTCGCGAAAGTACCCGATCTTCCCGCCCTTCACGGAGTGGGTCGACGCGTTCGCGCTCATGGGCGGCTGGGACGGCAAGAGCCCGCTGCCGGGCATCCGCGTCGAGGAGGTCATGGACGACGAGGCCTTCACGGTGCATGCCGAGCTGCCCGGGCTCGAGCCCGAGCGCGACATCGACGTGACGGTCGAGCACGGGGTGCTGCGCATCCACGCCGAGCGGCATCCCGACAAGCGCGAGCCGCAGCGCACCGAGTTCCGCTACGGCGCGCTCGCCCGCGACATCCGCCTGCCGCAGGGCGCCGACGACGACGACATCACCGCCTTCTACGAGGACGGCGTGCTGACCGTGCGCGTCGGCCTGGGCCCGGTGACAGCCAAGCTGCGCCACGTACCGATCGAGCGCCGCTGAACGGCGACGCGGCGGGCGCGCCCCACACGGCCGACGGGCACTGGATCGTCGTCGACGGGCGCCGCTGGCGAGCCGAGGATCCGGCGCTGGACGCCGACGTCGCGGCGCGCCTGCGCTCGCACCTCGGGCGTGCTCGCTCGGCCGTCCGCACCGCTGCCGACGAGCGGGCCGTGCGCGCTGCGCGCGACCGGGTGCAGCTCGCGAAGGAGGGGCTCGGCGAGCGAGGCACCGCCTGGTGGGAGCTGCCGCAGGCGGAGCGGCGGGCGCGCGCCCTCGACCGGCTCGCTCGGCTCGACGCGGCAGCGCCATCGGCCGCGCAGGACGGCGGCTGAGCGCTCGGGATCAGCGCTCGGTCAGCCGGCAGTGTCGGCCCGATGGGTCGGCGCTGAGGGGTCAGCCTTTGGCGTCAGCGCCGCGCCGAGAGCCAGTCGCGGAGCACGGATGCGTTGCTGCGCTCGGGATCGGTCGCCGCGGTCACGAAGGTGATGCGGTCGTGCCCCTCCAGCTCGGCCGAGAGGTCGGCGCCGCCCTCCCCCGCGTCGAGCTCGTCGCGGTAGCGGACGGCGAACTGCTCGAAGCTGACGCCGCCGCCGTGGAACCACTGCCGCAGCTCGGCCGTCGGCGCCGCGTCCTTCGGCCACGCCGCGATCGCCGCGCGCTCGTTGCTGACGCCCCTCGGCCACAGCCGATCGACGAGCACGCGCAGTCCGTCATCGCCCGCGGGCTCGTCGTAGACGCGCTTGATCGTGATCACGAATCCCGTCACCCCGCGGTGATCGCGCGCAGCTGCTCGAGCGCCTTCTCCAGCCGGCGCTGCTTGGTCTCCGCCGCCTTGGCATCGGCGATGCCGCGTGCCATCTCCTTGCGCTTCGAGGGCGCGAGCGAGTCGAACGCCGCTCGCGCGGCCGGATCCTCGGCGAGCGCCGCCTCCAGCTCCGGCGGCAGCTCGACCGGGCGATCAGCGGTGTCGAGCGCGATGATCGCCTCCACCTCGTCGCCGTATTCGACGCCCAGCTCGGCCCGCGAGGCCTTGCTGAGCCCCACCATGCTCTCGCCGCCCATCTGCCCGATGCGCAGCCGCGCGGTGCGGTCGCCGATGGTGACCGTGACGGGAGCATTGCGCGCCCCTCCGAGCGCGCTCACCTGCTGGTCCGTCAGTCGGATCGAGGCAGCGGGCCCCTCCTGCAGAATCGTGGTGCGGATGCGCAGCTCGTCCATGTGGCCGAGCCTACGGCGGTCGGCGCTCGACGTCGACGGCTCCAATCCGGCCGTTCGCGTGACTCAGTGCCCGCCCAGCACCACGTGGGCGATCAGATGATCGAGCCGACGGACGTCGACGCCCTTGCCGACCTTGATCTTGATGTGACCGGCCCTGGTCCACAGCTCGAGCTCTGAGTTGAAGTCGAGTGTGCCGGCGTTCTCGGAGGACCACATGTTCACGGTCGAGTACGGCAGCGAGTACATCTCGACCTTCTTCCCGGTCATCCCCTGCGCATCCCGAACGATCAGCCGCTTGTTCGTGAACACCGCCGAGTCGCGGAACGTCTTGTACGCGGCGATCGGCTGCTCGCCCTCCACGAGCATCGGCCGGACGTCCTCCGGAATGGGGCATTCTGCGACGAATGTCCAAGCTGTGATGGCTGCGGTCTCGAGCGACATGGATGCTCCTTGCTGGGGTGTGGAGACGGACGTGGTCAGGCTATGTCCGACCGCCGACACGGCTCACACGGCACCCGGCGCCGGCACCCTCTACCGTTGGCGCATGGGACGGCGGATGTTCGTGGCGGCCGTGCCGCCCGAGGATGTGCGAGAGGACCTCGCCGAGTTCCTCGACGTGCGCGAAGGGCTGCACTGGACGTCCGCGGACCGCATGCACCTGACGCTCGCCTTCCTGCCAGACGTGCCCGAGAGCATCCTCGAACCGCTCGAGGAGCGGCTGCGCATCGCGGTCGCCGACCTGGTGCCGTTCGGGTGCCGGCTGGGCGGGGCGGGCGCGTTCCCGCATCCCGACCGCCCAGTGGTGCTGTGGCTGGGCGTCGAGCGCGGCCGTGCCGAGCTCGACGGCATTGCGCGTCGCGTGCGCGGTGCCGCGAACGACGCGGGCGCGGTGCCCGAGGGCCGGCGCTTCGTGCCGCACCTGACGCTCGCCCGTCCCCCGCGCGGGCGCAGCGCGCTGCGGTGGGTGCGCGTGCTCGACACCTATCGCTCGCGCGAGTGGCAGGTGGAGGAGGTCGAGCTAATCGACTCCCAGCTGCTCGGTCGGGGCCGACGCCCGTTGCACGAGGTGGTGGCCACGCTGCCGCTCGGCGGCTGACCGTGCAGCGCTGCACCGCGCGGCCCAACCTTTTGCCTAGACTGCAAGAATGATCCTCCGCGTCGTGCCGATCGACCGCATGCAGCCATATGGCGTGGAGCACCTGCTCGTGCTCGCGGTGACCGTCGCGCTGATCGTCGCGCTCCCCCTCGCGATCCGCAGGGCGAAAGACGTCCGGCGCGCGGAGAGGTGGATCACGCGCTCCGGCTGGATCCTGCTCGTGCTGACGCTGCTGTGGATGGCGTGGGGCATACTGCCAGCGAACTGGGACATCAACGAGTCGCTCCCGTTCCACTTCTCGGACGCCCTGCGGCTGGTCACGGCCATCGCGCTCATCACCCGATCGGGCTGGGCGATCGCGGTGTCGTACTTCTGGGGCCTGACGCTGAACCTGCAGTCGTTCGTCACCCCCGACCTCAACTACTTCCAGGTGCCGGCGCTGGAGTTCGCGATGTACTGGCTGCTGCACATCGCCGCCCTGCTCGCCCCCGTGGTGCTGGTCTGGGGGCTCGGCTTCCAGCCCACCTGGTTCGGCTACGGCACCGCCTTCGTGCTGACCGTTGGCTGGGCTGCCGTCGCCCTGGTGGCCAACTCGGTGACGGGCGCGAACTACGGCTACCTCAGCCGCGCGCCCGAGGGTCCATCGATCCTGGACGCGCTCGGGCCGTGGCCGATCTACATCGGCTGGGAGGCGCTGATGGTTGCCGTCGTGTGGGCGATCATGACCGCACCATGGACGACTCGCAGGCTCACCGCCCGCGCCCGCATCGACGACCGGCTCGGGCTCGTGCGCCGACGCACGACGCGTGCCAAGCTGGCGCTGCACGGCTGATACGCGGGCGCACCCGTCAGCTCGTCCTTGCGGGCAGCCGGTCGCGCTCGGCCGCTCGCGCCACCCGGCGAGCGGAGGCAGCCGCCGTCCGCCGGCGCAGCAGCCGCATCGCGTTGGCGATCACCACGAGCACGGATCCTTCGTGCACGAGCATGCCGATGGCCATCGTCACGCCGCCCAGGAAGACGCCTGCGAGCAGCGCCACCACCGTGATGAGCGCGATCGCGATGTTCTGCCGCATGACCGACACGGTGCGCTTCGCGAGCGAGATCGCCTCGGGCAGCTTCAGCAGGTTGTCGCCCATGAGTGCGATGTCGGCGGTCTCGACCGCCACGGCGGAGCCTGCCGCACCCATCGCGACGCCGATGTCGGCGATCGCGAGCGCCGGGGCGTCGTTGACGCCGTCGCCCACCATCGCGACCGTGTGGCCGGCCCGCTGCAGCTCGCGGACGGCATCGAGCTTGTCCTCCGGCAGCAGTCCCGCGCGCACGTCGTCGATGCCGGTGGCGTCGGCGATCGCGTCGGCGACGGGCTGCACGTCGCCGGTGAGCATGATGACGCGCCGCACGCCCGCCTCGTGCAGGCTCGCCACCATCGCTGCGGCGTCGGCGCGCAGCGTGTCTGCGACCGCCACGACACCGATGGCGGCGTCGTCGACCGCGATGATCATCGGCGTCCGCCCGCGGCGCGCGAGCGCTTCGGCAGCACGCGCGGCGCTGCCGTCGTCGACGATGCCGAACTGCTCGAGCAGCGCGGCGTTGCCGATGAGCACGCGACGGCCCCCGGACGTGACCGCGATCCCCTTGCCGACGATCGGTTCGATGCGTTCCGGCAGGGCGTAGCGGAGCCCTTCGGCGTCTGCGGCGTCGAGGATCGGCTTGGCGAGCGGGTGCTCGGAGCCGGCCTCGGCGCGCGCCGCCCACTGCAGCACGTCGGAGCGCTCGAGCGTCGGGTCGAGCACGACGACATCCGTCAGCTCCGGGCGCCCCTCGGTGATGGTGCCGGTCTTGTCGACCGCGACCACGTCGATCCTCGCGGAGGTCTCGAGGAACTCGCCGCCCTTGATGAGGATGCCGTCCTTGGCGGCGCGGCCGATGCCCGCCACGATGGCGACCGGGATCGAGATCACGAGCGCGCCCGGGCAGCCGATGACCAGCAGCGTGAGCGCCAGCACGACGTCGCCGCTGACGAGGCCGGCGGCGAGCGCCAGCACCATCACGCCGGGCGTGTACCAGCGCGAGAAGCGGTCGATGAACGACTGCGTCTTCGCCTTCGCGTCCTGCGCCTCCTCCACGCGGTGGATGATGCGCGCGAGCGTGGTGTCGGCGCCGATGCCGGTCGCGCGCACCTGCAGGAAGCCGCTGCGCGAGACGGTGCCGGCGAACACCCGGTCGCCGGCCGACTTCTCGACCGGAATCGACTCACCCGTGATGGAGGCTTCGTCGATGCCTGCGGAGCCGTCGATCACGATGCCATCGACAGGCACCTTCGCACCGTTCTTCACCAGCACCGTCTCGTCGGGCACTACCGCGCCGGCCTGCACCTCGACCTGTCGGCCGTCGCGAAGCACGACGGCGACGTCGGGGGCGACCGCGACGAGCGCGGCGAGGGCAGCGCGCGTGCGGTTCAGTGTCGCGGCCTCGAGCGCGTGCCCGACCGCGAACAGGAACGTGACGGCGGCCGCCTCCCAGTAGTTGGCGATGATGATCGCGCCGATCGCGGCGACCGACACCAGCAGGTCGATGCCGATGTGCTTCGCGAGCAGCGATCGCACCGCGCCGACGGCGATGCGCCTGCCTGCGACGAGGGCCGCCGCGACCATCAGGAGGTCGCCCGCGAGGGTCATCCCCAGCGCGCGATCGGCGACGAACGACAGCACGATCAGCGTGCCCGACACTGCGGGGACGAACCATCGCCCTGCCGCGACCTTCCGCAACCTGTTCACGGTCCTGCTCTTCTCTGCTCAGCTCTGCTCGTACGCTGCGACGGATGGGCCGCCGCAGAGACGCTGCTCTGCGGCGGCGGGGCTCAGAAGGCCGAGGGCTTCGAGACGTAGCCGGCCTTGGCGACCGCGTCGACGATCTCGTCGACGCTCACCTTGGCGGCGTCATGCTCGACCTCGATGCGCGAGGACGCGAAGTGCACCTGCACGGCCTCGACGCCATCCAGCCGCCCGACCTGCTTCTCGATCTTCGTCACGCACGAGGGGCAGGAGAAGCCTTCCGCGCGGAGCTTCGTGTGCGTGGGTGTCGTCGTGGTGGTCATGACCATCCTCCTCCTGGATCGGCCTCCGGCTGGAGGCTCGATCTCAATCTAGGAAGCGGGCAGCGAACCGACCATGACGCCCGTCATGCTGCTGCAGATCCGTCGTCGTGGCATTCGTCGAGCGGATGCGGTGGTTCAGTCTGCGAGGCGCTGGAGCCCAGCGACGTCGACGATCCGCGTCCAGCGTCGACCCGACTCGACCAGGCCGGCCGAGCGCATCCGGCTCATCGCCCGGGAGACCGACTCTGCCGTCGAGCCGGTCATGCCGGCGAGGTCTGCACGGGTCAGCGGCAGCTGGATGAGGATGCCGGCGCGGTCATCGTCGCGCTCGCCGAACTTGGCCGCCAGTCGCAGCAGCGTGGCCGCGACACGCTGCGTGACGGTGGTCGAGCGCTGCGTGACGGCCTCGCGGGACTCCAGCAGCTGATCGGCCAGGTCATCGATCAGGCGCAGCGCCACCGGCGGGAACTCGCGCAGGATGCGGTGGAAGCCGTCGGCGTCGATGCGCAGCACGCACGCGGTCGTGAGCGCCTCGACCGTCTCCGCGTGCTCGGCGCGACCGAAGGAGTCGACGCCGCCGAAGGCATCCCCGGAGCCGAGCAGGTCCACGACCGCCTGCTGTCCCTCTGAGCTGGTGCGGTAGGCCTTCATGCGCCCGGCGGCGAGCACGTAGAAGTGCTGCGCGCGATCACCCTGCCGGTGGATGATGTCGTTCGGATCCGCGTGGAAGTTCGTCATCCGCGCGTCGATCGAGCGCAGCTCGTCGTCGGAGAGCTCGGCGAACAGCGGCGTCTGCCGGAGCACGCGCATGCGCAGCGCCGGCGAGCACGTGTGCGAGGGCGCGTAGCTGGTCCGGACGGGGATCACCCGGCGTCCGCCCGGCGGCTCGAACGCCGGGTTCGTCTGCGTGCTCACACGGCTCACTCTGGCACGCGCCGGCGCGGCATGCCTCAGACGAGCAGCGACAGCGCCGCGGCGACGGCGAAGCCGACCACGGTCGCGAGGCCGGCGAGGTCCCGCGCCTTCTGCCTCGCCTCCGGGATCATCGCGTCCACGAGCATCACCAGCAGCGCACCCGCCGCGAAGCCGTCGACGACACCCGCGAGCGCCGGCGAGGCGATGTCCGCGACCAGCGCGCCCGCCACCGCCGCCAGCACGCTCACGGCTGCGACCCCGACCCAGAGCAGCAGCACGAAGCGGCGCGAGCGCCCCACGGCGAGCATGTCGGCGGATGCGCCGATCGATTCGGGCAGGTTCGAGACGAACACCGACACCAGCAGCGCGATGCTGACCGCGCCGCCACCGGCCAGACCGATCCCCAGCACCGCCTGCTCGGGGATGCCGTCCAGCAGCGCGCCGATCGCAAGCGGCGCTCCTGCGGCACTCGCGCCCTTGCGACCCGACCACCGCTCGACACCGCGATCGGCGAAGAAGTAGGCGAGGGCGCCGGCGGCCAGGCCCGCCCCGACGGCGAGCGGGCCGCCGTCACGCAGCCCGCCCTCGGCGAGCTCGAAGGCGACGCTCGCCATCAGTGCACCGGCACCGAAGGCGAGGACGACGCCGATCGCGACCTCAGACCATTGCCGCACGACGGCGAGCGCCGCGCCGATCAGCAGCGACGAGGCGGCGATCCCGCCCCAGAGCAGCGCGTAGAGCATCGTGCCTCCCGGGCACAGGCTAACCCCGACGGGGCCGCCGCCCGCGCATCCGGCCGGCGAGCAGATCAGAGCTCGGTGACCCGGCCTCCATCGACGTGCCAATGCCGATCCGTCCGCACCGTGGCGAGCATCCGCCGGTCGTGGGTCACCAGCAGGAGCGTGCCGTCGTAGCTCTCGAGCGCCTGCTCGAGCTGCTCGATCGCCACCAGGTCGAGGTGGTTCGTCGGCTCGTCGAGCACCAGCACGTTCACGCCGCGGGCCTGCAGCAGCGCCATCGCCGCCCGCGTGCGCTCGCCGGGCGAGAGCTCGTCCACCGGCCGGCCGACGTGATCGGCGCGCAGCCCGAACTTCGCCAGCAGCGTGCGCACCTCGCCAGATGCCATCTCCGGCACGAGCGACTCGAAGGCCGTCGCGAGCGGCCGCGTGCCCGCCAGCAGCGAGCGCGCCTGGTCGATCTCGCCGATCTGCACGCTCGCGCCCAGGCTCGCCGACCCCTCATCGGGCGCCTGCGTGCCCAGCAGCGCGCGCAGCAGCGTCGACTTGCCCGCCCCGTTCGGGCCGGTGATGCCGATGCGCTCCCCCGCGTTCACCTGCAGCGACACCGGCCCGAGCGTGAAATCGCCCTGCCGCAGCACGGCGCCGCTGAGCGTCGAGACGACGGAGCTCGACCGCGGTGCCGCGCCGATCGTGAACTCGAGCTGCCATTCCTTGCGCGGCTCCTCGACCTCGTCGAGCCGCGCGATGCGGCTCTCCATCTGCCGCACCTTCTGCGCCTGCTTCTCGCTCGACTCCGTCATCGCCCGGCGGCGGTTCTTGTCGTTGTCGGGCGCCTTCTTCATGGCGTTGCGCACGCCCTGGCTCGACCACTCTCGCTGCGTGCGGGCGCGCGCGACGAGATCCGCCTTCTTCTCGGCGAACTCGTCGTACTGCTCGCGCGCGTGCCGGCGCACCGTCGCCCGCTCCTCCAGATAGGAGTCGTAGCCGCCGCCGTAGATGCGGTTCGACGACTGCGCCAGGTCGAGCTCGAGCACGCGCGTCACGCAGCGCGCGAGGAACTCGCGGTCGTGGCTGACCAGCACGACGCCGCCGCGCAGACCCTGCACGAAGGCCTCGAGCCGTTCGAGCCCGTCGAGGTCGAGGTCATTGGTGGGCTCGTCGAGCAGCACGATGTCGAAACGGCTCAGCAGCAGCGCGGCGAGCCCGACGCGCGCCGCCTGCCCGCCCGAGAGCGAGGTCATCATGGCCCCGCCGTCCACCTCGAGCCCGAGCTCGGCCAGCACGATCGGCAGCCGCTCGTCGAGGTCGGCAGCACCGCTGGCGAGCCATCGGTCGAGAGCGGATGCGTAGACGTCGGCCGGGTCCGCACCGCTCGCGGGTGCCGGGTCGGCCAGCGCCGCTGCGGCGACATCCATCTCCCTGGTCGCCCGCGCGGTGCCCGTGCGGCGACCGATGTACTCGACGACGCTCTCGCCGGGCACGCGCTCGTGCTCCTGCGGGAGGAAGCCGACGAAGGCGTCGGCCGGCGCGAGCGAGACGCTGCCGGCCTGCGGCTCGTCGATGCCTGCGAGGATGCGCAGCAGCGTCGACTTGCCCGCGCCGTTCACCCCGACCACGCCGACGACGTCGCCGGGCGCGACGGTGAGGTCGAGCGAGTCGAAGAGGGTGCGGTGGCCGTGGCCGCCGGCGAGCGACTGGGCGACGAGCGTTGCGGTCATCCGGCCATCCTCTCAGCGCAGCCGCCGACCGACGTTCTCCACACCTGCTCGCTGCCCTCACGCGCCGCGCCCGCCATCGCGTGCACAGTGCGCTCATGGATGAACCCACTTCCGACGATGACCAGCTCTTGGCTGAGTTCCGCAACACGCCCACCCCGCGGAGCGGACAACCGTGGGCGGAGGAGGACTTCGCCGCCATCATGCAGGCCTGCCGATCCGGGGCGACCATCGAGCAGATCGCGCGGCGGATCGGGCGCACACCGACGAGCCTGCCGATGCAGATCCGCCGCATGCTGCCGCTCGAGGAGCGCCAGCTGACCGCCGAGCTCGCCCTGCCCCGCCTGCGACAGCTCGACGAGCACGGCGACTACGACTGGCTCGCCGCGATGGCGCAGCGCGAGCAGACGGCCTGGGAGCGCAGCCAGGAGACGCGGGCCGAGCAGCGCTCCCGCGGCATCGAAGCGCTGTCCGACGAGCACGTGCTCGCGATCGCGCTCGTATGCGTCACCAGCACGGTCGAGCTGCCGGTCGACCTCCGGCGCGAGCTCGCCTGCGCGCTCGCGCAGCGCGGGATCGAGGACCAGCTGGCATCTCTCGCGGCCGACGCAGCCAGCGATGCCGTCGCCCAGCTCAGCACGGCCCGCTCCCGCGACTTCGACTGGGTCCCAGACGGCTGGGCGGCGGCGCGATAGCGGATGACACTTCCGCCGCTGCGCTCCGCACGTCTGACCGTCACGACGATCAAGACGGTCGCACCTCGCGCCGCACGGCGGCCGACCCGGCCCACGAAGGGGTCGCAGCGTCGGCGGCTCGAGGCCAAGAGCAAGCGCTCCGAGACGAAGCGCAGCCGGAGGCCGCCGACCTCGGAGTGAGCTGCGTGCGCGTGCGGGCCGTGCGTGCGCCTGCGGGCCCTCGGCCGCGCGAGCGCGGCGGGCGACGGACTCCGCTACGCGAGGCCGAGCCGGGCGGCGACCGCGCGGCTCGCGTGCACACCCGCGGCCAGCGCGCCCTGGATCGATGCGGTCTCGCGATGGTCGCCCGTGACGAGCACGCGCTCCCCCGTCCACACCGGTCCGCGGGCGATCGGTCCGGGTGGCTGCGCCGGCAGCGTGTGCGTCACGACGTGGTGCGTGAGCACCTCCCACCGTGTCGTCGAGGTGCCGTAGAGCCGGGCGAGGTCACGGCGAACCGCCTGCTCGTCGGCTCGACCGTCGGGCTCCCCGAGCAGCGTCGTCGCCTGCACGAGATGCTCGCCCGGCGGTGCGTACGACGGCGCGACGCGGGAGATGACCGCCGTGTTCCAGATCGGGCCTGCCGGGCCGCCGCCCGGCCGCGACGCATCGAGCAGCAGGAAGGGCCCGGTGCGCGGCTGCCCGGTGGCACGGAACCACCAGGTCGTGAGGCCGTGCGTCGCAGGCGCGGGCAGCGATGCGAGCTCGGCGACGTGCTGCGGACCGACCGCGATGACCGCTGCCCGTGCCCGCAGCGAACCAGCGTCGGTCGCGACTTCGACGCCACTCGACACCTCGCGCACCTCGCGCGCGGCGGTTCTCAGCCGTACCGCGGTGTGCAGCCCCGCGGCGAGCTGCTCGGGCAGCGCCTGCATCCCGCGCGACGGCAGACCCGGCGCGCCGAGCGCGAACGAGCGCAGCAGCAGCCGCACGTAGTTGGCGGATGCGTCGCCGCCGCTGTCGGCGAGCACGCCGGCCAGGAAGGGGTCGAGGACGTCGCGCCGCAGCCGCCCGGTGAGCCCTGCCGCGTCGAGGGAGGCGCGGAGCGTCTCGTCGGTCGCGGCGCGCGTCGCCGTCTGCGGCCGCAGGAGCGTCGGCCCGAGCCAGCGCGCGAGCGCCGCCACATCGCGCAGCGGCACGTGCCGGCTCGCGAGGGTGCGGAGCGCGTGCTGCGGATGGCGCAGCGGATGCGCGAGCGTGGTCGCGCTCCGGCCATCGCGCACGATCGCACCGACGCCGAACCGCTGCAGCTCGAGCGCCGGCACGTCGATCCACCGGTCGACCGCCGGATAGGCGGGGTTGAGCACCTGGAAGCCGCGATCGCATCGGAAGCCGTCGACGACGTCGGTGCGCACCCGGCCGCCCACCGCATCCGACCCCTCGAGCACCAGCGCGTCGAACCCCTGATCCTGCAGGCGGCGGGCGCTCTGCAGTCCCGCCAGCCCCGCGCCGACGACGATCACATCGGCATCCATGCGAGTCCTCCTTCCGCGTGCAGGTCAGTGTGCCGTGCTCAACCGCGCGTGGGCGGGGACAGCTGCTGCAGCGCCGCCGCGAGGTACGGGGCGGTCCGGCCGGAATCGCTCGCCGCGACCTGCTCCGGCGTGCCCTCGGCGACGATCCGGCCGCCGGCGTGCCCGGCGCCCGGCCCCAGGTCGACGACCCAGTCGGCCTCCGCGACGATCCGCATGTCGTGCTCGACCATGATGACCGTGCTGCCGCCGTCGACGAGGTGGTGCAGGTGGGCGACGAGCCGGTCGGCGTCTGCCGCGTGCAGACCGGATGTCGGCTCGTCGAGGAGGTACAGGGTGTCGCCGCGCTGTCCGCGCTGCAGCTCCGAGGCGAGCTTCACGCGCTGCGCCTCCCCGCCGGAGAGCTCGGTCGCGGGCTGGCCCAGAGCCACGTAGCCGAGCCCCACATCCAGCAGCGCGTCGAGGTGCCGATTGACCTCGCCGTCGTCGGTGAACGACGCCCGCGCTTCGCTCACGCTCATCGCCAGCACGTCGGCAACGGTGCGGCCGTCGAGCTCGATCTCGAGCGTCTCCGGGTTGTAGCGACTGCCTCCGCAGGTGGCGCAGGGAGCGTGCACCGTCGGGAGGAAGAGGAGCTCCACGGCCATCGTGCCCTCGCCCTTGCAGGTCGGGCAGCGGCCCGCGGGCAGGTTGAAGGAGAACCGGCTCGCGCTGTACCGACGACGACGTGCCTCGGGCGTCGCTGCGAACAGCGCTCGCACGCGGTCGAACAGGCCCGTGTAGGTGGCGACGTTCGATCGCGATGTGCGGCCGATCGGCGCCTGGCTCACCTGCACGATGCGACGCAGCCGCTCGCGCGGGCCGCGCGCCCGGCCGCTCGTGGTGGCCTCGCCAGCCTGCGACAGCGGATCCTCGTCGTCAGCCGGCTCATCCGCACCGGACGCGTGCTCGTCGAGCTCGCTGGCAAGGCTAGTCCGCAGCAGATCGGGCAGCGCCTGCACGACCAGCGATGACTTGCCCGATCCGGAGACGCCCGTGACGGCCGTGAGCGCGCCGAGCGGGAAGGCGACCGTGACCTCGCGCACGTTGTGCCGGCTGACGCCGGACAGCTCGAGGCGCTCGTCGCCGCTGCGGCGAGTGCGCGCGGCGCGCTGGCTGTCCGGCTCGGGGAAGAGGTAGTCGCGGGTGACGGAGCCGCTCGCATCCCGCAGCCCGTCGAGCGCTCCGGAGTAGACGACCGTCCCGCCTTCGGCGCCCGCACCGGGCCCGATGTCGACGATCCAGTCGGCCTTGCGGATGACGTCGAGCGAGTGCTCGACGAAGTAGACGGTGTTGCCGGTGTCCCGCAGCGTCGCGAGGATCCGCAGCAGCGACTCGGTGTCAGCGGGGTGCAGACCCGCCGAGGGCTCGTCGAGCACGAAGACGACACCGAACAGCTGCGAGAGCACCTGCGTCGCCAGGCGCATGCGCTGCAGCTCGCCCGACGAGAGCGACGAGGTGGTGCGATCGAGGGAGAGCGAGCCGAGCCCGAGCTCGACGATCGGCGACAGGCGAGAGAGCAGGTCGGAGACGAGCCGCTGCGCGGCCAGCAGCTGCTCGGGTGCGATCCTGTCGCGCCCGGTGGCGCCGGGGTCGGCTCGAGGCGTCCAGTCAGGTTCCAGCACGGCGCGCAGCAGGTCGGCGAGGTCGTCGAGCGGCATCGCGGCGACCTCGGTGATGTCGAAGCCCTCGAAGGTGACCGCCAGCGCTTCCGGCTTCAAGCGCCTGCCCCCGCAGGTGGGGCACCGGACGCTGACCATGAAGGATGCCGCCCGCTCACGCATCCGGGCGCTCTTCGAGTTGGCGAAGGTGTTGAGCACGAAGCTGCGCACACCCTGGAAGGTGCTCATGTAGCTCGGCTCGACGCCGGCAGCGACGGCCTTCCGCACCTCCGCGGGCCCCCGATCGGTGAACACCGGCACCTGCGGCGACTCCTCGGTGAACAGTGCCCAGTCGCGCTGCTCCCGAGGCAGGTCGCGCCACGGGACGTCGACGTCGTAGCCGAGCGAGATGAGGCTGTCGCGCAGCTGCTTGCCATGCCATGCCGTGGGCCACGCAGCCAGCGCGCCCTCGCGGATCGTGAGCGAGTCGTCCGGCACCATGAGTGCCTCCGGCACGTCATGCACCTGCCCGAGCCCGTGGCAGGTCGGGCAGGCGCCCTGCACGGTGTTCATCGAGAAGTCCTCTGCCAGCAGCATCGGCGCACCCGGCGGGTAGGTGCCGACGCGGGAGTAGAGCATGCGGAGGACGTTGGCGATGGTGGTGGCGCTGCCGACCGTCGATCGAGCAGAGCCGCCCGAGCGCTGCTGCGGCAGCGCGACCGCCGGCGGCAATCCCTCGATCGCGTCGACGTCGGGTGCGCCGACCTGGCTGATCAGCCGACGGGCGTAGGGCGCGACCGACTCGAAGTAGCGGCGCTGCGACTCGGCGTAGATGGTGCCGAAGGCGAGCGAGCTCTTGCCGGAGCCGGAGATGCCGGTGAAGGCGACGAGCGCGTCGCGCGGGATGTCGAGGTCGACGCTCTTGAGGTTGTGCTCGCGGGCGCCGCGGACGCGCACGCGCTCGGTGTCCAGCGTCGGGTTTCCTGGTGCATTCACGTGCGCCAGTCTTCCGCGTAGTCGCTGTGACCCAGCCGGAGGTGCCAGGCGCGAGCCCCACTCAGGGGTGCGAGCGCCTGATGGCCTCGAGCCGCTCGATGGCCTGGTCGATGAGCGCGTCGTCCGTGCCGCGCACGACGATGTTCGTGCCATAGACCGCGCCGTCGCGGAACGGGTACGAGCCGAAGCTGAGGTCGGACAGCTCTTCGGCGAGGCGGCGCAGCGGCGCGGCGATTCGGCCCTCCCCCACCTCGAAGCGGAGCTCGCGGGAGAGGACCGGTCGTCCGGCCTCGAGACTGGGCAGGACGGCATCGAGCATGGCGACGAAGATAGTGGGCACACCCGCCATGACGTGGACGTTCCCGATGCTGATCCCGGGCGCGCCGCTCAGCGGATTGGCGATCAGGTCGGCACCGTGCGGGATCCGCGCCATGCGCAGGTGCTCGGGAGTCAGCGTCCGGTCCTTCCCGACCGCCGCCTGCAGGAGCGCGCGAGCATCGTCGCGCACGTCGATGCCCACTCCGAACGCGTCAGCCACGGCATCCGCCGTGATGTCATCGTGCGTCGGGCCGATGCCGCCGGAGGTGAACACGTGGTCGAAGGCAGCGCTGAGCGAGCGCAGCGCTTCGACGATGACGGCGTGGTCGTCGGGCACCACGCGGATCTCGTGGAGATCGATGCCCACCTGCACCAGCCGGCCCGCCAGGTGGTAGGCGTTCGCATCGCGGGTGCGTCCGGAGAGGATCTCGTCACCGATGACGAGCATGGCGGCGGTCGGGTTCGGCATGCGCCCAGCCTGCCGTACCGGTTAGGACTTCGCCGCAATGCCGAGCGCGGAGGCGTGCTCGCTGATGGCGCGCGCCATCCGGATGTCGCGCGCCGTCACGCCGCCGGCGTCGTGGCTCGAGAGCGTGACCTCGACCGCCGGATAGGTGAGTGTGATGTCGGGGTGGTGGTCTGCGGCCTCCGCCGACTCGCCGATGCGGTTCACGAGCTCGAGGCCGGCCGCGAAGTCGCCCGATGCGTAGCGTGCGTGCAGCGCGCCGTCCGCATGGCGCCAATCGTCGAGTCCCGCCGCAGCGATGTCCGCGTCGGGCAGCAGGTGCTTGGGGTCGCTCATGTCCCCATCTTGCGCGGCGCGATGCGGCCGCACCACCCCTCCAATCGCACCGAGGCGCTCCTCAGCGAGTGGGTCTAGCCTGACCGGATGTCTCGCACCTCCGCCGCAGCCCGCGCCAAGAGCGTCGCCGATCGCCGCAAGGAGCTCGCGGCGCTGCTGGAGGACGCCGACCGGCAGCTCGCCGAGTTGCGCCATCTGCGGGAGTCGCTGCATGACGACGACGAGCACGACCCCGACGGCGTCTCGCTGTCTTCCGAATGGTCGCGGCTCGAGGGGCTGCGCCAGTCCCGGCTCGAAGCGCTCGCAGAGATCGATGATGCTGCGGCACGCCTCGAGCGCGGCGAGTACGGCATCTGCAGCGTCTGCGGCAAGCCGATCGCGGCCGCGCGGCTCGACGCCCGCCCGGGCGCCACCGAGTGCATCGACCACGCCCGCTGATACCGCGCGGCATCGGTGCAGAATGGTCCCATGGACGACCTGCGCGTGCCTCCCGGGCCCGGGGCGCCCGACGGCATCGTTGTGCCCGCAGCCGAGCTGGTCGAGCAGTTCTCCCGATCGTCCGGGCCAGGCGGCCAAGGCGTCAACACCACCGACTCCCGGGTGCAGCTGAGCCTCGACCTGGGCGGCACGACCGCGCTCAGCGACGACCAGCGGGCTCGCGCTCTCGCGCATCTGGCTGCGCGCCTCTCGGGCACGGTGCTGACGATCAGCGCCTCCGAGCACCGCTCGCAACTCGACAATCGTGCAGCCGCCAGACGACGCCTCCTTGCGCTCCTGCGCGAGGCCGTTGCGCCCAGCGCTGCTCGCCGCGCCACCAAGCCCACGAAGGGCTCGGGGCGACGACGGCGTGCGGCGAAGATCCGGCGCTCAGAGACCAAGCAGAACCGCAGGCCCCCGCGTCCTGAGTGATGGCCGAGTCGTGGCCGAGCCAGATCAGACCTTGAAGCGGAACTCCACCGAGTTCCGGCACGGAGAACCATCAGCGACGACGTGGCCTCATCTCGCGCTGAGGCGCGCGGAAAGTGCGTTTGCGACCTCATCCGCAGTCCGCGCTGCAGTGTCGAACTCCAAGACTTTGTCGGACCACGCGGCGTAGTCAGCTCGACGGCGCTGCACTTCCGCCCAGGTCGGCTCGCCGACGTAGGCGAGCCCGCGATCCCTGCCGCTGAGCCTCCGTTCATGCTCCTGCGAATCCGCGACCACCAAGTGTACGAAGTCGATACGAGAACTGGTGCGCGCGGCCGCAGCACGCCAGGTCTGCCTGGCATCCTCGCTGTCGTTCACCGCATCGATGATGACGCTACGACCGAGGCGAAGGTTCAGTTCCGCCATCGCGCGAGCCGCTTCGTACGCGGCAACGCCGACTTGCCATCCTCGCGGCAAACCGCAGGCGAGAATTGACTCCTCGACGGCATCGATGGACAGATGCACCGAGCCTGTGCGCGCGGCGGCGATCTCAGCAACGCTTGTCTTTCCGACGCCGGGAAGACCGGAGATCACGATGAGATGCCCGGTCATGCGACCTGCAATGGGGTGATCGCGGCAACCTTGTCGCGCAGCACACGGCGCTCAAGCCGAAGCTCGTAGTTCGACTGCAGATTCATCCAGAGCTCCTCGGACGTTCCGAAGTAGCGCGCCAGACGGATCGCCGTATCAGCGGTGATCCCCCGCTTGCCGTGCACGATCTCATTGATCCGACGCGGCGGCACTCCGATGGACACGGCAAGCTTGTTCTGAGTGATCCCGAACCCCTCGATGAAATCCTCCATCAGGATCTCTCCCGGGTGGATCGGCTCGATCAGGTCGTGCTCAGTGATAGTCGACGAGTTCGACATCGTCCGCACCTCCCTCTCTCCAGACGAAGCAGAGACGCCATTGCGCGTTGACGCGGATGCTGTGCTGCCCGCGTCGGTCGCCGACCAGACGCTCCAGGCGGTTGCCCGGCGGGACCCGGAGGTCCTCGACATCCTTCGCCGCATGGATCAGCTCGAGCTTCCTCATGGTCGCCCGCTGCACCGTCCGGTCGAGGCGCTTGACGTACTGCTCATGCCAGATGCGCTCGGTGTCCTTGCTGCCGAACGATCTGATCACGAGACCAGTGTATAACGGAAGCCGTCATTAACGCTATACGTTAAACCGGAACTCCACCACGTCGCCGTCGGCCATCACATAGTCCTTGCCCTCGATGCGCACGCGGCCGGCGGCCTTCGCGTCGGCCATCGAGCCGTGCTCGTCGAGGTCGACGAAGGAGACGACCTCTGCCTTGATGAATCCGCGCTCGAAGTCGGTGTGGATGACGCCGGCGGCCTGCGGGGCGGTGTCGCCCTTCCGGATCGTCCAGGCGCGCGCCTCCTTGGGGCCCGCAGTGAGGTAGGTCTGGAGGCCGAGGGTCTCGAAGCCGATGCGGGCGAGCTGGTCGAGGCCGGACTCATCCTGGCCGAGCGACTGCAGCAGCTCGAGCGCCTCCTCGGGCTCCAGGTCGACGAGCTCCGACTCGACCTTCGCGTCGAGGAAGACGGCGTTGGCCGGCGCGACCAGCGCCGCCAGCTCGGCCTTCTTCGCGTCGTCGGCCAGCACATCCTCGTCGACGTTGAAGACGAACAGGACAGGCTTCGCGGTGAGCAGGCCCAGCTCGCGGATCGGCGCAGTGTCGAAGCCGGCCTGCGAGAGCGTGCGGCCCGAATTCAGGATCTCGTTCGCCTCGACCGCTGCATCGAGCACCGAGGCGTCGATCTTCTTGCCCTTGAGCTCCTTCTCGAGCCGCGGGATCGCCTTCTCGAGCGTCTGCATGTCTGCGAGCATCAGCTCGGTGTTGATGGTCTCCATGTCGGAGGACGGGTCGACGGCACCCTCGACGTGCACCACGTCGCTGTCGCCGAAGCCGCGCACGACCTGCGCGATCGCATCCGCCTCGCGGATGTTGGCGAGGAACTTGTTGCCGAGCCCCTCGCCCTCACTCGCGCCCTTGACGATGCCGGCGATATCGACGAACGACACGGCGGCGGGCAGGATGCGCTGCGAGCCGAAGATCTCGGCGAGGCGCGTCAGCCGCTCGTCCGGCAGCTCGACCACCCCGATGTTCGGCTCGATCGTCGCGAACGGGTAGTTCGCGGCGAGCACGGTGTTCTTGGTCAGCGCGTTGAAGAGGGTCGACTTGCCCACGTTGGGGAGTCCGACGATGCCGATGGTGAGTGCCACGACAGACCAGCCTACCGGCGACAGAGGTGCCCGGCAGACGGATGCGTCGGGGCGCGAGATGAGGGCTGGAGACCCGACGCAGACGGGCCTAGGGTGGGGCCACGAGGAGACCCCCGACGGTGGGAGGGGACGATGAGCTGGCATCAGCACGCGCCGGATCCGGTCGAGCGGGAAGGCCGCGGCGAGGAGTCCATCGAGCACTATGAGGTGCCCCCTGGCAGCGGCAAGCCGAGCTCGTTCTCGGCACGCCACAACGAGTTCCCGCCCGGGCATGGCCACCCTGGTGCCGCCCACGACCCGAAGACCGGCGAGCCCGTGCACGGCGACGGCACAGCCAGCGAGACGGAGCCATCCGACTGGCAGCAGGGGGCGGCGAGCGGGCAGGATCCGGCCGCGACCGACGTCGCCGCGCCCCGCGACGACGACGACCGCTACGACGAGGAGCGGTCGGGTGCGGTGCCGGAGAAGCGCTCGCCCGACGAGCTGGAGGACGACGAGGAGCAGCGGGACGCGACCCGCTGACCGCAGCGCCCACCCGGGACAGACCATCCTTCCGGCGGCGCCGCGGTCCGACGCTGACGCCCTTGTCGCATTCAGGTTGCCCGCGTACCGTCACCCCCACAGCGACGAGCGGCCATTGGCCCTCGCGACGCGAAAGGGGCGCAGATCATGGCAGCAGACCAGAAGAACGACCCGGACTACGACCGCCGCCAGGGCGACCCGGTCTACCACGAGCGGCCGCCGGCTGACAGCGGCACCGCGAGCTCGTTCGCCAACCGGCACAACGAGGGCCCGCCCGGCGAGGGCCACGACGCGGCCGCGCACGACCGGGAGACAGGTGCGCCGGTGCACGGCGACGGCACGCCGATGGAGGAACCGCCCGCGCACTGGCAGCAGGGCGAGGCGTCCGGCACGGATCCGGCGGCCACCGAGACGCAAGCGGATGCGCTGCGTCGCGACCAGCGGCCGGCAGGCGAGGGCCAGGCGCGTGAAGCGCACCCCGAGGAGCCCGGGCGCTGAGCAGCCGATGCCGACCGACCGCATCCGCCGGCGCTTCGTCGTGCACGGCAGCGTGCAGGGCGTGGGATTCCGCATGGCCGCGGCCGTCGAGGCACGACGACTGGGCGTCGCCGGCAGCGCTCGCAACCGCTTCGACGGCACGGTCGAGGCAGAGGCCGAGGGTGACGCGGATGCGGTGGACGAGATGGCGGCATGGCTCGCCCACGGCCCGCCATCGGCGCGAGTCGATCACGTCGAGGCTGACGAGGTCGACCCGCGCGGCGACGCGGGATTCCGCATCGCATGACCGATCGTTCGCAGCAGCGGGCGTCGATGAAGGAGGACAGGCATGACATTCCAAGGCAACATCGAGGACGGCGCAGAGGTCTTCGGCAGCGATGGCCACAAGCTCGGCAAGGTCGGTCAGGTGTTCGTGCTCCAGGGCACGGACGAGCCGACCTGGGTCGCCGTGCAGACCGGCCTGTTCGGCATGCAGGAGTCGTTCGTACCGGTCGCAGGGGCGAGCATGCGGGGCGACGAGCTCATCGTCGCCTACGACAAGGCCTTCGTGAAGGACGCGCCGCGCATCGGGGACTCCGACGACCTGACCGCCGAGCAGGAGGCGGAGCTCTACCGCTACTACGGAGTGGAGCCGCCCCGGCTCGCGCCGGGTGCGATGGACGATCGCGACCGCGACTCGCACCGCATCGACGATCAGCCGCAGGACGAGCGCGGCACGCGCGACGCGGACGTGCAGCGTCACGACGAGCGCAGCGATGCGGACAGGCAGCGTCACGACGAGCGCGGCGTGCGCGATGCGGACGTGCAGCGGTCGGGCGAGGAGCCGGCAGCGGCAGCCGGTCAGCGCTCGCACGAGGGCGGCCCGCGCCTGCGTCGGCGCATCGTGACCGAGATGCAGACGGTGCAGGTGCCGGTGCAGCGCGAGGAGATCGTCGTCGAGGGCGAGGGCATCGGCTCCGACGACGACGTCGACCGGCGCTGAAGGGCAGACGCTCGGCGGCGCGGCCGCTCGGCCGAGGGCCGGGCGGCCGCACTAGCCTCGACAGTCATGGCAGCAGAGCAGCGGGACGAGGTGCATCGAGGGCCGGCGTCCACCGGCGTCCTCGCCCATCTGCGAGCGATCGCCGGCCCGGACCGCAACGCCCGCACCAACCGCGACCTGGCGGTGCTGCTCGCCCTGACGGCCGGCATCGTCAACTCGGTCGGCTTCATGGCGATCGCGCTCTACACCTCGCACATGACCGGCCTGACGGCGATGATCGCGGACAGCCTGGTGCTGGGTGCGCTCGATATCGCGCTGCTCGCGCTGGTGGGCGTGGCCGCATTCGTCGTGGGCGCCGCATGCTGCGCGCTGCTGTTCAACTGGGCACGGCGCCGCGGGCTGCGGAGCCGCTACGCCATCGTGCTGCTGATCGAGGCTGTGCTGATCCTGCTCATCGGCCTGCTGGCGCACGAGCTCACCGCTGCCGAGCGCAGCTGGGCGCTGATCGCGCTGCTCGGTCTCACGATGGGCCTGCAGAACGCGATCATCACGAAGATCTCCAACGCACAGATCCGCACGACCCACGTGACCGGCATGGTCACCGACATCGGCATCGAGCTGGGCAAGCTCCTCTACCCTCGCCGGCGCGACGACCCGGAGCCCGTGCGGCCGCACCTCGGTCGCCTCTCGCTGCACCTGCTGCTGGTGGGCGCCTTCTTCCTCGGCGGCGTGACGGGTGCGCTCGCCTACGGCGCGATCGGCTTCGTCACGGTCGTGCCGACCGCCTGCATCCTGCTGCTGTTCGCCAGCATCCCGGTCGTCGAGGACCTGCGGGCGGGCCCGCCCGCGGTGCCGCCCGGGCGCGTGTGAGCGATGGGCAGGCGCAGCGGTCGAGCTGCGCATTCTCGCGCAGCCGATCCGTCCCCCATTGCGCGCACCGCGCAACTCGGGCGCGCCCGCTTGCGCGCGTCGCGCATCCGCTCCAAGATCGATGTGACCGCGCGACCCGCGGCACGATATCGGCTGCACCGCGCACGACGCGGTGCATGCACTCAATGAGGAGAGCACCATGAGCGCAGTCCCGGAGTTCACGCACGAGCGCGTCCTGACAGCACAGGGCGCCCGCAGCGGGCTCGTCATCACCGTCGCGCTGCACTCCAGCGCACTCGGGCCCGCGCTGGGCGGCTGCCGCATGTGGACGTACCCGACGTGGGCGGACGGGCAGGCGGATGCGCTGCGGCTCTCCGCCGCCATGACGCTCAAGAACGCAGCCGCGGGCCTCGACGCGGGCGGCGGCAAGTCCGTCATCGCGCTCCCGATCGGTGAGCACGTCGACAGCGACCGCCGCCGTGCGGCGCTGCTCGACCTGGGCGACCTCGTCGAGCTGATGGACGGCCGCTACCGCACGGCCGAGGATGTCGGCACGACCGAGCACGACATGGTGGTCGTGCGCGAGCGCACCGAGCATGTCGTCGGGCTGCCGGCCGAAAAGGGCGGTGCAGGCGAGCCCGCCGGCGCCACGGCGCTGGGTGTCTTCTCGGCCATCGGCCCGACCCTGGAGGCCGCGTTCGGCTCCGAGCAGATCGAGGGCCGCTCGTTCGTGATCTCCGGCCTCGGCCAGGTCGGCGGCCGCCTCGCGCGCATGCTCGCCGGCCAGGGCGCCCGCCTCATCATCACCGACATCGACGACCGCAAGCAGCAGCTCGCCGGCGAGCTCGACGCCAAGTGGATCTCACCCGACCGCGCGCTGACCACCGAGGCCGACGTGCTCGTGCCCGCGGGACTGGGCGGCATCCTCACCGACGAGGCGATCGACGCCCTGCCCGTGCGAGCCGTCGTCGGCCCCGCGAACAATCCGCTCGCGGACCGATCCGGAGCCGCCCGCCTGCAGCAGCGCGGCATCGTCTACGCCCCCGACTTCGTCGTCAACGCCGGCGGCGTCATCCACCTCGAGGGCATCGGCCACGGCCTCGAGTGGCCCGCCATCGCCGAGCGCCTGACCGGCATCGGCGACACCGTGCGCAGGGTGCTCGCGAGCGCCCGCGACAACGGCACCACGACGCTCGAGGCCGCAGAGGCGCTCGCCTATGCGCGCATCGACGCGGCCCGCGCGCGCCAGCGCGTCGGCGTCTGACGCATCCGGCCGCCGTCACCGGGCGGGACTGTCGCTCCGGTCGCCGCTCCGACGACTCGCGGGCCGCAGGCGACCGCCCGCGCTGACCGCCCATGGCGCGGCGGCGCGCGTCGGCGTAGCGTCGGCGGTGGCGCGGTGACGACGCCGCGCCGGAGGAGGACGGCGATGAGCAAGGATCACAAGCCCCAGTCGACGCACCGGCATCACAGCGCGGCGCAGGACCCTTCCGTGGTCGACGGCGGCGCGCACGGCGGCGCGCACGTCGAGCAGCCCACGGTCGGCGAGGACGCGAAGGAGAACCCGGCGGAGGGCTGGGACCCGACCGCCCCCGAGCAGCAGGACTCGCAGACGGAGCGCCGCTCGGCCCGCTGACGCGGCAGCGCGGCGGTCAGGCGCCCGACGCCTCGGCCGTCGCGCGCAGCCGCGCCACGTAGCCCGCCCACCAGCGCGCATCGCCGTCGGGCAGGTTGGAGACGCCGTCGCGCAGCCCCGTCGCGCCGTCGATCTGCTCGCGCAGGATGTCGGCGTGGCCCGCATGGCGCGCGATCTCGGCGATCAGGTGCACGATCAGCAGCCGCATCGTCACATCGCCGCGCTCGCCCCACCACGGGACGTGCGCGGGCGCGTCGAGCGGCAGCGCCTCGAGCGTGCCGTCGATGTGCGCCCACGCGCGATCCCACAGCGCCAGCACGCCGGCCATCGTCTCGTCAGGACCGGCCCACATGTCGGCGTTCGCCTCGGCGCCATCGGCCGACCAGGGCATCACCTCGCCGGACGGCCTGCCGACACAGTCGCCCAGGTAGTCGACCGAGACGGAGGCGACGTGCTTCACCAGCCCCAGCAGGTTGGTGCCGGTCGCCGTCATCGGCATCCGGGCATCGCGCTCCGAGACGCCCTCCAGCTTCCACCGCAGCGCATCGCGCTGCAGCCGCAGGTAGCGCACCAGCAGGGCCTTCTCGTCGTCGCGCACGGGAGCATCCTGCCACGGGTCGCTGGGGCCCGACCCACGCTCGGGGAAGCGACCTGTCAGTCGGCATCGATCGCTTCCCCCTAGTTGACAAGTCTACTAGGGGTGTGCTCCACTGATCTGGTGATCCTCTCCCGCATCATCCTCGGCCTGCTGGCCATCGCCCCCCTGTCGGGCGCCGATCTCAAACGACACTTCGACAGCACCGTCAACCACTTCTGGTCGGCCGACAAGGCGCAGATCTACCGCACGCTGGCCGCGCTCGTCGCCGAGGGGCTCGCGAGCGTCACCGTGGTGCCCGGCACGGGCGCGCCCGACAGTCAGGAGCACCGCATCACCGATGCCGGTCGCGCGGCGCTCGTCGCCTGGCTCACCTCCGAGCTCGATCGGCAGCCGGAGCGTGACGCATTCATCGCGCGTATCTTCCTGGCCGAGAGCCTCGACGACGAGGCCGTCGGCCGACTCCTCGAGCTCCGCCGCTCCGCCGCCCTCGGGCAGCTCGCGGCGCTCGAGGCGATCGAGGCGTCGACCGGCCCCGCTCGCACCCGCGGCGAGCACCTCCGGCTGGCCACGCTCGACCACGGGCTGCGCCATGTGCGCACCGAGCTGGAGTGGCTCGACATCGTCGAGGAGCAGCTGCCATGACCGCGCACTTCCCCGAAGCGCACGACCCCTCCTCCCCCGCCGGCCACCGCCCGGTCGTGCTCCTGCACGGTGGCAACGTCGCCAACTGGATGTGGGATCCGCAGCTGCCTGCCCTCGCCGACCGCCTCGCGGTCACGCCGCACCTGCCGGGCTTCGGCGCGCGCACCGCAGAGCCGTGGCCCGGCCTCGCCGCTGCCGCCGACGACATGGCTGCGCGCATCCGCTCGCTGACCGAAGACGGCCCCGTCGACGTCGTCGGGCTCTCGCTCGGCGGCGTGGTCGCGCTGCACCTCGCCGCCCGCCACCCCGAGCTCGTCGCCTCGGTGCTCACCAGCGGCGCCGCCGTGGAGCGGGTCGGCGGCGCCGCGCGGGCGACCTCGGGCCTCCAGCTGGCACTGTGGGACAAGCGCTGGTTCTGGAAGGGCCAGGCCGTCGCCTTCGGCCTGCCCGCCGACTCCCACGAGCTCTACGTCGAGCACGGGCTGTCCGTGCGGCGCGAGACCGCGCGGGCGATGCTTGCCGACGTGTACGCCGGCGGTGTGCCCGATGGCCTCGCCGCCTACAGGGGGCGGATGCTGCTGGTCGCGGGCGGGAAGGAGCCTGCAGTCCTGCGGCGCTCGCTCGAGACCCTGCAACGAGCCCTGCCGCACGCGCACACCCGCATCGCTCCCGGCATGCACCACGTCTGGAACGTGGAGGACGTCGAGCACTGGAACGCCGTGCAGCGCTCCTGGCTCGCAGGCGACGTGCACCCGTGGCTGCGCACGGTGTGAGCCCGCTGCTGGCGGGATCTTGGCGGACGGCGACCGTGCTGCCGCTCACGCTCGTGGGTGGTCGACCCTAGGCTCGTGCTCATGGCCGCAGCCCCCCTCCGCGAGCGCCTGATCGTCATCGCCG
The DNA here is from genome assembly GCA_900114805.1 of Agrococcus baldri. Lineage (GTDB taxonomy): Bacteria > Actinomycetota > Actinomycetes > Actinomycetales > Microbacteriaceae > Agrococcus > Agrococcus baldri. Next base: position 284,713 of record FOZN01000003.1, on the reverse strand, counting down.
CCGTCGTCGTCGCGGTGCTGGCGTGGGCGTCGGCGTTCGTCGTCATCCGCGCGGTCGCGCCCGCCTTCGACCCGGGCGCGCTGACGCTCGGCAGGCTGGCCGTCGCGGTGCTGGTGCTGGGCGCCGTGCAGCTGCTGCGGCGCGGCGCCTGGGTGCGGCCGACCGGTCGTGAGTGGCTGCTGCTGGCGGTCTTCGGCATCGCCTGGTTCCTGGTCTACAACCTGGCGCTCAACGCCGCCGAGCACGAGCTCGATCCCGGCACCGCGGCGCTGCTGGTGAACGTCGCCCCGCTGCTGGTCGCGCTGATCGCCGGCACGCTGCTGGGCGAGGGCTTCCAGCGATGGCTGATCGTCGGCGCCCTGGTCGCCTTCGGTGGCATCGCGCTCATCGGCGTCGCCACCGCCAGCGGTGCGCTCAGCATCGTCGGCGTGCTGCTCGCGCTCGTCGCGGCCGTCACCTACGCGATCGCGGTGCTCATCCAGAAGCCGCTGCTCAACCGGCTGCCCGGGCTGCAGGTGACGCTGATCGGCGTCGCGATCGGCACGGTCGGCAGCCTGCCCTGGAGCGGCTCGCTCGTCGCGCAGGTGGCGGTCGCGCCGGCGGCGGACACCCTCGGCGTCGTCTACCTGGGCGTGGTGCCGACGGCGATCGCGTTCCTGGCGTGGGCCTACGCGCTGCAGCGGATGCCGGCCGGCCGGCTGATCATCACCACCTACCTGGTGCCCGTGATCGCGACGGTCGCCGCATGGCCGCTGCTGGGCGAGGTGCCGCCGCCGCTCGCGCTCGTCGGCGGCCTCATCTGCCTGGTCGGGGTGGCGCTCACGCGGATGCCGGCTCGGGCGGCCACTCCACGCCGGAGCCGACCACCCGTGCCGTCTCGCTGACCGGGTGCGGTCGCAGGCTTCCATCGTGCATGAGGTGCAGCACCTCGACGCCGTGCAGCACGCTCGCCACATCGGCCACCACGCGGCGGTGGCAGCGCCACCACACCGCCTCCGAGCACATCACCGCCGTGCGCCGCTCGCCGGCCGCCTCCAGCACGGCGGCGAGGCCAGCAGCGAACTCCGGCGTGCGGGTCCAGTCCGCATAGGCGCGGAACGCCGCGACCCGCCACCACGCATCCGGCGAGAGGGCGTCCTCCGCCTTCCTCAGCCGCCGGCGGCCGCCGAGCCGCTCCTCCCAGCGCCAGTCGATGCCGCCGGTGCCCAGCTCCTGCTCGATCGCGTCGCGCGACGCCGCCGGGTTGGCGCGGCTGCCCGGGAACCGGCGGATGTCCACCACCAGCTCGACGCCGGCACCGGCCAGCAGCGTCCGCAGGCCCTCGCCGTCGAGGCGCCCGTGGCCGAACGTGAGCAGCGTGGTGGCTATCGCGCCGCTCGCAGTCCCAGCTCGATGAGCTCGCTGATCAGCTCGCCGTAGCTGATGCCGCTCGCCTGCCACACCACCGGGAACATCGAGATCGACGTGAAGCCGGGCATCGTGTTCACCTCGTTGAGCACGATGCCGTGCTCGGGCGAGACGAAGAAGTCGACGCGGGCCAGGCCCGAGCCGTCGATCGCCTCGAAGGCGTGGATGGCCGTGGCCTGCAGCGCCTCGACGGTCGCCTCGTCGAGGTCGGCAGGGCACACGGTGCGTGCCGTGGGCAGGCCGCGGTACTTGGCGTCGAAGTCGTAGAAGGTGCCCTCGTCGAGCACGATCTCGCCCGGCAGCGAGGCGCGAGCGCGGTCGCCGTCGTGCCCGCCGAGCACGCCCACCTCGATCTCGCGGCCGGTCACGCCCGCCTCGACCAGCGCCCTGGTGTCCTCCGCGAGCGCGAGATCCATCGCGGCGTCGAAGTCGAGCACGCTCGCGACCCGGCTGACGCCGACCGAGGATCCGGCGCGGGCGGGCTTCACGAACACCGGCATGGGGAAGTCGCCCAGCCGCGCGCGCACCGCATCGCGGTCGGCGGACCAATCGGCGCGCGAGACGGTCATCCACGGCGCGACCCGGATGCCGACGTGCTCGAGCACGGCCTTCGCGAAGTGCTTGTCCATCGCGACCGCGCTCGCCAGCACGCCGTTGCCGACGTACGGCATGTCGATCAGGTCGAGCTGACCCTGCACCGTGCCGTCCTCGCCGAAGCGGCCGTGCAGGATGGGGAAGACGATGTCGATCTCGCCCAGCTCGCGGACGCGGCCGGACGCATCCGTCGCCGTCAGCATGCGCGAGGTGCTGGAGGCGGGCAGCTGCACCGCGTCGCCCCCGGTCACCTCGGGCATGCGCTCGAGCGCGAGCGGTGCGGGGTCGTCGGCCTGCAGCACCAGCCGGCCATCGCGGGTGATGCCGATCGGCACCACCTCGTAGCGCTCGCGGTCGATGTGCTCGAGCACGCTGCCGGCGGTCGCGCACGAGATGGTGTGCTCGCTCGAGCGGCCGCCGAACAGCAGCGCGACGCGGGTCTTGCGGTCAGGCGGGCCGGACACCCGGTCGTCGTGCTGTGGCACGGTCACTCCTCGATCGGCTCGTCGTCGGTCGTCAGGTGCGGCGCGATGTCGCGCGGGTCCATCTCGCCGTCGAGCACCAGCCGCACCTGCTCGAGGATAGGCATCCGCACGCCCTTCGCGGCTGCGAGCTCTGCCACCGGGTCGACCGATGCCAGCCCTTCGGCGACCTGCTCCATGCGCGCGATGACGTCGGTGCGCGAGTAGCCCATGCCCAGCAGCCGGCCGGCGGTGAAGTTGCGCGAGAGCGGCGAGCCGCACGTGGCGATCAGATCGCCGAGGCCCGCGAGCCCGCGCATCGTCTTGCGCTCGGCACCGTGCGCGACGGCGAAGTCGGTCATCTCTGCGAGGCCGCGGGTGATGATCGAGGCCTTGGTGTTCTCGCCGTAGCCGACGCCGTCGACGATGCCGATCGCGAGCGCGACCAGGTTCTTGAGCACGCCGCCGAACTCGGTGCCGACCACGTCGGCGTTGATGAACGAGTGGAAGTAGTCGTTGCGCGCGAGCTTCGCGATCGCGCGGGCGGTGTCGCCGCTGCTCGAGGAGATCACGGCGGCCGTGGGCTGCTGCTGCGCGATCTCGAGCGCGAGGTTGGGGCCGGAGACCGCGGCGATGCGGGCGGCATCGACCTGCAGCTCCTGTGCGATCACCTCGGTCATGCGCAGTCGGGTGCCCGACTCGACGCCCTTCATCAGCGTCACGATCGGCACCCCGCGCTCGATCGCGTCGCCGTGGTCACGCAGCAGCTGCCGCAGCTGCTGGCTGGGGACGGCGAGGAAGACGGCGGATGCGTCGGCCAGGGCCGCGCGGATGTCGCTCGTCGCGCGCAGCCCGGCGGGCAGGGTGATGCCGGGCAGGTACCGGGTGTTCCGGCGGGACTCGTCGATCTCCCTGGCCGCTTCGGGACGGCGCGCCCACAGCACCGTGTCGGCGCCGCCGTCGGCGAGCACCTTTGCGAACGTGGTGCCCCAGCTGCCGGCCCCCAGGACGACGGCGTCAGCCATCGAACCGCCCCGTCTCGGCCTGCCCGTGCTGGCCGGGGTCGTGCCGCTGCGCCGGCGGCGTCTCGCCGCGCAGCTCACCGAGCAGCTCGGCGATCGCCGCCATCAGCCGCTCGGTGGCGGCGGTCATCGACCGCTGGTCGGTCCTGCCCTCGAACTCCGACAGGTCGATGGGCGGGCCGAAGAGGATCTGGATGTGCTTGCGCGGGAACGGGCGGATGCCCTTCCCGTAGCGCGGCATGAGGTGCTGGGTGCCCCAGTGCGCGGCAGGGATGAGCGGCACGCCGGCCTCGAGCGCCATGCGCACGGCACCCGTCTTGCCGCGCATCGGCCACAGATCCGGATCGCGCGTGAGCGAGCCCTCCGGGTAGATGATGACGCCGAGCTCCTCGCGCACGAGCGTGCGCGCGGCCTCCATGGGCGCGCCGCCGACCGTGGCGCGGCCGCTGCGCTCGACGGGGATCTGGCCGGCGGCCGTCAGGATGCGACCGAACACGGGGATCTTGAACAGGCTGGCCTTCGCCATGAAGCGCGGCACGCGGCCCGACTTCCAGATGGCGATGGCCATCACGAGCGGGTCGATCTCGCTGTAGTGGTTCGGCGAGAGCACGAAGGCGCCCGTGGTCGGGACGTGCTCATGACCGCGGATGTGCAGCTTCGCCATCGCCGTCATCGGCGGGATGATCGTGGCCGCGAGCCCCATGTAGACAGGCGTGCGCTCGCCCTTCGGCGGCTTCCCCGGCAGCGCCATCAGCCCTCCACGTCGAAGTCTGCGCCCAGCGCCTCCAGCTTCTCGATGAAGCGCTCGTAGCCGCGCGCGATGATGCCGACGTTCGAGATGTGGCTCGTCCCCGCCGCCGTGAGCGCTGCCACCAGGTGGCTGAAGCCGCCGCGCAGGTCGGGCACCGTGATGTCGGCGCCGTGCAGCTCGACCGGGCCGGCGATCACTGCCGAGTGCTCGTAGTTGCGCTGGCCGAAGCGGCAGGCGTGGCTGCCGAGGCAGTCGGTGTGGATCTGGATGTAGGCGCCCATCTCCACCAGCGCCTCGGTGAAGCCGAAGCGCTGCTCGTAGACGGTCTCGTGCACGATCGAGATGCCCTCGGCCTTCGTGAGCGCGACCACGAGCGGCTGCTGCCAGTCCGTCATGAAGCCGGGGTGCACATCCGTCTCCACCACGACCGGCTTCAGCGCGCCGCCCGGGTGCCAGAAGCGGATGCCGTCGTCCTGGATACGGAAGGCGCCGCCGGCCTTGCGGAAGACGTTGAGGAACGTCGTCATCTCGGGCTGCCGTGCGCCCTCGAGGAAGATGTCGCCGTCGGTCGCGAGCGCCGCGCATGCCCAGGAGGCGGCCTCGTTGCGGTCGAACAGGGCGGTGTGGCTGTAGCCGACCAGCTTGTCGACGCCCTCGATGCGGATCGTGCGGTCGGTGTCGACCTGGATCTCGGCGCCCATCTTCTGCAGGATCGCGATGAGATCCATGATCTCGGGCTCGACGGCGGCGTTGGCGAGCTCGGTGCGGCCCTTCGCGCGCACCGCGCCCAGCAGCACCTGTTCGGTCGCGCCCACCGAGGGGTAGGGCAGCGCGATCTTGGCGCCGTGCAGTCCGTTCGGCGCCGTCATGCGGATGCCGCTGGGCAGCTTCTCGACCACGGCGCCGAAGTTGCGCAGCACGTCGAGGTGGAAGTCGATCGGGCGGTCGCCGATGTGGCAGCCGCCCAGGTCGGGGATGAAGGCCTCGCCGAGCTGGTGCAGCAGCGGCCCGCAGAACAGGATGGGGATGCGGCTGGAGCCGGCGTGCGCGTTGATCGAGGTCTCGTGCGCGGTGCGCACGTTCGCGGGGTCGAGCCGCAGCGTGTCGCCGTCGCGCTCGACGCTCACGCCGTGCAGCTCGAGCAGTCCCTGCACGACGCGCACGTCGCTGATCTCCGGCACGCTGCGCAGCTCGGAGGGGCCCTCGCCCAGGAGCGCCGCGACCATCGCCTTGGTGACGAGGTTCTTGGCGCCCTTCATCTGGATGCTGCCCTTGAGCGGCTTGCCGCCGCGCACGGTGATGCGGTCGACGTTCATGCCGACGGCGGCACCCGCGCTCTTGCTGAACTCGGTGAGGTTCACTGCGTTCCCTCTCTGACGGGCTGCGTGGTCGGCATCCAGGAGGGACGCTTCGCCTCGAACGCCGTGATCGCGGCCTCTTCGCGGAGGGTCAGTGCGATGTCGTCGAGGCCTTCGAGCAGGCGCCAGCGAGTGTAGTCGTCGATCTGGAAGTCGTGGGTAACGCCGTCGGCGGTCGCGGTGCGCGCCTCGAGGTCGACGGTGATCTGCGCACCCGGGCTTGCCTTCGCAACAGCCCAGAGCGCCTCCATCGTCTCCTCGGAGATCTGGCCGACGAGCAGGCCTTGCTTGCCGGCGTTGCCGCGGAAGATCTCGCCGAAGCGCGGGCCGAGGACGGCGCTGAAGCCGAAGTCGCGCAGCGCCCAGACGGCGTGCTCGCGGCTCGAGCCGGTGCCGAAGTCGTGCCCGACGACGAGGACGCCGCCGTGCGTGTACGGCTCCTGGTTGAGCACGAACTCGGGGTCCTGCCGCCACGAGTGGAAGAGCGCGTCGTCGTAGCCGGTCTTCGTGACGCGCTTGAGGAACACCGCGGGGATGATCTGGTCGGTGTCGACGTTCGAGCGCTCCAGCGGCACGATCGTGCCGGTCAGCGTGCTGATCTTCTCCATGCTCAGACCTCCTCGGCCAGCTGCTGGGTCTGCACATCGGCGATCTGCAGCTCATCGGCGGTCACATTGCGCGCCTCGGCCTCTGTCTCCTGCAGATCCCAGGGGCTCGAGAGCGTGCCGCGGATCGCGGTCGCGGCCGCGACCAGCGGCGAGACCAGGTGGGTGCGGCCGCCCTTGCCCTGGCGGCCCTCGAAGTTGCGGTTCGAGGTCGATGCGCAGCGCTCGCCGGGGGCGAGCTGGTCGGGGTTCATGCCCAGGCACATCGAGCAGCCCGCGAAGCGCCACTCGGCGCCGAAGTCCTTGAAGACCTTGTCGAGCCCCAGCGCCTCCGCCTCGAGCCGCACCCGTGCCGAGCCCGGCACGACCATGACCTTCACCCCATCCGCCTTCTGCTTGCCGCGGATGATCTCGGCGGCGGCCGTGAGGTCCTCGACGCGCGAGTTGGTGCAGGAGCCGATGAAGACGGTGTCGACCGGGATGTCCTTGAGCTTGGTGCCCGGCTGCAGATCCATGTACTCGAGGGCGCGCTCGGCGGCGGCACGGTCGGTCGGATCGGTGAACGAGTCGGGCGCCGGCACCTCGCCGGAGAGCGAGACGCCCTGGCCGGGGTTCGTGCCCCAGGTGACGAAGGGCTCGAGCTCGTTCGCGTCGATCAAGATCTCGTTGTCGAACACCGCGTCCTCGTCGGTCGGCAGCGTCTTCCAGTACTCGACCGCCGCATCCCAGTCCGCGCCCTGCGGCGCGTGCGGCTTGTCCTTGACGTACGCGAAGGTGGTCTCGTCGGGCGCGACCATGCCGGCGCGGGCGCCCGCCTCGATCGACATGTTGCAGATCGTCATGCGGCCCTCGACCGAGAGCGCGCGGATGGCGCTGCCGCGGTACTCGAAGACGTAGCCGGCGCCGCCGCCGGTGCCGGTCTTGGCGATCACGGCGAGGATGATGTCCTTCGCCGTCACGCCCGGGCGCAGCTCGCCCTCGACGTTGATGGCCATCGTCTTGAAGGGCTTCAGCGGCAGCGTCTGCGTGGCCATGACGTGCTCGACCTCGCTGGTGCCGATGCCGAACGCCATCGCGCCGAACGCGCCGTGCGTCGAGGTGTGCGAGTCACCGCAGACGACCGTGATGCCGGGCATGGTGAGCCCCAGCTGCGGGCCGACCAGGTGCACGATGCCCTGCTCCTTGTCGCCCAGCGAGTGGATGCGGACGCCGAACTCCTCGGCGTTCTGCCGCAGCGTGTCGATCTGCTTGCGGCTGGTCGGATCCTGGATGGGCTTGTCGATCTCGAGCGTCGGGGTGTTGTGGTCCTCCGTCGCGACCGTCAGGTCGGTGCGGCGCATCGAGCGGCCCGCCTGGCGGAGCCCGTCGAAGGCCTGCGGGCTGGTCACCTCGTGCACGAGGTGGAGGTCGATGTAGATGAGGTCGGGCGCGCCGTCCTCGCCCTTCACGACGACGTGGTCGTCCCACACCTTCTCAGCGAGCGTCTTGCCCATACGGTTCTCTCCCAACACGGACGGGCTCCCGCGCACCGAGGAAGGCAGTGCGGCCCGTCTGCCAAGTCTACGCGCGAGCCCGTGCTGATCCTCTTTCGGCGAACGCCGGGTGGCAGGCGGACCGCTGGGCCTATATTGCGAGCGTGAGTCGCACCGGAGGGATCGCACATGGCCATCGCTGACGCATCCGTCTGGACGGCCAATGGCAGGGTCGCGGGCCGAGTGCCGTTCAACGAGCTGCTGGAATCCGCCGCCCGCCACGACGGCTTCGCCTGGATCGAGCTCGTCGACCCCAGCGAGGACGAGCTGCTCGCCGTCGCGCGCGAGCTCGAGCTGCACCACCTGCTCGTCGAGGACGTGCTGCAGCAGGGGCAGCGATCGAAGCTCGAGCCCTATGACGGCATCACCTATTGCGTCGTGCACCGGCTGGAGCGGCAGCATGATGCGCTCGTGCCCGAGGAGCTGCACGCCATCATCGCCAGTCGCTGCGCCGTGACCGTCTCGTGGGGTGCGCCGCTCGAGACGCTGCGCGAGCGGCTCGCCGCGGGCATCCCCTCGATCCCCCGCTCCCCCACGGCGCTGCTGTACCTGCTGCTGGACGAGACCGCCGACGCGCACGCCGAGCTCGCCGAGGAGCTGCGCGAGCAGGTCGTCGAGATCGAGGCAGCGTTCTTCGGCGACGCCGACCCTGCGACGGTCGACGTATACCGGGCGATGCGACGAGTGCTGGCGCTCGAGCGGGTCGCCGAGCCCATCGCTGGCATCGTCGAGCGCTTCGCCGCCCGGCTGCCCGACGCTGCCGCCGAGCTGCGCCACCACCTGCGCGACGTCGACGACCACGCGCGCCGCACCGCCGCGCGCGCGGGCGGCATGCGCAACCTGCTCACCGGCCTCCTGCAGCTGGCCGCGGCCCGGGTGACCGAGCGGCAGAACGACGAGATGCGCGCCATGACCGAGCAGCAGGTGGTGCAGAACGACCAGACGAAGCGCGTCACCTCCTGGGCAGCGATCCTCTTCGCGCCCACCCTGATCGCCGGCATCTACGGCATGAACTTCCGCACCATGCCCGAGCTGCACTGGCTGCTCGGCTATCCCTTCGCGCTGCTGCTGATGGCGCTGCTGGCGGCCGGGCTGTACGTGGCGTTCAAGCGCAAGCACTGGCTGTGAGGAGCCCGCCACGGTTGGATGAGGGCATGGACGACTCCGCACCCCGCCCCGCGACCGTGACCGTCACCGGCGGTGCCGGCCAGATCGGCTACCAGCTGCTGTTCCGCATCGCCGCGGGCGACATGCTGGGCTCTGACCAGCCGGTGCGGCTGCGCATCCTCGAGACCGAGCAGGCGCTGCCTGCGCTGGAGGGCGTCGTGATGGAGCTGCACGACGCCGCGTTCCCGCTGCTGACGTCGGTGGAGACGACGGCGGATGCGGCGGTCGCCTTCGAGGGGGCCGATCACGCGCTGCTCGTGGGCGCGCGGCCGCGCGGGAAGGGCATGGAGCGCGGCGACCTGCTGGCCGCCAACGGCGCCATCTTCGCCGCGCAGGGACGCGCCATCCAGGAGCGCGCGAGCGCCGGCATCCGCATCACCGTCACGGGCAACCCGGCGAACACGAATGCGCTGATCGCGGCGGCGGCCGCGCCTGACATCCCGCGGGAGCGCTTCTCGGCGCTCACCCGCCTCGACCACAACCGCGCACTGGCGCAGCTGGCGGCCAAGACCGGCGCCGCCGTGGGCGACATCCGCCGCATGATCGTGTGGGGCAACCACTCTGCGACGCAGGTGCCCGACCTGACGCACGCCGTGGTCAATGGCCGGCCTGCGATCGAGCTGGTGGAGCGCGAGTGGGTGACGGGCACGTTCGTGCCCACCGTCGCCAACCGAGGTGCCGCCATCATCGAGGCCCGCGGCGCGTCGTCGGCGGCCTCTGCGGCCTCGGCGACGATCGACCACGTGCGCTCGTGGATGCTGGGGACGCCGGCCGACGACTGGACTTCGATGTCGGTCGTCTCGCGCGGTGAATACGGTGTGCCTGAGGGGCTGGTCTCGTCGTTCCCCGTCACGTGCGCGGGCGGCGCATGGTCGATCGTGGAGGGCCTGGCGATGGACGCCGACGTGCGCGCGCAGCTCGACGCCTCGGTGGCCGAGCTCGCTGCCGAGCGCGATGCAGTGCGGGCTCTCGGCTCGATGGGCTGACGCGCGCTACGGCTGCACGCTTCCCGCTTCCGCTCCCCGTCCGCTGCGACGTGCCGCCGCCGGCCGTCCGCCTCGTCCGCTGCGACGTACCGCCGCCGGCCGGCTGGCCGCCTCGTCCGTCCCGAGCAGAGGAGGACCTCCCGATCTGGCGCCGATCGAGGAGAAATCGTCCTCTTCTCGCACCATCTCCTCTGCTCAGAACATCCGCGCACTCGGTGCGTCTGCCGACCGGCCGTCGAGCCGCCGTCGCCGCCGACGGGTGGTCGAGCCGCCGGTCGCCGCCGACGGGGTCGTCACGCCGCCGAACACGCTCGCCCTGCTGCCGAACCGCCAGGTCGTCCCTGCGCCATCACTGCCGCGATGGTGGCGATGGTGCGCGGCCGGTCATGCACGACGTCCGCATAGCCGAAGCGCAGCCAGCGGTCGCCGCGGTCAGTGATCGCGCGGTTGCGCTTTCGATCCTTGGCGGCCTGCTTCGGCTCGTCGTGCCACTCCGATCCATCGGCTTCCACGTAGAGCCAGCCGTCGATCAGCAGGTCGCTGAACCCGCCGCCTGGAGCCGCCACCTGCGACTCGACGCGCCAGCCACGCTCGAGGCACGGCACGCGCACGAGCGTCTCGAGGCCGGATTGCGCTTTGGCCTCAAGGAGCCGACGCCAGGGGCGGCACCGCTGCGGCAGTCGGCGGAAGAGCTCGTCGATCTGCTCCTCGGCGATCAGCCCTTGATGCCAGGCGCTGTCGATCGATGCGATCGCGTCGTCGTGCGGCACACGCTTGGCGTGCTGCAACAGCGCATCCAGCACGCCCACGCGCCACTGCTTCGCATCCACCTCGAACGGCGCCCAGATGCGATCCGCAGTCGTCATCGCTCCCGCACCCGTGCTCGGCCTCGTCGCGATCTGCAGCCGCGGCACGTGCGTGACCCAGACGCCGTAGCTGGCCAGCGCAGTCGCGCCGCCGAGCACGCCACCTGCTTCGAGCGCGGTGATGATTGCCTGATCGGCTTCGGGGAGCACGACCCACCTGCGACCAACGCTCTGCAGGTCGCCGCGCTCGACGGCTGCGCGGATGCTGCGGCCCGCGTGCCCCAGGGCGCGCAAGGCGACCCGGGTCGTGGCACCGCCAGCGGCAAGCAGATCCGATCGCAGGTCGCGCATGGTCGCATCATGCGACACGGCGCGGTCGCGGGCGGTCCGGACGGCGTCGCCTGTGGACAGCGCCGGCCGGGAGCGCCACGAGTCGCAGCGCGGAGGACGAGGCGCGAGCAGAGGGATACAACCGAGGGACGAAATGGAGGAAGCGTCGCGAGCAGAGGAAGCGTCGCGAGCAGAGGAAGCGTCGCGAGCAGAGGAAGCGTCGCGAGCAGAGGAAGCGTCGCGAGCAGAGGACGATTTCTCCTCGTTCTGAAGCGGATCCCGAATCGTTCCTCTGCTCGGGACACCGAGGCGGTGGCGCACGCGACGCGGCGAGGGCGGGCGCTCGCCGCAGAACGGGGCGCGGCTGGCGCTTGTCTCACACGGGCGACCGCTCTATGCTCGAGAACAATAATCGAAGCACGTGTTCATATATAGAACACGCTTGACGATGACGTCAGTCGTCTCACACAGGAGTGAGGAAGCCCCGTGCAGTTCCACCACCACGGATACGTATCCACCGACCCGCGCGTGCAGCCCGCGGCAGGCATCGGCCTCGACCGGCCGGCCGACCTCCCGGACGAGGTCGACGTGCTGATCGTCGGCTCCGGCCCCGCGGGCATGATCACGGCAGCGCAGCTCGCGCAGTTCCCGGATGTCAACGTGCGCATCATCGAGCGCCGGCCCGGCCGCCTCGCGATCGGCCAGGCCGACGGCATCCAGGCGCGCAGCGTCGAGACGTTCCAGGCGTTCGGCTTCGCCGACCACATCATCGCCGAGGCCTACCGCATCAGCGAGATGGCCTTCTGGGGCCCTGACCCCGAAAACCCCTCCCGCATCATCCGCACCTCGAGCCCCGAGGACGACCCCGCCGGCATCAGCGAGTTCCCGCACCTGATCGTCAACCAGGCGCGCGTGCTCGACTACTTCGCCCAGGCCGCGGCCTTCGCGCCTGGACGCGTCACGCCCGACTACGGCTACGAGCTCACGGGCCTGACGGTCACCGGAGAGGGCGAGTACCCGGTGGAGGTGACGGTCGCGCACACCGACGGCGAGCGCAGCGGCGAGCGCACCATCCGCGCCAAGTACGTCGTCGGCGCCGACGGCGCTCGCAGCGAGGTGCGCGCCGCGATCGGCTGCACGCTCGCCGGCCAGTCGGCGAACCACGCGTGGGGCGTCATGGACGTACTGGCCAACACCGACTTCCCCGACATCCGCACCAAGTGCGCCATCCAATCCTCCGCCGGCGGCAACATCCTGCTCATCCCGCGGGAGGGCGGCTACCTGTTCCGGATGTACGTCGACCTCGGCGAGGTGCCAGAGGACGACGATCACAAGGTGCGCAGCACGCCGATGGCAGAGGTCATCCGCAGAGCGAACGAGATCATCGCGCCCTACACGCTCGACGTGAAGAACATCGCCTGGAGCTCGATCTACGAGGTCGGCCACCGCATCACCGACCGCTTCGACGACGTGCTCGCCGAGGACCGCGGCACGCGCACGCCGCGCGTGTTCATCACCGGCGACGCGTGCCACACGCACAGCGCGAAGGCCGGTCAGGGCATGAACGTCTCGATGCAGGACGGCTGGAACATCGGCTGGAAGCTCGGGCACGTGCTCGACGGCCGGGCCGACGAGGCGCTGCTCGACACCTACTCGCTCGAGCGCCAGGTGGTCGCGCAGAACCTCATCGACTTCGACAAGGAGTGGTCGACGCTGATGGCGAAGCCCGCGAGCGAGTTCGAGAACCCGCAAGCGGTCGCCGACTTCTACACGCAGACGATGGAGTTCCCGGCCGGCTTCATGACCGAGTACGAGCCGTCGATGATCGTCGCCGACAGCGCGCAGCAGGAGCTCGCGACCGGCTTCCCGCTCGGCAAGCGCTTCAAGTCGGCGCGCGCGACGAAGGTGGCCGACACCAACGACGTGCACATCGGCCACTTCCACACCGCCGACGGCCGCTGGCGCATCTATGCGTTCGCCGACGCCGCCGCACCGGGCGAGGCATCGGCGATGACCGACTGGGCGGAGTGGATCGCGAACGACCCCGAGTCGCCCATCGCCGTGCACACGCCCGCCGGTGCCGACACGAGCTCGCTGTTCGACATCCGGGCGATCTACCAGCAGCAGCACGACGACGTCTGGCTCAACCGGGTGCCGGATGCGTTCAAGCCGATCGTGGGGCCGTTCGAGCTCGTCAACCTCGAGAACGTCTACGCGGCGCTGCCGAACGACGACATCTTCGACATCCGCGGCATCTCGCGCGATGGCGCCGTCGTCGTGGTGCGCCCCGACCACTACGTGGCGCACATCCTGCCGCTGGGCGCGACGGCCGAGCTGGCGGCGTTCTTCCGCGGCGCGCTGCGGCCCGCCTCGCGGTAGCCACGGGCGAGCGGATGGGCTCCGGCCGGCGGCCGGGGCCCGTCCCGTCTGCGCTCGGCGCGGGCCGCGCAGCGCGCGGTCTGCCCGCGGGATCCTTGCCCGCGCATGCGAAGAGCCCCCGGTCCGTGGACCGGGGGCTCTTCTGCTGTGACCCCAGCGGGATTCGAACCCGCGTTACCGCCGTGAGAGGGCGGCGTACTAGGCCGCTATACGATGGGGCCTTGTCGCTTCACTTGCGTTTGCAACCTGGATAGTTTGCCACACGATCTGCCCGTGCGCCAAATCGGCGGCGGCGCGCTCGCGATCAGCGGATGCGCAGCACCCGCAGCGCCCCCGGCAAGACGCTGCAGCGCACCGGCAGGCGCCCGACGATCTCGCCGTCCGCGCACACGATCACGGTCTCGCCGCTCGCCAGCTCGGCCGTCTCGCAGTCGACCACGTGCACGCGCGGATCGGCCTCGTGGCGGCCGCGCAGCACCTTGCCGAGCAGCCACAGGAAGCGCGGGTAGGAGAGCTCGTCGGCGAACACCGCCGTCAGCCGACCGTCCCGCAGATCGGCCCCCGGCGCGATGGGGATGCTGCCGCCGAAGATGCGGTTGTTGGCGATCGCGGCCACCAGCGTGCGCCAGGTGCGCGCCTCTCCGCCGTCGAGCCGCACCTGGAAGCTGCGGTGCCTCGGCCGCAGCACGGTGGCGAGGATGGCGGCCTGGTAGCGCAGCCGGCTCGGCACCCGGGTGAAGCCGAACGAGCGCACGTTGACGTCGGCGTCGAAGCCCACCGAGACGATGCCGGCGGCCAGCGCTACGCCGTCGGGATGCTCGATGCGCACCAGGTCGATGGGGTCGGGCTCCGCGCCCAGCAGCGCCTCCAACGAGGCGACCACCTGCTCCGTCGAACCGAGTCCGAGGGTCTTCGCGAAGTCGTTGCCGCTGCCGCTGGGCACGATGATCAGCCGCTTGGACGTGCCGCCGACGATGTTGGCCGCCAGGTGCACCATGCCGTCCCCGCCCACCACGACCAGCACATCCGCCCCGATCATCGCGAAGCGCGTCTGCTCCAGCTGGCCGGCGTAGTCGACGGCGGCGATGTGCTGCACCTCATGGCCGAGGTCGGCGATGCGGGCGGCCACGATCGCGCCCACCGGCGCGGTGCGCCCGAAGCGCGCGGTGGGGTTGGAGGCGACGACGACCTGCACCGTCTGAGCCTACGGCCGCCGCCGTCGCAGGAAGCGCCGCGCCGCACCGCCGGACACGCGCGACTCGACCCCTCAGGCGTGCGGCCGATATCGTGGCTGGCATGCGAGTGACCAAGCGAGAGCACGCGTGCATGATCCTCGGCGACGAAGGGCAGAGCCTGGTCATCGACCCGGGCAACCAGACCGGCCCGATCTCGGCGCCGGGACTCGTCGCGATCGTGATCACCCACGAGCACGCCGACCACTGGGATGCCGAGCACCTCGCCACCCTGCGCGCCAGCAATCCGAATGTGCCGATCTACGGCCCCGCGGGCGTCGCCGAGGCCGCTGAAGGCTTCGACGTGACGGTCGTCGAGGCGGGTGAGCGCGTCACCGCCAGCCCGTTCAGGCTGCGCTTCTTCGGCGGCACGCACGCCGAGATCCACCGCTCGATCCCGCGGGTCGACAACCTCGGCGTGCTCGTGAACGAGCGCTTCTACTACCCGGGCGACTCCTACGCGGTGCCCGACGTGCCGGTCGAGCTGCTCGCGACCCCCGCCGGCGCGCCCTGGCTGAAGATCGGCGAGGTGATGGATTTCGTGAGCGAGGTCGCGCCGAAGATGACCTTCGCCGTGCACGACGCCCCACTGTCGGAGATGGGCCTGGCCATGGCGCACGCGCGCATCGAGGGCGCGGTCAGCGCGGGGGGCGGCGAGCACCACCGCCTCTCCCCCGGCGACGCGATCGAGCTCTGACCCGCCGCGCTGATCGCGCGCAGGCAGGTGCCGCCGGCGCGTGATCGATCCCTTCACGCTGCTGCTCTACGCGGCGGCCCTCTTCGTCGCGACCGTCGCGCAGCGCGTCATCGGCCTGGGCTTCGGGCTGGTCATGGGCCCGGTCTCGGCGATCGTCGCCGGCCCGATCGCCGCGGTGCCGCTCAACTGCATCTTCGCGGTCGTCGCCTGCAGCCTGATGCTGCCGGGGGTCTGGCGCGACATCGACTGGCGCCGCATGGCATGGCTGCTCGCGCCCGCCATCCCGGCGAGCGTCGCGGGGCTGCTGCTGGCGCGCGCGGTGTCGACGGATGCGCTGCGCGTCACGATCGGGATCGTCGCGATCGCGGGCGTGCTGGTCTCCGTCGTCTTCACCCGCACCTCGCACACGCTCGACGGGCCGACCACCCGGCTCGTCTCCGGGGTGGCGATCGGCGGCTTCAACGCCGCGGTCGGCGTCGGCGCCCCGCTGGTGGGCGCGTATGCGCTGGTGAGCCGCTGGGATCCGCGCGTGCTCGCCGCCACCATGCAGCCCTTCTGGGTCATCCTCAACCTCGTGACCCTCGCCGAGCGACAGCTCCTGGTGCCCGACGGCTTCCCGCAGTGGCCGTGGTGGGCGTGGCTCGGCGCCGGTGCCGCCGCCGCCGTCGGCACGCTGTTCGCGCACCGCATCGCCGATCACATCTCGCCCCGCGTCGCGCGCTGGACGATCATCGTGCTCTCGCTCATCGGCGGCGCCGCGGTGATCGCGACGGGCGTGTCCGGCATCGTCGGCGCCGCCTGACGATGCTCGCGACGGGCGTGACCGGCATCGACGCCGCCTGAAGCGCACGCTCACAGATCCACTATCTGAACGCTGTGTTCTATGCTCGATCATGAGTCCGCGTCCGACCGCGCGCGGCGCGATGGTGACGAGAGCGAGCGACGATGCCCGAGACCAAGCCGACGCCCGCCAGCCCCGCAGCGACAGCTTCCGGCGCCGCAGCGAAGCCCGAGACCAGCGGCTCGCAGACGCTCTCGCGCGGCCTCACCGCGCTGTCGCTGCTGGCCGATCACGGCAGCCAGTCGATCCAGTCGCTCGCCGCGCTGCTCGGCGTGCACCGCTCGGTCGCCTACCGCCTGGTGCGCACCCTCGAAGAGCACCGCCTGGTGGTGCGCGACAGCGGCGGCATGCTCTCGCTCGGCCCGCAGCTGGTCATCCTTGCGCGCGACGTCGAGCACGACCTGCAGTCGGCCTCGCTCCCCCACCTGCAGCAGCTCGCCGACGAGCTCGGCGCGACCGCCTTCCTGACGGTGCGCGACGGCGACGACGCCGTCACCCTCGTGACGGCCGTGCCCCGCGGCGTCAACGCATCCGTCGCCCAGCACCCCGGCCACCGCCACCCCATCGCGCTCGGTGCGCCCGGCATCGCCCTGCAGGCCATGCTGAGCGAGGCCACCTGGCGCGAGCTGGGCCACGACGAGCCCATGCACCCGGCGGTCGCCGACGTGCGCGCGCAGGGCTTCGCGGTGAGCGCGAACGAGGTGATCCAGGGCATCACGTCGGTGGGCGCCCCGATCAGGGCGCGCGGCATGACGGATGCGTCGGTCGCGGTGGTCACGGTCGGCGAGCCGGACGCGCAGGCGCTGGGCGCCGCCGTGCTGCGTGCGGCCAGGGCGATCGAGGCCGACCTGCGCTAGCGGGTCGCCGCGCATGGATCTCGTCTCGTTCGTCGTCGCGCTGGTGGCCGTGCTGATCGGCGCCGCCGGTCAGCGCATGATCGGCATGGGCTGGGGCCTCGTCGTCACGCCCGCGGTCGCGCTGGTCGCCGGCCCGCTCGCGGCGGTGCTGGTGGTGAACCTCTACGGCGCGCTCGCCTGCATGGTGATCCTGCCGAAGGTCTGGCACGACATCGATTGGAAGCGGCTGCTGTGGCTGGCCGTGCCCGCGGTCGCGCTCATGGTGCCGGGCCTGCTGCTGGCGAAGGGGCTCGACACCGACGTGCTGCGCATCGCCGTCGGCGTCATCGCCATGGCAGGCGTCGTCATCACGGTCGCCTTCACGACCGCCGAGCGCTCGCACGACGGACCGGCGCTGCGGATCGCGACCGGCGCGACGATCGGCGTGCTGAACGCGAGCGTCGGCATGGGCGCGCCCGCGCTCGGCGTCTACACGCTGCTCTCCGGCTGGCAGGACCGCACCTTCGTCGCCACCATGCAGCCGTTCTGGGTGATCGTCAGCGGCGTCATCGTCGCCGTGCGGCCGTTCGTGGCGCCCGAGGGCAGCCCCGACTGGCCGCTGTGGGCGTGGCTGCTGCTCTGCGTGCCGGTGGTCGCGGGCGTGCTGCTCGGCAACCGGCTGGCGCACCTCGTGAACCGCACCGTCGTGCGCTGGTCGATCATCGCGCTGTCGGTGCTCGGCGGGGCGGCGCTCATCGTGACGGGCGCGCTCGGGCTGCTGGCGTGAGGAAGGGGCGCATCCGCCCACACGGATGCGCCCCTGCCCAGTCGGCGTCAGGCCCGTACGGGCTCCTCGTCCAACTCGTCCAGCCGCTCGATGTCCGCATCGAGCCCGCGGTACACCTCGGGCTTCCGCGAGCGCAGGTACGCCGCGTAGCCGACGCCGCCGATCACGGCCAGCAGCAGCAGCCACGGCATCAGCCGCACGTACAGCGCTTCGGAGCCGGCGACCAGGGTGAAGTTGAACAGCGCGCCGATGCTGAACCCGAGCAGGGCGAGGAAGCCGAGTCCGGGCGCGATCAGCGTGCTCCACAGCCGCGGGTCGGAGCGCTTGCGGAAGTACACGACGACCGCCAGCGCCGCGATCGTCTGCACGATCATGATCGCGAGCGTGGCGAAGCCGAGCCCCACCGGCACGAGCGTGAGCACGGGAGGCAGCGGGGCGCCGTCGGGGTCGGTCTCGACGAAGATGGCGAAGATGCCGGCCACGGCGACCGCGAAGACCAGGTTCACCAGCTGCGCGCGCTCGGGCGCGCCGTTGCGGTTCGTCTTCGAGAGCCAGCGCGGCAGCACGCGCGCCCGTCCGAGCGCGTAGAGGTAGCGTGCGGCCGAGTTGTGGAAGGCGAGCTGCGCCGCGAACAGGCTTACGACGAGCAGCACGAGCGCCACCATGCCGACGACCGGCCCCAGGTAGGTGTCGATCAGCACGAGCGTCATGTCGCCAGCGGCCAGGTGGTCGAGCGCCGACTCCTGCGCATCCTGCACGCCCACGGCGCTGACGATCGCCCAGCCGACGATCGCGTGGATGACGCCGATCGCGATGATCGCCGTGTAGGTGGCGCGCGGGATCGTCTTGCGCGGCTCGCGGGCCTCCTCGCTGAACAGTGCCGTCGCCTCGAAGCCGATGAACGCCGTCGCGACCATGAGGAACGCGATCCAGATCGAGCCGCCGATGAGGATCTCGGGGCTGAGCGCCAGCGTGAAGGCCTCGAGGCTGAACCCGGTCTGCACCAGGACGGAGATCGCGAACGCCACCAGGATGAGCGTCTCGAGCACCAGGGCCACGCCCAGCACCACGGCGCTCATGTGGATGCCCGAGCGGGCCAGCAGGAAGACGATCACGAACAGCACGAGACCGGCGATGAACCAGTGCACCTCGAAGCCGAACAGCGCGGGCAGCACCACCGCTCCGGTGAAGAAGCCGATGGTGCCGAGCGCACCCGCGACGAAGAAGTTGTAGCCCAACGTCGCGATCAGGCCGGTGATCAGCCCCGCCGTGCGGCCGAGCCCTCGCACCGCGATGGCGTAGAAGCCTCCGGCGTTGACCAGCTCCTTCGACATCTGCGCGTAGCCGATGGCGAACAGCAGCAGCGCCAGCGCGACGACGATCACCGCGACCGGGATGCCGCCGCCGTTGCCGAATCCGATCGCGAGCGGCAGGACCACGATCGCGACGGTCAGCGGCGCGACCGCGGCGAGGACGAGGAACACGACGGCTGGGACGCCGAGCTGGTTCGCCTTGAGAGCACCATGCTGTACTTCGGTGTCCATGGGACTCCTTCGTTCGATGGACCGATTTGCACTCATGGTGCCCCCATAGGGTCCGCAGACGATTGCCTGCGAGCGCTGAAGCATTGACTGTCGGCGCGCAGACACCGGCACCCGATAGCACAGCTACCCTGGGAGCACGGCCGCGACGGGGCGGCCGCAGGAGGGCCCAGTGACCGACATCTTCGACTTCCCGCCGCTGGAGGCGCCGTTCGTCGACCTCGCGCAGTGGCGGCGCGACACCACCGAGAACTTCGTGCCGCTCGACGTGCACCCGCTGGGCGAGAGCCCGTTCCGGGCACGCGCGAGCCGCGTCGACGTCGGCGAGGTCTCCGTCTTCCGCATCGAGCACACCGCGAGCATCGTGGCGCGCACACCGGCGCTCGTCAGCCGCGGCGCCACCGATCTCATCAAGGTCAGCCTGCAGCTCTCGGGCGAGGAGCTGATCGAGCAGGACGGCCGCGTGGCCCTGCTGCACCCGGGCGATCTCGCGATCTACGACACCTCCCGCCCGTACACCCTGCGCTTCGACGGCACGACGAGCCTTGTCGTCATCACCTTCCCCCACGGCTACCTCGACATCCCCCGCGAGGAGCTCGCCTCGGTCACGGCGACGGCCTTCCCGCTCGAGTCGCCGCTGGGCAGGGTCGTCAACCCGTTCCTCGTCGGTCTCGCCCAGAGCCTCGCTCAGCTGCCGGCCGAGCACGGGCAGCGCCTCGCCCGCTCGGGGCTCGACCTGCTGATGACGCTCATCCACACCCAGCTCAAGGAGGGCGTGCGGCGCGACCCGCGACGGCAGCTGCTGCACGAGCTGCTCGGCACCATCGACGAGCTGCTCGGTGACCCGGAACTCTCCCCGGCGCAGGTCGCCGACGCGCACTTCATCTCCACCCGCCACCTCCACGCGGTCTTCGCCGAGCGCGGCATCACGGTCGCCGGATGGATCCGCGAGCGCCGCCTCGAGCGCATCCGCCGCGACCTCACCGATGCGCAGCTGGCGGATCTGCCGATCGCGCGCATCGCGTCGCGCTGGGGGCTCGTCAACCCGGCGCACTTCTCGCGCCTGTTCCGCGCCACGTTCGGTCACAGCCCGACCGAGTACCGGGTCGCGGCCAGCGTGCACGAGCAGGCGACGAGCGTGTACGAGCAGGCGACAGGCGTGCACGAGCAGGCGACGGCAAGCGCCCTGCACTAGCGGGCAAGCCAGCGCTCCGGTTGCCGCCTACCGTGGAGGCACGCTGGACGAGGAGGTCCCATGCCCGACACGACGCACACCCATGGCGCGCGCGACTCCCACCTGGCCGAGGCGACGCATCCGCTCGACGCACTCGCGCCTGCCGAGATCGACAGGGTGCGCCGAGCGCTCGACGCCGCCGGCGAGCTGCTCGACGACACCCGGTTCCCGTTGCAGCTGCTGCTCGAGGCGCCCAAGGCGCAGCTCGCGGCATGGCGACCCGGCCAGCCGCTCGGCCGCCGCGTGCTGACGACCCTGCTCGACACCGGCTCGGGCCGGGTGCGCGAAGCGGTCGTCTCGCTCGACGACGACAGGGTCGAATCGATCCAGACGCTGCCCACCGCCGAGGCTCCCTACGGGCAGCCGCCGTACCTGTTCGAGGAGTACGAGCTGGTCGACCGCGTGGTGAAGGCGGATGCCGGCTGGCGCAGGGCCATGGAGGCGCGCGGACTCACCGAGTGGGAGCACGCGCTCGTGGTGCCGCTCGCACCCGGGCAGTTCGGCGAGACCGACGAAGTCGGCAAGCGCATGATGCGCTCGCTGACGTTCATGCCGCCCGGCGAGCACGACAACCCCTGGTCGTTCCCCGTCGAGGGGCTGGTGCTGATGGTGGACGTCACCGAGCAGCGCGTCGTGAAGCTCGTCGACGAGCGGCAGGTGCCGGTGCCCGTGCTCGAGGGCTTCAACTACGACGACGAGGCCGTCGGCGAGCGCCGCACCTCGCTCAAGCCGCTCTCGATCACCCAGCCGGAGGGACCGAGCTTCTCGGTCGACGGCAGCGAGGTGACCTGGGAGCAGTGGCGGTTCCGCGTCGGCTTCTCGATGCGCGAGGGGCTCGTGCTGCATCAGCTCGGCTGGCAGGACGGCGACGAGCTGCGGCCGGTGCTGCACCGGGCGAGCGTGCCCGAGATGGTGGTGCCCTACGGCGACACGAGCGAGACCCGCCGCTGGATCAGCTACTTCGACGCCGGAGAGTACAACCTGGGCAAGAACGCCAACTCGCTGCAGCTCGGCTGCGACTGCGTCGGCGCGATCCACTACTTCGACGCGCACGTCGCTGCAGACACCGGCGAGTCGATCACCATCCCGCGCGCGATCTGCATGCACGAGGAGGACTACGGGGTGCTCTGGAAGCACCGCGAGCTCGACGGCGAGACGACCCACGGCCGCCGCTCGCGCCGGCTCGTCGTCTCCTACTGGGCGACGGTCGGCAACTACGACTACGGGTTCTTCTGGTACCTCTACCTCGACGGCTCGATCCAGTTCGAGGCGAAGGCGACCGGCATCGTCTTCGCGGGCGCCGACGCTCCCGGCAGCATCCTGCCGAGCGCGACCGAGATGGCACCGGGCCTGTTCGCGCCCATCCACCAGCACATCTTCTGCGCGCGGCTCGACTTCGACGTCGACGGCACCGACAACTACGTCGACCAGGTCGACCTGGTGCGCGTGCCGATGGGCGAGGAGAACCCGTGGGGCAACGCCTTCAGCTACCGGCGCGATCGCATCACGGCCGCATCCGGCATGCAGGGCGACGGGGCCTTCGGCCGCACCTGGCACATCGGTTCGTCGAGCCGCACCAACGCGGTCGGCAGGCCGACGGAGTTCCAGCTCATCCCCGAGGCCAGGGCGACGCTCATGGCAGATCCGGCCTCGACGGTGCACGCGCGCGCCACCTTCGCCACCGAGCACCTCTGGGTGACGGCGCACCGCGATGACGACCTCTATCCCGCCGGCCGCTACCCCAACCAGCACTCCGGGGGCGCCGGCCTGCCCGCGTCGGTGGAGGCGGGCGGCGAAGTCGACGGCGGCGATCTCGTGGTGTGGCACTCGTTCGGCCTCACGCACATCCCGCGCCCCGAGGACTGGCCCATCATGCCGGTCGACTACTCGGGCTTCTGGGTGAAGCCCTACGGCTTCCTCGACCGCAATCCGGCGCTCGACGTGCCGGAGGCAGGGGGCGGATGCGGCTGCGCCGGCGGCGCGTGCACGTGCGGCCCCGACGGCGGTCACGAGCACGGCCACGGCGGCCACCAGCGCGGAGAGGACCACGACGGCCACCACGGCCATCACGGCGACGACGGCGACGACCACGTGGCGATCCGATGAGCGAGTTCATCTCGGTCGGCGATCTCGGGCGCGGCATGGAGGCGCACGGCGACGTGCTGCCGGCCGTGGATGCCCTCGCGGGCCGCGAGCTCGACCTCGAGGGCGAGCGCATCGCGTTCGGCGAGGACGGCACGGCCGACCTCGGCGGCGAGCGGGGCGACGCGCACGTCACGGCGATCCGGCCGGGCGTCTTGATGGCCAGGCAGCTCTCGGGCGACCGGGGCCTGGAGCTGCTGGTGCTCGCCGACGGCGGGTTCACGCGCGTCTCCGCACGGCTGCCGGATGCCCCGACCGCGCGCGAGAGCGCCTGGACGCGCGTGCAGCGCGGCGACGATCCGACCGGCGTGACGGCCGCCTTCCGGCACGGCCTGGTCGACGCGGGCGGCAGCCGACACGCGCCCACCCGCGAGCTGGTCGGGCTGCGCAACCGCTACACCTACTCCCCCACCGAGTCGTACGAGCACATCTACCTCTCCGAGCACCGGTACACCTGGCACTGCCTCTCGGGCGTGGAGGCGGGCCTGGCCGACACGGACGCGTGCGACGCCATCCGCGTCGCCGAGGGCCTCGTGCTGTTCGTCTGGCGGGAGAAGATCGTGCCCACGCTCGGGGCCGTGCTCATCGACCTGCAGCAGTTGCGCTCCGACGGGGCGCTGTTCGGCGACGACGCGTTCGAGCCCGGCAGCCCGACCGTCTTCCCGGTCGGCAGCCGCTTCGAGGTCGTGAACGCCACTCCCTACCTCGTGGAGGAGCCCCAGAGATGACCGGCGCGATCGTCACGGGCGGCGGCACCGGCATCGGCAGGGCCGTCGCGCTGCAGCTCGCCCGCGAGGGTTGGCACGTGGTCGTCACCGGCCGCCGCGCGGCGCCGCTCGAGGACACGGCCGCGCTGGCACCCGAGCGCATCCGCGCCGTGGCGGCCGACGCGTCCGATCGGCAGGCGATGGATGCGGTGGTGCAGACCGCGCTCGAGTCCGGTCCGCTCGGCGCGCTCATCACGAGCGCCGGCGGGCACGGGTACTCGTCGGTGGCCGAGACCACCGACGAGGAGTGGTCGTCCTCGCTGCAGGCGAACCTGACGACCGCGTTCGTCGCCTGCCGCGCGGCGCTGCCGGCGCTGGCGGACGGCGGCGGCTCGATCGTCATCGTCTCGTCGCTCGCGGGGATCCGCGCTGCCCCGGAGACGACCGGCTACACCGTGGGCAAGCACGCGCTCCTGGGGCTCATGCGGCAGATCGCCCGCGACGGGGGCCGCGACGGCGTGCGGGCGAACGCGGTGTGCCCCGGCTGGGTGCGCACCCCCATGGCCGACGAGGAGATGGGCGTGCTGATCGAGCAGGGTCGCGCCGCGACGCTCGACGAGGCGTACGCGCTCGTCACGCGCGACGTGCCGCTGGGCCGGGCAGCGCAGCCCGAGGAGGTCGCCGAGCTCGCCTGCTTCCTCGCCGGGCCTGCGAGCTCCTACCTCACCGGCGCGACGATCGTCATCGACGGCGGCGCCCACGTCGTGGACGTGCCGACGCTCGCATTCGGCTGAGCCGATCGGCACCGCGTGGCGGTGCGCACCGCGTCCGTCGCGCACGCACACGCTCACGCACGGAGGCGGGCGGCTCCCTCCGGAGCCGCCCGCCCGGTGCGCTGCCTCAGCCGTGGATGACCTGCGGCACACCCATCGCCTTGAGGCCCTCGACGCCGAACTCCAGGCCGTAGCCGGAGCCCTTCACGCCACCGAAGGGCGCCATCGGGTGGATCGTGCCGTGCGAGTTGATCCACACGGAGCCGGACTGGATGCGCGAGGCGACCTCGCGGGCACGTGCCGGGTCCGCCGACCAGACGCTGGCGCCGAGGCCTGCCTCGCCGCGGTTGGCGCGCTCGATGGCGTCGTCGACGTCGGAGTACTTCAGGATCGGCAGCGCGGGGCCGAACTGCTCCTCCTTCACGAGATCGGCGTCGTCGTCGAGACCATCGACGAGCGTCGCCGGGTAGAACCAGCCCGGCGCGTCGCGATCGGGCTCGCCGCCGACCAGCACGCGGCCGCCGCGAGCCTTGGCGTCCTCGACGAGGCGGTCGACGATGCCGAACTGCTGCTCAGTGGTGAGCGGCCCGAGCACGTTCTGCTCGTCGCTGCCAGGTCCCATCGGCATGGCGCCCGCCACGGCCGCCAGCTCGCGCACGACGTCGTCATAGACGTCCTCGTGCACGTACAGGCGCTTGAGCGCCGCGCAGGTCTGGCCGGTGTTGATGAACGCACCCCAGAAGAGGCCCTCGGCGATCGCCTTGGGGTCGACATCCGGCAGCACGATGCCGGGGTCGTTGCCGCCCAGCTCGAGCGTGAGCCGCGTGAGGTTGTCGGCGGAGGCGCGCATGATCGCCGCGCCGGTGCGGGCGGAGCCCGTGAACGTGACCTTGCCGAAGGCGGGGTTGGAGGAGATGGCTTCGCCGAGCTCGCGGTCGCCGGCGAGCACGGTGAACAGGCCCTCGGGAAGGTGCCGGTTCACCAGCAGCGCCGTGGCCAGCACGCTCAGCGGCGTGAACTCGCTGGGCTTCATCACCACGGCGTTGCCCATCCGCAGGGCGGGTGCGAACTGCCAGGTGGCGATCATCGCGGGCCAGTTCCACGGCCCGATCGCGCCGACCAGCCCGATGGGGCGATAGTAGATCGTCGCCTTCGCCTGCTCGTCGTCGACGACGACCTCGGGCTCGAGTTGCGTCGCGACGGTCGCCCGCAGCCACCCGACGACAGCGCCGACCTCGAATCGTGCGCCGGGTCCGCTGAGCGGCTTGCCCTGCTCGCGCGCGATGATGAGCGCGAGCGCCTCGGCGTTCGCCTCGATCTCGTCGGCCGCCGCGGTGAGCGCGGCGCGGCGCTCGTCGTCGCTCAGCGCCGCCCATGCGGGCTGGGCGGCCTGCGCCGCCGCGATCGCCCGCTCCAGGTCTGCCGTGGTCGAGACCGGCGCGTGTGCGAACGCCTCGCCCGTGGCCGGGTCGATGACCGGCTGGCCTTCAGGGACGCTGACCGCTGCCAGCAGGGACTCGTAGGTCTCCATGGTTCCTCACTCTCCTTCGAACGGAACGCACTCATCGTCACACGACGCCTCCGGCGTCGACATGTCTTGCGTGCACGGCACTTGCGCGCGGGTGCACGGCAGCGCGCTGGTTGGCTCAGGCCTCGAGCGCCACCGGCACCGCGATGTGGGCGACGGCGTCGCCGGCGTGCACGATCGGGGCACGGGTGAGGCCGATGACGATGCCGGCGCGGTCGGCACGCACGATGCGGCCGGACGTGCCGAACGCATCCGCCACCCTGCCGAGCCTGGCGCCCGCCTCCACCCGGTCGCCGAGCTCGACGTCGAGGTGCAGGATGCCCGTGCCGCGCGCCCGCACCCAGCCGCTCGCGCGGCTCTCCTCGGGCGCGACCGCGGGCTCGGGCGCGTCGTCGATCATGTCGAGCGCTGCGAGCACGCGCAGCACACCGTCGACCCCGGCGGCGATCGGCTCGGCGCCGAAGCGCAGCGCCTCGCCGGCCTCGTAGAGCAGGGCGATGGCGCCCGCCTCGCGCGCCGCCTGCCGCAGCGAGCCGTCGCGCAGCCTCGCGTGCAGCATCACGGGTGCGGCGAACGCCTCAGCGAGCCTGCGCGTCTCCGAGTGGTCGAGGTCGGCGCGGATCTGCGGCAGGTTGTCGCGGTGGTCGGTGCCGGTGTGCAGGTCGATGCCGACGTCGCACTTGGCGACCACCTCGGTCATCAGCAGGTGCGCGATGCGACTCGCGAGCGAGCCGCGCGCCGCACCCGGGAACGAGCGGTTGAGGTCGCGCCGATCGGGCAGGGTGCGATCGCCGGTCATGAAGCCGAGCACATTGACGACCGGCACCGCGAGCAGCGTGCCGCGCAGCGTGCGCGGCGTGACCAGGGCGAGCACCTGCCGCACGACCTCGACGCCGAGCACCTCGTCGCCGTGGATCGCGGCGTCGAGCCAGACCGTCGGCCCGGGCTCGCGGCCGTGCACCACCCGCACCGGCAGCGAGACGTCGCCGCCGGTGACGAGCTTGGTGATCGGCAGCTCCACGCTCTTCGCCTGACCGGCACGCACCCGCACCGCGCCGATCGCGAACGACTCACGCGCCACTGCGCCCCCGATTCCGCAGCCGCACCTCGCGGGGCGGCCGGCCGCCCAGGTAGGAGTGCGCGCTGTCGACCGCGAAGCCCTGGCGGAGCGCCTCACGCCCCACGAGCATCCGGAACCCCATCTCGTCGCGGCTCGCGAGCGTCACCTCGGTCGTGACGTCGCGCCCCAGCAGTGTGATCGCGGTGCGGATGACGATGCGCTCCTGCTCGTGCCCG
The DNA here is from genome assembly GCA_900114805.1 of Agrococcus baldri. GTDB lineage: Bacteria > Actinomycetota > Actinomycetes > Actinomycetales > Microbacteriaceae > Agrococcus > Agrococcus baldri. The sequence continues at coordinate 257,701 of FOZN01000003.1, read as the reverse complement.
GTCGATGAACGGACGCGTCGGCGGTCGTGCACGGCGTGCTCGGCGACCACCGCATCCGCCTTGGAGCGCTGCCACGGGTGCACCTCGAAGCGCACCCAGTCGGCGCCGTCGCGCGTGAACTCCGCGAGGTCGAAGGCGTGCATCGCGCTCGTGCGGGCGCCGGTGTCGAGCTTGGCCTTCATGTGCGCGACCCCGAGCTCGGGCAGCCCGACCCACTCGCGCCAGCCGGCGGTCGCGGGGGTGCTTGGATGGTGTCGGCCCATGCGGCAATCCAACCAGCAGAACCCGACCAGGGAAGGCAGGAACGCTCGATCATGAGGCTCGCCATCCTCTCGCGTGCGCCGCACGCCTACAGCACGCGCCGCCTGCGCGCGGCGGCGGTCGAGCGCGGCCACGACGTGAAGGTGCTGAACACGCTGCGCTTCGCGATCGACCTCTCGGGCGAGGCGCCCGACCTGCAGTTCCGCGGCCGGCAGCTGACCGACTACGACGCGGTCCTGCCGCGCATCGGCAACTCCATCACCTACTTCGGCACCGCCGTCGTGCGGCAGTTCGAGCAGATGGACGTCTATACGCCCAACACCGCGAACGGCATCGCGAACTCGCGCGACAAGCTGCGCGCGACGCAGATCCTCGCGCGGCACGACATCGGCATGCCGGCGACGGCGTTCGTGCGCGACCGCGCCGACGTGATCCCCGCGATCGAGCGGGTGGGCGGCGCGCCCGTGGTGCTGAAGCTGCTGGAGGGCACGCAGGGCATCGGCGTCATCCTCGCGCCGACGATCAAGGTGGCCGAGGCGATCATCGAGACGCTCCAGAGCACGCGGCAGCAGGTGCTGATCCAGCGCTTCGTCGCCGAGAGCAAGGGGCGCGACATCCGGGCGCTGGTGGTCGGCGACCGCGTCGTCGCGGCGATGCGGCGCACGGCGCAGGGCGACGAGTTCCGCTCGAACGTGCACCGCGGCGGCACCGTCGAAGCGGTCACCCTCGAGCCCGAGTACGAGCGGGTCGCCGTGCGCTCTGCCCAGATCATGGGCCTCAAGGTCGCGGGCGTCGACATGCTCGAGGGCGACGACGGGCCGCTGGTGATGGAGGTCAACTCCTCGCCCGGGCTCGAGGGCATCGAGACGGCGACCCGGCTCGACGTGGCGGGCGCGATCATCGACCACATCGCCAACCAGGTGGCCTTCCCCGAGATCGACGTGCGCGAGCGGCTGAGCGTCTCGACCGGCTACGGCGTCGCCGAGCTCGAGGTGCACGGCGACGCCGACCTGGTCGGCAAGACCGTCAAGGAGTCAGGCCTCTGGGATCGCGACATCACAGTGCTGACGCTGCACCGCGGCACCGCGGTGATCCCGAACCCGAAGGGTCGCAAGGTGCTGCAGGCCGAGGACCGACTGCTGTGCTTCGGCCGGCTGGAGGAGATGCGCTCGATGATCCCCGCCCGCCCGAAGCGCCGGGCGCGGGTGAAGCGGCTGCCGAAGCAGCCGATGGCCGAGGGCTGAGCGGCCGCGCCGCTACACCGTCACGACCGGCGCGAGCGCCTCGGTGAGCACGGCATCGGCCCACTCCGCGGCCGCCTCCGCCGCCGGCACCGGCCCCCCGGCGTCGTGCCGGCCGTACTCGCCGACCCGGGTGGCGCCGCACGCGGTGAGCGCCTCGTCGATCAGCTCCGAGCCGCGCGAATAGGTCTTCGCGTAGCTCCGATCGCCCATGCCGAACACTGCGTAGCGCAGCCCGGCGAGTTCGGGCAGCGCCGCGAGCGCCCGGTGGAAGGGCCGGGCGCTGGTCGGCACCTCGCCGTCGCCGTAGGTCGCGCACACCACCAGGTGCAGGCGGGATGCGTCCAGGTCGTCGGGTGCGACATCGGCGAGATCTTGCACCACCACGTCCGCACGGTGCGCGAGCGTGCGCCGCAGCTCCTCGGCGACCAGCTCCGCGCCGCCGGACTCGGTGCCGAACACCACCGTGACCGGCGCGCCGCCGCCACCGGACGCATCCGCCTCTGCCTCGATCTCGGGCAGCGGGATCGTCGCGTCGGCGGCGGCCTCGAGCAGCGCTGCCAGGCCGCGCAGCTTCGCTCGCGAGCGCCCGGGCGCGGCGCCCAGCTGCTCGCGCACATCGATGCGGCGCCAGCCGTCGAAGCCGGTCTCGCCGGCGACCGCCGGCAGGCCGGGCGCACCGATCGCGACCGCCCCGGTCTCGAGGTCCTCGGCGATCGTGCGGGCGAGCTCGCGCGCGTCGGTGCGCTGGTCGGGGATGGTGCCGCGCGGGCCGCGCCGCAGCCAGCCGGCGGTGTAGAGGCCCGCCTCCACCCGGCCGTCCTGATGGGCGCCGGGCTCCGCGAGCGTCTCGACGTCGCCGGCGAAGCCGACCGCCGTCACCACCGAGTCGGTCGGGATGGAGACCTCGGCGTCGGCGTCGGCGCCCAGGAGCACCATGCGCGCGACCGAGCCGTCGCCCTCCAGCCGCTCCGGCGTGAGGCCGAACCACCAGTGGACCGTGATGCGCGGCAGGCGCGGGCGCCTCTGGTCGAGCAGCCGCACCGCGTCGAGCCGGGCGTCCTTGCCAGCCGCGATGAGCCCCAGGTCGGCGCCGTGCACGTGGTGCGCGACCCCGGAGAGGCCGGCGAGCTCGCGCACCATGACAGGGTCGAACTTCGCGGCCGTGGGCGCGCTGCGGCCGACCACGTGGATGGTGCGCAGCTCGGCGGCCAGCGCGCGCCGGGCCTCGTCGTCGACGTCGGTGCCGTCGAGCTCCTCCTCGTCGCGGGCCAGCAGTCGCACGACATCCATCGCGACGTTGCCGTGCCCGACCACGAGCGTCGTCGTGCCCAGCGACGGCGCGGCGGGCTCGTCGGGGTGCGCGTTCAGCAGCCGGGTGATGCGGCCGGCGCCGTGCACGCCCTCCAGTGCATCGCCCGGGATGCCGAGCGGCCGGTCGAGCCGCAGGCCGGTGGCGAGCACGACCGCGTCGTACGCCGAGCGCAGCCGGTCGATCGAGACGGCCCCGTCGGCCGCGCCATCGACAGAGCCCGTGTCGACGCGCAGGTTGCCACGGAAGCGCACGCCCTCGTGCAGGAACAGCCGGTCGAACTGGCGCGCGACCGACTTCGTGCCGCCGTGGTCGGCGGCGACACCGGAGCGGATCAGCCCGTAGGGCACCGGCAGCGCGTCGATCACGTCGATCTCGGCGGCCGGCAGCCGCCGGCGCAGCGCCTGCGCCGTGAACGAGCCGGCCGGACCGGAGCCGACGATGCCGATCCGCGGCGCGAGCCCGGCCGCCGGCGCCGCGGCAGCCGGCGCGGTGGCCGCAGCGGCGGTGCTCGAGACCACCGACGACCAGCGCACGGGCATCTTCAGCATGCCGCGGAAGACCCATCCGCCGATCTCTGCGGGGTTCTCCGGCACCAGCTCGAGCCCCTGCAGCCGCCCGAACAGCATCGGCAGCGCCACATCGGCGATCTCCGAGCGCGCGACCCAGGCACCGAGGCACACGTGCACGCCCTTGCTGAAGGCCAGGTGCGGCTTGACCTCGCGGCGGATGTCGAAGGCGGAGGCGTCATCCCAGACGCGCTCGTCGCGGTTCGCCGAGAGGATGCAGATGCCCAGCCGCGCGCCGGCCGGCAGCCGCACGCCGGTGAGCTCGACCTCGCGGGTCGTCTGACGCGAGTAGAGGCCGATCGGGGCGATCCAGCGGAGCGTCTCGTCGAACGCCGCATGCCACAGGCTCGGGTCTGCCTCGACGGCGCGGCGCTGCTCGGGGTGCGACAGCAGCCCCCAGGCGGCGACGCCGAGCACATCGCGCGGCTCGTTCAGCCCGCCGCCGATCGTCATCTTGACGTTGGCGCGGATGCGCTCCATCGGCATCTCGTAGCCGGGGATGCGCAGCAGCTGCGACAGCAGCGACTCGTTCGGGTTGGCCGCGTGCCACGGCAGCATCTCGTCGAGCACCGCGTCGACCTCGTCGAACGAGCGCCTGCCCTTCGCCCACACCTCGGGATCGTCGGCGTAGTTGCCGGTGGCGTCGATCAGGGTCTGCGACCAGCGCTGCAGATCCTGCTGCGTGGCGTTGTGCAGGCCGATGATCTGCCGCAGGCTCTCGGCCGCGAACGGGGCGGCGAAGTCCCAGATCAGGTCGGCGCCGCTGCCCTTCGCGAGCAGCTCGTCGAGGTAGCGCTCAGCGGTCTGCTCGAAGACGCCGCGCCAGTGGCGCTTGACGACGCCCGGCCGCAGCGTCGGCTGCCAGGCCCTGCGCTCGAGGTAGTGCTCGGGGTCGTCCCGGCGCAGCATCGAGTGCCCCATCGCGCGGATCTGCAGCGAGCCCTGCTCGTTGGCCGAGAAGACCGTCTGGTCGAGCTCGGTCTCGTGCACCGCCTGGTACGAGGTGATCAGGTAGCGCCCGACTGCCGGCACCCAGTGCACGCCGCCCTCGGCGCGCAGGCGCTCATAGATCGGGAACGGGTCGCGGTACAGATCCGGGATCGTCACCCAGTCGGCGACGGGAGCTTCCTTGCTCGACATGGCACACACATCCTCGTGGTCGGTGCGCATCAGCGCGCGCACGGTCCTCAGTGTGCCCGCGTCGGCTACCGTTGGGAAAGCGGATTTTGCGACACTTTAACATCGGAGGAACCGACGATGGACCGGCTCGAAGCCCCCGCCTTCACGCTCCGGCAGCTCTCCTTCCTGGTCTGCGCCGCAGACGAGGGGACGATCGCCGCCGCCGCCGCGCGGCTGCACGCCTCCCCTTCGGCGGTCTCCGAGGCGATCACCGAGCTCGAGCGCAGCCTCGGCACGCAGCTGACGGTGCGGCGTCGCGCCCGGGGCCTGACGCTGACGAGCACGGGGGCGGATGTGGTCGCTCGCGCCCGTGCGCTGCTCGCGTCGTCCCTCGAGCTCGAGGCATCGCTGCGCGGCGCTCCGGGCGAGCTGGTCGGGCCCATCACCGTCGGCTGCTACCCGACGCTCGCGCCCACGATCCTGCCCGCGCTGCTGCAGGGCTTCGGGCGGGCGCACCCGCGCGTAGAGCTCACGATCGTCGAGGCCACCCACGACCGCCTGCAGGGCCGGCTCGAGGCGGGCCAGGTCGACGTGGCCTTCGTCTACGACACGCTCATCCCCGGCGAGCCGCAGCGCGCGAAGCTCTTCGAGCTGCCCGCGCACGTGGTGGTCGCCGGTGACGATCCGCTCGCGAGCACCGACGCGGTGCGGCTCGAGGAGCTCGTCGAGCGCGACCTGATCCTGCTCGACGCGCCGCCCTCGAGCGAGCACACGATGTCGCTGTTCGCCGCCCGCGGACTCGCCCCGCGGGTGCGCCACCGGGTGCAGAGCTACGAGGCCGTGCGGGCACTGGTGGGGCGCGGGCTCGGCTACGGCATCCTCGTGCAGCGGCCCGCCAACCCGGCGAGCTACGAGGGCTACCCTGTGGCCATGAAGGAGATCGCGCCGCCGGTCGCGCCGGTCGGCGTCGACGTCATCTGGCCCGGCACTCCCGCCCCGACCGCTCGCTCCCGAGCGCTCATCGACTACGCCCGCTCGCTGCCCTGGTCGGTGCCGCGATGACGGCGAGCGGCACTGGCGCCCTGGTCTGGGGCATCAAGGCGTCGCTGCTCAGCTACGTGCGCGGCATGTCCGACGGCAGCGTCGAAGCATCGGCGGGCGCCGAGGCAGCAGCCGGTGCCGATGCAGCCGGTGCCGATGCGTCCGGTGGCACCGAGGCGGGCGACGGCACGGCCGCCGAGGGCGGGTTCCGCTTCCGGCGCCGGGACGACGCATCCGCCCCCTACGCGTTCCGCGGCACGGTCGTGCTCTCCGGCCACAGCGGCATGATGCGCGTCGTCATCGCCGACCCGGCGCTGGTCGAGAGCGGCGGCAGCTGGGCGCTCGAGATCGCCGATCCGGACGACGCGAGCATCCGACTCCGCTTCGCCACCATCGAGGCGTTCGACGGTCGGCGCGCTCGCGGCACGGCTCTCACCGAGGACGGCGCCGATCTCTTCTTCGGGCCGTACACCGCCGGCACGCCCCTCGACGATCCGATCGTCGTCGTGCAGTAGCTCGCAGACGCAGAACGGGCCCCGCCGAAGCGGAGCCCGTCCCGTGCTGCAGCGACGCTAGCGCTGCTGGTGCGCCTGCGCGTCGACCGGCGAGAGCTCCTCGAACTCGTCGCCGCGTCGGAACTTCTCCCAGTGCCCAGAGTGCTCGTACTCGACCGACAGCGGCACGCCCGTGCGATCGGGCATCAGCGCAGTGCCGATCACGGAGATGATGACGGTGGTCAGCAGGTAGCTGACGATGACCCAGGTCGTGCCGGTGGCGTTCAGGAGGGCCTGCGCGATCGTGGGAGCGAACGCACCGCCGATCACCGCGCCGATCGCGTAGGCGATCGAGACGCCTGAATAGCGCACCGAAGCCGGGAACGACTCCGCGTAGAACGCCGCCTGCGCGCCGTAGGTGAGGCCCAGGCCCGCGCCGAGGATGATGGTGGCCCAGGCCACGCCGGCGACGCCCTGCTCCACGAGCACGAACAGCGGCAGGATGCCGGCAGCGAGGGTGGCCCAGCCGATGAAGTAGAGCGGCTTGCGCCCGATGCGGTCGGAGAGCCAGCCGGCCACGAACGTGAAGACCAGCCACGAGAGCGAGCCTGCGAAGGCGGCGAGCTGCACGCCGACCGGGTCGAAGCCGAGGCCGGGCGGGGTGCCGTCGACCGGGCGCGATGCCAGGCCCTGCACGTAGCCGCCGGTGGTCATGTAGCCCGTGGCGTTGTTGGCCATGAAGACCATCGCCGCGAACAGCACGATGTGGCCGTACTTCTTGAAGACGATCTTGATCGGTGCCGACGACTCCTGCGCCGTCTCCTTGATCTCCTTGAACACCGGCGACTCGTCGACCGAGCGGCGCACGACGAAGCCGACGATCACGAGGATGATCGAGATGAAGAAGGGGATGCGCCAGCCGAACTCGAGGAACGAGTCTCCGGGGAACATCGCCCGGATGGCGGCGAGGATGCCGGTCGCGAGCAGCATGCCGATCGGCACGCCGGCCTGCACGAACGAGCCGTAGAGGCCGCGGCGGTTGGCCGGTGCGTGCTCGATCGCCATCAGCACCGCGCCGCCCCACTCGCCACCGGCGGAGAGGCCCTGCAGGATGCGGAGCAGGATGAGCAGCACCGGCGCCATGACGCCGATGGTGTCGAACGTGGGCAGCGCGCCGACGAGCGTGGTGGCACCACCCATGAGCAGCAGCGTGATGACCAGCATCGGGCGACGGCCGAGCTTGTCGCCGAAGTGTCCGGCGAGGAAGGCTCCCAGCGGTCGGAACAGGAACGAGATGCCGATCGTGAGCAGCGAGAAGATCTGGCCGAGCCCCGGGCCGGCGGGCTCGAAGAAGAGCTGCGCGAAGACCAGGTTCGCCATGAAGGCGTAGATGAAGAAGTCGTACCACTCGATGGTGGTGCCGACGACGACCGCCGCGAGGACCTTGTTGCGCTCTCGTCCGGTGGCGAGGTGAGTCGTGCTGTGGGACACGCTGACTCCTTTGTCAGGGGAAGGGCCGCGTCGGCCCGGGACTGGATGGAACATATACGATTTCATGCACGACGGTCAAGCGCGACGAACCAAGCATGTCAGGCCCGGGATCGATCGAGCTCCCCTTGCAGACCAGATTCGGAATCGTATACGATGCCCGCATGGATGCATCGTCGCAGCCCCGAGCGGGCGCCCCTCAGGCCGCAGTCGACGCCTGGCAGCTGCTCGGCTCCCGGCCCTCGAAGATCTTCGCGATGCACATCGGCTACCGCGCCCGCGCCGCCCAGAAGGGCCGCACCCCCGAGGCGCCCGGCTACTTCCTCAAACCCTCCACCTCCCTCTCCCTCGGCGGCGAGCTCGTCATGCCGGAGGGCACGGAAATCTTCGGCTTCGAGGGCGAGATCGCGATCGTCATCGGCACCGCCGCGCGTGCGGTCAGCGAAGCGGATGCGTGGGGTCACGTCGCGCACGTCACCGCATCGAACGACCTGGGTGTGTTCGACCTGCGCTGGGTCGACAAGGGCTCCAACCTCCGCTCCAAGGGCGGCGACGGCTTCACCCCCATCGGCCCGAAGCTGCTGGATGCCGCGCTGCTCGACCCGAACGCCATCGAGGTGCGCACCTGGCTCGACGGCGAGCTCGTGCAGGCGGATTCGACCTCGACCCTGATCTTCTCGCTCGCGCAGATCGTCAGCGACCTCTCGCAGCTCGTGACGCTCGAGCCCGGCGACGTCATCCTGACCGGCACGCCCGCGAACGCCTCCACCTTCGCGCCCGGCCAGACCGTCGAGGTCGAGGTCACCGCGACGACGCTCGACGGCGAGCAGGTCTCCACCGGCCGCCTCGCCTCCACCGTGCGCGTGGGCGAGCAGCGGCTGCCGGCATACTCCGCCCAGCCGAAGCCGACGCCGCAGCAGTGGGCCGACGCATCCGGGCGCCCGGTCTCCCAGTTCCAGCAGGCCGCCGCACCGGTGCTCGACGACGAGCTGCGCGCGCAGCTCTCGACCGTCGCCCTGGCGACCCTGTCCTCCGCACTGCGCAAGCGCGGGCTCAACAACGTCTCGATCGACGGCCTGCGCTCGACGCAGCCGGGCAAGCGCATCGTCGGCACCGCGCGCACGCTGCGGTACGTGCCCAACCGCGAGGACCTCTTCAAGAGCCACGGCGGCGGCTACAACGCGCAGAAGCGCCTCTTCGACGACCTGCACGAGGGCGACGTCGTCGTCATCGAAGCGCGCGGCGACAACCGATCCGGCACGCTCGGCGACATCCTCGCGCTGCGCGCGCGCCATCTCGGCGCAGCGGGCATCATCACCGATGGCGGCGTGCGCGACCTCGACGTCGTCACCGAGATCGGCGTGCCGACCTACCACGGCGGCGGCCACCCCGCGGTGCTCGGGCGCCTGCACGTGCCGTGGAGCTTCGACGAGACCGTCGCCTGCGGCGGCGCCACCGTGCAGGCCGGCGACGTCATCGTCGCCGACGGCGACGGCGTGCTCGTCATCCCGCCGGCGCTGGTGCGCGAGCTCGTCGCCGAGTGCATCGAGGCCGAGCGCGCCGAGGAGTACATCGCGCAGCAGATGGACGCCGGCGAGCCGCTCGACGGACTCTTCCCGATGAACGCCGAGTGGCGCGCGAAATACGAGGCGACCCAGCAGGCGTCGGCCCAGGCCGGGCCGGCCCAGACCGGGCCGGAACACGCGTGAGCCCCCGACGGCTCACGGCAGCCACGGCCGACGAGGCCGGAGGCGCCATCACGCAGTCGAAGTCGCAGCGCGCCTACCAGCTGCTGCACGACCGCATCGTCGAGGGCACCTACTCCCCCGGCTACCGCCTGGTGCTCGACGCGATCGCCCGCGAGCTCGACATGAGCGTCGTGCCCGTCCGCGAGGCCATCCGGCGGCTCGAGGCCGAAGGCCTCGTCACCTTCGAGCGCAACATCGGCGCCCGGGTGGCGGAGATCGACGAGCTCGAGTACCACGACACGATGGAGACGCTCTCGTTCGTCGAGGGCGCCGCCATCTCGCTCGCCGCCGGCCTCTACTCCAAGGCGGACGTCGATGAGGCGCGCACGATCAACGAGCAGATGCGCGAGTCGCTCGCGGCCTTCGACCCGGTCAAGTTCACTGCCCTCAACGAGGCCTTCCACCGGCGGCTCAGCGACGTCTCCCCCAACGCCGTGCTCGGCGACGTGATCGACACCTGCTGGAAGCGCCTCGCACGACTGCGCCAGTCGACCTTCTCCTTCGTGCCCAGCCGCGCGCTGCCCTCGGTCGACGAGCACGAGGCGATCCTCGGCCTCATCGAGGCGGGCGCCGACCCCCGCCGCATCGAGCTCGCCGTGCGCGCCCACCGGCTCGCGACGCCCGACGCGTACCTCCAGCGCACGCACGCAGACACCAGCCAGAACCGACCGTAAGGAGCCATCATGGCGAACCAGCCCGCAGGCATCCCTGACCTGATCCCCCACTACATCGACGGTGAGCGCGTGCCCTCGGTCGACGGCGACACGTTCGGCGTGCTGAACCCGGTCACGAACGAGGACTACACCGTCGCCGCCTCCGGCAAGCAGGCCGACATCGACCTCGCCGTGGCCGCCGCCACGCGCGCCTTCCACGAGGGCCCCTGGCCGCGCATGAAGAACCGCGAGCGCGCCCGCATCCTCAGCCGCATCGCCGACATCGTCGAGTCGCGCGACCAGGAGCTCGCGCAGCTCGAGTCGTGGGACTCCGGGCTGCCGATCACGCAGGCGAAGGGCCAGGCGCAGCGCGCGGCCGAGAACTTCCGCTTCTTCGCCGACCTCATCGTCGCCGGTCGCGACGACACCTACAAGGTGCCCGGCAGCCAGGTGAACTACGTCAACCGCAAGCCCAAGGGCGTCGCGGGCCTCATCACCCCCTGGAACACCCCCTTCATGCTCGAGTCGTGGAAGCTGGGCCCGGCGCTGGCCTCCGGCTGCACCGTGGTGCTGAAGCCTGCCGAGTTCACGCCGCTGTCGGCATCGCTCTGGGCCGGCATCTTCGAGGAGGCCGAGCTGCCGGCGGGCGTGTTCAACCTCGTGAACGGCTTCGGTGAGACCGCTGGCGACGCGCTCGTCAAGCACCCCGACGTGCCGCTCATCTCGTTCACGGGCGAGTCGAGCACCGGCAAGCTGATCTTCGGCAATGCCGCGCCGCACCTGAAGGCGCTCTCGATGGAGCTCGGCGGCAAGAGCCCCGCGGTGGTCTTCGCCGACGCCGACCTGGACGCCGCGATCGACTCGACGCTGTTCGGCGTCTTCTCGCTCAACGGCGAGCGCTGCACCGCCGGCAGCCGCATCCTGGTCGAGCGCTCGATCTACGAGGAGTTCCTCGAGCGCTACGCCGAGCGGGCGAAGCGCATCGTCGTCGGTGACCCGCACGACCCGACGACCGAAGTGGGCGCGCTCGTGCACCCCGAGCACTTCGACAAGGTGATGTCGTACGTCGAGATCGGCAAGCAGGAGGGCCGCCTGCTCGCCGGCGGCGGCCGCCCCGAGGGTCTGCCGGAGGGCAACTACGTCGCCCCGACCGTGTTCGCCGACGTGGCGCCGGATGCGCGCATCTTCCAGGAGGAGATCTTCGGCCCGGTCGTCTCGATCACCCCGTTCGACTCCGACGAGGAGGCGCTCGAGCTCGCGAACAACACCCGCTACGGCCTGGCCGCCTACATCTGGACGAACAATCTCAAGCGCGCGCACCTGTTCTCGCAGAACGTGGAGGCGGGCATGGTGTGGCTCAACAGCCACAACGTGCGCGACCTGCGCAGCCCCTTCGGGGGCGTGAAGGCCTCCGGCCTCGGCCATGAGGGCGGCTACCGCTCGCTCGACTTCTACAGCGACCAGCAGGCCGTGCACATCACCCTCGGCGACGTCCACACCGCCCGCTTCGGCGCATCCGCCTGACGCGGTCAGCACCGCTCCGCACACTTCGAAGGAGAAGCAATCATGAACGAGAAGATCCCCACCCCCTCGGCGCCCGCGCCCGACATCGTGCGCTGCGCGGCGATGGACTTGGTCGTCACCGACCTCGAGGCCAGCCGCACGTTCTACGTCGACCTGCTCGGCCTGCACGTGACGGAGGAGGACGACGAGGCGATCTACCTGCGGTCGTTCGAGGAGTTCATCCACCACAACATCGTGCTGCGCAAGGGACCGGTAGCCGCGGTCGCCGCGTTCGCGTACCGCGTGCGCACGCCGGAGGACGTCGACGCCGCCGAGGCCTACTACCGGGAGCTCGGCTGCCGCACCGAGCGCCGCAAGGACGGCTTCCAGAAGGGCTTCGGCGACAGCGTGCGCGTCGAGGACCCGCTGGGCTTCCCGTACGAGTTCTTCTACGCCACCGAGCACGTCGAGCGGCTCACGCAGCGCTACGACCTCTACTCGGCAGGCGAGCTCGTGCGGCTCGACCACTTCAACCAGGTCACGCCCGACGTGCCCCGCGGCCGCGCCTACCTCGAGGATCTCGGCTTCCGCGTCTCGGAGGACATCCAGGACTCGGACGGCGTCACCTACGCCGCCTGGATGCACCGCAAGCAGACCGTGCACGACACCGCCCTCACCGGCGGCGACGGCCCCCGCATGCACCACATCGCCTTCTCGACCCACGAGAAGCACAACATCATCCAGATCTGCGACAAGATGGGCGCCCTGCGCATCTCCGACCGCATCGAGCGCGGCCCCGGCCGCCACGGCGTCTCGAACGCGTTCTACCTGTACATCCTCGACCCGGACGGCCACCGCGTCGAGATCTACACGCAGGACTACTACACCGGCGACCCCGACAACCCCACCGTGACCTGGGACGTGCACGACAACCAGCGCCGCGACTGGTGGGGCAACCCGGTCGTGCCCTCCTGGTACACCGAGGCATCGCTGGTGCTCGACCTGGACGGCAACCCGCAGCCGGTGATCGAGCGCACGGATGCGAGCGAGATGGCCGTCACGGTCGGCGCCGACGGCTTCTCCTACACGCGTGCGCCGGGCGACGCCATCAAGGGTGAGCCGGCCGAGGAGATCGGCTTCAAGATGGGCAACCAGGTTTGAGCACCCCGGAGCCCACGCGCCCAGGGCGCGGCCTCGACGACGCGACGGTGACGCAGATCGCCGACGAGCTCGCCGAGGCCACCCGCTCGCGCGGCACGATCGAGAAGATCTCGACCCGCTTCCCCGCGGCGACCATCGAGGACTCCTACGCGGTGCAGCGCGTCTGGCGCACGCGCCGCGAGCAGGGCGGCGCGCGCCTGGTCGGCCGCAAGATCGGCCTGACCAGCAAGGCGATGCAGTTCGCCACCGGCATCACCGAGCCCGACTACGGCGTGATCTTCGCCGACCAGGCCTACCCGAACGGCGCTACGGTCGAGCACGCGCAGTGGTCGAATGTGCGTGTCGAGGTCGAGCTCGCGTTCGTACTGCAGGCGCCGCTCGAGGGCGAGGGCCTCACGGTCGACCAGGTGCTCGACGCCACCGAGGTCGTGGTGCCGGCGCTCGAGATCCTCGACTCGCACATCGAGCTCGAGGGCCGCACGATCGTCGACACCATCAGCGACAACGCGGCGCTGGGTGCCGTCGTCGTCGGCGACTACGAGATCGGCCCACGCGACCGCAACCTGTCCTGGATCGGCTCGCTCTGCCTCGTGAACGACGAGATCATCGAGACCGGCGTCTCGGGCGGCGTGCTCGGCAACCCCGCCCTCGGCGTCGCCTGGCTCGCGGGCAAGCTTGCGCAGCACGGCGACCGACTCGAGGCGGGCGAGCTCATCCTCGCCGGCTCGTTCACGCGGCCGGTCTGGGTCGAGCCCGGCGACACCGTGCGCGCCGAGTACCAGGACATGGGCACGGTCGAGGTGACCTTCCGGTGACCCTCAAGCCGACCTTCCGTCACGCCCTTGCCGAGGCGACCGCGCCCCTCGTGGGCCTGTGGAACGCATCCGGCAGCCCGGTCGCCGCTGAGCTCATGGCGGGCTCGGGCGCCGACCTGCTGCTCGTCGACGGCGAGCACGGCCCGATCGAGCTGCGCGATCTGCTGCACATCCTGCAGGCCTCGGAGGCCTATCCGGTCACCACGCTGGTGCGCGTCGCCTCGAATGACCCGGTGCGCATCAAGCAGGTACTCGACCTGGGCGCGCAGAACATCATCGTGCCGATGGTCTCCACGGCCGCCGACGCCGAGGCGGCCGTGCTCGCCGCCCGCTACCCCGGCGGCGCCGGCGAGCGGGCCGGCACGCGCGGCATCGGTTCGGCGCTGGCGCGCTCGGCGCGCTGGGGCCGGGCGGCCGGCTACGTGGCGAACGCCGACCAGCACGTGTCGGTGACGGTGCAGATCGAGACAGCGGATGCGGTGGCGAACGCCGCCGAGATCGCGGCCGTCGACGGCGTGGACGCGCTCTTCATCGGCCCCGCCGATCTCGCCGGATCGATGGGCTACCCCGGGCGGCCCGGCGAGCAGGCGGTGGTCGACGCCGTCGACGCAGCCATCGACGCGGTGCGCGCCGCCGGCAAGCCCGTCGGCGTGAACGCCTTCGCCGAGGCCGACCAGGATCGCGTGCTCGCGCGCGGCGCAAGCTTCGTCTTCGTGGCCGCCGACGTGTCGCTGATGGCGCGCGGCTCCGAGGCGGCCGTGGCGCGCCTGAAGCAACCGCGGGGCGAGGCCGACTCGTACTGACCCGAGACGGATGCGGGCCCGGCGCGCGATGCGCCGGGCCCGCATCGTTCAGCCCGCGAGCGCGACGAGGGCCGCGACCACGGCGATCAGCGGAAAGAGGCCTTGCACGAGGGCGGCGCGCGCCAGTCGGCGGTCGCTGGCCACGAGATACACGGCCGCGCCGAGCATGATGCCGGTGGCGGTCAGCGCGACTGCAAGGCCCGCATCCGCCCCACCCGTGAGCAGCACGAGCACGCCGACGAGGGCGGCGATGCCCAGCAGCAGGTTGTAGACGCCCTGGTTGGCGGCGAGCTGCTTCGACTGCGCAGCCTGCTCGGCGCTGGTGCCGAACACGCGCCGGGTCGCCGGGTGCTGCCATCGCAGCGTCTCGAGCACGAAGATGTAGCCGTGCACCAGCGCGGCGAGCGTCGCGGCGATGCAGACGACGACGGCAGCGGGATCCATGCGCCGGAGTCTATGCCTGCGGCGAACGGCACCTCCGCCCTATACCCCCAGGGGTATGCGGGTGTACCCTGGACGGATGGCTACGACAGAGATCACCAAGGACACCCTCGAGCAGACGATCGAGTCGGACGGCATCGTGCTGCTCGACTTCTGGGCCGCATGGTGCGGGCCGTGCCGCATGTTCGGCCCCATCTTCGAGCAGGCTTCCGAGAAGCACGGCGACATCACCTTCGGCAAGATCGACACCGAGGCCGAGCAGGAGCTCGCCGCTGGCCTGCAGATCACGTCGATCCCGACGCTGATGGCGTTCCGCGACGGCGTGCTGGTCTTCCGCCAAGCCGGCGCCCTCCCCGAGCCGCAGCTCGAGCAGCTGATCACCGCCGTGCGCGACCTCGACATGGACGAGGTGCACGCGAAGGTCGCCGAGCAGCAGGCGCAGGCCTCCGCAGACCAGGTCTGAGATGCCTGGCACGGCCGACGAGCAGGCAGCGGCACAGCGGCGCATCGCGAACCGCCTCAAGCGCGCCCGCGGGCAGCTGGATGCGGTGATCGCGGCCGTCGAGGACGGCGCGCCGTGCCGCGACGTCGTCACGCAGCTCTCGGCGGTGACGCATGCGCTCAACCGCGCAGGCTTCGTCGTGGTCGCGAGCGCGATGGAGGAGTGCGTCAGCGACCCAGAGGGCCGCAAGGAGCGCGATGGGCTGACGACCGAGGAACTCGAGCAGCTCTTCCTGGCGCTCGCCTGAGCGCCGGACGTCACTCGTGCAACGCGACGAGCAGCGGTACGGCGACGCTCGCGGTCAGCCGTGGGCTTCGTTCTCAACAATCTTGAAGAGTGCGTCGGCGACCAGAGCCCGTGCTGCGGGGCTGAGCGCGCGATCCATGACGCTCCTGGTGACGGGCGCGCCGACGTTGCCGAGCGCATCCCACAGCTGGTTCCAGACCGGATACACATCCCGCCGCTCGACGGACGAGCCGTCGTCCACCCTCCAGCCGAGCTCGGCCATCGTGCGGGCCACCACGTCGACGTCGATGTCGTCCGCGGAGGTCGCCGCGTGCACGAGCATCACCACGCCCGTGGTCTCTTCGAACGGCGAATCGGATGACACGAGAGCGTCGGCCAGGTGCTGCCACAGCAGCGCAGGATCCTGCTGCGCCGCACGGCCGGCCTTCGTCAGCCGCAGGGTGCCCTTGTACCTGCGAAGCAGGCCGATGGACTTGAGATACCCGTGGAAGTGCAGCAGCGGGTGCGCATCGACCTCCTTCGCGAGGCCGAACGGCCAGTCGTGCATGGTCGGGAGCACCGCCGCAAGCTCGCGGACTGCGGCTGGCTTCAGGTAGCCGGCCGCGGTCAGCGGCAGACCGTCGCCGTCGGCGCGCTCGAGCAGCCAGCGGTGCCCGGCGAGAGCCGCAGACCGATCGATCGGATCGCCGAGCACCTGCGATGTCGCCAGCTCGACGGCGCGATCGTTGAGCGCCCGCCCCAACGGTGTGCCATCCAGCTGGCTCAGCACGTCGGCGAGGGTGGGGTGCAGCCGCTGCACCACGTGTCGCTGGGCCATCGGTCCCCTTCGCTGTGCTTGCCGAGTCCGGCACTCAGCCGAGCCTATGGTGCAGGCCGCACCCAGCACCGCTCGGCAGCCCTGTAACGTCTGTTCCAAGCTCGAAGGGCGGAACATGACGCAGCTCCCCGATGGCGCAGACGCAGGCTCGCTCAGCGACGTCGTGCGCGGATCGCTGGATGCGCTGAGCTCCGGCGAGCGCAAGGTGGGCCGGGCCCTGCTCGCGAACTACCCGATCGCGGGACTCGAGACCGTCGCCGAGCTCGCCAAGCGCGCGTCAGTCAGCCCGCCGACCGTGGTGCGCTTCGTGGCCCGGCTCGGCTTCAGCGGCTACCCCGACTTCCAGCGCCGCCTCATGCGCGAGGTGCACGAGCGGCTCGGCTCGCCGCTCGAGCAGTACGGACGCGCTGACCTGCAGTCGGCCGACGACGACCTCGCTCGGGCGGCGCGCGTCTTCGCGGCCGGCATCGCGAGCACGATCGACGAGCTGCCGCAGAGCGAGTTCGACCGCGCCGTCGCGCTGCTGGCCGATGCCAAGCACCGCATCCGCCTCGTCGGCGGGCGCTTCAGCGGGATGCTTGCCGAGTACCTCGGCGCGCACCTGGTGCTGCTGCGGCGCGACGTCGCGGTGGTCGAACCCGATGAGCTCGCCCGCCTCGGCGCGATCGCCGATGCTCGCCGCGGCGACGTCTTCATCGTGTTCGACTACCGGCGCTACGACCCGCGCATCGTCGACGTCGCACAGCAGACCGCCGGTCGCGGTGCCGAGATCGTGCTGTTCACCGACCGCTGGCTCTCCCCGGCTGCCGATGTCGCCACGACCGTGCTCTCCGCCGACGTACAGGCACCCTCGCCGTTCGACTCGCTCGTGCCGGCGCTCGCGCTCGTCGAGGCGGTTATCGCGGGCGTCACCGATCGGCTGGGCGAGAGCGGCAGACAGCGGCTCGCGGCGATCGAGGCGATGCGCGGGCACATCGCGGGCCCGCCGCGGGCCTGACGGCGCTGACTACCAGCCCTGGAACGCAGCGATCTGCTCGTCGGAGACGGCTCCGGCGGCCGCGTCGTCGATCGCCCGCGTGAGGATCGTCGCGGCGCGGTCGATCGCCTCGGCGGAGATCGTGAGCGCGGGGGTGAGCTCGAGCACGTTGCCGCGCACGGGGAACGCGACCGCACCGAGCTCCCAAGCCCGGTACGCCGCCTTCGCCGTCAGCACCGCATCCGGGGCGTCGTCGCCAGCTCCGACGACGAGCTCGACGCCGATCGACAGGCCCAGCCCGCGCACATCCCCGACCCGCTCCGCTCCGGGCCGGCCGCTGGCGGCGTACTGCGCGAGCAGGGCCCGCAGCTGGGTGCCGCGCTCGTCGGCGTTGCGCGTCGCTGCGCCGTCGCGCACGAGCGCGAGCACCGCGCGACCGGCAGCGCACGAGATCGGGTTGCCGATGGTCGTCATGAGAGCGGATGCGGTCGGCTCGTCGAGCACGTCAGCGGGACCGATCGCGGCCGAGAGGGGCACGCCGCCGCCGAGCGCCTTGCCGAGCGTCACGACGTCGGGCACGATGCCCGCGTGCTCGAACGCGTGCGTGCGGCCCGTGCGCCCGAGCCCGACCTTCACCTCATCGACGATCAGGTACGAGCCGTGCTCGTCGCACAGCGCGCGCAGCCCCGCGAGGAAGCCGTCGGGCGGCACGATGAGGCCGCCGTCCGACTGCAGCGGCTCGACGATGACCGCGGCGATGCGGCCGCGCGACAGCGCGGCGGCGGCGCGCTCCAGCACGTCGTCGACGACCATCGCCGCGTCGCCCGTGTGCGGGCGGAAGCGATCGGGATAGGGCAGGAAGACGACGTCGGGATCAGCGCTCGCGCCCGCGGCGACGTGCACGCCCGAGACGCCTTGCGCGGCGCCGAAGCCGCCGTGGTAGCCATGCTCGAACGCGAGCACGCCCGGGCGACCGGTCGCGTGGCGGCAGCCGCGCAGCGCGACGTCGTTCGCGTCGGTGCCGGCGTGCCCGAGGTACACGCGGCGCGGCTGCTCGGGTGCGCGAGCCGGCACGAGCTCGAGCAGCTCCTCGGCGAGCGCCACCGCGTCGGGGTGCGTGCCGGAGAGGATCGAGGCGCCCGGCGCGGTCGCGGCGGCAGCCGCGATGGCCTCGGCGATGGCGGGGTTGCCGTAGCCGAAGCCAGCGGCCGTCCAGCTCGCGCTGAGGTCGAGCAGCTCGCGGCCACCGGGCTCGACGAGCAGCTCGCCGCGGCCGGCGATCGCGGCGAGCGGGAAGAAGCGCAGCCGCTCGACGCCCGCGATCGCCTGCGCGTCGCGCGCCATGAGGTGCTCGAGTCGGCTCGGCGCCGGTGCGCTCACGACGCCGTCCCCTGCGACCCCGCCGGCTCGCCACGGTGATGCGGGATGCCGAGCACTCGCTCCGCGGCGGCGAGGTAGCCGGCCAGCAGCGCATGCGCGACCGCGCCGACCGCCTCGTCGCCGGGCAGGAAGCGCGGGTGGTGCAGCGCGGGCTGCGGCGACTCCCCCGCCGTCTCGACGCCCACGAACAGCATGAGCGAGGGCACAGCGTCGCTGAAGTAGGAGAAGTCATCGGCGCCCAGCGACCGCATCGGCTGCGCACCGTCGACGCCGAGCCGCGCGAGCCAGTCGTCGGCGCCCTGGGCGAGGCCGACGTCGTTGACGAGCACCGGCTCGCCCTCGACGCGCTCGACCTCTGCGCGCGTGCCGAACGCCGCGGCCATCCCCTCCGCCATCGCGCGGACGGCCTCGAACAGCGGCTCGCGGTCGGCCGGGTCGGTCGTGCGCATGGTGGCCAGCAGGCGCGCCTCAGCCGGCAGCACGTTTGCGGCGCCGTCGCCCGCGGTCAGCGTGCCGACGCTGATGATCGCGGGGTTGAGGGGCGAGACCGCTCGGCGCACGACCTCGGGGATCGCGGTCGCGATGTGCGCGATGGCGGCGACCGTGTCTGCCCCCTCGTGCGGGTAGCCGCCGTGCCCGCCGCGGCCCGCGAGCCGCACCTCGATCTCGTCGGCCGCCGCGTTGATGAAGCCGCCGCCGACCGCGACGGCGCCCACGGGCACGCCGGGGTGCACGTGCGCCGCGATGACGTGCGCGACCTCGTGCTGCTGCAGCACGCCGTCGCGCAGAATGTCGAGCGCACCGGAGGGGTAGGCCTCCTCCCGCGGCTGGAGCAGCGCGACGACCCCGACGGGCAGATCGAGGCCGACGGATGCGCGCAGCAGCGCCGTCAGCGCGGCC
This sequence comes from Agrococcus baldri, assembly GCA_900114805.1. Classification (GTDB taxonomy): domain Bacteria; phylum Actinomycetota; class Actinomycetes; order Actinomycetales; family Microbacteriaceae; genus Agrococcus; species Agrococcus baldri. The sequence goes on along the minus strand of FOZN01000003.1, from coordinate 238,231 downwards.
TGGTGGACGTCGTGGCCGCACGCGTGCATCACGCCGCCGGCGGCGGCGAAGCGGGCGCCGGTGAGCTCGGCGACTGGCAGCGCGTCGAGCTCGGCTCGCAGCATCACCGCGGGCCCGCGCGGTCCGACGCGGCCGATCGCGCCCGCATCCGCCACCGGCTGGAGGCGCACGACGCCGTCGAGCTCCCGCGTGAGGCGCTCGGTCACGTCGTGCTCGTGCCCCGAGAGCCGCGGTGCCGCGTGCAGCTGCTCGCGCAGGCGCTGGGCCGCGGGCAGCTGGCGTTCGAGCGCGGCGCTCCACCGCGTCGCGAGCTCGGCGAGCTGGGAGACGGCGACGCTCACGGCCGCTCCGTCTCCGGCATCGCAGCGTCGAGCCGATAGGCCCGCAGCGCGTTGCGCCACGCGATGAGCTCCGCGATGCGCTGGCGCTCCTCAGAGGGCCAGCCGTCGCGCTCGGCGAAGGTCTCGAGGACCTGCTCGAGGCCGCGCCGGAACAGCAGCGCGCCGAGGTGGTACAGCTCGGCGACGCCGAAGGCATCGGACGAGAAGAGGATCTTGTGGAACGGCGCGAGCTCGAGCGTCTCGGCGATCACCTCGACCGAGCGCGAGCCCGTGTAGTTGATCGCGAGCCCGACATCGAAGTACACGTGCGGGAAGACCTGCGCGAGGTAGCCGGCCTCGCGCTGGAACGGGTAGCAGTGCAGCAGCAGCACGCGCGCGCCGGATTCGCGCGTGCGGCGCAGGAACTCGGTGAGCAGCAGCGGGCTGCAGCGGTGCAGGTCGACGTCGGCGTCGCCGTAGCCGATGTGGAACTGGATGGCGCAGGCCCGGTCGACGGCCGCCCACAGCACGTGGCGGATGATGACGGGGTCGTCGAGTCGCACGGGCGCGCCGTCGGCGATGTGCGCCGCCCATGCGCCGATCGCCGCGTCCACCTCGCCGTCGGCCGGGCGCGCGGGGTCGAAGTCGAGCCCGATGCGGTACGCGGCGATCGATTTCACGCCGATGGCGCTCTCGAGGCGCTCGTCGAGCACGCGGCCGTAGGCCGCGCGGAACGCCTGTGGCGAGCATTCGCCGATCATGAGCTCCTCGGCGAGCCGCTCGAGGCGCACGATCTCGTGCGCGCGTGCGGCCCCCGCGGCGGCCATGCCTGCGGGATCGAGGATCTCGTCGCCGCGATGGCCCGTCTCGATGCCGTAGTCGCTGATGCCCGTCGCGCGCAGCAGCCGCTCGCTCGCCTCGGTGCCGAGCTCGCGGCGGCGCGCCAGGTACTCGTCGGGGCTCGCGAAGGGTTCGAGCCCGAGCACGGGCGCGCAGTGCCGGCGGATGGCGAAGCCCACCTGGGTGTCGAAGTGGGTCGTGCCGTCGGGGGCGGCCCAGTCGGACTCGGTGATCAGATCCTCGAAGCTCGGGCGATCGAGCGCTGCCGTGGTGACGCCGTGGCAGTGGTGGTCGAACAGCGGGAGGCCGTGGAGCGCGCCGGGACCGGACGCATCCGCCTGCAGGTCAGTAGACACGCTTGTAGACCTCGCACTGCTCGGCGAGCGATCGCGCCTGCACAGAGGCGAACTCGTCGCGCTTGATCGCCTCGTAGGTGGCGAGGAACGCGGGCGAGAACCAGCCGGAGACGAGCTCGTCGCGGCGCAGCACGTCGAGCGCCTCCTCGAGGTCGCGCGGGAGTCGCGCGAGACCCGCGTCGCGACCGTCGAGGTCGAGCTCACCCTCCACGATCTCGGGGGTCTCGAGGCCCTCGCGCATGCCCTGCATGCCCGCGCGCAGGATCATGCCGAGCAGGATCCACGGGTTGGCGCCGATGTCGCTGCCGCGGAACTCGAAGTGCAGCTGGTCCTTCGGGTCGCGGCCGTCGATCTCGTTCGTGGGGCAGATGCGCAGCAGCGCCTCACGGTTCTGCAGCCCCAGGAACGAGCGGGCCGTCGACCAGTTGTGCGGAGCGAGCCGCAGGTAGCTCGTCGCGAGCGGGGCGAAGAGCGCAGCCATCGCCGGGCCGTGGCGCACGATGCCGGCGGCGAAGCTGCCCGCGAGCGCGGAGAGGCGGCCGGGGCGCGAGGGATCGAACACGAGCGTGCTGCCGTCGGCGTCGTTCAGGCCGAAGTGCACGTGCACGCCGTTGCCGGTCTCACCGGGCGCGACGACGGGGGCGAAGGTCGCCTCGCGGCCGTGGGCGTCGAAGAGGTCGTAGACGATGTCGCGCACCAGGATCGCGCGATCGGCCGCAGCCACGGGGTCGGTGGGCGCGACGGTGATCTCGTACTGGTGCCGGCCGTACTCGGGCAGCCAGGTCTCGGGTTCCAGGCCGGCTCGGTGCAGCACGCTCATGAGCTCCGAGCCGAGCGGCTCGGCGTTGCGGAAGGCCTGCAGCGAGAACGGGTGGTGGTCGCCCTGCGCGCTCGCGTCGACGAACTCGTGCTCGAAGGAGCAGCGGGTGGTGATGCCGAACTCGTCCCGCAGCTGCTCGACGGCCTCGCGCAGGAAGGTGCGCGGGCAGCTCTCCCACGCCGACCCATCCGTGTTCACCAGGTCGGCGAAGACGATGTTGAGCGGCGGCCGGCCGGGGATGCCGTCGACGCGCGTGAGCGACGAGCGGTCGGGCTGCAGGCGCAGGTCGCCCGTCGAGCCGTAGGGGATGTCGTCGACGATGTGGCCGAGCGAGCCGATGCCGAGGTTGGCCGGCACCCAGCCGAGGGTGGTGTCGTCGTCGAAGTCGGCCAGTCGCATCGAGCGGCCCTTGGTGCGCGCGGCGATGTCGGTCGTCGCGACGAAGATGAGCTCGTCGAGCTCGGGCGCGCTCTGACGCGGGTCGGTGTCGGGCATGCTCAATCCAGATCCTCCGTGGTGAGGCGCGAACCGATGCGGTCGGCGAGGGCGGGCTTGGCGACGACGATCACGAGGCCGATGATGCACCACGCGCCTGCGATCCAGGGGAAGTAGGTGTACGGCGCCACCTGGCCGGCGATCTGGATGACGTAGACGTAGACCAGGAACGCGATGCCGAGCACCGGGAAGACGATCTCCCACTTCGGAATCTTCGAGCCGCGCTTGAAGGCGTAGCGGATGACGCCGACCGAGCACATCGCGTAGGCGACCACCATGCAGAGGGTCGCGATGGTCGCGAACCAGTAGTAGACGTCGACGCTCGTCGCGCCGAACAGGCCGAAGCCGACCGCGAGCACGACCGTGAGCACGACGACGAACACGGTGCTGTGCACGGGCACGCCCGTCTTCGGGCTCGTCTGCGCGAACGTGCGCGGCCCGAAGCCGTCGCGGGCGAGCGCGAACAGCAGTCGCGAGGCCGCGGCGGTCGAGCTCAGCAGCGAGGCGAAGGCGACGAGGAAGGCGAGCATCGAGATGATGACGGCGAACCACGGCCCGATGTAGCTGGAGGCGAGCGTCGTGAGCGTCGACGAGGCACCCGCGAACGCTTCGATGCCGGCGGCATCGGTGCCGAAGCCGATGGTCTGCGCGAACATGACGAGCACGTAGATGACGCCCGCGAGCACGACCGCGAGCAGCAGCGCGATCGGCACGACGCGCTTGGGGTTGCGCGTCTCCTCGCCGAGCGAGGTGCCCGACTCGAAGCCCGCCCACGACAGGAAGCCGAACACCGCAGCCGTCATCACGGCGCTGATCGGCGCGTCGCCCGGCAGCAGCACGGAGAAGTCGACGCCGGTCGAGACCGGCGCGTCGCCCGCCGCCACCTTCGCGATGATCACGATCGACAGCACCACCATCGCGGCGATGCCCACGAAGCCGATGCCGAGCAGGGTGCGCGCCGTGACCGTCGACTCGCGCACGTTGAGCAGCAGCACGAACACGGCCACCACCACGGGCACCAGGATCCACGACCAGGCGGGCAGCGTGACGCCGAGCTCGGTCATCATCGCCTCGAAGAACACGGCGCACGCGCCAGCGATGCAAGCGGCGAAGAAGAGGTAGGTGCCGAGCAGCGCGAAGCCGCCGAAGAAGCCGGCGCGCGGGCCGAGCGTCGCACCCGCGAGCGCGTAGACCGATCCGGCATGGGTGACGTAGCGCGTGAGGCGGATGAAGGCGTAGGCCACCAGCATGGTGCCGAGGAACGACACCACGAACGTGAACGGCACGCCCGAGCCGACGAGGCCCGCGACCCCGATGCCGTTGAGCGACATCGCCATCACCGGGCCCATGAAGCCCACCGAGATCGCCACGACCTCCCAGAGGCGCAGGCTCTTGCGCGGTGCAGTGACCGGATCCCTGGAGATATCTGCCGTCGAAGTCATCGATTCGAACCTTTCCTGCGAACGTCGTCCTTGACGTTCTTCAGACGGCAAGCCGTCGAGGGGAGCAATGTGTAACAGACATTACACACAGCCGCCCGCAGAGGCAATGCCAATCTTCGTGTCGTGAAACGCAAGAAGCCCCCGCGTCTGCGAGGGCTTTACTGCTGGCCTACTTGACGTCTGCTCGAACCATTGCAGAGCGGGGTTTAACCCTAGTCAGCTGCGGAAGCTGGCGGTCCCTGGCGATCGAGACCAGGGTTCGAGCAATACACCCTCGTACCGGGCGCAGGCACTGAAGAAGCGGCTCAGCACTGAAGCAATCACAGAGATCGTAAGCAGAGCTGCGGCCGGTGCAAGCGCGCGGTCACTAGCCAAGCAGTACGAGGTCGCGCCATCGGCACTCGTGCGGCTCCTCCGCGAACATGACGTGGTTGTGACGAAGCAGAAAGTCACGGAGACGGAAGCACGGCGCTTGGCTGAGAACTATGAGGCCGGAGCCACGATGCGAGAGCTGGAGAGGAAGTTCGGACTCTCGCACGGCGCGGTAATGCGCGCACTGCACCGCAGTGGCGTGGAGATGCGGGCGAAGGCGCCGCGGAAGAAGTCATCCACGTGAGCTAAGTTTGCGATCGATCAGCCCCTTCGCCCTAGGTCCTTCTTGTGCGCCTTCACTCAAAGCCATTGCTCATGAACTAACGGTCGTAGGCATATTGCAAGTTCTTCAATGGAATCGTTGTATCGTAGTCCGGCCAATTGCCCTTTTTCGTTCTGCCGCGCTCAGCAATCAAGTGCAGATGCTTGCGTGCGCGAGAACCAATTACGTACATGAGCTTCTTGGCACTATCGAGTTGATCGGCATCACTAAAGTGAGGAACCATGCCATCCAGCAACGCAAACGCCACTACAGTATCGAACTCCGCGCCCTTGATGCCGTGAATCGTTGAGACAGTGATGCCCGTTCGCGGACGGAAGACCCGCCGAAAAGTAGCAATGTCACTGACGTAAGGAGCACCTTCGGCAACTAATCGATCAACTCGTTGTCGCGAACTGGCAAAGAATGCATCATGTTGTTCTTGCAGAGGACGGTACTGCGCATAGTCGATACTTAGATTCTCGAAAAGAGTCCGGAAATAGGACGCCAAGTAATCGAGACCCTCGACATCCGGAGGAGCGATGGAATTTGATTCCCGGAGAAGCGATCTCCTTGAAATCCGAGACGTGTCGACGCCAGCTAGCTCCAAGTCGTTGATTATGTCGCCCGCCCACCGCAGCCTGAGAACGAACATACGCGGCGATGCCTCTGTCAGTGCAAGCTTTGCCAACTTGTACCAAAAGTTGTCGATGTCGCGGGAGAACGGAACCAAGCCTGGCCCATCGAACTCATACTCGGGCATCAAGGCAACGAGCCGCCTGGTCATATGAGCGAGGTGGATCCACCAAGGCGCCACGACGCAGATTTCGTTTGGGGAAACTCCCTCTACCTCAATATTGTGTCGGATGAGGCGCGCAAGTTCGGTCTCCAACTCGTTCCTTGTGGTCACATTATCAAACGTGATCGCGCTGGCGTAGGCAGCGTGCTCCGATGCGGCCTCTATCAGAGTTCCATGCACGTTGAAGTTTCCAAAATAGTCGATTATACGCTCGGACGATCTGTAGTTTCGAGAGAGAGCCATTTCCCTCAAAGGCACGCCGATAAGTGAGCGAAAGTCGCCCGGGGCGATTGCGTATCCGCCAAGCGAAGCGAAGATCGACTGATTTGGGTCTCCCACAATCAGAGTTCGAGTGGAACCAGCGCCGGCCTTGATTATCGCTCCAAGGATCGAATACTGGACCTGCTTCGTGTCCTGGTACTCGTCGATCGCGATGAAAGTGAAGATCTGCGAAAGGATCGTGCTAACCGACGGATTATCTCTGACAATTTCGAACGCATACTTGAGAATGTGCTCGAAGTCGATCTGGCGCGACGCGTGCAATTCGCCGAAATATTCCTGCAGGATCCGGTGCACGCTTGGGATTTTCGACGCTGTTCTACAACCAAGCTCCATCGACGAGTCCGTGAAGTAGTAGTCGCAGTCGAAGGTTGTCACGGCCGGATTTCGAGAGGTGGCACAAAGCCGCTTAAGAATGACTTCACTTTCATGGGAATTGATCACCTGAAAACCATACTGCAAGTCGGGGTGATACTTCCCATACGGCTTGAGAATCCACTCTAAGCAAAAAGCGTGGATAGTCCCAATCCACAACTGTGACGTGTCCACGCCCAGGCCAGAGATCCGCTCCTCGATTTCATCTGCTGCCCGATGCGTATAGGTAATGGCGGCTACAAAGCTTCGATGAGAATCGATCTTCTCCAACTCACTCGCGACCTTATAGGTGAGTGTTCGAGTTTTGCCGCTGCCTGGACATGCAATCAGGAAGACGCTTCCAGGCTCCGCGATCGCAGCTTCCTGCTCAGCATTCAGTGCACCTCGATCGCTGACAAGCATTTTTAGTAGCGACCCAATACTTCATTAATTCGATCTGAAGGAAAAGCCTCCGCGAACTCGGACTTAACATCCGCGAACGCGAGGTCACCCCGACGGTATTCTTGCAAGCGCGCTAAGAACGATTCACGCACGGTTGCCTCTGTGATTGCCTCCAGCTCATCAAGAGCAATCCGATAAGTAAAAATGTTGAACCATGTCTCCCTGCTAATCACGGGATGCGCGAAACACAGTGCATCCAAGAGATATCCGGGGATCACGACGTGATGGTCAAGCTTGCCAGCAAGAAGGATCGCGAACCACCCCTTACCCGCTGACTTAGCCATCGTAAGGATTCGATGCCCGTAGCGGAAGCTGTCGTCAGACTCTAAGGACAATTTAGCCGTCGCGCGCGTTGGAGGATCGACGTACACATCGTCGATTACACCTACCGCAGCAGGCGCGTTTCCAACTTTAACAAAATCAACCTCGAGAGTGTGGTCCGCATAGAACGTGGAAACCCATTGGTTGCCGGACGCAAAGGCGTCGAGTCGAACTTTTCTAGCGGCGCCCGATGTCTCTGATGCACGCGCCCGCTTCTTGAGCTTTACACGCGATTCATCGTCCTTGGTGTCGGCAGTCGTGTCGAAGAACGCGGCATCCAGGTCACTAATGATGCTGCACCTCTTCCGGATGCGTTCATCATGGAAGAGCAGCGCCACGTTTTCGAATCCAGTGCTACGGATATTGATAAGGCTGATCCCAAGTTCATCCAGACCTATTCCCAAGACCTTCTTGATCAGTGCCGGGATCAAGATCTCTTCTGCGTCACCTTCGACAAGCAACACGCTTCGAGCAAAGAGGAGATTGCTTCGAACCGAGTCGAGATACCTCTGGACATGCACAATTTGGGTCGGCTCCAAGCCACGTGAAGGCTGATAAGCCTCGCATCGTCCATTGTCGCGACCAACGATGTTCATACTCTCGACCTTGCTCACCTCCGAGATTTGCGTGGAGTGGGTCGAATAGATTATCTGAGTATCGCTGTAATTTAGACGGTCGAACAACGTCTTTTGGATGTGTGTGTGGATGTGCGCTTCAGGCTCTTCAATGAGGAGGAAGTTCGCAACAGCCTGCTTGGCCTTCTGATACTTGAACTCAAGGAGCTTGAGAGTTAAGTATATCAAGTTGGCTCCTCCAAGGCTCAGTTCGTGGATACCACCTTCATAATCCGCGCCGTCCTCACCCACGAAGAGCTTCAGTGACTGGAACAGGCGATCGGCATCGCCAGGGAGATCGGACTTGATATTCAGCGACGACGGCGAGTATGCCTCACCAACCGCGTCCTTGATTGTTTGCTTTATGTCACCACTGATTTCCTCGACGTCAGGCCACTCTTCGATCGACTTGTTGAGTTCAAGTACCTTGTCGGCGATTGTCTTGAATCCGGCAGTGTCGATCTCGCCGCTCTTGATTCTCAATAGCGTTCGAAGTGGATTTGCCCGATTGTTCTGGAAGTCCTGTACTACGTCGCGGAGCGCCTGAATGTGTGAGAAAGAGACTTCTTTGGCAACAGCAAGCTGTCTCGGCAGCATTGCGCCCAGTTCGGGAAACTCAGTCTCGTCGCTGAAGATCACATTGTCGAAGTCGCCGACGATCGACCTATAGAGTTCGGGGTCGCTGAAATCTGCTGTGCTCCGACCGGTGAAAACAGTCTCGTAGTCATCGATTGTGAGCGGGTCCAGGATGGCGCGCATTGCTATCTCGTCGCCATCGGTGAGTGCGGCCAGGCCTGCTCGTACATCCTTCCGCGGCCGAAAGATGAGGTTGAAGGTCGCGGTGTCGACCGGCTCCTCTTCGAGATTTCCCGTGCCATGCACGAATAAAGCTTGCACCGATTCGTCCATAGTTATATTCGCAAATTCGGCGCTGATGACAATCCAATGACCTCTCCAATTCGTAAGGCCGCGATGGAAGTCACCCTCGTTCAACCGATACGCAGCGGGTAGCATGCTCTCGTCGAGAAGCAGTCGTATCGCGCGAAACAGGTTCGTTTTGCCTGTGCCGTTCTCACCGATCACAGTGTTTACACCCGCGGTGAAGTGGAACTCGGTGCTAGAGAAATTTCGGAAGTTGACCATGCTCAGCTTGGATATATGCATTAGAGTTGTCGCTCCTGTTCCGCCAAAGGCGCGCTGTTCAGTTCATAAAGTAGTGTTTGCCATCTCGGCACCGATGCATCCATCAACGCAACGACGTGCTCGTCACGTGCGTAATCACCGAAGGGGTGGCCGACACAGACGTCGCCAGGAAGCAGGTTGATTGCCATCACGACCACTCCCACCCAGTCATGACGAACCCTGATCCTCCTGCGCACCAAGCCCAAAGAATCGCTCGAAGAACTGGCTCAGGCGAGTGAGTACTCGCTCCTTCTTCTCCGCGCGATTGCCGCCAGCGGCGAAGCGTGACACCGGCGGCAGCACCTTCGTTATGGCCGTTCCGCTGGTGCGGACGTTGCCGTCACGGAACGCGTTGTCAATGAACTCGCGCGTGGCTTCGGGCCGGAGACCCTCGTCATCGACGATGGCGTTCAACTCGGCCTCGCGTCGGGCTGCGATGAAGGCTCGCCACTCCTCATCGAGCGCGCCGTCGGTTGAGACGGAGTCGACGAAGTCCTCAATCAGGTCCTTCTTGTTGCGCAGGCTCGGGCTGGAGTCGACCGCCCGGGCGATCTCAGCCCGAATCTCCTTATCGTCGCCGTCGCCGCGCTCCGCGCGGTACTTCTGGACGAGCATCAGGATGTAGTCGACGTTGATCTCGACCTGCTTGATGAGCTCGATCTCGAAGACGACGTCGTCGTTGATCAGTTCCTTGTCGCCGTCCTTGTCCTTGCGGAACTCGGCGTACAGGTCGAGGTAGACGCTGCGGTAGTCCTGGATCTGGCGCTCATTGACGATCTCGTTGCCGACGAAGTCGTCGAACGAGGTCAGGATGTTCTGCAGGCGCAGGATGGCTCCGAACAGAGCAATGAATGTCTTCTGTGCAGCCTCGCCAACGATCGGAATTCCGAGCGGGAACGCTTCGGGAAGCTCGGTGACCTTGTCGGCGTAGTCGCTGTAGTACTCGCCGTACGGCTTCAGCAGGACGACGCCGCGGGCGTCCTTGTTGCCAAACAGCGCGATGGCGTCGTTGGTCGCTTCCTCGAGGTCGCGGAACGAAACGATGTTGCCGTAGGTCTTGACCGAGTTCAGGATGCGGTTGGTGCGGGAGTATGCCTGGATCAGGCCGTGGGTGCGCAGGTTCTTGTCGACGAACAGGGTGTTCAGCGTGGTGGCGTCAAAGCCAGTCAGGAACATGTTGACCACGATGACCAGGTCGATCTCGCGCTGCTTCAGCCGTAGCGACAGGTCCTTGTAGTAGTTCTGGAAGCGATCGGACGAGGTGTCGAAGCTCGTGCCGAACATCCGGTTGTAGTCCTTGATCGCCTCCTCGAGGAACGACCGAGCGTCTCCGTCGAGGGCGCTGGTGTCGAAGCCTTCTTCCTCGAGCGCACCGTCCTCGACTGCCTCATTGGCGGCGTACGAGAAGATCGTGGCGATCTTCAAGCGGCGGGCCGGCGGCAGCTGTTCCTGCTGCAGTGCGAACAGTTGGTAGTAGAGACGAGCCGCATCGATCGAGGCAGTGGCGAACAGGGCGTTGAAGCCGCGGACGCGCCGCTCCCCCAGCGTGTAGTGCTCGGCACGCTTCGTTTTCTGGTCGAAGTGCTCTAGGACGTAAGCCGCGACCTGGCTCATGCGCTCGGGTGCGAGCAAAGCCTTCTCAGTGTCGATCGCCGAAACCTGCTTGTCGACGACGTTGCCGACCTTGACGGTGTTGACGTAATCGATGCGGAACGGCAGGACGTTCTTGTCGGTGATGGCGTCGACGATTGTGTAGGTGTGGAGCTTCTCACCGAACGCCTGCTCAGTGGTCTTCAGCTGGGGATTGCCGCCACTGCCGGAGTTGGCCGCAAAGATCGGCGTGCCGGTGAAGCCGAACAGGTTGTACCGCTTGAACGCCTTCGTAATGGCCGAGTGCATGTCGCCGAACTGAGAGCGGTGGCACTCGTCGAAGATGATGACGATGTGGCCGGAGTAAATGTCGTGGCCCTTGTTGGCCTTGATGAACGTCGCGAGCTTCTGGATCGTCGTGATGATGATCCGGGCGTTGGGATCCTCGAGCTGCTTCTTCAGCACTGCAGTCGAGGTGTTGGAGTTGGCCGCGCCCTTCTCGAAGCGGTCGTACTCCCTCATGGTTTGGTAGTCGAGGTCCTTGCGGTCGACGACAAACAGCACCTTGTCGACGCTGGGCACCTTCGACGCCAACTGGGCAGCCTTGAAGCTGGTCAGGGTCTTGCCCGAGCCGGTCGTGTGCCAGACGTAGCCACCGGCATCGATCGTGCCGAGCTGCTTGTAGTTCGTCGAGATCTCGAGCTTCTGAAGAATCTTCTCGGTCGCCACGATTTGGTACGGCCGCATCACCAGCAACATGCGGTCGGCGGTGAGGACGCAGTAGCGCGTCAGGATGTTGAGCAGCGTGTGCTTGGCGAAGAAGGTCTTGGCGAACGCCGTCAGATCCTGGATCGGCTTGTTCTGCGCGTCCGCCCACCAGGAGGTGAACTCGTAGGAGTTCGAGGTCTTGCGAGACTTGCGCTTGCCAGTCTCTTCGCTGAGGTGCTCGCGGCGCGTGGTGTTCGAGTAGTACTTCGTCAGGGTGCCGTTGCTGATCACGAACAGCTGGACGTACTCGAACAAGCCGGAACTGGCCCAGAAGCTGTCTCGCTGATAGCGGTCAATCTGATTGAAGGCCTCACGGATGTCGACACCGCGGCGCTTCAGCTCGACGTGAACCATCGGCAGCCCGTTGACCAGCACGGTCACGTCGAAGCGAGTCGCGTGCTTGGCACCCTGTTCTTGGCTGGTCTCGTACTGGTTGATGACCTGCAGCCGGTTGTTGTGGATGTGACGCTTGTCGAGCAGGGTGATGTTCTTCGTCGAGCCGTCATCACGAGTCAGGACCTGAACGTGGTCTTCCTGGATACGCAGCGTCTTCTCGACGATGCCGTCGTTAGCTCCGGCGATCCGCTCGTTGAAGAAGCGCGTCCACTCCTCGTCGGAGAACGCGATGCCGTTGAGCGCCTCGAGCTGAACCCGGAGGTTGTCCACCAGTTGAGCCTCTGACGTGATCGTCAGGCGCTCGTAGGCCTGCGACTCCAGAAGTCGGATGAACTCGCGCTCGAGCTCTGCCTCCGACTGATACGCCGACTGCTGCGCCGCGTCCGGGATGTACTCGGCGACCACGGTGCTCTCGCTGCTGATGGCGATCGGGTCGTACTTGCGGTTGCTGAGCTCGTTCATGCTGGCAGCTCCTCGAAGGTCAGGAGCTTGTCGCGGTAGTACTCGTACTGTCGTCGCCTGAGCTTGCCCTCTGCAGGGATGCCGCTCGAGGAGTCGTTGGCAAGCTTCTCGAAACCATCGAGCCTAACCACCACTCGCTCCTGTTCGATGCGCGAAGGGACAGGCACTCGCACAGACCTCACAATTTCGGAGTTGAGATTCCGTACCGCGCCCGAACCCGCGCGTCGCGAAAACTCTGCCTGAATTATGGAGGAACGCAACAGGTGATAGAGGTAGTCTGGAATGAAGGCGTCGTCAAAAGCACTTATGGCAAGCCAGCCATCATGAATACAGCCGTCGATCTTGGATATATAGGGGCGACCAAAACTCATGGAGTTAGAGAGCACAAAGTCACCCGGCCGAACTCGACGCGACTTCTCCGCGCCTGCTTTCGTCACTCGCTGAGATGTCGAAGTAATGTACTTCTCGCCGGTCGCAACATCGCCAATCTTTATCCAAGGAATACCGTCGGCATTGTCGGTAAGAAACTCCTGAATCGGTCTCGGCGAAGCCCCTCGAACTACGGTCGCCACATCACCGAGCAGGGCACTGCTGGTCTTCTCGCCGCTGGCGACAAGACGGTCAGCGTAGTGAACGTACTGCAAACGCCGGAGATCCGACTCCTCCTCAAGGGCGTCAATAAGTCGTTCGAAGTCGCCAAGCGCGTCGACAATCGCTTGTTGCACTTGGAGACTTGGCAAGCTAATGACAAACTTCGAAAGACTCGCATAGGTAAGTCGAAAGCGAGCGCCGATCTCGACTCCACCCTCAATCATTCGGCGACCTGCTCGGGAGGTCAGGAAATGCATTAGATATCGTGGCAACACGCACGATTGATCGACGTCAAAGACTACATACATTGGGCTGACTATGACCGGCTTGTCGCCCACAACCGAAGCAACCGAGCCCACATTGATTCGAGAAGGGTTGTAAACGAACGCACCCGGACGAGCGATCTTATAGTTCTTCGTGTCCTCGCTGGTGCGCGCGTTCGCAAAGAAGTCTGCGGTCGGGATCAGTTGTTGTTGATTCGTGACCGTTCGTACATCGGTCACGAGTCGATCGATGTTCCGCTCTCTACTCTCCGACGTCACGTCAGAAAGACGCACCTTCTTCCGAACAGTCGTGAATACATCCGCAGCGATCATCCGACCATCCCCTCGATGTCAGCAACGGTTCGATCGACGATCGTCCTCAACTCCGCTTGCCGCTCTACAATATCGGCGATTCGGGCGTTGAGTTGGGCAATATCCAGATTATCCTCCACGACCGATTGCTCCACGTACGAAGAAATGCCGAGGTTGTAGTCATTCTGTGCAATCTGCTCATTCGGGATCAGCGCAGAGAAGTGAGCGACCGCGCTCCTAGCAACCAGTGAATCAAGAATCTTGGCCTGGTTGACCGCCTGCAGCTTGTTCTTCGTTCCAACGCGCGAAAATTCAGTTGACGCATCGATGAACAGAACGCTGTTGTCGGCCTTGGACTTCTTGAGCACGATGATGCAGGTTGCAATGCCTGTTCCGAAGAACAGGTCCGGCGGCAACTGGATGACGGCATCGACGTAGTTGTTGTCGATGAGGTACTGGCGGATCTTCTTCTCCGCGCCGCCACGGTAGAGCACGCCAGGGAACTCGACGATGGCGGCGGTGCCGTTTACCGCCAGCCACGAAAGTATGTGCATCGTGAAGGCAAGGTCAGCCTTGGACTTCGGCGCAAGCACTCCGGCCGGCGCAAAGCGCGGGTCATTGATCAGGAGCGGGTTCGCATCGCCCTCCCATGAAATCGAATATGGAGGATTGGAAACGATCGCTTCGAACGGCTCATCGTCCCAGTGCGCAGGGTCGATCAGAGTGTCACCGTGGGCGAGGTTGAACTGCTCGTAGTTGACGTCGTGCAGGAACATGTTGATCCGCGCGAGGTTGTAGGTGGTCAGGTTGATCTCCTGGCCATAGAAGCCCTGGCGAACGTTCTCCTTGCCCAGCACCTTGGCGAACTTGAGCAGCAGGGATCCCGAGCCGACCGCCGGGTCGTAGACCTTATTGACGCTGGTCTTGCCGACAACGGTGATCCGAGCCAGCAGTTCTGACACTTCCTGCGGCGTGTAGTACTCACCACCGGACTTGCCCGCCTGAGAGGCATACATCTGCATGAGGTACTCGTACGCGTCGCCAAACAGGTCGATCGAGTTGTCCTCGAAGTTACCGAGCGGCAGATCACCGATCGCGTCGAGCAACTTTACGAGCTTCTGATTGCGCTTCGCGACAGTGCTGCCGAGCTTCGGGCTGTTGACATCGAGGTCATGGAACAGACCCTTGAGGTCATCCTCACTGTCTGTGCCCTTCGCGGAGCCCTCGATGTCGGCGAAGATGCCAGCCAGGGTCTCATTGAGGTTCTCGTCGTCGCTCGCGCGCTTCCGGACGTTCTGGAAGAGCTCCGAAGGCAGGATGTAGAAGCCCTTCTCCGATACCGTGTCGGCCCGCCCGAACTCGGCATCCTTGTCAGCGAGCTTGGAGTAGTCGAAGTCGGGGTGTCCGGCCTCGCGCTCGCCGACGTTGATGTATGCCGTGAGGTTCTCCGAGATGAAGCGGTAGAACAGCATGCCGAGCACGTAACTCTTGAAGTCCCATCCGTCGACGCTGCCTCGCAGGTCGTTGGCGATGCGCCAGATGGTCTTGTGCAGCTCGGCGCGCTGGGCTTCTTTGGTGGTCGGCGGCATGTGTTCTGTTCTCCTCCACGCTGAGGGCGTGCGTTGGTTGGCGCTGGGGGCTCCTTGGCCACCGTATCGGCGCGTACTGACAGAACGTCAGCACGGCGCGCGGGGCCTGGACTCGATTCAGCCGGGAGCGAGGCTCGAACCGGCTATTGCAATCTGTGACAATTATCGCACAATTGCGAGAATTGTTGAATAGACGCAATGACCTGTTGATTACTCCATCGCGTATCTATCCTGCGCGAGCCGGGCTGCAGAGACTGCAACGAAGGCTGTGTCGTCGGGTTCAGCCAGGATCAGCTCTACGCCGGCTTCGAGTCGCGCTGCCGTCAGCCAAGCACGCGGCCGTGAGAGGAAGGCCTGGACCTCTGGGCTCCAGGTGACGATGACACACCGGACGTCTCCGAGCGTGCGACTTGCCCACCCGAGCTTGAGGACGTCAGCGGCAAGCTTCTTCTGCTGCGCAGCCTTCGGCGCCCCGATCATTGCAGTCGCTTCGACAAGCACCGTCCGCCCGGGGTCAACGCCGTCGACGTCGATGTAGACATCACCGACATGAACGCGAGACGGCGACAATTCAACACCCAGCGCTTTCGACGCGGCCGCCAGGAGCACGGACTCAGCTGCGATCTGAGCGCTGGAATCACCAATGCGGAGCGCAGGTGTGTTGGTCATGCTCGACGGTATCGAGTTCTGTTGACCCGTCACGCCGCGGCCCGCCACTCGTCGAGGTATGCCTCGGACGCATCGCGCAGCTCTTCGACTCGATCTGCCGACGTCGCCTCGGCTACGTCAATCAGATGCAGACGACCAGAGCGCGCCATGGCGATTGCGGGCGCGGCACCAGGGACCGACTCCAGCGAGGCGAGGGCGATGGAAGTCTCCATTAGACGCAGCTCCACCTCGGTCAGCGCCTTCTCTGAGAAGTAGAAGTGCGCCGCGACCACCGAGTAATCTGCCAGTTCGATCAGCAGGTGGATACGTAAGCTCACGAGCTGGACGTACTTGTCATTGACGACCACATTCCGCTGCTTCCGCTTCGCCGCAATCGGCCGGAGTTCAGAGAGCATTACCGTCATGCCGCGTGCCGCCGCGGCGTAACTTGCACGCTTTCGCGCCGAAGCGGCCTCGACGACACGTTCGAGTGCCCCTCCGAAGCAGCCGTTGTCGATGTACTCGATGACCGCGCTCAGGAACTTCTCGTAATAGAAGGCCGGAAACCGCTCACCGATTGGTGCGGTCACTTGGGCGCGGTCCTGGGCGACGTGTGTGCGGCGCCCGGCCTTCCGTGCTCGGGCGAAGTCACGCAGGTGCGTGAGCGAGGGAACGTGCTGCGAGGGATCCATGACAACCGCCTTTGCTGGGGACAAGCCGATGCCACGACGGTACGTCGAGCCGGTGACATTAACTCGCTACCAACCACCGATCCCTGGCACATCGTCGTGCCCCGCCACACGCTTCGATTCAACTTCAGGGATCCGGAGCGCCTCGATGACATACCCGCAACCACGACAGCGCTCGTCGTACACGAGGACGTTGCACTTCGGGCAGCGGAAGTCGAGCTCGTCGAAGATGTCTGGCATTTCAGCACGCTAGCGAGAGCGGCAGATAAGTCGTAGAAGTTCTCCACAGCGGACTCTCCAACGTGAAACAGGCGGCAGCCCACCCGGGAGAGAGCGCGTCGCTCTCGATCCCAGGAGGCTGCCGCCGGATAGCCGGTCAGTCTGTCGACCGGCGTTGCATGAATTTCGGGAACAAGTGCTCCATCCCGGCGACCGACGCGACCTTGGTGTCGTCGACGGAGGCCCACCGCTCCTCGATGAGCATCGCCCAGACTGCTGCAGAGAAGTAGTCCGGGTACATCCCCTGACAGACGTACCAGCCCTCCATGCTCGGAGGTAGGGGCACGACGTGGTTGCTCGTGCCTGTGACCGGATCGACGTACACGCCCTGGTCTTCGTACGGGATCTTCACCAGGACGGCGAACAAGCCATCCTCGGTCAGCATCGTGACGAGATCGTCCGGTGCGTCCGTCGACTTGCCGGTGGCGTCGGGTGTGCCGACGATGACGGCGTCACCGCAGATCATCTGGTTGCGTGCCTCCGGTGTGCGCTGCCACCACAGCAGGGATGCCCTGGCGTTAAACTTCAGCCGTCTCAGCCGACCTTCCTCGTTGACGAAGATCGTGATGCCGAGGCTCGGCACCTGAAGCGCTTCGACCCAGCCGTCCACCAGTGACTGGTAGTCCGCCATCTCATCGACCTCGATGATGCTCGGCGACCAGATAGTGTCGGCCTGGATCCATACCGCTGTAGTCATGGTTCCTCCTTGCCTTCGTGCGGCCGGCGAACGCGATCGTTCACCTGGCAAGCCGCAGCGGGACAACGAGGCTGGTCGGGCGGCAGCTGGCCCAGGCGAGAGCGATTGCTCTCAAGCCCGGGTCCAGCCACCACCGTTCAGGCGGGTGCCTGCTTGGTCTGGCGGGGAGGCTTGCTCGCCGCCGGTCCTCCGAAGATGGCCTCGATTGCCGACTGCTTGGTCTTGGCCTCGCGGTCGATCTCAGCCCTGACCGTCTCAGCTCGGGCGAGAACCTTGGGATCGGACTTGCTGGTCTGAACCCAGGACTCGAGAGCCAGGCGGATCTCTTCGGTGACGCTGCGGTCGTTGAGTTGGGCGATGACGTCCAGCTGCGCCCGCAGATCGGGTCTGCTGCACGTGTAGGTGACATCTGATCTGGCTTGCCCGAGGGGCAGGCCTGGAAGGATGCCATCGTGCCCAAGCCCTACCCGAGTGAGTTCCGTGACGACGTCGTCCGCGTCGCGCGGCACCGTGAACCCGGCGTCACGATCGAGCAGATCGCGCACGACTTCGGGGTCCATCCGATGACGTTGCAGAAGTGGCTCCAGCGGGCCAAGGTCGAAGACGGATCGGCGCCTGGCCAGATGCGAAGCGAGTCGGCGGAGATCCGCGAACTGCGCAAGCGCAACCGGCTGCTGGAACAGGAGAACGAGGTCCTGCGGCGGGCGGCGGCGTATCTGTCGCAGGCGAACCTGCCGGGAAAAGGCTCTACCCGCTCGTGACCGAGCTCGCCGCTGCGGGGATCCCCGTGACGGTGACGTGCCGGGTGCTCAAGCTCGCTCGCCAGCCCTATTGCCGGTGGCTGGCGAACCCCATCACGCCGAGCGAGGTGGTGGAGGCGTATCGCGCGAACGCTCTGTATGACGCGCACCACGACGATCCAGAGTTCGGGCACCGGCTGCTCGCTGACGAGGCCCGCGAGGCCGGTGAGCCGATGGCGGATCGCACCGCGTGGCGGATCGCGTCTCAGCACGGCTGGTGGAGCGCGTTCGGGAAGAAGAAGGCCCGTGGCGGTGGGAAGAAGGCCGGCCCGCCAGTCCACGACGACCTCGTCGGCCGGGACTTCACCGCTATCGCCCCGAACCAGCTCTGGCTGACCGACATCACCGAACATCGCACCGCCGAGGGCAAGCTCTACCTTTGCGCCATCAAGGACGTCTTCGGGAACAAGATCGTCGGCTACTCGATCGACTCCAGGATGAAGTCCAGACTGGCCGTGAGCGCGCTGGACAACGCCGCCGCAATGCGCGGTGGAGTCGCCGGGTGCGTGGTCCACAGCGACCGCGGATCGCAATTTCGAAGCCGGAAGTTCCTGCGCGCCCTGACGCGTCACCGCATGGTCGGATCGATGGGCAGAGTCGGCGCCGCGGGCGACAACGCGGCCATGGAGAGCTTCTTCTCGCTGCTGCAGAAGAACGTCCTCAACCGCCGCTCGTGGGCCACTCGTGACGAGCTGCGCATCGCGATCGTGACCTGGATCGAACGGACCTATCACCGCCGCCGCCGACAGGCCGCGCTCGGGCGTTTGACCCCCATCGAGTTCGAGACCATCATGAACACGCCCGCCGCACTGGCGGCGTGACTAGGAACCGTCACCTATCCGTGCAGCAGACCCATGCGCGATAAGGGCAAACTCTACGTCGGTCGCCACGAGCCGCTCGTCACCAAGGAGACGTTCCTCAAAGTGCAGGAGATCTTGGATCAGCGCAAGCGACAGGGCGATCGGGACATCACGCACCATCACTACTTGAAGGGGTTGTTGCGGTGCGGGCACTGCGCGGAGGAAGGGCGAACCAGCCGCCTGATCTACAGCCAGGTCAACGGGAACGGCGGCACCTACGAGTACCTCGTCTGTGCGGCCAAGCAGCGCAAGCAGTGCTCGATGCCGTGGAGCCGCGTCGAACAGATTGAGGATCGCCTCCTGGAAGTGGTGTCGCGCGAACGACTGAGCACCGAAGCCCTCGATGACATGCGCGAGGCGTTGACTGGCGCGGTCGACAACCTGCTGGCCGAGGATCGCGATGCCAAGGCTCAACTGCGGAAGCAGCTTGGCAAGTTGGAACGGCAGGAGGAGCGGCTGATCGACCTGGCCGCTTCGGGAACACTGCCGATTACCAAGATCCGAGAGCGCATCGAGCACACGACCTTAGCGAAGGCAGCGCTGCAGGAGAGGCTCGAGCAGACGGCCGATCGTCTCCAGTACGGCGCTGACACAGCAGTCGCCTTCATGGACCTACTAGCGTCTCCGGAAGAGCTCTACAAACGTGCATCCGACACGGTGCGCCGAGACCTCTTGCTGGCGTGCTTCGAGCACCTGGCCGTCTTCGTGCGCGACGAGCGCACAGAGGTGGCCGCCGAGCGCAGCAAGGTTAACCGTGCCGTCCGAGGGCTGAACGAGGCCACACAGGGCGGCAGCGCGGGCCACACCGCGCAACAAAAAAGGACTCCCCGCTCAAAAGCGGAGAGCCCTGCAAGACCCATGGTCAGTTCGTTTGACCATGGTTCGAGTAACGTTCATCTGGCTGGGGTACCTGGACTCGAACCAAGAACAAAGGTACCAGAAACCTCCGTGTTGCCAATTACACCATACCCCAATGGTCGCGCGCCGGAGCGGGCGAACCAAGAGTCAAGCATAGCGGCTCGGGCACCCGAGCGCCAACCGCATCCGCCTGCCGACGGGTCAACTTCGTCCGATCGCGACCGCAGGGGCGGCGTTCGCGTGATGCCATGGACGTAGACGCTGCGACGCAGACGATGATCGACAACCTGCCCGCGAAGACCGGCAAGAGCCTCGCGGAGTGGTTCGCGGTGCTCGATGCCGCAGCCCCCGAGAAGCACGGCCAGGCGATGGCGCTGCTCAAGGGTGAGCACGGCATGACGCACGGCTTCGCCAACCTCATGGCGCTGCAGCACCGCGCACGCAGCGCTGGCCCCGTGATCCCCGACGGCCTCGTCGACGCGCAGTACACCGGCGGCAAGGCGGCGCTGCGGCCGATCCTCGACCGCATCCTGGCGGTCGTGGCGGACTTCGGCGACGACGTCGAGGTGGCGCCGAAGAAGACGAGCGTCTCGCTGCGCCGTCGCAAGCAGTTCGCGGTCATCGAGGCCGCGAGCGCCAAGCGCGTGCAACTGGGCGTCAACCTCGCCGATGCCCCGCCGACCGAGCGGCTCAAAGCGGCCGGCGGCATGTGCACCCACCGCGTCGACGTCGCCGCGATCGACGATGTCGACGACGAGCTGCTGGGTTGGCTGCGCGACGCCTACGCGCTCGCCTGAGCCGCGCGCGGCAACTGGTCGAGCGGCACGAAGTGCGCCGCGTCCGGTCCGTGCTCGGCGGCCAGCCGGTAGTACTCCCCCGGCGTCCAGCCGCTGAAGCGGCGGAAAGCGCGGATGACGTGCGGCTGATCGTAGTACCCGCTCGTGACGGCGAGCGCGGCCCAGTCCGGCCGACCGCCGGCGGCATGCACCGCGTCGACGAAGCGGTGGAATCGCAGCACCTGAGCGTGCTGCTTCGGCGTCGTGCCGGTGACGGTGCGAAAGCGCGTCATGAGCGTGCGCTGCGAGACACCCAGCTCGATGGAGACCGACTCGACGGTGCGGTCGAACTCCGCCCCGATCAGCTGCAGCGCATCGGCGACGAGCCGATCGGGCGGCTGCACGACCGCGCCGCTCAGGAAGTCGACGAGGATGCGCAGGCTCACGTCGGGCGCGGATGCCGCGTGCAGCTGCGCCACGAGCGCGCCGATGCCCGCCAGCAACCGGCGGGCGTCCTGCACCGTGCCCGCACTCGCCGCAGCCTGATGCGGCGCCAAGGTGTGCAGCCCGGCGGGCGTGAGCTCGACGCCGACGTGGTGGATGCGGGTCGGCGACTCGATCATCAGGCACTCGCGCTGCAGCCCGGAGACGAACGCGTCCACCACCTCGCTGGCGCGGCCTGCGCGGTCGAACAGCCGGTAGGGCCGCGAGAGGTTGACGATCAGGTGGACGTTCGGCAGCGGCAGGATCTTCTCGTAGCGGCGCAGCGGCACCGCCTCGAGGTGCCAGAGCCGGGTCGCGATCCCCGTGAGGCGCGCCGGCGGGCCGATCTCCTCGTAGGTCACGCGCGGACTCCGCGCACACGGGCGACGGTACGCACGTTCCCCTCGACCGTCAGGCGCTTGCGTCGCGCACGTCGGTCTGCGCGAAGTCACGGCCCTTGAACAGCAGCGGAACGCCTCGTGCTGCCGCGAGCGCATAGGAGAAGCAGTCGCCGAAGTTCAGCGCCGCAGGATGCCGCCCCTTGCCGAACCTTCGCCACGCCTGCGCCGCGATCGCGGCCTGGTCGGCGTCGACCGGCGCAACGGCGATGCCGAGACGATCGATGAGCAGCTCAAGATCCGTCGACGCCTCCGCGCCATACCGCGCCTCAAGCACGATCGTCGCCTCGAGCAGCGCCGCTGCGCTCACCTCCACATCACCCGCGTTCCTGACGAGCACTGCCGCGAACCGCTCGGCATCCGACTCCGCCGCGACGACGGCGACCAGCGCTGATGTGTCGACGACGATCACTGGGGCAGCCCGACCGTGTCGTAGCCGAGGATCTCGTCGGCAGTGCGATCGTCGAGCACCGTTCGCGCGCGCCCACGGTCGATGATCGCCTGCACTTGGGCCTCGACGCCGCTGGCGCTCCGCGCCCTCACTCGCCGGAGGCGCTCCTCGATCGCACGACGGGCCGCGACCGTGATCGTCTCACCTGTGGCCTGCGCCAGCTCGCGGGCGAGGCGATCGGTCTCTGGATCCTTGATGTTGAGCGCCATGCTTCTACCTTAGGAGGAAGATCGCGAGATGGAAAGGAAGATATCCGCGCGATGAGGGCTCACGCTTTCGCCTCGCCGGAGTCGAAGGCCCGCGCCGGCGCCGCCCGGGATGCGGACGACCTGATCGGTGCGAACGCGAGGATCGTGGCGGTGACGACACCGGCGGCCAGGATGGACGCGAGCACGATCAGCTGGAAGCGGCCGGCCTCGAGCGGCGACAGGCCCGCGAACACCGCGCCGACGAAGGCGCCGGGCAGCACCACGATGCCGGTCGTGCGGGTCTGGTCGATCGCGGGCAGCAGCGCCGTCCGCACCGCTCCCCTCGCGAGCGTCGCGATCGACTGCCTGGGTGTCGCCCCGAGCGCGAGCCAGCCCTCCACCTCGTCCCAGTGATCGTCGATCGAGGCGTGCAGCACACGCTGCACGAGGATCGCCATCGTCATCGCGTTGCCGATCACGATGCCGCCCACCGCGAGCAGGTACTCCGGCGTGATGCCGACCGCACCGGTGCCGAACACGACGAGCATCGCCGTCAGCGGGCCAGCGACGATCGCGACTGCCAGCAGGGGCAGCGGTGCCGATGCGCCCCGACCGCGGCGAGCGGCGGTCAGCACGGCCGCCACCAGCATGACGAGGAGGCCGAGCGCCACCCACCGCACATCCTGGATCAGCCCCGCGAGCACGACGCTCAGCAGCGCCAGCTGCACGGCCGCCCGCAGGATCGCGATGACGACCTCCCACGGGGCGGCGACGCGGAAGGCGCGCAGACCCGCGAGCGCGATCGCGGCGAGCAGCGCGATGGCGAGCGCGGTGCGGATCCAGAGCTCGGTGTCCATCAGAGGACAGTCTTCACCAGCGGGAGTGCGTCGTGACCAGACAGGCGGCGGTCAGAGGCCGCGGGCGATGAGGTCGCGGTTGATGACGGATGCCGCGATGGTGCCGGCGCCGGCGGCGACCGCCAGCTGGCGGAAGCCGGGCGTGATGTCGCCGGCGGCGTAGATGCCCTCGACGGAGGTGCGCTGCGTGCGGTCGACGACCACCAGGCCGTCCTCATCGGTCTCCAGCCCCAGCGACTCCGCGAAGCCGAGCTGCGCGTGCCACCACGGTCGCACGAAGCCGCCGGTGCGCTCGCTCCGCGTCCCGTCCTCCAGCACGATGGCCTGCATGCCGTCGCGGTCGCCCTCGATCGCAGCGATCGGGGCGCGCACCAGGGCGACCCCGTGCTCGGCCAGGCGGGCCTCGCCGGCCGCACTCACCGCATCCGCCACCCCGTTCGTGAACACCGCGAGGTCGTCGGTGTGGCGGCGGATGACCATGGCGCGCTCGACGAGGTCGTCGGTCTCGCCGATCAGCGCGAGCGCCTGGCCGCGCTTGTCGTAGCCGTCGCAGTCCATGCAGGAGTGCAGGCTCGTGCCGTACCAGGGGCGCACCTGCTGCGACAGCGGCAGCGTCTCGCTCAGGCCGGTGGCGAGGAGCACGGCGGATGCGCGGGTCTCGCTCTCGGCGCGGGATCCGGCCTGCTCGGCCTGCACGGCGAAGCCGCCATCGACCGCCGCGACCTGCGTCACCAGCATGCGCTGATGGTCGACCGTCGGGTAGCGCAGCACCTCTTCGCGACCGAGGGTGCGCAGCTCGAGCGGCGAGATGCCGTCGCGGGTGATGAAGCCGTGCGACTGGAGCGTCGCCGCGTGGCGGGGTCGGTTGGAGTCGACCAGCAGCACCGTGCGCTGCTGCCGCGCCAGGTTCAGCGTCGCGGCGAGGCCGGCGGGGCCGGCGCCGATGACGACGACGTCCACGTCCATCAGACGCTCGCGGCCAACCGGTCGATGCGGGCGAGCGTCGACTCTCGGCCGAGCAGCTCCATCGACTCGAACAGCGGTGGCGAGACGCGGCGGCCGGTGACGGCCACCCGCAGCGGGGTGAACGCGAAGCGCGGCTTGAGCCCCAGCCCGTCGATGAGCACCTCGCGCAGCGTGGCCTCGATCGATGCCGTGTCGAAGGTCTCGAGCTCGGCGAGCGCGCGTCGGGATCCTTCGAGCACCGCGAGCACGTCATCGCCCAGCTTCGCCACCGCATCCGTGTCGTGCTTGATGTCTTCGGTGTCGAGGAAGAGGAAGCCCAGCATGTCCTCGGCCTGGCCGATCAGCTGCATGCGCTCCTGCACGAGCGGCGCGGCCTGCGCGAGCAGCGCGCGCTGCGCCTCGCTCGGCTCGCCGTCGAAGACCCGGCCCAGGTAGGGCTCCAGGCGCTTGGCGAAGTCGGATGCTTCGAGCATGCGCACATGGTCGCCGTTGATCGACTCGGCCTTCTTCGGGTCGAAGCGGCTCGGGTTGGGATTCACGTCGGCGACGTCGAAGGCGGCGATCAGCTCGTCGCGGGTGAAGACGTCGCGATCGGGCGCGATCGACCAGCCC
This sequence comes from Agrococcus baldri, assembly GCA_900114805.1. Taxonomy (GTDB): domain Bacteria; phylum Actinomycetota; class Actinomycetes; order Actinomycetales; family Microbacteriaceae; genus Agrococcus; species Agrococcus baldri. The sequence continues at coordinate 213,783 of FOZN01000003.1, read as the reverse complement.
AGCAGCGAGAGGTAGTTCAGCAGCCCCTCGGGGATGAATCCGGCCTCGCGCAGCAGGAACAGGTTCGACTGCGGGTCGCGCTTCGAGAGCTTCTTGTTGCCCTCGCCCATCACGTACGGCAGGTGGCCGAAGCGCGGGATGGCGCTCACGACACCGATCTCGGCGAGCGCACGGTAGAGGGCGATCTGGCGCGGGGTCGACGAGAGCAGGTCCTCGCCGCGCAGCACGTGCGTGACGCCCATCAGCGCATCGTCGACCGGGTTGACGAAGGTGTAGAGCGGGGCGCCGTTGGGGCGCACGACCACGAAGTCGCTGAAGGAGCCGGCCGGGAAGGTGATCTCGCCCCGCACCAGATCGTCGAACGAGAGATCCTCGTCGGGCACGCGCAGGCGCAGGCTGGGCACGCGGCCCTCGGCGCGGAGCGCCTCGCGCTGCTCGACGCTCAGGTCGCGCTCGAAGTTGTCGTAGCCCTGGCGCGGGTCGCGGCCTGCCTCGCGGTTGCGCGCCTCGATCTCCTCGGCGGTCGCGAAGGATTCGTACAGGTGACCGGATGCGGTGAGCCGGCTGATGAGGCCGGCGTAGATCTCGCCGCGCTGCGACTGCCGGTAGGGCTCGTGCGGGCCGCCGGTCTCGACGCCCTCGTCCCAGTCGATGCCGAGCCAGCGCATCGCCTCGAGCAGCTGCTCGTACGACTCCTGGCTGTCGCGGGCTGCGTCGGTGTCCTCGATGCGGAAGACCATCTTGCCGCCGTGGTGGCGGGCGTAGGCCCAGTTGAACAGCGCCGTGCGGATGAGTCCGACGTGCGGGGTGCCGGTGGGCGAGGGGCAGAAGCGGACGACGACATCGCTGCCAGTGGCCGACGAGAAGGGAACGCTCATGATGGCTCCATCCTAGGCGTGGGAGAATAGCGGGGATGCCCTCCCCCGATCCCGTCGCCCTGCTCGTCGGCCGCCTCGAGCGTGCCGTCGTGGCCACGGGCCGGCACCGCAGGGAGCTGGCGCGCGAGATCGAGGGCGACCTGCGTGAGGACGTCGCCGCGCGCGTGCGCGCCGGTGTGCCCGAGCGCGACGCCGCCGAGGCGGTCGTGGCCGAGTTCGGCGATCCGGGCGAGCTGGCCGTCGAGCTGTCGCTCGAGCTGCTCGCCGACCGCGGCAAGCGCTTCGCCTCGTTCGCGGCACTGGGCGCAGTCACGCTGCTGGTCGCCTGGTTCGCCGCCATGACGACGCTCGTGGGCATGCCCGGCTTCCGCGTGCCGGTCGAGGGCGGGTGGATGCTGCAGGTCTCGCGGGGTCTCGACGTCGCCGGCCCGCTGGTGGTCGGCGCCGCGGTCGTCGGCTGGCTCGCGATCCGGCGATCCGGCTCTCTCGCCGCGATCGTCGCCGTGGCGCTGCTGCAGCTGGGCTACGCGCTCGCGCTCGTGGTCGGCGCCGTCGCGATGGTGGGCGCCGTGACGGTGCCGGCCGCGGGCACGGCCGTGCTCGCCGCGCTGGTCGCGGTGACCCTGCTGCTGGGCACGGGGCTCATCGCCTCCGCCGCGGGGGTGCTGCTGCGCTGGGGCGCGGTCAGGCTCGAGCCGCTCCGAGCACGCGCGTGATGAGCGACGCGGTCGCCGCCCAGTCGCTCCGCTCGGTCTCGAGCGCCTTCGTGCCGGCGCTCGTCAGCCGGTAGACACGCTTCGACCGGCCGCTCGCCTGCCACTCCCCCTCGATGAGGCCGCGGCGCTCGAGCCGCTTGAGCGCCGGGTAGACGGTGCCGCTGGGGAAGTCGAGCACCCCGCTCGAGCGCTCGCGGATGCGCTCGACTGCACCGTAGCCGTGCACGGGGCCTTCGGCGAGCACGGCGAGCAGCATCGCGTCGACGTGGCCGCGGAGCGCATCGGGGGAAGCCATGCGGGCAGTCTAGCGGGAGGCTGCCTGCATATGCAGACAGCCTCCAACTGTCAGCGGCGGCCGCCGCCGAGCAGCCCGCCGAGGATGTCGCCGAGCGGCCCGAGCGGACCGCTGCCGCCCTGCTGGCTCGAGGAGCCGCCGCCCAGGATGCCGCCGAGCAGGTCGTCGAGGCCGAAGCCGCCGCCCTGCTCCGGTTGCTGGCCCTGCGGCGTCTGCTGGGGCGTGGGCACCTGCTGCTGCGAGCCGGGTGAGCCCTGCCCGAAGGGCGAGTCGAAGCCGCCGCCGGCCTCCGGCTGCTGCGGAGCGTGCTGCTGACCGCCGCCCTGGCCGAAGAACTTGTTGGCGATCCAGGCGATGACGATCGGCGCCACGATCGGCAGGATCTTCTTGATGATCCCGCCCAGCGCCGAGCCTCCCCCGGCCGCACGGGCGATCTGCTCGGTGTTGTCGCCGAAGATGTTGTGCACGATCTTCTCGCCGTCGGCGGTGTCGACGTCGCCCGCCAGTCGCTCGTCGAGGTGACCCTGGTGGCCGCCGAGCGCGCCCATCAGCGACTGTGCGCCAGCGGGGTCGTGGGCATTGGCCTGCATGCCGCCGACGAGCGCGGGCACGATCGCCTCGATCGCCTGTCGCGCTTCGGCTTCATCGACACCGGCCTGCTGTGCGATCTGCTGCACGGGCATCTGGCCGATCAGCTGCTGGATCTCCGACATGACTCCTCCTCGAGTCCCGCGGCGACCGACGCCGCCGATGCCAGCGATGCTACTCAGACGGCCTGCTGGGCCACCACAGGGTTGCGCAGGGTGCCGATGCCGGGGATCTCGACCTCGACGGTCTGACCAGCCCGCAGCGGGCCGACACCGTCCGGCGTGCCCATCAGCACGACGTCGCCGGGCAGCAGGGTCATGGATGCGGTGATCCAGCTGAGCACGGTCGGTGCGTCGAAGATCCAGTCGGTCGAGGGACCGTCCTGCTTGACCTCGCCGTCCAGGCGCGTGATGACCCGCAGGTCGTCCCAATCCGGCTCGGTCTCGATCGCCGGGCCGAGCGGGCAGAAGGTGTCGAAGCCCTTCGCGCGCGCCCACTGGGGTTCGCGGCGCTGCAGGTCGCGCGCCGTGACGTCGTTGGCGACGGTCACCCCGAAGACTGCGCCGAGCGCGTTCTCCGGCGTGAGCCTGCGGGCGACGCGGCCGATGACGAGCGCCACCTCGCCCTCGAAGTGCACGTCCTCGGATTCCGGCGGCAGCACGATGGCATCGCCTGGGCCGACCACCGAGGTGTTCGGCTTCAGGAACACGAGCGGCTCGGTGGGCACGTCGTTGCCCATCTCGGCGGCGTGCTTGGCGTAGTTGCGCCCCACCGCGACCACCTTCGAGCGCGGGATGACCGGCGCCAGCAGTCGCACGTCGCTGAGCGCCAGGCGCTGACCGGTGGTGTCGAAGCCCGTGGCGAGCGGGTCGCCGACGAGCTCGACGAGCGCATCCTCGTCGACGACGCCGTAGCCGATGCGGTCGCCCTGCAGGAACCGGGTGACGCGCATCAGCGTGCCTCGGTGAGCTGCACCATCCAGCCGTGCGGGTCCTCCGCCCGGCCGTACTGCAGGTCGGTGAGCTGTGCGCGCAGGGCGGTCGCGACGGGGCCGGCCGGCGCATCCGGGTCGCCGATGACCTCGTCGGTGCTCTTCAGCGCCGCGATGGGCGTGAGCACCGCCGCGGTGCCGCAGGCGAACGCCTCGGTGATCGAGCCGTCGGCGACGCCGTCGCGCCATTCGGCGAGCGTGACGGGCCGGCGCTCCACCCTGTGGCCGGCGTCCTCAGCCAGCTGCAGCAGCGAGTTGCGGGTGACGCCGTCGAGTATCGAGTCCGAGTCGGGAGTGATGAGGGTGCCATCGGACTTGACCAGCACGACGTTCATGCCGCCGAGCTCCTCGAGGTCGGTGCCCTCCTCGTTGAGGAACAGCACCTGCGCGCAGCCCTGCGCGACGGCGAGCTGCGTCGGCAGCAGGCTGGCGGCGTAGTTGCCGCCGCACTTGGCGGCGCCGGTGCCGCCCTTGCCGGCGCGGTTGTACTCGCGCGAGAGCCAGATGGAGACGGGCTTGACGCCGCCGGCGAAGTAGGGGCCGGCCGGGCTGGCGATCACCATGAAGCGCACGGTCTGCGCCGCGCGCACGCCCAGGAAGACCTCGTTCGCGATCATGAACGGTCGCAGGTAGAGCGAATTCTCGCCGCCGCTGGGCACCCACGCCTCATCGACCTCGACGAGCTGCCGCACCGCCTCGAGGAAGTCCTGCTCGGGCAGCTGCGGCAGCGCCAGCCTGGCCGCCGAGCGCTGCATGCGCTGCGCGTTCTGGTCGGGCCGGAAGGTCCAGACCGAGCCGTCGGCGCGACGGTAGGCCTTCATGCCCTCGAAGATCTCCTGGCCGTAGTGCAGCACGGCCGAGGCCGGGTCCATCTGCAGCGGGCCGTAGGGCTCGACGCGCGCGTTCTGCCAGCCGCCCTCCGCCGTCCAGTCGATCGAGACCATGTGGTCGGTGAAGTGGCGGCCGAAGCCGGGCTCGTCGAGCACGCCCTGGCGGACGTCGTCGGCCGCCGGCTGCTCGTTGCGGGTGAGCGCGAACTCGAGAGTCATGCTTGCTCCTTGGAAGCGGTGATGCGATCGACGATGGCGTCGCCGACCTGACTGGTGGTGCGGCGGGATCCGTCGCGCGCGTCGACGTCGCCGTCGACGGCGTCCCTGATCCGCTGGCCGGCGTCGGGGTGTCCGGAGTGCTCGAGCAGCAGCGCGGCGGAGATGATCGCGGCGGTCGGGTCGGCGATGCCGCGGCCGGCGATGTCGGGCGCAGAGCCGTGCACCGGCTCGTACATGCTGGGGAACTCGCCGGACGGGTTGAGGTTGCCGGATGCGGCGAGCCCGATGCCGCCGCCCACGGCGCCAGCCAGGTCGGTGAGGATGTCGCCGAAGAGGTTGTCGGTGACGATCACGTCGAAGCGACTGGGCTGCTCGACCAGGAAGATGGTGGCGGCGTCGACGTGCAGGTAGTCGACCGCGACGTCCGGATGCTGCTGGCCGACCTCAGCGACGATGCGCTGCCACAGGCCGCCCGCGTGCACCAGCACGTTCTTCTTGTGCACGAGCGTGAGGCGCTTGCTGCGCTGCTCGGCGAGCTCGAAGGCGAAGCGCACGACGCGCTCGACGCCGAAGGCGGTGTTGACGCTCGTCTCGTTGGCGATCTCGTGCTCGGTGCCGGTGCGCAACGAGCCGCCGTTGCCGACGTAGGGGCCCTCGGTGCCCTCGCGCACGACGACGAAGTCGATCGCGCCGGGCTCGCGGAGCGGGCTGGTGACCTTGGGATGCAGCTTGGTGGGGCGCAGGTTGACGTGGTGGTCGAACGCGAAGCGTAGGCGCAGCAGCAGGCCGCGCTCGATGATGCCGCCTGCCAGGCGCGCATCCGCGGGGTCGCCGCCGACGGCGCCGAGCAGGATCGCGTCGTGCTGCCTGAGGCTCGCCAGCGTCTCGTCGCTCAGGATCTCGCCGGTGTCGAGGTAGTGCGCTGCACCGAGGCTGTACTCGGTCTCGACGAGCTCGACGCCGTCGAGCGCGGCGCGCATGGCCTTCCGTGCCTCGAGCGTCACCTCGGGCCCGATGCCGTCTCCTGCGATGACCGCGAGGCGCAGCTGCTCCACACTTCCTCCTCCTGGTGCGCCAGCGCACCCGTCGACCGGCGGCGCCGCACCCGCACGGACCGCGGGTTCCAGCCTAGCGGCGAGCACGATGCCATCGACGCGTCCAGGATCACGGGGTACATTCGCACCAGAGTCGGCCTGGTCCCTGGCCGTCCCGACGAATGGAGAGCACCTTGAGCATCGGCTTCGGCATCTTCCTGATGGCCGTCGGCGCGATCGTCGCGTGGGCAGTGCCAGCACTGTGGCAGGTCGATGGCGCCAACTGGGCGCTGATCGGCTACATCCTCCTGGGCGCGGGCGCGCTCATCACCCTCATCGGCATCATCATGGCCGCCAGTCGCGGCCGCACCTCGCAGGTCTCCCGGTCGACCGTCGACCCGGATTCCGGCACGCGCATCGAGCGCACCGAGCGCCGCGACGACGTCGTCTGAGCGCAGCGCGGAGGGCGCCGATCCGAAGACGGGTCGGCGCCCTCCGCCGTGCCGGGACCTCGCCGAGGCAGGGAGCTCCCGGCTGGCGGCCGCTACTGGATGAACTGCGCCTTCGTGTCGAGCCCGCCCTTGCTGTAGCCGCGGGGCAGGATCTCACCCCGGAAGAAGGCGGGCTCCCGCACGCGCATGACGAGCATGAGCACGACGCCCAGCAGCAGCATCCCGACCCCCAGGATGCCGACCAGGCCCACGCCCCCGATCTCGGAGCCCGAGCCGTAGGCCGGATCGAAGCTGTCGACGAGCGTCTGCACGAACAGCGCCATGAGCACCACACCGCCGATGAGCGGGGCGAAGAACTGCGTGAACGCGGTGCGCGCCGAGCCGAAGGCGTTCTTGCGGAAGTACCAGACAGCACTCAGCGCGGTGAGGCCGTAGTAGAAGCACACCATCATGCCGAGCGCCGTGATGGTGTCCCACAGCACGTTCTCGCTGATGAACCGCATGACTGCGTAGAAGGTGCTCGCCACGACGGCGGAGGCGATGGTGCCGAACACGGGGGTGAGGAAGCGCGGGTGTACCGATGCGAAGCGCTTCGGCACCGCGCCGTAGTGACCCATCGCCAGCAGTGTGCGGGCGGGGGAGATCGCCGTCGACTGCAATGAGGCCGCCGACGACGAGAGCACCGCGAGCGAGATGAGCCAGCCGAGCGGGCCCATGATCGGATTCGACAGGTGGAAGAGCACGTTGTCCTGGATGTCGGGATTGCCGAGTCCCAGGCCGCTCTCACCGTTGCCGGCGAACGACAGCAGCGCGATCGCCAGCAGCAGGTAGAGGCCGAGGACGATCAGGATCGTGATGGCGGCGGCACGGCCGGGCGTGCGCTTGGGGTCCTTCGCCTCCTCGTTCATGGTGAGAACGACGTCCCAGCCCCAGAAGATGAAGATCGACAGGGACAGGCCGGCGACGACGGCGCTCAGCGAGGGCGCGTCGAAGACGTTGAACCACGAGAGCTCGATGGGCGTGTGGTCGATCGCGCCGCCGCCGTTCGCCTGCACGAGCGCCGCGATGCCGAAGCCGACAAGCACCAGCACCTGGAAGGCGACGAGGACGGCCTGCAGCTTCTGCGCCGTGGTGATGTCGCGGCAGGAGACCCAGGTGGCGATCGCCATGAACGCGAGGCACGTGGCGACGTTGATGAACGGGTTCGCCGCGAGCTCGGCGATGGCGGCGTCGCCGGTGAGCTGCGCGATGAGCAGGTAGAGGAAGTCGACGGCGATGCCCGCGAGATTCGAGAGCACGAGCACCGTGGCGATCACGAGCCCCCAGCCGGTCATCCAGCCGAGGTAGGGGCCGAACGCGCGGGTGCCCCAGGTGAACGAGGTGCCGGCGTCGGGGATGGCCTGATTCAGCTCGCGATAGCCGAAGGCGACCAGCAGCATCGGGATGAAGCCGATGAGGATGATCGCGGGCACCTGCAGGCCGACCGCGCTGACGGTCGGGCCGATGGCGGCCGTGAAGGTGTAAGCCGGCGCAATGGTCGAGACGCCGATCACGACGGCGCCCAGCACCGTCACGGTGCCCTTCGAGAGGCCCTTGGGTGAGATGCCGGTATCGGGATCGCTGGTGGTGGCGGTGGTGGTCATCGTTGACTCCTGGGTTCGTGCTGTGGATCAGACGGGCAGCTGCTCGAGCACCTCGTCGGCGGCCGCCCAGCCGCGGCGGATCGCGCCGTCGACGTGCTGGTAGCCGGCCGCCGCGATGTCGCTGCAGGCCCAGTGGATGACGCCCTCTGGCTGCGTCTGCAGCGCGCCGTAGCGGGAGAGGCCGCCGAGGTCGAAGCTCGCGGCGTAGGCGCCGCGCGTCCACTCCTCCGAGCCCCAGTCCGAGAGGTAGAAGACCTCCGGCTCGAGCGCCTGCGGCCCGAAGTAGGCCGCGAGGCTTTCGAGGATCTGCGCGCGCTGCGCATCCTCGCCCAGGCCGAACGACGCATCCGCCTCGAGGTCGGAGATGAAGCCCACCAGCGTGCCCTTGGGGTCGTCGTGGTTCGTGTTGTCGTAGACCTCGGAGATGGTCTCGAAGGGGGCGAAGACGGTGCCGGAGAGGCCGTCCTCGCGCCAGAAGGGCGTGGCGTAGACGGCGTGCACCTTGATGACGAGGCCGAGCGAGACATGCTGGTGCGCCTGGTGCCGCATGCGCGGCAGCGGCGGCTGGAAGTCGATGCGGGAGTAGAGGTTGGGCGGCACGGCGACGATCGCTCGCTTCGCGTGCACCACGACGTCGCCGTCGGCGTAGGCGGTGACACCGTCGTCGCCGCGCTCGAGGCGACGCACGGGGGCGCCGAGCGTCACGGCATCGCCGAGCTCTGCCGCGAGCCGCTCGGAGACCTGCTGCATGCCGCCGACGACGCGGCGGTCGAGGATGAATCCCTCGTCGACGAGGTGCTCGAAGCCGCCGGCCGACGCGGCCATCAGCAGCGCCTGCAGCAGGCTGATCGAGTGCGCGGGCTTCGTGAGCATCGCCTCGGCGACGTAGAGCGAGACGATGTCGGTCGCGGTCTCGTCGTCGGACTGGCCGCGCAGCCACTCGCGCCACGAGATGGCGTCGTACTCCGCCGCGCTCGGGTGGGCCCACGGTGCGTCCGCGCCGACCTCCAGGCTCATGCCGTGGACGAGCGCGACGAGCCGCTCGATCTCGGCCTCGGTCTGCTCGCCGGCCGGGAAGAGCTCGCCGGTGTAGCGGTGGGTCGTGCCGGCACGGTCGACGTAGAGGCTCTCGCCGTCTCGGTAGCGCAGGTAGGTCTCCAGCCCGAGCTCTTCGAGCGTCTGCAGCAGCGCGGTCTGGTCGGGCGAGACCCACTGCCCGCCGATCTCGAGCATCGCACCGTCGATCTCGCGCGTCCAGGTGCGGCCGCCGACGCGGTCGCGCGCCTCCAGCACGTGCACGCTCCTGCCGGCCCTGGCCAGCCGCGTCGCGGCGCTCAGGCCCGCAGCCCCGGCTCCGATGACGACGACGTCCACGCTGTGCTCCGCCATGGTGTGCGCTCCTCCGCCTCAGGACGACGGACCGACGCGCCATCGCTGACGACGACTATCGCACACTATTGGGCGAACGATCAATAGCCGCGGAGGGCCACTTCCTCCGGCGAGATCCGGAGCAGGCCGGCGACCGTGCGCACGACGGTGCCGAGCGTCTCCGCCTCGTACCCGGCCCAGACGGCGGCCTGGGCACTGAGCCCGTCGGTCGCACCCACCACGAAACGCGCCAGCGCCAGCGGGTCGGGGGCATGGAGCGCCGCTGCACGATGACCGTCCTCGAGCACCCCTGCGACGAATGCCTCCCACGCGCGCGCCTCCTCCGTCAGCACCGCTGCGAGGTCGTCGTTGCGGCGCGAGAGGCTCCAGCCGTCGACCCAGACGAGCGCCACGTCGCGCCGGTAGTCGCCGATCAGCTCACGCAGCAGCACCAGCACCCGGTCGACGTCCGCGCCGGCGGCCTCGACCTCGCCGCGCACCTGCACGAGCTCCTCGCGCGCGATGTCTCGGAAGATCTCGGCGACCAGCAGCTCCATGCGGTCGACGTAGTGCGTGACGAGCCCGGGCACGATGCCCACCCGCTCGGCGACCGCGCGCTGCGTCACCGCGCTCAGCCCGCGCTCGAGCGCGATCGCGCGCGCCGCAGCGCGGATCTCGTCGCGGCGGACGGCAGGGCTCTTCCGGATGCGCTTGCGCTCGGTCATTGCGTCCTCACGGGCTCCACAGTATTGTCTCTCCCTACCGACTTATTGATCATTTGGTCAATATCTACGATGACGTGGGAGCAGCGATGGCCTGGACGATGCCGGCAGAGGGCACCGAGCACGAGCGGCTGTGGATGGCGTTCCCCCACGGCGAGAACGCCGGCGACGACGCCGCCGGCGTGGCCGCGGCGCACGATGCTTGGGCCGCGGTCGCGAACGCGGCGAGCGAGTTCGAACCCGTCACGGTGGTGGTCGATCCGGCCGAGCGTGACGCCGCCCGGCGCCTGCTCGCGGGCTCCATCACCATCCTCGAAGCGCCGCTCGACGATGCGTGGATGCGCGACATCGGCCCGTCCTTCGTGCTCGACGAGCAGGGCAGGCTGGGCGCCGTCGACTGGGTCTTCAACGGCTGGGGCGGCCAGGACTGGGCGAGCTGGGAGCACGACGGCCAGATCGGCAGGGTCGTGGCGGAGACCGCGGGCGCCGAGCGCATCCCCTCCTCGCTCGTCAACGAGGGCGGAGCGATCCACGTCGACGGGCAGGGCACGGTGCTGCTCACCGAGACGGTGCAGCGGGACCCGGGTCGCAACCCCGGCATCACCCGCGAGGCCGTCGAAGCCGAGCTCGCCCGCACGATCGGCGCGATGCATCCCATCTGGATCCCGCGCGGTCTCACCCGCGACTACGAGCGCTACGGCACGCGCGGGCATGTCGACATGGTCGCGACGCTCGTGGGCGACGGCCGCGTGCTCGTGCACCAGCAGGGCTCAACCGAGCACCCCGATCACGACGTGACGCGCGAGATCGCCCGGCTGCTCGCCGAGCAGAGCGACGCGACAGGCCGCGCGCTCGAGGTCATCCCGCTCGCGGCTCCCGCCGCGCTGCGCGACGACGAGGGCTGGGTCGACTGGTCGTACGTCAATCATGTGCTCGTGAACGAGGGCATCATCGCCTGCGGCTTCGACGACCCGGCCGCCGACGCCGCCGCGCGCGAGACGCTCGAGGCGGCCTACCCCGGTCGCCGCGCCGTCACCGTCGACGCCCGCGAGATCTTCGCCCGTGGCGGCGGCATCCACTGCATCACGCAGCAGCAGCCGAAGGCCACCCGGTGAGCACGCCGCAGCTGCACGAGGCCAGCGTCGGGACCCTGCGCGCGGCCCTCGACGCGGGCGAGACCACCGCGACCGAGCTCGCGGCGCTGACGCTCGCGCGCATCGGGAGGTTCGACGCGGCGGGGCCGCGGCTGAACGCCGTGCCGGTGCTCGCATCCGACATCTTCGACGCCGCGCGCGCCGCTGACGAGCGCATCCGCGCGGGTCGGCCCGCGAGCGCGCTCGACGGCATCCCCTACACCGCCAAGGAGAGCTACTCGGTGCGCGGCATGACGGTCTCGGCCGGGAGCCCCGCGTTCGAGCACCTCGTCGCCGGCGAGGACGCCTTCGCCATCGAGCGCATGCGGGCGGCGGGCGCCGTGCTCATCGGCCTGACGACCATGCCCCCGATGGCCAACGGCGGCATGCAGCGCGGCGTGCACGGCCGGGCCGAGAGCCCCTACAACGGCGACTTCCTCACCAGCGCCATCGGCTCCGGCTCGTCCAACGGCTCCGGATCGGCCACCGGCGCCTCGATCGGCGTCATCGGGTTGGGCGAGGAGACGTGGTCGTCGGGCAGGGCGCCGGCGAGCTGCAACGCGCTCGTCGCCTACACGCCCTCGCGCGGCGTGATCTCGATGCGCGGCAACTGGCCGCTCGTGCCGACGATGGATGTCGCGGTGCCGCACGCGCGGTCGATGGCCGATCTGCTGGCCGCGCTCGACGTGCTCGTGCAGCCCGACCGCCGCACCGACGGCGACTTCTGGCGCGAGCAGGCCTGGCTGCCGGTGCCGCCGGTCGACAAGGTGCGCCCGAGCCGCTTCGCCGGCCTCGAGCCCGCCTCGCTCGCCGGCCTCACGCTCGCCGTGCCCCGCATGTACATCGGCGCCGACGTCGGCATCCGATCCCCCATCGCCACGCGCGAGAGCGTGCTGGCTCTGTGGCGGGCGATGGCGGACGACCTGCGCGCGGCCGGCGCCACGGTCATCGAGACCGACCTGCCGCTGGTGTCGAACTACGAGGGCGACCGCGAGGGGGCGCCCGAGATCGTGACCCGTGGCCTCGTGCCGGAGCGCTTCCTGCGCAGCGAGCTGGTGGAGCTGACGGTCTGGGGCTGGGACGGCTTCCTGCGCCGCAACGGCGACCCGGCGCTGCAGCGGCTGGCGGAGGTCGACGGCGAGCGCATCTTCCCCCACCCGCCCGGCGCGCTCAGCGACCGCTACGACGAGCGCCCGCCGGCGCTCGAGCTGGCGGCCGAGGTCGACCTGGCGTCGCTGCCCGCGATGCCGGTGCCCAGGCTCGAGGACATCCCCGCGATGGCCGAGGGGCTCGCGGGGCTTGAGCGCACGCGCGAGCGCGACTGGGACGACTGGCTCGCCGAGCACGGCATCGATGCGGTCGTCATGCCGACGGTTGCCGACGTCGGGCCCGCCGATGCCGACACTGAGCCGGCCTCGGCGAGACTCGCCTGGCGCAACGGCACGTGGGTGGCGAACGGCAACCTCGTCTGGCGGCACTTCGGCATCCCGACTGTCACCGTCCCGATGGGCACGATGGCCGACACCGGCATGCCGGTGGGGCTCACGATCGCGGGCAGGCCGCACGAGGACGAGCGCGTGCTGCGGCTGGCGCTCGCGATCGAGGCGCTGCGGCCGCGGCGCACGACGCCCGCGCGGACGCCGCCGCTGGCCGCGACCGATTGGCTCGCGCTGCCGATCCGCTCCGAGGCGCCGCAGCTGACGCTTGCGGTCGAGCGCACCGGCGACGCGCTCGTGGTGCGCGGCAGTGCGCGCGGCGACGCGATCGCCGTCTGGATCGACGGCGTCCAGGCCGAGATCGAGACCGAGGCGGATGCGTTCACCGCACGTGGGCAGGGCACGCTCGTCGTCGCGCTCGTGCGCGCCCAGGTCGGTGACGCGGGCGCGTTCGGGCGGGCCTGACCCGCGCAGCGCCGCGAGCCTCAGCCGCGCGCTGCCTCATCGATGAGCGCCGCGAGCTCGGCCGGCTTCGACCACATCGGCCAGTGCCCGGTGGGCAGGTCGACCATCGTGAGCGCCCGCTGCTCGAGCACGCCCTGCAGGAAGGGCACGCCCTGCTCGGCGTACGAGCGGTAGTCGGCTGCGGAGTACGCCGTGCAGATGATGGTTGCGGGCACGTCGAGCCGTCGGTCGTCGGCGAGGCTCACCGCGTCGCGCACGGTGCCGGCCGGCTGCGGCACGGCCCGGCGACGGAACTCCTCGAGCTGCGCGTCGGTGAGATCGCGCATCGAGCCGGCCTCGAGCTCCTCCTCCCAGTTGGCCTCGAGCGGCAGCGCGTCCCCCTCGAACGAGGCGTCCATCGCGGCGCCGTCGACCACCGGCGCGGTGTCGACCCAGACGGAACGGGCGATGCCATCGACGTTGCGGTCGATCGCGATCGTCGCCGGGAACGCGGCGCCGCTGTGCGCGACGAGCACCACCGGACCGTCGCCGATCGCGGCCTCGATCGCGGCGGCGTGAGCCTCGAGCGAGACGCCGCTCGGGTCGGAGCCGGGCTCGAGCCCCGGGAGGGTGAGCGCGGTGACCTCGTGGCCGAGGCTGCGGAGCCTCGCGGCGACGTCGTCCCAGGCCCATGCGCCCAGCCAGAAGCCGGGCACGAGGATGATGCGGGCAGCGTCGTTCTCGGTGGGAGTGGTCATGTGGGCGACGCTAGCCGCGGGCGCCCACACGCGCCATCGTTGGGGCGCTCGCTCGACGGCGTTCAGTCGCCGGTGCCGCGAAGCGAGCGCCACGCGACGACCATTGCCAGCAGCATGAGCACCGCGCCTGAGATGCTGGTGGCGATCACGCCGTGGTCGAAGGCGATGCGGGCCGCCTCGAGCAGCCGCTCCCCCGCCGGTCCCGCGCCGTCGGTCACCGCGACCGCGCCGCCGAGCGTCTCGCGCGCCGCCTGCGCCATCGCGGCGTCCGTGCCGGCCGGCACGACGAGCGTCGCGCGGTAGACGGCCGTCAGCAGGCCGCCGAGCAGCGTCGTGCCCAGCACGGCGCCGAACTCGTACGCGGTCTCGGAGAGGGCGGATGCGGCACCGGCCTTCGCGGGCGGCACGGCGGAGAGGATGAGGTCGTTCGAGATCGTCTCGGCGGCGCCGATGCCGAGGCCCAGCAGGGCGAACGACACGGCGATGCCCAGGACGCTGACGTTCTCCCCCAGCACCGCGAGCATGCCGTAGGCGGCGAGCGAGGAGCCGAGCGCGACGACCACGGCGACCCCCGGGTCGACCGAGCGCACCACCCGCACGACCAGCAGGCCGGCGAGGATCATCGCCACCACCCCCGGCACCAGCACGAGCGCCGCGTCGAGCACCGGCATCCCCTCGACGAGCTGCAGGTGCTGCGTGACGAAGAACAGGAAGCCGGTGAGCGCGACCACGCTCAGCAGGTTGACCAGCAGGGCGCCGCTGAACTGCGGCACGCGGAACAGCCCGACGTCGAGCATCGGGGACGCGACCCGACGCATCCGTCGCACGAACAGCCAGCCCGCCAGGCCTGCCAGCAGCACCAGGCCGATGCCGAGCGGGTCGGCGCCCGCTGCCGCGAGCTCCTTGATGCCGGCGGCGAGACCGCCCAGCGCGAGCATCGACAGCACGATGCCGATCGGGTCGATGGGGCCGGGCGCGGGGTCGCGCGACTCGTCGACCAGCAGCGGCGCGAGCACCAGCAGCGGCACCAGCACGGGCACCGCGATCAGGAAGATGGCGCCCCAGTGGAAGTGCGCCAGCAGCACGCCGCCGACGATCGGCCCGGCGGCGGAACCCACGGAGAACGCCGTCGCCCAGATCGCCACGGCCAGCCGCCGCTGTCGGCGATCGAGGAAGATCGAGCGCAGCAAGGCGAGGGTGGAGGGCATCAGGGTGGCGCCGAAGAAGCCGATCGCGGCGCGCGCGGCGATGAGCAGCTCTGCCGTCGGGGCGAATGCTGCGAGCGCCGAGAAGGCGGCGAAGCCGGTCGCGCCGATCAGCAGCAGCCGGCGCCGCCCGATGCGGTCGCCGAGGTTGCCCATGGCGACCAGCAGCGTCGCCAGCACGAGCGAGTAGGCGTCGATGATCCAGAGCTGCTGGGCGGCGCTGGGCTGCAGCGCGATCGCGATCTCCGGCAGCGCGAAGTTGAGCGCGGTGATGTCGATCGAGACGAGCAGCACCGGCAGCATCAGCACCGCGAGGGCGCCCCAGGCGCGTGCGCCGGCGCGCGGGGGTGCAGTCGCCGCAGCGATGCCGTCAGTCGTGTCCTCGTTCGTCACCCGAATACTGTACCGTCTGGACGGTTTGTTGTCGAGGTAGGATGCCAGGCATGAGCAAGGCGGACGACACCCGAGAGCGGATCCTGGACGCGTTCGAGCAGCTGGTGGTGGACTTCGGTGAGCGCGCCGGCACGATCGCGGCGACCGCTGATGCCGCAGGCGTCTCGAAGGGCGGCCTGCTCTATCACTTCGGCTCCAAGGGCGCGCTCGTCGACGGGCTCGCCGAGCGCCTCGACCGCTTCGGCGAGCGGGAGGAGCAGCGCCTCTCCCCCATGGCCGATGCCGTCACCGTCTTCCTGCGCGAGTCGCTCGCGGCCGAGGACCCCATCGATCGCACGCTCGTGGCGCTGCTGAAGCTCGGGCAGCTCGACGAGCACGCCGCCGCGCGCGACGCCCTCGAGCGGCTCGACGAGCACTACCTCGCCGCGCTCACGACCAGCCTCGGCGACCGCGACCTCGCGCTGCTGGTCGTGCGGCTGAGTGACGGCATCTACCTGCGCTCGGTCATCGGCGGCGCCGGTTCGCTGCCGCCCGACTCGGTCGAGCAGGTGATCGTGCGGCTGCAGTCGCTGCTCGCCCCGACCGGCTGACGGCTAGAACTCGCGGATCTCGATCTGCCGGATCGCCTTCGCCTCGATCGCGCTGCCGAGCGCCTCGACCAGCTCGTCGGGCGCGGACTGGTCGATGGTGACGATCGAGAGCGCCTCACCGCCGGCCTCGGTGCGGGCGATCTGCATGCCGGCGATGTTGATGCCGGCCTCGCCGAAGAGGGTGCCGTAGGTCGCGACGACACCGGGGCGGTCGACGTACTGCATGACGATGAAGTGCTGCGCCAGCGGCACCTCGACCGACTGGCCGTTGACGCCGACGATCTTCTCGATCTGCTTCGGTCCGGTCAGCGTGCCCTCGACGGTCACGCGGCGGCCCTCGCTCGTGGCGACCACGATCTCGATGACGTTGCGGTACTCGTCGCTGCGCTCGTCGGCGGTCAGCTCGCTCGTCACGCCGCGCGACTCGGCGAGCACCGGCGCGTTCACGAAGGTCACCTGCTCGCTCACGATCGACGAGAAGAAGCCCTTGAGGGCCGCGAGCCTCAGCACCTTGACGTCGTAGGCGGCGAGCTCGCCGTGCACCGCGACGTCCACGGCCTCGACCGGGCCGCCCGCGAGGCCGGCTGCGAACTGTCCGAGCCGCTCGGCCAGCGGGATCCCGGGGCGCACGTACTCGTCGATCACGCCGCCCGCGACGTTCACCGCATCCGGCACCAGGTCACCCGCGAGCGCCAGCCGCACCGAGCGGGCGACGGCGACGCCGGCCTTCTCCTGCGCCTCATCGGTGGAGGCGCCCAGGTGCGGCGTCACCTGGATGTTCGGGGCCGAGGTGAGCGCGTCGTCCTTCGGCGGCTCGTTCACGAACACGTCGATGCCGGCGCCCGCGATCTGCCCGGAGCGCAGCGCCTCGGCGAGCGCGGCCTCGTCGATGATGCCGCCGCGCGACGCGTTGACGATGCGCAGGGTCGGCTTCGCGAGCGCGAACTGCTCGGCGCCGATCAGGCCGACGGTCTCGGGCGTGCGCGGGATGTGGATGGTGACGAAGTCGCTCTCGGCCATCAGCTCGTCGAGCGAGCGCAGCTCGACGCCCAGCTGGGCGGCGCGCGCGGGGCTCACGAAAGGATCGAAGGCGATCAGCTTGGTGCCGAAGGCCGCGAGGCGCTCGGCCACCAGCACGCCGATGCGGCCGAGGCCCACGATGCCGACCGTCTTCTCGTACAGCTCGACGCCCGTGTACGCCGAGCGCTTCCACTCGCCCGCCTTGAGCGACGCATCCGCCGCCGGGATGTGCCGGGCGAGGCCCAGCAGGTGCGCGATGGCCAGCTCGGCCGCCGAGACGATGTTCGAGGTCGGCGCGTTGACGACCATGACGCCGGCCTTCGTCGCGGCCGGGATCTCGACGTTGTCGAGGCCCACGCCGGCGCGGGCGACGACCCGCAGCTTCGGCGCGTGCGAGAGCGCCTCGGCGTCGATCTTCGTGGCGCTGCGCACGAGCACGGCGGATGCGTCCGCGAGCGCCGCGAAGAGCGCGGGCCGGTCGGTGCCGTCCACGTTGCGCACATCGAAGTCGGGGCCGAGGGCATCGACGGTGGCGGCCGAGAGCTCCTCGGCGATCAGGACGACGGGCTTGGACATGCGGGACTCCTCGGGAGGTGTGGGCAGGCAGCACGTCGTCGTGCCAGGCCTCCAGCGTACCGACCGGCGTGTGCGCCGCCGTTCCCGCGCGTCTCGGGGCGCAACTTTGTGGGGTGCATCGCGGCCGACCGTGACGAGCGGCCTGGCGCGAGCCGGTCCGTGGATGCGGGAGAATGGTCGCGATGGACGCCTTCGCAATCGTGCAGCTCGTGCTGCGCATCATCCTCGCCGCTGTCTTCATCGGCATGGGGGTCACGCACTTCCTCCCCCGCGTGCGCCGCACCATGGCGGCGATGATCCCGGCCGGGCTCGCCGGCCCCGAGCGCACGCGCGCGATGCCGCTCGTGACCATCTCGGGCGTCGCGGAGATCCTCGGCGGCATCGGGCTGCTGGCGCCCTGGTGGGGTGTGCGCTTCGCCGCCGGGCTCGCGCTCATCGCGCTGCTGGTCGCGGTGTTCCCGGCGAACGCCGAGGCCGCGAAGGACCCGAAGCGCTTCGGCGCCGTCGCCATGCCGCTCGTGCCGCGCGCGATCGGGCAGGTCGCGCTCGGCGCGCTGCTGCTCGTCGCCGTGATCTGACCGCTCCGGCAGCGTCCGCCGTCCTCAGCCTGTCCCTCCGCGCAGCACATCGACGTGCACGTGGTCGAGGTGGCGCAGGATCTCATTGCCCGGGTCGGGCGCCCGGTACTGCCGCCACTGCCCGTCCGGGCGGTGAACGCTCCAAACCCGGTCGTCGAAGATGACGTACTGCACCTCCAGCTCGTCGGCGTGAGCGACGAGCCAGTGGGCGAGCAGCCAGCCCTGCCGCCGATGCTCCTCGGTCACCGGGCGGAAGAAGATGTCGATGGCCCGGCCCTCGTAGTGCGTCGACCCCGGCATGTGGCCGTGGTCGACCCCGCCCGGGGCGAACCCGCCCAGGCGCTGCTCGCCGAACACAGCCGTCATCTCGTCCAGCAGCCGCTCCGCTCGCGGTGTCAGCCCGCTCGCTGCCGGCTGCTGCTCGGCCAGTTCGTCGGCGGGCGTGCCCCGGCAGGCCAGGCTCGCGCCGGCGTCGCCGGGCGCGCCCTCGGCGAGCCGCTGCAGCGCGGCCCCGTCGATGTCTGAGGTGTCGGGCGCCCCCTGCCCGCGCGCATGCAGCGCGACCGCAGTGGTGGCACGTTGAGCCTGAGCGCGGTCGAGCCCCACCTCGCCGTGCGCCGTCTCGACCGTGCACGGCGACACCCTCGGCAGCGGGCCGCCCCATTCCCGCAGCGCGTTCGGCAGACCCTGCCCGAACAGGCCGGACCCGAGCAGCAGCGCCACCACCACCAGCGCCGCGACCAGCGCACCGAGCAGCGCGGTGCCCGCGATCGGCCGAGACACCCGGCGCCGCCGGTGTGCCCTCTCGCCGATCCCCATCGCAGATGCAGACGTCCCGCGCGGGCGATGCATTCCGGCGACGCTATCCGCCCAGCGCGGTCAGAGCGATCTGCCGCGCGAGCTGCTCGGCGAGCAGGCTCAGCTGCGCGCTCACGCCGAGCGCGACCAGCAGCACGCCCGCCTTCGGCACCAGCCGCATCCGCCGCCCGACCCAGAGCGCCGCCGCGAACAGCAGCACCGGCAGCGCGATGCCGGCGTAGAGCAGCCACCACGGGGTCGCGCCCTCGATGGCGTTGCCGAGGTAGAGCAGCGGGAGCTGCTGCAGGTTGGCGACCGCCTCGACGGTGTCGTAGCCGAAGGCGAGCGCGAACAGCAGCGCGACGATCCAGCTGTCGCCGGGGCGCTCCTCGCGCGGCTCGCGCGCCGCGGCGGTCGTCATGCCATCACCGGCGCTCACGCCAGCACCCCGGCGACGAGCGGCCACGGCGCGGTCACGACGAGCCCGGCGAGCCACCACAGCGCCCGGCGCGGCAGCGGTGCGACACGGTCGACGACGAACCACCACAGCAGCGGCGTCAGCACCGCCAGCAGCTCGCCCAGTTGATACATCGCGAGCGCGACGAGGCTCGGCTGCTGCACGGGGTTCGCGACCAGGATGACGACCCAGCCGGCGGTCGCGGCGACCGCGAGCACCAGCATCAGCCAGCCGAGCGGGCCGCGGTGCCGCGCTTCGCGCACCACGGGGGCGGATGCGCCTGGCTCGGCAGCGCCGTCGGCCTCGTCCGCTGCATCGACGACGGACAGGCGATCGAGCTCGTCGTCGCCCTCCCAGTGGAGGGCATCCTCGTCGCGGTTCATCGGATCGAGTTTACCCGCGCTGGCCGCGGTGCCCCGCCCACCTCGCACGCCTCCCTCGCCTGCCCGCTCGCGCCGGAGCCCGCCTCGCCGCGCCGATGCACTGTCGCGAAACGAGGATGGAACGCGGAGTGTGCTGCGAGAGGAGGAAGCATCGTCCTCTGCTCGCAACATCTCCTCTGCTCGCGACACCGCAGTCGGGCCATGTGCCGCTCGCGGGGGCCGCTAGCGAGGGATGTCGTCGAGCCAGGTGATGGCGGCGCCGTGCGGATCGGTGATCGCGAGCGGCTGCGCGTCGCGCCGCAGCACGAAGTCGGCCGGCTGCGCCCATGGCGCGGGCGGGCCGATCTCGAGCGTCGCGCCCTCGTTCGCGACCCAGGTCACCGGCAGCTCCCCCATCAGGTCGGCGAAGGCGGCCCGGTCGAAGGCGGAGACATACGCGAGCACCGCCGAGTGCCACACGACCACCGTGGGCGCGTGCCGCGCCGCCTCCTCGACCACCGCGCGCGTGTCGACGGTCAGGTCGCCGCGCCGCACGTGCGCCGGCTCCCGCCGGGCGATCGCGATGGCGGTGCGCACCCGGTCGACGCGTGCGCCGTCGACGCCACCCGACGCATCCGGCCACACGAGCGCCTCGAGCCACGCCTTCGTGTCGGGCTCGTCGGGATCGAGCGGCTGCAGGTCGAGGCCGCCGCGCCAGGCGATCTGCGGCAGCCGCTCGGGCAGCGGCGTCGACGGCGAGGCGACGGTCTCCAGCAGCGGCAGCGACGCGTCGCCGACGTACTTGCCGGCGCCGAAGCGGTAGCGCCAGCGATCCGGGTAGAGGCACAGGCCGGCGGAGGCGCCCACCTCGACCAGCGCGATCGGCCCCCGCAGGTGCGCGATCGCGGGCAGCAGCGTGGCCATGCGGCGCGCCTCGTTGGTCTGCGTCATGCGGGCGAGCATGGTCGAGCGGATGCGGCTCCAGCTGCCGGCGAGCATGTCGCGCACATCGCTCCACGGCTGCAGCGGCACCCCCTCGAAGCGGGCGGCGGCGAAGAGCAGGTTCGCTTGCCGCTTGATCGGCTCGAGCTCGGCGATCGCCGCGCACAGCACCGGGTCGGCGGCGACGCCGCGCGCCCATTCGGCGTAGCGCGGCGAGCGGTCGCCGGCCTCCATCTGCGCCCAGCGCAGGTAAGCATCGCTGACCTTCTTGTCGTCACTCACGCTCTCCACCCGCCCCAGCCTGCCACTTCGGGGCTGGGGCGAGCCTCGACCGGCTCAGCCGCGCTCGGCGCGCGCGGCGGCCTTGGCGAGCTCCTTCGCGCTGTCGCGGCGCTTCCGCAGCGCCGCCTCCTCCTTGTAGAGGACCTTGACCCGCTGCTCCGCGGCCTTGCGCGCGGCGACGCCGGCGGCGAGCTCCACCTCGGCGCGCTCGTGCTGCTCGGCCGGGGTCTCGGGTGCGGGCCGCGGATGCTCCTGCGGCACGGCCTCGCGCGACTCGAAGACGGCCGCGATGCCAGCCATCCAGACCTGGAACCCGATGGCGAAGTCCTCCTCGGTCACCTCGGCCGAGGCTCCGGACTCGCCGGGGTACTCGCCGAAGTACGCCCCGCTGTCGATCAGCGGCTGCAGCGCAGGCAGCGACGCCGGCGTGGCCACCTCGCGGATCAGAGCCTTCGTGGCCGCGCTCACCTCGGCGCCCTCATGCGCGATGTCGCGCTGGATGCCGGCCATGCCGCGCAGGAACGTGGACAGCGACATGAGCAGCGCGAGCCGCTCGCCGTCGGTCGCGGGCAGGTCCCTGAACGTGCGCAGCATCGCGTCCGCGAGCCGCATCTGCGAGGGCATCAGCAGCGCCTCCATGCTGATCGGGATGTCGAGCACCCATGGATGCGCGCCATAGGCCTCGAACAGCCAGCCCATCCACGCGCCGAGACCCTCGCGCCAGTCGCCGGTCACCGCGGGCGGAGCGAGGTCGGCGAAAGCCGCGTCGAGCATGAGCTGATGCAGGTCGTCCTTCGTGGCGACGTAGCGGTAGATCGCCATGGTGGTGTAGCCGAACGACTGCGCCACCCGCTGCATCGTGACCGCCGGCAGGCCCTCCGCATCGGCGATCTCGATCGCGGTCTCGACGATGCGCTCATGGCTCAGCTCGCGCTTGGGGCCGCGCTGCGGCGCGGCCGCCACGCCCCAGGCGAGCGCCACGACGCGCGACACGTCCTCCGATGCCATCTGCTCTCCCATCTCCTGGCCCACGGTATGCCAAGCATACTGTGTTGCGTGCATACTGTTTATGCCGCATACTGTCTGTCACATACACAGAGAGGGGTCGCCATGACACCCACCATCGAGGTCGCCGGCCTCGGGAAGACCTACGGCTCCGAGCGCGTGCTCCACCGGCTCGACCTCTCGGTCGACGGCGGCGTGCTGGCACTGCTGGGCCCGAACGGCGCGGGCAAGACCACGCTCGTGTCGATCCTCACCACGCTCGTGCGGCCCGACAGCGGCACGGCGCGCGTGCTCGGCCACGACGTCGTGCGCGAGGCAGCGGCCGTGCGCCGGCTCGTGCGCGTCACCGGCCAGTCGTCCTCGCTCGACGAGCTGCTCACCGGCCGCGAGAACCTCGTGCTGCTCGGCAGGCTCCTCGGCCTCGGCCGGCGCGCCAGAGGCCGCGCCGATGAGCTGCTCGAGCGCCTCGACCTCACGACGGCGGGCGGCCGGTCGGTGCGCAGCTACTCCGGCGGCATGCGGCGGCGCATCGACCTCGCCGCGAGTCTCATCGCCCCCGCGGGGGTGCTGTTCCTCGACGAGCCCACCACCGGCCTCGACCCCAGCAGCCGCGCCCGCGTCTGGGAGGACGTGCGCGCGCTGGCGACGGCCGGCACCACGGTGCTCCTCACCACCCAGACGCTCGACGAGGCCGAGGCGCTCGCCGACCGCATCACGGTGCTCCACCACGGCCGCATCGTCGCCGACGGCACGGCCGACGAGCTGACCGCCCTGGTAGGCGGGCAGACGGTCGTGCTGCTCGACGCGAGCGGCAGCGTCATCGGCCGATCCGAGACCGACGGCACCCCGGCATCCGTCGCCCGCGCGCTCACCGCCCTCGACCGCGAGCACCTCGCCAGCGGCGACGGCGAGGGCACGCGCATCGAGCTGCGCTCCCCCACCCTCGACGACGCCTTCACGGCGATCACCACCTCCCGACCCCGAGAGGAGGTCGCAGCATGAGCACCGCGACCCTGCACACGCCCCGACAGCCTGCGCACGAGCAGAGCCCGGCAGCACGCACCGCCGGCAGCTCGCCGCTGGCATCGAGCGGCATCTTCATCGGCCGCAGCCTCCTGCACAGCGTCCGCGACGGCGAGGGCCTGATCATGGCCATCGCGCTGCCGGTGATCCTGATGCTGCTGTTCACCACCGTCTTCGGCGGCGCCATCCAGGGCGACGGCGGCTACATCGACTACGTCGTGCCCGGCATCATCCTCATCTGCGCGGGCTTCGGCGCCGCCTCGACGGCCGTCTCCGTCAGCCGCGACATGACCGCCGGCGCCATGCTGCGCTATCGCACCATGCCGATCATCGCGGCGACCGCGATCGTCGGCCACGTGGTGGCGAGCGTGGTGCGCAACCTCATCGCCACGGCCATCGTGATCGGCGTGGGGCTGCTGATCGGGTTCCGACCCACGGCGGATGCGCTGGGCTGGCTGGGTGCGCTCGGCATCGTGACGCTGTGGATCCTCGCGGTCACCGCCGTCTTCGCCCTCATCGGGCTCGTCGCCGGCAGCCCGGAGGCGGCGAACGGCTACGGCTTCCTGATCCTGTTCCTGCCCTACGTCTCGAGCGCCTTCGTGCCGATCGCGACCATGCCCGAGTGGCTGCACGGCGTCGCCCAGCACCAGCCGGTCACGCCGATCATCGAGACCATCCGCGGGCTGCTGATGGGCGGTGAGACGCGGGCGCTCGAGGCGGTGCTGTGGTGCGCGGGGATCCTGCTGGTCGCGGCGGTGCTGGCTGCCTGGCGCTTCCCGCGGACGCGCGTGCGGTAGCGCCTCCTACCGCGCTGGGGCGCGGAGCGCGTGCAGCGGGCACGCGGCCGGGCCCTCCAGACGGCTGCCGTCGGGGGCGAAGCGGGAGCCGTGCGCCGTGCAGTCCCAGCTGCGCTCCTCGGCGTTCCAGCGCACGAGCGCGCCGACGTGGGGGCAGTGCGCAGATACGCGCTGCGTCGCTCCGTCCACCGTCGAGGTCGCGACGAGGCGAAAGCCGTCTCGGCCGACGCGACCCTCGCCCTCAGGCGGCGTCGATGCGGGCGCGAGCGCAGCAGCCAGGCGGCGGGCCTGCGTGCTCGCGACGGCGCCGAGCGTTCCGGTGAGGTGTCCCGCCGCGGCGGGCGTCGTGCCGCGTCGGCGCAGCGTGCGCGCCCACTCGGGCTCGCGCCCGGTGATGCGGCCGGTGAGGGCGAGCGCGCTCATCGCCCCGCCGGTCATCCCCCACTTGTCGAAGCCGGTGGCCAGCAGCACGCGGCCGCGGGATCCCGGCCGGGCACCGATCCAGGGCAGCCGGTCCGGCGTGCGGTAGTCCTGCGCGCTCCACACGTGCGTGCGCTCCGCACCCTGCCAGTGCTGCAGCACCCAGTCGTCGAGCTCGGCCACCAGCCGCCGCGGGTCGGCATGCCGGCCGACCACGTGGCCGACGCCGCCGGCGACCAGGAGCGTCTCGCCGTCGACGCTGGCCGTCCGCAGCGAGCGCGACGGCGCATCCACGCTGAGCGCCATGACCTCGGGGAGCCCACCGGCGACGCGGTAGGCGGCGGCATAGGAGCGGTGCGCCTCGAGGGGCGCAGCGGTGAGCCTGGCCGGCACGGGAGCGCCGGTCGCGAGCACGGCGAGATCGGCGTGCCACTGACCCGCGTCGGTGTCGAGGCGCAGGCCCTCGCCCGTGGCGTGCGCACTGCGCACGGCGGCGCGCATGATGCGGCCGCCGCGATCGCGCAGCTCCTGCGCGAGCACGGCGAGCACCGTCATCGGCTGCAGCTGCGCCTGCTGCTCGAGCCGGATCGCCCCGGCCACCGGGAACTGCAGCGACTCCGCGCCGCCCTGCTCGACCGGCAGACCGAGGCTGCGCGCCGCCTCCAGCTCACGCTCGAGCCCGGCCGCACCCTCGATGCCGGAGGCGTAGGACACCGCCGGCATCCTCTGCGTCGGCTCGCCCCGCTCCTCGAGCAGCTCGAGCAGCCGCCGCTGACCCTCGAGCGAGCCGTCGACGAACGCCCGCGCCGCCTCGGCCGACGCCAGCGCCAGGATGCGGTGCAGCCGGTCGCCCTGCAGCAGGCTCAGCTTGGCGGTGGTGTTGCCGGTCGCGACCGCACCGACCTCGCGCGCCTCGAGCACGACCACGCCCATGCCGCGACGGGCGAGCAGCACGGCGGTCATCAGCCCGGTGATGCCGGCGCCGACGACGGCGACGTCCGTGCGCCTGGGCGCCTCCTCGTCGAAGCCGATGGTGGGGCCGGTCGCCTGCCAGAGGGAGCGCATGTCCCCCACTCAACGCGGCAGCGGCGGGATGCGCAAGGGGCGGGGATCCAGGTTGGATCCCCGCCCCTTGCGCGGCCCGGTCAGCGCTGGGCGCTGCCGTCGACGTAGTCGGTGTCGGGCTGCTCCCACGCGAACAGGCCGCGCAGCTTCTTGCCGGTCGCCTCGATCGGGTGACCCTCGGCCTTGGCGCGCAGCTCCTTGAACTCGGGGCCGCCGGCGTCCTGGTCGCCGATGAAGCGCTCGGCGAAGGCGCCCGACTGGATGTCCTTCAGCACTGCCTGCATGTTCTCCTTGACGCTCGGGTCGACGACGCGCGGGCCGGAGACGTAGTCGCCGTACTCGGCCGTGTCGCTGACCGACCAGCGCTGCTTGGCGATGCCGCCCTCCCACATGAGGTCGACGATGAGCTTGAGCTCGTGCAGCACCTCGAAGTAGGCGATCTCCGGCTGGTAGCCGGCCTCGGTGAGCGTCTCGAAGCCGTACTGCACGAGCTGCGAGACACCGCCGCAGAGCACGGCCTGCTCGCCGAACAGGTCGGTCTCGGTCTCCTCGGTGAAGGTCGTCTTGATGCCGCCGGCGCGCAGGCCGCCGATCGCCTTCGAGTACGACCAGGCCGTCTGCCAGGCCGAGCCCGAGGCATCCGACTCGACGGCGACGATCACGGGCACGCCGCGGCCGGCCTCGAACTCGCGGCGCACGGTGTGGCCCGGGCCCTTGGGCGCGACGAGCACGACGTCGATGCCCTCGGGTGCGTCGATGTAGCCGAAGCGCACGTTGAAGCCGTGGCTGAAGAGCAGGGTCTTGCCCGACCGCATGTGCTGGGCGACCTCGTCGTTGTAGATGTGGCGCTGGAACTGGTCGGGCGCGAGCAGGACGACGACGTCCGCCCACTCGGCGACCTCGGCGGGCGTGCCCACCTCGAAGCCGGCCTCGGTCGCCTTCTGGCGGCTCTTCGACTCCGGCTGCAGGCCGACGCGCACGTCGACACCCGAGTCGCGCAGGTTCTGTGCGTGGGCGTGGCCCTGCGAGCCGTAGCCGATGATGGCGACCTTCTTGCCCTGGATGATGCCGAGGTCGGCACCGTCGTCGTAGATGACCTCAGTCATGGTGACTCCTTCATGTTCGTTCGGATGTTCGTGGTCGCGCGCTGCTCGCAGGTGCGGTCGCGCCTCAGGCGCGGTCGCCCTTGAGCACGCGCTCGCTGATGGACTTGCCGCCGCGGCCGATGGCCAGCAGCCCGGACTGCGCGATCTCCTTGATGCCGTAGGGCTCGAGCAGCTTCAGCAGCGCCTGGCACTTCGGCGAGTCGCCCGTGACCTCGATCACGAGCGCGTCGGTGGTGACGTCGACGACCCGGGCGCGGAACAGCGTCGCCGCCTCCAGGATCTGCGAGCGCGTCGCGTTGTCGACCTTCACCTTGACGAGCATGTGCTCGCGCTGCACCGACTGCTCGGGCTCGAGCTCGACGATCTTGACGACGTTGACGAGCTTGTTCAGCTGCTTCGTGACCTGCTCGAGCGGCAGCTTGTCGACGTCGACGACGACCGTGATGCGGCTCAGGCCCGGCACCTCGGTGCGGCCGACCGCGAGCGAGTCGATGTTGAAGCCGCGGCGGGCGAAGAGCCCGGCGACGCGGGTCAGCAGACCCGGCTTGTCCTCCACCAGGAGGGACAGGACGTGGGTGCTCATCACTCCTCCTCCCACACCGGGCTGTGATCGACGGCGTACTGCACGAAGGAGTTCGAGACCCCCTGTGGCACCATCGGCCACACCATCGAATCCTTCGACACGATGAAGTCGATCACCACGGGCCGGTCGTTGGTCTCGAGCGCGAGCTTGATGGCCGGGTCGACCTCCTCGGGCTTCGTGACCCGGATGGCGAGGCAGCCGTAGGCGTCGCCGAGCTTCACGAAGTCGGGGATCATCTTGGCGTCGGAGCCCGTCTCCAGGTCGGTGAAGGAGTGCCGGCCCTCGTAGAACAGGCTCTGCCACTGCCGCACCATGCCGAGCGACGAGTTGTTGATGATCGCGACCTTGATGGGGATGTCGTTGAGCGTGCAGGTGGCGAGCTCCTGATTGGTCATCTGGAAGCATCCGTCGCCGTCGATCGCCCACACCACGCGGTCGGGCTCCGCAACCTTCGCGCCCATCGCCGCGGGCACGCCGTAGCCCATCGTGCCGGCGCCGCCGGAGTTGAGCCACGAGTTGGGGCGCTCGTACTTGATGAACTGCGCCGCCCACATCTGGTGCTGGCCGACGCCCGCGGCGTAGATCGCCTCCGGCCCGGTGATCGCGCCGATGCGCTGGATGACGTGCTGCGGCGAGAGCTTGCCGTCGCTGGGCTCGGTGAAGCCGAGCGGGAAGCGCTCCTGCAGGCCGTGCAGCCGCTCCCACCAGTCGGTGAGATCGGGGCGCTCGTCGACAGCGAGCTCCTGGAAGGCGATCGACAGGTCGGAGAGCACGTCGCGCACGTCGCCGACGATCGGCACGTCGGCCGTGCGGATCTTGGAGATCTCGGCCGGGTCGACGTCGACGTGGATCACCTTCGCGCCGGGCGCGAACTCGTGCACCTTGCCGGTGACGCGGTCGTCGAAGCGCGCGCCGAGGGCGATGATGAGGTCGCACTCCTGGAAGGCGAGCACCGCCGGCACAGCGCCGTGCATGCCGGGCATGCCGAGGTGCTGCGGGTGCGAGTCGGGGAAGGCGCCGCGCGCCATCAGCGTCGTGACGACCGGCGCACCGGTCGACTCGGCGAAGTCGAGCAGCTCGGCCGAGGCCTTCGCGCGGATGACGCCGCCGCCGACGTACAGCAGCGGGCGCTGCGACTGGGAGAGCAGCTGCGCGGCGGCGGTGATCTGCTTGCCGTGCGCCTTCGTGACCGGGCGGTAGCCGGGCAGGTCGAGCTTCTCGGGCCACACGAACGGCGCGCTGTCCGCCTGCGCGTCCTTCGTGATGTCGACCAGCACCGGGCCCGGGCGGCCGGTGGAGGCGATGTGGAAGGCGGCCTTGATGGCGGCCGGCACGCCCTCGGGGCGGGTCACCTGGAAGGTGTGCTTCGTGATCGGCATCACGATGCCGGTGATGTCCGCCTCCTGGAACGCATCCGTGCCGATCAGGTGACTGAAGACCTGCCCGGTGATGGCGACCATCGGCACCGAGTCCATGTAGGCGTCGGCGATGGCGGTGACGAGGTTCGTGGCGCCCGGGCCGCTGGTGGCGAGGCACACGCCGACCCTGCCGGTGGCGGCGGCGTAGCCCTCGGCGGCGTGCCCGCCGCCCTGCTCGTGGCGGACGAGGATGTGGCGGATGGCGCTCTGCTGCATCAGCTCGTCGTAGAACGGGATGATGGCGCCGCCGGGAATGCCGAAGACGTCGGTGACGCCGAGCAGCTCGAGCGACTTGAGGACGGCGCCGGATCCGGTGAGGATGGGCGGCTCGGCGCTGCGAGGCGGCGCAGGCCGTGGGGTGATGGTCATGGCTCTCCTGGGCTCGATGCCTGGATGCGTCAGCCCGTAACCGCGCCGGTGGCGGCGGATTGCACGAGCTTCGCGTACTTGGCGAGGACGCCGCGCGTGTAGCGCGGGGGCAGCGGCTCCCAGCCGTCACGCCGGGAGGCGAGCTCTGCCTCGTCGACGATCAGGTCAAGCGAGCGAGCGGCGATGTCGACCTTGATGCGGTCTCCGTCGCGCACGAAGGCGATCGGACCGGAGTCGACCGCCTCAGGGGCGATGTGGCCGATGCACAGGCCGGTTGTGCCGCCCGAGAATCTGCCGTCGGTCAAGAGTAGTACATCCTTGCCGAGGCCTGCGCCCTTGATGGCGGCGGTGATCGCGAGCATCTCGCGCATGCCGGGGCCGCCCTTCGGGCCCTCGTAGCGGATGACGACGACGTCGCCGGCCTTGACCTCGCCGGCCGTGAGCGCGTCCATGGCGGCGCGCTCGCGGTCGAACACGCGGGCGGGGCCCTCGAAGACCTCGGCGTCGAAGCCGGCGGTCTTGACGACCGCGCCCTCGGGGGCGAGCGTGCCCTGCAGGATCGTCAGGCCGCCGGTGGCATGGATGGGGTCCTCGATGGCGCGCACGACGGTGCCGTCGATGGGCTGCGGGTCGAGCTCGGCCAGGTTCTCGGCGAGCGTCTTGCCGGTGACGGTGAGCACGTCGCCGTGCAGCAGGCCCGCGTCGAGCAGCGCCTTCATCACGACGGGCATGCCGCCGACGCGGTCGAAGTCCTGCGCGACGTAGGCGCCGAATGGCTTGACGTCGGCGAGGTGCGGCGAGCGGGCGCCGATGCGGCGGAAGTCCTCGAGGGTGAGCTCGACCTCTGCCTCGTGCGCGATCGCCAGCAGGTGCAGCACGGCGTTCGTCGAGCCGCCGAGCACCATCGCGACGGTGATGGCGTTCTCGAACGCCTCCTTGGTGAGGATGTCGCGGGCGGTGATGCCCTTGCGCAGCAGCTCGACCACGGCGGTGCCCGACTGACGGGCGTAGTAGTCGCGGCGGCGGTCGGCCGACAGCGGGGTCGCCGAGCCGGGCAGGCTCATGCCGAGCGCCTCGGCCACGCAGGCCATGGTGTTGGCGGTGTACATGCCGCCGCAGGCGCCCTCGCCGGGCGCGAAGCCGCACTCGATGCGGTGCAGGTCCTCGGCGGAGATCTTGCCGGCCTTGAAGGCGCCGACGGCCTCGAAGGAGTCGATGATCGTGAGCGACTCGGGGATCGTGCCGTCCTCGAGCTTCGCGAAGCCCGGCGCGATCGAGCCGGCGTAGACGAACACGCTCGCCAGGTCGAGGCGGGCGGCGGCCATCAGCATGCCGGGCAGCGACTTGTCGCAGCCGGCCAGCAGCACGGTGCCGTCGAGCCGCTCGGCGTTGACGACGACCTCGACCGAGTCGGCGATCACCTCGCGGGAGACGAGCGAGAAGTGCATGCCCTCGTGGCCCATCGAGATGCCGTCAGAGACCGAGACGGTGCCGAACTGCAGCGGGTAGCCGGCGCCGGCGTGCACGCCCTCCTTCGCCGAGCGCGCGAGGCGGTCGAGCGAGAGGTTGCACGGGGTGATCTCGTTCCACGAGCTCGCGATGCCGATCTGGGGCTTCTCCCAGTCGCCGTCGCCCATGCCGACGGCGCGCAGCATGCCGCGGCTGGTGGTGGCTTCGACGCCGTCGGTGACGGCGCGGGAACGCGGCTTGATGTCGATCTCTGGCATGTCCCGATCCTACGCCGGGGGTGATGTCAGATTCCTCCCGCACCCAGATCGACGTGCTCTCGCTGTGCCATGTTCAGCGGAAGGGTCTACCGTCGGTTGCATGATCCAGGTCGGCCTGAGCACGATCTCCGTCTTCCCCAAGGGGGTCGAGGACGGCTTCCGGCTCTCGCGCGAGGCGGGCTTCGACGGTGTCGAGGTGATGGTCACGACCGACGCGAAGACCCGCAGTCCCGAGAAGCTGCTGGAGTACGCCGAGCGCTACGAGCAGCCCATCATGGCCATCCACGCGCCGGTGGTGCTGCTGACCACCTTCGTGTGGGGCCGCGACCCGTTCACGAAGCTCGACCGCTCGGCGCAGCTCGCGGTCGATGTCGGTGCGCCAACCGTGGTCGTGCATCCGCCCTTCCGGTGGCAGGGCAAGTACGCGAGGACGTTCACGGATGCGGTGCGCGCGACGGAGCAGAAGCACGGCGTCGAGGTGGCGGTGGAGAACATGTTCCCCTGGGCCGCCGGCGGCATCGACCGGCAGGCGTACCTGCCGGGCATCGACCCGAGCGAGATGGATGTCGACCACGCCACGCTCGACTTCTCGCACTGCGCGCTCGCCAAGCGCGACTCGATGCAGCTCGCGCTCGACCTGGGCGATCGACTGCGGCACCTGCACCTCACGGATGGTGTTGCGGCGGAGGAGGGCCGCGTGTTCGACGAGCACCTCATCCCCGGCCACGGCAACGAGCCGGTCGCCGAGGTGCTGCAGATGCTCGCGCAGCAGCAGTGGAGCGGCCAGGTGGTCGCAGAGATCAAGACCCGGTACGCGCGCAACGAGCGCGACCGGCTGCGACTGCTCACCGAGACGCTCGAGTTCGCCCGCGAGCACCTCGCGATCGACGAGCCCGCCGAGTCCGAGGCCGAGCCGGTCTCCTCCGCTGACCCCTCCGCCTGAGCCGTCCGCGCCCGAGGCGCGTGGTTAGGTATACGGCAGGTTGCGCTGCGGGGTCGATCCGAAGAGCCAATCGCCGTATACCTTTTTCGCTCGCTGCAACCGCGTGAGCGTCGGCTCAATCTCCGGTCGGCCCCGATCGAGCACGGCCACGTCAGGGCGGGTGGCCTGCCAGGTCTGCCAGCGCCATGTCGACGTGCGCTTCCTCGTCAGCGCTTCAAGCGCAGGAGCGCGCGCTCCACATCCCGCCGGACGCCCTCGTGCCCTGCCCCCAGTCCTGATCGGAACGTCCTGACACGGTCACGACAGTTGCTTCGCTTCCCGCAGCGCAGCGATCCGGATGCCCTCGCCGTTGCGCCATCGCCCTCTGGATCCTGCCGAGAAGAACCGGTCGTTGGCGAACAAGCCGCCAACGTCGAGCGAATCAAGGATCGATTCGATCTCCCAGACCGCCGCCTCATCGTCAGGGATCCGCTCAGCGGCGGATGCGACCAGGAAGACGAGCACCACCCGCAGCGATCCGCTCGAGATCTCATCAAGCAGGTCTCGGACTCGAACCGGGGGCTCGCTCCACCAGTCCGCCGCGACAGCGTCGAACTCATCGCTGAGCCTCAGCGCCGTCGTCCGCTCTCGCTCCGTAAGCGGGAGCCCAGCAGCCATCCGGCGTTCCGAGACGCGCACGACCTGCGACTCGGTCATGAGACGCAACGCGAAGGCAGTCTGAACGGCTTCCTCCGTGAGGGCAGCGATCGGCGTCGCTGCGACGACGACATCTGCGACCATGCGAAACCCATCTGAGCGTGGGGCTCACATCATCTGAGCCGACCATTCATCGTGCACCCTAGCCGCACTTCCGCGCTACGAGACGTGGGGCGCGACCAGGGCGACGAGCGCGCCCCGGTCGGGCTTGCGCATCCGCCCCCGCCTGGGCAGCGCGCCGATCGCCACCACCAGATCGGGCAGCGCGCCGTGGTCGATGAGGCCCGGCAGCGCCGCCGCGACGCGTCGGGCCAGCGGATGCGCAGGGTCGGCCGGGAGATCTTCCGGTGCACCCTCGGGCACCACCGCGACCACGACGCGGTCGTCGCCGATCGCGTCGGGCACGCCCACCATGGCGGCGTCGGCGACGCCCGGCAGCGAGGCGATCACCGGCTCGTACAGGCCGACGTAGATGTTCTGGGTGCCGCGCAGCAGCATGTCCTTCTTGCGACCCAGCAGCGTCAGCCGGTCGCCGTCGATGCGCGCCAGATCGCCCGTGCGCACCTCGCCGAGCTCGCGCGGCAGCTCGTGCACGTACGCGCGGGCCAGGCCGGGTCCGGCCAGCACCAGCTCGCCGTCGTCGATGCGGGCATCGACGCTCGAGGCCACGCGCCCCACGTAGTCGCCCTCGCCGCTCGCGTGCAGCTTCTCGGCACCGTCGGCGATCGCCACCGGCAGGATCTCGCTCATGCCGTACACGCAGCGGATGCGTGCGTCGGGGAAGCGCGTCAGCGCGCGCTCGATGAGGGGCGGCAGCACCGGCGCGCCGCCCAGCGCGATCAGGCGCACGGCGCTCTCGTACCGCTCGGCGCCGGCGGCCCGCCGCTCGTCGAGCTCGCGGAGCATGGCGTCGAGGCCTGCGGGAGAGGCGAAGATCGCGTCGGCGGCGCCCAGCAGCGGCAGGTACCGCGCGGGCGAGGCGGCCGGGTCGAGACCGGCAGGCGGCAGCGTCCAGTGGCTGCCGGCGATGAGCGCCGGCAGGCCGATCATGAGCTGGTCGGTGAGCACGCGCAGCCCGGGCTCGAGCCCGAGGCCGGCACGGATGTCGGCGAGGCCTGCGCCGAGGGAGGCGAGCGTGTGCAGCACGGTCTTGGGCTCACCGGTGGTGCCGGAGGTGAAGATGAGCAGCGCATCGGCGGCGGGGTCTGCCGGCGGCAGCGCGCGCGGTGCGGTGCGCGCCAGCCGGTCGAGCCGCAGCGCGCCGCGCGGCGCGCCGGGCAGCGCGCGGCCGGTGACGATGTGGCGGGCGTTCGGCAGCAGCTCGCGGTAGGCGGGCAGGTCGACGCCGCGGCTGCGGGCGATGCGGCGCAGCCCCGGGGCGGAGACCAGGTGCAGCAGCGACTCGGCGGCCGTCCACTGCGGCTGCGCGAGCGCCAGCCTGGCGGCGAGCAGCTCGGGCCCGGCGCCCAGGTCGACGAAGGCGATCTGCCCGCCCGCCCGGCACACCGCGAGCGCCAGCACCACGGCGTCGACCGACGGCCGCACCGAGAACGCGACCCGATCGCCCGGCCGCATGCCGGCATCCGCCAACCCCGTCGCCGTGCGCTCGATGCGCTCGCCCAGCTGCGCGAAGTGCAGGGTGCGGCCGCCCCCGGTGATCGCCGGCAGCGCCGCGTGCTCGCGGGTGGCGGCCAGGACGGCCTCGAGCATGCTCACGGGCGGGCCTCCAGGATGAGTCGTGCATAGCCGGGCAGCAGCTGGCCGCGGGCGGGCGTGCGGGCCGTGACACGCACCTGACGGCCCGATGCCTCGACGCGGCGCAGGGCCGCGAGCGCCAGCCGGATCTCGGCCATCGCCAGCGGCGCCCCGATGCAGAAGTGCGCGCCGGCGCCGAACCAGAGCTGCTTGAGGCTCGCCGCCCGGTCGCTCGCGGGGTCGAAGCCGCCGGCCGCCCGGTCGGCCGCGTAGGTGGCGATGATCACGCGGTCGCCGGGCGCGACCCGCAGCGCGCCGACCGTGCGCTCGGCGATCGTGGAGCGCAGCATGACCGGCGTCGGCGTCGTCCAGCGCAGCCCCTCGGCGATCGCCCGCTCGGCGCCGGCCTCATCGCGCGCCTCGCGCAGGGTGCCGCTGTCGGCCAGCAGCGCGACGATGCGCGGGATCGCCGCGGCGATCGTCTCGGTGCCGGTGAGGATGAAGGCGCCCACGGCGCCCAGCGCCTCGTCCTCCGAGAGGCCGAGCCCGCGCAGCCGCCCCGGCAGGGTCGACTCGTCGCCGCGGTAGGCGGCGGCCGCGTGCTCGCCGAGCGAGTCGAGCACCGCTCGCGCGCTGCGCACCTGGGCGGGGCTCAGCGTCGGCCGCGTGAGCCGCACCATGCCGGTGATGCCGGCGATCTGCCGGAAGAGCCGGTCGTCGACGGCCTCGCGCTCGAGCCCGACCAGCAGCGCGATGGCGGCGCTCGCCGACCGCCGCGCATGGGCGGCCAGGTCGACGCGCTCCCCCGCGAGCAGCCGCCGCTCGACCGCTGCGGCCCCGGGCCCGAGGCTCTGCTGCACGAGCGGCTCGACGAACGAGGGCGAGAAGATCGGCGCGAGCCGGCGCCGCAGCGCTCGGTGGTCCTCGCCGTGCATGTTCACGAGCACCCGGGCGCCGAGCACCGGCGTCCACAGGTCGCTCGAGGCGCCCGGCCCCTGCTTCGAGAAGCCCTCGCCGTCGAGCAGCACCTGCCGCGCGAGCGCGGCATCCTTCACCACCACGCCCAGGCCCGGCACCCGCCGCACCGGCCCCGGCACCGCCTGCAGCAGCGGGTAGCCGATCGGGTGCACCGCGCGCATCAGCCGCTCGTCGCGGCGCATCGCGAGCGCCAGCCCGCGCCGGCGGTCCGTCCCGCTCATCGGATGTCCACGTGCTCCGGCCGGTACGCGTGATCCTTGTACCAGAGCAGCGTGTTCTTCAGCCCCCACGCCTGCACACGCCGCGAGGAGCCCCGCACGACAACGTCGCGCCGGCGCGCGTAGTTGCCGGTCAGCCGCCGCACGGCGTTCACGATCGCGCGATCCTCGTGCAGCTCCTCGATCGCGGTGCGAGGGAAGCCGCCCGCCGCGACGTACATCGCCGCGGTGATCGCCAGGTTGCAGCCCGGCGCCATGACGTACGGGCCGTGGAACTGCGGGCCGTTGTTGTCGGGCCTGACGACGCCGAACCCATCCGCCACGTGCACCGCGCCCATCAGCAGCGTGCGCAGCACCGGCCCGAGCCCCTCGTCGTGGCGGGGCACGAGGCTGCCCGCGACGAGCTCGAGCCCCAGGCCGCCCGCGCCCCTCGGCGTGAGGGCGTGGCGGATGCGTGCAGTCCAGTCGAGCCGCGGGATGCAGTCGGCGTCGGTGCGCGCGAGCATCGTCGCGCCGGCCGCGATCGCCGCCCGCATGCCGGTGTCGGCCGCCGCGCCGGTGCCCTTCTGCGGCTCGTCGATGACGCGCCAGCGGTCGAGCCCGCGCTCGCGTGCGAACGCCTCGATCACCGCGCGCGAGCCGTCGGTGGAGCGGTTGTCGACGAAGATCGCGTCGAAGTCGCCGTCGCGCTGCGCCGCCAGCTGCCGCAGCGTGGGCGCGATGCCGCGCGCCTCGTCGTAGACCGGGACGACGACCGCGAGCCGGCCCCGCGCATCCGTCGGCCCTTGGCCGCCGCGACGGAGCGCCCCGTCCGCCGCGGTCACAGCCGCACCAGCCGTCCCGCTCACAGCCGCACCACCGCGGCGCCCAGGCTGATGCCGCCGGCGAGGCCGACCAGCAGCAGGAGGCTGCCCGGCCCGACGAGTCCCTGATCGAGCGCCGTGCGCAGC
Source organism: Agrococcus baldri (assembly GCA_900114805.1). Taxonomy (GTDB): domain Bacteria; phylum Actinomycetota; class Actinomycetes; order Actinomycetales; family Microbacteriaceae; genus Agrococcus; species Agrococcus baldri. The sequence goes on along the minus strand of FOZN01000003.1, from coordinate 178,080 downwards.
TGGATCGGCAGGGTCGCCGAGGCGAGGTTGCCGTGCTGCGCGACCGTCGGCAGGATCATCTCGACGCCGAGGCCCAGCCGGTCGGCGATCGGGCCGAGGTGCGGCTCGGCCACCTGGTGCATGAGCACGAGGTCGAGGTCGGCTAGCGCGATGCCGCTGCGCGCCAGCAGCCCGGTGACGAGCTCTGGCCCGAGCGCCAGGAATGCCCGCTGCAGGCCGCGGCCGTCGATGTCGAAGTAGGTGGCCTCGGGGTCGCGCGGTCGCATCGAGCCGCCCATGGGCAGCGTGCCGATCGACCAGTGGTGGCTGGCAGCGGAGAAAGCCATCTCGACGATGCCGGTGTCGGCCGCGGCACGGTCGGCACCCACCGGATCAGCACTCACGGCACCGGCGCCCGCGGAACCGGCGCCGCCCGGCCGTGCCGACGCATCCGTCGCCTCGAGGATGAGCGCGGCGCCCGCATCGCTCATCGTGTAGCCGGGGAACGAGCGCACGAACTGGTGGCGGTCGGCGACCCGCCAGCGCACCGCGCTCGTCGGTGTCTCGCCGCTGGCGATGAGCACCCGCCGGGCCTGGCCGCTGACGATCATGGCGTGCGCGACCTGCATAGCGTTGAGCACCGAGTTGCAGGCGTTCTTGACGTCGAACACCGGCACGCCCAGGCCCAGTTTGTCGTTCACGATGTGGCTGGTGGCGGGCTCGATGAGATCCTGGCTAGCGCTCGCGAAGATGAGCAGGTCGACCGGCTCCGGCGATGCCGCGAGCGCCTCGCGGGCGGCCGCGACCGCGAGATCGGAGGCCTGCTGGCCCTCCTCGCGCTCGTGCACCCGGTCGACGCCGGTCATGCGCCGGATCAGCCCGACCGGCAGCGCCACGCCGGGGTTCTCGTCGCGCAGCCGGCGCTCGGTCTGCTCGGTCGTGCGGATGCGCTGCGGGAGATGGGTGCCGACGGCGGCGATGGCAGAGGTGGTCGGCACACGCGTGAGCGTATCCGCTGAGCTGGCGCACGCCGGACGGCGCGACCTTGTCCGCGGGCCCGCGCCCACCTATCGTCGACGCCATGGTCGAACCCCGCTCCTGGCAGTCCGAGACCGCACGGCTCGGGAACGCCGATCCGACCGAGCCCACAGCTTGGTTCGAGCGGCTCTGGGCGGCCGCCGACCACGGCGACATCACGATGCCGTGGGAGCGGGACGCGCCGCACCCTGCACTGGCATCGTGGATGGGCGCCCCTGATCCCGGCACCGCGAGCGGCGCCGCCGTCGTCGTCGGATGCGGGCTCGGCGCCGATGCCGAGCACCTGTCCAGGCTCGGCTACACGACGACCGCCTTCGACATCTCGCCGACCGCCGTCGCCGCGGCCCGCGACCGGCGCCACGGCTCGGCGGTGACGTACGCCGTCGGCGATCTGCTCGATCTGCCGAACGAGTGGATCGGCGCGTTCGACCTCGTCGTCGAGATCTACACAGTCCAAGCCGTGCATCCCAGCGTCCGGAAGGAGCTCACCGCCGGTGTCCGCGCACTCGTGGCGCCCGGCGGCTCACTGCTGGTGGTGCAAGCCATCGCCGAGCGGGAAGGCGAGGGCGGCCCGCCGTGGCCGCTGCACCGGCAAGAGATCGAGGCATTCGGACAGGGCGGGCTCACGGCCGTGTCGGTGGAGGAGTTCGCGGCGCCCGATTCCCCCAGCCGGCTGGGCGTGTGGCGGGCAGAGTTCCGGCGCGCGTGAGGCGCTACTCCGGCTCGTTCCCGGAGCCCCGCCCGAGCAGGAACGGCGTCGTCACGCCCTCGTACATGAGGTGCGTCACGAGCCCCTCAACCGCGTGCGGCAGCGTGTGGCAGTGGTCCATCCAGATGCCGGGGTTGTCGGCGACGAAGGCGACGTCGTAGCTCTCGCCGTGGCCGACGTCGAGCGAGTCCACCCACCACGGGCTCCCGGTGGCAGCGACCCCGTCGCGCGCGAGCACCACGACGTGGTGACCGTGCAGGTGCATCGGGTGCACCTCGCCAGAGCCGTTGGTGATGCGCATCTCCACCACGTCGCCCTCCCGCACCATGTACATCGGCACGTCGTCGCCCATCCGCCCGTTGATGGTCCACCAGATGCCGGGCACGCCGGCGAGGAAGCCGGGAGCGCGGCCGATGTCGTAGGCGAAGCTCCGGTCGGGCCGCGTCGGGTCGAAGCCGAGCGGCGCCAGGGTGCCGTAGTGCAGCAGGTCGACGAGCTCGGCGGGCGCGGGGACCGTCGGGGCCTCGGCATCCGCCGGGCCGACGAGCAGCGAGACGCCGAGCGCCTGCACGCGCACGGCTCCGGAGGCCGGCACCGTCACCTCGAGGTCGATGCGTCCTCCAGCGCTGACCTGCAGCCTCTGCCGCTCGAGCGGGGTCGGCCCGTGCAGTTCGGTGCCGTCCACCGCGAGCACGCGGAAGGGTCCGCCGCTCACCCAGACCGCGGTCGGGGTGCTGTCGGTGTTGGCGACGCGCACCCGCACCGCATCCCCCGGCCCTGCCTCGTGCCGCACCTCGCCGGCCGTGCCGTTGAGCGTGCGTGAGGTGCCCGGGTAGGTGTGCAGCAGCGCGACGGCGTCGGATGCGGTGCCGCCTGGCTCGTCCGGCTCATCGGGATCGCCCGGCTCATCAGCCCCGTCCGGCCCGTCGGCGCCACCCGGCTCGACCGGCTCGACGATCAGCGCCCCGAACATGCCGGCCACCACCTGCTCGTGCGAGACCTGGTGCGAGTGGTACCAGTAGCTGCCGGCGTCCTCGGCGACGAAGCGGTAGGCGAAGCGCTCGCCGGGCAGCACCGCATCCTGCGTCACCCCGGCGACGCCGTCCATGGCCGCCGGCACGTCGACGCCGTGCCAGTGCAGGGTCGCGCCGCCCGCCACCGACTCGTTGACCAGCACCACCTCCACCAGCTGCCCCTGCCGCAGGCGGATCTCCGGGCCCGGCGTGACGGCGTTGAGCGTGATGCCGTCGAACGACTCCCCCGACGGCAGCGTCACGCTCTCGGCGCGCGCGACGAGCTCGACGTGCACGTCTGGCACGCGCAGCGGGTCGGCGACCAGCTCGGTGACGGGCACGGCGGATGCGTCGGGGCCGTCCCCGTCGTCGCCTACGCCGTGCCCGTGGTCGGCGTCGGCGCTGGTGGTGCCGTCGCCGGTGTCGGGCACGCCCATCGCGAGCGCCGAGTAGGTCGCCGGGCGCAGGCTCGACCACCACATCGTGCCGACGGCGACGAGCGCGGCGAGTGCGACAAGCCCGGCCAGCACGCGCCCGATGCGCCCGGCCCGCGAGCGGCGGGTCGGGCGCACCGGAGGCTCCTGCGCTGTGCCGGGCGGCCCGGCGTCAGCCGACGCCGACGGAGGTGCGGGGCGCCTCGGCGGCGACCCGTGCCGGCGCCTTCGCCCGCATGCCCGCCAGGAGTGCGGCGCCGAACAGCAGCAGCGCGTTCAGGCCGTGCAGGAACGCCAGCGCCGACATCTCGTGGCCGAGGATGCCGAGCGTCACCTGCAGCGCGACGAGCACGAGCACGACCACCGCCCACATCACACCGCGGGGAACCTTCGCGAAGAACGACACGACCAGCAGCAGGATCGCCACCACCGGGATGACGTACATGCCGTTCATGCCGTGGATCATGAAGCCCAGCGCCTCGGGGAAGGCGGGCGGCGCGTTCGGGTCGAGGGTGCCGCCCTCGCCGATGTAGATCGCCAGGCCTGAGGAGAGCCAGGCGTGGGAAGCGGCCTGCAGCATGACGAGGCCGCAGATGACGAATGCGAGGACGCGATAGGTCGTGCGCATGTGATTCCTCCATTGGAACCGGATGCCCGGATCGGGCGCTGCTGAGGTGCCGAGCGTGCTCGGCGCATCGCGATGCGTGCTGCGTCGCGGCAGGAGAGGCGGCTCGTCAGCGCGCGACCGATGACGAACAGCGTTATCTTCGCCCTGCGCCGCTGCCGTGTCAATGCGCGCCGGCGCAGGATCTGCTCAAGCCACGGCTGGGGTGGGTGCCAGCGCGTCGAGCGCGCGGACGCGCTCGCCCGTCTCGCGGCGCCGCGCCGCGCGCACGGCCAGATAGGCCGCGAGCAGCCCGAACCCCGCGAACAGCAGCAGCATCGCGACCGCGCCGCCGGCGCCGCCGGCGCCGGCCGAGACCGCCTGCAGCGCATCGACCGCGTGCGTCATCGGCAGCGCCGGCGCGATGGCGGCGAAGCCCTCGCCCAGCACCTCGCGCGGCACGAGTCCGCCGGCGGCGACCGCCTGCAGCGCCAGCAGCACGAGCGAGACCACCGCTCCGACCGGCCCCCACCAGGCGACCAGCGCCACGTGCAGCAGGGTCGCGACCGCCGCGAACAGCAGCGCGATGCCGAGCGTCGCCGGCGCCGAGGCCCAGGCCACCCCGCCGATGGCGTGCACGACGAGCGTCGCGAGCACGGCCTGCAGGCCGACGACCCAGGCGGAGCGGATCAGCAGGGTCATGAGCACGCGGCCGTCGGACTCCGCCGAGGCGAGCGTGCGCCTGGCGGCGCGCAGCAGCACGAGCACCAGCGCGAGCGCGCCGAGCCACAGGCCGATCGGCACGGCGATCGTCGCCACGCGCGCCTCGCCGGTCGGCACGGCGTGCTGCTGGGCGAGGTCGAAGCCGATCGGGTTGGTGGCGACGTCGGAGAGCTGCGCGAGCTCGGCGTCGCTGAGCTGCGGCATCTGCGCGATGCCCTCGCGCAGCCCGTCGGCCAGCTCGGTGCCGCCGTCGCCGAGCTGCGCGGCGCCGGTCTGGGCCGAGCGCGCACCCGCGGCGAGCTGCACCGCGCCCGATTCCAGCTGGCCGAGGCCGCCGGCGAGCTCGCCGGTGCCGTCGGCGAGCTGCTGCGCCCCGGAGACGGAGGCGCCGAACTGCCCGTCGAGCTGGCCGAGGCCGTCGGCGAGCTGCGATGCGCCCTCGCGCAGCGCCGGCGAGCCCGCCGAGACCTGCGCCGCGCCGTCGGCGAGCTGCGATGCGCCGTCGCGGAGGCCAGCGCCGCCGGCGATCAGCTGCGTCGCGCCGGCGTCGAGCTGGTCGAGGCCGGCGGTGGCCTCCCCCAGGCCGGCGGTGAGCTGCCCGGCGAGGTCCTGCTGATCCAGCTGCTGGAGCCCGCCGGCCAGCTGCCGCGCGGCCTCCAACGCCTGCGGGTCGGTGGCGGGGTCGGCCTCGAGCGCCGCGAGGAGCTGTGCCGCGCCCGTGCTCGACTGCCCGATGGCGGTCTCGAGCTGGCCGATGCCGCCGGCCGCGACCGCTTCGTCGAGCCCTGCAGAGATCTGCGAGGTCGCCTGCTGCACACCGGCGGCGAACCGGTCGACGCCGGCGGTGTACTGCGCGACGCCGTCGCTCAGCTGCGCGGCACCACCGGCGAGCTGGTCGACGCCGCCGGTGTACTGGTCGACGCCGTCGCTCAGCTGCGCCGAGCCGTCGGCGAGCTGCCCGATGCCGCCCTGCGCGGTGCCGAGCCCGGCGGCGAGCTGCTGCCCGCCGTCCGCGAGCTGCGCAGCGCCGTCCTGCGACTGCCCCGCGCCGTCGGCGAGCTGGTCGATGCCCCCGGCGAGGTCGCCCAGGCCGGAGGCGAGGTCCGCGCCTCCAGCCCCCAGCGCATCCCCGCCGTCCGCCGCGGCACCGAGCTGCTCTGCGATCGTACCCATGCCGCCGTAGATGCCCGAGATGAAGCCGTTCGTGACCATGTCGCCGAATGAGTTCATGATCGCCTCCCCGGTCTCGGTCGCGAGGCTGGTCGCGAGCCCGCTGGAGCTCGCGTCGGTGACGATGCGGATGCCCGCCTGCTGCGGCTCCTCGCCCTGCAGGCTCAGCACCCGCTGCGAGAAGTCGGCGGGGATCGTGACGATCGCCTGCACCTCGCCGGCCGCGAGCGCGTCGGCGGCATCCTCCTCGTTCAGGATGCGGATGGCGAAGCCGTCGTCCTCGTCGGCGACCAGGTCGGTGACGACCTGGCGCCCGGCGAACATGCTCGATTCGGTGCCGTCGGCGGCGGTGGTCGTGAGCATCTCGTCGAGGTTCACGACCGCGGCCGGCACGTCGCGCTCGCCGTCGGCGGCCGGCCCGAACGACCAGGCGGCGAGCGCGGCGATCGCGAACGGGGTCGCTGCCGCCGCGGTCAGGGCGACGGCCTTCTTCAGCCCAGAGGGCGTGAACCCGAAGGAAGTGGACACTGGGCTCATCGGTCTGCTCCCGTGGTCGCGAGATCGCCGGCGGGGGCGTCGCTGTCGGTCGGTGGGTGGGCGGATGCGGCTGCGGCCGCCGCGCGGGCCGCCTCGGCCTCGCGCGGCTCGTCCAGGCGGTCCTCCGCTGCGGCACGGTCTTCAGCTGCAGCACTGGCCGGGGCGAGCTCGATCGCCGCCCGGCCGTGCGCCTCGGGCGATGCCTCGCTCGTGACGATGGTCACGTCGTCGCCGCCCAGCCGGGCTGCGATCGCGGCCGCGCCGGTGGGCGCGCCGCCGGCGGCGTCGATCCAGAGCAAGCTCGGCGTGCGCTCCATCGCGATGGCCAGCAGCACGGCGGCGCGCGCGAGCGGCGCGAGGCGCGCCATGGGCGCCGCGGCGTCGATGGGCGTGCCCGCCGCGATGCCGGCGCGCTCGACAAGGGTGCTCGCCCGGCGGTCGAGCACCGTGCCGATCGCGAAGGGCGAGCGCAGTGCGAGCGCTGCCCGCGCGGCCTGGTGGGCGGATTCCTGGTGGCTGCCGGATCCTGCCAGGTCGAGATCGACCAGCGCCATCCGCTGCCGGATGGTCGCCGCGTCGCCCGGCAGCGCGGCGCCGCCGAGGTGGGCACTGCCGGTCGCGCCGATGTCGCTCAGCAGCGCGTGCGCGAGGCGCTGCCGCTCGGCGAACGAGCCGTCGAGGCGCACGACCGCGCCGCGCGGGGCCGTGAGCGTCCAGGACTGCTCGCCCGGCAGGTCGTGCCCCAGCTCGGGGCGCAGCCGCTCGAGCGCGAGGTGACCGCCCGCATCCGCCGCCCAGGCCAGTGCGGCGCGGTGCCGGCCGAGGCTCTCGCCCTCGACATCCATGTTCGGCAGGATGCGGTCGAGCCACCTCGGCAGCCACCAGGCGCGCTCGCCCATCAGGGTCATGAGCGCCGGCACGAGCGTCATGCGCACCAGGAAGGCGTCGATGGCGACGCCGAATGCGAGCCCGAACGCGATGGCCTTGATCATCGCCATGCCCTCCGGCACGAACGCGAAGAAGACGAAGAACATGATCAGCGCCGCCGCGGTGACGACGCGGGCGTTGGCGGCGAAGCCGTGCCGCACGGCGCTCCTCGCCCTGTCGGGATCGGACGGGTGCCCGTGGGCGTAGGCCTCGCGCATGCCGCTGACGAGGAACATCTGGTAGTCCATCGCCAGCCCGAACAGCACCGACATCGTCAGCACCGGCATGAACGACAGGATCGGACCGGCCTCGAAGTGCAGCAGCTCGGCGGCCCAGCCCCACTGGAAGATCGCCACGGTCGCGCCGAAGGCGGCCAGCACCGAGAGCACGAAGCCGAGCGCCGCCGTGAGCGGCACCAGGATCGAGCGGAACACCAGCAGCAGGATCAGCACCGAGAGCGAGACGACCACGGCGCCGAAGGGCACGAGCGCGTCGGCGAGGCGCTGCGAGAGGTCGATCTGCACGGCGGTCATGCCGGTGACCGCCATCGGCGTGGCGTGCTCGGCCTCGATCGCGGGCGCGAGCTCGCGGAGTGCGTGCACGACGTCGACGGTCGCGACGTCAGCGGGCCCCGTGGTCGGGATCACCTGGATGATGGCCGTGTCGACGGTCGCGTCGGGGAAGGCGCCGGCGATGCGGTCGACGCCCGGCACCTGCTCGAGCTCGTCGGCGACCGCGTCGATCGTGCCCATGACGTCGGTGACCTGCGTGATGTCGAGCATCACCACCAAGGGCCCGGTGGTGCCGTCGCCGAAGGCCTCCTGCAGCGTGTCGTTCGCGATGCGCTGCGTGCTGCCGGCGGCCTCGCGGCCGTTGTCGGGCAGCGCGAGCTGCAGGGAGGCGACCGGCAGCGCCGTCACGACCGTCACCGCGACGACGCCCAGGATGGCCAGCAGCGGACGCTTCGAGACGGCGGTGACCCAGCGCATGCCGAGCGTCGGCTCCGCGTCGACGTCGCGCAGCGCCAGCCGGTGCGCGCGGCCGCCGGCCTTCGGCCGCAGCCGCTCGCCCGCGAGCGCCATGATCGCCGGCAGCAGGGTGGTGGCCGCGGCGATGGCGACCGCCACCGAGCCGGCGGCGCCGATCGCCATCACCGACAGGAACGGGATGTTCACGATCAGCAGGCCCACGAGCGCCACGATCACCGTGATGCCGGCGAAGACCACCGCCGTGCCCGAGGTGCCGACGGCGAGCGAGCCCGAGGCGATCACGCCCATGCCGCGCGCCAGCTGCGAGCGGTGCCGGGAGAGGATGAACAGCGCGTAGTCGATGCCGACGGCGAGCCCGATCATCAGCGCCATCAGCGGCGCAGAGTTCGAGACGGTGACCAGCGCCGAGGCGCCCAGCACGCCGCCCATGGTGATGCCGACCCCGACGAGCGCGGTCAGCAGCGGCATGCCGGCGGTCAGCAGCGACCAGAACGTGACGAACAGCACCACGCCGGCGAAGACCACGCCGAACACCTCGACGATGGTGACGCCGACCGACTGCGACTGGAAGACCTGACCCCCGAACTCGACCTGCACGCCCGACGCGCGCAGCGCATCCGCCGTCGCCACCACCTCGTCGAGGGTCGTCGGCTTCGCGCCGTCGGTGGGCTCGAACTGCACGAGCGTGTACGCGACCGTGCCGTCGGCGGAGATCTGGTCGTTCGCGAACTCGCTCCACGGGTCGACCGCCTGCGCCACCAGGTCGATGTCGCCGATCGCCTCGGCCTGCCGCTCGATGGCGTCGCGGTGCGCCTCGATGCCGCCATCGGCGGAGAGCACGACCTGCACCGAGCTGCCCGCGACTTGCGGGAAGACGCTGCCGAGGTGGTCGAGCGCCTCCTGCGACTCGGTGCCGGGGATGTCGAACGACTCCTGCATGTTCGGACCGAGCGCGAACGCGCCGCCGAGCACGCCGGCGAGGGCGATCACCCAGGCGATGATGACGAACCAGGCGCGGCGCATGGATGCGGCGCCGACCCGCGAGAGCCAGGTGGCCATCAGGCGTCCTCTCCGGCGGCGACGGCCTCGGGCATGCACAGCTCGAGCAGCGTGTCGATGAAGATCTCGCGCATCTCCTCCGGGCTGGGGTGCTCATGGGTCGTGTCGACCGCGTCGGCGAGGATGAACGCGACGCCGGCGAGGCCGATCGAGAGCCGCGTGAGGCTGCGCGTGGTGGGCGCCTCGAGCACCAGGGTCGAGGCGATGGTGTCGACGATCGCGTTGCCGCGCACGATCGCGGGCACCTCCTGCAGGGCGCCGCGCTGCGTGACGAAGATCGACACGGCGGCGCTGTGCGCCATGAGCGTGTCGACGAAGCGGGTGACGAGTGCGGGGGCGGCGGCGACCTTGTCGTCCTTGGCGGCGGGCAGCGCGTCGATGAGCGCGCTCAGCGCGTCCATGGTCGGCTGCATCGCGGCCTCGAGCAGCGCTTCCTTCGAGTCGAAGTGGTAGAGCACCGACGACTTCGAGGTGCCGACGTCGTCGGCGATCTGCTGGATCGAGCTGCCGAGGTAGCCGTAGCGGGCGAAGCGCTCAAGCGCGGCCTGGAGGATCTCATCGCGAGTGGTCACGTGACACCACTGTACTGACCGATCGGTCAGATGTCGACCGATCGGTCAGTCTGACTCGATCCTGCGCCGTCGTCGGGCGGATGCGTCGGCTCGCGTCCGGTGTTCAGGTCGCCGCCGATACATTGGTCGCGACGAGGAGGCGACATGCGCAAGTACCTGATGAATGCGAGCGTGATCAGCTCGGTGACCAGCGCCTGGCCAGTGTTCAGGGCGACGCGGACCGGACCGCGCGATTGGCGCCTCGCTCTGCTGTGGGCCAGCTGGGGCATCGGCGTGGCGCTCGCCATCGGCGCCGTCAGCCAGCGCGACGAGGGCATCCGGCAGGAAGAGCTCGAGCGCGAGCTGCGCAAGGCGGCTAAGCGCAAGTGAGCCTTAGGTCCCTCACGGCAGTCCCGCGGTACGAGTGCCCGTGACCGACCCTGTCGTCGTGATCGGCGACGCGCTCGTCGATGAGGTCGACGGCGCGTCGATCGTCGGCGGCGCCGCCCTCAACGTGGCGGTCGGCCTCGCCCGCCTGGGCGTGCCCGCGCGGCTGATCGCCATGGTCGGCGACGACGCCGCAGGTCGGCTGGTGCGCGAGCACTGCGCCGCGCACGGCGTCGAGCTGCTGGCGACGGATGCGCCGCACGGCACGGCGGTCGCGAGCGCCGTGCGCGCCGGCGGCACCATGCACTACGAGTTCAACCAGGCCGGCACGTCGCGCTTCGTCGACCTGGCCGGGCTCGAGTACCTGCTCGAGGCGGCGCCGCTCGTGGTGGTCTCGTGCCTCGCGCTCGAGCACCCGGCGCAGATTGCCCCGCTACTGGCGCTCTCGCACTCGCGCGAGCGGCTGCTGATCGATCCGAACGCCAGGCCCGGCTACCTGCAGGCCGAGGGGGCTCGCGAGCGCTTCGCGGCCGGGCTCGACCGACTGGCCGGCCGGGCGCTGCTGGTGAAGGTGAGCGACGAGGACACCGAGCTGGTCTACGGCGAGGATGCCAGCGAGACCGCCTCCCGCTGGCTCGGTGCCGGTGCGGGTGCGGTGGCGGTCACACGCGGCTCCGAAGGCGCGGTCATCACGTCGGCGCGCGGCTACGTCTCGGCGCCCGTGCCCGAGCTGTCGAGGCCCATCGTCGACACCATCGGCGCCGGTGACAGCGTGCTCGCCTCGCTCACCGCATCCGTCATCACCCGTGACCACGAGGGCGGATGGGCGGCGCCGCTCGAGCGCGCCATGGCCGTGGCCGCCGCGACCACGCGCTCGGCGGGAGGGCTGCTGCAGCTGCCCGACGAAGTGAGCTGACAGCACCGGTGGACCGGGTCGGAGACGGACCCGGGCGCTGGCATCGCAGCGTCGGCCCGAACGGGCCGCCGCTTTCAGCTCCAGCGCGCGCCTAGCATGGGGTGATGGCCCTGAAGTCGCTCGATCAGTCCTCGAAGCTCAAGCACGTCCTCTACGAGATCCGCGGCCCGGTGGCCGCCGAGGCCGCGCGGCTCGAGGCCGAGGGGCATCGCATCCTGAAGCTCAACATCGGCAATCCCGCGCCGTTCGGCTTCGAGACGCCCGACACGATCGTGCAGGACATGATCGCGAACCTGCCGCTCGCCGAGGGCTATTCCGACTCGAAGGGCATCCTCTCGGCACGCCGCGCGGTCGTGACGCGCTACGAGGGCGTCGCGGGCTTCCCGCAGCTGAGCGTCGACGACGTCTTCCTCGGCAACGGCGTCTCGGAGCTCATCACGATGACGATGCAGTCGCTGCTGGATGCCGGCGACGAGGTGCTCATCCCCGCGCCGGACTACCCGCTCTGGACCGCGATGACCTCGCTCGGCGGCGGCACGCCCGTGCACTACCTGACGGACGAGGCGAACGACTGGGTGCCGGATCTGGACGACATCGAGGCGAAGATCACGCCCCGCACGAAGGCGATCGTCGTCATCAACCCGAACAACCCCACAGGCGCCGTCTACACGCGCGAGTCGTTGCAGGGCATCGTCGACCTGGCGCGCAAGCACTCGCTGCTGATCCTCGCCGACGAGATCTACGACCGCATCCTCTACGACGACGCCGAGCACATCTCGATCGCGACGCTCGCGCCCGACCTGCTGACGCTGACGTACAACGGGCTGTCGAAGACCTACCGCGCGGCAGGCTTCCGCGCCGCCTGGCTCGCGATCACGGGGCCGAAGGCGCACGCGGCCGGCTTCCTCGAGGGGCTGACGCTGCTGGCATCGACGCGCCTGTGCCCGAACGTGCCGGCGCAGTACGGCATCCAGGTGGCGCTCGGGGGCCACCAGTCGATCGAGGACCTCATCCTGCCCGGCGGCCGGCTGCTCGAGCAGCGGGACGCGGCCGTGGAGGGGCTGCGGCGCATCCCCGGGGTGAGCGTCGTCAACCCGAAGGGGGCGCTCTACCTCTTCCCACGGCTCGAGGCCGAGGTGCACGAGATCCACGACGACCGGCAGTTCGCGCTCGACCTGCTGCGCGAGGAGAAGATCCTCGTCACGCACGGCACGGGCTTCAACTGGCCCTCACCCGACCACTTCCGCATCGTGACCCTGCCGTGGAAGCGCGACCTCGAAGACGCGGTCGAGCGGATCGGCAACTTCCTGGCGTCCTACCGGCAGTAGCCAGGACTGCCTCACGACATGAAGAAAGCCCGGCGCTCTGCGCCGGGCTTTCTCGCTGTACACCCCCCGGGACTCGAACCCGGAACCAATTGATTAAGAGTCAACTGCTCTACCGATTGAGCTAGAGGTGCATGGTCTCTCGACCGAGGAATAACGATACCAGACGTTGCGAGCACTTGTGCACTGCTTGGATGGAACCGATGACGCACCTCCAGCCCGGCATGGCCGCACCCGACTTCACCCTGCCCGACCAGAGCGGCACTCCCGTCTCGCTCGCCGATCTGCGCGGTCGCAAGGCGATCGTCTACTTCTACCCGCAGGCGCTCACCGTCGCGTGCAAGCAGCAGGCGTGCGACTTCCGCGACCGTCTGCCCGATCTGTCGCAGCACGGCTATGCGGTCGTCGGCATATCGCGCGACTCGATCGAGCGGCTCGCCCGAGCGCATGAGCTCGACGCGCTCACCTTCCCGCTGCTGAGCGACGAGGACCTCGCCGTGCACCGCGCCTGGGGCACGTTCGGCGAGAAGAACAGCTACGGCCGCCTCGTCGAGGGCGTGCGCCGTTCGACCTTCGTGCTCGACGAGCAAGGCGTGATCACGCACGCCTTCTACAACACGAAAGCGAAGGGCCACCTCGAGATGCTCCACAAGCGGCTCGCGTTCAGCGACTGACGGCTACTCGACCTCGGGGCGCAACCACACGGTGACGCTCCGGCGCAGCACGAGCACCAGCACCGTCACCGCGAGCGCGGCCAGGATGAGCGCGAGCCACACCGGCCCCTCTCCCCCGTTGAAGGTGCCTGCGGCGACGCCGAGCTGCAGCACCTGCCACACCACGGCGGCCGCGCGCGACCAGGATCGGCCGTCGAGCATCGCCCTGCCGGCCTGCAGCAGGAAGAAGGCCGAGCCCGCCGCGAGCGCCGCCAGGAACAGGCCGCCGGCGACGTGCTGCGGCCCGTCGCCGAGCGCCGAGATGGCCACCCAGGCGGCGATCACGAGCATGCCGAGCGCTTCGAGCAGCAGGAGGCCGCCGGCCGTCGAAGCCGTGCGCGGCCGAAGTCTGGAGTGATCGCTCACAGAAGAAAACCCTTGCCTCTCTGGGGGTGCTGTGGAAGCATAGAACGTCGGGCGGCACCGCTGCTGCGCCCCGAGTCTTCTGCGCCGCGGATTCCCGCGAAGCGCGACTTCCCCCTCCAATGTACAAGGAGCACATGTATGGATTGGCGTGATGACGCTGCCTGCCTCACGGTGGACCCCGAGCTGTTCTTCCCGGTCGGCAACACCGGCCCAGCGCTCGAGCAGATCGAGAAGGCGAAGGCAGTCTGCGCGACGTGCCCGGTGACCGAGATGTGCCTCCAGTACGCCCTCGAGACCAACCAGGACTCGGGCGTGTGGGGCGGCCTCTCCGAGGATGAGCGCCGCGCGCTCAAGCGCCGCGCCGCGCGCGCTCGCCGCGCCGGCTGACGCAGCACGAGAGAAGCGGGGTCGCCTTCGGGCGGCCCCGCTTCTGTGTGCGGTCAGCACCGCGCTGCAGCGGCTGAGCGCGCGGTGACGCCGGGCGCGTCAGGCGGTGTCGTCGTCCGAGCGGATGTACGACAGCGGCACCTTCACCGTCACCTCGGTGCCCTCGATCGCCCTGGCGCCCCAGTCGATCGTGCCCGAGAGCTCGCCGGTGACGAGCGTCTTCACGATCTGCGTGCCGAGCCCGGAGCCCACCCGGCCCGGCGGCAGGCCCGAGCCGTTGTCGCACACCTGCACGGTGAGCCACTTCTCGTCGCGCGCGGCGGTGATCCGCACGAGCCCGTCCTTCCTGCCCGGGAGACCGTGCTCGACCGCGTTGGTGACGAGCTCGGTGAGGGCAAGGGCGAGGGGCGTCGCGTAGCCGCTCGGCAGCACGCCGAACGTGCCCTGCCGCTCGGTGCGCACCTGCGCGCCGTGGATCGACGCGAGCTCGCTCGTGAGCTTCATCGCCCGGTCGAAGACCTGGTCGAAGTCGACCGACTGGCTGAGGCCCTCCGAGAGCGTGTCGTGCACGACCGCGATCGATGAGACGCGCCGCTCGGCGTTCTGCAGCGCGGTGCGCGACTCCTCGCTCTTCGACCGCCGGGACTGGATCCGCAGCAGCGCAGCGACCGTCTGCAGGTTGTTCTTCACGCGATGGTGGATCTCGCGGATCGTTGCGTCCTTGGTGATGAGCGTCTGCTCCTGCGCGCGCATGTCGGTGACGTCGCGCGCCAGCACGAGCGCGCCCAGCCGCGCCGAGCCCTGCCGCAGCGGCACCGCGCGCAGCGTCAGCGTCACGAGCCTCGTCTCGATGTCAGTGCGCCACGGCGCCCTGCCGGTGACGACGAGCGGCAGCGCCTCATCCACCTCGTGCGACTCGTCGATCAGCTCGGTCGTGATCTCGGCGAGCGATTCGCCCTCCAGCTCGCCGCGGAAGCCGAGCCGCGTGAAGGCGGAGAGCGCGTTCGGGCTCGCGAAGGTGACGACGCCCGCCTGGTCCAGGCGGATCAGGCCGTCGGATGCGCGGGCCGCGCCGCGTCGTTGGCCCGACGGTGCTGCGGGGTCGGGGAAGTCGGCGTCGGCGATCATCCGGAACAGCTCGCTCGCGCACTCGCGGAAGGTGCGCTCGAGGCGGCCGGCGCTGCGCGTGTCGGCGTGGTTGGCATGGCGGGTGATGACGGCGATCGGCTGCTGCACGAGCGCGACCGAGGGCTCGACCTCGCGGCGCCGCACGGGGATCGCCCGCACCTTGGCGTCGGACTCGACGCCCCACTCAGGCGAGTCGGCGTCGAGGGAGACGCCCTCGGTGTATGCCCGGTGGACCTGCTCGCGCCATGCGTTCCGCACCGGTTGGCCGACGATGTCGCGGTAGAAGAGCGTCGCGGCGCCGGCGGGGCGCGCGTGCTGCACCGCGATGTAGCCGTCGTCGTCACCGGTCGGCAGCCACAGCACGATGTCGCCGATGGCGAGGTCGGCCAGCAGCTGGAAGTCGGCGACCAGCCGATGCAGCCACCGCACGTCCGGGTCACTCAGCAGGCCGTAGCGCTCGGCGATCGACGTCAGGCTCGTCACCGCCTCAGCGTAGCGCGGGAAGCCACCGCCGCCTGGGCCGCTCCGCCGCGCGCAGCGACGCGCGGCTCGCCGGCGCCTCCGACGGGATCAGTGCGGTCGCGAGCTCCTGCACCCTGCCTCGCAGGCGCGAGCGGCCCGCGACGTCGACCAGCGGGCGGCCCTCGAGCAGCGCCGCATCCGCTGCCCTGCCGTCGAACGGCCAGCAGGCCTCGGGAGTGACGGCCGCCAGCCTGCGCAGCGTCTCCTGCACGGCGCGCTCAGGCGCGATGCCGATGGCCGAGGCACGCACCTTGTTCACGACCACCCGCACGCGCGCCTGCGGCACGAGCTCGCGCAGCTCCGGCAGAGTGCGCACGAGCCTGGCGATGCCGACCGCGTCGCCGCCGGCGACGACGAGCACTTCGTCGGCGGCCTCCAGCGACGCGAGCGTCGCGGCGTGCCTGCGCGGCGCGAACAGGTCGCTGGAGATCTCCTCGTCGCGCTCGAGGCTCGCTGCCACGTCGACCACGGTCACATCGACCCAGTCGCGGCAGCGTTCGAGCACCTCGGCCACGCGGTCGCCGCCGATCTCCGGCCAGCGGCTCGAGCGCCCGATGCCGGTGAGCACGCGCACGGTGCCGCCCATGCTCGGCACCTGCTGGCAGATGCGGTCGAGCTCGTCGACGGTCAGGCTGCCCGCGCGGGCGAGCCGCGCTGCCGCGGCGAAGCCCGGCGACTCGTCGAGCAGCCCGAGCGCTGGCGCGACGGATGCGCTGGTGGTGTCGGCGTCGACGAGCGCGACCCGCTGCCCCAGGAGCGCCAGCTCGGCCGCCAGTGCGATCGCAGCGGTCGTGCGGCCGGGCGCACCGGCGGGTCCCCAGACGGCGACGACGCGGCCGCTCGCGCGCTCGGGCTCGCCCTGGGATCGAGCCGACGGCTGCACCTGCGCCTCGATCGCGGCGAAGCCGTCGTCCCATGCGACCGCATCGATCCCGAGCGCCTGCGCACGCGCGCGCTCCGGAGCGTCATCGGCCAGCGCGAGCAGCCGCATGCCTCGCCGGTCGCAGGCGTCGACGAGGTCGCGGCTGGCGTGCCGCTCGTCGGCGACCACCAGCACGAGATCGATGCTCGGCTCGGCGTCGTCGGCTCGAGCGGCAAGGCGCTCGAGCAGGTCGGCTGCCGTGGCTGCACGGATGGCGACCCGATGCCCGTGCCGAGCGGCCTCCCGCACGACGGCATCCTCCCGCTCGAGCGGCGCGGAGACCGCGATGCCGATCACGGCGCCGCCTCGACGGGCTGAGCGAGCGGCACGACGCTCAGCACGTGCTCGTTCGACATCGCCTCGAGCAGCACCGAGGTCTCGTCGGTCGGCACGAGCAGCTCGAGCTGCTGCGCCGAGCTCGCGAGGATCCCCTCGTCCTCCAGCACGCCGACGACGATCGCGTCGTCGATGAGCACGGCGGGCGCCTGGTAGCCGTCCTCCGTCGGAGCCGCGGTCCAGACGTCCACGAGGGATCCCGTGCGCACCGCCCGCGGCAGCGCTCCCTCGATGTCGACGACGATCGCCGAGCGATCCTCGCTCGCCGCATCGCCGAGCGCCCGCACCGGCAGCACCTCGCCCGTGCCGACCGTCGACGCGACGAGCATGCCCACCGGGTCGGCCGAGGCATCCAGGTACCGGTCCTGCGACTGCGGCAGCCGCACATCGACCTGCTCGACATCGCCCGCCGCGACGATGTCGCCCGGCAGCAGCGTGCGGGTCGCCGCCCACGCAGTCTCGGTGCGCGACGACTGCTGCACGACGAACCAGACGCCCGCGAGCGAGACGAGCACGAGGACCACCCCGATCACCAGCCTCGGATCCATCCAGGTGCGGCGTGCGGCCATGCGTCCTCCCTCGTCGACGACGACAACCTGACACGTCGCCGCGACACGTCGCTGAAGTTCTCCACAGCCTCCGCTCACGTCGGCCCCGACTGGCGCACAATGGTGCGCATGTCGATGGAACCCCGCCGCTTCCTCGCGGTCGCAGACGTCGCCGACGTGCTGGGCTCGACGCCCGGCGCCGTCGTGGAGCTGCTCGAGGCCGGCGAGCTCCGCGGGGTGCGCGTGCGCGGCGCCTGGCGGGTCGCCGACGACGAGGTGCAGGCGTGGATCGACCGGGAGCTCGAGCTCGAGCGCCGGCGCGGCCTCTGGCGCCAGGCGCAGACGCCGAGCATCGTGGACCTCTTCGGCGAGCGCTGAACTACGGCAGCCGCACCCAGTCGAACGCGGCGAAAGGCACGATCCGCCACGAGCGCACGGCGCTCGCACGCGGCCGCTCTCCCGGCTCGTGCACCGCGAGATCGAGGTGGTCCCGGCCGACGCGGTCGATGGTGCCCGCGACCGGACTCGGGCCCTCGAGGATGACGGATGCCCGGCGACGTGCGAGATCGCGCAGCGCGAAGGCGAAGCTCAGCCTCGCCTGCAGGTCGCCGGCCGCGTTCGCCTGCCGCACCGAGGCCGCGGCGCCGTCGCCGTCGAGCTCGACGCCGACGATCGCGTGCAGCGGCACGACGGCGCCGGTCTCGGCCGGCGCTCCCTCGACCACCACGCCGTTGAGCCAGTCGCGGCCGAGCGACATGCGCCGCAGCCGCAGCCGCCCGCCGGCCCGCAGTGTCAGATCGAGCAGGCGCGGGGCAGCCGCGAGGCGATCGCGCAGCTCGAGCCTGCCGATGCGGAAGCGCTCCTCTTCGGCCTGCAGGTCGCGCTGCTCGGCGCCCAGCTCGGCCTCGAGCTGGCTCTCCAGGTCGTCGAACAGGTCCTCGAAGCGCACGCGGGCGAATCTAACCGCCGCGCACCGCCCCGTGTCGAGCGTTCTCCACAGGGCAGAACTCCCCATGACGCCGCACCCGCCGAACCCGCTACCTTTCCGGCACGGCGGCGCCTCTGCGGGCCGCGCACCGCGACAGCGGTATGCGAGGAGGCATGGTGCGGGCGACGAGACAGCGGATGACGGCAGTGGACGCCGAGGAGTTCTTCGACTTCCAACCCTGTTCCTCGGCCGCGCTGCCTGATCCGACACCGCTGATCGAGAACCTCGCGACGGGCGTGATCGAGGTGCTGCTGGGCGTGCGCGAGGTGCAGCAGATGGCCCGATTCGTGACCGAGGGGCTCTTCCAGCAGCTCACCGAGCGCGCGCTCACAGCCCGACGTGATCGCGCGCAGCGGCAGCAGCGCGAGGTGCCCGGGTTCGCGGTCGGCAGCGTGCACACCTGCCACACCGCCGACGGCGTTGTGGAAGGCGCTGTGGTGGTGCGATCGGCCGTCCGCACGCGCGCCGTGGCGCTGCGGCTCGAGGGCCTCGACGGGCGCTGGCGCGCCACTGCGATCCGCGTCCTGTAGTCGCAGAACACGCTGCGGCAGGGCTAGGCTCGCGGGTCGTCCGGGCTCTCGGAAGCGCCGCGCTCGGTCTCCGCCGCCTGCGCCTCCTGCACCGCCCCGCCGTCCTCGGCGGTCGACCCCTGCGCGGCCGCCATCTCGGCCAGCAGTCGCTCCTTCGCCTCCTCGCGGTCGTTGATGCGACGCACCCGGCGGTTGAAATCCCACATCAGCAGCATCACCGCGACCGCGACGATCGCGGTGACCGCGAACCCGATGACGCCCGGCGTCACCTGGTTGGGGTCGTAGGGCAGCTCTTCCAGGAACAGCGCGTGCATCAGTCCTCCTCGACGCCTGCGAACAGGTCGTCCTCCGGGCCCGTGCTGGGCACGCGCGAGCGCACCAGCTCGTAGTCCTCGGTCGGCCACGTCTCGCGCAGCAGCTCGTTCGGCCAGAAGAAGAAGCGCGACTCCGGGTCGACCTGGCTCGCGTGCGCGCGCAGCGCGATGTCGCGGGCCTCGAAGTAGGCGGCGACGTCGACGCGCGTGGTCATCGTCTCGCCGCGGTCGCCCATCCGCTCGACCCACTCGCGCACGAAGCCGAGCCGCTCGTCATCGGGCGCCGACGCCTCGAGCGCGCCCAGCAGCGCGCGCAGCCGCGCGCCGCTCATGGTGCGATCGAAGTAGAGCTTCTCCACCTCCCACGGCTCGCCGAGCTCCGGCAGGCCCTCGGCCGCATGCTCCACCGCCCACATCGTCACCTCGTGGCAGCGGATGTGGTCGGGGTGCGGGTAGCCACCGGTCTCGTCGTAGGTGACGACCACCTGAGGCTTGAGCCGCCGGATGAGGCGCACGAGCGGGCGGCCAGAGATCTCGAGCGGGATGGTGGCGAACGAGAGCGGCCGCAGCGGCTCGCCCTCGCCGGGCATCCCGGAGTCGACGTAGCCGAGCCAGGCGTGGTCGATGCCGAGCGCCTCCTGCGCGGCAGCCATCTCCAGTCTTCGCAGCCCCGTCATGTCGCGGGCGGCGCGGTGGCCGAGCTCGAACCGCTCGTTCAGCACGCTGCCGCTCTCGCCGCCGGTGCAGGAGACGACCGTGACCTGGGCGCCGTCGGCCGCGTAGCGGGCCAGCGTCCCTGCGCCCTTGCTCGACTCGTCGTCTGGGTGCGCGTGCACCGCGAGCAGTCGTCGCACTGCCTCTCCCTTCCGCCCAGCGCACCGCGGCGCTCGACGGCGCGGCAGATAGGCTGGATAGGTCTCCATCTTCCCACGGACAGGCCCCCATGACCGATCTGGCAGCCCGCTACGGGCGAACGCGCTCGCGCACGCGGCGCGAGAAGATCCTGGGGATCTCCGTCGGCGTCGCCATCCTGCTCACGGCCACCCTCTGGGTGTGGTGGGTGGGCACCGAGCCGGGGAGCACGCAGCTGCAATCGCGCACCATCGGGCATGAGATCGTCGACGACTCCACCGTCGAGGTGATCTTCGAGGTCTCGGTCGAGGCTGGCACCACGGTCGAGTGCGCGCTCGAGGCGCTCGACCCCGCGTACGGCATCGTCGGGTGGGTGCAGGTGGACCTGCCTGCCACCGATGCCTTCACCAGTACGCACGTCGTGCCGGTGCGCACGAGCTCTCTGGCGACCACCGGATTGGTCTCCGAGTGCTGGGTGACATAGAATGCAGGTCGGACCGGCCCACTCGGGGCCGGTTCTGTGCATATCAGGAGACGACATGAACGGCACCACGGAGACCTGGCTGACCCAGGAGGCGCACGACCGCCTGCAGGGCGAGCTGGAGCACCTGCAGGGGCCCGTCCGCGCCGAGATCGCCAAGCGCATCGAGGAAGCCCGCGAAGAGGGCGACCTCAAGGAGAACGGCGGCTACCACGCAGCCAAGGACGACCAGGCCCAGATCGAGGCCCGCATCACCCAGATCACCCAGCTGCTGCGCAACGCCACCGTCGGCGAGGCGCCGGAGGCCTCCGGTGTGGTCGAGCCCGGCACGGTCGTGACCGCGACGATCGCCGGCGATGACGCCACGTTCCTCGTCGGCAACCGCGAGATCGCCGAGGCCGGCGATGAGCTCGACGTCTACAGCGAGGCGAGCCCGCTCGGGGCCGCGATCATGGGGCTGAAGATCGGCGCGAAGACCTCGTACCAGGCACCCTCGGGCGCCACGATCGACGTCGTCGTCAAGGACGTCCAGACCTACCGGGGCTGAGCCCCCGACACGACGACGGCCCCGCCCTGCAGCGCAGGCGCGGGGCCGTCGTCGTTCGCGGGCGTCCGCGTCAGAGCACGACCGGCTGGTAGCCAGCCCTCCGCAGCGCCTCGAGCACGCGCTCGGCGTGCTCCGGCCCGCGGGTGGTGACCGAGATGTCGAGCGTGACGTCGGCGATCGAGGTCCAGGCGTCGTGCTGCGAGTGCAGCACCTCGACCACGTTCGCCTGCTCGTCCGAGACGATCTGCGCGATGATCGCCAGCTGGCCGGGGCGGTCGGGCAGCGCCATCCGCACCTTGAGGTAGCGCTGCGAGGCGGCGAGGCCGCGCCCGATCACGCGCTCCATGAACAGCGGGTCGATGTTGCCGCCCGAGAGCACCGCCACCGTCGGGCCGTCGGATGCGACCAGTCCCGTCATGATCGCGGCGGTCGTGACCGCTCCGGCCGGCTCGACCACGAGCTTCGCGCGCTCGAGCAGCACGATGAGGGCGCGGGCGATGTCGTCCTCCGAGACGGTGACGATCTCGTCGACCGCCTCCCGGATGATCGCGAACGGCAGGGTGCCAGGTCGCGCGACGGCGATGCCGTCGGCGATGGTCGACTGGGTCTGGATGGTGGTCGGCTCCCCCGCCTCGAGCGAGGTGACGTAGGAGGCGGCGCGCTCGGCCTGCACACCCACGATGCGCACCGTGCGGCCGTCGCGCTCGGCGCGCTGCCGGATCGCGGAGGCCACGCCGGCCGCGAGCCCGCCGCCGCCGATGGGCACGACGACCGTGGACGCATCCGGGACCTGGTCGAGGATCTCGAGGCCGAGCGTGCCCTGGCCCTCGATGATGTCGGCGTGGTCGTAGGGCGGCACGAAGGTCGCGCCGGTGCGCTCGACATGCTCGATCGCCGCGGCGAGCGCGGTCTGGAACTCGAGGCCGCGCAGCTCGACGGCCGCGCCGTAGTCGCGAGTCGCCTGCAGCTTCGGCAGCGCCACGCCCACCGGCATGAAGATCGTCGAGCGCACACCGAGCTCGGTGGCGGCGAAGGCGACGCCCTGCGCGTGGTTGCCGGCCGAGGCGGCCACCACCCCGCGAGCGCGCTGCTCGTCGGTGAGCTTCGCGAGCATGTTGTAGGCGCCGCGGATCTTGTAGGCGCCGGTGCGCTGCAGGTTCTCGCACTTGAGGTGCACCTCGGCGCCCAGCATGCCGCTGAGGTAGCGGGAGCGCTCCATCGGCGTCTCCTGCACGATGCCGACCAGTCGACCCCTCGCGGTCTCGAAGTCGGCCAGGGAGGGGCCGGGCAGGGCAGCGCTCATCGCACGACATCCTCGATCGTCGGGTTGGGGTTCTCGCGCCAGGAGCCGGTGGCGATGGTCTTGGCGAAGTTGTTGAGGAAGGCGACCACCGGCACGGCGAAGAAGGCGCCGGCAATGCCGGCGATCGTCGAACCGGCGGCGACCGCCAGCACGACGGCGAGCGGGTGCACCTTGACGGCCGTGCCCATGATGAGCGGCTGCAGCACGTGGCTCTCGATCTGCTGCACGAGCAGCACGATGCCGAGCATGATCACCGCGGCCAGCGGGCCGAAGGAGATGAGCGCGACGAGCACGGCGATCGCGCCGGTGACGACCGCACCGATGATGGGGATGAACGAGCCCAGGAAGACCAGGATGGCGATCGGCAGCACCAGCGGCATGCCGCCGGGGTAGAACAGGCCGAGGATGAACGCGCCCAGGCCGATGCCGACCGCGTCGATGAAGGCGACCAGCACCTGCACGCGCACGAAGTTGCCCAGCGTCACCCAGCCGGCGCGCGCTGCGCCGTCGGTCGCGGGCTGCGCGCGGGCGGGCAGCACGCCCACGATCCATTGCCAGATGCGGCGGCCGTCGAGCAGGGTGAAGATGAGCGCGAAGATCGTCAGCAGCGCGCCGGCCAGGAAGTGGCCGACGGAGGATCCGACCGACAGCGCGCTCGAGAGGACGGTCGAGATGTCGTCCCGGATGACGGCCAGGATGTTCTCGCCGAAGGCGGTGATCTCGGCCGCGTCGATGCCGAACGGCAGCGACATGATCCACGCCTGCGACTCCTCCCAGAACTCGAGCGCCCGCTCCTGCAGCTGCGGGTACTCGTCGCGGATCTGCGCGACAGCCAGCCAGCCGAGGCCGACGACGGCCACGATGAGCGCGACCACCGACACCGCGACGGCGAGTCCGCGCGGCCAGCGCGCGCGCACCAGCGCCGCGACCACCGGTAGCAGCGCCGTGGTGATGAGCGCCGCGACCAGCAGCGGGATGACCACGATGCGGAAGGTCACGATGAGCGCGATCACGACCGCTGCCGCTGCGGCGACGACCAGGAACCGCCACGACCAGGCGCCCGCGATCTGCATCCCGCGGGGCACGGCCTCGTCGCCGGCGGCGAGCGTGAGGCGCGGGCCCACGTTCTTGGGGCGACGGAGCAGCATTGCTCGATCCTACGGGCCGCCACGGCGACGCAGGCGCATGCGTGGGCAGTGCTTGCTAGCCTCACCACTCGTGACGCCACCCCGCATCTCGGCCGCGCAGGCCCGCCGCATCGCCATCGCCGCGAGCGGCCTCGACGGCGCCCTGCCGGGCGAGCGCGGCCGCTTGGGCGCCCGCACCATCGAGCGCACGATCGATCGCCTGGGGCTGCTGCAGCTCGACTCCGTGAACGTCTTCGAGCGCAGCCACTACCTGCCGCTGCTGGCCCGCCTCGGTCCCTACGACCGCCCGCTGCTCGACCGCATGCTGCACCACGACCACGGCAGCGGGCTGGGCGGCTACACCGAGTACGTCGCGCACGAGGCGGCCGTCATCCCGGTGGCCGACTGGCCGCTGTGGGCCTGGAAGCGAGCGCAGCCCATGCGTCCCAGCGACGAGCGGTGGGTCGCCGGGCACGCGCAGCTCATCGACGACGTGCTCGCCGAGTTCACCGAGCGCGGCCCGCTGCGCCCGAGCGAGATGGAGTATCCCGAGCACCAGCGCATGCCGGGCGGGTGGTGGAACAAGTCGGATGCGTACTGGGCGACGAGCGTGCTGTTCCGCCACGGGCAGCTGGTCACCGTGGGCCGCTCCCGGTTCGAGCGCCGCTACGCGGCTGCCGTCGCCGTGCTCCCCGAACCGCAGCCGCGCATCGATCGCGCCGACGCGCAGCGCGAGCTCGTGCGGCGGGCGGCGCGGGCCTTCGGGGTCGCGACACTCGACGACCTCGCCGACTACTACCGGTTGAAGGTCGCTGACGCGCGCACGGCGATCGCCGACCTGACCGACGCCGGCGAGCTCGAGCAGGTCGAGGTCGCCGGCTGGGGGCGGCCCGCCTACCTGAGCGCCGGTACCCGGCTGCCGCGACGCATCCGCTCGACCGCGCTGCTCTCGCCGTTCGACCCGCTCGTGTGGTTCCGGCCGCGGGCCGAGCGCATCTTCGGCTTCGAGTACCGCATCTCGATCTACACGCCGGCCGCGCAGCGCCAGCACGGCTACTACGTGCTGCCGGTGCTGATCGACGACGAGCTGGTGGGACGCATCGACCTCAAGAGCGATCGCAGGGCGGGCGTGCTGCGGGTGCAGCACGCGACGGTCGAGCCGGAGCATGCCGAGCGCGCGGGCGAGCTCGCCCACCGGCTCGCGCCCGCGCTCGCGGAGGCTGCCGCGTGGCAGGGGCTCAACCGCATCGAGGTGGCCGGTCCGGGCACCTGGGCGCGGGAGGTCGCGCGGGCGCTCTGACGCGCCGCGGCGGCGCTGGTCTCAGAACTGGATGCGGGGCGGCTCGGCGACGGCGCCGGTGTGATCGACCTCGAAGAACTCCCGCGGCACCGAGACGGAGCCGGCGAACATCGAGGCGGGGAAGCGCCGCGCCTTCGCATTCAGCTCGCGCGCGCCGGTGTTGTAGTCGCGCCGGCGCGCCTGGGCGTCGTCGTCGAGGGTCGCGAGTGCGGCCCGCGCCTCGGCCGCGTCGGATCCGGCGGGCTGCGACCCGGCCGCCTGCACGAGCGGACGCAGCACCCGCTGCACCTCGCCCTCGGCGGCGGCCTTGGCCCCCGGTCGGTCGGCGCGCTCGAGCGCGGTGAACGCATCCGCCGCCTGCGTGCGCTGCTGCTCGCCCGCCGTCGCCAGCAGCGGCTCCGCGACGGCTCTGCGGCGCTCGAGGGTGGTGGCGAGGGACGCCCAGCGCTCATCCACCGTCGCGCCGAGGCGGCGGAGGGAGCCGCGCGCCGCGATGCCCCACGCGAGCACGATGAGCGCCAGCACGACCAGGGCGCCGACGACGATCCAGACGATGAGGAGGGGGTCCATGGCTTCCATGGTAGGCCGATCCGAGGGGCCGATCAGGCGCCGTGCTCAGGCGCCCAGCACCCTCTTGGTCCATGCGCTCGCGAAGATGCGCTCGGGGTCGAGCTCGTCGCGGATCGCGAGGAAATCGGCGAAGCCAGGGAACCGCTCGGCCAGCTGCGGCGCCCGCAGCGAGTGCAGCTTGCCCCAGTGCGGGCGGCCGTCGTGCGCGAGCAGGATGGGCTCGACCACGTCGAACAGCGGCCGCGGATCCTCTCGCCACCAGCGGTGCGCGGCGATGTACGCGGTCTCGCGGCCGTTGGCGGTCGACAGCAGCGCGTCGTCGGCACCGATCGCGCGCACCTCGAACGGGAACGTCGGCACCAGCGACGCGCGCCGCAGCGCCCGGTCGATCTCTCGCAGCGCCTCCGGCATCGCCGCCACCGGGATGCCGTACTCGAGCTCACGGAAGCGCACCGCGCGCTCGGCGGAGAACACCCGATGGCTCGGCTCGACGAAGCGGCCGCGCGCCATGCCCCTGGCAGCCACCTCGTTGACCGCCCGCGACGCGGCCGGCACCAGCGCGCTGAGCGTCAGCAGGGCGCTGTGGCCGACGTCGGTGAGCACCTTCTCGTCGATGAAGCGGCCGATCGCCGAGCGAGGGGCGAGCGGGCCGTCGACGCGGGTGTTCGACTTCGTCACCGCCAACGAAGTGCCGGCGAACCAGAAGAACTCGAAGTGGTCGGTGCGGCGCAGCAGCCCCTGCCAGTCGTCGAGCACGGCGTCGAGCTCGACCGCGGCCTCGATCGCCTCGAGCGCGAAGGCCGGCACGCATCGCAGGGTGACGTCGACGAGCACGCCGAGCACCCCGAGGCCCAGCCTGATCGCGGGCAGCAGCTCGGGCCGCTCGGTCTCGCTCACGTGCAGCGCGCGCCCCTCGGCGGTGACGAGCGTGGCGGCGACGACGGAGGCGCCGATCGACTGATGGCGGATGCCGGTGCCGTGCGTGCCGGTGGAGATGGCGCCGGCAATGGTCTGCCGGTCGATGTCACCGAGGTTGTCGAGGGCCAGTCCCTGCTCGGCCAGCAGCGCGGAGAGCTCCCGGACGGTGGTGCCGGCGAGCACCGTGACCAGGCGGCCGGGCACGTCGAGCGCGACCACGCCGCGGAGCGCGTCGACGTTGAGCTGCACGTCGTCGGGCCGCGCCGCTGCCGAGAAGGAATGGCTGCTGCCGACCGGGCGGATGGTGCGGCACTGCTGCCGCACGTGCTCCACGTCGCGCCGGACCTCGTCGATCGTCGTGGGCGCGTGCACCCAACTCGGCGCGGCGCGCTGCGAGCGCGCCCAGTTCCTCCATGTCACAGCAGCTTCCTCCCCTCCCCACGGTACGTGGGAAGGGTGGAGATGACCTGATCGCCGGCCACCAGGTGCAGTGCGTCGGTGCGCTCGCACAGCTCGCCTGCCTTCGCGTGGCGCAGCCAGACGCGGTCGCCGAGCCGCAGGCGGTCGGCGGTGGCGCCGCGGACCGGCGTCTGCACCTCGCCGGGTCCCTCGCCCGGATCGATGCGCAGCCCGGGCGGCCAGGCGATCACCGGGTCGCGATCGACGATGCGCGGGCCGGAGGCGACCCAGCCGCCCCCGAGCAGCGTGACGATGCCGGGCCCGGGGCGGCGCACGACCGGCAGGGCGAACGCGAGCGCCGGCGCCGGACGGAAGCTGCGGTAGCCGTCGAACAGGTGCGCGCCGAAGACGCCGCTGCCGGCCCCGATCTCGGTGACGGAGGGGTCGGCGGCGGTCGACTCGATCGATCCGGTGCCGCCACCGTTGACGAACTCCAGCTGGGCGACCTCGCGCACCGCGGCGACCGCTGCGGCGCGGCGCTCGCGCAGGTCGGCGGCCGAGCGGCGCTGCATCGCACGAACCATGAACGCGGGGCTGCCGCCGCGACGCCTGCCGTCCTGCACTCCCGCGACCTGCGCCTCGTACGACATGATCCCGACGAGGCGGAAGCCGCCGCGAGCGACGACCGCCCGGGCGAGCCCGCCCAGCTGCTGCGGCGAGCGCAGCGGCGAGCGCAGCACGCCGGCACGCCAGCGTCCGAGCTCGAATCCGGCGTCGAGCTCGATGGCGACGCGGATCTCCGGATGGCCGGGGATCGCCGCATCGATCTGGTCGAGGTGCTCGACGCTGTCGATCATGATCGTCACGCGCTCGAGCGCGCGGTCGTCGACCGCGAGTGCGCGCAGCGCGGTGCGATCCATGGTCGGGTAGCCCAGCAGCACGTCGTCGACGGTGGCCGAGAGCCACAGCGCCTCCGGCAGGGTCGCTGCCAGCACACCGTGCCAGCCGGGCGTGGCGAGCACCGCCTCGATGACGGCACGGCTGCGCACCGACTTCGTCGCCAGCCGCAGCGTCGTGCCATCGGCTCGACCGACCATGTCGCGCGCGTTTGCTGCGAGCGCCTCGAGCGAGACTGCGGCGAAGGGGCCGTCGATCCCGGCGGTGGCCGCATCCATCCGCTGCCAGTGGTGCTCAGCCGACCAGGGGCGGGCTGCCTCGAGGTCGAGCGGCGTCATCGCTCGCCCATCACTGCCGCCGTGAGCATGGGCGCCGCGGCCTCGACGAAGCGGCGCGATGCGGCGGCGTCCCCCGTGCGCAGCATGCAGTAGGTGAGGCCGTCGGTGATATGCAGCACGAGCTGCGAGAGCTCCTCGAGCGGCTGCTGCGGCTCGACATCGAGCTGCTCGCAGATCGCCGAGATGACCGTCGAGACGATCTCGACGTAGCGCGCCTGCACCTCGCCGGGCAGGTGGGCGAGCGTGGGCGTGCGCGTGCAGTAGGCCATGATCTCCATCACGGCCAGCTCGTACTCGGGGTGCTCGGCGAAGCGATCGACCCAGTCGTGCAGCACGGCGCGCACCGCATCGACCGGGCTGGCGTCGTCCGGGAAGGGCATCGGCACATCGCCGACCCGCGGCAGCACGACGTACGCGTAGGCCTCGCCGATCATCTGGTCGCGCGAGTCGAACACGTAGTGGAAGGTCGCGAGCGGCACGCCCGCCTCGGCGACGATCGCGCGCACCGTCGCGCCGTGCATCCCCTCGCGGGCGATCACGCGCAGGCCGGCCTCGACCAGATCCCTGCGGCGCTCCTCCGCCGGCTTCCGCGTCACCCGCACTCCCATCCTCGCTCGACTTGGACGGTTGTCCGGGTCCCACCATACGGCAGCGCCGCGCCCCCGGGTGCGGGGCGCGGCGCTGTGACGTGCGGTCGGAGACTAGGCGTCGACCTTGGGCTTCGGGCGCGACGCGAAGGTCTCGAACGCCACGCGCGGATGCTCGCGGTCGGAGAGCTCTGCGAAGTCGCGGCCCAGCCAGAACTGGTTCCACCAGTCACCGAAGACGCGCAGCTTGCGCTCCCACATCGGCATCGCCATGCCGTGGTAGCCGCGGTGCATGAGCCAGGCGATCGGGCCCTTGATGGCGAACTTGCCCTTCTGGAACACGCCATTCCAGAGCCCGAGGCCGGCCACGGCGCCCTCGTTGGCGTGGATGTACTCGCGAGGGGCCTCGTCGCGCAGCACGGCGACGATGTTCTTCGCCAGCAGCTTGGCCTGGCGCACGGCGTGCTGGGCGTTCGGCACGCAGAAGCCGCCCGGCCCAGGGGTGCTCGACTTGTCGGGCACGGCCGAGACATCGCCGGCGGTCCAGGCATCCGGCACCACGACGCCGTCGCGCGCGACCTGCAGGGTCGCGAGCGCGGTGATGCGGCCGCGGTCGTCGAGCGGCAGGTCGGTGGCCCGCACGACCGGGTTGGCCATGACGCCTGCGGTCCAGATGATCAGGTCGGAGCCGAAGCGCTCGCCGGTCGAGAGCTCGACGACGCCGTCGACGGCGCCCTGCAGCTGCGTCTCGAGGTGCACGTTGACGCCGCGCTTGCGCAGGTCCTCGACGACCCAGAGCGCGGTCTGCTCGGAGACCTCCGGCATGATGCGGCCCATCGCCTCGACGAGGTGGAACGAGACATCCTCGAAGGCGATCTCGCGGAAGCGCGAGAGCAGGTAGGTGGCGAAGTCGCGCAGCTCGGCGATCGTCTCGATGCCGGCGAAGCCGCCGCCGACGACCGTGACGTTCAGGAGCCGGTCGCGCTCGGGGCCCTCGGACAGCGCAGCCGCCTTGGCGAAGTTCGAGATCAGGCGGTCGCGCACGGCGGCGGCCTCCTCGATGGTCTTCATGCCGATCGCCTCGTCGGCGACGCCAGGGATCGGGAAGGTGCGCGAGACGGAGCCGGCCGTCATGACGATGACGTCGTACTCGAACGTGCGCTCCTCGCCCAGCTCGGGCTTGATGGTGGCGACCTTGTTGGCGTGATCGATGTTCGTGACCTTCGCCTGCACGATCTTCGTGCGGGCCAGGTGGCGGCGCAGGGTCACGACGGCGTGGCGCGGCTCGATCGACCCGGCGGCGACCTCCGGCAGGAAGGGGAGGTAGCTCATGTAGGGCAGCGGGTCGACGATGGTGATCTCCGCCTCGGAGTCGCCCAGCTGACGCTCCAGCCCACGCGCGGTGTAGAGACCGGCGTAGCCGCCTCCGACGATCAGGATCTTGTTCACAGACGCACTTCTTCCCCAGGTATCAGATGTGGATGCGCGATGATTCTACCGCGCTCAGGGTGCGGGCATTCCGGCGGCGGAGCCGCGAGCGCCCGGTGCGCAGACGCACACCGCGGGCGACCACTCCCCCAGCGCGAGCGTCAGATCGCCGATCGGATTCACACCCGGCCCGGCCGCCAGCGCGTGCGCGAGCACGGCGTGCAGGCACTTCACGCGCGTCGGCATGCCGCCGGCGCTGATGCCGGCGATCTCCTCGACGTGCCCGTGCGCCTCCCGGTCGGCGAGGTAGGCCGCATGGGCCGCGGCATACGCATCCGCCACCTCGGGCTCGCGCAGCCGCTCCTGCAGCTCGGCCATCGTGCCGTCGGCCTCGAGGTGTGAGGCGGATGCGGTGGCGCCGGGATGGGTGAGGTAGTAGAAGGTCGGGAAGGGGGTGCCGTCGGGCAGCCGCGGGCTGGTCACCACCACGGTGGGGGCGCCGCAGGCGCAGCGGGCGCCGATGCCGATGACACCGCGCATCGTGCGGCCCAGCTGTGAGGCCATGATCTCGAGGTCGCGCTCGCTCGCCTCGGTGATCACTGCGGCTCCGGTGCCGGGCCGGGCTCCGGCGGCGCCTGCGTGGTCAGGCCCGCGAGCAGGAAGGAGCCGGCGGCCGCCGCCGTCCAGTCGTCGCTGGGCGCCTCGAGCGTCGCGTCGGGCACCTCGCTGGATGCCGTCTCGAGCGCCGAGCGGTCGTCGAGCAGCACGAAGCTGGTCTCACCCGGGTAGACGAAGAAGAGCCGGTCGCGCGCCTGTGCCTCGATGTACGCCGGGTCCTCCCAGCGCCCGGCCTCGGTCTGGAGCGTCTCGACGTTCGCCTGCTGCTCGGCGACCTGCGCCTCGAGCGCTGCGATGTCGCGGCGCTGCTCGAGCAGCAGCCCGACCGTGGGCGCGAGCACGACGAAGCCCGCCACCACCAGACCGACGACGACCAGCAGCAGCCACGACACGCGCAGCTGCCCGAGGGCGACGTCAGACGAGGAGGGCACCCGCCGATGCTACCGGCGGGTGCCCTCCGCAGGCGGCCGAACCGCCTGTGTTGGCTGATGCGTGCTGCGCTCAGCCCTCGAAGCGCGGGTAGGCGCCGGCGCCGGCGTACTCCGCCGCGTCACCGAGGTCCTCCTCGATGCGCAGCAGCTGGTTGTACTTCGCGACACGCTCGCTGCGCGCGGGGGCTCCAGTCTTGATCTGGCCGCAGTTCACCGCGACCGCGATGTCAGCGATCGTGGTGTCCTCGGTCTCGCCCGAGCGGTGCGAGAGCACCGAGCCGTAGCCGGCCTGCGTGGCGATGCGGATGGCGTCGAGCGTCTCGGAGAGCGTGCCGATCTGGTTGACCTTCACCAGCAGCGCGTTGGCGGCACCCCGCTCGATGCCGTCGATCAGGCGCTCGGGGTTGGTGACGAACAGGTCGTCGCCGACCAGCTGCACGCGGTCGTCGAGGCGCTCGGTGAGCGAGGCCCAGCCGTCCCAGTCCTCTTCGTCCATCGGGTCCTCGACGGTGACCAGCGGGTACGAGTCGACCAGCTCGGTGTAGTAGTCGGCCATCTCGGCGCTCGTGCGGTCCTGGCCCTCGAAGCGGTAGACGCCGTTCTCGAAGAACTCGCTCGCAGCGACGTCGAGTCCGAGCGCGATGTCCTTGCCGGGCGTGAAGCCGGCCTTCTCGATCGCCTGCACCAGCAGGTCGAGCGCGGTGCGGTTGCTGGCCAGGTCGGGGGCGAAGCCGCCCTCGTCGCCCAGACCCGTCGCCAGGCCCTGCTCCTTCAGGATGCTCTTGAGCGTGTGATAGGTCTCGGTGCCCCAGCGCAGGCCCTCGCGGAACGACTCGGCGCCGATCGGCAGGATCATGAACTCCTGGATGTCGACGCCGGTGTCGGCGTGCGCGCCGCCGTTGATCACGTTCATCATCGGCACCGGCAGCAGGAAGGCGTTCGGCCCGCCCAGGTAGCGGAACAGCGGAAGGCCCGAGGAGTCGGCGGCGGCCTTCGCAACCGCGAGCGAGACGCCCAGGATGGCGTTGGCGCCGAGGTTCTTCTTGTTGTCGCTGCCGTCGAGCTCGATGAGCGTCGCGTCGAGCACGCGCTGGTCGTCGGCGACCATGCCCTCGATCGCCTCCGCGATCTCCTCGTTGACGGCGTCGACGGCCTGCTCGACGCCCTTGCCCAGGTAGCGGGCGCTGTCGCCGTCGCGCAGCTCGTAGGCCTCGAAGGCGCCGGTCGAGGCGCCGGAGGGGACGGCGGCGCGGCCTACGGAGCCGTCCGAGAGCAGCACCTCGACCTCGACGGTCGGGTTGCCGCGCGAATCGAGGATCTCGCGTGCCTGCAGGGTGTCGATGAGTGCCACGGGTGCTCCTTGGGAATCGCAGTGGATGGCCGACTCGAGCCTAGCCCCGCCCGCATCCCGGCACACCACCGCACCCGCGACCTCGTCCCGGCGCGCGCCGACGCTCCCCGATCTCAACGTGTGAGGTGGTCGTTCGGCGCAGGTGGTGCGCCGAAGTGCCACCTCACACGGTGAGATTTCAGGCGATGGGCTTGAGCTCCAGGGTCTCGGCGGTGTCGCCGGGGCGCACGAAGGCGAAGTGCGTGGCGCCGGATGCGGCCAGCTGCTCGAGCAGGCCGGTCACGTTCTTGGTGCGGCGCTGCATGCGGACCGTCTGCCCGGCCGCCACCAGCGCGCGCTTGATGGCCACCGCATCGGCCGGCTCGACGGCCTTGTCGACCAGCAGGGCGACCGTCTCGGCCGCGGCCTCGGCGGGCAGCTCGACGAGGTCGACCAGTCGCTCGAAGCCGAGCGAGATGCCGACAGCGGGCAGCTCCTGCCCAAGGAAGCGGCCGATCATGCCGTCGTAGCGGCCGCCGCCGCCGATCGAGAACGGCAGCTCGGGGTGCGCGATCTCGAAGATCGGGCCGGTGTAGTAGCCCATGCCGCGCACGAGCGTGGGGTCGAACTCGAGCCGGATGCCGACCTCGGCACCCAGAAGCTCCCGGACGGGCTCGAGCACCGCGACGTCGAAGCCCTCGAGTGGCTCGCGCGAGGCATCCGCTGCGACGCCGGCGCCGGGGATGCGCTCCGGTGCGTGCGCGTCGCCGCCAGCGTGCGCCGCCTCGGGCGCGGCGCCGGCGCCCTCCGCGAGCGCGCGGATCGCGTCGAGCGTCTCGAGCAGTCGGGCGCCGTCGATGCCGCGGCCCGCGAGCTCCTCGGTCACGCCCTCGCGGCCGATCTTGTCGAGCTTGTCGACCGTGACGAGCGCGCTCTCGTGCTGCTCGGGAGCGACGCCGGCGTGCTCGAGCGCTGCGAAGAGGATGCGGCGGTCGTTGATGCGGATGAACGCGTCGGGGATGCCGAGCCTGGTGAGGGCATCGCCGGTCGCCGTCAGCAGCTCGAGCTCGGCGGTGATGCCGGGCTCGCCGGCGATGTCGATGTCGCACTGCATGAACTGGCGGTAGCGGCCGCGCTGCGGGCGCTCGGCGCGCCACACCGGCGCGATCTGGATGGCGCGGAAGACCGGCGGCAGGCTCGAGCGGTGCGTGGCGATGAAGCGGGCGAGCGGCACCGTGAGGTCGAAGCGCAGGCCGAGATCGGCGAGTGCGAGCGGCGCCTCGGCCGCGCGCAGGTCGTCGACGGTGAGCCCGCGGCGCATGACCGCGAATGCGAGCTTCTCGTTGTCGCCGCCGAGGCCGGCGTGCAGCCGTGCGGCGTCCTCCACCACCGGCGTCTCGATCTCCTCGAAGCCGTGGTGCTCGTAGGCAGCCCGGATCACGCGCAGCACGCGCTCCCGCGCACGCTTGTCGACCGGCAGGAAGTCGCGCATGCCGCGCGGCGGGTTCACCTGGGTAGCCATGCCCCCATTCTCCCGCACGCACGGCCAGCAATCTGCCGGGGCCGCATCCGCCCGCGGTCGCCGCCGGCGCGGCCCCCGGCGCCGTCCTTGGCATCATCCCTGGCACCGTCCCTGGCACCATGGGCACGTGCGACGACCATGGCCCCTCCACGACCGAGCCGTTCCCGTCGTCTCGTGGCGCATCGCGACCGTGCTGATGGCAGTGCTGGCCGAGGCCTGGAACATCAAGAACATGCTCGCCTCGGGCGAGCGGGCGAGCGAGCACTTCGCGTACTTCACGGTGCAGGCGAACCTGCTCGTGATCGTCGTGATGGCGTGGATGCTGCTGGTGCCACCGGCGCGCAGGCCCGCCTGGTTCGACCACCTGCGCGGTGCCGCCACGGCCTACATCGTGCTGACCGGCCTCGTCTACGCGGTGCTGCTGGCGAAGCCCGAGGAGGTGTGGTCGTGGTCGATCGAGTTCACGAACGCCGCGCAGCACCGGGTGATCCCGTGGCTCGTCGCGCTCGACTGGCTGCTGGTGCCCACCGCCCGGCGCATCCGCTTCGGCCGCGGGGCGTGGTGGATGCTCTACCCGCTCGCGTACCTGGGCTGCTCCTGGTTGCGCGGCGGGCTGATCGACGGCTGGTACCCGTACCCGTTCCTCGATCCGGGCGTGCACGGCGGATGGGCCGGGCTGGTGTGGCCGACCGGGCAGGTGCTGCTGGCGTTCCTGCTCGGGATCTTCCTGGTGGCGGGCGTCGGGCGGCTGCGCTACCGGGAGTCGGGCGCGAGCGCCCGGGAGCCGAGCCCGTCCGCGACCGGGTAGCTCGGCGAGGCAGGGCCGGCGACGTCGTCGAGCGCCCGTCGCCGGCCCTGCTGAGCGGTCAGCCGCGGCGGCGCACCACCGCGAAAGCCGCTACTGCCGCCGACAGCACCGCGATCACGAGCGCCGTGATCGCCAGCGGCATGGCCGCCGAGTCGGCCTGCGCGGCAGGCTGCGGGGCCTCGTCGGCGAGCGCGTCGTGGCCGTGACCGTGCGCATCCGCCGCCTCGCCGATCGTGATGGTCGGCGCCGGGCTCTCTGCTTCGGCGTCGAGGTCGCCCCACAGGGTCTCGCCCGACTCGCACACCTGCAGCGCGGGGAAGGCGAGCACGGTGCCGTCGGCGGCGCCCTCCGGCAGCGTCACCTCGACCTCGAGGGTCTCGCGCACGCCGTCGGACATCGGCTCGTCGGCGGTGAAGACGACGGTGCGCGCGCCGTCGACGAGCTCGGAGGCGACATCCCAGCCGGGGTTGGCGATGAGCGCGATCGAGGTGATCTCGTCGGGCATGGAGACCTCGACGGCGGTGGTGGGCGAGCCGTCGCAGCCGTGGCTGAACGAGAAGCCGAGCTCGCTGGTGGCGCCCGCCTCGGTGGAGGTGGGCGTGACGTGCACGTGGGCGCTCGCCGCGACGGGTGCGGCGAGCACCAGGGCGGCGGCGCCGACGCCGACGGCGAGGCCGGTGGCGAGGCGGGGACGGGTGCGGTCGGAGGTGGAGGTCTGCATGGTGGTGCTCCAATTGCTGCTGGGCGCGTGCGGCGCGCAGGGTCGCATGAGGGGCGTGCCGCGAGAGCGGTCGCCGAAGGGGGTTCGCAGGCCGAGGCGCTGCGGATGGGCTCAGACGACGGGCAGCGGCGGACCGCGGGTGACGAGTGCGCTGCGCAGCACGTCGAGCGTGCAGCGGCGGGCAGCGTGGGCGGCGGTGACGGATGCGCGGCGTCGCGCGGGCGGTGCCGTGCCGTCCAGCACGGTGGCGGCAAGGCGCGGCGACATGGCGGCGAGCATCGCGGCGATGGCGAGCGGCGCGAGCCGCAGCACAACCAGCGTGAGGGCGCCGGCGGCGACGTGCGCGAGCGGCATGCTCGCGTGCTCGTGCAGGACGGTCGCCGAGGGCATGGCGGCGGCCGCGCCGTGCGCGTGCACCGCGACGTGCGCCTGCTCCGCGGCCGGCGAGGCGGCGCCCGGCAGCGAGTAGAGCACGTGCTGCACGAGCTGCGCGACCGCGACCGCCACCACCTGGCGCGGGAGCGAGCCGCGGGCGCCGACGACGGGCGCCAGCACCAGCAGCGTGGCGACGAAGGCCGTGGCGACCAGCAGGTGGTCGGGCGCGGCTCCCCCGCCGAGCGAGTGCGCGAGCCCCGTGACGAGCGTCGTCGCGGCTGAGACCACGACCGCCGCGGCGAGCGCGCGTCGGCGGCGCTCGAGCTTCGCCTCGATCGTCGCCGGGTGCGAGCCCCCGACCGGCATGCTCACCGCTCGCTGACTGCCCGCCTGCATGCTCACCCGTCAGCCTCCCGCGCGCGCAGCTCGCGCTCCAGCTCGCGCGTGGCGCCGCGCAGGGCGCGCTCGGAGTCGAGGCCGGCGGCGGTCGCGCCGCGCACCATCTCGAGCAGCGCGCGACCGAGGGCCGCCTCGCTGTCGGGCGCCGACGCATCCGCCGCGCGACCGTCGTCGAGTCCGGCTCGCCGGGCGCGGCCGAGCAGCTTCTCGGCGCGCGCGAGCGCCGGCAGGCTCACGGGGATGCCGTCGAGCGCGCTCTCGCGCTCCGGCTTCTCGGCGCGCTTGATGGCGTCCCAGTTCTCGAGCACGCCGTCGACGCCGGCGACCTCGGTGTCGCCGAACACGTGCGGATGCCGGCGGCGGAGCTTCCCGGCGAGCGTGGCCGCGACGTCCTCGATGTCGAAGCGGCCCTCGGTGCGCGCGATCTCGGCGTGGAAGACCACCTGCAGCAGCACGTCGCCGAGCTCTTCGCGCAGGTGCGCGTCGTCGCCCGACTCGACCGCCTCGGCGAGCTCGTGCGCCTCCTCGATCGCGTAGGGCACGAGGGAGGCGTGGGTCTGCTCGGCATCCCAGGGGCAGCCGCCGGGGCCGCGCAGCCGTGCCATGACGGCGACGACGTCGTCGAGCTCGCTCATGCCGTCTGCTCCGCGGGCGGCTTCGGCGGCGGGAAGATGGCGGTCAGCAGCGCGTCGACCCAGGCGATCAGCTCGGTGTCGGGCAGCGGCTCGGCCTGGGTGCCGGCGAGCCGGCCACCGCCTGCGGTGGGGATCGGCACGACGAGCGTCTTCGCGGCGCTGTTGAGCTTCGCCTCCGGGTACATGCGACGCAGTCGCAACTGCACGGAGTCGGCGAGCTCCGCGGGGCCGACGCGCAGGTTCGGGCCGACGGTGATGACCTCCGAGAGCTTCGCCGCCTGCGCCTTGCGCCGCAGCCGCGCGATGGCGAAGAGCGCGGCGACCTGGGCCGGCGGCTCGCCGTAGCGGTCGCGCAGCTCGTCGACCACGTGGTCGATCGCCTCGTCGTCGCGCGAGGAGGCGGCGGCCGAGAGCTTCTGGTAGGCCTCCAGGCGCAGGCGCTCGGAGTCGACGTACTCCTCCGGGATCACCGCGTCGACGGGCAGCTCGAGCCGCAGCTCGCGCGGCCCCTCGTCCTCCTCGCCGCGGAAGACGGCGACAGCCTCGCCCACCATCCGCAGGTAGAGGTCGAAGCCGACGCCGGCGATGTGGCCCGACTGCTCCCCGCCCAGCAGGTTGCCCGCACCGCGGATCTCGAGGTCCTTGAGCGCCACCTGCATGCCGGCGCCGAGCTCGTTGTGCACCGCGATGGTCTCGAGCCGGTCGTGCGCGGTCTCCGACAGCGGCTTGTCGCCGTCGTAGAGGAAGTAGGCGTAGGCGCGCTCGCGGCCGCGGCCGACGCGCCCGCGCAGCTGGTGCAGCTGGCTGAGTCCGTAGCGCTCGGCGCGGTCGACGATCAGGGTGTTGGCGTTGGGGATGTCGAGACCCGTCTCGACGATGGTGGTCGAGACCAGCACGTCGTACTGCTTCTCCCAGAAGTCGACGATCACGCGCTCGAGCGCCGTCTCGTGCATCTTGCCGTGCGCGACGCCGATGCGCGCCTCCGGCACCAGCTCCGCCAGCTGCGCCGCCACCCGGTTGATCGACGAGACGCGGTTGTGCACGAAGAAGATCTGCCCCTCGCGCAGCAGCTCGCGGCGTATCGCGGCCGCCACCTGCTGCTCGTTGTACTCGCCGACGAAGGTGAGCACCGGGTGGCGGGCCTCCGGCGGGGTCGCGAGCGTCGACATCTCGCGGATGCCGGTGACGGCCATCTCCAGCGTGCGCGGGATGGGCGTGGCCGACATCGAGAGCACGTCGACGTTGGTCTTCAGCGCCTTCAGCTTCTCCTTGTGCTCGACGCCGAAGCGCTGCTCCTCGTCGATGATGACGAGCCCGAGCTCCTTGAAGCGGACGGTGTCGGAGAGCAGGCGGTGGGTGCCGATCACGACGTCGACAGTGCCGTCGGCGATGCCGGCGATCGTCTCGCGCACCTCCTTGTCGCTCTGGAAGCGGCTGAGCGCGCGCACCTGCACCGGGAAGCCGGCGAAGCGGGCGGCGAAGGTCTCGTGGTGCTGCCGCACGAGCAGGGTGGTGGGCACGAGCACGGCGACCTGCGTGCCGTCCTGCACGGCCTTGAACGCCGCGCGCACGGCCACCTCGGTCTTGCCGTAGCCGACGTCGCCCGAGAGCAGCCGGTCCATCGGCACCTCGCGCTCCATGTCGCGCTTGACCTCGTCGATGGTGGTGAGCTGGTCGGGCGTCTCGGCGAACGGGAAGGCGTCCTCGAGCTCGCGCTGCCAGGGGCTGTCCGGGCCGAACCTGCGCCCCTTGGAGGCCATCCGCTTCGAGTAGAGCTGCACGAGCTCGACCGCGATCTCCCGCACAGCCTTGCGCGCCTTGGCCTTCGACTGCTGCCAGTCGCTGCCGCCCATCTTCGACAGCTGCGGCGCCTCGCCGCCGACGTAGCGGTTCAGCTGGTCGAGCTGGTCGGTGGGCACCGAGAGCCGGTCGCCGGGGTGGCCGCGCTTCGAGGGCGCGTACTCGATCACGAGGTACTCCCGCGTGGTCTTCACCGGGTTGCGTCCGCCCGTCGAGACGGTGCGCTGCGTGAGCTCGACGAAGCGGCCCACGCCGTGCGTCTCGTGCACGACGTAGTCGCCGGCCTTCAGCTGCAGCGGGTCGACGACCGAGCGCCGGCGGCGGGCGAGCTTGCGCGACTGGCGCGAGTCGACGCCCACCGCGCGGCCGAAGAACTCGGCCTCGCTGACCAGCTCGATGCGCTCCTCCGGCAGCGAGAAGCCGTGCTCGACCGACGCCTGCGTGACGTGCACGAGGCCGGGCTCGAGCTCGTCCGGCAGCGCGTCGACGATGCGGGCGCCCACCTCGTGCTCGCCGAGCACCTGCGCGGCGCGCTCGACCAGGCCGTGCCCGGCAGCGGTCACCACGACCCGCCATCCCGCGCGGGTGCGCTCCCGCAGATGCTCGAGGGCGCCGTCGGCGCGGCCGGCGAAGCTCGGCACCGGCTCACCCTCGACCACCGTGACGAGGTCGTCGGCGGCGAGCACCGAGAACGTCCACCACGGGGCGTCGACGGATGCGTGCAGCTCGTCGAGGCTCAGGAAGCCGCTCGAGAGGTCCACGGGTGCCGCACCGCCGGCGGTGGCGACGCTCCAGGCGGCCTCCAGGAACTCCTGGTTCGTCTCGTTCAGGCTGGTGATGCGGTCGCGGATGCGCTCGGGTCCGAGCACGACGACCCCCGCGCCGGGCAGGTAGTGCGTGATGGGCACGAGCCGCGGCAGCAGCGCGGGCGCGAGCGACTCCATGCCCTCGACCGGCATCCCCTCGGCGATCTTCTCCAGCATCTGCTGGATGCCGGGGAACTCGGGCGCCAGCTGCCGCGCCCGCGCGCGCACCGCATCCGTCAGCAGCAGCTCGCGGCTGGGAGGCAGCACGATGCGCTCGACGGGGGTGGCGTCGGAGCGCTGGTCGGCGACGTGGAACCAGCGCATCTGCTCGACCTCGTCGCCGAACAGCTCGATGCGCACCGGGTGGTCCTCGGCGGGGCTGAAGACGTCGACGATGCCGCCGCGCACCGCGAACTCGCCGCGCCGGGTCACCATGTCGACACGGGCGTATGCCAGGTCGACCAGCTGCCGTGAGAGCGCGGTCAGGTCGACCCCGCGCGCACCGGCGGCCAGCTCGATCGGCTCGACCGCGAGCAGGTTGTCGGCCAGCGGCTGCAGCGCCGCGCGCACCGAGGCGATCACGACGGTGGGGCGCGATCGGTCGCGCTCGGCGACCGCACGCAGGGTGGCACCGCGCTGACCGACCGTCTCGGGCGAGGGGCTCAGCCGCTCGTGCGGCAGGGTCTCCCACGCCGGCAGCTCGAGGATCTGTGCGCCCGGCAGCCACGCGCCTAGGTCATCGCGCACCGCCTCTGCCTCGCGGCGGGTGGCGGTGATCACCAGCAGCGGGCGCTCATGCTGGTTCGCGATGGTCGCGACGACCGGCGCGCGCATCGCCTCGATGCCGGTCAGGGCACCGCCCACCGACGCTTCCACGACCGGAGCGAGCGCGCCGCGCTCGAGCAGTCCGAGCAGTGGCTGCAGGCTCACCGCGACATGACGACGCCGCCTGCGGCGTCGACCACCTCGTAGGTCCATCCGGCAGCGTCATCGAGGTGCTCCGGCGGCATGCTGGCGGCCAGCACCGCGTCCTGCTCAGCAGTGGGGCCGGTGCCGAGCTGCAGCGGGATGTCCTCGCCGAAGTAGTGGACCACGCCGCCGGTCGCCTGCGGCGGCGCGATGATCAGCGCCATGCGGCTCTCCTCGGGCCCGACGAAGCACAGCAGGGGCGCCTTCCCGAGGCAGGAGTCGATCACGCCGCCCGCTCCGCGGGTGACGATCAGATCGGTCATGCCGGACTCGTCACCGCGGTCCCACCACACGTGCGCGCCGTTCTCGAGCGTCGTCGCCAGCTCATAGCCGGTCGGGCCCTGCGGACCCCGTGGCTCGTCCGTGCTGGTGCAGCCGGTGAGCACCAGCGCACCGGCGCTCACTGCGACGGCGACCTTGGCGAGTCGATGCACGGGCGTCTTCCTTCCGATCGGCACTCCATGCTAGCGGCGCGCGCCCGAGAGTCAGGACGGGGCGTGGATGCGCTGCTGGGCGGCGAGGAAGCCCTCGGCGATGATGCGCTCGATGGCATCGGCACCCAGCTGCACGAGCAGCTCGGCCTCGGGCTGCTCGGCCTTCGCGAAGGGCTTGAGCACGAAGGAGGCGGCATCCTGGCGGCCGGGCGGGCGGCCGATGCCGAGCCGCACGCGCAGCACGTCCGGGCCGCGCGCGGCGATGATGTCGCGCATCCCGTTGTGGCCGCCGTGCCCGCCGCCCTGCTTCAACCGGATCTCCCCCAGGGGCAGATCGAGCTCGTCGTGCAGGACGATCACCTGCTCCGCCTCCACGCCGTACCAGTCCATCAGCTTCGAGACCGGCCCGCCGGAGCGGTTCATGTACGACAGGGGGAAGGCTGTGACCACCTTCGGGCCGCCGACGACCCGTGACTCCGCGACCAGCGCATCCGCCCGGCCGTGCTTCTTGGGGTTCGCGCCCGCGCGCCGCTCGAGCTCGGCGACGACCATCTGGCCGATGTTGTGGCGCGTGCGCGCGTAGTCGGGCCCGGGATTCCCGAGCCCGACCACGAGCCACGTCTGCGTCATCTCGACGCCGCCGGAGGAGCGTTACTCCGCTGCGGCCTCTTCGGCCTGCTCGGCCGCTGCCTCGGCGGTCTCGCCCTCGGCTGCGGTCTCGTCCTCGTCGAGCGACGGGGCGGCGGGCGTCATGATGCCCACGACCAGCATCTCGGCGTCGGTAAGCAGCGTCGCGCCCTTGGGCAGCTCGACGTCGCCGGCGAGGATGTGCGCGCCCTCCTCGAGGCCCTCGATCGAGACGACGATCGTGTCGGGGATGTGCAGCGCCTCGACCTCGATCGAGATCGCAACGGTCTCGTGGTTCGCGATGGTGCCGGGAGCCGACTCGCCCTCGATGTGCACAGGCACGTCGACGATGACCTTCTCGCCCTTCTTGACGATCACGAGGTCGACGTGCTCGATGGCGGGCTTGCCCTGCAGCACCGGGTTGCGCTGCACGTCCTTGACGAGCGCGAGCTGCGACTTGCCGTCGATCTGCAGGTCGATGATGGCGTTCGAGCGGCGCACCAGCAGGTAGAGCGCGTGCGCGTCGACGGTCAGGTGCTGCGCCGCGGTGCCGTGGCCGTAGAGGACGCCCGGGACCTTGCCGGCGGCGCGAAGCTTGCGGGCCGCGCCCTTGCCGAAGGACTCGCGGGTCTCGGTCTCGAGCTTGTCGTATTCGGTGCTCATGGAAGTGCTCCTCGTGGGCCGCAGCCCGTCAAATTGTCGACTCGAACGCGCAAGCGTGAGGACCTGGTCCGCTGCTCCCACCGCGTCGATCACGGATGCCTCTGCATCCCTCGCCGAAGTTCAGCCTCTGATCCTACAGCACGCTGGAGCTGCGCGGTGGAGCTCGGAAGCGGAGACCCTTTCGGGTCTCCGCCGCGACCCCAGCGCCGAGGCCCGTCCCGGGCCTCGCTGAAAGTCGGCTAGCCGAACAGCCCGCCGACCAGGTAGATCGCGAACGAGATGATGAAGCCGACGATGGCCATCAGGCCCTGCGCGACCGTCCAGGTCTTGAGGGTCGTCTTCACATCCATGCCGAAGAACTTGCTGACCAGCCAGAAGCCCGAGTCGTTCACGTGGCTGAAGCCCACGGAGCCGGCAGCGGTCGCGAGCACGATCGCGGCGACCTCGACCGGGTTGAAGCCGCCGTCGACGACCACGCCGGCCATCAGCGAGGCGGCCGTGGTGAGCGCGACCGTGGCCGAGCCCTGCGCGATGCGGACGATCTGGGCGATGAGGAAGGCAGCGACGATGACCGGCATGCCGATGGAGTTGAGCGACTCGGCGATCGCGTCGCCGATGCCCGTGACGCGCAGCACGCCTCCGAACATGCCGCCGGCACCGGTGACGAGCACGACCGAGGCGATCGGTCCGAGCGCGCTGTCGGCGACCTTCTCGATCAGGGTGCCGGCCTTGCCCATCCCCCAGCCGAGCAGCCACATGGAGACGATCACCGTGATGAGCAGCGCGATGGGCGTCTCGCCGAGGGTGCGCAGCAGCGCGATCACGGGCTCAGCCTTGAAGGCGTCCGGGTCCTCCTGCGTCGAGGCGAACATGTTGAGCCCCGTGTTCATCAGGATGAGCACGAGCGGCAGCACGAGCAGGAAGATGATCTTGCCGAACGCAGGGTTCGACTCCATCTCGTTCTCATCGTCCGACGGGCCTCCGAGGATCGACGGCACCGCGACGTCGTACCTGCGAGCGACCCACTTGCTGAAGAGCACGCCGACGACGTACCAGACCGGGAGCGCGACCACGAGGCCGAGGAGCAGGACGAGCCCGACGTCGGCACCGAGGATCGCGGATGCGGAGACCGGCCCGGGGTGCGGCGGCACGAAGATGTGCATGCTGCTGAACGCCAGCGCGGCGGGGAACGCAACCGTGAGCAGCGAGCCGCCGAGTCGGCGCGAGACCGCGTAGATGATCGGCAGCATCACGACGAGGCCGGCGTCGAAGAAGATCGGGAAGCCCATCAGCAGGCTCGCGACGCCGACGGCCATGGCGGCCCGCTGCTCGCCGAACCACTCGATGAGCTTGTCCGTCAGCACTCTGGCGCCGCCGGAGGTCTCGATCATGCGGCCGAGCATCGCGCCCAGCGCGACCAGCAGCATGACGCTGCCGAGCGTCGGGTTGAAGCCGAAGGCGATCGCCGCCATGAGCTGGTTGAAGGGGATGCCCGCGGCGACGGCGGTCAGCAGGCTCGTGATCATCAGCGCCAGGAAGGCGTGGATCTTGAACGTCATGATGAGGACGAGCAGGAACGCGATCGAAGCCGCCGCGAGCAGCAGCAGCCCTCCGGTCCCGAGGTCCCAGTTGAGAACGAGGTCTTCCATGGGTCTGACTCCTTTGTGCGTGCGGTGCGAGGGAGGAGCTGCCGCCGGTGGCGGCGCGGGGATCAGCCGGTCTGGATGTCGATCGTGCCGGTGATCGTCGTGCCCGGGTCGGGCTCGACGGTGCGGCCCGCCGCGCGGGCCATCAGGATGCGGGTGACCTCGTCGACGATCGCGGCGGGGGTCTGCTCGACGGAGATGGCGATGCCGTGCTCCCACTCGGCCAGCGGCTCGAGGGTGTCGATCTGGCTCTCGAGGAGGGTCGAGGGCATGTACTCGTGATCGCGGTGCGCGAGGCGGTCGGCCAGCAGCCCCTTCTCGCCCACCAGGTGCACGAAGACGAGCGAGGGATCGCTCGAGCGCAGCAGCTCGCGGTACCAGCGCTTGAGCGCCGAGCAGGCGACGATGGTGACGCGACCCTTGGCGGTGCCGTCGGCGATGGTCTGGCCGATGGTCTTGAGCCACGGCACCCGATCCTCATCGGTGAGCGGGGTGCCGCCGGCCATCTTGTCCTTGTTGGCCCTCGGGTGCAGGTCGTCGCCGTCGATGAAGTCGATGTTGAGCCGCTGTGCGAGCGCGGCGCCGATGGTCGACTTCCCCGAGCCCTGCACGCCCATGATGATCATCGAGGGGTAGCGCGTCTCGCTCATGGCTGGGCTCCTTCATCCTGCTCGGCCGCCGGGAACGTCAGCAGCACCTTCGAGGATACGGAAGCGTCGCGCGCGAGCTCGAGGGCGCGCAGGCCGTCGCCGATCGGCAGCTCGTGGCTGATGACGGGCCCGGCGTCGAGCGAGCCGTCCGCGAGCGCGGCGAGCACCTCGTCGATCTCGTCGTTGAAGCGGAACGAGCCGACGAGCGTGAGCTCCCGCGTGATCGCGCTGGCCATCGGCACCCCGATGTCGCCGGCACGCTGCAGGCCGAGCATCACGACTGTGCCGCCGCGGCGAGCGCCGCTGATGGCTGCAGCG
The DNA here is from genome assembly GCA_900114805.1 of Agrococcus baldri. Lineage (GTDB taxonomy): Bacteria > Actinomycetota > Actinomycetes > Actinomycetales > Microbacteriaceae > Agrococcus > Agrococcus baldri. The sequence goes on along the minus strand of FOZN01000003.1, from coordinate 133,466 downwards.
AGCCCGGGCACGGTGCCCGACGACTCGATGACGACGTCGGCGTGCACGCTCGCGATGCCCGCCGCATCCGTCGCTTCCATCGCCGTGGCGCCGAGCCGCTCGGCGAGTGCGCGCGGGTGCGCGTGCAGGTCGGTGGCGATGATCTCGCTCGCACCGTGGTGCTTCGCCACCGCGATCGCGAGCGCGCCGATCGGGCCGGCGCCGATGACGAGCACGCGCCTGCCGGTGATCTCGCCCGCCTGGCCGACGCCGTGCCAGGCGACGGCGGCGGGCTCGGCGAGCGCGGCCAGGCGCAGCTCGAGCCCCTCGGGGATGCTGCGCAGCATGCGGCTCGGCAGGGCGACGCGGCTGGCGAAGGCGCCGTGCGTGTGCGGCATGCGGGCGGCGGAGCCGAGGTAGGTGCCCGCGGGGCTGAGGTTGGGGCGATCGGATGGGTACGGTGCCGTGCCGTCGTCGCCCTCGGTGGCGGGGTGCACGGCCACGCGCGTGCCGGCCGCCGGCCCGCTGCCGTCGGCGGCGGCGGCGAGCACCGTGCCGACGATCTCGTGCCCGAGCACCATGGGCTCGCGCAGGATCGACTGGCCGGCTGCGCCGTGCAGCCAGTAGTGCAGGTCGGAGCCGCAGATGCCGCCGTAGGCGATCGCGACGACGGCCTCGTCCGGCGCCGGTGCCGGCTCCGGCAGACCCTCGACGCGCACGTCCTCCTTGGCATGGGCGACCAGCGCCAGGTTCTCGCTCATGGCTTCCTCCTCCTGCTGCCGGCCGATTCGGCCCGCGATGCGTCAGACGACCGCCGTCATGCCGCCGTCGACGTAGATGGTCTGCCCGTTGACGAACGCCGCCGCGTCGCTCGAGAGGAACACGAGCGTGCCGACCAGATCGGCGACGTCGCCCCAGCGGCCCGCCGGTGTGCGCTGCGCGACCCAGGCCGAGAACTCGGCGTCGTCGACGAGCTTCTGGGTGAGCTCGGTGGCGAAGTAGCCGGGCGCGAGCGCGTTGACGCTGATGCCGTGCGGGGCGAGGTCGGCGCACAGGCCCTTCGTGAGCATCACGATCGCGCCCTTCGTGGCGCTGTAGGGGGCGATCGACGGGCGCGCCAGCTGCGACTGCACCGAGCCGATCGAGACGATGCGGCCCGAGCCGCGCTCGATCATGCCCTGCGCGACCCGGCGCGAGAGCAGGAAGGCGCTGGTGAGGTTGGTGGCGACGAGGTCGTGCCAGTCCTCGTCGGCGAACTCGGCGATCGGGTTGCGCCGCTGGATGCCGGCGTTGTTCACCAGGATGTCGGGGGTGCCGAGCCGCGCCTCGACGTCGGCGACCCCGGCGTCGACGGCCGACGCATCCGTCACGTCGAAGATCGCGACGTGGGTCTCGCGGCCGGTCGAGGCGGCGATCTCGCTCGCGGCCCGCTCGGCCTTGGCGCGGTCGCGGCCGTGCACGACGACGGTGGCGCCGGCCTCGGCGAGGCCCTGCGCCAGCGCGCGGCCGATGCCCTGGCCGGAGCCGGTGACGAGCGCGGTGCGGCCGGTGAGGTCGAACAGCGCGGTGCCCGTGCGAGCGGTACCGGCGGGAGTCATGCCCGTGGGAGTCAAGCCGGTGGCCATCAGTAGAACTCCTTCGTGCTCATGATGTTCTGCAGCGGCAGCCCGTCGAGCAGCCGGGTGGCGTTGGCGGCGAAGAGCTCGGCGATGCGGTGCGGCTCCTGCACCGACAGCGCCGCGGTGTGCGGGCTCAGCAGCACGCTCGGGTGGTCCCAGATGCGACTCTCCTGCGGCAGCGGCTCGATCGCGGTGACGTCGAGCGCGGCGAAGCCGATGCGGCCGGCATCGAGCGCGTCGAGCAGCGCCGGCTCGTCGACGACGGAGCCCCGGCCGACGTTGACGAGGATGGTGTCGGGCCGCGCGGCACCGAGCACGTCGGCGCCGATCAGGCCGGTGGTGAGCTCGGTGCCGGGCAGCGTGTTGATGATCGCGTCGACCTCGCCGGCTGCGGCGACCAGCTCGTCCATCGGCACCAGGCGTTCGACGTTCGGCACCGGCGCACCGCTGCGGGTGGTGCCCCAGACGGTCGCGCCGAGGGCGGCGAAGCGCTCGGCGACGACCGTGCCGATGCCGCCGAGCCCGACGACCAGCACCGTCATCTCGCTCACATGGCGCATGATGCGGCGACCGTCGCCCCAGGTGCGCGCGGCCTGGTCGGCCTCGAGCCGGCGCAGGCCCTTCGCCCCCGCGAGCACCCCGAAGACCGCCCACTCGGCGAGCGTCGAGGCATGCATGCCGGCGCTGGTGGTCACCACGACGCGCTCGAGCTCCTGCTCGGTCAGCTGCGCGGCCTTCACCTGGCCGCCGCCGCCGGCGGCGGTGGTGTGCACCCAGCGCAGCTGCTCGTTCGCGCGCACCGCGCGGGCGAGCGCGGCCGGTGAGACGTCCGGCAGCCCGAACAGCGCATCCGCCCCATCGAGCATCGACTCGAAGGCCGCCTGCTGCTCGGGGCTGCGCTGCCACCCGGGCTCGCCCTCCCAGTCGCCCGTCCAGCGCCACGGCCGGGTGAGGGCCGGGTCCCGCAGCAGCTCGATGCGCGGTTCGAGCTCCACGATGCGCTGGGCGGATGCGTCGTCGAGGCTGACGGCGACGGCGACCTTCAGGGTGTGCTCGGGCATGGGTGCTCCTTCGGCTCCAGGCTAGTCATGCGGTCGCGGACGACCTAGGGATGTGCGCGTCAGCGCAGCGGCGTCTCGAGGCGCACGTCGCCGACGATCACGGTGATCGTCTGGCCAGGATGCGCCTCGTGGTTCGAGTGCGGGGCGCCCGCCATCACGACGTCGCCGGGGCCGAGGCGCACCCAGCGGGCGACATAGGCGAGGGCTTCGCGCACGGGGACGGGCATCGCCTCGGCGCTCGTGTCGCAGACGCGCTCGCCGTCGAGCTCGAGCGCGAACGGCAGCGCGTCGATCGATGCATCGGTGTCGATCCAGGGACCGAGCGGCGTCGAGCCGTCGCCGCCCTTCGACTCGAAGTTGCGCGCATCGAGCTGCGCGCGATCGGGATAGGAGAGGTCGTTCACGGCGGTGACCCCGAGCACGAACTCGTGCGCGTTCGCCTCCTGCAGCGCCGGTGCGGTCGGGTCGCCCGTGTCGCGGCCGATCACGATGCCGATCTCGGCCTCGGCGACCACCCGACCCGCATCGCGGCGGGCGCGCACGGGCTCGCCGTGCGCGACCACCGTGCGCGGGCTCTTCAGCCATGCCTGCACGGGCAGCGGGTGCTCGTTCGCGCCGCGGTTCTGCGCGATGCCGACCAGGACGGTCGGCGCGGCCGGGGGCAGGAGCACGACGCTCGATGCGGGCATCGCCGCGTTCGAGGCGTCGCGGGCTTCCCCGCCCCGGGCGATCGTGCGGTAGGGGTCGTCGACCGGCATCCACCCCTCGGGGAGGCCGTCGGGCCCGATCGCCCCGACCGGCCGCGCGTGCAGGACGACATCCGGCCGGCCGATCGGGGCGACCCTGGCGATGCGCATCAGGCGCGGGCGCTGGCGGAGACCGGCTGCCGCTCGGCATCGCCACTCTCGCCGGCCGAGACGCGCACGGCGTCGTCGAGCCGCAGCAGGTCGCGACCGCGCGTCTCGGGGACGAGGAAGGTCGAGGCGGTCGTGATCAGCGCGAGCGTGGCCATGTAGATGGCGGGCATCAGCCAGTCGCCGTCCGAGGTGACGAGCAGGTAGGCGCCCAGCACACCGGCCAGGCCGCCCGCGAGCACGGCAGAGATCTCGCGCGCCATCGCGACGCCGAGGTAGCGGTGGCGGTTGCCGAACAGCTCCGGCAGCATCGCGCACTGCGGGCCGAGCATGGTGTTGACGGCGATGCCGATGCCGAGCGCGATGACGGCGATCACGATCGCGGGGTCGCCGAGCGAGAGCAGCCACCAGGCCGGGAACGTGTAGAGCAGCATGAACACCGAGCCGAAGCGGTAGACCGCTCGCCGGCCGAAGCGGTCGGAGAGGTGCCCGGTGAGCGGGATGACCGCCATGCCGATGAGCGAACCGATCGTGACGCCCCAGGTGGCGACGCCGCGGTCGACGGGGCTGGCGATGAAGGCGCCGGTGCCGGCGGTCGCGACGAACGCGAGCGCCAGGTTCTGGAACATGTACGAGCCGCCGTTCTCGGCCATCCGCAGGCCGATGCCGACGACCACGCCCGGCAGGCCCCTGGTGAAGATGTCGCGGATCGGCCTGTCGGCGATCTGCTCGTGCTTCTCGAGCTCGATGAAGGTCGGCGTCTCGCGCAGGCGCATGCGGATGAACAGCGCCACCAGGATGAGCACGAACGACAGGATGAAGGGGATGCGCCAGGCCCAGCCGAGGAAGACGTCCTCGGGCAGCGAGGACAGGATCGAGAAGACGACCGCGGCCATCAGCGTGCCGAGCTGGATGCCGATGAATGGCAGCGACGAGAAGAAGCCGCGTCGGCCCACCGGCGAGTACTCGGCCATCAGCACCGTGGCGCCGGCCTGCTCGGCACCGGCGCCGAAGCCCTGCAGCAGGCGCAGCACGGTGAGCAGGATCGGCGCCCAGATGCCGATGGTCTCGTACGTCGGCAGCAGGCCGATGAGCGTCGTCGCCCCGCCCATCAGCAGGATCGTGACGACCAGCACCCACTTGCGCCCGATGCGGTCGCCGATGGTGCCGAAGAAGAGGCCGCCCAGCGGGCGCGCCGCGAAGCCGACGCCGAACGAGGCGAACGCTGCGACCACGCCCATCGCCGGGTCGAGGTTCGAGAAGAACAGCACGTTGAAGATCAGCGCTGACGAGAGCCCGTAGAGGGCGAAGTCGAAGTACTCGAGCGCGCTGCCGACGCTCGAGGCGAGCGTCGCGCGCCGCAGATTGGCGGCGTACTCGGGGTCGTCGGTATGCGCGGGGCGCGATGTGGTGTCGGTCACGAACCATCTCCCTTGACAGGCGTGGGTGCTGCGTTGCTTGCCGTGACGCTACCACCAGAGTGAACGACGTACAACCCACTGGACGGGCGCTGCGGAGTGTCGCTCAGGCCGGGCGTCCCCCGAGCGGATTCGTCAGCACGGCGGCGACCTCGAGCAGTGCGGCGCCGACGCTCGCGATGCGCTCCTCGTCGGCCTGCTCGGCGGGCAGCGCGGCACCCATCGCGAGCGCCGGATCGCTCGGCGCCCACCCCTCCAGGGCCACCGCGACGCCGGTGATGCCGCCGAACGAGCCGCCCCGATCGACCGCGTAGCCGAGCGCGCGGACCTCGTCGAGCTGCGGGAGCAGCGCGTCGACGGTCGTGATGCTGTCGGCCGTCAGCCCGGGGAACGGCTCCTCCGGCGACAGCAGCGCACGCACCTGCTGGTCGCCCAGGCGCGCGAGCAGCGCGATGCCGGTGGCGCTGAGCGCGGCGGGCAGCCGCGAGCCGAGCGGTGTGCCCAGCCGGTACGGCGTGCGGCCCTCGTGCCGCGCGAGATACAGCGCGTGCGTGCCGTCGAGCATCGCGATCTGCACGACCTCGCGATGCAGCAGGGGCGACGCGGCCACGGCGCGGTAGAACTCGCGCACCTGGTTGAACTGCAGCGCGAAGGCACCGCCCAGCTCGGCCGTGCGCCGCCCCAGCCGGTAGCCGGCCGGGTCGCGCTCGATCATGCCGCCCTCCTCCAGCACGATGCAGAGGTTGGCGGTGGACGACTTCGCGATGCCCAGCGATCGCGCGATCTCGCTCAGCGTCATCGGCACGCCCTCGGCCTCGGCCAGCAGCGTGAGGATGCGCAGCGCGCGCGTCACCGCCGGTGCGGGACCACGATCGGTCCTGTCGGTCGTGTCGGTCATGGCCGCTCCTTCGCGGTCGGTGGCTGATGCGCCCCACCCTACGACGAAGTCAGGGGGGTGGACACTGTTCGACATGCTGGGCGCGGGCTATCCTGACGCCATGGAGCAGACGCGTGACGAGATCGTCGGGGTCATCGGGCTGGGAGCCATGGGCGCGCCCATGGTGCGGCGGCTGCTGCGCGAGGCAACCGTCGTCATCACGGGCCGCTCTCCCAAGCCCGAGCTGGTCGACGCGGGCGCCGAGTGGGCGGCGACACCGCGCGAGCTCGCCGAGCGCGCCGGCGCTGTGCTTGCAATGCTGCCGGACCTGCCGCAGCTCGAGCAGGCACTCGCGGGTGACGACGGGCTGCTCGCCGGCCTCGGCGACGAGCGCAGCCTGCTGCTCATGATCGGCTCGACGTCATCGCCGACCGGCGTGCGCGAGCTCGCCGCCCGCCTCGACCAGGCGACCGGCGGTCGGGTGCGGGTCGTCGACAGCCCCGTCTCCGGCGGGGTGGACGGCGCCGAGGCCGGCACGCTCTCGATCATGCTCGGCGGCGATGCCCCTGACACCGCCCGCGCCGCGCAGCTGCTCGCGCCCTGCGGCCGACCGGTGCACCTGGGCCCGCTGGGTGCCGGCGAGGTGGCGAAGGCCTGCAACCAGCTCGTCGTCTCGGCCACCATCACCGCGCTCGGCGAGGCGACGGTGCTCGCGGAGCGCTCGGGCATCGACCTCGACGCGCTGTGGACGCTGCTCGGCGGCGGCTACGCGGGCTCCAACCTGCTCGCGAGCCGCAAGCAGCAGCTCGTCGGCGGCGACGACTCCCCCTCCGGCATCGCGCGCTACATGATCAAGGACCTCTCCTTCGCTGCCGACGTGGCGGAGGCGACCGGCACCAACCCGGCGCTCCTGCCCACGCTGCGCGCGTTCTTCGACGAGATCGTCGAGCGCGGCCATGGCGAGCGCGACATCACCGTCGCGCGCCGCGTCATCGCCGAGCGCTGAGCGCACCGGCGCAACCGCGCGCATCCGCCCCTGACTAGCCTGAGTGCAGACCCGACCGTCCAGGAGGACCATCGTGACCAACGCCAACATCGCCGTCGTCGGCCTCGCCGTGATGGGTTCGAACCTCGCCCGCAACCTCGCCAGCCGCGAGGGCAACACCGTCGCGGTCTACAACCGCACGACCTCCAAGACCGACGATCTGATCGCCGCGCACCCCGAGGCGGGCTTCGTGAAGGCCGCCACGATGCAGGAGCTGGCCGACAGCCTGCAGACGCCGCGCACGGCGATCATCATGGTGAAGGCCGGCAGGGCCACCGACGCCGTGATCGACGAGCTGGCGAGCGTCTTCGAGCCCGGCGACATCATCGTCGACGGCGGCAACGCGCTGTTCACCGACACCATCCGCCGCGAGGCAGCGGTGCGCGAGACCGGCATCCACTTCGTCGGCTGCGGCATCTCCGGCGGCGAGGAGGGCGCGCTGAACGGCCCCTCGCTGATGCCCGGCGGCACCGCCGAGTCGTACGAGACGCTCGGCCCTATCCTGCGCTCGATCGCCGCGGTCGCCGAGGGCGAGCCGTGCGTGACGCACATCGGCACCGACGGCGCCGGCCACTTCGTGAAGATGGTGCACAACGGCATCGAGTACGCCGACATGCAGCTGATCGCTGAGGCCTACGACCTCATCCGCCGCGGCACCGGCAAGTCGCCCGCCGAGATCGCGGACGTCTTCGACGAGTGGAACACCGGCGAGCTCGAGTCGTACCTGATCGAGATCACCGCAGAGGTGCTGCGCCAGGTCGACGCCGACACCGGCAAGCCGCTCGTCGACATCATCCTCGACGCCGCAGGAGCCAAGGGCACCGGAGCGTGGACCGTGCAGACCGCCCTCGACCTGGGCGTGCCGGTCTCCGGCATCGCCGAGGCCGTCTTCGCCCGCTCGCTCTCCTCCAAGCTCGCGCAGCGCGCCGCAGCGACCGATCTGCCCGGACCGGCCGAGGCGTGGAAGGTCGACGATGCGGATGCGTTCATCGAGGACGTGCGACAGGCCCTGTTCGCGTCGAAGGTCGTCGCGTACTCGCAGGGCTTCGACGAGATCGTCGCCGCGGCCGAGGAGCACGGCTGGGATATCCAGAAGGGCGAGGTCGCTCGCATCTGGCGTGCCGGCTGCATCATCCGCGCCCGGTTCCTGAACGACATCACCGAGGCGTACGCCACGACGCCCGAGCTGCCGGCACTGATCCTGGCGCCGTACTTCCGCGAAGTCGTCGGCCGCACGCAGGAAGCCTGGCGCCGCGTGGTCGTCGCCGCGGCGCAGGCGGGCATCCCCTCGCCGGCGTTCTCGTCGTCGCTCGCGTACTACGACGGCCTGCGTGCTGACCGTCTGCCCGCAGCGCTCGTGCAGGGCCAGCGCGACTTCTTCGGCGCGCACACGTACCGTCGCGTCGACCGCGAGGGCACCTTCCACACGCAGTGGTCGGGCGACCGCACCGAGATCGCGGCGACCGACACGCACTGACGCGCTGACGCATCCGCCGCGCGGCTCAGCGGCGCGGCGCGCCGCCTGCAGCGCGACGACAGCCGCGCGCGGGGCTTCGGCCGCGCGGGGCTTCCGCAGCGCGCGATCAGCGCGTGGCGCGGCGGCGCAGCAGCGCTCGCGCCGCGAGCCCCAGCGCCAGCCAGGCGACGGCACCCAGCACGCCCAGCCACGGCAGCGTCAGCACCACTGCCAGGCAGGCGACCATGCCGAGCCATGGCACCCAGGCGGGCAGCCACATCCGCACCGCGCCGGACGCCCCCGCGTCCGAAGCGCCCGCGCGAGCGCGGCTGGCCGCGCGCATGCGCACCGCCGACAGGTGGGCAATCGCGTAATACGTCAGCACGCAGGTCGACGAGAAGGCGACCAGGCTGCCGGCCGGCAGCAGCAGCGCGGCAGCGATGGCGACCAGCGCGGTCGTGGCCTCGGCGACGACGGGTGTGCGGGTGCGGTCGGCGATGAGGCCCAGCGGTCCCGGCAGGTCGCCGTTCCTGGCCATCGCCAGACCCGTGCGGCTCAGGCCGGCGAGGATGCCCATCAGGGAGCCGAGGCAGGCCAGCGCACCGGCGCCCAGCACGACCACGTGCAGCACCGGGTCGCCGACGAGATCGGCGAGCGGTGTGGCAGAGACCGGCAGCAGAGCGCCCAGGCGTGCGCTCGTGGCCCAGCCGGCCGCCGCGTAGAGCGCCAGCACCACCGCGAGACCGACGATGATCGCGATCGGCAGGGTGCGCCGCGGGCGCCGCACCTCCTCGCCGAGCGTGGCCATGCGGGCGTAGCCCGCGAAGGCGAAGAAGAGCAAGCCGGTGGCGGTGAGCCAACCGAGCGGGCCGGCCGCCGGCACGCCGCCCGTGCCGCCGACGAAGACGAAGTCGCCGCTGGTGCCGACGTGCTGCTGCGACAGCGGCGCGTACGCGAGCCAGCCGTCGGGCTCGGCGGTCGGGCCGCCTGCTGCCGCCCAGACCAGCGCACCGAGCACCACCACGAGCACGACCCCGACGATGGCGCTCGAGACCCAGGCGGTCACGCGCACGCCCAGCATGTTGAGCACCGCGAGCGCCGCGACTGCGGCGGCTGCGACCCACTGCGCATGCTCTGGCCAGAGGTGCTGCCCCGCGATCACCGCGATCGCCGCGGCGGACGCGGTCTTGCCCGTGAGGAACATCCAGCCGGCGGCGAAGCCCACCCGCTCCCCCACCTCCGCGCGCCCGTACGCGTAGGCGCCGCCGGAGACGGGGTGCTCCATCGCGAGCTGCGCGGTGGAGAGCGCGTTGAGCACCGCGATCCCGCCGGCGAGCGCGATCGCCGCCGGCAGCATCGGCCCCGCGAGTGCCGCCGCCGGCGCCCACACGAAGAACAGGCCGGCGCCGATCATGGCGCCGAGGCCGATCGCGATGGCCCCGGGCACGCCGATGCGGCGCTCGAGCTGGGTCACGCGGACGACGGTAGCGGCACCGGGTGAACGGCCGGTGCTGCACCGCCGCGCCGATCAGATGATCGGGCGGCCCTCCCGCTTGGCCGCGCGCAGCTCACGGAAGAAGCCGCGGGCGATGACGAACAGCACGCCGGCGACGATCACGGGCCAGACGAGGAAGTAGATGGTCAGCGCGATGGTCATGGGGAATCCCTCCGGTCAGTCTCGTGCTCGTGCGGCGGTGGTGCCGGCACCCTCTGCGTCACCCGCGGTGTCCCGCGGTACGGCACCTGCCACATCCGTCGTCTCCGTCTCCGGGTCGAAGTCGCCCGTGAGGTCCTTGATGGTGGAGAAGTCGAAGCGCTGCTTGGATCGGAACGACAGCAGGGAGCAGACCAGGAAGGAGACGGCGTAGGCGATCAGCGAGGCCGACAGCACCGTGTAGTCCCGCAGGAAGAAGAGCGTGAACGGGGCCGCAGCGAGGGTCGCGAGCACGCCGACCGCGGCGCCCGTGCGCAGCCCGAAGAAGCCGAACGCCATGATGCCGAGCACGACGCCGATGCCGACCGTCGCGAGGATCTCGAACGGCAGCGCGAGCAGGCCGGTGAGCGAGACCCACTCGAAGCGCACCGGCACGAACACCACGAGGGCGGTCAGCACGGCCGCCGTGAACGCGACGTTGGTGACCTTCTTCCAGTAGAACGATGCGATCACCGGGAAGACCAGGCAGCCCCAGAGCGCGCCGACGAACACCAGCAGGTCGAGGATGTTGAACTGGCTGGTGGCGAAGAAGAGCGCGGCGCCGGTGGCCACGATCATCGTCAGCCTGCCGATGAGCAGCATCGTCCTCGGGTTCGCCTTGTCCTTGCCCACCGACTGCCCGTAGACGTCGGTCATCACGATCGAGGAGAGCGCGGCCAGGTCGGAATCGGCCGTCGACGAGAGCGCGCCGATGATCATCACGAACGCGAGCGCCAGCAGCGCCCAGGGCAGGTAGGTGGCGGCCATCTGCGGCAGCAGGTTGTTGATGTCGCCGTTCATCGGGTCGATGCCCAGGTAGAGCGCCATGACGCCCACCATGCCGATGCCGATCACCGTGGCGCCGTAGCCGATGGTGGCGGTGATGAAGGTCGGCTTGATGAGATCCTCGCGCACCGCGAACAGCCGCTGCGCGATGGTCTGGTTGCCGATCGCGTAGGCCAGCACGGCGGCGATGTACGGCGCACCCTGGTTGAGGAACGCGTCCGAAGAGAAGAAGTCCTGCTGCTGCGGCGTCACGTGGCCGGCGGCGACGCCCGCCTCGAACATGGAGGGCCCGCCGGCGGCGACGAAGATCACCGGGATGACGATGACGACCGCGCCGAGCATGGCCATCACCTGCGCGAAGTCGGTCAGCACCGAGGCGCGGAAGCCCGACCAGAGCGTGTAGAGCAGCACGCCGCCGGCGATGATGAGGATGCCCGCGCCGAAGTCCAGCGGCGACAGCATGGCGATGAGCGCGCCGCCGGCGATGAAGTTCGAGGTGAGCGAGATGACCGAGCCGAGCACGTTGGAGCCGGCGAGCATCAGCTGCGAGGATCGGCCGTGGCGGGCGTACATGACCTCGGCGAGGGTGTGCGCTCTCGGCGCCACCGTGCGGATGCGCCTGCCGAAGGGGTAGATGAACAGGATCATCAGCGCGCCCCAGAGCCCGTAGTGGATGGGCCCGGAGATGCCGTAGGTGTAGCCGGCGGTCGCGGAGGCGTACATCGACGACGCCCAGATCCAGGTGGCGGTCATCGAGGCGGCGGAGATGCCGAAGCCGATCGTGTTGCCGGCGGTCATGTAGCCGTCGGCGTTCTCCTGCTTGCGGCCGATGCCGAAGGTCATCAGCAGCGTGCCGCCGTAGAAGACGACGAGCAGCACGATGACCGCCCCGATTCCGAGCTGCATGATCTCCTGGGGCGGCATCCTGATCCTCTCTTCAGGCGCCCACCTGGGTCGCGCGGGCACGCCGAAGGCGCGCCGCGCTGACGGCTCATATCGAGTCGAGCTCGATCTCGCGGGGCTCTCCCGCGGGGCGCCACCGGCGCCGCACAAGCGGGTCTGCGAATCCTCTGCAAACGACCCGGGCGAGGCGATCTGTGCACCGGCGCTGGCCATGGGCCAGTGCTTCCACTGTCGCATCAATGGCGCGTCAAAGCCAATCGAGAGGTTGCTGAGCTGGGCGCGCGGTCGGTCAGCGACGCTCGAGCTCGACCAGCACCTCGGCGTGCTCGGTGTGCGGGAACATGTCGAACACCTGCCCGCGCACCGGCCGGAAACCGGGCATCGCGGCCACATCCCTCGCGAGCGTCACCGGGTTGCAACTCGAGTAGACGACGCGGGAGACGGCGGATGTGTCCAGTCGCGCCGCGAGCGCGCCGATGCCGCGGCGAGGCGGGTTCACCACCACCAGCTCGGGCGCTCGCGCGCCCTCGAGGTCGACGGAGCCGGCGTCGCCGACGGTGAACGACGCATCCGCCCCCATCGCCGCCGCGGTCTCGCGCGCCGCCTCGATGGCCTCGGCCGTGAGCTCGACGCCCGCGACGCGGCGGCCGGGTCGAGCGGCGTGCAGCGCGAAGCCGCCGACGCCGCAGTAGAGGTCGAGCAGGCTTGCCGGCGCCGCCTCGTCGATCCAGGCGGTCGCCTGCCGGTAGAGCGCGGCCGCCACCGCGGTGTTGGTCTGGAAGAAGCTGCGCGGGCGCAGGCGCAGGCCGATGCCGTTGATGCGCATCTCGAGCACGCCCGTGCCCGCCAGCAGCAGCTCCTCGTCGCCCTCCAGCACCGCCTTGTGCTCGGGCTGCAGGTTGGCCGAGACGCTCGCGATCGGCAGCGCGCCGAGCAGCCCGAGGTGCTTGCGGATCCGTGGCAGCGCCTCGCTGGAGCGCAGCACGATGCGCAGCGCCAGCTCGCCGTCGGGAGACGAGGTGAGGATGAGATGCTTGAGCTCGCCGCGCCGGCTCGGCACGTCGTACGGCGTGAGGCGCGCGTCGCGGATGAGCTGCTCGAGCACCGGCATGGCGTCGACGATCGGCTGCTCGTGCAGGGGGCATGCCTGCAGGTCGATGCCGGTGCCGTCGACGGCGAGGATCCCGAGCGTCGGCGCCTCGACGCTGCCGGCGACGGCCATCTTGGCCTTGTTCCGGAACCCGCCCACGGCGCTGGCGTGCGGCGCATCCCATGGCATCTCGGGCAGCAGCGCCTCGATGCGCGACTGCTGCTCGGCCAGCTGCCGCACGTAGGGCGTCTCGAGCAGCGTGCAGGAGCGGCAGCGCCAGGCGTCGAAGTAGGCGCACTGCAGCTCGCCGGCCGCGATCATCGGAAGCGGCTCAGGCGGCGCCGTCGAACAGGCTCGTGACCGAGCCGTCCTCGAAGACCTCGGTGATGGCGCGAGCCAGCAGCGGTGCGATCGAGAGCACCTCGAGCTTCTCGAAGCGCTGGTCGTCGCGCAGCGGCAGGGTGTCGGTGACGACCACCTTGTCGATGACGTCGGAGTTGAGGATCTCGCCGGCCGGGTCGGAGAAGATCGCGTGCGTGGCCGCGACGATCACATTCGTGGCGCCGTTGGCCTTCAGCGCCTCGGCGGCCTTGACGATCGTGCGGCCGGTGTCGATCATGTCGTCGACCAGCAGGCACGTGCGGCCGCGCACCTTGCCGACGATCTCGTGCACCGAGACCTGGTTCGGCACCAGCGGGTCGCGGCGCTTGTGGATGATCGCGAGCGGGGCGCCCAGCTTGTCGCTCCAGACGTCTGCGACGCGCACGCGGCCCATGTCGGGCGAGACGACCGTGAGCGTCTCGGGGTCCACGGTGTGCCTGAAGTGCTCGAGCAGCACCGGCATCGCGAAGAGGTGGTCGAAGGGGCCGTCGAAGAAGCCCTGGATCTGCGAGGCGTGGATGTCGATCGACATGATGCGGTCGGCGCCGGCGGTCTTGAACAGGTCGGCGATCAGGCGGGCCGAGATCGGCTCGCGGCCGCGGCCCTTCTTGTCCTGCCTGGAATACGGGTAGTACGGCATGACGACCGTGATGCGCTTGGCGCTCGCGCGCTTGAGGGCATCGACCATGATGAGCTGCTCCATGAGCCACTCGTTCACCGGCCGGCAGTACGACTGCAGGATGAACACGTCGGCGCCGCGCACCGAGCCCTGGAACCGCGCGTAGATCTCACCGTTCGCGAAGGTGCGGATGTCGACATCCATGAGATCGGCGCCCATCTCTGCTGCCACAGAGCTCGCGAGCTCCGGATGCGACCTGCCGGTCGCCAGCACCAGGTGCTTGCGGTTCTTCGCGACGATCGATCCCACTCGGGTGCCTCCTAGGCCTCAGGTGCGTGCGTGTCCGCCGCCGCGGCTGCGTCGGCTGCCTTCGATCCGGGCCGGTTCGCCTCGACCCAGCCCGCCATGTTCCGCTGCGGTGCGACCGAGATCGCCAGCGCCCCCGGCTCGACGTCCTTGCGGATGACGGCACCGGCTCCGGTCTTCGCACCGGCCCCGATTCTAACGGGCGCGACGAAGCTGTTGTGGACGCCCGTGTGCACCTCATCGTCGATGGTGGTGCGGTGCTTGTCGACGCCGTCGTAGTTGGCGGTGATGGCGCCGCCGCCGACGTTGACGCCCGCGCCGATGGTCGCGTCGCCGATGTACGACAGGTGCGGCACCTTGCTGCCTGCGCCCAGCTGCGAGTTCTTGGTCTCGACGAACGTGCCGATCTTGCCGCCCTCGCCGATGACCGAGTTCGGGCGCAGGTAGGACCACGGGCCGACGGATGCGCGGGCGCCGATCACCGACAGGGTCGCGTCGGTGCGCCTCACGACCGCGTCTTCCCCCACCTCGGTGTCGACGAGCGTGGTGTCCGGACCGATGGTGGCGCCGGCGGCGACGACGGTGGCGCCGTGCAGTTGCGAGCCAGGCAGGATCGTGACGTCCTCCGCGAGCGTGACGTCGACGTCGATCCAGGTGGACGCGGGGTCGACGACCGTGACGCCCGCGCGCTGCCAGCGGCGGATGATGCGGTCGTTCAGCTCATGCGCGGCGGCGGCGAGCTGCACGCGATCGTTGATGCCCCAGATCGCCCAGCTGTCGCCCGCCGGCACTGCGTCGATGCGGCCGCCGGACGCCTGAATCCGCACCGCCGCATCCGTCAGGTACATCTCGCCCTGCGCGTTGTCGCGGTCGATGGTGCGCAGCGCGGCACGCAGCGCCGCGGCATCGAAGACGTAGATGCCGCCGTTGACCTCGTCGATCGCGCGCTCGGCCTCCGAGGCGTCCTTCTGCTCGACGATGCGCAGGAAGGTGCCGGCGCCGTCGCGCACGATGCGACCCAGACCGGTCGGGTCGGGCAGGTGCGCCGAGAGCAGCGTCAGTTGGTTGGCCTCGCGCTCGTGGCGCTCGATCAGCGTGCCGAGCGTGCCGGCGTCGATCAGCGGCACATCGCCCGAGAGCACGACCACGTGGCCGTCGAACTCGCCCAGTGCCTCGAGGCCCTGCTCGACGGCGCGGCCGGTGCCCGGCACCTCATCCTGATCGGCGATGAGCACGTGCGGCGCGAACTCCAGCACGGCCTCCGCCATGCGGTCGCGCTCGTGGCGGACGACGGTGACGATGCGCTCGGGGTGCAGCTCACCGGCGGTGCTGAGCACATGGGCGATGAGCGGTCTGCCCGCGAGCGGGTGCAGCGGCTTCGGCGTGCGGCTCTTCATGCGGGTGCCCGCGCCAGCGGCGAGCACGATGACGGCGACCTGAGGCACGGTCTCTCCCATCGGATGCGTACGATTGCGCTCTCAGGCTACCGGCGCGACGGGGGCGGCGGCCCCTGCTTGCCGCGCCAGCCGTCGCGCGCTCCGCGCAGCATGGCCTTCGCGTTCCGGATGCGCGGGGCCGCGAACGCCGTCATGCGCCCGAGCTTGAAGAGCATCCGCGGCACGTCCTGGGCCGTCCAGGTGCGCGGGGTGGCCGAGCGGCGCCAGAGGGCGACGCGGTTGCGGGTCATCATGTAGAGCCGCAGCGGCGAGTGCACGAACATCGTGCCGCCGCCCGGCAGCCGCACGAGCTCGTCGCCGATGGTGTGCAGCATGCGGGCGTCGGCGACGCCGACCAGCTGCAGGCCGGCGGCCCTGGCGCGGAAGCACCACTCCATGTCGACGCTGTCGATGAACAGCCCCTCGTCGAAGCCGCCCGCGACTTCGAGCGCCGTGAGCGGGATGAGCGAGCCGGAGGAGATCAGGAAGTCGACGTCGACGTCGCCGCCGGGCGGCGCGTGGAACTTCCTGTTGAGCGGGAACCCGAAGCGCACGAAGGGCGCCCGCTTGCCGCTGCGGCCGTCGACGAAGGTGGGGCCGACGGCGCCGAGCGGGCCGCGGGCGGAGCGCTGGTCGGCGTGGCGCAGCAGCGCATCGACGCAGTCCGGCTCGAGCAGCGAGTCCTGGTCGAGCAGCATGACGAATCGCGCGCCGCGCTCGCGGGCGATGGCGGCAGCCCGGTTGTAGGCGGCGCCCAGGCCGAGGTTGCGCGGCTCGCGCTGCAGCTCGACGCCGGCCGGGATGACCGCCCGTGAGCTCCAGTGCGCGCCGTCGACCTCCGGCGAGTCGTTGTCGAGCACCACCAGGGCGCCCACCTGCGCGGCCGCGCGCTCGAGCACCTCGACGATCGCCTCCTCGTCGGGGCGATAGGTCACGGCGACGGCGACGACATCTGCGGCGGTCGAGGGCATGCGCACCAGTCTGTCGGATGCGTGCGCGCCTCGCCTCTGGCACGACTAGCCTGGTAGCCGCGATCCGCCATGGTGTAACGGCAGCACGACGGCCTTTGGAGCCGTTCGTCCAGGTTCGAATCCTGGTGGCGGAGCAGACGGTCCTGTGGACCGTCTGCGACGTCGCCAGTTCCGAGCGGAGCGAGGAAGGGCGGAGCAATCGACCCTGTGGGTCGATTGCGACGCCGCGAGTCGCGAGCGCAGCGAGCGAGGGCGGAGCTTGGCGGAGTCGGCGAGCGCCGCGGCGATAGTGCGAGACTGGCGCCATGGCTGAGCCGCGCGACGACGTCGACCGCATCATGGAGCAGTGGATGCGCGTGCGGCCCGACGCTGACGTGTCACCGCTCGACGTCCTCAGCCGCATGACCCGCATCTCCCGGCAGCTCGGTCGGGTGCGTGCGGAGGCGTTCCAGCAGGCGGGGCTCGAGCCCTGGCAGTGGGACGTGCTGGCCGCGCTGCGCCGCGAGGGCGGACCGCTCAGCCCGAAGGGCCTCATCGCGCAGACCATGGTGACGAGCGGCACGATGACGAACCGCATCGACAACCTGGTCGCATCCGGCCTGGTCGAGCGCGTCGAGGGCTCCTCGGACCGCCGGGTGCGGCTCGTCGCGCTCACCGAGGAGGGCATCGACCGCGTCGACGTCGCGCTCGACGCGCTGCTGGAGGCCGAGCGGCGGCTGCTGCGGGACATCCCCGCCGACGATCAGGCGCGGCTGGCCGAGCTGCTGCGCGTGCTCGCCGACGCGATGCTCTGAGGCGGGCTCCGCGGGAGGCCCTGTGGGATGATGGTGCCGATGTCAGCGCCCTCGACTGCCGACGCCGTGCGGCGCGGGGAGCGCTGGCTCCACGTGCTCACGCCGGTGGTCGTGCTCGCCGTCGCGGCCTTCATCGCGTTCTGGCGACTGGACCAGGCCAACGTCGGCGCGGACGAGACCGTCTACCAGCGCGCCGGGGTCGCCTACCTCGATGGCGACCTCTCGCTCAACCCCGAGCATCCACCCTTTGCCAAGCTGCTGCTCGGTCTCTGGCAGGCCGTCGTAGGCCCCGGGATCGACAGCGCGCGCATTGCGATGGGCATCGTCATGGTGCTCACCGCGGCGGTCGCCTTCCTCTGGATCCGCGCGGCCGTCGGCACCGCGAGCGCCGCTGCCGCGAGCCTCATGCTCGTGACGACGCACCGCGTGGTCGGCGCCGACTTCGTCGACCGGCAGGTGCTGCTCGACCCCTTCAGCATCCTGTTCGGGCTCGTCGGGCTCGCGCTGCTGTGGCGGTGGAACGCCCATCGGCAGCCCTGGCTCGCCGCGATCGCGGGCGTGGCCCTCGGCCTCGCGCTGCTCTCGAAGGCGTCGGCCGCGGCGTTCCTCATCGGGGCGCTCGTGCTCGTGCCGTGGCGGGCACTGCGGCAGGCGCAGGTGTGGGGCTCGATCCTCGCGTTCGCCGCCGCGGGCATCGCCACGTGCCTCGTCGTCTACGCCCCCTTCGGCGGCGTGGATGCCGTCGCAAGCATGATCGCGTGGCAGGCGGAGCATGCCGAGCGTGGCCACCTGGTCGAGATCGCGGGTCAGACCTACCGCCACGCCCCGTGGTTCGCGATCGCGTGGCTCGGCGGCGAGACGGTCGGCTGGCTCGCCCTCGTCGCGATCGCGCTCGCCGCAGCGCTCGGCGTCGTGCTCGAGCGCCGGCTGCGCGCCGTCCTCGCGATCGCGAGCGCGGGCGCCGCCGCGGCCGTGCTGCTCTCGGCATCGCCCGTCGCGCTCCCCCACTACACGATCGGCTGGCTGTGGGCACCGCTGCTGCTGAGCGGCATCGGCATCGTCGCGCTGTGGCGCCGGGTACGCAGCCGTCGCGCGGGGGTCATCGCCGGCGCGCTCACGGCGCTGCTGCTCGTCGGCCCGGCGAGCGGCGTGGTCCATGTGCTCTCGGTGAGCCCGACCGGCGTCGCGCGCATCGACGCGGCCATGGCGGCCGACCCCGCCCCCGACGGCGCGGTGCTCGTACTGCAGCTCTCGCGCCATGTCGCACGGCCGAACATCGAGGCGCCGTTCGTCGAGGATCCTGGAGCCGACGGCGTGACAGCCGTCGCCATCGGCAACGACCTGCGCTTCCCCGCCGACCCCGAGCTCGTCCTGCTGCTCGAGCGCGAGACGCAGCCGGTCGTCCTCGATGACGTCGTGCTCTACCTCCTCGACGAGGAGCTCGACGAGCTGCTCGCCGAGGCGCCCTGAGCGACACGAGCTGCGAGCAGCAGGACAGCGCTGCTAGTAGCGGTAGTGCTCGGGCTTGAAGGGGCCCTCGACAGGCACACCGATGTAGGCGGCCTGCTCGTCGGTGAGGGTCGTGAGGCGTGCGCCGAGCGCATCGAGGTGGAGGCGCGCGACCTCCTCGTCGAGCACCTTCGGCAGCCGGAAGACGCCCAGCTCGTAGTCCTTCGTCGCGAGCTCGATCTGCGCCAGCACCTGGTTCGAGAACGAGTTCGACATCACGAACGAGGGGTGCCCGGTCGCGTTGCCGAGGTTCATCAGACGGCCCTCGGAGAGCACCAGGATCGCGCGCCCGGAGGAGAGGCGCCACTCGTGCACCTGCGGCTTGATCTCGATGCGCTCGGCACCGGAGCGCTCGAGCCCCGCGATGTCGATCTCGTTGTCGAAGTGGCCGACGTTGGCGACGATCGCGAGGTGCTTCATCGACTGCAGGTGCTCGACCGTGATGACGTGCTCGTTGCCGGTGGTGGTGATCCAGATGTCGGCGGTCTCGAGGGCATCCTCGACCCTGGCGACCTGGAAGCCGTCCATCGCCGCCTGCAGGGCGCAGATCGGGTCGACCTCGCTGACGATGACTCGCGCGCCCTGGCCGCGCAGCGCATCCGCCGCGCCCTTGCCGACATCGCCGTAGCCCACCACGAAGGCGGTCTTGCCGCCGATCAGCACGTCGGTCGCGCGGTTGAGCCCGTCGGGCAGCGAATGACGGATGCCATAGCGGTTGTCGAACTTCGACTTCGTGACGGAGTCGTTGACGTTGATCGCCGGGAACAGCAGCGTGCCGTCTGCGAAGAGCTGCTCGAGCCGGTGCACGCCGGTGGTGGTCTCCTCGGTGACGCCGCGCAGCTGCGCTGCGATGCGGGTCCAGCGCTGCGGGTCGTCGGCGAGCGTGGTCGCGATCAGCGCATCGATCACGTGCAGCTCGTCAGGGGCGCCCGCCGGCGTGACGGGCGCAGCACCCACGAGCTCCGCATCCCGGCCCCGGTGCACGAGCATCGTGGCGTCGCCGCCGTCGTCGAGGATGAGCGTGGGGCCGTCCTCGAAGTCGAAGATCCGGTTCGTGCAGCGCCAGTACTCCTCGAGCGTCTCGCCCTTCCAGGCGAACACGGGCACGCCGTTCGGCGCCTCGACCGTGCCGTCGCCGACCACGATCGCGGCGGCGGCCTCATCCTGTGTGGAGAAGATGTTGCAGCTCGCCCAGCGCACCTCGGCGCCCAGGGCGAGGAGGGTCTCGATCAGCACGGCGGTCTGCACGGTCATGTGCAGGCTGCCGGCGATGCGCTGGCCGGCGAGCGGCTGCGCATCGGCGTATCGGCGGCGCAGCTCCATCAGGCCCGGCATCTCGTGCTCGGCCAGGCGGATCTGGTGGCGGCCAGCCTCGGCCAGGCCGAGGTCGCGCACATCGTGCTCGAGGATGCGGGGGGCGGTGTCGGTCATGCCCGCCATTCTCCCACCCCGGTGGCGCGGTGCCGAGCGCGCCTTCGCGGCTGCGCGGCGCTTGAGAATGCCGTGCTCGCGGCGATTGCGTGCATGCTCAGGACGCTCGCGCTCGTAGAATCGTCGGGTGCCCGCCGCCGCTCCCGTTCGCGCACACCGCCGCGACATTCAGGGACTTCGCGCCATCGCCGTCCTCGCCGTGCTCGTCTGGCACCTCGACAAGGATGCGCTGCCCGGCGGCTTCGTTGGCGTCGACGTCTTCTTCGTCATCTCCGGCTACCTCATGACCCGCTGGCTGGTCGAGCGCCCCCGGCTCGACCGCGCCACCCTCGTCGACTTCTGGTCGCGCCGGAGCCGGCGCATCCTGCCCGCCGCGACGCTCGTGCTCGTGGCGACGCTCGCGGTCGGCTGGGCCGTGCTCCCCGCCACCCGCCGCACCGAGCTCGCCGGCGACGCGCTCTGGTCAGCGCTCTACGCGGTCAACCTGCGCTTCGCGCAGGGCTCGACCGACTACTTGCAGAGCTTCGAGCCGCCGTCGCCGTTCCAGCACTACTGGTCGCTGGCCGTCGAGGAGCAGTTCTACCTGCTGTGGCCGTTCCTCATGGCTGCGGCGGCCGTGCTGGCGGTCCGGCTCGGCCGCAGCCGTCGGCTGACCTCGGGCGCGATCATCGTGACGGTCATCGTGGTCTCCGCTGCTCTGTCGGTGTGGTGGACGGTCGCGAGCCCGGCATCCGCCTACTTCGTCACGCCGACCCGCCTGTGGGAACTGGCTCTCGGCGGACTCGTCGCGGTGCTGCCCGCGCTGGCGATCCGCGGTGCGGGCTGGATCGCCGCCGCCGCGCTCGCGGTCGCCCTCGCCTCGTTCCCGCTGCTGGACTCCTCGGTGCCGTTCCCCGGCACGATCGCGTGGTGGCCGACGCTCGCGACCGCGGTGGTGCTGTGGGCCGGCAGCGCCGACAGCGAAGGCCTGGTGCACCGGCTGCTCGGCAGCCGCGCGGTGCAGTGGATGGGCGCGGTGTCCTACTCCGTCTACCTGTGGCACTGGCCGCTCATCGTCCTCTCCAACCCGTACGACAAGCCTGTCGAGCTGCTCTCCTGGCGCTCGCTCTTGCTCGTGCTCGCGACCTTGGCCCTCGCCTGGCTCACCTACCGCTTCGTCGAGGAACCGCTGCGCAAGCGAAGCCCGCGGCTGCCCTGGGCTACGGTGCGCGGCGGTCTGCTGCTGGGTGCGACTTGCCTCGCCGTCACCCTCATGGTCGCGGGATCGATGCGGGTGATCGCGCCCGCCAACGCCCACGTGCCCGACTACCCCGGGCCTGCGGCGGTCTCGGCCGGCGCTGCCGCTGTCCCCGAGGACGGCACGGCGGATGCGGTGGCCGACCTCGAGCGCGACGGGTACGTTCCGGCGCCAGACGAGCTGCAGGCAGACCTGCCGGCGACCTACGCAGAAGGCTGTCACGTCGAGGGATCGGTCGTGGAGGCCGTCGCGTGCAGCTGGGGCGACGCCGGCCCGCTCGTGGTGGTGGTCGGCGACTCGCACGCGACGCAGTGGGTGCCGACCGTGCAGGAGCTCGCCCAGCAGCACGGCTGGCGCGTCATGGCGATGACGAAGGCGGGATGCCCGTTCACCGACGCACCGGTCGCGATGTACGGGATCGCCGCGCCGTACAGCGCTTGCACCCACTGGAACGAGGCCGTCGCGCAGGTGCTCGAGGAGCAGCAGCCGGCGCTGGTGCTCACCAGCAACGCGCCGACGCAGATGTGGAACGGCACAGTCCTCGAGGGCCCCGCCGCCGATGCGGCGCTCGGCCGCGGGATGGCCGATGCCTGGGGCGCTGTGCTGGACCGGGGCGGTCAGGTCGTGGTGATGCGCGACACCCCATCGGCGCGCTTCGCGATCGAGGACTGCGTCGCCAATGAGCCGGATTCGCCGCAGGCATGCTCCTTCGACCGTGCCGCCGGACTGGCCGGCGGCGGCACGGGGCAGACGGCGGGGCTCGAGCTCGAGCCGCGCGCGCTCGAGGTGGATCTGAACGACGCGATCTGCGGCGAGACGCGCTGCCCCGCGATCGTCGCAGGCGTGCAGGTCTATCGCGACCGCGGGCATCTGACCGGCAGCTACGCGCGCAGCCTCGCCGAACCGCTCGAGCGTGCGATGGCCGAGGGCGGCGCGCTGCCGCTGCGGTAGCTCAGCGGCGCCAGTCGCGCCAGGTGCGCTCGATCCCCTCCGCGAGCGGTACGGCCAGCAGCTGCCCGAACGTCGTCGCGAAGCGGGAGGTGTCGAGCACGATGTGCTCGACGAACGACGCGGGCGCCGGGCGCTCGTCGACGGGCAGTGCGGCACCGGTGGTGGCGCGGACCTGCTCGATGATCTGCTGCACGCTGCGACCGACCCCGCTGCCGATGTTCAGCGGTCCGCTGAAGGCCGGATCGGCGACGACCGCACGCACCTGCGCGACCACGTCGTCGACGTGCAGGTAGTCGCGCACCATCGAGCCGTCGCCCAGCCGCGTGGCGCGGCCGTCCGCCGCGGCCGCCCGCAGCAGGGCGCTGACGAGGCCGAACTCCGGCAGCGTCGCATCGGCGCGCAGGCCGTAGGGGTTCGCCACGCGCAGCACCGCCGACGGCAGCCCGTGCTCGATCGCGAAGTAGTGCAGGTAGTGCTCGATCGCCACCTTGCCGATGCCGTAGGGCGAGATCGGCAGCAGCGGCGCATCCTCCGGCACCGCGCCCTCGGCCGAGCCGTAGACGGTGCCGCCGGAGGAGATGAACAGCACCCGGCCCACGCCGGTGCGCACCGCCTCCCCCAGCAGGTCGAGCGTCGGCAGCAGGTTCGCCTGGACGTCGGCCTGCGGACCGCCGAGCCCCTGCGCGGGCGTGGTCGCCGACAGCGCGTGGATGATCAGGTCGTGGCCGGCGACCGCCTCGCGGATCGCGTCGCCGGCCGAGAACGTGCCGCGCAGCGCGCGCGGTGCGCTCGCGCGGTAGCGGGGCGCGGTGGAGAACCGGTCGAAGACGTCGACCTGCCAGCCGTCGGCCGCGAGCGCGTCGACCAGGTGGGCACCGAGGAACCCGTTGCCGCCGACGACGAGCGCGCGACCCATGCTCACGCGCCGGCGAGCGAGTCGACGTATGCGTCGAGCATCTCGAGCTGATCGCGGGGCACGAAGCCGGTGGCCTCGAGCCGGCCGAGATCCATGGCGCTGCGCAGCGGCCGCGGGGCGATGCCGTCCTTGCCCGCGTAGTACTGCTCGGTCGTGACAGCGGTCACCCGGCCCGGCTCGTGCCCCGCCTGCGCGAACACGCGCTGCGCGATCGCGGCCCAGCTGAGCGGCTCACCCGCGTTGGAGACGTTGTAGGTGCCGGACGGGGCGCCGACCGCCAGCAGGTGGTCGATGGCGCGCGCCAGCTCGCTCGCGAAGGTGAGCCGGCCGACCTGATCGCCGACCACGCTCGGATCGACGCCGCGCTCGGCGAGCGAGGCCATGGTGGTGATGAAGTTCTTTCCCTCGCCCACGACCCAGGAGGTGCGCAGGATGCAGTGCCTGGGTGCGGTCGCGACCGCCAGATCGCCCGCGGCCTTCGACTGGCCGTAGACGCCCAGGGGCGAGAACGGCTCCTGCTCGTCGTGCAGCTCGCGCGTGCCGTCGAAGACGTAGTCGCTGGAGACGTGCACGAGCGTGAGGCG
This sequence comes from Agrococcus baldri, assembly GCA_900114805.1. Taxonomy (GTDB): domain Bacteria; phylum Actinomycetota; class Actinomycetes; order Actinomycetales; family Microbacteriaceae; genus Agrococcus; species Agrococcus baldri. The sequence goes on along the minus strand of FOZN01000003.1, from coordinate 109,550 downwards.
GTGCTGAGCGGCGATCGCGGCGAGCCTGGCGGGCGCGGCTGCGTTGATCGCCCACGCAGCGCTGCGGCCCTCCGGCGTCTCGGCGGCGTCGACGGCGGTGTAGGCCGCGGCGTTGACGACCGTGTCGTAGGACGACCAGCGGATCTGCTCCAGCGCGGCGGGATCAGCGAGGTCGACGCGGTCGCGGCCGACGAAGTCGACATCGCTCCTGCCCGCCCACTGCTGCTGCAGGGCGCGACCGAGCTGCCCGTTCGCCCCCAGCACGAGGGTCTTGCGGGGCGGCATCGGCGTCACGTCCGCCAAGCGCGGGTGTGCCTTGTCCTTCTCCGACAGCTCGGCCTGCGCCAACGGGATCGGCCAGTCGATGGCGGCGGTCTCGTCGGCGAGGTTCAAGAACGTGTACTCGCCCTGCGCCTCGGCAGACCAGTGCGCGTTGACGAGGTAGGAGTAGGCGGTGTCGGAATCGAGCGCCTGGAACGCGTTGCCCACGCCGCGCGGCACGAACACCGCGATCGAGGGATCGATCTCGATCGTGAAGGTGGCGCCGAAGGAGTCGCCCTCGCGCAGATCCACCCAGGCGCCGAACACGCGCCCGGAGGCGACCGAGATGTACTTGTCCCACGGCTCGGCGTGGATGCCGCGGGTGACGCCGGGCTGCTCGTTGAAGGAGATGTTGTTCTGCACCGGTCCGAAGTCGGGCAGTCCCAGCGCCAGCGCCTTCTCGCGCTGCCAGTTCTCCTTGAACCAGCCCCGGTTGTCGCCGTGCACCGGCAGGTCGATCACCAGGAAGCCCGGAATCGGCGTCTCGCGCATGCGCAGCTGCTTGCCCGTCTCCATCAGCGCCTCCCCCTCGCCGGCCGGCTCAGTGCCCGGCCTGCGCGTACTTCGCCTCGGCGGCGGCCTTCTGCGGCCGCCACCAGTCCTCGTTCGCCCGGTACCAGTCGATGGTGTCGGCGAGGCCGGCCTCGAAGTCGGTGAACGACGCCTCCCAGCCCAGCTCCTGCTGCAGCTTGGTCGCATCGATCGCGTAGCGCAGGTCGTGCCCGGCGCGGTCCTTCACGTGATCGAAGGCATCCGGCTCCTGACCCATGAGCCGCAGGATCGCCTGCACCACCTCGAGGTTGTTGCGCTCCCCGTCGGCACCGATCAGGTACGTCTCGCCCGTCCTGCCCGCCTCCAGGATCCGCAGCACCGCGGAGGAGTGGTCATCCGCGTGGATCCAGTCGCGCACGTTCTCGCCCGCTCCGTACAGGCGCGGCCGCACCCCGTCGATCACGTTCGTGATCTGCCGCGGGATGAACTTCTCCACATGCTGGCGCGGGCCGTAGTTGTTCGAGCAGTTCGAGATCGTCGCCTCCAGCCCGAACGAGCGCACCCAGGCGCGCACCAGCAGATCGGAGCCGGCCTTCGTCGACGAGTACGGGCTCGACGGGTTGTAGGGCGTCTCCGGCGTGAACTTCGCCGGGTCGTCCAGCTCCAGATCCCCGTACACCTCATCGGTGGAGATGTGATGGAATCGCGTGCCATGCCGGCGCGCGGCCTCCAGCAGCGTGAACGTGCCGACCAGGTTCGTGTGCACGAACGGGCCCGGATCCGACAGCGAGTTGTCGTTGTGCGACTCCGCCGCGTAGTGCACCACCGCATCAGCCTCGGCCACCAGGCCGTCGGCGACCTCGGCATCGGCGATGTCACCGACCACCAGCCGCACACGATCCTCCGGCAGACCCGCGAGCGTCGCGCGGTCGCCCGCGTAGGTCAGCGCATCCAGCACCACCACGTCATGGTCGGTGTTCGCCACCACGTAGTGCACGAAATTCGATCCGATGAACCCGGCGCCGCCGGTCACAAGGAGCTTGCTCATGGCATCCAGCGTACTGTCGCGCCGCCATCGACGGCACCAGGCCGCGCTGGCGGCTCAGCGCTCGAAGGTGCCCACGAACTCCGTGAGCCAGGCGCGCAGATCCGGCCCCAGGTCCTCTCGCTCGACCGCCAGGCGCACGTTGGCCTTGATGTAGTCGAGCCGATCGCCCGTGTCGTAGCGGCGGCCGCGGAAGACCACGCCGTGCACCCCTCCGAGCTGGTCGTCGTCGGCCATCGTCAGCAGCGCATCCGTCAGCTGGATCTCGCCGCCGCGACCCGGCGGGGTCTGCTCGAGCACCGGGTAGATCTCGGGCTTGAGCACGTAGCGGCCCACGATCGCCAGGTTCGACGGCGCGGTGCCGGGCTCCGGCTTCTCGACCAGGCCGCGCACCCGCACCACGTCATCCTCCTCGGTCGCCTCCACCGTGGCGATGCCGTACATGTGCGCCTGCGACGGATCGACCTCCATCAGCGCGACCACGCAGCTGTCGCGCACGTCGTGCACCTCCAGCATGCGCTCCAGCAGCAGGTCGCGGCCATCGATGATGTCGTCGCCCAGCAGCACCGCGAAGGAGTCGCCGCCCACATGCGCCTTCGAGCGCAGCACCGCGTGCCCGAGGCCCTTCGGGTCGCCCTGCCGCACGTAGTGCACGTTGGCGAGGTCCGTCGACTCCGCGACGCGCGCGAGCTTCTGCGCGTCGCCCTTGTTCTGGAGGATCGCCTCCAGCTCGGTCGCGCGGTCGAAGTGGTTCTCGAGCGCGTTCTTGTTGCGACCGGTGACGAACAGCACATCGGGCAGGCCCGCGCGCACGGCCTCCTCCACGACGTACTGGATCGCCGGCTTGTCCACCACCGGCAGCATCTCCTTCGGCAGCGCCTTGGTCGCCGGCAGGAATCGGGTGCCGAGCCCTGCGGTGGGGATGACGGCCTTGGTGACGGAATGCGACATGAGGGTAAGGCTACTTCGGCGTTCGCTGCACGATCGGCATCCGGGGCATCCCAGCGGCTCAGCCCCGGATGAGACCGAGCACCTCGTCGCGGATCGCGATCATGGCCGGCTCGGTCTCCGCTTCGGCGTTGAGCCGCAGCAGCGGCTCGGTGTTCGACGGCCGCACCGAGAACCACCAGGCGCCGCCGGGCGCCGTGACGGTGAGCCCGTCGAGCTCGTCGAACTCGCCGCGCCCCGCGAACGCCTCGACGATGCGCGTGTACGCGGCGGGCACGTCGGCGACGGTGGAGTTGATCTCGCCGGAGGCGAAGTAGGGCGTGTAGCGGGCAGCCAGGCTGCTCATCGGCTCGGCATCGGCGCCAAGCGTGGCCAGCACGTGCATGGCGGCGAGCATGCCGTTGTCGGCACCCCAGAAGTCGCGGAAGTAGTAGTGCGCCGAGTGCTCTCCGCCGAAGACCGCGCCGGTCTCGGCCATGCGGTCCTTGATGAGCGAGTGGCCGACGCGCGTGCGCACGGGCGTCGCGCCGGCATCGGCGATCACCTCCGCCACGACGCGGCTGGTGATGAGGTTGTGGATCACGACGACGTCGCGCTCGCCTTCCGCCTGCACGCGGCGGATCTCGCGCTCGGCGACGATCGCGGCGACGGCGGAGGGCGAGACGGCCCCGCCCCGCTCGTCGATCACGAAGCAGCGGTCGGCGTCGCCGTCGAACGCGAGCCCGATGTCGGCCCCGTGCTCGATCACCGCGGCCTGCAGGTCGACGAGGTTCGTCGGGTCGAGCGGATTCGCCTCATGGTTCGGGAAGGTGCCGTCGAGCTCGAAGTACATCGGCACGACCTCCAGCGGCAGCGCGCTGAGCCCGGCGGCCTCGCCGAGCACTGCGGGAACGGTCATCCCGCCCATGCCGTTGGCCGCATCCACCACGACCTTGAGTGGGCGGATGCCGCGGAGGTCGACGAGCGAGCGCAGGTGCGCCGCGTAGTCGGCGAGCACGTCGCGCTCGCTGAGCGTGCCGCGCTGCGGCGCCTCGGTGAGCCCGTCGTCGAGGTAGCGCTGCGCGCCGTCGCGGATGCTCGCCAGCCCGGTCTCGAGGCTGACCCCGCGCGCGCCCGCGCGCGAGAACTTGATGCCGTTGTAGGCAGCGGGGTTGTGGGATGCGGTGAACATCATCGCGGGCGCGTGCAGGGAGCCGGAGGCGAAGTAGGTGCCGTCGGTGGAGCAGAGCCCGATGAGCACGACGTCCGCGCCGCGGGTCTGCGCACCCTCCGCCGCCGCCGCCGCCAGCGCCGGCGACGAGGGGCGCATGTCGTGCCCGATCACGATGGGCGCCTCGGTGCCCACCTCGTCGGCGAACGCGGCGCCGAGCGCACGCACGACCGGCTCGGTGAGCTGCCCGTCGACCAGGCCGCGCACGTCGTACGCCTTCACGATGTCCGTCAGCGACATGCTTCCTCTTTCACTCGTCGAACGTGTCGGTCGAGGTCGCGGGCTCGTAGCGAACGACCTGCCACCCGGTCGGGCCGGCATGACGATCGGCGTGCGGCTCGCACAAGCCGTAGCTGCCCTCTATCGCACCCCGCCGGCTTGCCCGCTGCAGGGGTCCGACGACGAGCAGCTGCGCCGCGTAGTCGACCGTGACGGTGCGGTCCGCATATCGGCGGCAGCCGGGGCGCGAGCACGTCCTGTCATCCATCGCCCCCAGGGTATCCCCGCCGTGGAGGAAGGGGCTGCGACACGTAGGATGGCGGCATGCCCGCGCGCCAACGCTCTCGTGGATCGCGCCACGGCCGCGACATCCGCTCGTCGGTCGCCGGCCCCGTGCTGCCCTTCCTCTCCTCGCGCGAGACGCGCTTCGAGGACATCGCGGCGGATGCGGCCGACTACGTGACCGCGCTGTGGCCGGCAGAGCTCGGCGACGTGCGCTTCCGCTGGGCGGACATGCCGCCGCGGGCGCTGGCCGACCGCCTGGACGAGGTGCCGGAGTGGGCGATCGACACGCAGCAGCGCACGATCACGATCTACCGGCTCCCGCTGCAGCGGCTGCCGCGCGTGCACGTCGACGATCCCTGGCATCGCCAGGTGGCCATCGAGGGCGCGGTCTTCCGCGCCGCCGCCGAGCTCATCGGCCGCGATCCCTGGGAGGTCGCGCCGGATCGCTGGCGGCACCACTGAGTGTCAGCACCACTGAGCTCCAGCACCACTGCTCCTCGGGATCAGTGCACCACCAGCACGCCGCTCGCCGCCCGGCCCTGGGTGCTCACCGTGAAGCCGCCGACGAGGCTCGGGCTGCGGTACTCGAGGGCGAGGACGAGATCGTCGCCGCTCACCTCCACCGTGCCGCCGCCCACCTGCTGCTCGTGGACGCCGTTCGCGGGCAGCTGCACGGTCTCGCCCGCGACCGTGATCTCCTGGTCAGCATCCGAGGTGCTCACGACGTGCAGCGTCGCCGCCGGCCCCGACGGCACCGCGATCGCCGAGGTGCCCGAGCGCGCCTGTCCGCCGGCGACCCAGTCGAAATCGAGCCCCTCGCCGGCGACGGCCACGGTGCGCGCGCCCGCGACCACGGGCGCATCGGACTCGACACGGATCGCGTGGGTGCCGACCGGCAGCTCCTCGAGGTCGAAGTCGGTCACCCGACCGGCCTCGAGCGTGCCGCTCGACTCGATGCTGGAGCCGTCGCTCGCCTGGAACACGACGCGCACGTCGCCTCCCTGCGGTGAGAGCAGCCGCAGCACTCCCGCGGTGTCGTCGTAGTCGGGCTGCGTCTCGAGCCCTGTGGGCTCGGTCACGGCCACGCCGGGCAGCACGGTGGTCAGCAGCGCCGGAACCGGGTCGATGGTCTCGAACCCGCCGCGCTCGAGCCCGCGCGTGGTGGTCTGCTGCAGGTGCGCGGTGACCGGTGCGCCGACGGATGCGACGCGCACCACCGCGTCCGAGACACCGGGGGCGAGGGCGGCGAGATCGAGCACCTCCTCGGCACCCGGCGCCACGGCGATGCCGGTCGACCCGACGCTCTCGACCGGTCCCTCCGCGCCGTAGACGGTGACGTCGACGCTCGCACTGACCTCGGAGGCGTTGGCGATCGTCAGCACCGTCTGCCGGCCGGTGCGCGTCGAGCCGCCCACCAGCCACTGGTCCAGGCTCGTCTCCGCGCACTCGCTCGCCGCGAACCCGCGCACCGCGTCGACGTCGATGTCGAGGCTCTGCGCCGCGGAGAGCGTCGAGGCCTCGTTGCGCTGCACGATCGACTCGCCGCCGCGGACGTCGCCCGCGCCCGTGACGCGCAGCGCGGCCTGCTCCACGTCGCCGCCAAGGCTGCCGGTCACCAGTGAGGGGTCGGCGATGGCAGCGATCGCGAGCGCATCCTCGCCATCGGCTGTGCCGACGCGCAGCGCCGGGCCGGCGCACACGCGCGATTGCAGCGGCGAAGCCGGCTGCACCTGGGTCGCGGGCACCTCGGCGCGCACGCGGGCATCGTCGGGCAGTGCTCCGGCCCCGAGCACCGCGCCGACGCCGAGCGCTGCGGCAGCGACGCCGGCCAGCGCACGCGCGCTCCACCGCACGACATCCCGTCGCTCGACGCGCCGGACGGCCAGCGCGGCGTCGTTCGCGACCGCCTCGCGGTCGGTGAGCGCGACGTCGCTGGCGATGTCGCCCGCGCTGCCGGTGTCGGCCTCCGCCTCGGCCTGCGCCTCGGCCTCGACGGCGAGCTCCTCCGGAGCCGGCCGGTGCTCGCGCGGCGCGTCGGCCTCATCGATGGGCGAGACGTCGTCGAACTCCTGCGAGTCGTCGAGCGGCTCCCTGTCGCGGTCGCTCACTGCCACTCCCCCGTTCCCTCGAGCCGCCTGGTGCGCACGCGAGCGCCGCGGCGCAGCGAGGGCAGCGCGGCGACGACCGCGGCACCCAGCGCCACCAGCTGCCCCAGCAGCAGCCAGCCCGCCCAGGAGACCGGCGCAGCCGGCTCGCCGGGCCGGGCATCGACGCGCTGCCACAGCAGCCCCGACTCGGTCTGGCCGATCGCCTGCAGGTCGCCCCGCGCGTCCAGCGAGCGCTGCGCCCGGTCGTGCACCGCCGCTGCGCCTTCGCGCTCCTGCTCGAGCAGGATGAACTGCACGCCCTGGTCGTCGAGCAGGGCGGCGACGTCGACGTCGCCGCCGGCGGCCAGGTCGACAGCGGCCTGCGCGAGCTGCTGCTCGACCTCACCGGCGTGCTCGCGCGTGAGCACGCCGGTGGCGACGTCGTCGAGTGCTGCGCCGCGACCGCGCTCGACGTCGACGCCGAGCACGCCCTGTGCGAGCGGATGCAGCACGAGCGTGCCGATGTGCTGATCGTTCTCGGCCGCGGCATCGACGAATGCCGGCATGCGGCGGTCGGGTGCCGCGATCACGGTCGCGGGCGTCAGGAAGGATGTCGCGATGAGCGGCACGGCCGCCGCGAGCGCGGCGAGCACGACGACACTGGCCGGCAGGCTGCCTCGGCGGTCGTCGACGTCCACCGCGACGAGCGCGAGCGCGATGAGCGCAGCCAGCGCCAGCGACGCGCCGCTGCCGGCCCAGACGGTCACCGGCTCCCCGGCCAAGCTGGTCAGCTCGAGCCGTGTCGAGGCGACCGCCGTCGCGTAGCCCGCCAGCACCAGCAGCAGCCACGGCCAGGCGCTCGCCGGCCGCAGGACCACGCCTGCGAGCGCGGCGAGCGCGAGCGGCGCCAGCAGGCCGAGCGCGAACCACACCGGGTCGGCGCCCGGCGCGAGCCACGCGATCACGCCATCGAGCGTCGCCAGCGAAGCGTCAGGGGCGAGCAGTGCGGCCTCCACGGCCGTCGGCGGCGCCGACGGCTTCGGCACGCCGGGATCGGCCAGCGCCGCCAGCGGCGAGCCGTCGATCCACCGGGCGATCGCGACCGGTGCGGACAGCACCGCGGCAGGGAGCAGCGCCGCGAGCGGTCGCAGCGGCCGTCGCCAGCTGATGGCTGCCGCCACTATGCCGAGCAGCAGCATCGCAGGCAGCAGCACCGGCGAGCCGGCGACGACGACGGCGACGGGGATCGCCGCGGCGCCGGCCGCCCGCCAGGATGCGGATGCCCGCAGGAGACCGACGACCGCGAGCGGCAGGGCCAGGTGCGCGAGCACAGCGCCGAGCCTGCCTTCGACGATGGGCGCCAGCAGCAGCGGCGACAGCGACCACAGGGCAGCAGCGACGGCCGGCGCCCACCGTGAGGTCGTCATCCGTCGTGCCGCGAAGAAGCTCGTCAGCGACGCGATGGCGGGAGCGAGGAAGAGCAGCAGCACGATCGCGGTCGACGGGTGCCAGGGCGTGAGCGAGCCCAGCAGCGCCAGCACCAGCACGAAGGGATCGCTGGGCCCGGTCACCGCGCCCAGCGCGTCGCGCGGACCGAACAAGGTGTTCGACCACAGCTCGCCGAGCGAGCCCGAGAGCGGCAGCAGCCCGCCGCCCGTCGCGGCTGCGGCACCGATCAGCTGCGGTGTCAGCACGATGCCGACGATGACGGCGAGCGCCGTGACCCACAGCCCGGCGCCCTCCACGAACCCCACGCGCTCGTCTGCCGCGAGCTGCATGCGCTCGGGATCGCCGAGCGCACGGCGCTGCGTCCGCACCGTGCGCCAGGAGGCGCGCAGCGGGCGCAGCGATGCCCAGCCCATCCTCCGCGCCGATGCGATCCGCCGCCGCGCCCGTGCCGTCGGGCCGAACGCGACCAGCGTCGTGAGCGTCGCGCGCCAGTCGGCGAGCACTGCTGCGGGCCGCTTCGCGAGCAGGTGCACGATCGTGCGCGCGATTCCCAGCGGCAGCAGCAGCAGCCAGTGCAGCACGAGCGCGAAGGGGTTCGCATAGGCGAGCCGCCGGTGCAGCTGCGCCCTTCGCGAGATTGCCACGCGCTGCGCATCGCTCACCGAGCGCGCGTCGAAGTGCTCCGGTCCGCCGGCCCGGCGCACCCGCGCACGCGGCTCGACGGCGACGCGGTGGCCCGCAAGCCTGGCTCGCACGCCGAGGTCGAGGCCGGCGTCGATGGAGCGCAGCGCCGGATCGAAGCCTCCGAGCCGTTCGAACACGTCGCGGCGGATGAGCATGCCCGTCTCGGCGACGCCGAGCCGGTCGCTGTCGTCGTCGTGCTGGCCCTGATCGAGCTCGCCCTCGTGCAGCAGCAGGCTGCGCCCGAGGGGCGTCATCGACTCCCCGAACTCGGCGAAGCGGTCTGGGGCGTCGGCGCGCATCACCTTCGGGCCCACCACGGCCACGCTCGGATGCGAGTCGACGTGCGCCAGCAGCGCCTGCAGCGCCCGTGGATGCGGGGTCGCATCGTGCGCGAGCAGCCACAGCCAGTCACCGTCCTCGGCCAGCGGCAACGAGGCGACTCCCTTGCCGATCAGCTGTCCGTAGGGCAGGCGCGAGGCCGCGACCACGCTGCGTGCGCGCGAGCCCTCGAGCACCGCGCGGGAGGCGTCCTTGGAGCCGCCGTCCACCGCGATCAGCCGCTCAGGTGCGAGGGTCTGCGCCTCCACCGCGGCGAGGGTCGCCGGAAGGTACGCGGCGCCGCTGCTGGCCGCGAGCACGACGAAGACCCTCGGATGCACTCGGCAAGGCTAGGGGGCGTTGCGCACGACGGCAGGGGTTGGGCCCGGTGTGCCGCCCGATCGGCGGGCTCAGCCGCGGCTGACGCGCCCCATCGCCCTGCGCGCGGCGTCGGCGACCCGCTGCGCACCGGACCGGCGCAGGGCATCGAGCTCGAGTCGCAGGTTCGCGCTCTCGAGGCGAGCCGCTTCGAGCTCGCGCTCCAATCGCTCCGCGTGCCCGCTCGTGCCCTCGAGCTGCACGCCGATGCGGTCGCGGTCCTCGCGCAGCGCATCGGCGTCGAGACGGGCATTCGTCAACTCGTCGAGCGCCAGGCGCTCAAGCGCCTCGGCCGCCCTCGCCTGCACGCGCATCTCGAGGATCGCGTCGTCGTCGAACGGCGCATCCGCGGAGTCGTCGAGCGAGGCCGTGTGCAGCTCCGGCAGCAGCGCGTCGAGCGCGTCGAGCGCGTCGCGCAACGAGGTGTCGCGCTCGAAGCCGGGGCCGTCGAGCTCTCCCGGCAGCGGCATGCGTGCGGCGATGAACGAGGTCAGCAGCCCCGCGCGCATCCGACGCCAGTCGCGCATGCCGTGGTGCCGAGGAGACGGCCGCAGCGCCGGACTGGCGTCGTAGCCCTCGCCCATGTTGCGCGTCTTCCGCTCGATCTGCTCCATCGACCGCCACGGCAGGTGCAGCACCTCCAGCGCGAGTGCGTCGTCGGGCTCGGCGCCCGCCGGGATCGACACGGCGTGGTTGCCCTGCGAGACCTCGACATCCGGGTCGCCGACGTGGATTGCGTTGCGCGTCGGGTGGGCGATGAGCCCGGCTGCGCGCAGCTGCTCATCGCTGCGCACGTCCCGGTGGACGAGCCGCCTGATGCCGGAGCCGTGACGAGCGAGCGGACCGACCAGGTTGGTGACCGGAACCCGGAAGGAGCCCACGGCTCGCGGCAGCGCCGCGAACACCTGGCCGAGCGTCAGCTCGGGGTCGACCGGCCGCAGGAACTCGTCCGCGTCGGCGTTGATGACCCAGTCCGCGCCGTGCTCCGCAGCAGCGAGCCGAGCCATGCGGGTGACGACCTCTGACTGCTGCTTGCGATGCTCCAGGTCGTCGAAGACGGTCACGGGGGCCACGCGCGCGTACGCGTCGAGGATCTCCCGGGTGCCGTCGACGGACCCGTTGTCCGTCACGAGGATCCGATCGATGCCGTGGGCGAGATGATGCTCGAGCATCGCGGCGATGATGTCCGCTTCGTCGCGGACCATCAGGGTGAGGACAGCAGTCACGCGCCCATCCTATGAGCGCACTGTGCCCACTCAGGCCAGCTTGCGCAGTTTTCGCCGCTCGCGCTCCGAGAGGCCGCCCCAGATGCCGAAGCGCTCGTCGTTCTCGAGCGCGTACTCGAGGCACTGCTGGCGCACCTCGCAGGTGTCGCAGATGCGCTTGGCATCCCGCGTGGAGCCGCCCTTCTCTGGGAAGAACGCCTCCGGATCGGTCTCGGCGCAGAGCGCGTCGGCCTGCCATCCCAGCGGGTGGTCGTCCGCCTCATTGCGAACGCCAGGCACTCCCAGCATGATCGGGTCGACGAACCAGTCGCCCGGCACGCCGCGACGCAGCCCGCCCTCTTCGATGCCTCGCGCTGTCGTGCTGCGCTGCACTCCCTCTCGCATGGCTTCCCCCGGTTTCTGCGGGACCCCGGCCGGGCCCGCGCTGCACCAATTACACCGGTGTAGTTCGCTCCGCGTCAAGTCGAGGATTGTAAGCGTGTCGCCGCCACCACCGCGGAGGGGAAGCCTACGGCGTGTCGCGCTCCAGAGCCAGCCAGGCGGCAGCCGAGGCCACCGTGAACGGCTGGTCGCTGTCGATCCAGGCGGCCCCGGCGCCGGCGAGCTCGCGCGGCTCGCCGTCGACCGTCAGCCGCGCCGGCGCGACCGCGAGCAGCAGCCCCCTCCCCCCATCGACGCGATGCTCGCCCTGGATGCGGCGCAGCTCGAACGGCGCCGGCGGCCGGTACGCGATGGCGCCGTCCAGCGCCTGCGCGGGCAGTCGCGGCTCGACCAGCGGCGTCGAGTCGACCACGGCGAGGAGCTCCGCCACGTCGACGTGCTTGGCCGTGAGCCCGCACCGGAGGACGTTGTCGCTCGGCCCCATCAGCTCGATGCCGAGGCCCGCGAGGTAGGCGTGCAGGTTGCCCGCCGGCAGGAAGAGCGCCTCGCCGGGCGCGAGCGAGAGGCGGTTGAGCAGCAGCGCGACGAGGATGCCAGGGTCGCCCGGGTGGGTCGCCGAGAGCCGGGCGACGGTGTCGGCTTCGACGGGCAGCTCGGCTGCCATCGCCGCTCGGCTGCTCGTCACGGCAGCCACTGCAGCCGCCACCTCAGGATCACCGGAGAGCAGCCAGCCGAGCGCGTCGCCCGCGCGCACCCGCTCGGCGACCGGCGCGATGCGCGCGTCGATCGTCGCGAGCGCATCGAACACCCGCTGCGCGTCCTGCTGCGGGCGGAAGCCGCTCAGCGCCTCGAAGGGCGTCACCGCCACGATCAGCTCGGGCTTCGGAAAGGGGTCGCGGTAGCTGCGATGCGGTGCATCCCGCGGGATGCCTGCGGCCTCCTCGCGGTCGAAGCCCGCGCGTGCGCGGGCAGCATCGGGATGCGCCTGGAGCGAGAGCGGCTCGCCCGCGGCCAGCACCTTCAGCAGCATCGCGGGCTGCCGCCCGCCCAGCGCCTCGATCGCGGCCGACAGCGCGAGACCTGCGTGCTCGCCGTCGGTGACCCGTGACGGGGAGCCCTCGTGGGTGCCCAGCCAGAGCTCCGCCTCCGGCGTGCCCGATGGTGCGCGGCCGAGGTACTCCGCCAGCAGGCGCGTGCTGCCCCAGGGGTAGGGCCTCGGCTCATTGGTGATCGACACAAACACGCCGCAGTCTCCTCCCGGCAGATTGGCATGAGCGTACCAACGGCGCGGCAGCACCAGCGGCGCCGCCGTAGCGTGACGGCATGACCTTCACACCGCTCACGAGCGACTTCTTCGGCTTCGCCACCGACCTCACCGAGTCCGAGCAGGACTCGCTCGCCGAGATCCGCGCGTTCATGGACCAGCACGTGCGCCCCGTCATCGACGAGCACTGGCACGCCGACACCTTCCCCCACGACCTCATCCCAGGCCTCGCCGGCCTCGGCGTGGTCGGTCCGGGCTGGGCCGAGAGCGCCCGGTTCGAGAACTCTGCGGTCTACCGCGGCTGGGTCGCGCTCGAGATGAGCCGCGTGGACGCATCCGTCTCCACCTTCGTCGCCGTGCAGAACGGCCTCGTGGCAGGCTCGATCGGCGTCGCCGGCAGCCCGGAGCAGCGCGCCGAATGGCTGCCGAGGCTCGCCGACTGCTCGGTGATCGGCGCGTTCGGCCTCACCGAGCCGCTCTCGGGATCGGACGCCGCGCAGGGCCTGCGCACCACCGCGCGCCGCGAGGGCGACGAATGGGTCATCGACGGCGCGAAGCGCTGGATCGGCAACGCGACGCACGCCGACATCGTCGTGATCTGGGCGAAGGACGCCGAGGACGGGCAGGTCAAGGGCTTCATCGTGCCCACCGACGCCGCCGGCTTCTCAGCCACCAAGATCGAGCGCAAGATCTCGCTCCGCATGGTGCAGAACGCCGACATCGTGCTCGAGGGCGTGCGGGTGCCGGAGGCGATGCGCCTGCAGCAGGCATCGAGCTTCCGCGACACCGCGAAGGTGCTGCGCCTGACGCGCGCCGAGGTCGCCTGGAGCGCCGTGGGCGTCATGATCGGCGCCTACGAGGCGGCCGTGCGCTACACGAGCGAGCGGGTGCAGTTCGGCAAGCCGATCGCCGGGCACCAGCTCGTGCAGGATCTGCTGGCGAAGTCGCTCGGGCACATCACCGCCTCGATCGCGCTCTGCGTGCAGGTGTCGCGGATGCTCGACGAGGGCCGGCAGGAGGATGCCCACTCGGCGCTCGCCAAGGCCTACGCCACCACGCGGATGCGCGAGGTCGTCTCGTGGTGCCGCGAGGTGTGCGGCGGCAACGGCATCGTCACCGACTACGACGTCGCGCGCTTCTTCGCCGACGCCGAGGCGCTCTACACCTACGAGGGCACCGCGCAGATGAACTCGCTGATCGTGGGCCGCGCGATCAGCGGGCAGTCGGCGTTCGCCTGAGTCGCGCGAGGCGCTCGGCCACTGCCCTCCAGGCCCGGCCGACCGCCCAGCCCGTGACGCTCACGAGCGCTTCGCCCACGATGTCGGACGTCATCTTGGATGCTCCGAGCTCGCGCTCACGGAACAGGATCGGCACTTCGACCACACTGGCACCCGCTTCCAGCGCGCGCCGTGTCATGTCGATCTGGAAGCAGTAGCCCTGGCTGCGCACCTCGTCCAAGGGGATGCGTCGCAGCAGCTCGGCCGTGTACGCGCGGCACCCGGCGGTCATGTCGTGCACCGACGACCGCAGCATCACCCGCGCGTACACATTGCCCACGCGGGAGATCGCCTGCCGGTGCCAGGGCCAGTCGACGACGCCGCCGCCCGGCATCCAGCGGGAGCCGATCACCAGATCGGCGCCCGCCCTGGAGCCGTGCGCGAGCGCCGCCAGCATGCGCGGCACAGCCTCGGCCGGGTGCGAGCCGTCGGCGTCGAACTCGACCACCGCATCCGCCCCCATCTCGAGCGCAACGCGCATCCCGTGCACGTAGGCAGCCCCGAGGCCCGACTTGCCCGCGCGGTGCAGCACGCGCACGCGCGGGTCGGCGGCGGCGATCGCGTCGGCCAGCTCACCAGTGCCGTCCGGGCTCGCATCGTCGATGACGAGCACCTCCACCGTCGGCGCAGCCTGCAGCAGGTCATGCATCGTCACGGGCAGGGCCTCACGCTCGTTGTAGGTCGGCACGAGGACGACGACGCGCATGGGGCTCCTGTTCGCTGGACGATGGCGGCGAGCAATCCTCGCACATGCGCGCGCCGCCCCTGCGTGAGCATCAGCGCTCACACTGAGCCGAGCCGTGGCACGATGGTGCGGTGCCCGGGCAGAGAAGGAGGACGATCCTCGCAGCGTGGATCGTCACCAACGCGGCCTGCGGGGATGCGGTGCGCAACGTCATCGGCTATCCCGCCTGGGCAGGTGTCGTGCTGGCCACCTTCATCTGGGTGGCCGTCGAGCTCGTGCTGCTGCGCGTGCGACTGTGGCGGATGCCGGTCTCGGTCGTGGCGTTCGCCACGATGGCGCTGGTCTCGGCGATCTGGGCGATCGCGCCCGGCTGGTCGCTCGTCGGCTCGGTGATCCTGTTCGGCACCATCGCGAGCGCGGTGCTGATCGCATCGCTGCCCTACCGGGTCATCCTCGACGTCACGCACTGGACGATGCAGGGGCTGCTGATCGCCTCGTTCGTCTTCGAGGCCTTCGTCGCGCTCGTGCTCCGTCACCCGCTGTTCCCGCTCTGGGCGGACTACCCGCCCGATGCCAGCGCCGAGTTCCATTGGTCGAGCGGCCTCATCTTCGAGGGCGGGCGCGTGCAGGGCATCATGGGCAACGCGAACCTGCTGGGCATGGTCGCCCTGATCGCGCTCGTGCTCGCCGGGTGCCGGGCGGCCGCAGGCCTGGACCGCTGGTGGCCCGTCTGGGTGGCGCTGCCGCTGCTCGCCCACATCGTCACGCGCAGCGCGACCGTGCTGTTCGCCACCGCCATGGTCGCGGTGCTGACCTTCCTGGTCGTCTCGTGGGTGCGGTGGCGCGGTGCGACGTTCTACCGCATCTTCGGCATCGCCATCGCCGTGGGCCTGGTCTGCGTCGGGGTGATCGTGGCCAACTGGGCCTTCGTGACCGACTTCCTCGGCCGCGATGCCGACATGACCGGGCGCTTCGACATCTGGGGTCGCGTGATCGACCTCGGCCTCACCTCCCCCGTCGTCGGGGTCGGCTACCTCGGGTACTGGATGCCGTGGGTGCCGCCGTTCGATCAGCTCGGCGAGATGCACGGCACGGTGTACCTGCAGGCGCACAACGTCTGGCTGGATGTGTTCATGCAGCTCGGCATCGTGGGCCTGCTGCTGTGGGGCGGTCTCCAGTACCGCGCGGCGAGGAACTGCCTGGGCGCGCTCTACCGCTCGCCGGTGGGCGAGCGAGCGCTCAACGCCATCCCGCTGCTGCTGTGGGTCGCGCTGTTCATGCAGGGCCTCGCCGAATCCCGACCCTGGATCGAGTTCGGCATGATGCTGCTCGTCATCTTCGTGATCGGGCCGCTGCGCAAGCAGATCGCGCCGCGCGCGCCTCGCACGGTCGCGATCACGACCGTCGGCTGAATCGGGACGGGGCGACCGCCCGGAGCGATCGTTAGGCTGGTCCGGTGACCGAGAACCACCAGCCCGATCGCGACGACGAGCTCATCCAGCTGCGCCAGCAGAACGACCACCTCCGCGGCGCCCTCGAGCGTGCCGAGGATCGAGCCTCGCGCACGGATCCGCTGGACCCGCGCCTGTGGGCGACACGGGCGAAGCGGCTGGCTCGCTTCGGCGGCAGCGCGGCGAGGGCGCTCGTGCGAGGGCGCCGTCGCGGCGCGCCGCTCGAATCCGGCGACCCCTCCGCGCCGTCGTCCTTCGAGCGCTGGTCCGCGCGCATGGACGCCTCCCGCTTCGTCGGCTTCCCGGTGTCCTGGCGCTTCACCAGGGTTCCCGTCTCCCAACCCGCGGGCATCGCAGTCGTGCTGCACTGCCACTTCCCGGAGCTGCTCGATGAGCTGCTCGAGCGGCTCACCGCCATCGACGAGCCCTTCGACCTCTACATCACGAACTCCTCGGGCACGCCGATCGAGGCATCCCGGCTGCGGACGACCGGTGCGCGCCACGTCGAGGTGCTGACCGTCGAGAACCACGGCCGCGACATCTGGCCCCTCGTGCAGCTCGTCAACGCCGGCATCCTCGACCCCTACCCGATCGTGCTCAAGGTGCACACCAAACAGAGCGCGTGGCGTGCCGAGCACGACACCCTCGATGGCGACGGCGCGACCTGGCGCGCATCGTTCGTCGAGTCGCTGCTCGGTTCATCCGACGACGTGACGACGATCGTGTCGGCGATGCGCGCCGACCCCGACATCGCCGTGGTGACGGCCGATGGCAGCATCGCCGGCACCGAGCACTGGGGCGGCGACCTCGAGCTCGTGCGCGGGCTCTACCGGCGCCTGAGCATGCCGCTCGACCCGGAGGCGCTGCGCTTCCCCGCCGGCTCGATGTACTGGATCCGCGGCTTCGTCCTGCAGGGACTGCGCGCATTCCGGTTCGAGCGCGAGGACTTCGAGCCCGAGGCCGGGCAGATCGACGGCACGTGCGCGCACGCGATCGAGCGCATGATCGGGCTGCTCTCCGAGGAAGCGGGCATGCGCATCCTCACCCGCTCGGAGGTTCCCGCATCTCCCGGCGCGCCGTGCACGCAGCCGCGAGCGCGCCTGGTGCCCTTCTACCTGCCGCAGTTCCACCGCGTCGCCGAGAACGATCGCTGGTGGGGCAAGGGCTTCACCGAGTGGTACAACGTCGTCAAGGCGCACCCGATCTACCCGGGGCATGACGTGCCGCTGCGGCCGACCGAGCTGGGCTTCTACTCGCTCGAGCTCGACGACGTCCGCGCCCAGCAGCTCGAGCTCGCCCGCGAGCACGACATCGCGGGCTTCATGTACTACTACTACTGGTTCGCCGGCAAGCGCCTGCTCGAGCTGCCGATCGAGCGGCTGCTCGAGAGCGACATCGAGCAGCCTCTGTGCATCATGTGGGCGAACGAGAACTGGACCAGGCGCTGGGACGGCGGCGACGCCGATGTGCTCATCGCGCAGGAGTACGACAGCGTGCCCGCCGAGGAGTTCATCGAGGACGTCATGCCGCTGCTGCGCGATCCGCGCTACCTGCGTGCGGACGGCAAGGCGGTGCTGGCGGTCTACAAGCTCGCGCAGCTGCCCGATCCGGTCGCCACCGTCGAGCGCTGGCGCGCGCGCTGCCGCGAGGAGGGCGTCGGCGAGCTGCTGCTGCTGCAGGTCGATGTCGGCCCGGCGATGGGCAGCCTGCGCGACGCGGGGGCGCTCGGCATCATCGACGGCTCGCTCGGCTTCGCGCCGCACAACCTCGACTGGGTGGCGACCGAGATCCCCGCGGACCAGTGGGATCCGCGGTTCGAGGGCCGGGCGATGAGCTATCGCGCGATGGTGCAGGGCTACGCGGAGCGGCTCGCCGACCTGCCCGATGACGCCTACCCGGGTGCGATGGTCACCTTCGACAACACCGCGCGGCGGCAGTGGCAGCCCGACCTCTTCACCGGCACGAATCCGTACACCTTCCGACGCTGGCTCGCCGACTGCGCGGCCGCCGTCGCCGATCGCTCACCGGATGCCCGGCTCGTCTTCGTGAACGCATGGAACGAGTGGGCCGAGTCGGCCGTCCTCGAACCGACCGAGCAGTACGGCCGTACCTACCTTCAGGCATGCAGATCGGCGATGGGGGTCGGATGAAGCTGGGGGCTTCGCCGAGACGGGCGCTCGTCTGGGCCTTCCACGACGTGGACGGCAGGCTCGATGCCGCGAACGAGCACTACCTCGGCGCGCTCGTCGCGCAGGTCGAGCGCGCGGTCGTGGTCGTGAACGGCGAGCTCGACGAGTCCGGACGCGAGCGCGTCGAGCGGATGGGTGCCACGCTGCTCGTGCGCGAGAACCACGGTTACGACGTGGAGGCGTTCAAGGCCGGCATCGAGGCGCTCGAGCCGCTGATCCCAGAGCTCGACGAGCTGATCGTCGCGAACTCGTCGGTGTTCGGTCCGCTCCGCCCCCTGCGGCCCATGCTCGACACCATGGCGGCGACGGATGTCGACCTCTGGGGCATCACCCGGCACGCCGCCGCGCACCCCGATGCCGACGCGAGTGCCCCGCGCTCGGAGCGCACCCACATCCAGAGCTACTTCACGGCCTACCGCTCGAGCGTGCTGCGTCACCCTGCATGGGCCGACTACTGGCGCACGCTGCCCCCGATCGAGGGCTACGCAGATGCCGTGCGCCTCCACGAGATGGAGCAGACCGGCTACTTCGAGGACCATGGCTTCCGCTGGTCCGTCGCGGTGGACACCTCCGATCTGGAGCACCTCTCCGCCAACCCGATCATCGGCCTCGCGGCGCGACTCGTGCGGGAGCGGGGCTGCCCCGTGTTCAAGCGCCGGATGCTGTACCTGAGCCTGGACGAGCTCACCGCGCACTCCGATGGTGCCGCGACGGCAGAGCTGTGGCAGCTGCTCGCCGCCGTGCCCGAGTCGATGCGCGAGGAGCTGCTCGACCACGCGATCCGCACCATGCCGGCCGATCGGCTGCGGGTGACGCTCCAGGATCCCGTCTGGCTCGACCAGCCCGTCGAAGAGCCCGCCGACGTCGACGCGGCGATCGTCGTGCTGGAGGGTCCGCTCGCCGCGGCCGCGATCTCCGGCTGGGGTGCGGCGCTCGCCCCGGAGCGGATCGCGCTCGTCACCGGCGACCGCGGCTCCGAAGCGGCTCGCACCGCGGAGCGCATCGGCGCGCGCGTGCTCGCGCCCGGGTCGGGTCCTGCCATGGTTGCGGCGCTGGAGCTCGAGGCCGAGCACTTCCTGGTGCTCGGCGACGATCCTCGCCCGGGCTGGGCAGAGGACGCGCGCATCGCCCGATCGCATGCCGATGCTGCGCTGGGAGCGGATGCCGCCGCAGTCCGCGCCGCCGCTGCGGCCTTCCTCTCAGATCGCGCCCTGGGCGCGATCGTGCCGCCGATCGCCCTCGGCAGGCGCCTGGTCGGCAGCCTCGCACGCACCCCGTCGCGCCGTGGCCGGACGGCACTGGATGTCGCAGGCGAGGGCCGTCCCATCAGTCGCCCGGCGGCACCGACACCGGGCGCATCGCTGTGGGTCCGCCGCGCCGCACTGGAGCGTCTCGCCGACGTCGCCGCGACCCTGCCGCAGCCGGTGCGAGACAAGCTCGAGCACCCCGCGTGGGTCTCCGTGCTGCTGCAGGGCCTGGCGCCCGTCGGCCTGCGCGCCCGCTCAGGCATCACCCGCGCAGCTGCCGCGACGCAGCTCGAGATCGGCGGCGCGGCGATCGCGGCGGTCGCCCAGGCCGTGGGTGCGAGCGCGCACGACACGCTCGCCGACGTGCTCGCGCGTGCCGGCGGGCGTCCGCTCGACTCGACCGTCTTCTTCGACACCGGCAGCGGCTACCGGCACGCGGGCGCGCCGCAGTTCACGCACCCCAACGGCGGTCCGCTCCGCGTCGAGTGCACGGTGCCCTCCGGCACCGTCGGCATCCGCTTCGACCCGGCGGAGGGCACCGGCCTCCTCGTCGAGCGCATCACCGTCGAGACCGCCGGCTACCGCATCCGCCCGGTCAACGGCTCCCGCGCCGGCAGGCTCGACCTGTTCTCGACGCATGACCCGGCCTACGACGTCTCGGGGCCGTTCCGCGGCGGTGACACCATCACCATCAGCGCCGAGCACGCCGAGCGCATCGACGGATCGACGGCGGCGCTCGAGCGCATCGAGCGCCGCTTCGGCCCGCTCGGACCGCTGGGACGGGTGCGCTCGCTCGGCGTGCGGGTGGTCCGCAAGGCCGTCCGCACGGCGCGCACCAGGCGCCCCTGACCCTCGACCGTCCGCGGACGCCAGCGGCTGCGGGCGCCGGTGCTCCGACGGCCGGACGAGGACGGATGCCCTGGCCGGCCGTCGGTGGCGCGCGTCAGGGGCAGAGGCGGTACGAGGCGACGCTGGTCGCCAGCGTCGGCGTGCCGCCGAGCAGCACCACCTCCGAGGGGTCCCAGCCGACGATGCGGTCGTTGGTCGGCACCGGGACGCACGTCCTGTGCGAGAGCATCAGCGGCGCTCCCGAGGCGCCCGCTGCGGCGGCGCCGGGCAGCGCATCGGCGAAGCTCTCGCCGCTCGCCACGAGCACGGAGTCGGCGCTGGGGAAGAGCGACCCGAGCTCAGCGGCTGTCTCGAAGCGGTTGCCTCCCGCGAACCGCTCCACCTGGACGCCAGGCGTCCGCACCGCGGTCTCGATCCCTGTGGAGATGGCGTTGCCGTTGCCCACGATGCCGATGTAGCCGGCGCCGAGTGCCGCGAGGGTCGACCGTGTGGCGGCGTCCGGTGCGGCAACCTTGCCGTCCACGAGGAGCACGGGCCCGTCCAGGTGTGCTGCGGCGGGACCTGCAGCGAGCGCGTCCGGGAAGCTCCGGCCGGTCGCGAGGAACACAGCATCAGCCGTGTCGAATGCGTGCTCGGCGATCATGCGGCTGGTCTCGAAGCGGTTCGCGCCGCCGAGCCGCACGACGTCAGCCGCGAGCGGCCGCACCTGCGCCTCGGCAGCCGTCGACACCGACGGCGCGCCGCCGACGATCACGATCTGCTGGGGCCGGAGCCGCTGGATCTCCGCGAGCACGTCCTGCGGCACCGCGTCGCGCGGTGTCAGCAGCACGGGACCGCCCTGGTGCGCGGCGGCAGGACCGGCGGCAAGGCCGTCGGGGAAGCTCGTGCCGCTCGCCAGGTAGACCACGCGTGCCGTGCCCGGGAAGGAGCGCTGCGAGATCTCCACCGAGGTGCCGAAGCGGTTCGCACCCGCGACGCGATCCGGCGCGGGCAGCGCCGCGCCTGCCGCGACGGAGATCGACCGGCAGCCGAGCGACGTGGTCGCGTGGCCGCCGACGCGGTCGAGCGCCGTGATGCAGACCTGGTGGTCGCCCGCTGCCAGCCGCAGCGGCACGCTGAAGCCGTGCGCGGCGCCGTAGCCCGGATTCGCGCGCTCGATGTCTGGGCGAGCGCCGCTCGCCGCGTACGTGCCGAAGGTGCGGCCGTCGACCGAGACGCGCACGTCGGTGGATGCGGCGGTGTCGGGATCGAGCGCCCAGCCCGCCGCGATGGCCTGGCCGCCCGCGGCACCCCGCACGAGCGAGTCGAAGCTGCCCAGCGGCGGACCGGTGCGCGGCTCGGCGGTGTGGCAGCCGAGCAGCCGGACCTCGCCGCCGGCGGCGCCGTTCATGGCGTGCACGCAGTACGTGTCGCCGGCGGCCGACAGCGGCACCTGGATCGCGAAGCCGTGGGCGGGGCCTGCTGTCGGCACCGAGCTCTGCACGTCCGGGCGCGCCAGGTCGGCGGCCGTCGACTTGGCCCAGGTGCCCGTGCCGTACGGCCCGCCGCGGTAGACGTGCACCTGGATCGGCCCGGTGGTGTCGGGGTCGTGTGCCCAGCCGCGGAGCGTGGCGGTCGAGCCGACGGCGTGCGCGCTCTCGAAGCTGCCGATCGGGGAGCCGGTGATGGGAGAGATCGTGGCGCAGCCGATCATCGTGTTGCCGTCGCCGGTCTCATCGATCGCGTGGGCGCACACGCGCGTCGTGCCGCTGGGCATCGTGAGCGATCCGGAGAATCCGGCCGAGGTGCGGTTCTCACGATTGGCCAGTGCGCTGCCCGTGTAGGGCTGGTCGGCCATCAGGGTGCCGACGTTCCTGCCGCTCGGGTAGGGCGCGTTGGCGTAGATGTGCACCCTGGAGGGCGCCGTGATGTCGGGGTCGAACGCCCAGCCGCTGACGCTGACCTGCAGCCCCTCGGAGGTGGCGCTCGCGTTCAGCTCGCCCACCGAGGGGCCGACGAGACCGCCGCGGGGGTCGCCGAACCAGTCGGTGTACAGGCGCCAGAAGTTGCGGTTGCCGTACGCGGAGCACGAGTCGCCGGTGCCGTAGAGGTTCGCGAGCGCCGCGGCGTTGGGCTGGTACGGCGTGTAGTTGTAGAGGCCCGCGGTCGCCTGGTTCTGGATGAGCACCCGGCTCGATCCGCACGCCGCGTTGGGGTGGTAGAGGATGTTGTTCACCACACCTGCGCGGTGGTTGTAGTTGCCGGGGTGGTCCGCGTAGCGCTGGAACTGCCGGGCGCCGTAGTAGATCTGGTAGAAGAAGCCGCCCACCGAGGCGTCGCACGGCGCGGTGTCGGGGCAGCCGAAGCCGGTGGCCTTCTCGTAGCGGGTCGCCGAGGGCGAGCGGTGCGTCACGAGCGACTGCTCCTTCTCGAGCAGCACGAGCAGCACGCGCTGCGAGACGTCGCACGCCTGGCCGACACGGGCGATGATGCTCGCCGCCGTCTCGCGCGCGACGCCCTGGTAGGCGCGGCAGTACTGATCGGCGGCGATGGAGGGGGTCGACTGCGCGTAGGTGTCGAGGCACGTGTAGCCGCTGGCGCAACCCGGGTGCTTCTGGTTGATGAAGGTCTGCACCTGCGTCGTGCTCAGCGCACCGCCCTCGAAGAAGTTCTTGTCCGAGATCAGGTTGCCGGGGGTGAAGTCGGCAGCGCTCGCCGCCTCGGCGGGAGCAGGCGGCGTCGCGGTGATCAGGCCCGCCAGCACGGCGATGACAGCGACCAGAGCGGCAAGCGGCCGTCGTCTGAGCATGGTGGTTCCCCGCATTCAACCTTAAAGTTTCCGTTGAAGTGTAACCGTTGGCCGATGCACGCGCCGGATGCGGCGTGGCGCGCTCCCTCGCCGTGCCGCCCCCCTCTCCCGCTGGGATACGATGGCGCAGTTCATCTGACCGCCTGGCGAACGCCGGACAGGCGGCTACCGCAGGGCAGGAGCACCGATGTCTGACGTCGCGACCCGCCGCGCGCAGCGACTGGCCGACGAGCCGTGGGAGCACGCGGGCGCACGCTCGAGCGGCTTCGGCGGCTTCCTCGCCTCGGTGCGCGACATCTGGCAGTACCGCGAGCTGCTCGGCCGCCTCACGAAGCGCGAGCTCAAGGCGCGCTACAAGGATTCGAAGCTCGGCTTCGTGTGGAGCCTCGTGCGGCCGTTGACGATGCTGTTCGTCTACGCCGTCGTCGTCGGCGAGTTCCTCGGCGCAGCGCGGCAGATCGAGAACTTCGGCATCTACATCTTCGCCGGCCTCGCGATCTACACCGTCTACCAGGAGATTGTCGGAGCCGGCACGAGCGCGATCGTCGTCAACTCGGGCCTGATCAAGAAGGTCTACCTGCCGCGCGAGATCTTCCCGCTCGCGACGATCGGCCCGGCGATGTTCACCCTGGTCATCCAGCTCGCGATCCTGATCATCGCCGCCATCGTCACGGCGAGCCTGCACACCGGCGAGCCGGGAGTCGGCGTGATGACGTTCGGCATGCATCTGCTGTACGCGCCGGCAGCCATCGTGCTGGCGATCATCTGGAGCGCGGCCTTCGCGCTCGCGCTGTCGGCGATCAACGTGTACCTGCGCGACATCGCCTACCTGGTCGACGTGGTGCTCGTGCTCGTGATGTGGGGCTCGCCCATCCTGTACTCCATCAGCATGGTCGAGGAGCGCCTGGCGGGCGGGGCCTTCGAGTGGCTGCTGCCGGTCTATGTGAACAGCCCCGTCACGCTCACCGTGCTGGGCTTCCAGGAGGCCTTCTGGCAGGCGGGCGCCGCCACGGCGCACGTGCCGGCGCTGTGGATGAACATGCTCATCAGCGCCGGCATCGGCCTGCTCGCCGTCTACGTCTCGCAGCGCATCTTCGCGCGCCTGCAGGGCGACTTCGCGCAGGAGCTGTGATGACGAGCGTTCCCATCGTGCGACTCGACGACGTGTCGAAGCACTTCACCGTGCGCAAGGACAAGAGCCTGAAGGAGCGCATCGTCAACGCCGCTCGCGGGCGCGCGCACGCCGAGCACTTCGAGGCGCTCAAGCACATCTCGCTCGAGATCGACAGCGGCTCGACGGTCGGCCTCATCGGCCCGAACGGCTCGGGCAAGTCGACCCTGCTCAAGACGATCGGCGGCATCATCCAGCCCTCCAGCGGCACGGTCGAGCGACGCGGACGGATGGCGGCGCTGCTCGAGCTCGGCGCAGGCTTCCACCCCGATCTCACCGGTCGCGAGAACGTCTACCTCAACGCATCGATCCTCGGCCTGTCCGAGCGGCAGACCGATCAGTACTTCGACGCGATCGTCGACTTCTCGGGCATCGAGCAGTTCATCGACCAGCAGGTGAAGTTCTACTCCTCCGGCATGTATGTGCGGCTCGCCTTCGCCGTCGCCGTGCACGTCGATCCCGACCTCCTCCTCGTCGACGAGGTGCTCGCGGTCGGCGATGAGGCGTTCCAGGAGAAGTGCCTCGAGAAGATCCGCTCCTTCCAGCTCGAGGGGCGCACGATCGTGCTCGTCACCCACACGCTCAGCCAGATCACCGATCTGTGCACGCGCGGCGTCGTGCTCTCGCGCGGCTCGATGGTGTTCGACGGCCCGCCGATCGAGGCGGTCGAGGTGCTGCGCGGCGGCTTCCGCTCGCAGCGCGAGTACGAGGACGCCCGCAAGGAGCACGTCGCCGACGTCGCGGCGCAGGAGCAGCTCGAGCGCGTCACGATCGATGCCGTTCGCCTGGTCGACGAGCACGGCAGCACCACCCGCAGCGTGCACGCGGGCAGCGACGTCACCCTCGAGGTCGACCTGACGGCGATCGATCCGATCGAGGACTGGCGCCTCGGGGTCTCGATCGCCAACGGCTTCGGGCAGACGGCCCTGTTCACCACGACCGAGCGGCTCGGACTCGACCCGAAGCGCCTCGCGGGTCCGGCGCGCATCCGCTTCGCCATGCCCGACCTGCACCTGGGCGCCGGCTCCTACGTCACGAGCGTCTCGCTCGAGCGCCGCTCGGGCGGCGAGCTCGCTCGCGCGCAGGACGCCGTCACGTTCCAGGTCGACGACGACGGCGCATCCGTCGGCATCGCGCGCACGGCGCTGCGCGTGCACGTCGAGCCGCGCTGACGCCGGCGCCCGGCCTCACCCCCAGGGATCGGTCGGGTACCACCTCGCGGCAGCGTGGAGCTCGGCGGCGAAGAACCCGGCGAGCGACCTGGCGAAGTCCTCGCCGATGTGGCTGTTGTCGACGAACGTCACGATGCCGCCGAGCGCCGGCGTGCACACGCTGCCCGGGCAGATGCGGTCGTTGAGGTCGATGAAGAGCCCGCCCGCATCCTCGATGCTCGACGCGTAGTCGGCCAGGCCCGGTATTCGCAGCGTCGCCCTGAACGCGCATCCGGGGCTGGTGTAGCCCTCGCGCTCGGCGCACTCGAGCGGGCTGAAGTCCGCGCGCGGGTTGTCGCGCAGGCCCACCACGAGCGTCCCTGTGCGCTCGTGCAGGTAGTCGACAAAGCCGGCGAACCCGCCGCCGGTGGTGAAGAGATCCTCACCGCCGTCCGGGTGCGTGAGCGACGCGATGGTGAAGACGACATCGGGCGAGGTGGCCAGGATGTAGTCGATCGCGGTCCGCCAGGTGCTGCTGCACGCGCCGACCTCCTCGGGCCACGCGTTGTCGGCGGGCCAGTGGAAGTAGCAGCCCGGCGACGTGTAGGTGCGCACGTGCCAGGTCGGATGCTGCTCGATGACCTCCATGAGCGCCGGCGACATGGCCGCCGAATGCGAGCTGCCCACGATGACGAACGAGCGCTCGGGCGAGACCTGCTGGCCCCAGTCCCGGCAGATGCCGGCGAGGTAGGGGTCGTCCTCCGCGCACGGCTCACCAGGCTCCTGCGCGAACGAGGCGTTGAGCGCTTCCCCGGGGTAGACCGTCTCGAAGACCTCGTCCGGATCGGCGTTGGCGCCCATGGTCGCCAGGTCGAGGCTCGTCTGCTGCTGCGCCTGCTCCTCCACTGAGCGCTCCAGGTATGCCCGGATGCCGACCACCGAGCCGAGGACCAGCGCGACGCAGACGATGATCGCCACGAGCTGGCGCAGCCAGCCCCTGCGGCCGGCGCCCGATCGGGTCATCCGAGCCGCCGGCTGCTCCACGCCGTGGTAGATCAGCACGCTCGCCACTCCCGACACCACCAGGATGCCGAGCCCCTGCAGCGGGTCGGGTCGCTCGATGCCCGTCGCTGCCGCGAACAGCACCAGGGCGGGCCAATGGGTCAGGTACAGCGCGTACATGTACGATCCGGCCCGCTCGAGGACGGGGTGCCGCAGCACGGCGTTGCCGCCGTAGTCGGGCTCTCCGGGCGCATCCGCCGCGAGCAGCACCAGCCCCGCCGCGACGACCGGCCACAGTGCGGCGAAGCCGGGGAAGGCGGACTCCACGGGGAGCAGCCAGCCGGTCGCGAGCACGGCCGCGAGCCCGACCCAGGTCATCCCGTGCTTCATCCGGGTCGACAGCCGCAGCCACGGCGCGATGAGCGCGAAGATCGACCCCGCCGCGAACTCCCACAGCCTCCCCCAGGTGTCGAAGTAGGCGAGCTGCTGGTCGACCGAGACCGAGATGACCGACCACGCGAAGGATGCCAGGAAGATCACCGAGAACGCGACCAGCAGGGCCTGCCGCACGCGGGCGCGGAACAGCAGCGCCACGAGCACGTGGATGATCGGCCACAGGATGAACATGTGGCCCTGCACCGAGAGCGACCAGAAGTGCTGGAACACGCTCGCGGTCGACCGCGCCTGCGCGAGGTAGTCCACCGCGTTGCTCTGCAGCCAGAAGTTCATCGTGTAGCTGATCGCGGCAAGCGCCTGGTCGGTGAGGTCCTGCCAGTGGCGCTGGGAGAGCAGCAGCAGCGCTCCTGCCAGCGCGAGCAGCGTCGCGGCCGCGGCAGCCGGCAGGAGCCTGGCGAACTTCCGCAGGATGAACGGCACCAGCTGCACGCCCCTGTGCTGCTCGACCGCGCTCGTCAGCGATCTCGTCAGGAGGTAGGCCGAGATGATCAGGAAGATGTCGACGCCACCGGAGACGCGCCCGAACCAGATGTGGAACGCAGCGACCATCAGCAGCGCGATGGTGCGCAGTCCCTGGATCTCGGCGATGTACTGGGGCGCGGTGCTCGCGCTGCCGCGGGCACGTTCGCGGACGGAAGTCATGGAACTCTCAAGTGATCGGGGACGGAGGTCGCCGGGATCGCCGACGGGCGACCGCAGTGTCAGCGCTGCGCGAGCAGACCGCGCAGGTACTCGCCGTAGCCGCTCTTCAGCAGCGGCTGCGCGAGGGCATCGAGCTGTGCGTCGTCGATCCAGCCGGCGCGCCAGGCGATCTCCTCGATGCAGCCGATCTTGAACCCCTGGCGGTCCTCGATGACGCGCACGTACTCGCTCGCCTGCATCATCGACTCGAAGGTGCCCGTGTCGAGCCACGCGACGCCCCGGTCGAGCACCTGCACCTGCAGCTTGCCCGCGTTCAGGTAGTGCTCGTTGATGCTCGAGATCTCGAGCTCGCCGCGCGCGCTCGGACGGATCGACTTGGCGATCTCGACCACGTCGTTGTCGTAGAAGTAGAGCCCGGGGACCGCGTAGCTGCTCTTGGGCTGCTCGGGCTTCTCCTCGATGGACACCGCTCGCATGTCGTCGTCGAACTCGACGACGCCATAGGCGCGCGGATTGGAGACCGGATAGGCGAACACCAGGCCCCCGTCGACGTCGCGGTGCTGGCGCAGGCTCGAGCCGAGGCCCGTGCCGTGGAAGATGTTGTCGCCGAGCACCAGTGCGGCGGACTCGCCGTCGAGGAACTCCTCGCCGATGATGAAGGCCTGCGCGAGGCCGTCCGGGCTGGGCTGCACGGCGTACTGGATGTCCATGCCGAGGGCAGCGCCGTCGCCGAGCAGCGCGCGGAACTGCTCGTTGTACTCGGGCGTCGTGATGACGAGGACCTCGCGGATGTCGGCCATCATGAGCGTCGACAGCGGGTAGTAGATCATCGGCTTGTCGTAGATGGGCATCAGCTGCTTCGAGATGCCCTTCGTGATCGGCCACAGCCGGGTGCCAGAGCCACCGGCCAGGATGATGCCGCGCATCGACGCTCCAATCGTCTTGGTGCCGCCGAGCGCGGCGCCAACAGTCTACTGCGCGCCTCGCGGTTCGCTCGGGCCGGCATCCTCGCGCACGCTCGCGACCGACACGGGTCGTGCACGACCGGCTGTGCGGATGCCGTGCGCGACCGCCGTCGAATCGGATCCGGCGGGTGCGGCCGGGAGTTTTCATTGACGCGGAGTGTGCACGGACGGCAAGATGCTTCCTGTCCCCCACCCAACATCGGAGCTTGTTTCGTGTCTTCCCCTCGCACCGGAGTGCGCTCACACGCTGCCCTCGTCCTTGCCGCGATCGCAGCAGTCGCCCTGGGCGCCACCTTGCTTCCGGCCGAGCCTGCGCAGGCTTCACGCCTGGTGGACCGCATCGACGGACCCGACCGCTACGCCGCGAGTGCCGCGATGTCCCGCGAGATGGGCAGCTCCGCCACGGTCTTCCTCGTCTCCGGGCAGACATACCCGGACGCACTCGCCGCAGCGCCCGTCGCCGCCGCCGAGGACGCGCACATGCTGCTGACGCCGTCGCACGACATCCCGCCGTCGATCGAGAACGAGATCCGCAGGCTCTCCCCCACGAAGATCGTGCTCGTCGGTGGCGAGCCCACGATCTCGAGCGCCGTGCAGCAGGAGGCTGCTGCGCTCGCGCCAGGTGCTCGGATCGAGCGCATCGCCGGCGCCAACCGGGTGGAGACGTCGATGCGGCTGCTCGACCGGCTGCGCCTGAGCGTGCCGGCCGCCGACGTCTGGGTGGCGAGCGGCCGGAACTTCCCTGATGCCCTGGCCGCCGGTGCAGTCGCAGCCCGCGAGGGCCACGGGCTCGTACTGACGACCGGCGCCGACGCGTACTTCCAACAGCAGCTCTCGGCACGACTCGTCGGCACAGCCCGCTTCCTCATCGTCGGCTCGTCAGCCTCGGTCGGCAACGATGTCGAGTCGGCGCTGCGCCAGACGGGGCGCACGGTCGAGCGGATCGCCGGCTCCGACCGCTACGCCACGGCCGTCGCTGTCAACCAGGCCTTCACCACGACGGCACCCGTCGGCCGGATGCTGCTCGCGAGCGGGGCGAACTTCCCCGATGCGCTCGGCGGCGCGATCCTGTCGGGCACCACGGGCAGCCCGCTCTACTTGACCAACCCGCCGTGCGCGTCGACCGATGCGGTCGCCGTCGATGCGAACCGAGTCGGGGCGAGGGACGTCGTCGCGCTCGGCGGACCGCCCTCGGTGAGCAGCGCGGCAGCCCAGCTGCGCAACTGCGACTCCCTCGCGGCAGCATCCGCGATCGACGTCGCGGTGGACGCCAACCGCGCGGAGCAGGATCCGCCGCTGCCGGGGCTCGCGCGGCACGCGTGCCTCGATGCGATGGCGCAGGGCTGGGCCAACCAGATGGCGGCCCGCCAGCTGTCCGGCGGCGTGCACAACCCGTCGCTGACGGTGCAGGCACGCGCGTGCGGCATGCGCTCGTGGGCTGAGAACGTCGGCCGCACGTGGGGCGGCGAGCGCCCCGATCCCGACCGCATGATGGCCGCGTGGCTGGCCTCGCCCGCGCACGCAGCCAACATCCAGCGCGCATCGATGGAGCACATCGGCGTGGGCGTCGCGCGCTCGAGCGACGGCTACTGGTACTACGTGCTCACGTTCGGCACCGACTGAGACCGATCCTCGCGGTCGACGGCACGGACGACGCCGCGGCGCTTCAGCTCGACTCCACGGCCGACGCCGCGGCGCGTCAGATCGACGGCACGGCCACGGCGCCGACGAAGACGTCGACGACCTGCCGCACGTTGTCGGTGAGGCCCTCGAGCGGGCCGCCAGGCTGATACCAGCCCGGCTGCGCGGAGATGATGAACGCCGCGGCACCGCCCTGGGTCGCGATCAGGAGCATGGCGATGGCCGTCAGCGCCAGCAGCGGTGCGCCGATGCGGGCTCGTCGCACAGAATCCGCGGCGCCGTGCATCGCGAGCGCCGTGATCGGCACGACGGCTGGCAGCAGGTAGCGGCCCTGCACGCCGAGCGGCGCGCCGAACGCCCGCCAGTCGCCGAAGTTGTGCCAGAACAGGATCGCCAGGTACAGGACGCTCGAGAGCACGATCGGCAGCAGCTCGCGCAGGCGCGGCGCGGTGGGCCACACGACGGCGGCGATGGCGATGACGGAGATCACCGCGATCGGGATCGCGACGGAGACGAAGGTGGAGACGACCGGCGGCGCGAACCAATACCAGACGGCCTGCAGGTAGACCATCAGCCGCGGCACCCACTCGTCGAAGAAGAACTGCGTCATGGTGCTCAGCGACAGCGGCAGGTCGGCGAAGGCCGCATCCGCCTCCCTGTTGCGCTCCCAGACGCCGTACGTCGAGCATCGCAGCTCGTTCAGCACCGCGGCGCAGTCGGGCGAGGGGGAACCGTACTCGACGATGTTGAGCACGAAGCGCTCGACGCAGAGCGCCACGAGCACGAGCGTCACGAGCGCGAGGGCGGCCAGGGCGATCATCCCGGGGCGGCGGGCCGGCCGCGCCGGCAGCGCGCGGCCGCGGATGACCGCCAGCGCCACGAACGCGAGCAGCACGAGCACGATGGGCGCCGCGTGGAACTTCGTGAGCACCGCGGCGAGGCCCAGCGCGACCGCGCCGAGCACCCCGAGCCAGGTCGCGCCGCCGGCGAACTGGCGCACCGCCACCCAGCCGCATGCGGCGACCAGCAGCAGCATCGCTGAGTCGTAGTTGACCTGTGCGGCGAGGAAGGGGGTGACGGGGAGCGCCGCGTAGGCCACACCCGCCAGGTTCGCCACCGTGCCGGAGACGCCGGCCGCGCGGACTGCTCCGATCATGCACAGCACCGCACCGACGTGCATCGCGACGGTCAGCAGCCGCAGCACGATGACGCGATCGAACTCCGCGGCACCGGCGTCGGCCATCCAGCGATCTGGGAACGAGAGCAGGTAGTGATAGAGGTAGGAGGAGCTGCGACTCGTCGCGCCGACACCCTCCTGCGCCGCCTCGGTCGGGAACCAGGGCAGCGCGTGCTGCGCGTGCACCGCGATCGAGTCGAGGTGCCATTCCTCGTCGAAGACCATGCCCATCCGGGCGGTCAGCGCGATCCAGGCCGAGCCGAGACCCAGCCAGAGCAGGATCAGCGCGGTCGTCCAGCGGCTGCCCACCGCCCGCAGGATCAGCTCCGCTGCACTGTGCATGCGCACTCCGGCACCGCGCATCCGCTCGCCGACCGTACGCATCCGCTCGCGCAGCACAGCATCACCCCTCATCTCGGGCGCCTTGCCCCGCGCAGTCTAGCGAGCACGCGTGGGGATCGACGGTAGACTCGTGTGTCGCGAAAGGGGCCCCGTGAAGCTGTTCATCCAGATCCCGTGCCTGAACGAGGAGCAGACGCTCCCGATGGTGCTCGAGACGATCCCGAAGGAGATCCCCGGGGTCGACGAGATCCACATCCTGGTGATCGATGACGGCTCGTCGGACCGCACGGTCGAGGTCGCCCGGGAGCACGGCGTGCGCCACTTCGTGCGCCACCGCCGCAACATGGGGCTCGCTCGCTCGTTCCACGACGGGATCGAGTACGCGCTGTCGCACGGGGCCGACATCGTCGTGAACACCGACGGCGACAACCAGTACCCGCAGGAGATGATCGGCGAGCTCGTGCAGCCGGTGCTCCGAGGCGAGGCCGAGATCGTCGTGGCCGATCGTCAGACGCAGACCATCGAGCACTTCTCGCCGTTCAAGAAGGCCATGCAGCGGTTCGGCAGCTGGGTCGTCAACCAGGCGGCGGGCACCGACCTCCCTGATGCCGCGAGCGGCTTCCGCGCCTACTCGAAGTACGCGCTGATCCGGCTCAACATCGTCACGCGCTTCAGCTACTGCATGGAGACGATCATCCAGGCCGGCAACAAGCGCCTGGCGATCACATCGATCCCGGTCACCACCAACGCCAAGACCCGCGAATCACGGCTGTTCAAGAACATCTGGCAGCACATGCGCGAATCCGGCCTCGCGATCCTGCGCGCCTACTTCATGTACAAGCCCTACGTCTTCTTCGCGACGCTCGGCACACTGTTCGCGATCGCAGGGGCGATCCCGTTCGTGCGCTACCTGGTGCTGGTGTGGCTGGAGACCCCGGGCGACCACGTGCAGTCGATCCTGCTCGGCGTGCTCCTGTTCGTCGGCGCACTGCTGTCGTTCGCCATGGGTGCGATCGCCGACCTCATCCGCATCACGCGCTCCCTGCAGGAGGACTCGCTGGAGCTCGACAAGCTCGATCGCTACGGTGCGACGCGCAACTGGGTCACGTTCCCCGAGGACCCGCAGCATCAGCACCGGTCGGCTGCGGCCTGAGTCCCATCCGCCGCAGCCCGAGCCAGCCCACGCCCGCGACCACCACGTCGCCGAGCAGCATCGCGAAGCGACTCACGAGCGCCATCGAGAGGGCCGCGGGCACCCCGATGACCCCGCCGAGCGCGAGCACGAGCACGCCCTCCCGAGCGCCGGCGCCCGCGGGGAGGAAGATGATCACGAAGCCGGCGACCCAGGCGAACGCGTAGGCGGAGCCAGCCAGCAGCAGCGTGCCCGGGTCATCCACCAGCGGGGCGATGAGGAGCGCGAAGTGGACGCCGAAGGCGATCCACATCAGTGCGCACCAGCCGGTGGCGGCGAGCATCGGGGCGGGTCGCACCGTCACCTCGCGGAGCGCGTCGCGGCGGAGGACCCGCCCGGCGAGGCGGAGCACCAGCTGCAGCAGCGGCGGCCACAGCGCGACAGCGCACAGCAGGCTGGCCGGTGCGATCCACCAGTACGTCAGCAGCACCTCCGAGCCGGCGAGCAGCAGGCCGACGCCGCCGACGAGCATGCCAGAGAGCACGCTGACGAGCATCTGCGCGAGCGAGGCGGCCGCGGTGACGCTGCGGCCGATGCCGTGCCTCGCCGCCAGATCCGCCTGCGCGAGCACCGCCCAGACACTGCCCGGCACGTACTTCGCCAGCTGACCGACGAAGTAGGTGCTGGCTGATGCGCCGAGGGGCAGGGTCGCGTCGAGCGCGCGCATGCACGCGCGCCACGAGAGCATCGCGAAGCAGATGCCCACCATCGCTGCCAGCACAGCGCCCGCGACCACGGCCAGGTGCAGCTGGGCGAGCGCGGCCGCCACGTCGGACCACGAGGCGATCACGAACCAGGCGATGCAGGCGACCACCACCACCGCGAAGCCGATCCGCACCGCCCGGAGCAGCGCAGCGCGACGTCGGGAGGCGTTCGAAGCGGCGGCAGGCACGGGTGCAAGCCTAGCCGCGCCCCTCGTGGGACGATGGTGGCGATGGATACCGCCGCTCGTCCCCGCCTGCTCGTCGTCGCCTCGACGTTCCCCGCGAGCGCCGGTGACGGGACGCCCGCGTTCGTGCGCGACCTGGCGCTGGAGGAGGCCGAGGCCTTCGACGTGCTGGTGCTGGTGCCCCGCGTGCCCGAGGCCGCCGCCGAGGAGGCCGACGGAGCGCTGCGCGTGCGCCGCTACGCCTACTTCCCCCGTCGCTGGGAGGCCCTCGCGCACGGCGCGATCCTCGAGAACCTGCGCGCGCGGCGATCGCTCTGGCTGCAGGTCCCCTCGCTGTTCGCGGCCCAGTGGCTCGCCACCCGCCGGGCGATGCGCGAGTTCCAGCCGGACGCGGTGCACGTGCACTGGATCGTGCCGCAGGGGATCGTGGTGCGCTCGCTCGCCGGGCGTGTGCCGATGCTCGTCACCACCCTCGGCGGCGACCTGTACGCGCTGAACGGCGGCGTGATGCGCCGCGTCAAGCGCTGGGTGCTCGGCCGCGCCGCCGGCGTCACGGTGATGAACCAGGACATGGCCGAGCGCGTGGTCGAACTCGGTGCCGCGCCGGAGGGCGTCAGCGTCGAGCCGATGGGCGCCGATATCGGCGCGAGCTCCGTCGACCGCGTGCCCCGCGCGCCCGGGGAGCCTCTGCGCCTGCTGCTGGTCGGCCGGCTGGTCGAGAAGAAGGGCGTCGCCGTGCTGCTCGGCGCGCTGCGCACCCTGCCGGAGGGCTGGCAGCTGACGGTGGTCGGCGACGGTCCCCTCCGAGCGACGCTCGAGGCCCAGGCGAGGGGCCTGCCGGTGCGATTCCTCGGGCAGCAGGGCCGCGCGGCGCTCGCCGAGCAGTACGCGCGCGCCGACGTGGTCGTCGCGCCGTCGGTGATCGCCCGCAACGGGGATCAGGACGGCCTCCCCGTCGCCCTGCTCGAGGCGATGCTCGCAGGCTGCGCTGTCGTCGTCAGCGACCTGCCAGGACTGGCGGACGTCGCGGTCGACGGGGCCGCAGCGGTCGTGCCGTCCGGCGACCCCGCTGCGCTGGCAGACACGATCGCACAGCTCATCGCCGATGACGAGCGCGTGCGGCAGCTGGGCGGCGCGGCACCCGCGGCCGCCGAGCGCTTCGCCATGCCGGCGGTCGGTGCCCGCTACCGCGAGCGGCTGCTCGCCCTCGTGCAGCGCGGTCGCTGAGCCATGGCCGAGGACGGCGCGACCGCGGTGCCGCGGATCGTCGTGCTGATGGCCACGCATCAGGGCGCGCGCTACATCGACGAGCAGCTGCGCACGGTGCTGGGCCAGCAGGGCGTCGAGGTGCGACTGGTCATCTCGGACGACGCATCGACCGATGGCACCGCGGCGATCGTCGCCTCCGCCGCACACGACCCGCGCGTCACTGTGCTGCCGGCGCGCCGCTCGGGCAGCGCGCCCGGCAACTTCCTGCGCCTCGTCCGCGAGGCGGACGTCGCCGACGCCGACGCGGTCGCCTTCGTCGATCAGGATGATCTCTGGCACCTCGACAAGCTCTCGCGCCAGTGGGCGCTGCTCGGCTCCCGCGGCGCCGACGCCGTCTCGAGCGACGTGCTCGCCTTCTGGGGGCCCGACCCCGAGCACGCCACCGCCGCACGGATGCTGCGCAAGTCGCAGCCGCAGCGCGAGCTGGACTTCCTGCTCGAGTCGGCCGGGCCCGGCTGCACCTTCCTGATGTCCGCGCGCGCCTTCGCGACCATCCGCGAGGTGGTGGCCGACCCCGCTCGCATCGACCCCTCGGTGCCGCACGACTGGCTGGCCTACGCCATCGTGCGCGCCACCGGCGGCAGCTGGTACATCGACGACGAGTCGACCCTCGACTACCGCCAGCACGGCAAGAACACCACCGGCGCGAACGTGGGCCTGCGGCAGGCAGCGGTGCGCGGCGGGAAGCTCGCGAACGGCGAGTACCGCCGGCAGTGCGGTGCGGTGGCACGGCTGAGCGCTGAGCTCGCCGAGGGCGCACTCGGCGCCCGGCTCGCGGCCGTGGCCCCGCTGTTCGACCGCAGCGACCTCGCCTCGCGGCGGGCGCTGTGGCGGATCGCACCGCAGCTGCGCCGCGACCCGCGCGACGTCGTGCTGCTGCGCCTCGTGCTGCTGCTGGGCACCTGGTGAGCCCGGGCGACTCAGTCGTCGGCGGCGATGCGCTCGATCTCGGACGCACCGAGCGCGGCTGAGATCTGCCGGTCGTTGCCCTCGCCGAAGACGTTGTGCCAGTAGAGCCCGGTGGTCTGCGTGCCCGGCACGAAGGGGTAGTTCGCTGCCACCTCGCGCACCTGCGCCGTGCGGATGCCCGCACGCACAGCCGTCGCGTGCAGCCACACGTCGTCGGCGGTGGGCGTGAGCTCCAGGAACGCGCGGCCGCGCTCGCGGAGCGCTTCCAGCAGCTGCACGGGCAGCAGC
Source organism: Agrococcus baldri (assembly GCA_900114805.1). GTDB lineage: Bacteria > Actinomycetota > Actinomycetes > Actinomycetales > Microbacteriaceae > Agrococcus > Agrococcus baldri. Next base: position 73,663 of record FOZN01000003.1, on the reverse strand, counting down.
TGCCCTGACACCGAGGTGCCGAAGCCGGCGAAGCTCGGCCGCGTGTGGGCCACCGGCCGCCACTCGACGTACGGCTTCGGTGCGCTGCCCTCGACCTCGATCCGGTGCGCTCGGTGGGCGATCACGGCGCCAGGATGCCGCGCGGCGGCCCCCAGCAGATCGGCGAGCCACGCCCTCGGGTAGAGCTGGTCGTCGTCGCTCGTGACGATCGCCGATCGGTGCGGGGCTCCCCCATCCACCTGCGGGAACCACTTGGTGTGCACGCCGAGGCCCGGCTCGACGTGCCGCACCTCGAGCCCGCGCCGCTCGAGACGCTGCAGCGAGGACGGCAGCGTCGCGAGGCTCGGGTCGTCGAGCCACAGCACCAGCCGGCGCGGGCGCTCGCTGCCGCGCGCGATCGACTCGATCGCCGCCCAGACGAGATGGATGCGCGGCGCCACGGTGGTCATGACGACCACGGCATCCCCCGTGCCGCGCACGTCGCGCCGCGAGACCAGGTTGTGCAGCCGCAGCCGGGCGAGCTCGGAGACCGTGCGCGCAGTCGGCGCGTCGTCGTAGAAGCCCGTGCCGCGGGCGACGCCGAGCGCGCGCAGGCCGGCGCCGCGCGCCCGCGAGCGCATCGCTCTCACGGCAGAGGGGATAGATGCGCGCACCTGGCCACGATAGCGGCCGCGCCTCGCTCGCACCGGTCGCGAGCGGCGGTAGACTCGGCCGGTCCCCCCACTGACCGAGAGGCTTCCCGAGACGTGCAGATCCTCGTGACCGGCGGCGCCGGCTTCATCGGCTCGAACTTCGTCAGGATGGCGCTCGACGACCGGCTGCCCGGGCTCGAGGGGGCGTCCGTCACCGTGCTCGACGCGCTGACGTACTCCGGGAACCTGGCGAACCTCGCCCCCGTGGCCGAGCATCCGCACTACCGCTTCGTGCACGGCGACATCCGTGACACCGGTCTGCTCGACCGCATCCTGCCGGGTGTCGACGCGATCGTGCACTTCGCCGCCGAGAGCCACGTCGACCGCTCGGTGCGCGACGCCTCCGTCTTCGTCGAGACCAACGTGGTCGGCACCCAGCGGCTCCTCGACGCGGCACTGCGCCACAGCATCCGCCGCTTCGTGCATGTCTCGACCGATGAGGTGTACGGCTCGATCGCCGAGGGCTCGTGGGATGAGGCATGCCCGCTCGAGCCGGGCAGCCCCTACTCGGCGTCGAAGGCCGGCAGCGACCTGCTCGCGCGCAGCTACCACCGCACGCACGGCCTCGACGTGCGCATCACGCGCTGCTCGAACAACTACGGGCCGTACCACTTCCCCGAGAAGCTCATCCCGCTGTTCCTCACCAATCTCATCGACGGACTGCCCGTGCCGCTCTACGGCGACGGCGAGAACGTGCGCGACTGGCTGCACGTGGACGACCACTGCCGCGGGGTCGCGCTGGTGCTCGCCGGCGGCCGCCCGGGCGAGATCTACAACATCGGCGGCGGCACCGAGCTCAGCAATCGCGAGCTGACCGAGCTGCTGCTGGAGGCCACCGGCCGCGACGGCTCGTCGGTGCAGCACGTCGAGGACCGCAAGGGCCACGACTTCCGCTACTCCGTCGACAGCTCCAAGATCGCCGACGAGCTCGGCTACGCGCCGCAGGTGCCGTTCGAGCAGGGGCTCGCCGAGACGGTGCAGTGGTACCGCGACCGCCGCTCGTGGTGGGAGCCGCTGAAGGAACGAGCCGCGCTGTGAACCGCCGCGGAGACGGGCAGGACGCATGAGCGATCGACTCACGGTGGTGCTCGACGAGGTCGCGGAGCAGTCGGTCACGATGGTCGGGCGGTACTCGGCCGAGATGGCCCGGGGCCTGATCGCCACCGCGCCAGAGGGCTTCGAGGTCGCCGGGATCTCGCCCAAGATCACCGATGCCCGCGCGGCGCGCGCGAAGGCGCAGCTGCCCGGTCTCGCCGAGCTGCGGCAGACGGCCGTGCCCGCCCGGGAGCTGCGCGAGGCGTGGCTGCACAGCATCACCACGATCCCGGTGCGCGGCCTGGTGCACGCCACGAGCCTGATGGCGCCGCTCCCCCGCGAGCGCGAGGTGGGCGATCAGGTCACGGTCACCGTGCACGGGCTGCAGCCCTTCTCCGATCGCTCGGAGCGCAAGCAGCGCTGGTTCGATCGTGCGCTGCGGCGCGCCCTCGCCCGCGCCGACGGCATCGTGGTGCCGACCACCGCGGTCGCCGAGGATCTCTCGCTGCTCGACGACGAGCTCGCCGGGCGGCTGCGCGTCGTGCCGCCGGCGCCCTCTGCCGCACTGCTCGCGGCGGCCGCAGCGCCGCCGGCGCGCGCGCTGACCCTGCCCCAGGAGTACGTGCTCGCGCTCACGCAGCCGAGCGGGCGCGGGCACGCCGAGCGGCTGGTGGAGACCATCGTCAGCGCGCAGATGCCGGATGTCCGGGTCGTCGTCGCGGGCCCGGTCGAGTGGGATGACACCACCCTCGCCGCCATCGCCGTGGAGGCGGGCATCCCGGCGGGCCGGCTGGTGATGCTCGGCGACCTCTCGGATGCCGACCTCGCCACGGTCTACCGGCGGGCGCTCGCGCACCTGCACACGAACGAGCAGGATGCGCTCGGGCTGTCGCTGCTGGAGGCCGGGTCGCTCGGCACCCCGACGGTGCATCCCGCGACGCGCTCGCTGGATGAGATCGCCGGCGGCACGAGCGTCGCGGTCGAGGGCGGCGCGCACGAGCTGGCGGGTGCGCTGGCAGAGCTGCTGGGCGACGACCAGCGACGCGCGAGCCTCGCCCTGCACGCGCAGGACCGCGCGCAGGCGTTCACCTGGGAGGGCGCCGCCCGGCAGGTGTGGGAGCTCCAGGCCGAGCTCTAGGGCGCCGGCGACTGGCTCGGCGGCACCAGCGCGTCCGCCTCCGCGAGCGTCTGCTGCACCAGCGCGTGGATCGCGTCGAAGTTGGGGGCGCCGGTGTCGATACCCTGCTCCGGCACCAGCTCGAGGTTCGTGATCTCCATCTGCCTGGTCTGCAGCGCCAGCTCGCTCAGCGAGCCGATCATCGACTGGGGGATGTCGGTCTCGACCATGTCCTGCCCGGCTGCTGCGAGCTGCGTGTACTTCGTCAGCAGGGTCTGCGGCGTGAACTGCGTGACGATGGCCTCCTGCACCTGCCGCTGGCGAGCCATCCGCTCGTAGTCGTTCGACTGGTAGCGCGACCGCGCGTACCAGAGCGCGTGCCCGCCATCGAGGTGCTGGGGGCCCGCTTCGATGTAGGCGAAGGGCTCCGCGCCGTCCACTCCCAGGGCGACGCGCTCCGCCACCTCGACGTCGATCCCGCCGAGCGCATCCACGAGATCGGCGAAGCCGTGCATGTCGACGAGCACGAAGAACTGCAGCTCGAGGCCCGTGACTCCCTCGACCGCGTCGCGGGTCGCCTCGATGCCGGGGCTCGAGCCGTTGGCGACCGCGTCGGGGTAGAGCTCGGGGTGCGCCTCGCCGTAGGTGTAGGTGCCGTTCAGCAGGCAGTCGCTCGACTCGCAATCGAAGCCGTCCGGCCACGGCCCCCACATCGGCGAGCCCTCCGAGAAGGGAGCATTGCGCAGGTTGCGCGGCACGCCGATCATCGTCGCCGCTCCGGTCTCCGCGTTCACGGTGACGGCGGTCATCGAGTCGGCGCGCAGGCCGACGCGATCGTCGCCGGCGTCGCCGCCGAGCAGCAGGAAGGTGTAGCGGCCGTCGATGGGCTCCACGGCGGGCCGCGCGAAGTCGAAGATGCTGCCCACCAGGCCGCGGGTGGCGTCGACCAGCGTGGCCCCGTAGCCGGCGAACGCCGCGGGCACGACCGTGGCAAGCACGGCGACGATCGCGATCGCCCCCCGCGCGCCGCCCGTGACCTTGCGCAGGCGGGCGAGCCGCAGCGTGTCGAGGCCGAGCACGAGCCAGAGGACGGCGTAGGCGATCAGCAGCACCTCGATCACCAGCAGGCCGATCGAGTTGCCGACGATCGTGATGAGCGCACCGCGGGCGGCGAACCACATGACGCCCGCGATCGCGAGCAGCACCAGCAGCACGAGGGTGGCGACGAGCCCGATGCGGCCGAGCCGCTTGCTGCCGGCGAGCACCTGGGCGCTGCCGGGCAGCAGGAACCCGATGATGACGAGCCACCAGCCGCGACGCTGCATGACCTCCGGGCGGCGCGAGTCTGGGTGGCGGATCGGTGTGCCGGTCTCCAGCAGCGTCATGCGCCCGTTTCCGCGCGCTCGCCCGTCGCCACGCGCTCCCGCAAGGCCTGCGCCTTGCCGTCCACCTGGCGCTCGAGCTCGGCCGCGAACGCATCGAGGCGCGTGCCGAGCTCGGCGTCGAACGCACCCAGCATGCGGGCGGCGAGGATGCCGGCGTTGCGGGCGCCGCCGATCGAGACGGTGGCGACCGGGATGCCGGCCGGCATCTGCACGATCGAGAGGAGGCTGTCGAGCCCGTCGAGCTTCTCCAGCGGCACCGGCACGCCGATGACGGGCAGCCGGGTCATCGAGGCGACCATGCCGGGCAGATGCGCTGCTCCGCCGGCTCCGGCGATGATGACGCGCACGCCGCGGTCGGCGGCGCCGCGCGCGAAGTCGACCATCTTCTGCGGCGTGCGGTGCGCGGAGACGACGTCGACCTCCGACGCGACGCCGAGCTCATCGAGCACGGCTTTCGCCGCCTCCATGACCCGCCAGTCGGAGTCGGAGCCCATGATGATGCTGACCTGCGCTGCCATGCCGTCCAGGGTACGGCCGCCGCCTATGGGTGTCGGATCCGCCCCGCCGGGTCCCGCATCCGCGTTCACGCGTCGAACTGCGCGGCGGCGGCGCGGGCGCGGTAGGCGACCTCGTCCAGCTCGTCGCCGACGGCGGTCACGTGCCCGACCTTGCGACCGGGTCGGGCCGATTTCGCGTAGGAGTGCACCTTCACATCCGGATGGGCGGCGAGGGCGGATGCGTACCGGTCGGTCATGGAGCCGGAGTCCGGCCCGCCGATCACGTTCACCATCACGCTCGTCGGCGCCAGCAGCGCGGTCGAGCCCAGCGGCAGGTCGAGCACTGCGCGCAGATGCTGCTCGAACTGGCTCGTGACCGCGCCGTCGATCGTCCAGTGCCCGGAGTTGTGGGGCCGCATGGCGAGCTCGTTGATCAGCACCCGGCCGTCGGTGGTCTCGAACATCTCGATCGCGAGCACGCCCGTGACTCCGATGCCCTCCGCGACCGCCCTGGCGACGTCGTCGACCACGGGCTGGATGCTCGCCGCGTGCGGCGCGGGTGCCAGCACCTCGACGCAGATGCCCTGCTCCTGCACCGTCTGCACGAGCGGCCACACCACGGCCTCGCCCGAGGGCCGCCGCGCGATCAGCTGCGCGAGCTCGCGGCTGAACGGCACGAGCTCCTCGACCAGCAGCCGCGGCCCGCCCGCCGCGGCGCCGTCGAGCCAGTCGCTCGCCTCGGCGGCCGAGCGCACCACTCGCACGCCCTTGCCGTCGTAGCCGCCGGTGGCGGTCTTCACGACCCCGACGCCGCCGTGGTCGGCCAGGAACCGCTCGAGGTCGCCCACCGCATCCACCGGTGCCCAGTCGGGCTGCGGCACGCCGAGCTCGGCCATCCGCGCCCGCATCTGGCGCTTGTCCTGCGCGAAGCGCAGCGCGTCGGGGCCCGGGTGCACCGCGACGCCCGCATCCACGAGCGCCCGCAGCACCTCCTGCGGCACGTGCTCGTGGTCGAAGGTGATGACGTCGACGTCCTCGGCGAAGGCGAGCACGACGGATGCGTCCCGGTAGTCGCCGACGGCGGTGGCCGCGAGCGAGGCGGACATGCCCTCGCCCTCGGCGAGCACGCGGATCTCGACGCCGAGCTCGATCGCGGCCGGGATCATCATGCGGGCGAGCTGTCCCCCGCCGACCACGCCGACGATCATGCTGTCGGCACCGTGTCCGGGCGGCCGAGGCCGATGACGGTGAAGCCGGCTGCGGCCCACGCGCGCGCGTCGAGCGTGTTGCGGCCGTCGACGATCACGCGCGCGGTGGTCGCGCCGGCGACCTCCGCCGGCACGAGGTCGCGGAAGTGCTGCCACTCGGTGCCGAGTGCGAGCACGTCCGCCCCCGCGATCGCCTCGTCGATCGAGTCGACGATCTCGAGCGTCGGCACCGAGCGGCGCGCGGTCTCCGCCGCCTCCGGGTCGAACGCCTTCACCACGCGGCCGTTCTCCTGCAGCGTGCGCGCCACGTCCAGCGCCGGGGAGTCGCGCACGTCATCGCTGTTCGGCTTGAAGGCCAGGCCGAGCATGCCCACCCGATCGCCGCCGACCGCGGCGAGCTGGCCCTCGATGAGCTCGACCATGCGGTCTCGGCGTCGCAGGTTGATCTGGTCGATCTCGCGCAGGAAGCCGAGCGACCGGCCGTGGCCGAGCTCGTCGGCGCGAGCCTGGAACGCCCGGATGTCCTTCGGGAGGCAGCCGCCTCCGAAGCCGAGGCCGGCGTTCAGGAAGCGCCGGCCGATGCGCGCGTCGAGGCCGATCGCATCGGCGAGCTGGGTCACGTCGGCACCGACGGTCTCCGACAGCTCGGCCATCGCGTTGATGAAGGAGATCTTCGTGGCGAGGAAGGCGTTGGCGCTCACCTTCACGAGCTCGGCGGTGGCGAAGTTCATCACCAGCCGCTCGGTGCCGCTGGCGAGGATACCGGCGTAGACCTCGTCGAGCCGTGCGACGGCGGCCTCGTCGCCGTCGGCCACGCCGTAGACCAGTCGGTCGGGGGTGAGCGTGTCCTGGACGGCGAAGCCCTCGCGGAGGAACTCCGGGTTCCAGGCGAGCGCAGCACCCGTCGCCGTCACCAGCTCGGAGAGCCGCTGCGCGGTGCCGACGGGCACGGTCGACTTGCCCGCCACCAGCGTGCCGGGGCCGATGTGCGGCAGGAGCGACGCGACCGCCGCGTCGACGTAGGTGAGGTCGGCGGCATCGGAGCCGGCGCGCTGCGGCGTGCCGACAGCGATGAAGACCACGTCGCTGCCGGCGGCCTCGCCGATGTCGGTCGTGAAGCGCAGCGTGCCCGCATCCACCCCGTCCTTGAGCAGCTCGGGCAGGCCCGGCTCGTAGAAGGGCGGCTCGCCGCGGCGCAGTCGCTCGATCTTCGCCTCGTCGACATCGACGCCCACGGTCTCGTAGCCGAGCGACGCCATGGCGGCAGCGTGCACTGCACCCAAGTAACCGCATCCGATCACGGCGATCTTCATCTGAGCTCCTTCTGCGTGCCGCACCAGCCGATGCGGAGAGTATTTCAGGCGCCGACGCCGGCGTCGGGGGTGACGATGCCGCGCGCGCCCAGCAGCTCGGAGAGCATCCGCTGCACGAGCGGGGCGGCGGGCACGTCGGAGAGGATGACGGCGCGGTCCCCGCCGGTCGAGAGCAGCACGTCGCCGGCACCGAACAGCGCCTGCAGCCCGCGCCGCCGCACGGTCACGTCATGCACGCGGGCGAGCATGGTCTCGCGTCGGGTGCCGCCGAAGCCCGTGCGGATGATGACGCGCTCGGTGGTGAACGTGAAGCCGCGCGAGAGCCACGCGAGCGTCGGCACGACGGTCAGCAGCACGACGACGATGGCGGCGACGGTGAGCACGGCGATGTTCCAGAACGGCCAGTCGACCCGATCGAGCAGCAGCATCGCCAGGCCGACGCACAACCACAGCACGAGCACGGGCACCACGAGGGCACGCCCATGCGGTCGCATGCGCGCGATGATTCGCTCCTCGCCGGCTGGCACCCGACGATTCTCTCGCATCAGCGCACGTGGATGACGTCACCGGCCCGCACGTCGACGATTTCGTCCCCGCACGCCACCTGCAGCTCGCCGGCGCTGCCGAGGCCCACAGCGGTGCCGAGCAGCTCGCCGTCGGGCAGCTCGACGCGCACCTCGCGGCCGATGGTGGTGAGCGATGCGGCCACCGCTGCGTGCAGCCCCTCCCCGCCCAGGGCCGGCAGCAGCGCATCGAGCGAGCGCAGCATGTGCCACAGCACCGCGTCGGCGAGCACCGGCGCCGTGCCCTCCGCGCCCTCGAGCGTCAGCGACGTGGCCTGCGGCGTCGGCAGCTCGTCGCGCTCGAGGGTCAGGTTCACGCCGAAGCCGACCGCGACCGCGTGCTTGCGCCGCTCGCACAGCACACCGGCGATCTTCCTGCCCTCGATCAGCACGTCGTTGGGCCACTTGATCCCCGCCCGATCGCCCACGAGGGTGTCGAGCGCGTCCGCGAGCGCGAGTCCCGCCGCGAGGGGCATCCAGGCGATGGCGTCGTCGCGCATCCGCCTGGTGTGCACGAGCACCGTCGCCGACAGGCACTTGCCGGCGGGGCTGACCCATTCGCGGCCCAGCCTGCCGCGCCCGGCGCGCTGGTCGAGCGTCGCCCACGTCGTCAGGTGCGCGGCGCGCTCGTCGACGGCATCGAAGGTCGAACCGATCGAATCGAGCTCGACGACCTTCGCGATGCGGGCGGCGCCGGGGAAGAGCATGGCTCAAGGCTAGGCCTCGGCACAGCCCCGGAGGCGCATCGGATGGAGGGGATCGCCAGCGGTTCGGCCGCAGACGCTGTGGGAGTCCACAAAGGCTGCGCATGCGGCGACCTCTAGAGTGGCATCCGTGACCGACGACACCGTGACCCCAGCATCCGAGGCCGCAGTTCCCCTCTCCTCCACCGCCGACCGCATCGCCGACTTGCGCGTGCGCCACCGCGAAGCGGTGACCGACAAGGAAGCCCGGGCCCAGGAGCGCCAGGGCGCCAAGGGCAAGAAGACCGCTCGCGAGCGCATCGAGGAGTTCGTCGACCAGGGCTCCTTCGTCGAGTTCGATGCCTACGTGCGGCACCGCACCACCGCCTTCGGCATGGAGGCGAACCGGCCGTACGGGGATGCGGTGGTCACCGGCATCGGCACGGTGCACGGTCGGCGCGTGGCCGTGTACGCACAGGACTTCACCACCTTCGGCGGCTCGCTCGGCGAGGTCGCGGGCGAGAAGATCATCAAGATCCAGGACTACGCGATGAAGGTGGGCGTGCCCATCGTCGGCATGCTCGACTCTGGCGGCGCGCGCATCCAGGAGGGCGTGGTCGCGCTGGGCAAGTACGGCGAGATCTTCCGCCGCAACACCGCCGCATCCGGCGTCATCCCGCAGATCTCGATCATCATGGGCCCGGCCGCCGGCGGCGCCGTCTACTCCCCCGCCCTCACCGACTTCGTGATCATGGTCGACAAGTCGAGCCACATGTTCGTCACGGGGCCCGACGTCATCAAGACCGTCACGGGCGAGGAGGTCGGCTTCGAGGAGCTCGGCGGCGGCCGCGCCCACAACACCGTCTCTGGCGTCAGCCACTACCTGGCCGCCGACGAGGATGACGCGCTCGACTACGTGCGGGCGCTGCTGGCCTACCTGCCCGACAACAACCAGTCGGAGGTGCCCGCCTACGACCACACCGCCGAGCGGGTCGTCAGCGACGCCGACCGGCGCCTCAACACGATCATCCCCGACTCGCCGAACCAGCCCTACGACGTGCTGGCGATCATCGAGACGCTCATGGACGACCGCGAGTTCCTCGAGGTGCAGCCGCTCTACGCACCCAACATCGTGATCGGCTTCGGCCGCCTGGAGGGCCGCACGGTCGGCGTGATCGCCAACCAGCCCAACGCCATGGCCGGCACGCTCAACATCGAGGCGGGCGAGAAGGCCGCGCGCTTCGTGCGCTTCTGCGACGCGTTCTCCATCCCGATCCTCACGGTCGTCGACGTGCCCGGCTACCTGCCCGGCACTGATCAGGAGTGGTCGGGCGTCATCCGCCGCGGCGCCAAGCTGCTCTACGCCTACGCCGAGGCGACCGTGCCGATGGTGACGGTCATCACGCGCAAGGCCTACGGCGGCGCCTACATCGTGATGGGCTCGAAGCAGCTCGGCGCCGACATCAACATCGCCTGGCCGAGCGCGGAGATCGCGGTGATGGGCGGCCAGGGCGCGGTGAACATCCTCTACCGCAACGAGATCAAGCAGGCGGAGGCCGACGGCCACGACGTCGCCGAGGTGCGCCAGCGACTCGCGAGCGAGTACACCTACAACGTCGCCTCGCCGTTCCTGGCCGCCGAGCGCGGCGAGCTCGACGGCATCATCGAGCCCGCCGAGACGCGCGTGATGATCACGCGCGCCTTCCGCGCCCTGCGCACGAAGCGCGTGCAGCGCCCCGAGCGCAAGCACGGCAACATCCCGATGTGATGACCGTGGACACGAACGGGACGACGCGATGAGCGCGACGCACGCCGACGCATCCGACGAGCCCATGATGCGCGTCGTCAGCGGCTCGCCGACCGCGGAGGAGGCGGCCGCGGTCGAGGCGGTGCTGACGGGCATGGCCGAGGAGTGGGCAGAGACCAAGCACCGGCGCGTGCTCGACGTCGAGAGCGAGTGGCAGGCGAAGTCGCGCACCGAGACCGGCGTGCGCTGGAAGCGCGACTGAGGCACCCCGCCGTCCTCGCCACCGGCTCACCGCTCGGATCCAGACGACCGGCATAGCATCGCGCCATGGCGAGGCTGCGGAGGGCGCAACCGGGGTCGGATGCGGGCATCCGGCGCCGCAGATCGGGGCGCGGCTGGGCCTACCGGCACGACAGCGGGCGCCGCGTCTCGGCTGCCGACCGGGAGCGGGCCGAGTCGCTCGTGGTGCCGCCTGCCTGGAAGGACGTGTGGATCGCCGCCGACCCGCTCGCGCACATCCAGGCGATCGGCGTCGACGACGCGGGGCGCACGCAGTATCTCTACCACCCGCAGTGGCGCGAGCGCCGCGACCGCGCGAAGCATGAGCGCGCGCTCGACCTGGCCGAGGCGCTGCCCGCGATGCGGCGGCGCGTCACGCGAGAGCTCGCGCTCGACGGGCTCCCGCGCGAGCGGGTGCTGGCCGCGGCGCTGCGACTGCTCGATGCGGTCGCGATCCGCGCCGGCGGCGACGCCTACGCCGAGCAGAACGGCTCGCACGGGCTCATGACCCTGCTGTGCAGGCACGCGCGCGTCGCGGACGACGCGGTGCGCCTGCGGTTTCCCGCGAAGTCGGGGCAGCGCTTCGACGTCACGATCGAGGACGGCGAGCTCGCGCGCTGCATCGAGGCGCTGCGGGCCGGGCGCTCTGGGCGCTCGCGGCTGCTGGCGTGGCGCGACGAGCGCGGCTCGCACCCACTGCGCGACGTCGACCTCAACCAGGCGGTGCGGAACGCGACCGGCGGCGAGTTCACCGCGAAGGACTTCCGCACGCTGCACGGCACGATCGTCGCCGCGGTCGCGCTCGCCCGCGCGCGCGACGTCGGCACGCAGGCGGCGCGGCGGCGCGCGGTGAAGGCGGCCGTCGACGAGGTCGCCGAGACGCTCGGCAACACGCCCGCCGTCGCCCGCTCGAGCTACATCGACCCGGAAGTCTTCGAGCGCTTCGAGGCCGGCGCCACCATCGGCCTGCGGGGCTCGCGCGAGCGGGCGCTGCTCGACCTGCTGCGCTGAGCGGCGCCCAGGGCGAAAGGAGTACGGTCGGCGGATGCACGCGATCGTCTCCGGAGCCGGGGTCGCCGGCCTCGCGCTCGCCGGCCGGCTGGCGCTCGACGGCTGGACCGTCGAGATCGTCGAGCGCGCTCCCGGCCCCCGCGCATCCGGGTACCTCATCGACTTCTTCGGGCCCGGCTACGACGCGGCCGAGCGGCTGGGGCTGCTGCCGCGGCTGCGCTCGCGCGCCGAGCACTTCGACGAGCTGCGGAGCGTGGATGCGTCGGGGCGCGTGCGCGGGCGGCTGCCCATCGCGCTCGTCGAGCAGGCGGTCGCCGGCAGGTACATGACCATCCTGCGGCCGCAGATCGTCGCCGCGCTCGCCGAGGCCGTGCCGGACGGGGTGCGGATGCGCTGGGGCACGCAGGTCGAGGCGGTGCACGACGACGGCGCGCACGTGCAGGTGCTGCTCTCGGACGGCGATCGCGTGGAGGCCGATCTGCTGGTGGGCGCCGACGGGGTGGGTTCGCGCGTGCGGCAGCTGGTGTGGGGCACCGCGGGCGGCTTCGTGCGGCCGGTCGGCGACCTGCTCGCGGTGGCGTGGATCGGTGACGACGCAGCCCTGAACGCCGACCTCGAGGGCAAGGTGGCGATGCAGCTCGAACTCGATCGGCAGCTGGTGGTGGCGCCGCTCGGCGAGGAGGGCGTGACCGGCTTCGCGGTGCTGCGGGGCGTTGGCGCGGCGGACGCCCGGCGTGCGGTCGCCGAGCTCGGCGTGCTGGGCCGGCGCGCGGTGCGCGCCGTGCGCGACCCGTACATCGACGAGGTGGCGCAGACGGTGGTCGCGCCGTGGGTGCGAGGACGCACGGTGCTGCTGGGCGACGCGTGCGCGGCGGTGTCGCTGCTGGCCGGCCAGGGCGCGTCGCTCGCGATCGCCGGAGCCGAGCGGCTCGCGGAGGAGCTCGCGTTCGCCAGGCACCCGAGCGACGTCACCGCGGGCCTGGCAGCCTTCGAGCGCGACTGGCGGCCGATCGTCGAGCGCGAGCAGGCGCGCGGGCGGCGAGCGCAGGCGACGTTCGCCCCGCACACGCGGCTCGAGCTCGAGGCGCAGCGAGCGATCTGGAAGGCGGCGGCGATGCCGGGCGTGGCGCAGCTGGTCGCGAAGGCCGCCGGCGGCGTCACGAAGGCGCGCTGACCCTGCGCGGCCCTCGCCGCCCGCGCCGCCCGCGCCGACCGTGGCTACACCCAGCCGCTGCGGCGGGCGATGCCGAGCGCCTCGCTGCGGTTGCGGGCGCCGAGCTTGCCGATCGCGGCCGAGAGGTAGTTGCGCACGGTGCTCTCTGACAGGTGCAGCCCGACGGCGATGTCGGCGATCGTCGCACCGTCGGCACCGCGCACCAGCACCTGCCGCTCACGCTCGCTGAGCGGGTCCGGCCCCGCCGCGAGCGCCTGCGCCGACAGCGCCGGATCGACGACGATGCCGCCGCGCATCACCTCCCGGATCGCGGCGGCGAGCTGCTCGACCGGGTCGTCCTTGACGAGGAAGCCGCTGGCTCCCGCCGCCATCGCGCGCCGCAGGTAGCCGGGGCGGCCGAAGGTGGTGACCATCACCACCCGCACGCCGGGCACCGCCCGCAGCAGCTCATCGATCACGTCGAGGCCGCTGCGGCCGGGCAGCTCGATGTCGAGCAGCACGACGTCGGGCCGCACCCGCTGCGCGGCGGCGATCACCCCGTCGCCGCGTGCGACCTGCGCCACCACCCGCAGGTCGTCCTCGAGCTCGAGCAGGCTCGCGAGCGCCGAGCGCATCATCCCCTGGTCCTCGGCGATCAGGATGGAGATCCGCGCGGTCACGACGCACGCTCCGGATGCGTCGGGCCGGCATCGCTCGGCCCCGGTCGGCCGGGCACCGTCACGGCAAGGCGGAATCCATCCGGCGTCGGGCCTGCCGTGAGCACGCCGCCGAACCGGTCGACCCGCTCGCGCAGGCCGTCGAGGCCGCTGCCGTCCCCGCGGCCGGTGCTGCCGGCGGCCTCGCCGTCGTCCCGGATCTCGATGCGCACGACCTCGCCCTGCGCGGTCACCTCGATCCGGCAGCTGCCCGCGCCGCGGGCATGCCGGAGGACGTTCGTCGTGCCCTCCCGCACGATCCAGCCGAGCAGCGCATCCACCTCGTCCTCCAACCGGGTCTGCGGCAGCTCGGCCCGCAGCGCGATGCCGCGGGTGGCGAGGGCGGAGCGCGCGGTGTCGACGGCGTCTGCGAGCCCGGCGGCCCGGTAGCCGGCGACCACCTGCCGCACCTCGGCGAGGGCGTGGCGCCCGACGGTCTCGATCTCGGCGGCATGCCCGGCGGCTGCGCGCGGGTCGCGCTGCGCCAGGCGGCGCACCGCCTCCGCCTTGACCACGATGACCGAGAGGGTGTGGCCGAGCAGGTCGTGCAGATCGCGCGAGAAGCGCAGGCGCTCCCGCGCGACCGCGGAGTCCGCCAGCCGCTGCTGCAGCCCGCGCAGCCGGCGGGCGAGCTCGATCAGCTGCCGCACCAGGAAGCTCGTCACGCCCGCCATCAGCGTGGCGAAGCCGAGCAGCATGCCGTCCTCGAGCGAGCCCCGCTCGATGCCGAGCGCGGATGCACCGCTGACGGTGAGGCCGACGACCACCCCGAGCGCCACCCGGGGCCGCATGGCGACGGCCGCACCGATCGCCAGCAGCGGGTGGAGGAAGGCGCTGTCGCGCTGCCAGATCGCGAAGTAGGCGATGAACAGCACGATCAGTCCCGCGAAGGCGAGCTCCGCATGCCAGCGCCACCGGTCCCGGAACGGCAGCTGCACCGTCACGGCGTAGGCGGCCCCGAAGCCGAGCAGCGCGAGGGCCCGCGGCCAGTCGAGGTCGATCGCTGCCTGGATCACGGGCCCCGCGAGCAGGATCGGCAGCCAGAGCGTCGGGAACCACGCCCCCGGCCAGCGAGCGATGCGCTCGAGGCCAGGGACGCGCTGCTGATGGGGCAGGACGCGGGTCGCGTCGTGCTGCATGGGCACCTCCGTCGCGCCCACGCTACGCATCGGCCGGGCGGTGCGCGAGGCCGAGGATCACGGTGACCCCGACCACGAGGTGCATCGCCTCGAGCGTCAGCAGCACCGGCAGCGCGCCGCCCATGGCGAGCGGGCCGGCGAGCGAGACGATGAGCACGAGCAGGCCCGCGACCTGCCAGGTCCGCCGACCGGCGGGCCCGAGTCGCTCGAGCAGTGCAAGCAGCGCCCACGCGACGAGGCCCAGGGCGAACGACACGATCGCGACGCTGGCCGGGCCGACGTGCTGGGCGCTCTGCCCGGAGCCGACGACGAGCGTGACGCCCGCGATCGGCACGGCGACTGCCCAGATCGCCGTGGCGAGCAGTGCTGCCAGCACGATGGTGCCGAGACGCCGGAGCCGGCGGCGGCGGCGGGCCTCCCGTGAGGCGAACACGCCCGGTGCGGTCTCTGCGGTGGTGTCGATGTCGATGGTCATCCGGTGCCTCCCTGGGCTGTTCCATTGGGTCGACTTCGACGCTAGGAACGGCGCGGGCGGCGCCCCAGGGTGAGCTGTCCTGTCTCCGACAGGACGGATGTCACATCAGCTGCGGCGGAGGGCCGCCGGGATCAGCTGCGGCGGAAGGCCGCCACCGCTTCGACGTGATGGGTGTGCGGGAACAGATCGAACGCCTCCAGCGAGGCGATCTCCCAGCCGCGCTCGCCGAGCAGCTTCGCGTCGCGCGCGAGCGCCACCGGGTCGCAGGCGACGTAGACGATCTGCGCCGGCTCGAGGTCGGCGATCTGCCCGATCACATCGAGGCCGGCGCCGGCGCGCGGCGGGTCGAGCACGATCAGGCCGTTCGCGAGGCGCTCGCGCTCCGCGCTGCTCGCGCGCTTCGCGAGCTCGCGCAGCCAGCGGTCGACGCGGCCGGTCTCGGCGGTCGCGCCCAGCCACTCGGCGAGGTTCTCGCTGGCGTGGTCGGTCGCGACCTCGTCGCCCTCGACGCTCGTCACGCGGGTGCGCTCGCCGAGCGTCTCAGCCATGGTGGCGGCGAACAGGCCGACGCCGCCGTACAGGTCGAGCGACCAGCCCGCCGGGTCGACGCGGTCGACGTCGATGACGCGCCGCAGCGCATCCGTCAGCACCTGCGGCGCCTTGCGGTGCACCTGCCAGAAGCCCGAGCGGTCGAGCTGGAACTCGCGCTCGCCGACCGTCTCGACGATCGTGTCGGTGCGACCGCGCTCGGGCGCGCCCTCCATCGCGATCACGTCGACCTCGCCGTCGCTCCACTCGACGTAGTCGACCGCGGTGACGCCGCCGAGGCGCTGGTCGAGCTGGGCGGAGAGCTGGATGCCCTCGGTCGCCAGCGGCAGGCTCGTGACGGGCACGACCTCGTGGCTGCGGGGTGCGAAGGGGCCCTGGCGCCCGCGGTCGTCGACGTGCAGGCGCACGCGCGTGCGCCAGCCGAGCCCGCCGCGCTCGACGTCGCCGGGGGCGGCCTTCACCGTCACGTCGCGAGTGATACCGCCGGTGCGCTGCAGCGCGTCCTCGATCACGCGCTGCTTGAGCTCGCGCTGGCGGGCGAGCCGGATGTGGCCGAACTCGGCACCGCCGGCGCGCTCGGCGGGCGAGCGATCGATGGCGGCCTCGGGCCAGACGTGCTCGACGCGGTCGGCGGATGCGTCGACCACCTCGAGCGCGACGGCGACGGCGAACGACTTCTTCACCTCCACGATCTGCGCCCTGACGGTCTCGCCCGGCATGGTGTCGGGCACGAACACGACGCGCCCGCGCTCGCCGTCGACGGCGCCGTGGCGGCCGACGAAGCGGCCTCCGTGGGCGACGTTGTCGATGGTGAGCTCGACGATCTGGCCGTTCTCGAGGGAGGCGGGGTGTGCAGGCATGCGCCCATCCTCCCGCATCCGCCGCTCGCTCAGAGCAGGAACGACCAGAGCAGCACGGCCACGCAGATGAGCAGCATGCCGGTGGCGTTGACGAACAGGTTGCGGCCGAAGTCGCGCGCACGGATGTGGACGGCGATCGCGACGATGAAGTACGCGACCAGGCAGGCGGCGGTCAGCAGACCCAGGTACGGCACCCAGATGCCCGCGATCAGACCGGCGCCGGCGGCGACCTTCAGCCAGGCGAGCAAGCGCCACCAGCGCTTCGGGAAGCGCACGTCCTCCCAGCACCGGGCGATGAACGCGACGGGCCTCCAGCTGATCGCGGCGTCGAACAGACTGATCGCCGCCAGCACGACGACCGGCCAGATGGGATCGGGGAGCAACGACATGGCGCGACCGTACCATACGGTACGGTATGGCAAGAGGGTGCAGAGAGACGCGGCCGGCGGGCGTGGCTACCGGTCACGCACCTCGGGGAAGGGAGTCGGCATGCCCAGCAGGGACGACTGGATCAGCGCGGGATTGGCTGCGCTGGCGAGCGGCGGCGAGCGAGCGGTGCGCATCGACCCGCTCGCCACGGGTCTCGGCGTGACGAAGGGCTCCTTCCACCACCACTTCCGCGGCGCGGGCGACCTGCGGCTGGCCGTGCTGGAGGCGCACGAGCGCGCCCAGCTCGAGCTCGTCGACGCTGTCACG
The DNA here is from genome assembly GCA_900114805.1 of Agrococcus baldri. Classification (GTDB taxonomy): domain Bacteria; phylum Actinomycetota; class Actinomycetes; order Actinomycetales; family Microbacteriaceae; genus Agrococcus; species Agrococcus baldri. The sequence continues at coordinate 56,545 of FOZN01000003.1, read as the reverse complement.
GCCGGGGTCGACGGCCTGGACGCATCCGCCGCGATCGCGCGGCTCGGCGCGCTCATCGCGCAGGTGCCGGAGGACGGACTCGAGCGGGCCGTGCGGGCGTGGGCCGCGAACGACGATGCCGCGAGCGCCGTGCAGCAGCGCGTCGATGCTGCCCGGCTGGCGATGCTCCAGGCGCTGTGGCGGCGGGCCGTGCCGGGCGCGCATGCGCGCACCGCGGCGCTCGTGCCGCTGCTGGCGGTCATCGGCGCGAGCGCGTCGACCGTGGCGACGCGCGCCGATCTCGAGGCGGTGCTGACGATGCTGGCCGACCTCGCGCCGCACGTGCCGCAGGTGGTCGCCGAGCGCTGAGCCGATCTCGACGTGCGAGGTGCGTGCTCGGCGCACGGTGTGCAGCGAACGGACACCTCGCACGTTGAGATCTCGGGACACAGGGCTGACCCGACGGATGCGAGGATCGTCGAGTGCAGCTCATCCTCGCCTCCGCCTCGCCCGCCCGACTCGCGCTCCTGCGCCAGGCGGGCATCGAGCCGATCGTCACCCCCACCGACCTCGACGAGGACTTCCTGATCGCCTCGCATGAGGCTGAGCACGGACCGCTCTCCCCCGCTGACTACGTGCTGCTGCTCGCCCGCGCGAAGGCGGAGGCGCTGCTCGACCAGGACCCGCTCACCGGCTTCGACGGCCTGGTGCTCGGCGGCGACTCATCGCTCGAGCTCGGCGGCGCGATGCTCGGCAAGCCGCACACGCCCGAGCGCGCCCGCGAGCGCTGGCTGGCGCAGCGCGGCCGCTCGGCGACGCTGCACTCCGGGCACTGGATGCTGCGGGTGCACGGTGGGCGGATCCAGGATTCCGCGGGCACCACCACCGCGACGCACCTCGACTTCTCCCCCGACATCGACGATGCCGAGATCGACGCCTACATCGCCACCGGCGAGCCGCTGGAGGTCGCCGGCGCCTTCACGATCGACGGCCGCGGCGCCGCCTTCATCGATCGCATCCAGGGCGACCCGTCGACGGTGGTCGGGATGAGCATCCCCGCTGTGCGCCGGCTCGCTCGCGAGCTCGGCGTCCCCTGGCCCGCGCTCACGCGATGACGCGCGCCATGTGGGTGTGGGTGCATGCGGATGCTCCCCCAGACCCCGGCGCGCTCGGCGCGTTCGCGGCGCGCGAGCGCGTCACCGAGGCGTTCGTGAGCGTGCCGTTGGCCGGTCCGGACCCCGTGACCCGCGCGTGCGCGGCGGCGCTGCGAGAGCACGGGGTGCGCGTTGCCGCGCTCGGCGGCGACCCGTCGTGGGCCGAGCCGCCTGCTCGGCCCGGCGACGATGCCGTCGGCTGGATGCGCCGCGCCACCGCCGATGGCATGTTCGATGCCGTGCACCTGGACATCGAGCCGTGGGATCGCGACGACTGGGTCGGCGGTGAGGAGCGACTGCTGTCGGGACTCGCGCGCGCCGTGCGCGACGTGACCATCGCGACCAGAATGCCGGTCGAGGTCGACATGGCGCCCTGGATCGCCGCTGAGCACCCGAGCGCGTTCGCGGCGATCGCCCGCGCGGCCGACGGCGTGACGCTGATGGCCTACCGCGACCGGGCGCCGGCGATCCTGGCGCTCAGCGCTGCTGCGCGCGCGCTGCTGGCCGAGCAGGGCACGCGGTGGCGACTCGGCGTGGAGACCACGGCGGGGCTGCCCTCGCACGTGACGTTCGCCGACGACGGCCGCGCCGTGCTCGAGCGGGAGCTCGCCGCCGCGGTCGACGCGCTCGACCGCGGCGAGACGTTCGCGGGGGTCGCCGTGCACGACTTCGCCGCGTGGATGCGTCTGCCGGCGTAGACCCGCACCGACGGCGAGTTGAGGTTCTGCGTCCGAGCGAGCCTCAACTCGGACGCAGAACCTCAACTCAGGTGGTCTGCTGCGTCGGGACCGCGCCGGTCTCGGCGAGCTCCTCCTCCAGATCGAGGTCGGTGGCGGCCTGCTCGAACTGCGCGTTCAGCAGTCGCCAGTAGGCGCCCTGCGCAGCGACGAGCGAGTCGTGGTCGCCCTGCTCGACGATGCGGCCGGCCTCCATCACCAGGATGAGGTCGGCGTCGCGGATGGTCGAGAGCCGGTGCGCGATCACGAAGGAGGTGCGGTCGGTGCGCAGCGCCGCCATCGCGTGCTGCAGCAGCAGCTCGGTGCGGGTGTCGACCGACGAGGTGGCCTCGTCGAGGATGAGCACGCTCGGCCGCGCCAGGAAGGCGCGGGCGATCGTGACGAGCTGCTTCTCGCCCGCGGAGAGGTTGGAGGCCTCCTCGTCGATGACGGTGTCGTAGCCGTCGGGCAGCGAGTGCACGAACCGGTCGACGTAAGTCGCCTCGGCGGCCGCGCGGATCTCCTCCTCGGTCGCGTCGGGCCGGGCGTAGGCGATGTTCTCGCGGATCGTGCCCCCGAACAGCCACGTGTCCTGCAGCACCATGCCGGTCTGCGCGCGCAGCGCATCCCTCGTCATCGTCGCCGTGTCGACGCCGTCGAGCGTGATGCGCCCGCCATCCAGCTCGTAGAAGCGCATCAGCAGGTTCACCAGCGTCGTCTTGCCGGCACCGGTGGGCCCGACGATCGCGACCGTCTGACCCGGCTCGACCTCGAGCGAGAGATCCTCGATGAGCGGCCTGTCGGGCGAGTACGAGAAGCGCACGTGCTCGAAGGTCACGCGACCCGAGCCCTCCTCGGGCACGGCACCGCCCGCATCCGACGCCTCGTCATCGGCGTCGAGCAGCTCGAACACCCGCTCGGCGCTCGCCACGCCCGACTGCACCATGGTGATGGTCTGGCCGATCTGGCCCAGGTTCTGCGAGAACTGCTGCGAGTACTGGATGAAGGCCTGCACGTCCCCGACCAGGATCTGGCCGGCCGCGACGAACAGCCCGCCGGCGACGGCGACCAGCACGTAGCCGATGTTGCCGACGAAGGTCATCAGCGGGAACACCAGCCCGGAGATGAACTGCGCCTTGAAGGAGGCGTCGAAGACCGCGTCGTTCTGCTCGGCGAAGCGGGCGCGCACGGCCTGCTCGCGGCCGAACACCTTGACGAGCGCGTGGCCGGCGAACGCCTCCTCGACGATCGCGTTCAGCTTGCCGGTGCGCTTCCACTGCTCCTTGAACAGCCCCTGCGCCGGACCCATGACGACGCCCAGGATGATGCCGGTCAGCGGCACGGCGATGAGCGCGATGAGCGCGAGCCAGACGTTGATCGAGAGCATCATCACGAGCACGCCGACCACCGTCAGGAGCCCGGTGACGACCTGCGACATCGACTGCGACATCGACTGCGAGACGTTGTCGAGGTCGTTCGTGACGCGCGAGAGCAGGTCGCCGCGCTGCATGCGGTCGTAGTACGACAGCGGCAGGCGGTGGATCTTGTGCTCCACGTCGCGCCGCAGGCCCTGCACGGTGCGCTGCACGATGCGGTTGATGACGTAGCCCTGCAGCCACTGGAAGAGGCTGCCCACCAGGTAGATGCCGAGCACGATCAGCAGGATGCCGCCGAGCGCTTCGAAGTCGATGCCCTGGCCGGGCTGCAGATCGGGCATGCGCTCGATCATGTTGGCGAAGTCGTCCTGGCCCTGCTGCCGCAGGCCCTCGACGATCTGCGCCTGGGTGGCGCCGGCGGGCATCTGCCGCTGGATGAAGCCCTGCACGATGATGTTCGTCGCCTCGCCGAGGATCTTCGGCCCCAGCACCACCAGGAAGACCCCGATCGAGCCCAGCGCGAACACCAGCGCCAGCCACCACCGGTAGGGGTGCAGGAGGCCGAGCAGCCGCCTGCCCGAGGACCAGAACGACTTGGCCTTGCCCGGGGGCGGGCCCCAGTCGTCGGCGCCGCGGCGGGCGGCCTCGGCGAGCTCCTCCTCGAGGCGCTCCTCCTCGGTGAGCTCCGGCTCCGGCTTCGCGAACCGCGCCCTGCGTGCCGCGATCTTCTCCTCGCGCGTCAGCTTCTGCTTCACTGCGCCATCCCTCTCAGCCCTGTCCGTGCCGGCGTCGTCCCGCTGCTCGCGTGCCATCTCAGGCCTCCACAGCCATCTGGGAGTCGACGATCTCGCGATACGTCTCGCTGCTCGAGAGCAGCTCGTCATGGGTGCCGGTGGCGACGACCCTGCCGGCCTCGAGCACGACGATGCGGTCGGCGTCGACGATCGTCGAGACGCGCTGGGCGACGACGATCTGGGTGATCTGCCCGACCGACTCGGTCAGCGCCGCCCGCAGGCGCGCATCCGTCGTGAGGTCGAGGGCGGAGAACGAGTCGTCGAACACCAGCACGTCGGGCTCGGCCACGAGCGCCCTCGCGATCGAGAGCCGCTGCCGTTGGCCGCCGGAGACGTTGGTGCCGCCCTGCGCGATGCGGGCGCCGAGCTGGCCGTCCATCTGCTGCACGAAGCCCGCCGCCTGGGCGATCTCGAGCGCGCGCCAGAGCTGCTCGTCGGTGGCCTGCTCGTTGCCGTAGCGCAGGTTCGAAGCGACCGTGCCGCCGAACAGGTAGGGCCGCTGCGGCACGATCGCGATGCCGCGCCACAGCGTCTCGGCGTCGAGCGCCTTCACGTCGGCGCCGCCCACCAGCACCTGGCCGCCGGTGGCGTCGAACAGCCGAGGTATCAGGTTCACCAGCGTGCTCTTGCCGGAGCCGGTGGACCCGATGATCGCGACCGTCTCGCCGGGTGCGGCGCTGAGCGAGACGCCGTCGAGCACCGGCGTGTCAGCGCCCGGGTACTCGAAGACCACGTCGCGCAGCTCGACGGTGCCGGGGGTCGGCATCGCCTCGCCGTGCGCGACCCGGACGATGCTCGACTCGGTCTCGAGCACCTCGCCGATGCGCTTCGCGGACACCGCCGCGCGCGGGATCATGATCGTCATGAAGGTGGCCATCATGACGCCCATCAGGATCTGCATGAGGTACTGCAGGAAGGCCATCATGGTGCCGATCTCAAGCTCGCCCGAGTCGACCAGCCCGGCGCCGAACCAGAGCACCGAGACCGACGAGAACTCGACGATCAGCATGATGATCGGGAACATCAGCACGAAGATGTTGCCGGTGCGCAGCATCGCGTCGGTGACGCCGTCGTTGGCGACCGCGAAGCGCTGCTTCTCGCGCCGCTCCTGCACGAACGCGCGGATGACCCGGATGCCGGTGAGCTGCTCGCGCAGCACCTTGTTGATGGCGTCGATGCGCTCCTGCAGCTGACGGAAGATCGGCACCAGCCGCGTGACCAGGACGACCAGCACGATCACCATCAGCGGCACCGCGACGGCGATCAGCCACGCCAGCGTCGCGTCGGCGCGCACCGCCATGATGACGCCGCCGATCGCGAGCATCGGCGCCGAGAGCAGCATCGTGCAGCTCATCAGGATGAGCATCTGCACCTGCTGCACGTCGTTCGTGTTGCGGGTGATGAGGCTCGCCGCGCCGAACCGCTGCACATCCTGCTCGCTGTAGTCGCCCACCGAGCGGAAGATGTCCGAGCGCAGGTCGCGGCCCGCGCGCATCGCGAGGCGCGAGCCGAACAGGATGGCGAGGATGTTGGCGGCGACCTGGCCGAAGCTGAGGCCGAGCATCAGGAAGCCCAGGCGCCAGATGGTGTCGGTGTCGCCCTTGAGCACGCCGTCGTTGATGATATCGGCGTTGATCGTCGGCAGCATGAGCGACAGCACCGACTGCGCGAACTGGAACACGACGACGAGGATGAGGGGAAGCCAGGATGGCTTCACGTAGCGGACGATGAGCTTCCAGAGCATGGGTCAGGCCTTCTGGTCCTCGAGAGCGGATGCCGGGGTGCCGGCGGGGAGCGGATCTGCGGCCGCGCTCGGCGCGGTCTGGGTGCGGACGATGCCGTGCAGGAGCACCTGCAGGATGTCATCGACCGATGACACGGGGGTCTGCTCACCCCAGTTGGAGGCGGCCGCCCACGCCAGCGTGCGCACGACCTCCGCCGCCACCACCGGCGGCACCCGAAGTTCGTCGCGGAAGGGCACGAAGCGCTCGGCCAGGCGATGCTTGGACGCCTCGAACTCGCCCTTGGCGCCGGCGGCGGCGCGCTGCCCGATCGGGCCGAGCGCCATCACGAGCCGGAAGACGAACTGCATGCGGTCGACGAGCACCCGCAGCGTCCACTCGACCACCTCCTCGAGCGAGTCGAGCGCGGGCAGACCGGACTCGCCGGTCTCGCGCACCGAGAGGTGGAACTCCGCGAGCGCCAGCAGCAGCGACTCCTTGTCGCCGAACGCCTTGAACAGGGTGCCCTCGGCGACCCCTGCTGCGTCGGAGAGCTGACGGGTCGTGATCGCCGCCCCGTGCTCGAGCACGGCGGGCGTCACCGCCTCGATGATCTGGGCGCGCCGGTCGTCGGCGCTCAGCCGAGGGATGGGATTCACGTCGATGACTATAGATGAGTGAGCGCTCACTCACCAACTGGGGACGGCATGCTGCGCCGCGGTATCGCGATGTCGAGCCGCCGCGGGCATTCCCGTGAGGGTCAGGCGTCGGGATGGCGACGACGACGGCCGCCGTGCTGCCAGCCGTCGACGGAGCGCTCGATCACGTCCTGCGCGGTCTCGAGCAGATCCTGCACGAGCGCGCTCCAGTCGGTGCCGTCCCGGCGAAAGGCCGTACCGCTCTGCGCGGAGCGCGCGCTGCGCTCGGCGGTCTCGAACGCACGCGCCGCCGCGCGCACGGCGTCGCGATACGCCGCGAACTCGGCCGGCGCCATGCGCACGCGGGTGGTCGCGGGCCGCAGCTCGATCGCCTGCCGCTGCAGGCGCAGGAACTCCCGCAGCACGGGCGACGACGGATCGCTCATCGCCGGGTACTCGATCGCCTGCGCGGGGTCGGTCTCGTACGCGATCCAGCGCTGCGTCAGCGCGTCGTGCTCCGCCCGCAGCCGCGCGAGCGGCATGGCCTCCAGCGGCGCCGAGCTGGCGGGGATCGTCGCCCGGGCGGCCGCCAGCGACGCGCGGCGCGCGCGCAGCTCGGCGACCGCCGCCTTGCCCTGCCGCTGGGCCTGCTGCAGGCGCCGCTTCGCCTCCGGCACCGCCCCGGCACCGCCGTGGCCGCTCTCGCGGTCGGCCTGGGTGCGCAGCACCTCCGCGCTCGCCACCTTCACCTGCGCGCGCGTGCGGACGACGGCGCGCTGCGCCTGACGGAGATCATGGCGCGCCGCATCGACCGCCAGTCGACGCCCGGCGGGCTCCCGCACGCGCTGCACGGCCCAGCCGAGACCGCCCGCGCCAGCCCCGGCAGGGGCGACCCACCACCAGTCCGCGAGCAGCACCAGCATCGCGTCCACCCGCTCATGCTAGAGCGCACGCGCCGCGACCGGCCAGGCCGGCATGCGCCCCCGATGCCGCGCGACTGTGGGATTCGGCAACGGAACCCGCGACTTCTGTGTGCCGACCGCACGCATCCGTCATGCTTGGACGCCTAGGCTGAGGAACCATGCCCCGCATCACGAAGGTCCTGATCGCCAACCGCGGTGAGATCGCTGTCCGCATCATCCGAGCCGCGCGCGACGCCGGCCTCGGGTCGGTCGCCGTCTACGCCGACCCCGATCGCGACGCCCAGCACGCGCAGCTGGCCGACGAGGCCTACGCGCTCAACGGCTCCACCAGCGCCGAGAGCTACCTCGTGATCGACAAGATCCTCTCCGTCGCACGGCGCTCGGGGGCGGATGCGGTGCACCCCGGCTACGGGTTCCTGGCAGAGAACGCGGAGTTCGCGCGCGCGGTGATCGAGGCGGGCCTGATCTGGATCGGGCCGAGCCCCGAGGCGATCGAGCAACTGGGCGACAAGGTCTCGGCGCGACACATCGCCGAGTCGGTCGGCGCACCGCTCGCGCCGGGCACCATCGAGCCGGTCTCCGGCGCCGCGGAGGTGCTCGAGTTCGTCGACGAGTTCGGCCTGCCGGTGGCCATCAAGGCGGCCTTCGGTGGCGGCGGGCGCGGCCTCAAGGTGGCCTTCACGCGCGACGAGGTCGCGCAGCAGTTCGATTCCGCCACCCGCGAGGCGGTCGCCGCCTTCGGTCGCGGTGAGTGCTTCGTCGAGAAGTACCTCGACAAGCCGCGCCACGTCGAGACGCAGTGCCTCGCCGACGCGCACGGCAACGTGGTCGTCGTCTCCACCCGCGACTGCTCGTTGCAGCGGCGCCACCAGAAGCTCGTCGAGGAGGCGCCCGCGCCCTTCATCACCGCCGAGCAGGACGCCGAGCTGCGCCGGGCGTCGAAGGAGATCCTGCGCGCCGCGAAGTACGTCGGTGCCGGCACCTGCGAGTTCCTGATCGGCGCCGACGGCACCATCTCATTCCTCGAGGTGAACACCCGCCTGCAGGTCGAGCACCCGGTGACCGAGGAGGTCTCCGGCATCGACCTGGTGCGCGAGCAGTTCCGCATCGCCGAGGGCGAGGAGCTCGGCTACGACGACCCCGAGGTGCGCGGCCACTCGATCGAGTTCCGCATCAACGGCGAGGACGCCGGCGCCGGCTTCATGCCGCAGCCCGGCCCGGTGCGCATCTTCCGCGCGCCCACCGGCCCCGGCGTGCGCGTCGACACCGGCGTCGTCGCCGGCGATGTGATCGGCGGCAACTTCGACTCCATGCTCGCGAAGCTCATCGTCACCGGGCGCGACCGCGCCGAGGCGCTCGAGCGCTCGCGCCGGGCGCTGGCGGAGTTCGAGGTGGAGGGGCTGCCGACCGTGCTGCCGTTCCACCGGGCGATCGTCGACGACCCCGCCTTCGCCCCCGAGGGAAACACGCCCTTCTCGATCTACACGTCGTGGATCGAGACCGAGTTCGACAACGACATCCCCGCGTGGGGCGGCGAGCCGGGCGAGCTGGGCGGCCCGGAAGCGCGCCGCACCGTGGTGGTCGAGAGCGACGGCAAGCGCATCGCCGTGTCGATGCCGAAGCGGCTCTTCTCCGACACGAAGGACGCGAAGGGCCCGGCGCCGCGCCGCACCCGCCGCGCCCTCGACGGCGGAGCGGGCTCCGGCTCGATCGTCTCGCCGATGCAGGCGACAGTCGTCAAGGCTCCCGTGCAGGTGGGCGACCGGGTGGTCGCCGGCGACCTGCTCGTCGTGCTCGAGGCGATGAAGATGGAGCAGCCGCTGTCCTCCCCCATCGACGGCACCGTCGCTGCCATCGATGCACCGGTCGGCAAGACGGTGCCCTCCGGCCACCACCTGGTGACGATCGCGCCCGACGCGTAGGCCGGCGCGCGGGCTCGGCGCACCCCCGCGCCGAGTGCCGACGGCGGGCGGCGCAGCGCGCTGCTGTCAGTCCGCGTCGAAGCGGTGCATCGCCCGCGCGGCGTCGCTGATCGAGCCCGCCAGCGACGGGAACACCGGGAAGACCCGTGCGAGCTGGTCGACGGTCAGGCGGTGCTCCATCGCCATCGTGACCGGGAAGATCAGCTCCGAGGCCTTCGGCGCCACGATGACGCCGCCGATGACCGTGCCGGAGCCGGTGCGGGCGAAGAGCTTCACGAAGCCGTCCTCGACGCCCATCATCTTGGCGCGCGCGTTGGTCGAGAGGTCGATGCGGTAGACCTCGCCCTGCGCGACGCCGTCCTCGATCTGCTTCTGCGTCCAGCCGACGGTGGCGATCTCGGGCTGCGTGAAGATGTTCGACGCGACCGTGCGCATCGAGATCGGGGTGACGGCGTCGCCGAGCGCGTGGAACATCGCGGTGCGGCCCTGCATCGAGGCCACCGAGGCCAGCGGCATGGCATCGGCGCAGTCGCCGACGGCGTAGACGTTCGGCAGGTTCGTGCGGGCGACCCGGTTCACCAGGATGTGGCCGGACTCTGCCATCTCCAGGCCGGCCTCCTCGAGGCCGATGCCGGCGGTGTTCGGCACCGAGCCGACCGCCATCAGGCAGTGCGAGCCCTCCACCGTGCGGCCGTCGGTGAGCGTCACCACGACGCCCGTCTCCGTGCGCTCGACCTTCTCGGCGCGCGACTTCGACAGCACCCGCATGCCCTGCCGGCGGAAGACGTCCTCGATGACCTGCGCCGCGTCGGCGTCCTCGCCGGGCAGCACCTGGTCGCGGCTGGAGACCAGCGAGACCTCTGCGCCGATGTGGCTGTAGGCGCTCGCGAACTCGGCACCGGTGACGCCGGAGCCGACGACGATCAGGTGCTCGGGCACCTCCTCGAGCGAGTACAGCTGCGTCCAGGTGAGGATGCGCTCGCCGTCGGGCATCGCCGAGGGCAGCTGGCGCGGCGTCGCGCCGACCGAGACGACGATCGTGTCGGCCTCGAACTCGTCGAAGTCGTCGCCCTGCCTGCCGGTCGAGACGACCACGCGACCGGGGCCGTCCAGGCGCCCCTCGCCCTGCACGATGGTGACGCCGGCCTTCTCGAGATCGGCCTTCATGTCGAGCGACTGCTTCGCGGCGAGCGAGAGCAGCCGGCGGTTCACGGCCCGCAGGTTGACGACCACCTCCGGCTTCTGCGGCCTGCCGGCGTCGCCGCGCACCGAGAACTGCACGCCCAGCTGGCTGGCGTCGCGGATCGCCGCGGCCGACTCCGCGGTAGCGATGAGCGACTTGGAGGGCACCACGTCGGTGAGGATGGCGCTGCCGCCCACGCCGGTGCGCTCGATGAGCGTCACCTGCGCCCCCAGCTGCGCGCCCGCCAGGGCCGCCTCATAGCCGCCGGGTCCGCCGCCGATGATCACTACGCGCTGCTTGCGCTCGAATGCACTCACGCGCTCCATCATCCCGCATCCGCGCGCGGTGGAGCTCCAAGGCGGAGGGCCTTTCGGCCCTCCGCCGCGACCCCAGCGCCGGGACCCGTCCCGGGTCCCGGTATTCAGCAGGCGTTCCTCGTCAGCCGGCGCGCCGCTCGTGGACGGTCGACGACAGGCTCGTGCCGTTCACCTCGAGGTACAGCTCGCGCTCCATCACCGAGACCGACATGGTCGTCCGCCGCGCGATCGCGCCGGCGACGGCGTCGATGAACCCCTCGTCGAACCAGACCAGCCGCACCTCCTCGGCCTGGTGGATGCGCTTGCCCGACCAGCGGGCGGCGACCTTCTCGGGGTCGCGGTGCGTGTAGACGGCGGTGCGCTCGGCGGCCATGCTGCCGCGATGCACGCGCTCGGCCTCCGGCGCGCCCACCTCGATCCACGCGGTCAGCGCGCCGGTGAGGTCGCGCGCCAGCACCGCCGGCTCATCCGCACCGGAGATGCCCTCGCCGAACGCGATGCCCTCCTCGTGCTCGAGGCACAGCGCGAGCAGGCGCGTGGCCATGAAGGCCGTCGTCTCCGACGGGTGCTGCGCGACCCGCAGCGACAGCTGCTCGTACACGCCGCGATCGACGTCCGAGAGCTGCACGTCGAAGGTGTGGATGGTCGCGCCCATAGCCATGCCCCTCAGCGTAAGCGCCCTAGAGTGGGCGCCATGACGCACCCGCTCGACCCGCCAGCAGACCCGCGCGAGGTGGCCCAGCAGGCCGCCGCCGACATCCGCCGCATCACCGGCGTCGACCAGCACGACATCGCCCTCACCTTGGGCTCGGGCTGGGCGAAGGCCGCCGACCTGATCGGCGAGACCACGCACACGATCCCCGCCACCGAGGTGACGGGCTTCTCGAAGCCCGCCCTCGAGGGTCACGTCGGCACCATCCGGTCGGTGCTCACCGACGACGGCCGGCGCGCGCTCGTGATCGGCGCCCGCACCCACTACTACGAGGGCCACGGGGTGCGCCGCGTGGTGCACTCGGTGCGCACCGCGGCCGCGGCAGGCGCATCCGTCATGGTGCTCACGAACGGCGCCGGGGGCATCAAGCCGCACTGGAAGCCCGGCCAGCCGGTGCTCATCAGCGATCACCTCAACCTCACCGCCGACTCCCCGCTCGAGGGCGCCACCTTCGTCGACCTCACCGACCTCTACTCGCCGCGGCTGCGCGACGTGGCGCGCACGGTGGATGCGTCGCTCGACGAGGGCGTGTACGTGCAGTTCCGCGGCCCCCACTACGAGACGCCCGCCGAGGTGCAGATGGCGAAGGCGATCGGCGGCCACATCTGCGGCATGTCGACCGCGCTCGAGGCGATCGCCGCCCGCGAGGCCGGCATGGAGGTGCTGGGACTGAGCCTGATCACCAACCTCGCCGCCGGCATCCAGACGACGCCGCTGTCGCACCAGGAGGTCATCGAGGCGGGCCGCGAGGCAGAGGGGCGCCTGGGCCGGCTGCTGGCCGACGTGGTCGCGGCGATCGGCGACGAGGCATGAGCAGCGCGCTCGAGCAGGCCCGCGCCTGGGCGGCAGGCGACCCCGACGGCGAGACCCGCGCGGCGCTGGAGGCGACCATCGCGGCCGCCGAGGCGGGCGACCAGGCCGCCCGGGCCGAGGTGGCGGATGCGTTCAGCGGGCGACTGCAGTTCGGCACGGCCGGGCTGCGGGGCCGGATGGGCCCGGGGCCGAATCGCATGAACCGCGTCGTCGTGCAGCAGGCCTCCGCGGGCCTCGCCGACTTCCTCGTGGACCGGGAGCCGCATCCGTCCGTCGTCATCGGCTGGGACGGCCGGCTCGGCTCGCAGGCGTTCGCGCGCGACGCCGCCGAGGTGTTCGCCGGCCGCGGGGTGCGGGCGATCCTGCTGCCGCGGCTGCTGCCGACCCCGGTCGCCGCGTTCGCGGTGCGGCACCTGGGTGCCAGCGCGGGCGTGATGGTGACCGCGAGCCACAACCCGCCCGCCGACAACGGCTACAAGGTCTACCTGGGCGGCGATGACGAGGGCAGCCAGATCGTGCCGCCGGTGGACGGCGAGATCGCCGCCCGGATCGAGCAGGCCGCCGCGACGCCCGTGGCCGACTACCCGCGCGGCGAGGCGGAGGTGGCGGGCGACGGCGTCTGGCGGGCCTACGTCGAGGCCACGGCCGCTGTCGGCCAGGCGGATCAGGGCATGCAGGGGGCCACCGGGCCCAGGGTGGTCTACACGCCGATGCACGGCGTGGGTCTCGAGACGGTCGAGGCGGTGCTCGCAGAGGCCGGCTTCCCGCCGGTCATCCCGGTGCCCGAGCAGGCGCGGCCGGACGGCGCCTTCCCCACGGTCGACTTCCCCAATCCGGAGGAGCCCGGCGCGCTCGACCTCGCGATGGCGCTCGCCACCGCAGAGCAGGCGGAGCTCATCGTCGCCAACGACCCCGACGCCGACCGGCTCGCGGTGGCGGTGCCCGACGACGGCGCGACCGGCTGGCGCATGCTCACCGGCAACGAGGTCGGGCTGCTGCTGGGCTGGGACGCCGCGCGCTCCGCGCGCGGGCAGGGCGTGCTCGCAGCCTCCATCGTCTCGTCCCCCGGCCTGGGGGTGATCGCCGACGCGCACGGGCTCGAGTTCGTGCAGACGCTCACCGGCTTCAAGTGGGTCTCGCGCGTGCCTGGCCTGACCTACGGCTACGAGGAGGCGCTCGGCTACCTCGTCAACCCCGGCACGGTGCGCGACAAGGACGGCATCTCGGCGCTCGTGCGCCTGCTGACGCTCGCGAGCGAGCTGCACGAGCGCGGCTCGTCGCTCTCGGAGGAGCTGCTGGCGCTCGCCGGCGAGTTCGGCGCCTTCGAGTCCGGTCAGGTGAGCGTGCGCGTGACCGACCTCGCGCGCATCCCGGCGATCATGGCGGCGCTGCGCGCGCAGCCGCCGACCGAGCTCGCCGGTGCCCGGGTGACCGCCGCCGACGACCTCGCCCTGCCCGAGCACGGCGAGATCGGCGACATCCTGCGCTTCACGCTCGACGACGGTTCGCGCGTGATGGTGCGGCCCAGTGGCACCGAGCCGAAGGTGAAGGTCTACATCGACGCGACGAGCGCCGACGGCCCTCCCGCGCAGCGCATCCGCTCGGCCCGTGAGCGCGTCGAGGCGCTGTCCGAGGCGATGCGACCGCTGCTCGCGTAGCCCGTGCAGCGGCGGCCGCCGCGTGCGACAGACTGGTCGGCGGAGCGCCGCCGGCGCGAGGAGGGATGCGGATGCTGCGCACGATGCTGCAGGGCAAGATCCACCGGGCGCGGGTCACCCAGGCCGAGCTGCACTACGTCGGCTCGATCACCATCGACGAGGAGCTGCTGGAGGCCGCCGACATCCTCCCCGGCCAGCAGGTCGACGTGGTCGACGTCGACAACGGCGCACGGCTGACGACGTACGCGCTGGCCGGCGAGCGCGGCAGCGGCACCCTGTGCATCAACGGCGCGGCCGCGCGCCTGGTGCACGTCGGCGACACGGTGATCGTGATCGCCTACGCGCAGCTCGAGACGTCCGAGGCGCGCGCCTTCACGCCCTCGGTGGTGTTCGTCGACGACGCCAACCGCGTGGTCGAGACGGGGCACGACCCGGGCAGCGCGCCGGAGGGCAGCGCGCTGCGCACCGCTGCCCGGCCGCTGGCCGGCTGAGCGCTCGGCCCAGGCTCGCCGAGGGGCGCATCCCGCTTCATCAGGCGCGCGCGGCCCGACGCCGTCAGGCGCGCAGCGCGGCGATCGCCTCGTCCCGGGTGGCCGCCGCCGCGAGGCGGTCGATGACCCCGGATGCGTCCAGGGCGTTGGCGAGCTCGGACAGGATCTGCAGGTGGCGCTTGGAGCTCGTGGCCGCGAGGCCGATGACGACGCGCACGGGGTCGTGATGCGTGTGCCCGAAGGCGACCGGCTCGTCGAGCACGACCACCGCGAGCGCATCGCGGCGCACCACGGCGCTGGCCTTCGCGTGCGGCACCGCGACGCCCGGCGCGACCACGCAGTAGGGGCCGGCCTGCTCGATTTGCTGCACGAGCTCGTCCACGTACGCGCGGCCGACCGCGCCGGCGGTCACCAGATCAACCCCCGCGGCGCGCACGGCGGCACGCCAGTCGGCGGCGTGGACCCCAGACGAGAAGGTCGCCTGATCGAGCGGAAGCGTCATCGTGCTGCGTCGTACCCGTCGGCGATCTCGTCGGCGAGCTGCTCGTAGTCCTCGAAGCTGCAGAAGGCGCTGGCCGCGGCATTCTGCGTCACCTGCTCGAGGTCGTCGAGGCTCCAGTCGAACGCATCCACCAGCAGGCCCAGCTCGCGCGTGAGCGTCGTCCCCGACTGCAGCCGGTTGTCGGGATTGACGGTGACGCAGAAGCCCAGCTGGTGCAGAAGGTCGATCGGGTGGTCGGTCAGCGCCGAGCCCCACTGCGCGATCGTGCCGGTCTGCAGGTTGGAGGAGGGGCTCACCTCGAGCGCGATCTGGCGATCCTTCACCCATTCGGCGATCTCGCCCAGCCGCACGACGATGGCGTCGTCGGTCTCCTCCTCGACCACGATGTCCTCGGCGATGCGCGTGCCGTGGCCGAGCCGCAGCGCGCGGCCGCTGAAGAGCGCGTCGGCGATCGAGTCGATGCCGGCCCCTTCGCCGGCGTGCACGGTGGCTGGGAAATGCGCCTTGGCGAGCGTGTCGAAGGCGGACTGCAGCCGCGACGCCGGGAAGCCGTCCTCCGGCCCGGCGATGTCGAAGCCGACCGCACCCGCATGGCGGTGGCGCAGGGCGAGCTGCGCGATCTCGTCGGCGCGGTCGAGGTGCCGCATGGCGCTGACGAGCTGGCCCACGCGGATGCGCCCGCCGTGGCTGGCGACCAGGCCGATGGCCTCCTCGATCCCCGCCTGCACGGCCTCGACCGCCTGGTCGAGCGTGAGCCCGCGCTGCAGGTGCTGCTCGGGCGCCCAGCGGATCTCGCCGTAGACGACGCCGTCCTCTGCGAGGTCGAGCACGAACTCCTTCGCGACCCGGCGCAGGCCGTGCTCGGTCTGCATGACGGCCGTCGTGAGGTCGAAGGTCTTCAGGTACTCGGGCAACGAGCCCGAGTCCGACTGCGCGGCGAACCACGCGCGCAGCGACTCGGCGTCGTCGGCGGGCAGCTCCAGCCCGATCTCCTCGCCGAGCTCGAGGATGGTCTGGGGACGCAGCCCGCCGTCGAGATGGTCGTGGAGGCTGACCTTGGGCAGCGTCTGGATGTCGACGCCGTCGACCTCGTACCGGCTCATCTCGCCTCCGTCGTCGGGATGCCTTGGGATTCGATCGTATCGGTCGGACGACCTGCAGGCGTGTCGGGTCCGCTGCCGCGCACGAGTGGCCGCGCGGAGGACGGCGGGATGCCGCAGCGGCGGCGTCGGGCGCGGCTCAGGCGCCGGAGGCCGCCAGGCCGAGCGCGGCGATGATGAAGCCGCCCGCGATGATCCACAGCAGCGCACCGATGACGAGCGTGGCGATCGAGAGCCCGATGCCCCACAGCGCCATCGTCCGGCCGGCGGGCTCGCGCTTGCGCGCCATCACGCCGACGACGATGCCGGCGATCGGCACGAGGATCGAGATGCCGAGGAAGATCGACGCGAGGCCCAGCACGAGGCTCACGATCGACAGCGTCTTCGGCTCCGCGCTGCCGTCGCCGCTCCCGGCTGCGCCCGCCGGCACGGATCGCGCGGGCTCGCTCGGCTGCGGCGTGTACGACTGGTGCTCGCTCATGACCTGCTCCTCCATCGATGGCACCATCGAACCACCTGCGCGCTCGCCGTGGTTGGGCGAATCCTCATCGTGCGCCCAGGGGCTCAGGCGATGCGCTCGCGGACGATCGGCGGCACCTCCACCGAGGAGCCTGGCGCGGCGAGCTCCCAGGCACCCTCGAGCGCCTCCAGCGCACGCGGGATGCGCGTGGCGTCGTCGGCAGCGATCGTCCACAGCGGGTCGCCCTTGCGCACGGCGTCGCCGGGCTTCACGTGCAGGTCGATGCCCGCCGCGTGCACGACCGGGTCGCTCGCCCGCGCGCGGCCGGCGCCGAGGCGCCACGCGGCGATGCCGAACGGCAGGGCGTCCTGCCGGGCAAGCACGCCGTCGGCCTCCGCCACCACGGTGTGCGTCTCGTTCGGCTGCGGCAGCGCCGCATCGGGGTCGCCGTCCTGCGCGATGACGAACTTCCGCCACACGTCCATCGCCCGGCCATCGGCGAGCGCCGCCTCGACGTCCGCGTCGGGCTGGCCCACCGCATCCAGCATCTCCCGCGCCAGGGCGACGGTCAGCTCCACCACGTCGGCGGGGCCGCCGCCGGCGAGCACCTCGACCGACTCGCGCACCTCGTTGGCGTTGCCGATCGCGAGGCCGAGCGGCGTGTCCATGGTGGTCAGCAGCGCGCGGGTCTCGACGCCGGCGTCGCGGCCCAGCTCGACCATCGTCATGGCCAGCTCGCGCGCCCGCTCGAACTCCTGCATGAAGGCGCCGGAGCCGAACTTCACATCGAGCACGAGCGCGCCGGTGCCCTCGGCGATCTTCTTCGACATGATCGAGGATGCGATGAGTGGGATGGCCTCGACGGTGCCGGTGATGTCGCGCAGCGCGTAGAGCCGCTTGTCGGCCGGCGCCAGGCCCGCGCCCGCGGCGCAGACCACGCCGCCGACGGTGCGCAGCTGCTCGAGCATCTCGTCGTTCGTGAGCTCGGCGCGCCAGCCGGGGATCGACTCGAGCTTGTCGAGCGTGCCGCCGGTGTGGCCGAGGCCGCGGCCCGAGAGCTGCGGCACGGCGGCGCCGAATGCCGCCACCAGGGGCATGAGCGGCAGCGTGATCTTGTCACCGACGCCGCCGGTGGAGTGCTTGTCGACCGTCGGCGCCTCGAGCGAGGAGAAGTCCATCCGCTCGCCGGAGGCGATCATCGCCATCGTCAGGTCGTGGATCTCGCGGCGGTCCATGCCGTTGAGCAGGATCGCCATCGCCAGCGCCGCCATCTGCGGGTCGTCGACGTAGTTGCGCGTGTAGGCATCGACGAGCCAGTCGATCTGCTCGGTCGAGAGCGTGCCCCTGTCGCGCTTCGTGCGGATGATGTCGACCGCGTCGAATGCCTCAGCCACGGTGCTCGGCCTCCCTCTGCTCTGCGTACTCGTCCAGCTGCCGGGGACCGAAGGCATCCGGCAGCACCTCGTCGATCGTGCGGATGCCGCTGACGGTGTCGAGCAGCATGCCCGGCGCCGCGTGCTCGAAGAGCAGCTGCCGGCAGCGGCCGCACGGCATCAGCCGCTCACCGGAGCCGTTCACGCACGCGAAGGCGACGAGCTTGCCGCCGCCGCCCATCACCATCTCGCTCACGAGCGAGCACTCCGCGCACAGGGTGACGCCGTAGGCGGCGTTCTCGATGTTCGCGCCGGCAACGACGCGACCGTCGTCGACGAGCGCGGCCGCCCCGACGGGGAAGCGCGAGTAGGGCACGTAGGCCTTCGCGCTCGCCTCCACCGCGCGGGCGTGCAGCGACTCCCAGTCGATCGTCGTCATTGCTTCCTGTACGGCTTGCCGCTCGCCGCGGGCGGCCTCGACTGCCCGATGAAGCCGGCCACCGCGAGGATGGTGATCACGTACGGGAGCATCAGCATGAACTCGCTCGGGACCGGCGAGCCGATCGCGCCGAGCGTCTGCTGCAGCGCGGAGGCGAAGCCGAACAGCAGCGCTGCCGCGGTCGCCTTGATCGGGTGCCACTGCCCGAAGATGACCGCCGCGAGGGCGATGTAGCCCAGACCCGCCGTCATCTCTCGCGTGAAGGCGCCGTTCGAGTCGAGCGTGAAGTAGGCGCCGCCGAGGCCGGCGACAGCGCCGGCCAGCGACACGTTCCAGAACCGCAGCCGCGGCACGTTGATGCCGACCGTGTCCGCCGCCAGCGGGTGCTCGCCGATCGCGCGCAGCCGCAGGCCCCACGTGGTCTTGAACAGGCCCCAGGCGATGAGCGGCACGATGAGGTACATCGCGTAGACGATCGCCGTCTGGTTGAACAGCGCCGGACCGATCAGCGGGATGTTCTCGAGCAGCGGGATGTTGAGCCGCGGCAGCCGATCGGGCGAGTTGAGCGCGGGATTGTCGGTGAGCACCGAGGAGTAGAAGAAGTTGGTCAGACCGGCGATCAGCACGTTGAGCACCACGCCCACGATGATCTGCTCGACGAAGTAGCGGATCGCGAACACGGCCAGCACCATCGACACGAGCACCGACGCGACCATGGCCGCGAACACGCCGACGATCGTGGAGCCGGTCGCCGAGGCGACCACGGCGCCGGTGAAGGCGCCGCCGAGCAGCTGCGCCTCGATGGCGATGTTCACGACACCGGCGCGCTCGGAGATCACGCCGCCCATGGCGCCGAAGATCAGCGGCACGGAGAGCCCGACGGTGGCGAACAGCAGCCCCGGGATCGGGATCATCGCGCCGGCGCCGGCCCAGACGAGGAAGCCCACCACGAACACGATGCCGAAGACGACCGGCAGCCAGGCGCCGACCTTCCGCACCGTCGCGGCCGCCCAGAAGGAGAACGCCGTCAGCAGCGCCAGCAGCACGACGACGACGACGCCGGTGGCGCGCACCGGCAGCAGCGCATCCGGGATCTGGAAGAAGTCGCCGCCGGAGGCCAGCCGCAGCCGCGCCAGGCCATCACGGGCGAGCAGGACCATCAGGATGAACGAGACGGCCGTCAGCACGGCGTAGGAGATCGGCGCCTTCCAGTGCTTGACGACGGCGCGCTCGAGCTCGATGCGCTCGT
Source organism: Agrococcus baldri (assembly GCA_900114805.1). Classification (GTDB taxonomy): domain Bacteria; phylum Actinomycetota; class Actinomycetes; order Actinomycetales; family Microbacteriaceae; genus Agrococcus; species Agrococcus baldri. The sequence continues at coordinate 37,025 of FOZN01000003.1, read as the reverse complement.
CGGCCGCCGGCTGCACCTCTGCGGGCTGCTGCGTGGTCACGACTGCGCTCCCTTCTGCTGCGTCATCGCCTTCAGCGCGGCCTCGTCACGACGCTGCCGGCGCGACTTCTTGCCCGGCTGCGGCAGGCCGAACATCGCGCGCACCAGCGGGGGCGCAGCGATGAACAGCACGATGAACGACTGCACGACGAGGATGATGTCGATCGGCACGCCCTCGGCCGCCTGCATGCGGAAGCCGCCGGCCTTGAACGCGCCGAACAGCAGCCCGGCGAAGAAGGTGCCCCACGGGGTGGAGCCGCCCAGCAGCGCCACGGTGATGCCGTCGAAGCCGATGCCGGCGTCGATGCCGGAGGTGAAGCCGGTGGTGACCGCCCCGGTCACCTGCTGCGCACCGGCGAGGCCCATGAAGCCGCCTGCGAAGGCCATCGCGAGCACGGTCAGCCGCTTGACGTCCATGCCGGCGTTCAGCGCGGCGCTCTTGTTGTAGCCGACGGCCCGGAACTGGAAGCCGAGGCTCGAGCGGTTGATCAGCCAGGAGCAGAAGATCACTGCCGCGACCGACAGCACGAAGCCCCAGTGCAGGATGAACGGAGGTCCGAAGATCGACGGCAGGGTCGCCGAATCCGGCATCGGTGGAGAGATCGGGTTGTTGCTCGCGGGGTTCTGCAGCAGCCCGGGGGTGCGCAGCATCCAGGTGATGAACCAGAGCGCGACGAAGTTGAGCATGATCGTCACGATCACCTCGTGCGCGCCGGTGAACGCCTTGAGCGCACCCGCTACGGCGCCCCAGATCGCGCCGGCGACGATGCCGACCGCGATGGCGACCAGCACGTGCAGCACGGGAGGCAGCTGGAAGCTGAAGCCGACCCAGCCGGCAGCGGCAGCGGCCCACAGCATCTGGCCGCGGCCACCGATGTTGAACAGTCCGACGCGGAAGGCGATCGCGACGCCCAGGCCGGCGGCGATCAGCGGGGTGGCGAAGTTCAGCGTGTCCGTGAGCGGCTTGATCATGGTGGCGAAGCCGGCTTCAGGGCGCGAGAAGTTGAGGATCGAGCCCTGGAAGAGTGCCGAGTAGGCGCCGAAGACAGCATCCCAGATCGCCCCCAGCATGTCGCCGGGGCGAGCGAAGAAGTAGCCGCTGGCGGCCTGCACGCGCTCGTCGGTCGCGGCGATCAGGATGCCGCCGACGACGAGCGAGGCGAAGATCGCCAGCAGTGCCATGACCAGGTTGCCGCCCATGATGCGCCGGAAGGCGCTGCCCCAGGGGTCGTCGTCCTCGACGGTGCGGTCGTCCGTCGCGCCGGGCGCCGTCGCCACCGGGGTGACCGCAGTCGCCTGCGGGGCGTGCACCACCGTGGGCTGCTCGCCGGAATCAGGCGAGCCGCCGGGTCGGTCTCGCTCGACGGGCTCGATGGGATCGTCGGCGTCACGAGGCGTGTCGTTCACGCTGCCGCTCCTTCGCTCGGGTCGGTCGGATCTGCGGGTGCAGCCGCGGGAGGCTCGCCGGCCATCATCAGGCCGAGCGTGTCACGGCTGGTGTCGGCCGGCACGACGCCCACCACGCCGCCGCGGTACATCACCGCGATGCGGTCGGCCAGACCGACCACCTCGTCGAGCTCTGTCGAGACGACGATGACGGGGATGCCCGCGTCGCGGCTCGCGATGACCTGGCTGTGCACGAACTCGATCGAGCCGACATCCAGACCGCGGGTGGGCTGCGAGGCGACGAACAGTGACAGCGGGCGGCCGAGCTCGCGGGCGAGCACCACCTTCTGCTGGTTGCCGCCGGAGAGGGTGCCGACATGCGTGTCGATGCCCTGGGCTCGGATGTCGAAGGCATCCAGCTTCTCCGTCGCGAACTCATCGCGCACGGCTCGGTCGATCGATCCGACCCTGACGAAGGGCTCGCCCCGGTAGCGGTCGAGCATGAGGTTCTCGGCGATCGTGAAGTCGCCGACGAGGCCGTCGACCGTCCTGTCCTCCGGCACGAAGCCGACGCCCGAATCGAGCACCTCGCGCACCGACTTCCCCTGCAGCTCGAGACCGTTGAGCTTGATGGAACCCGTCGTGCGCGGCTGCATGCCGATGATCGCCTCGGTCAGCTCGGTCTGACCGTTGCCCTGCACACCGGCGATGCACAGCACCTCGCCGCCGCGGACATCGAAGGAGACGTCGTTGACGACCTTCTGGCCGATGGCGTCCAGCACGGTGAGCCCACGGATCTCGACGATGTTGTCCGTGAGCACCGGCGGGCTCTTCTGCACGGTCAGCTCGACCGCACGGCCGACCATCATCGAGGCGAGCTCGTTGCTGGAGTCCTCGCGGCTCGCCTCGCCGACCACCTTGCCCAGGCGGATGACCGTGATGCGGTCGGCGATCGCGCGCACCTCGCGCAGCTTGTGGGTGATGAAGACGATGGCAGTGCCCTCGTCGCGGAGCTGCTGCATGATCGCCATCAGCTCGTCGGTCTCCCGCGGCGTCAGCACGGCGGTGGGCTCGTCGAACACGAGCACCTTCGCATCCTGCGACAGCGCCTTGATGATCTCGACCCGCTGCTGCACACCGACGGGCAGGTCCTCGATCTTCGCGTCCGGATCGATGTGGAAGCCGAAGCGGTCGGAGATCTCGCGCACCTTCTGCTTGGCGCCGGAGAGCCCGCCGAGCGCCTTCTCGTGCCCGAGCAGCACGTTCTCGGCGACGGTGAAGACCGGGATCAGCATGAAGTGCTGGTGCACCATGCCGATGCCGGCGCGCATGGCGTCCCCGGGACCGGAGAAGTGCTGCACCTCGCCATCGAGCAGGATCTGGCCCTCATCGGCCTGATAGAGCCCGTAGAGCACGTTCATGAGGGTCGACTTGCCGGCGCCGTTCTCACCCAGCAGGCAGTGGATCTCGCCCGCGTTCACCTCGAGGTCGATGTGATCGTTGGCGGTGAGGGCGCCGAAGCGCTTCGTGATGCCCTTGAGCTCGAGGGTCATGTGCCCTTCCTTCGACGACGGTGACGACGCAAGTGAATCTAGTGGGTATGCGCGCGAGCGCGCGCTCCGGTGCCGCTCACGCGTGTGGGGGCCGGCAGGCGCCGACCCCCACGCGCGATGTGTGCTTACTGCTGCGGGCTGGACGGAGACTCGACCACGATGTCACCGGCGATGATGCCGGCCGTGATCTCGTCGAGCTGAGCCTGCAGCTCCGGGTCGACAACGTCTTCGAAGTCGTGGAACGGCGCAAGCGCGACGCCCTCGTTCTCGAGCGTTCCGACGTACGGCTCGCTCGAGAACTCGCCGGCAGCGGCCTGGTTCACGACCGTCTCCACACCGGTCGCCATGCCCTTGAGGATCGAGGTCAGGAAGAGGTCGGCGTTCTCGGTCGACGTCTCGTACAGGTCGGCGTCGACGCCCACCAGCGCGATGCCCGAGTCGTCGCCCTGGTCGCGGATCGCCTCTGCGGCCGACAGGAAGATCGGGCCGCCGACGGGCAGCAGCACGTCAGCGTTCTGGCCGATGAAGGTCTGAGCCATCGACTTCGCCTCGACGCCGGCCTCGAAGCCGCCCGTGAACGAGCCGTCCTGCGCCTCGGGGTCCCAGCCGAGCACCTGCACGTCCGTGCCGTTCTGCTCGTTGAAGTACATGGCGCCCTCGTAGAAGCCATCCATGAAGATCGTCACCGGCGGGATCGGCAGGCCGCCCCAGGTGGCGATGATGCCCGTCTCGGTGTAGGAGGCGGCTGCGTAGCCGGCCAGGAAGGCCGCCTGCGCGGTGTCGTACACGATGGGCTGCACGTTGGGCAGATCGATCGAGCTGTCGTCGATGATCGCGTAGTTGAGGTCGGGGTTGGCCTCAGCCGACGCTGCGGTCGCCTCGGCGAGCGAGAAGCCGACCGAGACGATCATGTTGCAGCCCTGGTCGATGACGCTCGAGAGGTTGGGCGCGTAGTCGGCAGCGGACTGCGACTCGACCGAGATGGGCTCGACGCCGAGCGACTCTGCCGCGGCGGTGAGGCCCTCGAGGCCGAGCTGGTTGAACGAGCGGTCGTCGAAGCCGCCCGAGTCGGAGACGATGCAGGGCGTGATGTCGGCCGTGGCCGCGGGCTCCGAGCCGGTCGGCTCGGACTCAGCGGGCGCCTCCGGCGCAGCGGCACAACCGGCGAGCAGCAGCGACGCGCCGAGCGCGATCGCGCCGCCGCGGAGGGCGGATCGAGTGGTCTTCCTCAAGGGATTCCTCCAGTGCAAAGGATGCTCGCCGCGGCGCGGCGTAGCGCATGTTGGGTCGAGCATAGAGCCGCATCCGCCCCGTGGGCGCCGTGCCGGTTACACCGCAATGCAATCGTTGCAATTGCTGAGTCCCGCTCAGGGGCTCGAGGGCGACTCCACCGTGATCTCGCCGGCGATGATCTGCTGCCGCAGCGCATCCAGCTCGGCCTTCGTCTCGTCGCTGACGCGCGAGTCGAGGTCGTGGAACGGCGCGATGTCGACACCGCCGTTGTCGAGGGTGCCGATGATGGGCTCGTTCGAGATCGTGCCGTCGACGGCGTCCTCGACGGCGCCGACCACGGCGTCCTCCGTGTTCTTCAGGATGCTGGTCAGCAGCAGCGGGTGGAACTCGGCCGGCAGCGTGTCATAGCCGTCGTTGTCGACCCAGATCACGAGCGCCTCGCCGCCGGCGTCGAGCGAGGCGCGGAAGGCGCCCTCGCCGACCTGCCCCGCGACCGGCAGGATCACGTCGGCGCCCTGCGAGATGAACGCCTGCGTCTGCGACTGGCCGAGGCTGACGTTCTCGAAGTCGCCGGTGAAGGTGCCGTCCTGCGACTCCGGGTCCCAGCCGAGCAGCTCGACCTGGGTGCCCTTCGCCTCGTTGTAGGCGTCGATGCCGGCGGCGAAGCCATCCATGAACAGCGTCACCGGCGGCTGGTTGCCGCCGCCGAACGTGGCGACGATGCCGGTCTCGGTGACGGATGCGGCGGTGTAGCCGGCGAGGTAGGCCGCCTGCGCGGTGTCGAAGACGATGGAGCGCACGTTCGGCGCCTCGACGATCTCGTCGACGATCGCGAACTGCACGTCGGGATTCGCTGCCGCCTGCTCCTCGGTCGCGGCGACAAGCTCGTAGCCGACGGTCAGCACGAAGCCGCAGCCGGTGCCGACTGCCGCTGCCACGTTCGGGGCGAGGTCGCTCTCGGTGGTCGAGACGAGCGCGTTGACCTCGACGCCGAGCTCCTCCTGCGCGCGCTCCATGCCCGCCCAGCTGGTCTCGTTGAACGAGCGGTCGTTCAGGCCGCCCGAGTTCGTGACCATCTGCGCGCACTCGAGCGACTGCTCGGCACCGGGATCGCCGGGAGCGCCGGATTCGGCGGGCGGAGGCGCGGCGCAGCCGGCGAGCAGGACGAGGGCGGCGAGCGCGGGGACAGCGAGCGTGCGGGACAAGGGCGACTCCTTCGTGCGGTGGCGCAATCGTAACCGGCCCTGGGTGCGCGCGTGGCGCACGGCCCCTGCGGCGGTGCGCTGCGGTCGTCAGAGCGCGTCGGTGTTGCCCGAGCGGCGCACCGCGTCGACGACCTGCTTCACCCGCTGCGCATTGTCGGTCGTGGTGACCAGCAGCGCATCCGGGGTGTCCACCACCACCACGTCGTGGATGCCCACCACCGAGACGATGCGCTTCGACTGCGAGACCACGATGCCGCTCGCCGAGTCGGCCAGCACCGTGCCCTCGCTGCCGAGGATCGCGAGCCGCCCGCGGCGGCCGTTGTTGTGCAGCTTCGCGACGGCCGAGAAGTCGCCCACGTCGTCCCAGTCGAAGTCGCCCGGCACGACCACCATGCGGCCGCGGGCGGCCGCGGGCTCGGCCACCGAGTAGTCGATCGCGATCTTCTGCAGCTGCGGCCAGATGCGGTCGACCGCCGGACCGCGTCGTGCCGGCTCGTCCCAGGCCTCGGCCAGCTCCTCGATCTGCGCGGCGAGCTCCGGCTCCTCCGCCGCGAGCTCGGCGAGCAGCACATCGGCACGGGCGATGAACATGCCCGCGTTCCAGAGGTAGTCGCCCTCGTCGAGATACCGCTGCGCGACCTGGGCCGAGGGCTTCTCGACGAACTCCCGCACGATCGCCGCGCGCGGCGCGTCCGCGACGCCGACGCTGTCCCCGGCACGGATGTAGCCGAAGCCGATGGCCGGCTCGGTCGGCGTGATGCCGATCGTGGCGATGTAGCCCGCGCGCGCGGCGGCCACGGCCTCGGCCGTCACCCGGCGGAACGCGCGCTCGTCGGCGATCACGTGGTCGGCGGCGAACGAGCCGACGATCACGTCCGGCTCGCGCCGGCGCAGGATCGCTGCCGCGAGCGCCACCGCCACGGTCGAGTCGCGCGGATCGGCCTCGAGCACGATGTTGGCATCCTCGAGCTCGGGGATCTGCGCCTCGACGGCCGCCCGATGCGCGCGCCCGGTGACCACCATCGTGCGGCCAGTGCCCGACAGCGGGGTCAGCCGGTCGTAGGTCGCCCGCAGCAGCGTCTTGCCGCTGCCGGTGAGGTCGTGCAGGAACTTCGGTGCGTCCGCGCGCGACAGCGGCCAGAGTCGCGAGCCGGTGCCACCCGCAGGGATGATGCTGTAGAAGTCGTCGAGGGTCGCCACGGTGCGAGCCTAGCCAGCCGATCCTCACCGCCCGTTCACCGGCCGTTCACCGGCTGCTCCCGGCTGCGTCCACGCGGCAGTCCTACCGTGGGTCCGTGAGCATCGAGCGAGTCGCGATCGTGACCGAGAGCTTCCTCCCGACCGTCAACGGCGTGACCACCTCCGTCTGCCGCGTGCTCGACCATCTGGTCGACACCGGTCGCGAGGCCGTCGTCATCACGCCCCGCTGCGGTGCCCCGGTGCACTACCGCGGCGTGCCCGTGCACGAGGTCCCCTCCTTCGCCTACCGGCGCTTCCCCGTCGGCCTGCCGAGCCCGCAGGTCGCAGCCCTGCTGGCGCGGTTCCAGCCCGACATCCTGCACGCCGCGAGCCCGTTCATGCTCGGCGGCCAGGCCATCGCCGAAGCGGCGCGCATCGGGCTGCCGAGCGTCGCGATCTACCAGACCGATGTCGCCGGCTTCGCCCGCCGCAACCGGCTCGGCGCCGGCGCAGCCTTCGCCTGGCAGATCATCCGGCTGATCCACAACAGCGCCGACCGCACGCTCGCCCCATCGAGCGCCGCACTCGACGATCTCGCAGCAGCGGGCGTGAAGCGCGTGCACCGCTGGGCGCGCGGGGTCGACCTCGACGGCTTCCACCCCGACAACCGCAGAGGGCCAGCAGCGGCGAACCTGCGCCGCCGGATCGCTCCAGGCGGGGAGACGATCGTCGGCTACGTCGGCAGGATCGCTCCCGAGAAGGGGCTCGACCGGCTGCACGCGCTCGCGGGCCTGCCCGGCATCCGGCTCGCGATCGTCGGCGACGGCCCCGGCATGCACGACACGCGACGGCAGCTGGCGCCGCTCGCACCGGTGTTCCTCGGGCAGCTCTCGGGCACCGCGCTGCGCGCCGCCTACGCCGCGATGGATCTGTTCGTGCACACCGGCGCCGAGGAGACCTTCGGCCAGACGCTGCAGGAGGCGGCGGCCGGCGGCCTCCCGGTCGTCGCGCCCCGCGCCGGCGGCCCCATCGACCTCGTGGACCACGGCACGACCGGGTTCCTCTTCGAGCCCGACGACGCATCCGCGCTGCGCACCGCCGTCGGGCGTCTGGTCGCCGATGCAGGCATGCGGTCGCGGATGGGTGAGGCCGGCCGCCGCCGCGTGCTCGGCCGGTCGTGGCCAGCGGTGATCGACCAGCTGCTCGGCCACTACGAGGCTGCGGCGCGGCGCTCGCTCCGCGGCGCGGACGGCCTCGTCGGCGCCTGAGCGCTGGAGCTCGGAGCGGAGACGCTCTCGGGTCTCCGCCGCGGCACCAGCTGCCCGGCCCGTCCCGGGCCGGGGTCACCGGCGGTCTCCGGCCGCGTTCGCGGCGGGCATAGGATGGAGGGACCTTGCCCGGTCCAACAACGGAGGGAACGCGCGTGTCTGAGACATCGAGCAGCCTCACCCTCCCCGACCCCAGTCCTCGGAGGACCACGTTCAGCGGCACGCTGTATCGCGGCAATGAGGGCATGTGGTCGTGGGTGCTCCACCGCATCACCGGTGTGGCGATCTACTTCTTCCTGCTTGTGCACGTGCTCGACACCGCGCTGATCCGCGTGAGTCCAGAGGCGTACAACGCGGTGATGGCGACGTACAAGAACCCGATCATGGGCCTCGGCGAGGTCGTGCTGGTCGGGGCCGTCGTGCTGCACGCCATGAACGGCCTGCGCATCATCCTGGTCGACGCGTGGCCGTGGGCGACCAAGCACCAGCGCCTGCTGTTCTGGATCGTGATGGGCCTCGTCGCCGTGCTGATGCTGTACTTCACGCCGACGCACCTCATCAACGTGTTCTCGCCGATGGACGGGGGCCACTGATGACCGCGACGATCGAGAACCCGAACTACGCCTACCCGGCCCGCTCCGCCGGCCGCCGCGGCCCGAACCTCGAGAAGGCCGGCTGGATCTTCATGCGCGCCTCCGGCGTCGTGCTGGTCGTGCTGATCTTCGGCCACCTGGCGTTCAACCTGCTCTGGACCCCCGGCGGCATCCACGCCGTCGACTTCGGCTTCGTGGGCGGCAAGCTCGCCCAGCCGTTCTGGCAGTGGTGGGATGTGCTGATGCTGTGGCTGGCGATCCTGCACGGCTCGAACGGCATGCGCACCATCGTCAACGACTACGTGCACAAGCCCACGATCCGCACCGTCGCCCTGTGGGCGATCGGCATCGCGGCCGCGGTCCTCATCATCCTCGGCACGCTCATCACGTTCACGTTCAACCCGTGCCCCGAGGGCGCGGACCTCTCGCTGCTGCCGTCGTTCTGCGCAGAGCTCTAAGCACGATTCGGAGATCCCCAGTACATGGCTGATCAGAGTTCCGTCACCGACGGCATCCACTACCACCAGCACGACGTCGTCATCGTGGGCGCCGGCGGCGCCGGCATGCGTGCCGCGATCGAGTCGGCTCCGAAGGCCTCGACCGCGGTCATCACGAAGCTCTACCCCACGCGCTCCCACACCGGTGCGGCGCAGGGCGGCATGGCCGCCGCGCTCGCCAACGTGGAGGAGGACAGCAACGAGTGGCACACGTACGACACCGTCAAGGGCGGCGACTACCTCACCGACCAGGACTCCGCTGAGATCCTGACCCGCGAGGCGATCGACGCGGTCTACGACCTCGAGAACATGGGCCTGCCGTTCAACCGCACGGCTGAGGGCAAGATCGACCAGCGCCGCTTCGGCGGGCACACGCGCGACCACGGCAAGGCTCCCGTGCGCCGCGCCTGCTACGCGGCCGACCGCACCGGGCACATGATCCTGCAGACGCTCTACCAGAACTGCGTCAAGCACGGCGTGCAGTTCTTCAACGAGTTCTACGTGCTCGACCTCGTGATGGCGGAGGTCGACGGGGCCAAGCGCGTCTCCGGCGTCGTCGCGTACGAGCTCGCGACCGGCGAGATCCACGTCTTCCAGGGCAAGTCCGTCATCTTCGCGACCGGCGGCTTCGGCAAGATCTTCAAGACCACCTCGAACGCGCACACGCTCACGGGCGACGGCGTCGGCATCGTCTGGCGCAAGGGCCTTCCGCTCGAGGACATGGAGTTCTACCAGTTCCACCCGACGGGCCTCGCCGGCCTCGGCATCCTCCTCACCGAGGGCGCCCGCGGCGAGGGCGCGATCCTGCGCAACGCCTCCGGCGAGCGCTTCATGGAGCGCTACGCGCCCACCATCAAGGACCTCGCCCCGCGCGACATCGTCGCCCGCTCGATGGTGCAGGAAGTGCTCGACGGCCGCGGCGCCGGGCCGCACAAGGACTACGTCTACCTCGACTGCACCCACCTGGGCGCCGAGGTGCTCGAGACGAAGCTGCCCGACATCACCGAGTTCGCCCGCACCTACCTGGGTGTCGACCCGGTCACCGAGCGCGTGCCGGTCTACCCCACCGCGCACTACGCGATGGGCGGCATCCCGACGAACAACGACGCCGAGGTGCTCGCCGACAACGAGACCGTGGTGCCGGGCCTGTACGCCGCCGGCGAGTGCGCGTGCGTCTCGGTGCACGGCGCCAACCGCCTGGGCACCAACTCGCTGCTCGACATCAACGTCTTCGGCAAGCGCGCCGGCAACAACGCGGTCGCGTACGCGCAGACCGCCGACTTCGTCGACCTGCCCGCAGACGCCGCCGACGGCGTCGTGAAGCTGCTCGCGCAGCTGCGCGAGGGCACCGGCACCGAGAACGTCGCCGAGATCCGCAAGGCGCTGCAGGAGACGATGGACCGCAACGCCCAGGTGTTCCGCACCGACGAGACGCTGCAGCGGGCCCTCGCCGACATCGCCGAGCTCCGGACGCGCTACCCGAACGTGCGCATCCACGACCGCGGCCGCCGGTTCAACACCGATCTGCTCGAGGCGGTCGAGCTGGGCTTCCTGCTCGACCTGGCCGAGATCCTGGTCGTCTCGGCCCTCAACCGCAAGGAGTCGCGCGGCGCCCACATGCGCGACGACTACCCCAAGCGCGACGACGAGAACTACATGCAGCACACGATGGCGTACCGAGTCGCGGGCGACATCGGCCTGCCGCAGGAGATCCGGCTGGACTGGAAGCCCGTGCGCTTCACGCACTACGAGCCGCAGGAGAGGAAGTACTGATGAGCCAGAGCGAGCAGAAGAACGAGCACAGCCTCGGCAGCGAGGGCGCATCGGAGGCCGGCGACCCGAGTGCACAGGCTGAGGCAGCGGTCGACGCGACGACTGCCGACGCGCAGGCCGTGAGCGCAGGCGGTACGACCCCGAGCCCCGCCGACTCCGCCGCCGAGGGCACCGCGCGCCAGGTCGAGCCCGAGCCGGTCGAGGAGCCGCAGAGCTTCCCCGTCACGATCATCGTGCGCCGCTACGACCCCGAGGTCGACGAGGAGCCGCGCTGGGTCGACTACGACGTGCAGATGTTCGCGACCGAGCGCATCCTCGACGCCCTGCACCGCATCAAGTGGGAGCAGGACCCCTCGCTCGCCTTCCGCCGCTCGTGCGCCCACGGCGTGTGCGGCTCGGACGCCATGCGCATCAACGGCAAGAACCGGCTCGCCTGCAAGGCGCTCGTGAAGGACTTCGACACCTCGAAGCCCATCTACGTCGAGGCGATCAAGGGCCTGCCGCTCGAGAAGGACCTGATCGTCGACATGGAGCCGTTCTTCGACTCCTTCCGCGAGATCCAGCCCTTCCTGCAGGCCACCGGCAAGCCCGACAAGGAGCGCCACCAGACCATCGCGCAGCGCGAGCGCTTCGACGACACGACCAAGTGCATCCTCTGCGCCGCCTGCACCACCTCGTGCCCGGTGTTCTGGACGGACGGCCAGTACTTCGGCCCGGCAGCGATCGTGAACGCGCACCGCTTCATCTTCGACTCGCGCGACGAGGCGAGCCAGGTGCGCCTCGACATCCTGAACGACCAGGAGGGCGTGTGGCGCTGCCGCACGACGTTCAACTGCACGGATGCATGCCCGCGCGGCATCCAGGTCACCAAGGCCATCGCAGAGGTCAAGCAGGCCATGATCTCGGGCGTGAAGCTCTGAGCTGAGCCGCATCGAAGAAGGCCGGACCTCTCGGGGATCCGGCCTTGTTCGTCAGCAGCGGCGACTACGAGCGCCGCAGAGCGACGACATTCGCGATCGCCCACGCGACCGCCAGCGCGAGCACCTGCCCGGTGAGCACCACGAACATCGGGCTGCCGGGCTCGAGCAGCACCATGCCGATGACGAAGACGGTCATCGTGAGCAGGAGCGCGACGACGCCGACGATGGCAAGGGCCCGCGTGCCGACAGCGCGGTCGCGCTCATCGACGTACTCCGCCGCGTTGAGCCGCGTGAGGTCGCTCGCCCGGCCCGATCGCGCGTAGACGGCGCTGCCCGCGATGGCGAGCGCCACGACCAGGAAGATGCCGGCGGCGACCCATCGCCCGAGCACCGCCATGATGACACCGGCGATGAGCGTCACGGCCGCCATCACGACGTTCCACCACGACATCCCGAATCGCTTACGCGTCGACATCGAACAGCTCCTCCACGGTGGTCCCGAAGTGCCGCGCCAGATGCACGGCGAGGGTGAGTGAGGGGTCGTAGCGGCCGGTCTCGATCGCGTTGATCGTCTGGCGCGAGACGCCCATGGCCGTCGCGAGCGCCTGCTGCGACAGCTCCCGCTCCATCCGCAGTGCGCGGACACGACTCTCCATGTGTGGAAAGCGTACTTGACACATGCGTGGATGACAAGCAGACTTGACATGTCAAGCGCACTTGTCATCTCCGCGCCGCACGCCACCACCTCGACCGAAGGATCCCCTCATGCTCGAAGCCCTCTCCGACTTCGCCGCCGGCCTACCCGCCTGGGCACAGTGGATCGGCATCATGCTCATCAGCGCGATCCCCTTCGTCGAGAGCTACTTCGGCGCAGCGATCGGCGTCCTCGTCGGCCTGCACCCCGTCGTCGCGATCGTCGCCGCGATCGCCGGCAATGCCGTGTCGATGCTCGGCTTCGTCTTCGCGGCAGATGCTGCGCGCGCCAAGGTGCTGCATGGGCGCGGCGAAGCGCGGGCCGAGCTCTCGCCCCGGCGCGCGCGCCTCAAGCGCATGTTCGATCGCTTCGGCGTGCCGGGCGTGAGCCTGCTGGGCCAGACGGTGCTGCCCAGCCAGATCACCTCCGGCGCGATGGTCTCCTTCGGTGCCTCGCGCAACGCCGTCATCCTCTGGCAGTGCATCTCGATCGTCGTGTGGGGTGTGGCCTTCGGTCTGCTGGCGCTCGGCGGCGTCGAGCTGCTCGCGCTGCGGTAGGGCGACGCCGGAGGGGCCGCTCCGGCCGGTGCGGCAGACTAGCCGCGTGAACGACACCACGATCGCCGCGCTCGACCGGCTCGACGCCCTGCGGAGCGCGCTCGACGGCGTCGCGCTGCCGCTGTCGGTCGCGGGCGCCGATGCCGCGCGGGATGCGCGCAGATCCGCGGTGCGGCAGATCGACGACTACATCCAGCCGCGGCTGAGCAACCTCGAGGCGCCGCTGCTGGCGGTGGTCGGCGGCTCCACCGGTGCGGGCAAGTCGACCCTCGTGAACGCGCTCGTCGGCATCCCCGTCACTCGCACCGGGGTCATCCGCCCGACCACCCGGCAGCCGATCCTGCTGCACTCCCCCGCCGACGCCGCCTGGTTCGCCTCCACGCGCATCCTGCCCGGCCTTGCCCGCGTGACCGGCACAGTGCGCGAGGCGCCCTCGAACCTGGCGGGCGAGGAGCCCGATGCCGCGCAGATCGGCTCGGTGGTGCTGGTCGCCGACGAGCGGGTGCCGCGGGACGTGGCGATCCTCGACGCGCCCGACGTCGACTCGATCGCAGACGAGAACCGCGAGTTGGCCGCCCAGCTGCTCGCGGCAGCCGACCTGTGGCTGTTCGGCACCACCGCCAACCGCTACGCCGACGCCGTGCCATGGAAGCTGCTCGACGACGCCGCCGCGCGCGACATCACCGTCGGGGTGGTGCTGAACCGCGTGCCGGCGGGAGCCGAGGCCGAGGTCGAGGCCGACCTCCGCCAGATGCTGGGGCTGCGCGGGCTCGGCACCGCACCGGTGTTCGTCGTCACCGAGTCACAGCTCGACGACCGCGGCATGCTGCCCGAGCAGGCCGTCGCGGGCATCCGCGGCTGGCTCACCGCCATCGCCGGCGATCGCGCCGAGCGGGCCCGCATCGCCGGGCGCACGCTCGCCGGCACCGTCGAGCGGCTCTGCGTCACCGCGCGCGCCGTCGCCGAGGCGAGGGACGAGCAGATCGTGGTCGCGGACGACCTGCGCGAGACCATCTCGACGGTCCACGGCGATGCGGCGGAGCGCGTCGCCGACGCGACCCGCGACGGCGTGCTGCTGCGCGGCGAGGTGCTCGCGCGCTGGCAGGACTTCGTCGGCACCTCCGACGTCTTCCGCACGCTCGAGTCCTGGTTCTCCCGGACGCGCGACAGGGTCACCGCCTGGTTCCAGGGCCGGCCGGCACCGGCGATCGAGGTGGAGCACGAGATCGAGTCGGGGCTCCACGCCGTCATGGTCGACGAGGCCGGGCGCGCGGCGTCCGAGGCATGGAGCCGAGTGCGGCAGAGCGCGGTCGGCAGGCAGCTCACCAGCGGCGCCGACCTCGCGCATCCGTCGCCGGAGCTGCCCGAGCGGGCTTCGCGGCTCGTGCGCGGGTGGCAGCAGGGGCTCATCGAGCTAATCACCGAGCAGGCCGCCGGCAAGCGCACCAAGGCCCGCGTGATGTCGCTCGGGCTCAACGTCATCACGGTCGCGCTCATGGTGGTCGTGTTCGCCTCGACCGGCGGCCTCACCGGCGGTGAGCTCGCCATCGCCGGCGGCTCGGCCGTCGTCGGCCAGAAGCTGCTCGAGACGATCTTCGGGGAGGATGCGGTGCGTCGCCTGGCCGCGCAGGCTCGCCAGGATCTCGAAGCACGCGTGCACGTGCTGATGGATGCGGAGGCGGCCCGCTGGGATGCGCTGCTGGCGCCGGTGGAGGCGGGCGCCGACGGCGACGCGCTGCGCGATGCCGCGATCGAGCTGCAGACCGCGATGGCCGGCGTCGGCACGTCCACCGGCGAGCACTCGCGCTCGCTGCTGCCGAGCGACTTGGTCGAGGCGGAGGCGCTCGACGACGAGGGCGAGTCGGCCATCGACGGTGAGGCGACGGAGATCCGCGAGCTGGCGCCGGGCGAGACGACGGAGCACCGCGAGCTGGGCCCGGGCGAGGCCGACCGATGAGCGAGCCGAGCGTCGACCAGCTGCTCGGGGCGCTCTCCGAGGCTGCGGAGCTGGGCGCCGGCCGCGTGCCGACCGACGAGCTCGAGCAGGTGCGGCGCATCGCCGAGCGCGCGGGAGAGCGGCGGGCGCTCTCGAGCGAGCACACCGTGGTGGGGTTCTTCGGCGCCACCGGCTCCGGCAAGTCCTCGCTGATGAACGCGCTGGCGGGCGAGCCGATCGCCCGCACGCACGTGGGGAGGCCGACCACCTCGGTGCCGCTCGCGGCCGTGTGGAACCCGCGCGGCGCATCCGCTCTGCTCGACTGGCTGCAGGTCGGCGACCGGCGCGTGATGGAGGTGCCGTTCGCCGCAGGCCAGGACCTCTCGCTCATCCTGCTCGACCTGCCCGACTTCGACTCCGTCGCCCTCGATCACCGGGCGATCGCCGAGCGGCTCGCCGGACAGGTCGACGTGCTGGTCTGGGTGGTCGACCCGCAGAAGTACGCCGACGCCGTCATCCACCGCGACTTCATCGCGCCGCTGGCCACGCACGCATCCGTCACCGCCGCCGTGCTCAACCAGGTCGACCGCCTGCCGCCCGGCGAGGTCGAGCAGGTCGTCGACTCGCTGCGCGGACTGCTGCGGCGCGACGGGCTCGAGCGGGTGCAGGTGCTGCCGGTCTCGGCGACCGAGGGCACCGGCGTCGACGCGCTGCGCGCACTGATCGCGCGCTTCGCCGCGGAGCGCAAGGCGGCGTCGCAGCGGCTCTCGGCAGACGTGCGGTCCATCGCCGGGCGCCTCGAGGCCGCAGGCGTGCCGGGCAAGATGCGTGGCGCCGATGTGCAGCAGCTCGAGCGCGGCCTCTCGCGCGCCGCGAACGTCGACGCGGTCGCGCAGGCGGTGGCGGACTCGTACCGCAAGCGCGCCGGGCAGGTCACCGGCTGGCCGCTGACCGCGTGGCTGCTGCGGCTGGCTCCCGATCCGCTGCGCCGGCTGCACCTGGCGCTCGGCCGCGACCGTGGCCGAGACGCCGAGGTGCACCGGACCGGCATGCCGCCGATGAACGCCGCGCAGCGCGCGCAGGCGGGGCTCGCGGTGCGCGCCTATGCGGATGCAGCCGCTGCGGGGCTCGGCGACGGCTGGGCCGCTGCGATCCACGAGCATGCGGCGGATGCGCTCGAGGCGCTGCCGTCGGAGCTCGACCGAGCGGTCGCCCGCACCGACCTCGGCGCGCGCGGCTCCTGGTGGTGGCCGCTGCTCGCTGCCATCCAGTGGCTCGCGCTGCTCGTCGCGGTCATCGGGGGTGTGTGGCTGCTGCTGCCGATCGTGCTGCCGCTGTGGGGCATGGTGGCGCCGGCGATCCCGCAGTTCGAGGGGACGGAGACCTGGCTCGACGGCTGGCCGATCCCGCTCGTCGGGCTGCTGGGCGGCGTGCTGGTGGGCATCCTGCTGGGCTTGATCGGCGCGGCCATCGGCGGTGCCGTGGGCGCCGCACGCCGCGCGCGGGCGCGGCGGCGGCTGCGCAAGCAGGTCGGCGCAGTCGCGCTCGAGAGCGTCGTGCTGCCGATCGAGGGCGAGCGCGAGCGGGCGCGCCAGTTCGCGGTCGCGCTCGCGCGCGCGAGCGGCCGCAAGCGCTGAGGGTCAGGCGGCGCTGAGGGTCAGGCGGCGCTGAGGTCACGCGGCGCCGAGCGTCAGGTGGTGCCGAAGGTCACGCGGCTCCGAGGATCAGACCGTGGCGGCCTGCCGGGCGGCGGCCGCAGAGGTGGCGGCGAGCGCCCGTGCCGCCCGCGCCTTGGCCTCGTCCAGTGTGACCGTCAGCAGCTCCGCCCGCACGTCGGCGATCGCTGACGCGCTCATCGACAGCGAGGTCACGCCCAGCCCCACGAGCACGACCGCCAGGCCGGGGTCGGCGGCGGCCTCGCCGCACACGCCCACCGGCTTGCCCGCCGAGCTGCCCGCATCCCCCAGCATCTTCACCAGCCGCAGCACCGCCGGGTGCCAGGGGTCCTGCATGGCGGAGACGCTGCCGAGCTGGCGGTCGGCAGCCATCGTGTACTGGGTCAGGTCGTTCGTGCCGATGGAGACGAAGTCGGCCACCTCGAGCACCTGGTCGGCGAGCACCGCGATCGACGGCACCTCGGCCATCGCGCCCACCCGCTCGAGCCCGAGCTCCTTGCCGAGCGAGACGAAGTACTCGGTCTCCTCGCGGTCGGCGATCATCGGCGCCATCACGTACAGCTCGGCCTCGGTCGCCGCCTGCGCCGCGGCGAGGGCCGTGAGCTGGTCGCGCAGGATCTGCTCGCTCGCCCGCAGCGCACGGATGCCGCGCAGGCCGAGCGCCGGGTTCTCCTCGTGCGCGTCGTTCAGGAAGGACAGCGGCTTGTCGGCGCCCGCGTCGAGCACGCGCACGACCACCTTCTTCCCGGGGAAGGCCTGCAGCACGTCGGTGTACGCCTTCGTCTGCTCCTCCACCGTCGGGGCGGAGGTGGCGCCCAGGAAGAGGAACTCGGTGCGGAACAGCCCCACGCCCTCCGCGCCCAGCGCCACCGCGCCGGGCGCATCCTTCGCCGAGCCGACGTTCGCCATCAGCGGCACCGTCGTGCCGTCGGCCAGCGCGCCCTCGGTGATGGGCGCCGTGGCGGCCGCCAGTCGGGTCTCGCGCTCGGCACGAGCTGCGGTGACGGATGCGTCGTCGGGGTCGAGCACGACGGTGCCGGCCTTCGCGTCCACGATCACGAGCTGGCCGTCGGCCATCGCGTCGAGCGCACCCACGACGCCCACGACCGCCGGCAGCGACTTGGAGCGGGCGAGGATCGCGGTGTGCGAGGTGGGCCCGCCGTCCTGCGTGACGAGCGCGAGCGTCTTCTCCAGGTCGAGCGTGGCCGTGTCGGCCGGGGCGAGATCGCGCGCGACGAGGATGAAGGGCTCGTCCGAGGCGGGAACGCCGGGCGCGGGCACCCCGCGCAGCTGCGCGACGACACGCTGGGCGACGTCGTCGAGGTCGGTGGCGCGTTCGGCCATGTAGCCGCCCATCTCGGTGAGCATGTCGCGGAACGCCGCGTACGCATCCCACGTCGCCTTCTCGGCGTTCGCGCCGCCGCCCAGGCGGGCGCGCACATCGTCGAGGATCGCCGGGTCCTGCGCCATCAGCGCTGCCGCCTCCAGCACCTGCTGGGCGTCGCCCCCGGCGGCTGCGGCGCGCGCGCTCAGATCGGCGGCGACCTCGGCCAGCGCCGTCTGCACCCGCTGGTGCTCGCCGTCGGCGTCCGCCGCCAGCGGCTCGTCGCTGGGCGGAGCCAGCGGCTCGGGCATCCTCAGCACCTTCGCGACGGCGATGCCGCGACCGACTCCGACTCCTGAGAGCGCACTCATGCGGCCACACTACGCTGGCCACCCGACCATCGCGAAAGAAGCGGAGGGGCCGTCATGAAGCAGCTGATCGAGCGGATCATGCACTCCAGGCCGATGCGCGCCTGGCAGCGATACAGCGCGACGCGCGGGCCGGTGCTCGCGCAGGGCATGACGCTGCAGGCATTCCTGTCGCTGTTCGCCGCGCTCTTCGTCGCGTTCGCGATCTTCATGGCGGTGCTGGGCGGCAACGTCGAGCTGCGCACCGCGGTGATCGAGTCCATCTCGCGCTCGATCCCCGGCCTGATCGGCGGCGAGGGCGAGGGCGGCGCGCTCGACGTCGAGGCGCTGACCGGGTCGAGCATCGTCGGTTGGGCCGGCGCGATCGCGGCCGCGTCGATCCTGTTCACAGCGATCGCGTGGGTCGCCGTGAGCCGCGAGGGATTCCGCGCCATGTTCGACCTCGACGACCCGCCGGCGAACTTCGTGCTGCTGAAGCTCGGCGACCTCGGCGTCGGCGTCGGGATCGGCGTGCTGGTGATCGTCTCGGCCGGCGTGCAGGTGCTCGCGACCGCGCTCGTGGAGGCGCTCGGCTTCGGGTGGGCGACACAGCTCGTCGGCATCGCCGTCCAGCTCGTGCTCGACACCTCGATCGTGCTGCTGCTGTTCCGCTTCGGCGGGCGCCTGCGGCTGCCTGCCAAGCAGATCGTTCCCGCCGCCGTCGTCTGCGCCGTCGCGTTCTTCGGGCTCAAGCTGGTCGCCACGCTGCTGTTCGGCGCAGTCGAGAACAACCCGCTGCTCGCCGGCATCGCCGCTCCCGTCATCATCCTCATCTGGCTCGGCTTCATCATGCAGATCCTCCTGCTCGTGCTCGCCTTCGTCGCGGTCGGGGCGACCGGCCGCGCCTACACGCGGCTCGTGCAGAGCGGCGGCATCGATGCCCGGCTCACCCCCGAGCGCGCGCGCGAGCTGCTCGACGAGCTGCAGGAGAGCCGCAAGGACGGCGACGATCCCGTGAAGATGCACAAGCGGCTCGCGAAGCGCGCCCGCTGACGGGACCGGCAGCGCGCAGCGTCCCCGGCACGCGCATCCGTCGCCGTCCGCAGCGCGCGAGGGTGTCGGCCGCGGTCGGTAGGCTCGAAGACATGGTCCGCATCGCCTCCGTCAACGTCAACGGCGTCCGCGCCGCGTTCCGCAAGGGCATGGGCGAGTGGCTCGAGTCCGGCGGATTCGACATCGTCGCGCTGCAGGAGGTGCGCGCGCAGGATGAGGATCTGCTGCCGCTCGTGCCCGGCTGGCACATGCTGCACGACCCCGCCACCGCGAAGGGCCGTGCCGGCGTCGCGGTGCTCTCGCGCGAGCCCTCGATCGCGCACCGCACCGACATCGGCCTGAAGACCTTCGACACCAAGGGCCGCTGGCTCGAGGCCGACTTCCTGATCGGCGAGACGCTGCTGACGGTGGTCTCGGCCTACGTGCACTCGGGCGCGGTGGGCACGCCGAAGCAGGACGACAAGTACCGCTTCCTCGACTCGATGGCCAAGCGGCTGCCGCAGCTGCGCGCGCACAGCGAGCACGTCGTGGTGATGGGCGACCTCAACGTCGGCCACACGCCGCTCGACATCAAGAACTGGCGCGGCAACCAGAAGAGCGCCGGCTTCCTGCCCCAGGAGCGCTCCTACTTCGACCGCTTCTTCGGCACCGGCATGGTGACCGGCGTCGACGGCGTGCGCGGTCGCGGTCACGGCTGGGTCGACGTCGGCCGCGCCGCGCATCCGGAGGTCGACGGCCCCTACACCTGGTGGTCGCAGCGCGGCAAGGCCTTCGACACCGACACCGGCTGGCGCATCGACTACCAGATGGCATCGCCCGCGCTCGCGGCCGTCGCGAGCGAGTACCGCGTCGACCGCTACCCCTCATACGACACCCGCTGGTCGGACCACGCCCCCGTCGTCGTCGACTACAACCTCTAGGAACCTCATGGCACAGCCCCGTCTCTACTCGGGGATGCAGCCCTCCTCGGGCTCGCTCCACCTCGGCAACTACATCGGCGCGCTGCAGCAGTGGCGGCAGATGCAGGAGGGCTACGACGCCTTCTTCTCGATCGTCGACCTGCACGCGATCACGGTGCCGCAGTCGCCTGCGGTGCTCCGCGAGCAGGTGCGCACGCTCGCCGCGCAGTACATCGCCGGCGGCATCGACCCGGACAGCTCGTGCCTCTACGTGCAGTCGCACGTCGCCGCGCACGCGCAGCTGGCCTGGCTGCTGGGCACGATCACCGGCTTCGGCGAGGCCAGCCGGATGACGCAGTTCAAGGACAAGACCGCCAGGGGAGGGCAGGAGGCGGCGTCGGTGGGACTGTTCACCTACCCGATCCTGATGGCGGCCGACATCCTGCTCTACGACGCCGACCTGGTGCCGGTGGGCGACGACCAGAAGCAGCACGTCGAGCTCACCCGCGACCTCGCCGAGCGCTTCAACAAGCGCTTCGGGACGACCTTCACGGTGCCGAAGCCGCAGATCCTCGCTGACGGCGCCCGCATCTACGACCTCCAGAGCCCGGAGTCGAAGATGTCGAAGTCGGCCGACAACGACAAGGGCATCGTCTGGCTGCTCGACGACCCGGCGAAGACGGCGAAGAAGATCCGCTCGGCGGTGACCGACACCGAGGGCTCGATCCGCGCCGACAAGGCTGCCAAGCCGGGCGTGACGAACCTGCTCGACATCCTCAGCGCCATGACAGGCGCGCCGGTGGCATCGCTCGAGGCGGAGTTCTCCGGCCAGGGCTACGGCGTGTTCAAGACGGCGGTGGCGGATGCGGTGGTCGCCGAGCTCGCACCGGTGCGCGAGCGCACGCTCGAGCTGCTGGCAGACCCGGCCGAGCTCGACCGGCTGCTGGCCGTCAACGCCGACCGCGCCGCCGAGGTGGCCGACGCGACCCTCGGCCGCGCGCTGGAGGCCATGGGGCTGCGATGACCGCGCCGGCTGATTCCCGCCTGGCGGGCCCGATGCTGCCGGTGATGGGCGGCAAGGTCGTGCTCACCGCGCTGCGCGAGGACGACATCGACCGCGTGCTCGAGGCCTGCACGAC
This sequence comes from Agrococcus baldri, assembly GCA_900114805.1. Classification (GTDB taxonomy): domain Bacteria; phylum Actinomycetota; class Actinomycetes; order Actinomycetales; family Microbacteriaceae; genus Agrococcus; species Agrococcus baldri. Next base: position 15,754 of record FOZN01000003.1, on the reverse strand, counting down.
CGAGCAGGCGCGGCGCTGGCTCGAGACGCCCTGGCCGTATGCGCGCGCCGATGCCGAGGGCTTCGTGCGCGAGTTCGCGCCGGCCGGCTGGCGGGGCGAGCACGAGGAGCGCGTCTGGGCGATCCGCGAATCGCTGCGCGGCCCGCTCGCGGGCGTCGTCGGCCTGCGCACCCTCGAGGGCGAAGTGGGCTTCTGGCTGCACCCGGCCGCGCAGGGCAGGGGCCTGATGGCGGATGCGCTGCGCACCGTGGTCGGGCACGCCGAGGGCTGCCTGACGTGGCCGGAGGTGCACTGGAGCTGCTACGACGGCAACGTCGGCTCGATGCGGGTGGCGAAGGCCGCCGGCTTCACCTACCTCGGCACTCGCGAGGGCACGCAACGGGGCGAGCCGGTGCTGCAGCACCGGGCTGTGCGCGTCGCGAGCGGCACGCCGGCCGGCGCGCGCCCCTGGCCACCGCTCGACTGACGCACGCCGGCCGGGAATGGGTGTGCCCGCATCCGAGTTGTAGGGTGGCAGTGCAACGTGCCCGGGGTCAGTGCAAGTCTGAACCGGCGGTGAGAGTCCGCGACCCGAGCGACCTGCGTCAGGACGAGCAGGGCGATCGGCTGAGCTGGTGGAATTCCAGCACCGACGGTGAGAGTCCGGAGGGGAGGCGCACGCAGGGTCCGCCGGCGACCCTCCGTTCCCCGTGCTCGTTCGGAAAGGGACGGATGTCGGGGATCACCGCAGCAGAGCGCCGCGCGATGGCTCGCGCGCGCGAGCTCGCGCTGCAGGGACCGCGCAGCACCAACCCGCAGGTGGGCGCCGTCATCCTCGCCACCGACGGCCGCACGCTCGCCGAGGGCTTCCACCGGGGCACCGGCAGCCCGCACGCCGAGGTCGATGCGCTCTCGCGGCTCGCCGCCGGCGAGGCGACGGGTGCGACGGCGGTCGTCACCCTCGAGCCCTGCAACCACACCGGCCGCACCGGCCCGTGCGCCCTCGCGCTCATCGACGCCGGCATCGGTCGCGTCGTCTACGGCGCATCCGACCCCGGCGACGAGTCGAGCCACGGTGCCACCCGCCTGCGCGAGGCAGGCGTCGAGGTCGACCGGCTCGACGTGCCGGAGGCCGACGCGCTCATCGCCGACTGGCTGTTCGTGCAGCACACCGGCCGCCCGCGCGTGACGGTCAAGTGGGCGCAGTCGCTCGATGGCCGCGCCGCAGCCGCCGACGGCACCAGCCAGTGGATCACCGGCCCCGAGGCGCGCGCGCACGTGCACCGCGAGCGCAGCGCCCACGACGCGATCGCCGTCGGCACCGGCACGGTGCTCGCCGACGACCCGAAGCTCACCGCCCGCATCGAGGGCGTCGACGACGCCCCGCAGCCGATCCCGGTCGTGTTCGGCGATCGCGTCGTGCCCGAGGCGGCGGCGCTCCGTCGGCACCCCCGGCAGCTGCGCACGGCCGGGCACGACCTCGAGCGCGAGCTCACCGCCCTCGCCGCCGACGGCATCCAGTCCCTCTACGTCGAGGGCGGGCCGACGCTCGCGAGCGCCTTCATCCGCGCCGGGCTCGCCGACCGGCTCACCGTCTACATCGCGCCGACCCTCCTCGGGGGCCCGCGCACCGCCATCGACGCCCTCGGCGTCGACACCATCGACGAGCAGCGCCGCCTCACGGTCACGCGGCTCGATCAGCTCGGCCGCGACCTCCTGGTCGAGGCCACGACAGAAGGCGAGCACTGATGTTCACCGGCATCATCGAGGAGCTCGGCGAGATCGTCTCGTTCGAGCCCAACGGAGCGGCCTGGCGCCTCACCGTGCGCGGCCCGCTGGCCGTCAGCGACGCATCCCACGGCGACTCGATCGCGGTGAACGGCCTGTGCCTCACGGTCGTCGACCAGACGGCGGATGCGTTCACCGCCGACGTCATGCAGGTCTCGGTCGACATGTCCACACTGGGCGACCGCAGGCCCGGCGACCGCGTCAACCTGGAGCGGGCGGCCGCGGTGGGCGACCGCCTCGGCGGCCACATCGTGCAGGGCCACATCGACGGCACCGCCACCGTGCTCGCGATCACCGAGGGCGATGGGCAGCGCACCGTGCGCTTCTCGCTCGACGGCGAGCACGCACGGCTGGTGACCACCAAGGGCTCGATCGCGGTCGACGGCATCTCGCTGACGGTCTCCGGCATCAGCGATGCACACGAGGTCGAGCAGTGGTTCGAGGTCTCGCTCATCCCCGAGACGCTCGCCTCGACCACGCTCGGCTTCCGGGCCGTGGGCGAGCGCGTCAACATCGAGACCGACATCGTCGCTCGGCACGTCGAGCGCATGCTGCAGCTGGAGGGCAACCGATGAGCATCACCACCATCGACGTCGCGCTGAAGGCGCTCCGCGAACGCAGGCCCGTCATCGTCGTCGACGACGAGGGCCGCGAGAACGAGGGCGACCTGATCATGTCGGCGCAGCTGGCGACCGCCGAGTGGATCGCCTTCATGGTGCGCCACACCTCCGGCTACCTGTGCGCGCCGCTCACGGCCGAGCGCGCCGACGAGCTGGGGCTGCCGCTGATGGTGCTCGAGAACGAGGACGAGCGGCAGACCGCGTACACGATCACCGTCGACGCCGCCGACCGCTCGTCGACCGGCATCTCGGCCGACGACCGCGCGCACACCCTGCGCGTGCTCGCTGACCCCGACTCCGATACGACGAGCCTGCGCCGCCCCGGCCACATCGTGCCGCTGCGCGCCGTCGAGGGCGGCGTGCGCTCGCGGCCCGGCCACACCGAGGCGGCGGTCGAGCTGATGCAGCTCGCCGGCCTCTCTCCCGTGGGCGTGATCGGCGAGCTCGTGGAGGATGCCGGCGAGATGCGCCGGCTGCCGTCGCTGATCGCGTTCGGGGAGGAGCACGACCTGCCGGTGATCACGATCGCCGACCTGATCGACTACCTCGACACCGGCGGCATCCCCACCGCCTGCGGCGGCGCGAACGAGGAGTCGGCGCGCGTCTCCTTCGAGGTGGAGACGAACGTACCGACCCGCTTCGGCACCTTCCGCGTCGCCGCCTACCGCGACCGGCAGACGGGCGCCGACCACCTGGCGATCATCTCCGGCGACCAGCTCGGCGACGGCGCGCTCGTGCGCGTGCACTCCGAGTGCCTCACCGGCGAAGCGCTGCACTCGCTCAAGTGCGAGTGCGGGCCGCAGCTCGACGACGCCTTGCAGCAGATCCAGCAGAACGGCGGCGGCATGGTCGTCTACCTGCGCGGTCAGGAGGGGCGCGGGATCGGCCTGATCAACAAGCTGCGCGCCTACAAGCTGCAGGAGGAGGGCCTCGACACGCTCGACGCCAACCTGGCCCTCGGCCTGCCCGCCGATGCGCGGGAGTACGGCGCGGCCGCGGCGATCATCCGGCAGCAGGGCGTGCAGTCGGTGCGACTGCTCTCGAACAACCCGCTCAAGCGCGAGGCGCTCGAGAACCACGGCGTCGAGGTGCAGGAGCTGGTGCCGCTGCTGGTGGGCGTCGGCGCGCACAACGAGCACTACCTCGAGGCCAAGCGCGACCGCATGGGTCACCGGCTGCCAGAGGTCATCATGCAGAACGACGAGCAGGGAGAGGGCTGAGCCATGGCTGGAGAAGGACGTCCCGACGGTGCCGGACTGGATGCGACCGGGCTGCGGATCGCGATCGTGCACGGCCGCTGGCACGAGCAGATCGCCACGGGCCTGCTCGAGGGCTCGCGGCGCGCGCTCGCCGAGATGGGCGCCGACGTGACCGAGCTGCCGGTGCCGGGCTCGTTCGAGCTCCCCGTGGTGGCGCAGGCCGCGCTGGAGCACGGTTTCGACGGGGCGGTGGCGCTCGGCGTCATCATCCGCGGCGGCACGCCCCACTTCGAGTACGTCTCCCAGGCGGCGACGATGGGGCTGACCGAGGTCGCCGTGCGCACGGGCAAGCCGGTCGGCTTCGGCGTGCTCACGCTCGACGACGAGCGGCAGGGCATCGATCGTGCAGGGCTCCCCGGCTCCAAGGAGGACAAGGGGCGCGAGGCCGCCGAGGCGGTCGTCGAGGCGGCGCTGGCGCTCCGCTCGCTCCGCGGCTGAGCCGACCCGACGCATCCGCTCGTCCGATCCAGGCGGGCGGATGCGTCGGGCCGGCCGCACTGGACCGCGCCCGTCGGGTGCTACACCCCTTACACTGGAGTGTCGTCCCACCGGAGCCGAAGGTGCCTCCGACGCGGCCGGCCCGCCACAAGCGGACCGCTCCCCTGCGCGCAGCACACCCGCACACGATCGCGCGCGAACCGCATTCAGGAAGCACGCATGTCCATCTCCGCATCTCAGGCGACCGCCGCGTCGTCGCAGCAGCAGCCGGCCAACTCCCGCGGCCGCGTCATCTTCGCCAGCCTCATCGGCACCACGATCGAGTTCTACGACTTCTACGTCTACGCGACCGCGGCCGTGCTTGTCTTCCCGCACCTGTTCTTCCCCACCGGCGACGACACCACGGCGCTGCTGGCCTCCTTCGCCGCGTTCGGCGCCGCGATGGTCGCCCGCCCTATCGGCTCGGTCGTCTTCGGCCACCTGGGCGACAAGCACGGCCGCAAGCTCACCCTGGTCGGCGCGCTGCTGACGATGGGCATCGCCACCTTCCTGATCGGCGTGCTGCCGACCTACGGGCAGATCGGCTGGTTCGCCGCGGCACTGCTCGTGCTGATGCGCCTCGCGCAGGGCTTCGCCCTCGGCGGCGAGTGGTCGGGCGCGGCGCTGGTCGCGACCGAGAACGCGCCCGCCGGCAAGCGTGCCTGGTACGGCACCTTCCCGCAGCTGGGCGCCCCGATCGGCTTCATCATCGCCAATGGGCTCTTCCTCATCATCGCGGCGGCGCTGCCCAGCGACGACCCCTCCATGCCCTCCGAGGCGTTCCTCGAGTGGGGCTGGCGCATCCCCTTCCTGTTCTCGGCCGTGATGGTGATCGTCGGACTGTGGGTGCGCCTGAAGCTCGTCGAGTCGACCTCGTTCGAGAAGGCGAAGACCACCGGCACCATCCAGCGCCTGCCGCTGGCGACCGTGTTCCGCGACCACTGGAAGGAGCTCGTCCTGGGCACCTTCTTCATGCTCGCGACCTACGTGCTCTTCTACCTGATGACCGCGTTCTCGCTCACCTACGGCCGCGCGCCGGTGGACGCCGAGGTGCCGGGCCTGGGCTACTCGTACAACACCTTCGTGCTGATGCTCATCGTGGGCGTGGTGTTCTTCGGCATCTTCACGCTCGTCTCCGGCCCGCTCGCCGACCGCTTCGGCCGCCGGACGCTGCTCATCTGGGTGACGCTCGCGATCATCGCCTTCGGCCTGCTCTGGGTGCCGCTGACCGGCGGCGGGTTCTTCGGCGTCATCATGTGGCTGATCATCGGCATGTCGCTGATGGGCTTCACGTTCGGCCCGATGGGCGCGCTGCTGCCGGAGCTGTTCCCCACCAATGTGCGCTACACCGGCTCGGGCGTGAGCTACAACGTCTCGTCGATCATCGGCGCGGCAGTCGCTCCGTTCATCGCGGTGGCACTCTGGACGGCCGGCGGCGGCAGCCCGTTCTGGGTGGGCGTCTACCTCTCGGCGGCGGGCGCGCTGACGCTCATCGCGCTGCTCATCTCGAAGGAGACGAAGGACGTCGACATGGAGCGCTGAGCGCAGCGCTCACACCGACGACGGATGCGGCCGGTCGCCCGAGAAGGGCGGCCGGCCGCGCGTCGTCGGCCGATGAGGTCGGTGGCCCCGGTGGTCCCGGTGGTCCCGTGAGGGTCAGATCCCGCGCTCCGCGATCGTCTGCACCGCCGTAATCGTCGCGAGCCCGGCTGCCAGCCGCTCCATGTCGCTGCCCGGCGCGTCGTCGGCCCGGTGCTCGCGGATCGACAGCCGCACCTCGTCGCCGGCCATCTCCGTCAGCGTGGTCTGCACGATCCCGAACGGCGCCAGTCGCGTCTCGACCAGCTCCAGCGCGGCCGCGTCCGCGACGTTGGGCACGTTGAGGTTCAGCACGGTGCCGGCGGGCGCGCCCAGCAGCCGCGCGAGTGCGCTGCCGGCGACCGTCGCGGCGGTCCCCCAGTGCTGCTCGTCCTGCTCGACCAGCCCCACGTCGAGCGAGACGGCGAGCGCCCGCACGCCGCCCTGCCCGGCGGTGAGCGCGGCGCCGACGGTGCCGGAGTGCATGATGGCACCGCCGACGTTGGCGCCCCGGTTGATGCCGCTGAGCACCACGTCGGGCACGTCGCCGAACGAGCCGTGCAGGGCCAGCAGCGTGATGAGGGCGGGCGCCGCGTGCACCGCGTAGGCGTCGCCGTCGACGCCGGGCAGCGTGCGGCGCTCGGAGCGCACCGTGCCCTTGCCGCCGGCCGCGGTGACGGCGGTGCCCTGCGTGGCGATGATGGATGCACTCGCGCCGGAGTGCTCATGCGCCGGCGCCGCGATCACCACCTCGAGCCCCGCTGCCGCGGCGGTGCCCGCCAGCGCCACCAGCCCCGGGGAGTCGATGCCGTCGTCGTTGGTGATCAGTGCCCGCATCAGTCGTCCTCGCCCTGCTCGTCGCTGTCCAGCTGCTGCAGCTGTACCTGCTCGGCGATCGCGCGGATCGCCTCCGCGTCACCGGTGCCGAGCCCCCGTCTGGTGGCGTTGACGGCGCCGGCTGCCGCACCCAGTCGCACCGCCTCGGCGTGGCTGCCGCCGGCGGCCAGCACCGCGGCGATGCCGGCCGTGTAGGAGTCCCCGGCGCCGTGGGTGTCGACCGGCTCCAGCTCGGGGGCGACGACGCGCCACGCGCCCTCCTCGCCCACCACGATCGATCCCGCCTCGGCGCGCGTCACGGCGACCAGCGCGATGTCCTCGGCGAGCTCCCGTGCGGCGGCGAGCAGCTGCTGCTCGTCGTCGCCGTCCTTGACGCGGCCGTCGGCGACCAGCTCCTCGTGACTCACCTTCAGCACGTCCACGCCGCCCTCGAGGGCGGACTCCAGGCGATCGCCCGCGAGGTCGATCAGCACGGGCCGGCCGAGCTGGCGCATGTCGCTGGCGAGCCTGCGGTAGACGTCCGCCTCGAGCATCTCGTCGCCGTCCGGGCCGGAGAGGATCACGAGCTCGGCCTCCGCCGCCTCGCGGAGGGTCGCCGAGTACAGGGAGTCGAGCGCGTGGCGCGAGAGCGGCTCCCCGCGCGCCTCGACGATCGCCTCCCGCTCGCCGCCGCGGCGGTCATGGATGTAGGCCGGGCTGACGCCGTCGCGCTCGATGGCGACCACCTGGAAGCCCTCAGCGGCCAGCAGGTGCTGCGTGATGCTCCCCGCTTCGCCCGCCACCGTGCACACCAGCACGACCTCGGCCCCGAGGGCCACCAGCATGCGCGCCTGCCAGACGCCCTGCCCGCCGACGTGGAAGTGCACGTCGGGCTCACCGCGGTGCTCCTCGACCGTCACGGTCAGCATCGGAGCCGGGGTGAAGATCACGACGCGCGCCATGGCGCCCACCCTAGGCGCGCCGGCTGGGCGTCAGCGCAGGAATGTCAGCGCAGGAACAGGGCGCGCAGGCGCGCGGTCGTGAACCACAGGCCGAGCACGATCATCACCGCGAAGTACAGCAGATGCATCAGGATCGAGGGCTGGATCAGGCCGGTGGTGAGCTGCCGGATCATGTCGACGCCGTGCCACAGCGGCATCGCCTGGATCACCCACTGGAACCCCTGCGGGTACACCTCGATGGGGAAGAAGGTGGCCGAGAGCAGGAACATCGGCATCATCAGGAAGAAGACGTAGTCGAGGTGCTGGAACGTCTTCATGTAGCTCGTGATCGCCATGCCGAACGAGGCGAAGCCGAAGGCGACGATCAGCGCGGCCGGGATCGCCAGCACGGCCGTCCACGAGAGGTTCAGACCCATCAGGGTCGTCACCACCATGAAGCCGCAGGCGTAGAGCAGGCCGCGGAACAGCGCCAGCAGGATCTCGCCGAGCGCGACGTCGAGCGGGCCGAGCGAGGTCGAGAGCATCTGCTGGTAGAGCTTCGCGAAGTTCATCTTGAAGAAGACGTTCATCGTCGAGTCGTAGACCGCGCCGTTCATGGCGCTGACCGCCATCAGCGCCGGCGCGATGTAGGCGGCGTACTCCACGTCGACGCCGTAGAACTCGACGGTGCCGATCAGCGCGCCGAGCCCGGCGCCCATCGAGAGCAGGTAGAAGACCGGCTCGAAGAAGCCCGTCAGCACGACCACCCAGTTCGTGCGCGCCATCACCTGCAGCCCGCGCACCACCACCGAGCGGGTGTTGCCCGCGTAGATGCCGCGCAGCGGACCGCGGACCGTCGGTGCGGGCGCCTCGAGCAGCTCGGTCGCGTGGAGCTGGGTCGCGCGCTGCCCGGTCACTTGTCGAGCCTCCGCCGGAAGGTGCGGATCGAGAGCCAGCACGTGAGGCCGGCGAGCAGCACGAGATAGCCGACGTGCACGAGCACCATCACCGGCGCCAGCTCGGCGCCGTACAGCGCTCCCCTGCCGAGCTCGGCAGCATGCCACAGCGGCGAGATCCAGCCGATCCAGTGGAGGAAGGCCGGCAGCGTCTCGAGCGGGAAGTAGGTGCCCGAGAAGAGCGTCAGCGGCACGACCACGAAGCGCTCGACGAACGAGAGCTGCCCGCGGTCCTCGGTCTGGGTCGACACCCACGCCATCACGGCGAAGCCGACGGCGGCGGCGAGCAGCAGCCCGATCGGCAGCAGGAGCAGCGCCCCGAGCGGGCTGCCGATGCCGAAGACGACCATCACGAGCGAGAACGCCACGAGCGGCAGCAGCACCCGCACGAGCACGGAGACCTGGAAGCCGACCACGATGTGGGCTGCGCTGATCGGCGTGCCGTTCATGGCGAAGAACATCGGGAACCACTTGAAGCCGCCGAACACCCCGTAGGTGTTCTCCTGCGCGGCCGTCTGCATCGCGGTCGCCATCGAGAGCGCCGGCGCGATGAACACCAGGTAGGGCACACCGTCGACGCCCTGGGCGCCCTGGTTGGCGTCCACCAGCAGGCCGAGGCCCAGCCCGAGCCCGAGCAGGAACAGGAACGGGGACCCGACACTGATCGCGATCCAGGAGGCGACGTAGGAGCGCATCGCGCGGATGCGGTGCTCGGCGACGAACCACCAGCCCCAGCCGCGCGCGCGGCTGGCGATCAGCGCGTGATCGACGCCGCCGACGTCGGCAACCGGCTGCTCGAGCGTGCTCATTCGATCAGCGACCTTCCGGTCAGTCGCAGGAACACGTCCTCCAGGCTCGAGCGGCGCACCAGGCTCGTGATGGGGCGCAGCCCCCGCTCGTGCACGGCCGACATCGCCGCCTCGCCGTCGTCCGCGTAGACCAGCACCCGGTCGGGCAGCACCTCGACGCGCGAGCCGATGCCCTCGATGGCCTGCGATGCGGCCTCGTTGTGCGCCGAGCCGAAGCGCACCTCGAGCACCTCGCGGGTGGAGTACTGCCTGATGAGCGAGGAGGGGCTGCCCTCGGCGACGATGGTGCCCTTGTCGACCACCACGAGCCTGTCGCAGAGCTGCTCCGCCTCATCCATGTAGTGCGTGGTGAGCACGAGCGTCGTGCCCTCCTCCTTCAGCCGGAACAGGCGATCCCACAGCACGTGCCGCGCCTGCGGATCGAGCCCCGTGGTCGGCTCGTCGAGCAGCATCGCCTTCGGGCTGTTGATGAGCCCGCGCGCGATCGTCAGCCGTCGCTTCATGCCGCCCGAGAGGCCGTCGACGCGGGACCTGCGCTTCTCGGTCAGCTGCGCGAACTCCAGCAGCTCCTCGGCGCGGCGCTTCACGTAGGGCACCGGCAGGCCGAAGTAGCGGCCGTAGATGATCAGGTTGTCGATCACCCGCAGCTCTTCGTCGAGCTGGTCGGCCTGCGGCACAATGCCCAGCTGCGCGCGGATCTCGGGCCCATGGTCGGCGGGGTCGAAGCCGAGCACCGACAGGTCGCCGGAGGTGCGCGTCGAGGTCGCTGCGATCATGCGCATGGTGGTCGACTTGCCAGCGCCGTTGGGACCCAGGAAGCCGAACGCCTCGCCCGGCTGGATCGCGAAGTCGATGCCGTCGACGGCGGTGAAGTCGCCGTAGCGCTTGGTGAGGCCCGTGGCTTCGATGACAGGTGCTGGCACGAGACACCACGCTAGACCGTGCCGCCCACGCGCGCGAACCCCGAAGCGGCCGATACCTGACGCACGTCATTGTCGCTCGCGCACGACGTGGGCGAGGATGACAGCATGCAGTGGCTACGCGACTCCACCCGGCGCTATCCGCTCGTCGCCATCACGCTGCTCGTCGCCGCGATCGCCGCGGCCGCCGGGCTCGCCGGCTCGCCGGCCGTCAGCCAGTGGCTGTGCATCGGCTGGGGCGTGATCGTCGCCGCCATGCAGGCCGTCGGCATGATCCGCGACATCATGCGCGGCCACTGGGGCCTCGACATCCTCGCTGTCACCGCCATCGTCGCCACGATCCTGGTGGGCGAGTACGTCGCCACGATCATCATCGTGCTGATGCTCACCGGCGGCGAGGCGCTGGAGGACTACGCGGCCGGGCGCGCGCGGCGCGAGCTCACCGCGCTGCTCGAGCGCGCCCCGCAGCTCGCCCATCGCCTGGGCGACGACGGAGGGATCGAGGACATCGCGGTCTCGGAGGTGCGTGCGGGCGACCTGCTGCTGCTGCGCCCGGCCGAGCTCGTGCCGGTCGACGCTCAGCTGCTGAGCCCGGTCGCCGTCGTCGATCAGTCCTCCCTCACCGGCGAGAGCTTGCCGGTCGAGCTGCGCGCCGGCGACGATCTGCTGAGCGGCTCGGTGAACGCCGAGACGGCCGTGCGCATCCGCGCGACCGCGACAGCGGCCGACAGCCAGTACCAGCGCATCGTCGCGCTCGTCGCGGAGGCGGCTGAGAGCAAGGCCCCGGTCGTGCGGCTCGCCGACCGCTACGCGGTTCCCTTCACGGTCGTCGCGCTGCTCATCGCCGGCATCGCGTGGGCGGCCTCGGGCGATCCGGTGCGATTCGCCGAGGTGCTCGTCGTCGCGACCCCGTGCCCGCTGCTGATCGCCGCGCCCGTCGCGTTCATGGGCGGCATGAGTCGAGCCGCGCGCGGCGGCATCATCGTGAAGGGCGGCGGCGTGCTCGAGCAGCTCGCGGCCGCTCGCACGATCGTGTTCGACAAGACCGGCACGCTCACCACCGGTACCCCGACCGTCGAGCAGGTGCGGCCGACCGGCGGCTTCGACGCCGACGAGCTGCTCGCGCTCGCGGCCTCCGCCGAGCAGTACTCCTCGCACGTGCTCGCCGCATCGATCATGCGCGCCGCGCGCGAGCGCCGCCTGGCGCTGCGCGACGCGAGCACCGCATCCGAGCACGCCACCTCCGGCGTCGTGGCGCAGATCGACGGGCGCGAGGTGATCGTCGGCAAGCTCGCGTTCGTTCGGGCACGCGCGCCCTCGGCCGAGCCGACCGAGCTGGCCGCGGGCGAGCTCGCGATCTACCTGGCGATCGATGGCAGCTTCGCGGGCAGCATCGTGGCGCGCGACAGCGTGCGCGAGAACGCCGCCGAGACGATCGCTGAGCTCGAGCAGCTCGGCGTCGGCGACACGATGATGCTCACCGGCGATGCCTGGCCGACCGCGCGGCACGTCGCTGCCGAGCTCGGCATCGAGCACGTGCAGGCCGAGTGCCTGCCCGCCGACAAGGTGCGCGCGGTGCGGGCGGTCGAGCGACGACCCGTCATCATGGTCGGTGACGGCGTGAACGACGCTCCGGTGCTCGCATCCGCGGATGTCGGCGTCGCCATGGGCGCGAAGGGCGCGACCGCGGCGAGCGAGTCGGCCGACGTCGTCATCACCCTCGACGACATCTCGCGCACCGCACGCGCGGTGCGCATCGGGCGCGACACGAGGCGCATCGCGCTGCAGAGCATCTGGATCGGCATCGTCATCAGTGTCGGACTCATGCTGGTGGCAGCGGTCGGCGTGATCCCCGCGACCGTGGGCGCGCTCTCGCAGGAGGTCGTCGACCTCGTCGCGATCCTGTGGGCGCTGCGGGCGATCGGCACCCGGCGCGATCGCGTCGCCGATCGCGGCCGTGCCACCAGCAGAGGGCCGGCTGTCGTCGTCTCCTGACGCACCCTGTGCTGTCAACCACGGTTGACGCATCCGTCGTTGTCAACCATCATTGACACATGGAGAAGCGCACCGCGTCGGGCGAGCGGCCCATCGGCAGCCTCGAACAGCTGGCGGTGGCCGCCGAGGCACGCCGCGAGATCGAGCGGGAGGAATCGGCGCTCGTCAGACGCGCAAGAATGGAGGGGTTCGCCTGGCAGGCGATCGCCGACGCGCTCGGCGTCTCGCGCCAGGCGGTCCACAAGAAGCACGGCAAGCGATAGCCGGTGGACGCAACGGACGACGCGGCGGATGCGCCGAGGAAGCGCGGGATGAGCGAGCGACGAGGGATGTTCGGCAGACGGCGCGGCGACGACGGCCCGCGGGCGAGTGTGCGGGAGCTGCTGCCCTACCTCTTCCCGAAGAAGGGGCTGCTGACGGCGGCGATCGTGCTGTCGGTGCTCGGCGCGGCCTTCGCACTGGCGCAGCCGGTGCTGGTGCAGGAGGTCATCGCCCGGGTCGAGGACACGCAGCCGCTCGAGTGGCTGCCGTGGCTGCTCGTGGTGATAGTGATCGTCGGTGCGCTGAGCGACGGGTTCCAGCACTTCCTGCTGCAGGTGCTGGGCGAGCACGTGGTGCTGCTCACGCGGCGCACGCTGGTGGCGCGGATGCTGCGGCTGCCCATCAGCGAGTTCGACGCCCGCCGCGTCGGCGACCTCGTCAGCCGCGTCGGCAGCGACACGACGCTGCTGCGCGCGGTGCTGACGCAGGGCCTGGTGGAGTCGATCGGCGGCGTCCTCACGCTCGTCGGCGCGATCGTCGCGATGCTCCTCATCGACCCGCTGCTGCTCGGGCTGACGGTGCTGGTGCTGGCGGTCGCGATCGCGGCGATGCTGGTCGTCATGCCGCTGCTCAGCCGCGCCTCCGGCAAGGCGCAGGAGCAGGTCGGCCACCTCACCAGCGCGCTCGAGCGCGCGATCAGCGCCGTGCGCACCGTGCGCGCCGCGGGCGCCACCGAGCGCGAGGTCGAGGGCATCGGCGCGCGCGCCGGCGACGCCTTCCACGCGGGCGTGCGGGTCGCGCGCATCTCTGCGTTCGTCGTGCCGATCCTCGGCGTCGCAGTGAACGTGTCGTTCCTGGTCGTGCTGGGCGTCGGCGGCCTGCGCGTCGCCACCGGCGAGATCGTGATCTCGCAGCTGGTGGGCTTCCTGCTCTTCCTGTTCCTGATGGTGATGCCGCTGGGCCAGCTCGCCGGCGCCCTCGCGGCGGTCAGCGTCGCGCTCGGCGCGCTCGGCCGCATTCAGGAGATCGCGCGACTGCCGAGCGAAGCGGATGCGGATGCCGTCACGGCGCTGACCGTGCGGCCGGGCGCGCCCATGGTCGCGTTCGAGGACGTGTCGTTCGCCTACCCCGCCGCCGACGACGAGCGCGTCGTGCTCGAGGGCATCTCGTTCGAGGTGCCGGCGGGCTCCCGCACGGCCCTCGTCGGCCCGTCCGGCGCCGGCAAGTCGACCACCTTCGCGCTGGTCGAGCGCTTCTACGACGTCACCGGCGGCCGCGTGATGGTGGGTGGCGTCGACGTGCGCGAGGTCGACCGCGACAGCCTGCGCGAGCGCATCGGCTACGTCGAGCAGGATGCGCCGGTGCTGGCCGGCACGCTGCGGGAGAACCTGCGCCTGGGTGCCCCAGAGGCGAGCGACGAGCAGCTGCTGGCCGCGCTCGACGCGGTCAACCTCGGCTCGCTCGTCAGCCGCTCCTCCACGGGGCTCGGCGCCGAGGTCGGCGAGGGCGGGGTGCTGCTCTCAGGCGGCGAGCGGCAGCGGCTGGCGATCGCCCGTGCGCTGCTCGCGGCGACGCCGATCCTGCTGCTGGACGAGTCGACCGCCAACCTCGACGCCCGCAACGAGGCCGCCCTGAAGGCGGCGCTGGACGTGGCGAGCGAGGGCCGTACGACGCTCGTGATCGCGCACCGGCTCGCCACCGTCGTCGACGCCGACCAGATCGTGGTGCTCGACGGTGGGCAGGTGCTCGCGACCGGTACGCACGAGGAGCTGCTGGAGTCGTCCCCGCTCTACCGCGAGCTCGCCGCCCACCAGCTGCTCGCGCCGGAGCGCCCCACCGTCGTCGAGTAGGCGGCGCAGCCGACGCATCGAGACGCGGCCGGGCCGCCGACCGTCGAGCAGGCGGCGCAGCCGCCGCGCCGCCGCGGCTCGGTAGCGTGGCCGCATGCGGCGCATCATGCAGGATCGGTTCGGCGGGCCAGAGGTGCTCGAGCTGCGCGAGGCGGAGGAGCCCCACGCCGGCCCGGGCGAGGTGCGCATCCGCGTCGAGTCGGCGGCGCTCAACCCCGTCGACTGGAAGATCTTCACCGGCCCCGGCGCCGAGCGCCGCGGCCTCGTGCCGCCCATGGGCGTCGGCAACGACATCGCGGGCACGATCGACGAGGTCGGCGACGGGGTCGACGGATGGGTCGTGGGTGACCGCGTGTTCGGCTCGGCCCGCACGCGGGCGCTGCAGGACTTCACCACGGTCGCGCCCGGTCGCGAGCGGCTCGCTCGCATCCCTGACGGCCTCGATGCGGGCGTGGCCGCGAGCCTCGTCGTCGCCGGCCGCACCGCCTGGGACGGCGTCGAGCAGCTGCTCGATCGCGGCGGCGAGACGATCTTCATCAATGGCGCGGCCGGCGGCGTCGGCCAGCTCGCCGTGCAGCTCGCCGAGCGGAAGGGCGCACGCGTGATCGGCTCGGCGAGCGAGCGCAACGCCGACTTCCTGCGCTCGCTCGGCGCGGAGCCGGTGGCCTACGGCGACGGTCTCGCGGAGCGGCTCGAGGCGATGCTGCCGGTCGACGCGTGCTTCGACTGCCACGGGGCCGACGGCATCGCCGCCGCGCTGGAGGTCGGCGTGCCCATCGAGCGCTGCATCGCGATCGCTGCGAAGGGCGCGCACGGCGCCCGCGGTGTCGCCGGCGACCTGGAGCGCACCGGCGCCCTCGACGAGCTCGCGCGACTGGCCGCATCCGGTGACCTGCTCGTGCCGGTCGAGGCGCGCTACCCGCTCGAGCGGTTCCGCGAGGCCTACGAGCACCTGATGGACGGCCACGTGCGGGGCAAGCTCGTCATCGACCTCGCCTGACACGCCCTGCGCCTACGAGCTCCTCGAAGCAGGGGCCCGGGACGGGCCCCTGCGCTGGGGTCGCGGCGACGGCCCGAGAGGGCCGTCGCTCTCGAGCTCCACCGCTCAGGCGAAGGGGTTCGGCATCAGCGTGTACTTCGTCTCGAGGTACTCGTGGATGCCCTCGGCGCCGCCCTCGCGGCCCAGGCCCGACTGCTTCACGCCGCCGAAGGGGCCGGCCGCGTTCGAGACCACGCCCACGTTGAGGCCCATCATGCCGGTGTCGATCAGCTCGATCATGCGCTGGCCGCGCTTGGTGTCCTCGGTGAAGACGTAGCCGACCAGGCCGTACTCGGTGGCGTTGGCGAGGCGGACGGCGTCCTCCTCGTTGCTGAAGCGCTGGATGGCGACGACCGGGCCGAAGATCTCCTCGATCGACACGGCCATCTCGGCGTCGACGCCGTCGAGCACGGTGGGCTCGAAGAAGGAGCCGGGGCCGTCGATCGCCTTGCCTCCGGCGACGAGC
>FOZN01000005.1 GCA_900114805.1 Agrococcus baldri | reverse complement strand
GTGTCGCCCCGCTTGTCGACTGCCCGGTACAGGTAGGTCCACTTGCCCCGCACCTTGACGTAGGTTTCATCCAGGCGCCAGCTCGGATCAAAGCCACGCCGCCAGAACCAGCGCAGCCGCTTCTCCATCTCCGGGGCGTAGCACTGGACCCAGCGATAGATCGTCGTATGGTCGACCGAAATGCCGCGTTCCGCCAGCATTTCCTCAAGGTCGCGATAGCTGATCGGATAGCGACAATACCAGCGCACCGCCCACAGGATCACATCACCCTGGAAATGGCGCCACTTGAAATCCGTCATCGTTCCGTCCGTCCAATCTCCGCCAAGCATGCTCAAGCTTCACGATTTTTGCAACAGAGCCGTCGGGAGCGCCCTCCTTGACGCCGTCGAACAATTCACACTCCCAACTCTGGCAGTCCTCGCCATTGTCGTGACGGGCTGGCTGCTTATTCGCTACCGAAAGAGAGTCCACCCATGAATCGCACCACAGACAGCAAGCGCCCTCGCGACTGGGCGACGATCCCCAACGCCGTCACGCTGCTCCGGTTTGCGCTCGTCGCCCCGGTCGCGGTCCTCCTCGTGGACGGCTCGCGACCAGTGCTCGCCGTGGTACTCCTGGCGATCTTCGGGGCTAGTGATTGGGTCGACGGCGCCCTCGCCCGCAAGCTCGGCCAGACCAGCAAGACCGGTGCCGTGCTCGACCCGGTCGCTGATCGTATCGGTGTGGCCGTGATCGCATTGGCACTTGTCATGGCTGGCCACGTTTCCATCTGGGTTGCGCTCGGCATCGCAGCGGTAGATGTAGCGCTGGGTGTGACCTACCTGATGGTCCGCCCCAGCCATGCTCCCGAAGTGTCATGGATCGGAAAGATTCGCACGGCCGTCCTGATGGCAGGCATTCTGCTCGTCGGACTCGGAGCGATCCCGAACCTCCATCTATTCGGCGTCGCCGGTCAAGCATTCTGCGTCATCGGAGCAGCTCTCCACCTCCTCGCAGGAATCGGCTACCTCTCTTCCATCATGTGCGGCCCCCGCAAAGCATAAGATTGCCTCGGAGGAATGGTTCTATGCTGAGCAGATTGCGAGCGTCACATTCTGTCCGCCGAACCCAAAGGAGTTGCTGACCGCTGCCCCGACCCGAGTGCGGAGAGCCTCCGTGACCACGTCAAGATGAATCTCGGGATCAATACTTTGAAGGTTGGCAGTCGCGGGAATGATCCCTGATTCAATGGTTCGTGCCGTGATGATCGCTTCGACGGCTCCCGCCCCTCCGACCAAGTGCCCGAGCGCACCCTTCGGGGCGGTGACGTTGATGTCTTCCCCAAAAACTTCAACGAGCGCCTGTGCTTCAGCGCGATCCCCGACGACTGTCCCGGTCGCGTGGGCATTCACATGGTCAATGTCGTTCACCGTGAGATCACCCACTGTGAGTGCCTTGCGAATGGCGCGGACCTGCCCATGTCCGCTTGGTTCGGTGCCGGTGATGTGGTGCGCGTCCGCGGTGATGCCCCAACCGGCGAGCCAGGCGTGGACGCGGGCACCGCGTGCGGCAGCGTGCCTCTCACTCTCAAGGATCACGATCCCGGCACCCTCACCCAGCACGAAGCCTCTACGGTTGGCGTCGAATGGGCGGGAAAGACACGTGACGTCGCCGCCGTCGGGCTTCGCGAGCGCTTGCGCTTGCGCGAAGCCCGCCAGAGTAAGCGGGGTGATTGCCGCTTCAACACCACCTGCAATTACCGCATCCGCCTCGCCAGCCTCGATGAGTCGTGCTCCCAAGGCGATAGCCTCGGCTCCGGATGCGCAGGCCGAAGACGGAGTGTACACACCGGCCTTCGCGGAGTACTCGATACTGATCTGAGCCGAGGCACCGTTGGGCATCAGCATGGGCACGGCGCGTGGAGAAACACGACGCGCACCCCGGCTCTCGAGCACGTCATCCTGCTCAAGGAGTGTCTCTACGCCACCAACACCAGTGCCCACTGCGACAGCCAGACGTTCGGGGTCTATGTCGCAAAGGCCTGCATCAAGCCATGCCTCTCTGGTCGCAGCAAGCGCTAACTGCTGGCTGCGGTCAAGCTGCCGTGCGCGAACGCGACTGAGCACCACTTCGAGATCAGTCGTTACCGGAGCGGCGACACGCACCGGGAGACTGGCCCATGTGTCGCCGAGGCCGTCGAGTTCACAAATGCCAGAGCGCCCCTCAAGCAACCCGGACCACAGGGCTTCTACATCAGCCCCCAGCGGGGTTACCGCCCCGTACCCCGTCATTGCAATTCGCATCAAGACTCTCCCTAACTTGTATGATGATCAAGTTGAACTGTATCACATACAATTGATGCGTGAGCGATAAGAACCAGCGCAAGCAAGTGGTGCGAGGAGCGGGCACGCGCCGTAGAATTCGTGCCGCAGCAATGACGCTCTTCACAGACCGCAAGTTTGTAGAGGTCACAATGAGCGAGTTGGCAAAGGCGGCTGGGGTGTATCCCAACCAGATCACTCATCACTTTGGGTCCAAGGATGCACTGTACGTTGATGTCGCATTCGGGTTGCTTCTGCGAGATACGGAGCGGCTGCAGAAAGCCGGGCGTAGAGCCAGCACGCCGGATGCCATGAAGCGAGTCCTTGCCCGAACTGCTCTGACCATGCCGTCAATAACGGTTGTAGTGAGCGCCCTCGCACTCGCGCGCGGGAACCCCACGCTGCAGCCAGAAGTTGAAGCTGGACTCAATGTCCTGTTTCGCCAGTCAGAGCAGTTCTTAGTAAGAAAGCTATGGGAGCAGCACTGGACGATAGACCAAGACATCGACCGCGCCACGAAAACCTTTTGGAGCGCCGTTTTCGGGGCTGTGATCATCTCCCAGGCCGGTTTTCCCGGAGGTCCCTCATCGGTCGATGTGGCCGCCACATTGTCCATTCACGCCGCTGATGAAGCGCAAAGAGGTGATGCTGAATGAACAGCTACGCGAACGACTCTTGCCAGCGAATGATTCCACAAACAGCTGACCGTGTTCGTGCTCGCTAGCTATTCGCCCTCGCACTATCTAACAGAGCACGAAGTCGCCCGCGGGTACGGGCTCGTCGAATATCTAAATCAGCTTGTCCCGAATTGAACTGCGCGACGGTCGAGCAAGAGATCGGGCAACTTCGTGTGACACAATTGGATACACCGACATTTCACGGCGCCGTGGTGTACGAGGAGATACATGCTAACGGATTTCTTACGAGATCAAGCATTCGCGGTCGCCTGGTTGTCCATGATGGCCGCTGCATGGCTCGGGTGGTCCCAGGAAGACCCCAAACCTCGGCTCCGAGGCGCCCTCGGTACGGGTTCAGTGCTGGGAATGCTTATCGCGATAGCTGCCGGGCTCCTCGTATGGCGCAATTGGACAACACCAACTGCTCTCGAGGGTCGCTATTGGGTGTTTGGTCTCATTGTTCTTGCTGAAGCTGTGCTCATCGGTGTCGGATGTATTTTTCTCGCCCGGCGGGGATTGACTCGCTGGTACGGGTGGTGGATCGGGATATGTGTGGCGTTGCATTTTATTCCCCTGGCATGGATATTCGAAGACTGGTCCTACCTTGTGCTCGCTGTTGTTCAAGTCGCCGGTCTCGTCACCATGTTTCCACCTCTGAAGCGTGGTACGTATGCGACCAGCCGCTGGGCATGCCCCTGGATTGCTTTGACGTTTCTCGTCTTCGCGATTGCGTCCGGAATCATCTTGCTACTTCGCTACGGATACCCCGTGTAAGGCAGTCCTGTACCCGTAAATGTGCAAGACGGCTCCTAAGACTTCAACCAACTTTCCAACTCCGGATCCCACAAGACCGCCGATGACTGTGTGAGAGTCGTTGTCTCGCCCCCAGAAGGCCGAGATCGTCTTTGACACCGTCGTTCGACCGAAGAGAGGTAGACCATCATGTCAGCCCTGGCCGCACCTGGCCTCAGCGCTATCCGTGACTCACTCCGGTGCCCGATCTGCGCCGGTCGCCTCGAACTGACACCGGGGGCACTGCGTTGTCGTCAGCGACACACCTTCAACATCGCTCGGCACGGCTACGTCAGCCTACTGTCTGGGACTAATGCGATCAGCGGGGATGATGCGCCGATGATCCAAGCTCGAGAACGTTTCCTCGCGACCGGCGCCTACGAGCCGATACGCCGGGCCGTCTCGACGATGGTGTCTCATACGATCCCTCGTGATGGCATAGTTCTCGATGTTGGCTGTGGTACCGGCTACTACCTCGCCGGTGCGCTCGACAAAGTGACCGGGGCTCGCGGCCTGGGGCTTGACTCCTCGGTGCGTGCGCTGCGGGTCGCTGCGCGCGTCCACGAGCGAGCAGCCGCAGCGAGCTGGGACGTGTTCCGCCCGTATCCGTTGGCCGACCAGTCGGTGGATGCTGTGCTGAACATGTTCGCTCCGCGCAACCCCGGCGAGTTTCACCGGGTCCTCCGCCCGAACGGCAGCCTGATCGTGGTGCGTCCGACGGTCGACCACCTGGCCGAGTTGCGCCGCGATGTGCCCGACTCGGTGACTATCGATGTTTCCAAGGAGCAACGCCTGCATGACGCCCTGGCACCGTTCTTCGAACAGGAGCGAGATCAACACGTCGGCTACATCGCAGAGATTGAACCGCAAACGGCTCGCGATCTGCTCGGAATGACGCCGAGTGCGCGGCACATCACCCCGGCAGAGGTCTCGGACGACGACCTGCCCGAGCGAGTCACCATATCCGTGCTTGTCAGCTCATACCGGCTACGGGAGACTTGACTGGTGGCAGAGCGATCCCGTCGCATCGGGATGGCACCTTAGCGCGGTTATCGAGATCGCCGTGAGGCGCATGTCTCACGGATCATCAGGAGGGCGCAGAGAACGTAGAGCGCTGCGGCGCAGATCCAGAGGGTGCCGTCTGCATTCGTTCGGGTGAGTGCGAAAATGCCGGTGAAGGTGACCGGGCCGATGATCGAGGTGAGGCTGTTCAGGCTTGCAAGTGTTCCCTGCAGGCGTCCCTGCTGCTGCTCGGGCGCGCGTCTCGAGAGCAGCGTCTGCAGTGCGGGCAACGTGATGCTGCCGAGTCCGAGCGCTGCGAGGATCGGTAGCATCGCCCATGTGCTGGCGATGAGGGCAAGGCCGATGAGCCCAATGGCGTCTGCGGCGATACCGACGAGGATCGCCCGGGTCTCGCCGATCCGGGACACGATGCGTCCGGTCAGTGCCGCCTGCACGAATACTTGCACCATTCCGAAGATGGATAGCGAAACGCCGACTTCGACGGGGTTCCAGTCGAGGCGCTGCTGCGTGAAGAGCACCCAGGTGGAGCCTGGTGCTTGGCCGATGAACTGCACGATGCCGAAGACTGCGAGAAGGATAAGCATCCCCGGCACTGCGGTTCGCTTCGCCGTACCGGGTTGCTGTGCGTGCGAGCCGTTGCTGCCCGGTGGCCGCGTCTCACGCAGAAGACTCGCGCTGAGTACGAGGGTGATTCCGGCGAGCGCGGCGGCGACGAGGAATGGCAGATGCGGTGAGACCCCGCCGAAAAGACCGCCAATGGCGGGACCCGCGATCATGCCACCGCCGTAGCATGCGCCGAGCCACCCGTAGCGTTTTGCGCGCTGATCCGGCGGAGTAATGTCGGCGATCACCGTCGCGGTGACGGCGTTCGTGGCGCCGGTAATGCCTGCAACCGCGCGGGCGAGGTAAAAGACCCACAGCGTGTCCGTCAGTGCGAGCACGAGGTAGTCGATCGTCGCGCCTGCGAGGGAGGCGACAAGCACGCGGCGGCGTCCGAAACGGTCAGAGAGTCGGCCAAGGATCGGGGCGCAAAGAAACTGCATGATCGCATAGAGCGCTGTCAGTAGTCCGACGTGCAGTGGGATCATGTCGTCGGGGGCACCGACCTGGTCGAGAAGGGTAGGCAAGATCGGCATCACGAGGCCCAGCCCTGCAGCATCGAGGGTCGCCGTGATGAGCACGGCTGTCAGGATTCCACGATGAGAGTAGCGAGCAGTCACTTTATCTAAGATAAAGTTATCGATGATAAAGTGCAACTATGACTCACCACCGGAAGCGTCTCGACCGCACGTCCGTGTTGCTCGGGGCCCGGCAGGTGCTCGACGAGACTGGGCTCGATGGCTTCACCACTCGCGCGCTGGCGGCTCACTTACAGGTACAGCAGCCCGGCCTCTACTGGCACTTCCGCACGAAGGCCGAACTCCTCGCAGCGCTGGCGAGCGACGTGCTTGACCGAGAGCATCACGCTTCCTTCCCCGAGTCCGACGAGAAATGGGACGCATTTCTCTTGCGAAACGCAAGAAGTTTCCGCCACGCACTACACGCGGTCCGTGACGGTGCGCGTCTCCACGCTGAGCACCACCGCAGACCATCCGGCGACGACACCGACGAAGGAGCTGAGGCTTCCGGTCAGCAAGTCGGGCTTCTCGTGTCTCAGGGATTCGATGAACAGACAGCCATCAGCATGCTCATCGCGGTCAGCCGATACACCGTCGGTGTCGTACTGGAGGAGCAAACCGCAGAGGTCGGCAATGCGAGCGTTCCTGAACGCGACCGGGAATTCGATTTCGGCCTGACAGCACTGATCGACGGATTCTCTCACTCCCGCACAGCGTCATTGACCTCGAGCGAATCGTGACCTCATTCGACGCTCAGCGGGTTCGCGCGAGACGGGAAAAGATCCCGTCCACCATAAGCGCCAGACCGCGCTCATAGGCACGATCAAGATCGAGGGCATAACCCGAGCCGATCAAGGATTTCAGCGCGGCGTGGTTCTCATTCGAACTGAGTTGCTCGAGTTTGTCGATACGCTCATCGATCCAGGTATCTGCATCGACACCGGTGATAGATTCTGCCTCTGTTTCGGGCTCGAGCAAAATTGCCGTGCCTCGCGCCTGCGTGAAGAGCAGAATGTGCGTCTCCATCGCTTCTTCGGCACTGATACCCGCCCGAGTGAGTGTTCGAATCACCCACTCTGCGAAGACGAGTGCTGCGGGCACTAATTGCGGGCGTGTGACGGAAAGCTGCGGAGCAAGCCACGGATGCCGTCGGAACACTCGCCACAGCTCTCGATGTCCGCGGATCAGATCTTCACGCCAGGTCCCGACTTCATCACCCGCAGACCAATCGCGAAGCGCACGATCCATCATCGCGAAAAGCAGATGTTCCTGGCTCGGGTAGAACCGATATAGCGTGGCCGACCCCATATGGACCACATTCGCGACCCTCCGCATCGAAAGCGAGTCAATACCCTCGACATCGGCGATGGAAACAGCGGCAGTTACGATGCGTTCCGCAACGGCATCATCTGCTTCCGGCACCGGACGCTGCACATGCTGCCGCCGTTGTGGGTGCTGGGGTGCGTCTCGTGAGCTGCGCCCACCCCTTGCCCCTGGTGCCGTTGTCGCGACGACCGTTCCGACACCGGGCACCGGTGTCGCCAGTCCCTCGGATCGCAGTAGTGCGTGCACACGACTGGCCGTTGCAATTGCGACATTCCACGTACCAGTGATCTCCCTGGCAGAAGGAAGCATCTCCCCGGGCCGCAATTCTCCAGCAAATATCTGCGCCCGCAGCTCGGCAGCGATCTCCGCAGATGACGTTCCCACCCTTGCCATCCTGTACTAGAACACCAGCGTTGGCAAGCGATGAGAACCTTGCCATTCCGTCACAGTGGAGCAGGTCTCAGCATCGCTGTACTAGTACGAGCTTGCTCACCATCTCAGGCCTTCCTTAGGTTTGGCGTCATGAATATGAATGAACGACGAGTACTCATCTCTGGCGCAAGCATCGCAGGACTGGCATGCGCCTACTGGCTTCGAAGGCACGGATTCTCCGTCACGATCGTCGAGATCGCTCCCAGCCCAGGGCCCGGCGGTCAAGCCGTCGACCTGCGCGGCGCCGGACGCACAGTCATCGACCGTATGGGGCTGCTCAATGGGGCGCGTGCGATCGGCCTCGAGCAGGCGGGCATGTCCTGGGTCGACGCACACGGCCAGACACGCGCCGCCATGCCGACGGATGCGTTCGGGAGAAGGATTCATCTCGGAGATCGAGATCCTCCGCGGCGATCTCGTCGACCTGCTCTACCAACAGCTCGGTGACGGTATCGAGTGGATCTTCAACGACACCATCACCGAGCTCGCGCAGAGTTCGAACTACGTGAATGTCACGTTCCGTGGCGCACGCCCACAGCGTTTCGATTTCGTCATCGGCGCCGACGGCTTACATTCGGCAGTTCGGACGGCCGCTTTTGGGCGGGAAGAGGACTTCGTCCATCCGCTCGGGCTGTACACGGCATGGTTCACCGCTCCGGCGTTCGAAGAACTCGACAACTGGTATCAGTTGTACAACCACACCGGCGGACTCGTGGCCTCGATCAGGCCCGGGAGCCAGCCAAGTGAGTCCAAAGCAGCGCTGAGCTTTCGTACCCGCCCCGGAGAGAGGGTCGGCCACGACCGACGCGACCGCGCCTCCCAGATCGCACTCCTGGAAGATCGGTTCGGTGGTGTCGGATGGCATGTTCCGCGGCTGCTCGAGGCCGCGCGCTCGGCATCGGATTTCTCGTTCGATGAGATGGGGAAGGTTCAACTGTCTCGCTGGTGGAATGGCCGCATTGCCCTGATCGGGGATGCAGCCGCCTGTCCGACCCCGCTCAGCGGGCTCGGCACCAGCGTCGCGCTGGTGGGCGCCTATGTGCTCGCCGGAGAACTCGGAGACGGAAGCGACCATGCCGCTGCGTTCGCGGCGTACGATCGCCTCGTTCGCCCGTATGTCGAGGGTGCGCAGCAGCTTGCGGGCGGGCCTGGCGGATATGCGCCGATGACGGCTCTTGCGATCCGGTTCATGCAGGCGTCGATGTCGTGGGCAACACGCTGGCCTATGCGAGGCTTCATGGAGAAACAGTTCAGCAAAGCGTCCGACATTGACCTGCCTGACTACACACCGGCATGACAGCCCTCGACCTGGAGGCGTCTGACTATATTGAAATCTCCGCGATGACAAGGCAGCCGAGCGCCACGACGCTGGCGAGCGTGCGGACGAAGTTCCAGCGCCCCCATGAGCGTTCGAAGGCTTGGCGTGCAGCCCGGATCTCTTCCGGGTTACCGCACGTCGCGCGATCAAGCTGGGTGTTCAGCGGCACGTTCTTTGCTGCCGTGATGATGAAGGTGAGCAACGATCCACCTGCAGCAGTGCAGATGAGCGTGGGTGGGAACGGCGCGTTCCACCAGACGCTGAATGCGGCACAGGCAACTCCTGTGATGGGAGCCGTGATGAAAATGCTCAAGAACCATCCGTTCAGAATCGCGCGGTTGATCGTCTGGAACGCGCGCACGAATGTGTGATCATCTACACGTCGGAGGCCGGGAACGACGGCGCAGGAGAATACGAAGAACGCTCCTGCGAGCAGCCCATTGGTGACGGTCGCGACCGAGAGCATGCTCGTCAGAAGGACGGACATCTCTGTCTGCCTCTTCAGTTTGCCCGGAGGAGGCGGTCGATCGTGACCTCGATCGGCGTATGCCCGCTAACCCGGCGGTCGCCACGTGGCGCGAGCAGCCCCTGTTGATCAGCTTGATACAGCTCGGCAAGGCTTACTGCGATATGCGACCGGAAGCCTGCTTCGGTAAATGCGTCCACCCATGCTTCTTTTGGGATCAGCTCGACCGTCAATTCCTGGCCCAGTGCGCGACCCAACACCGTAGCAACAGTTCGCTCCGAATACGAAGGGCCGAGAACATCAATTGCTTCGCTCACGCCTGGAGGGGATTGCAGGACATCGGCGGCGACTGCTCCAAGGTCAGCAGTGGCGACCATCGGGATGGGCATATCCGCCGAACCTGCGAACACGGGGTAGATGCCGCTCTCGCGAGCCGCATCGAGCACATCGGTGAGCTTCTCCTGGAAGTGACCCGAGCGTAACGCACTGAGCACCGTTCCCGTTGCACGCAGAGCGACTTCCATGCGGTGCAGCCCTGCGATCGGTCCGGTACCCTCGGCAAGGTCCGCACCCCCGGACGAGAGCAGCACGACATGCGGCACCCCGGCGTCGGCCACGGCCCCAGCGATCGACTCGATCAGACGTTCCGCGTGGTCGTCGAGAGCGTCGACCGTGAGATCGAACGGAAGCAGGGCGAAGAACCCAGCGCAACCTGTAAGCGCTTCAGTCAGTGTGGAACGGTCGTCCAATGAGACGAGGCGTGCTCCGGCTCCTTGCGCCTCCCAGGCATCGGCATCAGCCCTGCGGCGCACGAGCACCCGCACTTCCGCTCCCGCGGACAGTAGCTGCCTTGCCGCATTCGATCCGACTCTGCCTGTTGCCCCAGCAATGACGTACATCGCGTTTCCCTTCGGTCGTATAACTCACTTAATAGTTCGACAGTACGAGGTAAACGAAGGTAAATCTATGACTCAGAATTCAATATTCTTGCTCGTTCAACCGAAATGGGCGGAACTATCGTAACCATCCATGCGAAGCTGTATGCATGGAAGATGCCGTCACGCCCGGCCGCACGGATCGGTTGGCCCGAGTACTGCACACGCTTCGAATGCGCAGCACGTTCTACTGCCATGCCCAGCTCACCGAGCCCTGGGCACTCGAGATGCCAGCCATTTCCGACTCCATCAGCTTTCACGTCGTCACCGCCGGTACCTGCTGGATCCGACTGCCCGGCGGTGAACCCTGCGAGCTGCGGGCAGGAGACCTCGCGCTCGTGCCACATGGACTCGGACATCATCTCGCCAGCGCGCCAGACGCGCCGTCAGGTCCTCGCGTCGATCTCCTGCCGCAGCAGTACCTCACCGACCGCTACTCCCGCCTGCAGCACGGCGGCGATGGCCGCCCCGGCCAATTGATCTGCGGCATCGTCACGTTCGACGACCCCGCAGCACGAGAGCTCATGCGTGCGCTCCCACAGCTCTTGTCCGTCGGCGGTGACACTGCCTCCGCCGACGGAGCGATCCGTGACACGTTGCGCCTCATGGCCGGTGAACTCTCCCGCACACAGCCCGGCGGGGAAGCCGTGGCGACCAGACTCGCCGATATCCTCGTCATCCAAGCGATCCGCACCTGGCTCGCCACCGCTCCCGACACCGGCACCGGATGGCTACGCGCCGTGCAAGACGAACGAATCGGCAGAGCGCTTGAAGCAATCCACGCCAACCCTGGTCACGAATGGACGCTCGAACGACTCGCAACTCTCACAGCGATGTCGCGCTCATCATTCAGCACGCGTTTCGCAGAGCTCGTCGGGGAAGCACCGATCGCGTACCTCACCCGCTGGCGGATGAACATCGCCCACACCCGGCTCCGTGAAGAGAACACCACCGCGGCCCGACTCGCCACCGAACTCGGCTACCACTCCGAAGCGGCATTCAACCGCGCCTTCACACGCATCATCGGACGGACACCAGGCGCAGTGCGCCGCGAACAATGCGCGGCTTCTGGGGTGTGATCGCTCCGGTGCGATCCTCATTGTCGCGGCTCACGCCGCGATCTTGTTGACGGTGCGGATGTTGCGATTCGTGGTCGTACGTTTCCAGGCGGCGCGGCCAAGTTCCTTGCCGAACGGCGATCTCGTCGTGTCGACCACGGGAACGTTCCAATAGACCACGCCCGGGCCGGGCAGTATGCGTTCTTCCCCGCGCGGAAGATCATGGCACTTCTGCACCAGTGCATCCCTCGTCACTCCGTCCGCGCAGAAAATCACATAGGAATTATGGGAGGTGTCGGCAGAGTCGAAGGGCAGTTCATCACGGGCTCGGCGAAGCTCGTCGAGGGTGACGAGCACGATCCAGGCCTCGTAGCCGAATCGCTCCGTAAGCGCCTGCTCGGTCATTGCTTTGAGCTCCGCACGTTCTGCGGCGTCCGAAGTGAAGCGCACGTTACCGCTGGCGAGGTAGGTGCGCACATTGTCGAAGCCGAGCCCAGCGAAGAGCTCTCTGAGGTCCGCCGAACGGATCGTGATGCCGCCGACGTTCACCCCGCGCAGCAGGGCCACATACTCCATGCGCGTGCCCTCGTTTTCTCCAGCCGCCCCGTCACCTACTTACAGTGCTTCGCTGGTTTCCTGCTCCGCCGCCCAGGCAGCGACTCGTTCCATGCTTTCTGCTTCGGAGAGGTCTTCGACACGGGACATGATCGACCAGCGCACTCCGAACGGGTCAAGAATGGAGGCGAAGCGGTCGCCGGAAACAAACGTGCTCGTCGCTTCACGAATCGTGGCACCCGCGTGTTCTGCTCGTTTCACGGTGGCGTCGACATCCGCACAGTACAGGCCCATCGAATAGCAGACGCCCTCGCCCGACGGGGCTGGCACGAGGCCGTAATCAGGGCTGGGCTCGCCGAGCTGCAGTTTGCCGTTACCGAAGTCCAGCTCGGCATGGACGACGATACCGTTGATCTCGGTGGCGTCGACGAGGCGAGCGCCGAACACCGAACGGTAGAATTCGACGGCATCGGTGGCACCGGTGACGGCGAGGAACGGGGTCAGGCTCGTCGACCCATGCGGGATGCCATTGGTAGTGTGGTTGCCAGAAACACCAGCTTGGTGCAAGTTATCTTCGTTCATGCTTCGAGCGTATGTGAGGGACGACCACGGTGGCTTGAAGATTCACGACGAGGTTGAAACGGGGGGTGCCGTGGCTGAGCTCACTGACGGACGAGGCGTCCTCTACCCGACTAAGCTCCCGTCCTTTCACAGAGCACCTGCACACGAAGACATCGACGCGTGGATCCGCTGGTTCTGGGTGCCGCGTTGGGAGCTTCCACCGGGGCGAACATCCCGGCAGACAGTGTTGCCGTTCCCGGCGTCGAATCTGGTCGTTCAAAGTGACAGCGTGAGGCTCCACGGCCCGACCACCGGGGTATCCCATCAAGATCTCCGCGGCCGCGGGTGGGCAGTCGGTGCGTCGCTCCGCCCGGCCGGAATCGCCTCGCTGCACGCAGATCCACACGGTATCAAGAACTCCGCGGTTGTCTTCGACGCTCCCGAACTGCATACGACCGTGACGGCCGCCATGCATCACCCAGATAAGGCAACCGGCCGGGAGTACGCTATCGCAGCATTCACAGCGTGGGCCGCCGAACGCTTTTCGGCACCGGATGCCGAGGGCATGCTGGCCAACGAGATGGAGCACCTCATCTCTGCAGACCGCACCATCGTCCGCATCGATCAAGTTGCAACGCACCTGGGGGTATCGGTTCGTGCAGTGCAGCGTCTCGCCAGGCGTTATGTGGGGCTTCCACCGCTCGCGATCATTCGCCGGTATCGTCTCCAAGAAGCCGCTCAGCGGTTGCGAGAAGATCCCTCGCTCACAATCGCACAGGTCTCGGCAGAACTCGGCTATGCAGATCATGCCCACCTTGCCGCGGATTTCCGTACGGTTCTCGGCCTCGCGCCAAGTGTGTACCGACGTGACAGCGCCAAGGCCACAGAGCAGACCTGAGACCGGGAGCAGTAGTCGGATAGCATGATGAGAGGCGAGGGAGCACCCAGCCGCTGAACCCGTACCGCGATGAATCGAGATGCCTCCCGAGCTCGACGAGGAGGTCACGATGCGCCCGGCGGATGGCGATGGGCGGGAGGATGCGATCGAGCAGCTCGCCGAGAAAGGCGCGGCAACGTACCCGGCGATCTGGGCGCAGGTGATGGCCGACCGCCCGAACGGGCCCGCGCGCCCCGGCGAAGTGCCCGTCCCTGAGTCGATTGAGGAGGTCACGGCATGGGCGGGCAAGGAAGACTCCCGCCGTGTCGAGCTGATCTACGCACCAATATTCTGGGTCGTACTGCCGGTTGCGGCGCTCGGCGGCATGATTTGGGGGTCGATCGCCGACCCTCGCGATGGCTGGACCGGCACATTCTTCCCCGTCGAGAACAACGAGCCGCCGTGGAACTTCGGGCTGGGCTGGGCCGCCGTGACGGTCTGGCTGCTCATCATGGTCGGCGTGCTCGTCGTCAGGTTGAGCGTCTTCCGTGGCCTGCGGGCCGAGAACCGGTGGGTCTTCGAGCACGGCGTGCCGTATTCGATCCACCGGTCGTCCGTGGACTACGACGACGGTGAGACGAGCGGGTGGCCGACATACATTGCGCTGAATCATCGACTCGACGGCTCTGTTGCAAAGATTGGCGGCAGTCAGAGGTAGGCTGTCGCTCTGCGCCGATCAGGCGGCTGCTGCGAAATGGTGGTTGAGCATGCCCATGGCCTCCGTCAGCGCCGAGGGCCCAATGCCAAAAGCTCTCTCCACAAGGCGCACCTCGCCCCTGATGCCGGGCTGCAGGCACCAGGGGCGAGCCTGTCCTTTGCGCAGGGCTCGCATGACTTCGAATCCCTTGATCGTGGCATAGGCCGTGGGGATCGATTTGAAACCGCGCACCGGCTTGATCAGTATCTTGAGCTTTCCGTGATCGGCCTCGATCACGTTATTGAGATACTTCACCTGCCGGTGGGCCGTCTCCCGG
>FOZN01000006.1 GCA_900114805.1 Agrococcus baldri | reverse complement strand
AAGAAGGAGCCGGGGCCGTCGATCGCCTTGCCTCCGGCGACGAGCGTCGCGCCGTCGGCGACGGCCGCGTCCACCAGGCGCACGGCGTTGTCGACCGCCTTGTCCTCGACCAGCGGGCCGATGGTCACGCCGTCCTCGGTGCCGCGGCCGACCTTCATCGCCTTCACCGCGTCGCCGATCCGCTGCGCGAACTCGTCGGCGATCGACTCGTGCACGATGAAGCGGTTCGCGGCCGTGCAGGCCTGGCCGATGTTGCGGAACTTCGCCAGCAGCGCGCCCTCGACGGCCTTGTCCAGGTCGGCGTCCTCGAACACCACGAACGGCGCGTTGCCACCGAGCTCCATCGACGCCTTCAGCACGTTGTCGGCGGCCTGCTTCAGCAGCTGCACCCCCACGGGCGTCGAGCCGGTGAACGAGACCTTGCGCAGGCGCGGGTCGGCCAGCAGCTTCTCCGAGAGCGCACCGGTCGACTTCGTCGTGATGACGTTGACGACGCCCTTGGGCAGCCCGGCCTCCTCGAGCAGCGCGACGAGCGCGAGCGTCGTCAGCGGCGTGAGCGTGGCGGGCTTGACGACCGCGGTGCAGCCCGCGGCGAGCGCGGGGCCGAGCTTGCGAGTGGCCATCGCGAGCGGGAAGTTCCACGGGGTGATCAGGAAGCACGGCCCCACCGGGCGGTGCGTGACGATCATCTGGCCGGTGCCCTCCGGGGTCATCGTGTAGCGGCCGTCGATGCGCACGGCCTCCTCGGCGAACCAGCGCAGGAACTCGCCGCCGTAGGCGACCTCGCCGCGCGCCTCCGCGAGCGGCTTGCCCATCTCCACCGTCATCAGGAGCGCGAACTCCTCCTTGCGCTCCTGCAGCAGGTCGAAGGCCTTCCGCAGGATCTCGCCGCGCACGCGGGCGGGCGTGCGACCCCAGGCCTCCTGCGCGTCGACCGCCGCGTCGAGCGCGCGCACGCCGTCCTCGACCGAGCCGTTGGCGATCTGCTTGATGACCTCGCCGGTGGCGGGGTCGCGGACATCGATGGTGCCCTGCTCTCCGTCGACCCACTCGCCGCCGATGAACAGCTTGCCGTGCACGCTCTCGAGCACCTGCGCCTCGGTGGTCGCACTCATGAAGACTCCTTCGTTGGGGTGGTCACATCGTATACGAAACGGTCCCCACGGGACCGGACGCTCGGAAGGATCAGTCCTCTCACGGTAGTCGTCGGTACGTGCCACACGCGCACGAGGGGGCAGAGGCATCCGCCCCTGCTCCTCGTCGCGACGAGCGCCGTTTGCTCAGCGGCGCGGCTTCGACGCGGCGAACTCGTCCTCGACCGCTGCTGCGCTCTCCCCCGCCTCGCTCCGCCACCGCGAGGTGCGCGGCTCCCGCGCCAGCTTCGACGGCCACCAGGTCTTCGGCCCGAGGTCGATCGCGAACGCCGGCACGAGCAGCGAGCGCACGAGGGTCGTGTCGATCAGCACGCCGAGGGCGACGATGATCGCGAGCTGCAGCAGGAACAGCACCGGGATGACGCCGAGGGCCGCGAACGTGACGGCCAGCACGACACCCGCCGAGGTGATGACGCCACCGGTCACCCGCAGGCCCCGCAGCACACCCTCTCGGTGGCCGCGCTCCTTCACCTCCTCGCGCACGCGCGTCATGAGGAAGATGTTGTAGTCGACACCCAGCGCCACCAGGAACACGAACGAGAACAGCGGCACCGAGGGGTCCATCTGCGGGATCCCCAGCCAGGTGAGGATGACCGCACCGACGCCGAGCGCCGTGGCGTACGACAGCACGGTCGTGACCAGCAGCAGCGCCGCGGCGACGATCGAGCGCAGCAGCACCATCAGGATGAGCGAGATCACCAGGAGCACGATCGGGATGATCAGCGCACGGTCGCGGAGGGATGCGTCGTTCGTGTCGATCGCGGTCGCGGTCGTGCCGCCGACGGCCGCTTCGGGCGACACGGCGGCGACGGCCTCACGCATCTCGCGCACGACCTGCTGCGCCTCCTGCGAGTCGGGGGCGTCGACGAGCGTGGCCTGCACGAGCACCCGGCCGTCGACGACGGTCGGCGCAGCGCCGGCGAAGGGCGAGGCAGGGTCGACCGGCAGCGGGATGGATCCCGCGGGCGAATCCTCACTGACGACCGCGACGCCCTCGACGCCCTCGAGCTCGACCAGCGCATCCGCCACCTCGTCCTGATCGGCCTCGGGCACGAGGATCTGAGTGGGCGCGCCGGAGCCGCCCGGGTAGTGCTCCGAGAGGAGCGCCTGCCCGTCGCGGGCCTCCGACTCGCCCACGACGAAGTCGCTCGAGGGCACGCCCTCGGCCTGTAGCTGCACGATGCCGACGGCACCGATGCCGAGCAGCAGCGCACTGGCGATCCAGACGGTGCGCGCGCGGCGGTCGACCAGGCGCGAGACCGAGCCCCAGAGTCCCTTGCCGTCGGGCTTCACGCGCGGGCGCTCCGGCGTCGGCGCGATTGGCCAGAACGCGACGCGCCCGAATGCCAGCAGCAGCGCGGGCAGCAGCGTGAGGCCGGCGAGCACCGAGGTGACGATGCCGATCGCGGCCACCGGGCCGAGCTGCTGGTTGGAGACCAGGTCGCTCAGCAGCAGGCACAGCAGGCCCGCGATCACGGTGCCGCCGGCTGCGAGGATCGGCTCGAAGGAGCCCTTGAGCGCGCGCAGCGTCGCCTCCCAGCGCGACTGCGTCTCGCCCAGCGCCTCCCGGAAGCGAGCCGTGTACAGGAGGCCGTAGTCGGTGGCCGCACCGACGACCAGGATGAAGAGGATGCCTTGCGTCTGCCCGCTGAGCGTCAGGATCTCGGCCTTCGCGAGCTGGAAGACGACCAGGATCGCCAGGCACAGCGCCGCAACAGAGGTGAACAGCACCAGCAGCGGCAGCAGCGGCGAGCGGTAGACGATGATCAGGATCACCAGCACCGCCGAGAGCGCCACGAGCAGCAGGATCCCGTCGATGCCCGCGAAGGCGTCGACGATGTCGGCGGTGAAGCCGGCCGGGCCGGTGACCGCGGCCTGCAGGCTCGCGTCGAGACCCGCATCCGCAACGGCCTCGCGAAGCGCTTCGACGTGCTCGACCAGGCTCTCCGAGGAGCCGGAGCTGTCGAGCAGCACGACGATCTGGCCGGCCTGGCCGTCTTCGCTGGGCACGAGCGGCGAGGCCTCCACGACGCCTTCGAGGTCGACGATCGACTGCTGCAGCGCCTCGAGGGACTCGAGGGCGGATGCGTCGAGGTCGTCGGCGCCGGCGACCACGACGATCGCAGGCACCTCGTCTGCACCGAGGAACTCGGGCAGGGCGTCCTGCACCGTGGTGGCGTCGGAGGTGGCGGGCAGGAAGCTCGTCTGGTCGTTGGAGACGACCGTGGAGAGCTGTCCGAAGGTGGGGCCGCCGAGGCCGGCGGCGGCGAGCCAGCCGAGGATCAGGACGACGGGCAGGGCGACGCGGAGCCAGGTGGGAACTCCGTGGCGGGAGCGATTGCGCGATGACACTTAGCCAGCCTATCTGTTAGTTGGACTACATAAAAGCCACACCCGCTCGCGGTCGTGCGGAATGCAGACACGCTACATGTAGTGATTCTACACTTGCCATGGCCAGGCGGTCGCCCCGACCTCCACGCCGGCGTCGCGCCGGTCAGGCGGTCGCCACGACCTCCACACCGGCGTCGCGCAGCGCGTCGAGCGCCGCGGCGCGAGTCTCCGGTGACACCGCGCTCGTGAGCCCGTCGATCACGCGCACCTTCAAGCCAGCGAGCGCCGCATCCAGGGCGGACGCCTTGACGCAGTAGTCGGTCGCGATGCCGACCACGTCGAGCTCGTCGATGTCCTGCTCCTCCAGCACTTCGGCCAGCGTCTCGCCGTCGTCGGTCGTCCCTTCGAAGGCCGAGTAGGCGGGCTCACCCTGCCCCTTCTTGATGTGCACGTCGATCGCGAGCGGATCGAGCGCAGCGTGGTACTCGGCGCCCTCGGTGCCGGCGACGCAGTGCACCGGCCAGGTGCCGACGAAGTCGGGCACGCCGGTGGCGAAGTGGCCGCCGTTGTCGCCCACGGCATCGTGCCAGTCGCGGCTCGCCGCCACGAGTGCGTAGGAGTGGCTGCGCAGATGTTCGGTGATGGCGGCTGCTGCGGCCGCACCGCCATCGGTGCCGAGCGCGCCGCCCTCGGTGAAGTCGTTCTGCACGTCGACGATCAGGATGCCTCGGCTCATGCGCCCAGGGTACGCGGCGGTCACGGCCGGCGAACTGCGTGCGATGCCGTGGTCGGCGCTGGTGCGACCTCCGAGCCGGGTGCACCATTGGGCCATGACGGAAGCGCTCGCAGCACGGCTGCGCGACGCCGGAGCAGCGATGCTGGTAGGCACCATCTGGAACCCGGCGGGGCTCATCCTCGCCAAGACGGTGCCAGTCGCTCGCGCCGAAGCGTTCGTCACCGGGCTCGGCGCATCCCCCACCTGGAACGCCTTCGCGAGCGATCGCGGCACCGCGTTCACCGCAGCGATGGGCACGATCGGCGACCACCGGCTGCGCCTCGACCCGGATGCGGTGCGCATCTTCGCGGACGGGCTCGCCTGGGGACCGGCCACCATGGTGACGCAGGCCGGCGAGCCGCTCGGCGAGTGCACGCGCTCGGCGCTGCGGCGGGCGGAGGACCGGCTCGCGAGCGCCGGCATCACGGCACTCGTCGGTCATGAGCTGGAGTTCACGCTCTTCGATGCCGACGGCTCGCCGCTCCCGCCGGACACCTGGGCGCCGTACTCGCTCGCGGGCGTGGTGCGCTTCGAGGCGTTCGTGCGCGAGGTCTACACCCGCGCCGCCGAAGTCGATCTGGCGCTCGAACACGTGCACGCCGAGTTCGGTCCGCACCAGCTCGAGTGCTCGCTCGCCCCGCGGACCCCGGTCGCCGCTGCCGACGACCTCGTGCTCGCGCGCCTCATCATCGGGCGCGCGGCGCGCGCGACCGGGCTCATCGCTTCCTTCTCACCGAAGCCGCTCACGGACTCGGTGGGCAACGGCGCCCACCAGCACGTCTCGCTCGCCCGCGACGGGGCGCCCCTGCTCTCCGGCGGCGACGGGCCGCACGGGCTGACCCGCGATGGCGGCGCCGCGATCGCCGGCATCGTGGGAGCGCTGCACGAGATCCAAGCGGCGCTCGCCGGATCGATCCTGTCGTGCGCGCGACTGCTGCCCGGCACCTGGGCCGGCGCGTTTGCGGCATGGGGACTCGAGAACCGCGAGGTCGCCGTGCGGCTGATCGCCGGCGACGCTGCGGCGGCGAACCTGGAGGTGAAGGTCATCGACCCGTCGACGAGCGGCTACCTGGCCAGCGCGGCCATGCTGGGCGCCGCGCTCCGTGGCGTCGAAGATGCGCTGCCGATGCCCACGGAGGCCGCCGGCGATCCCGGTGACCTCAGCGCCGCCGCGCGCGAGGCCGCGGGCATCGTCGCGCTCGCGACTGTGCACATGGAGGCGATCACCGCGCTCGAGGGCAGCGAGCTCGCACGGCGCATCCTCGGCTCGCCGCTCGTGGACGCCGTCGTCGCGGTGCGCAGGCACGAGCACCAGCACCACGGCGACGCGTCGCAGGAGCAGCTCATCGATCGCTTCCGGTTCGCATGGTCCGTGTGACGAGCCGCTTCCGGCACCTCCACGGTCAGGGCGCCTGGGGCGTGACGGCGCCGGGGTGGACCATCGTGAGCTGGTGCATGCGCCTGCCCCCGACCCGGCCCGGGAGCGGAGGCCGCGCGCCGTGCGCGCGGAACCCCATCCGCTCGAAGAAGCGCACCGCTCGGGTGTTCTCGGCCACCGTCTGCAGGAAGCAGCCGGGCACGCCGGCGGCGTCGAGGTGCGCGAGCCAGCCCCGCATGAGCTCATCGGCGGCGCCTGTGCCGCGCGCCTCTGGGGCGACGTCGATGTGCAGGTGGGCCGGCCAGCGAGGGTCGATGAGCTCCGCGAGATCGGCCGACTCCCCTCGCAGCCGCGCGGTGATCGTCGCGAGCCGGCCGCGCAGTGCGAAGACGACGAAGCGCGGCCGGAGCCAGAGGCGGTGCCTCCGGATCGCCTGCACCAGTCGCTCCTCCTCGTTCGGGAAGGAGGCGGTGTCGAGGCTGCCTGCGAGGTAGCCGACGAGCCGCCCGCCCAGCTCAGCGACGAGCACCGATCCCGGCTCGCGATCCAGGTAGTCGGTGAGGTAGATGTCGCGCACCGAGGGCACGTGCCCCCACAGTGCCCCGCCGGGCGCGCCCTCGCCGGCGCGGGCGAACAGTGCCAGCAGCGCTTCCCGGTCCTGCTCGGCGAACGGGCGGATGACGGCCGTCGCGCTCATGCCCGCAGGCTATCGGGCTCGGACACGACGAAGGCCCCGCTGGAACGGGGCCGATCGTGCTGGTGCCGCCTGGGAGAATCGAACTCCCGACCTATTCATTACGAGTGAATCGCTCTGCCGACTGAGCTAAGGCGGCGTGCCTGGGCACGATCAACAATCATAGCGCATCGACTGCGAGCGCCTCGACGTCACCGCGCTCCCGACGAGCCTGCTTTCGGCCGGTCAGGACGCATCCGCCCTTGACGGCTTCCACCGCCTCCAACAGGCTCGGAGGCATGACCGAGACCGCATGGCAGCGCCGGACAGCACCGGCGAGCACGACCGAGCTCGAGCACGTCGACGCCTGGTGGCGAGCGGCGAACTACCTGAGCATCGGCCAGATCTACCTGCAGCAGAACCCGCTGCTGCGCGAGCCGCTGGAGGCGGAGCACATCAAGCGGCGCCTGCTCGGCCACTGGGGCACGACACCGGGGCTGAACTTCGTCTACGGGCATCTGAACCGCGCCATCCGCGACCGTGCGCAGCGAACGCTGTTCGTCATGGGTCCGGGCCACGGCGGGCCGAGCGGCGTCGCGTGCGCGTGGCTCGAGGGCACCTACACCGAGCGCTTCCCCGACATCGGGCAAGACGAGCAGGGGATGCAGCGGCTGTTCCGGCAGTTCTCCTTCCCCGGCGGCATCCCCAGCCACGCCGCACCGGAGACGCCCGGCTCGATCAACGAGGGCGGCGAGCTCGGCTACTCGCTCGCGCACGCGTACGGCGCCGCGCTCGACGACCCCGAGCTGCTGGTCGCGTGCGTGATCGGCGACGGTGAGGCGGAGACCGGGCCGCTCGCCGGCTCCTGGCACGCGAACAAGCTGCTCAACCCCGCCGCCGACGGCGTGGTGCTGCCGATCCTGCATCTCAACGGCTGGAAGATCGCGAACCCGACGCTGCTCGCGCGCATCCCCGAGGCAGAGCTCGTCGCGCTCGTGCGCGGCTACGGGCACGAGCCGATCGTCGTCTCGGTGGGCGCCGACGACGAGGACCCGATGGTCTCGCACGCCCGGTTCGCCGAGGCGCTGGACGACGCGCTCGACCGCATCGCGCAGATCAAGTCGGATGCGGCGGCCGGCGCACTCGAGCAGCGGCCCGCCTGGCCGATGATCGTGCTGCGCAGCCCGAAGGGCTGGACCTGCCCCGATGAGGTGGACGGCAAGGCCATCGAGGGCACCTGGCGCGCGCATCAGGTGCCGCTCGCGGAGGTGCGCGAGAACGACGAGCACCGGCGACTGCTCGAGGAGTGGCTGCGCAGCTACCGCCCGGAGGAGCTCTTCGACGAGCGGGGCGCCCCACGTCCGAACGTGCTCGGCGCCGCACCGGCGGGCGAGCTGCGCATGAGCGCGGC
Organism: Agrococcus baldri; assembly: GCA_900114805.1. Classification (GTDB taxonomy): domain Bacteria; phylum Actinomycetota; class Actinomycetes; order Actinomycetales; family Microbacteriaceae; genus Agrococcus; species Agrococcus baldri. The sequence goes on along the minus strand of FOZN01000006.1, from coordinate 2,141 downwards.
TCCGGTCGCCAACGGCGGGGAGCTGCGGCGTGCGCTGGCACTGGCCGACTTCCGCGCCGACGCGCAGCAGGTCGATCCGTCCGAGCGCGGCGCGCACAGCACGGGCTCGACCGCCGTGCTGGGCGAGTGGCTGGCGTCCGTGCTGCGCGACAATCCCGACACGTTCCGCATCTTCGGGCCCGACGAGACCGCATCCAACCGCCTCGCGCCGGCCGTCTACGAGGCGACCGACAAGCAGTGGAACGCCGAGACGCTACCGGTCGACGAGCACCTGGCGCCGACCGGCCGCGTCATCGAGGTGCTGAGCGAGCACCTGTGCCAGGGCCTGCTCGAGGGCTACCTGCTCACTGGGCGCCACGGGCTGTTCAACACCTACGAGGCCTTCGTGCACATCGTCGACTCGATGTTCAATCAGCACGCGAAGTGGCTCGAGTCCGCACGCAAGATCGAGTGGCGCGCGCCGGTCGCGAGCCTCAACTACCTGCTCTCGAGCCACGTCTGGCGTCAGGACCACAACGGCTTCAGCCACCAGGATCCGGGCTTCATCGACGTCGCGCTGAACAAGAGCGCCGACGTGGTGCGCGTCTATCTGCCCTTCGACGCGAACACGCTGCTGTCGACCGCCGACCACTGCCTCCGCTCGACCGGGTACGTCAACGTGATCGTCGCGGGCAAGCAGCCGCAGCCGCAGTGGCTGACGATGGAGGAGGCGATCGAGCACTGCACGCGCGGGCTCGGCATCCTGCCGTGGGCGGGCACCGAGACCGAAGATCGGCCGGCGGATGCGGTGCTGGCGGCAGCAGGGGACGTGCCGACGCTCGAGATGCTCGCGGCCGCATCGCTGCTGCGCGAAGCGATCCCGGAGCTCTCGCTGCGGGTCGTGAACGTCGTCGACCTCGCTCGCCTGCAGCAGGAGCACCAGCACCCGCACGGGCTGCCGGATGCCGAGTACGACCGCATCTTCACGCTCGACAAGCCGGTGATCTTCGCCTATCACGGCTACCCCTGGCTCATCCACCGACTCACGTACAAGCGTGCCGGCCACGAGCAGTTGCACGTGCACGGCTTCCTCGAGCGCGGCACGACGACGACTCCGTTCGACATGGTCATGCTCAACGAGCTCGACCGCTACACGCTCGCGATCGACGTCATCGACAGGGCAGGGCTCGCCGAGTCGCACGGTGCGGCGCGACGCTCGTTCATCGACGCGCGCGATCGCGCGAAGGCGTACACGCGCGAGCACGGCGCCGACATCCCGGAGGTCGCCGACTGGGTGTGGCCGGGAGCCGCAAGCGGCAGCTGAAGGAGTGCGTGAGCGCGCCCGGCGCGGCGGGCTCGCGTCGCTCAGGTGCGCATCACGATGTGCGGCGGCGGATGCAGATCGACTGCGGCGGCGCGCGCAGCTCGTCCGAACTGGTGATCCAGCAGAGCGCGGAGGCGGGGCTCGACACCACGCGCCCGTTCGCGCGATCGGCGGTGCGGCCGGCGGGTCGCCCGAGGCCGCTCTGCGACGGGAGGCCGGGTCGCCGCTGTGGCGGCTGGGATTCGCACCGCGAGAGCAGGTGGCGCGGCGGCTGCAAGACTGCCGGTGCTGTCGCTGCCGGCGCCGGTGCCGGTGGTGCCGGTGGTGGCTCCACTGACGGTGGTGCCGGTGATGCCGGTGATCCCGATCGACGCGATCGCCGCGCGTGCGCTCTCGCTCACGACGGGCTCGCGTGGTGCGCCCAGGCGGCTGGTGCGTGCGTAGCGGTCTGCGGGGCGCAGCTGGGGGATGATGCGCCAGGTGCCGGGTTCTGGGCCTGCGGCTTCGATGCGGAGGCGGCCGGCGTGGATCTCGTGGTGGTGGTAGACGCAGACGAGAATGCCCCAGTCGATGTCCGTCGGGCCGCCGTCGTCCCAGGGGTTGATGTGGTGCGCCTCGCACCAGGACGCGGGCATGCCGCAGCCGGGCACCCGGCAGCCCTTGTCGCGGGCGGCCAGCGCGCGCCGCTGGGCGCGGTTGAACAGCCGCTCGGTGCGGCCCAGGTTGAGCACCTGGTCGACGCCGTTGACGACTGCGTGGTGGATGGTCGAGTCGCACGCGAGCCGCCCGACGGTCTCGATTGGCACGAGCGCGCCCGTATGCTCGATCGTCAGGGTCC
>FOZN01000007.1 GCA_900114805.1 Agrococcus baldri | reverse complement strand
TTTGTGTAGGGCTTATTATGCACGCTTAAAAATAATAAAAGCAGACTTGACCTGATAGTTTGGCTGTGAGCAATTATGTGCTTAGTGCATCTAACGCCGGAGTTAAGCCGCCGCGCGTAGCGCGGTCGGCTTGAACGAATTGTTAGACATCATTTACCAACTGACTTGATGATCTCGCCTTTCACAAAGCGAATAAATTCTTCCAAGTGATCTGCGCGTGAGGCCAAGTGATCTTCTTTTTGTCCCAGATAAGCTTGCTTAGCTTCAAGTAAGACGGGCTGATACTGGGCAGGTAGGCGTTTTATTGCCCAGTCGGCAGCGACATCCTTCGGCGCGATTTTGCCGGTTATTGCGCTGTACCAAATGCGGGACAACGTAAGCACTACATTTCGCTCATCGCCGGCCCAGTCGGGCTGCGAGTTCCATAGCTTCAAGGTTTCCCTCAGCGCCTCGAATAGATCCTGTTCAGGAACCGGGTCAAAGAATTCCTCCGCTGCCGGACCTACCAAGGCAACGCTATGTTCTCTTGCTTTTGTAAGCAGGATAGCTAGATCAATGTCGATCATGGCTGGCTCGAAGATACCCGCAAGAATGTCATTGCGCTGCCATTCTCCAAATTGCAGCTCGCGCTTAGCCGGATAACGCCACGGGATGATGTCGTCATGCACGACAAGGGTGACTTCTATAGCGCGGAGCGTCTCGCTCTCGCCAGGGAAAGCCGAAGCCTCCATAAGGTCATTGAGCAATGCTCGCCGCGTCGTTTCATCAAGCTTTACGGCCACAGTAACCAACAAATCAATATCGCTGTATGGCTTCAGGCCGCCATCCACTGCGGAGCCGTACAAATGCACGGCCAGCAACGTTGATTCCAGATGGCGCTCAATGACGCTTAGCACCTCTGATAGTTGGTTCGAAATTTCGATGGTCACCGCTACCCTCATGATGTCTAACTTTGTTTTAGGGCGACTGCCCTGCTGCGTAACATCGTTGCTGCTCCATAACATCAAACATCGACCCACGGCGTAACGCGCTTGCTGCTTG